>NZ_BDMM01000001.1 GCF_002157625.1 Brevundimonas sp. SH203
GCGCGCACGACGCCGGCGCCGACGCCGGCGCCCAGCCAACCCACGCCGGCGCCCGCGCCCGCGCCAGGGGGCGCGCTGTGAGACGGCCGGTCGCGGTTCGCGTCGTCGGGCCCCTGCAATGGATCGTCTATCCGGCCCTGGCCGCCATCGCCGCCACCGTCGTCCTGGCGACGCCGGTGCAGGTGTTCGGCCTGCATCTGCCCGAGCCGGTCGTTCCCATGATCCTGGCCTTCGCCTGGCCGCTAATCCGGCCGTCGATGACGGCGCCGGCGGTGCTGTTCGTCGTGGGCCTGTTTCTGGACCTGTTCTGGAACGCGCCGCTGGGCCTGTGGGCGCTGTGCCTGATGGCGGTCTATTTCACGGTCCTGATGTCGCGCAACCTGATGGCGGGGCATGAGGGGCTGATCCGGTTCGGCGCCTATGCCGCCTGCACCCTGGGCGCCTTCGCCCTGGCCTATATGATCGTGGCGGTGCGGGCGGCCAGCGCGCCGGCCCTGTTGCCGCTGATCGCGCAGATCGCGCCGACGCTGATGCTGTATCCCGTGGCCAACTGGATGCTGGAGCGGTTCGACGACGGGGATATCCGGTTCCGATGAGCGGCGAACCTTCCATCTTCTTCGAAGACGTCAACGAGCGGCAGGGCTCCTTCCTGCGGCGCACCTTCATCGTGGGCGGCGCCACGGCGCTGGGGATCGCGGCCCTGATCGGGCGGCTGGGTCAGCTGCAGGTCGTGCAGGCGCAGGAGTATGCGGCGCTATCGTCGCAGAACCAGTTCAACTTCCGCATGGTCCCGCCGCCGCGCGGCCTGATCAAGGACCGCAACGGCGTCGTCATCGCCGGCAACCGGCCCAGCTTCCGCGTGCTGGTCGTGCGCGACGAGACCAAGGATCTGGACGAGACGCTGGACCTGCTGGGCCAGGTGCTGCCTGACACGCTGGAGCGGCGCCGGGCCATCATCCGCGACGTCAATGCGGCGTCCAAGTTCAATCCCGTGCCGGTCAAGAGCGACCTGACCTGGGAAGAGTTCGCCAAGGTCAATCAGTACGCCAACGAACTGCCCGGCGTGATGGTCGATATGAACGAGGCCCGCTACTATCCGTTTGGGGGGGCCTTCGCCCACGTCGTCGGCTATGTGGCCAAGGTGTCGGACCGGGACGTCAAGGCGTTGCGCGACAAGGGCCAGCAGCCGCCGCCGCTGCTGTTCAACCCTAGCTTCCGCATCGGTCGTCAGGGCGTGGAGAAGGCGCTGGACCTGTCGCTGCGCGGCGAGCCGGGCGGCAATCGGGTCGAGGTCGATGCGCGCGGCCGGGTGGTCGCCGAAGACATCGGCGGCTCGCGTCCGGCCGTGCCCGGCAAGGAGGTCGTGCTGACGCTGGACGCCGACGTTCAGAACCGGGCGCTGGAGGTGTTCGGCGACGAGTCCGGGGCCTGCGTCGTGATGGACGTCCGCAACGGCGACATCCTGTGCATGATGTCGGCGCCGTCGTTCGATCCGAACCTGTTCGTCGGCGGGGTGCCGAGCAAGACCTATCGCGCGCTGGCCGACTATGAGCGCAAGCCTCTGCTGGACAAGACGCTGAATGGCACCTTCCCGCCGGGATCGACGTTCAAGCCGACGACGGCGCTGGCGCTGCTGGAGGCGGGGGTCGATCCGAACAACACCGTGGTCTGCACCGGCGCCTATCGCACCGGCAACCGGGTGCAGCGCTGCTGGGGCCGTCACGGGGTGCAGAACATGCACAACGCGATCAAGAACTCGTGCGACGTCTATTTCTACGCCATGTGCAACCGCGCGGGCGTGGACAATATCCGCAAGGCCGGACTGGCGCTGGGCTTCGAACATGAGTTCGACATCGGCGTCGGCAACCAGCGCAAGGGCCTGTTGCCGTCCACCGAATGGAAGGCGCGCACCTTCCCGCGCGATCCCGTCTGGCATCCGGGCGAGACGACCTCGGTGGCCATCGGACAGGGGGCCATCACCGTGAATGCGCTTCAGCTGGCGGTCATGACCTCGCGCCTGGCCAACGGCAAGAAGCAGCTTCAGCCGCGCCTGATCAAGTCGATCGGCGGCGTCGAACAGCCCAGCGGGGCCGAGGCGCCCGACCTGCCCTTCGATCCCGCCCACGTCGAATATGTCCGTCAGGGCATGATCGCGGTGGCCAACGACCGGTCCGGCACGGCCTATCGCCAGAGCCAGCTGGGGCTGGGCGACATCCAGATGGCCGGCAAGACCGGCACGGCCCAGGTCCGCAACTATGGCACCGGATCGCGCAAGAGCGACATCTGGGCGCTGAAGGACCACAATCTGTTCGTCGCCTTCGCCCCGGTGGACGCGCCGCGATACGCCGTGGCGGTGATCGTCGAGCATGGCGGCAAGGGCGGGGCCACCGCCGGCGCGCCGCGCGCGCGCGAAGTGATGCGCACCGTCCTGCTGAAGGACCCGGACATGCGCGCGCGTATCGAACGGCCCCTGCCGCCCGAACCCACCGGCGACGCCATGGTCGAGGACGGGGTGGTCGGCGCCGCCCCCGAGCCGGACGTGGTCGCCGCGCCCGAGCCGACCCGCGCGGCCACCGGCCCGACCGGCGGCCCGCGCCCCTATCTGTCCGAGCCCGGCCGATGACCGCATCCGCCCTGTCGCGACCGGGAGAGCGCGAGCGCGTCTCGACCAAGCTGGGCCAGATCGACTGGCGGCTGACGGCCCTGTTGTGCGTGGTCGCCGGCACCGGGGCGATGATGCTGTATTCGGTGGCGGGCGGATCGTGGTCGCCGTGGGCGGCCAAACACCTGATCCGTTTCGGCATGTGCCTGGCGCTGATGCTGGCGCTGTCGCTGATCAGCATCCGCTACTGGTTCGCCCTGGCCTATCCGATCTATGGGCTGGCGCTGTTCCTGTTGGCGCTGGTGGAGACGCCGCTGGGGTATCACGCCCTGGGGGCCACCCGCTGGCTGGACCTGGGGTTCACCCGCATCCAGCCGTCGGAGATCATGAAGATCGGCGTCGTGCTGGCCCTGGCCCGCTGGTATCACGGCGCGACGGCCAAGGAGGCGAGTTTCCACTGGAAGCTGATCTTCCCCGTCGGGATCATCGGCCTGCCGTTCCTGCTGGTCGCGCACCAGCCTGACCTGGGCTCGGCCATGCTGATCGGCATGACCGGGGCGGCGATGATGTTCGTGGCGGGGCTGAGCTGGCGAATCATCGTGCCGCTGATCGTGGCGGCGGCGGTGCTGGTGCCGCCCTATGTGATGTTCGGGATGCACGACTATCAGCGCCACCGCGTGCTGACCTTCCTGAGCCCCGAGGCCGATATGGCGGACAAGGGCTATCAGATCGTGCAGTCCAAGATCGCCATGGGATCGGGCGGGCCGCTGGGGCGCGGCTTCGGCCTGGGCAGCCAGAGCCAGCTGGAGTTCCTGCCCGAACGTCAGACCGACTTCATCTTCGCCGCCTTCGCCGAGGAGTTCGGCTTCGTGGGCACCTTCACCCTGTTGGCCTGCTATGCCGCCATCATCCTGATCTCGTTGAGGATCGCATCCCTGTCGCACAGTCACTTCGGGCGATTGGCGGCCTCGGGGGTGACGGCGACCTTCGCCCTGTACGTGCTGATCAACGGGGCGATGGTGATGGGGCTGGCGCCCGTGGTGGGGGTGCCGATGCCGCTGCTGTCCTATGGCGGCACGGTGATGCTGACCGTCATGATCGGCTTTGGCCTGGTGATGGCCACGCGCGTCCACCGCTATGCCGAACTGCCCAAGGGACATGGGCTGATCTGACGTTACGTCAGCTAAGTGATCAGCATTCAGGTTTCGCTTTCAAAGGCGGCGATTTCGAAGATAAGGTCACTTCCAATGATCCATTCGCGGCGGCCCGACCGTCAGCGGCGGACGATTTGGGAGATGACGGATGAGCGATCTGGAGCCGTTCCGCGCCGAGACGCGCGCCTGGCTGGCGGACAACTGCCCGGCCGAATGTCGCGGGCCGCTGGCCGACGACGAGATGATCTGGGGCGGGCGGAACCCCACGTTCAAGACGCCGGAGCATAAGCTGTGGATGGAGCGGATGGGCGCGCGGGGCTGGACGGCGCCCGAATGGCCCAAGGAGTATGGCGGCGGGGGGCTGAGCCGCGAAGAGGCCAAGGTGCTGGCCTCGGAACTGCGGCGGATCAAGGCGCAACCGGCCCTGAACAGTTTCGGCGTCTGGATGCTGGGCCCCGCGCTGCTGGCCTTCGGCACGGAGGAACAGAAGCAGCGGTTTCTGCCCGAGATCGTGCGCGGCGAGGTGCGCTGGTGCCAGGGCTATTCCGAGCCGGGGGCGGGGTCGGACCTTGCCGCGATCCAGACGCGGGCCGAGGACCGGGGAGACCACTGGATCGTCAACGGCCAGAAGATCTGGACCTCCTACGCCGACAAGGCCGACTGGATATTCTGCCTGGTGCGGACGGACCCCGAGGCGCCGAAACATCTGGGCATCAGCTTCGTCCTGTTCGACATGAGGACGCCGGGCGTGACGACGCGGCCGATCACCCTGATCAGCGGCAAGTCGCCGTTCTGCGAGACTTTCTTCGACGACGTGCGGGTGGAGAAGGAAAACCTGGTCGGGACGCTGAACCGGGGCTGGGACGTGGCCAAACACCTGCTGGCGCACGAGCGGACCATGATCGGCGCCATGGGCGAGGTCGGGGGCGGTCGGCCGGTCGGGCAGGTGGCGCTGGACGCCATCGGGGCGGACGACGACGGACGGCTGGACGAGCCGATGTTGCGCGCCCGCATCGCCGAGATGGAGATCGACGCCGCCGCCTTCCGCCTGGCGATGGAACGGGTCGGCGATCAGGTGAAGGCCAAACAGGCGCATCCGGCCATCGCCTCCATGCTGAAATACTATGGGTCGGAGCTGAACAAGCGGCGGCACGAACTGCTGATGGCGGCGGGCGGCGCGGACGCGCTGGAATGGGAAGGCGAGCGGTCGCACGACGGCAAGACGGCGCGCGACTGGCTGAGGACCAAGGCCAACTCCATCGAGGGCGGGACCAGCGAGGTTCAACTGAACATCATCGCCAAACACCTGCTGCAACTGCCGGGAGCGTGATGCTTCCCGCGCCCGTCATCCTCGGGCTCGACCCGAGGACCGGACGCGCCGCCGCTCGTGCGATGAATTTGACGCACAACTCGCTCGACACCCGATCCTCGGATCAAGTCCGAGGATGACGATGAAGGAATAGGGACAATGCCGCTGATCCTGACCGAAGAACAGACGATGTTGCAGGACGCCGCCGACGGCTTCCTGAACGAACAGGCGCCCATTTCCCATCTGCGAAAGCTGCGGGACGAGCGCGATCCCGACGGCGTGTCGCGCGGCCTGTGGCGGTCGTTCGGCGAGATGGGTTTCGCCGGCGTCATCATCCCCGAGGCGATGGGCGGCATGGGGCTGGGCGCCGTCGAGGCCGGGGTGATCGCCGAAAGCCTGGGGCGGACCCTGACGCCGTCGCCCTTCATGGGATCGTCGGTCCTGTCGGCCAAGGTGCTGATCGAGGGCGGATCGGAGGCGCAGCAGACCTGGCTGCCCCGGATCGCGGCGGGCGAGGCGATCCTGGCCCTGGCCGTGGACGAGGGCGCCAAACACGCGCCGTCGCGCATCGCGACGCGGGCCGAACGGGCGGGCAACGGCTTCCGGTTGAACGGCGCCAAGGGTTTCGTGCTGGACGGCCATGTGGCGGACGCCCTGATCGTGGTCGCCAGGGCCGAAGAGGGCGTGACCCTGTTCCTGGTCGATCCGGCGATGCCGGGCGTCACGGTCGAGCGCACGGCCATGGTGGACGCCCACAATGCGGCCCGCATCACCCTGAGCGACGTGGCGGTCGACGCCGATGCGGTGATCGGCGACGTGGGGCAGGGGGAGGCGCTGCTGGACGGCGCCCTGACCCTGGGCCGGGCTTGTGCGGCATCCACCCTGACCGGGGCGGGCGATCAGGCGTTCAAGATCACGATGGAATACCTGCGGACCCGCAAACAGTTCGGCAAACTGATCGGCGAGTTCCAGGCGCTGCAGCACCGGGCGGCGCACCTGTTTTCCGAGCTGGAACTGGCGCGGGCGGCGACCATGGGGGCGCAACTGGCCATCGACGAGGGGCGCGACACCGCCTCGCTGGCCGCCTCCATCGCCAAGGCCAAGGCCGGCCGCGTCGCCGAACTGGCGGTGCAGGAGGCGGTCCAGATGCACGGCGGCGTCGGCATGACCGACGAGTTCGACGTCGGCCTGTTCATGAAGCGGGTGCGGGTGCTGAACGAACTGCTGGGCGACGCCGGATTCCACGCCGAACGCATGGCGCGGGCCCAAGGATTCTAGCCGAGGACGCCGTCATTCCGGGGCTGAGCGCAGCGAAGAACCCGGAACCCAGGGGCGCGTCACGGCTCTTGCCGCGTCAGGCGTCGGCGATGTCCTCCTGGGTTCCGGGTTCGTCCTGTGGACGCCCCGGAATGACGATGAAAGCGGGTTCGCTTTCGATCTAGCCGACCTTTTCACTCCACAGGTCCAGGTCGGGTTCGCGCCCGATCAGGGCCAGGCCGGCGGCGATGGATTCGAACTCGCCGCCGGTCTCGATCCGGTCCTGGCCGAAACGGGTCTGGAAGATGGCGCGCACCGCCGGCACGAAGGAGGTGCCGCCGGTCAGGAAGACGCGGTCGATGCCGTCCGGCGCCAGCCCTGCGCGCGCCATCGCCTGATCCACCGCCCCTTCGATGGCGGCCAGTTCCGGCGCGATCCAGCCCTCGAACTCGGCGCGCGCGACCGGCTTTTCGATGTGGACGTCGCCGGCGTGGAAGCGGAAGGTCGCCGTCTCGCTGGCGGACAGGGCCATCTTCAGGGTTGAGACGGCGCGATACAGGTCGTGGCCGTGGTTGTCGTCCAGAACCTCGATCAGCCGTTCGATCTTCTCCGGCTCCAGCGCCGTGCGGGCCAGCGCCCGGATGTCGCGCATATCCCGCGACGCGCGCAGAAGGGCCAACTGGTCCCAGCGCGCGAAGGCGGAATAGTAGCGTTGCGGGATCGGCAGCTGTTTGCCCACCGAGCTGTAGAGTCCGCCCTTGCCCAGTTCCGGCGACACCAGCTGGTCGATGATCCGATAGTCGAAGGCGTCGCCGGCCACGCCCACGCCCGACCGGGCCAGGGGTGTCGAACGCAAGCCGTCGTCCGTCCGCTCGAACCGGATGATGGAGAAGTCGCTGGTGCCGCCGCCGAAGTCGGCGACCAGGACCGTGGCGTCCTGGGTCAGCTGGCGCGCGAAATAGAAGGCCGCGCCGACCGGCTCGTGCGCGTAGCGGATGTCGGTGAAGCCCAGCCGCTGGAACGCCGTCTGATAGCGACCCAGCGCCAGGGCCTCGTCGGGATTGCCGCCCGCGAAGGTGACGGGGCGGCCGACGATCACCGCCGGCGGCATGACGTCAAGCGCCTCGCCCGCATGGTGGCGCAACCGCAGCAGAAAGGCCGCCAGCAGATCCTCGAAGGCGTAGCGCCGGTTGTCGATGCGGGTCTCGGTGAAGGCGGCGCTGGCGGCGAAGGTCTTGAACGACTGGATGAAGCGGGTCTCCAGCGGGTCCTCGACATAGGCCGCGATGGCCCAGGGACCGGCCTCGACCACCCGTTCGGGCGGCTGGCCGTCCACGCCCGGATGAGTCTGGAAGCTGAGCGCCGACCGGAAGGTGGTCGTGCGCCCCTCCACCGCATCGAAGGTCGCCAGATGCGCCACCCCGTCCCCATCGCTCAAGGCCACGACCGTATTGGTCGTGCCGAAGTCGATGCCGATGGTCATCGGTTTCGCCGTCATGGCCGCGCTCCTGAAAGGGGGAGCCGGTTCCTAACGTCCAGACGCGCGGACGCAAGGGGTAAGACGTCGAGAGGCGCGGAAGCTGTGGCCGACCCACTCGGCTTCACCGGCGTTCACCGGCGGGGTTGATCGGCCGGGGCGACGGGGAGCACCAGTTCGAAGGTGGAGCCGCCGTGGGCGTTCAGGCGGCATCTCAGTTCGCCGCCGTGGGCGTCGGCGACGGCGCGAACGACGGACAGGCCCAGGCCCGAGCCTTCGCCGCCGGTGTCGCCGCGGGTGAAGGGTTCGAAAAGCTTCTGGGCCGCGGCCGGCGACAGGCCGGGGCCGACGTCGGAGACGGCGATGGCGGCTCGCCCCTCGCGCGGTTCGACCGAGACGCGCAGCAGGCCGGGGGTGGCGTGTTTGCGGGCGTTGTCGATCAGGGCGAGGACGGCCTGGCGCACCCGGAACGGATCACACTCGGCGGGCAGGCGGTTCAGCGACCAGAGGATGCGGAAACCCGCCTCATTCAGGGCCGGGTCCATGGCGCTGCGCAGGTCGCCCACCACCTCGGCCATGTCCACGGCTTCGAAGCGCAGGTGAAGATGGCCGCTGTCAGCCAGGCTGACGACGCGAAGGTCCTCGATCAGGCGCGCCAGCCCCTCGATCTGTTTGATCAGGCTGGCCAGAAGGGCGTCGTCCAGCTCGAAAAGACCGTCCGCCACCCCCTGAAGCCGGCCCAGCAGAATGGTGACGGGGGTGCGCAGTTCGTGGGCGATGGAGGCGTTCCAGGTCGCCAGACTCTCGGCGACGCTCTCCAGCCGCTCGGCCATGGCGTTGAAGTTCTCGACCATCTCGGTGGCCTCGCCCAGCGAGCGGTCGTCGGCCGAGGCGCGGGCGGTCAGGTCGCCGCCCTTGATCTGGCGCGCGGCGAGCGCCAGCGAGGACAGGGGCCGCGCGATGCGCTTTGACAACTGCACCGCCGCAACCACCGACAGGGCGACGGACAGCAGGATGAAGCCGAGCGTCACCAGAATGTCGAAAGGCTGTAGCGACCAGGCGGACGAGCCGAAATAGTCCGGGTGTTTGGTGAGCAGCCAGCCGTAGATGAAATAGCTGCCGACCGTGGAGAGGCACAGGCCCAGCGTCGTCACGACCGACATATAGATGGCGATGTTTCGGCCGAGGCCGGAGGGCGGTTTCATCGCGGGCTTTCCAGCCGATAGCCGACGCCCCGGATGCCGGTGAGAAGCTGGGCCGCGCCGGCCTCGTCCAGCTTCTTGCGAAGCTTGCTGAGATGACTGTCGACGGTGCGTTCCAAGACGTCCTGACCGGACAGGCAGGCGTCGACCAGTTCGCCGCGCGTGAAGACGCGCATGGGCTGGCGCGCCATGAAGGCCAGGATGCGGAACTCGGTCAGGGTCAGGTTCAGGCGCTGTTCGTCGGTTCCTGTCCTGATCGTCGCCAGATGGCTTTCCAGGTCGATTTCCAGCGGCCCGACGCGCAGAACACGACTGTCGCCCGCACCGTGGCTGCGACGCAGGATGACGTGGGCGCGGGCCGCGACCTCGGCGGCGTTGAAGGGCTTGATGACATAATCGTCGGCCCCGACTCGCAGGGCCTGAAGCTTGTCGATGTCCTGATCCAGGGCCGTGATCATCATGACGGGGGTGTCGCCGCGCCGACGGATTTCGCTCAGCACCTCCCATCCCGTGCGTTTGGGCATGCGAACGTCGAGCAGCACCAGGTCGGGCTTGAGCGCCAGATGCAGGTCCAGCGCGGTCTGGCCGTCGCCCGCGCGCACGGTTCTGAAGCCCTCTCTGATGAGATAGGCGTCGAGCACGGCGGCGATGTCCGGCTCGTCCTCAGCGATCAGTATCAAGGCGCTCATTCTGTCTCCGTGAAGGGCAAGATGGGGCGAGGCAGGCGGGGGCGTCCAGTCCTGGCGCTTCGTATCCACGCAGCCTCCATGAAGTCGCAACGCAAATCCCATGCGGTGGTGCGATCAGCCGCGCCTCAGCCACCCGGCGGATTCTTCGGAGACGATGACATGGTGCGCCATTCGCACAGAAACCTGCTGATCGGCGGGACGGTGCTTGTCCTGCTGGCTGCGTGCGGCGCCCAGCCGGAGCAGGCGGCGCCGACGCCGACGACCGTCGCCGTCGCCACGGTCGAAACCGGGCCGGTGCAGTTCTCGGATAGTCTGCCGGGGCGTGTGGTGGCCTTCCGAACGGCGGAAATCCGCGCCCAGGTCGGCGGCATCGTGCAGCGCAAGCTGTTCACCGAGGGCGCGGTCGTGCGGGCGGGGCAACCGCTGTTCCAGATCAATGCCGCGCCGTTCCGCGCCGAGGCGGACACGGCGTCCGCCGCCCTGCAACGCGCCGTGGCCGTGCGCGACCGCGCGCGTCTTCAGGTCGCCCGACTGGAGCCGCTTCTGGCGGCGGACGCGGTCAGCCGCCAGACCTATGACAACGCCGCCGCCGAGCTGGCGCAGGCCCAGGCCGATGTCGCCGCCAGTCAGGCGGCGCTGGCGCGTCGTCGTCTGGACGTCGGTTTCGCCACCGTGACAGCGCCGATCTCGGGCCGTATCGGCGCTTCAACCATCACCGAAGGCGCATTGGTCGGAACGGCCGACGCAGCGGCCCTGGCCACCATTCATCAGATCGACCGGGTCTATGTGGACGTGCGCCAGCCGGCGTCGCGGCTGGAGGCCTTGCGCGGAGCGGGGCAGGGGTCCAGCGCCGTCGACATTCTGGACAGCGAGGGCAAGCCGACGGGAATGACCGGGCGGATGCTGTTCTCGGACCTCAGCGTCGATCCGACGACGGGAGACGTGACGGTTCGGGTTCTGGTCGACAACGCCGCGCAACGGCTGCTGCCGGGCATGTTCGTTCGCGCCCGCCTGCCGCGCGGGGCCGAACAGGTCCTGCCGCGCATCCCGCAACAGGCGGTGGTGCGGAACGGCGCCGAGGCCAGCGTCATGGTCTTGGGCGCGGACGGCAAGGCCGTCTCTCGTCCCGTCCAACTGGGAGACGTGATCGAGGGCCGGTACGTCGTGCTGTCCGGCCTGAAGGCGGGCGAGCGCGTGATCGTCGAGGGCCAGGATCGGGTCCAGCCGAACCAGCCGGTCGTGGCTAAGCCGTGGAAGGCCCCGGCCCCGGCGGCTTCGTCCGCCCCTGCGACCTGATCCGGGAGAGACGCGATGCCCCAGTTCTTCATCCAGCGTCCCATCTTCGCATGGGTCGTGGCCATCTTCATCATTCTGGCGGGGCTGCTGGCCCTGCCGAAACTGCCGATCGCGCGCTTCCCCGATGTCGCGCCGCCCAGCATCAGCATCTACGCCAACTATCCGGGGGCGACGCCGCAGACGATGATCGACAGCGTCATCGCGCCCATCGAGCGCGAGATGTCGAGCGTCAAGAACCTGCTCTATTTCGAAAGCTCCAGCGACACTTCGGGCATCGCCAGCATCACGGCGACCTTCCGCCCCGGCACCAACCCGGAGCTGGCGCAGATCGACGTCCAGAACCGGCTCAAGAGCGTGGAGCCGCGCCTGCCGCAGGTGGTGCGCCAGAGCGGCGTCACCGTCGAGGCCGCCGATTCGGGCTTCCTGATGATGATCGCCCTGATCTCGGAAGGCGGTAAATTCAACGCGGAACAGCTCGGCGACTATATGAGCCGCAATGTGGTCGAGGAGCTGAAGCGCGTGCCGGGCGTCGGCCGGGTTCAGAACTTCGGGTCGGAATACGCCATGCGCGTCTGGGTCGATCCCCAGAAGCTGGCGGCCTACAATATCGGCATCAGCGATGTGACCAACGCCATCGCCGCGCAGAACATGCCCATCGCGCCGGGCCGGACCGGCGCCGATCCGACCGTCGCGGGCCAGACCGTGACCATTCCCCTGACCGCCACGGGCCAGCTGACGACGCCCGATCAGTTTCGTGCGATCACCCTGCGCGCCGGAACCGACGGCTCGCGCCTGACGCTGGGCGATGTCGCGCGCGTCGAGCTTGGGCCGCAGACCTACGCCTTTTCGACCTATCAGGACGGCAAGCCGGCCAGCGGCATCGCCATCCAGATGTCGCCCGGCGCCAATGCGGTGAAGACCGCCGCCGGCGTCCGCGCCCGCATGGACGAACTGGCGACGGCCTTGCCTTCCGGCATGACCTATGTCGTGCCCTATGACACCGCGCCCTTCGTGAAAGTGTCCATCGAGAAGGTGGTTCACACCCTGATCGAGGCCATGATCCTGGTCTTCCTGGTGATGTTCCTGTTCCTGCAGAACGTCCGCTACACGATCATTCCCGCGATCGTGGCGCCTATCGCCCTGCTGGGCACGCTGGCCTTCATGCTGGTGACGGGATTCTCGATCAATGTGCTGACCATGTTCGGCATGGTGCTGGCCATCGGCATCATCGTCGACGACGCCATCGTCGTGGTCGAGAACGTCGAACGGATCATGGCGTCCGAGGGCCTTTCGCCCAAGGAAGCCACCAAGAAGGCGATGACCGAGATCACCAGCCCGGTGATCGGCATCACCCTGGTTCTGTGCGCGGTCTTCCTGCCCATGGCCATGGCGTCGGGGTCGGTGGGGGCCATCTATCGCCAGTTCACCGTCTCGATGGCCGTGTCCATCCTGTTCTCGGCCTTCCTGGCCCTGTCCTTGACGCCTGCGCTATGCGCCACAATCCTGAAGCCGATCGCCCCCGGTCATCACGACAAGAAGGGCTTCTTCGGCTGGTTCAATCGCCAGTTCGAGCGGTTCACCCAGGGCTATTCGGCGTCCGTCACCCGTCTGCTGAAACGCACCGGGCGGGCGATGGCGGTCTTCGTCGTGCTGGTCGGGGTGATGGCCTTCGCCTTCACCAAAATCCCCTCGGCCTTTCTGCCGGACGAGGATCAGGGCAGCCTGATCACCTCGATCACCCTGCCGGCCGATGCGACCGGCGCCCGGACGCTGGATGTGGTCAAGCAGTTCGAGGCGCACTTGCGCGAACGCCCGGGCGTCAGCGACAGCTTCTCCATCATGGGCTTCGGATTCGGCGGGTCGGGGTCGAACGCGGCCATGATCTTCACCAATCTGGTCGACTGGAAGAAGCGCGACGGCGCGACGGCGCAGGGCGAAGTCGCGGCCGCGACCGAGGCCATGAGCGGCGTCACCGACGGCTCGGTCATGACGCTGAACCCGCCCGCGATCGACTCGCTGGGAACCTCGTCCGGCTTCGCCATGCGTCTGCAGGCCCTTGCGGGGCAAAGCGCCGAGCAACTGCTGGAGGCGCAGAACAAGCTGCTGGCGCTGGCCGCCGCCAATCCCAAATTGGCCGGGGTCTATCCCGAAGGCTTGCCGCCCGGCGCCAGCGTCGAGCTGAAGATCGACCGTCAGAAGGCGGAGGCGCTGGGCGTGTCGTTCGAGGCGATCAGCAACACCATCTCGGCCGCCCTGGGGTCGTCCTACGTCAACGACTTCCCGAATAACGGACGGCTGCAACAGGTCATCGTCCAGGCGGATGCGCCCGCGCGGATGCAGGTCTCGGACGTTCTGGGCCTCTATGTCCGCAACGCCGCAGGCCGCATGGTGTCGCTGTCAGAGGTCGTGACCCCGGTCTGGACCTCCAGCCCGCAGCAGGTGGTTCGCTACAACGGCTATCCGGCGGTCCGCATCAGCGGCGGCGCGGCGGCGGGCGTGTCCAGCGGCCAAGCGATGACCGAGATGGAGAGTTTGGTCAAACAACTGCCCGCAGGCTACGCCGTCGCCTGGACCGGCCAGTCGCTTCAGGAAAAGGAAAGCGGAAGCCAGGCGCCGATGCTGCTGGGCCTGTCGATGCTGGTCGTCTTCCTGGTGCTGGCGGCGCTGTACGAAAGCTGGTCCATTCCGTTGTCGGTGATGATGGTGGTGCCGCTGGGCCTGATCGGGGCGGTGCTGGCCGTGCTGCTGCGCGATCTGCCCAACGACGTCTTCTTCAAGGTGGGGCTGATCACCCTGATCGGCCTGTCCGCCAAGAACGCCATCCTGATCGTGGAGTTCGCCCGGACGCTTCAGGCGCAGGGGATGGCTTTGGTCCCGGCGACCATCGAGGCGGCGCGTCTGCGCCTGCGCCCGATCATCATGACGTCCCTGGCCTTCACCCTTGGCGTCGTGCCGCTGATGATCGCCAGCGGGGCCAGCGCCGCCACCCAGCACGCCATCGGCACCGGCGTGTTCGGCGGGATGGTCACGGCGACGGTGCTGGCGATCTTCTTCGTGCCGGTCTTCTTCGTCTTCACCCTGACCGCGATCAGCCAGATCGCCCAGCGCATGGGACGGCTGAAGCCGCGGTCGTTCAAGAATGCCAAGGAGGGCTGAGGATATGAAAGCGCCAACGACCCTGGCCGTGATCGCGACGGTCCTGTCCGCCGCCGCGTGCCAGACGACGCCGAAAACGCCTGCGAATGATGTGGTGGCGGCCCGCTATCCGCTGGCTTCGCCCGCTGACGCAACCAATGCGGCGGATGCGGCCTGGCAGGACGTGCTGCGGGACGGGCGGCTTCAGCGTCTGGTCTCGCTGGCCCTGGTCGACAGTCGCGATCTGCGTCTCGCCGTGCTGGACGCCGAGGAGGCCCGCGCCCAGTTGCGGGTGCGGCGCGCCGATCAGCTTCCGCAGGTGGACTCCAATGCGGACATGACGCGCGGACGGGCCAGCGCCAACAGCGCGCAGGGCGCCGGGGCGACGACCCAGTCGCAGTATTCGGCCGGACTGGCGCTGACCGCGTTCGAACTCGATCTGTTCGGCCGCCTGCGCGCCCAGTCGCGCAGCGCCTTCGAAACCTGGCTGGCCGCCGAGGAAGGCCGCGACGCCGCCCGCATCGTGGTGATCTCCACGGTCGCCGAGGCCTATCTGGCCGAACGCGCGGCGGACGAGCGGCTGCGCCTGACCGAGGCCACGCTACAGGACTGGCAGGCGTCGCTGCGTCTGGCCGAGCAGTTGCGCGCGGCGGGCCAGAGCAGCGGTCTGGAGGTGGCGCAGGCCGAGGGCCAGGTCAGGACGGCCGAGGCGGACCGCGAGGCCGCGATCCGGGCGCGACAGGTGGCCGAGAACGCCCTGGTCCTGGCCGTCGGCGCGCCCCTGCCGACCGATCTGCCCGCGCCGATGCTGCTGGAAGACCGTCCGGTGCTGACCGAGCTTCCGGCCGGGGTTCCCGCCGAACTGCTGGAACGCCGTCCCGACATTCGCCAGGCGGAACATCAGTTGGCGGCGGCCAACGCCGATGTCACGGCGGCGCGCGCGGCCTTCTTCCCGCGCATCTCGCTCACCGGCCTGCTGGGCTTCACCAGCGGCGATCTGGGAGACCTGTTCAAGGGGGCCAGCGACACCTGGTCGTTCACGCCCCGGATCACCCTGCCCATCTTCCAGGGCGGCCGCCTGAAGGGCGAGTTCGACATTGCGGAGATCCGCAGCGACAAGGCCGTCGCCGCCTATGAAAAGACGGTGCAGACGGCCTTCCGCGAGGTGGCGGACGGACTGGCGGCGCGCGCCACCTTTGCGCGCCAGATCGACGCCCAGGACGGCGCCGTGACGGCCGCCAAGCGGCGTTCCGACCTGTCGGACCTGCGGTTCCGCGCCGGAGTCGACAGTCGGCTGGAGTTGCTGGACGCCCAGCGCCAGCTCTATGCGGCCCGACTGGCCCTGGTCGATCTGCGCGCGGCCCAGGCCAGCGCCAGCGTCCAGCTCTATCGCGCGCTCGGCGGCGGCGTCGCCGGACAGGCCGCTCCCCGCCAGGCGGCCGCGATGTGATGGAAAAGGACTGTTCGACATGATGGGCGTGTTTCGCATTGTGGCGCTGATCGAAGGCGTGACGACGATCCTGCTGTTCTTCGTCGCCATGCCTCTGAAATATCTGGCGGGCTATCCCGCCCTGATTCCGACCACGGGCATGGCGCATGGCGTGGCCTTCATCGCCTATCTGCTGGCGATGGCGCCGGCCCTGATCGTCAGCCGCGCGAGCGTCGTGGGATGGCTGCGAACCACCCTGGCGGCCTTCGTTCCCCTCGGCACCTTCGTCAATGACGGCTATCTGAGGCGACTGGGCGGACAGGGCGGGGCGGCGCCTTTGACGAGACGCTCCCGGCGACGCCGCCGATCTGGCGGCTGACGACAATCGTCAGACGACGTGTCCGTTTGACCGGCTCATCCTGCCCGCCATCGGGAGGACGAGATGATGACGATGCGATTGGGACTGGCGTGCGGACTGGCGTTGGCGCTCGGCGTCGGGGCGGCGGTGGCCGATCCGCAGAGCGATGAGGCGAACCGTCAACGGCAGATGGCCACGATGCGCCAGGAGGCGGCGCGGGCCGATCAGGCCAGCGCTGATCGCAGTCTGGCCCAGCAACAGAACACCGCCACCGCCGCCCGCCAGGGGCCAAACTCCGGGATGGCGGCAGGGAGCGGATCATCGACGGCGGCGCCGAACTGGGCCGGCGGGGCGAGCGGCCCCGGCGGCGGCCCGCAGAGCGTGGTCGACAGCTACACCTTCACCTTCAGGGTCGAGGAAACGACGGCGCAGATGCTGGCGCGCCTGAACGCCGCCGCGCAGAACGGCGACGGGGGCGCCGCCTATAATCTGGCGCGGATCTATTACACCGGCTTCGAGGGGGCGCCGCGCGACGATGCGGCGGCGCGTCGCTTCTTCGGTCAGGCCGCGCGACTGGGGCACGCCAGAAGCCAGGCCAACTACGGATTCTTTCTGAAGGAGGGCATCGGCGGGGCCGCGGACGCCGCCGAGGGGCAGCGGTGGTTGAAGAGGGCCGCGGACGCGGGCGACAGCTTCGGTCAGGCGCAATACGCCTTCGGCCTGTGGTCCGATCAGCCCGAGGTCGCCGTGCCGCTTCTGATCGCGGCCGCCGATGCGGGCGAGATGACCGCCCAGGCGTTTCTCGGGACGCTCTATGTCATGGGCCATACCGTGCCCCAGGACGACGCGCGGGCGGTGCGATACCTGAAGGCCGCCGCCGAGCAGGGCGAGCCGGGATCACAGGGACTGCTGGCCGGGCTCTATCTCTCGGGGCGCGGCGGCGGGACGGAGGCCGAAGGCTATCGCCTGCTGAAACAGGGCGCCGAGGGCGGCGATGCGGACTCCATGCGGAACTACGGCCTGTTGCTGGTTCAGGGGCGCGGCTATCCCAAGGACGAGGCGGCCGGGGCGGCCATCGTGAGAAAAGGCGCCGTCAGGGGCGACGCGAAGGCGCAGAAGCTGCTTGGCGACCTCTATAACGAAGGGCTGGGCGTGCCCGAGCGAGAGGAAGACGCGATCTATTGGTGGAACCGCGCCGCCGAGGCCGGCGACGCCGAGGCGGTCGCAGCCATGGCCGACGTTCGCGCCGGGGGCTTTGCGATCGGGCGTCCGCCGGTCGACGGCGTCGGCGAAACCGCATCGGGGCGAGGCAAGTGAGCGTCCACATCGGGGGACGGATGTCGCGGCGGGGCGGGGTCGGCCTGGGACTGTCGCTTCTTCTCGGGGCCTGGACGGAACTGCCCAAGGACGTGGCCCAGGCGGTTCAGCGGTCGCTGGCGGAGATGCAGGAACCGAACGATCCCGCCGCCGTGGCGCGGCTGGCGTCCAGAACATCCGTCAGCCCTTCGGGAGACGACTGGGTCATCGACTACGAAAAGACCGGCGATACGGGATGGTGCGGATCGGGCGGATGCACCAGGGAGCTTTGGGTCGCGCGGGAAGGGTGGCACATCCTGGCCTTCAGCGAACAGGTTCAGGACTGGCGCCTGACACCCGGTTCTCCCGCCGTCCTGGACATCGACATTCACGGCGCCAACTGCGACGCGACGGCCTCCGATCCGTGCCTGCGCCGCTTCGCCTGGAATGAGGCGACGGGGCGGTTGGAGGAGGCGTTCAACCGGGAGGGCGAGGGCTATCTGATCGGGCCTTTGTTCCAGCCGGTCGAGCCCGAACCCTATCCGGCAGCGGTTCAGGCCGAGATCGACCGGCGAGAGGCGCTGTGCCATGCCGCCGGAGGTCAGGTCGATGGGGCAGACTATCCGGCGGTCACAAGCCCCGATCTGAACGGCGACGGCCGACGAGACTGGATCGTCGGCTCCCGATATATCGGATGCCATTCGCCGGTGGACGAGGCGCTCGCCATGCCTGTGCTGGGCGTCACCGTGATCGTCAGCGTCGATGACGGCTGGACGACGGCCCTGACGGAGCAGAACCCGAACTATGTCGTCGAACTGGGGCTGAACGCGCCTGCTCAATTCGGCCTACGGGACGAGGCCTTGTGTCAGAACGCGCCGGCTTGTCCGACACGCTATTTCGCCTGGGATGCGACCAGCAGGACGCTTCAGGATCGTCACGAGACGCGGTGGTCGCCGCGACGCATCGTCAATGCGGAAACCTGGCTGGACTGTCTTGCGGCCGGTCGAGCCGTCGCTCGGGAATATGCGGGGAAACGGGGCGGCGCCGACCTCGACAGGTCTCGCGCGGTTCAAGGCGGGCTGCTGCAGGACTACGCCGCAAAATACGACGCGGTTAAGCCCAGACTGTCTTCGGCCGATGAAACGGATCGAAAGTTGGCGTTCGCCCGCCGCTACGACGAGCCGCAAGAACTGGAGGCCGCGAGATGGCGAAACGACCTGTGCGTCACCCTGTTGTGACCCGTCCGCCGACCGGCTTGGGGACCACCGCCGATCATATGGCGCAGCATCCCCAGAACAATTGGGGGACGGTTCGGTACGATGCGCGCTTCGACCACTATTGGGTGGAAGCGGGGGGCGCCAGGCAACAGCTGTTCTTCTGCCCGTGGTGCGGCGTCAGCCTGCCCGTCTCCCAACGCGACCGCTGATTCGACGCTTTGGAGGCGCAATGGATCGACCCGAACACCGATTCCATTCCCGACGCCTATCGCACCGGCGCCTGGCGCGGGGAAGCGGACGGGCCGCCCGTCGAAAAGCAATGGGGCGCGATCGAGGGCCAATATTTCGATCTGTTCGAGGGGGAGGCGGAGTCCGATTCCGCCGATCTCGACACGGGCTGATCGCCACGGCGGGGAACATGGCGCCGGTCGCATGTCCCAATACAAGTCACGCGGTCATGTGGCGTGTCGCAAGCTGGGCCGTTGCCGGCGGCGGGCGTTAACGCTGATTTCGAAGGGCAAGGCGGGGCGGCGGGACGAGGAGAGTTTTTCGCACCAGTCTTGGTTAAGGCCTGAACGCCCCGCCAAGCGGGACCGTTCTTGCACTCCTGTCCGTGTCCGTCACTTCCGACGGTCGAATACAGGGGCTTGTTTCCATGATTAGTAAAACTCACGCGGTCGGATTGGCGACCGCCGCCGTCGTGGCCGCCATGGCGTCGGTCGCATCGGCTCAGTCCAATGTGACATCCAACCAGAAGAACACGGCCAATGTCCGCGCCCAGTTGAACGCCGTCGTCAACGACGTGAACGGCAATGTCTCGCAGACCGCCGCGGCGATCAGCAACTCGGCGACGCTGAGCGGCGGCGGGCCGGTCACGGTTCGCAACGTCCAGGACAGCTGGGGTTCGACCAGCGCGACCCTGTCCAGCACGGTCGGAAACGTGAACGGCGACGTCGCCGCCACGGCCGCCGCCCTGGGCAACTCCGCGACCGTCACCCTGGACGGCAATGTCGTGTCCAAGGTCACGAACGCCCAATACACCCATCGCGGTCAGTTCGTGGCCACGACCGACCTGAAGGCGGCGAACATCGAAGGCGCCGTCACCGGCACGGCGGCCTCCATCGCCAACTCGTTCACCGCGACGGGCGAGGGCGCGCTAAACGTGTCGAACGCCCAGTATTTCAACGGCGACTCGCGCGCCGTCCTGAACGCTGCGGTGCGCGACGTGTCGGACAAGGTCAACCTGACCTCGGCCGCCCTGGCCAACTCGGCCACCATCGACCTGCAGCACGCGGGCAAGGGCACGGTCTCCAACACCCAGATGTCGGGCTACGACCCCACGGCGACCCTGAACGCCACGGTGTCGAACGTGGACGACGCCGTGTCGACGACGGCGGCGGCCATTTCCAACTCGCTGACCGTCAACACCGGCGCCAACACCATGCTGGCGGCGACCTCGGTGCAGAACAACACGGCGCTGACGCAGGCCATGGCTACCGTGTCGATCCGCAACGTCGACTCTGCATCGCTGACGGCGGCGGCCATCGGCAACTCGGCCACGATTACTCGCGTGACCAACGGTCTGTGATCCTGGACGGCGCGGGACGTGACGACGTCCCGCGCCATTCTCGGCCATACGAAAAAAAAAGCCCGCCGCGATGATCGCGGCGGGCTTCTTCATGGGGGGAAGGCGACGAGGGCGCCGATCAGCCGCCGGTGGTGGTTCCGCGAACGGCCGAGGCCGGGGCGGCGCGCCAGTTGGACGGGTCCAGCACCCAGCGCGCGGGCGGGCCGACCGGGGGGCGCGGCGGGGAGGGCGGCGCCTGAACCGCCTGAGCGGCCGGGGGCGCCTGGGGCGTCGGTTGCGGCGTGGGGACCGGCTGGGCCGCCTGGACCAGGGCGGCGGCGGTGCGACGGGCCAGCAGGCTTTCGCCATGCGACGCGATCTCGGCGTCCGGCAGGCAGCGGTCGCGCGGCACGGCGTAGAGATCGGCGACGAAGTCGTAGAGGCCGCGTTCGATTGCGGTGCGAACCGCGAACTGGATCGGCTCCATCCCGGCGGTCCCGGCCGACAGGTCGAAGATGTTGCCGTTCAGGAAGTCGAACACCCCCACGCGGATTTCCCGCCCGACCAGCTGTTTCTGATACGAGGCCGTGGCGACCACCTCCTGCGACTGTGTGTCCACCAGGCGCAGGTCGATGGCGATGTTCATGACATAGCCGCTGTTGGTCAGGCTGCCCTTGACCCCGCTGGCCTCCAGACCGCCGGCCGCGACATCGGCGCCCGAGGATCGGAGATTGTAGTTCAGCTCGGTCACGCCGCCGACGACATAATAGCGCGAGCCGGCGATCTGACCGGCGTAGATGGCGCGGAAATTCTCGGGGCTCTGGCCGGCCGCCTGGGGCGTGTCGGACAGAAGGTGGGCCTGGGCGTACTGGCGCTCGACCTCAGACACGCCGCGATCCTGACGCTCCACCGTCGGCACACCGGCCTTGGTCAGGGCGGTGACGGCGAACAGGGAGGCGCCCTGGCTGATCTTTCGCCCCGTCTCCAGGTCGTTGCGGCCGGTCAGATCGGCGATGTCGCCCACCGCCAGACGCGGCGCGGCGCGGCCGGCCGTCTGGGCCGCCGCCGCCAGGCACCGCAGGGGCGCGGAATAGGCGGTGTCGTTGCCGGTCGCCGGGGCGCCGCCGATGGGCTTGGCGTAAAGTCCGGTCTCGGGGTCGAAATGGGTGGATGCGCACCCGGCCAGGCCGACGGCGGCGATCAGGGACGCCTGCAGGACCGGGCGTAATCTCACGAGGCGGCTCCGGCCGTCATGGCGTAGGTCTGGACGGCGTCGGGGTCGTCGGCCGGCAGGCAACTGGCCTGGCCGCCCGGCGTCTGAATCCCGGCCAGCAGTTCGAACACGCCGCGTTCGACCACGGTGCGAACCGCCGCCTGGATCGGCTCCATCGCCCCGTTGCCGGCCGTGCCGACTCCGCCGACCGACCCCAGCGCGCCGGTCAGACCAAGACTGCGATCCACGCCGATCACCTGTTTCTGAAAACTGACGCTGTTCACGACTTCCTGCGAGCGCGTATCGACCAGCCGAAGGTCCACCGCCACGTTCATCACATACTGCGACGCTTGCGCCAAGCCGCGAAGACCGGTCGCCTTGGCGGCCCCGGCCTGTGCGCTGACGCCCGAGGAGGCGATATTGTAGTTCAGTTCGGTGATCCCGCCGACCAGATAGTAGCGCGAACCCGCGATCTGGCCGGCGTAGATGGCGCGGAAATTCTCGGGGTCCTGCCCGGCGCGTTCCGGCGCATCGGACAGCAGATGCTGGCGGGCGTAGTTCAGTTCGATCTCGGCGACGGTGTTGTCCAGACGCTCCACCACCGGCGCGCCCGCGCGGCCCAGGGCGGTGATGGCGAACAGGGCCGCGCCCTGGGAGGCGCGGGCGCCGGTTTGCAGATCGACGCGGCCGGTCATGTCCGAAATCCGGCCCACCGCGATCCGGGGCGCGGCGCCGCCGACCCAGGCGTCACGACGCGCCAGACAGGTCAGGGCCGCCGAATAGGGGGAGGGGTTGGCGGTCGCCGGCGCGCCTCGGATCGGCTCGACATTGGCCCGCGTCTGCGCCGAGGCGGCGCCGGCGAGCGAGGCCAGCGCCAGACCCAGGATGACGGCGCGCCTCACGATCCCGGCTTCCGCGAATTGGCGCTGATGTCGCCGTTGTTGGTCTGGCTGCTGTTCAGCACGACCGTATTGCCGTGGCCGATGATGGAGACATTGACCAGATTGCCGACGGCGGTGGAGGTGTTGCTGTCGTTCAAGGCCGCCGCGCCGCTGTCGAAATAGGCGGCGCCCGACAGGGTGTTGGAGCCGGCGCTGGAATAGTTGACGGGGGCGTTGGGCTGACCGTTCATGATGACGCCGTTGGCGACCAGCCGATTGCCGTTGGCGTCGCGCGTCACCGGGTTGAAGGTCCGGCTGGCGACGGACCCGGCCCGTCCGTATCCCGCCTCCATCGACGCCGCGCCGGCGGATTCCGAGGACGACTGCGCCCACGCCTGGCCACAGGGGGCGAGGATCAGAAGGGCGAGCAGGACGGGCGTCTTCATCATGGCGCGGATCGTTTCGAAGAGGGGCGGGAAAGGGGCGACCCGGGCGGGGCCGCAAGGACGACAGGGCCGGCGACGGCGTTCAGGATCGCCGGCCCTTCGCGGTCTTAGAAGCCTGTGACCGTCAGGCTGTTGCCGATGGCGGCGGCCGTGTTGGTCACGGCGCCCGACACGTCGCGCACGGTGGTCGAGGCGACGGCCGACACGCCGGCGGTGTTGCTCTGCGACGAGTTCAGCGAACCGAAGCGCGAGTCGATGGTGGCCGAGTTGCTGATGGCCGCCGCCGTTGCGGACACGGCGCCGGACACGTCCGTGACCGTGGCGTTCAGCGTGGCGGACGGATCGTTATAGGCGACCTGGGTGCTGTTGATGGCGCCGCCCCAGTCCGACGTCTTGATGGTCGCCGAGTTGGCGATGGCGGCCGAGGTCGCCGAGACGTCCTTGGACACGTCGTTGATGGTGGCGTTCAGCTGCGAGGACGCGCCGCCCCAGGCGTTCTGGTTGTTGTTGATTGAGACGGCCGTGCCGCCGTCGATGGTCACGCTGTTCGAGATGGCGGCGGCGGTGGCCGACACCGAATTGTTCACGCCCGAGACCGTGGCGTTCAGTTGCGAACGAACGGAGGCGTTGTTCGACTGGTTCGAAGTGGCGCTTTGCGCCTGGGCGGAACCGGCCGCGACGGCGACCAGCAGGGCGGACAGGGTAAGGACTTTGATTTTCACGAGACTTCTCCAAACAGCCCGGTCGTCGGGCGGTTTTGAGAATGCAAAAAGCGTAGCCATTACAATAATTAACGGGCGTAAACCGTGTCCGTTCAGCCTCTTGCCGCCGGGACGGCTCCAGACGCCCGGCGCCGTTGGATGACGAACCGTCACAGCGTTAACGGGCGAACGCGGTTTTCGTCGGAGGCGGCGGTTTCGGCGCCGGTTTGGGCTTTGGCGATGTCGCATTTCTGAACCCCGTGTCCCGGTCTGGGTCACGGTCGGCGGACAGCGCCGTGCAGGATTTTCAGATCGGGGCGCCAAGTTAAGCCATTAGTCATCATTGGCGCCGCAAAAGGCTGGTCCATGATCGATCGCGCGGTTCGCAGTCTGGAACATCTGAGGGGGTCCGCCTCCACTGCTCGGGTGTTGAACCTGCTGGGTGTGTGGGAGGAACACGGCGACAGCGGTCCGGACGGCGCCGTGCGGACGCCCGAATGGGCGACCTATCCGATATTTCGCACCCGCGCCCTCAACCGCGCCCTGATCATCAAGCACCGGCTGCGCCGCAACGAGACGGACCTGTTCACCGGCCGCCGCCAGGTGGCCACCAAGGTCGTCGTGCCGATCGACGATCGGGAGCTGAAGACCGGCGGCCGCTATGTCTTCGTCAATCAGATCGGCTTCGAACGGGTGCTGCTGGCGGCGTTCGGCGTCGCCGCCAATCACCCCGACGTCGAGACGCTGCGTCTGATCGACAAGCTGCCGTCGCTCGATCCCTTTCTGCTGCGCGAACAGCTTCGGCGCGGCGGGCTGGACCCGGCCGCCTGCTATTTCTCGATCAGCGAGAGCGATCTGCAGCGGATGCAGGCCTTCGTGCGGAACGAGATCGAACCCCTGGTCACGCTCAGCCTGGGCGAGGACACCATCGCCGTGGCCTCGGATTCCGCGTCCCGCATGGCGGCCAAGATCCTGTCCAACACGCCCGGCGACCAGCTGGACGCCCTGCGGCTGACGCTGCGCCTGCAGCCGGAGCAGTATCAGGAGGGCGTCTTCTGCTGGAAAGGCTTCCTCTATTACAAATGGACGCTGGCGGCCCTGATGGGGGACGTGGCCAAGGTCGGCGAGGCCGTTCGCACCATTCAACCCGTCGGCAAGGCCGATCGCGCCGCCAAGGAATATCTGGCGCGCAGCCGCGACGTGCTGCGCGGGCGGATCATCAAGACCTGCGACGAGGTCAGCCGCACCCTGCGGGTCTATGACGACGCCTACGCCAAACTGACCCAGGAGGGGCAGCCCACCGCCTTCCGCGACTTCCTGCTGGACGCGCCGTCGATGTTCGCCAAGCTGGGCGACCAACTCGGGGCGGTCCAGCACATCGTCAGCTACTGGCGTTTCCGCTTCGGCCCGGGCGCCTCGCCGGTCAATGTCGAGGAGCTGATGGACATCTTCATGGATTTCGAAACCGGCCTCCTGGGCCGAGACGAGGCCACGGAATCCATTCCCCGTCCCGTAACGGCCTAAGATGGTTTGACCTGAGCGCGGCGCCTGATCTGCGAACGCATTGCGCCGCCAGGGCTATAAGGCGTCGTTCCGTGCGCGATATCGCACTGCAACATCGGATAATGGAATAATCGACTGGGCGGCGGCGTCGCGCCAGATTGGTGCAAGCTTGACGACCTAATGGTGACTGTGTCGCGACAGGTTTGTCGCAGGCGCGTCGGGGAAAGGGCGTGCCGGCGCACAGGCCCTGTCTGGCGAGGAGCAATCGCATCGGCCGAGGGCCGGTCTGGGGGACACTGTGACGACGCGTGGAATGATGACTTCCGTTTTGGCGCTGGCCATGAGCGCGGGGGCAGGCGGGGCCTGGGCCCAGACGGCCGCTCCGGTCCAGACGACGGCCTCGGCGCAAACCTCGGTCCAGGCGCAAGCCGAACACAAGTCGAAGGATGCGCCGGCTTCGTCGGATGCGACCGAACTGACGTCGGTCGAGGTCACGGGCAGCCGCCTGCAGAATGGCGACCAGACCTCTCGCGTGGTGGTGATCACCAAGGAAGAGATCGAGGCGCGGGGCGTGACCAGCGTCGAGGAGCTGGTTCGCACCCTGCCGCAGAATGTCGCCACCATCGGGGCGATCACCAATGAGCGGGGGCGTGGGCCTCTGACGGGGCGAGGCGCAAGCTCTGTGTCGCAGATCGGATCGCTGGGCGTGTCGGCGGCGAACCTTGGCGGGCTGGGCGCCGGCAATACGCTGATCCTGGTCAACGGTCGTCGGGTTGCGGGGGCGGCGGGCATCGAAGACGGTTTCGCCAATCTGAACGGCGTGCCGCTGAGCGCCATTGACCGCGTCGAGATCACCTATGGCGGCGCGTCCGCCATCTATGGCGCGGACGCCATCGGCGGGGTGATCAACTTCATCCTGAAGAAGGATTTCGTCGGCTCGACCCTGACGGTCCAGCATGAAGTGTCGTCCAACGACGCGGACAACAGCCGGATCAGCCTCTATTCGGGCTACTCCTGGGGCTCGGGCAATGTTTCGGGTTCGGTCAGCTACGCGCGGCGCAAACCCGTCAACAACTACAAGAGCGGATACACGACCGAAAACTATTCCAGCTACTACGGCGGCGACACGGCGTTCGATACGCGCTCGTTCAGCCGAGGGCTGCAGCCGGGCGTTATCGACGTGTCGACGTATGAAATGGACCCCGACACCTTCGATTTCTATCTGGTGCCCCAAGGCATGACGGTTCGGCCGGGCCTGGTCGGTCGCCCCAGTATGAGCGACTTCATCACCGTCGGCGCGGAAGCCCTGCCCGACGTGGTGCCGGAGTTCGCCGGTCCCGAGTCGGACACGCTGGGCCTGACCTTCAACTTCGAGCAGAAGCTGACCAGCCGTCTGACCTTCTTCGGCAATGTCCTCTACAACAAGATCAAGAGCGAACAGGATATCCGCTATAGTGAAGGCTTGAGGATTCAGCTGGCGCCCGGCCAGGCTTACAATCCATTCTCTGCCTATTACTTCAATCCATTCACGGCGGGGCCGCAGGTCGCTTATAATCCGGCGGCGGAAGTCGCGGCTGGCGAATTGCCCGTGGGACGGATTTCGAACACGAACGAGCAGCTGAACCTGAACGCCGGGCTGAGCTACCAGCTGAATACGGACACCAAGCTGGAACTGCTGTACACCAAGTCCAGTTCGAAGACTTCGGGGCAGTCGCCGACCCTGGGATCTGTCGTTGACTTCATTCGCGATGACACATCGCCGAACGGCGTCAGCTGCTACAACTTCCAGCTTGCGCAGAACCAGCTCAACGGCGTCGACCGCGATATGCTGCAGAAGGTCTTTGACCGTCAGTGCCTCGTCCTGACCAGTTCGGACCCGACGCAGGCGTTCAATCCCTGGAAATCGACCGCGAACGGGGGCGGCACCAGCGTCGCCGACTTCTACTATGTTCCGGTCCTGGAAAACCGGGAGTCGTCGATGGAGAATTGGGAGGTCCGGGCGACCGGATCGGCCTTCAACCTGCCCGGCGGAAAAATCTTCTACGCTGTCGGCGCTGAGTTGACGAAGGATGGTACGAGCAGCCCGGAGGTGCAGGTTCGTACTCTTGCCCCCGTTACCAGCGATCAGCACGCCTATTTCGGGGAGATCAATATTCCTGTCTTCGGCGACACGTTCAACTTCCCGGGCGCACGCTCGCTGCTGTTGAACTTCGCCGCCCGACGCGACAGCTTCACGACCGAAGGGCCGGTCGGCACGGTGGATAATATTCCGATCACGCAAGGCGGCACGCTGATCTACGCGACCAACACCTTCGAGCGGACCACGCCGGCGGCGGGCCTGCGGTGGGAGCCGTTCGACGGCTTGGCGGTTCGCGCGCGCTGGACCAAGGGGTTCAAGGCTCCGCCCTATACACAGCTGTTCGATCCGACTGGCGGGCTGAGCTATACGACCCGCATCTACAACGATCCGCTCTACACCTGCACCACGGACTGCCTCTATCCTGGGTCGAACAGCTACGATGTTCGTCAGATCTTCGCGCCGAACCCCGATTTGAAGCCGCAAATCTCCAACCAGGTGACTTATGGCTTCACTTGGCGGCCCAAGGGGATGCTGAACGGCCTGACCCTGGACGTGGCGTACAACAAGACCGAGATCGACAGCGAATACGCCCAGCTGCGCGAACTGCCGTCGCTGTTGCCGCAGTCGGAAATCATGAAGATCGCGTCCTTCTATCCGCGCGACGCGAACGGCAAAATCATCGAAGTCCGCAACATGCCGTTCAACATCGTGGGGTCCAAGTATTCCTCGATCAGCTATGAACTGAGCTATCTTTGGATCACAGACTACGGAACCTTCGAACCGAAGATCAACGTCCTGGATAATCTGGTGGCCCAGCGTCAGGGCTTCCCCAATCGCGATCCGATTTCCACGATCGGCACATTGCAGGGGCAGGACGACTATCGCGTCACCGCCTCGATGGGTTGGTATTACCACGACATCAATGCGTATCTGTGGGCCTATTACATTCCCAAATATGTCAACGATTACGAGATCTACCGGGCGGCGGGCGTCAATATCTACGAAAACCGCGTGATCCCCGTCGATGATATGCTGACGATCGATTTCACGGCGGGATGGCGCGTCAGCAACGATGTGCGCCTGAACTTCGCGGGCCGAAACATCCTCGACCAGAAGCCGCCGTTCGTGGTGGTCGAGGGGCGGCCCTACGATACGGCGCGCTACAATGCGGCGGGCCGGACCTTCTCGCTGGAGCTTCAGTATTCCTTCTGACGCGACCGGGGCGCGCCTCGGCGAGGCGCGCCTTCGGGATTGGCGGTCGGTCGGTAAAAGGCCCTAAGGTGTTTCGGGCCGCGACGCCCGTGGCCGTCCGAGGTGCGCATGAGATTGCTGTTGGTCGAGGATGACGCCGATGTCGCCGAGACATTGGTGCTGTATTTGGAAAAGCAGGGCTATGTCGTCGATGTGGCGTCCAGCCTGGCCATCGCGCGCGAGGCCATCGACAAGGGCGGGTTCGATCTGGTCCTGCTGGATCGCGGCCTGCCGGACGGCGACGGGGTGTCGCTGATCGCCTATGCCGAGCAACGCAATCGGCGCCAGAGGTTCATCGTCCTGACCGCCCTGGCCAGCGTCGATCACAGGGTCGAGGGGCTGGAATCCGGCGCCGAGGACTATATCGCCAAGCCGTTCGAGCCGCGCGAACTGCTGGCCCGCATCCGCACCGCCTTGCGACGCACGGTCGAGACCCGGCGCGAAACCCGGCGGTTCGGCCCCCTGATGCACGATGTGCAGAGCGGGGTGTTCTTCGTGGACGAGCAGCCGCTGACCCTGCGTCGCACCGAGGCGCTGGTGCTGGAAGCGCTGATGATGCGCCCCGGCGCGGTGGTTCAGCGCGAGACGCTGGAGGCGCGGGTCTATGGCTACGACAAGATGGTCAACGCCAACTCGCTGGAATCGCAGATTTCGCGGCTCCGCACCAATCTGGCCGGACGCACGGACAAGGTGCGAATCCAGGCGGTTCGCGGTCTGGGCTATTGTCTGGCCCAAGACGGCTAGGCCCCGCTTTCCTCTTTCCGACGGTCAGGCTGGTGCAAGCCAGACGTGTCAGGAATCCCCTCCATGCCTTACGAGTCCGCATCCGCAATGACTTCACGCTCAGACGTCGATCAGGTCCGCGAAAGCGCGGCCGAGTTCAAGGAAACCTTCATCCGCATCCGGGCCGAGGTCGGTCGGATGATCGTCGGTCAGGCGGACGTCGTGGACGGCGTGCTGACCGCCCTGATGGCCGGCGGCCATGTTCTGCTGGAAGGGGTGCCGGGGCTGGGCAAGACCATGCTGGTCGCCTCGATGAGCCGCGCCATCGACCTGCCGTTCTCGCGCATCCAGTTCACGCCGGACATGATGCCCGCCGACATCGTGGGCACGACCGTCCTGACCGAGACCGAAGGCGGCGGCCATGAGCTGACGTTCCAGCAGGGGCCGATCGTCTCGAACCTGGTTCTGGCCGACGAAATCAACCGCGCCACGCCCAAGACCCAGTCGGCCCTCCTGGAGGTGATGCAGGAGCGTCAGGTCACGGTGGGCCGTCGCACCATCAAGATGCCCGAACCCTTCTGCGTCATGGCGACCCAGAACCCGGTGGATCAGGAAGGCACCTATCCGCTGCCCGAGGCGCAACTGGACCGCTTCCTGTTCAAACTGGTGGTCGGCTATCCGTCCGAAGCCGACTATCACGCCATCATCGACAGGACGACGAGCGGTCACGACGTGGTTCTGAATCCCGTGGCCAACGCCGAAATCCTGCAACGGATGCGCGCCGTGGTGCGCCAGGTGCCGGTGACGGAGGCGGCCAAGACCTATGCCATTCGTCTGGTCATGGGCACGCAGCCGGGCAGCGACTATGCCCCGGCCAGCGTCAATCGCAGCGTGTCCCTGGGCGCCTCGCCGCGCGGGGTGCAGAGCCTGATGCTGGCCGCCAAGGTCCAGGCCCTGCTCGACGACCGTTTCGCCGTCAGCACCAACGACGTCGCCGCCGTGGTCATGCCGGTGCTGCGCCACCGCGTGGTCACGAACTTCCACGCCCAGGCCAACAACCTGTCGGTCGACGCCCTGCTGGAGGACGTGCTGGCCCATGTAAAGCGTCCGTACGCGACCGATTGACACCCCAAGGTCAGTTCCAGCGCGCGTTCCGGCGCCGCGAGGCCCTGCTTGGCTCGCGGCGGCGTTTCCAATTTCGGCTTACCGCAGGCGGTTGCCGTAAACGTCCCAGACCTCGACCGGCCCCAGGTTCAGCGCCCGGACCGAGGCCTCGATGGTTTTCAGATCGCCGACCACGACCCAGGTGAGGCGATCCGGGTGATAGGTCTGGCGCGACAGGGCCTGAACCTGATCCAGCGTCACCGCCTTCAGCCGCTCGCCCGACGAGGCGGCGCGGTCGTAGGGCAGGCTGTAGCCGGCCGAGCCCACGATCGAACTCAGAAAGGCGCCGTTGCCCGAGAAGGCCGAGGGCAGGGCCAGAATCCGCGCGTTGCGGTCGCGGTCGACCTCGTCCTGGGTCGCCGGACGGTCGGCGACATAGGCCGCGATCTCCTTGCGGATTTCGGTCATGGCGTCGGCGGTTCGCTCGGCCTCGACTGTGCCGCTGGCGGTGAAGACGCGCTGGCCGGTCGGGGCGTCGGACACGCCGCCGTCGAAGCCATAGGTCCAGCCCCTGGCCTCGCGCAGGTTCAGATTGAGGCGGCTGTTCAACCCCGACCCCAGGATGGAATCGGCCAAGGCCTCGGCGGCCGAGGTCTGCGGATTGAACGGGCCGACGACATGGCCGACCGTGACGCTGCTCTGGGCCGCGCCCGGCGCATCGACCAGGATGACGCGGCCCGGCGTTCCCGCCGCCGCGGCCAGGGTCGCCGGCGGCGTGGCGGAGACCGGACGCCAATCGCCGAAATATTTGGCGGCCAGTCTGCGCGCCTCATCCAGGGTGATGTCGCCCACCAGATACAGGGTCGCGTCGTTGGGGCCCATCTCATGGTCGTGGAAGGCCTGAATGGCCTGACGATCCACCGTCTTGGCGTCGTCGCGCGTGCCGATCCGGCCATAGGGATGGGCGTCGCCCCAGATGGCGCGGGCGTAAACGGGGCCGGCGGCGGCGATGGGGTTGCGTTCATAGGCGTCGAACTGCGGCCCGACCGCCTCCAGCGCCTTGTCGATCTCGCTCTGAGGATAGGACGGATGGCGAACCACCTCGGCGGCCAGGGCGAAGCCGTCGTCCAGCCGGGCTTTCAACATCGACCAGCTGACGCCGCTTTCGCGCGCATCGGCGCCGGCGGCGAAACTGACGCCCAGTCGCGACGCCTGACGCGACAACTGCTCGCGATCATAGCGGCGCGTGCCGGCGGTGAGCAGGCTGAACGCGCGTCCCGCCGTTCCCCGTCCATAGGCGTCCTCGGCCAGCGATCCCGTGCGGAACTGCAAGCGGGCGTCCACCAGCGGCAGGTTCGGCCGATTGGCCACGACCAGCTTCAGCCCGTTGGGCAGAACCGCCTCGGCGATGGGCGGAAAGACGATGCGCGTTTGCGCCGGGCCGGGGTCCGGCATCCGGGCCGGATCGACCGGATCGGCGACGGGCGCGACCGGATCGACCGCCGTCGGCATCTGGATCAGCTCGTAATAGGGGCGGCTCAGCACCCGCGCCGCCAGGGTGCGGATTTCGGCGGGCGTGGCCGCGCCGATCCATTCCCGCTGTTTCAGAAAATAGGTCGGGTCGCCGTGATTGACCTGGCCGTCCGCCAGCCAGGCCCCGATCGCGCCGCTGTTCTCCATGGTGCGCAGCAGGGCGACGTCGGAGGCGGAGATGACGGTCTCCAGCCGGTCGGCGGCCGGTCCCGTCGCGAAGAAGTCCTGCATCGCCGCGTCGATGGCGGCGCCGGCCGCTTCCGGCGTCACGCCCGGCTTCAGGGTCGCGGTCAGGGTGAAGGCGCTGGTCAGCTGTCCCTCGTTGACCCCGGCGGACATGCCCGTTGCGACGCCCAGCCGATCGACCAGAGCGTCGTAGAGGGGCGTGCCGGGTCCGTTCGCCAGACTGCGGGCGGCGAGCTGGAGCAGGGTGTTGTCGCGCGGCGCGTCATTGGTCAGCGGCCAGGTCCGCGCCAGGGCGGCGACGGGAATGTTCTCATAGACGACGTCGCGACGGATTTCGGCCAGACCCGGCGTCCATTGCAGCGTCCGGCTGATCGGCGCGCCGCGTCGCACGCCGCCGAAATAGCGGGCGACCTTTTCGCGCGCGGTCGCCACGTCGATGTCGCCCGCCAGCACCAGCACGGCGTTGGAAGCGCCGTAGTTGTTCTCGAACCAGGCCTTCACGTCGTCCAGCGTCGCCCGGTCCAGGTCGTCCATCGAGCCGATGGTGGTGTGGGCGTAGGGGTGGTCGGGCGGATAATAGGCCTTGAGGAACTGGGCCTCGGAGGCGGCGCCGGGATTCAGTTCGCCCTGGCGCTTCTCGTTCTTGACCACGGCCCGCTGCTCGTCGAGCCCGGACTGGGTGATGCCGCGACCCAGGTTGGCCATCCGATCCGCCTCCATCCACAGGGCGCGGTCCAGGGCGTTGGCGGGCACGGTCTCGACATACTGGGTGAAGTCGGCGGTCGTCATGCCGTTGATGCCGGTGGCGCCGACGGCCTCCAGCGGCGGGAACCAGGGCGAGGGGCGATCCGGCGTCGGCTGGAACATCAGATGTTCGAACAGATGCGCGAAACCCGAACGTCCCTGAGGCTCGTCCTTGGAGCCGATGCCGTACCAGACGCCGACGAAGACGGTGGGGGCGGACCGATCCGTATAGACGAGGGTCTTCAGGCCGTTCGGCAGGGTGAAGGTGTCATAGGGGATGTGGACGCGGCCCAGCTCTGGCCGGGTCTGGGCGATGGCGCGTTCGGCGGCGCCCGTCAGAAGCAGCAGGGCCAGGGCGGCGCTGGACGTCGCCTTTACGATGGGGGTCATGCGCGGGTCCTCGCCGGTTCGGTTCGTGCGACGACGAACCACGACAAGCTTGCGCCAGCCTTGCGCGGCGGACGCCGCCCTGCGATCCCGTCATAAAGGCGACACACGTCGTAAGGTTGGTGCAAGGCCGGGACCGTAAGCGTCGACGATGCCGCATGTGCGGGGTTCAGGAAGGGGCGGATGATCCAGGGCGTCGAAGACCATCTGCGTCTGCGCCTCGATGCGCTGGAGGCGCGCGGACAGCGCGTCCTGTCGCTGCGGATGCGCCGGGCGACCTTGTCGCGCGCCATCGCCTGGGCCGCGCCGGCGTCGATGATCGGCGCGACGGCGGTGTTCGTGGTCGGCTTCTGGCTGCGCTGGCCAGTGCTTTTGGCGCTGATCGTGGTGGTGACGCCGCCGCTGATCGCAGCGGGGCTGGCCTATGGTCTGGCGCGTCGCCAGACGCCCGCTGGCCGTTCCGCCGCACTGGCCCTTATCGACCATCGACTGGATATGAAGGATCGTCTGCAGACGAGCGACGAGTTCGGACACGTCGTCCAGCGGTCGCCGTTTCAGGAAGCCGCCCTGCAGGAGGCGGCGCCCTGGCTGGACCGGGCCGCGAATGCGCCGGCGGACGAGACGCCGCCGATGCCGAGACCGGCGTTGCGACTGCTGATTTGGCCGGCGGCGGCGTTGTGTCTTTTGGCGCTGACGTTCGTCATGCCGCAGTGGGCGTCTTCGCATTCGATGACGACGACGCGGCCAGCCGTCTCCGGCGCTCCAGCCGGCGCCGACGCCGCCAGCGCATCCGGTCGCTCCGAAACGGAAACCACGGGTGCGACGGCGGGCGTCCGGCAGGGCGACGGTCAGTCGGCCGTTCAACAGAGCGGTCAGGACGGCGGCGGCCTGATGGGCGCGCTGCGACGTATCGCGGCGGCGTTCAGCCCGGATCGCGGCTCTGCGGCGGGCGTGCGTGATCGGGCGGCGAGCGCGGGCGCGGCCGGCGACGCCTCGGCCAGCGGCGGCGCATCGGCGGGACAGGGCGCCAAGGGCGCGGCGGGGCAGGGCCGCTCGCAGACGGCGGGCGGCCAGCCCGGTGACGAAAAACAGGCTCCGAGCGACGGATCGAACGCCGGCAAGGCGGCCGAGGAAGACGACGCGGGGGCTTCGACCGGGGGGCAGGCCAGCAGCCCGCCCGGCGGCCGTCAGGATGCGCCGTCGGCGCGTCAATCCGATCCCCAGCGCGCCGAATCCGACGGCGGGCAAGGCGGCGAAGGGCGTCAACCCGGCGGACGCAGCCGACGCTCGGAGCAGAATGGCGACGGCCGCGATCAGGCCGGCGGTCAGGGCGAACCCGGACAGCGGACGGGCGAGGACGCAGGCGCCAAGAAGGGGCGTGGCGTCTCCAGCCTTCTGCTCGCCACGCCCATGCAGGATCGTCTGACCGGCATGGCCAGCCCCGGCCGCATCAGCACCACGACCCGCGACGGCGCCCCGCAAGGCTTCCCCGTGACGCCCGGTCAGGCCGGCGATCGCGGCGTGGCGCGCGGCGAGGCCGGACGCACCGGCGCCCGCACACTGACCCCGCACGATCAGCGTCTGGCGCGGGATTATTTCACCGAACGCAACGGCGGCGGGCGCTAGGATGCTGTTTCGCCGACGCCAGAAAATTCATAAGGACGCGGCCCCCGACGCCCTGGCCGCGCCTCTGGATTTCGAGACCCTGTTCGATCCCGGATTCCTGGCCGCGCTGACGCCGTTTTCGCTACGGATCGCGCGGGCGCAGAAGGGCGGGCGGCTGGCCGAGCAGCGCACCAATGCGCGCGGCCAGGGTTCGGAGTTCGCCGATTTCAAACCCTATGTCGCCGGCGACGATCTGCGCGCCATCGACTGGAACGTCTATCGCCGTCTGGGCCGGGTCTTCGTGCGCGTGTTCGAGGAAAGCCAGGACATGCCGGTCTATTTTCTGATGGATCGGTCCCGCAGCCTCTATGTCGAGACGCCGCCGCGCATCCATGCGGCGCAGCAGGCGGCCCTCGCCCTGGCGGCCGTGGCGCTGGATCAGCACGATTCCGTCGGTTTCCTTCCCTTCTCGGACACGATGGCGGTCGAGTATCGGGGCGTTTCGGGCAAGGCCAGTCTGGCGCGGATCGCCCACAGCCTGGCGGCCCACACGGCCGGGAACGGCACCGGACTGGCGGCGGCCCTGACCCATCTCGCCAGCCTGCGGTTCCGACAGGGGCTGGTCGTGGTTGTTTCGGACTTCTTCGACGAGGCGGGGATCGAGTCGGTGGTGCGCGCTCTGGAGGGCCTGCCGCATCGGCTGCTGCTGGTGCAGTTGGTCAAGGCCTACGATGCGGCGCCCGAACGTCATCCCGATCTGACCGGCGACGTCCTGATGGACGACGGCGAGGGTGATCCGACGTCCGTGACCCTGACGCCGGACGTCGTCGCCCGCTATCGGACGGCCTATGCCGCCTTCGACGAGGCCCTGACCGGCTTCGCCCGGTCGCGGGGCGCAGGTCTGGCCCGGATCGACGTCGACGTGCCGGTGCTGGACCAGTTGGCCGGCCTGTTCGAACAGGGGGCGGCGCGGCTGTGACCTTTCTTTCGCTTCCGCTCTGGGGCGTGTTGGCCGGCGCGGCGGCGCTGGCGGCGCTGCTGTTCGCGCTTCAGATACTCAAGGCGCGGCAGAAGCGCGTTCGCATCGCGACGGCGGGCCTGTGGGCCCAGGCGGTTCGCGCCGCGCCGCTGCGCGTGTTCCGCAGCCGGTTTCGGCGGTGGCTGGCCTATCTGCTGGTTCTGGCCATCGCCCTGTCGTTGTGGATCGCGGGGGCGCGGCCGGAGCTGGCGCCACGCGCCGACGCCGAACGCCAGGTCTTTTATCTGGACGCCTCCGCCGGCCTGACCGCGCGCGACGACTTCGCCCAGGCGAAGCGGGCCTTGCTGGCCGACGTGCGGGCGACCGATCCGGCGCAGCGCATCGTCTATCTGGGCGACGCCACCGCGACGCCGCTGTTGCGTCCCGGAGAGACCGTCGCCCTGTTGGCCAAGCGTCTGGACGCCGTGCGGGCCGAGGCGCGGCCATCGGATTTCGCGCGCTTCATGGCGACCGCGCCGTTCAGGGCCGATAGAACGGGCGTGCGGGCCACGATCCGCTTCTACGGCGCCGCCTTCGACGCCCGGACGGCGAAACCGGCCGACGGCGCGCGCGTCACCTATGGCTATCTGGCCGCGCCGGTTCCCGACAATCGCGGCGTCGTGACACTGGGCGCCAGTCCGGCGGCGTCGGGTCTGGCCGACCGGGCGGATGTGCTGGTTCGGGCCATCGACGGCCGGGGCCGTCCGCTTGCCGCCTCCGACCTTGTGTTCCGACAGAACGACAAGACGGTGGCTCCGACGGTCGTTGCGTCCGCGAACGGCCTGATCGTGCGCGACGTGATGGCGGACGGCGGGGTGTTCGAAGCGCGTTTGGCGCGCGGCGATGCGTTTTCGGCCGATGACCGCGCGGCGCTGCGTCTGCCGGATCGGCGCCGTCTGCGGATCGCACTGTCGCCCGGCGCGCCGACGTCGGTGCGGCGTGTGGTTCTACTGGACACCGGGTTGGAGATCACGGGACCGGACCAGGCCCAGGTCGCGGTGCGCCGCAGCGGCGAGGCATTCGCTCAAGGCCTGCCGACCTTGGAGATCACCGCCGACCGCGCCCAACCGGCCTTCGTCGTGGCCCACAGGGCCGACGACGCCGCGCCCGATCTGGCCGGGGACGCCGAGGCGCTGGGGCTGGACGGGCTGGATGTCGCGGCGCTGGCGCGCAAGGCCGACCGTCCTGTGGCCGTCGAAGCGGCCGAGGGGCCGCGTCGGGGGCTGGCGATCTGGAGCCTGCTGTTCGAGAACGGCGGCGGTTTCACCGCCTCGGCGGATTTCCCGGTCTTCGTGACGCGGTCGCTGCGCTGGCTGTCCAATCCGGCGCCTTGGATTCCGTTTGCGGCGGCGGGGCAGGATCTGGTGGACGAGTCCGACCTCTATGGCCTGATCGCCGACCGTCGAGTCGCCGCCCGCGCCCTGAACGGCGACCTCTATCTGGGGCGCGCCGGCGAGACGCGGATCGGCGACCTGTCCATCCAGACCTCGCTGGTCGATCCGGCGGTGACGCAGGGCGTCGCCCGTCCGATCCCGGCCGGTCTGTCGGTCGTTCGCGCCCATGGGGCGGCGGTCGATCTGATCTTCATCCTGCTTGCAGCCTTCGCTGGTCTGCTTCTGCTGCTGGAATGGCGGCTGACCCGGCGCGGCGTGATGGCCTGAAGGATACGCGGTGCATCTGACCTTCCTTCACCCCGAGGCCGGCTGGCTGCTGTTGCTGGCGGCGGTCTTCGTCTGGTTCGCGCGCCGGGCGCCGCGCGTGCGGCTGGCCCTGCGTGTCGGAATATTCCTGGTGCTGATCGCCGCCCTGGCCCAGCCCAGCCTGATCTATCGTGGGCGCGGCGCGCCCCAGGTCTTCGTGGTCGATCAGGGCGCGAGCCTGTCGCCCGAGGCGCGGCGTCAGGCGGCCGAAACCGTCAGGGCCGCCGCAGCCCTGCGTCGTGGACAGGGGCCGGTGACGCTGATCCAGCGCGGCGGCGCACCGCTGGGGATCAAGGCGGATCACGTCGTGACGCTACCGGACGCCGGTGACGGCGGATCGCTGACCCAGGCGCTGACCCGCGCCCTCGACGTGTTTCCGCAGGATGGCGGGCGGATCACCGTGATCGGCGACGGACTGGGCGGCGGTCGGGACTGGGGCCGGGTGGTCGATGGTCTGCTGGCGCGCGGGATCGCGGTGGATGTCCTGCCGCTCGCCACGGCCCGACGCGAGGCCTTCATCGCCGGCGCAGCTCTGTCTCTGACCGGGGCGGGGGAGCGGACGCCGATGCGGGTGCGGCTGGAAGGGGTTGGGCAGGGGCTGACCCTGACCATCTTCGACGGCGAACGTCAGGTCGCCGCCGCCCCGGCCTTCGATATGGATGGAAGCCGGATCGTGACCCTGGACCTGCCCGGTGCGCGTCCGGGCTTCCGGCCGCTGCGGCTGGAGTTGAGCCGTCAGGGCGCGGTCATCAGCCGCTATGAGACGACCGCGGCGGTGCAGGAGCCCTTGGCGGTGCTGTACGCCAACGGCCGGACCTCGGCGGGCGGCGCGGCGATGCAGCGGCTGGCGGGTTATGGTCTCAGGGTCGATCAGCGTCGGCCGGGGGACCTGGCGGGGGCGGACCTGGGCCGCTATCGCGCCGTCATGCTGGACGACGTGCCGGCGGGAGAGTTGTCCAGCCCGGCCATGACGCGGCTGCTGGACCGGGTTCGGGACGGCGGGCTGGGCTTGATCGTTTCGGGCGGGGACGCCGCCTTCGCCTCGGGCGGCTATGCGGGCACGCCTTTGGCCGCCGCCCTGCCGGTGACGCTGCGTCAGGACGAAGTCACCGAAGACCCCAGCGTGGCCCTGGCGGTCGTGATCGACACCTCCGGCTCCATGCTGGGCAAGCCGCTGGACCTGGGCAAACAGATCGCGCGTCTTGCGGTGCGCAAGCTGACGCCGGCCGACACGGTCGGGGTGGTGGAATTCTATGGCGGCCGCCAATGGGTCGCGCCGATGCAGCCCGCGCGCGACATCCCCGAGGTCGAGCGCGCCATCGGCCGCGTCCAGGCCCAGGGCGGCAGCGAACACTTGTTCGACGCCCTTCAGGAAGCCTATTACGGCCTGAAGAACACCCAGGCGCGTTATCGCCATATCCTGGTGATTTCCGACGCCGGGGTCGCGGCCGACCGCTATCCCCAGCTGATCCGCCACATCGCCGACGATCAGGTGACGGTCTCGACCGTCCTGGTCGGCGGCAGCAGCGAGGGCGAGGCGCGTATGGCCCAATGGGCGCGCTTGGGCCGTGGCCGCTTCTATGTGGTCAACGACGAGTTCAGCCTGGTCGAGATCAACCTGAAGCAACCGCGCCAGAAGCCGGAGCCGGCAACCAAGCGCGGCGCCTACGCCCTGACCGCCTCCGGGCCCGCCTATGGCTGGTCCGATCTGACGACGCCCGCGCCGCCCGCCCTGAACGGTTACGCCCAGTCGGGGGTTCGGCCTCTGGCGGACACCCTGTTGAAGACGGCCGGGGGCGAGCCGATCCTGGCGACTTGGCAATGGGGCGCGGGCCGGGTGACGGCCCTGATGACCGAGCCGGTCGGCGACGGGACCGCCAGCTGGCGGGGCTGGTCCGGCTATGGCGACTGGATGCGGCGGCTGGTGGGGCGCACGGCGGACGCCCGGCCGGAATGGGACGTGCGGCTGGGCCGCGTCGGGGATCAGACGACGGTGGTGGCGCAGGCGGTTCGGGCCAGCGGAGACGCGGCCCCGACCATCCGGCTGATCGGATCGGACGGCGTTGCACAGGCTCTGACGCCCGTGCAACGCGCGCCGGGCCTGTTCAGCGCGACGGCTCGCGTTCCGTCCGACGCGCCCGTCCGGGTCGAGGTGTCCGACGCCGCCGGCGTGGTGCGCGCCGCGCTAGGGGCCAGGGATGGCGGCGATCCGACCCGTCCGCCGTCCGAGGCCGACGCCTTGCCGCTGGAGCAGTTGTCCGCCTTGACGGGCGGCAGGGTGGTCGAACAGGCGGATCAGATGGGCGATGCCGACGGTCGGGGACGGGCGCTGACGGCCCTGGACCTGTGGGGCTGGCTGTGCTGGCTGGCGCTGGCGCTTTATCTGGCAGACATCGTTTATCGCCGTTGGCCGGCCGAGCGCGGCAGGGCGGGAGTTCGACCATGATCCTGCGTTCCGGCAGCCTTTTTCTGACCTTGGGCCTCAGCCTCGGCGGGGTGGCGGCGCCCTCTATCGCTGCGGCTCAAGCCACGCCCGCGCCCGTTCGCACGACGGCGGCGACCGTCATCGACAGCGATCTGCTGAGCGCGCGCCGGCTGGACTTTCAGGCGGCGGATCGGCTCTACGCCCGCGCCGTCCTGGCCGACGATCTTCAGGCCGTCTATGCGCGGCTGGACGCCTTGGCAGCCCAGGGGGGCGCCGGCGCGACCCGCGCCCTGGTGCTGAAGGCGGTGCTTCAGTGGCGTGACGGGGCGGTGGAGGCCGCGTCCGACACAGCCTCCAGCGCCGTCGAACGCGGTCCCGACGCAGACGCCCTGATGCTGCGCGGCCGGCTGCTGGACGTGCAGGGTCAGTCGGGCGCCGCCGCCAACTGGTATCGCCGCGCGCGGGCCGTGTCGAACGATGCGGCGGAACGGGCCCTGATCGACCAGCGCCTGGCGATCATCGGCGTGTTGGGCCGCCAGCCCGGCGCCCTGACCGACTATGCGCGGACGGGCGACGCCGCAGCCGCACGGTCAGCCGTTGTCCTGGGCCTGCTGGGCCGTCCGGCCGACGCCCTGGCGCTTTATCCCGACCGTGAAGGGAAGGGCGGGGCGAACCGTTATGGCGAGGCCATTCGCGTCGCCGACTGGTCGATCGCCGCCGACCGTGCCGATGCGCCGGACGCCGCTTGGCGCGCCGTGACGGCGGCGACGACGGCCGAGGATCGGCTCTACGCCCTGGCGCTGGTGGTCGAGGCGTTTCGCGACAGGAACGATCTGGCGGGCGCCGCCGCCTATCTGGCCGCCAAGCCCAACAGCGTCGAGACGGCGCAGACCCGGCTCGATGTCCTGCTGGAGCTGAACCGCTACGACGAGGCCGTGGGCCTGGCGCGCACCCTGGACTCGACGGCCGCGCAGGAGCGGCTGCTGGGCGTGCTGCGCGCGGCGGGACGCACCTCGGATGTCGAGGCCGAATACGCCCGGCTGATCAAGGCGCAGCCGGATCAGCCGCGCTGGTCGAACGCCCTGGCCGCCCTCTATCTGGAACAGGGCGAGGCCGAGCGGGCGGTCGGCGTCTATCGCGCCTTCTTCGCCGCCAACCGCAGCCGACCCGCCGCCCAGATCGAGGCCGCGCGGCGCATGATCGCCATGGGCCTGGGCGACCAGGCGCGGCGTCTGCTGGACGAGGCGTCGGACAACGCCGAACTGGTCGCCGCCGTTCGTCGGTTCGAGATAGAAACCGCCATCGACCAGGGTCGCAACGACGCGGCCGAGGCGGGGCTGGCGGACCTGCGTCGCGTCAGCGGTCGCGATCCGGTGCTGATGATGTCGGCGGCCGAGGATTACGAACGCCTGGGGCGTCAGGATCTGGCCCTCGCCACCCTGTTGGACATCGAGCGCGCCGGAGGCGCTCTCAACGACGAGCAGCAATCCCACATCGCCGAACTGGCGTTCGCGGCGGGTCAGCCGCAGGAGGCCCTGCGCCGCTGGCGCGCCCTGTGGGCGAAAACGGAGCTGCCCGCGCGAAAGACCTATCTGCAGCGGCTGATCATCCGCGCGGCGCAGCGCACCGGCCAGCTGGATCAGCTGGGGACCGAGCTGGAACAGAAAATCCAGAGCGGCGCCGCCGATCAGGGCGAGGTCAATCTGCTGGTCGAAATCCGCATCGAACAGGGCGACGGGGCGGGGGCGGAACGCGCCGTCCAGACCTATGCCGAGCGGTCGCGCGCGGGCGAGGTGCGGACGCTGGAGCAACTGGCCGCCGTTCAGGCCCGGCTGCGCAACACAAAGGGATTGAACCAGACGCTGGCGCGTCTGGCCGACGCCGATCCCGCCAACGCCGACGGCTATCTGCGCCGTCTGGTCATCAACCTTCTTCGCTTCCCCGACCCGGACGAAAGCGATGCGGCGCGCAACGCCCGCGTGGACGCCTTGCTGCAACGCATCCGCGCCGTGGGGCGTCAGGACGACGCCCAGGCCGCTCGGTTCGCGGCCTTGATCTACACCTCGGCCTATCGTCTGGACGAGGCGCTGGTTCAGTATCGACGCGCCCTTGTGCTGGCGCCGGACGATGTGGACGCCCTGTTGGAATACACCGGCGCCTTGAAGGCTCAGGGCGACTATGCCCGGGCGGCGGGCCTCTTGCAGTTCAAGGCCGATACGGCGACGACGCCGGCCGCCTTCGTCGCGGCGGTCAACGGGCTTCTGGACCTGATGTCGGCCAGCAGCGATGCCGACGTCAAACCGATCCCGGCCGACCTGATCCAGTCGCGGCTGGGCTGGGCCCGGCGCGCGGCCTTCGAGCGTATTCTGCAGGATGGGGACGACGTGCGGCTGTCGTCCCTGGTCGGCGACATCGCGCAGGATCGCGACGATCCACAGACGCATCTGCGGGCGCTTCAGGCCTCGCTGGCGGTGGCAGGGGACCAGAAGCCGGCGGTGTTGCGCCAACTGATCGCCCTGACCTCGCCCGGCGATGCGGGGCTGGGCGATGCGGGGCTGGGCGATGCGCGGTTGAAGGCCGTCTATGGCCGGCGTCTGGTCGCCATGCGCAAACCCTATCCGCCCGAGGTCTATGCCGATCTGGCCCAGACCTTCCTGAAACAGGGCGACGCGGCCGGGGCCGAACGCGCCTTCGCCCTGATGGGCGACATGGGCGGGCTGGTGAATCTGGATGCGCTGCGCGGCGGCGCCTACGCCAGCGCTGGCCGTACCGCCGAGGCCCTGGCCAGCTATAGGCTGGCGCTGTTGCAGGATCAGGACAGCCTGGACCTGCTGACCCAAACCGCCGTCCTGATGGAAGGCGCGGGGCGGAACGATGAAGCGTCGGACCTGTACTGGCGCGCCGTCGGCCTGTTGATCCAGCGCCAGCCGCCGCGCCTGGTCGGGGATGCGCCGCCCAATCTAGACGCGGCGCAATATGCGCCGGCCCTGGTCGAGGGGCTAATCCTGACCTGGCCGCGCGCGGAGACGACGCAGCGGATCGCGCAATGGAAGACCGCCTTCGCCGCCGCCCTCGCCAGCGCGGCGCCGGATGCGTCCTCGACCCTGTTGGATGCGCCGCGTCTGGCGCTGGCCGTCGCCATCAATCACCGACTCGCCGTTGCGCTTGATGATCCGACCCTGCTGGACATGGAAGCGCCCCTGCTTCAGCGTTACGGTCAGGACGCCCAGTATCTCCGTTCGCTGGCGGCCGTTCGCGCGGGCGGACCGGACAGCGATCCGCGCGACTGGCCCATCGCCGATCTGCGCCGGCAGGCGAAAGTCAGCGGAAACTTCAATCTCGATCTGGCCCTGGCGTTCGAGGCCGAGGATCGCACCCAGCTCAAGGCCCTGATCGCCCAGGCCATCGACGCCGATAAGCCGTGGCGCGAGGCGCGCGAGGCGGGGTCATACGGGCCGCAGCCGGCGATGCTGGTGTCGCTGCTGATGACGGCGGCCGATCTGGCGACGCCCACGGTGATCCGCGAGGACCTGCTGCCCGCGCTGGATGCGACGCCGTTCCGCGACCTGGCCCTGTTCGACGTCTATCGGGTCGATCCCGAACGGTTCCAGAAGCTGGAGACGGCGGCCGGGCGGCGATTGCTGGCCGATCCGGTCCTGATCGGCCTTCTCGTCACTCGCGGAAACGATCCCTTGCCGGTCGCCGGCGGCGCGGCGCGGGGACGGGGCGGGGTCAGCCCGTTGCAGGCGATGGTCGCCCGGTTCGACGCCGACGGTCTGATCGGCCTTTATGAAGCCCTGGTCGAACGTCAGGACCAGCAGGGTGAAGGCTCGGCCCTGCAGGCGCCCATCGTGGGGATGCTGCTGGACGGCGACCTGACGCCGGCGCGTCAGGCGCGGCTTCAGACCCTGTTGTTGCGCGACATCGCGGCCGAACGTCCGGGCCTGCCGAACTCGGTCGCCGACTTCGCGGCCCTGCTTCTGCGGCTGGATGCGCCCCAGGCGAACCGTCCGCTTCTGTTGACGGCGGCGCGGGCCGCCGCCGTGCGCTATCCCGATGGCGCGATGCTGCCCAAGGTTCTGGAGGCCTGGTTCGCGGGCGACCGCGACGGCGCCTTCGAGGCCCTGTCCGGCCTGATCGAGGCGACCCGCGCCGGCGCCGACAGCCCGCTTCAACAGCTGGCCCAGACCCGTTTCGCCGCCGAGCGCCGCCGCGCCTTCGACGTCTTCCTGGCCCAGCCCAACGCCGACCGCGAGGCCGCCGCCCGGTTCCAGCGTCGTTTCCTGACGGGCGCGTTGAAGCAGCCGACGCCGGACCCCCAGATGCTGGCCGCCTATACGCGGCTGGCGGCGTGGGAGCCGACCAACGTGGCCTATGTCGCGCCCCTGATGACCCTGCAGGCGCGGGCGGGAGACTTCGCCGCCGCAGCCGCCGCGGCACGCCCCTATGTCGAGGCCCACGGCGACGATCAGGAGGCGGCGACCGCCCTGGGTCTGGCCCTGAGGCTGAGCGGCGACGAGGCGGGGGCGACGCGGGTGGCGCAGACGGCCAGCATCGACCTGGACGACGCCGACTGGATCGGCCAGTTGGCGACCCGCGCCGCGACGCCCCGATCGGGTGAGGGCGACATGTTGAACGCTTTCGACGCTTTGTGGACCGCCTATCAGACCCGGTTCCCCCAGGCCCCGGCGGTCGTCGCCCTGTCGGCGCCCGCGACCCAGGCGACAGTGGCGGACGGCGCCAAACCCGGTCCCTTGCACGCCCTGAACGCCGCCGACCGGACGCCCGCACAGGCCGCCGAGGCCCTTCGCGGACTGTGGCGGAACACCGCGCCGCGCGGCCGTGAAGACGGGGATGCGGCGGACCGTCAGGCGCTGATCGACGCCCTGGTCGATCCCGCCGCGACGCCCCTGTTGCAGCGACCGGAGGTGATCGCCGAGATCGAGGCCGAACTGGCGGCGTTGTCGCCCCAGTCCCAGGGGCGCCAGATGCGGCTCTACGACCGCGTGGCGCGCGGAATCCTGGCTCAGGGCGATCCGGCGGGCCGAATGGCGGCGCTGACGGCCCGGCTGGACGGCCCGGCCCTGCGTTTCCACGATCTGGCCCTCTATCTGGCCCTGGCGGACGCCGGCGAACGCCCTCTGTCCCCCGAAGCGATGAACGGCCTGCGTCGCCAGATGCAAGAGGCCGCCGCGCCGTCGGCGGGTCTGCGCCTCGTCGCCGCGCGGGTCTTCGGGCGTTCGGGCGACGCCGCCACGGCCGCCGCCCTGGTCCAGGCGGCCTTGCTCCAGACGCTTTATCCGACCACGGACGATCAAAGTGCGGGCGATCCGCCACTGGCGCCCGGCGCCTTCGTCGCGGCGTTGGCGGCGATCCCGGACGGGCGGGCGCGACAGTCGGCCTATGGCGACCTGAAGGTGGTGTTCGACCGTCAGGCGGCGTCGCCGGGCGTGGCGCGGTTCGGCGACCTGCCGCCCCTGGGCGCATCGGTCGCGCGCTGATCGCGGCGTTTCGCCCTGGGCGGGTTCGCGCTATCCTGATCGGGATCGCATAAAGGGGCCGGCGTGAGCGTCAATCTGAGGACATGGCATCGGTCGATGTTCGGCCAGATGACGCTCATCACCATCCTGTTCGTGGGATTCGGCGTCTATTTCTTCAGCCTGCGTCCGCTGCTTTCGGTCGAGCCGAACGGCGTGGCCGATCCGCTGGAGCAGACGGCGGCGCGCGCGTCCGACGCCCTCAGCCGCTTCGCCTTCGCCGAAGGCCAGGCGCCGGGCTCGGGCGGCGACCTGGCTCAGGATGCCGTGCTGGCCGACATTCGGGCGCACAATCCGCGTTTTCGCTATTTCGTGCGCGTCGGCGACCGGGATTTTCGTCAGGGCGAGGGCACGCCCTTCTTCGTCAGCCTGGGCTTCGACCGGCTGGAGCGACAGGATCTGTCGCGCGCCTATCCCGGCGTCTGCATCAATTCGACGCGAAACGATCTGGGCGGTCCGGGCCTGGTCTTTCTGACCTATTCGGACTGCGGCGGGCGACGCACCTATTACGAATACGCCGGGATCGAACACGCCACGACCAGCGCCGCCGCCACCTCGGCCCAGCTCTATGGCAAGTTCATCTGGAGCTATGGCGGCCTGTTCCTGTCCACCGTGGGGATCGCCTTCGTGGTCTTCGCGGTGGTTCTGCTGGTGAACGTCTGGCGTATCCGCCGCGTGGCGGCCATGGCCCGCGATCTGGACCCCGACGATCTGAAAGGTCTGTTCCCCGAGCGCGGTCTGCCGCTTGAGGTCGTGCCTCTGGTCTCGGCCCTGAACCAGATGATCGTGCGCGTGGACGAGGCCCAGCGGCGCCAGAGGTTCTTCCTGTCGGCGGCCGCGCATGAGATGCGCACCCCTTTGACGGTCCTGCGCACCCGTCTGGAGATCATGGACGACGGCCGGTTGAAGGACAAGTTGATCGCCGACGTGCGGCGCCTGACCGATCTAGCCAACAAGCTGTTGACGCTGATGACCATTGGCGAGTCCCGTACCGCCATGCGCCGATGCGACCTCGTCACCCTGGCCGGACGGGTGGTGGGCGAGCGCGAGACCGTGGCGCGCCGTCGCGGCCTGGACCTGGTGTTCGAACGCGAGGTCACGCGCATGGAGATCGTCGCCGACGCCGGTCTGGTTGAGACCGCCATCGGCAATGTGGTCGACAACGCCCTGTCCTTCTCGGCGGAGGGGCAGAGGGTGACGGTCAGGCTGGACAAGGACGGCTGGGTGCGCGTGCGCGATCATGGTCCCGGCATTCCCAAGGAGCGGATCAAGGACCTGTTCGAACCCTTCACCCGTTTCTCTACCGGACGTAGCGGCTATGGTCTGGGCCTCGCCATCGTCAAGGCCGTCATCGAACGCCATGACGGCGCCGTGGAGGTCAAGGCGGGAGAGGGCGGCGGGGCCGAGGTGTCGCTGCGTTTCTCGCCCGGGACGCCGGGCTGATCGCGCCCGCGCGCCTGACCAGCGGCGCCAGCTTCCGATCAGCTTGCGATCCTAGCCTGAAGGGAAATCGGAGGTCGCCTTGCTCGTTTTCCTTCTCGCCGCCGTCGCCCTGAGCGCCATCCAGAACCCGGTCGAAGCTGTCCCGCCTGTTGAAGCGTCCGCTCCCGATCACGCTGCGAGCGCATCGGCAACGCGGTCGGCTACCCTGTCGCACGACACGCGGGGGCGCCCGACCATCACGGCGACGATCAACGGACAGGGCCCTTACGCCATGGTCTTGGACACGGCGGCCCAGACCAGTCTCGTCACCCTGCCGCTGGCGCAAGACCTGGGCCTGCCGGCTTTGGGACAACAGATGAGCATCGCCGGGGCCAGCGGTCAGGCCCAGGCCGACCTCTATGGCGTGGACCGGTTCTCCACCGACCTGTTCGACGCGGAGGGCGTCGCCATGCTGGCCCTGCCCAACGCCGGCGCCACCGAGGCGCGGGGCATCGTCGGGATGGAAATGTTCGCCGCAGGTCGCCTGACCTTCGACCCGGCGGCTCACACCGTCAGCTACCAGCCGTCGGGCGCGCCAGCCGAAGGCTACGCCGTCGTCAAGGGACGACTGGACGACACGGGCCTGCTGATCGTGCCGGTCGAGATCGACGGCGTGGCGTTCGACGCCCTGGTCGATACGGGTGCGGCCGTCTCGGTCGCGTCGGGCGTCGCGCTGAAGGCGCTGGGCTGGAGCCCGAACGATCCGCGTCTGAAGCCCGCCGGCGCTATCACGGGCGCAGGTCGTCAGGAAACCTCGGTCCAGTCCGGCCGTGTCGCGCGTGTCAGTCTTGGCCCGGTCAACTTCCGCGACCTGAACCTCATCTTCACGCCGGATGCTCCCGCTGACAGCCCTGCCGAAACGACCGCCAAACCCACCCTGATCCTGGGCTCCGACCTCCTCAACGCCCTCGACGCCTTCGCCATCGACTTCCCCAAGGCCGAACTGCTGATCCGCGTTCCGTAATCATCGCCAGCCGGCGTCGCGGGCTTGGGTTTCGGCGGCGGTGTCGGCGGAGGGGCCGGCGATGAGGGCGTCGATGGCGGCGAGAACGGCGGCGGGCGTGTCGGACGAGGCCGTTCGCACTTCGCCTTGCGGCGACGACAGCGGCGCCAGGGCCTGAACCGTCCAGCCGTCCGAACGGAGGCAGGCCAAGCCGGCCAGACCGTCGTTTCGGGCCTGGAAGGTGCGGCACCAGCGCCCTTCGCCGTCCTGGAAGGTCAGGCCGACGGCCCGGCCCGCGCTGTCCGCTCCTTGCGACGCCAGCCGGCGATCCAGAACCTTGACCAGACCGGCGTCGGCCAGGGCGCCGTCTTCGGCGATGCGGACGCCCGGCCCGTCGTTCAGGCGCGGCCCGATCAAGACCCCGACGACAAAGGCGGTCGCCGCTAGGCCGGCCCAGACCGGAGCATGGCGCGGCGTCAGGGCGTCGGTCAGCCAGGTCGTGAGGGTCGACAAAGGCGTGGCGCGCGCATGCGCGTCGCCCGCGATCAGACGTGCCAGGTCGCGGTCTCGCGGGTCGACCAGGGCCGGAAAGGCCTGTCGCGTCGCCGCGCGCAGGCGCCGCGCCGCCGCCATCCGTTCGGCCAGGGCCGGATCGGTTCGAGCCGCCGCCTCAAGTCGCGCGACGTGTTCCGGCGATAGTTCGCCGTCCGCCCAGCGCATCAGGGTTTCGTCGTCGAGGGTCATGCCGTCACTCCCTGGGCGGCCAGCGTTTGCATCAAGGTCTGACGGCCGCGCACCAGACGGCTGGTCAGGGTGCCGGCCGGCACGCCCAGAACCTGGGCCGCTTCGGCGTAGGACAGGCCCTCGACCAGGACCAGGGCGACGGCCTGTTTCTGATCGTCGGGCAGGGCGTAGATGGCGTCGCGCACCAGCCGGGCGTCGGCGCGCAGCGCCTCGTCGGCCTGGGCGGCGTCGGGCACGCGGGCCGTCGCCTCGTCCTCAGGCGTCAGAACACGGCCCCAACGCTGGCGGGCGCGGCCTTCGTCGATGGCGATCCGTCTCATGATCGTAAAGGCCCAACTGTCCAGCCGCGTGCCGGGCCGAAACCCGCGCCGCGACGCCAGGGCGCGTTCGATCGTCTGCTGCACCAGATCCTGGGCGTCTGCGTCGTGGGGACGCAGGACGCGGGCGAACCGGCGAAGGCGCGGCAGCAAATCCACCAGGCCCTTTTGAAAGTCGTCCACGCGGCATCCTTTTCCATGAGGGATGAAACGATTGCGCCCGGCCGTTTCATCCATGGCATATCCAGAACGTAACGCCGCGCGAGGCAAGACCGAAGTGGCGCGCGGCGGGTAAGGAGCCGACGATGACGTTGAAAGAGGCCTCGACCTGGATCGGTCTGGCGGTATTGACGCTGACGCCGATGGCAGCGGCTGTTCCGGCCCAGGCGCAGATCGGGCCGCTGCCGACGCCGATCCTGCCGAGCGCAGCGCAGGCGCTGCCCGATCGGCTGACGGCGGGGCTGGAAGGCGTCGATCGCCTGGCGCGTCAGACGGCGGACCAAGCCCTGACGGCGCCCGCGCGGCTGGCCCAGTTGGTCAGGCGCTCCGACGGGGCGTTGGAGGCCGATCCCCTGGGCTGGCCCGTGGTGCGCGGCGAGATCGTGACCCTGGACCTGTCGCCGTCCGCGCGCGCGCGGGCGGTGAGCGCAGGGTTCACCGTCTTACGCGAAGAGCGGCTGGAGGCGCTGGACATCGCCAGCCTGGTTCTGGCGCCGCCGCGTGGTCTGTCCCTGGCGCGGGCGGCCGCACTGCTGCGGCGATGGGACGCCGAGGCGGAGATCACCTTTAACCACGTCCACGACGTCGCCGGACCCCTGTCGGCGGCCGAAGGGGCGCGCGTGGCGGGCGACGGCGCGAGCGGAATCGGCGGAGAGGGCGTCACGCTGGGCCTCATCGATACGGGGGTGGAGGCGACCCATCCGGCCCTGACCGGTTCGCGGATCGTGCAGCGCGGATTCGCCGGGCCGCCGCGCATGGGCGCGCATGGTCTGGCGGTCGCCTCATTGATGGTCGGGCGCAGCGGACCTTTCGTCGGCGGCGCGCCGGGCGCCGATCTGCGCGTCGCCGACATCTATGGCGGACAGGCGGCGGGCGGGGCCTCCACCGCCCTGGCCCAGGCCATGGCGTGGATGGTCGAGCAACAGGCCGATGTGGTGAACATCAGCCTGGTTGGCCCGCGCAACGCCCTGGTCGAACGCGCGATCCAGCGTGCGCAGGCGCGCGGTCTGACGGTGGTGGCGGCGGTCGGCAACGACGGCCCGGCCGCCCCGCCGCTGTATCCGGCGGCCTATGACGGGGTGATCGGGGTCACGGCCGTCAATGCGCGCGACCAGGTCCTGCCCGAGGCGGGACGTGGCCCTCAGGTCGCCTTCGCCGCACCCGGCGCCGACATGGCCGCCGCCGCGCCGGCCGGCCGGTGGACGAGCGTGCGCGGCACCTCCTTCGCCGCCCCGATCGTGGCCGGTCTTCTGGCGCGCGAGGGCGAGGCCGCCCTGGCGAGAGACGCCAGGGACATAGGCGCGAGGGGACGCGACACGACCTATGGGCTGGGTTTGGTGGGCGTCGGTTCTCGCGTCGCGCCCCAGGCCATGGGCGCGCGTGGACGACTGTCGCGCTGAAAGATTTTTCGGCGGTCGGGATGAAATCGGCAAGGCGGGTCGTTGGACCCTGCGAGGGCGAAATGCCCGCGACATGCAGGAGACTGACGATGAAAAAGACCTTGATGACGGCGACCGTCGCTTTCGGCCTGGCTCTGGCCGGCGCGTCGCAGGCCCAGATTCTGGGCGGTTCCGACGGACTGACCGGGAACCTGACCGGCGGCCTGGGCGGCCAGGCGGGAAACATGACCGGAGGCCAGATCGGCGGCGCCGGCGCCCTGACCGGAGGCGTGACCGGATCGGTCGACGGCGCTCGCATTCGTGACGGCGTCGCCTCGACCGCCGACCGCACCCTGACCCGCGCCGAACGTCGCGCCCAGCAGGCCCGGGCTCGGGCAGGCGCCGCCGCCGAACGCACGCGCGCCGGAGCCGAAGACGCCGCCTTCGCCGCCCGCAACCGCGCCGCATCGACGGTCGCCGCCACCCAGGGCCAGGCCGAGGGCGCGCTGAACGGAGCCGTCAACGGCGTCGCCGGCGCCGCCGGATCGGCCCGCGCCGATGGCCAAGGTCAGGCGCAAGGCTCGGGGGTTCTGAACGGCGCCCTGTCCGGCGCCGGCGGCTCGGCCGCAGGCGCGACATCAGGCTCGGCGCACGGCGGGGCGTCTCAAGGCCAAAGCCCGACGCGCCAACGACATGCCTCCGCCAACGCCGGCGCGAACGGGTCGGCCTCCGCAGATCGCAACGGCGCCTCGGCCTCCGTCGGAGTCTCCGCCAGCGGCGGCGTTCGTCCCAACTAAGCCGTTCAACGATCAAACCTAGACGAGCCCCCGCCGACATGATCGGCGGGGTCTTTTGCATTCCAAGAGAGTATCGTTAAGTCATGGCTGCGGAACGTCTAATGGCCGGAAGATACGGGTGATCCTCAGTCATTGCGTCTTGCGAACATAGTGGTTCAAGAACTTCAGATACGCTTCCTGGGCCGTGATGCGATTGGCGCGGCGCTGGAAACCGTGGCCTTCGTCCGGGAAGAGCACATATTCGACCGGGACGTTGTTGGCGCGGACGGCGGCGACCAGTTCATCGCTTTCAACCTGGAGCACGCGCGGGTCATTGGCCCCCTGAACCACCAACATCGGGCGCTGGATATTCGAGGCGTGGAATAACGGAGAAATGCGACGGTGGCGCTCGGCGTCCGTGGCAGGATCGCCCATTTCGTCGAACAGGGCGGTGCGGTTGGCGCCCCACCAGGCCGGGATGGACTCCAGCGTTCTGACCCAATTGGTCACGCCGAAGATGTCGATCCCCGCATCGAAGGCTGTGGGATGGAAGGCCAGGGCCGCGGCGGTGATGTAGCCGCCATAGGAACCACCCATCACAGCGACCTGGTCGTCGGCGACCCAATCCTGTTCCCGCAGCCATTGACCGCCGGCGACGATGTCGCGCAGGTCCGCCTCGCCGTGGGCCTTGTCGTCCATGTGATAGAAGGTTTTGCCGTAACCCGACGAGCCCCGGTTGTTGGCGCCCAGGACCGCATAGCCATGGTTCACCAGATGCTGGACCATGGCCGAGTAACCGCGCCGCGTCTGGCCGCCGGGACCGCCGTGGACCAGCATGACGGCCGGGGCCGGATTGGCGGCCGAGGCGCCGATGGGGCGGTAGAGGACAGCCGGCACCATGACGCCCCCTTCGCCCGGGTAGCGAACGATGGTCGCTTCGACCAGGACGTTCTCGTCGATGGCGGGATTCAGGGCCGTGGTCAGGCGACGGGTCTGGCCGGTCGTCAGGTCGCCGACGAAGACATCGCCGGGCGAGGTGTCGGACGAGACGGTGAAGGCGATGCGGCTCTCGTCCTTGTTGAAACGGATCGCGCCGATGTCGCCGTCGGGCAGGCCGGTCAAGGTGACGGGGCGACCTGTCGTGGTATCCAGTAGGGTCAGTTCGGTCTTGGCGTCGGCGTTGACGGCCGACACCCGATAGCGGCCAGACGGTGAGAAGCTGACGAACATCACGTCCCAGTCGGCGGCGATGTATTGGGCCATCTCTCCGGTGGCGACGTCGCGACGCCAGGCCTGGTTCCACTCTCCATGTTCGTTGGTGGCCAGGATCAGAGACCGGCTGTCGGCGGTGAAGCCGTAGGCGGAATAGGCCACATTGCCGGTGTGTTCCGTCACCAGAACAGGTTTCTTGTCGTCCTGAAGATCCACCAGATAGACATCCGAGTTGGCGCTGGAGATCGACTTGTTCAGCGCGACCCAGCGGCCGTCCGGGGAAATGGCCGAGACGTTCATGTTCGGGTTCTCGAACAGCAGGGTTGTCTCATAGGTGGTGGGATTGACGGCATAGACGTCAAATACGCTGGCATCGCGCGCGTTCGACGTGATCCAGAATGTCGAACGGTCGCTTGACCAGCCGAGCAGGTCCGCCTTGACCGCATCGCCCGGCGTCAGGTCGCGCATCGCGCCATCCAGCTCGCGCACGTAGATGTGGGTCAACTCGCTGCCGCCGCCGCCAGAATCGGCGGTGAGCAGGACGCGGGTGTCGTTGGGGAAATAACTTGCCCCCAAGGTAGCGACCCCGGTCGAGTTGCTGAGCGGTACGGGGGCGCCGCCTGAGGCTGGAAGGGCATAAGCGTTGAATACGCCGGTCGCATCCGACGAGATCAGGATCGACCGACCGTCGGGCGACCAGCCCAGGCCAGCGGAATAGGACATGCCGTAGCTGGTCGTCTCGAAGAACTAGGCGGCGGTGTAAGTCGGATGGGCGGCGGTCTCCTGCTGGACCGCCGGAGCGTCGGTCGTCGCAGCCAAGGCGGGCGAGGCCGCAACGAGGGCCAAAACCGAGACGAGACAGATTGCACGCATAATAGAAATCTCCTTGGGCGCCCCAAGGATTACGTTCGCGATGCCGCAGAGCAACAGTCCAAGCTTAATCTATCAGAGATTTAATGGACGCAGATCAGGATTGTGCGCATCCCGGCGTGACAAGCAACCGAGGCTCCTAAACGCAAATCTACTGGCGAGTGTATCGCCGAGTATCGGTCGAAACTTCTAGACGTAAATGGCGGAAGCGGTGGGATTCGAACCCACGGACGGCTCACACCGTCGCTGGTTTTCAAGACCAGTGCCTTAAACCACTCGGCCACACTTCCTCGCCGCGTCGAGCGGAGCGGACGCCATAGCAGGGGATGGGGGCGTTAACCAAAGCGGAAATGTCTTCGCTCATCCTGTTTTTACGACGGCGGAGACGAAGGCGAGGCGGATGACGGCTGGACGATGGATGCGCGGCGCCCTGGTGCTGGGGCTGTTCTCGCTGCTGGCGGCCTGTTCCAGCCTGGGCGGCGGGCGCGGCGCGGGGGGCGTTCCCGTGGTCAAGGACCCTGCGCCCATCGTTTCGGGCACGATGCGGCCCTATCAGGTGCGCGGGCGGTGGTACACGCCCAAGGATCAGCCGAATTATGACGAGGTGGGGATGGCGTCCTGGTACGGGGACGCCTTCAACGGACGACCTACCTCGACCGGCGAACGGTTCGATATGCATGCGCTGACGGCGGCGCATAAGACCCTGCCGCTGCCGGGACTGGTCGAGGTGACGAATCTGACGAACGGGCGGCGGATCGTGGCGCGGGTCAACGACCGGGGTCCGTTCGTGGACGGACGGATCATCGACCTGTCGCGTGAGGCGGCGGACGAACTGGATATGCGGCGCGAGGGCGTGGCGCGGGTGCGGGTGCGCTATCTGGGCCAGGCGCCGCGTCTGGGCGGCGGGACGGTCCTGAGGGCCGAGGCGCCGAGGGCCGTCGAAACGCAACCCGTGCAGATGGCGGCGGTTCAGCCGGCGCCGATCCAGACGACGCCCCAACCCTATCAGGCGCCCCAACCCATCTATCAGGCGCAGCCGGCCTATGCGCCGCCGCAAGCCGCCCCGGCCGTTTCGATCGGCGGGTCCTATTGGGTTCAGGCGGGCGCCTTCCGCGATCCGGGCGCGGCGCAACGAATCGCCGACCGGCTGGGCGCGCGGGCCAAGGTGGACGAGGCCGGCGGCGGATACCGCGTTCTGGTCGGGCCTTGGATCGACCAGGCGGCGGCCGAGAGCGCCCGTCAGGCGGTCATGGCGCGTGGATATGCCGACGCCCTGTTGATATCCGGCGGCTAAGGCTTGCCACCCGCGCTGCGGACGCCATTAGTGCGCCCGTGACCCGTGGACGTTTCATCACCTTCGAGGGCGGCGAGGGCGCCGGCAAGTCGACCCAGGTCGGGCGGCTGGTCGAGCGGCTGAATCCTGTGCTGGGCGACCGGCAGGTGGTCCGCACGCGCGAGCCGGGCGGGTCGAGGGGCGCCGAGGTGATCCGCAATCTGGTGGTGGCCAACGAGGCCGAGCCGTGGTCGGCCATGACCGAGACCCTGCTGATGTATGCGGCGCGGTCGGATCATCTGGAGCATACGGTGCGACCGGCCTTGGCGGCGGGTGACTGGGTGGTGTGCGATCGGTTCGCCGATTCGAGCCGCGCCTATCAGGGGGCGGGCGGCGGCGTGGCCCAGAGCTTCATCGAACAGATCGATGCGGGCGTGGTCGGGGCGGACCAGCCGGATCTGACCCTGGTGTTCGACCTGCCGGTCGAGGTGGGTCTGGAACGCGCCTTCGGGCGGGGACTGTTCGAGACGCGGTTCGAATCCAAGGGGCTGGCCTTCCACCAGCGGCTGCGCGAGGGGTTCCTGAGGATCGTCGAGGCCCATCCCGAACGTTGCGTGCTGATCGATGCGGTCGGATCGCTGGACGAGGTCGAGGCGCGGGTCTGGCGGGCGGTTCAGGATCGGCTGCTGTGAGCGAGGATCATCCGCGCGACCGGTTCGATCTGGTCCCCGATGCGGCGGCCGAGACGGCGTTTCTGGACGCCTGGGAGCGGGGGCGGCTGCACCACGCCTGGCTGTTGTGCGGGGTGGAGGGTGTGGGCAAGGCGACCTTCGCCTATCGTGCGGCGCGACGGCTGCTGGGGGCGGCGGCCGATCCGGGGCGCGGGCTGTTGGGCGCGCGTCGTGACGATCCGGTCAGCCGGCTGATCTCGGCCCAGGCCCATCCCGATCTTCTGGTGCTGGAACGGCTGGTCGAAGGGGGCAAGACCAAGAAGTCGATCTCGGTCGATCAGTCCCGCGAACTGCCTGAGTTCTTCTCCAAAAGTCCGTCCCAGGCCCAGCATCGGGTGGCGATCATCGACGCCGCCGATGACCTGAACGTCAACGCCGCCAACGCCTTGCTGAAAGTTCTTGAGGAACCGCCTGAGCGGGGCGTGCTGTTCCTCGTGACCCATGCGCCGGGGCGGTTGCTGGCCACCATCCGCTCGCGCTGTCGGCGGTTGAGCTTTCCGATCTGGACGCCGGATCGGCTGGAGACGCTGGTGCGCAACCGGACGGGCGTGGAGCGCGAGGACGCCGAACACGCGGCGGCCATGGCGGGGGGATCGCCGGGCGCGGCCCTGGCGCTGGCGTCGGGGGCGACCTTCGAAATGGATCAGCTGGCGCGGCGCTGGGTCGAGGGCGACATCGACCGGGCCGCAGCCCTGGCGGTCGCCGACAAGTTCCGGGGCGCCGAGGGGCAGGAACGGTTCGAGGTGCTGATGGATCGGCTGATTTCGGCGGTGAAGATGCGCGCGCTGGACGGCGCGCCGGGCGGCGGTCCTCGCTGGGCCGATCTGTGGGAGCGGTTGCAGCCCCTGCCGGAGCGGACGGCGGGTCTGAACCTGGATCGCGGCGACGTGCTGGCGGGCGCCCTGGCCGACATCCGGCGGGTCCAGGCGCAGCAGGGGCGGATGGGCTGATGCTGATCGACAGCCATGTGAACCTGCACGCGCCGCAGTTCGACGAGGACCGGGACGCGGTGATCGCGCGGGCGCGCGCGTCCGGGGTCGGACTGATGGTCGAAATCTCGGACAAGCTGACGACCTTCGAGGCGACGCACGGGATCGCCGTGGCCCATGACGACATCTGGTGTACGGTCGGGGTTCATCCGCACGAGGCGAAGGATGCGGCGGACCTGACGGCCTCTACGCTGATCGAACTGGCGCAGCGGCCGAAGGTGGTCGGGATAGGCGAATGCGGGCTGGATTTCCACTATGACCTCAGCCCGCGCGAGGTTCAGGCGGTGGTGTTTCGCCAGCATGTCGCGGCGGCGCGGGAAACCGGCCTGCCGCTGGTGATCCACACGCGCGAGGCGGACGATGTGATGGCGGAAATCCTGCGCGAGGAATACGCCGCGGGGCCGTTCAAGATGTTGATGCACTGCTACACAAGCGGGGCGGAACTGGCGAAGATCGCTGCGGAAATGGGGGCGTGGTTCTCGGTGTCGGGCATCGCCACCTTCAAGGCCGCCGAGGATGTGCGGGCCGTGATCCGAGACATGCCGGGCGACCGGATCATCGTCGAGACCGACTGCCCCTATCTGGCGCCCATACCGCACCGGGGACGGCGCAACGAGCCGGCCTATATCGGCCATGTGCTGGACAAGCTGGCCGAAATCCGGGGCTGGAGCGCCGAGGAGGCGGACAGACGCACGACCGAGGCCTTCTTCGGCCTGTTCGACCGGATACCGAGGCCGGCATGAGTTTCGAGGTCGTCATCCTGGGCAGCGGGTCGTCGGGCGGGGTGCCGCGCGGCGACGGCGACTGGGGCGCCTGCGATCCGACCGAGCCGAAGAACCGCCGCACCCGCTGTTCGATGCTGGCGAAGAAGGCCGGGCCGGATGGCGTGACCAGCATCCTGATCGACACCTCGCCGGACCTGCGCGAACAGATGCTGGCCAGCGGGACCAGACATGTGGACGCCATACTCTATACCCACGACCACGCTGACCAGACCCACGGGATCGACGATCTGCGGACCTTCGCCGCGCGCGCGCGAAAGCGGATTCCGGCCTGGATGGACGAGGCGACGCGGACATCGCTGACGCATCGGTTCGACTATATCTTCGAGACCAAGCTGGGCTATCCGCCGCTGCTTGAGGCGCGAACCATTCCGCCGCATGGGGTGGAGTGGTCGGTAGAAGGGGCGGGCGGGGCGATCCCCGTCAAAACCTTCGATCAGGCGCACGGACCGATCCGCTCCGTTGGATACCGGCTGGGCGACATGGCCTATTCCAGCGACGTGTCGGACCTGGACGAGGCGGCGCTGAAGGCGGTGGCGGGCTGTCAGGTCTGGGTCGTGGACGCCCTGCGCTATGCGCCGCATCCGACCCACGCCCACCTGGACCGCGCGCTGGAATGGATCGCCGCCGCCGATGTGGAGCGGGCCGTGCTGACGAACCTGCATATCGACATGGATTACAAGGCGTTGTCGGCGCTTGTTCCGGCGAATGTCGAAGTCGGGTTCGACGGCTGGAGCGGGATGATTGGCTAACGGCTTGCTCCCACCCCCGTCATCCTCGGGTCAAGCCCGAGGATGACGGGGGTGGGTAGATCGGGCTCAGTCGCTTCCCGCCTTGTGGCCCTTCCAGTCGAACAGTTCTTCCAAAACCTGCACCGCCTGGCCGCGTTCGGAGGTCAGGTCGGGGTCGCGGTTCAGGATCAGGCGGGCATCGTCGGCGGCGGCCAGCATCAGGCTGCGGTGCCTGATCGGGTCGGCGAAGCGGTAGGCAGGGAAGCCGCTCTGTTTCAGGCCCAGCGGATCGCCGCCGCCGCGCAGGCGGAAATCCTCTTCCGCGATGACGAAGCCGTCTTCGGTGCGGCGCAGGGTTTCCAGCCGTTCCTTGGCCGTTTCCCCGAGGGCGCCGTCCTGACCGCCGTACAGCAGGATGCAGGAACTGGCCTTCGATCCACGACCGACACGGCCCCGCAGTTGGTGCAACTGGGCCAGGCCGAAACGGTCGGCGTGTTCGATGACCATGATGGAGGCGTTGGGCACATCGACCCCGACCTCGACGACCGTGGTGGCCACCAGGACCGGCAGGCGGCCGTCGGCGAAGTCGGCCATGACGGCCTCACGCTCGGCGCCGGGCATCTGGCCATGGGCGAGCCCGATCTCGACGCCCAGCAGACGGCGCAGGTCGTCGGCGCGGTCGACGGCGGCGGCCAGATCGATGGCCTCGGATTCCTCGACCAGAGGACAGATCCAATAGGCCTGGGCGCCGCTCTCGACGGCGGTCTTCAGCCGGGCGGCGACCTCGCCTATGCGGGCCAAGGGCAGGACGGCGGTGGTGACGGGCGTGCGGCCGGGCGGTTTCTCCATCAGACGGCTGACCTCCAGCTCGCCGTACTGGGTCAGCTCCAGCGTGCGGGGGATGGGGGTGGCCGACATGGTCAGCAGGTGGACGGCGCCCAGACGCGGGTCGCCCTTGGCCTGAAGCCGCTGGCGCTCATTGACGCCGAAACGGTGCTGCTCGTCGATGACGGCCAGGGCCAGCCGGTCGAAGCGGACGGCGTCCTGGAACAGGGCGTGGGTGCCGATGGCGACCTGGGCTTGGCCCGAAGCGAGGGCGGCCAGTTTCTCGCGCCGCTGGCCGTTGGTGTCGCGGCCGGTCAGCAGGATGGAGGCCACGCCTGCGGTCTCCAGAAGCGGGCCGAGCTTTTCGTAATGCTGACGGGCCAGGATTTCGGTCGGGGCCATCAAGGCGGACTGGAAACCGCTGGCCGCCGCGTCGGCCAGGGCGAGGGCCGCGACGGCGGTCTTGCCCGACCCGACATCGCCCTGCAGCAGGCGCCCCATCTGTTTGCCGTCGGCCAGATCGCGACGGACTTCGGCGACGGCCTGGGCCTGGGCGTCGGTCAGTTGGAAAGGCAGGGCCTGAAGCAGACGGTCGGATGCCGGGCCGGGGGCGATGACCGGCGCGGGCTTGATCTCGCGCGCACGGCGACGGCGGGCGAGCGCCAGTTGGTGCGCCAGGAACTCGTCATAGGCCAGCCGCTGTCGGGCGGGCGCATCGGGCGATAGATCGGGCTCGCCGGCGGGGGCGTGAAGCGCATCCAGCGCGGCGCGCCAGGACAGCCAGCCCTGTTTCTTCAGCCAGGCGGCGTCCTGCCATTCGGCCAGATCGGGGGCGGCGGGCAGGGCGGCCTGGACCAGCTTTCGCAGCTGGCGCGACGTCAGGCCCTGCGTCGCCGGATAGACGGGCTCGGAGGCGGGGATGTCAGCCGCCTTGTCCACCGTGACGATGTCCGGGTGAACGATCTGGACCTCGCCATTGAAGCGTTCGACCTTGCCCGAGACCAGCCGCGTCTCGCCGCGCGGCAGCAGCCGGTCGATATGCTGGGCCGAGCCGCCGAACCAGACCAGATGGACGAAACCGGTGGGATCGGTCGCCCGCACCTTCAGCGGGGCGCCGGGGCGGCTGGCGACGAACAGTCGGTCGATGGCGACTTCGAATATGCCGACCTCGCCGTCTACGGCGTCGGCGGCCTGCATCGGACGGCGGACGATTACGCCCGACGGCGACAGGAAGACCAGATCGCGCACTAGCGGACCGGCGACCTTCTGCACCAGCGGCAGAGCACGCGGACCCACGCCCTTCAGGGTCGAAACCTCGGCGAACAGGGGAAAGAGACTCGGCGGGCGCATCGCCGTGAACATAGCGTGACCATGATGGGTGGCGAAACAGGGCGAGGAACGCTATCTGCGCTTCTTCCATTCCTGGTGCGCTAACGCTCGCCGCGCGGCGGTTCGCTGTCTGAGCGCATCGGCATATTCAACGGGCAAGGATTCTTGTGGCCGAAATCGACGCGCGCCCCGAAGGCGAAATGACCCAGGAACGCCGGCAACGGCTGGGCCGCATCCAGTTCCGGTCCTGGCGGCGGGGATTCCGCGAGGCGGACATGGCTCTGGGGCCGTTCTCGGATCAGGTGGCGCCGACCCTCAGCGACGCTGAGTTGGACGAGTATGAGCGGCTGATCGCGGAGGAAGACCAGTGGCTCTATGGTTGGATCATCGAACGTGAGCCGACGCCGCCGGAGTTCGAAACCACGGTGATGGCCAAGGTGCGGGCCTTCATGCGCGCCCATGTCGCGGCCGAAGTCAGCAAGGGTATCGGTTGATGGATCAGCGGGTGATGCGGATCGACGCCGATCTGGGCGGGGCGCCGGAGGGGCTGGACGCCCTGATTACGGCCGAACGGTTGAAGGCGGCGGGCGGTGTCGCCCTGTTCGTCGCGCGGGATTATCAGCGGTCCGGCGCCTTCGTTCAGGCGTTTCAGTTCTTCTCGCAAGATATTGAAGTGCTGGAATATCCGGCATGGGACTGCCTGCCCTATGACCGGCTAAGCCCGACGGCGGGCATCGCGGCCCAGCGGATGGCGACCCTGACGCGGCTGGCCCGGCGCAAGCCCGGAGATGCGCCTGTGCTGGTTGTCACCACCATTTCGGCGGCCATGCAGCGGACGCCGCCCCGGTCCGTGACCTTGCAGGCGGGGTTCGAAACCAAGGTCGGACGCGACCTCGATATTCAGGCGCTGGAGCGGTATTTCGCCGCCAACGGCTATGTCCGCGCCTCGACGGTTTCGGAACGCGGCGAGTTCGCGGTGCGCGGCGGGGTGGTGGACGTCTATCCGCCGGGCTTCGCCGAGCCGGTGCGGCTGGACATGTTCGGCTCCGAGCTGGAATCGATCCGCACCTTCGATCCCGAAACCCAGCGTTCGACGGGGCAGATGAAGGCGGTTTCGCTGGCGCCGGTGTCGGAAGCCCTGCTGGACGCCGAGGCCATTTCGCGGTTCCGCACCGGCTATCTGAACCTGTTCGGGGCGCCGGGCGACGATCCCCTGTATGCGACGATCAGCGAGGGCGCGCGGCGTCAAGGCATGGAGCAGTGGCTGCCGCTGTTCTACGAGACGCTGGACACCCTGTTCGACTATCTGCCGGATCAGGCGCAGGTCTTCCTGGACAATCAGGTCGAAACGGCGCGCGGCGAGCGGTGGGACCTGGTCGCCGACGCCTATGAGGCGCGGGCAGAGGCGGCGCGGGCGAAGGGCGGGGCGGTGGCCAATCGGGCCTTGCCGCCGAAACAACTCTATATGGATGCGGGCGACTGGAACCAGGCGCTGGCGGGCCGAGCCGTGCGGCGGTTCACGCCCTTCTCGAACGGCGGAGAGGACGCTGGCGGGCGGCTGGGGCGGACGTTCGCCGCCGAGCGCGCGCAGGACAGCGTCAATCTGTTCCAGGCCGTCGCCGATCACGCCCAGGCGCTGAAGGCGGACGGGCGGCGCGTTCTGTTCGCCAGCTGGACCGAAGGCTCGTCCGAGCGGCTGGCGACCATGTTGGCCGATCACGGTCTGGATCACATCGTCGCCGTGCGTGAATGGGCCGATGTTCAGACCGCGCCGAAGGATTTGTATCTGCGCGGGGTTCTGCCGGTCGAGCATGGTTTCGTCACCGACGATGTGGCGGTGATCTCCGAGACCGACATCCTGGGCGACCGGCTGGCGCGGCCGCGCAAGAAACGCCGCGCCTCGAACTTCCTGGCCGAGGCCTCGGCCCTGACGACCGGCGATCTGGTGGTCCATCTGGATCACGGCATCGGCCGCTACGAGGGCTTGAAGACGCTGGATATCCAGCAGGCGCCCCACGACTGTCTGGAGCTGATGTACGCCGGGGAGAGCAAACTCTATCTCCCGGTCGAGAACATCGACCTTCTGACCCGCTACGGCTCGGATTCCGAAGGGGCGCAGCTGGATCGGCTGGGCGGGGCGGGGTGGCAGGCGCGCAAGGCCAAGGCCAAGGAGCGGCTGCGCGCCATGGCCGAGGGGCTGATCGCCCTGGCCGCCAAGCGGGCGCTGCGCGAGACGGAGGCCGTGACTCCGCCGCCGGGCCTGTTCGCCGAATTCTGCGCGCGCTTCCCCTATGAGGAGACGGACGATCAGCTGAACGCCATCGGCGACGTGCTGGAGGATCTGGGCAAGGGCGTGCCGATGGATCGCCTGATCTGCGGCGATGTCGGTTTCGGCAAGACCGAGGTGGCGCTGCGGGCCGCCTTCGTCGTGGCCATGACCGGGCAGCAGGTGGCGGTGGTGGCCCCGACGACCCTGTTGGCGCGCCAGCACTACAAGACATTCACCGAACGATTCGCGGGCTGGCCGGTCAAGGTGCGCCAGCTGTCGCGGATGGTGACGGGCAAGGAGGCGACGGAGACGCGCGCCGGTCTGAAGGACGGCTCTGTCGAGATCGTGGTCGGCACCCATGCGGTTCTGGCCGAACAGGTCGGCTTCCGCGATCTGGGCCTGGTGATCGTGGACGAGGAGCAGCATTTCGGCGTCAAGCACAAGGAGAAGCTGAAGACGCTGCGGGCCGACGTGCATCTGCTGACTCTGACCGCCACGCCGATCCCGCGCACCCTGCAGATGGCCCTGACCGGCATTCGCGAAATGTCGATCATCGCCACGCCGCCGGTCGACCGTCTGGCGGTGCGGACCTATGTGACGCCGTGGGACCCGGTGCTGGTGCGCGAGGCCTTGCTGCGCGAGAAATATCGCGGGGGGCAGGCCTACTATGTCGCGCCGCGCCTGAAGGACCTGCCGGACATCGAGAAGTTCCTGCGCGAGCAGGTCCCGGAGGTGAAGTTCGTCGTCGGCCACGGCCAGATGAGCGCGACCCAGCTGGAGGAGGTGATGAGCGCCTTCTACGACGGGGAATACGATGTGCTGGTCTCGACCACCATCGTCGAGAGCGGGTTGGATATTCCGACGGCAAACACGCTGGTCGTCCACCGCGCCGACATGTTCGGCCTGGCGCAACTCTACCAGATCCGGGGGCGCGTTGGCCGGTCCAAGGCGCGGGCCTTCGCCTATCTGACCTCCGATCCGATCAAGCCGATGACCCTGTCGGCCGAGCGGCGCCTGCAGGTTCTGCAGTCGCTGGACAATCTGGGGGCCGGTTTCCAGCTGGCCAGCCACGACCTGGATCAGCGGGGCGGCGGCAATCTGCTGGGCGACGAACAGTCTGGCCACATCCGCGAGGTGGGCGTCGAACTGTATCAGCAGATGCTGGAGGACGCGGTCGCCGAGCTGAAGGAGAAGGGCGAGGGCGTGGCGGTGGATCGCGGCTGGTCGCCGTCGATCAATGTCGGCGCTTCGGTCCTAATTCCAGAGGATTACGTGCCAGACCTGAACGTGCGTCTGAGCCTTTATCGCCGTCTGTCCGACGCCGAGCAGAGCGAGGATCGCGAAGCCCTGGCCGCCGAGTTGATCGACCGTTTCGGGCCGCTGCCGGACGAGGCGCAGCAGCTGCTGAAGATCGTCGGCATCAAGTCGAACTGCCGCCGCGCCTGTATCGAGAAGATCGACATCGGGCCGCGCGGGGCGGTGCTGACGCTGCGGGACAACAGCTTCCCCAATCCGGTCGGGTTGGTGGGGCTGATCCAGAAGAACCACGCCTTCTGGAAGATCAGGCCGGATCAGAAGATCGTGGTGTCGGGCGACTGGCCGACGGCCGAGGATCGGCTGAAGGTGGCCGAACGGATCACCGCCGATCTGGCGCGGGTGGCGGGGGCGTAAAGCCTCCTCAGCGCGTCTTTTCGTACAGGTCGGCAGAGGCGCGTTCCAAAAGGACGGCGGCGCTTTCGTCCGGCCGCATCTCGGCAGCGCCCACGTCGAATTCGGCGACGAACGGCGAACGGTCCGGGCCGGCGTCGAAGGCCGTGCAGCCGATGACGGCAGCGATCCGCTCGGCGGCTAACCGCGCCGGTTCGGCATGGGTGGCGGGCAGGGCCAGGGCGAAGACCTCCTTGGCCAGCCGCGCCGGCGTATCCTCCACACGGACCAGACGCGAGACCATCGCCCCGATCTGGGGCATGGCGCGGTCCAGCCAGCCGCCCTGGCGCGCCCAGGTGACGGCCTCGGTCTCTCGCACCCGCAGGACGCAGACCGACAAGGGGCGTTTGCGCGCCCGTGACGCCTCGGCCACGCGCGCCAGATGGCCGGCGAACAGTTCGGGGGTGAACAGGCCCGTCTCGGGGTCCATCAGCTCCAGACTGCGGACCGAATCCAGCGTCCTTCGGATGCCCAGATGGGTGCGGTGAGCGCCGGCCAGCGCCAGAATCCGCTCGGCCGTCTCGCCTTCCGGCGTATCGACCGAGGCGACGTCGGCGAAGCCGCGATTGAACAGCTCCGACAGGCTGATCTCGTTCCTGCCGCGCAGATAGAGCATCAGCGGGATGTGATAGAGGCGGGTGTTGCGCTTCATGCCCGCCGCGATGGACAGGGCCGGGGCGTGATCCTGGGCGCCCCACAGGACGGCGGCGTCGAAGGGGCTTTCGTGCAGATAGTCGAAAGCGGTGTAGGGGGTCGGGGCGGCGATCACCTCGACGCCTGCGGCGGTCAGGGCGTTGGACAGGGCCAGGAAGCGGCGGTCGGCCACCCCGGCGGCCAGAACACGCAACGGGGCGTCGTCATGGGGGCGGGCGTCCAGCGTCACGCCGCGCGTGGCGAAGGTGGCGACGCGCAGGCGAAACTCTTCCTCGGCGATGGCGGCGCGGCCCAACTGCTCCAGCCGAAGCGCCGCCTGGGCGGGATGGGGCGGCACCGACATGGTCATGTCGGCGCCGTCGATGCTGTCGGGTCGGGCGCCGATCACCAGAATGGGCAGGCGGCGGGGTTCGGCGGCGGCGCGCAGGCGAAGGGCGACGTCCTCGCCCATGCTCTGGATGTCGACGACGGCCGCCTCCAAAGGGAAGTCCTTCAGCGTCATCTCGCCCGAGACGACGTCGCGCGCCGTCACCGTGCGCCACCCCAAGGCGTCCAGCCCGGCGGCGAGCGGCCCGATCCGGCCGTCGTCGGCCGCCAGGATCAATACGCGCGCGTCGAAAGCCAAGCCGGTCGTCTCCGTAAGCCGCCGCGCCCCGGTCGGGCGCGACGCGGGCGGACCATACCGACGAGGGTGTTAAGGATGCAATGTCACGACCGGCCTCGTCGCGCCTTCGTCGTGGAAAGACCGTCCTCACGCGGATGAGACTTTCACCGACGACGGAATCCGCTAGGTTCCGCCGCTTGCAGTAACGGTTGTGGGGACCGGCTTGAGCGAACAGCTGACACGATCGGTGCTGAAGGCGCCCGGATTCTGGGGCGGACTGGCCGTCAGGGCCTTTACCCGCAGTTGGGGGCGCGACGTCATGCTCTATACGGGCGGGGTGTCGTTCTTCGCCCTGCTGGCGGTGTTTCCGGCCATCGCCATCCTGATCGGCTTCTACAAGCTGGGTCTGTCGATCAGCGAGGTCAGCGCCCAGGCGGCCGCGCTGTCGGACCTGTTGCCCAACGCCGCGCAGACCATTTTTCAGGACGAGATCGCCCGGTTGAGCAACGCCTCGGCCCGCACCGTCTCGGCCCAGAGCGCCTTCGCCCTGTTCGTCGGGGCCTATGCCGCGCATAGGGGATTCAAGGCGTTGTTGGCGGGACTGAACCTGATTCATGACGAGACGGAGCCGCACGGTTTCTTCAAGTTCAATCTGCTGGCCTTCTTCGTCGCCGTCGTCGCCTTCGCCCTGTTCACCGTGGTTTCGGGCGCGGTGGTGACGGTGCGGATACTGGCCCATGCCTCATTCGCCGCCTCGGGGGCGCCGGATCGCGCCATGGCGCCGCTGGATGACTTCCTGCCCGCCATCGGCCTGGCGATCGGCCTGACGCTGCTCTATCGCTACGCCATGAGCCACCGGACGCCGGTCGCCTGGCTGCCGGCCGCCGTGGGCGGTCTGGTGGCCACGCTGATGTCGGTGGTGTCGTCCTGGCTGTGCGCCATCTATGTCGAGCAGATCGCGCCGCTGGGGGCCACCTATGGGTCGGTCGGCGCGGTGGTGGTGCTGCTGATCTGGCTGTCGTGGAACGTCAACGCCATCTTCTATGGCGGCGCCTTCGCCACCGAAATGGAGCTGGCCGCCAAGAAACAGGCGGATCAGGAGGCGGCGCCGGCCAGCGTGGTCAATCTGTCGGAGCGTCGAGCCAGCCGCCGGTCTCGATAGTAAGGCGTAAACCTCCGTCCGCCTCTTCGATGGCGACGACCTTTCCGCCCTTCTGAGACATCATAAAAGGCACGTCGATCCGGGCCATCGGATCGGTCGCCAACAGGACGAATCGCGCGCCGGGGACGGCGTCCTGCATCGCCTTCATCAGTCTGAGGCTGGGGACGGGGCAGCGATGGCCGCGCGCGTCGACGACGACGGGGGCGTCGCTCACGCCAGTCGGTCCGCCAGCAGTTCCAGCGCCACGCGCACACTGGCCAGGCGCACGGCGTCGCGGCCGATGCCGCCGAACCGCATCTCGCGGTGGACGACGCCCGATGGACCGCACGCCGCGAAATGAACGAGGCCGACCGGCTTCTCCTTCGATCCGCCGCCTGGCCCGGCCACGCCAGTGACGGACACCGACACCTGCGCCCGCGAGCGAGCCGCCGCGCCGGTCGCCATGGCCCGGGCCGTCGCTTCGGACACCGCGCCGTGGTGGATCAAGGTGTCTTCGGGCACGTCCAGCATCTGCATCTTGGCGTCGTTGCTGTAGGTGACGAAGCCGCGATCCAGGACGGCGGACGATCCGGGAACGGCCGTCAGGGCGGCGGCGACCAGTCCGCCGGTGCAACTTTCGGCCGTCGCCGCCATCAGGCCGCGTTCGGTCGCGATTGCGACGATCTGTTGCGCCAGGCGCTGGATGTCTTCGGGGAACATGGGCTTTCCATAGGCCGCGAACCCCGCTCTAACCAGAGGCATGACCGAGGCTGTCGAACCGTTGCGCCCCGTCGGACGGGCGGCCGATCCCGTGGCGCCGATCCTGTTCGCCGTGGCCATCTTCACCTCGGCCTGTCTGGTCTTCGTGGTTCAGCCGATGGCGGCCAAGCTGATCCTACCGACGCTGGGCGGGTCGCCGTCAGTATGGAACGCCTCGATGGTCTTCTTCCAGACCGCGCTTCTGACGGGATACGCCTACGCTCATCTGTTGCAGCGTCTGGCGAGCCTGAGGGCGCAGGTGGCGGCGCATCTGGCCTTGCTGGTGCTGGCGGCGCTGTTCCTGCCGCTGAGGATCAGCGGGGTGTTCGGCGATCCCGATGGGGCGCAGCCGGCCCTGTGGCTTCTGGCCACCCTGGCGGTGTCGATCGGGGCGCCGTTCGCGGTGCTGTCAGCGACGGCGCCGCTGTTGCAGGCTTGGTATGCGCGGGTGCGGGCGGATCAGGCGGACGGGGCCAATCCTTACGTTCTCTACGCCGCATCCAACCTGGGCAGCTTCCTGGCGCTCCTGGCCTATCCGGTCCTGATCGAGCCCCTGGCCAGCCTGTCGGGCCAGCGGCTGGGGTGGAGCCTGGGCTATGGCCTGTTCGTGGCCATGGTGATCGGGCTGGGCCTGCTGGTCTGGCGTCGGCGCGAGGCCGGGGCCGTCGAACCGGCGCCTTTAGCCGTCAGCGTGCCCATCGCCTGGCGCGAAAAGGGGATGCTTGTGCTGCTGGCCGCCGCGCCGTCCAGCCTGATGCTGGGGGTGACGGCGCATCTGACGACGGATGTAGCGTCGGCGCCCTTCCTGTGGGTGATCCCGCTGGCCCTGTATCTGCTGACCTTCGTGATCGCCTTCCAGACCCGGCCGGCCGTTCCGCCCGTCGTCGCCTTGGTGTTGCAGGGCGCCATGGCGGCGGCGTGCGCGGCCCTGATCGCCTTTCGCACAGGCGAGTGGCTGCTGGTGTTCACCGTCAATCTGGCGGCCTTCTTTTTCACGGCCCTGATGTGTCATCAGCGGCTGGCGGCCCGGCGTCCGCCGCCGGATCGGTTGACGGAGTTCTATCTGCTGCTGTCGCTGGGCGGGGTGATCGGCGGGGCCTTCAACGGCCTGATCGCGCCGATGGTGTTCAACATGGTGTGGGAATATCCGCTGGTCCTGGTCGCGGCGGCCCTGCTGAGGCCGTGGAGCCGGCGCGAGATGCGGCAGTGGGAGATCATCTGCGCCGTCGCCGGGGTGGTGATCGCCTTCCTGGGCCCCGTGTCGATGGAGGCGGTGCGCTATGCCCCCGATATTCGCGCGGCCGTGCCGGACGCCCAGTTGATCCGCTTCGCCCAGGCCATTCTCGGAATCGCGGCCCTGTTCGCCTTTCTGGTGCGGGATCGGGCCGTGCTGTTCGCCCTCGTGCTGGGGGCCATCGTCTGGTCGGGGTATCATCTGGCCAGGGGCTATGACTGGGCGCTTTCGGAGCGCAGCTTCTTCGGCGTCATGCGGGTGGCGCGGATCGACGATCCGCTGATGGGCGGGCCGGTTCACGTGCTGATGCACGGCACGACCCTGCATGGCGCCCAGGCGCAGGGCGAGACACGCATCTGCCAGCCGACACTGTATTACGCCACCGCCACGCCGCTGGGTCAGGCGATGCTGCAGACCCAGGCTCGTCATCTGGACGGCGCTCGGGTCGGTGTGGTCGGTCAGGGATCGGGCGCCATGGCCGCCTACAAGCGTCAGCAGGATCGGCTGACCTTCTTCGAAATCGATCCGATGGTGGATCGGCTGTCGCGCGATCCGCGCTGGTTCAGCTTCATCGACCGATGCGCCGACGGGCCGGTGCGGACGGTGATCGGCGACGCGCGCCTGACGATGGACCGGGAGCCGGCCGGCTCCTATGACCTGCTGATCATCGACGCCTTCTCATCCGACGCGGTGCCGACGCATCTGCTGACGGTCGAGGCGATCAGAGGCTATCTGCGGCTGCTGTCGCCGGACGGGGTGGTGGTGCTGCACCTGTCCAACCGTAATCTGGAGATCACCCGCCCGGCCGAGGCGGCGGCGCAGGCGCTGGCGGCGCCGAACCTGCATCAGGTCTATCTGGAGAAGTCCGGGCAGGGCCAGATGGCCGAAGCCTCGACCGAGGCCCTGCTGATCGGCAAGAGCGAGGCGGCGGTGAAGCCGTATCGCGACGACGGCCGCTGGCGCGTGCTGGATAGGACCGAGGTTCGTCCGTGGACGGACGACTATGTCAATCTGTTCGGTTCGCTGGTGCGTCAGATGCGCTATTCGCGCTGACGCACTGGCATTTCGACGGCGACGACGGCCTGGGCCGCCAGACCTTCGCCACGGCCGGTGAAGCCCAGGCCCTCGGTCGTGGTCGCCTTGACGCTGACGGCGTCCAGCGGAAGGTCCAGCAGGGCGGCGATGCGGTCGCGCATGGCCTGGCGGTGCGGTTTAACCTTGGGGCGTTCGCAGATCAGGGTGATATCCACATTGACGATCCGCCCCCCGCGCTGGGCCGTCAGTTCGGCGGCGTGGATCAGGAACTGATCGGAAGACGCGCCCTTCCATTTCGGATCGGTCGGCGGGAAATGGTCGCCGATGTCGCCGGCCGCGATGGCGCCCAGGATGGCGTCGGTCAGGGCGTGCAGCCCGGCGTCGGCGTCGGAATGGCCGATCAGCGTCTGATCGTGCGGCACTTCGATCCCGCACAGCCGGACCGGCCCGCCCGGCCCCCAGCGATGGACATCGTAGCCCGATCCGATGCGGGTCTGGTAGCGGGGGGCGTCTTGCGACAGCAGGGCCTCGGCCATGGCGAAATCCTCGGGGAAGGTCAGTTTCAGCAGGCGGGGATCGCCGGGGACCAGAACCACGCGCCCGCCCGCGCGCTGGACCACCATGGCCTCGTCGGCGGGTGCATCGGGGTCCGGCCAGGCGGCGTAGGCGGCCTCGATCACGCCGCGTCTGAAGGCCTGAGGAGTCTGGGCGCGCCACAGATCCTCGCGAGTCACCGCCTGGGTCACGGCTCCGTCCTGGGCCTTTCGCAGGCTGTCGGCGACGGCCAGGGCGGGCAGGGCGCCGTCGGCCGTCTCCAGCGCCATGACCAGACGGCCGATGATTTCGGCGCTCAGCAACGGCCGCGCCGCATCATGGATCAGCACGGGTCGATCCGGCGTGCAGGTCAGGGCGGCCAGACCCGCCCGCACCGAATCGGCGCGGTTGTCGCCCCCGGCGACGGCGCGCCAGCCGGTCAGGCCGTTCAGGGCCATGGCGGCGCGGTCCTCGGCGCCGGGGACCACGACCACGATCAGCTCGGCGGCGCCCGCGTCCCGCATCGCCTCGGCCGACCAGCGCAGCACCGGCTTGCCGCCCAGCAGCCGCCACTGTTTGTCGCCGCCTGCGCGCGAGCCGGAGCCGGCCGCCACGATGATGCCCGAAAAAGTCATGGCGGCCTTGATAGTGCGCGCCGCGACGGGGCGAAACCATCAATCGGCCCCGGTCATGCTTGACGAAGGGGGGCGTGATGCTGCGAAAGGCGCGGATGGCCAAGACCCTACAGATCGGCGACGTGACCGTGCCCGGCCAGGTGCTGATGGCGCCGATGACGGGCGTGACCGACCTGCCGTTCCGCGTGCTGGCGTCCAGACTGGGCGCCGCCTATGTGGCGACCGAGATGGTGGCGGCCAAGGAACTGGCGCGCGCCCGGCCCGATGTGGTGCGTCGCGCGGCGGTAGGAGCGGGTCTGCCGCTGACGGTGATCCAGCTGGTCGGGCGCGATCCCGAACAGATGGCCGAGGGCGCGCGGATGGCCGAAAAGGCCGGGGCCGACATCGTCGATCTGAATTTCGGCTGTCCGGCCAAGGAGGTCACGGGTTCGGCGGCGGGGTCGGCCCTGATGCGGACGCCCGATCTGGCGTGTCGGATCATGGAGGCGGTGGTCCAGGCGACCGCGCGGCCGGTGACGGTCAAGATGCGGCTAGGATGGGACGACGACAGCAAAAACGCCGCCGACCTGGCCCGACGCGCCGAACAGATCGGGGTCAAGGCGGTGACGGTTCACGGCCGCACCCGCAAACAGTTCTATACCGGCCATGCCGACTGGGACGCGGTGGGGGAGGTCAAGGCGGCGGTGGCCATTCCCGTCATCGTCAATGGCGACATCATAACGGCCGAGGCGGCGCGGCAGGCGCTGACGCAGTCGGGCGCGGATGGACTGATGCTGGGGCGGGGCGTCTATGGGCGGCCCTGGCTGGCGGCGCATCTGGAACGCGCGCTGAGCGACGGCGTCGAGTTGGACGAGCCAGGGCCGGAGGCGCGGTTGGCGATCGTCGTCGAACACCTGTGGGCGTCCATCGCCTTCTATGGGATGCCTCTGGGCCTGAAGATGTTCCGCAAACATCTGGGCTGGTACATTGAGCAGGCGCCGTGGCCGGCCGATCCGCAACACCGCCGCGAGGCCAAGGCGAGAATTTGCCGGTTGGACGATCCGCATGCCGCCGAGGCGGCCATGAGCGCGCTTTGGCGATCGGATTTGCCGCTCATCGACAAGTCCGTTGTTGAATATGCGCCACAGGTGATGGAGAGTGCTGTGGCATGACGGATACGCCTTCAGCGACGACCCCTGCGCCCGGCCGTATGCCGGACGATGAGTCGTTCTGGGGGTGGGTCGATACGGAACGGGCGCGGACCGGCTTCGGCGTCGCCTATTTCCTGGCCGTGGCGATCACGGCGGCGGCGATCTGGCTGGTCGCCGTGGCCCCCGGTTCCGGGGGCGGGGCCGCGCGCGGATCAAGCAGCGAGATCGCCCTGATCGTGCTGATCGCCAATCTGGTGCTGATCGCCGGGCTGGCCTTCATCGTCGGCCGTCGCGTCCTGGCCCTGGCGCGCAGCAAGGAAGAGGCGGGATCGCGCCTGCATCTGCGGTTCGTGGCCCTGTTCTCGATGGTGGCGCTGATCCCGTCCGTTCTGATCGCCCTGGTGTTCGGCGTGCTGGTCAACCGGGGCGTGGACCAGTGGTTCAGCGCGAACGTCAGCGCCTCGGTCGACAACGGCGCGTCGATCGGCAAGGCCTATATCGCGGATGTCAGCAACGACATGACGCGCGATCTCCGCACCATGGCCAGCGAACTGGGCGGCGCGCGTCAGGTTTTCGACAATCGGATTCAGTTCACGGACGCGCTGACGCAGATCGCCGAATTCTTCGGCTATCCCGCCGTTTATGTTTTGAACAGCCAGGGCGAAGTCCTGGCCACCGGCGCGCTGCCCAACGCGCCGCCCTATATATCGCCGCCGCGCTCCGCGCTGGAAATCGCGGGGGAGGGACAGGAAGCGCCGGTCGAGGTCACGGAAAACCCCGATACCGTCCGGGCCCTTTATCCCTTGCCGGGTTACGGCGACGCCTTCCTGTATGTCGTGCGACCGCTGGCGCCGGGGCTGGTGGCGCAGATGCGTTCGGCCGTGCAATCCATCGAAAGCTATCGCGAGGCGCAGGAGAGCCGTGCGCGCATCCAGTCGGCCTTTATCCTCAGCTATGTGGAGACGGCGCTCCTGGTGCTGGTGGGCGCCGTCTGGCTGGGGATGTCGGCGGCCAGCAGCATTTCCGCCCCCATCGGGCGGCTGGTCAAGGCGGCGGGTCAGATCGCCGGCGGCGACCTGACCGCGCGGGTGGACAGCGCCGGGGCTCCGGCCGAGATCGCCACCCTGTCGGACGCCTTCAACCGGATGACCGGCGATCTGCAGGATCAGCAGAGCGCGCTGAAGGCGGCCAGCGACGAGGCCCAGGATCGCAGCCATTTCATCGAAACCGTGCTGTCGGGCGTCAGCGCCGGCGTGATCGGTCTGGACCGACGCGGCCGGGTGTCCGCCATCAACGACAGCGCCCTGCAATTGCTGCACATCGAAGAGGCCGAGGTGCTGGGCCACGAATTGGCGGCCGTGTCGCCGGAGTTGAGCGATCTGGTGCGCCGGGCCGAGGCCCATATCGAGGAAGACATCGACGTCAGCCGCAACGGCGAAACCCGCCGTCTGCGCGTCCGCATCGAGGGCGGGCAGGGCGGCGAGATGGTCCTGACGTTCGACGACATCACCCGCCTGGTCACGGCCCAGCGCAACGCCGCCTGGCGCGATGTGGCCCGCCGCATCGCCCATGAGATCAAGAACCCCCTGACGCCGATCCAGCTGTCGGCCGAGCGGCTGAAACGCAAATATCGGGCGCGGATCGGCGAAGATGTCGAGATTTTCGACCGCTGCACCGACACCATTATCCGCCAGGTCGGGGACATCGGCCGGATGGTGGACGAATTCTCGTCCTTCGCCCGGATGCCGGCGCCGCGGTTCGCCCCGTCGAATCCGTCTGAGATGTTGCGCGAGGCGGTGTTCGCCCAGCGGGTGGCTGCGCCCGACATCGTGGTGGACATCGTCGAACCCCTGCCCGAGGCCGTGCTGGAAAGCGACGGGCGGATGGTGGGGCAGGCGCTGCTGAATATCCTGAAGAACGCCGGCGAATCCGTCGCGGCCCGCCGGGCGGCGGCGGGAGAGGATGCGGCGTCCGACGACGCCGGCGTGATCGCCTCCCTGTCCGTCGAAGATGGCCACGCGACCTTCGTCATCGAGGACGACGGCGTGGGCCTGCCGGCGCGCGACCGCGATCGATTGACCGAACCCTATGTCACCACGCGCGAGAAGGGCACGGGCCTGGGCCTGGCCATCGTCAAACGCATCTGCGAGGACCACGGCGGCGAGCTGAAGCTGGCCGACGCCGAACGTCTGCGCGGCGCGCGCGTGTGCATGATCTTCCCACTGAAACCCAACGGCAAGGCCGGCGACGGCGTGGAGCGCAGGCTCCAGACCGTCGCCGCCGAATAGCGAGGCAAGATGCGACCTACCGGTTCCGACATTCTGGTCGTCGACGACGAAGCCGACATCCGCGACCTGGTTTCCGGCCTGCTGGAGGACGAGGGCCACGCCGTTCGCGTCGCCGCCAACTCCGACGAGGCCCTGGCCGCCATCCGGGCCAGAAAGCCGTCTCTGGCCATCCTGGACATCTGGATGCAGGGCGGCGGTCTGGACGGGCTGGAGCTGCTGGAGGTGATCAAGGAGCTGGACCCGGACCTGCCGGTGGTGATGATCTCGGGCCACGGTAATATCGAGACGGCGGTGACGGCGCTCAAGCGCGGCGCCTATGACTTCATCGAAAAGCCGTTCAAGTCGGACCGGCTGGTGGTCGTGGTCGAACGGGCCATCGAGGCGGCGACCCTGAGGCGCGAGAACCGTCGCCTGCGCGCCCAGACCATGACGCCGTCGGGCCTGATCGGTCGGTCGCAGGCGGCCCAGGCGCTGCGCGGCACCATCGCCAAGGTGGCCCAGGCCAACAGCCGCGTGCTGATTTCCGGCCCCGCCGGGTCGGGCAAGGAACTGGTCGCGCGCCAGATTCACGAAGGCAGCCCGCGCGCCCGCGCCGAGTTCGTGGCCATATCGGCCGCCGGCATGACGCCGGAAAGGCTGGACGTCGAACTGTTCGGCGAAGAGGGACAGGACGGCCGACCGCGCAAGATCGGCGTGTTCGAACGCGCCCACAACGGCACGCTTTATCTGGACGAAATCAGCGACATGCCGCGCGAGAGCCAGAGCCGCATCCTGCGCGTCCTGGTCGATCAGCGGTTCCGCCGCGTCGGCGGCGAACAGGACGTTCAGGTCGATGTGCGGGTTGTGACCTCCACTTCGCGCGACCTGAAAAGCGAGATCGCCGAGGGGCGCTTCCGCGAGGACCTGTTCCACCGCCTGAACGTGGTGCCGATCCGGGTGCCGGCCCTATCGGAACGGCGCGAGGACATCGCCGAACTGGTCGAATATTTCGTGGACACCATCAGCGCGGCCCAGGGCCTGCCCAGGCGGATCGTTGGCGAGGATGCGGTCGCGGTGCTGCAGGTTCACCCCTGGCCCGGCAATATCCGGCAACTGCGCAACAATATCGAACGGCTGCTGATCCTGGCGACCGGCGATCCGGCCGAGACCATCACCGCCGACATGCTGCCGCAGGAGGTGGCGACCTCGAACGGCGGGAGCGCGAACCTGGGCGGCGAGCGGACCATCGCCCTGCCGCTGCGCGAGGCGCGAGAGGTGTTCGAGCGTGAATATCTGGCGGCCCAGATCATGCGTTTCGGCGGCAATATCTCGCGCACCGCCGCCTTCATCGGCATGGAGCGGTCGGCCCTGCACAGAAAGCTGAAGTCGCTGGGCGTCTCGCCCGCGCGCGGCGGCGAAGAGGATGAAACGGCCTGATGTCGCGCATCGCCTACGTCAACGGCGCCTACAGTCCGCATGGACAGGCCGTGGTGCATGTCGAGGATCGCGGCTTCCAGTTCGCCGACGGGGTCTATGAGGTCTGGTCGGTGATGGACGGGCGGCTGGCCGACTTCGACGGCCACATGACGCGGCTGAACCGCAGTCTGGACGCCCTCGGCATCGAAGTTCCGATGACCTCGGCGGCGCTGGGCGTGGTGTTGCGCGAGACGGTGCGGCGCAACCGCGTGCGCGAGGGCATGGTCTATCTGCAGGTCACGCGAGGCACGGCCGCGCGCGACCACGCCTTTCCCGCCGACATCGCGCCCAGTGTGATCGTGACGGCCAAATGTATCGATCCGGCCCGCGGACGGGCGCTGGCGGCCAGGGGCGTGGCGGGCGTGACCCAGCCCGACATTCGCTGGGGACGATGCGACATCAAGACGGTCGGCCTGCTGCCCAATGTGCTGGCCAAACAGGGGGCGCGCGAACGCGGCGCTTACGAATGCCTGATGTACGACGACATGGGCCTGGTGACGGAGGGCGCCTCGACCAACGCCTGGATCGTGGACGAAGAGGGGCGGCTGCGAACGCGCGACACCCAGGCCAACATCCTTCGCGGGATCACGCGCGAAGCGATCCTGAAACTGGTCGCCGCCGAGGGGATCGCCCTGGACGAGCGGCCGTTCTCGGTCGAGGACGCCAAACGCGCGCGCGAGGTCTTCGTCACGGCCGCCAGCGCCTTCGTCATGCCTTTGATCTCACTGGACGGAGTCAGGATCGGCGACGGAAAGCCTGGCCCGGTCGCCACCCGTTTGCGCGAAGTCTATCTTGAACAGGCGCGCAGAGAGGCCATTTAGGCCGTTGCCCCTGCGGGCGGGCGGCGGCTAAGGTCGCCGTCGGCCGCATCGGCCCCGCGCCGAACCACCGGCGACGAACAACGAAGAACAGGAAAAACCTGCCATGTCGCAAGACAAACGTCAGAACCTTCAGGACACCTTCCTCAACTCGGTTCGCAAGACCAAGACGCCGCTGACCATCTTCCTGGTCAACGGGGTCAAGTTGCAGGGCATCGTGACCTGGTTCGACAACTTCTGTGTGCTGCTGCGCCGCGATGGCCAGTCCCAGCTGGTGTACAAGCACGCCATCTCCACCATCATGCCGTCCGCGCCCGTGCAGCTGTACGAGCCCGACGCCGAAGAAGACTGATTGACCCAAAAACTGATCGACCACGCCGTCCCTCTGATCCGGGCGGTCGTCATCCATCCCGACCGACGCTCCGACAGTCCCCGGTTGGCCAGCGAACGGCTTGAGGAGGCCGTGGGTCTGGCCCGCGCGCTGGACCTCGACGTGCGCGCCGAAGAGATCGTGCGATTGCGTGGGACCACGCCCGCCACCCTGTTCGGAAGCGGCAAGGTGGAGGAGCTGGCCGCCCTGGTCCGCGCCGCGGATGCGGAGGCGGTCATCATCGACGACGCCCTGACCCCCGTGCAGCAGCGCAATCTGGAAAAGGCGTGGGAGGTGAAGGTCATCGACCGCACCGGCCTGATCCTGGAAATCTTCGGCCGCCGCGCGCGGACCAAGGAAGGGCGGCTGCAGGTCGAACTGGCGCGTCTGGACTATGAACGCTCGCGTCTGGTGCGGACCTGGACCCACCTTGAGCGGCAACGCGGCGGCACCGGCTCGACCGGCGGTCCCGGCGAGACCCAGATCGAGTTGGATAGGCGCCTGATCGCCGACCGGATCGTGCGTCTGAAGGCCGAACTGGAGGAGGTGCGCCGCACGCGCGGCCTGCATCGCAAGCAGCGCCAGAAGGTTCCGTTCCCGACCATCGCCCTGGTCGGCTACACCAATGCGGGCAAGTCGACGCTGTTCAACCGGCTGACGGGATCGGAGGTCTTCGCCAAGGATCTGCTGTTCGCGACGCTGGACACGACCCAGCGCACGATCCGCCTGCCGCAGGGACGGCCAGCCATCGTGGCCGATACCGTCGGTTTCATCTCCGACCTGCCGCACGAACTGGTCGAAAGCTTCCGCGCGACGCTGGAGGAGGTGGGCGAGGCCGATCTGATCCTGCACGTCCGCGACATCGCTTCGGCCGACAGCGACGCCCAGGCCAGGGACGTCGAGGCGGTGCTGAAACAGATCGAGACACCCGAGGGCAAGACGCGCCGGGTGCTGGAGGTCTGGAACAAGATCGACTTGCTGGACGACGAGGCGCGTGAGGCCGTGATGGGGCAGGCCGAACGTCTGTCGAAGGAAGGCGAGGCGGTCGCCGTCTCGGCCTGGACGGGCGAGGGGATCGAACCCTTGCGCCAGACCATTGCGGGCCTGATCGACGACGACCCGGAAACCCGGGTGACGTTGGCGCCGCATCAGGGCGAGGCGCTGGCCTGGCTTTATGAACACGGCCGGGTGAAGGCGCGCGATACGGACGAGCTTGGCCGCACTCATGTCACGGTGCGGTTGCACCCTGGCGCGCTCGGACGATTCGAGCGTCTGTATCCCGACCTGGACGGCTAAGTTTCAATGCATCTGATCGAAACCATACTACTGCTGCTTCTGGCCGTCGTAGTGTCGGGTTCGATCGCTCGGATCACGCGGATCGCCCTGCCGTTGGTGCAGATCGCGCTGGGGGCCGGGCTGGTGCTGATCACCGGCTCGACGGTCGATCTGAAGCCGGACATCTTCTTTCTGTTGTTCCTGCCGCCGCTGCTGTTTCTGGACGGCTGGCGCATCCCCAAGGAAGATCTGTTCCGCGACCGGGCGGTGATCCTGGAACTGGCGCTGGGTCTGGTGCTGTTCACCGTCCTGGGGCTGGGCTTCCTGATGTGGTGGATGATCCCGGAAATGCCGATGCCGGTGGCCTTCGCCCTGGCGGCCATCCTGTCGCCGACGGACCCCATCGCGGTTCAGGCCATCGCCGCCCGCGCGCCGATTCCCAAGCGGTTGATGCATATTCTGGAGGGCGAGTCGCTGCTGAACGACGCGACGGGCCTGACCTGTATGCGGATCGCGGTGATTGCGGCGACGACCGGCGCCTTTTCCATCGGCCACGCCGTCGGCGCCTTCCTGTGGCTGGCCCTGGTCGGGGTGGCGGTGGGCGTGGCCAGCGCCATGGCCATCAGCTACGCCAAGACCATCATCAGCCGACGCTGGGGCGAAGATGTCGGCGCGCAGATACTGGTCAGCTTGCTGATCCCGTTCGCCGCCTATCTGATCGCCGAAGAGTTGAAGGCCTCCGGCATTCTGGCCGCCGTGGCCGCCGGCATCACCATGAGCTTCACCGAGCGGGACGGCATTCCCGGCCAGTCCATGGCCATGACCCGCATTCGGCGCAGCGTGGTGTGGGACACGGTGCAGTTCGTCGCCAACGGCATCATCTTCGTGATCCTGGGCGAACAGATGCCGTCGATCCTGTCGCGCGCGGCCGAGGTGGTGCGCGGGACCAGCCGACCCGAGGTCTGGTGGCTGGCGGTCTATGTGTTCGCCATCGTAGGGGCCTTGGCGGCGTTGCGGTTCATCTGGGTGTGGACCTCGCTGAAGCTGACCCTGTATCGGCGACGCCATCGCCAGCCGCCCGCCCGCGTGGGATTGCGGCTGACGCTGGTGATGTCGCTGGCGGGGGTGCGGGGCGCGATCACCCTGGCGGGCATCCTGACCCTGCCGTTCGTGCTGGGGGACGGCTCGCCCATGCCGTCGCGGAACCTGGCCATCTTCCTGGCGGCGGCGGTGATTATCGTGTCGCTGCTGGTGGCGACCTTCGCCCTGCCGCGCCTGCTGAAGGGGGTGGAGCTGCCGCCCGAACCCTCGCATGAGCGCGAGGAGGATCGCGGCCGGGTCGCCGCCGCCTCCGCCGCCCTGCGCGCCGTGGAAGATGCCTCGCACGCCATGGCCGAGGGCAAGCCCAATCCCGACCTCTATTCCGACGTGGCCAGCCGGATCATGGAACTGTACCGGCACCGCATCGAAAGCCGCACCCGCACCGACGAGGACGATGTGGAGGCCGCCCGGCTGAGCGACATGATCGAACGACATCTGCGAATGGCGGGTCTGGCGGCCGAGCGCGAGGAGCTTGGTCGGCTGGCGCGTCTGCGTCGGCTGGACGAAGAAACGGCCAAGAAGCTGATCCGTGAAGTGGACCTTCAGGAGCTGCGCTATTCCTGAAGTGGATCAGCGGTCCATGAAGGCGGCGACTTCGACGTAGTCGCGGGCCAGATGATGGGCCCCGCGCGCAGCCAGACGCTTGGCATGGCCGTCGCGGACATGGCCGCCGGCCAGCAGACCCACGACCGTCATGCCCGCCGCCACGCCGGCGGTCACGCCGGCTTCCGAATCCTCGATGACCAGGGCGCGGGCCGGATCGACGCCCATGGTGCGGGCGGCGTGCAGGAACAGATCGGGATGCGGCTTGCCGCGCTCGACCGCCAGTCCCGTGAAGATCGATCCGTCGAAATGTTCGGTCAGGCCGAACAGGTCCAGCCCGACGCCGATCCAGTCCGGGCCGCTGGACGAGGCGATGCAGCGGGCTTCGGGCCGGGCGTGGGCGAAGTCGATCATGCCGGGCACGGGCGTCAATTGGTGCGGCGCGCGCTGGCGGCAGGTGGCGAACCAGGTGGTGTGGAAGTCGTCCGGGCAGGCGCGGCCCAGCCTGGCCTCGACCACGGGGCGGTTGTCGCGCCAGCGCTTGCCCGTATAGGCGGCCAGCACCTCGTCCAGCGTGGTGGGCAGGCCGATGGCGGTCAGCTGCTCGGCCATGACGGTGCTGTTCAGCACCTCGCTGTCGGCGACGACGCCGTCATAGTCGAAGATGATCAGGTCGTAGGTCACGCAGAGCCGTTCAGCGGGAAAGCGCGGCCTTTTCCGCGACCTTTGCGGCGTCCCAGAGGCGATCCATCTCCTCCAGCGTCGATTGGTCGGGCGTGCGTCCACCCTTGGCCAGTTCAGCCTCGATGAAGCCGAACCGGCGCACGAACTTGGCGTTGGCGGCGCGCAGGGCGTCTTCGGGTTCGACGTCCAGTTTGCGGGCCAGGTTGGCGACGACGAACAGAAGGTCGCCCAGCTCCTCGCGCGCCTTGGCCTGGTCGCCGGCGGCGATTTCGACGCGCAACTCCTCGACCTCTTCCGCCAGTTTGTCGAACACCTCGTCGGTCGAGGGCCAGTCGAAGCCGACGCGACCGGCGCGTTTGGTCAGTTTGGCGGCGCGGGTCAGGGCGGGCAGGCCGACCGGCACGTCGTCCAGAACGCCGGGCTTCTGACGGTCCTTGCGCTCGGCCGCCTTGATGACCTCCCAGGCGACGGTCTGTTCCTTCGAAGACCGCTGGGCTTCGTCGCCGAAGACGTGGGGGTGGCGGCGTTCCAGCTTGTCGGCGATGGCCGTGACCACGTCGTCAAAGGCGAACAGACCCTGTTCCTCGGCCATGCGGGCGTGGAAGACGACCTGGAACAACAGGTCGCCCAGTTCTCCCTTCAGTTCGATCAGGTCGTTGCGCTCGATAGCGTCGGCGACCTCATAGGCCTCCTCGATCGTATAGGGGGCGATGGTGGCGAAGGTCTGCTCCACGTCCCACGGGCAGCCGCCGTCCGGGTCGCGCAGCCGCTCCATCACGCCCAGCAGGCGGTCGATCGGCCTCATGCCTTGGCTCCGACCTGGGCCTCGGCGTCGCGCGCTTCGAGCGCCAGGCGGATTTCGTCGTGTCGTTTCGCGGTCAGCGGATAGTTCCGTAAGACTACGCCCGCCAGGATCAGCAGGACGCCCGGCACGGCGATGAACAGGATCTGTAGCGTCAGCAGAGCCGTCTCGCTGTTGCCGGCTGGACCGGGCAGGGCGCGGAAGCCGACGCCTTGCAGGATCAGATAGGGGATCAGTGCGACGACGTGACCGATCTTGGTGGTGGCCGACAGGATCGAAAGCATCAGGCCGGTGCGGTCCACGCCGGTCTCGAACCGTTCCTCGTCGCCGGCGTCGGCCATCATGGCGCGGGTCAGGAACAGGCCCGCCGCATAGGGCAGGCCGGCGATGAACATGACCACCGCCGTCAGGACGAAATTGCCGCCCGGAACCAGGGTCGCGCCGACATAGAGGACGGCGGACACGACGCTGGCCATCGCCAGGCCGCGATCCTTGCCCACGCGCGTCGCGTACCAGGCCCAGAAGGGCGCGCCGCACAGGCCGGCGATGAAATAGAACAGCATGAACAGCCCGGCCTGGGTGTGGTCGTAGCCCCGGATCTGGCCGAAGAAGAAGAACAGCAGCGAGCCGGTGATGCCCGGCGCCACGCCCAGCAGCAGGTCGGACAGCAGCAGCTTCCTGACCACCGGCTTCCTGAACAGGCCGAGATAGGCGCCCAGGCTGCCATGTGGCTGGCCGCCGGACGTCACCGGCTCGGGCACGGCGATCATGGCCAGGCCAATGGTGACGGGCAGGGCGATCACGATGGCCCAGCCCATGATCCGCACGCCGTCGGCGTAGTTCCCGATCCCCGTCTGGACCACCACGGTCGGCAGCACCAGGATCAGCACCACCCCGATGATGTTGAACACCTGCCACCAACCATAGACGCGGCTGCGCTGGTCATACTGCGGCGCCAGGACGGCGGCCCAGCCGAGCTGGCCCAGGGTGCCGATGGAGAAGCCGAGATAGAGAAACAGCAGCCATCCGAACAGATAGACAGGCGGGGCGCCCGGCTGGACCACGACGAACATCATATAGGCGGCCAGCATCAGCATGGGCGTCGACAGCGCCATCCACGGGCGATAGCGGCCAAACCGCGTCTTGGTCCGATCCATGCCCCAACCGATGAAGGGGTCGAAGACGATGTCGATCAGCCGCACCGCCATGAAGACGGCGGCCACCACCCCCAGCTCCAGCCCGACGAAGGTGGCGTAGAACTCGGGCAGGGTGACCGGCAGGGCGACCCCGAACGCGGCCAGCGGCAGACAGGGGCCGGAAAAGGCGGCCAGGACAGCGTTGGAACGGCGAGGCGTCGTGTGGGCGGACGCGGATCGGGCGGTCATGAAAGAGGGTCCGAAACGGCCCGGATGAGTCGGACCTGCTGCACCATCGCAGCTTTGGCGCGTCAGCGGTATGGTGGACTTCGTGGCCGGCTTGGGGCTTGCTGCGGTGATGTCGCTTCGCCTGCTCGCCCTGTTCGGTCTGGTCGTGGGACTGCTCTTCGCCGGGCAGGCCAGGGCGGCGGGACCATGCCACACCAACGCCGACGTCTGGAGCGCGCAGGGACTGGCCAACGCCGAGGCGGCCTACGCCATGCCGTGGACGCCGTTCGGGACGCCCGAATGGGGCTGGCGGCCCTATCTGCCGCTGATCCAACAGGAGCTTCACACGCGCTGCGGCGCTGGCACGCCCATCTTCGCCTCGCAGCTGGCGGGGTTTCAGCAGACGCATGGACTGGCGCCGACCGGCCTGTTGGACGCCGCCACCTTTCAGGTGTTTCGGGGCGTGTGGCAGGAGCGGCGGCCGTTCGTGATGGCGCGTGTCGGCGGCCTGTGCCCCGAGCCGCCGCCGATCAATCAACTGGGCTATCTGGTCGCCGAGGAGGAGCATGCCGACCGGCTGACGCGGCTGTTGCGGCGCGACGTGCTGGACGCTTATCGCCGTCTGGTCGCCGCCGCCCGGGCCGAGGTTCCAGAGGTCGCGGCCGATCCCGAACTGTTGCAGATCTTCTCGGGCTTCCGTGACCCGGAGGCGGATGCGGCGCGCTGCGCCCAGCAGGGCAATTGCGATGGCCTGCGTCGCGCCGTCTGTTCGCCGCACCGGACCGGAACGGCCGTCGATCTCTATGTGGGACAGGCGCCGGGTCTGGGGGTGGATTCAACGACGCCCGCCAGCCGCGAATATATGGCGCGGACGGCGACCTATCGTTGGCTGGTCGAGAATGCGGGGCGATTCGGATTCGTGCCCTACATCTATGAACCCTGGCATTGGGAATATGTGCGGCCATGGGACCCTGCGTTCGCGCCCTGACGCCCGCCGAGGCGGCGCTGGCGCGCGAGGCGTTCGGCGCGGCCCTGCGGCTGGACAGGATTCGACTGATCGCCTGGCCGTTTCGACGCGCTTTCGTGGCCGGTCGCTGGTTCGGGCGCGACTGGATCGTCTGGCCGAGACACAGCCTGGTCACGGATTTCGCCGCCGCATCGGCCCAGGCGCAGGGTGTGCTGATCCACGAACTGACCCACGTCTGGCAGGCGCAACAGGGCGTCAATCTGCTGTGGGCCAAGCTGAAGGCAGGGGACACGGCGGCCTCCTATGCCTATGAGGCGGTTGCGACCTGTCGTTGGGACAGCCTGAACATCGAACAGCAGGCGATGGTGATGGAGCATCGCTTTCATCGCCAGCGTGGGCGCGCCGCGCCGGGGTCCGCGGCTTTCTACGCGGCCGTCTGCCCGTTCGAGCCGAAATCGGAGCGGGAGACTTGCATCGACACGGAGGACACGCCAAGTTAGCAACGGTCGTTGTTGCGAATAACGGCCTCAGTCATTCAACGGAGCCTCCCCCGATGCCTAAAGTCTTGGTCCTCTATCATTCGACCTATGGCCACCTGGAAACCATGGCCGAAGCCGTCGCCGAGGGCGCGCGCGAGGTCGAGGGCGCGGTGGTCGATATCAAGCGCGTGCCGGAAACCGTGCCGCAAGAGCTGGCCAAGACCTCGCACTACAAGCTGGACCAGAAGGCCCCGGTCGCCAAGATCGACGACCTGAAGGATTATGACGCCATCATCATCGGCGCGGGCACCCGTTTCGGCTCGGCCGCGTCGCAGATGCGCGCCTTCCTGGATCAGGCCGGCGGCCTGTGGTTCTCGGGCGCGCTGATCGGCAAGATCGGCGGCGCCTTCACCGCCACGGCGACCCAGCATGGCGGCCAGGAATCCACCTTCCAGGGCCTGCACAACTTCTTCATGCACCACGGGATGCCGGTGGTCGGTCTGCCCTATTCGTATCAGGCGCAGATGACGCTGGACGCGGTTCACGGTGGTTCGCCATACGGCGCTTCGACCATCACCGGCGGGGACGGCTCGCGGATGCCCAGCGAGATCGACCTGGGCGGCGCCCGCTTTCAGGGCAAGCATATCGCCGAACTGGCCAAGAAGCTGCACGGCTGATCCGATGCGCCAGCCCGCCGTCTTCTTCGGTCACGGCTCGCCCATGAATGCCTTGGGCGGTCCCTATGGGGCCGCCTGGCGCGACCTGGGTCAGGCCATCGGCAAGCCCAGGGGCGTGGTCATGGTGTCCGCCCACTGGGAGACGCGCGGGCTGGGCGTCACGGCGCAGGAGAAACCGGAAACGATCCATGATTTCGGCGGCTTCCCGCGCGAACTTCATGAGATGCTGTATCCCGCGCCCGGATCGCCCGAACTGGCGGCGCGGGTGTCGGAACTGACCGGCGCCGTCCAGACGCCGCAATGGGGTCTGGATCACGGAACCTGGTCGGTGCTGTGTCATGTCTGGCCTGAGGCGGATGTGCCGGTGGTGCAACTGTCGCTGAACCGCGACCTGACGGCGCGCCAACACTACGACCTGGCCAGGACGCTGACGCCTCTGCGCGACGAGGGGATCGTCATCGCCGGGTCGGGCGACTTCGTCCATAATCTGCGGACCTGGAAGCGCGAGGGCGGGGCCGAACCCTACGCCTGGGCCACCGGCTTCAACGAGGCGGTTAAGGCGGCGTTCGAGCGGGGCGACCACGACGCCCTGATCGATTGGGTGGGCCTGGCCGAGGACGCGCAACTGAGCGTGCCGACCGACGAACACTATCTGCCGGTCCTCTATGTCGCCGCCCAGCAGCAGCCGGGCGAACCTGTCAGCTTCTTCAACGACAAGATCGACGGCGGCTCGATCTCGATGACGGGCGTGCGGATCGGCTGAGGTCGGCGCGGCGGCCGGATCAGGCCGCCTTTTCCGCCTCGACCATCTTCTGGATGGCGACATAGTCGGTCTTGCCGGTGCCCAGGACGGGCACCTCGGAGACCTTGACGATCTTCTTGGGCACGATCAGTTCCGGCGCGCCGTTGTTGCGCGCCCATTCGGCCAGGGGCGCGACCTCGGCGGCGTCGTGGTCCGTCACCAGCACCAGTTTTTCGCCCTTGCGGCTGTCGGGGATCGAGACGACGGCGTGGCGACGCTCGGGCCAGACCGCGCCGGCGATACCCTCCACCGCCGTCAGGGAGACCATTTCCCCGCCGATCTTGGCGAAGCGTTTGGCGCGTCCCTTGATGGTGACATAGCCCTCGGCGTCCACATCCACGATGTCGCCGGTGTCCAGCCAGTCGTCGCCGACGGCTTCCCAGGCCAGCGGCTCGGCCGAGGTGACATAGCCGCTCATGACGTTCGGCCCCTTCAGGAACAGGCGACCGCCGCCGTCGATGCCCTCGACAGGCTCCAGCTTCCAGTCGATGCCCGGCAGCATCTGGCCCACCGTGCCCGGCGCATTGCGGTCGGGGTGGTTCACGGCGATGACGGGCGAGGCCTCGGTCGCGCCATAGCCTTCCAGCAGTTCGACGCCGCCGAACTTGGTGTTGAACAGGGCGCGCGTCTCCTCGCGCACCTTCTCGGCGCCGGCGACGGCGAACTTCAGCGTGGCGAAGTCGTCCGGCTCGGCCACGCGCGCATACTGGCTCAGGAAGGTGTCGGTCGCGAACAGGATCGAGGCGTTCACCTGAGGCAGCAGGTCCGTGATCTGTTTGGCGTGCAGCGGCGACGGATATTGGAACGCCTTCAGCCCCTGCAGCAGTGGCAGGATGACCCCGCCGGTCAGGCCGAAACAGTGGAAGGTCGGCAGGGGGTTGAACATGACCCAAGCGGGGTCGAGATCGATATGGGCCGCGACCTGTCGGGCATTGGCGACCAGATTCTTCTGGCTCAGCACCACGCCTTTCGGCGTGCCGAAACTGCCCGAGGTGAACAGGACGACGCCCGGTGAATCCGGGTCGGTCTTCACACGAAAGCGCTTGGGCGCGGCGCCGGCGGCCAGGCCGTACAGCTTGTCGGACAGGCCGATGGTGTTTCGCACGTCGTCCAGCCAGACGACGTCGGCGACCGTCTTCAGCTCGACGATCAGGTCGTCCAGCTTGGCCTGATCGATGAACCGCTTGGCGGTCAGCACCTTCTTGACGCCGGAGGCCTTGATGGCCGCCTTCAGATTGGCCTCGCCGGCGGTGAAGTTCAGCATCACCGGCACACGGCCGTGGGCGTGCAGACCAAAGAAGGTGACGACCACGCCCATTGACGACGGCAGCAGGATCGCGACGCGATCCCCCTTCTGCGTCATGTCGGCGATCTTGCGCCCCAGGACGAAGGCCGCGCGAATCAGACCTGTGTAGGTGAGGGGATGCCTGTCCTGATCCTCAAGGATTTCCTTGTCGCCGTATTTCGAGCGCGCCTCGATCAAAGCGTCGATGAGCGATACGTCGTAAAGCGAGGGGTCCAGAGCCTGTCGCAAGCGCGTCTCCTACGGAGAGCCGACGGCCCTCTCTGTTGTTCGGGCATTCGTCATTAATGACGCCGCGTCTTGTTGAAAAGATATGTTACGCGCCGTGAGTTCCAAGCCCAGAACACGCCTGCGGCGCATCTGTAACCGGGTTTGGCTTGCCTAATGGGCTTTGAAGTCCGAAATACCCGCCATGGTCACCCTGATCGACACCCTGCAGCGCAAGCCGTCCGAACTGCGCCATCCCGAAAAGCAGAACCGGCCGGAGTCGGTCGTGCTGAAGAAGCCCGACTGGCTGCGGGTCAAGGCCCCCGGTTCGGGCCAGTATAACGCCACCAAGGACATCGTCCGCTCCAAGGGGCTGGTGACGGTCTGCGAGGAGGCGGCCTGCCCGAACATCGGCGAGTGCTGGAGCCAGAAGCACGCCACACTGATGATCATGGGCGACACCTGCACGCGGGCCTGCGCCTTCTGCAACGTCAAGACGGGCCTGCCCCAGCCGCTGGACCCGGAAGAGCCGGGGAAGGTCGGTCAGGCCGTGCAGCAGATGGGTCTGAACCACGTCGTCATCACCTCGGTCGACCGCGATGACGTGTCGGACGGCGGCGCGGCCCACTTCGCCGAGGTGGTGCGCCAGATCCGCCTGCAGGCGCCGAACACCACCATCGAAATCCTGACGCCCGATTTCCTGCGTAAGGACGGCGCGGCCGCCGTGATGATCGACGCCAAGCCGGATGTCTTCAATCACAACCTGGAAACCGTGCCGCGCCTGTATCTGAAGATCCGGCCCGGCGCCCGCTACTTCCATTCCCTGCGTCTGTTGCAGATGGTCAAGGAGCGCGACCCCGAGCAGTTCACCAAGTCCGGCATCATGGTCGGTCTGGGCGAGACCAAGGAAGAGGTCATGCAGGTGATGGACGACATGCGGTCCGCCGGCGTCGACTTCATCACCATCGGCCAATATCTGCAGCCGACGCGCAAACACGCCGCCATCGATCGCTTCGTCACGCCTGAAGAGTTCAAGGCCTATGAGGCGATCGCGCGGGCCAAGGGCTTCCTGATGGTGTCCTCGTCGCCGTTGACGCGCTCGTCGCACCACGCTGGCGACGATTTCGCCCGGCTGAAGGCGGCGCGCGAGGCGCAGCTGAAGCGCTAAGCCTGGAATGGCGGTCCATCGCGTCACGCGCATACTGCCCTATGCGCCCGAACAGCTTGCCGATCTGGTCGCCGATGTGCGGGCCTATCCCGACTTTGTGCCGTGGGTCACGTCGATGCGCGTCTGGAACGACCGCGTCGAGGCCGAAGGTGTGACTGTCGTGGATGCCGAGGCGGGCGTCGGGTTCGCGGTGCTGAAAGAGCGGTTCTCGACCTGGGTTCGGCACGACCGCAATGCGCCCAAGGTCGAGGTCGGCCTGCTGCGCGGGCCGTTCAAACATCTGAAGAACCGCTGGGAGTTCTTTCCGCATCCCGAAGGGACGCGGCTGGAGTTCATGATCGATTTCGCCTTCAAGTCCAGGATGCTGGACCTGATGCTCCAAGCCAACTTCGACCGCGCGGTGGAAAAGCTGATAGGATGCTTTGAAGACGAAGCGGCCCGACGCTTTCGTTGAGAGCGCATGATGGCTGATCAGAAGCCCATACTGTATAAACGACGCAGCCGGGTATTGCTGTTGGTCCTCGTCCTTTCGACGGCCGCCTTTGTTTTGGCGTCGCCCATGCTGCTGATGTTTGCGGCCATGTCGGGGATGGCGAGCGATTCCTGCGCGCGCTGGCCCGCTTCCCTCTTCATCCTTGCAGGCATTACGTCGCCAATCGCCATCCTTTGCGTTCTGATCAACGGTTGGAGAGCGTTCATCATCCGCAATGAGCCGCGTGCCTGGTGGGGGTTCGCAATCCTGCCCTTGTGGCCGCTATCCATGTTCATTGGTGTGAAAATGGCTGCGTTTTGCTAACCTCATTCGATTTCGACGCGACCGTCGTGGGCGCCGGGGCCGTCGGCCTGGCCTGCGCGCGGGCGCTGTCGAAACGGGGTCTGACGGTTCTGGTGCTGGAGAAGGAAGGCCACATCGGCCAGGGCGTCTCCTCGCGCAATTCCGAGGTCGTCCACGGCGGGCTCTATTATCCGACCGGCTCGCTCAAGGCCCGCTTCTGCGTCGAGGGGCGGCGGGCGCTGTATGATTTCCTGTCCAGTCGCAAGATCGACCATTGGAAGTGCGGCAAGCTGGTCGTGGCGACCGAAGAGGCCGAGGTCGGGCGGATCGAGGCCATCTTCGAACAGGCCATGGCGAATGGCGTGGAGGGGCTGGCGCACCTGACCGGCGCTCAGGCGCGGGCGCTGGAGCCGGCCCTGAACGCCCATGCCGCCATCCTGTCGCCCGAGAGCGGCCTGTTCGATAGCCACGGCTATATGCTGGCCTTGCAGGGCGAGATCGAGGATGCGGGCGGCTCGGTCGTGGTCTCGGCCCCGTTCGAAGGCGCCGAGCCGATGTCGGGCGGCGGTTTTTCCGTTCGTGTGGGCGGGGAGGGGGCGATGACCGTCTCGAGCCGCCTTCTGGTCACGGCGCCGGGTCTGTCGGCGCAAGGCGTGGCGGCCAGCATCGCGGGCTATCCCTCAACCGACATCCCGCCAGGCCATTTCGGCAAGGGCGTTTATTTCCGGCTGGTCGGCCCGGCGCCGTTCGACCGCCTTATCTATCCGCCGCCGATCCCCGGCGCTCTGGGCACCCATTATCGCAAGGATCTGGGCGGGCAGGGCGTGTTCGGCCCCGATCTGGTTTATGTCGATGTGGAGGACTATTCGGTCGATCCCGCCAAGGCGGAGGAGTTCGCCCGATACATCCGCCGCTTCTGGCCTGGCCTGCCCGACGGCGCCCTGACGCCCGACTACGCCGGCATTCGACCCAAGCTGCATGGCCCGGGCGAGGCGCAGCCCGACTTTCAACTGCATGGACGCGAGCATCACGGGATCGACGGCCTGATGGCCCTGTTCGGCATCGAGAGCCCCGGCCTGACCAGTTCCCTGGCCCTCGGCGAAGCGGTGGCGAACGCCCTGATGGAGACTGAATGACCGAGCGCGAGAAGATGCTGGCGGGCCTGCCCTACGATCCGGGCGACGCCGATCTGCGGGACGGACGCGCCCGCGCCGTGGGCCTGACGGTCGCCATCAACGCCGAGCCGGATCGGGACCGTCGCAGCGCCCTGGTCAACCAGCTGGTGAACGCGGCCGACGGCAAGGCGGTGATCATGCCGGGCTTCTTCTGCGACTATGGCGTCAACATCCATCTGGGGGTGCGGGCCTTCGCCAACGCCAACTGCGTGTTCCTGGACTGCGCCGAGATTCGAATCGGCGACAACTTCCAGGCCGGGCCGGGGGTGCAGCTTCTGACGCCCGAGCATCCGCTGGACGCGGTGGCGCGTCGGGGCGATGAGACGGCCCGGCCGATCACCATCGGCGACGACGTATGGATCGGCGGCGGCGCCATCGTTCTGGCGGGCGTCTCCATTGGGGATCGCGCTGTCATCGGGGCCGGTTCCGTGGTGACGAAGGATGTGCCGCCGGACGTCGTGGTGGTCGGCAATCCGGCGAAGATCGTGCGTCGTCTGACGCCTGCTTAAACGCCTTGAAATCGTCGCGCGCATCATGCATAAGCCGCGCCTCGCGTGGCGGCTCGGCATCCTTCTGATGAGGGTTGGGGGCCGCCGCTATCGTTTTCGCGCCAGACAGGCTTCGGCTCTGGGCGGCGCCCGACTTAGAAGATTGAGACGGACATGGCCGTTCCGAAGCGCAAAGTATCTCCCTCGCGTCGCAACATGCGCCGCGCCCACGACGCCCTGACCTCGAACGTGTATGTCGAGGACAAGGACACCGGCGAGCTGAAGCGCCCGCACCACATCGACCTGAAGACCGGCACCTATCGCGGCCGCCAGGTCATCACGCCCAAGGAAGACTAGGTCTTTCACGGACGCTCGGCCCGAGGGTCGAACGAGAAATTCCACGGCGCGCGGTGATCCGCGCGCCGTTTTCGTGCGTTCCGTGCGGTGAAGTTTCGACTGGAGATTCCGCATGATGATTCGTCTCACCGCCGTCAGCGCCTGCGCGCTTTTGAGTCTCGCCGCCTGCGGGCGCGATGACCGCCCGGCCGCTCAGGCTCCGACCGATGCGGCCCCCGTCGCGATGACGCCGGCCGAGCAGCCGCCTTCAGCCCCCGCCGCCGATCCCAACACCCTAACGTCCGAGGGGCTAGGCGCGGCGCGGATCGGCATGAGCAAGGCCGATCTGATCGCGGCCTGGGGCGAACGGGCGAATCCGAAGTCTGTCGGCGGGGCCGAACCCGAGGTCTGCGATCAGTTCCATCCCGTTCGGGCGCCCGAAGGCGTCAACGTCATGATCCAGGACGGCAAGCTGACGCGAATCACCCTGATGCGGGGCGCCAGGATCAAGACGGACCGGGGCTTCGGCCTCGGCGACACGGCCATGGCGATCAAACAGGCCTATGGCGGTTCGATCTTCGTCGAGCCGCATAAATATCAGGCCGCCCCGGCTGAAGACCTGTTCGTCTGGGCGCGCGGCGGCTCGACCAACTACGTCGCCGATCCCTCGGCGCGTGGCGTCCGCTACGAGATCGGGATGGACGGAAAAGTCAGCATGATCCATGCAGGTGATCCGTCGATCCAGCTGGTCGAAGGCTGTTCCTGACGCAACGGCTGAACGGCGGCATTGGCCTTTGGCGGACAGGCGGCTAAACCCGTCGGACTTCACTTCCGCCTTGAGCCAAAGAGCCGAGCCATGACCGACATCGCCGACATCGTCGCCCGCCAGATTCTCGACAGCCGAGGCAATCCGACGGTCGAAGTGGATGTGATTCTGGACGATGGCTCGTTCGGCCGGGCCGCCGTGCCCTCGGGCGCCTCGACCGGCGCGCACGAAGCCGTCGAACTGCGCGACGGCGACAAGGATGTCTGGGGCGGCAAGGGCGTTCAGAAGGCCGTCGACGCCGTGAACGGCGAAATCTTCGACGCCCTGTCCGGCATGGACGCCGAGGACCAGCGTCGCCTGGACGAAGCGATGATCGCGCTGGACGGCACGCCTAACAAGGGTCGCCTCGGCGCCAACGCCATCCTGGGCGTGTCGCTGGCCGCAGCCAAGGCCAGCGCGATTTCGTCGGGCCTGCCGCTGTATCGCTATATCGGCGGCGTCTCGGCCCGCGTCCTGCCCACGCCGATGATGAACATCATCAACGGCGGCGCCCACGCCGACAATCCGATCGACATCCAGGAGTTCATGATCCTGCCGACGGGCGCCGAAACCTTCACCGACGCCCTGAGGATGGGCACGGAAATCTTCCATGCACTGAAGACGCAGTTGAAGGATGCGGGCCACAACACCAACGTCGGCGACGAAGGCGGCTTTGCCCCGAATCTGGCCTCGGCCGAAGAGGCGCTGAGCTTCATCACCAAGGCCGGCCAGGCCGCCGGCTATCTGGCGGGCGAGGACTTCCACCTGGGTCTGGACGTCGCCTCGACCGAGTTCTTCAAGGACGGCAAATATCTGATGGCCGGCGAGGGCAAGACCGTCGACGCCGACGGCATGGCCGCCTATCTGGTCGATCTGTGCGAACGCTTCCCCATCGTCTCCATCGAGGACGGGATGGCTGAGGATGATTTCGACGGCTGGCGTCTGTTGACCGAGCGTCTGGGCGACCGGGTCCAGCTGGTCGGCGACGATCTGTTCGTGACCAATCCGGCGCGTCTGGCCGCCGGTATCGGCGAGGGCCTGGCCAATTCGATCCTGATCAAGGTCAATCAGATCGGCACGCTTTCGGAGACGCTGGACGCCGTCGATATGGCCCAACGCGCTGGCTATACGGCCGTGATGAGCCACCGTTCGGGCGAGACCGAGGATTCGACCATTGCGGACCTGGCCGTGGCCACCAACTGCGGGCAGATCAAGACCGGTTCGCTGGCCCGTTCCGACCGGGTGGCGAAATACAATCAGCTGCTGCGTATCGAGGAAATGCTGGGCGACCAGGGCGTCTATTTCGGCGACGGCATGCTGTTGAAATAAGCATCGGAATTGTCGGCGGAGAATCAGCGTTCTTCGCCGACTTTCTTACGGTCAAGCTACAATTCGTTAGGCATTTTCGGGCACGGTTCGTGAACTGTGTTCTCGCGCTCAGAAGGAGCGTTTTAAGTGCCCGAACGGATGAAACCTTACCGCGTGTCCTGTGCCCTCCTGCTTTTGCTCGCCTATCTCGGCGTGCAGGCTTTGACGGGCGAACGCGGACTGCTGAGCGGCGCCTCGCGCGACGCGCTGCTGGACCAGCGCGAGACGCAACTCGCACATTTGTCCGAACAGCGGCGCGACCTGGAAACCCGGGTCCGGTATCTGCGCAGCGACAGTCTGTCACGCGACCTGCTGGAGGAGCGCGCGCGCGCCGTCCTGGGCTTTTCCGACCCGCGCGACTATGTGATCCGCGTATCGGCGCCGGCCGCGCAGGGCTGAACCCGTCCCGGCCACTTGAACTATTGTTACAGCCCGGCCCGCCCCCCTTTGCGTTCCGGGAAGGAAGGCTGCTAAAGCCCCCTTCCGTAACGATAAGAAGGCGTCGCTTCTCGGCGCCTAGCCGGGAGATACCGGATGGCGAAAGCCCCAGCCAAATCCGCTCAGACGACCACGCCTGACAAACTGCCCAACACGCCGACGGCGTCCAAGGAAGACCTGCTTCGCTTCTATCGCGAGATGGTTCTGATCCGCCGTTTCGAGGAACGTGCGGGCCAACTGTACGGCATGGGTCTGATCGGCGGTTTCTGCCACCTGTACATCGGCCAGGAAGCCGTGGCGGTGGGCGTTCAGGAGAGCGTCAAACAGGGCCACGACAAGATCATCACCGGCTACCGCGACCACGGCCATATGCTGGCCGCCGGCATGGACCCGAAAGAGGTCATGGCCGAACTGACCGGCCGCAGCGGCGGCTCGTCCAAGGGCAAGGGCGGCTCGATGCACATGTTCGACGTGCCGACCGGCTTCTATGGCGGTCACGGCATCGTCGGCGCCCAGGTGGCGCTGGGCACGGGCCTGGCCTTCGCCGGCAAGTATCGCGGCGACGATTCGGTGGCCTTCGTCTATTTCGGCGACGGCGCCTCGAACCAGGGGCAGGTGTACGAGAGCTTCAACATGGCCCAGCTGTGGAAGCTGCCGGCCATCTACATCATCGAGAACAACCAGTACGCGATGGGCACGAGCATCGAACGCTCGTCGTCCACGACCGAACTCTACATGCGCGGCGCCAGCTTCGGCATTCCGGGCGAACAGGTCGACGGCATGGATGTTCTGGCCGTGCGTGACGCCACCGCCCGCGCCGTGGCCCGCGCCCGCGCCGGCGAAGGCCCCTACATCCTTGAAGTGAAGACCTATCGCTATCGCGGCCACTCGATGTCCGACCCGGCGAAATACCGCACCAAGGAAGAAGTCGACGAGGTCAAGAAGACCCGCGATCCGATCGATCACCTGAAGATGCTGCTGTCGGCCGCCAAGGCGACCGAAGAGGAGCTGAAGGTCATCGACAACGAAATCAAGGCGATCGTCGCCGAAGCTGTTCAATTCGCTCAAGAGAGCCCGGAACCCGATCCGTCCGAGCTCTATACCGACGTTTACGTGGAGGCCTGATCCGTGACCGACATTCTGATGCCGGCGCTGTCCCCCACGATGGAAGAGGGCACGCTGACCAAATGGCACATCAAGGCGGGCGACACCGTGTCGGCCGGCCAGGTGATCGCCGAGATCGAAACCGACAAGGCCACGATGGAAGTCGAGGCCGTGGATGAAGGCGAAGTGCTGGAAATCCTGGTGCCCGAGGGCTCCGAGAACGTGAAGGTCAACACGCCGATCGCGCGTCTGGCCGGCGAAGACGGCGCCGCAGCGCCCGCGCCCAAGGCCGCCGAAACCGACGCGCCCAAGGCTGCGGCTGAAGGCAAGACCGGCGATCCCGAAAAGGCCCCGGCCCAGACCGCGACGCCCAAGGGCGAACTGCGCGACCCGGAAATCCCGTCCGAGGCCAAACTGGTCAAGACGACCGTGCGCGACGCCCTGCGCGACGCCATGGCCGAGGAAATGCGCCGCGACGACCGCGTCTTCCTGATCGGCGAGGAAGTCGCCCAGTACCAGGGCGCCTATAAGGTCAGTCGCGAACTGCTGCAGGAATTCGGCGACCAGCGCGTCGTGGACACCCCGATCACCGAGCACGGCTTCGCCGGTCTGGGCGTCGGCGCCGCCATGGCGGGCCTGAAGCCCATCGTCGAGTTCATGACGTTCAACTTCGCCATGCAGGCGATCGACCACATCATCAACTCAGCGGCCAAGACCCTGTATATGTCGGGCGGTCAGATCCGCGCGGACATCGTCTTCCGCGGCCCCAACGGCGCGGCCAGCCGCGTCGGCGCCCAGCACAGCCAGGACTATTCGGCCTGGTACGCCCAGGTTCCGGGCCTGAAGGTCATCGCGCCCTATGACGCCGCCGACGCCAAGGGCCTGCTGAAGGCCGCCATTCGCGATCCGAACCCGGTCGTCTTCCTCGAACACGAAATGCTCTACGGCACCGAATTCGACGTACCGGAAGTCGACGATTATGTCCTGCCGATCGGCAAGGCCAAGGTGCGTCGCGAAGGCAAGGACGTCACCATTACGGCCCACGCCCGCATGGTCGGTTTCGCGCTCCAAGCCGCCGAGAAGCTGGCCGAGGAGGGGATCGAAGCCGAGGTCATCGACCTGCGCACCCTGCGTCCGCTGGACCATGAAACCATCGTCGATAGCGTCAAGAAGACCAACCGTCTGGTCTCGGCCGAAGAGGGCTGGGGTCCGATGGGCGTCGGCGCCGAGGTCGTGGCCCGCGTGATCGAACACGCCTTCGACTATCTGGACGCCCCGCCGCTGCGGGTTCACCAGGAAGACGTGCCGCTGCCCTATGCGGCCAACTTGGAAGTCCTGTCGCTGCCGGGCGTGGACAAGATCGTCGCCGCCGTGAAACAGGTGATGGCATGACCGATATCCTGATGCCGGCCCTGTCTCCGACCATGGAGGAGGGCGTTCTGGCCAAGTGGCACGTCAAGGTCGGGGACGTCGTGTCCGCCGGCGACGTTATCGCCGAGATCGAAACCGACAAGGCCACGATGGAAGTCGAGGCCGTGGACGAGGGCGAAGTCACCGACATTCTGGTCGCCGAGGGCACCGAAGGCGTGAAGGTCAACACGCCCATCGCCCGCCTGAAAGACGAAGGCGGCGCCGCTGCACCCAAGCCCGCCGAGGCGCCCGCCGCCAAGTCGAAAGAGACCCCCAAGGTCGAGGCTGCGCCTGCGGCTGAGGCTCCGAAGGCCGCTGCCCCTGCGCCCGCCGCGCCGAAAGCCGACAGCGGCGAACGCATCTTCTCTTCGCCCCTGGCCCGTCGCATCGCCGCCCAGAACGGCGTCGATCTGAAGTCGATCAAGGGCACCGGCCCGCACGGCCGCATCGTCAAGCGTGACGTCGAGGCTGCCGGCAAGGGTTCGACCCAGCCTGCCGCCGCGTCGTCCGCAACGACGGCGACAAGCCCCGCCGCCGAACCACGCAAGGCGCAGTCTCTGGCGCAGATGGGCATCCCGGACGGCAGCTACGACCTGATTCCGCTGGACGGCATGAGAAAGGCCGTCGCGCGTCGCATGGTCGACAGCATCCAGAACGTGCCGCACTTCCCGCTGTTCATCGATGTCGAGATCGATCAGCTGATGGCCGTGCGCGCCAAGGTCAACAAGATGCTGGAGCCGCAGGGGATCAAGGTCTCCGTCAACGACTTCGTCATCAAGGCGGCGGCCCTGGCCCTGAAGGCGGTGCCGGAAGCGAACGCCTCCTATACGCCCGAAGGCATCGCCATGCACCACAACGCCGACGTCTCCATGGCCGTGGCCATCGACGGCGGCCTGATCACGCCGATCATCAAGAAGGCCGAGACCAAGGGTCTGGCGCAGATTGCGACCGAGTCCAAGGACCTGGCCAAGCGCGCCCGCGACCGCAAGCTGAAGCCGGAAGAGTTCCAGGGCGGCACCTTCTCGGTGTCCAATCTGGGCATGTTCGGCATCAAGCAGTTCACCTCGATCATCAATGAGCCGCAGGGCTGCATCATGAGCGTGGGCGCGGGCGAGCAGCGTGCGGTCGTGAAGAACGGCCAGGTGGTTCCGGCCACCGTCATGACCGTGACCCTGACCTGCGATCACCGCGTGGTCGACGGCGCGACCGGCGCCCGCTTCCTGCAGGCGTTCAAGCCGCTGATCGAAGATCCCGTGGCGATGCTGGCGTAAGGGGAGGGTGAGGTCATGACCTCGGTCTATGACTTCTCCGCCCGCGCTATCGACGGCGCGGACGTCTCGCTGGACCGCTTTCGCGGACAGGCGTTGCTGATCGTGAATACGGCGTCCAAGTGCGGCTTCACCGGCCAGTACGACGGTCTGGAGAAGCTGCATCGGGATTTCGCCGACGCGCCGTTCGAGGTGCTGGGTTTTCCCTGCAACCAGTTCGGCAATCAGGAACCGGGCAGGGCGTCGGAAATCGCCGCCTTCTGCGCCACCAGTTTCGACGTGACCTTCCCCCTGTTCGACAAGGTGGAGGTCAACGGGCCGAACCGGCATCCGCTCTACGCCTGGCTGACCCGGCAGAAGCGCGGCTTCCTGGGCTCCCAGGCCATCAAGTGGAACTTCACCAAGTTCCTGACCGACCGCGAGGGCAGGGTGGTCGCCCGCTACGCCCCGCAGACTGAACCCGAGGCCATCAAGGCCGACATCGAGAAGTTGATCTAATGGCTGCTGAATTCGATCTCGTCGTCATCGGCTCGGGCCCCGGCGGTTACGTCGCGGCCATTCGCGCCAGCCAGTTGGGCCAGAAGGTCGCCATCGTCGAGCGCGAGAACCTGGGCGGTATCTGCCTGAACTGGGGCTGCATCCCGACTAAGGCCCTGCTGAAGTCGGGCGAGAAGTTCGAGAGCCTGTCACACCTGAAGGAATACGGCCTGTCGGCGTCCGGCGCGTCGTTCGACTTCGACGCCATCATCCAGCGCTCGCGCGGCGTCGCGGCGACGATGAACAAGGGCGTCTCCTTCCTGATGAAGAAGAACAAGATCGAGGTGATCGAGGGCACGGCCACGCTGGAGAAGGGGGCGGCCGCGCCCAAGGTCGTCATCGCCCTGAAGGCCGGCGGTTCGCGCACGGTCGAGGCCAAGTCGGTTATGCTGGCCGTCGGCGCCCGCGCCCGCGCCCTGCCGCAGATCGGGCTGGAAGCCGATGGGGACAAGATCTGGGCCTATCGCGACGCCTTGGCGCCCAAGAAGCTGCCCAAGTCGTTCGTCGTCATCGGCTCGGGCGCCATCGGCATTGAGTTCGCCAGCTTCTATCGCGCCCTGGGCGCCGAGGTGACGGTCGTCGAGGCGGTCGAGCGCATCATGCCTGTGGAGGACGAAGAGGTCTCCAAGGCGGCGCAGAAGTCGTTCGAGAAGCGAGGTATCAAGTTCAAGGTCGGCGCCAAGGTGACGAAGGTCTCCAAGAGTGCGTCCGGCGTCAAGGTCGATGTCGAGATCGGCGGCAAGGCCGAGACGCTGGAGGCCGAGGTCTGCATCTCGGCCGTCGGCATCACCGCCAACACCGACGGCATCGGTCTGGAGTCGCTAGGCGTCGAACTGGACCGGGGCCACATCAAGACTGACAGTCACTGCCAGACCAATGTGAAGGGTCTATACGCCATCGGCGACTGCGCTGGGGCGCCGTGGCTGGCGCACAAGGCGTCACACGAAGGCATCCATGCCGCCGAGCACATCGCCGGTTACAAGACGCCGAACGTCCATTCGCCCATCGCCGGCTGCACCTACGCTCAGCCGCAGGTCGCCTCGGTCGGCGTGACCGAACAGGCGGCCCGCGCCGAAAAGCGCGAGGTCAAGATCGGCCGCTTCCCGTTCCGCGTGAACGGCAAGGCCGTGGCGGCGGGCGAGATCGACGGCTTCGTCAAGGTGATCTTTGACGCGGCAACCGGCGCCCTGATCGGCGCCCATATGATGGGCCACGAAGTCACCGAAATGATCCAGGGCTTCGTCACCGCCATCACCATGGAGGCGACGGAAGAGGACATTCAGGGCATCGTCTATCCGCATCCGACCATGTCCGAAGCCATGCACGAGGCGGCGATGGACGCCTACGGCCGCGTTCTGCACCTTTAGGTCTGGCGGAACGCGGATCGGGCAGGACATCGACGAACGGTCGCGCTAGCCTCGCCGTATAGCGAGGAGGGGCGTCGATGCGATCGTTGTTGAGAAGTCGGGTGGCGGGCGAACATGCCCGCGTCGGGTTCGTCGAACTGTTCTTCGACCTGGTCTTCGTCTTCGCCATCACCCAGGTCAGCCACGGTCTGCTGGCGCATCTGACGCCGCTGGGCGCGCTTCAGGCGGCGATGCTTCTGGCGGCGGTCTGGTGGGCGTGGGTCTTCACCTCCTGGGCGACCAACTGGTTGGACCCCGAGCGCGAGCCGGTGCAGATCGCACTGTTCGTTCTGATGGGGATCGGCCTGGTGATGTCGGCGGCCTTGCCGCACGCCTTTCAGGAAAACGGCCTGGTGTTCGCCCTGGCCTTCGTCGGGATTCAGGTCGGGCGCACGGCCTTCATGGCCTGGGCGATGCGCGACGATCCCAGCCTGTGGCGGAACGCCCTTCGCATCCTGATCTGGCTGGCCGCCTCGGCTGTGCTGTGGATCGCGGGCGGTGTGGCAGAACCGGATCAGCGGCTGTGGTTCTGGCTGGCGGCCCTGGCGGTCGAATATGCGTCGCCGGCGCTCTATTTCTACGTTCCGGGTCTTGGGCGGTCGCGGACCGACGACTGGACCATCGAGGGCGGGCATATGGCCGAGCGGGTCGGCCTGTTCGTCATCATCTGCCTGGGCGAGACGCTTCTGGTCTCCGGCGCCACTTTCGGCGGTCTGGACTGGTCGTCGGGTGCGGTGTGGGTGGCCTTCGTCTCGGCGGTTCTGTCCACGGTCGCCATGTGGCGGCTGTTCTTCAGCCAGGCGCATGAATCCGCGTCGCACGCCATCATGCATTCCGACGATCCGGGGCGGATGGCGCGGCGGGCCTATACCTATTCGCCGATCCTGGTGATCGCGGGCATCATCGTCGTGGCGGTCAGCGACGAGCTTGTGCTGGCCCATCCCGGCGGCCATGTCGCGACGGCGACAGCCTTGACCCTGCTGGGCGGCCCGATCCTGTTCCTGTTGGGGACGGCGGTGGCCAGTTGGGCGATCTGGCGGACGGTGGCCTGGACGCGACTGGTCGGTTGCGCCGTTTTGGCCATGGGCTGGCTGGTTCTGCCGTGGGTCACGCCGCTGATCCTCAGCATTGCGACGACCGCCGTGCTGATCGCCGTGGGCCTGTGGGAGACCGTGCGGCTGGGCGACGCCAGGACGCCCGTCTGACCCGCCGTCAGTCCGCCTTTTCCACGAAACTGTCGATCACCCGCTTCTCGCCGGCCTTTTCGAAGTCGACCAGCAGCTTGTTGCCTTCGACGACCCGAACGGAGCCGTAACCGAACTTCTGGTGAAAGACCCGCTGTCCCTTTTTCCAGCCCGAACTGGATTTGGGATCGGCGGTGGCGATCAGGCGGCCGTCGCCCTCGATGACCGCTTTCCGGGCGGGGAGGCGAGCCGGCGTCTGGGCGGCGGTGAAGCTCTGGGCGCGTTTCCAGCCGGGCGAGGAATAGCCGCTGCCGAAGGAGGGGGCGTCGTCCCAGCGGCTCTTGGCCTCCTTCATGCCGGTCGAGGCGCCGTAATAGCCGGTGTCGGATTGCGGATCGACGTGGGCGATGGGCAGTTCGTCGACGAAGCGGCTGGGCAGTTGCGAGGTCCAGCGGCCATAGACCAGACGGTTGGCGACAAACGAAATCCGCGCGTCCTGCTTGGCCCGGGTCACGCCGACGTAGGCCAGGCGGCGTTCCTCCTCCAGACCCTTTTCGCCCTTTTCGTCGATGCTGCGCTGAGAGGGGAAGACCCCTTCCTCCCAGCCGGGCAGGAAGACCAGCGGGAACTCCAGCCCCTTGGCGCCGTGCAGGGTCATGATCTGCACCGCCCCGTCGCCGTTTGGGTCGTCGCCCGCGCCGCGGTCCAGGTCCATGACCAGAGAGACGTGTTCCAGATAGGCCTGCAGCGTCTCGAACTGCTGCATCGACTGAACCAGTTCCTTCAGGTTCTCCAGCCGGGTCTGGCCGCTGGTCCGGTCGGCCTTCTGCATGTCGGTATAGCCGCTCTCTTCCAGCACGGTCTCCATGACCTGCCAGTGGGGCGTGGTCTCCGACAGCTGACGCCAGCGGTCGATGTCGCGCACGAAGTTGGACAAGGCCGTGCGGGTGCGGGCCTGAAGCTCGTCGGTGTTGATCAGACCGCGCACGGCGGTCAGGGCCGACAGATCGTGCTGGCGGGCCAGTTGCAGAATCTTCTGGACGCTGGTGTCGCCGATGCCGCGCTTGGGGACATTGACGATCCGCTCGAACGCCAGATCGTCGTCCTCTGACAGGATCAGCCGCAGATAGGCGTGGGCGTCGCGGATTTCGGCCCGCTCGAAGAAGCGCGGCCCGCCGATGACCGTATAGGGGATGGCCAGCATGACCAGCCGCTCTTCGAAGGCCCGCATCTGGAACGAGGCGCGCACCAGAATAGCCATGTCCTTGTATTTCAGGCTAGGTTGGCCGGCATGGGGCCGCCGCGCAGTCTCGATCTCGTCTCCGATCAGACGGGCCTCGGCCTCGCCGTCCCAGACGCCGCGCACCCGAACCTTATCGCCGCCGTCATCCTCGGTCCACAGGGTCTTGCCCAGCCGATCGCGGTTGGCGGCGATCAGGCCGGACGCGGCCCCCAGTATGTGGCGGGTCGAGCGATAGTTCCGCTCCAGCTTGACGATCTTGGCGCCGGGAAAGTCGCGTTCGAAACGCAGGATGTTGTCCACCTCGGCGCCGCGCCAGCCATAGATCGATTGATCGTCGTCGCCGACGCAGCAAACATTGCCGGTCGAGGCCGTCAGCAGCCGAAGCCACAGATACTGGGCGACATTGGTGTCCTGATATTCGTCCACCAGAATGTAGCGGAAGCGGCGGCGGTATTCCTCGGCCAGGTCCGCGTGCTGCGACAGAATGGTGATGTTGTGCAGCAGAAGATCGCCGAAGTCGCAGGCGTTCAGCGACCGCAGCCGCGCCTGATAGGCGGCGTAGAGGCCCTGGCCCTTGCCATTGGCGAAGTCCTCGCCGGGCGGCAGTTTTTCGGGCGTCCAGCCCCGGTTCTTCCAATGGTCGATCAGGCCCGACAGCGATTTCGGCGTCCAGCGTTTGGTGTCGATGTTGGCCGCTTCCAGCAGCTGTTTCAGCACCCGTTCCTGATCGTCGGTGTCCAGAATGGTGAAGCTGGATTTCAGCCCGACCAGTTCGGCATGGCGACGCAGGATCTGGGCGGCGATGGAGTGGAAGGTGCCCAGCCAGCGCAAACCTTCGGCCGACGGGCCGATCAGATGCGTGATCCGCTCGCGCATCTCGCGCGCGGCCTTGTTGGTGAAGGTGACGGCCAGCAGTTCCCACGGCCTGGCCCGGCCGGTCGCCAGGATATGGGCCAGTCGGGTGGTCAGGACGCGGGTCTTGCCCGTTCCGGCGCCCGCCAGAACCAGAACCGGCCCCTCGGTCGTCTCGACCGCCTCGCGCTGTTCGGGATTCAGGCCGGACAGATAGTCGCGGGCCTGCGCCTCCTCGGGCGCGCGAGCGCGGGCCAGGTCGGAAATGCGAGGGGCGGGAAGATCGGTCACGGGCGAAGAACTATCCGTCATTCAGGCTGTCTGGCAGAATCGAAAGCGGAACATAAGGGGACCGCAAGGCAATGTCAGGGCCGCCGTCGCAATGAAAACAGGGAACCTGCGGGTTCGGCCGCCGGTTCCCTGTTGCGATGCAACGCGAAGCGAACATCGGCAGGGCGGCCTCCAGCCGTCGGCGCAAAGGCCGACGACAGGGCTGGATCGCCTTCGCCGCCGGCATGATCGCGATGTTCGGCCTGCTGGCCTTCTGGATCGGGCTGGTTGAAATGGGCGGCGAGCGTAAGCCGAAGGCCGTTCTCGTCGCCTCCGAACTGCCGGCCGCCTGTCAGGACGCGGCTATTTCAGACTGTAGGTGATCGTCGTCACCACGCGGATTTTCTTGTCGATGGAGGCGGCTTCGTTGTCGCCCGATCCGTCGCGCGGCAGGATTTCGAACGAGCCCTGCGTCGCCTGACGGATTGGCCCCAGCGGCGTGCCGCTGTCCTTGGCGAACTGTTCGGCGCCGGTGCGGGCGGCGCTGGTGCCCTCGGCGATCATTTGCGGCCGCACGTCGTTCAGCTTGGTGAAGATGTAGGACGGCCCCTGGAAGTCCTGCAGCACCACGTCCTGGCGAACCAGGTCGTTCAGGGCGCGGGTCGTGGCCTGGACGCGCGCCACGTCGTTCGTTCGCACCACCACCGTCTGGGCCAGGATGAAACGCGGGCCGCCGTTCTGCGCGGCGTATTCGCGCGAGCGGGTGTCGGCGACCTCCAGCCGGCCCAGTTCGATGGCCGACGCGGGATAGCCCTGGGCGGTCAGGAAACGGCGCACCAGGCCCAGGTCGTTGTCGATCTTGCCCTGCACCTCGGACAGGACATCGCCGGATGCGGTGAACCGAAGCGGCAGGACCGCCAAATCGGCCTTCACGTTCCGCTCGGACAGGCCGCGCACCGTCACGGTGCGGTCGCCGGCGCGCGCATGGATCACGCCCTGACCGATCAGGGCGCCCGCCCCGATGAAGCCCAGAGCCAGCAATCCGCCGAATAGGGCGGCGGGAACCAGTCGATTGTCGCTCATGATCGCATCTCCATAGACCGCAGGTTACGCCGCCCGGCCGTTGTCCGCCACCCAGTCCAGCGCCAGCAGCCGACAGGCCGAGGCCAGGGGCCGTCGCCCGCGCCCGGCGTCGATCTCGGCCAGAAGCTGGGCCTTGCTGAGACTGCGGGTCGCCGCGATCCGGTCCAGCACGGCCCAGAACTCGGGCTCCAGCGCCACGGAGGTCGCATGGCCCGCCAGGGCGACGGAGCGTTTGGACAGGCTGCTCAACGCGCGGACTTCAGCACGATCTCGGCCGAGGCGGGCGCGCCCTGCGTCAGGACGGCGTGGCGCGTGTCGGTCGTGAAGACCAGGGCGCCGGCCGGATCGCGAATCTCGGCGCGAACCGCATAGGTGTGTCGCGGATCGATCTGCGACGTCGGGAAGCCCAGCGTGACAGAGTAGGGCGGCCCGCCGGTCAGCGTCTCTCGCGTTTCGGCCAGAACTTCGGCGGGGGCGTCCGCGCGGCTGACGTCCTCGACCCGCACCGTCAGCACATGGCCGGGCGGCAGCATGATCCGTTCGCGATACAGGGCGGTGACGTTCACGACGGTCGTGCCCGTCGTCATCGGCAGGGGCGCTTCGCCCGTCGTGGCGCAGGCGGCCAGAACCAGGGCGGCGGGTAGAACGAAGGCGGCGTTTCGCATGGCGATCTCCTGTTTGAAGGCCAGCATGTCACACTCGCGCGCAAGACGTGAGAGGCGGGCGAGCCGTCGGGGTGATAAGCGGGTCGCGCCTGTCTGGAGATCCCACTTGAGCCGGCCGTTCGCCATCGCCGCCATCGCCGCCTGCGCCCTGATCTGGGGTACGACCTGGTATGCGATCACCCTGCAGCTGGGGCCGGTGGATGCGGTCGTCTCCATCGTCTGGCGGTTCGGCCTGGCCGCCGTGGTCCTGTTCGCCTTCTGCGCCTTGACGCGCCGTCCGCTGCGCCTGACGCGCGAGCAGCATATGGCGGCCATAGGGCAGGGCGCCTTCGTCTTCGCGGTCAGCTATGGCTTTGTCTATGCGGCGGAAGAGCAGGCGGCGTCGGCTGTCGTGGCGGTCATCTTCGCCGCCCTGGCCTTCGTCAACCTGATCCTGTTTCGCGTTCTGGCGGGACAGAAGGCGGCGCCGGCGGCCTGGCTGGGCGCCGTGTTCGGCGTGATGGGGGTCGGCGTCCTGTCCTATGGTCAGATGGCGGCGAGCGGAGCGGGCCTGAACCCCGGATTGGGCGTGGCCCTGGCCCTGACTGCGGTGATGGCCTCGGCCCTGGGCAACTGGTTCGCCTGGCGGGCGCAGCAGGCGGGCGCGCCGGTTCTGCCCGCGACCGCCTGGGCGATGGCGTATGGGACGGCCATGTTGGCGCTGTATGGCCTTGCGACGGGGGCGACGTGGCGGATCGAGCCGACGCCCGCCTATCTGCTGTCGCTGCTGCACCTGTCGCTGTTCGGTTCGGTGATCGCCTTCGGCCTGTATTTCACCCTCGCCCGCCAGAGGGGATACGCCTTGGCCAGCTATATCTCGGCCCTGACGCCGCCGATCGCCATGCTGGTGTCGGTCGTGTTCGAGGGCGCGCGCTTCGGCTGGAGCGCCCTGATCGGTCTGGCCCTGGTGCTGGCGGGCCAGGTCATGCTGATCCGCGCGCCAAAGCCCTGACGATCAGTCGTCCGATCAGTCATCGCGGGGCGTCTCGCGCTTCTTTCCATCCAGCAGGCGGGCGGCGCGGGCCTGATCCAGGCTGGCGGCCTGTTTCTCGGCTTTCGTGCGGCCGTGGGCGACGCGATTGGCGGCGGCCTCGGCCTTCCGGTCCGCCTTGGCGCGGGATTTCCGGGCGCGGTTCAGATTGACGATCTCGCCCATGGTCAGGTCTTCGGGGGCGAGGGGGCTTGAGAGGCGGCGGACGGTTCCGGGGCCAGGGCGGCCGGCACCTGGGCTTCGTCCACGCGCGTTTGCGGGATGAAGGGCTGGTCCGCCTGCTTCTTGTCCAGCCGGGTCCAGGCGTCCGGGCCGCGACCGCGCTGGCGGCCCAGTTCGAACATGGCGGACATGGTTTCCTGATCGAACTTCAGGCTGGAGGCCGCCACATTGTCGGGAATGGCCGAAAGCGACATATCCAGGCCGTTCCGCTGGGCGAAGGCTGTGGTGATGGCCAGGTGGGTGCGCAGCGAGGCCTTGCTCATGCTGTCATAGGTGCGCGCCAGTATGCCTGATAGGCGGCCGGGCGTGACGCCGTCGTTGCGACCCGTCTGTCCATTGACGATGACATAGAGGGCGCCGACCCGCCCGGCGTCCCTGGGGCGCGTCCACAGCATCAGATCCTCAGGAATGGCCAGGAAGGGCGTGTTGACCCCGCCGTCCACATGCATCTCCAGCACCACCTTGTCGTCCTCCTGAAGTCCGGCGATCAGGACGGGCGGGAAGACGCCGGGAATGCTGGCCGAGGCGACCAGCACCTCCTTGAACAGTTCGCGCGCATTTTCGTCGCCTTGGGCGGCCAGCAGGCCCATGTCCCAGATGACGGTCTGTTCGCTGTCCAGGTCCGTGGTGGCGACCAGCAGGCGGCGGCCCTTGGCGTGTTCGCGCGCCACGGCCCGCAGCAGTTCGGGCGTGACATTGTCGTCCACCAGCTTGCGCAAGACCTGGGAGGAGAAGAGGCTGGGGTTCAGGAAGGCGGCGAAGCTACGCCAGCTCAGGATGTTGCTGGCCCCGCCGCTGGTATAGGCGTGGCGCAGTTCGTCGTCCCAGTCCGAGCCCAGGAAGGCGAAGGGGGCGGCCAGGGCGCCGGTGCTGACCCCGGTGACGACGTCGAAGGTCGGGCGGTCGCCATGCTCGCTCCAGCCTGTCAGCAGCCCCGCTCCATAGGCGCCGTTGGCCCCGCCGCCCGACAGGGCCAGGATGGTGGTGGGATGGTCGGGGCGCAGCCGACCGCCGATTTCCTGGGTGAAGGCCTGCAGACGCGACGGGTCGTTGCTGCGAATGCGCGGGTCCTCGGCCTTGACCAATGTGCCTTCGACGATCCTGAGCGGACCCGTGGGCCGCTCCAGCGTGCCGCACGCCGTCAGCGCCAAGGCCATGACGACGCCGAAGAGACCCGACCCGATCCGCCGCATTCGCACAGTTCCAGCGTTCATGAATGCCAGTCACATACAGGGTCGCGCTTCCGGCCGCCAGACGCGCCGCCGATTTGGAAGCGGCGCCGTTTGAAACCCCTGGCGCGGGGTCACGTTCTCAGCGACAGAAATAACCCCTGTATTGGAGACACCATGATCGACGTTTCACTCATCAAGGAACATCTGGAAGTCGTCGGTTCTGACGGCGGTCACGTGGGGCGTGTCGACCACGTTCTGGACGACCAGATCGAACTGGTCAAGCTGGACCTCGCCGGCGGGTTCAAACACCATATGATCCCGGTCAGCTGGGTTTCGCGGGTCGATGACAAGCACGTCCATCTCAGCCTGACGCAGGAAGACGCCAAGGCGCGCTGGTCGGAAAAGCCGCACTGACCCTCAGGCGCACAATTCTGGATCAAGGCCCCGCTGTCGCAGGCGGGCCCTTTTCTGTATGTCGTCGGCAAGAACAGCCGCGCTGGAGCCGACCTTGATCCGACTGATCCTGAATATCCTGTGGTTCGTTTTCGGCGGCTGGCTTTCAGGGCTGTTGTGGCTGGCGGGCGGTGCGATACTGGCGCTGACCGTCGTCGGTCTGCCGTGGACCTTCGCGGCGTGGCGCATCGCCAGCTACTCCTTCTGGCCCTTCGGACGCGAGATCGTCTGGCAGGAGGCGCATCCCGTCGTCGGCTGTCTGGGCGTGGTGCTGAACGTGATCTGGTTCGTGGTCGCCGGCTGGTACATCGCCCTGTCGCATCTGGTGATCGCGGTGGCGGAGTTCGTCTCCATCATCGGCATCCCCTTCGCCCTGAAGGACCTGGAACTGGCCAAGCTGGCGCTGGCGCCGGTCGGCCGCACGATCCGCGACAAGCCCTGAGCCAAAGAAAAAGCGCCGATGTCGCATCCGACATCGGCGCTTTCTGATTTCGTGACCGCCCGGCCGATCAGCCCGGCGAGATCATCTTCTCGGGGCGGACGGCCTCGTCGAACTCGGCGTCGGTCAGATAGCCGCCGCCGACCGCTTCCTCGCGCAGGGTGGTGCCGTTCTTGTGCGCGGTCTTGGCGATCTTGGCGCAGATGTCATAGCCCAGCTTGCCGTTCAGCGCCGTGACCAGCATCAGCGAGTTGTTCAGGCCGCGCGCGATATTGTCCTCGCGCGCCTCGATGCCGACGACGCAGTTGTCGGTGAAGCTGATGGCCGCATCGGCGACCAGACGCACCGACTGCAGGAAGTTGTAGGCCATCACCGGATTATAGACGTTTAGTTCGAAGTGGCCCTGCGAACCGGCGAAGGTGATGGCGGCGTTGTTGCCGAACACCTGGACGCAGACCTGGGTCAGGGCCTCGCACTGGGTCGGATTGACCTTGCCCGGCATGATGGAGGAGCCCGGCTCGTTCTCCGGCAGGGCCAGTTCGCCCAGACCCGAACGCGGGCCGGAGCCCAGGAAGCGGATGTCGTTAGCGATCTTGAACAGCGACGCGGCCACCGTGTTGATCGCGCCGTGGCTGAAGACCATGGCGTCATGGGCGGCCAGGGCCTCGAACTTGTTCGGCGCCGTGGTGAAGGGCAGGCCGGTGATCTCGGCGATCTGGGCCGCGACCTTTTCGGCGAAACCGACCGGGGCGTTCAGGCCGGTGCCGACGGCGGTGCCGCCCTGGGCCAGTTCCATCAGCTTGGGCAGGGTCTGTTCGATCCGCTCGATGCCGTTGGCGACCTGCTGGGCGTAGCCGCCGAACTCCTGGCCCAGGGTCAGAGGCGTGGCGTCTTGGGTGTGGGTGCGGCCGATCTTGATGATGTGGGCCCAAGCCTTGGCCTTGGCCTCCAGCGCGGCGTGCAGGTGCTTCAGCGCCGGGATCAGGTCGCCCGCCACCTGTTCGGCGCAGGCGACGTGCATGGCCGTGGGATAGGTGTCGTTGGACGACTGGCTCATATTGACGTGGTCGTTCGGGTGGACCGGCTTCTTGGAGCCCGTCTCGCCGCCCAGAATCTCGATGGCGCGGTTCGAGATCACCTCATTGGCGTTCATGTTCGACTGGGTGCCCGAACCCGTCTGCCAGACGACCAGCGGGAAATGGTCGTTCAGCTTGCCTTCGATCACCTCGTTGGCGGCCTTGACGATGGCGTCGGCCAGGGCGGGGTCCAGCTTGCCCAGGTCGCGATTGGTCTCGGCGGCGGCGCGCTTGACGATGCCCAGGGCGCGCACGACGGGCAGGGGCTGTTTCTCCCAACCGATCTTGAAGTTGCCCAACGAACGCTGCGCCTGAGCGCCCCAGTAACGATCGGCGGCGACCTCGATAGGGCCGAAGGTGTCGGTTTCGATGCGGACGTTGCTCATGCGCGGAAATCTCGTCTGTCAGGCGTGGCGGTGGGTTGCGCGGGGGTGTAGCACGGCCGTCAGGCAGGGCAAGGCGAGGGAAGGCCATGAGAGGAACGGCGAGCGCGGCGGCCGTATTGCTGGCGTTGACAGGATGCGCGACCTTGCCCGCAGACCCGCATCGTCCACGGGTCGCTCTGGACACCTCAGCGGGCCGTATCGTCTTGGCGGTCGATGCAAAGGCTGCGCCCGTCACCAGTTGCAACTTCATCGGTTACGTCGTGTCCGGCGACTATGACGGGGGCAGCTTCTTTCGGACGGTCGTGCGTGCGATCAATGTGGCCAACCCCAATCCCATCGACGTGATCCAAGCCGCCACGCCCCGAGGCAGCGACGATGCTTCGCGCCCGCCTATCGCTCTGGAGCGGACGCGCGATACAGGCCTGCGCCATCACGCCGGAACGGTTTCGATGGCGCGCGACGGGCCGGATACGGCGACCTCCAGCTTCTTCATCGTCACTGAGGATACGCCCAGTCTGGACTTCGGCGGCGGGCGTAATCCCGATGGTCAGGGGTTCGCCGCCTTCGGCGCCGTGATTCAGGGACTGGACGTGACGCGGCGCATTCAGCACATGCGCGCCGGCTCCGACGAACAGCTGATCGCGCCGGTCGCCATCCGTTCGGCGCGATTGCTTGATCCGATACCCGGCGCGTGCGCCAAGGCGCGTCAGCCTTGAGCGTCGGCTGGATCGGGACCGGCAAGGTCCGGGCGCGCGAGGATGGCGACGCGGTTGAGATTGTCATCGACGGCCTGACGACCCAGGCGAAATATTACAAGCCGCTGGTCTATGAGTTCATGCGCAAGGAGTGGCGCGGCGCCCGGCCGTCATGGGGCGACCATGTCGTGGAAATCCGCATGGAGCATGTCGGCGAGCCGCCGTGGATGGACCTGGACAATCTGGCCAAGGCCCTGCTGGATTCGATCAAGGGCTATCTGTTCCACGACGACGCCCAGGTCGCGCGGCTGCTGGTCGAGCGGCACGAGGGCGAAAGAGAGCGGATCGTGATCCGCTCCTATCCCCGTCGTCTCTGACGCCGCCTATTTCTTGCGGAACTGGTCCAGCGAGACGACCTTGGGGCCGTCCGACACAGGGGACGGGTCGTGGGAGGGGGCGGGCGTTTCCTCGACCGCCTCGACGATCTCCGGCTCCTCGAACTGCAGCAGGAACTGTACGCTGGGATCATAGAAGCGCGTGACAGCCGAATAGGGGATGACCAGGCTCTTGGGCATGCCGCCGAAGCGCAGCTTGACCGAGAACCGATCCGCTTCGACGCGCAGGTCTTCATACTGATGCTGCAGCACGACGGTCATCTCGTCGGGGTATTTCGCCAGGATGTCGGGCGCGACGCTGACGCCCGCGGCGCGGGTCTTGAAGGTGATGTAGAAATGGTGCGCGCCGGGCAGGCCTTCGGCCAGCACCCGTTCCAGCGCCGCGCGCATGACCCCGCGAAGGGCCTCGTGCGCCAGCCGCTCGTACTGCATCTCATCGACCGGAGGGGTCTGGTCGCTCATCGTCACCTCGCAACAGAGCGCGACTGATAGCGGCGCCAGGGCGCGGACGATAGATGTCATTACGGTAAAGCGCCGGGATTCTGTTGCCAGGCTCCCGACAGGCCCCGCCCAAGGATCTGAACCCCTAGGACTTAAGGTTCGAAATCACCCGAACCGCATTACGCGGCGAGAGCGACTTCTCCAGCGAAGTTATCGTTCGCAGTTAGAAAATGGCCCGATACGGTGGGCCAGGACGAGCGAAAGCAATCCTCTTTACACGTCCGTCGATGCTAGTCGGCCCCATGATGCCTCCGCCGATAACGCGGGGAGAAGATTGGTGGAGCCGCCGGGAATCGCACCCGGGTCCGGTCCGCTTATTACAAGCGCGTTTATCGCCATAGTCCGGCCGAAACCGGACGGTTCGAATATAGGGCGGCGGGCGGCGCTTTCCAAGCGCGTTGTCGAAAACGCCTCAGACGCGGGACCAGTCGGCGGTCTGGTTTCTGAACCAGGTCAGCTGGCGCTTGGCGTAGTTGCGGGTCGCCTGCTTCAGGGCCGCGACGGCGGTCGGGCGGTCCGTTTCCCCCGCCAGATGCGCGGCGAGTTCCCGCAGGCCCACGGCCTTCAGGGCGGGAAGCGCGGGGTCGAGGTTTCGCTGCACCAAGGCCCGAACCTCGGCCAGCACGCCCTGATCCATCATCTGGTCCACGCGCTGGTCGCAGTTGTCATAGAGCCGGGCGCGCTCCGGTTCGATCACTAGGCCGGTCCAGTCGCCCGGCGGCAGCAGCGGTCGGGTTTCGGCCTTCCAGGCGCTGAGCGTGCGGCCGGTGGCGGCATGGACGCTCATGGCGCGCACCAGCCGCTGGCGGTCGCCCTGTTCGATGGCGTGTGATGAGGCCGGGTCGATCTCGGCCAGATGTCGGCGGAAGGCGGCCTCGCCCTCCTGCAGATACTCCGCCTCGACAGTATCGCGCACCGACGGCGGCACGGGCGGGATGTCGGCCAGACCCCGTGTCAGAGCCATGAAATAAAGGCCGGTGCCGCCGACCAGGATGGCCGGGCGCCCTTCCGTGCGCAGTTCGGACAGCAGGTCGAGGACTGCGCGGCTCCATTTGCCGACGGACCAGGCTTCGGCCGCATCGACCACGCCGTACAGCCGATGGTCGGCCATCGCCTCGTCTTCAGGCGACGGCCGGGCGGTCAGGATGCGTAGGTCGGCGTACAGTTGCTGACTGTCGGCGTTGATGATCACGGCGCCGGTTTCGTGCGCCATCTTCAAGGCCAGCGCGGACTTGCCGGAGGCGGTGGGACCGGCGAGCAGGGTAACTGGTGGCGGTTTGGACAAATCGAAGCTCGCGGCAGGGCTGGGACGGCGATAGAACGCGCGCCTTATCGCCTGCAAGTCTTCCGGGAGGCCGCCTTGGTCGAACGCACCGCCGTCATCGCCGCGCTGGACGCCGTCATCGACCCTGTGTCTGGCCAGGGGCTGGTCGCCGCCGGCCTGGTCCAGGGTCTGGTCGTGGCCGAGGACCGCGCGGGGTTCGCGCTGGAAGTCGACCGTCGCCAGGTCGCCGCCTACGCCCCCGTTCGCGATGCGGCGGAGGCCGCGTTGAAGGCCATTCCCGGCATGGCGCGGGTCTCGGTCATCCTGACCGCAGAGGCGGCGTCGGCGCCGGCGCCGCGCACGGCGGGGCTGTCGAAGGCGGCCGTGGATCAGGGACGGCCCAAGGCGCCGGTTCCGACCGACCGCCCGGCCCATGTGCGCCGGGTGCTGGCGGTCGCCAGCGGCAAGGGCGGGGTCGGAAAGTCGACCGTCGCGGTCAATCTGGCCGTCGCCCTGGCCCGTCGCGGCCTCTCGGTCGGCGTTCTGGACGCCGATGTCTATGGGCCGTCGCTGCCGACCATGTTGGGCGTCAGCGGCCAGCCGGCCTATGAGGACGGGGCCATCGTCCCGCATATCGCTCATGGCCTGAAAGCCATGTCTGTCGGGCTGCTGACCCGAATGGACGACGCCATGATCTGGCGCGGGCCGATGGCGTCGCAGGCCATCACCCAGATGTTGAGCCAGACGCGCTGGGGGACGGCCGAGGCCCCGCTGGACGTGCTGGTCGTCGATCTGCCTCCCGGCACCGGCGACGTGCAACTGACCCTGATCCAGAAGACGCCGCTGGACGGGGCGGTGATCGTCTCCACCCCGCAGGAGGTCGCCCTGGCCGATGCGCGGCGGGCGCATACCCTGTTCCAGAAGGTCGGCGTGCCGACCCTGGGCCTGATCGAGAATATGAGCGGCGACGTCTTCGGGCGCGGCGGCGGCAAGGCCGAGGCCGAACGACTGTCCGTCGCCTTCCTTGGCGAGCTGCCGCTGGACCCCGCCTTGCGCGAGGCGGGCGACGCCGGGCGGCCGTTGGCGGCAGCCGATCCGTCGGGCGAGATGGCTAGGCGTTTCGACGCCATCGCTGCCGCGACGGCCTCGGCGCTCGGCCTTTAGAAAAATCCGCAACGATGGGGGTTTCAAAAGGCGACCCTGCTGACCACCTTGGGGATCGCCCATCTCCAAGGATTTCCAATGAGCGTCGACGCCCTGTTCCGTCCCTTCACCGTCAAGGGGCTGACCCTGCCCAACCGCATCGTCATGGCCCCCATGACGCGGTCCTTCTCGCCGAACGGCGTGCCGACCTCGGATGTCGCCGGCTATTATCGCCGGCGGGCCGAAGGGGGCGTCGGTCTGATCGTGACCGAGGGCACGGTGATCGAGCGGCCGGCGGCGCGCAACGACGTCAATGTGCCGGTCTTTCACGGCGAGGCCCTGCCGCAATGGAAGACGGTGGTGGACGAGGTCCACGCCGCGGGCGGCCTGATCGCACCGCAGATCTGGCACGTCGGCTCGGCGCGGGGCCAGGGCGCGGAGTGGGAGCCGCTGGGCAAGGTCGACAGCCCGTCGGGCATGACCGCGCCGGGCAAGGCCAAATTCGAGCCGATGACCGAAGAGGACGTCGCCGACGTGATCGACGCCTTCGGTCGCTCGGCCCGGGCTGCGCGTGACCTGGGCTTCGACGCCGTCGAGATCCACGGCGCCCACGGCTATCTGATCGACCAGTTCTTCTGGGGCGGGCTGAATGCGCGCGAAGATCGCTGGGGCGGGGCGACCATCGCCGACCGCGCCCGGTTCGGCGTCGAGGTCGTCAAGGCCGTGCGCGACGGCGTGGGCGAGGACATTCCCGTCATCCTGCGCCTGTCGCAATGGAAGCAGCAGGATTACGCCGCCCGCATCGCCGAAACGCCGGACCAGATGTCCGAATGGCTGTCCCCGCTGTCCGAGGCCGGGGTCGATGTCTTCCACTGTTCGCAACGCCGGTTCTGGGAGCCGGAGTTCGAGGGTTCCGATCTGAACTTCGCCGGCTGGGCCAAGAAACTGACCGGTAAGCCGACCATCACCGTGGGCTCGGTCGGTCTGGACGGCGAGTTCATCGCGGCCTTCGGCGGCGAGGCGTCCCGGCCCGCATCGCTGGACGGTCTGGTGCGCCGGCTGGAGGCGGAAGAGTTCGATCTGGTCGCCGTGGGCCGCGCCCTGCTGGCCGATCCGCAATGGGCGGCCAAGGTGCGCGACGGCCGCACCGACGCGCTTCAGAACTTCGAGCGTTCGGCCCTGATGAGCCTGTCCTGAGCCGTCGGCGTCGTCGGGCCGGTCAGGCCGGCTCGACGATGACGCCCGTGCCGTAGGCCAGCACCTCGGTCACGCCCGGCATGATCTCGGTGGCGTCGTAGCGCATGGCCAGGATGGCGTTGGCGCCGTGCGCCTCGGCGTGTTTGACCAGCTCGTCATAGGCTTCCTGCCGACCGGCCTCGGCCAGTTTGACATAGGCGCCGACGCGGCCGCCCAGCATCGACTGCACCCCGCCGATGGCGTCCGAGATGGCGTTGCGAGAGCGCACCGTCACGCCGCGCACCAGGCCGATGTGGCGGGTCACGCGAAAGCCGGGCAGGTCGTTGGTCGTGGTCACGTACATGAGGGTCTCCTAGCGACGTTCGAGGACGCGGAAGGTGAAGGCGTGATCGTCCTTCTCGCCTGCCGGATGCGATTCCGACGATACCTCGATCCAGGCCGTTTCGTCGAATGCAGGAAAGACGGCGTCGCCTTCGGGGGCGGCGTCGACCTCGGTGATGTAGAGGCGTCTGGCGCGGGGCAGGGCGGCCTCGAACAGGGCCGTGCCGCCGATGACGCAGATTTCCTCCACCCCGTCCTCCTCGGCCGTTTCGCGCCCGATTTCGATGGCCTCGTCCAGGGCGCCGCAGACCAGGGCGCCCTTGGCCATGCCGTCGGCTTCGTAGGACTGGTCGCGGGTCATCACCAGATTCAATCGGCCGGGCAGGGGTTTCAGCGGCAGGCTTTCCCAGGTCTTGCGCCCCATCAGACAGGGTTTGCCCACGGTGACGGCCTTGAAACGCTGCAGGTCGCTACGCAGTCGCCACGGCAGGTCGCCGTCTCGACCGATGACCCCGTTGCGGCCGCGGGCGACGACCAGGGAAATAATGGGCTGGGGCAAGAACCTTGACCGTATTGCTGCGTTGAGGTGGTCTATCCCCATGAACGCGAGACCGAACATGAGCAAGTATATCCCCTCCATCGTCGTCGGTTTCGTGGTCGGCTTGGTCGTCAGCTTCGGCGTGGCGTTCCTGTTCTCCGCCCTCGGCGCGGACGTGGGCTATCTGCCGACGCTGGCGGGGGCCTTCTTCGGTCTGTTCACGGCCTATATCATGGCCAATCTGGTCGGGACGAAGCTGGGCAAGACGGCGACGCCGGAGCAGAAGCAGGCGGCGCTTGATTTTCGTCCGCCGTCCGATGATCAGGCCCTGTTGATCGTCTATCGCGAAGGTTTCGTGGGCAAGGCGGCCGGTCTGGACCTGTCGCTGGACGATCGTTACGTGGCCCAGCTGAAAAGCCCGCGTTTCACCGCCCTGTCCATCGCACCCGGCGGCCATCAGCTGGCGATGGCGTTCGGCGGTCTGGCGGGCAAGCAGAACAAGCCGACGTTGGAGGGCTTCATCGCCGCGCCCGGCGAAACGATAGTCTTCCGGGCCACGATGCAGATGGGCATGACGCAGAACCGCATCGTCGTGGAGCGGATCGCCGCCGACCAGGATCTGGTGCAACGGCTGAAGCCCATGATCATGATCGCGCCCGAGGTTTAGGGCGCAGGCCGAGGCTCCAGCCACTTCAGCCATTTGCGCTGCATCGCCCGTTCCAGATCGACGCCGGAGCGGGCGCAGTAGATCAACAGCATGCCCAGGACGTCCGCCGCTTCGTCGCCCAAAGCTTGGGCGTCCGGCGTGCCGCGTGCGCGGCCGGTCAGACGCAGATGCTCGGCCGTCAGCTCGCCCAGCTCCTCCTGCAGTTTCAGCAGCGCCCAGTCCCGATCCCGGTCGATGTCGTGTTCGGCGGCGTAGATGTCCGAGATTTTCAGGACATCGGCCTGCAGAGCGTTCAAATCCATCAGACGGCGACATCCGCCTTGATGTGCGGCCAGGCTTCGTAGCCTTCCAGCGTGAAGTCGCTCAGTTCGAAGGCGAACAGGTCGGTTTTGGGCGCGATCCGCATGGTCGGCAGGGGCAAGGGTTCGCGCGTCAGCTGAAGCTCGGCCTGGTCCAGATGGTTCAGATACAGATGGGCGTCGCCGAAGGTGTGGACGAAATCGCCCGGCTCCAGTCCCACGACCTGGGCCAGCATCATCGTCAGCAGGGCATAGGAGGCGATGTTGAACGGCACGCCCAGGAAGACGTCGGCGCTGCGCTGGTACAGCTGGCAGCTCAGCTTTCCGTCGGCGACGAAGAACTGGAACAGGCAGTGGCAGGGCGGCAGGGCCATGTCGTCCACGTCGGCCGGGTTCCAGGCGGTGACGATGTGACGGCGGCTGTTGGGATTGGTCTTCAGCCCATGGACCAGTTTCTCGATCTGGTCGATGACGCGGCCGTCCGGCGCGGTCCACGACCGCCACTGTTTGCCATAGACCGGACCCAGCTCGCCCTCGGCGTCGGCCCATTCGTCCCAGATGCGGACGCCATTGTCCTTCAGATAGCGGATATTGGTCTCGCCGCGCAGGAACCACAGCAGTTCGACGATGATGGAGCGCAGATGCAGTTTCTTGGTCGTCAGGACCGGAAAACCTCTGGACAGGTCGAACCGCATCTGACGCCCGAACACGCCCAGGGTGCCGGTGCCGGTGCGGTCGTCGCGTCGCACGCCGTTGTCCAGGATGTCACGCAGCAGATGCAGATACTGGCGTTCGGGATGATCGGCCGGCGCGGCGGCGAGGCTGGCCTGAACGTCGGCCTGAAGCGTGGCAGGGATCATCTGGACGGTCATGGGTTCAAGGTGACTCAGAAACGCTGATTCGGAACCTGCAAACGGGCGGCGTTCGGCGGGCGTCCACAGGAATCGAATCGGTCGGACGTGCGTGATCGGCCTCGCGCTTTCGCAGCGAAGTTGGAGGGCTGGGCGGAGCGCCGGGCCTTCGCCCGGAGTTGATTTGTTGTATTACCGTTTCGACGAAGGTGTTGACGCTCCGCGCGGAAGGTTGGCCTGCAAGCTCGGGGCGTCGAGCGGTGGCGGTCTTATCGCCTAACCCCATAAGCCTGCGACGGGTCGGCAGGGTCTGCGAAACCCCGTCCCGAGTGCGATCGAGTATCCCCCTCGACCCTCCGACGGCGCACCGTGTGTCGCCGCCGGCGCGATGGAGTTTCACCACCGCTCCCGTTCCCTCCTCTCTCGCCGCCGCAAGGTCGCAGGCCAGGCGAGCCCTCCATGCGACGAGACGGGTTTAGAATACGCCCGTTTCGGAGGGGGGGATGGGAGATGAGGGACATAATTCGGCAAGCGGTTGGATTCGCTGGGAATGAACCAGCCGCATTGCGATGGTTGGGGCCGACCGCCGCCCACGGTCGTCATCCTCGGCCTTGTGCCGAGGATCCATACGCTCGGTGTTTCCAGATCGGGGCGCGGCGGCGGCTGCCGGGATTATGGATCCTCGGCACAAGGCCGAGGATGACGAAATGTAGTGGTGGGGGCGTCCGTCTCCTCCCCATTTTATGGGGAGGTGGCTCGGAGTGCAGCGGAGAGCTGGAAGGGGGGCTCAGCCGCCGAAACCGCCGTCGTCGAGGAAGGCCTGTTCTTCCGGCGTCGTCTGGCGGCCCAGGGCGGCGTTGCGATGGGGGAAGCGGCCGAAGCGGACGATGATGTCGCGATGCAGTTCGCCCCATTTCTCCAGATCATCGTCGCCGGCGATCAGGGCCATGTAGCGGTCCTGGTCCTCGATCCGCTCGGAATGTTCGAAGGGCAGCAGCAGGAAGTTCTTCAGCGCCGGCTCGACCTGAAGATGCAGGTCGCGCGCCACCGCCTGATTGGCGAACATCAGGGCCAGAGGGTCGGTGGCGAACTGGTGCGCCGTGCCGCGAAAACTGTTGCGGGGATATTGGTCCAGCAGAATCAGCAGGGCCAGGGCGCCCTCGGCCGTCTGCATCCAGTCGTCCAGTTCCCGGCGCGCCGCCGCCCAGTGAACGGCGCGGCCGCGATCGCGAAACTCGGCGTCGAAGGCGGCGTCCTTGGCGAACCACTTTTGGGGGCCGGCCTCTTTCCAGAAGGCGACGACGGAGGAGGGGGTTATGAAGACGGTCATGGGACCGACCTTATCCAATCTCTCGCGCGTCTTCCATGACCGGCACAGCCGTTACGGCGGATGAAATCGCCGCCGTCGCGTCGTCTGTGTCTTGAAAGAGAGAAGATGGTCGGAGTGAGAGGATTCGAACCTCCGACCCCTGCGTCCCGAACGCAGTGCTCTACCAGGCTGAGCCACACTCCGACCGTGGGGGCGGGCCGCAAGGCGTCGCCCCGAAGTGAGGACGCGGCTTATAGCCATGGCTTCGACAGGCCGCAAGCACCCATTTCGACCTTCTTCGCCCGCACCGAAAATAGTCCTGAAAGAGGGTGTTGCATCCCAAATCGGTTTGGCCTATCTGACCGCCTCCGCCGCACAGAGCGCTGCGGAAACGCCGGTCCTGCTGGGGAATGGTGTAATGGTAACACTACGGTTTTTGGTACCGTCATTCTAGGTTCGAGTCCTAGTTCCCCAGCCATCCGCCCTCACTGCATTCGAGCCGATTTCGGCCCCGTTCGAGGGCTTTCGAGTGCTGAGTTTTACACCGGGTTTTACAGTTGCCTGTCTGTTCCGGGCCTCCTCAAGGCGCGCGATCATCCCCAAACCGATAGCTTCACCGGTCACATAACGGCGCGCGATCTCCTTCACCCGATTGAGCTCCCAGCCGAGGATGGTGGCGACATCATCGAGTGGCAGACCGGCGCGAATGAAGTTGGTGGCCGCCGTCCCACGTAGGTCATGAAAGCGGAGACCTTCAAGGCCGGCGCTGGTCTTGCCGGATTTCTTCGCCGCCGCGTCCGCTTCGAGGCGAGCACGCCCTACGCCGCTGTCCAAACCATTGCCGGGCGGCGTCCAGGGCGTGCCGTCCGAGGATTTGAGGACAGTGGGGCATTCGCCTTTATCTAAGCCGTCCAGCACCGCCCTGACGTCCTCGGTGATCGGAATGACGACCGTCTTCCGACCTCTGCTCTTTCCCGTTTGCCAAATGATCGCGTGCTCCTTCACGGCGGACCAGGGCAGGGCGATCAGGTCGTTCTTGCGCAAGCCTGTAGCGGCTGCGAGGCGGATCGCCGCCGCTACGGGCGGGTCGGCCTGATCCAGCACGGCCTCCAGATGGCGGGGCTCCCAGATGATATCCGCTCTGTTCACCTCGTAGAGGCGAGGGAAGTTCACCACCGGATTGCTCGCCAACTTGCCACGATTGACGGCCCAGTTCAGCACGAGGGACAGGGCGCCGAGAAGTTCGTTCGCAGTCTTGGGCGTCGCGGCGCGCTGATCGCGCCAGTCCAGAAGAAAAGCGCGCGCCTTGGTCGAAGTCAGGGCCGTCAGCGTCATTTCCCCGAGTTCGGTGCGGACGCGATCCAGCAGCTTGCGCCGATCCAGCTTGGTGCGCGGCGCCAGCGATTGATCCGCTCCCATGATCTCAAGATATTGGGTGATGAGGCCGAAGAGCGTGAGGTGATCCACCGGACGTGACCGGGCGGTCTTCCCATATCGATTGTAAGCGTCGATCGCCGCTGGGGCTTGGCGCGCGACCAGCTGCGCCAGGGCGCGCGGGTTCGAGGCTTTTGCGGCCATGATCTGGGGGCCGCCACGCCAGGCGTACCAATATTCGAAGACGCGGTGCGCCTTCTTCCGTTTGACCCTATGTAGGCCGGGCAGGACGTGTGTGATTTGAAATGAATCGGGCAAGTTCGACGTCCGCCGTGTCCATGGAATGAGACGGTGCGGTCTCCAGGCCAGCCAGTTGATCGAGATGCGCGTCGAGGGCCTTGCGGTCATACCGATGCCGCGTCCCGAGTACGACGCGCCCAAGACTAAGCTTGCGCACGGTTGTCGCGGGCACGCGAAGATAGGCGGCGGCTTCTTGCTCGGTCAGAAGGCGCGGTTCCATATGCGCTACGGCTCCTCAATCGAAAGCAATTCTGGGTATCGCGTCTCTAGAGACGCGCCGAAGGCCTTCGGACCCTAAAACGGAATCGAAGCTCAAGACGGCTTATGAGGCTACCCGTAGACAGGCGGACGAGAATCTGCGGCCATGATCGACTGAAACCGAACATGGGCTTCAGTCCGAGGCGGAATTGGATGGAGCCGATAATCGCGGGGGTGAGACTTCGAAGAAGGAGACGTCGATTTTTGAACTGAGCGGCGCCAGACAATATTGAATTAGGCACTGCCGCCAGAAAGCATTCCATGCAGAATGATCCGTCGATGGAGAGGGTGCTCCGTATCCTCAGCAACACATCCTCTTTGAAGGATGTCGCCCAGCTTCAAACCAACGCCGCCAACGCCGGCCGCCTGTCGCCGACTCTGCAGGCCGCGCTCGATGAGCGCGCTGCTGAGTTGGGCTTGGTCTATCTGCGCGAGAAATCCGGCCGCAACTTGGATGGGCTTAGCCCTGCCGAAGAACGCATCACCCGGGCGGTGTCCGCCTACGTCGGTATCAAGGTGCGTGACGGATCGAACGCCAATCGCACCATCAAAGCGATCCGTGACCATGGTCTTCTGGAGGCCGCCGAGATCGCGGTCACCAACGCGAAGCCGACGGCTGGATTCCAGACGCTCAACGACGCAGGCCTGGCGGAACTCTCCTACGAACAGATCATCGTGGACCATCCCGAGGAGTTTTCGGCCCGGGCGCTGTGGTTCGCCCGGCGAACCTTGGGATTGGACAACGAAACGGCCAAGCCGCCCGCGCGCGGCTCCACGCCGATCCAGGAGCAGACGGACCAACTTCTCGCCTGGCTTAAAGCCAGGAGGACGCCCGACCGCCGAATTCCGTCCTTCACCAATGCGGAGGCTTCCGCAGGATTGGGCTGGGATGATCTGCAGATCTTCGGGCGCGCTTACGGCAATCTCCAATCACGGTTGGATTTCGCCTGCTACCGGTGTGGTCTGCCGCCTCTTGGACTGACCGCGGAGCGGCCGTTCGACCGTGCGTGGTCCCAGGAAGGGCGGACCTGGGCCTTTCCTGTCTCCACGATGCAACTCGCAGCCCAGACGCGTCCCTGGACTGATCAAGATTTTCGGGCCATCGGCGCTGAAGCGCGCGCGCTCCCGGGTCAGGCCCATGTGGTCTGGCGACGGGAGCTTGCTGAATCTGAAACCCGCTTTCGCGCCTGGGCGGAAGGGGTGATGTCTTGGCAGGGCGTCGGGCCGCAGGAGGAGACAGACGCGGTCGAGCCTACGGGCCGGAATCCGGCTTGGACCCGGGATGAGTTGATCCTAGCGCTGGACCTCTATTGAACGCTCAAAGGCGCCGCCTTTGGCAAAAGCGACGATCGAATTCTGGAACTGTCCTCGGTCCTCTCGGCCTTGGCGACGACGCGAGGCGTGTCCGGGGAGGCGGACTTCCGCAACGCAAACGGCGTCTACATGAAGCTGATGAACTTCAGGGCGTCAGACCCCGAGTACGCCGCCGAGGGCAAGGCCGGGCTGAGCCGAGGCAATCAGCTGGAATCAGTGATCTGGAGCGAGTTTTTCGGCGATCGTCAGAAGCTTCAAGCGGCCGCTGAAGCCATTCGAGAGTCCATCCAAACGCCGCTGCCCGAGGCTGGGGCCGCCCCTTATTGGGTGTTCGTTTGCAATCCGAAACGGTGGGCCATCGATCGATTCTTGGAGCAGGGCGAAGCTCGTGACACTTGGGGCGTCCGGCCGTCGGACCGAATGCGCTTCGCTCCAGGGCAACTCGGCGTCGTGCGCGTCGGCGTAGACCGAGGCACCTCGGCGGAACGAGAGGGGCGGCCGGCGTTGGAGGCGGGAATCTACGCCCTCGTCGAGATCGAGAGCGAGGCGTTCGAAGGCTCGGGCGCCTCTGACGCCTTTTGGGCGGAAGGCGGGGGAAGAGCGTCGGGTTGGCCGACGGTGAAAGTCCGCTATCTCCAGACCTTCAGCGACCGGCCCTTGACCATCACGCGCTTGCGCGAAGAGGCGCCGGCTTTGTCGCCCTTGCTGCTCAATGGCTTTCAAGCGGCTTCATTTCCAATCCCCGAACCCGACTTTCGGCGACTGCTCGACCTATTGGGGACGTCAGCGGAGACGGTGGTCGGCGAGATAGCCGTAACAGACACGCTCGAAGCCTTGGCCAGGCTTGAAGAGAAATTCCGTGACGCCTGTCCTGAGGTCAAGGAGCGCGTGAGCCGGAGCATCGAACGTGGCCCGGTGGGCGCTTTGGTTAAGAAGCTCAACGGCTACAAATGTCAGATTTGCCAAGTGCTGGGACGCGATCCGATCAGCTTCTTGAAGCCGTCGGGGGAGCCCTATGTGGAAGCACACCATGTGATGCCCGTGTCGGCCGGCCAAGCCGGCTCGCTCGGGGCGTCGAACATTCTGACGGCGTGCGCCACGCACCATCGTCAGCTTCACTACGGCCAGGCATCGGTTTCGATCACCGCGACAGCCTTTGACGTCACCCTGGATGGGAAGACTGTTCGGGTCGGTCGGCCGATCCTGGACGGACCTGGTAAATCGCCGACGGCGCAGAAAATGCCCGTGGCCTGAGGCCCTTGCCTGCGACGTAGCGCCGTCCCTTGGGACAGGTCGATCAGTCTTCCTCGTCAGGGGCGATCGGCTGATTGCGTTTTTCGGCCATGACCCTAGCGGCGTTCTTTTGAACGAAGGCGTGCAAACTCGCCGGTCCGGTCTGAAGATAGGCTTTCACGGCCGCGCCATTGACCAGGACGAATTGCAGGTGGGTGTCGGCCGTGATCTCTCGGGCGTAATTCACGGCCTCACGGGAGAAGTCACCGGGGGTGACCACCATGACCACGTGAGACTTGGCGTAGATCGCCAGGCCGACCTCCTTGGCGACGTCGCTGAGGCTGACGCGGCTCTTCACGCATTTGCACTGGATGTTCCAGCGCGAGAAGAGGAGTTGCTTGCCTTCCGCGGTCAGGTCGACCTCGGCATAGGCCGTGTCCCGGCTCCGCTGGCGGAACGAGCGCGGATCAAGCCCCAGATCGATCAGCATGCGAAGCGCCAGGAGCTCCAACCCCAAGCCGCGATCGTTTGGCGATGCGCTGTTCAGCAGCCGCTGGATCTCGGGGCGCGGCAGATCGATCTTCTCGCGCAGATCGGCCGGCACGACCGCATCGAAATCCGGGACGATCGCGCTGAAGGGGATGTCGAGGAGTTTGGCGGCGGCCGACACCTGGCCGCTTTTCGCGCCCCGCCCCTCCGAGCGAGCGCCCAGGCTCAACCACCCGCCGGCTTCGAGCGGCCGCAGGACCTTCTTGCTCAGTTGGTCCTCATCGAACTGATGCGGATAATCCCTCAGGCATTCGTCGCTCACGACCTTCGCCGCGATGGATTTCGTCGGCTCCACCTCGATCAGACGACGCAGGACCTGAAGAAAGATTTGTTGCTCCAAGGGAAGGGCGCTCAGCTCCGCCCGTTCACTGGCCGAAATGCCGAGCACCCGTTTCATCGCCTCATCGATCGGCGCCAGGTTCTCGCTCTTGTCGAGAAGACCGGCTTCGGCGAACCAGTTGGCGAGGGTCGTGTGGTCCGTCGTCGCGCGCGAGAGGCGTTCGATGCCCAAGAACTCGAGCTCGCGCTTGAGGCTGTCCTTGCCGGCGTGCTCTCCGCGTACGTTCAGGGATCGGGCCGCCTCGATCACCGACATTCCATTGCGGGTTTCGACCACATGGACGGCCAGTCTCTCGGCGCCTTCACGGGGTGTCAGCGCGGAGGCGATGAACTCGCCCGCCTCGGTTAGGGTCATCGACGGGCGATCGATCAGGCCCAAGGTGTTCAGCGTGGCGGTGACGTTCGTGCGGGCCCGCTTGTTATCCGCGCCGCCGAAGAAGGCATCCGCCCAGGCTTTGACCACGGCGTCGAAATCGGGAGCATATTGCTTGAACAGCAGCAGCGGTTTGCGAACATCGCCGATGATCTTGGGCGAAAAGTCATTGAATGACGGAAGCCGCTTCATGCCGCCGCCTCCAATCGGCCGCCCAAATGATCCGCAAGCTGGCGACCGACGGCCTCAGCCAGCCGAGGAGGCACAGCATTGCCGATCTGACGCCACTGCTGTTCGAGCGTGCCCGTCAGGGTGAAGGCGTCCGGAAAGGTCTGCAGGCGTTTGATCTCTTCGATGCGCAAGATGCGATTGCGCCAGTGGAAGGGGCCCATGTTGTTGGAGCGTCGCGCCTGGATGGTCCACGACGGCAGATCGGGGCTCAGCTTCAACAAGAACGACCAGTAGCGGCCGCGCCATTTGAACACGGGATGGGGGTGGCCGCGCTTTTCGGTGAAGAAGAGGTAGTTGTCGCCTGGCGGCACCTGCTTCAGCAGGTCGTGGTGACGTCCGCCGGCGAAATGCCCCTTGTCGCAGGCCGCTTCATCCGTATCCAAATCCGCAAGAACGTCGCCCGCCGTGCGCCAGGCCGGCAGGTCCACGCCATCTTGGGCATGGGTGGGCTCGGGCAGATCGATCCGGCCCTCCAGCGATCCGACGACGAAACAGCGCTCGCGGATCTGAGGCACGCCGAAGTCCGCGGCGTTCAGCACGCCACAAGTGACCTTGTAGCCGAGCTTTTCGGCGCGCGTGACGATTGTCTCCAGCGCGTCCCGGTGAACCTTGTAGGCGAGCCCCTTGACGTTCTCCAAGATGAACGTCCGTGGGCGAAACCATTCCAGGACCTTCAGGTAGCCGTTGATCGTCTCCCAGCCATTCGGATCGTCCAATGCCCGCGGCATGTTCTGGCGATAGAAGCGGCTTTTGGAGAACGGGGGGCAGGGGGGACCGCCCGCCACCAGGTCCAGGTCGTCGGCGTCCGGTCCGAGTTGCTCGCGCAAACCCTGGCGGGTCAGGGCGCCGATCCGCTCGACGATGAAAGGGGTCTTGCCGAAATTGGCGGCGTAGGTGGATGCGCACAATCGCTCGGCGTCCGTCGCCAAGCGGGTCTGGAAGCCTGCCTGCTCCAACCCCAGATCGAGTCCGCCGCAGCCGGTGAATAGGCTGACCGCTTTATAGGGGCGCGTGATCCCGTTCATGCGACCGTCTTCGCCACCGCGCGCACCATCACCTCCGCAAGGGGCGGAGGAACGGCGTTGCCGACCTGGCGAACGCGGTCCCGCCGAGACCCCGCCCATTCATACCCGCGAGGAAAGCCCTGCAAAGCCGCCATCTCTACGGTGCGAAGTCGACGGCTGGTCCAATGGAAGGGGCCCGTCCAGGGGCCAGGGGAAGCCGCCAGGGTCCAAGAGGGCCGCTCCGGCGCGAGCTTGAGCAGGAAGTTCCAAAAGCGGGTTTCGGTCACGAAGCTCGGCTCGGGATGTCCGGCCCAGGCGGTATGGGCCTTGTAGTTGCTTCCCGGCGGCACCGTCCGGAGATGCTCGGCCCAACGGCCGGAGATCACTTCTTCAGGTTCGAAGAAGCGGTCATCATCGAAATCTTCAAGCGCTTCACCCGCCGTGAGCGCGGGCTTCAGGTCTATTCTCGGGTCAGCCCTGACGGCGTGGGTCGGAGCCGGCGCAGTCGGCTTGGATTTACGCGATCCCAATAGGAAGACGCGCTCACGCGTCTGCGCCACGCCATACTCGGCGGCGTTTGCGGTGACCTCGGTCACCTCATAACCCGCCTTGAGCGCCGCGCTGCGAAAACCTTCGAGGACCGGTCGGTTGCGAGGGTGCTTGATCGAGGGGACGTTCTCGAACACGAAGCCATCGGCGTTGGCCTCGAAGATCAGGCGCCAGAACTCCTCGACCAGGGTACGACGATCGTCCGGGCGAGGCTCGGTCGGCGCAGGCGGCCTGGCCATCTGTTCGCCCGCCGCGCGGGCCCTGCGGTAACGCGACTCTTCGCCTTCTTCGACCCAGTAGGCGGCCTTGGAAAAAGGCTGGCACGGGGCGCCGCCGACCACGATCAGCGGATCGCCGGGCCGCAAATTCGCTGCCTGACGCAAGTCATCTCCCGTGAGATCCGCGACATCCGCTTTAAGCACCGCGCCGTGGTATTTCGGATTGCGGCGCATCGTGTCGCAAGCGACGCCGTCGAGTTCGAAGGCGGCGCGGACATCACAGCCGGCGACGGTGGCTCCGATGCTGAGACCGCCCGCGCCCGCGAAGAGATCGATCGTCGGTACGCCGGGCTGCTTCATTGCGGAGAATACCTTGAGAACGGATAGGGAACTGTTTCGCCTAGCACGATTCACCGTGTCTCCTTATCAGCGAAGACGGCCTGCGTCCGCAACTGACGTGAGACCAAGAATTTGGCTGAAGGTCCTCACGACTGCCGGCCGTCCATCAGCTTGAGCATCTCGTGCAGCTTATCGCGGGCGCCGAAGAGCCGGCGTGCGACGACGAGCTCCTGACGGCTGCAAGGTGCACGAGGGGCCCACTGAGGGCGGATCTCAGTCAAGGCCGCCTCCACATCTGTTTGACCTTCGATCCGCGAAGACTTGCCAAACGCAGCCTGAGGTAGTGAAGTGTTGTCCTTATGTTCTGGGGGGCGTCCGTGAGCGATCATCGCAAGGCTTGCATCATCTATGTGCCCGCTACGGCGGGATCCGTCGCGAAAGTACGCGCCGAGCTCGAAGAGCAGGGCTTCACGGTATGCGAGGCTGACGCTGCTGAAGCGGCTGATGGCCTCCTGCCGCAGGGACAACTGCCCCAGCCATTGATTGACTGCATGGATGGGACTGAACTGTGTGTTTTCCTTTTGCCGGCGATGCCCGTCGATGACGGACTGATCGGCGCATGCGCCGCGGCTGCAGGAGGCGCAGACATAAGAATGATCGGTGCTTATGCCAATGCGCGCGTCGTGTTCCCTGAAGCGCTCGATGAGCAGGCGGAATCGATCGTGCGGGTCGAGGGGCCGAACCTTGCGGAAGCGATATCTGGCTCACCGATTTGGGAGAAGCCCGACGGCCAACGCGCCGCTGATCGCGAGATTACTCGCGTTCGCTGCCAGTGACCTATGACGAGCCTTTTCGCTTACAAAATGGTCAGGGATTTCGGCTTCGCGTCCAATCCGTTTGGCGGGCTTTGCACGCTCGCGACTTGTAAGCCAAATATTCGGCGGAGAGCGGCACCTGGCGATATCGTCGTGGCGTGTGGCAGCGTTAAGAATGGACGATCCGGGCGCGTCATCTGCGCGATGCGCGTCGGAGGCGCGATGACTTTTCAGGAGTATTGGGAGGATCCGCGTTTTGAGCGAAAGAAGGCGGCGCTTGGGCTAAGCCGCCAGCGCGCCTTCGGTGACAACATCTATCATCACGCGCCCGACGGGTCTTGGATACAGGAAGATTCCCACCACAGCCAGGTCGGTGGCGTTCTGAATCCTGCGAACCTTCATCAAGACACAAGCGCTGATCGAATCTTATGGGCGAGCGAGTTTACCTACTGGGGACGAGAAGCGCCCGTGTTGCCGGCGGAGTTCGATGGGTTCGGACTTGCGCGGGTTCGAGACTTTCGAGGAGACTTCGAGCCAGAGTTCGTGAATCGTACCAACGTATGGTTCGACGGTCTGCCTCAGGGGCGGCTCGGTCGGCCGATCAACTGGACGTGACGGCAGCCACATGACCTCTATGCTCGTTTCTGAATACGACAGGTTTGTCGAACGCACAGACCAATCGACGGACCTGCCGCCGAAAGTGCGGATGGAGATCGCGCTCTATGGCGTGGCCTCCGAAATCGGTTCTGTCATATCCGCTGTGAAGAAGCGTTTGCTGGCCAATGTCGGCCAATCGGCCTGGAACGTGCCGGATGCCGACATAATCGAAGAGCTCGGTGATGTGGTTTGGTACTGCTTCGCTCTCGTGCGGCAAGCCAACCCCGGTAAGCTCGTAAATATCTTCGCGCACGATATCGGGCAACTCAAGGACGAGTTGGGCGCCAACAGCAAACGCGCTGAGCGCCTACGGCAGGTGCTCGATCCCACCAAACGGGCGCAGTTTCTTGAAGCCGCTGAACACTTCCCGCGCCGCCGTGACTTGAGATTCGAGGACTACCAAGACCTCGCGTTCCTAACAGCCCGCACAAACGATCGGGAACTCGCCGAGGTGTGCCTGGTCGTCCTGCAGCAACTTGGCGCCGAACTGCTGCGACAGAGCCTTCCGGAAATCGAGCGTGAACTGAACACCACGCTGCCGGACCGGCCAATGAACGATCTGTTGGGCGAGATCGCCTGGCATGTCGCGGCTCTGAGCAGCTTGTACGAGCTACGGATGAGCGACATCGTCGCCGCCAACGTCGCCAAGATTTCTGATCGGTGGGATCGGTCGGCGCGAACGCCTCTTCATGACGAGGGCTTCCCAAAAAAGGAGAGATTCCCTCGTCGCTTCCAAGTCGAATTCATGTCCGCCGGTCCGGGACGCTCGCGGATGATGCTTGAAGGCGCGCAGCTTGGCGACGACCTCACAGATAACGCGTATCACGACGATGGATATCGCTTTCACGACGTCATGCATCTGGCCAACGTCGCAAAGCTCGGCTGGTCTCCGGTGCTGCGTTCGCTGATGGCGCGCAAGCGCAAAAGCGATCCGGAAGTCGACGAAGTCGAAGACGGAGCGCGGGCACGGATTGTCGAGGAGGCCGTGGTCAAGGCGATCCATGCTGAAGGTGTGAGGCTTGCGACGGTTCGGGCCGTTGGCGCGACTGGGCCCGTACAGCTTTTCCCGGGAAGCGGAGACATATCCTTCAGTTTCCTGAAAGGGATAAGAGCTCTCGTGACCGACCTTGAAGTCGCGAAAAATCGGCTCTCGGAGTGGGAGGCGGCGATACTGGATGGGTACGCCGTTTTCCATCAGCTTCGCCTCTTCGGGGCCGGCGTGGTCACCGTCGACATGAACGAGCGCACGATCACGTTTCAACAACCGACGGCGATCTGATTTTCCACAGTCCTGGCTTGGATTGACCTGTGATTGAATGAAATCCGATCAGGGCGTTCTCGAATCCGCCTAGGCTCAATTCCTTGACGGAAAGGCAAAGTGCATGAACCCTACCATCGTCTACGATGACTATTGGCGGTTTGCGGCTGAACGCCAGGCCATGTATCTCCGGCGGCTGGAGGGGAAGCGGGGGCCCTGGACCGATGACCCGATCTTGAGGACGTATCGTTTCACCAACGCCTACCGTGCCAGTGACAGAGTTAGCCAGTTCCTGATCCGACGCGTCCAGTACGCGGCTGATCGGTCACGATCGCCGCAGGAACTTTTCTTCCGCACCCTGCTCTTCAAACTGTTCAACAAGGTCGAGACTTGGGAGCACCTTGAAAATCAGCTAGGCCCTGTCAGTTGGCAATCGTTCGACTTCGATGCCGCTGATCGCGTCCTGAACGACGCGATAGGGCGCGGGAAGCGGATTTATTCGGCCGCGTACATCATGCCATCCCCCGCCCTGGGGGGAGAACGCAAACATACCAACCATCTTCGGCTGCTGAAGATGATGATGGAGGATGGATTGCCAGCCAAGGTCGAGAAGGCCGGAAGCTTGAGTGGCATCTTCGACCTTTTGATCCCCTATCCCGGGTTGGGGAAGTTCCTTGCGTTCCAATATTGCATTGATCTGAATTACGCGCCGTTCCTTTCCCTGGAAGAGTCCGAGTTCGTCGTCGCGGGGCCGGGGGCGCTCGACGGCATCGCCAAGTGTTTTGATGATGCGGATGACTACGCTCCCGAGGATATCATTCACGCGATGGTCGACCGGCAGGAGACTGAGTTCAAGCGGCTGGGCCTTGATTTTCCTGGCCTGTTTGGTCGACGGCTGCAGCCGATCGATTGCCAGAACCTGTTCTGTGAAATCTCAAAGTATGCGCGTGTCGCTCATCCCGACGTGGCGGGCATCTCGGGCCGCGTGCGCATCAAGCAGACCTATAAGCTTAGCTCACGAGCGTTGCAGCAACCCTTCTACCCGACGCGTTGGAATCTGGCGGTGCCGGCCTACACCTCCACCGCCGCGTCTTCGATCCAGCCGGGCCTGTTCGACGCGGTGGCGGCGTAGGCGGCCGTCATGAAGGATGAAGGGGATGTGACGAACAGCGAAGGTCGGGGATTTTGGACGTGGTACACGATCGCGCGTCGCAACGAGGAGCATTTCGCCGAAACGGGCAAATACATCATTGAAGGCTTCGAAAAGGATCAGGAAAAGCGACGGGAACGCGCCTCTTACAATCTGACGGTTGGCGCCGAGATCTATATCTCGCCCGCCTCGGAAGAGGATCCGAAGTCTAGAGAGCGACTGAGGCCAAGGGAATCTCGCGCGATTCCCTCCGGTCAGTTCGCGTTTCTGCAGACCGCCGAATGGGTGAGCATTCCTCAGGACGCCATCGCGTTCATCGCCCTGCGGTCGAAGGCCACTAAATTCCGTGGCCTAGTGAATGTGTCCGGCTTCTATGTGGAACCAGGCTACAGTGGATATCTCATCTTCGCGGTCTTCAATGCCGGTCCTGGCACGATCCATGTCGCGAGAGGCGACGAGTGGTTCGAGATCTTCTTCGCCGACCTAGACGGTCAATCACAGAGCAAGCGGGAGAAGCAGGGATTCACGGGGATCTCAACCGACCTGATCACGCCGTTAGCTCATCAGTTCCACTCCCTGCCAGGCTTGGATAAGAAGATCGATGAGACGAAATCCGCGTTGGACGAGAGATTACAGAAGGTCGAGCGTGACCACTCGATCCTACGATGGTCGATGGCCCTCATAATCGGCGCCTTCATCGCCCTCGGTGTCAAAACATGTACCGATTCCGGCCATGCTAGGACGGTCCCGCAAGCGGAGGCTCTCCAATGAGGTGGGCATGGGATCGACGAGGACGCTACTCACGCGCGCGCAAGATTGCGCGGACAGGCGTCTATCCGCTGGCTCTGGTACTGTCCGCGATATCGATCGGCGTGATCGCCAGCGACTCCACTGCCGTTTCCAAGTCCTTGCCATTTGGTCCGGTTCTGTTTGCGATGGCGGTGAGCACGCTTGTCCTCTCGATTGTCCGGATCGGCGACGGATCTCTGGATCTCCAGAATGGCAAGCAAATACGGTCAGGAGGGCGGTACGCCGCAAGTTTCTGGTTGACCGCGTTCGTCACGACGTGTGCGGCGGTACTCGTGTTTCTCGTAATCGATCGCCTTCCTGAAAAAGTCGATTGGCCGTCAAACACAGCACGTCAGGGTCCGGGTCTATCCTTTCAGGACCAACGCGATGTGACGTCGAAAGAGCCGCGGTCGACCCTTCCCGTGCCACCTCGGCCACCTACGAAATCGGTTTCGACGAGTACGTCGCCGGCTAGGGCCGAAGCTCGCTAGGCTCTTCCAGTCTGACGGCCTATGTCTGCGGCCACTGTACTCGGACGCTTGTCCGGGGAACTCCTCGTCGGACCGGCCGTCGATCCATTTTTGGCGGGCGATCGGCCCTAACGGGGCGACCACCACGGCTAAGCTGCTGTGGGAAGAAGCAACCGCCCGGGTCCGTCAATGAGCCGGTCAGCGTCATGACTGCAGATCGTCCATGAGAGCCAGCATCTCGCGCAGCTTGTCGCGCGCGCCGGACAGCCGACGGGCAGTGACCAGCTCCTGACGGCCCGCAAGCTGTAGGACAACTTCGAGGACCTCATCGGATCGTCCCATGAGGATGACCAGATTCTCGCCGTTCGGCGCATTGCGAGCCTCGAACCAATTCCGCACGGCGCGCTCGTTCGCACCTGTGATGCGGACGACCTGTTTGACCGCGCCGGGCACTGCGCCGAACTCGCGGCGGAGTGCGCCAGCGATGGCTTCGGCGAAGCGGTCGACCCCGCCTGGCGTATCGGATTGAAGAAAACTTCCTCCGGATTCCGACCGAAGTTTTCGGACGTTCTGCGTAGACGACATTCAGGGCTCCCCGCCGGTAGCTTGGCCGGAAAGCCAACTGACGAGGACCCATGACGCCCTGAAGGGCGTCTGACCCTGAATGACCCAAGCAATAAACAGTAGCGCAGAGCCCGGGCCGGCCCAGACGATCCGCGCCGCCCAATATGTGCGGATGTCGACCGAGCACCAGAAGTACTCGACCGAGAACCAGGCCGAGATCATCGCCCGCTACGCCGCCCAGCGGGGGTTCGAGATCGTCGAGACCTATGCCGACAACGGCAAGAGCGGGCTGCGCCTGGACGGTCGGGACGCCCTGAAGCGGCTGATCGCCGACGTGCAGGCCGGGCGGACCGACTTCAAGGTGGTCCTGGTCTACGACGTCAGCCGCTGGGGTCGATTCCAGGACGCCGATGAGAGCGCCTACTACGAGTTCCTGTGCCGCGAGGCCGGCATCAGCATCCACTACTGCGCCGAGCAGTTCGAGAACGACGGCAGCCTCAGCACCACGATTATCAAGAGCATGAAGCGGGCCATGGCCGGTGAGTACAGCCGCGAGCTCTCGGTCAAGGTCTTCACCGGCCAGTGCCGCTTGATCGGCCTCGGCTATCGCCAGGGCGGGCCGGCCGGCTACGGCCTGCGGCGGCAGCTTGTCGACGAGCAGCGCCAGCCCAAGGCGACGCTGATGCGGGGGGGAGCACAAGAGCCTGCAGACCGACCGAGTGGTCCTGACGCCCGGTCCGGTCGAGGAGATCGACCTGGTCCAGCGCATCTATCGGATGTTCGTCCTCAACCGCCGCTCTGAGCGCGAGATCGCCGCCCTCCTGAACGGCGAAGGGCAGGTGACGGACCTCGGCCGCCCGTGGACGCGCGGGGTCGTCCACCAGATCCTCACCAACGAGAAATACATCGGCAACAACGTCTACAACCGTGTCTCCTTCAAGCTGAAGAAGAAGCGCGTCGCCAATACGCCGGATATGTGGGTGCAGGCGGACGGCGCCTTCGAGGGCATCGTCGACCCGGACTTCTTCGCGGCGGCCCAGCGCATCATCGCCGAACGCTGCCGGCGCTACACCGACGCTGAGATGCTGGAGCGGTTGACCGAACTGCTCGAGCGGCGCGGCTGCCTGTCGGGGCTGATCATAGACGAGCTTGAGGACATGCCGTCCAGCTCCACCTACCGCCAGAGGTTCGGCAGCCTGATGCGGGCCTATGAACTGGTCGGCTGGTCGCCCTCGCGCGACTACCGCTATCTGGAGACCAACCGCTTCCTGCGCACCCTCCATCCGGAGGTGGTGTCCGGGACGGTCGCGCAGATCGAGCGTCTGGGTGGCGCGGTGCGCGTCGATCCGGTCACCGACCTGCTCACCATCAATGAAGAGTTCACCGCCTCCCTGGCGATCGTGCGCTCGACCCGGACCGCGTCGGGCGACCTGCGCTGGAAGATTCGGCTTGATGCAGGCTTGAAGCCGGACATCACCGTCGCCGCGCGGATGGACGGGGCCAACGCTTCGGTCCGCGACTACTATCTGCTGCCCTGGATCGACCTGGGGCCGCAGGACCGGGTCCGGTTGGCCGAGACCAATGGGGTGTCGCTCGACGCTTACCGGTTCGACGACCTCGACCGCTTCTTCGAGCTCACCGGCCGCGCCACCCTGAGGAGCGCTGCATGACCCCGGCTGTCCCTGAGATCCGCTCCGTCCCGGTGTCGGCCATCACCATCCTTAACCCGCGCGTCCGCAACCGGCGCATCTTCGACGAGCTGGTCGCCAGCATCGCCAACCTGGGCCTCAAGAAGCCGATCACGGTAAGCCCTCGCGAGGACGGCGGATACGACCTGATCTGCGGCCAGGGCCGGCTGGAGGCGTACATCGCGCTCGGTCAGGCTGAGATTCCTGCCGTGATCGCCGAGGCGACGCCCGAGGACTGCTTCGTCATGAGCCTCGTCGAGAATCTCGCCCGTCGCCAGCATCGGCCGCTCGACCTGGTCCGTGAGATCGGCGCCCTGAAGACGCGCGGCTATTCCACCCAGGAGATCGCCGCCAAGACGGACTCCAGCGCGGAATGGGTGTGGGCCATCTGCTTTCTGCTCGACAACGGGGAGGAGCGGCTGATCAACGCCGTGGAGCGGGGGTTCATCCCGCCATCGGTCGCGGTGGAAATCGCCAAGGCGGGGGAGGGGGAGGTGCAGGCCGCCCTGGCCGACGCCTATGAGCAAAAGGCCTTGCCGGGCAACCAGGTGCTGGCGGTCCGCCGGATCATCGAACAGCGCCGCACCAGCGGCAAGGCCGGAATCAGCGGCTCGCGCGGACCGAGGCCCAACCGGCCGGTGACGGCCGACGCCCTGGTACGGGCCTATCGCCGTGAGACCGATCGCCAGAAACTCCTGGTGAAGAAGGTGTCCCTGACTCAGAGCCGGTTGCTGTTCGTCGTCAACAGCCTGCGGCAGTTGCTGGACGACGACCACTTCGTGACCGCTCCTGCGGGCCGAGGCCATGCACACCCTGCCCAAACCTCTGGCCGAACGGCTCGGCCGGGCGGAGGGCTGAGATGGACAAGCCCGTCAAAGCCGCCTTCGAACGCGACCTCAGGGTCATCCCGGTCGAGGACATCCTGCCGATGCGGCAGGTCGAAGACCGCGTGCTGCGTTCGGTCAAGTACCGGCGCATCGCCCGCTCCGTCGCCGAGGTCGGGGTGATCGAGCCCTTGGTGGTCGCGCGCCCGCGCGGGCAGGGGCCATGGATGCTTCTGGACGGCCACGTCCGCCTGTCGATCCTCAAGGAACTGGGGGAGCGGGACATCCGCTGTCTGGTCTCCGATGACGACGAGGCTTTCACCTACAACCGCCGGGTCAACCGGCTGGCGACCATCCAGGAACACTACATGATCGTGCGCGCCCTGGAGCGCGGCGTCCCGGCCGAAAAGCTCGCCCGGGCGCTGGACGTGGACGTCAAGGCGATCCAGCGCAAGCGCGACATGCTCTGCGGCATCTGCCCGGAAGTGGTCGATCTGCTGAAGGACCGTTCGGTCAACACCTCGACCTTCACCATGCTGCGCAAGATGCGGGCGGTCCCCCAGATCGAGGCGGCGGAGCTGATGATCTCGGCGGGCAATTTCACCGGCTCCTACGCCCGCGCCCTGCTGGCCGCGACGCGGCAGTCGGACCTGGTCCAGTCCCACAAGCCCAAGAAGATCGGCGGGATGACGCCCGAGCAGATGGCGCGAATGGAGCGCGAGATGGCGTCGCTCACCGCCGACTTCAAAACCTTGGAGGCCTCCTACGGCGACGACGTCCTGCATCTCGTCATCGCCTCTGGATACCTTTCACGGCTCGTCGCCAATCCGGCGATCGAGCAGTGGCTCGCCGCGCGTCATCCGGAAATCCTTTCGGGCTTTCGCTCGATCATCAGCGTCGCCTCGCTCGATGCGGCCGCCGCTGACGGCGAAGACGACGCTCTACCGAATGACGACGGCGCCGATACGCACGCGGCGTGGATAGAGCGTCGCCCTGAAACAGCCTCTTCAGAATTCAATTGAAGAGCGAGTGCATCAGCTACCCGGATGATTGGTACTCGATGAACTTACGCTTGCGTTTACAGCTTCCTCATAGCGTTCCTTGAACTCTTTTGGCATTGCGCCGGCAGCCACGAGATACGCGTTAAGAAGAAATAAAAACTGGCGAGCTCGATTGTTTAATTTGAACAAATCACTTAAGTGGCGATCTGCTTCTTCGCGCGTCTTTTCTTCAATGCATCGGAATGCTATTTCTTTTGAAAGGTAAGGTATCTGGGCGAGTGCGTCGGGCGCGTCCAGGAAAGATCGAACAATACCAACAAATCTCTTCCACTCAGGAAGTTCAACTTCGACATTCGCTCCCCCTGCACCAGCTCGTTCTATGGAAAGGCGAAGATTCCTGCGCATCATATAACTATCTTTGCCGCCCCATATGTAGTAACGCAGAGTCTTCTCAAAATCATCTTGACCCATGTCGAACTGAAATATGTTTTTTAGATCGACGACGGCTAGTGTCATAAAGCCCGAAAAAGCTGATAGAAAATTAGCATACACGAATAGATGTTCGGTTTTCCTCGGGTCCAACTCTTGGGCACTTTTAATGAAGATTCCGAGCAGAGACCGCAAGCCCCGAGCCCCATTACTCTCCATTGCGGCATAAGTATTCGACAGGGAAGCAATCTCTGAGAGGGCACCGTACTTTGCGGAAATCTCAGGGATGTAGTCCCACAAATCCATATTAGCGAGATAAGTTGCGCCAAACAGATAGTTTGGCGAAACACTCACAGCATATTTCTCGAAATTCGCTTCGGAGTGGACGTGAACTCCTAACTCGTTTGCTAATAATCGGTGGCTATATGGAGCATCCTTTTTAAGAATTAGGAACGCTTCACTGGCTTTTACATACGACTTCAGACCTGCTGCCCATAACGCGCGGTTGATCGCGCTCATTTTTCCTGTTTTGCAATCGAATAAAATCCGGCGCTCTAAACCCCGGCGGCCGAATTCGATTCCGAGCACATCAACATCCGTAACATCCACCGGCATGTCTTCTAGTGCGGCAGACGATCTAACTACCACCTCGAGATAGGGCACGACCCCTTGAGCGGCGCAGAAGCGGGCCGCCATTCCTTTTTGGGCGCGGTCTTTGATCATAGCTGCAACAGGAACTGCTGGACCTCGGCCTCGGCCCTCTTGGACACTACCGATTTGCCAGGGTTGGCGCGACTCTTGCGTGCGGACAGATGCGAACGGACATACTCCTCATCACTCCGTAACAGCAGCCTAGCCTGACCGTCTTGCTCCAGATCCGAAGGGCGTTGGCTTGCTAGCAGAGTGCGCGCAATGGAGACCGCTTGGACATTCTCGGGCACATCGATCAGATGAAACTGGAAGCGGTCGCCTGACGTGAGCTTCAGTCGGCCTAAACCGAGAACGGATAGATTGGCATACTGATGGGCCGCCTCCGAAGAGGCATTGATAAATTTGTTATTTTCGAGCTTTGAGAGCAGCGCGTCAGGATATTTTATCCGGAAGCGCTCTGGCAGCAGTTGGCCCTTTCTGACCGCAGCGGCCAAAGCCATGCCTTTCTCATATATTTCTCGGTTGGCCGCGCTTAGCCGAGTTTTCCCGGGAGCGGGAGTGAAGATGAACTGCTCACTCTCGCCATTGGGGCGCTTGATGGATGGGGGCTTAATGATGCCCTCGGATGCGAGCGCTTTGACCAAATCAACTTGATCTGGGGTCAACTGTGTAGTCGAGACGCGCCCTGTCGACACTATGGCGGAAAGTGGCATTCCTTGGTTGTCTTGTATGGCTTGCAGCACATGTTGTACGTTTGGTGTGTCGCCGCGAGCCGCCATGTCAATTAGGCCAGACATGTTCCCATCGAAATAGAGGGGGCTGGCGAGAATATCCCTACCCCTTGCGCGATGATCCACAATCAGACCGGAGCTCTCGCCAATCTGGAGAGCTGAGTTAAAGGCATTCCCGTCGAGGCCTAGGCTTGATCGGACGGAGTCACGATTTTCAGGAGATTTGGAAAGACGGTCCAGAATGCCGATCGTGGCGACTTCCAACTCGTTCAGCGGGGCTTGGTCCAGGAACTCGCCAACGCGCTCATATATGTCTTCGAAATGCGGAACGTTGGGCACGACCTTGGAAATGGTGTGACCTTGTGTGATCAGGCTGACCAACTCCAAGTTGGCCAATATTCTAAGAATACGGTCAAGGACTCCTGATCTGATGTGAAAATACCGCGAAGCGACAAGACGCAGCGTTCCATAGTCTACCTCTCCCAACCCGCGCAGGTTCACTGCAAGTACGGCTGCTTGGCCAATATCAGTCGCGGCATCGTACTCGGGCACATCACTGCCTTCGAGGCCGACCTGCAGGTCAAACGCATATTCTGCGGCTTGTTTCTTTGTGAGCATGAGTCCTCCGACGCACGCTGGTATCCCAACCGGTGGTTGATGCCAAGGTTGGTTCTTGCTGGGAGCGGACCGCGAGTTGGATGCTGGAGCCTAGCTATGTGGTCTGGTCGTAATCCTAACTTCCCACCGCTTCGCGTAGTTCTTCGATGTGCTTCTGGCTCGCCTCGGCGACGATTTGTCTGAGCACTCCGATCCGTTCGTTCAGGAACGCGAGTTCCTCATCGGTAATGCGATAGTGGCGCGAGTAGCGTACTTTGACGTAGGCCGCCCGCAGCAGTTCGAAGCATCGCTTCTGAAACTTGGTATCGTGCGGCCAGGCTTCGCGCAGGCTCGGTTCGAGCGGCTCCGTCATGTTTCGGAGGCGGATGAGGTTATGGCTCTTGGGCGAATAGAAGGTCAGGACCTGCAGGAGCCCCTGATAAATCGTCTCCGCTGCTTGATGCAGATTGAACGCGGCCTTTTTCGTGAAGCCCCGAGACCGACAAAATTCGACCATCGCTAGAAACTCGTCGGCGTCTTGCTTCCATTCCTCATAGTACTCCTTCGCCTCTTCCAGCGCCGTAGACGGCGGCAAGGGCTGTGGTTCGGAGAATGCCACGCCGGGCGTGTCCTGAAGGACCACGCCGTCGCGGGCGATGTCGATGAAAAACCCGCGACCGTGCTCCAGCTTCCAGTTCACGTCGTCCAGGCTATGGACGATCAGGCTGACGGGCGTGCGCATGGCGCCCGCCGACAGTTCGGCCAGGAGGCGCTTCTCCACATCCTCCCAGAACTCGAAGTCGGTCAGGTCCTCATGATCCACGACCACCAGTAGGTCGAAATCCGAGAAATAGCGCCCGACCGGATCGTGCACCCAGTCGCCGCGCGCATAGCTGCCGAACAGGATGATCTTCAGGATGCGGCCGTTCTTCAGCCGGTCGGCCCGGCGCGTGGAGATGGCCTTGGCGAAGCCGTCCTGAATGATCCCGACGGCGGCGTCGAGTTCACGCTGTTTCGCGAGCGGCAATTTCCTCAGCGGACGTTTCATGCCCGGAGTCTCCGAAATGCGGAGCCGACACACAAGAGTCGAAACGCCCCGATCTGCGCGCAACTAGGCTGCCGCGCTCATAATCGCTACGCTAGCACCTGCGGGCGCCGGTTCCATAGGGTGTCGTCTGTTCGCCGTAGGGCCGGTTCGCCGGAAAATCGTCGCGGCGCCGCCTGAAAGTCCCGGGCCTCCACGCAGAGGGTCCAACGCCCGCACCTTTCCCCTTTCGATATGGGCTGTGGTCTGCGGCTCTAAGCGTCAGAGCGGGGTGTGATCTCCGGGGTCATGTCGACTGCGTCTGTGATGCTCCGGCGGTCTGTGGGTCTTTCCCCTGTTTGCGCGCGCCACGGCGCGGCCTCTCGAAAAGGCGGATCTGAGCGGAAACCGGTCGGCTGAGCGCAACCGCGCGCTCGACTTTCTTCCCCGGCCTGAAGGCCTCCTCGCGGGACAAGAAACTCCCGCTTGCGGTCCTCCGCTTCGCTGCGGGGGCTTGCTGGCGTTCGCCCTGCGCGCCGACCGGCCCCCGGTCTCCCGATCGCCATCGAGGCCGCGACAGGCGTGGTCCGACAGCAAAGGAGAAACTGACATGGCCGCTATTGGCACCTTCACCGCTCAGAGCGACGGCTACACCGGGTCGATCAAGACCCTGACCCTCAACGTCAAGAGCGCGACCCTGCGCCCGAACGAGAAGTCGGACGACAAGGCGCCGGACTACCGCATCTTCTCGGGCCAGACCGAGTTCGGCGCCGCCTGGAAGAAGACCTCCCGTGAGAACCGGGAATACCCCTCGGTCAAACTGGACGATCCCAGCTTCCCGGCGCCGATCTACGCCTCGCTGGTCGAGATCGAGGGCGGACACAGCCTGATCTGGTCCCGCTGAACCGGAGCGGCGGCGCGTCGGACGCGCCGCCGCCCCTTCATCCGAACAATCCATCCTTGAGGAGGCTGCCATGACGCGCCCCGCCGATCCTGCTCGTCCGGACATCTACGCCCGGATCACCAACCAGATCATCGACCAACTGGAGGCCGGCGTCCGGCCGTGGACCCAGCCCTGGACCGGAGGCAACCCGGTCACCCGTCCACTCCGCCACGACGGCACGCCCTATAGCGGCATCAACGTCCTGCTGCTGTGGTCGGAGGCCTTCAGTCGAGGGTTCGCCTCGCCGACCTGGATGACCTTCCGCCAGGCGCTGGCGCTGGGCGCCCATGTCCGCAAGGGCGAGAGGGGCTCCACCGTGGTCTACGCCAACCAGATCGTCCGTACCGAAACCGACGATGCAGGCGAGGAAGTCGAACAGCGCATCCCGTTCCTGAAGGCCTACACAGTTTTCAACATCGAACAGATCGACGACCTGCCGGACGTCTACCGTCCGACACCAGCGGAACCCGTCAATCCCGACGCGCGGCGGGAAGCGATCGAACGCTTCTTCGCCGAGCTGGGCGCCGACATCCGCCACGGCGGTTCTGCCGCCTACTACGTCCCGGCGTCCGATCATGTGCAGATGCCGCCGTTCGAGACCTTCCGAGACGCGGGCGCCTACTACGCCACGCTCGGTCATGAGTGCGTGCACTGGACCGGCCATGAATCCCGGTTGGCCCGCGACTTCAGCCGCTCGACCCAGGCTTACGCTCGCGAGGAACTGGTCGCCGAGCTCGGCGCCGCCTTTCTATGCGCTGACCTCGGGCTGGAGCTGGAGCCGCGCGAGGATCACGCCGCCTATCTCGGGCACTGGCTCGAGACGTTGAAGGCCGACAAGAGGTTCCTGTTCGCGGCGGCGGCTCATGCGCAGAGAGCGGTCGCCTGGCTGCACGAAGCGCATCCCTGATGGGCTGGCATCGTCGCTTTGAGCCTGAGCCGCGTCCTGACCGGGCGCGGCTTCTTCTTTGCTCGGATGGCGGTGGAGGGAGATGAGAGGAGGGGTGTCGCCGCCCTCGGTTGGGGCGCCCTTCAGGGCGGCGGGCGAGCGGCCGATAGCGGCCGCCGAGGGGAGGGCGGGGAATCTCCGTAAGCCTGCGGGACGAGGCGGTTCGCGGTCTAGGGCAGGATAGGCATTGCGCCGGCAATGTCTGACAGACCCGCTCCCCGATGGATCGCTTCACTTTTCGCCTCCCGTCCGACCTGGCCCGCCGCTTCGACGCGACGGCGGCCGATCACGGCGGGCGGTCCCGCTATCTGCGCACGCTCATGGAAGCCGCCGCCCAAGTGCCCTTGCCGGCGCCCGAGCCGGGGCCGCCAGGCACGAAGTCGGCCAAGCTGACCCTGAGGCTGGCGGACGCGGACCTGGCGTTGCTGGAGGCCGAGGCGGCCCGCGCGGGACTGTTGCGGACCCAATGGGCGGCGGCGCTGATCCGTCGCCGTGTTCGTGGCCGGCCCCAGATGACGCCGCCCGAAGCGTTGGCCCTGATCGGCATCCGACGCGAGCTTCACCGCATCGGCGTCAACATCAACCAGATCGCCCGCGCCCTGAACACGGCCGTGATGGAAGGGGCCGTGCTTGATCTGGAGGTCGCTCAACTGGCCGCCTTCGCCGCCGAAATCCGCGGACATCTGAGCGGTCTAGACGATGTGTTCGCCGGCAATCTGGCCTATTGGTCGGCCGAACGATGAGCGACCTGCGCACGCCCTTGGGGTTCGAGGAGGCGCTGCGGCCGCCGATCGATGTGCGCCGGGCGCGCATCACCCGGCCGGTCCTGCGTCCGCCCGGCCAGCCCGGCGACGCGGCGGCCTACGCCCAGCTGGCCCGGATCATCCGGCGCGCGCCCGAAGTCATGGTCAGATCACAGGCAAGGCCCGGGACGCCGGCCATCTGCGCTGCCACCTCGACTATATCAGCCGCAACGGCCAGCTAGCGCTGGAGGGGCCGGACGGCGAACGCCCCGAGGGGCGAGACGCGGTCAGGGACGTGACCGGCGCCTGGGCCGCCGAACTGGCACTGGAGCCGGGGCGGCGGCGCGACAGCCCGGTGTCGCGCGCGATCATCCTCAGCATGCCGGCGGGCACCGATCCGCGGCGCGTGCACGACGCCGCCCGGGTCTTCGCCCGCGACGTGTTCGGCGAGCGCTTTCCCTATGTCTTCGCCCTTCATGAGGATGACCGACATCCGCATGTCCATCTGACGGTGCGGGTCCTGGGCGCCGACGGCGCCCGGCTCAATCCACGCAAGGCCGACCTGGCGGACTGGTGCCAGCGTTTCGCTCAGGCCCTGCGCGATCGCGGGGGGGGAGGTGGAGGCGGAGGCGGAGGCCAGCCCGCGACGGGCCCGCAGCGTGATTCGCAAGGCCGAGCGCACGCCCTTCCGAAAACTGTGCGAGCGGTTCGCGGCGGGGGAGGGGGCGGCACCAAAAACCTAGTAAGCGCCCTTCGACAGGCGGTTGCGAGAGATGGCGAGATGACACCGTGGCGCGCGGCGATCCGCGACAGGCAGCGCAGGCTTCGTCGGTCTCTCGCTGCGGAGGCCGTCGCGCTTTCGAGATCTGGTCGCGCCGAGGACCGCGTCCTCGGCGCTGTGCTGGTGGAGTATATCCGGTGCCTCCCGAAGGTGGAAACGCGAGATGACCAGTTGTCGCGTGTCAGCCTAGCATCCCGGGCGGATCTCGCGTTGCTGTCCACAGCCGGGCCCCGACGAGCCCGATCGGCGCGCACGAAACTCCTGGGGCGAGAGCAATAGTTCGTCCTTGTATATGCATAGGACGTCTTCGATTTCGTGGGTGCAGAGGCGTCGAAGGCCGATGGGCACATCGTATCGAAGGATGCCCCAGGCGCTTTCCTTCTTTAGGCGACCGCCGGCGAGTCGACGTGCGCCGACGCGCGCTCCAGCGTGCAGGTAGATGAGGTGTTCCGACTCCAACTCAAGGCGATAGCGCAAGCGTTCCGCCGCATCATAGATTGCGAGTTCGCCCAGTCCGTAGATCGGCCTGAAGGCGCTCTGCACAAGCTGCCAGAGTTCGTAGAAGTCCACGGCTTTCTGGAGCTTGCCGCTGATGGCATGCAAGGCAGCCGCTCCCGCCTCCAAGGCGTCCATCGACAACCGGCGCTGGTGCGGATGGCGTTTCCCAAACAGATCGGCGCGCCCGACGCGGTCGACCACTGCACCGAATGGCAGGCCGTCACCTCGCCACCAGTCGACCTCAGCTGCCCGAATCCCGTCCGTGGCTTCGTATTCCTTGACGATAAGCTCAATTGTTTCCGGGTAGACGGCAAGCATGTGGCCCGGTCCTTCGGCTAGCAGGCATCAGCTATGTTCGCTCAATGTTCTCGTTGGCGCAAGCTTGCTCTCCAGCGCCTGCTCATTGGATCCGCCAGCCAGAGGCTTCGGCGCGATGCAGGTGCAGGCGAATCCTCGAACAGGATTCGCCGAACCCGGCGAATCGCGCGACCGAAAGCGTCGGTTCAATCGAAGGGTCCGTGCGGCATGGACGGTAGTTTCGCACCACTCACCGTCGCCGCCTATGCGGACCAGGCTGCCAAGACGGACCGGAGCGTCGAGGGACAGTCCCTGGCGTTCCCGCTTCTCGGACTGTTTGGCGAAACCGGAAGCCTGCTCAGCGCCTTGAAGAAGAAGCAGAGGGACCGCGCGTCGTCCGTCGCCTATTCGGACTCTGTAGCCGAGGAGCTTGGCGATGTCCTCTGGTATCTGGCCGCCGTCGCGCGCCGGGGCAGTCTGAACCTCAGCGCCATCGCCGCCCATCTCTATCGCAGGGACGAGGCCTGGTTAAATATCCCCGATGAGACCCTGACGTTCGAAGCGCTGCAGCCGCACACGATCGTGCGGAGCGCGGTGCCTATACCTCAGTTCGAGGAGACCCTGCTCGCGCTCGCGGCCGAGGTGGGCGCGATGGTCGCTGCTCACCGGAACGCTGCCCTCATTCCGGGCGGAGAGGCCCTGGCGCGCCGGCTGACGGAGGTGTTCAAGCTGTTGTTGAAGGCCTCCCGGGAAGTCGGGCTCACGTAGGAAGGCGCCGCGGTCAAGAACCAGCACAAGATTCTGGGGCGGTGGCCGAAAGAAAAAGTCTATCAGGTCGCGGCCGACGCAGACAAGGAACCGGACGAGCAGTTGCCCCGACGGATGGTCATAGAGGTTTTCGAGAAGACGGTGGGCGATCGACCGTTCGTCTTTCAGCGCTGCAACGACCTCTTCATCGGCGACCGATTGACCGACAACGCCCACGAACCCGACGACTATCGATTCCATGACGTCTCCCACTATGCGTTCGTGGCAGTGCTGGGTTGGTCGCCGGTCGTCCGGTCCCTTCTCCGGCTCAAACGCAAAAGCGATGCCAAACTCGACGAAACGGAAGACGGCGCCCGCGCTATCCTGATCGAGGAGGGCATCTCTACCTGGGTGTTCGGTATGGCGCGGTCGCTCGACTACTTCCGAGACATGGGCACCGGCGAACTTCCGCTCGACCTGCTCAAGCAGGATCATCAGTTCGTCCAAGGCTACGAGCCTCAGGGCTACCCGCTGTGGGTCTGGGAGGAGGCGATCCTCCAAGGCTATGCGGCGTTCCGCTTTCTGCAGGAGCATCGCCGCGGACGGGTCATCATCGATTTCGGGAATCGGCTGTTGCGTATGGAACCGCTCGCACCATGACCCCGTCCGAGTTCGTCTGCGCCCTCGAGGCCGCCTCCCTGCCCAACGTCTTCAATCCCTGGCGTGATCATTGCGCTGTGCATGATCGCGGCGACGCCGCCGCCCTGCGTCGGGAGAACCTCAGGCTATTCCTTGATCGGGCCATCGCCACTGAGGTGTCGACGATGTGGGTCGGCCGTGATCTTGGCTACCGTGGCGGCCGCCGCACCGGCGTGCCCTTCACCGACGAGGTGCATCTGGCCACAGCCTCGACACTGCTGGGCGACATCGATCTGATCCGCGCGACGGAGGGGCCCGTCATGGCCGAGCGGACCGCCGCAGTGATCTGGCGTGTGCTGGAACAGGTCCGCCAGCCCGTCGTCCTGTGGAACGTCTTCCCCTTCCATCCCCACATGGCGGGAGATCCGATGTCGAATCGCTGCCATACGCGCGCGGAACGCGACGAGACCTGGCCCCTACTTGAAGCGCTGGTCGAGATGGTCCAGCCGCGAAGGATCATCGCGATCGGTCGGGACGCGAGCCTCGCCCTCGCCGATCTCGGGGTCGACGCGGACGCTATCCGCCATCCAAGCTACGGCGGCCAGGCCGAGTTCATGTCGGGAATGTTCGCCCTCTATTCGCCGTCAGCGACCGGCCCGCCCCTCTTCGACGCCGTCAGTCCGCCACTAGGGCGTCGCAGGCTGCGAGAAGCGCCTTGATCTCGGCGAGCGAGGTCTGGCGGTTCTGGGCGTCCTTGGGCTGATCCGCGCAGGCGTGGGTCGAGACAACCGTGAGCGATCCTGCCGCGACGCCGGATTGGTCAGCGACGAAGGCCATCAGCCGGCCCAGGCCGATCAGATTGCCGAGTAGCTTCTCGACATAGAAGTGGTTGCGATACAGGACCGTCAGATCGAGTGTCTCGACGCCGCCGGCCTTGCGCAGTTTGAAGCTGCCATGGCTCAGGCACTGGCCGCCATACGGCGAACGGGTCACGTCCCGGGTCGGATCAAATGTCTGAATCTCGAATTTGTTGCGGGCGACGACCTTGGGATCGGCAATGCGGTCGATGATGTCGGCGATCTGATTGACGACCTTTCCATCCGGGCCCCGCAGATTGATCATGCGCTCGAAATAGTAACCTGACCAACGGCCGCTCTTGCCGGCGGCAGGAAGAACCTTCGTCATGAAGGCGTCGTAGAGGTCTGGTCCGCGATAGCGGCGGGAGAGGGCCGTCGGAAACAGGGTGTTGGCCACGGTCTCGACCGGCTTGACGTCCTTGGAGCGCAGGAATTCATCAACGCGGAGGACTACGGGATCGGCCAGCGTGGCGCCGGCGGTCGGATCGGCGACATCGAGAATGACGTTGTGCGCCTCCATGCCTTGGTCGATCACCGTACGGAGCGCTTCGCGCCATGCTGTGGCGCAGTCAGGCTGCGGCGGAACGGGAAGGTACATTGTCATCCTCCTCCAGAAGGGCCATGCCAAACAGGCGGGTCACGACGAAATCGGCGGCGAGCCAGGCGTGTCCGGCCTCGCCCCAAGATTCGCCCCAGCTGTTGCGCACCAGGACTGCCGACTTGCCGTTGACGGAGCCGTGCGCCACCGCGAGAACCGCGTGCCGGAGCGTTGGATCGGGGGCCTCGTCGTTCGCGGCAGCCACTACGCCCTGGACGGGGCGGAAGAAGCTGGGCGAAAGCATCATCATGAGCAGCACCGGCCGGCCCCGACCGATCTGGTCGGTGAGCTCGGACCATTGCGGCGCGAGTTCGCAACCCACCCGTTTGAATGTCCCGTCCGGAAAGGGAGGCGGCGTCCATGCGCTCGGGGTCGTTGGACTGTCGGAGGGATAGGGCCAGGCGCCCTCGAGGGGCTGACCGTCAAACGCGAGCGCTTCGAGCATGGACGGCAAGGTGGCACCGACCGTCGGCGGGCGGCCAGCGCGGCGTTGGGCGTGGAAGAAGGCGGTCTCGCATGAAAGCGGATCCCAGCCCGGCCTGACGGCCGCGTGGAGGTCGCTCGCGGCGAAGGCCAGGCACGTCGGTCGCGGTCCCTGATCGCGGGCGGACCCCAGCCGGGCTCTCAGGTCCGTCGTGAAGGCGATCGCGTCGCTCATGCGGCCGCCAGGCGCTGGCGGCGTTCTGCGCGGGACAGGCCGGCCTCCTCCGGACCGGTGAGGTCGAACGGCAGGCTCAGGACCGACAGGGGGGGGGGGGCTGCCAGCCAGGGACGGCGCTGTTCGAGATGCATCACGCCGCGCGCCTCCGCGTGAGGCGTCGCCACGACACGACGGATATTGGGGCCGCCGACGCCCTCTTCGTCCAGCGCTAGGCGGGTGTCGCGAACAATGCTGAAACCGCTTTCCGCCAAGGCGTCAAAGTCCCAGAGGTAACCGGCCGCGCCCAGTTCAGGCAGCTTGATGACGAAAAGGTCGGCGCGGCTGCCATCGATACGGCCGCCCCGGTCCTTTTCGGTCAGCAGCCAGACATCGCCGTGGTAGGATGGAGGGCTGAAATCCTCTAGTAGGGCGGCCTTGAGCGTCCTGGGACGCGCCTGCAGGAGCGAAGCTCGACGTTCCGCGGTGATGAGATGGTAGCGTTCGAGGGTCCAAACGGTGGCCTCATAGCTGGCGCCGATCCGAACCGAGAGTTGATAGACGTGACCCGGCCGCTCGAGCTCGGCGACCCGCCAGCCCTGGCGGGCGCAATGCGCGTGGATCAGCCACCTCGGCATCATCAGGGAGACGGCGAAGGCGTCTGCCTCTGTTTCCTGGAACCCGGTGCGCGCATCCTGCGCCTGGGGTGCTCGCCGCAGAATCTGGTCTTCGTCGTCCAGGCTCGGCGCGTGATCCATAACGCAATGGCCGAGTTCGTGTGCGGCGGGGAACCGCTGGATGCTCAACGGGCGTTGGGTGGTCACCAGGATGCCGGGCGTCGGCGCGTTCAGGAATGCGCCCAACAGACCCTTCAACGGGCGCAGCATCAGAGGCAGGTCGAGGTCCGCGATGATGGCGAAGACATCGACGGCACCGGGTTCGACCTCGAGCTTGGCCTGCCAGTCCAGGCGTCGCAGCAGCTTGCTGGCCGCCGCGGTCCCGTTTCTCACGGCCTCTGCATAGGTCCGCGCCACGAGTTCAGGCCTGGCCGGACTTGGCGCGTGTGCGCAGATAGTCCGCGAAGCGGGCCAGTTCCTGCCGGTCGTCCTGCGACAGGTCGGCGGCCTGACGCGCGAGATGCGCAACATCGGGAGGGAGGTCGCGCGCCTGTTCCTCCTCGCCCGTTAGATAGCCGACCGACTGGCGGTAAAGCCGCGCCAGTCGGGTGAGCTCGATCGCTTCGACCTTGCGCTGTCCGCTTTCAATCCCGGTCAGCGCCGTGCGTGGCAGCTTAAGATAGGCGGCGACCTCGTCTTGCTTCAGACCCAGATACTCTCTCGCTTCGCGCAGACGCTCGCCCAGGCTTCGACGCGCCGTCTCATCATTGAGGTCGGTCATGCCCTCACCGGGTGGCGCTTGATCCACGCGGCCTCAATGCGGGGCATCATGTGGTTCATGGCGGCGTCGATGGACTCGTAGCCACCGGCCCTGACAATATCCTTGGGCTCGAAACCCAGGATGTCATCCAGAGCGCAGGTGATGGCGACGACGGTCAGGGAATCCAGCCGAATGTGCATGGTTCTGAGTGCAGCGGGCTGGCTGGGGAGGGAAAGCCCCTGGATTTGCGCCTCACCTTCGGCCAGCACAGTTAGCTCGGCGAGCAGGGCGTCCGACACCATCTGTAGAGGGAAGGTCTTGACCGAGGTCTTTTCGTCAATCTGAGACATGATGGGGTCCAAAATCCAACACAAGACCAATGTAATGTTGGAAAATCAGACATTCAACCATCCTGGGCGATTTTTTCGCGATGCCTTGATGCGATGGAGCAAAGGTCATCCAGCCAACTTCCTCTTCAAGGTGATGTCCGGTGCTCAGCGACGCCGTGAAAAGGGCGGTTCAGGGCTCGCCGCAAGGCTGCCGAAGGCCTATATTAAGCTAAGGAGGCGCTTCATGACTCGTTTCACATCACGAAATCCCGCCGACATCGCCTGGCGTCGTCAACAGATGAGAGCGAACAACGACATCGAACAGGTGGGACGGGACGCGGGCGCTGAAGAGCTCATCAGCCGTCTCCGGGAACAGGGCGTGAGCACAGCAGAGGGTCTGACTGCGCTGCGCAGCTATTTCATCACCACAGGGCAGACCAGTCGTCGCCGCAGTTGACTGACCCCGCGCATGAGCCGCCGACGCGAAGAGGAACGGGCCGAACACGAACGAGTCTTCTATCCTGGCACTCATGTATTGGTGAACAAGCTGGACCTTCGGGACGCCGCTACGCTCGACGCGGCAGAGCGATCGTTCACCGATCTGCGGATCACGGAGGGCCTGCCCAAAGCCGCGTTGAAGCCTAGCTATGCGGCGTTCAAGGCCATCCACCGGCATCTGTTCCAGGATCTCTACAGCTGGGCGGGCAAGGAGCGCGCCTATCAGACGGGCCGGAGCACCGTCGCGCCCTTCGCGCGCCCAGAGTTCATCGCGTCAGAAGCGGAGAAGGTCTTCGCCCGCTTTCGCAACCAAGCCGAATTGCGGGACCTTGAGCCCGACGAATTCGCGGCCAAGGCAGCGGAACTTATCGGCGACCTCAACGCCATCCACCCTTTCATTGAAGGGAACGGGCGCACCCAGCGCCTATGGCTGGCGGTGATCGCGGAAAAGGCCGGCTACGAGTTCAGCGTCCTGCCTAGCGATCAGCTGACCTGGTACGAGGCATCACGCCAGAGCTTCGAGGCGGGCGACAATGGTCCTATGGCCGCCCTGATCCTGGCGCGTATCCGTCAGCCAGACGCCTTGGCGACCGAGGAAGGCGAAGCGCGCGCGCAAACGTTTCTGAACCTGACGCGTGACGACGCCTTGGCGTCTGGCGACCAAAGTTTTCGTGCGGCGTGGGAAACGCTTGATCGCGTGACGTCAGTGGCCGCCAGCGTGCTCCCCTACGATGAACACGCGCGGAAAGAACTGATGGAGACGTCAAAGCGCGTACTGGCGGACCATATGCGGGCGGGGCGCCGGATCAGCGATGTGACCGCCGAGCAGGCATGGCGAAACGACCCTTCTGAGGTCGGGAAGCCCTGACCGCCTTAATCCCAACGATGCGCCTCAACGACGGCCACGATCCCGGTCGCGACCGCCGTCTCGCGACCGATTGGCGTCGCCGCGCATCCTGTCCAACCCGGCTCTGGCGGTGGCATAGGCGATGAGCCGTTGCTTGGCCTCCGGGTCGGCGATCAGGGCGCACACCACGGCAGAGGCCATGCGGAGTCGAACCTCCAGCTGCGCCCGCCGGTCGGGCAGGCCCGCCGCCTCCCGGTCGCGCCCACGCGCCCGGTAGACCCGCACCTCCATTCCGAAGGACCGGGCCTGGACCCAGACCTCGCGCCGGAAGGCCTCCTCGCCCTCAACCTTCAGGCGGGACCAGCCGCGATGCTGGGCGACCTTGAGCATGTCGGCCACCGTGTCCGGATACTTGGAAAAAGCCTGCGCCAAACTCAATGTGAGAACGCGGATCGAGGCGGTCGTGGCGGCCGTGCAGATGAATCTGATCACGTGTTCCGAGTTCGCAGCTTCGGCGCCAACTGCGTATACTCTCAGTTCGACAATGGCGAACTCTGGTCGAATGCGATCGCCAGTTTGAACGGAGGCGCGGTATCGTCCCGAAAGCCTAGTGCAAAGAGGCCGTTGTATCGGCTCATTGGGAGGCCGGGCGCATGCCCTTCAGGTCTAGCCATCACCAGTAGATTTGAGGCCCGCGCGTATATCTCGGCAGCGTCGACAATCTCAGTGTCTACGTCATGCGGAAAGTATCGCTCAGGCTGCTGACCGCTAGCTCCAGAGAAGCCTCGCCACCTCGAGGCATGAACTTGGAGTTCGTGCAGCAGCTGCTGATAAGCGTTCGCCTCCCGATCGGTCTGTGCAGCTTCAACCATCGCCAAGATGTGGTTTAACGTAACCTCTTCGAGTTGCGGGCGCCTTTCCCGCAAATCGTGAGCCCACGACCACATGTTCAGACTCCGCGGTCGCCCGAGCCTCGCGCAACAGCGCTGCGCTTCGCTCGGCATAATCGCATACGCGGCTCATCACCATTGGCATGGCCGCGCGCCTCGCTCGCCAAACCCGCCGCAGCCGAGCCGCTTCGTGAGCGTTGTTCTCTCGAATTTGCCGCAAAACGGCCCACGCGCCCAGCACAGCAGCCAGAGGCGTGAACAGCGCGCCGAGCAAGGACTGCCACTCTCGGACAACAGGAGAAATGACAGCAGGCAGACTTGCGCCTGCGTCGTCCCTTGAAGTGGCCAAGATCGCGACGCCAAGGTCATAGGCCGGCATGAATAGCGCCAGGACGAGCAGGCCGGCGAGACCGGCCATGGGTCCTTTCAAACTGATCGTCGGCGACGCTGCCGATGTCTCTGTCATGATACTCTCCAGCCCTTCGGATAGTGATTGGGCATCCCGCATCGCCGCGGGATAGCGCGCATCGGAACCTTAGCCGCGTCCACAAAAGGGCTGAGCCATCTATCGGGTGACGCGTCCTGGCTTGTTGGTATTAAGCGGCGATGAGACTGACGCCGCTCCGGACATACCAAGATCGCGAAGGCGCTATGTCCAGGGTGATGACGAACGACGTTTGCGAGTCCACCTGCATGGCGCCGAAGGCGCTGTAAGCGCGCCTCACCTCTGCGTGCGGGTGCGGATTTTTCCTGTCGGGATCGGAACTGAATACGCTCCACATTGGCGATACCGTGGTCGGGACGCTGGGATGATGATTGGCGCGAGATCCATGATGCATCACTTGGAAACTGCAAATGCGGCGCAGCCTGTGTGTGCGGCCGTAGTGACGAGTAAAGCGCTTCATCGCGGCATCAGTGTTGAGATAGGCGTCGCCGGTCAGAAGTTGGGCGGCCTTCCGCTCGTAGCTTGCCGACGCCGCCACAGATTCCGGCTTTCCTTCAACGAGCTTTAGCGCGGAGCGGTCAACATGTTCCGGCATCTCAATGGGACCGGCATACAGGCAGAGTGAGATTCGATTACGAGCCTTCGCGCCTCTGCCGAACGTCCTGTCGAAATAGGCTTTGAGCTCGTTCAAGGCACTGATGCGGTGGGTGTCCTGGTCTGCTCGACGCAGAGCCGACAATCGCTTCGCCACTTCTTGTCTGAATCGCGTTCTCGGCGCCGGGGCGTGCTTAGGATCGGCATAGGGCAGAAACTCCCATACACCCCAGACGCTGACGGATTGCCCCGGATGCAGAACTTCGACCCGCACCCCCGGGTGATATGAAACCGGATCCGTAGGGCCGGCGAGTTGCTCAATAGGGGTCGCCGGTGCAGCGAGATCGGTATCGAACTTCTCCGGCGCCTTATAGAGCCCTGCCGCCTCGGGGATGGATTGGCGCCGGGATTCACGAACACGATCCGGTCGAACCGAGCGCCGTCGAGACCAGAGAGAAATGCGACGGGATCCACGCAGAAATTCGTAAGGGCCGGATCCGTGGGCTGGCTGAAGGCCACCACCAATCGCGACCACAGCGGAAAATAGGGGAGAAGAATGGTGCCGACCTCATAGTCAGCCAGTAGCTGCTTAATTCCGCTGATATGGTCGGAATCGAAATGAGAGATGGCGAGGATATCAATCCGGCGCCGCGCTCCAGCCAGACGGTTCAGCAACGCGCATCCGCTCGCTATTAGGTTATCGCCGCCTGCACTTTCGCTACCGCAATCGTGGACCCACACAATGGGGTCAGGTCGTCCATCCAACCAGAGAACTCCAGACGTGAAGAGGCCCTGGCCCACGCCGTGATGGATATAATGAGCCGTGAGGCGAGGAAGTCTGAGGGTTGAAGTCGGCATTCGGGCGCTATGAAATCGCGAAACAGGATTTGCGCTAATATCGCCTGCTTCGGCCTCGCAACCATAGCTCAAGGTTTTACAGCTGCGGTCTAAGGCATTGATTTCAAACGACGCCGATTTTCGCTGTTTTGCCAGTTAACGCCTGAAATCTCATCATTCGATCTCAGATTTTGGTACCGTCATTCTAGGTTCGAGTCCTAGTCCCCAGCCATCCGCCGACACAGGTCGGCGAGCAGAACCTCTTCGCATATTCGGCATTTTTGACCTGGGTCAGGGCTTCCGTTCGGCGGTCCGGCTACCTAGCTTGACCGCATACCGATGCCGAGGAGAACGAGAATGGTCACTGCCCGCGAAAAGCGTCTGGCGCCGCTGAGGACGCCCACCACCCTGTCGGAAGAGGCGACGCGCGATATTTCCGCAGCCCTGACCGGACTGCTGGCCGACACCTTCGCCCTCTACATCAAGACCAAGAATTTTCACTGGCACGTGTCGGGGCCGCATTTCCGGGATTATCACCTGTTGCTGGACGACCAGTCGGCGGAAATCCTGGCCATGACCGATCCGATGGCCGAACGGGCGCGCAAGATCGGCGGGACGACCCTGCGCTCCATCGGGCAGATCGCCAGGGAATCGCGCGTCGCCGACAACGACGCCGACTATGTCGATCCGCTGGACATGCTGGCCGAGCTGCGGGACGACAATGGCGATCTGATCGGCCGGATGCGCGAGGTTCACGACCTTTGCGACGAGCATAACGACGTCGCCACCGCCAGCCTGCTGGAGAACTGGATCGACGAAAGCGAGAAGCGCGTCTGGTTCCTGTTCGAATCGGGTCGTCGCGGCAACGGCTGACGACGGAACCGTTCCGCTTGCGCCGTCTTATGGAACGTCGATAGTCGATTCCGGGGACTGCGCAGGAGGGATGGGTTGAGAAAAAGGGTCTGGATCGGCGCCGTGGCGTTGATGGCGGCGGGCGTGGCGACATCGGCTAGCGCCGACATGTCGAACGCCTTTGGCAACACCATCGTATCCCACTATCCGAACGGTCAGTGGGTGAAGCATTTCTTCGAGCCGGACGGGCGTTACACCTCGCAGTTCTCGGACGGGCGGCGGCTGAGCGCGCGCTGGACGTCCGAGAACGGCCGGATCTGTCTGAGCAGCTTTGCGCCGCGGCAGATCCTGCCGCGCTTCTGCAGCCGAATGGTGGAGGCGAACGTCGGCGACAGCTGGCAGGCCCGCGATCCGCTGGGCCGCAATATCCGCAACGAACTGGTCGCCGGGCGTCGTTGACGCTTGCCCTGACGGTCGCCAGCCTCTAGAGGCGACGACCTACCTGAATGCGGATGTGGCGGAACTGGTAGACGCACTGGATTTAGGTTCCAGCGCCGCGAGGCGTGGAGGTTCGAGTCCTCTCATCCGCACCAAAGTAAAAAGGCCCCGGATCGCTCCGGGGCCTTATCTTTTTTTGTCGGGCCTATCGTCCTTGCGGACTACTTGAGGACGCTTGCTTACTGGATCGGCGGGACCGGAGGCGGCGGCGCGTCGCCGTCCGTCTCGTGGACCTCGATCAGACCGCGCCCGACGTGGCTCTTGCGATAGCCGTAGGCGAAATAGATCAAGAGGCCGACGCCGCCCCAGATCGGCAGCACCATCTTGGCGTCATGCGGCAGGTTCCAGAACAGGAAGGCGCAGCCGAAGGCCGACAGCGGGGCGAACACCCACAGCAGCGGCGTGCGGAACGGACGCCTGCGATTCGGGTCCTTGACCCGCAGCACCATCACCGCGATCGACACCATGAAGAAGGCGAACAGGGTGCCCGAGTTCGAGATGTCGGCCAGCTGACCGACCGGGAACAGGGCGCCGGCGATGGCGACCGCGATGCCGGTGGCGGCGGTCACGATATAGGGCGTCTTCCATTTGGGGTGGATCTTGGTCAGGCCTTCCGGCAGCAGGCCGTCGCGCGCCATCACGAAGAAGATGCGGGTCTGACCGTAGATCATCATCAGGATGACCGAGGGCAGGGCCAGCAGGGCGGCGGTGCCCAGGGCGTTGCCGATCTGGGGATGGCCGACGACGCGCAGGACGTGCGCCAGAGCTTCGTTGGAGCAGACCAGACGGTCGGCGTTGGCGGGCAGGGCGCAGGCGGCGACGAAGGCGGGTGAACCCGGCTGGACCGCTTCGCCGGCGGCGCCGAGAACCGGCTGGGCGCCGATCGCGCCGGCGGCGCCGAGCGCGACCAGCAAATAGAAGACCGTACAGATGGCCAGCGATCCGATCAGGCCGATGGGCACGTTGCGTTGCGGGTTCTTGGTCTCTTCGGCGGCCGTCGAGACGGCGTCGAAGCCGACGTAGGCGAAGAAGATCGAGGCCGCCGCGCCGACGATGCCCATGCCCGAATACTGGCCGAACAGGCCGTTGGGCGCGAAGGGCGACAGGTGGCCGGACTTGATGACCGGCAGGGTGATGATGATGAAGACGGTCAGGGCCGCGACCTTGATCGCGACCAGGATGGCGTTGACGCGCGCCGATTCCGTCGTGCCGAGCATCAGAAGCCCCGTCACCAGCAAGGCCACGATGATGGCCGGGATGTTGACGATGCCGGCCGAGAAGTCGGGCGTCGGGATGAAGCCGTGCATCGACCAGGTCGGGCCGGCGGATAGAAGGTCGGGGAAGTCGAACCCTAGCCCCTGTTCGATCAGCCCCAGGACATAGCCGGACCACCCGACCGACACGGCGGAGGCCGCGACCGCATATTCCAGGATCAGCGCCCAGCCGACCGTCCAGGCCAGAAGTTCGCCCATGACGGCATAGGTGTAGGTGTAGGCCGAGCCCGAAACCGGGGCCATGGCCGCCAGTTCGGAGTAGCAAAGTGCAGCGACCGCGCAGACCGCGCCGGCGATCACGAAGCTGACCATCATGCCGGGGCCGGCCTTCTGGGCGGCCGAGGCCGTCAGAACGAAGATGCCGGTGCCGATGATGGCGCCGATGCCCAGAAGCGTCAGTTGAATAGGACCAAGCGACCGATGAAGCGATTTCTTCTCGGCCGTGGCAAGAATCGCGTCGAGCGATTTAACGCGCCACATAGATAATACCCCCACGTTTAGGCCAGCTCCTCGGCTGGGTTTGGGCGGACGCTAGCGGCGGATGGGACGGCGCGCAACGCGCATGACGGCGCAGTAAAGGCCCGACGACGCTTTCGTGATCGCCCCGCCGTCGGCTACAGGCCGGGTATGTTGCCGATCCACGCCGTTCTGGACCCGCTGAAGGCCGCCCTGAGCCAGGGGAATACGGCCGTGCTGGCCGCGCCGCCGGGTGCGGGCAAGACGACGGTCGTGCCGCTGGCGCTGCTGGAGCAGGGCTGGCTGGGGGACGGCAAGATCCTGGTGTTGGAGCCGCGACGGCTGGCGGTGCGGGCGGCGGCGGATCGGATGGCGGCGACGCTGGGCCAGGAGGCGGGCGGGACGGTCGGCTATCGCACGCGCCTGCAGAGCCGGATCGGCGCGACGACCCGTATCGAAGTGATCACCGAGGGCGTGTTCACGCGCATGATCCTGGACGATCCGGGGCTGGAGGGCGTGGGCGCGGTTCTGTTCGACGAGTTCCACGAACGCAGTCTGGACGCCGATCTGGGCCTGGCCCTGGCGCGCGAGACGCAAGGGTTGCTGCGCGACGACCTGCGCCTGTTGGTCATGTCGGCGACGCTGGACGTGGCGGGCGTCTCGCGCCTGTTGGATGGGGCGCCGGTGATCGAGGCCGAGGGGCGGGTGTTTCCGGTCGAGACCCGTTATCTGGGCCGCAACCTAGCGGAGCGGTTCGAGGAGGCGGCGGCGCGCGCTTGTCTGACCGCTCTGGGCGAAGAAAGCGGTTCGATCCTGGCCTTCCTGCCGGGGCAGGGAGAAATCCACCGCGTCGCGCGGCTGGTCAAGGAAAGGCTGAGGCTGGCGGACGTGGACGTGACGCCGCTTTACGGCGGACTGGACCGGGCCGAGCAGGACCGCGCCATCGAACCGGCGGCGCCGGGGCGGCGCAAACTGGTGCTGGCGACCTCGGTGGCGGAAACCAGCCTGACCATCGAGGGCGTGCGTGTGGTCATCGACGGGGGCCTGTCGCGCGTGCCGCGTTTCGAACCGTCCAGCGGCCTGACCCGGCTGGCGACGGTCAAGGTCAGTCGATCCTCGGCCGAGCAACGACGCGGACGGGCGGGACGGACGGCGCCCGGCGTCTGCTATCGCTTGTGGGACGAAGAACAGACGCGCGGACTGGTCGCGCATCAGCGGCCGGAGATTCAGGAGGCGGACCTGACCGGCCTCGCTCTGGACCTGGCGCGTTGGGGGGCGAGGTCCGTGGAGGGACTGGCGCTGCTGGACCCGCCGCCGGCCGGGGCGATGGCGGAGGCGCGCAAGGTGCTGACGCGGCTGGGCGCGCTGGACGCGGACGGCGGTCTGTCCCGACACGGGATGAGGCTGACGAAAATCCCGCTGTCGCCGCGACTGGCCCATATGGTCGCGGTCGCCTCGGATCGCGGCGACGCCCTGATGGGTGCGCGAATCGCGGCGGTGCTGAGCGAACCGGGCCTGGGCGGATCGGGCGTCGACCTGTCGGATCGGTTGACCGGCCTGACGCGGGATCGGTCGCCGCGCGCGCGCGACGCGCTGAAACTTGCGGATCGCTGGGCCAGGGCGGCGGGCGGCGGATCGGGCGAAGCGGTCGATCCGGGCCTGCTGCTGGCCGAGGCCTTTCCCGAGCGGATCGCGCGGGCGCGCGGCAAGGCGGGCGAGTTCCTGCTGGCCAGCGGACGGGGCGTGGTGCTGGAGGCGTCCGATCATCTGGCGCGCGCGCCGTGGCTGGCGGTCGCGGAACTGGGCGGCGGGGATGTGCGCGACCGGGTGCGTCTGGCGGCGGCGCTGGAGCCGGGCGAGGTCGAGGCCGAGCTGGCGCATCTGATCGCGACCGAGGACCGGATGGCGCGCGAACCGTCGGGGCGGGTGGTGATCCGGCGGTCGCGACGGATCGGCACCATCGTGCTGGACGAAAAGGTGGTGGGGGCGCCGGATGCGAAGATGCTGGCCGCCGCCCTGCGCGCCGAGGTCGAGGCCGAGGGGGTGGGCGCCCTGCGCTGGGGCGAGCAGGCGGCGGGTCTGCGGGCGCGTCTGGCCTTCCTGCACCAGCAGGATTCGGCCTGGCCGGACGTATCGGACGCGGCCTTGCTGGCGGCGCGCGAAGACTGGTTGTGGCCGCTGCTGGAGGGGGCGAAGTCGCTGGACGCCGTGAGCGACGGCCGTCTGGCGGAGGCGCTGCGGGGGCTGATCCCCTGGGATCTGCAGCGGCGGCTGGACGAGCAGGCGCCCGCGCGACTGATCACGCCGCTGGGGTCGGCGGCCATCGACTATGCCGCCGAGGGCGGGCCGCGCGTGGACATCCGCGTGCAGGAGCTGTTCGGCGTGACGACCCATCCCACGGTCGGCGGCGCGCCCCTGACCCTGGCCCTGCTGTCGCCCGCACGGCGGCCGGTGCAGGTGACGAAGGATCTGCCGCGCTTCTGGTCCGGGTCCTGGGCGGCGGTGCGGGCCGAGATGCGGGGCCGCTATCCGCGCCACCCCTGGCCCGAGAATCCGGCCGAGGCGCAACCGACGAACCGGGTGAAGCCGCGCGGAACCTGATCGGCTTGACGGCATGGCCGCCTTGCGGGCATCGCAGGGGCTGCTGGGAGCCCAAACCATGTCCGAAGTCCTGCCGAAGAATTCCACCGGCCGCGTGCTGTTCGCCAGTCTGATCGGCACGACGATCGAATTCTTCGACTTCTATATCTACGCCACGGCGGCGGTTCTGGTGTTTCCGACCCTGTTCTTTCCGGGCGAGGACCCCGGCACGGCCCTGCTGTCGTCGTTCGCCACCTTCTCCATCGCCTTTTTCGCGCGCCCCGTCGGCGCCCTGGCGTTCGGCCATTTCGGCGACCGGGTGGGGCGAAAGGCCACGCTGGTCGCGGCCCTGATGACCATGGGGCTGTCGACCGTGGCGATCGGCCTGTTGCCGACGCATCAGCAGGTCGGCCTTTTGGCGCCCCTGCTGCTGGCGCTGTGCCGGTTCGGTCAGGGGCTGGGCCTGGGCGGCGAATGGGGCGGGGCGGTGCTGCTGGCCACCGAAAACGCGCCGCCCGGAAAGAAGGCCTGGTTCGGCATGTTCCCGCAACTGGGCGCGCCCATCGGCTTCATCCTGTCGACCACGTCCTTCATCGTCCTGACCTCGACCCTGACCGAGCCCGCCTTCGAAAGCTGGGGCTGGCGCATTCCCTTCCTGGCCAGCGCCATTCTGGTGTTCGTCGGCCTGTGGGTGCGGTTGAAGATCACCGAGACGCCGGAGTTCCAGAAGGCCGTGGATCGCGATGAGCGGGTCAAGGCGCCGGCCGTGACCCTGTTTTCGCACCACAAGGCCGCGCTGGTTCTGGGGACGTTCAGCGGGGTGACGACCTTCACCCTGTTCTATCTGATGACGGTCTTCGCCCTGGGGTGGGCGACGACGGGGATGGGGCTGGCGCGGGCCGATGTCCTGCCGATCCAGTTGATCGGCGTGCTGTTCTTCGCCGCCTTCATTCCGGTGACGGCCCTGCTGGCGGATCGGTACGGGCAGGTGAAGGTGCTGATCGGGTCGTCCGTCGGGATCGGCCTGTTCGGCTTCCTGTTCGCGCCGCTGTTCGGCGGCGGGTTGACCGGGCTGCTGATCTTCTTTGCGCTGGGGTTCGGGCTGATGGGCTGCACCTATGGGCCGATCGGGGCCGCCATGGCGCGGCCGTTCCCGACGGCTGTGCGCTATACCGGGGCGTCGATGGCCTTCAATCTGGCGGGCATACTGGGCGCGTCGCTGGCGCCCTATATCGCGCTGAAACTGGCCGAGCGGTTCGGGCCGGCGGCGGTCGGCGGCTATCTGGCGGCGTCCGCCCTGATCACCATCGCGGCGCTGTGGGGCATGGGACGGGTGGCGCCGGAAGCCAGACGCTAGGCGTCGTCCGTCGCGGCATAGACCATGATGCCGGTGGCGATGGCCAGGTTCAGGCTGTCGGCCCGGCCGCGCATCGGAATCTTGACGTTGACGTCGCAGGCGGCGGCGAGCTGATCCGTCAGGCCCGCCTGTTCGTTGCCCATCAGGATCAGCGACGGCTTCTGCATCACCGCGGAGCGGTGGCTGACCGTGGCGTCCAGGCGGGTGCCGACGACGCTGCCGGGCCAGGTCTTGCGCCAAGCCACGAAGGCTTCCGGCGTCGTCTTGGTGATCGAGACGGCGAAGACCGAGCCCATGGTCGCGCGCACCGCCTCGACCGAATAGGGATCGACGCAGTCGCCGATCAGGATGACCCCGCCGCAACCCGCCGCGTCCGCCGTGCGGATGATGGTGCCCAGATTGCCCGGATCGCGCACCTGCTCCAGCGCGACCCAGCAGGGGGCCGAGGCGGGGTTCAGGCTGTCCAGCGGGGCATAGGCCTGTTCGAACACGCCCAGCACCGTCTGCGGATTGTCGCGGCGGCTGATTTTTTCCAGGATGGCGTGGGTGACGATGATGATGTCGCCGCCCGCCTTGCGCGTTTCCGCCTTGGCGCGATCCAGCAGCGGGTGAGGGCGGGCGTCCTCGCCGACCAGCAGCATCCTGGGCGCGCGCCCCTGATCCAGCGCCTCGCCGATGAACTTCAGACCCTCGGCCAAGAAAGTTCCGGTCAGGTCGCGCTCCTTGCGCATATGCAGGGCGCGGACGGCCTTGATCGTGTCGTTCGTCAGCGAGGTGATGACGCGGTATTCGTCGCGGGCGCTCATCGCGACCACCGTGCGAAGAAGGACAGGCCGATGGCGCGGGCGTCGGGGCCGTCCTCGGACAGGGCCAGTTCGCCCCAGTCGATGCGCCCGCCGCGATCAGGGGTCGCCTCGACCATCAGATGCGCCAGCGACAGGCCCGATATGCGCGCCGCATAGGCGTTCAGCAGCAGGAAGTCGGCGTCGTCGGACAGAAGGGCGGCGCAGTCCTTCAGCAGGCCCGGCATGTCCTCGAACAGGCGCCAGACCTCGCCCGTCGGGCCGCGACCGTATTTGGGCGGGTCCAGGATGATGCCGTCGTATTTCGAGCCGCGACGCACCTCGCGCGCGACATATTTGCGGGCGTCCTCGACGATCCAGCGGATCGGGTGCTGGGCCAGGCCCGACTGTTCGGCGTTCTCGCGGGCGTAGGCGACCGACTTCTTGGAGGCGTCGACGTGGGTGACTTCGGCCCCGGCCGCCGCGCAGGCCAGGCTGGCGACGCCGGTGTAGCCGAACAGGTTCAGAATTCTAGGCGCGCGGCCCGCCTGGCCGACGAAGCGCCGCACCCGCCCGTCCAGCCATTCCCAGTTGGCGGCCTGTTCCGGGAAGAAGGCCAGGTGGCGGAAGGGGGTGAAGCGGCCCGTGAACTTCACGTCGCGCCATTTCAGGGGAAAGGCGTCGACGGGACCGTGTTTGTCGAACTTCCAGCGGCCGGAATCCTCTTCCTCCTGCTGCGGGTCGAACAGGGCGGTGGCGGCGTCGAAGGCAGCCGGGTCGCGCGGCGACCAGAAACACTGCGGTTCAGGCCGGACCACGGTATAGCGGCCGTAGCGTTCCAGCTTCTTGCCGTCGCCCGAATCCAGCAGGGCGTAATCCGACCAGCCGCGGGTCAGCAGGGTTTCGGGGGTCTTGGAGAGAACAGGCGCCATCGTCGGGCTGATAGGCGCTCAGGCCGCCTCGCGTCCAGCGTCGTCAGCGATCACGACCAGCTCCAGCGGCCGAACCTCGCGGTCGTGCGGGGTCTTGTCCCAGACGTGCGGCTCGACGATCAGCCGCCAGGCGGCATGGACGAAGGCCAGGCTGAGCAGCGACCAATAGGCGGGGGCCGCCAGCATGTCGCCCAGCCGATAGTCCAGCCCGGCGCGGCGCGCCCCGACCGCGCACCCCATCCAGGCCGCGATCACGCCCGCCGCCAGAACGCCGATGGAGGCGAGCGGCGTCGGGGGTGCGATCCCCGCATGAAGGCCGATCAGGACCGCAGAGGCCAGCCACGCCAGGGTGGGACCATGGGCGCCCGCCGCCAGGATCGCCGTCCCCAGGGTCATGATCAGCGACAGCAGACCGCGCCGCCCCAGCCGGCGCGGGCGGCGCGTGTGGACGCCCCAGGTCTGCATATAGCCCTTCAACCACCGGGTGCGCTGGGGCAGCCAGCGGTCCAGGGCGCCGGGCGGCGTCTCCCAGGTCGGACAGTCGATGACGTCCAGCGTCCAGCCCAGCGACCACAGACGAAAGCCCAGATCGGCGTCCTCAGTGACATTGTGCGCGTCCCAGCCGCCCGCCGCGCGCAGAGCCGTCATGCGGATGTGGTTGCTGGTGCCGCCCAGCGGAAAGGGCAGGCCCAGCCGCGCCATGCCGGGCAGCGTCACCTCGAACAGGGCGGCGTATTCGAAGGCGAACTGGCGGTCGAGAAAAGCCGAACCCGCACGTGCCGACGGCCTGATCCGCAGCGGCGCCTGCAGGCAGCCCAGACGGGGCTGGGCGACGAAGCGGGCGGCGGCGCGTCGCAACTGCTGCGGATGGGGTCGGTCTTCCGCGTCATAGATGGTCAGCAGGTCGCCGCGCGCCTGGGTCAGGGCGTGGTTCAGCGCACGCGGCTTGGTCAGGGGATGGCCGGGCGGCACGATGCAGGTCTTAAGCCACGCGGGCCGGGGCGTCGCCTCGACCGCCGCCAGAGTCGCGACGTCGTGGGCCTCCAGTACGATGAAGGCCTCCAGCCGATGGGCGGGATAGTCGATGCGCGCCAGATTGGCGATCAGGTCCGGCGCCGCCGCCGCTTCGTCGTGCAGGGCTGCCAGAATGGTGTAGCGGGGCCATTCGATGGGGACGGGCGCGGGCCGGGGACGTCGCAGGCTGGCCACGGCGATGATCGTCTTCCACACGGCCGACAGGACGAAGGCCGCCTGGATCGCCAGAAGGCCGCCCAGAAAAGCGATGTCCGGCCACTTGATGGCGGTGAAAGCGTAGCCGCCGACGATCACCGTCGCCGCCAGCACCTGAAAACCGCTGGGCATGCGTCGCCACGCGCCGCTGGTGCGGGGCGTGATGCCCGGATGCGTCCAGTCCTTCGCCACCTCGCCCCCGTGCCGCGTTCAACCTGCAATGGCTATGGCAAGCAACCGTTGTCGGCAAGCCGGTTGGCGCCCTGGACGGATTGTCGCTATTCAGGACGCCCGATCTGGAGCAGCCGTTTGTCCGACCCCTCGACATCCTCGCGCACGACCCGAAAGCCCAAGGGCGAGGGCCATTCGCGGCGCGGCGAAATCCTGGCGGCGGCCGAACGGATTTTCGTCGAATTCGGCTACGAAGGGGCGACGATCCGCAAGATCGCGGACGAGGTCGGCCTGTCGTCGACGGCACTCTATATGCATTTCCCGGACAAGGGCGCGATCCTGCAGGAAATCTGCCGCGACGCCTTCGCCCGTCTGATCGCGGCCAATGCGGCGGTGGCGGACGAGGATGCGCCGCCGATCCAGCGGCTGCGACGGATGATGGACGCCTATGTCGCCTTCGGCTTCGCCCATCCCAACGCCTATCGCCTGATTTATCTGACCCGCCCGGTGGAGGCGCGAGAGGGCGCCCAGGACATGGCGCGCGAACTGGGCGCCGGCCTGTTCACGACGCTGGAGGCGACGGTGGCCGACGCCGTGCGGACGGGCAGCCTGAAGGGCGATCCGTCCGTCCTGGCCCAGGCCATATGGGCCACCGCCCACGGGGTGGTGTCGTTGATGATCACCAAGCCGTATTTTCCGTGGGCGGATCGCCAGACGCTGGTGGACACCATGCTGGACGCGATGTTCGCGGGTCTGCCGAGGCCATGAGACGGGCCGGGGGGGCGCTGGCCGGGCTGATCGTGCTGGGTGCGGCGGGCGGCGCCGAGGCCGCGCCGTTGCGGATCATGGCGCTCGATCAGTGTGCGGATCAATATGTGCTGGCTCTGGCGCCGGATGCGGAACTGGCCCTGTCGCCGCGCGCCGACGATCCCGACGCCTGGCTGCGGCGAGAGGCGGTCGGGCATAGGCGGCTGCGGCCCACGCTGGAGTCGGCGGTCGGGTTTCGCCCGGATGTCGTCGTGCGTTACTGGGGCGGAGAACCTCGGCTGCTGACGGCGCTGGAGACGCGGGGGGCGAAGGTGATCACCATAGAAGACGCCGTCGACCTGGATGGTGTTCGACGCAACATCCGCACGGTCGCGGACGGGCTGGGCCAGGTCGAACGCGGACGCAGGCTGGAGCAGCGGATGGACGCCAAATTGGCGCGCGCGGCTCCGGCGCCGTCGTCCAGGCCGGCGCCGGGCGCGGTCTATCTGACCTCGGGCGGCTTCACCTCGGGGCCGGGAACGCTGATGGACGCCATGATGCGCGCGGCGGGCTTTCGCAACCTGACCACGGCGCCGGGTTTCGGCGCGATCAGCGTCGAGCGGATCGCGATGAACCCGCCGGCGCGCTTCATCCTGGGCTTCTTCGACCAACTGCGGGCGGACCTGCGCGGCGCCGGGCGGCATCCGGTCGTTCGCCGCGCCGCCGAGGGGCGAACGGCGGCCGGGTTGCCCGCCGCGACCCTGACCTGTCCGGCCTGGTTCGCGGCGGACGCCGTGGCGATGATGGCCGAGGGACGGCCATGACCGGGACGGTGCGGCTGTGCCTGATCCTGGGTCTGCTGATCGCGGCGGCTCTGGCTCTGGCGATCCTGGCGGGCGAGACGGCGTTCAGCGGGGCGCAGTATGCGGCGGCGTTCGGCGATCCGGGCTCGGGACCGGCGGAGGTGCTGTGGCAGGTGCGGGCGCCGCGCGCGGTCTGCGCCCTGATGGTCGGCGCGGCCTTGGGTTTGGCGGGGGCGGTGATGCAGGGGCTGTTGCGCAATCCGCTGGCCGATCCGGGCGTCCTGGGCGTGTCGGCGACGGCGGCGCTGGGCGCCGCGCTGGCCATCGTCCTAGGGGCGGCGGCCGTGCCGGGGCTTGTCGAGGTTTCGGCGCTGGTCGGGGCGGCGCTGGCGGGCGGGCTGCTGATCGCGGCGTCCCGGGCCATGCGGGCGCCCGAGGCCCTGATCCTGTTCGGCGTAGCCCTGTCCAGCTTTGCGGGCGCGGCGACCGCCCTGATCTTCAACCTGTCGCCGTCGCCGATCGCCACGGCGGAGGTGATGTCGTGGCTGTTGGGCTCGGTGCAGAACCGAAGCTGGATCGACGTGGCCTGGGTCACGCCCGCGGTCTTTGTCGCGGCCGTGTTCGCCGGCCTGTCGGGGGCGGGGCTGCGGATGCTGACCCTGGGCGACGAGGGGGCGGCGGCCTCGGGGCTGAACATGGGGCGACTGAGGGCCTTCGCCCTGATCGCGGCGGCGCTGGCGACCGGCGCGGCGGTGGCGGTCGCGGGCGTGATCGGCTTCGTCGGTCTGGCGGCGCCGCATCTGGTGCGGGCGGCGGTTAGGGGCGACGCCAAGCGGATACTGGCGCCCTCGGCCCTGGCGGGCGGACTGATGCTGATCGTCGCGGACCTGTTGGCGCGGCTGACGCCGACGGATCAGGAGTTGAAGCTGGGCGTCTTCACGGCCCTGATCGGCGCGCCCCTGTTCGCCCTGATCGCCTGGCGCGCGGCGCGGGAGTGGCGGCTGTGAGCCTGTTGTCGCTGGAAAAGGTTCACGCGCGCCTCAGCAAGGCCGTTGTGCTGGATGGGGTCAGTCTGGAGGTCGCGGCGGGCGAGGTCGTCGCCCTGTGCGGTCCCAACGGCGCGGGCAAGAGCAGCGCGATCCGTGCGGCCGTCGGGCTGCTGGGGATCGCCGGCGGGCAGGTCCGGCTGGGCGGGGCGTCGATCGCGGACCTGTCGCATCGCCGGCGAGCCGAGCGTATCGCCTATCTGCCGCAGGATCGTCGGATCGGCTGGAACCTGCCGGCGGTCGAGGTCGCGGCGTTGGGCGCGCCGTTCCTGTCGGGGACGGAGGCCCTGACGCGGGCCAGGGCGGCGCTGGAGGAGGTAGGCGCCGGTCATCTGGCGGATCGCGGCGTGGCGGAGATGTCGGGCGGCGAACGGGCGCGCGTGCTGCTGGCCAGAGCCCTGGTGGTCGATGCGCCGCTGCTGCTGGCCGACGAGCCCATCGCCGGCCTGGACCCGGACGCCCAGCGGCTGGTGCTGGAACGACTGAGGGCGCGCGCCGACGCAGGAGCGGGCGTGTTGGTCAGCCTGCACGACCTGACCTTGGCGGCCGCCTTCGCCGACCGGGTCGTGGTCATGGATCAGGGACAGGTCGTGGCCCATGCTGCGCCGATGGAGGCGCTGGAGCCGGACGTGCTGCGTCGCGTGTTCGGACTGGACGGCGGCTGGATCGAGGGGCCGGACGGGCCGCTGCTCGCGGCCCGCCGCGCTCAATAGGCCGAATAGGGACGAGGACCGGCGGCCGCGCCGCGCGAGATGTCGGCCGAGGGGGTCAGGGGGGCGACGCCGCCGTTCAGGCGGGCCTTGTAAACCGCCATATTCTCCATCACCCGCATCATATAGTTGCGCGTCTCGGTGAAGGGCGCGCATTCGATGAAGTCGATGGTCTTGATGGCGTCGCCGCGCGGGTCGCCGCAACGTGCGATCCACTGGCTGGGGCGCGCCGGCCCGGCGTTATAGCCCACGGTCGCCAGCAGCATGGAGCCGTTGTTGGCCGCCATCAGCTCGCCCAGGTGATAGCTGCCCAGGGTCATGTTGTAGTCCGGCTCCCACAGCCGTTCGGCCGAATAGCTCATCCCCAGGCGCCGGGCGACGCCCGAGGCGGTGGACGGCAGGAACTGCATCATGCCGCGCGCGTCGGCGCCGGATCGGGCGCGGGGATCGAAGCTGGATTCCTGGCGCGTGATGGCCTGGGTGAACGCCAGCGGCGCGGCGCCGGCGACCTGGGTCGGGACGCGGACCGGATACATCCGCTCGGGCATGACGAAGCCGCGCTGGCTGGCGGCGCGCCCGACCATCATGGCGGTGAAGCCCTCGCCGTAACCGCGCGACAGGTCCATCAGCAGGGCCAGGTCGTTGATCGTCGGCAGGTCGTTGTCGAGTTGATAGGCGAAGACGCGCAGCAGGCTCATCTCGCCGGTCTCGCCCAGGATGCGGGCCGCGCGGACGATCTCGTTGCCCTCGAATCGCGCGATGTCGGCCTGCGACGGCACGGGTTCGCCGGGCAGCTGAAGCGTGGTCATGCCGGCCTTCTCGGCCGCCAGCTGGCCGTAGAAGGTCTGCCAGTGCTGGGCGCCGTTGCGGTAATAGGCGAGGGCCGCATCGCGCTCGCCCCGCGCCTCGGCCGCCCGGCCCAGCCAGTAGTAGGCGCGGCCCTGGGTGATGGGGGTGGAGGAGGCAGTACGCAGCGCCTCGAAGTGGCGGGCGGCGACCTCGGGCTGGTTCAGCTTGGTCAGGGCGACCCAGCCGGCGAAGAACTCCGCGTCCACCATCCGGTCGCCCGAGGTGAAGCCGTGGCCGTTCATGGCGTCATAGGCCGCGCGCCAATTGCCCTGTTGCAGGGCGTCCAGGAAATAGTTGCGGCGCTCGCTCCACAGGGTGTTGTCGCCGACCGTCTGGCCGGGCGCGGGCGGCAGACTGGCCAGCAGCGGGAAGGCCTCGGACTGGCGATTCTGCGAGCGCAGCAGCCGGACGCGCTCCAGCACGACGGCCGGGTCCGACGCCTGGGCCGGCGTCAGATTGGCGATGACGGCGTCGGGGCTGTAGGCCGAGCGCAGGGTCATCACCGTATTGGCGATGGCGGCGCGGTCGGGCGACACCAGATTGACCATGCTGCGCGTCGCCGGTCCGTGCGGACCGAGCAACAGCATGTTCAGCCGCGCCTCGTGGTCCGCCGGGGTCAGCCACGCGCTCCATCGCGACAGGATGCGCGACTGCGGGCCTTCGTCGAACGACCGGGTGCGCCACCAGTCGCGCACCAGATCGCGGGCCTGATTCTGGCGGCCGGTCTGTTCCAGCGCCGAGGCGTAGGCGATGGCGCCTTCGACCGTCGTGGGCTTGCCGTCGGACATCAGCGACAGGGCCGCGTCGGCGCCCAGGCCCGAACGGTCCAGCACCTTCTCGGCGGCGGCGCGTCGTGATTCGCCCCGAGGCCATCCGGCCAGATCGGTCTGGCCCCGCGCCAGGTCGGCATAGGGCAGTTGCTCGCCCGAGGTGTCGATCAGCGCCCATTCGACCAGTTTGCGGGCCGAGGCGTCGCGGATCTGCGACATGGCGGACTGGGCGCCGAAGACGTCGCGGGCGCGGGCGGCGGCCAAACCCTGTCGAAACAGCGCCGTGTCCTGATCGTTCAGCACGCGCGCCTGATAGGTCGCGGAACCGGGGATGGCCGAGGACGCCGAGGCGTAGGGCACAGGCTGGGAGGGCAGGACGTCCTGCGGGGTCGGCGCGAGGACGGCGAGGGCCGCCGCCAGACTGGTCACGATCATGATCTGTCCTGTTCCCATTCAATCCCGGTTGCGGCGGAGCCGCTGGCGACCTAACGTCCCGCGCTCATTGCTAAAGGCGATGAACATCCGTCCATCGTCACTCCCCACGCAGGCCAGCTTAGTCTCATGAACGCCCCCTTGTTCAAGGGCGTGATCACCGCCCTGATCACACCACTTCGTGACGGAAACGTGGACGAAGCCGCATTCGCCAAACTGCTTGAGCGTCAGATCGCCGCAGGGGTCCACGGCGTCGTGCCGATGGGCACGACGGGCGAGGGCGCCAGCATGGACCTGGACGAGCACAAGCACGTCATCGAACTGTGCGTGCGTCTGGCGGCGGGCCGCGTCAGCGTCATCGCCGGCACGGGATCGCCCTACACCAAGGAAGCCATCGACCTGACCCGCCACGCCAAGACGGTGGGCGCGGACGGGGCGCTGGTCGTCACCCCCTATTATATTCGTCCGTCGCAGGCGGGCATGGCTGCGCATTTCGAGGCCGTGGCCGATGCGGTCCAACTGCCGATTCTGCTGTACAATGTGCCGGGCCGGACGGGCTCCGATCTGGCCAATGAGACGGTGGCGCGTCTGGCGGCCCATCCGAACATCGTCGGCATCAAGGACGCCACCGGCGACATGAGCCGCGTCAGTTGGATGCGCGCCAATATCGACGGTCAGTTCGACCTGATCTCGGGCGACGACCCCAGCTATCTGGGCTATCACGCCCACGGCGGCGTCGGCCTGATCTCGGTGGCGTCGAACGTCGCGCCCGAGGCCATGGTCGCCCTGCACAATGCGATGACGGCCGGCGACTACGCCACGGCGCGCGAGTGGCAGGGCCGACTGATCGGCCTGTGCAAGGCGCTGTTCCTGGATAACTCCCCGGCGCCGACCAAATACGCCCTGGCCAGACTGGGTCTGTGCGAGGAAGAAGCGCGTCTGCCGCTGTCGCCGACCTCGGAAGCCGTCAGGCCGATCATCGACCGCGCCATGGCGGATGCGGGCGTGGGCTGATGGCGTCCGACAAACCCAAGACCAAGCTGCTGGCGGAAAACCGCCGGGCGCGGTTCGACTATTTTCTGGAAGACTTCGTCGAGGCCGGCATTCAGCTTCTGGGTACGGAGATCAAGGCGCTGCGCGATGGCCGCGCCAACATCGCCGAAAGCTATGTCTCGCCCGAGGGGCGCGACCTGGTGCTGATCAACGCCGACATCCCGCCGTACAAACAGGCCAATCGCTTCAACCACGAGCCGCGCCGCCCGCGTCGGCTGCTGCTGCACCGCAAAGAGATCGACCGGATGATCGGGGCGGTCCAGCGCGACGGTCAGACCATCATCCCGGTGCGGCTGTATCTGAACGAGGCCGGCAAGGCGAAGATCGAGATCGCCATGGCCAAGGGCAAGAAGCTGCACGACAAGCGTCAGGCCAGCGCGGATCGCGACTGGGCGCGCGACAAGGCCCGGCTGATGCGCGACAAGGGCTGATCCGCGAGGGATCAGTCCTCGATCAGCTTTCGGACGCGCGCAAAAATATCTTCGAACATCTCGGGCGTCAGGCGGCCGGTGTTCGTGTTCAACCGCGAGCAATGATAGCTGTTCAGGATCACGTAGCCGCCGGCTTCACCCTGCGCGCCATGTCCCGCCGGCATGGCGGAGGCGGGCCGTCCGAACGCTTTCAGGATGTTGCGGCGCGACACGTCGCCCAGGGTCACGATCACCTTCAGATTGGGCAGCAGCTTCAGCCGGTCGATCAGGAAGGGCCGGCAGGTCGTCTCCTCGATCGGCAGGGGCTTGTTGCCGGGCGGGGCGCAGCGCACGGCGTTGGTGATCATACAGTCCGTCAGCGTCAGGTCGTCGTCGCCGTTCGGATCGTAATGACCGTGGGCGAACCCGGCCTTCTTCAGCGTGTCATACAAAAGCCAGCCGGCATGGTCCCCGGTGAAGGGGCGGCCCGTGCGGTTGGCGCCGGTGCGGCCCGGCGCAAGACCGGCGATCAGCAGACGCGCGTTCGGATCACCGAAGGAGGCGGCGGGACCGTTCCACCAGTCGGGGTTCTGACGCGCGTTCTCTCGCCGATATTCGACCAGGCGCGGGCACAGGGGACAGTCGCGGGGCGGCTCGGGCGTCAGGCTCATTGCGCGGCCTTCGGGCGGCCGAAGTCGGCCATCAGGTCGTTCAGGTCCAGGAAGCTGTCGGCCTGGCGGCGCAGTTCGTCGGCGATGTGCGGCGGTTGGGTCTTTTGCGTCGAGATCACCGTGACCCGCACGCCCCTGGCCTGGATCGCCTGAACCGCGCGGCGGAAATCCCCATCGCCGGAGAACAGGACGGCGTGGTCGATGTGTGGGGCCAGTTCCAGCATGTCCACCGCGATCTCGATGTCCATATTGCCCTTGATCCGGCTGTGGCCCGCCCCGTCGGTGAACCGTTTCACCGGCTTGGTCACGACCGAAAAGCCGTTGTAATCCAGCCAGTCGATCAGGGGCTTCACCGGCGAGAACTCTTCGCCCTCGACGATGGCCGTGTAATAGTAGGCGCGGGTCAGGACCGATTTCTCGCGGAACCAGTCCAGCATCCGCCGAAAGTCCATGTCGTGCTGCAACGCACGGGCGGCGGAATAGAGGTTGGACCCGTCGATGAAGATCGCCAGTCGGTCGGTGGAATGAAACATGGTTGGAGCCGACAAAAGGATTGAAGAAAATGACGCCCCGGCGCGCGTAGCCGTCGATGTGGGAATCGACGAGACGCTGGACCTGGACCAGGCAGTCATCGTTGCGCTGGGCTGCAATGACAAGGGGGCATGGTCCTCGTGCCGGGAGGCGCTGGAGGCGGCCTTGGCGCGGTTTCGCAGCGAGGGGATCGACGTAGTCGCCCGCTCGGGCTGGTGGTCGTCGCTGGCCTGGCCCGATCCGTCCGATCCGCCCTTCCTGAACGGCGTCGCGATCGTTCGCACCGACCACGACCCGCATGCCCTGATGGCGACGCTGGGGCGGATCGAGGACGCCTTCGGGCGCCGCCGGTCGGTTCGCAACGCCCCGCGCACGCTCGACTTGGACCTGATCGCCTATGGGCGGCTGAGCGGCGATCTGGAGGGGCTGATCCTGCCGCACCCGCGCGCGGCGGAACGGCGGTTCGTCATGGGGCCGATCGCCGAAATCGCGCCCGACTGGGTGCATCCGACGGACGGACGAAAGGCCTTGGACTTGGCGGTGTCGGCTTCCGTTGGGAGAGATGCTCATGCGATTTAAGCGACGGAGGCTGGAGCTTGCGCTCATTCAGGCCCGCTTGGTGGCGCCTTTGGGGCTCGCGGTCGCGGTCGGCGCAATGTCCATCCTCATCGGCGCTTTCATAATCGTAACGAGGCCAGATCCCGCACGCTTCGATCCCTGGCGCAGCCCTCATGCGGCTGATCAAGGAGTCTACTGCAGGACATATGGAAAAGGCGGGACGGTCTGCTCAGAGGTCCCGGAAGGGGTGCGTGAGTTTAGGGAACGGCAGGCGACGATACCCCGAAAGGCGAACTGACGCCGCACTTTCGCCCCTGTGGCGTTGCAAAAACCAGTCTGTATCTGTATTTGACGCGGTTCTCCCCCGCGTTCGAGGAATTTCATGGCCCGCGTCACCGTCGAAGACTGCATCGAGAAGGTTCCGAACCGCTTTGGCCTGGTGCTGATGGCCGGCCACCGCGCCCGCAGCATCGCCAACGGCGCCGCCCTGACCATCGACCGCGACAACGACAAGAACCCGGTCGTCGCCCTGCGCGAGATCGCCGACGACACCGTCATTCCCGACGAACTGCGTGAAACCATCATCACCACGCTGCAGCGTGTGGACGAGCGCACGGAAGCCGAGGACGAGGCCGAGGTCGTCGCCCTGCTGGCCGAACCCCAGCACATGAACATGGCCGAGGCCGAGCTGATCCGCGCGCTGCAAAGCGACCGCGACGGCGGTCAGGAGGAGCGGTACTGACGCCCGAAGGAGCCCCTGGCGTCACTATCCTGCCGGCGCGGACCGATGCGGTTCCGCCGGCGCCCCAAGCTGCAAATAAAAACGACCCCCAGACCGCGCCTGCCGATTCGGCGTCGCAGCCGAAACGCGCGCCCATTCTGCGCCAGTTCGAGCTGATCGAGGCGGTCAAGGCGTATGATCCCACGGCCGACGAAGCGCTGCTGAACCGCGCCTATGTCTATGCGATGAAGATGCACGGCTCGCAGTTGCGGGCCTCGGGCGATCCCTATTTCGCCCACCCGATCCAGGTCGCGGGCATACTGACCGATTACAAGCTCGACACCGCCACCATCGTCACGGCCCTGCTGCACGACGTGGTGGAGGACACCACGGCGACGCGCGACGACATCGCGGCCATGTTCGGCGAGGAGGTCGCGGTCCTGGTCGAGGGTGTGACCAAGCTGTCGCGACTGGAGCTTCAGGCCGAACACACACGCCAGGCCGAGAACCTGCGCAAATTCATCCTGGCGATCAGCCGGGACGTGCGGGTGCTGTTGGTCAAGCTGGCCGACCGGCTGCACAATATGCGCACGCTTCAGTATGTGAAGCCGGAGAAGCGCGAGCGGATCAGCCGCGAGACGCTGGAAGTCTATGCGCCTCTGGGCCGCTCCATCGGCATTCATTCCATCGCGTCCGAGCTGGAAGAACTGGCCTTCACCCATCTGAACCCCACCGCCAAGACCGCCATCGAGCGGCGGCTGGAGGCGCTGAAGCTGGAGCATGGCCGCGCCATCGAGGGCGTGGCCGGCGAGGTGGAGCGGGTGCTGTCCGAAGGCGGGCTGAAGGCCAAGGTCTATGGCCGGCAGAAGACGCCCTATTCGATCTGGCGCAAACTTCAGCGGAAGTCGGTCGGATTCTCCTCCCTGTCGGACATCTATGGTTTCCGCGTCATCGTGGAGGCCGAGGACGACTGTTATCGCGCGCTGGGCGTCATTCACCGCGAATGGCCGATGGTGCCCGAGCGGTTCAAGGACTTCATCTCGACGCCGAAATCGAACAACTATCGCTCGTTGCACACCACGGTCGTCGGACCGCGCGGCCTGCGGATAGAGATGCAGATCCGCACCGAGGACATGGACCGGGTCGCCGAGGACGGCGTGGCCGCCCACTGGCGCTACAAGAACCAGTCCTACGGCTTCGACCGCGAGGCGATGGAGCAGGGCGGCGGACGCGATCCGCTGCAGAACCTGCGTCATCTGGTGCAGGTGATCGAACACGGCGAGGGCGGCGAGGACTGGGTCGAACACGCCAAGCTGGAAATGTATCTGGACCAGGTGTTCGTCTTCACGCCGAAGGGACAGCTGGTGACGCTGCCGCGCGGGGGGATGCCGCTGGACTTCGCCTACGCCGTCCACACCGAGGTCGGGGACACCGCCGTCGGGGTCAAGGTCAACGGCGAACTGAAGCCGATGCGGACGCCGCTGCAGAACGGCGACGTGATCGAGATCATTCGCGGCTCGAAACGCGAGGTGCCCGCCGACTGGCGCAGCCTGACCGTGACGGGCCGCGCCCGATCCGCCATCCGTCGTCACATCCGCACGTCCGAGCGCGAAGAGTTCATCAAACTGGGTCGCGTCGCCCTGGACCAGACCTTGAGCCGAATCGAAAAGTCGCTGGCCGACGTGTCGCTGAAGCCGGTTCTGGAAACCCTGGCGGCGGCGGGCGAGGACGATCTGTTCGAAGGTCTGGGCCGGGGACGTCTGTCGCCGACCGCGACGGCCGAAATCCTGTTCCCCGCGTTGAAGGGGCGGCTGAAGGCCGGGCCGGAGAAGCAGCGGATCGAGGGCGACAAGGCGCGGCTGTTCGTGCGCGGCGGTGGTCTGACGCCGGGCGTGTCGGTCCATTTCGGCCAGTGTTGCACCCCGGTTCCGGGCGACCGGATCGTGGGGATTCTGGAGCCAGAATCGGGTTTGACGGTTCACACTATAGACTGTCAGAGCCTGGCCGCCTTCGCCGACGACGACTCGGTCTGGCACGATCTGCAATGGACGCCCCAGGCCGAGACGGACGCGGTCGCCGCCGCCCGCATCCGCGCGACGATCCGCAATGCGCCGGGGGTGCTGGGTCAGGTCACGACCCTGATCGGCGAGGCCGGGGGAAACATCATCAACCTGTCGATGGCGCACCGCCAGCAGGACTTCTTCGACGTGGACGTGGATGTGGAGGTCGAGGACGCCAAGCACGCGACCATGATCATCGCCGCCCTGCGGGCCAATCCGTCCGTCGATTCCGTGGAACGCGCGCGGGGCGAATGACCGAGACGATCAAGCCGAACGCCGCCCAGATGGCCGCGCCGTCCTATCGCATGGCGGCGATGGATCAGGATTTCCTGCTGGGCGATTCCATGCGCGGCGTGCGCTTCCTGATGGAATACGCCAAGGCCGAGGAGGCGCTGAGAGCCTGGGGCGTGCGTTCCACCATCGTCGTCTTCGGCAGCGCGCGTATCCGCGAGGGCCATCGCTGGTACGAACAGGCGCGCGCCTTCGGGCGGCTGGCGTCCGAGCGGGGCGGGGCGTTCCGGGGGGCGGTCGGCGAACCGCGCGACAACGTCATCGCCACCGGCGGCGGGCCGGGCATCATGGAGGCGGCCAATCGCGGGGCCGTCGATGCGGGCGCACCGTCCGTCGGCTTCAACATCACCCTGCCGCACGAGCAGGAGCCCAACGCCTATTCGACGCCCGAACTGACTTTCCTGTTCCACTATTTCGCGATGCGGAAGATGCATCTGGCGATGCGGGCCAATGCGCTGGTGGTGTTTCCGGGCGGGTTCGGCACCTTCGATGAGATGTTCGAAATCCTGACCCTGCGCCAGACGGGCAAGGCGCCGCCGGTTCCCGTCGTCCTGGTGGACAGGGCCTATTGGACCTCGGTGATCGGGTTCGACGCCCTGGTCGAACATGGGATGATCGCGGCGTCCGATCTGGACCTGATCGGCTTCGCCGAAGACGCCGAGGGCGTTTGGGCCGAGCTGTTGGCGCGCGGCCTGAGGCCGAACGAAAACATCGACTGAAGCGCAGCCGGAGGGTTCATCCGCGCGCGATCCGGGTCTAGAAGGCCGTCATGAACACCCAAGACGTCCTCAACGAGTTCCGCGACGCCGGCGCCCTGCGCGAAGGCCATTTCGTCCTGTCCTCGGGCCTGCACAGTCCGGTCTTCCTGCAAAAGAACCTGGTCTTCATGGACGGCGCGCGCTGCGAACGTCTGTGCAAGGCGCTGGCCGAGAAGATCGTGGCGACGGTCGGCTCGGTCGATGTGGCCATCTCGCCGGCCGTGGGCGGCATCATCCCCGGTTATGAGACGGCCAGACACCTGAAGGTGCGTTCGATGTATGTCGAGCGCGAGGGCGGCGCCTTCAAGCTGCGTCGCGGCTTCTCGGTCGAACCGGGCGAGAAGGTCGTCATGGTCGAGGACATCGTCACGACCGGCCTGTCCTCGCGCGAATGCATCGCCGCCATCCAGGCGGCGGGCGGCGAGGTCATCGCGGCGGCCTGTATCGTGGATCGGTCGGGCGGCAAGGCGGACGTCGGCGTGCCGCTGATCGCCCTGGCCTCGCTGGACGTGCCGGCCTATCCGGCCGACGCCCTGCCGCCGGAACTGGCGGCGCTTCCGGTCGAAGATCCCGGCAGTCGGCGGTTGGCGAAGTGAACCTTTCCCTCCGCTCATCCCGGCGAAAGCCGGGACCCAGCGCTTTGGGCGACGAGTGGAACCGTAAGTCGCAGGCTGTTGTCCAACGCACGGTGATGCGAAAGAACTGGGTCCCGGCTTTCGCCGGGATGAGCGGGAGTTGATATGACCCAACGGGTTCGCCTCGGCGTCAACATCGACCACGTCGCCACGGTGCGGAACGCGCGCGGCGGGGCGCATCCCGATCCGGCCCGTGCGGCCGAGGCGGCGCTGGCCGCCGGCGCGGACGGCATCACCGCCCATCTGCGCGAAGATCGCCGCCATATCACCGACGCCGACATCGACGTGCTGAGCGCCCTGTGCGCGCGTGCGGGCAAGCCGCTGAACCTTGAGATGGCGGTGACGGAGGAGATGCTGGCCATCGCCCTGCGGCATCGGCCGCACGCCGCCTGTCTGGTGCCCGAACGGCGCGAGGAGGTGACGACCGAGGGAGGGCTGGCCGTCGCCGGTCATGAGGCGCGGATCGCGCCGGTCGTGAAGGCGCTGGCCCAAGCCGGCGTGCGCGTCTCGCTGTTCATCGAGCCAGCGGAGGCCCAGGTCGAGGCCGCCGCCGCCGTCGGCGCCCAGGTGGTGGAGTTCCATACCGGCCGCTACTGCCATCTGACCGATCCCGGCGAGCGCGAGGTCGAGTTCGAACGCCTGGCCGCCGCCGCCGCCCAGGCCGACATCCTGGGGCTGGAGGTCCATGCCGGTCACGGGCTGGATTACGACACGGCGCCGAAGATGCTGGCCATCCCCGAAGTCCGCGAACTGAACATCGGCCATTTCCTGATCGGCGAATCGATCTTCATCGGCCTGGACGCCGCCATCCGCCGGATGCGCGCGGCGATGGACGCGGCATGATCATCGGGGTCGGCGCGGACCTGTCCGACATCCGCCGCATCCAGATGTCGCTGGATCGGTTCGGCGAACGGTTCAAGCAGCGTTGCTTCACCGATCTGGAGCGCGCGCGATCGGACCGTAAACCCGACCCGGCCTGGAGCTACGCCAAGCGGTTCGCGGCCAAGGAGGCCTGCGCCAAGGCGTTGGGCACCGGAATGCGAGCCGATGTCTATTGGCGCGACATGGGGGTGGTGAACCTGCCGTCCGGCCAGCCGACCCTGAAGCTGACGGGCCATGCGGCCGAGCATCTGGCGCGCCTGACGCCGCCCGGACATACGGCGAAAATCCACCTCACGCTGAGCGACGAACACCCCTATGCGCTGGCTTTCGTGGTGATCGAAGCCTTGCCGCAGTCGTAATCAGGTTATAGGCGTGCGCGATGACCGCGCGGACGCGGCGAGGATGCCTGATCGCATGAGCGAAGACCAAAAGCCCGACGACGCCGAGCGCGACGCCACTCCCGAGCAACGGTTTGCGGCGTCGGAAGCCGACGCCCCGGTCAAGTCGGTTCAGGAACCGACGACGGCGAACCAGAAGGTCTATGCCAACACGCCCGGTGGACGCGCCAAGACGTCGGCGGCCGGCGAGACGGGCGAGATCGTCAAGACCATCGTCTTCGCCCTGCTGATCGCCATGGTGCTGCGGATCTTCCTGTTCCAGCCCTTCACCATTCCGTCCGCCTCGATGGAGCCGAACCTGTACGAGGGCGACTATATCGTCGTGTCGAAATGGTCCTACGGCTTCTCGAAACACTCGATCCCGTTCAGCCCGCCGCTGTTCGACGGCCGGATCATGGGATCGGCGCCCAAGCGCGGCGACATCGTGGTGTTCAAACTGCCGCGCGACAACAAGACCGACTTCATCAAGCGCGTGATCGGCCTGCCCGGCGACCGCATCCAGATGATCGCCAACAAGCTGTATATCAACGACAAGCCGGTTCAGGACGTGATCGTCAGCCGCACCGAGATCGAGGACATCTTCGGTCCGCGTCCGGTCACGGAGGTCCGCGAGACCCTGCCCGAGGGCAAGAGCTTCATGACCCAGGACTTCGGCCCCGGAAACGATCTGGACGACACGCCCGTCTATGAGGTGCCGGCCGGCCATTACTTCATGATGGGCGACAACCGTGACAACTCCATCGACAGCCGCGTCGAACAGTCCAGCGGCGTGGGCATGGTCCCGGCCGAAAATCTGGTCGGCAAGGCGCAGATCATCCTGTTCTCGTGGAAGCCCGGCTCGTCGCTGTGGAACCCGGCCAGCTGGTTCAACGTGCGTCTGGACCGGTTCTTCAACGTCCTGCACTGATGGCTAATCTGCGGGCTGAGGCCGTCGCCGCGCTTGAGCGGCGGATCGGTCATCCGTTCAAGGACAAGGCGCTGCTGGAACGCGCCCTGACCCACGCCAGCGTGGGCGAGGGGGCGCCGGCCGGCGTTCACGGCCCGCGCGACAACGAGCGGCTGGAGTTCCTGGGCGACCGGGTGCTGGGGCTGCTGGTGGCCGAACGGCTGTCCAGCGACTTTCCCACCGCCGACGAGGGGCAGTTGTCGTCCAGCCTGCACGCCCTGGTCGACAAGAGCGCCTGCGCGCGCGTGGGCGAGGCGCTAGGCGTCGGCCCCGCGCTCCGGCTGTCGCCCGGCGAGACCAAGACCGGCGGGCGTCGCAAGGCGGGCGTCATCGCCGATGCGGTCGAGGCGCTGCTGGCGGCGGTCTATCTGGACGGCGGTCTGGATGCGGCGCGGGCCTTCTTCCGGCAAGCCTGGGCCGAAGAGCTTTCGGCGCCGCCCTCGCGCACCGTGACCAATCCCAAGTCGGCCCTGCAGGAGTGGGCGCAGGGGCAGGGACGGCCGCTGCCGACCTATCGCGTGGCGGATCGGACGGGTTCGGATCATGCGCCGACATTCACCGTCGAAGTTTCTGTGCAGGACGTGCGGCCCTTGACCGCGCAAGGGCGTTCGCGTCAGGAGGCGGAGAAGGCGGCCGCGACGGCCCTGCTCAAACGTGAAGGCGTCATTTGACCTATATTGAAAACCAGCGCGCGGGCTTCGCCGCCATCATCGGCGCCCCGAACGCCGGCAAGTCCACGCTGGTCAACCGGCTGACCGGGTCCAAGGTCTCCATCGTCACCCAGAAGGTGCAGACCACGCGCTTTCCGGTGCGGGGCATCGCCATGGAGGGCGACGCCCAGATCGTTCTGGTGGACACGCCCGGCATCTTCACCCCGCGCCGCCGTCTGGACCGGGCCATGGTCGCCTCGGCCTGGGGCGGGGCCGAGGACGCCGATGTGGTGGTCCATCTGATCGACGCCCAGTCGCACATCGATTCCGAGGGGCGGGACGGCACGGCCGCCGACCGCCGCTCGGCCGAGGACACCGAGACCATCATCGCCAATCTTCAGGCGACCGGAACCAAGGTCATCCTGGCGCTGAACAAGATTGACGGCATGCGTCGCGACACCCTGTTGGCCCTGTCGCAAAAGCTGTTTGAAAGCGGCGTCTATGAGGAGGTCTATATGATCTCGGCCGCCAATGGCGACGGGGTGGACGATCTGAAGCAGCGTCTGGCCCGGTCCATGCCCGAGGGACCGTGGCTGTATCCAGAAGATCAGGCTGCCGACGTGCCGGTGCGGGTTCTGGCCGCCGAGATCACGCGCGAGAAGGTCTATCTGCGCGTCCACGAGGAACTGCCCTATTCGGCGGCGGTCGAGACGACCAGTTTCGAGGATCGCGCAGACGGTTCGGCCCGCATCGAGCAGACCATCTATGTCGAGCGCGAGAGCCAACGCCCCATCGTGCTGGGCAAGGGCGGCCAGACCCTGAAATGGATCGGTCAGAAGGCGCGCGAGGAGCTGAACGAAATCCTGGGCCGCCAAGTCCACCTGTTCCTGACCGTCAAGGTCGATCCGAAATGGCAGGACAGTCGCGCCCTCTATGCCCAGTTCGGCCTGGATTTCGACGTCTGAGTTCCTGTGTTTGAAGTGCCGCGTACCGCCGGGGGGCATCCCCGGCTCGTTCTGGGCGTCCTTGGGGCGCTGATCGTCGGCGGCGCCGTCTGGGCGGGCGTCACCACGGCCGTCGCCCCGAAAAGCGATGCAGACCTGATCGCCGAACGGTCGGACGCCCCGCCGCGTCCGCCGGTCGTGGTCGTCGAGGATCTGCCGCAACTGGCCGCGCGTCTGGACGTCGAGGCGGCGGCCGGCCGGTTCATGGGCGCCGTCCTGGTGGCCAAGGGCGACAAGGTCCTGTTCCGCCAGGTCTATGGCAAGGCGAACTACGAGCGCGATCAGCCGCTAAAGCTGGACTCGCGGTTCCGCCTGGCCTCCATCTCCAAACAGTTCACCGCCACGGCGATCCTGAAGCTTCAGGACGATGGAAAGCTGAACGTCTCCGATCCCGTCTGCAAATGGATACAGCCTTGCCCGGCGGCGTGGCGGGACATCCGCATCGGTCATCTGTTGTCGCACACCTCGGGCATTCCCGACCTGATGGCGCGGCCGGGCTGGGGCATGCGACGGACGACGCCCGCCACGCTGGACGAACTGACCGAGGATTCGAAGCGGTTCGGCCTGCAGTTCGCGCCGGGAACCAAGGTCCGATATGACAACGCCGCCTTCAATCTGGCCGCCGCCGTCGTGGAAAAGGCCAGCGGCAAGCCGTTCCAGACCTATATGCGCGACACCTTCTTCAGGCCGCTGGGCATGAGGGAGACGGGGCTCGATCTGGACGGCGGCGATCACGGCGTCATCATGGGTTACGCCAACTTCCCCGGCGGTCTGGCGGCCCAGCCGAACGCCAACACCTCTATCGTGGCGGGGGCGGGGGCCGTCTATTCGACGCTGGACGACCTCTTGGTCTGGCAAAGGGCGCTGCATCGCGGATCGCTACTGAAACCCGCCAGCTATCAGCAGATGCTGGCCGATCACGCGCCCGCGGACACGCCGGACGAGCGGGGCCATCCGCGCCGCGACTGGGGCTATGGCGTCTTCTCGAACCGCCTGGGGGATCAGGTCCGGCCCAGTTTCCAGGACCGCCAGATCTATCACACCGGCAGCTGGGGCGGGTTCCGCAACCTGATGCTCTATCAGCCGGATCAGGACGTGACCGTGATCGTCCTGTCCAACAACTATCATCTGCGCGACCAGGTGTTCCTGATCGCCGAACAGGGAATGGCCGAGGCCCTGGGGCGCGACTTCCCCACGACCCTGGCGCGCTAGGCCGGCTTCATCGACCCCGTTTCGATGAAGCGCTGGTGCCAGGACAGGGCCTCGTCCAACAGATGCGGCGATTGCAGGCCGTATGACCCCTTCAGCGCCCGGGTGTAGTAGTCGACCAGGGCGTCGCGATAATCGGGGTGGGCGCAGTTGGCGATGATGACCCGGGCGCGCTGCTTCGGCGACAGGCCGCGCAGATCGGCCAGACCCTGTTCCGTGACCAGAACCTGCACGTCCTGGGTGATGTGATCGACGTGGCTGGCCATCGGCACGATGGCGGAAATCTTGCCGCCCTTGGCCGTCGAGGGCGTGACGAAGCACGAGATGAAGGCGTTGCGCGCGAAATCGCCCGATCCGCCGATGCCGTTCTGGATGCGCGACCCCATCACCTGGGTCGAGTTGACGTTGCCGTAGATGTCGGCCTCGATCAGGCCGTTCATGGCGATGCAGCCCAGACGGCGGATCAGCTCCGGGTGGTTCGAGATTTCCTGCGGGCGCAGGATGATCTTGCCCCGGAACTGGGCCATCCGGCCGTTCAGGTCCGCCGCCGCCTCGGGGCTGAGCGAAAAGGCGGTCGCCGAGGCGACAGTCAGCTTGCCCGCGTCCAGCAGGTCCAGCATTCCGTCCTGGATGACCTCGGTATAGGCGGCCATCCGTTCGAATGGACTGTCCATCAGGCCGGCCAGAACCGCATTGGCGACATTGCCGACGCCCGATTGCAGCGGCAGCAGGCCGGCGGGCAGGCGGCCGACCTTCACCTCGTGCTTCAGGAATTCGATAAGATGTCCGGCGATGGCGCGGGCCGTGGCGTCGGGCGCGGCGAAGGGCAGGTTGCGGTCCGGCGCATCGGTCTCGACGATGGCGACGATCTTGTCGGGGTCGCAACGCAGGCTGGGCTGGCCGATCAGCTGGTCGGGCCGGGTCAGGGGAATGGGCACGCGGTTCGGCGGCAGGGCCGTGCCGTAATAGACGTCGTGCATCCCTTCCAGCGCCGCATTCTGCCAGCGGTTGACCTCCAGGATCACGCAGTCGGCGCGGTCCAGCCAGGTCTTGTTGTTGCCGATGGAGGAGGACGGGACCAGCGAGCCGTCCTCGTTGACGGCCGACACCTCGATCACCGCCGTATCCAGCGGTCCCAGCACGCCCTGCCACACGGCCGGGGCCAGCTGGCTGAGGTGCATGTCCAGATAGTCCATCTGGCCCGAGTTGATCTTGTCGCGCGCGATGGGGTCGGAGTTGTAGGGCAGGCGCAGTTCGATCCCGTCGGCCTTGGCCAGGGCGCCGTCCAGTTCCGGCCCCGTCGAGGCGCCGGTCCACAGGTTCAGGCGAAAGGCGTCGCCGGCGGCGTGGGCGTCTTCGATCCGCTGCGCCAGCTGGGGCGGCACGGCCTTGGGATAGCCCGAGCCGGTGAAGCCGCTCATGCCGACGGTGGAGCCGGCGGGGATCAGGGCGGCGGCGTCGTGGGCAGACATGACCTTGGATTTCAGGGCCTGGCTGCGGATACGCGATGACATGGAGGACTTGGGTCTGCGGCCGGGGAGGGCCTGGGGCGACCCGGTGCTAGGCGGGCCGACGGCGGTGATCCATTCGACCTTGGTCGAGGCGAGGCCGTTCGTCCATGATCTCGATCAAGGCGGGAACGCGGGGTGCGGCCATCGGTTAGCGGGAGACCCATGAAAGGACCCGCCGATGAAAGCCCTGATTCTGAACTGCACGCTGAAGCCGTCTCCCGAGACGTCCAGCACCCAAGCCCTGGCCAATGTGGTCATCGACGAACTGAAGAAGGGCGGCGCCGAGACGGAGATCGTCCGCCTGGTCGATCTGAACATCAAACCCGGCGTGAAGACCGATCAGGGCCAGGGCGACGACTGGCCCTCGGTGCATGAAAGGATCATGGCGGCCAATATCGTGATCTTCGCCACGCCGACCTGGGTAGGCCAGATGTCCAGCGTCTGCATGCGCGCGCTGGAGCGGATGGACGCCCTGTTCGAGGAAACGGACGACAGCGGCCGGCCCGTCGCCTTCGGCAAGGTGGGCGGCATCGTCATCACCGGCAACGAGGACGGCGCGCATCACATCGTCGCCACCGTGTCCCAGGCCCTGATCGACATGGGCTTCACCATGCCGGGACAAAGCTGGACCTACTGGCATCTGGGGCCGGGACCGGGGCCGGACTATGTCGAGACGGATCAGGGGCACGACTACGCCGACCGCGTGGGCCGCAACGCCGCGCGCAATATGCTGGCCCTGGCCAAGGTGCTGAAACCCGAAACCTATCCCGTGCCGGAAAGCGCGGACTAGGCGCGCGATTGCGGCTTGCGACAGGGCGGCCTCGGCTTCACCATTCCCGATCATCGAAGGAAGATCGCCATGCTGACCGCCCTGATCGCCGCCCTGGCCCTGTCGCAATCCGCGACCGCCGCCCAGACAGCAGAGGCGCAGGTCGCCTCGGTTCTGGATCGGTTGAATCAGGCGTCGTCCACGGCCGACGAGGCGACCTATTTCAGCCTGTTCGCCCCCGATGCGCGCTTCGTCGGCACGGACGCCGGCGAACACTGGACGATGGCGCAGTTCCGCGCCTTCGCCGAGCCGTGGTTCAAAAAGGACAGCGCCTGGTCGTTCCCCGCGACATCCCGGACCATCACCATCGCCCCGATTGACTGCCGCTGCATCGCCTGGTTCGAGGAAAAGCTGGCCAGCGCCTCCTATGGCGAGACGCGCGGTTCGGGCGTCATGCGTCTGACCGACGACGGCTGGAAGATCGAACAATATGTCCTCAGTTTCGCTGTGCCCAACGACAAGGCCGATGCGGTCGTGGCCGCGATCAAGGGCGAGCCGGGACCCGCCCATTGAGGCGGAACGTATGGCCAACTTCGCGGCGTCGCGCTAAGCCGTGGCGATGGATTTCCACGAAGAGGCCTTTGTTCTGTCGGCGCGGGCGCATGGCGACACGGGCGCGGTCGTCGATCTGCTGACCGAAGGCCACGGGCGGCGTTCGGCCTATGTGGCGGGCGGGGCGTCGCGCAAGATGCGCCCCTTTTTGCAGGCCGGGGCGCGGGTCGTGGCGGACTATCGGGCGCGGACGTCGGATCATCTGGGCGCCGCGCGGCTGGAGCCGATGGGCGAGGGGCCCAGCGCCCTGTTCGACGACGCCCTGGCCCTGACCGGGCTTGCGGCGGCGGCCGGGGTGGCGCAAGGGGCCTTGCCGGAGCGGGAGCCGCATCCCGGCGTCTTTCTGGCGTTCGAGGCGCTGATGGCGGCCTTCGCCCTGCCGGACGTGTGGCCGGCGATCTTCGTGCGGTTCGAGGCCGGGCTGCTGGAAGACCTGGGCTTTGGTCTGGACCTGTCGAAATGCGCGGCGACGGGCACGGCGGACGACCTGATCTATGTCAGTCCGCGCACAGGACGGGCGGTCAGCCGCGCGGCCGGCGCCCCCTATGCCGACAAGATGCTGACCCTGCCGCCCTTCATGCTGGGCGCCCAGGCCGGTCTGGTCGCGGGCGATGTTCGGGCCGGGTTCGACCTGACTGGCCATTTTCTGGAGCAGTTCGTCTTCCACCCCCAAAACCGGCCCCTGCCGCCCGCCCGCGTCTGGATGCTGGACAAGCTGGCCGAGGCCGGCCGGCTCTAGCCGAAGGTGAAGGCGAAGACCTGGGCGCCGGGGTCCAGGAACTCGATCTCGAACGTGCGTTCGCGCACCGGCCCCGTCTGGCGGATCAGCTGATAAAGCCTTTCGCCTTGAATACGGCCTATCCCCTGCGCGTCGATGTCCGACCCGGCGTCCGCGCCCGGCGCTGCACCGTCCAGGGTGACGCGGAAGCGCGGCGCGGCGCCCGTCTGGCTGGGCCCCATGACCAGATGCAGGTCGCGCGCCTTGAACCGGAAGGCGACGCGGCCGCCGGCCTTCTGCAGATCGGCGTGTTCGCGCGTGACCCGCCAGTCGCCCGTCAGGCTCCAGTCGTTCAGCCGCAGCGGCGCGCCCGCATAGGTCTTGAGGCTGTCGCCGGCCAGACCGCCGGGCGAGCGGAAGTTCTCGGCGCGGGCGTAGCCGACATAGGTTTCGGGCGAGGCGACCTGGCCCATGTCGGCGGCGGCCTCGGCGCCGCTGGCCTGAACCCTGACGACGCCTCCCGCCACGTTCGCGGCGCCCGCCTCCTTCAACAGTTGCTGGATGACCCGCTCGGACCCGGCGTAATCGCCCTCGCCGAAGTGGTGGTGGCGAATCCGGCCCTCGGCGTCGATGAAATAGTGGGCGGGCCAGTACTGGTTCCTGAACGCGCGCCAGATGGCGAAGTCGTTGTCCATCGCGACCGGATAGGCGATGCCCAGCCGCTGGATGTTCTGGCGCACATTGGCCTCGGACTTCTCGAAGGCGAACTCGGGCGTATGGACGCCGATCACGACCAGCCCCTGATCCCTGTACTTCTCGGCCCAGGCCCGGACGTAGGGGATGGAGCGGATGCAGTTGATGCAGGAATAGGTCCAGAAATCGACCACCACCACCTTGCCGCGCAACTGCTCGGTCGTCAGGGGCGGGGTGTTGATCCAGGTCGTGGCGCCGGTCAGCGGCGGCATGACGCCCTCGATGGGCAGGTCGGCCAGATCGGTCGGGGCCGCGTTCGTCGGCACGCCGCGACCGATGCCGCTCAACAGGGCCTGTTCGATCCGGCTGGTGCTGGCGGCGGAAATACGGGTCAACAGGCCGGTGTCGGCGCCCAGGCCGATCACGACGACGCCGATCAGGACCAGCACGCCCAGGCCCCGCCGCACCCATTCGCCGACGCCCAGCGCGCCCTTCATCGCCTTGAACACCCGCCCCCCGACCAGCAGGGCCAGGGCCAGGGACGTGGCCGCCCCCGCCGCATAGGCCAGCAGCAGAACCGTCGTGCCGACGCCCGCGCCCTGCAGGGCGGCGCCGGTCAGGATGACCCCCAGGATCGGCCCCGCGCACGGCGCCCACAACAGGCCGGTGGCCACGCCAAGCAACAGGGAGGCGCGCACGTCGCCCCGATCCCCGCCGTGCCGTTCGGCCCTGTCGGTCAGCCAGGACCCCGCCGCCACGAACGGCCGCATCAGCCGGTCCCCAACGGCCGGAAACAGCAGGCTGAGACCGAGAATGGCCATGACCGCAAGGGCGATCCAGCGTCCCGCCGCATTGGCCTGAACGGCCCAGCCGCCGCCCAGCGCCGCCAGGGTGGCGACGCCCGCGAAGGTGACGGCCATGCCGACCAGCAGCGGCAGGCCGTTGCGAACGAACGGCCGATCCACGCGCGCGAACACGAACGGCAACACGGGCAATATGCAGGGGCTGGCGATGGTCAGAACCCCGGCGAGATAGGACAGCAGGAACAGGATCATGGCGCGGCCCGGTGGCGTTTGTGTCTTCAGATACGAACGACGGAGCCGATCGGTTACGCCGAGACACGCTTATCCCCGCAAACTGCGCCGGGACGGGCTAGACTTCCAGCTTCCGATCCCCGATTCGCAGAGCCATGACGATCCACGCCCCGCCGCCGGAAGGCGGCCGCATCATCGACGAGCCGATGGAGACGGCGCTCAGCCGCCGCTATCTGGCCTACGCCCTGTCGACCATCACCAACCGCGCCCTGCCGGACGTGCGCGACGGCTTCAAGCCGGTGCATCGCCGCATCCTGTACGCCATGCACCAGATGCGGCTGAACCCGCAGGCGGCGGCGCGCAAATGCGCCAAGGTCGTGGGCGAGGTCATGGGCGGATACCACCCGCACGGCGACGCCTCGATCTATGAGGCGCTGGTGCGCCTGGCCCAAGATTTCGCCCAGCGCTATCCGCTGGTCGACGGGCAGGGCAACTTCGGCAACATCGACGGCGATAGCGCGGCGGCCATGCGCTATACCGAGTGCAAGCTGACGCCCGCCGCCGTCCTGCTGCTGGACGGAATCGATCAGGACGCCGTCGATTTCCGCCCGACCTATGACGATCAGGACGAGGAGCCGGTCGTCCTGCCGGCCGGTTTCCCGAACCTGCTGGCCAATGGTTCGTCCGGGATCGCGGTCGGCATGGCCACCTCGATCCCGCCTCACAATGTCGGCGAACTGATCGACGCCTGTCAGCTGTTGCTGGAGCAGCCCGAGGCGACGACGGCCGAACTGGTGCAACTGGTTCCCGGCCCGGACTTCCCCACCGGCGGCGTGTCGGTCGAGGGCGCGGCCTCGATCCTGGACGCCTATGAGACGGGCCGGGGCGGGGTGCGTCTGCGGGCGCGCTGGGAGACCGAGGATCTGGGGCGCGGCGTGTGGCGGATCATCGTCACCGAGATGCCCTATCAGGTGCAGAAGTCGCGTCTGATCGAGGCCCTGGCCGATCTGATCGAGCACAAGAAGGCCCCGCTGCTGGGCGACGTGCGCGACGAGTCGGCGGAAGACATCCGCCTGATCCTTGAGCCCAAGAACCGCACCATCGAGCCTGAAATGCTGATGGAAAGCCTGTTCAAACTGTCCGATCTGGAGGTCCGCTTCCCGATCAACATGAACGTGCTGGACGCCAGCGGCACGCCGCGCGTCATGGGGCTGAAGGACTGCCTGCGCGCCTTCCTGGATCACCGTCGCGAGGTGCTGAACCGCCGGTCGCAATGGCGGATCGCGCGGGTCGAGAAACGGCTACACCTGTTGGAAGGCCTGCGGATCGTCTTCCTGAACCTAGACGAGGTCATCCGCATCGTCCGCGAGGAGGAACAGCCCAAGGCGGTCCTGATCGCACGGTTCGGCCTGACCGAGGTCCAGGCCGACTTCATCCTCGACACCCGGCTGCGCCAACTGGCGCGTCTGGAAGAGATGACGATCGAGAAGGAGTTCAACGAACTTTCGGAAGAGCTGGCCCAACTGAAGGCGCTGACTTCGTCGGAAGGCAAACAGTGGAAGGCGATTTCGAAGGAGCTGGAGGCCGTTCGCAAGGCCCTGATCTCGCCGCGGCGGACCACCATCGCCGACGCCGTGGACACCTCGGCCTTCGTCGCGCCCGAGGCCTTCATCCCGCGCGAGGCGATCACCGTCATCCTGTCGGAACGCGGCTGGATTCGCGCCGCCAAGGGCAAGGTCGAGGACCCGTCGGAGCTGAAGTTCAAGGAAGGCGACCAGCTGGCCTATCTGGTCCCGGCCTATACGACCGACAAGCTGCTGGTCGGGGCCTCGGACGGCCGCATCTTCACCATCGGGGCCGACAAGCTGGCGTCCGGGCGTGGGCACGGCGAGCCGCTGCGCCTGATGATCGATCTGGACGAAAAGGCCGAGATCATCGCCGTTCTGGCGCACCAGCCGGGCGGCAAGCTGCTGATCGCGTCCAAGGCGGGTTACGGCTTCATCGCGCCGGAAGACGACACGCTGGCCCAGAAACGCGGCGGCAAACAGGTTCTGAACGGCGAGATGCTGGCCATGCTGCGGGTCAACGGCGACCACATCGCCACCATCGGCGAGAACATCAAGACCCTGATATTCCCCCTGGCCGAACTGCCCGAAATGGGACGCGGCAAGGGCGTGCGCCTGCAGAACTTCAAGCAGGGCGGTCTGGCCGATGTGACCGTGTTCAACGCCGAACAGGGGCCGGAATGGGCCGACGGCGGCGGACGTCGCCGCAACTGGCCCGACTGGAAGGACTGGCTGGGCAAACGCGCTGGCGCCGGTCGTCAGGGGCCGCGCGGCTTGAGGAAGTTCAGATAAGGAGCGTCATTCCGGGGCGTCCAAAGGACGAACCCGGAACCCAGGAGGCTGGCGTCGGCGTTGAATGCGTCTGACAGGATAAATGCGGCCCTGGGTTTCGGGTTCTTCGCTACGTTCTGCCCCGGAATGACGATTATCGGCCGAACCTATCCTCCAACGGCGCCCAGCCCAGCTTGCTCAGCATCTCCATAGGGCGGAAGTCGGCCTTGTAGTCCATCTTGGCCGAGCCCCTGACCCAATAGCCCAGATAGACATAGGGCAGGCCCACGATGGCGGCCTGGCGGATGTGATCCAGGATGGCGAACCGGCCCAGGCTGCGCCGCTCCATCGTCGGGTCGTAGAAGCTGTACACCATCGACAGACCGTCCTTCAGCAGGTCGGTCAGGGTCACGGCGACCAGATCGCCCGGCCCGCCGTCGGTCGAGGGCAGGCGGTATTCGATCAGATGGGTGCGGACGGCCGTGTCCTCGACCATCGCCACATAGTCCAGCCAGCCCATGTCGCTCATGCCGCCGGTCGGGTGGCGGGTGGTCAGATAGCGGCGCAGGAGCTGGAACTGTTCGGTCGTGGCCTCGGCCTCCACCAGGCTGCGCGACAGGTCGGCGTTGCGGGCCAGCACCTTGCGCTGCGACCGGCTGAAGGCGAAGGCCGGCACGGGCAGGCGCACTGAAACACAGGCGTCGCAGGCCTCGCACGCCGGACGATAGGCGATGTTCTGGCTGCGCCGAAACCCGGCCAGGGTCAGTTCGTCATTGACGTGGGCGCCGTCGGAAAAGGGCAGGTTGGCGAACACCTTCCGCTCGGTCTTGCCGGGCAGATAGGGGCAGGGCGCCACCGAGGTCATGAAGAAGCGAAGCTGTCGTGTCGGAACGTGCTGGGTCACGGCCTCAGGTCCGCATCCGATCTTGCCGATTTTGCGACACGGGGGTCATGGCGCGATTTGCCGTCATTCGCGCGCGGGCTGCAAGCGTCGGCGTTGCAGCCGGGCCGGTCACAGCGAGGTGTCCATGGGCAGGACCGGCGCCTCGCGCAGCAGGACGATGGCGATCCGCCGGTTGCCGGCCAGGCTGGGGTCGTCGGGATAGAGGGGGTCGGACCCCGCCTTGCCCGCCACGGAATAGATGCGGTCGGGATCGACCCCGGCCGATTGCAGCACCAGACGCGAGGCGTTGGCCCGTTCTGAAGACAGGCTCCAGTCCGCCGGCGCGCTGGCGCGGTTGGACCCGGCCGTCGCGCTGGTGTGGCCGGTTATGGAGATGCGGTTGGGCAGTTGGTTGATGACCTTGGACACCGCGCGCAACAGCACCTGGGCGCGGGCGTTGGGGCGGGCGGCGTTGTTGTCGAACATCGACCGGCCTTCCTGATCGACCAGTTGGATGCGCAGTCCCTCGGGCGTCTGGTCCACGATCAGCTGTTTGGACAGTTCGGCCAGTTCCGGCATCGACTGCATCGCCTGACGCAGAGATTCGGCGGCGCTGGCGAACTCGGCCGCCTCGCGCTTCTGCATCTCGGCCTGAAGCGCGGCGTCGCTGGCCGAGGACAGGTTGGCGCTGGCGCCGCTCTGATCCGTCGCGGGCGCTTCGGGCGCCAGTTCCTGCAGCACCGACTGCGAGCCGGAACTCTTGGAGCCGTCGTCGCCCAGCGCCGTGCCGCCCAGGATGCCGCCCGAGCCGGATGTGGTTTCCGACACGCTGGCCGGGGCGAAATATTCGGCGATGCCGCGCTTCTGCTCCGGGTCGGTCGTGTTGATCAGCCACATCAGCAGGAAGAAGGCCATCATGGCGGTCACGAAGTCCGCATAGGCCACCTTCCACGCGCCGCCATGGTGGCCCCCGCCGGAGACCTTCTTGACCTTCTTGATGAGGATCGGACGATCGCTCACAGACATGGATGCGCATCCCGAGGAGTGGTGTCCCATTCTGGTCTGGTCAAGGTTAACCGGGCGTTGACCTTGAACCGCGAGGCGACGCGGAATAGTCCGTCGCGGACCACAAGGGAGCCTGACATGAAGATCGCTTTCGCCGGCCTTGGCGTCATGGGCGCCCCGATGGCGCGTCACCTGGTCCAGGCAGGCCACGACGTGACCGGCTTCAACCGCACGACGGCCAAGGCCGAGGCCTGGGCCGCCGCGAACGGCGGACGGGCGGCGGCGACCGTCGCCGAAGCGGCCCAGGGCGTCGAACTGTTCATCCTGTGCGTCGGCAATGACGACGACGTGCGCGTGGTCGTGACCGAGGCCCTGCCGCATCTCGCCGCCGGCGCCGTCGTAGTCGATCACACGACGACCTCGGCAAAGCTGGCGCGCGAGATGGCCGATCTGGCGACGGGGCAGGGGCGCCATTTCATCGACGCCCCCGTGTCGGGCGGACAGGCCGGCGCCGAAAACGGCCAGCTCAGCGTCATGGCGGGCGGCGACGCCGATGCTCTGGCCCGGGCGGAATCCGCGCTGAACGCCTATTCCAAGGCGATCAAACACATGGGGCCGGCGGGGTCCGGCCAGCTGACCAAGATGGTCAACCAGATCGCCATCGCCGGCGTGGTTCAGGGCCTGGCCGAGGCGGTGCATTTCGCCCAGGTCGCGGGCCTCGACACCGACGCCGCCTATGAGGCCGTGTCGAAGGGCGCGGCGCAAAGCTGGCAGATGGACAATCGCTGGAAGACGGCGGCCAAGGGCGAGTTCGACTTCGGCTTCGCCGTCGACTGGATGCGCAAGGATCTGGGGCTGGTGCTGGACGAGGCGCGCTCGAACGGCGCCAAACTGGCCCTGACCGCCCTGGTCGATCAGTTCTACGCCGAGGTCCAGGGCATGGGCGGAAACCGCTGGGACACCTCCAGCCTGACCGCACGACTGCAGCGCTGACAGACGCAGCGCTGCTTGTTCAGGCGGCTGTTCGCCGCGGCGCCGGGGCGCCTCTAAGCAAGCCCTCGGTGCTCAGGTCTTCGTCGATGTCCGGCCAATGGATGCCCAGCCCGGCGCCAGCCACGAGCCAATTGGCGCGCTGTTCGGGCGTCGCGTTCGCCAATTTGGGATACCAGGCGACAGGCGCGGCGATCGCGCGACCGTCCATCAGTTCGACGACGATGCGCTCATCGTCGACCTGCACCGACTTCACGCGAATATCGGCCGTATCCCTATGCGCCAAAGAAGTCATGCCAAGCCTGCGACAATGCGGCCGCGTGGGTCGCGACGTGGGATTGTAGCACGCGAAGCTCGCGTGCGGAAAAGCCGATGTTCTGCGCGACTGCGGTATCGGCCAACCAGAACTTTGCGGTGCAGTCGTCCCGGTCCACGTGGACGTGCGGCGGCTCGTTCGGCTCATGACTGTAAAAGTAGAAACGATACGGGCCGATCCGCAAAACCGTGGGCATTCAGGCCCCCAGCAACCGCGCGGCCTGGGGGGCGAAATAGGTCAGGACGCCCGCGCATCCGGCGCGTTTGAACCCGTGCAGGGTCTCCAGGATGGCGCGGTCCTGGTCCAGCCAGCCATTGGCGATGGAGGCCTGCATCATCGCGTATTCGCCCGACACCTGATAGGCGAAGGTCGGCACGCGGAAGGTCTCGGACACACGCCGCACGATGTCCAGATAGGGCATCCCCGGCTTGACCATCACCGCATCGGCGCCTTCCGACAGGTCCATCGCGACCTCCTTCAAAGCCTCGTCCGAGTTGGCGTAGTCCATCTGATAGGTCTTCTTGTCGCCCCGCAGCAGGGTCGAGGAGCCGACGGCGTCGCGATAGGGACCATAGAAGGCCGAGGCGAACTTGGCCGCATAGGACAGGATCAGCGTGTCCTGGAACCCGTTGGCCTCCAGCGCCTCGCGCACCGCCTGGATGCGGCCGTCCATCATGTCGGAGGGGGCCACCACGTCGGCCCCGGCGTGGGCGTGGATGAAGGCCTGTTCGGCCAGCCGCTCCAGCGAGGCGTCGTTGGCGATCCGGTCGCCCTCCATCACCCCGTCGTGGCCGTGGTCGGTGTAGCAGTCCAGCGCCACGTCGGTCATGACGCCGATCTCGGGCGCTGCGTCCTTGATGGCACGGATCGCCTCGGGGATCAGGCCGTCGGGGTCGGTCGCGCCCGTGCCCACCGCGTCCTTGATCGCGCCGTCGACATTGGGGAACAGGGCGATCATCGGAATACCCAGGTCGCGGGCCTCGACGGCCGCCGCCGCCGCGGCCTTGGGCGACAGGCGGAAGACGCCGGGCATGGAGGCGACGGGAAGGCGGTCCTCGGCCCCTTCATGCACGATCAGGGGCCAGATCAGGTCGGCCGGCGTGAGGGTCGTCTCGGCGACCAGGCGGCGCACCCACGGGCTGGCGCGCAGGCGGCGCGGCCGGGCGAGCGGGAAGGGGGCGGGCTGATACGGAAGCATGGCGTGACCTAGGAAAATCTGGCGTGGGACTAGCGCCGCAGGGCGGACGGCGCAAATCGCGAGATGCGTCGGATCGTTTCGGCCGTGATCGCCGCTTGCGCGGATCGGCGAAATACGGGCCTATCGCGACAAATTCCTGGGAGACGACGATGATCAGACGTTTGGCGGCCGGCGCGGCGGTCGTGGCTTTCGCAGCGGGCCTGTCCGGCTGCATCATCATCGACTCCGATGGCGGCTCTCGGACGGTCGTGACCGGCGGCGGCGCCACGGCGGCGGCGTCCTACGCATCGCTTTACGCCGACGCGGTTTCCGATCCGAAGCGTCCGGCGGAAGAGGTCGCGCGTGACGGGCTGCGTCATCCGGCCGAGATCCTGGCCTTCGCCCAGGTCGCACCGGGCGACAGGGTCGCCGACATCCGGCCCGGCGCCGGCTATTTCACCCGCCTGTTCTCCGACGTGGTCGGCCCGACAGGCCGGGTCTATGCCTTCGTGCCGGAGCGGACGATGGCGCGCGAGAATGCGGGCGCGGACGCCCTGGCCGCCGCCTATTCCAATGTGACGCGGGTGAACGGCCTACTGGATTCCATGACCTTCGCCGAACCGCTGGACATGATTTTCATGAGCCAGGAATACCACGACTTCCACATTCCCGGCTTCAACACCGACGTCGCCCGGATGAACGCCGCCGCCTTCGCCGCCCTGAAGCCGGGCGGTCGCTACATCCTGATCGACCACCAGGCGGCGCCGGGGACCGGCATATCGGCGGTCCAGACCCTGCACCGGATCGAGGGCGACTATCTGAAGCGCGAGGTCGAGGCGGCCGGATTCGTCTATGAGGGCGAAAGCACCGCCGTCGCCAATCCCGCCGACGATCACAGCCTGAACGTCTTCGACGAGAAGATTCGCGGCCGCACGGACCAGTTCGTCTATCGCTTCCGCAAGCCGGGCTGATCCGGCGCTTAGTGAGAACTGTTATCAATTAAGGGTTTGGGTCGTTTTGTCCATGTCGCGCGCATGGACAAGGCGTCATTCGAAGAGCAGAAAACGCTCAGCCGTCGCCATAAGCGAAAGACCCTGCGTTGTTCGACTACAAGGCCGCCTTCAGCCGCTCCGTGGAGCAGGTTCGCAGCGAAGGACGCTATCGCGTCTTCGCCGATCTCAAGCGCGTGCGCGGCCAGTTCCCGCTGGCCGTGCGTCGTCGCGAGGACGGAACCCAGCAGGACGTCGTCATCTGGTGCTCCAACGACTATCTCGGCATGGGCCAGCACGACGCCGTGCTGGCGGCCATGCATGAAGAGATCGACGCCGTGGGCGCCGGCGCGGGCGGCACCCGCAACATTTCCGGCACGACCCGCTCTGCGGTGGACCTGGAGGCCGAACTGGCCGACTGGCACCAGAAGGAAGCGGCCCTGCTGTTCACCTCGGGCTATGTCGGCAACGAGGCCACGCTGTCGACGCTTCAGAAGATCCTGCCGGGCCTGATCGTCTTTTCCGATTCGCTGAACCATGCCTCAATGATCGCCGGCATCCGCAATGGCGGCGGCGAGCGCCATGTGTTCAGGCACAACGATCTGGCGCATCTTGAGGCCCTGCTGGCCGCTGCGCCCGCCGAGGCGCCCAAGCTGATCGCTTTCGAAAGCGTCTATTCGATGGACGGCGACATCGCCGATCTGGCCGGCACCATCGCCCTGGCCCGGAAATACGGCGCCATGACCTATCTGGACGAGGTCCATGCCGTAGGCCTGTATGGCGCGACCGGCGCGGGCGTGGCCGAACGCGACGGCGTGCTGGGCCAGATCGACATCATCGAATGCACCCTGGGCAAGGCCATCGGCGTGATGGGCGGCTATATCGCCGCCGACGCCGTGATCGTGGACGCGGTGCGCAGCTGGGCCTCGGGCTTCATCTTCACCACCAGCCTGCCGCCGGCCTTGACGGCGGGGGCGCTGGCCTCGGTGCGGCATCTGAAGAGCCACCCGGAACTGCGTGAAAAACATCAGGAACGCGCCGCGACGCTGAAGGCCCGTTTCGCCGCCGCCGGCATTCCAGTGATGGAGAGCGAGAGCCACATCGTGCCCGTGCATGTCGGCAATCCGATCCACTGCAAGATGATCTCGGACATGCTGCTGGACGACTACGGCGTCTATGTTCAGCCGATCAACTATCCGACTGTGCCCAAGGGGACCGAGCGGCTGCGCTTCACCCCGTCGCCGAACCATACGGACGAGATGATGGACCATCTGGTCCAGGCGATGGACGCGCTGTTCGCCCACTGCAACGTGGCGCGCCGTCCCGCCGCCGCATGACGACGGGCGACGACCTCGGCGAGGTCATCGTCGAGTTCGTTCGCAACGGCCCCTACGTCAAATGCTCGGCCATCCACGTCGCCACCGGCCGCGAGGTCAGCGCCATGGGGCCGGCGAACGAACCCAAGTCCGTCGAGCGGATCGCGATCGCCAAGCTGCGGCGTACCCTGGCGACATAGCGCGTGCAACGGTGTCCGCTTAGGAACAGGACGATGCAAGACACGCCCACGCTCAACACGCCGCGTTTCGAAATGCGCAAGCTGGTTCGCCAGGATGCAGCAGCGCTGTTTTCCACCCTGTCCGACGACGCCCAGTGTCTCTACATGTCGCGCGGCGCCTTTGGCAGCGAGGCGGAACTGGCGGATTGGCTGACCGATCCGACATGGCCAGGCCGGACCTGGATCGCCGTGGACCGAACCACAGGGGCCGTCGCCGGTCGATATGTCGCCTTTCCCGGTCGAGACGACGGGGTGTTCGAAGTCGGCTATGTCACGGTCATCGACTACCAGGGCCGCGGCGCAGCCAAGGAGTGTATGATCGCCTTGATGTCCCATCTCTTCGAGCGTGAGCAGCGTCGGCGGGTCTATGCGGAAATCGACGCCGAGAATGCCGCATCCATCGCCTTGGCCGAGAGCCTCGGCCTTGTTCGAGAGGGCTGTCTGAGGGAGCACGAAACGACCCACAAGGGGCTGTGCGACATGGTGATCTATGGCGCGCTTCGACGCGAGTGGCGGGCGCCCCAGGCGTCAACGATCTAGCTGCGGCGCGCCCTTGAGGCAGGCTAATGAACATAGACACGCCCGCGGAACAGTGATTGTCTGCCCGTGTGAGAGGTGATTATGCTGCAGCCAAGCGGGCCTGGGCCTCTCGGATGGGGCGCTTTTTCGATCTTCGCCGTATTGGCAGGCTTGGCGCTCCTAACGGGTGCGGATCATGCGGCGCCGGGGTGTACTGGCCCATCGGTTGAACGCTGCGACTATATCGCGACGGCGAAGGCTGCTGTGGCCGAGCATTCTTATCGTCGCTTCGATCCAGAGCTTGGTTTCGAGATCGTCGAAGCGGGCTCGTCCGTGCGGGTGCAGCAGTATCTGCCCAACGGGTCGCTCGCCATATTCGAGGGGCCTGCTGTTCTGATCGACCGGAAGAGCTGTCGTCCCTGTAGTGTCGAGGTTCGCAAAAAGGGCGGAGCGGAGTGATACAGTGAGGTTTACCCGCCTCCAGCCAGGCGATCTTTGAGTAGCTATCTTGGACGCCGCCACAAGATATTGTGGTTCCTTCCGCTGAGGCCTAGATAGGCCAGCTTCTGATTTGCGGGGATTCCAGCGTGACGGCCTTCACCCACGACGCCTATTTCACCAAGACCTTGGCCGACGCCGATCCGGATGTCTTCAAGGGCATTCAGGGCGAACTGGGGCGTCAGCGCGAACAGATCGAATTGATCGCGTCCGAGAACATCGTCTCCCAGGCGGTGCTGGACGCGCAAGGGTCGGTCCTGACCAACAAATACGCCGAAGGCTATCCCGGTCGCCGTTACTACGGCGGCTGCGAGTTCGTGGACGTCACCGAGGATCTGGCGCGCGAGCGGGCCAAGACGCTGTTCGGCGCGGCCTTCGCCAACGTCCAGCCGCACTCGGGCGCCCAGGCCAACCAGGCGGTCTTCTTCACCCTGCTGCAGCCGGGCGACACCTTCCTGGGTATGGACCTGGCCTGCGGCGGGCACCTGACGCACGGTTCTCCGGCCAACCAGTCGGGCAAATGGTTCCGCCCCGTCACCTACAAGGTGCGCGAGGACACCCATCTGATCGACTATGACCACGTCGCCGAAATGGCCGAGCGCGAGAAGCCCAAGCTGATCCTGGCCGGCGCCTCGGCCTATAGCCGTCATATCGACTTCAAACGCTTCCGCGAGATCGCCGACAGCGTGGGCGCCTATCTGATGGTGGACATGGCCCACTATGCCGGCCTGGTCGCGGGCGGCGCCTATCCCGACCCGATCCCGCACGCCCATGTCGTCACCACCACGACGCACAAGACCCTGCGCGGCCCGCGCGGCGGCATGATCCTGTCCAACGACGCGGACCTGGGCAAGAAGATCAATTCGGCCGTCTTCCCCGGCCTGCAGGGCGGCCCGCTGGAACACGTCATCGCCGGCAAGGCCGTGGCCTTCGGCGAGGCGCTGAAGCCCGAGTTCAAGCTCTACGCCCAGCAGGTGGTCAAGAACGCCCAGGCCCTGGCCGCCGTTCTGGTCGAGCGCGGTCTGGCCATCGTCTCGGGCGGCACCGACAGCCACCTGATGCTGGTCGATCTGCGGCCCAAGGGCGTGACCGGCAAGGCGACCGAGCATGAGCTCGAAAAGGCGCTGATGACCTGCAACAAGAACGGCGTGCCGTTCGACACCGCCCCGTTCACCGTCACCTCGGGCGTCCGCCTGGGCACGCCGGCGGGCACCACGCGCGGCTTCGGCGAGGAAGAATTCAAGCAGATCGGTCACTGGATCGCCGACGTCGTCTCGTCGATGAACGGCGGCGACGAGGCCGATCCGGCCGTGGTCGCGGGCGTGGCGGCGCAGGTGCGAGAGTTGACGCACCGCTTCCCGATCTACGGATAAGTCGCTGATGAAGTGCCCTTTTTGCGGTCATCAGGACACTCAGGTCAAGGATAGCCGGCCGTCGGACGACGGCTCGGCCATTCGCCGCCGCCGGTCCTGCCCCAACTGCAACGGGCGCTTCACCACCTTCGAGCGCGTTCAGCTGCGCGAACTGGTCATCCTGAAGCGGAACGGCCGACGCACCCCGTTCGACCGCGACAAGCTGGAACGGTCGCTGGGCGTGGCCCTTCGTAAACGCCCGGTCCAGGCCGATCAGGTCGAGCAGATGGTCAACCGCATCGTGCGTCAGCTGGAGAGCCTGGGCGAGACGGAAATCCCGTCCAGCACGGTCGGCGACTTCATCATGAAAGCGCTGAAGGGCGTGGATGAGGTCGCCTATGTCCGTTACGCCTCGGTTTACAAGGACTTCCGTCACACCGGCGACTTCGCCAAATTCCTGGGTGCGGAAGGGCTCGCCGACGGGGCGCAGGACGAGCCGACCGGCAAGGTCTGATGCGGGTCACGCTGAAACTGGCGACCTCGCTGGACGGGCGGATCGCCACGGCCTCGGGCGAGAGCCAGTGGATCACCGGCGAGGCGGCGCGGCTGGAGGGCCATCGTCTGCGCGCCGCCCATGACGCCATCCTGGTCGGCGTCGAGACGGTTCTGCACGACGACCCGGAACTGACCGCCCGTCTGCCGGGCCGGGCCGTGGATCAGCCGCTGCGGGTCGTGCTGGACAGTCGGCTGCGCACCCCCGCCAGTGCGAAACTGGCCGGCGAGAACACCCTGATCCTGACCGCCGCCGAGCCTCACGCCGTGGGCGCCGCGACCGTGCGCCGGGTCGAGGTCGAGGACGGCCGCCCCGCCGTCGCCGTGGTCCTGAAGGCCCTGGCCGCCGCCGGTGCGGGGTCTGTCCTGATCGAGGGCGGAGGGCAGGTCGCGGCCTCCTTCCTGCGCGCAGGCGCCGTCGACGCGCTGGAATGGTTCCGCGCGCCCATCCTGCTGGGCGGGGAGGGACGGCCCTGCGTCGCCGCCCTGGCCCTTGCAAAGCTGTCTGACGCCCCCAAGTTCCGTCGCCAGGGCGTCGCGCCCGTCGGCGACGATCTGTGGGAACGCTACGTCCGTCTCTGACGCCGTCGATTTCAGACTATTCAGACTGTGTTTTTCGGGTCCGAAAGGGGCCAGCGTCCAAATGTTCACCGGCATCGTCACCGACATCGGCCGCGTCCGCGAGGTCCGCGAGACCGACCGCGACCGCCGCTATGAGATCGCGACGGCCTGGGACACCGCCGGCATCGACCTGGGCGCCTCTATCAGCCACGCAGGTTGCTGCCTGACGGTGACGGAAAAAGGCCCCGGCTGGTTCGCGGTCGAGGTGTCGAACGAGACCCTGTCCAAAACCACCCTGGGCGCCTGGACCGCCGGCGACGGCGTCAATCTGGAACGGGCGGCGAAACTGGGCGACGAGATGGGCGGCCATGTCGTTTCGGGTCATGTCGACGGGCTGGGGCGGATCGTCTCCATCACGCCCGAGGGCGGATCGCACCGGGTGGCGGTCGAGGCGCCGGCCCCGCTGCATCGCTATATCGCCGCCAAGGGCTCGATCACCGTCGACGGCGTGTCCCTGACCGTGAACGCGGTCGAGGGGCAGGTCTTCTGGCTGAACATCATCCCCCACACCTGGCAGGTGACGACGCTGGGCGGGCTTAAAGTCGGCGATCCGGTCAATCTGGAGATCGACATGCTGGCGCGTTACCTCGCGCGGTGGCAGGAGACGGCATGATGCAAGTCCCGGCCGCGAACATGAACGACAGCCCGATCAGTCCGATCGAGGACATTCTGGAGGACGCCCGCAACGGCCGTCCCTACATCCTGGTGGACGCCGAGGACCGCGAGAACGAGGGGGACATCATCATCCCCGCCCAGTTCGCCACGCCGGACCAGATCAACTTCATGATCCGCCAGGCGCGCGGTCTGGTCTGTCTGGCCCTGACCGCCGAGCGGGCCCAGCAGCTGCGTCTGCCGCCGATGGCCGCCGACAATCGTGAGAGCATGAAGACCGCCTTCACCGTTTCCATCGAGGCGAAGGAAGGCGTCACCACCGGCATTTCCGCCGCCGACCGCTCGCGCACCATTCAGGTCGCGACCGATGCGTCCAAGGGCATGGACGACATCGTCTCGCCGGGCCACATCTTCCCCCTGGTCGCGCGCGACGGCGGGGTCCTGGTCCGCGCCGGCCACACCGAGGCGGCCGTGGACATCAGCCGCATGGCCGGCCTGACGCCCGCCGGGGTGATCTGCGAGATCATCAAGGACGACGGCGAGATGGCGCGGATGCCCGACCTGATCGCCTTCGCCCAGAGGCATGGGCTGAAGATCGGCACCATCGCCGACCTGATCGCCTATCGCCGTCGCACCGAACGGTTCGTCGAGCGGATCATGGACACCCCGTTCGACAGCGTCCACGGCGGCCCGTTCCGCCTGATGCTGTACAAGAACACCATCGAGGGCGCCGAGCATGTGGCTCTGGTCAAGGGCCGCATCGACCCGTCCAGACCGACCCTGGTGCGGATGCATCAGGTCGATTTCGCCTGCGATCTGCTGGGCCATGTCGAGGCGCGTCAGGACTATGTGCCCAGCGCCCTGCGCCAGATCACCGACCATGACGGGTCGGGCGTGGTCGTCTTCCTGCGTGACCCGTCGCTGACGTCGCTGGCCGAGCGGCTGGCGGGCGCGGATCGGCCGGCGGCGGTGGATCGGTCGCTGCGCGCCTATGGCGTGGGGGCGCAGATCCTGCTGGACCTGGGCGTCAGGGACATGATCGTGATGAGTTCGACGCGACCCGAACCGACCGCGCTGGAGGGCTATGGCCTGCGTATCGTCGGCTGGCGCGACATGGATGGAGAAACCAAGGCGTGAACGAAGCCCCCCGTATTCTGATCGTCGAGGCCCGTTTCTACGACGACCTGGCCGACGCCCTGCTGGAAGGCGCCAAGGAGACGCTAAAAGCGCGCGGCGCCGACTTCGACGTGGTCACCGTGCCGGGCGCGCTGGAGATCCCGCCGGCCATCGCCATGGCCGAGGAGGCCGGTCGCTTCCCGACCGCGCCCCGCTATGACGGCTATGTCGCCCTGGGCACGGTCATTCGCGGCGAGACCTATCATTTCGAGATCGTCTCGGACCAGTCGGCGGCCGGCATAATGGCCCTGGGCGTAAAGGGGCTGGCCATCGGCAACGGCGTCCTGACGACCGAGGACGAGGACCAGGCCTGGTATCGGGCGCGACTTTCGGAAGGGGATAAGGGGGGCGGGGCGGCGAAAGCCTGTCTGGACCTCATTGCCTTGAAGAAGCGATTGCGCGTAGGCGTCGGCGCATGACCGAACCGAACAGCGTAAAAGCCGTCCTCGAACAACTCGCCGAAGCCGAAAGGCAGCGCGCCGAGCCCAATCTGACGTCCAAGCAGCGTCGCGCCCGCACCGTGTCGCGCCTCGCCGCCGTCCAGGCTCTGTATCAGATGGAGCTGGCGGGCGAGGGCGTGGAGACGGTGATCACCGAATTCTCCAACTTCCGTTTCGACGGCGACATCGAGGGCGAGGCTCTGGCCGAGGCCGATGAGGCCTATTTCGCCGACATCGTGCGCGGGGTGATCGAAAGCCAGCGCGACATCGACGCCGCCGTCAAGGCGCGCCTGGCCTCCAACTGGAAGCTGGAGCGGATCGACGCCACCCTGCGCGCCCTGCTGCGTTCGGGCGCCTGGGAGCTGATGAAACACCCGGAGACGCCGCGCGAGGTCGTGATCGACGAATATGTCGAACTGGCCAAGGCCTTCTTCGACGACGCCGAGGCGCGCTTCGTCAACGCCGCGCTGGACGGCGTGGCCAAAGACACGCGCAAATAATGCCGGCGCTCGACGTCGCGGGCGAGTTCGAGACGATCGAGAGGCTGCTGAAGCCCCTGGCCCATCCCGAGTGGGCGAGGGGGCTGACGGACGATGTGGCGGTGCTGCCGTCACGGCCCGGCCATGACCTGATCCTGACCAAGGACGCCATGGTCGAGGGGGTGCATTTCCTGCCCGACGACCCGCTGGATACGGTGGCCAGGAAGCTGTTGCGGGTGAACCTGTCGGACCTGGCGGCCAAGGGCGCCGAACCGTTCGGCTATCTGCTGTCCTGCTTCTGGTCCGAACGGTGCGGCTGGCCCGAGCGCGAGGCCTTCGCCGCTGGTCTGGCCGAGGATCAGGCCCGCTTCGGCGTGGCCCTGCTGGGCGGCGACACCGTCAGGACGCCGGGGCCCGCCAGCTTCTGCCTGACCGCGCTGGGGTGGGCGCCGACGGGGGCTGCGGTGTCGCGCGCGGGGGCGCAGGTCGGCGATCTGGTGTTCGTCACCGGCGCGATCGGCGACGGTCTGCTGGGTCTCAGAGCTGCGCGGGGAGAGCTGTCGCTGGACGAGGTGAGGATCGCCGCCCTGGTCGACCACTACCGGACGCCGACGCCGCGCCTGGATTTCGCCCCGGCGATCCGCGAGTTCGCCACCGCCTCGGTGGATGTGTCCGATGGTCTGGCCGCCGACCTGGGCCACATCGCCCGCGCCAGCGGCGTCGGGATCGCCCTGAACCTGAACGTCCTGCCGCTGTCGGCGGCCGCCCAGGCGTGGTTCGACGACCGCGTCGACGCCCAGCTGTCGCTGGAAGATCTGGCCGGCGGTGGGGACGACTACGAGATCGCCTTCACCGCCCATCCCCGCCACGAGGACGCCCTGCGTCGTGAGGCGGAAAAGCGCCTCGTCCGGCTGACGCGGGTGGGGGAGGTCACGCCCGGCGGCGGCCTGACCGCGATCCATGACGGCCAGCCGGTCGAAATGGCGCGGCGCGGCTGGACTCACGGCTGAGGCGGCAAGGGAATCCTAACGCCCGTCGGATAATCGAACGGCCATGGATCGCAGAACCCTGGTCGCCGCCGGAACCGTCGCCCTTGCCGGCGCCCTGCCGCGCGCCGCCGCCGCGTCCGGCAACACGCCCGCTGCGCCCCCCTCGCTGAGCATCGCTGGGCTGGGCCTGCCGGTCATCGAGGGCGGACGGCTGCGGAACTACGTCTTCGTCTCGCTTCGCCTGGAACTGGGCGCGGGCAAGACGATGGAGCAGATAAAGCCCAAGGAAGCCTTCTTCCGCGACGCCCTGGTCCGCGCCGCCCACCGCACGCCCTTCACCGTCCCCGGCGACTGGACCCGTCTGGACGAACGCGCCCTGTCCGCCGCCTTGGTCTCGGCCTCGGTCGGCATCACGGGACGCGGCTCCATCCGGCGTGTCGAGGTGGTCAGCCAATCGCCGCGCCGCCGCACCGGGATGCAGGCGCCGCGCTGACGCGGTTTGGCGACCCCCGTTGCGCGAGTTTCCAACGCATGACACGCTCCCCCTGCAAATCCCAAAGAACGCACTGACGCGTTCGCCGCGTGCGGGGGGACCGGAAGGCGGACAGAGGCGATAACGCCCGACCGCGCAAAGGCCTGCGCGCCTGTTTGCAAGGGCATGGAAACGCCAATGACGAACTCACTCACGCTGGTCTTCGCGGCCGGCGTTCTGGCGGTGCTTTACGGCGCCGTTCAGACCGCCGTGCTGATGAAGGCGAGCACCGGAAACGACAAGATGCGAGAGATCGCAGCCGCGATCCAGGAAGGCGCCTCGGCCTATCTGAAGCGGCAATATCTGACCATCGGCCTGGTCGGGATCGTGATCCTGATCGCAGCCTATTTCCTGATCGGCGTATACGCCGCCGTCGGCTTCCTGATCGGGGCCGTGCTGTCGGGCGCGGCCGGATATGCGGGAATGCTTATCTCGGTGCGGGCCAACGTCCGCACGGCGCAGGCCGCGTCCGAGGGTCTGGCCAAGGGGCTGGACCTGGCGTTCCGTTCGGGCGCCATCACCGGCATGTTCGTGGCGGGCGGCGCCCTGATCGGGGTGTCGGGCTACTATATCGTGCTGACCCAGCATCTGGGGCTGGCGCCGACCGGGCGCGAGGTGATCGACGGCCTGGTGGCGCTGGGCTTCGGCGCCTCGCTGATCTCCATCTTCGCGCGTCTGGGGGGCGGCATCTTCACCAAGGGCGCCGACGTGGGCGGCGACATGGTGGGCAAGGTCGAGGCGGGCATCCCCGAGGACGATCCCAGGAACGCCGCGACCATCGCCGACAACGTCGGCGACAACGTCGGAGACTGCGCCGGCATGGCCGCCGACCTGTTCGAAACCTATGCGGTGACGACGGTGGCGACCATGGTGCTGGCCGCCATCTTCTTCCGGGGGCAGCCCTATGTGGACGTGATGATGATCCTGCCGCTGGCGATCTGCGCGGTCTGCGTCGTCACCTCCATCGTCGGCAGTTTCTTCGTGCGGCTGGGCAAGAGCCGCAACATCATGGGCGCCCTGTATCAGGGGCTGATCGTCACGGGCGTCCTGTCCATCGGCGCCGTCTGGTGGGTCATCGACCAGATGGTGACGGGGCCGATCATGACGGCGGGCGGACTGGAAATTCAGCCCATGGCACTGTTCTGGTCCGGCATGGTCGGGCTGGCGGTGACGGCGGCCATCGTCGTCGTGACGGAATACTATACCGGCTCTGGCTTCCGGCCTGTGCGGTCAGTGGCCAACGCCTCGGTTTCCGGCCACGGCACCAATGTCATCCAGGGGTTGGCGGTGTCGCTGGAGGCCACGGCCCTTCCGGCGTTGACCATCATCGTCGGCATTGTGGTCAGCTTCCAACTGGCCGGCCTGTTCGGCATCGCCATCGCCACCACGACCATGCTGGGCGTCGCGGGGATGATCGTGGCGCTGGACGCCTTTGGTCCCGTCACCGACAACGCGGGCGGCATCGCCGAAATGGCGGGTCTGCCGGCCGAGGTGCGGCATTCGACCGATGCGCTGGACGCGGTGGGCAACACCACCAAGGCCGTGACCAAGGGCTACGCCATCGGATCGGCGGGCCTGGGGGCGCTGGTCCTGTTCGCGGCCTATACGTCGGACCTGCAGTATTTCTCGGCCAATCCTGCGGACTATCCGTTCTTCGCCAATATGGGGCCGGTCGCTTTCGACCTGACCAACCCCTATGTCGTGGTCGGCCTGCTGTTCGGAGGGCTGCTGCCCTTCCTGTTCGGCGGCATGTCGATGATGGCGGTCGGGCGGGCGGCCGAATCGGTCGTCGCCGAGGTGCGGCGCCAGTTCCGCGAGAACCCCGGCATTATGACCTATCAGGTCAAGCCGGAGTACGGGCGGGCGGTCGACATCCTGACCAGGGCGGCGATTCGCGAGATGATCGTGCCGTCGCTGCTGCCCGTGCTGTCGCCCATCGTCCTGTTCGTCGCGGTTCTGGGCATTTCGGACAAGGCCAACGCCTTCGCCGCCCTGGGCGCCATGCTGATGGGGGTGATCGTGACCGGCCTGTTCGTGGCCATCTCGATGACCTCGGGCGGCGGGGCCTGGGACAACGCCAAGAAGGTGATCGAGGAAGGTTTCACCGACAAGAACGGCGTCGTCCACGGCAAGGGATCGGAGGCCCACAAGGCCGCCGTGACCGGCGATACGGTCGGCGATCCCTACAAGGACACCTCCGGGCCGGCGGTGAACCCGATGATCAAGATCACCAACATCGTCGCCCTGCTTCTGCTGGCGGTGCTGGCCAGCGGATCGGTCGGCTGACACCCGCCTGAAACGACGACGGCCCGGAGAGCGATCTCCGGGCCGTTTTCTTTTGTGCGGGCTGCGCCGAACCTAGTCGGGGCGACGCTGGCCGGGAGTGTCGTCTTCCGTGCGCGGCAGCTGGCCGCGGCCGACGTTGCCCAGCAACTGCTCCAGCACGGTCAGCGAGCGACCGCGCGTAGGGGTTTCGTTGCGGTTCATGGCGATGTTCTCGCCGTCCGTCAGACCCAGGGTCCGCACGCCCGTCACCTGATCGCCGCCGGGCGCGAAGGTGATTTCCGTCACCGTGCGGCTGGAGACCTTGGGCAGGTTGTAAGTGTATTTCTCGGTTGTCTGGCTGATGTAGTACCAGACCTGGTTCGGTTCGAACGTCGAGGTGGTCGAGGGCGAGCCCAGCTTGGCCAGCACCGTCTCCTTGGTGTCGGTCCCGGCGACCACGTCCTGGGGCTTGGCGTCGATGGCCTGGAAGCCGTTGGAGCCGATGACGGGCGCGCAGGCGGCGCTGAAACCAGCCAGCGAAACGGCGGCGAGAAGCGGGACGAAACGGGACATGGTCGGGCGCCTGCGAGAGAACAAGGTCTTTGACCTAGACGGACCTGCGTCCTAGTTCAACGGCGCGGCGGAAAAGGGGCCGTTGGAACCCATGCTGAAAAACCTGTTCAAACCCCGATCCGGGCCGCGCGTCGGCGACGATCTGTACGCCAGGGCCGTGGCCCAGGCGCGCAATCCCGCTTTTTACACGCGCCTGCACGTCGCCGACCGCATCGACGCCCGATTCGAACTCTATACGCTTCACGTGCTGCTTCTGGTGCTGCGGTTGCGCGATGAAAATACGGCTCAGGCCAGCGACGCCGCCCAGGCGGTGTTCGACGTCTATGTCTCGGCGCTGGACCACGCCCTGCGCGAGGAAGGGGTGGGCGACGTGTCGGTCGGCAAGAAGATGCGCAAGCTGGGCGAGGCGGTTTACGGCCGTATGAACGCCTATGAGACGCCGCTTCGGAGCGCGGACGCCGCCGTGCTGGCCGAGGCGATGGCCCGCAACGTCTATGCCGACGCCCAGGCCGAACACGCCGCCGCCCTGGCGGATTACGCCCTGGCCAGCCGAGCGGCGCTGGCCGGACAGGATTTCAAGGCCGTGCTGGCGACGCCGGCGTGGGCCGAGGTTTGAACGAGATGAGCATGACGCCCCCTTTCAGCGACGTGGTTCGCATCAACCAGATCGGCGCCGGCCTGAGCCGACGGCTGGAGCCGGACGCCGAGACCCGCCAGCGAATCGCCCGATCCCTGGATCTGCAGGGGCTTGAGGACTTCGTGGTCGATCTGGACATCAAGCCGACGCCGTCCAGCAGCGAATGGACGATGAAGGGCCGCGTCGTCGCCCACGCCGTCCAAACCTGCGGCCTGACGCTGGAGCCGCTGCCGGTCGATGTGGACCGACGCTTCTCGATCCAGCTGGCCGAGGCGGCGGCCGAGGAGACCGACGAAATCGAGATCACGCTGGACGAGGACGGCGCCGACCTGATCGAGGACGGCAAGATCGACCTGGGCCAATATGCGGTCGAACAGCTGGTGCTGTCGCTGGACCCGTTCCCCCGCAAGCCGGGCGCGGCGTTCGTGCAGCCGGAAGAGCCCACCGAGATTTCGCCCTTCGCCGCGCTGAAGGCCTTGAAGGATCGCGAAGACCCGGCCTGAGACGCGACCGAGGTTGACGTAGGGGCCGGGTGGTTGCATCCCCCGGCGTCGGCGCTATCGTCCAGCGCCCAATTCGAAGCGTCGCGCGACAAGACGACGCGGCCACACGAGGTCCATTTGCCCACCCCAGTTACGATCTCGCTTGACGCCATGGGCGGCGATCACGGGCCCTCCGTCATCGTTCCCGGCATCCGCAGCTATCTGTCCGCGCACGACGGGGAGGGCGTGCGGTTCCTGCTGCATGGCGACGAAACCCAGATTCGGGCGCATCTGACGCGCTGCGACCTTCCTGCCGACATCATTGACATCCGCCACACCGAAAAGGTGGTGGCCATGGACGAGAAGCCCGCCCAGGCCATGCGGCGCGGCAAGGGTTCCAGCCTGTGGAACGCCATCGAATCCGTGAAGACGGGCGAGGCGGGCGGCGTGGTCTCGGCCGGCAACACCGGCGCCCTGATGGCCATCGCCAAGCTGATCCTGCGGATGTCCGCGCCCGGTCTGGAACGGCCGGCCATCGTCGCCAGCTGGCCGACGTTCAAGGGCCATACGGCCGTTCTGGACGTGGGCGCCAACATCGGCAGCGACGCGGAACAACTGGTCGAGTTCGCCATCATGGGCGAGGCCTTCCAGGCGGCGGTGCGCGGCGTCGCCCGCCCCAGCATCGGTCTGCTGAATGTCGGCTCCGAGGACATGAAGGGCAACGAACAGGTCAAGGAGGCCCACGCCATCCTGCGCGACGGGCCGTTCGACCTGAACTATCACGGCTTCGTCGAGGGCGACGACATCGCCAAGGGCACGGTGGACGTGGTCGTCACCGACGGTTTCACCGGCAATATCGCCCTGAAGACCGCCGAGGGCACGGCCCGCTATATCTCGGCCCTGCTGAAGGAAGCCCTGACCTCCAACCTTCAGTCCAAGCTGGGCGCCGCCATCGCCATGCCCGCGCTGAAGAAGATGCGCCAGAAGATCGACCCCAGCACCATCAACGGCGGCCCGCTACTGGGTCTGAACGGCATCGTGGTCAAGAGCCACGGCGGAGCGGACGCCAAGGGCTTCGGCAACGCCATCCGCATCGCTGTCGATCTGGCCCGCAGCGACTATATGAGCAAGGTGGGGGACAATCTGGGCAAGCTGGACGCCGTGTTCGATCACGCCAAGGCCGCCGCCCCCGTAGGAGATACCGTCCAGTGAGCGTCACACGCAGCGTCGTCACCGGCGTCGGCTCCTTCCTGCCGGAGCAGATCGTCACCAATGCCGATCTGGCCAAGATCGTCGACACCTCCGACGAATGGATTCAGGAACGCACCGGCATCAAGCAGCGCCACAAGGCCCGCGAGGACCAGCCGACCAGCGACCTGGCGGTCGAGGCGGCCCGCAAGGCTCTGGCCGACGCGGGCAAGGCGGCGTCGGACGTCGATCTGATCATCGTGGCGACCACGACGCCGGACATGACCTTCCCGGCCGTGGCCTCCATCGTCCAGAGCAAGCTGGGCGCCGGCGTGGGCGTGGCCTTCGACGTTCAGGCCGTCTGTTCGGGCTTCGTCTATGCGCTCAGCGTCGCCGACGGTTTCGTGGCGCGCGGCCTGTCGAAATGCGCCCTGGTGATCGGGGCCGAAGAGATGACCCGGCTGATGGACTGGACCGACCGGACCACCTGCGTCCTGTTCGGCGACGGCGCCGGCGCGGTCGTGCTGGAGCCGGGCGAAGGGCAGGGGACGTCCGACGACCGGGGGATGCTGGGCTTCGCCCTGCGCGCCGACGGCTCCAAGACCGACCTTCTTTATGTCGACGGCGGGCCGGCGACGACGGGAACAGTCGGCCATCTGCGCATGGCCGGCAATCAGGTCTTCCGCCACGCCGTCGTCAACATCGCCGAGGGCATCACCGCGGCCTGCGCGGCGGCCGACATCCAGATTTCGGACGTGGACTGGTTCGTGCCGCACCAGGCCAATCAACGCATCATCAAGGGCGTGGGCGACCGGCTGGGCCTGGACGAGAAGAAGGTGATCTCCACCGTGGCCATCCATGCCAACACCTCGGCCGCCTCGATTCCGCTAGCGCTGGACGCCGCGATCAAGGATGGGCGGATCAAGAAGGGCGACATGGTGCTGCTGGAGGCCATGGGCGGGGGCCTGACCTGGGGCGCCTGCGCTCTGAGACTCTAAAGTCGCCCCGGCGGCATTGATTTTTGGGGGCCTTTGCGGCCCTATGACACCGACTGGATCGCGCGAGCGGGGGATATGATGGCAGGCCAACAGACTGTGACCCGCGCGGATTTGTGCGAGGCGGTCCATGACGAGGTCGGCCTGTCGCGCCAGGAGTGTTCGGCCCTGGTCGAACGGACGCTGGAGCTGATCGTCGAATCGCTGGAACGCGGCGAGACGGTGAAACTGTCGGGCTTCGGCGTCTTTCAGGTTCGCGAAAAGCGCGCCCGCATGGGACGCAACCCCAAGACCGGGGAACCGGCGGCCATCAATCCGCGTCGGGTCATCAGCTTCCGCGCGTCCCAGATCATGAAAAGCCGGGTTCACGACGCCGTCGTCGAGGCCTGATTCCGTTGGCCAAGAGCCCCGGCGCCTTTCGCAGCATTTCCGAAGCGGCCGAGGAAGTCGGTGCGCCGCAGCATGTGCTGCGCTTCTGGGAAACCAAGTTCGACTTCGTTGCGCCGGTCAAACGCGCCGGCGGGCGTCGATTCTATCGGCCGCAGGACGTTCTGTTGCTGAAGGCGGTCAAACGGCTGCTGCATGACGACGGCCTGACCATTCGCGGCGTCCAGCGCCTGTACAAGGAGCAGGGGCTGAAAAAACTGGTTGGCGCCGAAACCGCCGACCTGATTCAGGATGTCGCGGATGAACGGGCGCCCATGATCGCCGAAACGATGCGATCCGAAGCCTCGGGTTTGCAGCGCCTTCTGGCCGATCTCGAACAGGCGAAGGCGCGTCTGGACGCCGTTCTCGCGCAGTAGGTGGATAAGTCGTTTTAGCGTTTGCGATCCCGGAGTCGCCCGTCTATAGGGAGCGCCTTCGGAGCGTGGCGCAGCCTGGTAGCGCACTTGACTGGGGGTCAAGGGGTCGCAGGTTCGAATCCTGTCGCTCCGACCATTCTTGAAAAATAGAATGATGATGGTGGGGTCGTCCTTTCGGGCGGCCCCATCGCCATAATGGGGCTCAACCCCGTTCGGCCCATTTCAGCAGCGGGATCAAAGGCAGGCCCCAGGCCGTGCCGCCCACGCCGAAGAAGGCGAAGTCGATCCAGGCCGAGGGCGGCAGAAGTCCGCGCAGCGCGATCAGCCCCCAGACCCAGAAGACCAGAAAGGCCAGCACCCCGATGGCGGCGACGAATCGACGCGCGCGCGGCGGCATCAGCGCTTGTTCCTGAACAGGAAGAAGGCGATCAGGCAGACGGCCGATCCGACCAGGCTCCATGGCACCCAGATCCAGCTGTCCATCGTGCCGACCGCGAACACCCGCACCGCCAGGAACCAGCCGCAGGCCAGGCCGACCCCGGACACCAGCGAGGTCCCGCCGAAACCACGACGCCCCGTCGACAGGTCCGCGATCCAGGCCAGAAGCAATCCGCCGACGATGGCGGCGACGATATCGGCGTAGGGCAACCCTGATCTCCTGCGGCTTCAGCGCCGTTAACTCAATCCGACTCGATCTTCGCCTCAGAGCGGGGCATACCGCCACAGTCGCGATTTCGTCATGGTCGAGCGCGACAGCATATCCGGGTCAGCGTCGGGCGTCGAATGAACCGTTTCGGAAATCCAGATCGCAATCGCGCCGTGGCCGTGTGGCTGTTCGCCACTGCGGCCATCGTCTTCCTGATGGTTGTCATCGGCGGCATCACGCGCCTGACGGGATCGGGCCTGTCGATCACCGAATGGAAGCCCATTATGGGCGCCATCCCCCCGCTGAACGCCGCCCAGTGGAACGAGGCGTTCGAGAAATACAAGCAAATCCCCCAGTACGCCCAGATCAATGCGGGCATGAGCCTGGGCGAGTTCCAGGGCATCTTCTGGTGGGAATGGCTGCACCGGCTGATCGGGCGGCTGGTCGGCGCGGTGTTCGCCCTGCCGCTGGTCTTCTTTCTTTTGTGCCGCGTCACGCCGCCGCGCTCGATCTTCCGCCAATGGGCCATGCCGGATCGGCTGATCTGGCGTTGCGTGCTGCTGCTGGCGCTGGGCGGGCTGCAGGGTCTGATCGGATGGTGGATGGTGTCCAGCGGCCTGTCGGAGCGGGTCAGCGTCGCGCCCGAGCGGCTGGCCACGCATCTGGGTCTGGCCTTCGTCCTGTTCGCCGCCCTGATCTGGACCGGGCTTGAGGCTTGGAACGGCGAGGATCACGGACGTCCGCCCGCCGGCTGGGCGCGGGGCGCCGGTCTGTTGCTGGGTCTGGTCTTCCTGCAATGTCTGCTGGGCGCGCTGGTCGCCGGCGGCCATGCCGGGTTGGTCTATACCGACTGGCCGCTGATGAACGGTCAGGTGCTGCCGCCCGCCGACTGGAGCCTTGGAGCAGGGGTCTTGCTGCACGATCAGGCCCTGACCCAGTTCAATCACCGACTGGTCGCCTATGGCCTGCTGCTCGCCGTCAGCATCTACGCCTTCCAGGCCTGGCGCTGGCGCGTGGCCGAGGGCATGGGTTTGGGCGCCTTCACCTTGGCCGGCGTAATCTGGGCGCAGGCCCTGCTGGGCGTCGTCACCCTGATCAACGCCGTGCCGGTCTGGCTGGGCGTGCTGCACCAAGGCGGGGCCGCCGTGGTGCTGGCGGTGGCGACGGCGAACCTGTGGCTGGTGCTGCGCGCACAGCCCCGGATTTTCATGTCCGGCCCGCGTTCGGTGCGTCTGTGACGCGCCTTGAGAGGGCGTTTAGCTAGGTATTTTAATACCGTATATAAAATATCTTGTGATTTCAATATGATGTGTCGCGAGGTGACTTTTCCGCCGCGTTGACGACACGTCGCGCCTCCGCTATCAGCGCGCCTTCATTCGGTTCCTTCGGGGGCCGAACCCGATTTTCGTCTCCAGGAACCCCCTCATGCTGAAGAGCACTACGGCTTCGTTGAAGCCGGCCGAGGTCGAGAAGAAGTGGATTCACATCGACGCCGAAGGCGTCGTCGTGGGCCGTCTCGCGACTTTCATCGCCAACCGTCTGCGCGGCAAGCACCGCGGCGACTACACCCCGCACGTCGATTGCGGCGACTATGTCGTCGTCACCAACGTCGACAAGGTGGTGTTCACCGGCAAGAAGAACACCGACAAGATCTACTATCGCCACACCGGCCACCCCGGCGGCGTCAAGTCGACGACCCCGGAAAAGGTCCTGGGCGGTCGCTTCCCCGAGCGCGTCCTTGAAAAGGCCGTCGAGCGCATGCTGCCCAAGGAAAGCCCTCTGGCCCGCAAGCAGATGACGCACCTGCGCCTGTTCGCCGGCGCCGCGCACGACCACGAAGCCCAGCAACCGGAAACGATCGACTTCAAGTCGGCGTCGCCCAAGAACACCCGGAGCGTCTGAGCATGACCGACGTGACCAACACCGAAACCGCCACCGGCTTCGACGCCCTGAAGGGCCTGTCGGCCTCGGCCGAGAACGACGCGCCCGTCTATGTCCAGAAGCTGGACGCCCAGGGCCGCGCCTATTCGACCGGCAAGCGCAAGAACGCCATCGCCCGCGTGTGGGTGAAGCCCGGCGCCGGCAAGATCACCGTGAACGGCAAGGACGTGGCCGCCTATTTCGCCCGTCCGGTCCTGCAGATGATGGTGGCCCAGCCGCTGAACGTCGCCGACCGCGCCACCCAGTATGACGTCGTCTGCACCGTCGAAGGTTCGGGCCTGTCGGGCCAGGCCGGCGCCATCCGCCACGGCCTGTCGCACGCCCTGACGCACTTCGAACCGGAACTGCGCAAGGTCCTGAAGCCGCACGGCTTCCTGACCCGCGACAGCCGCGTCGTCGAGCGCAAGAAGTACGGCCGCGCCAAGGCCCGCCGCAGCTTCCAGTTCTCGAAGCGCTGATCGCGTTCACGCGGTTTGGATTTGGGGCGCTTCGGGAAACCGGAGCGCCCTTTTTCTTTTTCACGAGGCGGGCATGACCCACACCATCTTCATCGACGGCGAGGCCGGCACCACGGGGCTGGAGATTCGCGAGCGGCTGGAAGCGCGCCCGGATCTGGAACTGGTCCTGCTGGGTGATCGTCGTCGCGATGTGGAGGCGCGGCGAGAGGCCCTGAACGGCGCCGACGCCGTGATCCTGTGCCTGCCCGACGATGCGGCGCGGGAAGCCGTGGCCATGATCGAGAACCCGTCGGTGAAGGTGATCGACGCCTCGACCGCCTATCGCGTCGCGCCGGGCTGGGCCTATGGTTTTCCTGAAATGGATGTTGGCCAGCGCGACCTGATCGCCCGCTCCCAGTTCGTGTCGAACCCCGGCTGCTATCCGACCGGCTTCATCGGCCTGATGCGGCCTCTGGTAAAGGCGGGACTGGTTCCGGCCGCTTATCCCGTCACGGTCAATGCGGTCTCGGGCTATTCCGGCGGCGGCAAGGCCATGATCGCCGAGTTCGAGGCGGCCCCCAAAAACAGAGAGGGCGCTGCGACCGTCTATCGCGCCTATGGCCTGACGCTGAAGCACAAGCATGTGCCCGAAATGACCAAACATACGGGGCTGAGCCGCGACGTCCTGTTCACGCCCGCCGTCGGCGCCTATCGCCAGGGGATGCTGGTCGAGGTTCCGTTGCATCTGGGCGCGCTGCCGGAAACGCCTTCAGTCGAGCGGCTGCACGGCGCCCTGGTCGAGGCCTATGACGGCCAGCGCTTCGTCGAGGTCGCGGACCTGGAGGAGATCGAGGCCATGACCGGCATCGAGCCCGAGGGCCTGAACGGCACCAACCGCCTGCGGCTGCATGTGTTCGGCGATCGCAACGGCGAACAGGCGCGCTTGGTCGCCCTGCTCGACAATCTGGGCAAGGGCGCCTCGGGCGCGGCGGTGCAGAACCTGAACATCATGCTGGGTCTGGACGAGACGACGGGCCTGATCTGAGCCGTTGAAACCAGTCGGCGTCGGCCGTCGTATCAGGGACTATGACCCAGTCCCTGATCCTGCATCGCCGGGGCCTTCTGATGGGCGCCGGCGCGCTCGCCCTTTCCGCCTGTTCGCCCGAAACGTCCCAAGCCGGGCAGGGGGCCTACGCCGCCTCGCCCTATCGCCGGGTGTCGGATGCGGACTGGCGACGACGCCTGGGCGACGCCGCCTGGCGCGTCATGCGGCACGAGGCGACCGAACGCCCCTATTCCAGCCCTCTGAACGATCAGCACGCGCGCGGCGCCTTTGTCTGCAAGGGTTGCGACCTGCCGCTGTTCCGGTCGGAATGGAAGTTCGATTCCCACACCGGCTGGCCCAGCTTCTATGATGTGTTCGGCGCCAACATCGGCAGGAAGCGCGATCTGGCCATCGGCGTTCCGCGCACCGAATACCACTGCGCCCGCTGCCTGGCGCATCAGGGTCATGTTTTCCCCGACGGTCCACGTCCGACCGGCCTGCGCTTCTGCAACAACGGTCTGGCGCTGAAGTTCGTGGCCGCCTAGCGGTTCGCCCGGATTGCGGACTCCACTGTCGCGCCGAAGACGACCGAGGCGATGATGACCAGGAGGCCGTAGTCGTGACCGGCGAAAAAGACTGGCGCGCAGGCCATGGCGATGATCATCAGCGGAAACAGTCCCGACCAGACGGCCGTGCCCGGCGCATCCGCATGGATCATCGGTTGGACCGCCGGACGCTTCATCATGCTCGCCACCCGGCCGTTCAGCAGCACGAAGCCCCCGGCGCAGATCACCGCCGACAGGATGTATTTCAGCGTATTGTCCGGCTCGCCGAAGACGTTGGCGGTCATGACCAGAAGCGCCAGTGCGACGCCCGTGCTGAGCGCCAGAAGGGCGTTCGGTTCGATACGGTTCAAGACTTCACTTTCACATAGCTGCCGGGCGCCGGCTCGATGGGCTTCAGCGGGCCCTTCGACGGATCACGCGCGGGGATCGACTTGCCGGACCGCATGGCCAGCCACGCCGCCCAATGCTCCCACCAACTGCCGGGATGTTCTTCGGCGCCCGCCTGCCATTCCGCCAGGGTGTCGGGCAGGGCGGGGTTGGTCCAGTGCTGATATTTGCGCGCCGCCGGGGCGTTGATGACGCCGGCGATATGGCCCGATCCCGCCAGGGTGAAGGTCACGTCCGAGCCGCCGAACAGCCGCGCCGAACGATAGACCGAGTTCATCGGCGCGATATGGTCCTCGCGGCTGGCCTGGAAATACAGCGGGATTTTCACCTTCGACAGATCGGCCGTCAGCCCGCCGATCTCGAACTCGCCCCTGGCCAGGGCGTTGGCCCCATACATCTGGCGCAGATAGGCCAGGTGCAGCGCCTTGGGCATCCGCGTCTGGTCCGCGTTCCAGAACAACAGGTCGAAGGCCGGCGGGTCCTTGCCCAGCAGATAGTTGCTGATGAAGAAGGACCAGATCAGGTCGTTGGAGCGCAGGGCGTTGAACGTCTCGGCCATCGCCGCACCGGGCAGGACGCCGCCCGCCGCATCCATCTGACGCTCGATCTCGGCGATCCAGTGTTCGTCGGTGAACAGCAGCAGGTCGCCCGCCTCGGCGAAATCGTGCTGGGCGGCGAAGAAGGTGGCGGCGGCGATCCGGTTGTCCCCCTTGGCCGCCATATGGGCCAGCCCCGCGCCCAGCAGGGTGCCGCCGATACAGTAGCCGACGGCGTTCAGCTGTTTCGTCCCGGCCTGCTCCAGCGTCTTTTCGACGGCGCGATAGACGCCCTTTTCGAGATAGTCGTCGAAGCCGAAACCGGCCTTGTCGCGATCCGGGTTCACCCAGGAACAGACGAACACCGTGAACCCTTGCGCCGACAGCCAGCGGATCAGCGAGTTCGCGGGCTGCAGGTCCATGATGTAGAATTTGTTGATCCACGGCGGGAAGATCAGCAGCGGAATCTCGTGCTGCGTCTCGCCGGTCGGCGCATACTGAATCAGTTCGAACAGTTCGTCGCGCCAGACGACCTGGCCCGGCGCGGTGGCGACATTCTCGCCCACGACGAACTTGCCGTAATCGGCCTGGCTGATCCGCAGCGATCCGCCGCCCCGTTCCAGATCGGCGGCGAAGTTCTGCATCCCCTTGACCAGGGATTCGCCGCTGGTCTCGGCCAGGGCCTTCAGCGCCACGGGGTTCGAGGCCAGGAAGTTCGAGGGCGAGAAGGCGTCGGTCAGCAGCCGGGTGAAGAACTGGGCGCGGCGTTTCACCGCCGGATCGACGTCCTCGACCCCCGCGACCAGCCCGTTCATCCAGTCCGACGTCAGCAGATAGGACCGCCGCATCATGTCGAACATCGGGTTTTCCGACCAGGCCGGGTCCTTGAACCGCTTGTCGGCCGGCGCGGGATCGGGCGTCTCGCCCGCCGCCTGACGCGCGGTGCTGCTCCACAGGTCCATATAGCGGCCGAACAGGTCGGCCTGGGCCTGAAACAGCTTTTCGGGACGCGCGGCCAGGCTGGTCATCACCGATGTCATGGCCGGGCCGACGTTGAACGGATCGGGCGTCAGCGCCGGCGAGCCGTCCGGGTTTTTCGCCGCCTGGCTCAGCGCGGCCTCGGCCATCGCGCCCTGGGCCATCATCGCCGCCCTGGCCAGGTTGAGCGACAGAGTCTCGATCAGCGCCGCCTGTTCCGCGCCCGGAAAGGCGGGTTGCGGCTCATTGGCCGGCGGCGGAGTTTCCGGCTCGGCCTGTGGCTTCGGTTTGGGTTGACGCGGTGGGCGCGGCTTGGCGGAGGTGGGGCGGCCGGCCTTGCGCGCCGGCTGAGGGGTCGCATCTTTGGGGGGCGGGGGAGGCTTGGCCATGATCGTCCTTCGCGCTTCCTGCGCCGCGGGCTGGTTCATCCGCCCTTCCGCGCGGGCCCATGATGGCATAAGACCGACCGGGAAATGAACGCGCCGATTTCGAAAAAGATGACCCCGATCGCCGCAGTCGCGATCACGGGGGCGCTCGCCGCCTGCTCCGGCGGTCTGTCCGCCAGGACCGACGCGACATCGCCGCTGGCGCCGCGCGTGCAGGAACTGGTTGACTCCAATCGCCACTATCCCCGCTGGGAGGATTTCCCCGCCGCCCCGACCGGCCTGCCGGATGTGCGTCAGGTGGCGGCCGACGCCCGGCGGCTTCAGGCCGACAATGCGACCCTGACCGGCGAGATCGCCCGCATCGACTGGACCCTGAACGATCCGGCGGCTCTCGCCGCCCAGATCACCGCCAGGGTCGCGGCCGCGCCCGTGTCGCCCGACGCCGCCCGCACCCAGGCCGAGATCGAAGCCTTCGCCCAGAGCCTGCGCGACCGGGCCAAGGCGCCGCCGCCCCTCGACTGCCGCCCGGCGCGGTGAAATCCCTGCGGGCGGTCGCCTTGGCGGCAGAATCCGCCGATGATGCGCCGATGGCTGACGACAGCGCCGCAAAGACCCTGAACGCCTTTCTGGGCGTATCCCGATCCCTGTCCGGCCGCGCCTGGCGACAGAGGCCGGCCGATGCGGCGGTCGTGCGCGCCCATATGCAGGCATTGGGGCTGGACGAGGTGCTGGCCCGCGCCCTGGCTTCGCGCGGCGTGCGGGCCGAACACGGCGCGGACTTCCTGACGCCGACCCTGCGGGCCCTTTTTCCCGATCCGTCCAGCTTCATGGACATGGATGCGGCGGTCGAGGCAATCCTCGATGCGCTTCAGGCCAGGGCCAGCGTCCATGTGTTCGCCGACTACGATGTGGACGGCGCCTCCAGCGCGGCGCTGCTGGTGCGCTGGTTCCGGGCCATGGGGCATGAACTGCCCATCTATGTTCCCGACCGCCTGACCGAGGGCTACGGCCCAAGCGCCAGGGCCTTCGACACCCTGAAAGCGTCGGGCGCGGATCTGGTGATCACGGTCGACTGCGGCGCCGCCGCGAACGAGGCCCTGGCCCATGCGGCCGCCATCGCCCTGAACGTCGTCGTCATCGACCACCATATGATGCGCAGCGAGCCGCCCACCGCCTTGGCGGTCGTCAATCCCAACCGGCCCGGCTGCAATTCGGGCCAGGGCAATCTGGCGGCGGCGGGCGTGGTCTTCGTGCTTCTGGCCGCCCTGAACCGCGAGGCGCGCAGGCGCGGCCTGTTCGCCGACAGGCCCGAGCCCGACATTCGCCAGTGGCTGGACCTGGCGGCGCTTGGCGCCATCTGCGACGTCACCGGACTGACCGGCTTCAACCGCGCCCTGACCGGCCTGGGGCTGAAGGTGATGAGCGACTGGCGCAATCCGGGTCTGCGCGCGCTGCTGACTGCGGCCGGCGCCGAGCCGGGTCCGGCCAAGAGCAATCATGCGGGCTTCATCCTGGGGCCGCGAATCAACGCCGGCGGACGGATCGGCCGCTCCGATCTCGGTGCGCGGCTGCTGTCGACCGACGACCCCAGGGAGGCCGAGGCCCTGGCTATCGAACTGGACGCGCTGAACCTGTCGCGGCGCGAGGTCGAGCGGGCCGTGACCGAGGCGGCCGTGCGCAGGGTCGAGGCGACCGGCGCCCATGCCGACGACAGCGCCGTGGTCGTGGTCGCCGGCGAGGACTGGCATCCCGGCGTGGTCGGCATCGTCGCGGGGCGGCTGCGTGAACGATGGCGCAAGCCCGTCATCGTCGTCGGCGTCGATCCCGTCACGGGCATCGGAAAAGGCTCCGGCCGGTCGCAACCCGGCATGAATCTGGGCCGCGCCATTCAGGCGGCTTGGGAGGGCGGCGTCCTGATCGCCGGCGGCGGCCACGCCATGGCGGCGGGTCTGACGATGGACGGCGCGCGTTTGACGGAACTGACCCGGTTCCTGAACGACCGGCTGGCAAGCGAACGGCTCGAAGCGGTGGCGCAGGATGCGCTGGAGATCGACGCCCTGATCGATCCGGCGGCCGCGACGCGCGCCCTGTTCGATTCGTTCGAACGCCTGGCGCCTTTCGGTCCCGCCAATCCCGAACCCACCTTCGCGCTCAGCGGCGTCCAGGCGCGCGAGCCCGTGGCGATGAACGGCGGCCATGTGCGGTGCCGTCTGGTCGGGCCGGATGGCGCCGCCGTGCGGGCCATCGCCTGGCGCTGCGCCGATCTGCCGACCGGACAGGCTCTGCTGGCGGGGCAGGGGGGCTTGAGCGTGGTCGGGCGTCTGAAGGCCGACGACTGGAACGGCCGCAAGGGCGTACAGTTCGAGATCGAGGACGTCTCCGATCCCCGGATGATCTGACCGCGTCCAAAAAACTGAAAATCCAAGCTTGCACCGCTTCGAGGGCGCGGCTATATCGCCGGCTCTCCCGCGCAGCGGTCCCTTCGTCTATCGGTTAGGACGTCAGGTTTTCAACCTGAAAAGAGGGGTTCGACTCCCCTAGGGACTGCCACGCGGGCAGGCCAGCCATCGAGCCGAACGGCTCTGGCACGCCCTATTCCCTTCGTGAAACTCATATCATCGGCTTCGACGTCGTGGTTCCGACCGCGCGGGGATCCAGCGGCGGCGGCCGATATCGTTAATCTTCATCCCTCGCGTGAATTTTCCGCTTTTCAAACTTTCGCGGAACGGTGTTAAACATAGCCCGAGTCCGCTGGAGGCGCGGACGGGGGTTCTAAGTTGTCTGACTACAGCGAGATGGAGACGGCGCCGACAGTTCGCGTCATCGGCCGGGTGAAATGGTTCGATGCGGTAAAGGGCTACGGCTTCATCGTTCCTGACGATCCGACGCTGACGGAAATGCGTGACGTGCTGCTGCACATCAGCAGCCTGAGAGACCTCGGACGCGATTCGGCGGACGAAGGCGCGCCAATCACTTGCGATTGCGTCAAACGGCCCAAGGGCTGGCAGACGGTGGCGATCCACGACCTGGGCCAGGGCGAGGCGGCGACGCCCGTTCGTCGCGCGTCCCAGCCGGCGATCCAGGCCAGCGTCCCGGACGAGGATCTGGAGACCGCCCTGGTCAAATGGTTCAATCGCACCAAGGGCTACGGATTCGTCGTGCGCGATCGCGAGCCAGGCGATATCTTCGTCCATATCGAGACGCTGCGTCGCTGCGGCCTGGACGATCTGGTTCCCGGCGATACGGTGCGGGTGCGATTCGCCGATGGTCCCAAGGGCCTGGTGGTCGCGGACATCAGAACGGGCGGCTGAGACCCGGCGCCCAGGAGAGGCGCATGATCGACGCGACCAGACGACTGATTCTCGCCGCCATGTTGACGCTGGCGGTCGCAGGCTGCGCGGCCAAGGCGCCGACCGGACCCAATGGCGAGCCGCTGCAGAGCCTGGCCATCGTCACCACGTCCGGCGAGCATCAATTCTGGGTCGAGATCGCCGATGACGAAACCGAACGTCAGCGCGGCCTGATGTTCCGTCCGCCGCTGGAGGCGGATCGCGGCATGCTGTTCCAATGGCCCGGCGAGGCGCCCCGCGAGCAGAGCTTCTGGATGCGCAACACGCCGAGTTCGCTGGACATTCTGTACATCAACCCGCAGGGGCGGATCGTCTCCATCGCATCGCACGCGACGCCGTTCTCGGAGGCGCCGATCCCGTCGAACGGCGCGGCCAACGGGGTGCTGGAACTGCGCGCGGGCCGCGCGGCCGAGATCAACGCCCAGCCCGGCGACAAAGTTTTGCACCCTTACTTCAAGCCTTGATTGCGGTTTGCCGCGCGAAGTGCCAATAGGGCGCTCCGTTCGGTCCGGGGTGTAGCGCAGCCTGGTAGCGCATCTGGTTTGGGACCAGAGGGTCGGAGGTTCGAATCCTCTCGCCCCGACCAACGGAAGGCCGCTGGATTCCGCATCCGGCGCGCGTTATGGCAGGGGCGAAAGCCCGCCGTTGTTGAGGACCCGCCCATGCTCGCTCGCATCTACCGCCCGGCCAAGACCGCGATGCAGTCGGGCAAGGCCAAGAGCCGCGACTGGCGGCTGGAGTTCGAACCGGCTTCGGCGCGCACCCTGGACCCTTTGATGGGCTGGACCAGCTCGACCGACATGAACGGTCAGGTCCGCCTGAACTTCGATTCGAAGGAAGAGGCGGTCGAATACGCCGAGCGCCACGGCATCGCCTTCCGCCTGCATGAGCCGAACGATCCGCCGATGATCATCAAGGCCTATGCCGACAACTTCGCCACCAACCGCAAGCAATCCTGGACGCACTGACGCCCGCGTCCGGCCCAAAGCGCCCATAGCTCAACCGGATAGAGCACCCGCCTTCTAAGCGGGATGTTGCAGGTTCGAGTCCTGCTGGGCGCGCCATTTCCCGCGCGGCGCGTAACGGGTCCGCACATGACCGACATCTCCACCTCGCCCGAGCAGAGCGTCCGCGTGGCGGCGCTTTATCGGTTCGCGCCGGTTTCGGACCCGGCGGCGGTTCGCAACACGCTGCAAGCCGTGTGCGACGCCGGGCAGGTGAGGGGCACGCTTCTGGTCGCCCATGAGGGGCTGAACGGCACCATCGCCGGCCCGGCCGAGGGCGTCGAGGCGGTGCTGAACGCCATCCACGCCATGCCGGGTTTCGAACGGCTGGAGCTGAAATACGCCTGGACCGATGCCGTGCCCTTCCATCGCATGAAGGTGCGGGTGAAAGCCGAGATCGTCACCATGGGGCAGCCGAATCTGGACCCCGCGCGCGACGCCGGCGTCTATGTCTCGCCCGCCGACTGGAACGCGCTGATCGCCGATCCCGAGACTCTGGTGATCGACACGCGCAACGCCTACGAGGGCGAAATTGGCGCCTTCGAAGGGGCCGTGCAGCCCAACACCGACAGCTTCCGCGACTTCCCCGACTGGTTCCGAACGGAAGGCCGCGCCCTGCTGGCGCAGACCGGGGCGCGGCGCATCGCCATGTACTGCACCGGCGGCATCCGCTGCGAGAAATCCACCGCCTTCCTGAAGGCCGAGGGGATCGACAACGTCCACCATCTGGAGGGCGGCATCCTGCGTTATCTTGAAGAGACGCGCGAGAAAGACAGCCTATGGCGCGGAGACTGTTTCGTTTTCGACGAGCGGGTTTCTGTAGGGCATGGCCTGCGGCAAGGGCCGCATACGCTGTGCCGGGGTTGCCGCCTGCCGGTGGATGACGTGGGCCGTGCGTCTCCGCACTACGTCGAGGGCGTCTGTTGCGCGCGTTGTCATGACAGGCGCGACGAGGCCCAGCGCGCCCGCTATGCCGAACGTCATCGCCAGATCGAAATCGCTCGACAGCGCGGCCAGACCCACATCGGCGCGGCGCCCAAGCCCTAGCGACGGGGAGGCCGGGGGAAGAAGGCGCTGGGCGTCTTCTCGACATAGGCGGCGAAGGCGTCCGGTCGCGACCGCTTCATATGCGCCTCAAGGAGCGGTACGCCCGACACCTGGGTCAGCAGCCAATAGATATAGGCTGGCCCGGTCAGCGCCAGCCAACCCCAAGGCCAGTCGCCGCCCAGGTTGATGGCGAATACGGGCCAGGCGCACCAGCCCAGCCATTCGAAGAAATAGTTCGGGTGGCGCGACCACGCCCATAGTCCGACGTCGCAGACCTTGCCCTTGTTGGCGGGATCACACTTGAACGCCGTCAACTGACGGTCGGCCAAGCCTTCGCTGAACAGGGCGCCGACGAAGATTAGGGCCCCCAGTCCGTCCTGAAGCGTCAATCCCGGCGCCGGATTGCGCGCGCCGACCAGAATGCTGAGCGAAAGCAGCGCCGCAGCTCCAGCCTGCAACATCAGGAAACCGAACATCTTTGTCTGAAAGCCACGGCCCCATTCTTCACGCAGCCGCGCATATCGGGCGTCCTCGCCTTCTCCCGCCGCGCGTTTGGCGATGTGAAGTCCCAGACGCAGACCCCAGGCGCCGATCAGACCGGCCGCCAGCCATTGCCGGGGGGAGGGGGCCGCGCCGTCGACGGGAAACAGGCACATGCCGACGCCCGCCGCCCCCAACCCTAGGGACCAGAAGGCGTCAGCCCAACCGCCCTGACCCGTTCGACGCTGCACCAGCCAGGCGGCCGACATCACCCCGACCATGAACAGGGCGGCTGCGGCCCAGACGCCGACCAGGCCCATCACAGGCGAACGAACGGCTGCATCAACCGGTCAAGCCAGCCGTCCAACTTGATCTGGCCATCCAGAGCGACCACGCACAGACAGGCTTCGTCGGACACGACGCGCGGCTGGTGCAACACGTCGTCGTTCGCCTCTTCCAGATCGCCGACGTCGAACCGCTGCGTCTCGGTGGCGTAGGCGCCGGAGATGACGCAGGTCAGCTCCACCCCGCCATGAGTGTGTTTCGGCGTCTCGCGCCCGGGGCCGATTTCCAGCAGAATGACCCGACAGTCGCCGTCGCGCGGCGCATGGACGTCGCGAACCCGCATCCCCGGCCCGATCCAGCGCCACGGCCCCAGGGCATAGCGACGAAGCGGCTCGGGCAATTCGGGCATGTCGTTCAGCGGGACGGGCGCCTTGACCTCGCCCGCATCCGTTTCGATGCGCGCCATGGCGTGCGCCAGCGCATCTTGGGACAAAGCGGCGGGCGTCGCCTCGTCCAGAAACGCGCCGCCCACGGCCTGCAGTTCTTTCACCCAGGCGTCGTTGGCCGGACGCAGGGCCAGATGAGCGGCGACCACGACCGCTTCCGGCGCGCTCAGCGACCCGGCGGCATAGGCCAGCAAACGCTCCTCGGAGGGATTGAGACGCGCGTTCATAGCGACGCCTCCTCGGACGGGGCGAGGATCAGACGAAGCTTGGTCATGGCGTTTCGGATGCGGGATTTCACGGTGCCCAGCGGCAGATCCAACTGGCGCGCGATTTCGGAATGGGAATTGTCGACGAAGAAGGCCAGGCGTAGCACCTCGACATGCTCGGGGCTCAGGCGCGCCAAGGCGTCACGTACACGATCCGCATCCTGCGACATCGACAACAGTTCGTCCGGCCTCAGAACCTCATCACCCGCCAGTTCGATCTCCGGCGTCGGCAGCGGCCGGGCGTCGCGGCGCAGGATGTCCAGACGACGATTGCGCGCGATGGTGAAGATCCAGGTCGCCGCCCGCGCCTTGCGTCCGTCGAACAGATCGGCCTTGCGCCACACCGTCAGCATGGCGTCCTGGGCGAAATCCTCTGCCGCGCCCGGCGTCGCCCCCGACTTGATCAGCCAGGCCTTCAGGCGCGGCGCGAAATATTCGAACAGACTGGCGAACGCCGCCCGGTCGCGACGCAGCGCGATCGCCTCAATCATTTGATCGTGCAGCCGAGGGTCCAACGGAGCGCCCGAACGGGTCATGCGTCCCGCGCGTGAAGCGCCGGATGGAGCATCGGTCGGTGCGGGCCGGGTCGGCGCGAAGGATTGGGGTTCGCCATGCATGAACCCTAATACGGCTGGCGGAAATGTCTGGATCAATCGCGATCCGATGATGCCCCAGGGGCGTAAATCCTCCATGCGTCGTCGCCGTGTCTGCGGGCGCCCTGGAGCCTTCATGTCCTTTCCGCCCGCAAGATCGTCTGTCGAACCCTTGAAGATCGCCGTGGTCGGTTCGGGCATAGCCGCCCTGTCCTCGGCCTGGCTGCTGTCGCAGAAACACCGTGTCACGGTTTACGAAAAGGCGGATCGCCTGGGCGGTCACACCAATACGGTCATGGCGGCCGTGCCTTCGGGCGAGATCGCGGTGGACACCGGCTTCATCTGCTTCAACGACGCCACCTATCCCAATCTGATCGCCCTGTTTTCGCATCTGGGGGTCGAGGCCCGCGCGACCGATATGTCGTTCGCCGTGTCTCTGGACGACGGCCGGTTCGAATACGCCGCGCCCGGACTGTTCGCCCAGCGTCGCAATGCGCTGAGACCACGCTTCTGGTCGATGCTGACCGAAATCCTGCGCTTCTATCGCGAGGCGCCGCGCGACCTCGCCGGGTTGAACGATCCGTCATTGACGCTGGGCGACTATCTGAAGCGCGAAGGCTTCAGCGCGGCGTTTCGCGACGACCACCTGCTGCCGATGGCCGCCGCCATCTGGTCGTCGCCGGCCCATACGCTGATGGACTATCCGGCCGAGTCCTTCATCCGCTTCTGCGGCAATCACGGCCTGCTGAAACTGGTCGGACGCCCGATGTGGCGCACGGTGGAGGGCGGCAGCCGCATCTATGTCGAACACCTGGCTCGCGCGCTTCAGGACATCCGGCTGGATCACGGCGTCGTCTCGATCCGCCGCACAGACGACGGCGTGATGGTCCACGACACCCACGGCGGCGTGGAACGGTTCGATCACGTCGTCATCGGCGCGCACGCGGATCAGGCCCTGGCCATGCTGGATCAGCCGACATCGGCCGAGCGTTCGCTGCTAGGCGCCTTCCGCTACAGCCGCAATCTGACCGTGCTGCATACCGACGCCTCCCTGATGCCGCGCCGACGCCGAGCCTGGGCCAGCTGGAACTATATCGGGGCGGACGACGGCCTGTGCGTCACCTATTGGATGAACCGGCTGCAAGGCCTGGCGGGCGACGACCTGTTCGTCACCCTGAACCCGCCGCGTCCGCCGCGCCCCGACACCCTGTTGCGCAGCGAAATCTACGAGCATCCGATCTTCGACCCTGCCGCTGTCTCCGCTCAGAAACAGTTGTGGAGCCTGCAGGGGCAGGGGGGCGTCTGGTTCTGCGGGGCGCATTTCGGCGCCGGCTTCCACGAGGACGGCCTGCAATCCGGCCTCGCCGTCGCCGAGCAACTGGGCGGCGTGCGGCGGCCCTGGACCGTCGAAAACGAGAGCGGCCGCATCCATCTGACGCCCAGTCCAACGCCTCAGTTCGAGCGCGCGGCATGACCCAGGCCTCGGCCCTCTATCGCGGCCGGGTCATGCACCATCGGCTGCGGCCAAAGGTTCATCGACTGGATTACCGGGTCTTCTGGCTGTTCCTTGACCTGTCCGAGATCGACGCCGTGGCCGACCGTCTGCGTCTGTTTTCCCGCAATCGATTCAACCTGTTGTCCTTACACGACGGCGACTATGGTGACGGATCGGGCGACTTGAGGCCCCAGGTTCAGACCTGGCTGGCGCGGGCCGGGATCGACATTGGCGAGGGATCGATCCGCCTGTTAACCATGCCGCGCGTCATGGGCTACGTCTTCAATCCGATCAGCCTGTACTACTGCCATCACGCCGACGGCCGGCTGGCGGCCATGGTCTATGAAGTGACCAGCACCTTCGGCGTTCGCCATGCCTATGTCATTCCGGTGCCGGCCGCCGACCAGGCGAAGGGTTTGATCCGTCAGGGCGCCGCGAAGGCGCTCTATGTCTCGCCATTCATGGGCATGGAGATGGACTATTGTTTTCGCGGCCATGCGCCGGGCGACCAGTTGGACATGACCATAGACGGTCTGGACGCCGACGGCGTTCTGATCACCGCCGCGATGCAGGCCCGGCGTCAACCGCTGACCGACCGCGCCATCGCATCGGTCACGGCGGCGATTCCGCTGATGACGCTGAAGGTCATGGCCGCAATCCATTGGGAGGCGCTCAGACTCTGGCTCAAGGGTGTCCGCTTGACCAAGCAGCCGCCGCCGGCACACACGCCGGCGACATATCAGACGACGGCGGAAGAAAGTCGCTTAAGTCACTGAAACAGCGCCAAAGCGCCGCTTACCCTGATCTATATTTCGCATAATATATCTTAGGCGATAAACGCATGCGGTGGGCTGGACCCTAGTTCCTCAATCCCGACATGACCTCAGCCGCCCTCAGACTGTCCGGTAATCCGATGTCGATGAAGGTCCCGCTCTTGAGTTCGGCGCCGAGCAGTTCCTTGCCGCACAACATGGGCAGTATGTCCTTCTCCAGCGAGGCGCGGCCGCGAACATCGGCGAAGGCGTCGCGCTTCAGGCGATAGACGCCGCCGTTGATGACGCCTGACGCCAGATTCCCCCGCGGTCGAATGGCCGCGACACGGCCTTCAACGATGTCCAACGTCTCATAGCGATCCGCTGGCGACACCTGACGCGCGGCGATCATGCCGGACAAGCCGTGGGACAGTCTCAGGCCGGACCACTCGAAATCGAACCAGGTGTCGCCGTTAACCAGCAGAAAGTCCTCGCGCAGCAATGACGCGGCATGGGCGACGGCGCCGGCGGTGTCCAGCGGTTCGGGCTCTATCGAAAGCCGCACCGGCACGCCGCGCCATGCGCCCGCATAGGCCTCGACTGCCTCGTGCCGATAGCCGGCCAGCAGGACCAGGTCGTCGAACCCCTCGCGAACGGCCTTGTCCAGTAGGTGTTCGATGAAGGGCCGTCCCGCCACGAGTAAAAGCGGCTTGGGCGTATCCAGGGTCAGATCGCCCAGGCGCGAACCCCGGCCGCCGACCAGAAAGACGGCCTGTCCCGCGCTCATCGCGGCACGCTCCAGGCTTCGGCGCCGTCCAGAGTGAACTTGACCGCGCTGGCCGCTCCGCCCGCCTCGTTCAGGGCGGCGGTCAGGCGATAACGATTTTCGGGGTCGGTGCAGAACATCAGGAAGCCGCCGCCCCCTGCGCCCGTCACCTTGCCGCCCCAGGCGCCTTCGCGCAGCGCCAGATCGAACAACTGGTCCACCAGGGGCGTGGCGATGCCCGAGGCGGTCATCTTCTTGGCCTCCCACGACCGCATCATCACACGCGCGATCCGGCGCATGTCGCCCTCCAGAACCGCATCCTTCATCGCCGTCGCGTCCTGCTTCAGCCGATGCATCCCGTCCAGAACGGCGGCGTCCAGATCGGTCAGCCCCCTCACCTGCTCGTTGATGATGGTCTCGGACCGGCGCGACTGACCGGTGAAACAGATGACCAGCGAGGATTCCAGCTCGGCCAGATAGGCCCGGCGCACGCGCAACGGGTTCACCACCACGCGGTCGTCGGCCAGAAACTCGATATAGTTCACGCCGCCGAAAGCGGCCGCATACTGGTCCTGACGCCCGCCTGACAGACCCAGTTCTATGCGTTCGATCTGATAGGCCAGCCGCGCCACGTCATAGGGACCAAGCGGCAGGTCCAGCGCGACGCGGAACGCCTCGACCAGAGCCACGACGATTGCCGAGGACGAGCCAAGCCCTGATCCGGCAGGCGCATCCGACGTGGTCGAAACGGTCAGGGCCGGTGTTTCGCCCCCCAGCCAGGTCTGGACGACATGGCGATAGACGGCCCGGTGCAGCGCCAGTTCGCCATGATCCGGCGCAGGCAGGCCGGGCTCCATCACCTCCTCCACGCCGATGTCGCGGGCGCGGAAGGCCAGGCGTCCTTCAGGATTGAGGTCGATATGGGCGAAGGCGAAGCGGTCGATGGTGGCGTTCAGAACAGCGCCCCCGAACTGGTCGCAATAGGGCGACAGGTTCGTGCCGCCGCCTGCCAGACCGAGCCGCAGCGGCGCCCGAGCGCGTACGCCCCAGTTCGGCGTCTGGCCCGACCGCACCATCATCGCGGTGTTTCCGCCATCTGGCAGGAGCCGGTGCGGTCGATGCCGTAATGCAGGCGCGGCATGTTCTGCGCGGCCATATAGGCCTCAAGCTCGGCGCCGTCGCCGGGCTGGAACAGCATCAGAAAGCCTCCGCCTCCGGCCCCGATCACCTTGCCGCCGGTCACGCCCATGTCGCGCTTCACATGGTCATACAGGTCGTCGACGGCGGACCAGCTGATCTTGCCCGACAGCCTCTTCTTCTGGGTCCAGTGCTCGTCCAACATCCGGCCCCAACCGTCCAGATCACCCGCCGTCCAGGCGTCGCGGATGCGGTAGCCCAGGTCCTTGATGAAGCCCAAGCTGTCGCTGACTGTCTCGCGGCGCGGAGTGGCCTCGGACAGCATGGCCGTGTGCTGGTCGGCCAGAACCACGGCGGCGTCGCGACGCAGGCCGGTGTAATAGATGTGGGTGTGCGCGATAAAGGCCGCCTCGACCTCGGCGTTCAGATCGACGCGCCTGACCGTCACCTGCCCGTCCGGCGCGATGTCCAGCGTGGTCAGGCCGCCATAGGCCGCCATATATTGATCCTGCTTGCCGATGCCCTTGTTCAGGACGCGGATCTCCAGGTCGCAGGCCTCTTCGGCCAGGGCCTGGGGCGACGGCGTGTTTCCCTTCAGGCCATGCAGGGCGTTCAGGAATCCGACCATGAAGCTGGACGACGAGCCCAGCCCCGTCCCGCCCGCAATGTCGGCCAGGGATGCCGTCTCCACCCGGTCATCGAAGCCGTGGGCCATCAGGGCGGCGCGGACCAGTTCGTGCTGAACCTCGGTGGCGCGCGACGACACCTCGGGCTGCGGGCCATAGACCACCACGCGGTCGTCGAAGGCCGGCCGATGGGCGACGACGCGAATGTATTTATCCAGCGCCATGGCGAAGATGAAGCCGCCGTCGTGCCGGTAATAGCTTTCCAGGTCCGTGCCGCCGCCGCCCAGGGTGACGCGCAGCGGCGTGCGTGTGGTGATCATGGCCGGAGCTTCAGGCGGTCGGCGCGGCGACGGGGGCGATCTGCTCCCAGTGGCCCTTATGCAGGGCAAGAGCCGGGTGGGACACCAGCAAGTGCCAGACGACGGCGGCCAGACCCTCGACCAGCGGCGTTATCAGTTGCGGATCGACCGTCGGCACGATGACGCAGGCGTCCGCCGCCTCGGCCGTATAGCCGCCGTTGCGCCCGACGATGCCTGTCACGGTCGCGCCGCGCGTCTTGGCCAGCTGGATGGCGCGCACGATGTTAGCGCTGACCGGCGGTTCGACGCTGCCGCCGCCGACCGAGAAGATCAGCAGACCATCCTCGGCCTTCAGGCGGCTGGTCTCCAGCCAGGTCGACAGGGTGCCTTCCCAGCCCTCGTCATTGATGCGCGCCGTCAGCTCGGACACATTGTCGGTCGGGCAATAGGCCTCGAAGCCGCAGATCTTGCGGAAGTCGTTGGTGGCGTGGCTGGCGTGACCCGCACTGCCGCCCACGCCGATCAGAAACAGGTGGCCGCCGCGCTCGCGCACCTCGGCCAGACGCTGAGCCATGGCCTCCACGGCGTTGCGGTCGATGGCGGCCATCGCCTTTTCGGCGGCGGCGAAGAAATGGTCGGCGAACATGGTCTCGATCAGTCCTGAAGCGCCGGCGTTGGAACCGCCGGCGAGGTTTGAAGAATCCAGGCCGCAGCCTGACGAAGATCGGGAACCACGACGTCCGCGCCGCTCCCGCTGTTGTAGTCACGGCCCAGCAGCACGGTGCGAGCCCCGGCCGACCTGCCGCAATGGGTGTCGCGGTCCATGTCGCCGATCATCCAGCTGGCGCCCAGATCGATGGTCCAGCGAGCTGCAAGATCGAGCAGCATGCCCGCCTTGGGCTTGCGGCAGTCGCAACCATCGTCATTGTCGTGCAGGCAGGCCCGCACCTCATTGACCGGAACCGTCTGGATCAGGGCGTCATGGATGGCGTCCAGAGCCTCCGCCGTCATCTTGCCGCGCCGCACGTCGGGCTGGTTGGTGACGACGAAGGTCAGATAGCCCGCCGCGTTGAACGCCTGCACCGCCTCCGCCGCCCCGTCCGCGATCCGCAGTTCGTCGACGGTGCGCGGCGAGGCGGGCTTGCCGTCACGCCAGACCACGTCGTTCAGCACGCCGTCGCGGTCCAGGAATATGGCGGGACGGCCGGACATGATTACAGGCTGAATCCGGCGGCGACGGCGTCCTTGCGGAACATGGCCACGGTGTCCAGCGACAGATCGGCCAGGTCCCGGCCCGCCATCTCAAGCTTCTTGAGGATGTCCGGCGTGGCGGTGATGATGTGGCAGCCGCATTCGGCGGCCTGATAGACATTCAGCACCTCGCGGGTCGAGGCCCACAGCACCTCGGCCATGGGCTTGCGCGCCGCCATGGCCACCGCGGCCCGCATGACCGGCACGGGATCGACGCCGGTGTCGGCGATGCGGCCGGCGAAGACCGACAGGATGGCGGGGGTGTCGTCGGCCAGAACCTCGATCGCCTCGGCGACCTGCTCCAGCGTCAGCATGGCGGTGATGTTCAGCTTCACCCCGTCAGCCGCCAGAGCCTTGGCCATCGGCAGGCTGGACTGGCCCTTGGTGTTGGTGATCGGGATCTTCACATAGACATTGTCGCCCCAGCCGGCGATCAGACGGGCCTGACGCTCCATCTCGGCGAAGTCGTCGGAAAACACCTCGAACGACAGGGGCATGTCCGGGATCAGGGCGATCAGCTGCCGCGCGAAGTCGGCGTAGTCGGTGATTCCCGCCTTGAACATCAGCGTCGGATTGGTGGTGAAGCCCGTGACCCTGCCCTCGGCATGCAGTCGCGAGAATTCGGCCAGGCTGGCGCCGTCGCCGAACAGCTTGAGTCCGGTTGTCGCGGGCATGGACGCCGCCTTCGACGGGTTGGGGCGATCGACCTGGATCAGCATGACGGAAGTCCTCAAGAAAGCGGTGTGGCGCAGCATCTTCCAAGATGCGTGCCGGGCGCCGATCCTAGTATCGGCGAAAGGACGCCCCCTTAATGTAAAAGGTTAAGGCGCGCCAAGACCGTCAGGCGTTTGTTTCGTCGATGAAGCCGACCGGCCTGCGCCAGGTCAGCTTGCCCAGTCCGTGCTGCGTCAGCAGGCGCCACCTCAGGCGGGACGCGGAGCCATGCTCCAGCGTCAGCCACGACAGGGCGCCGCCGACGGCCGTCTGGATTAACCCTTTGACGAACAATTCCGCCCGCGCCAGCAGCGGGCGCCGCGCGGCATCGACGTAGATCGAGACATAGTGTTGCGTTTCGCGACGGGTGCGGATCAGTCGGTATGGAATGGCTGTCCGATTTCGGAACACCGTCTCGGTGACGCGCGCACGGGCGGCCCAGACGATGCGGCGTCCCTGACGATGCAGGCGCACGAACAGCTCGGCGTCCTCGCCGCCCGCATCGCCGAACGCCTCGCGCATGGCGGCCTGGCCGTTGGGAAAACACCGCCTCATGTCGAAGATGGAGTTGCCGGTGCCCAGACCGTATCGCGGGCGGCCCGAGGGTTCGGTCAGTTCGATGTCCGCCAGATCGGCCAGTTCGAGATCGCGCACGAACTGACGGCCCTGCGGGTCATAGTCGGGAGGCGCGCCCGCCTCGAACACCGCGAAACGCGGTCCTACGGCGATGTCGGCGTCCGTGGCTTTCAAGGCGCCGACCAGGGCGTCGGTCCAGTCGGGATCGGCCGTCTCATCGTCGTCGATGACCGCCAGCCAGCGCCCGCGCGCCTCGACGAAACCGCGATTGCGCAGGGCCGCCATATTCCGCGTCAGGTCCGACACATACCGGATGGGCCAGGACGAACCGGGCGACAAGGCCTCGACCACGCCCTGCCCCGCCCCGCCCGGATGGTTGTCCACCACCACGATCTCCATCGTCAGGCCGAGACCGTTCGTCTGGGCCAGGCAAGACCGCAACGTCGCCTCAAGCCCCCTGGGACGATCATAGGTCAGTATGGCCAGCGTCAGGTCGGGGGCCGGCTCGCTCACGCCGACGTCTCCGCGATGAAGCCGATGGGCGCGCGCCAGGTCAGCTTGCCCAGCCCCTTGGCCATGCCGATCTGGTGATCGTAGCGATGTTCGCGGTCCAGAAACTCGCCCGTCGCGACATAGAGACCGGCATGCACCGCCGTCTGCGCTAGCCCCAGCAGCGTCACCTTGGCCGTGGTCAGGGGCTTGTTGTCGCTGGTGTCGATCCGGCACACGGCATAGTGTTGCGAGCCGCGCTTCATGCGGGTGATCATATAGTCCGGCCGCGCGCGGCTGGTCTCGATGAACTCGCGCACCACGGCGTCGGGGCACCAGACGAAGCGTCGCCCCGCCATCGCCAGACGAAACAGCAACTGCGTATCCTCGCCATTGGCGTCCCCGAAGGCGACGCTGAACGGCTCGGGCCCGTCCAGACAGGTCGCGACGCGGAAGGCGGCGTTGCCGCTGCCCAATCCCTTGCCGCGTTTACGCAGCCGCCCGAACATGTGGATCGGCTCGTCCGCCGGCATCTGGAAGTCCAGCGTATAGCGCCACCCTTGCGGGTCCCAATCCGGCGCGCGACCGCCTTCGAACTCGGGCAGTTTGGGGCCAAAGGCGGCGTCCGCGCCGGTTCGGTCCAGACAGGCGGTCAGCGCCGCCAGCCAGCCGGACTGCGGTTCTTCGTCGTCGTCGATGAAGGCGACATAGCGGCCTTTCGCCGCCGCGATGCCCTTGTTGCGGACGATGGAGATGTTGCGCCGCGGATCGGCCAGATAGGTCATGGCCACGCCCTTCTCGACCGTCAGCCGCTCGACCAGACCCCGCGCCAGTTGGTCGGGATGGTTGTCGACCACGATGATCTCGAACCTGCCCCAGCCGCCGCCCTGAGCCGCGCAGCCGCGCAGCGTCCGTTCCAGCAGATGCACCCGGTCATAGCTCAGGATGACGACGCTGATGTCCACGCTCATGCCCCGGTCCCCCGCAGCACCACCCCGGCGGTGCGGATCAGAATCCAGAGATCCAGACCCAGCGACCAGGTCTCGATATAGCGGATGTCCAGCCGCACCCATTCGTCGAAGTCGTTGATCCGGTGACGTCCCTCGACCTGCCACAGGCAGGTGATGCCCGGCTTGACCGCCATCTTGCTCATCTGGAAGGGGGTGAAACGGACATATTCATGAACGCGCGGCGGACGCGGGCCGACCAGGCTCAGATCGCCCTTCAGCACGCTCCACAACTGCGGGAACTCGTCCAGGCTGTAGCGGCGCAGCACTCGCCCCAGGGGCGTGATGCGCGGATCGTTCTCCATCTTGAAGGCCGGACCCCGCATCTCGTTTCGGGACTGCAGCGCCTCTTCCTGGCGATCCGCATCGACCACCATGGTTCTGAACTTGTAGCCCCGGAACCGGCGGCCGCCCTGCCCCACCCAGTCCACGCCGTACAGCGCCGGCCCCGGTGACGTGGCCCGGACCAGAACCGCGATGGCCAGCCACAGCGGCGACAGCGCGACTAGCAGGACGGCGGAAATCCCGATGTCCATCAGCCGCTTCAGCGCCAATCCCAGGCGCACGTCGCGTCCGCCCGCCAGGCGCGGCAGGACGGGTTTTTCGTTCGACAATGGCAAGGCGGCGTCGCTCATGCCGCCCCTATATCAAGAACCACGCCACGTCGCGCGGCGCCGTGGTCGCGGCAAGCGAATTGCAGTTTGCCCCGACGCAACGCAGAACGGTCGCACCATGAACAGCCTGTCGCCCCACAGCCGTCTTCAGCCGCAGCCCGAATTGCGGTTCGCGGGGCTGCGCTTCCATCCGATGACGACGGACGAAACGGTCGCGGCCCTGGCGGCCCGTCCGGCGGACCTGGCTTTCGACATCCTGATCACGCCGAACGCCGAACACGCCTGGCTGCGTCGCAGGGACGAGGTCTTCGATCGTATCAGCGCCCGGGCCTGGCTCAGCACCAACGACAGCCGGGTCCTGCGCAAGGCCGCCGCCATCGGGGGCGTCGATCTGGGCTTCGCGCCCGGCTCCCATGTGGTCGAACGGCTGTTCCAGGGCGTCATCGGCCCCGATGACGCCCTGACCGTCATCGGCGGCGACGCCTCGGTGATCGCCGAACTGGTCCGCCGATACGGTTTGAGGCGGGTCGCCCATCACAATCCGCCGATGGGCTTCATCCATGACGCCGCCGCCGTTCAGGTCGCCGTCGACTTCGTCGTCGCCCACCCCGCCCGGTTCGTCTTCGTCGCCATGGGGCCGCCCCAGTCGGAAAAGTTCTGCCAGCGGATCATCGACGACGGCCGCGCGACCGGCCTTGGCCTGTGCATCGGCAGTTCGATCACCACCCTGATCGGTCGCACCCCGCCCGCGCCGCAATGGATGGAGGATCGGGGGCTGGTCTGGCTGTATCGCCTGGCCCGCGAACCGGGCCGCCTGTGGCGGCGCTACCTGATGCGCGGTCTCTATGGGCTGGGCCTCGGTCTGATCGATTCCATCGCCTTCCGCCTGCGGGTCAAGTCGCCTGTCCCGCGTGACTGAGGCCGGCCGCCTTCAGGACTGGCAGGGTCGCCTGGACCGGCAGACGCGCACGCGCGACATGCAGGGCGACCGCCTGATCGCCCTGTGGGCCGGGGCTGTGCTGGTTCTGATGCTGCTCTACATCTGCATCGGCCCCAACCCCTATCAGCACGAGATCGTGGTCGATCCCCTGACCGGCGGGGCCGAGGCGTCGCCGGTGAACCGGCTGGTCTGGCTGGGTCTGTTCGGTCTTTCGGCGCCCCTGCTGTGGTTTCGTCGCCGGGCCTTGCCGGCCATGATGCTGAAGCTGCTGCCGCTTCTTCTGCTGTTCGGCTGGTTCGCCCTGACGACGCGCTGGGCGCTTGACCCGGCCGTCTCGACGCGCCGACTGATCCTCTATGCGGTCAATCTGGCGATCTGCGTGGCGGTTGCGGTCGGTCTGGGCGACAGCCGACGGCTGCATCTGGCGATGGCGACGGGCTGCGCCGTGCTGGTCGGCATCGACATCCTGTCCTGGATCGCGGCGCCCGGCGTGTCGATGACGCCCCTGGGCCTGGCCGCCATCCATTCGCACAAGAACACCCTGGGCGCAGTCATGTTGTTGGCCGGCTTCGTCTGCGGAACCTACGCCTGGTCGCGGACGCAGTGGCGGGGGCGCGTTTTCTGGTGGAGCGTCACCGTGCTGGCTCTGGCGCTTCTGGTCGCCAGCCTGTCCAAGACCAGCATGGGCCTGTTCGTCGCCCTCGCCTGCGCCACCCCGGTCATCGTTGCCCTGATGGCCCAGCGGCGCATGGTGCGGCTGGGCCTGATCGCCATCGCCGCCCTGATCGTCGCGAGTCTCGTCTTCGGCTGGCTGGCCTATTGTCTGGTGGTCGGCGCCGATCCCTGGGCGCCCTTCGCCGGCATCACCTTCACCCAGCGCACCGAGGTCTGGGCCTTCGTCTGGGACGAGTTCGTCAAGCGCCCGATACAAGGCTGGGGCTTCGGCGCCTTCTGGGACATCGACCCGAAGGTCCAGCCCAGCCTGCAGACCGACGCCTGGTTCGCCCAGCCCGACGCCTACACCAACGAGGCCCACAACGGCTTCCTGGACCTTGCGGTCACGACCGGCCTGATCGGCCTGACCGGCGCCCTCGTGGTGCTGATACGCTGGATTTTCGGCGGGCTGGTCCTGATTCGCGACGCCGTGGGCGGGGATCGTCAGCGCCTGGGCGCCGCCATCCTGCTGGGCGTCTTTCCGTTGATGGTGTTCGGCCACAACTTCATGGAAAGCAGCTATTTCACCGCCAACTCCATCTTCGGCACGGTGCTGCTGCTGTTGGGGGTGGAGATCGAGCGGCGTTTCATCCGCGCCTGAGACGGCGGATCAGAGCGACCAGCACCACCAGCATGGCCGCCGCCTCCATCGCCTGCCCCGCCGCCGTGCCCAGGATCGCGCCGCCCGGTCCCAGCCGCCTGATGCCCCACAGCACTCCGACGGCCGCGACGGCCGAGGCCGAGGCGTTGGCGATGGCCAGGGGCTTGAACGCCTTCAGGATTTGCAATCCCGTGCTGACCACCACCTGAACGAAGCCGAACGCCACGCTGACGCCCCACAGCGGCAGCATCCACCGCGCATCGGCGTATTTGCCATCGAACGCCAGGCCCGTGATCGCGGGCCAGGCCGCCCAGATCACGGCCGCCCAAATCAGTGCGAAGGCCGCCCCGGCCGCGCCCGACAGCGTCAACAGCCGAACATAGCCGCCCCAGTCGCCGGCCTCGCGCCGCGCCACCAGATCGCTTCTCGCCGCCATGCTCCAGGACGAGGCCAACAGCGGCGCGGGCCGCAGGAAGGTCTGGCTGAACGACAAGGCCGCCAGCACCCCCGGCCCATAGGCGGCGCCCACGGCGAACACATAGAATCGCGCCAGGATTTCGGTGCTTGAAACACCCAGGAACAGCCAGCCGGATTGCCGGCTATAGGCGACATAGGCCGGCAAGGCCGCGATCATCCCCCGCCACAGGCCCTTGCCGATGTGCGCCAGTCCGGCCAGTCCCACGAGGGCGTAGGCCGCCCCCATTAGGGCCAGGACGGCCTCGGCCTGCAACGGCCGGAACACCACGGACCCCAGCGCCAGCAACCCCGTGGCGACGACCAGCACCGCCCCCGTCTGGATCGTCGCTGCGCCCGGCGCTCCCCGGCTGAACAGGGTCAGCCGCACATATTGCTGCATCAGATAGGCGGGCGTGAACAGAACCGCCGCCCAGACCCCGAACGGCCCGTCGCCGGTCATCAGTGCGACCGCAACGGCGGCGCCGGCCGCGACCGCCGCCCAGAAACAGATCGTCGCGCCCAACATTACCCGTTCGGTCGAAAACCGCGCCGGATCGACGCCTCGCCCGTTGGGCAGAACCTGCAGATGCGCGACGCTGACCGCGTTCTGAACGCTGGCCAGCACATAGGCGACCGAGAACCACAGGACGCAGGCCCCGAACTGGTCCGGCGTCATCACCCGCCCCAGCACCAGAACCACGCCCAGGTTCAGCAGCGAGAACAACCCCTGTTCGATGATGGCCGTCAGATAGGGCGACGCGCGGCCGATCCGCCCCGCCAGCGCCCTCATCGGAAGCGGTTCAGGTCGTAGCTGAAGCCGAAGTTGAACGGCAGGATGCCGTTCAGATACTGACGCACGAACAGATTGACCTCGGCGATGGCGCTGCGCGGCACGAAGATCAGGTCGCCGGGATGCAACAGGAAGTCCTGCTGCGGGTCGCTGTTCAACAAGGCCCTGGCGTCCACGATGCGTGAGGCCAGCCGTCCGTCGGCGACGCGCCGCAGCACCACGACCTTGCCCGTCCCGGCCGTCTCGGCGAACCCGCCGGCCGCGAAGATGGCCTGGGCCGTATTCATCTCGCCGCGAATCTGCACCACGCCCGGCGTCTTGACCTCGCCGCCGACATAGATTTGCGACGCGCCATAGGTCGTCACGCTGATCTGCACCTGCGGATTGCGCAGCACCCCGGCATAGGCTTCCGTCAGCCTCTGGCTGGCGTCGCGCACGGTCAGGCCGCCGACGGGAACCGGCCCGATCACCGGAAACACGCCCTGCCCGTCCGGCCCCAGCACGACATCGCCGTTCAGCCCGTCCTCGACCAGAAAACCCAACCTCAGCGCATCGCCCGCCGCCAGCCGATATTGATAGTCGTCCTGGCCCCAAGGCGCGAAATCATAGGGTTGAGCCTGCCCGCGCACGCCGCCGCCAGAGGCGCAGGCGGCCGAAAACAGCACCAGGACGATCGCGATCGTGCGCCAGACGGCCATCGGTTTTCCTTGTCGCGGGCCGACTCGCACGTCGCCGTCCGGGACATCTTTCTGTTTTTTGCCTGTAAAGCCAAGGCCGCACTGGCGTCCGGTCTCCGACTCAGGCCTTTATGGGACAGGCTGACCGGCAGCCTGGTCCCCCGTCGGCGGGACGCCCCGCTCAGAGCCGCGTATTGACCGACCAGACGCAGAAAACCGAAGACGATCCACGCCCCCGCAACACCGGGGCGGCGATCACCATTCGCGAGCTGGCGACGCCGGTCTTCTATCATTGGCGCAAGGCGCTGATCGCCTTTCTGATCCCGGTTCTTCTGGCCCTCGCCGCCGCGACCCTGGCCCAGCCCGTCTATACCGCCCAGTCGCGCCTGCTGATCCTGCTGGGCGACGACTATGTGTTCCGCCGTTCGGTGGGCGAGGATTCCACCGGCAATCCCCAGACCTTCGACCGCGCCCAGATCGTCCATGCCGAAATGGAAATCCTGGGCTCGCGCGAAATCCGCGAGAAGACGCTGACCGACATCGGCCTGACGCGCGTCTATCCCAAGGCGAAGACGGGCCCGGCGGGGATGAACGCGGCGCTGGAGCAACTCGGGCGCGACCTCGTGATCGAGAACGTGCCTCAGTCCAACACCATCGAGGTGCGCCTGCGCCATCGCGATCCCAGGGTGGCGGCCGACTTCGTCAATCGTCTGGTCCAGAACTACATCGCCAGCCGGCGCGAAATCTTCCAGCGCGCCGACACCGCGGCCGTCACCGATCAGAAACGCGACCTGTCCGACCAACTTGCGGCGACCGAGGCCCAGATCGCCGATCTGTCGAACCGCTACGCCATCGGCGACTACGATCAGGAGGTTCAGGGCGTCCAGTCCCAGCAGACCACCCTGACGTCCCAGTTGGCGGCCCAGGATCAGCTGATCGCCACCGCCGCCGCCCGTGCGAACCGTCTGGCCGCCCAGCTGCGCGGCAGCGCGGCCGTCATCGCCCTGAACACCGACGACACCCGTTCGCAGCAGGTCACGGCCCTGACCGAAAACCTGATGCAGCTACGCGAACGTCGCCGCATCGCCGCCGCCCGCTATGCCGACGGCTATCCCCTCGTGGTCGAGCTGGATCGCCAGATTTCCGATCTGGAGAGCCAGATCGCCGCCGCGCCGCAGTCGCAGACCACCCTGGTCCGCAGCGGCCCCAACCCCGTGACCCAGCAGATCGAGACCCAGCTGGCCACGACGCGGGGCGAACTGGCGGGCTTGCAGTCCGGTCGCGCCCAACTGTCCGACGCCCTGGGCGCCGCGCGCAGCCGCCTGGCCAGTCTGGTCGAGATAGGGCCGCGTTATCGCGAACTGACGCGCCAGCGCACCCTGACCGAAACCGCGTATCGCAGCGTCGCCGAGAACGCCGAGGATACGCGGCTGCAAAGCTCGATCGCCGGCGCCAACGCAAACGTGCGTGTGATCGAGGCGGCCCAGCCGCCGACCAAGGCCCGCACCGGCCGCCTGCTGATCCTCGCCGCCGGTCTGGTCGTCGGGGCGCTGGCGGCGCTGGCGGTCATCATCGTGTCGGCCGCCGCCTCGCCCGTCATCCTGACCCCGCGCGATGCGGAGGTGCGCCTGCGCGCGCCGGTTCTGGCCACCGTGCCCCTGGGGGACGAGGACGACAGCCCCCTGCCCCGCTGGCGCCCGCTGACGTCGCGCCTGACGGCGGATCAGGCGGCCCTGGTCCTGCGTCGCCTGCGCGAGACCGCCGACGCCCATGCCGCGCTTGCCGTGATCGGGCCGGAGGATGGAGTGGGCGTCACCAGCATCGCCCTGGATCTGGCGATGGCCTCGGCTTTCCGCTCGGGCGTAGAGACCCTGCTGATCGACGCCGAACCGAACGCGGACACCAGCGTCGCCATGGCCATCCACGGCCTGGGCGGACAGCTGACCAATATCCCCGACAGCCCCTATGTGCTGCGTGTCGAGGACAGCAATCTGTATGTCACCACGCCGATGACGCGCGCCGGCTCGAACATCTCCGAGGCGCGCTGGCGCGGCTTCGTCGATGAGATGAAGGCGCGTTTCCCGGTGGTCGTCGTCGATACGCCATCGCTTCACCGATCCTCTGCGGCCCTGTTGCTGGCGCCGCTCACGGACCTTTCGGTGGTCGTGATCGAAGCGGAGGAAACCCGCACCGCCGTCGCCGCCAATCTGATCGAACGGGTCACGGCGGCGGGCGGGACGGTGGCGGGCGTCATCCTGAACATGCGCCGCTTCCACATTCCCCGCTTCATCTACACCCGCATCTAGCGCAGCGCCGCCAGAGCGCGGGGCAGGATGTCGCCCAGATCGTCCGCGATCAGGCCCGGCCCGAAACGCGCCGCCGCGTCACTGTGAATCCAGACCGCCGCACAGGCCGCCTCGAAACTCTCCATTCTCTGCGCGGTCAGGCCCCCGATCATGCCTGCCAGAACGTCGCCGCTGCCGGCGGTCGCCAGCCAGGGCGATCCGTTCGGGTTGCGCCGCACGCGCCCGTCGGGGGCCGCGATCAGGGTCTCGGCGCCCTTCAGCACGACGACGGCCTGGGCCCGACGCGACGCCTCGACCACGGCGGCCTCGCGTCCCTGATCCAGCAATCCCGGAAACAGCCGTTCGAACTCGCCCTCGTGCGGGGTCAGTATGTCGTCGCGGTCGAGCAGGTCGGTCAGTTCGCCCGTCCGTCCCTTGAACGCCGTCAGACCGTCGGCGTCGATCACCAGCACCGCCCCGGTCGAGGCCAGGGTGTGGATGTTGGCCACGGTCGCCTCGTCGACGCCCGCCGCCGGGCCGACCACGACCGCATCCGCGCCGCTCGCCTCCCGACCCAGCGCCTCGGCCGAGGCGAAGGGTGTCAGCATGATCGCCTGGACCGCCGGGGCGATCACCGCCGCCGCGTCGGGCGGACACAGGATTCGCACCACCCCGGCCCCCATCCGCAAACCCGCGTGCGCCGCCAGACGCGCGGCCCCCGTCTGGTGCGCCCGTCCCGACACCACCACTAAACGACCCCGAGCATGTTTGTGCGTTTCGGCGCTCGGCCAAGGCAGAAAACTGCGCCATAAAGCGGGGTCGTTGGTCTGCATTGTCCGTCTTCCGATTATCCGTGTCTTTTCGACGAAAACCGCTTGCTTTCAGCGCCCCGGGTGTGTCCCATTCACGCCCGAGCGCCGCTGCATTTCGTGCGCCGCTCAGGGGTCGCCATGAAGAAGATCGAAGCCATCATCAAGCCCTTCAAGCTGGATGACGTGAAAGAGGCGCTCCAGGATGTGGGCGTGCAAGGCATGACCGTGCTGGAGGCCAAGGGATATGGCCGCCAGAAGGGCCATTCCGAACTGTATCGCGGCGCCGAATACGTCATCGACTTCCTGCCCAAGATCAAGATCGAGGTGGTGGTCGCCGACGACATGGCGCCCGCCGTGGTCGAGGCCATCCAGTCCTCGGCCCGCACCGGCAAGATCGGCGACGGCAAGATCTTCGTGTCCGACGTCGCCGAGGTGATCCGCATCCGAACCGGCGAAACGGGCGCACAGGCCGTCTGACGTCAACGACCCTCCCCGGCCTCGGCCCTCGGGTCGTTGTCCGGTCTCCTCCCCAAACGACAAGAAAACAGGACTTCCGAGAATGAGCGCCAGCAAGATCCTCAAAGAGATCAAGGAAAAGGACGTCCAATATGTCGACGTCCGCTTCACCGACACGCGCGGCAAGCTGCAACACGTCACCTTCGACATCGATCTGGTCGACGAAGACTTCCTGAACGAAGGCACGATGTTCGACGGCTCGTCCATCGCCGGCTGGAAGGCCATCAACGAGTCCGACATGCTGCTGAAGCCGGACCTGACCACGGCCTATATCGACCCCTTCTATCAACAGACCACGATGTTCCTGTTCTGCGACGTGCTGAACCCGGACACCGGCGAACCCTACAACCGCGACAGCCGCTCGATGGCCAAGAAGGCGCTGTCCTATGTGCAGTCGTCGGGCGTGGGCGATCAGGTCTTCTTCGGCCCCGAAGCCGAGTTCTTCGTCTTCGACGACGTGCGCTGGTCCACCCAACCGCACGACACCGGCTACAGCTACGATTCCACCGAACTGCCCGCCAACACCGGCGCCGAATATTCCGAGGGCAACCTGGGCCACCGCCCCGGACCCAAGGGCGGCTATTTCCCGGTCAACCCGGTCGATTCCGGTCAGGACCTGCGCGGCGAGATGCTGGGCGTCATGCGCGACATGGGCCTGCAGCCCGAGAAGCACCACCACGAGGTGGCCCCGGCCCAGCACGAACTGGGTCTGAAGTTCTCCGACCTGCTGACCATGGCCGACCGGCTCCAGCTCTATAAGTACGTGATCCACAACGTGGCCCACGCCTACGGCAAGTCCGCGACCTTCATGGCCAAGCCCATGTTCGCCGACAACGGCTCGGGCATGCACGTCCACATGTCGATCTGGAAGGACGGCAAGCCCCAGTTCGCCGGCGACCAATACGCCGGCCTGTCGCAGGAATGTCTGTGGTACATCGGCGGCATCATCAAACACGCCAAGGCCATCAACGCCTTCGCCAACTCGACCACCAACTCCTACAAGCGTCTGGTGCCCGGTTACGAAGCCCCGGTGAAGCTGGCCTATTCGGCCCGCAACCGTTCGGCCTCCATCCGCATCCCCCACGTCTCGTCGCCCAAGGCCAAACGTCTGGAAGCCCGCTTCCCCGACCCGATGGGCAACCCCTATCTGACCTTCGTCGCCCTGCTGATGGCCGGTCTGGACGGGATCGAGAACCGCATCGATCCGGGCGCGCCCGCCGACAAGAACCTCTACGACCTGCCGCCGGAAGAGCGCGGCTCGATCCCCGAGGTCTGCGGCTCGCTGCGTGAAGCGCTGGAGAACCTGGATAAGGACCGCGCCTTCCTCAAGAAGGGCGGCGTGATGGATGACGACTTCATCGACAGCTACATCGAGCTGAAGATGGAAGAAGTGATGCGCCTGCAACTGCACCCGCACCCGGTCGAATTCGACATGTACTACAGCTGCTGATCGCCAGATCGCTGAAAAGACGAAGGGCCGGGGATCGCTCCCTGGCCCTTTTTAATGTCTCGAACAGGATGCGTCGGCGCGACGCCGTCGCCCGGCGATCAAACGATCAGGCGATCTCGGCTTCCAGCGCGTCGGCTTTCCGGCGGCGCAGCTCGATCAGCCGCACGCACCAGATCGACACCTCGTAGAGCAGCACCATCGGCACGGCCAGCATCAGCTGGCTGATCGGATCGGGCGGGGTCACGACGGCGGCGACCACCACGACCGCGACGATGGCGTAGCGGCGGCCGGACGACATCAGCTTGGAATTGATCAGCCCCGCCATGCCCAGCAACGTCATCACGACCGGCAGCTGGAAGCACAGACCGAACGCCAGCAGCAGCGCCGTCACCAGGTTCAGATAGTCCGACACCTTGGGCAGCAGATTGGCCGCCACCCCGTCGCCGATGATCTGCTGGCTAAGCGAGAACCACATGACGAAGGGCAGCATGACGAAATAGACCAGCGCCGCGCCCAGGAGGAACAACACCGGCGCCGCCACCAGGAACGGCAGGAAGGCCCCCCGCTCGTTGCGGTAAAGCCCCGGCGCCACGAAACGATACAGCTGCCACGCCAGCACGGGGAAGGCCACGAAGACCGCGCCGAAGCCCGCCAGCTTCATCTTGGTGAACAGGATTTCCAGCGGCGCCGTATAGATCAGATTGACCGTATGGCCGTTCACGTGCGGCAGGGCCTTCAGCCCCGCCGTGCCCAGGATCAGGTCCAGCGGGGACACGTGCCCATGCGGACCGACCGACGAATAGAAGGCCTGGGCCGCCACGAACGGCTTGACCAGAAACAGATAGATCGGCTCGGAAAAGGCGAAACAGCCGATGAAGCCGACCGCAAAGGCCACGACGCAGATCAGCAGCCGCCGACGCAGCTCGATCAGATGATCCATCAGGGGCGCGCGCGACGCCTCGATCTCGGCTTCGTCACGATCGGAAAAGGTCAAAGATCGACAGCCTTCTTGCGCGCGACCTTGGGCTTGGCGGCGCCCGCCGCAGCGGTCCTGGTCTTGGTCTCAGCCGGCTTGGCCGCCGTGGTCTTGGCCGAGGGCGCTTTTGGGGTCTTAGTCTTGGCGACGGCCGCAGGCGCGGCGTCCGCCTTCTTAACAGCCGGCTTGCGCTTGGGAGCGGGCGCCGCAGCCGGTTCGCCGCTCGCCGCCGCGTCGGGCCATTCGTCAACCGCCGGCGTCATCACCGGCGCCTCGGGCGCGGGCAAGGGCGTCGCCGTCGTCGGCGCGTTCAATCCGGCGTTGATGTCCTTGAAGGCCGCATCGGCCTCGGCGCCCAGGGGATACATGGCCCCCTGCCCCGTCCTCAGCGCCTCGACCTCCTTGCGCAGCTCGTCCAGTTCGGACTGGCGCGCCATTTCGTCGAAACTGGTGCGGAACTCATTGGCCATTGCGCGCGCCTTGGCCACCATCTGGCCGACGCGACGCATCAGGATCGGCAAATCCTTTGGCCCCACCACAAGCAGGGCCACCAGGCCGATCACCACTAATTCGAAACCCCCGATTCCGGGGCCGAGCCCGCCCATGCGTCAGCCCTTACAGACGACGACTAGCGTTTCAGCTCTTCCTTTTCCGCCTCGGTGCGCGGCAACGAGCTGACGCCCTCGTTCGGGCCGTCCTTCTTGTCTTCGTCCTTCAGGCCGTCCTTGAAGGCGCGGATGCCCTTGGCGGCGTCGCCCATGATGCCCGACAGCTTGCCGCGTCCGCCGAACAGAACGGCGACGACGACGATGACGAACACCCAGTGCCAGATGCTCATGGAGCCCATGGCGTATTCTCCTCATGGGGACCGGTCGTCCGATCCCATCCACTCTTATTCGACCCGCATATAGGCGCAGTCATGGCGTCCCGCCAAGGGAGGCTGTAGGCCTGCGCGACCATGAGTCCCTCCGATCACGTCATCATCCACACCGACGGCGCCTGCAAGGGCAATCCCGGCCCCGGCGGCTGGGGCGCCGTGCTTCAGGCGGGCGGCGGTCACGAGAAGGAACTGTGGGGCGGCGAGGCCAACACCACCAACAACCGCATGGAGTTGATGGCCGCCATCAAGGCGCTGGAGGCCCTGAAACGTCCCTGCAAGGTCGAGCTGCATACCGACAGCAAATACGTCATGCAGGGAATCACCGAATGGATGCGCGGCTGGAAGGCGCGCGGCTGGCTGACGGCGGACAAGAAGCCGGTCAAGAACGCCGATCTGTGGCAAAGGCTGGACGCCGCCCGCGCGCGTCACGAGGTCAAATGGCGCTGGGTCAAGGGTCACGCCGGCCATGAGCTGAACGAGCGCGCCGACCAACTGGCGAATCGCGGCGTGGCGGATCTGAAAGCGCGCTAGACGGCCTCGATTTCCTTTTCCGGTTCGGCCGGACGGCGACGGATGCGCGATCCGCTCATGACCGCGCCGAACAGGGCGGCGACGGCGGCGATCTGAAACCCGTGCCCAACCCCGGTCTGCGGCGCCGTGGCCAGCAGGAAGGCCACCACAACGGCGCCCATCGACTGGCCCAGCACGCGCGCGGTTCCCAGGGCGCCGCCCGCCGCCCCGGCTCGCTCACGCGGAGCCTCCGACAGCATGGCGCGGTTGTTGGGCGACTGGAAGAAGCCGAACCCAACCCCGCACAGGGCCATCCGCCAGACGATGTCGAAATGCGACGCCTCGGCGTTCAGCAAGCTCAGCGCCATCAGTCCGCAGGCGAACAGCGTCAGTCCCACGGCGCCCAGAACCCCGGCCGAATATCGGTCGGACAGAGCCCCGGCGATCGGCGCGGCGAACATGGTCCCCAGCGGCCAGGGCGTCATCAGCAGACCTGTCTGCACCGCGCTCAGACCCAGTGATCCCTGAAGGAAGAAGGGCAAGGCCACGAAGGCCATCATCTGGGCGGTGAAGGAAATGATCGACGTCGCCACCGACAGGGCGAACATCGGTCGCGCCAGAAGGTCCAGCGGGATCAGCGGCGTCTTGCTGGGCTTTTCGTGTCGCACCAGCAGGACGCCCGCAGCCAGCCCCAGTCCCGTCAGGCCGAAGCCGACGATGGACGCCTCGCCGTGCGCCAGCGCCTGCATTCCGGTGATGAGGAAGCCGAAGGCGGCCGCGCTCAACAGGGCGCCGACGATGTTCAACCGCCGCTTCTGCAACGGATTGTGCGGCAGGGTGAACCCCGCCATCGACACCGCCAGCACGCCCAGCGGAATGTTCAGCGAGAACAGCCAGCGCCATTCGCCGACGCTCAGGATCGCGCTGGCGATGGTCGGACCGGCCGCCGCCGCCATCGACACGATCACCGCATTGATCCCGACCGCCCGGCCCAGCAGGCGCTGCGGATAGGTGAAGCGCACCAGGGCGCCGTTCACGCTCATGATCCCGGCGGCGCCGAACCCTTGCAGAACGCGCGCCAGGCTCAGCGTCAGGATCGAATCGGACAGGGCGCAAGCGATGGACGCCAGGGTGAAGACCGCCAGCCCCACTTGCGACACGCGGCGATACCCGACGATCTCGCCCACGGACGCCAGGGGCAACAGGGCGACGACGATGGCGATCTGATAGGCGTTGACGATCCAGATCGAGGCCGCCGCCGACGCCTGCATATCCTGCGCGATGGACGGCAGAGCGACATTGGCGATGGCCCCGTCCAGCACCGCCAGGGTGATGCCCAGGCCGATGGAGACCATGGCCCAGTAGCGCCGAGGCGTGGGCAGGCCGTCGGCTGCGACGATCGGGCTGGTCATGCCACGCCAACGCCTCAGACGACGGAACGGTTCAGACGCCGGCCTGGACCGTCAGACGCGAGCCGTCGACGCGCTTGACCACCACGTCCTGCCCTTCGCCCGGCGCCTCGCCTTCGATCTCGGCCGGCCATTCCGCGCCGGAGATGAACACACGCCCCCGCCCATCGACGAAGGCCTGCACGACTCTGGCTCTCTGGCCGATCAGACGGCTGTCACGGTCGTTGATGTCGGGGCCGTCGGGGTTGGCCCTGGCGATCAGACGGCGCGACAACAGGGTGGAGATCACCGTCAGGACGGCGAACACCGCCACCTCGCCCGGCAGACCCAACCGCACGCCCGCCGCCGTCATCACCGCGACGACACCGGCGGAGACGGCGGGCCACAGCAGCCATTCGGTCGAGAACATCGCCTCGATCGCCAGCAGCAGCACGCCCACGGCCAGCCAGATCCAGAACGGCTGGGCGGCGTAGAGTTCGGCGAGCGTGATCATCGATCAGCCTCCTCTGGGTCAGGCCGAGGGCGGGACGGTTGCGGCCGCCGGACGACGCGGCGGGGCCGGACGGGCCGGCGCGGGCGTCGATCCATTCTGCTGCTTGGCCAGGCCGACCATCTCGCCGATGCCGGCGATGGTGCCGACCAGGGCGCTCATCTCCGTCGGCACGATGACGGTGCGCTGCTGCGGGCTGCGGGCCAGTTCGGCGAAGGCTTCGACGTATTTCTGGGCCACGAAATAGTTGATGGCGTTCACGTCGCCGCGCGCGATGGCCTCCGACACCATGGCGGTGGCGCGCGCCTCGGCCTCGGCCTCCCGCTCGCGGGCCTCGGCGTCGCGGAAGGCGGCTTCCTTACGGCCCTCGGCCTGAAGGATGGCGGCCTGTTTGGCGCCCTCGGCGCGGGCGATGGCGGCGGACTTCTCGCCGTCGGCCTCGGTGATGACGGCGCGACGCTCGCGCTCGGCCTTCATCTGGCGGGCCATGGCGTTGGTGATGTCGGTCGGCGGGGTCAGGTCCTTGATCTCGATCCGGTTGACCTTGACGCCCCACGGCTCGGTCGCCGCGTCGATGACGTGCAGCAGACGAGTGTTGATGCTGTCGCGCTGGCTCAGCACCTCGTCCAGCTCCATCGAACCGACCACGGTGCGCAGATTGGTCATGCAGAGCTGCGAGATCGCATAGGGCAGATCGTCGACGCGATAGGCGGCGCGCGCGGAATCCATCACCTGGATGAAGACGATGCCGTCGACCTTCACCATGGCGTTGTCCTTGGTGATGACCTCCTGGGTCGGGACGTCCAGCACCTGTTCCATCATGTTCATGCGACGACCGACCCGTTCCACGAACGGGGTCAGGAAGCCGATGCCGGGGCTGAGGGTCTTGGTGTATTTGCCGAACCGTTCGACCGTGAATTCACGGCCTTGCGGCACGATCTTGATCACGCTGATCAGCAGCACGATGGCCAGCAGCAGCACGACCCCGGCGAAAATGGTGGTGACGTCCATTCAAGATCCTCCCTGAGGCATCGACCCTACCCGCTGCGCGCGAGCGGCGCCATAGAAACCGGCGGGCGTCTTGTCTCAGGCGCCGTTACGCCGACGCCAGGCCCCGACCCGCGTCGCCACGTCCCGCTCGATGTCGCCGTAGAACAGATTGTAGGGCACGATCTTGCGCCGATCCGCCCAGCTTCCGCCCGCCGTCAGGAAGTCGGCGTCCGGCGCACTGTGCCACAGCAGACCGCCGCGACATTTGGTCGAGATCAGCCGCCCGGTCAGGGCCGGCCTCGCCCCCCATTCCAGGCCGGTGGCGTTGGTCGCGCCGCTGTGCTGACGCGCCTCGGCGCGGGGTTGATCGCTGTCGCCGGTGACGGGATTGACGCAGATCGGAGCGCTCTCCAGCCCGACCAGCTCGCCCCGTTCGTTCCACTCCAGCGCGCGTCGCAGGGCGCGGCGCGCGGACGATTCGTCGCCGTCCTTGACCGACATCCAGGCCACTAGGCACCCAGTCTGGTCGGCGGCGTCGCAGGGGGCGATGCGGCCGTCGAACATGTCGCGGCTGACCAGGGTTTCGATCAGATAGGCGGCGGCCAGACGCGCCTTCAACGCCGGTTGGAGCTCCAGTTCCTCGCGCACCAGACGGGCCGCCAGTTCGCCGCCCTGCTCGACCCCGGCGATAACGATGGGACCGTGGGGATGGTTGGCCAACCACAGGTCGAAGGCCCGCTTCACGTCGTCATAGGCGAAGGCCCGGGCCTCGCGCGCATCGTCGCGCAGCGTCAGCCGGGTATAGAGGCTGGCCTGGCGATACAGCGGCGCGCTGACCCTGGCCTCCCGCGCGAACGGCGAGGCGTAGTTGGGCAGGACCACCCGGCGCATATAGGCGTTGGCCCGCGCGTCATCGATGGCGCCGTTCCAGCCCGATCCGCCGTCGAAAGTCGTCGGCATGACGAAGAAGACCGACGCCTGATCCGACCGTCCATCGTCCTGCAACGCCCAGGACAAGGCCGAACGATAGTCAGGCGCGGGCGGCGGCTTATAGGTCTGGAACGGAACCTGCGGGTCCAGCCCGGCCCTCAGGATGTCGCCGCTCCACACGGCGACGGCGGCGGTTACGACGAAGACGGCGGCGAACCCCGCATAGCCGACCCACTGTCTGAAGGACAGCCTGCGCATCAGCGGTACGGATCGGCCGTGGACAGGAAGTTCTGGACGTAGCGGCGCACGCCCTCTTCCAATGGCGTCGACTGCCCCTCGAAGCCGGCCGCGCGAATACGGTCCATGCGCGCCTGGGTGAAATACTGATAGCGATCCCGGATCGAAACCGGCGTGTCGACATAGTCGATGGAGGGCGTCTTGCCGGCGGCGGCGAAGGTCGCCTTGGCCAGGTCGACGAACGACCGCGCCTGTCCCGACCCGGCGTTGAACACCCCCGACACCTCGGGCGACTGAAGCAGGAACTCGACAATATCGACCACATCGTCGACATAGACGAAGTCGCGCATCTGCCCGCCGTCGGCATAGTTCGGATTGTGCGAGCGGAACAGGGTCACGGTCTCACCCGCCTGCACCTTGGGCCAGATTTGGGCCACGACCGACTTCATCCCCCCCTTATGGCCCTCGTTCGGACCATAGACGTTGAAGAATTTCAGCCCCGCCCACTGACGCGGCGCCTGGCCGCGATCCGCCTGTCGCACGGCATATTGGTCGAACAGCATTTTCGAATAACCGTAAGCGTTTAGCGGCCGAAGCTGGGACAAAGACTCCGCATCGTCATCATCGTTGAACCCCGTCTCGCCGTCGCCATAGGTCGCCGCCGACGAGGCGTAGATCATCCGTGCGTCTCGAAGGGCGCACCAGTCCCACAGGTCGCGCGACAGGGTGAAATTGGTCCGCAGGATCAGGTCCGCATCCGGCTCGGTCGTCGCGGAGATCGCCCCCATATGGACCACGACCTCGATCCGGTCGGCATGGCGTTCCAGCTGTTCGAACATCTCTTCGGGCGACCAGAAGTCGGCGATGGGGTGTTTGGCCAGGTTCTTCCACTTGGCCAGATCGGCGGTTTCCAGACGGTCGCAGACCACGACGTCATAGGCCGTCTCGGCCGTCAGCCGCGCCACGATGTTGGAGCCGATGAAGCCGGCGCCGCCGGTCACAACGATCATGCGCGGGGTCATTGCTCTTGTCCTGTCGCCGGCGCGGCTTCCGGACCCGCCGTCATCTTTTCGATAGTCCGGGTGGTGGAAAAGCCGTCCTTGAAATCGGCCAGCTTCACCTCGCCGCCCCAGCTTTCGACCAGATCGCCGCCGACCACGCCTTCTCGCGTATAGTCCGAACCCTTGATCAGCACGTCGGGCTTCAGCCGCTCGATCAGGGCCAGCGGCGTCGGATCGTCGAAACTGGTCACGCGATCCACGCTGGCCAAGCCGCCGATGACGACCGCGCGGCTGTCCAGGTCGTTGACCGGCCGCCCCTCGCCCTTCAGTCGCCGGACCGAGGCGTCGGTGTTCAGCGCCACCACCAGCCGGTCGCACCAGCTGCGCGCCTGGGCCAGATAGGCGACGTGGCCCCGGTGCAGGATGTCGAAACAGCCGTTGGTGAAGCCGACCTTCAGCCCCTGACGCCTCCAGGTCTCCACATCGGCGGCCAGCTCCTCCAGAGGCGTCACCTTGGCGACGGCGGCGCTGGCGTGCTGGCTGACCTCGGCCTCGATCAGTTCGGCGGGCGTGACCACGGCCGTCCCCGCCTTGCCCACCACCACGCCCGAAGCCAGGATGGCGAACTGCACCGCCGTTTCCAGCGACGCGCCCGCGCCCAGCGCGAGGCCGATGGCGGCCAGACCCGTATCGCCGGCCCCGGACACGTCAAACACCTCTCGCGCCCGGCCGGGGAAATGTCGCACAGCCTCGCCGCGCCGCGCCAGGCTCATGCCCTTGCCGGCGCGCGTGACGATGACGGCCTTGGCGGTCGTGGCGGCCAGCAGGGCGGCCAGCGCCGCCTCGACCTCGGCGTCCGTCCCGACCGGTAGGCCGGTCGCCGCCGCCAGTTCCGACGCATTGGGCTTGATGACGTCCACGGCGCCATAACGGGCGAAGTCCCGCCCCTTGGGATCGACCACGACCGGCGCACCCGACGCCTCGGCCGCCGTCAAAGCCGCAGTTATCAGATCATCGCCGACCACGCCCTTGGCGTAATCCGACAAGAGATAGACCGAAGCACCTGAAAAGGCATCGGAATGCCTGACGGACGCAGGCGCCGCTTCGTCGTCCAGCCGCAGCAGCTGCTGCCCCGCCGAGACGAAGCGCGTCTTGACGATGGTGGCGGCGCCCGCAGGCCGGACCAGCACATCCTCGATGCCGGGTTCGGCGGCGATCAGAGCCGTCAGCTCCGCCCCCGCCGCATCGTCGCCGACGACGGCGCCCAGTCGCGCGACGCCGCCCAAGGCCGCAATGTTGCGCGCCACATTGCCCACGCCGCCGGGCATGGCGACGGTGCGCGCGGCGCGCAGAACGGGGATCGGCGCCTCGGGCGAAATCCGGCTGACCTCGCCATAGACATAGCGATCCAGCATCAGGTCGCCGACGCAGGCGATCTTCAGGCCGCGCACGCGCTCCAGCAGGCTTTGCAGGGCGCCCAGATCCAGGGTGTCAGACATTCGCCCGACCTAGAGGATTCACGCCGCCTGCGCCACCGGCGCCTTGGCGCCCAGCTTTATGGCCAGGTCGTCGAAGGCGATCAGTTGCGCGGCCAAGGCTTCGAACTGACCGAGCGGCACCATGTTCGGCCCGTCCGACGGCGCGTGGTCGGGATCGGGATGGGTCTCGATGAAGACGGCGTCCACGCCCACCGAAACGGCGGCGCGCGCCAGAACCGGCACGAACTCGCGCTGGCCGCCCGAAGACGTGCCCTGCCCGCCCGGCTGCTGAACGCTGTGCGTCGCATCGAACACGACCGGGCAGCCGATGTCGCGCAACACCGGCAGGGCCCGCATGTCGCTGACCAGGGTGTTGTAGCCGAAGCTGGCCCCCCGTTCGCAGGCCATGACGTTCGGATTGCCGGCTCCGACGACCTTGGCGATGACGTTCTTCATGTCCCACGGGGCCAGGAACTGGCCCTTCTTGATGTTGATGGCCTTGCCCGTCGCGGCGGCGGCCAGCAGCAGGTCGGTCTGGCGGCTGAGGAAGGCGGGAATCTGCAGCACGTCCACCACCTCGCCCACAGGCCCGCACTGGGCCTCGGAGTGGACGTCGGTCAGGGTCGGCAGGCCGGTCGTTTCGCGGATTTCGGCGAAGATCGGCAGGGCCTCCTTCAGTCCGATGCCCCGCGCCGCGCTGGCGCTGGTGCGGTTCGCCTTGTCGAAGCTGGTCTTGTAGATGATGCCCGCGTTCAGCCGCTCGCCGATTTCCTTCAGCTGATGCGCGGTTTCCAGCGCGTGCTGGCGGCTCTCCATCTGGCAGGGGCCGGCGATGAAGGCGATTCGCGCGCCGCCGCCGATGAGGACAGGCGTCCGAAGACCTTCGGACAACGTAATGACAGCGTTGGGTCGGCTCACAGGTACGGCTTTCTACATTCTATTGGGTCTGACGTGCGGGAATGCCGCGTGTCTCAGGCCATCAGTTGGCGCTCGTCGGCGATGAGCGCAAGTTATCACGGAGTTCGCCCGCTTGGCCAATACGCCCGTCATCCTCTGGTTCAGGCGCGATCTGCGGCTTCAGGACAATCCGGCCCTGAACCATGCGGCCGAGACGGGGCGGCCCGTCCTGCCGGTTTTCATTCTGGACCATCACTACGACCGCCCCATCGGCGCGGCGTCGCGATGGTGGCTGGACAAGTCGCTGCGCGCCCTGGATGCCGCGCTGAAGGATCGCGGCGCGCGTCTGATCCTGCGCCGGGGCGACAGTCTCGCGGCCTTGCAGGCGTTGATCGCGGAAACCGGCGCCGACACCGTCTTCATGAACCGCCTGTTCGAGCCGAAAGCCTTCGAACAGGACGCCGAAATCGCCCACGCGCTGAAATCTGACGGCGTCGACTTTCGCGGCTTCAACGGCGCCCTCATGTGCCGCCCCGGCGCCGTTCTGAACGGGTCGGGCAATCTCTACAAAGTGTTCACGCCCTTTCTTAAAGCCTTGCTTTCGATGGCGGAGGCGCCGTCGCATACGACCGGCCCGCGCCGTATCGAGACGCCCGGTCAAATCGCCGGCGACGCTCTGGACGACTGGGGCCTGCATCCCGCCGCCCCCGACTGGTCGGGCGGGTTCGACTGGACGCCGGGCGAGGCGGGGGCGGCGGACGCGCTGTCGACCTTCCTCGCCGAGGGCCTCGCGACCTATGCGAAGGACCGGGACTTCCCCGACCGCCCCGCCTCCAGCCGCCTGTCCCCGCATCTGCACTGGGGCGAGATCAGTCCGTGGCGCGCCATCGAACGCGCCCGCCAGGCCGCAGAGGCGGGCAAGGCCTCGTCCGCCGAGGCTGAAAAATTCGTCGCCGAGATCGGCTGGCGCGAATTCTCGGCCCATCTGCTGCACCAGTTCCCCTACATCGTCGATCACGCTTTCCGCCCCGAATACGACGCCATGCCATGGCGCGACGATCCAAAGGGGCTTGGGGCCTGGAAGCGCGGGCGGACGGGCTATCCGGTGGTGGACGCCGGTATGCGCCAGCTGTGGACGACGGGCTGGATGCACAATCGGGTGCGGATGATCGTCGCTTCCTTCCTGATCAAACATCTGCTGATCGACTGGCGCGAGGGCGAGGCCTGGTTCTGGGATACGCTGGTCGACGCCGACCTGGCCAGCAATGTGCAGAACTGGCAGTGGGTCGCCGGTTCGGGCGCCGACGCCTCGCCCTACTTCCGCATCTTCAATCCCATCGCCCAGGGCGAGAAGTTCGATCCCGAGGGCGGCTATGTCCGCCGCTGGGTTCCCGAACTGGCCCGCCTGCCCGACCGCTGGCTCCACGCCCCCTGGACTGCCCCCGCCGAGGTGCTGCGCGACGCGGGCGTGCGCCTGGGCCACGACTATCCCCGTCCCATTGTCGAGCACGACAAGGCCCGCGCCCGCGCGCTGGACGCCCTGAAAGCCGTCTCGGGGCGCGGCGACGATCATAGCGATCGCGATTGACCCCCTTGCCCAGTAAGCCGAGAGTCCGAGCATGAGCGTCGCCAGCGCCGATCTTCAAACCGTCGTCCGCCAGACCCCGCGGGTCTTTGCGATGATGCTGCGTCTGTTGGCCCGGAACTGGACCTTCGGGCGGCTGACGGTCCGGCTGCCGAACGGCGAGACCCACGTGCTTCAGGGCGCCCGTCCCGGCCCCAGCGGCGTCCTGGACGTCAGGGACTACCGCTTCGCTCGCCGCGTCCTGGCCGCCGGCGACATCGGGTTCGCGGAAGGCTATATGGCCGGCGAATGGGACAGCCCCCATCTGGCCGCCCTGCTGGAGACGCTGGTCGACAACTACGACCACATCCGCCGCCTGTTCGACGGCAACTGGCTGATGATGGCCGTCAACTGGCTGTCCCACCGCCGCAATCGCAACAGCCGCACCGGGTCGAGAAAGAACATCCACGCCCATTACGACCTCGGCAACGCCTTCTACGCCCGCTGGCTGGACGGCTCGATGACCTATTCCTCGGCCCGTTTCGACCGGGCGGGCGAACCGCTGGAGGCGGCCCAGCGCCGGAAATACGCCGACCTCGCCCGGATGATGGGGATGCAATCCGGCATGACGGTGCTGGAGATCGGCTGCGGCTGGGGCGGCTTCGCCGAGTTCGTGGCGCGCGACATCGGCGCCTACGTCACCGGCATCACGATTTCAAAGGAACAGCACGATTTCGCCAGGGCCCGGCTGTTCAACGCCGGCCTGTCGGATCGGGCCGACATCCGCTTGATCGACTATCGCGACGTTCAGGGCCGGTTCGACCGCGTCGCCTCCATCGAAATGTTCGAGGCTGTGGGCAAGGCATACTGGCCCGCCTATTTCGGCAAGATTCACGACGTCCTGACGCCCGGCGGCGTGGCGGGCTTGCAGATCATCACCATCCAGGACGCCCTGTTCGACGAATACAACGCCCGCACCGACTTCATCCAGAAATACGTCTTCCCCGGCGGAATGCTGCCGTCCGAACAGCGGCTGGCCCCGGTGACGAAGGCTGCGGGCCTGAACTGGCAGGCGGTCGAGCGGTTCGGTCAGGACTATGCCGAGACGCTGAAACTGTGGGACGAGCGGTTCCAGGCGGCCTGGGGCGACATCAGCCGGATGGACGGCTTCGACGAGCGGTTCCGCCGTTTGTGGCGTTTCTACCTGGCCTATTGCGAGGCGGGCTTCCGTTCGGCCCGAACCGATGTGATCCAACTGACGCTTTCCCGAGGATGACGGCGCGCACATGAGCTTTCTGATTTCTGTCGAAGACCTGGCGGCCCAGCTGGGACGACCGAACCTGCGGATCGTCGACGCCAGCTGGCATCTGGACGGCCGCGACGCCCGCGCCGATTTCGAACAGGCGCATATTCCGGGCGCGGTCTTCTTCGATCTGGACGCTGTGTCCGACCACGACACCGCCCTGCCCCATATGATGCCGACCCCGGCGGCCTTCGCCGAGGCGGTCGGCGCCCTGGGCGTCGCGGCGGACGACCGGATCGTGATCTATGACACGGCCGGCCTGTTCTCGGCCGCGCGGGTCTGGTGGATGTTCAGGACGATGGGCGCGCGCGATGTGCGCGTTCTGGATGGCGGTCTGCCCTTGTGGCGCGAGCAGGGACATCCGGTCGCGCAAGGCGCCGCCCATCCCGAACAGGCCCGGTTCGACGCGGTCGCGACGCCCGGCGTCGTCGCCGCCCTCGACGATGTGCGAACCGCTCTGGACGGCGGCGCTCAGGTCATCGACGCGCGCGGCGCCGCCCGATTCTCGGGCCAGGCGGCCGAACCGCGCCCGGGTGTCCGCAGCGGCCATATGCCGGGCGCGCTCAACCTGCCTTTCGGCCAGCTGCTCGATCCCGATGGCCGGATGAAGCGCGGCGAAGCCCTGCAACGGGCCTTCGTCGACGCCGGGGTGGATTTGAACAAGCCCGCCATCACCACCTGCGGCTCGGGCGTCACCGCCGCCATATTGACGCTGGGCCTGGCCGAACTGGGCAAGACCTCGCGTCTCTACGACGGCTCATGGTCGGAATGGGGCGGGCGCGCGGACACGCCCGTCCAGACCGGCTGATCCCTTCAGACCGTTTCGTGTGTCAGGCCGCGTCGACCCGCGCCAGGCAGGCCTTCCGTTTCGTTCATATCCTTTGCGTCCGACGTATCGGCCTCGCCGCGCGACACCACGGTCGCCAGCACAAGGTCGCCGGTCACGTTCAGCGTGGTGCGGCACATATCCAGGAAGCGGTCGACGCCCAGGATCAGGCCAATGCCTTCGGGCGGCACCTTCACCATCACCAGGATCATGGCCACCACCGGCAGGGAGCCGGCCGGCACGCCCGCCGTGCCCACGCCGCCCAGGATGCAGACAAGCATCACCACGACCTGCTGGGTTATCGACAGATCGACGCCGAAGAACTGGGCCAGAAACAGGACCGTAACCCCCTCGAACAGGGCCGTGCCGTTCTGGTTGGCGGTGGCGCCGACCGTCAGGACGAAACGGGCGATCTTGCGCGGCAGCTTCAACTGCTCCTCCGCCGCCTTCAGCGACACGGGCAGCGAGGCGTTGGACGATGCGGTCGAGAAGGCCACCACCATCGGCTCGCGCACGCCCTTGAAGAAGGCGAACGGCGAACGCCCGGCCAGCAGCCAGATCACCAGCGGATAGACCACGAACATATGGATCGCCATGGCGCCCACGGCCACGCCGACGAAGGCCGCCAGCCGCACCAGCAGATCCCATCCGAACAGGGCCGCCAGGTTGAACATCAGACAGGCGATGGCCAGCGGGGCCAGTTTGATGAACAGGTTGATCAGGGTCATGGAGACCTCGAAAATCCCCTGGATCACCTCCTGCAGACGATCCGTCGCCGGGCTCTTGGCCATGACCAGGCCGATGCCGAAGAACAGGGCGAAGATCATCAGCGGCAGGATGGCGTTCTCCGCCGCCGCCGTGACCGCATTGGACGGCACCAGGTCCAGGAAGAAGTCGCCCAGCTGGATCGAGCTGTCGCGCCCGGTCTGGACGATGCTGGCCGCGCCGTCCTTGCCCTGGGCCAGCAACTGCTGCGCCACCGCCGGGTCGACCCCGCGCCCGGGTTGGAAGACGTTGACCATCACCAGGCCGATGACCACGGCGATGCTGGACACCACGATGGTCAGCAGCAGGGTCTTGATGCCCGCGCGCCCCAGGGCGCTGAGATCGCCCATCTCCGCCACCCCGACCACCAGGGCCGAGAACAGCAGCGGAATCACCATCATGAACAGCAGCCGCAGGAAGATCTGACCGATCGGTCCGGTGACATTGTCCGTCACCCACACGACCCAGCCCGTGTCGGCGCCCACGGCCAGATTGACCAGAAGCCCCCCAACGAGCCCTACGGAAAAGCCGATCAGCATCAGCCAATGCAGCGCAAGGCCGCGTTTCGTCTCGGTCATCTGTCCCCCCGGAAAGCCGTATCGCCTTCGCGCTTATCGGATCGGCAGTCCGTAGATCAAGCCCGCCGGCCGCGCGTTCCATTGTGCGTTCAAACCGCGGTCCAGGTCGAGCGCCGATTGAGACCCCAGATTCCGCTCGAAGATCTCGCCATAGTTTCCGACCGCCGCGACCGCATCCCTGGCCCAGGTCTTCGACAGGCCCAGCATGGGGCCGAAATCGCCCTCCGCGCCCAGCAGCCGCCGGATGCGCGGGTCCGTCGCTGTCTTGGCCAGATCGGCCGCGCCTTCGCGCGTCACCCCCAGTTCCTCCGCGAGCATCAGGGCGTTCAGCGTCCAGCGCACGGTCGCGGCCCAGCGTTCGTCGCCCGCCTTCAGCACCGGCCCCAGCGGCTCCTTTGACGCCACGTCGGACAGGATCACATGTTCGTTGGGATTGCTCATCACCGTGCGCGCCGCCGCCAGGGCCGAGATATCGGCGCTGAAGGCGTCGCAGTCCTCGCGGTTATAGGCGTCGCGCGCCGCCTCTTCGGTGTCGAAGACCACGGGCCGGTAGTCGATGCCGCGCGAGCCGAAATAGTCTGCGGCGTTGGCTTGGGACGTCGAACCGGACTGGACGCAGACCCGCGCGCCCGTCAGCTCGGTCGCGCTGTTCAGATTCAGCGAACGCCGGACCAGAAAGCCCTGGCCGTCGTAATAGTTGACGCCCGCGAATACGAAACCCTCGCCCGCGTCGCGCGTCATGGTCCAGGACGAGTTGCGCCACAACACGTCGATCCGCCCGTCGTTCAGGGCGTCGAACCGATCCGCCGCCGACAGGGGCACAAACCGCACCGCATTGGCGTCACCCAGCACCGCCGCCGCCGTGGCCCGGCAGAAATCGACGTCGAACCCGCGCCACTGACCGCGATTGTCGGTGTAGGCGAACCCCACCAGTCCCTGGTTCACGCCGCAGTTCAGCCGCCCGCGCCGCTTGATCGCCGCGACGGTCGGGCTTTGCGGCAGGACGGTCGGCCCGCTCCTGGTCGGCGTGGCGGAGGGTTCGGGCGCGGCGGGCGGCGCGTCCCGCCGTCCGCAACCGGCGGCCAGCAGCGCCAGGGCCATCGTCCCGATCATCCAGCACCGCATCGCGTTTCGTCCCTCGCCGCTTGCGCCCATGAAGGCTTTAGAGGCTTTTAGGGCCTGAACCGCAACCCATGGATCGCCATGCCGACGCCTTCGGACCGCACCCGCCTGATCGCCGCCGCCACGCGCAGGGGCCGGGGACGCCGCCCGGTCAATCCGCCGCTGGAACGCGCCTCGACCATGCTCAGCGACACCGTCGGCGTCATGCGCGACGAGACGGACGGCCCGTCCTACGGCCTGTCGGGGACCAGCGCGGCGCGCGACCTTCGCTGCGCCCTGGCCGATCTGGAAGGCGCCGAGGACGTCTTTCTGGTTCCCTCGGGTCTCGCGGCGGTCACGGTCCCCTTGCTGGCCCTGCTGCGCCCCGGCGACGAGGTGGTGACGACCGACGCCGTCTATGGCCCGACGCGCCGTTTCCTCAGCCGCTATCAGGCCGCGCGCGGCGTCACGACCCGCTTCCTGCCCGCCGATGCCGATGCGGCGGCGATCGTTGCGGCGCTCGGCGACCGGACCCGACTGGTGCTGATGGAATCGCCCGCCTCACTGACGTTCGAGATGGTGGACGCGGCGGCGGTGGCGACCGCCTGTCGCGCGCGCGGGGTTCTGACCGTCATGGACAACACCTGGGCCGCGGGCCTGGCCTATCGTCCCCTCGCCCACGGCGTCGATGTCAGCGTCCAGGCCGTGACGAAGTATGTCGGCGGCCATTCCGACGTCCTTATGGGCGCCGTCGCCGTCAACGCCCCCGCCTGTCGCCGCGCCATCGCCGACGTCATCGAGGATATGGGCTGGCACGTCTCGCCCGACGACGCCTGGCTGGCGCTGCGGGGGCTTCGCACCCTTCCGCTCCGCTATGCCGAACAGGCGCGGTCGGCGCTGACGGTCGCGACGTGGCTTCAAGCCCGGCCGGAGATTTCGCGCGTTCTTTATCCGCCCCTGCCCGGCGCGGCCGGTCATGACCTCTGGACCCGCGACTTCACCGGCGCCGCCTCCCTGATGGGCCTTGTGATGAAGGGCGGCGACATGGCGGCGGGCGAGGCCATGCTCGATGCGCTGACCCTGTTCGGTCTCGGCTATTCCTGGGGCGGGTTCGAAAGTCTGGCCACGCACGAGACGCATCAGATGGCCTATCGCGACCAGCCCCCGGCGCTGGAGGGCGAACTGATCAGGCTGCACATCGGGCTGGAAGACCCCGCCGATCTGATCGCGGACCTGGAGACGGGCCTGTCCGCCTTCCGCGCCGCGCTCACCCTTCCTTAAGCGACGCGACGGACTGTCCGCCCGTGCGCGCCTCGCCCGTCCAGATTCGCGATGATTCGCCGCCGCTGTGGGAACAGCTGGCGGCCGGTTTCGTCGTCTTCATGCTGACGGGCGCCCTGATCGCCCCCGTCATCGCGCCGGATCAGGCTGAGACGCCGATCCTGCGGCTGATCTGGCTGCCGGTCTATGCGGTCACGGCCGGCCTTCTGGTCTTCCGTTTCGACAAGGTGATCCGCGCCTGGCCCGCCTGGCTGATGGTCGGCGCCCTGGTCGCCCTGGCCTATGTGTCCCAATACTGGTCGATCGATCCCGAAGTCACCGACCGTCGCGTCATCGCCATGGCGATCAACAGCGCCTTCGCCGTCTATCTGGGCGCGGTGTTTCGCGGGGCCGCCCTGCCGCGCGTGCTGATGCACACCTGTCTGGTCATGGCGGTGGGCAGTCTGATCATGGTGTTCGCCTATCCCAAGGTCGGGGTCCACCAGCTGGACAACGCCGGCCTGTGGCGCGGCCTGTGGTACGAAAAGAACCAGATGGGTTTGGTCATGGTGGTCGGCGCCGTCTCGGCGGCGGCCTGTCTGGCGGCGGATCAGATCGCCGGCGCCGGCCGGAAACCCTGGGCCGCCCTGCTGACCCTGGCCCTGACGACCGTGCTGATCCTGGCGACCCAGTCCAAGACCTCGCTGCTGTGCCTGATGATCGGCGTCGGCATGGTGGGCGGCTGGTGGACGTTGAAACAGGGCGGCGCGGCCGTGACCATCGTGGCCATCTGGGCCGCAGTGGTCGGGATCGTCGGCGGCGCCTGGTCCTGGCACATCGCCTCGGCCTCCATCCTCCAGGCCCTGGGCAAGGACCCGTCACTGACCGGCCGGACCCTGATCTGGGAAGCCCTGATGCGAAAGGTGGCCGAGCGTCCATGGACCGGCTACGGCTTCAGCGCCTTCTGGGGCGTGGACTCGATCCCGGCGCGCGAAATCCGCATCCAGACCCAGTGGCCCGTGCCCTCGGCGCACAACGGCTGGATCGACCTTCTGGTGCAACTGGGCTGGCCCGGCGCGGTCGCGGTCGGCGCCCTGATCGCCATCGCCGCGATCATGATCCTGGCCCGCACCAACGGCCTGGGCGCGCGCGAAGGCTATTGGAGCATCGGCTATCTGTCGGTCTTCGTCGCGCTGAGCCTGTCGGAAAGCGTCCTGCTGAACCACGCCAGCCTGCCCTGGTCGCTGATGCTGGCCATTCTGACGCGCGCCGTGACCTTCGATCCAGCGCCCGTCCGTGCGCCCATGCGCGCGCCGCTTGCCCGACCGGCCGCACGGGCCTACCAGAACCGGCCCCGAATCGCCTCAGACTATGTGAATGGCCGCCGACCTCTTCGCTTTTGACGACGAACCCGAAGCTCGCAAACCCGAGCCGCCCAAACCCGCTGCGGTGATTCCACCGCAGGTCGCGCCCCCCGTCGCGCAATCAGCTGTGCAGCCGGCCGCGCCCAAACCCGTCCAGGCCGCCGCGACCACGGCCGCCGCCACCGGCTATTCCGCCTCGTCCATCGAGGTGCTGGAGGGGCTGGAGCCCGTCCGCAAACGCCCCGGCATGTATATCGGCGGCACCGATGAACGCGCCCTGCACCATCTGTTCGCCGAAGTCCTCGACAATGCGATGGACGAGGCCGTGGCCCGCCACGCCAAGCTGATCACCGTCGATCTGGACGCCGAGGGCTATCTGTCCGTCCGCGACGACGGTCGCGGCATTCCGGTCGACCCGCACCCGAAACACCCCGGCAAGTCGGCGCTGGAGGTGGTCATGACCGTCCTCCACTCGGGCGGCAAATTCTCGGGCAAGGCCTATGAGACCTCCGGCGGTCTGCACGGCGTGGGCGTCTCGGTCGTCAACGCCCTGTCCGAACATCTGGACGTCACGGTCTGGCGCGACGGGTTCGAGTGGAAGCAGTCCTTCTCGCGCGGCCATGTCCTCGGCCCCATTCAGCAGGTCCAGCCGTCCAGGAAGCGCGGCACCCTGATCCGGTTCAAGCCGGACGACGAAATCTTCGGCATGGGCGCGGCCTTCAAGCCCGCCCGCCTGTTCCGCATGGCGCGGTCCAAGGCCTATCTGTTCCGCGGCGTCGAGATCAAATGGACCTGCGCGCCGGAACGGATCACCGACACGACGCCGGCCCAGGCCACCCTGCACTTCCCCGGCGGCCTGGCCGACGCCCTGGCCGACCGCATCGGCCAGCTGGACACCGTCACCCCCACCTTCGCCGGCCGCGCCGAGCGTCAGGGCGAGGCGGGCGCCTTCGAATGGGCCGTCACCTGGTCGCCCATCGGCTTCGGCGAGGCGGACGGCTTCATCCAGTCCTACTGCAACACCGTCTCGACCCCCGACGGCGGCACGCACGAGGCGGGCTTCCGCGCCGCCCTGGTCAAGGGGCTGAAAGCCTATGGCGAACTGACCAACGAGAAGCGCGCCGGCATCATCACGGCGGAAGACGTCATCGCCAACGCCGGCGCCCTGATCAGCGTCTTCATCAGAAACCCCGAGTTCCAGGGCCAGACCAAGGACCGCCTGTCCTCGCCCGAGGGCGCCCGTCTGGTTGAACAGCTGCTGCGCGACCCGTTGGACCACTGGCTGACCGAAAGCCCCAAACAGGCCAACGCCCTGCTCGGCTTCGTCGTCGACCGCGCCGAGGACCGCCTGCGCCGCCGCAAGGACAAGGAGGTCCAGCGCGCCGCCGCCACCCGCAAGCTGCGCCTGCCCGGCAAGCTGTCGGACTGTTCGCGCCAGGCCGCCGAGGGCACCGAACTGTTCATCGTCGAAGGCGATTCGGCCGGCGGTTCGGCCAAACAGGCGCGCGACCGCACGACCCAGGCCATACTGCCCCTGCGCGGCAAGATTCTGAACGTCGCCTCCGCCACGGCCGACAAGCTGCGCGCCAACGTCGAACTGTCCGACCTGGCCCTGGCCCTCGGCGTCCAGCCCGGCAATCGCTTCAACATCGACGACCTGCGCTACGAGCGGATCGTCATCATGACCGACGCCGACGTGGACGGCGCCCACATCGCGGCCCTGCTGATCACCTTCTTCTACCGCGTCATGCCCGAGACGATCCGTCAGGGCCGGGTCTTCATGGCCCTGCCGCCGCTCTACCGGATTTCGGCGGGCCCCTTGAGCGAATACGCCCGGGACGACGCCCACCGCGACGAACTGCTGGCCACCGTCTTCAAGGGCAAGAAGACCGAGATCGGCCGGTTCAAGGGCCTGGGCGAAATGATGGCGTCCCAGTTGAAGGAAACCACCATGGACCCGAAGAAGCGGACCCTGGCGCGCATCACCGTCCCCGACGCCGAATCCAGCATCGAGGATCTGGTCGAACGGCTGATGGGCAAGCGCGCCGACGCCCGGTTCCAGTTCATTCAGGAAAACGCGCAGTTCGTGAAAGAAGAACTGGACGTCTGACGCCATCGCGCCCCTTCCAACGAACGGCGACGCCTGACACAAGGAGGCCCATGAGCACGACCGCCCCCTCCTCCGCCGTTCTCGACGAACTGAAGGTCGCCCTGGGTCCGGGCGGCTGGACCCAGGACCCGGACGTCCTCGCGCCCTTCCTGAGCGAATGGCGCAACCGCTGGACCGGAAACACGCCGATCCTGCTGACGCCCCGTTCGACGGACGAGGTCGCCCGCGCTGTGACCATCTGCGCCCGCGAGGGCTTAGCCATCACGCCCCAGGGCGGCGGCACCGGCCTGGTCGGCGGCCAGGTGCCCTTCGGCGAAGTCCTGCTGTCGCTGAAGAAGATGCGCGCCGTCCGCGACGTCACCCCGCTGGACGACGCCATGACGGTCGAGGCCGGCCTGACCCTGCTGGAGGCGCAGCAGGCGGCGACGGCGGCGGGCCGCTATTTCCCGCTCAGCCTGGCGGCCGAAGGCTCGGCCACCATCGGCGGCGTCATCTCGACCAACGCCGGCGGCACCCAGGTCCTGCGCTACGGCATGATGCGCGATCTGGTGCTGGGCGTCGAAGCGGTCATGCCGAACGGTCAGGTCTTCAACGGCCTGAAACGGCTGCGCAAGGACAACACCGGCTATGATCTGAAGCAGCTTTTGATCGGCGCCGAAGGCACCTTGGGCGTCGTCACGGCCGCCACCCTGAAGCTGTTCCCGATCATGCGGTCCCGCGCCGTGGCCATCGTCGGGCTGGAGACGGCGGCCGCCTCGATCGAGCTTCTGGCCCGCGCCAAGGCCGAGACCGGCGGCGGCGTCGAGGCCTTCGAGCTGATGAAGCGCCTGGGGATGGAATTGGTGCTGAAGAACATCCCCGACACGCGCGAGCCGCTGGATTCGACGCCCGACTGGTATGTGCTGATCGAGATCGCGTCGGGCACGCCCGGCGGCGCCGAGGCCCAGATGGAGGCCCTGCTGGAGGTCGCCTTCGAACAGGGCCTGATCACCGACGCCGCCATCGCCCAGAACGACGCCCAGCGCGCCGCCTTCTGGCGTCTGCGCGAGGAGCATTCGGCGGCGTTGAAACCCGAGGGCGGCGGCTGGAAACACGATGTCTCGGTGCCCATCAGCCGCATCGCCGACTTCATCGACGAGGCCTCCGCCGCCGTCGAACGCTTCCACCCCGACGCCCGCATCTCGGTCTTCGGCCATGTCGGCGACGGCAATCTGCACTATGACATCCTGCCGGGCGTGGATCAGGACATCCCGGCCTTCATCGGCCGCTGGAAGGAAGGCTCCCAGGTCGTCCACGACGTCGTCGCCCGCTACGACGGCTCGATCTCGGCCGAACACGGCCTGGGCCGCCTAAAGACCGACGAAGCGCGCCGCTACAAGTCGCCCCTCGAAATCGAGACCATGGCCGCCATCCGCCGCGCCCTCGACCCCAACCGAATCATGAACCCCGCCGTCCTTTTCTGAGCCCGCCCATCGTCTCCTCCCCACGTGTGGGGAGGGGGACCGCAAAGCGGTGGAGGGGTTCTTGACGCCCGACAGGCGCCACCCTTCCTTTCGTCATTCTCCGGCAAGCCGCCCTTCGCGGCGCAGACCGGGGAACCCAGCGGCGCCGAAGGCGATGTCTCCGCCGCACGGTCGCCAGCCACTCCGCGACAGGTTCACGCGACCGCGCGCCGCTGGGTTCCCCGGTCTCGCTACGCTCGCCGGAGAATGACGAAAGGAAGGTCGTCGGTCGGCCCCAGCCATCACGATGCGCCTGGTACCCGTCTCGTCGCATGGAGGGCTCGCCTGGCCTGCGACCTTGCGGCGGCGAGAGCGGAGGGAACGGGAGCGGGTCTGCAACGGCCCGCGCCGGCGGCGACACACGGTTGCGCCGTCGGAGGGTCGAGGGGGATACTCGGCCGCACTCGGGACGGTCCTCGCAGGGACCACCGACCCGTCGCAGGCTTATGGGGTTAGGCGATAAGACCGCCACCGCTCGACGCCCCGAGCTTGCAGGCCAACCTTCCGCGCGGAGCGTCATACCCTTCGTCGAAACGGTACTTACAAACTCACACTCCGGGCGAAGGCCCGGCGCTCCGCCCAGCCCTCCAACTTCGCTGCGAAAGCGCGAGGCCGCTTTCGCGTGTCTGCGCGCCCGGATCGCCGCACCCGGTTCAAATCGTCGTCGAAGGAGCCTATGTGGGCGGCATCGTTACGGAGCCTTGTCTTGCTGATCGTTCTTTCCCCCGCCAAGCGACTGGACTTCACCGAGGCCGACCCGGCCCTGCCCGGCTCCGAGCGTCGTTTTCTGGAAGACACCGACAGCCTGGCCAAGACGGCGCGTCGTCAGACCAAGGCCGATCTGCGTCGCCTGATGGGGATTTCCGACGATCTGGCCACGCTGAACGTCGAGCGGTTCAAGGCCTTCGATTCCGAATCGACCGACGGTGTTCAGGCCGCCTTCGCCTTCGCCGGCGACGTCTATGAGGGGTTGAAGGCGCGGGAACTGGACGCCAGTGCGCTGGACTTCGCCCAGGCCCACGTTCGCATCCTGTCGGGCTTCTACGGCCTGCTGCGGCCGCTGGACCGCATTCAGCCCTATCGGCTGGAGATGGGCACGCGGCTGAAGACGCGGCGCGGGGCCAGCCTCTACGACTTCTGGGGCGACCGCATCTCCCGACAGTTGAACGAAGACGCCGAGGGCCAGACCGACCCGACCCTGGTGAACCTGGCCAGTCAGGAATATTTCGGCGCCGTGGACGCCAAGGCGCTGAAACTGCCGGTCGTCACGCCCCAGTTCCGCGAGGAAAAGAACGGCGAGACCCGCATCGTCTCCTTCTTCGCCAAGAAGGCACGCGGGGCCATGACCCGATTCGCCATCGACGAGCGGGTGGAACGGGTCGAGGACCTGAAGGCTTTCGACCGCGACGGCTATCGTTTCGACAAGGCCGCATCGAGCGACAGCGACTGGATATTCATCAGGTCGGGAAATTCTTGATCCCCGACGGGCGATGCCGCTAGTCTCGACCGAAAGATCATAAAGGGCGGACCCATGCTTCATTCCACGACCGAAGATCAGGCTTCGCCGTTTCGCCAGATCGGCGACCTGTCCGGTCAGGTCGCGATCGTGACCGGCTCGACCTCAGGCATTGGTCTGGCCCTGGCCCGCGCGGTGGCGGCGGGCGGCGGCGAAGTGGTTCTGAACGGTCTGGGTGAGCCAGCCGAGATCGAGCGCACGCGCGCCGATCTGGAGGCCGCATCCGGCCGGCGCATCCTCTATCATCCGGCCGACATGACCCACGGCGACCAGATCGCCGACATGGTCGCCTTCGCCCGGCGTGAGCTGGGGCGGCTGGACATCCTGGTCAACAACGCCGGCATCCAGCACGTCGAATCCGTCGAGAACTTCCCCACCGATCAGTGGGAGAAGATCATCGCCATCAACCTGTCGTCCGCCTTCTACGCCACCCGCGCCGCCATCCCGATCATGAAGGCCCAGGGGCGTGGCCGGATCGTCAACATGGCCTCGGCCCACGGTCTGGTCGCCAGCCCGTTCAAGTCTGCCTATGTCGCGGCCAAACACGGGATCATCGGCTTCACCAAGACCGTGGCGCTGGAAGTGGCGCGCGACAACATCACCTGCAACGCCATCTGCCCCGGCTTCGTCGAGACGCCCATCGTGTCGAAACAGATCGCCGACCAGGCCCGCACCCGCAACATGACCGAGGCGCAGGTGCTGACCGACGTGATCCTGGCGGCCCAGCCGACCAAACGGTTCGTCACGACCGAGGAACTGACCGGCGTCTTCCTCTATCTGGTCAGCGACCTGGGCGCCTCGGCCAACGGCGCCAGCTTCTCCATCGACGGCGGCTGGACCGCGCAATAGGGCCGCTCCGACGCGGGCGGACGAAGGGGCGACATGGCGATCTTCAGACGCAAGACCGCCCAGCCGGCGGACCCGGCCCCGCCCGCGGGCAAGCGGCCGATCTGTCTGGCGCTTCAGGGCGGCGGCGCCCACGGCGCCTTCCAGTGGGGCGTGCTGGACCGGCTTCTGGAGGACGACAGGCTCGACGTCCGCGCCGTCTCGGGCGTCTCGGCCGGGGCGATGAACGCCGCCGCCCTGGTCTCGGGCCTGGCGGCCGGCGACGCCCGCGCCACGCTCGACAAGCTGTGGCGCGAGGTCAACCAGTCGGGGGGTCGCAACGTCTTTGGCGACAGCGCCCTATGGAACGCGGCCCAGCCGCCGGACTGGATGAAGGACAACCCGTTCTGGCGCGCCGGCGAGACGCTGGCCCTGTCCATGAGCCCCTATGAATTCAATCCGCTGAACCACAATCCTTTGAATCGGGTTCTGAAGGCCGCCATCGATTTCGATGCGGTTCAGGCGTCCGACATCAAGCTGTTCGTCGCCGCGACGGCCGTGCGTCAGGCCAGGGCGCGGGTCTTCACCTCCGCCGAGGTCAATGCCGACGTCCTGATGGCGTCGGCCTGTCTGCCGCACCTGTTCCAAGCGGTCGAGATCGAGGGCGAGCCCTATTGGGACGGCGGCTATCTGACCAATCCGCCCCTATGGCCCCTGACCGGCGAGGATACGCCCGACGATGTGCTTCTGGTCACGCTGAACCCCATGACCCGCGACGAGACGCCCCGCAGCGCCGCCGACATCATGGATCGGCTGAACGAGATCGTCTTCAACGCGCCCCTCGTGGCGGAACTGCGCGCCATCGCCATCGCGGGCGAGATGATCGGCCAGGGCCAGATCGAGATGGGCGGCCAGGGCCCCTATCGCCACGTTCGGATGCACGCCATCGAGGCGGATCGCTGGCTGTCGGACCTGTCGCTGCGGTCCAAGTTCAACACCGAATGGAGCTTTCTGAACGACCTGAAGACGCGCGGTCGCGCCGCCGCCGACGAATGGCTGGACAGCTGCCTGGGCGCCGTCGGCCGTCACGCCAGCGTCGATATGCAGGCCCGCTTCGGCTAGCCGACGAAGCCGGCGGCGCGGCGCAGGCGATCGTTGATCGCCTCGCCCAACCCCGTCGCCGGGATCGGCGAAACGGCGATGCCGGCCGGCCGGGTCCGGTCCGCCTCGCGCAGCAGTCGGAACAGATTGACCGCCGCCTCGCCCAGATCGCCGGTCGGGCTCAGGCTCCAGCGAGGCTCGCCCACGCCGGGGCCGAAGCCCAGCAGAACCTCGTCCGGCCGCACCGTCGCCGCCTCGATCCGCACCGGGGCGTCCGGGGCGTAATGCAGCGTCAGCCGGCCGGGGGAACGATGCCCCTCCCCTCTGTCGGCCAACGGCCCGACCACGGCCTCGATCTGGGCCCGCGTCACCGCGCCGGGCCGCAACAGGGCGACACGGCCGTCCAACACCGAGACGACCGTGCTTTCCAGCCCCACCCGGCATGGCCCGCCGTCGACGGCGGCGGCGACGGCGAACCCCGTCTCCTCCACCGCATCGTCGAACGTCGTCGGGCTGGGCCGGCCCGAGCGATTGGCCGAGGGCGCCACGACCGGGCCGTCGAACGCCGCCAGAACCGCCCTCGCCATCGGATGGGCCGGAACCCGGATCGCCACGCTGTCCAGACCGGCGCGGGCCAGGTCGCAGACCCGCGCCGCGTCGCGAACGGGCCCCACCAGGGTCAGCGGCCCCGGCCAGAAGGCGTCGGCCAGGGCCTGGGCGGCGGCGTCGAACACCGCGATCTGGGCCGCCGCCGCCGCATCGGCGACGTGAGAGATCAATGGATTGAACCGCGGCCGCCCCTTGGCCTCGAAGATGGCCGCGACTGCCTTAGGATCGCCGGCGTCGGCGCCCAGCCCATAGACCGTTTCGGTCGGCAGCAGGATCAGCGCCCCGTCCCGCAGGGCCGCCGCCGCCTCTTGCGGCGTCGCGCTCACGGTCGGCGCGGGATCAGCGGGATCATCCGGTGCAGCACATTGTCCCGGTCGATGAACTGATGCTTCAGCGCCGCCAAAACGTGCAGGGCGATCAGGACATACAGCCCCTTCACCGCCAGACCGTGGGCGCCCATGAAGCTGCGCGCCGCGTCACGCCCGCCGCCGATCGGCAACAAGGGCCATTCGAACAGGCCGAACCACGAAATGGCTCGCCCGCCGGCCGAGGAAGCCAGCCATCCGGTCATCGGAATGACGATCAGCGCCAGATAGAACAGCACATGCGTCGCCCGCGCCCCGATCCTCTGCCAGCGCGGCAGGTCGGACGGCAGGGCGATGGCGGGATGGGCCAGACGCCAGCCGATCCGCGCCAGGGTCGCCACCAGAATCGTCAGCCCCAGCGACTTGTGCAGCATGACGAACTGGCCCGACATCGGCCCTTCGGTATTCTCGTGCGCCGTGATCAGCAGCACCTGGATCAGCACCGCCGCCGCGATTCCCCAGTGCAGGATCAGGGAAACGGTCGAATATCGATTTCGCGGTTCGGCCATGGCTTCCCTTCCGTGACGGCACGGCGTCACCTTGCACAGAGACGGGGCGCGTCGCCAAGACGCTTGCGACACCCTGCCTCGACGCGGCACTTAGGCCGCAAAGACGATTGAGGAAACCCATGACCTACCGTGCGCCCGTTCGAGACCTGGCCTTCACCTTGGAGGCTGTCGCCGGCATGGCCGACGTCGCCGCGACCGGCGCCTTTCCCGATTACGCCGCCGATGTCGCCGCCGCCGTGATCGAGGCCGCCGGGCAGTTCTCGGAAGAGGTGCTGGCCCCCCTGAACCGCATCGGCGACCAGCAGGGTTCGACCTACGCCAACGGCGCCGTCACCGCAGCGCCGGGTTTCGCCGACGCCTATCGCCAGTTCGCCGCCGGCGGCTGGACCGGCCTGTCCGCCTCGACAGAGGCCGGCGGCCAGGCCCTGCCCAAGGCGCTGGAGCTGGCGGCCTATGAGACGGTCCACGCCGCCAACATGGCCTTCGGCCTGTGCCCCATGCTGTCGCTGGCGGCCATCGAGGCGCTGGAGCAGGTCGGCACGCCCGAGCAGAAGTCGAAATATCTGACCCGACTGGTCAGCGGCGAATGGACCGGGGCCATGGTGCTGACGGAGCCGGGCGCGGGTTCGGACCTGGGCGCCCTGACCACGACCGCGACGCCGAACGGCAACGGAACCTATGCGCTGAACGGCCAGAAGATCTTCATCACCTGGGGCGACCACGACGCCGCCGACAACATCGTGCATCTGGTCCTGGCCCGCCTGCCCGACGCCCCCAAGGGACCGAAGGGGATCAGCCTGTTCCTGACGCCCAAGTTCGCGGTCAGGGACGACGGTTCGCTGGGTGACCGGAACGCCTTCCGCCCCGTCGGCGTCGAACACAAGCTGGGCATCCACGCCTCGCCCACCTGCGTCATGAGCTACGAGGGCGCGACCGCCGAACTGATCGGACAGCCGAACCAGGGCCTGGCCCATATGTTCGTGATGATGAACGCCGCGCGTCTGGCGGTCGGGGTCGAGGGCGTCGGCGTCGCCGAGCGCGCCTATCAGCACGCCCTGGCCTATGCGTTGGAGCGCCGCCAGGGCCGGTCGGTCTGGACGGGCGAGGCCAACGCCCCGATCTTCGACCACCCCGACGTTCGCCGGATGCTGGGCGTCATGAAGGCCAAGATTTCGGCCGCCCGCGCCATCTGCCTGTCCACCGGCGTCGCCGCCGACCTGGCCCGCCATGCCGCGACGGAAGAGGCGCGTCGCCGCTGGAAGGGGCGCGAGGACCTGTTCACCCCGATCGCCAAGGCCTGGTCCACCGATGTCGGCTGCGAGGTCGCCTCGATGGGCGTCCAGGTCCACGGCGGCATGGGCTTCATCGAGGAAACCGGCGCGGCCCAATACTATCGCGACGCCCGCATCGCCCCGATCTACGAGGGCACAAACGGCATCCAGGCGATGGACCTCGTCGGGCGCAAACTGTCGATGGACGGCGGCGAATCGGCCAAGGCCCTGATCGCCGACATGAAGGCGACCCTGGCCGATCTGGGCGCGCTCTATTCCGGCAAGCCGGTCGAGCGGTTCGCCACGGCCATCGAGGCGGTCGAGGACGCGACGCTGTGGCTGCTGGATCAGAAGGCCGACGCGAATGCGGCCGCCGACGTTCTGGCCGCCGCCGACGCCTATCTGAAACTGCTGGGCGACGTCGTCGGCGGCTGGATGCTGGCCAAGGGCGCGCTGGCGGCCAAGGCCAGACTGAACGCCAATGACGGCGATCCCGCCTGGCTGCAGGGCAAGATGGACCTTTATGAAATCTACGCCGCCAACGTCCTGGGCCATGTCTCCAGCCGACTGGCGGCCGTGGGTCAGGGCGGCGCCCTGCTGCAACGCCTGTCGGTCGAGGCGCTGGCGGGCTGATCCGCCTGGCGTCGCATTGACCTTGGTCCTCGGTCGCCCTCAAGGTGCGGCCTTCGACTTTCAAACGCGGGGAGCGACCGATGAACCGTCGGCAAGTGATAATGTCCTCTGCGGCGACGGCGCTCGCCGCCTCGGCCGTCCCCGCCCTCGCTCGCCAACCTGTCGGAAACTCGATGCCCCAACCGCCCGTCGCCAAGAAGATTCCCGTCGTCATCGAACAGCTGGGCCGCACCCGCACCGACGACTATCAATGGATGAAGGACGACAACTGGCAGGCCGTGCTGCGCGACCCGACCCTGATCAAGACCGAGGTCAAGGAGCATCTGACGGCCGAGAACGCCTATCGCGAGGCCATGATGGCCTCCACCCTGCCGCTGCAGCAGACGATGTTTGCGGAGATGCGCGGCCGCATCAAGGAAGACGACAGTTCCGTCCCGGCTCCCGACGGCGGCTGGACCTACTATGTCGAATACCAGACCGGCGACCAGCATCCCCGCTACATGCGCGTCGAACGCCAGGGCACATGGATGGTCGATGGCCAGCCGGTGACGAAGAACTTCGTCATGGCCCCGACGCCGCAGCTGCTTCTGGACGCCAACGTCCTGGCCGAGGGCAAGGCCTATTCCGAGGTTTCGGCTGCATCGCACAGCCCCGACCATGCCCTGTTCGCCTATGCCGAGGACGCCCAGGGGTCCGAGGTCCACAAGATCTACGTCAAGGACCTCGCCACGGACGAGGTTCTGCCCGAGGTGATCGACAGCGCCACGGGTGACTTCGTCTTCTCGCCTGACAGCCAGTGGATATTCTGGACCAACCGCGACGACAACGGCCGCCCGGACAAGATCTTCCGTCGCCCGGCGCGCGGCGGCGAGACCACCCTGGTCTATGAGGAGGACGACGACGGCATGTTCATCGGCGTGGGCCGCACGGCCGACGACCAGTTCATCGTCATCGGCATCCAGAACCAGGAAACGTCCGAGGCCCGCTACATCCCTGCCGCGACGCCCACCGCGAAACCGATGGTGCTGGAGCCGCGCGTGGTCGCCATTCGCTATGACGCCGATCACTGGGGCGACCGCTGGGTGATCCGCACCAACGCCGACGACGCCATCGACTTCAAGATCGTCCAGGCCCCGACCGCGACCCCGTCAAAGGCCCACTGGACCGATTTGGTGCCTCACACGCCCGGCCGTTTCATCGAGGGTCTGGACCTGACCAAGGGGCATCTGGCCCGTCAGGAGCGCGCCGACGCCAACACCCGCATCATCATCCGCGACCGGGCCGGCGCCGAGCATGAAATCGCTGTGGACGAGCCCGCCTTCGCCCTGTCGCTGGCTGGCGCGTCAGAGTTCGACACCACGACGACCCGCTACGCCTACAACTCGCCGTCCACCCCGACCCAGACCTTCGACTACGACATGGCGACGCGCGAGCGGACGCTGCGAAAGACCCAGCAGATTCCGTCGGGTCACAACGTCGAGGACTATGTCGTCGAGCGGCTGAACGCGCCCGCGTCAGATGGTCAGCTGGTGCCGGTCACGGTGCTGCGCCGCAAGTCGACCCCGATCGACGGTTCGGCGCCACTGCTTCTCTATGGCTATGGCTCCTACGGCATTCCCATGCCCGCCAGCTTCTCGACCAACCGGCTGTCGCTGGTGGATCGCGGCTGGATCTACGCCATCGCCCATATTCGCGGCGGCTCCGACAAGGGCTGGGGCTGGTTCCTCGACGCCCGGAAGATGACGAAGAAGAACACTTTCACCGATTTCATCGCCGCCGCCGAACATCTGATCGAGCGTAAATACGCCTCGACCGGACACATCGTCGCCCAGGGCGGGTCGGCGGGCGGCCTCCTGATGGGCGCCGTCACCAATATGCGGCCCGACCTGTGGGCCGGCGTCATCGGACAAGTGCCCTTCGTGGACGTCATCAACACCATGAGCGACACCTCCCTGCCGCTGACGCCGCCGGAATGGCCCGAATGGGGCAACCCCATCGAGGATGTGGCCGCCTACGACTATATGCTCAGCTACAGTCCCTACGATCAGGTCGCGCCGAAAGCCTATCCGGCCGTGCTGGCCACAGGCGGCCTGTCCGATCCGCGCGTCACCTATTGGGAGCCGGAGAAGTGGGTCGCCAAGCTGCGGCCGGCCACCACTTCGGGCAAGCCGGTGCTGCTGAAGATCAATATGGAGGCCGGACACGGCGGGGCGGCCGGGCGGTTCGACTATCTGAAGGAGGTCGCCCACGACTACGCCTTCGCCGTGTGGGCCATCGACAAGGGGTGGCAGGCCGCGTGACCCCGCCCAAGGTTCGCAACGCCGGTTTCGACGACATCGCGACCATCACCGCCATCTACGCCGAGAGCGTCGTCAACGGTCGCGGCACCTTCGAGCTTGAGCCGCCAGACGAGGCCGAGATGGCGTCGCGTCTGGCGGCGGTCGAAGCCCTGGGTCTGCCTCGCCTGGTCGCCGAAATCGACGGCCGGGTCGCCGGCTACGCCTACGCCGCGCCGTTCCGCACGCGCCAGGCCTATCGCTACATGGTCGAGGATTCGATCTATGTCGCACCCTGGGCGCGCGGCCGGGGCGTCGCCGGCGCCCTGCTGGACGCCCTGATCAAGCGGTGCGAGGCCAGGGGGCTTCGTCAGATGGTCGCGGTCATCGGAGATTCTGAAAATACCGGCTCCATCGCCCTTCACCGCACGCGGGGCTTCACCGACGCCGGCGTCTTCAAGGCGGCCGGCTGGAAGCACGACGACTGGCGCGACGTCATCTTCATGCAGCGCGCCTTGGGCCAAGGCGGCGATGCGGCCCCCGACGCGCCCGGCCTGCCCCTGATCGACAAGAAACCCCGCTAGACCGACGACGACGACGCCGGTCGGCTCGGTTGATCGCCCATGCGCCGCACCGCCTCATAGCCGAGCAAGGCCGCGCCGACGAGGAGCATCACCCCGCCGGCGATCAACACCAGACGGACGTGCCGGTGCAGGTGATAGAGCAACTCGCCGATCATCGACGGTCCCGCGACATTTCGGATCGTGCCAAATCGATCCGTTCCGGCCGTCTTAACGCAAAAGCCGCGCCTGACGGAGTCGCAGGTCCGTGAACGGTGTCAGGTCACACCAGCCGGCTTTGAACCACGGCCGCCTCGATGAAGCTGGCGAACAGCGGGTGCGGCGCGAACGGCCGGCTCTTCAGTTCCGGGTGATACTGGACCCCGATGAACCAGGGGTGGTCCGGGCGCTCGACCGTCTCGGGCAGCACGCCGTCGGGCGACAGACCGGCGAAAACCAGTCCGGCCTTGGCCTCAATGGCGTCGCGATAGTTGATGTTCACTTCGTAGCGGTGGCGATGGCGCTCGCTGATCGCGGTCGAACCATAGATTCCGGCGATTTTGGAACCGGCCGCCAGCGTCGAATCGTAGGCGCCCAGCCGCATGGTGCCGCCCAGGTCGCCGCCCTGTTGACGCAGAACGCGCTGGTTGCCCTGCGTCCATTCGGTCATCAGGCCCACGACAGGCTCAGTGGTCGGGCCGAACTCGGTGGAGGACGCCTTGGGATAGCCCGCCAGGTTCCGCGCCGCCTCGATCACCGCCATCTGCATGCCGAAGCAGATGCCGAAATAGGGAATGTTGCGTTCGCGGGCGAAGCGCGCAGCCTCGATCTTGCCTTCCGAGCCGCGCTCGCCGAAGCCGCCGGGCACCAGCACGGCATGGGCGCCTTGAAGCCGTTCTTCGCAGGCCTCGGGATCGCCCTCGAAGGTGTCGGCCTCGACCCAGTCGATGTTGACCTTGACGTTATTGGCGACCCCGCCGTGATGCAGGGCTTCGATCAGCGACTTATAGGCGTCCTTCAGGACCGTGTATTTGCCGACCACGGCGATGGTCACTTCGCCGTCGGGCTGCAGGCGCCGACGCGAAATCTCCTGCCAGCGGGTCAGGTCCGGCTCAGGCGCGTCGGTGATGCCGAAGTGGGCCAGGACTTCGCGGTCCAGCCCCTCGCGGTGATAGTCCAGCGGCACGGCGTAGATGTCGGCCGAATCCATCGCCTGGATCACGCCGCTTTCGCGCACATTGCAGAACTGGCCGATCTTGCGCTTCTCTTCAGCCGGAATGGGCTGTTCGCAACGGCACAACAGGATGTCCGGCTGGATTCCGATGGAGCGCAGTTCCTTGACCGAATGCTGCGTCGGCTTGGTCTTCATCTCCCCGGCGGTCTTGATGAAGGGCAGCAGGGTCAGGTGGACGAAGCAGGACTGGCCGCGCGGCAGGTCCTGACCCAGCTGGCGAATCGCCTCGAAGAAGGGCAGCCCCTCGATGTCCCCGACCGTGCCGCCGATCTCGACCAGCACGAAATCGACGTCCTCGCCCTGATCGGTCAGGGCGGGCGTCAGGCAGAAGGATTTGATCTGGTCAGTGACGTGGGGAATGACCTGAACGGTCGCGCCCAGATAGTCGCCGCGACGTTCCTTCTCCAGAATGGTCGAATAGATGCGGCCGGTCGTGACGTTGTCGGACTTGGCCGCCGAAACGCCGGTGAACCGCTCATAGTGGCCCAGGTCCAGATCGGTTTCCGCGCCGTCGTCGGTCACGAAGACCTCGCCGTGCTGATACGGGCTCATCGTGCCCGGATCGACGTTCAGATAGGGGTCCAGCTTACGCAGGCGGACCTTGTAGCCGCGCGCCTGAAGAAGAGCGCCGAGAGCGGCGGAGGCGAGGCCTTTTCCTAACGAGGAAACCACGCCGCCGGTGATGAACACATAGCGAGCCATGGGGGGACACCTTACTCCATGATTCGCGAACGGCGCATGGCCCCCGCGAATCGAACTGTTGATCAAAAGAAGAAAGCGCGCCCTGCGGCGCGCTTTCCAAAACTCTGGTCGGGTCTTCGCCCCTTAACGGGCGGGCTGCTGCGCCGGGGCCTGAGCGGGATGGGCGGAGGCCGAAGGCAGGCTGGCTTCCAGATCGTCCAGCGACGGCGCCGCCGGTTTCGCCGGAGCGGCCGGCTGTTGCTGGGCGGGCTGTTGCGGCGCCTGCGTCTGGGGCGTGGTGGCCAGCGATCCGACGGCGTCGGCGTCGATGCCCGACACCGAGGCGCGGTCCATATTGCCGACCACGGTCAGCACGATGGTCAGGCCGAACAGCAGGGCCGCCAGAATCCAGGTGATCTGCGTCAGCAGATTGCCCGCGCCACGCGCCGTCATGAAGCCCGAAGGCCCGCCGCCCATGCCCAGGGCGCCGCCCTCTGACCGTTGAAGCAGCACCACCCCCGTCAGGGAGACGGCGACGATGATAATGGCGACGAGCAGAATGGTCTGGAGCATGGTGTCAATCATGTGGGCGCGGACATGCGCCGATCAAGCGGCGGCCTCTATCATCGAAGCGCGCCGGGGGCAAACCGTCCTCAGACAGCCGCCTTCATGATCGGAATGAAATCGGCCGCCTTCAGCGAGGCGCCGCCCACCAGGGCCCCGCCCACCTCGGGCGTCGCCAGGATGTCGCGGGCGTTGTCGGGCTTGACCGAACCGCCATACAGGATCGGGGCTGTGCGCGCGCCCTGCCCCAACCGCTTGACGATGGCGGCGCGGACGGCCGCATGAACCTCGGCGATCTGCTCCAGCGTGGGCGTCAGCCCCGTGCCGATCGCCCACACCGGCTCATAGGCCACGGCGAAGGGCCGTTCCGACAGGCTGTCGGGCAGCGAACCCTCGACCTGGGCCGAGACGACGGCGATCGCCTCGCCCGCCTCCCGCTGGGCCAGGGTCTCGCCGACGCAGACGATGGGTTCCAGACCCGCGGCGATGGCCGCCTCGACCTTGGCGGCGACCTCGGCGTCGGTCTCGCCGAACGCAGATCGGCGCTCGGAATGGCCCAGGATCACCAGGGTCGCGCCCGCATCCGCCAGCATCTCGGCCGAGACCGACCCGGTGAAGGCCCCCGACGGCTTGGCGTGGCAATCCTGCCCCCCGACCGCCGCCTCACCGTCCCTCAACACCGTCGCCATGCGGTCGATAAGCGTGGAGGGCGGACACAGGGCGACTCGGCAGGCGCCGTTCAGGGCCTTCGCGGCCTCGTCGATGGCCCGCGCCTGGTCCAGGGCGCCGCCCAGACCGTGCATCTTCCAATTGCCGACGATCATCTTCACGGATTGTTTCATGGCCGCCTGTCTAGGGGGCGCAAACTCCGAAGCCAAGAGGCCGCGCCGCAATCTGGACATCATGCCGTCCTTGCGGCGGCCCGCCCGGCGCGACTATACGCGACAGCTGACGCCAATATTGGCCTGTCCCGGGTTTTCGAATGCTCACCGCCTTCCGCGCCTTCTCTCGATCCAAATGGGCGGCCGCCCTGCTTGCCCTGATCGCGATCAGTTTCGTCATCGTCGGCGCGCGAATGGACGTCTTCTCGAACCTGGGGCCGAAACACGTGATCGACGCCGGCGAGCGTTCGATGAACGAGGCCGAGTTCAAGACCGCCTTCGACCAGGTGCGCGAGCGACTGCAGCAGCAGGTCGGTCGTCCCCTGACCAATCAGGATCTGGTCGCCGAAAACATCCACACCCGCTTCCTGACCGAGCAGACCGAACAGCTGGGCTTCCTGAACTGGGCCTGGAAGGCGGGCATCCGTCCGGGCCAGGAGCTGATCGTCAAACAAATCCGCAAGATCCCGGCCTTCTTCAACTCGGTCACGGGCCAGTTCGACCAGCAAGCCTATCAAGCCGCCCTGGCCCAGCAGAACCTGACCCCGGCCATGCTGGAGCAGGATCTACGCGACCAGTACGCCACCGAGCATTTCGGCGCCGCCGTCTTCGCCGGCGCCCGCGTGCCGCGCATCTACGGCGCCCTGCTGGCCGGATCGGCCCTGGAGACGCGCGACGGTCGCTGGTTCGAAGTGACCTCGGCCATGGCGGGCCAGGTTCCCGCCCCGACCGACGCCCAGCTGAACGCCTTCATCCAGGAGAACGCCGAACGTCTGCGCGCGCCCGAGTTCCGCATGGTCTCGGTCGTGCTGTTCACGCCCGACAACGCCGGAAACGCCCCGATCTCGGAAGACCGCATCCGCGAGCGTTTCGAGTTCAAGAAGGACACTCTGGGCAAGCCTGAGACCCGCACCTTCGTCACCCTGACGGCCCCGAACCGCGAAACGGCCCAGAAGATCGCCGCCGCCCTGCGCGCCGGTCAGTCGCCGGCCGATGTGGGGCGCGCGAACAATATCGCGCCCGCCAGCTTCGACGCCACGCCGCGCGCCGCCATAGGCGACGCCGCCACGGCCGGCGCCGTCTTCGGCCTGCAGGCCAATCAGGTGTCCGATCCCGTCCAGGCCGGCGTCGGTTTCGCCGTCGCCAAGGTCACGGCCATCCAGCCCGCCGCCCCAGCCTCGCTGGACAGCGCCCGTCAGGAGTTGATCCAGGAACTGCGCGCCGAGGACGTGAAGACCCAGACCTACGCCAAGGTCGAGAAATACGAAGCCGCCCGCACCGCCGGCAAATCCCTGGCCGACGCCGCGCGTGAGGCCGGCGGCCGCGTGGTCGACCTGCCGCCCTTCACCAAGGACGGCAAGCTGCCGAACGGTCAGGCGCTGAACGCCCCGCCGCAAATCTTCGAGACGGCCTGGAGCCTGTCGAAGGGCGGCGAGAGCGATGTGGTGGACGCCGGCCAGGGCCAGTATTTCGCCATCCGCGTCAACGACATCCGACCCTCGGCCCTGCCGACCCTGGCCGAAGTCCGCGCGCCCCTGGCTGAACAGTGGGTCCAGCGCGAAACCATGCGCCGCCTGTCGACCAAGGCCGAGGAACTGACCGCCCGCGTCCGCAAAGGCGAGGACATCGCCGCCGTCGCCCGCTCGGTGAACGCGCCCCTGACCGTCCGCACCGGCGTCGTCCGCAACCAGACCACCCAGCAGTCGCTGGGTCAGGGCGTGCTGCAGGGTCTGTTCGGCCAGTCGAAGGGCCAGGCCTTCTCGCAGCCGTCGTCCCAGACCGCCTACGTCGTCGGCCGCGTGGACAACATACATGCCGCCGATCCGGCCGCCGCCGGGCCGCTGGCCGAACAGGTTCGTCCGCGTCTGACCCAGGAACTGGTTCAGGCCATGGTGCAGTCGTCCTTCACCGCCGGCGCCCAGCGCTCCAAGGCCAAGAACGACCCGGCCCAGGCGCTGTCGGCGCTGGGCCTGTCGGCCGACGCCAAGCCCGCCGCCCCGGCGCAATGACGACGGCGACGACACCCGCCGCCGCCGATTTCGACGCCTTCGCCGCCGGTCTTCGGGCCGGTCGGCCGCAGGTGATCGTGCGCCGGATCATCGACGATCTGGAAACGCCGGTTTCGGCCTATCTGAAGCTGGGCCTGAACCGTCCCTACGCCTGTCTGCTGGAATCGGTGGAAGGCGGCGCGGTCAACGGGCGATACTCGATCCTGACGCTGGACCCCGACGTGGTCTGGCGCTGCCGGGCGAACGCGGCGGAACTGGCGCGCGGGCCAGCCATCGAGCAAGGCGTGTTCACGCCCGAGGACCAGCCGGCGCTTCAATCGCTGCGCGCCCTGATCGCCGCCTCGCGCTTCGACCTGCCCGACGATCTGCCCCCCATGGCGGCCGGGCTGTTCGGCGTGTTCGGCTATGACATGGTGCGGCTGCTGGAGCCGTTGGGCCCGCCCAATCCCGATCCGCTGGACCTGCCGGACGCGGTGCTGACCCGCCCGTCCCTGGTCGCCATCTTCGATTCGGTGCGTCACGAGATCGTTCTGATCTCCGCCGCCTATCCCGACGCCGGACTGGAAGCCGGCTCCGCCCATGAGGCGGCGGTCGCACGGCTCGACGCCTTCGAGGCCGCCTTGCGCGATCCCCTGCCGGTCCGCGCCGCGCCGCAGGAAACGGCGGCGCCCGCCTTCGCCTCCCCGGTGGACGAAGACCGCTTTGGCGAGATGGTGGCCCGCGCCAAGGACTATATCTCCGCCGGAGACATCTTCCAGGTGGTTCTAAGCCACCGATTCTCCGCCCCCTGGTCGGACGATCCCTTCGCCTTCTATCGCTCGCTGCGTCGCCAAAACCCGTCGCCCTATCTGTTTTATCTGAACTTCGACGGCTTCCAACTGGCGGGGTCCAGCCCGGAAATCCTGGTCCGGCTGAAGGACGGCGAGGTGACCATTCGCCCGCTGGCCGGCACCCGCGCCCGCGGCGAGACGCCCGAGGCGGACAAGGCGCTGGAGATCGAGCTGCTGGCCGATCCAAAGGAGCGGGCCGAGCATCTGATGCTGCTGGACCTGGGCCGCAACGATGTGGGCCGGGTGGCGGCGCCGGGCACGGTCGAGGTGACGGAAAGCTTCGTCGTCGAACGCTACAGCCAGGTCATGCACATCGTCTCGAACGTGCGGGGCAAGGCCGATCCCCGGCTCGACGCCGTCGACACCCTGCTGGCGGCCCTGCCCGCCGGCACCCTGTCGGGCGCGCCCAAGGTTCGCGCGATGGAGATCATCGACGAGCTGGAAAGCGAAAAGCGCGGCATCGGTTACGGCGGAGGCGTCGGCTATATCTCGGCGGGGGGCGAGGCGGACATCTGCATCACCCTGCGCACCGCCCTGTTCGCGGACGACCGCATCTTCGTTCAGGCCGGGGCCGGCGTGGTCGCCGACAGCGACCCGGCCGCCGAATACGCCGAAACCCGGCACAAGGCGCGGGCGCCGATGCGTGCGGCCGAGGAAGCCTGGCGCTTTCGCACCGGCAATCGCTAGCGGGTCAGCGTCGACGGATCGTTGAACTGAACGCCCGGGCCGACGATGACCACCCCGGCCATCAGCACCGCCGCCGTCGCCGCAAGGGCGGCGGCGCCCAGGGCTGCAGCCGCGCTCGGGCGAGTTTCGACCATGACCAACTGCGCCTTTGCGGCAGCGATCTTGGCGGCGATGTCTTTTTCGGCGGTCAGTTTCACGCCCGCATCCTGCGTTCGCGCGGGTTAAAATGCGCTTTACCGCCGCGCCGGCTTGGCGCGGAGGCGCGTCGCGCCTAGAAGCCAAGGCATGATCCTCGTCGTCGATAACTACGACAGCTTCACCTACAACCTCGTCCACTACCTCGCGGAGTTGGGCGCGCCGACGCATGTGGTGCGCAACGACGACCTGACGGTGGACCAGGCGTGGGCGCTGAACCCCGCCGCCGTCCTGCTGTCGCCCGGCCCCTGCGCGCCGGACCAGGCCGGCATCTGCCTGTCCCTGATCGAGACGGCGCCGGCCGCCATGCCGATCCTGGGCGTCTGCCTGGGCCATCAGGCCATCGGTCAAGCATTCGGCGGCGAAGTGATCCGCGCCAAGACCCTGATGCATGGCAAGACCTCGCCGATCCTGCACGAGGGTCACAGCGTCTTCGCCGGCCTGCCCTCGCCCTTCACCGCAACCCGCTATCATTCGCTGGCCGTCAGGCGCGAGACCCTGCCTGCGGACCTGGAAGTCACCGCCTGGACCGCCGACGGCGAGATCATGGGTCTTCGGCACCGCAGCCGCCCGATCCACGGCGTGCAGTTCCACCCGGAATCGATCGCCACCGAACACGGCCACGACATGCTGGCCAACTTCCTCGACATCGCCGGCGTGAAGCGCCTCGCGGCCGCCTGATCGTGGCGGAAGGGTTCAAGCCGATCCTGGCCCGGCTGGTCGAGGGCCAGCCGCTGACGTCGGAACAGGCGCACGACTTCTTCGCCGCCTGCCTGCGGGGCGAGCCGACGTCGTCCCAGGTCGCCGCCGCCGTCACCGCCATGCGGATGCGCGGGGAGACGGTGGACGAGATCGCCGCCTTCGCCGCCGCCATGCGCGAGGCGGCCCTGACGCTGGACCATCCGCACGAGGTCATCGACACCTGCGGCACCGGCGGCGACGGCCAGCACACCTACAACATCTCCACCGCCGCCGCCCTGGTGCTGGCCGGAGCCGGGCTGAAGGTCGCCAAGCATGGCAATCGGGCGATGTCTTCGAAATCAGGCTCTTCGGACGTTCTGTCGATCCTGGGCGTCAACCTGATGGCGGATCGGGCGCAGCAGCGGCGCGCGCTGGACGAGGCCGGTATCTGCTTTCTGTTCGCGCCCGCCTATCACGGGGCCATGCGTCACGTCGGCCCAGTGCGGGCCGAGATCGGTTTTCGCACCGTATTCAATCTTCTGGGGCCGCTTTCGAACCCGGCGTCTGCAAGACGTCAGGTGATGGGCGTCTATGATCCCCGTCTGCTGGAGCCGCTGGCCCAGGTGTTGGGACGGCTGGGCGCTACGCGCGCCTGGACGGTCCACGGCCAGGGTCTGGACGAACTGGCGACCTCCGGCCCGACAGACGTGGCCGAATGGAAGGACGGGGCGATCCGACGTTTTCAGGTCACGCCCGAAGACGCCGGCCTGCCGCGCAGCCCCATCGACGCCATTCGCGGCGGCGACGCGGAAGAGAACGCCGAGGCTCTGCGCGCCTTGCTGGCGGGCCAGAACGGCCCCTATCGCGACATCGTCCTGCTGAACGCCGCCGCCGCCTTGGTCGTGGCCGACAAGGCGGCCGATCTGGCCGAAGGCGCCGCCCTCGCCGCCGCCGCCATCGACGACGGCCGGGCCGCCGAGGCGTTGGATCGTCTGGCCCGCATCACCACCACTCCGCTGGACCCCGAAGCCGACGCATGACCGACGTTCTCGACCGCATCGCCGCCTATAAGCGCGAGGATGTCGCCGCCCGAAAGACGGCCACGTCCCAGGACGCGATCGAGGCTCTGGCCAAGGCCGCCTCGGCGCCGCGCGGCTTTCGCGCCGCGCTGGAGCGGGTCGGCGAGGAAACCGGCCGCCCCGCCCTGATCGCCGAGATCAAGAAGGCCAGCCCGTCCAAGGGTCTGATTCGCCCCGATTTCGATCCGCCCGCCCTGGCCCGCGCCTATCAGGCCGGCGGCGCCGCCTGTCTTTCGGTGCTGACCGACGGTCCCAGCTTCCAGGGCGACGACGCCTATCTGGCCGCCGCGCGCGACGCCGTCGTCCTGCCCTGCCTGCGCAAGGATTTCCTGGTCGATCCGTGGCAGGTGGCCGAAAGCCGCGCCCTCGGCGCCGACTGCATCCTGGTCATCCTGGCCATGATCGACGACGCGCTGGCGGCCGAACTGCTGGCGGAGGCCGAACGGTTCGGCATGGACGCCCTGATCGAGACGCACGACGAAAACGAAATGGCCCGCGCCTGCGCCCTAGGCGGCGATCTGGTGGGGGTCAACAACCGTTCGCTGCGGACGTTCGAGGTCGATCTGGAAGTGACCGAGCGTCTGTCGATGCTCAGCCCCGTGCGCGCCCTGCTGGTCGCGGAAAGCGGCATCTTCACGCCGGACGACGTCGCGCGCGTTTCCGCCGCCCACGCCCAGGCGATACTGGTCGGCGAAAGCCTGATGCGTCAGGCCGACGTCGAGGCGGCGACGCGGACCCTGCTGGCGGCCTGAAGCGCGCCCCTTCCGGTCAAACGGACGGTCGAGCGAAGCCGTTAAGTTGACATTAGGAAGGAACACTTACAGAACATCGTCAATGTTCACGGCCCGTTCCGATTCTGCGGAGGGGCGCTTGAGGGCTTGGCGATGCTCACGCGCAAACAGCACGAACTGCTGATGTTCATCCACGAACGGATTCAGGAGACGGGCGTCTCCCCTTCGTTCGACGAGATGAAGGAGGCGCTGGACCTGGCCTCCAAGTCGGGTATCCACCGGCTTATCACGGCGCTGGAGGAGCGGGGCTTCATCCGTCGTCTGGCCCACCGGGCGCGCGCTCTGGAAGTGACCAAATTGCCCGAACAGGCGACTGCCGGCGCGCCGCGCGGCCGGGCCGGGTTCAAGCCCGACGTCATCGAAGGCGGCGCACCCGCACGCGAGGCCGCGCCCATGGCCGCCAACGACACGCGCGAACTGCCGCTTCTGGGCAAGATCGCCGCCGGCACCCCCATCGCCGCCATCCAGCACGAGCAGGAGCGTCTTCCCGTGCCGGAATCCATGCTCGGCAAGGGCGATCACTACGTCCTGGAAATCGAGGGCGATTCGATGATCGAGGCGGGCATATTGAACGGCGATCTGGTCGTGATCCGCCGGGGCGACACTGCGACGAACGGCGAGATCGTGGTGGCCCTGGTCGAGGGCGAGGAAGCCACCCTGAAACGCCTGCGTCGCAAGGGCGGCTCCATCGCGCTGGAACCCGCCAATCGCAACTACGAGACCCGCATTTTCGGCCCCGATCAGGTCGAGGTTCAGGGCAAGCTGGTCGGTCTCATGCGCCGCTATCACTGACGTCGGGGTCGGGCTGGCGCGTCCAGGGACGGTTTCCGCGCACGTCGGTCGTCCGGACCGCACGCCAGCCTTCGCCGTCGCGCCACAGCTCGACCGCTCCGCCCCGGGCGAAATCCACGCCGTCCAGAACCAGACGGTCGGCGCAGGATGCGGGCAGGTTCGTAACGACAGCCCGCACGCCGACGACATCGGCCGCTTGGCACAATGAAGCCAGACGCTCGGAATCGGGCGCCCGCTTTCCCCACCACAGCGCGACCGGACCGGCAGCCGCGCTTTGAGGCCGGCACGAGAAGCGATCGCAGGTCCAGCCGTCCGCATCGCGTCCGATCAGCGCCATTCCCCGTCGACGAGACCACAGGTCGGCGGCGAATTCCCGTACGCCCGGCCGGACCACAACCGCCTCGCCCTGTCGGCTGAAGGCCGCGTTGGTTCCGCCGTCGCCGATCCAGAGGTCCGGCGCCGGCGGCCTGTGCCAGATCAGCACCGCCGCCGCCAGCGGCAGGCCCAGCCAACGCAGCCGCCCGCGCCACAGACAGATGAACAGCACGCCCACGAAAGCGATGAGCAGAACGAAATCGGGCGCGCTGGGTATGGTTCGAACGGCGCCCGGTAGATGCGCCGTCCACGATCCGATCGCCAGCATCAGATCGACGCCCCATCCCGCCACGGCCAGGAAGGGACCGCCCAGTCCGACGGGCTCCAGCACCGCGCCCAGCGCCAACGCAGGCATCAGGATGAAGTCCGCCACCGGCGAAGTCCCCAGATTGGCCAGCAGGCCGTACATGGCGGTGCGGTTGAAATGCTGCATGGCAAACGGCCCGGTCGCCAGACCCGCGACCACGCTGGCCGCCACCGCCGCCGTGATCCAACCTGAGAACCTTTGGATCGCCAGAATCGGCCAGGGGGCGGAGATTTCGCGCGGACGTTTGGGCCAGGCCTCGACCAAGGCCACCAGCGCTGCCGTCGCGGCGAACGACATCTGAAAACCGGGCGTCACCACGGCCTCGGGCTGGAGCGCCAAGACGACGAAGGCCGCCACCGCCAGACCGTGCATCGTCACCGCCTGCCGATCCAGCAGGATGGCGAGAAAGGCGATGGAGGCGGTGATGGCCGCCCGCTCGGCCGGCGGCGGCGCGCCGGACACCACCAGATAGGCGGCGATGGCCGACAGGCCCGCCAAGGCCGCGACCTTCTTGCCCGGAACACGCAGCGCCAGCCAGGGCCAGGCCGCGACGCCCAGCCGCACGCCGAAGAAGACGAACCCGCCGACGATGGCCATGTGCAGGCCCGAAACTGACAGGATGTGCGCCAGCCCGGAATCGCGCATTACATCCAGGTCTTCCTGATTGATCCAGGTTTCGTGGCTGGTCGTCATGGCCGCCGCGATCCCGCCGGTTCGCTCGCCCAATCGCGCGACGATCCGCCGGGCCAGACCATAGCGCGCGCCGTTGACCGCCATCTCCAACCGCAACCGCCATGGCGCGTGCGGCAAGTCGGCGGCGCGCGTCTCGCCCAGCGCGAAGGCCACCCCGCCCATGCCCTGGAAGAAGGCGTTGCGGCCGAAGTCATAGGCGCCAGGGCTGGCGGGCGCGGGCGGCGGGTTCAGAATGGCGAACAGTCGGATCGCCTCGCCCGGACGCGGCGGCTGGCCGCGCACCGTGGCTCTCAGCCTGACCGGCGTCTGATCCGGCGACAGGCCGCGAATCCAGACCGGGGCGATCACCACGCGCGCGCCGCGCTGGCCGGGGCTGTCCACATCGACCACCCAGGCCTCGATCACCGTCGGTTCGCTCAGCGTCGGGGCAATGGGGGCTGCGACGAAGACCGTGCGCGCCTTGGCCGCCGCCAGCCCGGCCGCCAGACAGGCGATCATCAAAAGGGGCCATGTGACCCGGCGCGACCGTCCCGCGCCCTTGGCCGCGCCCCAGACCCCGAAGGCCACGACAGCCGCCAATCCCAGCGGCCAGAACGCCGGCTCGAACCGCAAGACGAAATAGACGGCGCATCCGCCGCCGAACGCCACCGGCCCCCATAACCGCCATCTCGACGCCTGGGCGGCGACCTGATCGACCAGCCAAGATCGCAATCGCGCGCCGGGGGTAGGTTTTGCCGCATCGGGGCGTATAAGGGCCTCGCCTACGGACCCCTCCCCCATGACCCTGCCTTCCTCGACTGTCGTCACCCGCTTCGCCCCCTCGCCCACAGGCTATCTGCATATCGGCGGGGCGAGAACCGCATTATTCAACTGGCTGTACGCCAAGAGACACGCAGGACGTTTCCTGATCCGTGTCGAGGACACCGACCGCGAACGCTCCACCGACGCGGCGGTCAAGGCGATCTTCGACGGCCTGAGCTGGCTGGAGCTGTTCGCCGACGAGGAGCCGGTGTTCCAGTTCAGTCGCGCCGACCGGCACCGCGAGGTGGTCGATCAGTTGCTGGAAACGGGCCACGCCTATCGCGACTTCGCCTCGGCCGAGGAAACCGGCCGTCTGCGCGATGCGGCCAAGGCCGAGAAACGCAGTTTCGAATCGCCCTGGCGCGACCGCCAGCCCACCGTGGACGATCTGGCCCTGCCCCACGTCGTGCGCTTCCGCCGGCCGCAATCGACCACGGTGACGGTGCCGGACGAGGTTCAGGGCGCGGTCAGTTGGTCGACCGACGATCTGGACGACCTGGTCTTGCTGCGTTCGGACGGCGCGCCGACCTATAATCTGGCGGTCGTGGTGGACGATCACGACATGGGCGTGACCCACGTCATTCGCGGCGACGACCACCTGAACAACGCCGCGCGTCAGAGCCTGATCTACGACGCCCTGGGCTGGACCCGCCCGGTCTTCGCCCACATCCCGCTGATCCACGGCCCGGACGGCGCGAAACTGTCCAAGCGTCACGGCGCTCAGGCGGTCCATGAATACGCCGAAATGGGCTATCTGCCCGAGGCGATGCGCAACTATCTGGCCCGCTTGGGCTGGGCGCACGGCGACGACGAACTGTTCAGCGACGCCCAGGCCATTGCTTGGTTCGATCTGGCCGGCATCGGCAAGGCGCCCGCGCGGCTGGACTTCGACAAACTGGCCCACGTCAACGCCCACTGGCTGCGTCTGGCCGACGACGAACGCCTGGCCAAGCTGGCGCTGGACGCCCACCTGCAGAAGGGTCACGCCCTGGCCGAGGCGGACGAGGCCCGGCTTCAGCGCGCCATGCCCTTCGTCAAGGACCGCGCCAAGACGGTGCTGGATCTGGCCGATCAGACAGCCTTCGTGCTGAAGACCCGCCCTCTCACCCTCGATGACAAGGCCCGCGCCCTGTTGTCGGGCGAGACGATGGACCGCCTGTCACGCCTGCGCGACCGGCTGGCGCTGTTCCAGTCCTGGGACGTCTTCGCCCTGGAGGCGGAGCTTAAGGCCTTCGCCGAATCCGAGTGCGTAGGCTTTGGAAAAATCGGCCCGCCGATGCGCGCGGCGCTTACCGCAGGGTCAGCTTCGCCCGACATCGCACGAACTTTATCCGCTCTGGGACGCGACGAAAGTCTCGGGCGCTTGGATGATGCGCTGCAACAGACTAAGTGATCACCCACAAACCGAAAAGCGCCCGAGGCCTCCCTGCGCCTGGACGTATGATGCAAAGGGGCATTCATGACTGAACAAGCCAAAACCGCCGGCTCGGCGACCTTGTCCTTCGAGGACAAGACCATCGAGTTGCCGGTCCTTTCGGGCTCCACAGGCCCGGACGTCATCGACATCCGCAAACTCTATGCGGGGACGGGCGCCTTCACCTTCGATCCCGGCTTCACCTCGACGGCGGCCTGTGAATCGGCCCTGACCTATATCGACGGCGACGCCGGCGTGCTGCTGCACCGCGGCTATCCGATCGACCAGTTGGCGTCGAAGTCCAACTTCCTCGAAGTCTGCCACCTGCTGCTGCACGGCGAACTGCCGACCGCCGCCCAGTTCGAGAAGTTCGAAGAGAACGTGACGCGGCACACCATGCTGCACGCCCAGTTCGACCGCTTCTTCGAAGGTTTCCGCCGCGACGCCCACCCGATGTCGATCATGGTCGGCACCGTCGGCGCCCTGTCGGCCTTCTATCACGACAGCCTGGACATCCATGATCCGGTGCAGCGCGACATCTCGGCCATCCGCCTGATCGCCAAGATGCCGACCATCGCGGCCCGCGCCTACAAGTACCACGTCGGCCAGCCGTTCATCTCGCCGCGCAACGACCTGTCCTACGCCGAAAACTTCCTGCGCATGTGCTTCGCCGTGCCGGCCGAGGACTATCACGTCGATCCGGCCCTGGTTCGCGCCATGGACCGCATCTTCACCCTGCACGCCGACCACGAGCAGAACGCCTCGACCTCGACGGTGCGTCTGGCCGGTTCGTCGGGCGCCAATCCGTTCGCCTGCATCGCCGCCGGCATCGCCTGCCTGTGGGGCCCGTCGCACGGCGGCGCCAACGAAGAGGCGCTGAACATGCTCAAGGAAATCGGCACGCCCGACAAGATTCCCGAGTTCATCCAGGGCGTGAAGGACCGCAAGTACAAGCTGATGGGCTTCGGCCACCGCGTGTACAAGAACTACGATCCGCGCGCCAAGGTCATGCAGCAGTCGGCCTATGAGGTTCTGGCCGCCACGGGCCGCGAGAACGATCCGCTGTTCCAGGTCGCCAAGGAGTTGGAGAAGGTCGCCCTGTCGGACGAATACTTCACCTCGCGCAAGCTGTTCCCGAACGTCGACTTCTATTCGGGCATCACCTTGTCGGCGATGGGCTTCCCCACCACCATGTTCACCGTCCTGTTCGCCCTAGCCCGCACCGTGGGCTGGATCGCCCAGTGGCAGGAAATGATGGCGGACCCGTCGCAGAAGATCGGCCGCCCGCGTCAGCTGTACACCGGCCCGACCGAGCGCGACTATGTGGCGATCAATCAGCGCGGCTGATCGAAGGCTCAAACGCTGAACGACAGAACGCCGGGGTTTTCCCCGGCGTTTTTGTTTGGGCGCTCAGACCAGTCGCAGGTCGCGGAAACGGGCGGCCAGGTCGTCCAGATCGCGGTGCATATGGGCCACGCCGATGGCGGCGGCGCCCAGGGCCATGTCGTCGCCCTCGACCGCGATGGACAGCGCCAGGCTCTGGTCGATAGGCCCCAGAGGATCGGCCGCCTTGCCGCGCGACAGCCCCTCCAGCCGTTCGACGGCGCGGGCCGCATCTTCGGACCAGGGCGCCAGCCGGCCATCCGCCCCCTCGTCATGAAAACCGCGCCCCAGGATGACGATGTCGCTGCGCACCCGCCAGAAGGCGCGAACCAGGGCGGCGCGGTCGGCCGTCTCGCGCTGCACGCCGGGGAAGTCGACGACGTTCCTGGCGGCCTGTCCCAGGGCGTCCAGCCGGCGCTTCAGGTCGGCGTGACGCCGCGTGATCTCGGCCGCATCCCTGGCGTCGCCCTTCGCGACGAGGGCCAGCAGGACCGCCGCCTCCCCGGCCGCCTCGCGCGCCTGCAGGGCGAAGGCCTGTCGGGCATGGCGGGGGAACAGGGCCAGGATGGCGATCACCCCGACGCCGCTGCCCACCAGAATCTCCATGACCCGGTCCAGCGCCAGCGACGCCGGCCCTTCCGAACCCGCGCCCCCGGCGATGACGATGGTCGCCGTGACCGGCGCGATCTTCAGCCAGGGTCGCCCGGCCCCGAAGAAAGCCAGAACCGCCGTGGAAACCGCGATGCTTAGGGCCAGGCTTTCCATTCCTGGCGGTCGGACGAAGGCGATCGCCGCACCGACCAGGGCGCCGGTCACTGTGCCGATGGCCCGGTCCCGCGCAATGCCGACCACGCCGCCCCCGACGCTGGCCTGGACCACCACGATGGCGGAAATCACGCTCCAATAGGGATGGGGCAGACGCAGGAGCGTCGCCAAATAGAGCGCGGCCGTCGCGGCCACCGCCATCTGCAGGGCCGCCCGAACCTCGGCCGCGCGACGGGGGCTGAGGGCGCGGGCCATGTTCAGCCGGCCTTGGCGGCGATGACGCGCAAGACGGCGTCGGCCGCGAGTTCCGACGGATCGGGTCCGCCGCGCCCCATCTGGTCCAGCGCCGCCGTCTGACGCCGCGCCTGCTCTCGCGCGATCCCGGGATCGGACAACAGACGACCCACGGCGGGCGCCAGCAGGGCGGGCGTCGCCTCCTGTTGGATATATTCCGGCGCGATCCGTTCGTCGGCGGCGACGTTGAACAGGGTGATGTGCTTGGCCGTCACCATCCGCTTCATCAGCGGATAGGACAGGCCGTCGATCTTGTAAGCGATGACCATGGGCGCCCCGGCTAAAGCCAGCTCGGTCGAGACCGTGCCGCTGGTCGCCAGGGCGACGTCGGCGGCGCGCATGGCGTCGTATTTCTCGGCCTCGTCCACCAGATGCACGCGGAAGGGCCAGGTCGCGATCCGACCGGCCACGTCGCCGGCGACCGTGCCTGCGGCGATGACGGCGATCTCAAGGGCCGGATCGGCGGCCTTCAGCCTTCGCACCGTCTCCTCGTAAACGGGCGTCATGCGCGCGATCTCGCTGGGGCGACTGCCGGGCAGGACCAGCAGAAGCCTGGCGTCCGCCGCTATGCCGCGTCGTTCGCGAAAAGCCGCCCCGTCCGCATGGGCCATGTCGATATGCAGGGCGGACGAACCGACCACGGTCGTCGCCAGCCCCTCGCGCTCGAACCAGGGCGCGTCGAAGCCGTAAAGAGCCAGCAGATGATCGACCGCGCCAGCCAGCGTCCTGGCCCGGCCGGGACGAGAGGCCCAGACCTGCGGGCCGACATATTTGATCAGAGGCACGTCGGGCCGGGCGGTGCGAATGGCCTTGGCGACGCGGATCGTGAAGCCCCAGCTGTCGATCAGGACCACGGCGTCGGGCTTCTCGCGCTCGGCCAGAGCCGCCGTCTCCGCGACCCTCCGCTTGACCTTGCCATAGGCGCGCAAACCGTCGATCCAGCCCAGGATCGACAGTTCGGCGATGTCGAAGGGGCTGACGACGCCCTCGGCCGCCATGCGCGGCCCGCCGACGCCCACGAAGGTCACGTCGTCACCCAGCCGCGTCCTCAGCGCCTTGGCCAGGCCGGCGCCCAGGGCGTCGCCCGACGCCTCGGCGGCGACCAGCATGATCTTCAGCGGCCGGCTCACCGTTCCTCGCCCCAGACGAACAGGCCCAGACGATCCGCCGCCGCGACGATGGCGGAGCGGTCGATCAGGATCAGCCGACCGGCGACCCCGCCGATGCCCGCCAGTCCCGCCGCCGCCGCCAGTTCCACCGTGCGCGGGCCGATCACCGGCATATCGACGCGCAGATCCTGGATCGGCTTGGGCGCCTTGGCCAGCACGCCCTTTCTGTCGGAGGACGAGCCCCGCAGATCGGCAGGCAGCTCCGCGACGCGCCCCAGCATGGCGTCCGTCCCCTCTTGCGCCTCGACCGCCAGAACCAGTCCGTCGCAGACGACCGCCCCCTGGCCGATGTCCAGTTCGCCCGATCTTTCCGCGACATGCAGGGCCTTCTTCAGGTCCGACAACTGTTCGGGGGTCGGCGTCCTGACGCCCAGAGCGCCGGCGCCCAGCATCTCTCCACCCAGAATGTCGTCGGCGCCTTCCACGGCGAAACCCTCTGCCTCGAACACCGACAGGATCTTGCGCAGCAGGGCGTCGTCGCCCCTCGACGCCGCCGCCACGATGCCGGGCAGCAGGGTCGCGCCCTTGAAGTCGGGCTTCAAGGTCTTGAAATCCGGGCGGCTGACGATGCCCGCCAGACAGACGGCGCCGCACCCTTGCGCCTTCAGCGCCTTCAGGATCGCCCCGATCTGGGCCATGCCGAAATCGTCGCCGGGCCAGCGCGCCAGATGCGGATCGGCGAAACCGTCCAGCCGCACAACATAGATCGCCCGCCTCTCGGCCTCGCAACGCTGGGCCACCGCCTGGGGCAGGTCGCCCCCGCCCGCGATCAGGCCGAGCTTGACGCTCATTCCGCGTTCGGCAGGCACAGCGGCCGCTTGCCGCCCTCGCGGATGAAGGTCAGGATTTCGACGATCTCGGGCAGGTCGGCATAGTCGGCCGCCACCCGATCAACGCGGCCGGCGAACTCGCCCCCGCCCTCGAACAGCTCGCGATAGGCGGCCAGCAGGCGCCGCACCTGATCCTTGCCATAGCCCTTGCGCTTAAGGCCGATCAGGTTCAGCCCGCGCAGCCGCGCATGATTGCCCCAGGCCGAGCCATAGGGAATGACGTCGCGCGTTACGGCCGCCAGCCCGCCGATGATCGCCCCCTGCCCCACCCGACCGTTCTGGTGAACCGCGCACAGGCCTCCCAGGAACACCTTGTCCCCCACCTGAGCATGACCGCCCAGGGTGGCGTTGTTGGCCATCACGACATTGTCGCCCACCACGCAGTCGTGACCGACGTGGGCGCCCGTCATGAACAGATTGTTCGATCCGACAACGGTCACGCCCGTTCCCTGCGGCGTGCCCCGGTTGAAGGTGCAGTGTTCCCGGATCAGATTGTTGCGCCCGATCTCCAGCCGCACCGGCTCGCCCTTGTAGCCATTGTGCTGCGGATCGCCGCCGATCACGGCGAAGGGATGGATCGTCGTGTCCGCCCCGACCGTCGTGTCCTGCTGGACCACCACATGGCTGACCAGACGCACGTTGTGGGCCAAGGTCACGTTCGGCCCGACCGTACACCACGGCCCGACCTGCACGCCGTCGGCAAGGACGGCGGAGGCGTCGACGATGGCGGTCGGGTGAATGCTCATCCGGCGGCCGGCTCCGGCACCGTCACGACCATGGCCATGAACTCGGCCTCAGCGGCCAGCTTGCCGTCAATGAAGGTTTCGCCCCGGAACTTGTAGGCGTCGCCGCGCGCCTTGATCACCTTGACCTCCATGCGGAGTTGGTCGCCGGGGCGTGCAGGCTTGCGGAAACGCACGCCGTCGATGGACATGAACATGATGACCTTGTCCGCCACCGCGACGTCCAGCGTCTTGGACATCAAAAGCGCGCCGGTCTGGGCCATGGCCTCGACGATCAGCACGCCCGGCATGACCGGATCGATCGGGAAATGGCCGGGGAAGAACGGTTCGTTGTGGGTGACGTTCTTGATCCCCACGATGGAGGTCCGGGGCACGAATTCCTCGGCCTTGTCTACCAGCAGGAAGGGATAGCGGTGCGGCAGCCGCCGCATCACCTCGGCGTAATCGATCTTGCCGTCTTCGCTCATCCCTATGATTCCTTCGGGGCCTTCTTTGATGAGGCCTGTTTGGCGAGCCAGACGGTCTCGCGCAAGAACTGTCGGATCGGACGGGCGGGATAACCCGACCAGGTTTCGCCCGCCGGAACGTCGGCCAGCACCCCGGCGCCGGCCGCGACGCGCGCGCCCTCGCCGATGGCGGTGTGGTCGCCGACCCCCGCCTTGCCGCCGAAGATGACATTGTCCCCGACCGTGACCGAGCCGGAAATGCCCGTATTGGCGGCGAGGAGGCAGTTGCGCCCGATGACGCAGTTGTGGCCCACCATGACCAGATTATCGATCTTGGTGTTCTCGCCGATGACCGTGTCGTCATAGGCGCCGCGGTCGATGCAGCTGTTGGCGCCCACCGTCACCCCGTCCTGCAGGATGACCCGGCCCAGCTGCGGAATGTCCATCACCCCGGCCTGGGTGCCGGTCGCGCCGAAGCCCGCCTCGCCGATCCGCGCGCCGGCGTACAGTTTCACGCGGTCACCGATCAGGGCGAAGCCGACGCTGACATTGGCGCCGATCACGCAATCGCGGCCGATCTGGACGCCGGGGGCGATGACGCTGTTGGCCCCGATGCGAGAGCCGCGACCGATGCGGACGCCCGCGCCCAGCACGGCGCCCGGCTCGATCACCACGCTGTCGTCCTCGGCCGCCTCCTCGCGCGAGATGGCGGCGTCCATCAGGATGGGACGGTGCAGCAGGATCGACGCCCTGGCCCAGGCGGCCTGGGGCGTGCGCGAAACGATAATGGCCGCGTCCGCCGGCGCCGCGTCCACGGCCTCCGGCGGCACGATCACGCAGCCGGCGCGGGTTTGCGTCAGCGCTCCAGCGAACTTGCGGTCGCCCAGAAACGCGATCGCGCCCCCGTCCGCTGAGGACAAGGGCGCGACGGAGGCGATCATGCGATCCCCGCCCCGTTCGACCTCCCCGCCGATCCTGGCCGCCAGATCGGCGACGTTGAGGGCCGGCAGGGTCTCGAAGAAGCGGGAATCAGGCATGGAGTCTTAGCGCGCGGCGGCCGGTTGCTGGGCCTGCGTCTGAGCCGGGACGGTCATGCGGTTGAAGCTGAGCGTCGGCAGGGCGGTGTTCAGGCGCTGGATGGCCAGGTCGGTCAGGTCCATGGCCGGGTTCATCATGAAGACGCTTTCGCGGTCCAGCAGCAGGCCGCAGCCCTTTTCCTGGTACAGGGCGGTCAGGATGGGCGACACGGCCTCGGTGATCGCCTGGCGCTGCATACCCAGGGTATAGCGCAGCTCGTTCTCGCGGGTGGCTTCCAGCTGCTGGGCTTCCTGCGCGCGTTGCTGCAGGGCCTGACGGCGCTGTTGCAGCTGGTCGGCCGACAGGCTGGCGCCCGAGGTCTGCAGCTGCTGGGCCTCGCTTTGGATTGCGGTGGCGTAGGGTTGCAGTTCGCCCTGAACTTCCTGGGCCAGTTGCTGCATCCGGGTTTCGACGGCCTGACCGGCCGACGACTGGGCCAGCAGACGGGCGTTGTAATAGACGCAGACGCCGGGGATCACCGGGCCGGGGTTGGTCGGCGCGGCGGCGGCCTGCTGGGTCGTTGCGGCCGAAGCGGCCGAGGCGAGAAGCGAAGCGGCGGCGGTCGCCGCGATGATGAGAGCTTTCATGGGATTTCCTCGTGCGGTCGAAAGCGCCGCGATTAGAACTGGGTGGAGGTCGAGAAGCGGAAGGATTCGGTCTTGTCGTAGTCTTCCTTGGACAGGACCTTGGAGATGTCGAAGCGGATCGGACCCATCGGCGACTTCCAGTGGATGCTGACGCCGGCCGACGCGCGCAGGGACAGCTCATCGGCGATGTTGGGGTTTATCGTGCCGGCGGTCGTCAGCTTGTAACGATCGTCCAGCACGCCCAGCGTCCCGACGTCCGCGAACAGCGAAGTCTTGATGCCATACTGTTCGGGCAGATAGTTCGGCACCGTCAGTTCGACCGTGCCGATGGCGTAGAAGTTGCCGCCCAGGGCGTCGGTCGTCCTCAGGTCGCGCGGCCCCATGCCGGCGGTCTCGAAGCCGCGGAAGCTGTTGCCGCCCTTGAAGAAGCGGTCGTTGATGCGGATCGGATCGCCGTTCCAGCCCGTGACATAGCCGGCCGAACCCTGCAGGCTGACCACCCAGGCCGGCGTGATGCCATAGTACCAGCTGGCGTCCGCCTCGGTCTTCACATAGTTCACGTCGCCGCCCAGACCGGCCAGATCCTGGCGCAACGAACCGGCCCAACCGCGCGTCGGACGCACCGGATCGTTGGTGTAGTTCATCTGCAGCGTATAGCCGATGGACGAGTTGATGTAGCTTCCGACCTGGTCGCACAGCGCCGACGATCCCTGCCCCGCGCCCGCGCAATAGCCGGCCGGTACGATGATCTCGTCAGACTTCAAGAAGTAGCGCGTACTGAGCAACATATTGCCGTTCAGCGGATAGGACAGGCGCAGGCCGCCGCCGGTCGAACGGTAGTCATAGGACGAATATTTGCTGAGATCGTAGCGCGAGTGGAACAGGTCGAAGCCCGCGCGCAGGTCGCGGCCCAGGAACTTCGGCTCGGTGAAGCGGAAATCGACCTGTTGACGCAGCGAACCCCATTCCAGGCGCGCGACCACGTTCTGGCCCCGTCCCCGGAAGTTCCGCTCGGAAATGCCCAGGTTGACGGTGAAGGAGTCGACCGAGCTGAAGCCCGCGCCGACCGACAGTTCGCCGGTGGGCTGTTCCTGCACATTGACGTTGATGATCGAACGATCGGGCGCGCTGCCGCGCGTTTCCTCGACCTTCACGTCCTTGAAGAAGCCCAGGGCGCGCAGGTTGTTGCGCGACCGCTCCATCAGGGCGCGGTTGAAGGCGTCGCCTTCGGTCAGCATCAGTTCGCGACGGATGACCGGGTCGATGGTGCGGGTGTTGCCGACCACATTGATGCGGTCGATGTACACGCGCTGACCTTCGGAGACGTTGAAGGTCACGTCCACCTTGTCGGTCTCGGGATTGGCGCGATAGGTCGGATTGATCTCGACGAAGGCGTAACCGGCCGAACCGGCGGCGAAGGTCAGGGCGTCGACCGCCTGTTCGATCTTGTCGCTTTCGTACAGGTCGCCCGAGCGGATCGGGATCAGACGCTGCAGGAAGTCGGCGTTCAGACGGTCATTCTGGGTGACGACCTTGACCTCGCCGAAGTTGTACTTGTCGCCTTCGTTCAGCGTCAGGGTCAGCTGGAACGCCTGATCGTCAGGCTGCAGTTCGGCGACCGAAGACACGACGCGGAAGTCGTAATAGCCCCGGTTGGTGTAGAACTTGCGCAGCTGTTCCTGATCGTATTCCAGGCGGTTGGGATCGTAGTTGTCATTGTTGGAGAAGAACTTCCACCAGGTCGACTTCTCAGTCACCATCACGCCGCGCACGTCGCGGTCGGAGAAGGCGTGGTTGCCCAGGATGTTGATCGCGCTGATGCCGGTCTGCGGCCCTTCGTTGATCTCGAAGATCACGTCCACGCGGTTTTGATCCAGCTGGACCAGCTTGGGCGTGACGGTCGCGGAGATGCGGCCCTGCAGGCGGTACAGTTCGACGATGGAGCCGACGTCTTCCTGCACCTTGGCGCGGGTGTAGATGCCGCGCGGGGCCAGCGTGACCTCCTTGGTCAGCTTGTCCTGCGACAGCGCCTTGTTCCCCTCGAACACCACCTGGTTGATGATCGGGTTTTCCTTGATCTGGACGATCAGGTCGCCGTTCTGCACGCCCAGTTGCACGTCGGCGAACAGGCCGGTGCGTGACAGGGTGCGAACCGCGACGTCCAGAACCGAGGCGTCCACCGCGTCGCCGGGGCGGATCGGGAGATAGGACAGGACCGTCGTCTGGTCGATCCGCTGCGCGCCCTGAACCAGGATGCGGTTGATCGTGATCGTCTGCGGCGCGGCGACCTGGACGTGCGGAACCTGTTCGGCGGCGGCGCCTTGAGCAGCGGGCGCAGGCGTCGGAGCCGGCGTTGCGGGCGTGGCTTGCGCCGGCGCGGTCTGGGCCAGGGCGGGCGCGCCGAGGCCGGCGGCGACGGCCAGCGCCAGCAGGCTGGAACGGGTGCCAAGTCGGACGGCGGCGCGAGAGGTCATGTCATTCATTCGGGAAACCATCGGGGGCTGGCGTCGGCTCACGAGACGAGCCCGCCGAGGAATTGGAAGAGGTTTTGCTTCTGTAGGTCGTTAAACGTCGCGAACAACATAAATCCCGCCAAAAGCGCAAGGCCTGCACGATAGCCCATCTCCTGGAACCGCGCCGACACAGGTCGCCTGGCTACGGCTTCGTAACCGTAGAAAAGCAGATGCCCGCCGTCGAGGATCGGAATGGGAAGCAGGTTTAGAAAGCCGATTCCAATCGAAAGTATGGCGGCTAAGGTCGTCAGCGTCAGCAGCAGGTTGGAGGCGATCGCTCCGGGTTGGGGATCGGCCTTGATCGCCGCCGTGGTCAGGGCCCCGGTCGCCTTGGCGATGCCCACCGGGCCGCTGAACTGATCGCCGGACTCGCGGCCGGTCGCCAGGCGCCCCAGATAGGTCAGGGTCGAGCCGATCACCTCCCCCGTCTGGCGCACGCCCTCGACCACGGCGCCGACCGGGCCGTATCGCACATGACGAACATCGGCGGCGGTCGAACCCAGGCCCAGGCCGATGCGGCCCACCTTGACGCGGCCGGCGACGGGATCGTTCTCCTCGCGCCGCTCGGGAACCGCCGTCAGATCAAGCGTCTGCGCGCCGCGCTCGATGGTGAAACGAACCGGGTCACCGGTCGACAGCATCACAGTGCGCGTCACCGCGCTTCCGTCCTTGATCGGCTTGCCGTTCACGCCGGTGATCAGATCGCCGACCTGGAAACCGGCGGCGGCGGCGGGCGATCCCGCCTGCACCAGAGCCACGCGCGCCGGGCGCAGTTCCACGCCCACGGCCATGAAGACCAGGGCGAAGATGGTGATGGCCAGGATGAAGTTGGCGATCGGTCCCGCGGCGACGACCAGGGCGCGCTGCCACAACGGCTTGAAATGGAAATAGTCACGCTCGGCGCCGGGACCGCGCTCGGCGACGACCCGTTGGCGCAGCTTGTCCAGCCCGGCCTGGTCCGGCACGCTGGACGCATCCAGATCGCCGGAAAACTTCACGTAGCCGCCCAGAGGCAGCCAACCCAACCGCCATTCGATGCCGTGGCGATCCGTCCGGCTGAACACGGCCTTGCCGAAGCCGACCGCGAAGCGATCCACCTTCACGCCAAAGGCGCGCGCGACCAGAAAGTGACCCAGTTCGTGGATGGTGACGATGAAGGTCAGCACCAGCAGGAACGAGGCGATGGAGATCAGAACCTGACCCAGGACGCCCAGCATTCGAAAATCGTCTCCCCTGGCCTGCTATTCAGGCCGCGTTCGCAAGACCGGCGATTACGGAACCGGCCATTCGACGTGTCTCGGCGTCGACCGACAGGGCCGCGCCGCAGGCGTCTCCAGAGCCGAAAACCATCCCCGCTTTCGTCGCACGCTCAAGGGTTTCGGCGACGACTGCGGCAATATTGAGAAAGGCCAGCTTCCGGTCAAGGAAGGCGAAGGCGGCGACCTCGTTAGCGGCGTTGAACACGGCCGGCGCCGCGCCCCCCGCCTTCAACGCCTGACGCGCCAAATCCAGGGCCGGGAAACGCGCCAGATCGGGCGCCTCGAACGTCAGTCGCCCCAGGGCGGCCAGATCCAGCCTGGGCGCCGGCCAGGCGATGCGATCCGGCCAGGCCAGGGCGCAGGCGATCGGCGTGCGCATGTCCGGCGGCCCCATCTGCGCCAGGGTCGATCCATCCACATACTCCACAAGGCTGTGGATGATCGATTCCGGGTGGACGACCACGTCAATCCGGTCCTGCGGCATGTCGAACAGATAGGCCGCCTCGATCATCTCCAGGCCCTTATTGGCCATGGTGGCGCTGTCGACCGAAATCTTGGCGCCCATGCTCCAGTTCGGGTGGGCCACGGCCTGTTCCGGCGTGATCGCGCCCATCCGCTCTCGCGGGGTCTGGCGGAACGGCCCGCCGGAGGCCGTCAGGATCAGCCTGGACACCCGTGCCGGCGCCTCGGCCGGAAAGACCTGAAAGATGGCCGAATGTTCGGAATCGACCGGGATCAGACGCCCCCCTGCCCGCCTGACCCGCTCGATCAGGGCGGGACCGCAGCAGACCAGGCTTTCCTTGTTGGCCAGTGCCAGGGTCGCGCCCGTCCCGGCGGCGGCCCAGGCCGACTTCAGACCGGCGGCCCCGACGATGGAGGCCATGATCCAGTCGGCGGGGCGGGTCGCCGCCTCGACGATGGCGGCCTCGCCCGCCGCCGCCTCGATCCCCGTTCCGCTCAAGGCGGCCCGCAAATCGTCCAGACGCGCCGGATCGGCGGTGACGGCCACGCGCGGCGTCCAGCGTCGGGCCTGTTCAGCCAGTCTGGCGATATTGGCGCCGCCCGTCAGGGCCTCGACCTCGAACGCCCCGGTGCCCGTGGCCTCCGCCTGGGCCATCAGGTCCAGCGTCGAGGAGCCGACCGATCCGGTCGCGCCCAGCACGGTGACGCGGCGACGGATCACGCGGCGCGCTCCAGCATCAGAACCAGCAATCGTCCGGCCGCCACCACGACCACGGCGAACATCAGACCGTCGACGCGGTCCAGCAGGCCGCCGTGTCCGGGAATAGTGTTGCCCGCATCCTTGACGCCGAACCGCCGCTTCAGCGCCGACTCCCACAGATCGCCGGCCATGGTGGCCAACGCCGCCGCCAGCCCCAGGATGGCGCCCCAGACTACGGTCAGGGCGCCCATATCGACCCAGGCCGTCATCAGCGCGCCGGCCGCCGCGCCCGCGACGATGCCGCCGATGAAGCCGGACCAGGTCTTGTTCGGTGAAAATCGGGGCCACAGCTTCGGCCCGCCGAAGGTCGATCCCGCCAGATAGGCCACGATGTCGGCCGACCAGGCCACGGCGAAGACCAGCACGGTCCAGTGCAGGCCGATGAGGCTGTCCACCCCGCGCAGCCAGATCAGCAGGACGGCGGGCCAGCCCAGATAGAGGACGCCATAGGCGGCATCCAGCGCCTCCTGCCCCCGGCTGCGGGCATAGACGCCGGCGGCGGCCGCCCCGAACACCAGCATGATGAAGGCCACCGACATCACGCCGAAATGGGCGCTGATCACGGCCGCGACGACGCCGAATCCGACGGCCCCGCCCATGACGCGGCGGGCGTGGGGCGCGCTCATCGCCGCCCATTCGAACGCCAGAACGATGCTGGCCGCCACCATCAGCCCCAGGAACCAGACGCCCCCGGCCCAGGTCGCAGCCACGGCGGCGGGCGCCAGGACGACGGCGGATGCGGCGCGCAGCGCGATGTCGCGGGTCTTGACCGGCATCAGGCGGTTTCGCGCAAGGCCGCGTCCTCGCGGCCGCCATAGCGCCGCTCGCGCCGGCCGAACGCCGCGACCGCCTCGGCCAGGGCCTTGGGGCCATAGTCGGGCCACAGGATGTCCTGGAACACCAGTTCGGCGTAGGCGGCCTCCCACAACAGGAAGTTCGACAGCCGCTGCTCGCCCGACGTCCGCACGATCAGGTCCAGCGGCGGCGATCCCGCCGTGGCCAGTCCGGCCTCGAAGGTCTTTTCGGTCAGCGGTTCGGTCGTCTCGCCTGACGCCAGACGCGCCATGTGCCGCCGCGCGGCATCCACCAGATCGGCCCGCCCGCCATAGTTGAAGGCGACCTGCAGCAGGAAGCGATCATTGTGCGCCGTCTGCGCCTCGGCCTTGTCGATGATGGCGGCGATGTCGGGGGGCAGGCCCTCGCGCCGGCCCAATATCTTCAGGCGGACGCCGGCCTTCTCCAGCCGCGCCAGATCGCTGGCCACATAGGTCCGCACCAGACCCATCAGGTCCGACACCTCTTCCTCTGGCCGGCTCCAGTTCTCGGTCGAGAAGCCGAAGACGGTCAGGCATTCGATGCCCAGGTCCGGCGCCGCCTGGATGGTCCGTTTCAACGCCTGAACGCCCTCGCGGTGGCCCAGGGCGCGCGGCAGCCCCCGCGCCTTCGCCCAGCGGCCGTTGCCGTCCATGATGATGGCGACATGGCGCGGCCCATCGGAACGTGGGCCCTGGCCCGAAGGCGCGGCGCGGTCTGCCGTCATCTGTCGTGCGATCCCTTCGGGCCCAAGCCGTTTCGCCTCAGACCTGCATGATCTCTTGTTCCTTGGTCTTCAAGGCCTCGTCGATGCGCTTGATGGCCGCGTCCGTGTCCTTCTGGACCTCGGTTTCCATCTTCTTCTGTTCGTCCTGGCTGATCTCGCCGGCCTTCTCGGCCTTCTTCAGATCGTCGTTGGCGTCGCGACGGACGTTGCGGACGGAAATCTTCTGCTGTTCGGCATATTTGCCGGCCAGCTTGACCAGATCCTTGCGGCGTTCCTCGGTCAGCGGCGGCACGGGGATGCGCAGGGTCTGGCCGTCGACGATGGGGTTCAGGCCCAAGTTGGCGTTGCGGATGGCCTTTTCGACGGCGACGACCATGCCCTTGTCCCAGACGCTGACGCTGATCATGCGCGGCTCGGGCACGCTGATGGCGGCGACGGCGGTCAGCGGCGAGGCCGAACCATAGGCCTCGACCCGCACCGGCTCCAGCAGTCCGGCGTTGGCGCGTCCGGTGCGCAGGCCGCTGAACTCTTCCTTCAGGGCGGCGACGGAGCGGTCCATGCGGTCGCGATAGGTCTTCAGCTCGGGTTTTGCCATGATCTTGGTCTCTCTTCGTTTTTCCTGGTCGCGCGAACGCTTACGCGGCGTCCTGAATGACCGTGAACGTGCCTTCGCCGGTCAGGGTCCGGCGCAGCGAATTGTCTTCCCGGATCGAGAAGACCACGATGGGGATGCCCGTGTCGCGCATCATGGCGATGGCCGAGGCGTCCATGACCCGCAGATCCTTGGCCAGCACGTCCTGATAGGTCAGGGTCTCGTAACGGGTCGCGGTCGGGTCCTTCTTGGGGTCGGCGGTATAGACGCCGTCGACGCTGGTGCCCTTCAGCAGGGCGTCGCACCCCATTTCGGCGGCGCGCAGGGCGGCGCCCGAATCCGTCGTGAAGAAGGGGGCGCCCACGCCGGCGGCGAAGATCACCACCCGCCCCTTTTCCAGATGACGCAGGGCGCGACGACGGATGTAGGGTTCGGCGATGGCGGCCATCGGAATGGCGCTCTGCACGCGGGTCGAGACGCCGATCTTCTCCAGCGCCGACTGCATCGCCAGGGCGTTCATGATGGTGGCCAGCATGCCCATATAGTCGGCCTGGGCGCGCTCCATGCCCGCCGCCGCCTTGGACAGGCCGCGGAAGATGTTGCCGCCGCCGATGACCAGGCAAATCTCGATCCCCTCGGCCGCCACGTCGGCCACGGCCTTGGCGACGGTGTCGACCGTCTTCATGTCCACGCCGAACGACTGATCCCCCATCAGCACCTCGCCGGAGACCTTCAGCAGGACGCGCTTGTAGCGGAAGGTTTTGGGGGCGTCGGGCATGTGCGGAGAGTCCGTTGGCTGCTGCGCCCTTGAATCAGGCGGCTTCTTATAGACGAAGGGCGCGCCGGCCATCAAAGCCGAACGCGCCCTTCTGATACAAAACCCTCACGAATGAGGGGATAGGGGCTTAGGCGCCGCCCATCATGGAGGCGACTTCCGACGCGAAGTCGGGGCCTTCCACCTTCTCGACGCCTTCGCCCAGCGCCAGACGGACGAAGCCGGCTAGGTGCAGGTTGGAGGAGCCCAGTTCCTTGGCCGAGTTGGCGACCAGCTGTTCGATGGTCACGTCCGGGTCCATGACGAACGGCTGCTTGGACAGCACCACGTCCTTCTGGAACTTGTTGATCTGGCCTTCCACGATCTTGGCGATCATGGCTTCCGGGCGACCTTCTTCCTTGGCCTTTTCGGTCAGAACGGCGCGTTCCTTCTCGATGGCGGCGGGGTCCAGGTCGTCAGTGTTCAGCGACAGCGGGGCGGTCGCGGCGACGTGCATGGCGATCTTGCGGCCCAGTTCGCGAAGCGCGGTCTTGTCGCCCTCGCCTTCCAGGGCCACCAGCACGCCGATGCGGCCCACGCCCGGCGAAACCGCGTTGTGGACGTAGGTCGAGACGACGCCTTCCGACACCGACAGACGGGCGGCGCGGCGCAGCTGCATGTTCTCGCCGATGGTGGCGATCATGTTGGTCACTTCGTCCTGGACCGTCTTGCCGGATTCCAGTTCGGCGCCGTGCAGCGCCTCGACCGTATGGTGTTCCAGGCCCAGTTGGGCGAACGACTTGGCGGCGTTCTGGAACAGCTCGTTACGGGCGACGAAGTCGGTTTCCGCGTTGAATTCGATGGCGGCGGCGACTTCGCCCTTGCCGTCTTCCTTGGACGCCACGGCGACCAGGCCTTCGGCGGCGACGCGGTCGGCCTTCTTGGCGGCCTTGGACAGGCCCTTGGCGCGCAGCCAGTCGATGGCGGCGTCGATGTTGCCGTCGTTTTCCTGCAAGGCCTTCTTGCAGTCCATCATGCCGACGCCCGAACGCTCGCGAAGCTCCTTCACGAGGGCGGCAGTGATCTCGGCCATGTTCTTCTCCTTGGGGGATTCGTATGTGGGAACGGCCGGACTGACTTAGCCCGGCCGTGTGTCAGTTCGTCAGGCGGCGTTCACGCGAACGCCGCCGTCCGGGGCGATCAGCCCGCAGCCTTCTCGGTTTCGACCGCGTCGTTGGCTTCCGAAGTGGCGGCCTGGGCGGCCTCGTCGGCGACGGCGGGTTGAGCGGCGGCTTCCAGTTCGGCGGCGGCGCCTTCCGTGCCGGCCGGAGCGGCGTCAGCGGCGACCGGAGCCGAGGCTTCGCGCAGCATCGGCTCGACCGGGGCTTCCGAAGCGCCCAGGTCCACGCCCGAGGCCGAGGCGCCGGCGGCCAGACCGTCCAGAACCGCGTCCGCGATCAGGTCGCAGTAGGTCTGGATGGCGCGGGCGGCGTCGTCGTTGCCGGGGACCGGATAGGTGATGCCGTCCGGGTCCGAGTTGGTGTCCAGGATGGCGATGATCGGGATGTTCAGCTTGCGGGCTTCCTGGATCGCGATCGCTTCCTTGTTGGTGTCGATCACGAACATGATGTCCGGGATCGAACCCATGTCCTTGATTCCGCCCAGCGACAGTTCCAGCTTGTCCTTCTCGCGCTGCAGGGTCAGCAGCTCCTTCTTGACGCGACCTTCGCCGCCATTGTCAAGAATGGCTTCCAGTTCACGCAGACGGGCGATCGAGCCCGAGACGGTGCGCCAGTTGGTCAGCGTGCCGCCGAGCCAACGGTTGTTCATGTAGTATTGGGCGCAGCGCTTGGCGGCCTCGGCGACCGGCTCGGAGGCCTGGCGCTTGGTGCCGACGAACAGGACGCGGCCGCCCTTGGCGGCGACGTCGCGCACGGCCACCAGAGCCTGGTGGAACAGCGGCATCGTCTGCGACAGGTCGATGATGTGGATGTTCGAGCGCGAACCGAAGATGTAGCGGTCCATCTTCGGGTTCCAGCGGTGCGTCTGGTGGCCGAAGTGGGCGCCCGCTTCCAGCAGGGTGCGCATCGAGAATTCAGGCAGAGCCATGATCGTTCAGTCCTTTTTCCGATCAACGTGGCGCGGGGGATTAAAGGTCGAATGACCCTCGGAATGGTGCGTATCGGGATTTCTCCCCGAATCGCGCCTCACCCGCGTTGCGAAATGCGGGGCCATGTAGGCGGAACGGCCCCAAATAGCAAGCGCTGCGTCGCACAGCAGAAAGGCGGCCTCTGTCGAGACCGCCTTTCCGTTTCAAGCCTTTGACGCGACCTTACTTCATCGCATCCAGCAGGGCCTGGGCGCGGTCGCGGTGCGCGGTCACGGGCGCGACCAATTCGCGGGCCAGGGTCGATAGGGCCGGCGCGTCCGTATTGCCGGCGAAACCGTTGAGCAGGGTCAGGGTCTCGTTATGGGCCGCGACCTGCTGGTTCAGATAGACCTTGTCGAAGTCGCCCGGCGTGGCGGCGTTCAGATTGTCGATCAACCCCTTGCGGCGTTCGTCCAGCGCGGTCGGGACGGTCACGTTGGGACCGGCGGTGGCGACGGCGGCGCCCAGCTTCTCGCCGGCGGCCGTGTGATCCTTGGTGATCATGGCGGCCAGAGCCTTCACATCGGCGTTGGTGGATTTGGCGGCGGCGATCTTGGCCGCTTCCAACTCATACATATTGCCGGTTCCAAGGCCGGTGACGAAGCCATCGACGGTGTTGGCGCCCATGGTCATGGCCGAGGTCTGGCCGACCACGCCCGAGGTCGCGTCCTGGGTGGCGTTGACGGCTTCGCTGGTGTTCTGGGCGGCGCTGTCGCCGCCCTGGTTGCAGGCGGCGAGAAGGGCCAGCGAGGCGACGCTGGCGATGGCGAGATATTTCATTGGAACAGTCTCCCTATGGACTGACCAAACCCATCACGCGGCCGTGAGGTTCCGAAATATCAAAAGCTTAGCTATAAGGTTACAGGGTGAAAGGGCTGACGAAGGAAACGCCGACTTGACGCTGATGGTCGCCATACCGGCTCATGAGGCGAGTTCGGGAAGGCTGTATTCCAGATCGTAGCGGTGTTCGCCCTTGTCGATCGTCAGGTGGAAGACGCCGCTTATGCCCGCCAGATCCCCCGTCCCCGAACCGGGAACGATGGTGATCAGCAACGCCTGTCCCTCCGCCGTCATGACGCCTCGATGGACCAGCACGAAACTGCCGTTGCGCCCGTTCACCGCGCCCGTCACGCGCTCCATGGCGACATAGGCCCCGGACTGACCGTCGCGGACGGCCAGCATCTCCCCCGCGCCGGTTCCCTCGATCCCGCCGTGAAAGGTCTTGGCCAGGATCATGCGGCCCGGCAGGTCGGGGGCGGCGTCGGAGTCCGCTGGCGCGGGCGTTATGGAGACCTGGAAGGTTCCGGCGGCGTGCGACATTAAGGTTTTCTCCTAAATAGCGGGCGGCTTGGGATCGGCGGCGGCGGCCCCGGTCAGACCGAGACTCAAAGCCAGAAGCGCGCCGATCATCAGGCGTCCTCCAGCATCACGACGCCGGGCGCCGACTTCAGCGCCCCGCGCAGGGCGCCGTCCAGGCGATAGCGGCCGGGCAGTTTGACCTCGACCTCCCTCCCCTGCTCCAGCCCGGCGATCATCAGGGAAATCTCTCCCCCCTTGCCGATGGCGCCGGAGCGGGCGCGCTCCAGCCGCCCCTTCAGCGCCTCGGCGTCGGCGGTTCGGGCCGAGACGTGGATGCGCAGGCCGATGTTGGCGTCGTCCAGCAGATTGTCCATGCGCGACGCATCGTCGCCGAAGAACCGCACCTCGCCCTCGGACGCCTTGGCACGGACACGCACCATGACCGAGGCGCCCGGCTCCAGCACCTCGCGGCATTTACGCAATTGTTCGGGCGGGAATAGGCATTCGAACTCGCCCGTCGGGTCCGAGAAGGTGACGAAGGCGAATTTCTCGCCGGTGCGGGCGCTGGCGCGCTCTTGCTTGCGGCGGACCACCCCGGCCATCTGGAACGCCTCGTGCCCGCCCTCAGCCAGAGGAATGGCCTCGGCGACGAAGGTGACGCGCTTGCGTTTCAGGGCCGAGGTCATCTCGTCCAGCGGGTGGCCCGACAGATAGAAGCCGACGGCCGACAGCTCGTGATCCAGCCGTTCCGGCCCGACCCAGGGTTCGACCGTCTTCAGGCGCGGCCGCGCGGCATGGGCCTGATCGCCGCCGAACAGCGACACCTGGGACGACGCCCGCTCGGCCGCCACGCTCTGGCAATAGGCCATCAGCACATCGGCCTGTTCGACCAGCTGGCGACGGTTGGGATGGATGCTGTCGAAGGCCCCGGCCTTGGCCAGCCCCTCCAGAGCGCGCTTGTTGACGCTGCGCGGATCGACCCGCTCCAGGAAGTCGAAGATGTCCGCGAACCGGCCGCCGGTCTCGCGCACCTCGATGACGTGTTTCATCGCCTCCAGGCCCACGTTGCGGATGGCGCCCAAGGCATAGAGAACCGCCCCTCTTGCATCGTCCCACGCCACGTCGAAGTCGGCGGACGATCGGTTGATGTCGGGCGACAGCACCGGCACCTCGAACCGGCGCGCATCCTGATAAAAGACCGCCAGCTTGTCGGTGTTCGACAAATCCAGGCTCATCGAGGCGGCGAAGAATTCGACCGGCTGATTGGCCTTCAGCCACCCGGTCTGGAACGAGATCAGGGCGTAGGCGGCGGCGTGGGACTTGTTGAACCCATAGCCCGCGAACTTGGCCACCAGGTCGAAGATGGAGCCGGACTGGCTTTCCGGCACGGTCTTTTCCAGGGCGCCCTTGACGAAGCGCGCCCGCTGGAAATCCATCTCCTCCTTCTTCTTCTTGCCCATGGCTCGACGCAGCAGGTCGGCCTCGCCCAGGCTGTAGCCCGCCAGGATCTGGGCGATCTTCATCACCTGTTCCTGGTAGATGATGACCCCATAGGTCTCGGTCAGCACCTCCTTCAGGCTGGGGTGCAGATAGTCGACCTCGGCCCGACCGAACTTGCGGTCGATATAGGTGTCGATCATCTCCATCGGCCCCGGCCGATACAGCGAGATCAGGGCGGTGATCTCCTCGATGGAGCCGCAGCGCATCTTGCGCAGGGTGTCGCGCATCCCCTGGGATTCCAGCTGGAACACCCCGACCGTCTGGCCAGACGCCATCAGCTCATAGGTGCGCGCATCGTCCAGCGGCAACTGGTTCCATTCCGGCGCCGCGCCGCGCCGCTCCAGATAGCCCCGCGCCCGGTCCAGCACGGTCAGGGTCTTCAGGCCCAGGAAGTCGAACTTCACCAGACCCGCCGGCTCGACCCACTTCATGTTGAATTGGGACGCCGGGATGGTCGAACGCGGGTCTTGATACAGCGGCACCAGCTCGGTCAGCGGCCGGTCGCCGATGACGATGCCGGCGGCGTGGGTCGAGGCGTTGCGGTACAGCCCCTCCAGCTCCAGCGCCGTCTCCAAAAGAGTCTTGACCGCCGGCTCGGCGTCCCTCGCCTCCTTCAGGCGCGGTTCCAGATCGATGGCCTGGGCCAGGGTGACGGGATTGGCCGGATTGTTCGGCACCATCTTGCAGAGCCGGTCCACCTGGCCCAGCGGCATCTGCAGCACGCGCCCGACGTCGCGCAGCACGGCCCGCGCCTGCAGGGTGCCGAAGGTGATGATCTGGGCCACCCGGTCCTTGCCGTAGTGGGCCTGGACGTAGTCGATGACCTCTTCGCGCCGCTCCTGACAGAAGTCGATGTCGAAGTCGGGCATGGAGACCCGCTCGGGGTTCAGGAACCGCTCGAACAGCAGGCCGAACCGAAGCGGGTCCAGGTCGGTGATGGTCAGGGACCAGGCCACCAGCGAGCCGGCGCCGGACCCCCGCCCCGGCCCGACCGGTATGCCGTGTTCCTTGGCCCATTTGATGAAGTCCGACACGATCAGGAAGTAGCCGGGGAACCCCATCTGCTGGATGATCCCGACCTCCCATTCCAGCCGGGTCCAGTATTCCTCCTCCGGCACGGCGGGCGTCACCTGGGTCAGACGGACCTTCAGCCCCTCGCGCGCCTGGTGGGCCAGTTCGTCGGCCTCGGATCGTCCCGCCCCGGTGTCGAAGCGCGGCAGGATCGGCGCATGGGTCTGGACCAGGAAGGCGCAGCGCCGGGCGATGTCGATGGTGTTGTCGCAGGCCTCGGGCAGGTCGGCGAACAGGTCGCGCATCGCCTCGGCCGACTTGAACCAGTGTTCGCCGGTGATGCGGCGACGATCTTCCTGCCCCGTAAAGGCGCCGTCGGCGATGCACAGCAGGGCGTCGTGCGACTTCGCCTGGGCGGCCTTGGCGTAATAGACATCGTTGGTGGCGACCAGCGGAACGTCGTTGGCATAGGCCCATTCGACCAGCCCCGGCTCGGCCCGCCGCTCGTCGTCCAGACCGTGGCGTTGAAGCTCGACATAGAAGCGGTCGCCGAACGCGGCCTTCATCTCGGCCAGCGCCCCGGTCGCCTCGGCCGCCTTGCCCTGGGCGAACAGCGGATCGACCGGGCCGTCGGGACCGCCCGACAGCAGGATCAGTCCTTCGGAGCGCGCCACGACCTGATCCCAGGCCACCCCCGGCTCGGCCATCTCGCCCGCATCCAGATAGGCCGAGGACGACAGGGCGCACAGGTTCAACCAACCCGCCGCATCCTGGGCCAGCAGCACCACGGTCGGCGTCTTGGCCCAGCGCGCATTGACCTGGCCGCCGATGCCCACGACCGGCAGGGCGCAGGCGACAATGGGCTGGACGCCCGCGTCCTTGGCCGTCTGGCTGAACTCCAGCGCACCGAACAGATTGGCGCGGTCCGCCACGGCCACGGCGGGCATTCCGGCGTCCGCCGCCAGCTTGCCGACCTTGCTGGCCTTGATCGCGCCTTCCAGCAGCGAATAGGCCGAACGAACCCGCAGATGGACGAAACCCTGGCTGTTCATCGGCTGGCTCACTGGATCTCCGTCTCGGGCGGCGACGCAAAGTCCGCCACCATCACACCTGCTGCGAGTCTCACATCCTGCGCCGGGCGGCCATCGCAAACCAGAGGCCCGGCTTCATCATCCCCAGAAGAGCCACGAACCGACGGCCGCCCGCACATGAAAAAACAGAGTCTGAATCGTCTGAACTTCGCCTATCGCCTTGATTTCCTTGATTTCCTTGACGCCGAATTCAGACGGTATCCACCGACGTCTGAATTCTCAGACGGCGGTGACGCTGAACGCCAGGGTCCAGACCATCCACACGAAGCCGCCGCAGCAGGCCAGGGACAACATATCTCTCATCAGACGGGGCATGGCTTTCCTGAACCTCGCAACTGTTCCTTATTCGTTCTATGTTCTATGTATGTTCCCGTCAAGCGCCCGCCGTCGGGAAACCGAATGTCTCTGGCCGACGTATTGCCAATCAGATGACGAAAGGTCATGGCGATGCGGTTCAGGGTTTCCCTTCTGGCGGCGGCGGTCTTGGTGGCGGCGCCGGTCGTTTACGCCCAGGCGCGTGCGCCGACGTTGCAGACCGCGATTTTCGCCGGCGGCTGTTTCTGGTCCGAGGAAAAGGCGTTCGACGGCCTGCCCGGCGTGCGATCCGCCGTTTCGGGCTTCGTCGGCGGGCATACGGCTAATCCGACCTATGAGCAGGTGGTGCGCGGCGGTACCGGCCATATGGAGGCGGTGCAGGTTACGTTCGATCCGCGCGTGGTCAGCTATCGCACCCTGGTGGATCGCTATTGGCGCACCATCGACCCGACCGATCCGAACGGCCAGTTCTGCGACTACGGCCCGTCTTATCGGTCGGCCGTCTTCGCGACGCGCGAGCAGAGGGCCGACGCGGTCGCCTCGCGCGATGCGGCCATGCGGGTGCTGAGAAAGAGCTTCACCACCCCGGTCGTCGGCATCCAGCGCTTCTGGCCGGCGGGCGCGGAGCATCAGGATTACGCCAGGCGGCACGCCGCCAGCTATCAGGCCTATCGGCTGGGCTGTCGGCGGCCGGAACGGCTGCGCGCCATCTGGGGCGACGCGGCCGTCAGCTGATCAATAGGCGTGGCTTTCGGCCGCGCGTTCTTCCAGATGGCCGTCGCGCAGGGCGAAGACCCGGTCCATATGCCCGGCCAGTTCCATATTGTGGGTGGCGATCAGGGCGGCGACGCCCGTGGTCTTGGCCAGATCGCGCAGGGATTCGAACACCGACTGGCTGGTGGTCGGGTCCAGATTGCCCGTCGGCTCGTCGGCCAGCAGCAGACGCGGGCCGTTGGCCAGGGCGCGGGCGATGGCGACGCGCTGCTGTTCCCCGCCCGACAATTGCGCCGGCTGGTGGGTCAGACGCTGGCCCAGGCCCAAGGCCGTCAGGGTGACTTCGGCGCGCTTGCGGGCCTCGTCCTGGGCCAGGCCGGCGATCCGCATGGGCAGGGCGACGTTGTCGCGCGCGTCGAACTCGGGCAGCAGGTGGTGGAACTGATAGACGAAGCCGATCCGTCCCAGACGCAGGCGCGTGCGGGCGCGTTCGTCCAGATCGCCGACCGGCTCGCCGTCGATGGCGACCGTGCCGCTGGTGGGCTTTTCCAACAGGCCGGCGGCGTGCAGCAGCGACGACTTGCCCGAGCCCGACGGGCCGATCAGTCCGACCAGTTCGCCCGGATAGACGTCCAGATCGACGCCCTTCAGCACGGTCAGACCGCCCTGGGCGGTGTCATAGGTACGGGTCAGGCCGCGCACCGACAGGATGGGGGCCTTACTCATAGCGGAGCGCCTCAACGGGATCGATGCGGGACGCATTCCACGACGGCGGCAGGCTGGCGATACAGCTCATCAGCAGCGACCAGAAGGCGACCCAGGTCACGTCGACCGGATCGACCAGCGCCGGAATGGCGTCCAGCATATAGACGTCGGAATCGAACAGCTTGGTCTGCAGCACCCATTCCAGGAAATGCTGGATCGACCCGATGTTCCAGCAGAACAACAGGCCCAGCAACAACCCGGCCAGGGTGCCCGCCACGCCGATCATGGCGCCGGCCATGAAAAAGACGCGCAGGATCGCCGACGGGCTGGCGCCGATGGTGCGAAGGATGGCGATGTCGCGGCCCTTGTTCTTCACCAGCATGACGATGCCGGAGATGATGTTCATGGCGGCGATGGCCACGACCAGGCCCAGGATGATGCTCATGGCCACCCGTTCGACCTTCAGCGCGCCATAGAAGGCGGCCAAGCGTTCGCGCCAGTCGCTGACGACCGAGCCTGGGCCTGCGGCGGCGCGGATGGCGGGGGTCAGGGCGCCGACCTGATCGGGATCGTCCACCTTGATCTCGATGGCGTCCCAGACGCCTTCCTTGCCGAAGAACAGCTGCTGCTGCTCCAGCGGCATGAAGATGAAGGCGCGGTCGTAATCGGCGGCGCCCGAGCGGAACAGGCCGCCGACGAAATAGGTCTTCTCCAGTCCGCCCAGATTGCCGAAGGCGCTGTCGGCGCCGGTCGGAGAATACAACGTCACCGGATCACCGACGCGCAGTCCCATGGAGTTGGCCAGGGCGGCGCCGACCAGGATGCGATCCCCGCCATACGGCCCCTTGCCGAAGCCGGCGCGCTCCTCGGGCGTCAGGCTGTCGAACACATATTGGGTCTTGGCCAGATCCTCGGGACGGATGCCCTTGGCGATGGCGCCCGTGGTGTAGCTGCCGACGCGGATCAGGCTTTGCGCCTCGTTCAACGGATTGGCGCTGGCGACGCCCGGCACGGCCTGGATGCGCTTCAGCGCGGCCTCCCGATCCGGCGAGGTCAGCACCGGCCCCTGCACATACATATGGCCGTTGAAGGCCAACATCCGGCCCAGCAGTTCGCTGCGGAAGCCGGACATGATGCTCATCACGCTGATCAGCACGGCGACGGCCAGCATGATGCCGATGAAGCTGATGACGGCGATGGTCGCCACCCCGCCCTCCTTGCGCTTGGCGCGCAGGTAACGAAGGGCCAGACCGATCTCCCACGAGGAGAAGGCGCCGGACGGGCGGGACGGCAGGCTCAAGCGGTCAGCCTTTCGATGGCTTCGGCCAGCGGGACGGAGACCTTTTCGCCGGTGGCGCGTCGCTTCAGCTCGACCACGCCGTCGGCCAAGCCCTTGGGCCCGATGGTCAGTTGCCACGGCACGCCGATCAGGTCGGCGGTGGCGAACTTGCCGCCCGGACGTTCGTCGGTGTCGTCGTAGAGGACGTCCTTGCCGCGTTTTTCCAGCTGGGCCACCGCGTCCTCGCAGGCGGCCGAGACGGCCGCGTCATTGGCGCGCAGATTGATGACGACCACGTCGAACGGCGCCACGGAGTCGGGCCAGACGATGCCGCCCTCGTCGTGACTGGCCTCGATGATGGCGCCCAGCAGACGCGAGACGCCGACGCCATAGCTGCCCATGTGGACCTCGGCGTCCTGACCGTCGGGTCCGGCGACCTTGGCCTTCATCGGCGCCGAATATTTCGTGCCGAAATAGAAGATGTGGCCGACCTCGATGCCGCGCGCGGACAGGCGGTCGTCCTCGGTCGTCCTGGCCTCGAACTGGGCCTGGTCGTGCATTTCTTCGGTGGCGGCGTAGAGGGCGGTGCGTTCGTCGAACACGGCCTGAACCGCTTCCGGGCTGAAGTCGTCGCCGGGCGCGGGCATCTCGACCAGTTTGCGATCGCAGAAGACTTCGCTTTCGCCCGTTTCGGCCAGGACGATGAACTCGTGGCTCAGTTCGCCGCCGATGGGGCCGGTGTCGGCGCGCATCGGCACGGCCTTCAGCCCCAGCCGGGCGAAGGTGTTCAGATAGGCGGTGAACATGCGGTTGTAGGCGACGCGGGCCGCCGCTTCGTCCACGTCGAAGGAATAGGCGTCCTTCATCAGGAACTCGCGCCCGCGCATCACGCCGAAGCGCGGACGGCGCTCGTCGCGGAACTTCCACTGGATATGAAACAGGTTCAGCGGCAGCGACTTGTAGGACTTCACATAGGCCCGGAAGATGTCGGTGATCATCTCCTCGTTGGTGGGGCCGTACAGCAGCTCGCGCTCGTGCCGGTCGGTGATGCGAAGCATCTCGGGGCCATAGGCGTCGTAACGGCCGCTCTCGCGCCACAGGTCGGCCAGTTGCAGCGTCGGCATCAGCAGTTCGACCGCCCCTGCCCGCATCTGCTCCTCGCGCACGATCTGCTCGATCTTGCGCAGCACCTTCAGACCCAGCGGCAGCCAGGCGTAGATGCCGGCGGCCTCCTGTTTGATCATGCCCGCGCGCAGCATCAGCTGGTGCGAGACGATCTGGGCGTCCGAAGGGGCTTCCTTCAGCGTGGGCAGGAAAAAGCGCGACAGGCGCATGATCGGGAATCCTAAGGCGTAGAGACGAAACAAGGCTTTAGCCGCTGGACCGGGGCGAAAGCTAGACCGGCTTGCGCTTTAGACCGCCGGGGCCTGCGAGAAGTCCGGCAGGGGCAGCCAGCCGGTGAAGATCAGCACCATGACGCCGACCCAGACGATGGCCGAGACCCAGGTAGTGGTCAGGAACTTCTTCTTCAGGTTCGGGGTGCGGGGCGCGCCCCATTGGGCGCCGTCGGTCGGCGGCTCGTGCGTTTCCTGCGACGTGCCGAGCGGCAGGACGGCGAACAGCACCGTCCACCAGACGATGATGTAGATGCCGATCATGGTCAGGGGGCCGATGGGCATGACGGACCTCGTCTTAAGGGTGCGGCCGGCCGACGCCGTAGCGGGCGGCGAGATAGGGGGCGATGGCGTGGTCCTGCAGGAAACGACGGCCGGTCGCCGCGCTGATCTCGGCCTGGGGCCAATCCAGTTCGCCGTCCAGGATCAGGATCGGACAGCTCTGATGCGCCTCGCCCACCTGTGCGATGACCGGCGGACGCGGCTTGGCATGATCCAGATAGACCACATCCAGCGCGTCGCGAAGTTGCGGATAGAAGGCCAGGACGCCCTCGATATAGGCGCCGGGCGGACAGAACCACGGTCCACCCTGGTCGTCATGCCAGTCGGGATTCAGCAGAAAGAGCGTCTCGGCCATGCCCCAGCCTATAGCCGATGCGGGCGGCCTGTCGCGACCGCTAATCGCATCGGGCGGCCCGGCCGTTCGGGTTCCAAACAGCCGGGTTCGATCAGACGCGCAGGACGACCGTCTCGACGATGGGACGACGATCCCAGACCTGCTGACTGGCCTTCTTCAGAACGCGGGCGATGGCCTGTTCGACCACCATCTCATCCTCCAGAGCCTCGCCCTTCAGGTTCTTGACCACCTGTTCGACACGCTCGGCCAGATCGTCCAGCACGTCGCCCAGCGGCTTCTGCAGATCGCCGGGCAGGCCCACGCTGCGGATGTCGATGTCGCTGACGATGCGGCCGCGCTTGTCCAGGGCGAAGCTGACGATCAACACGCCGTTGGTCGAGGCGTGGCGACGTTCCTTAAGCGCCTCGCCCTGTTCCGTGACCAGCATCCCGCCGTCGACATAGAGGCGGCCGTTCGGCACCTCGTCGACGATCTGGGCCGGCCCGGGCGCCAGGCGAACCATGTCGCCGTTGCGCGGCGTGACCGTTTCCTTGACCCCGACCTCCTTGGCCAGGTTGGCGTGTTCCAGCAGGAAGCGCCGCACGCCATGGGTCGGCACCGCGATCTGCGGCCGCGCCCATTCGTACATCTGCTTCAACTCGTCGCGGCACGGGTGGCCGGAGACGTGGATGCCGGGGTGATCCTTCTCGGTGTAGAGGCGCACGCCGCGATCCGCGAGCCGGTCCTGCAGATTGCCGATGGCGAGTTCGTTGCCCGGAATCTGACGCGATGAGAAGATGCAGTGGTCGCCCAGACCCAGTTTGACGGTCGGATGGGTGCCGTCGGCGACGCGCGACAGGGCCGCCCTCGCCTCTCCCTGGCTGCCGGTGCAGAGATACAGGATCTGGTCGGCGGGCCAGACGCGGGCCTCCTCGTCCGACAGGAAGGGTTTGACGTCCTGCAACATGCCGACGTGTTTCGCCGCCGCCGTGATCCGGTGCATCGACCGTCCGGCCAGAGCGACGCGACGCCCGCAGGCCTCAGCCGCGCGGATCACGCTGTCCATCCGGGCGACGTTCGAGGCGAAACAGCCTACGGCGACACGGCCCTTCAGGGTCGAGATCAGCTTGGAGATGGCGACGGCGACATCGCCCTCGGACCCGGCGACGCCCGGCACGAAGACATTGGTGGAATCGCACACCATGGCCAGCACGCCCTCGTCGCCCAGGGCGCGGATGGCGGGGGCGTCGGTCTTGGTCCCGATCACCGGCTGGTCGTCGATCTTCCAGTCGCCGGTGTGGAACACCGTGCCCAGAGGCGTGTCGATGGCCAGGCCGCTGGGCTCGGCGATCGAGTGGGTCATGTTGACGAAGGTGACGCCGAACGAACCGATGTCGACCGTGCCGCCCAGCGGCACCTCGATCAATTCGACCTGATCCAGAATGCCGCGCTCGCGCAGCTTGTCGCGGATCAGATAGGCGGTGAAGGGCGTGGCGTAGATCGGCGCCTTGATGCGCGGCCACAACCAGCCCAGGGCGCCGATATGGTCTTCGTGCGCATGGGTCAGGACGATGCCCTTGATCGTCTCGCCCTGCAGATAGGTCGGATCGGGCACGATCACATCCACGCCGGGCGTGGACAGGTCGCCGAAGGTGACGCCGACGTCGACGATCAGCCATTCACGGTTCGCCTCTGGGCCGAAGCCGTAGGCGTTCAGGTTCATACCGACCTCGTCCGAGCCGCCCAGCGGCAGGAAAACGAGTTCGTCTTGGTTTTGCTTTTTCATTCAGTCAGTCAGATGGGCGTTACGACGCCAGATTGCGAGGAGGCCGCGAATAGTCAGGTCGGAATCGAAATGGTCGATGCTGTCGGTCGCGCCTTCGAACAGGCTGGCGACGCCGCCGGTGCCGATCACCGTCATGGGCCGACCCCATTCGGCCTTGATGCGCCCGACCAGGCCTTCGATCAGCGAAACATAGCCCCAGAAGACGCCGGACTGCATGGCCTCGACCGTGCCGCGACCGATGACGTGGTCGGGACGCTGGATGGCGATGCGCGGCAGTTTGGCCGCCGCCTCGTGCAGGGCCTGGAGCGACAGATTGATGCCCGGCGCGATCAGCCCGCCCTCGAACGCGCCGTCGTCCGCCACGATGTCGAAGGTCGTCGCCGTGCCGCTGTCGATCACGATCAGGTCGCCGGAATAGAGCAGCTTGGCCCCGATGGCGTTGACCAGACGGTCGGCCCCGGCCTCGCTGGGCTTTGCGATCCGCACGTCGATTCCCAGATCGACGTTCTCGCCGATTACCAGCGGTTCGATGTTCAGATAGCGCCGCGCCAGATTTCGCAGGTTGAAGATCGATTGCGGCACGACGCTGGAGATGATGCAGCCCGTCAGGTCCGCGACCGCCATCCCCTTCATCACCATCAACTGGTTCAGCCAGACAGCGTATTCGTCCGCCGTGCGGCTGGCCTCGGTGGCCGCGCGCCATTGGGCGATCCAGTCCGAACCGTCGTGAACGGCGAACAGCGTATTGGTGTTGCCCTGCTCGATGGCCAGCAGCATCAGACGGTCTTTCCGAAGAAGACGTCGCCGGCCGAAATCAGCCGCACCGAACCATCGGCCAGACGCAGACGCAGGGCGCCGTCCGGCTCCACCCCCTCGGCCAGCCCCTCGATGGTCTCATTGTCCAGACGCGCCGTGCAGGGACCGTTCAGCCCGGTCAGACGGCTGGTCCAGGCGTCCAGCACCGGCTCGAACCCCATCGTCTGCCAGCGGCCCCACCAGACGGCGAAGGTCTCGGCCAGGATTTCCGCGGCGGCCTCGATGGGCGGGGCGAAGGTCAGGTCGTCCCGCAGCTTTTCGGCGATGGCGGCCGAGGCGCGTTCGGTGCCCTCGGGCGCATGGGTCAGGTTCACGCCGATGCCGATGGCCAGCCACAGCCCGCCCGCCGGATGGGGGCCGCTTTCGATCAATATGCCCGAGACCTTACGGCCGTCCAGCAGCACGTCGTTGGGCCATTTGATCGAGACCAGGGCCGGCGACACGAACACATCCAGCAGGTCGGCGACCGCCAGGGCCGTGACGAACGTCGTCTGGGCCGCTTCGCGAGCCGATCCATGAAACCTGATGAGCAGGGTCGCAGCCAGATTGCCCGGCTTGTCGATCCACCCCCGTCCGCGACGGCCGCGCCCCGCCGTCTGGCGGCGCGCGATGATCCATTTCGGCCCAACCTCTCCGGCTTCCGCCAGCCGACGAGCCTCCGACAGCGTCGAATCGATCTCGTCCAGTATGACCAGGGAGGCGGGCGTCAACGCCCTAACCGTTCCCGAAGCCGGCGCTCGCGGCCTTGGTCAGCGGCTCCAGCCAGGTCAGACCGACGATCACCAGCGGGAAGGCGAAGGCCGCGCAGGCCCAGCCGACCCATTTGGCCTCGACCGGCGCGGCGTCGGTGGCGATGTCGTCCAGCGGCGCATCGAACCACATCAGCTTGATGACGCGCAGATAGTAGAAGGCGGCGACGACCGAGGCGACCAGACCGGCGGCCGCGACAGGCCACAGGCCCGCGTCGGCGGCGGCGCCGAACACATAATACTTGCCCCAGAAGCCCGAGAACGGCGGCATCCCCAAGACCGACAGCGACAGCACCGTCAGGGCCACGGCCGTCAGCGGACGGTCCTTCTTCAGACCGGCCAGATCGGCGATGCGACGGATCGGACGGCCCGACTTGGACAGCGACAACAGGATGGCGAAGAAGCCCAGCTGGTCGATGACATACAGGGTCATGAACATCAGCATGGCCTGCAGCCCCTCGGCCGTGCCCGCCGCGATGCCCAGCAAGGCATAGCCGATGTTGGCGATCGACGAATAGGCCAAGAGGCGCTGGATGTCCTTCTGCGCCAAACCGCCGAAGGCGCCGACGACGAAGCTGATCAGGGAGATGGCGATCAGGACCTGGGACCACTGGGCGTGGGCGTCGCCGAAACCGTGTTCCAGCGCACGCGCGATCAGGACCATGGCCGCGACCTTGGGCGCCGTGGCGAACAGGGCCACGACCGGCGTCGGCGCGCCCTCATAGACGTCGGGCGTCCACATATGGAACGGCGCGGCCGAGACCTTGAACGCCAGACCGCAGATCAGGAAGACCAGACCGAACACCAGGCCCGGGCCCGGCTTGGCGGCGGCCACGGCGGCGATGTCGTCGAAACGCATCGAACCGGCGAAGCCGTAGATCAGGCTGGCGCCATACAGCAGCAGGCCGGACGACAGGGCGCCCAGGACGAAATACTTCAGGCCCGCTTCGGACGCCTTGACGTCGTTGCGGTGGAAAGCGGCCAGGACATAGAGGGCCAGCGAATGCAGCTCGATCCCGACATACATGGAGATCAGGTCGCCCGAGGACGCCATCATCCCCATACCGGCCGAGGCCAGAACGATCAGGACCGGATATTCGAACTTGGCGATCCGGGTGCGCGCCATCCAGCCGTCGCCCAGGACGACCGCGACGGCCGCCGAGAGATAGATCAGGCTCTTGGCGTAGATGGCCAGCGGGTCGGCGACATAGGCGCCGTTGAAGGCGACACCCCACGGGCCGACGATGGCGATGACGGACGCGGCGATCAGCAGCAGCACCGACAGGATCGACACTAGGCGGGCGCTCTTTTCGCCGACGAAGGCGCCGACCATCAGCAGGACCAGGGCGCCGACCGCGAGGGTGACTTCCGAGGCGGCGAGATGCAGGGCGGAGGACAGATCAGGCATTATGGTCTCACCCGCCGATCGCGGCGCGATAGGCGCTGGTCAGGGCCTCGACGGCGGGCCCGGTGTAATCGAGGACGGCGGCCGGATAGACCCCCAGCCAGATGGTGCCGACGATCAGCGGCACGAACAGCAGCAGTTCGCGCTTGTCGATGTCGGTGATGGTCTCAAGCTTCGGATTGGTGATCTCACCGAACATGACCGCGCGGTACAGGGTCAGGGCGTAAACCGCCGAGAAGATCACACCCGAGGCCGCCACCAGCGCCGCCCAGGTCGAGGCGTGATAGGCGCCCGTCATGGTCAGCACTTCGCCGATGAAGCCCGAGGTGCCCGGCAGGCCGACGTTGGCCATGGTGAACATCAGGAAGATGGCCGCATACCAGGGCATCTTCGACGTCAGGCCGCCGTAGAAGGCGATCTCGCGGGTGTGCATCCGGTCGTAAACGACGCCGACGCACAGGAACAGCGCGCCCGAGATCAGGCCGTGGCTGATCATCTGGAAGACGGCGCCCTGCATGCCCACGTCGTTCCCCGAGAAGATGCCCAGGGTCACGAACCCCATGTGGGCGACCGACGAATAGGCGATCAGCTTCTTGATGTCGGTCTGACGCCAGGCGACCAGCGACGTATAGACGATGGCGATCACCGACAGGGTGAAGACCAGCGGGCGGAACATCTCCGACGCCATAGGGAACATCGGCACGTTGAACAGGATGAAGCCGTAACCGCCCAGCTTCAGCAGGATGCCGGCCAGGATGACCGAACCAGCCGTCGGCGCCTGAACGTGGGCGTCGGGCAGCCAGGTGTGGACGGGCCACATCGGCATCTTGACCGCGAACGAGGCGAAGAAGGCCAGCCACAGGATCGGCTGAACGGCCGGATCGAAGGCGAAACGCTTCAGTTCGGGAATGCTGGTCGTTCCCGCCGTATGCGCCATCCACAGCATGGCCAGCAGCATCAGGACGGACCCCAACAGGGTGTAGAGGAAGAACTTGTAGGCGGCGTAGATCCGGTTCTGACCGCCCCAGATGCCGATGATCAGGAACATCGGGACCAGGGTGCCTTCGAAGAAGATGTAGAACAGGAACAGGTCCAGCGAAGTGAACACCCCGATGACCAGCGTCTCCAGCACCAGGAAGGCGATCATATATTCGACGACGCGCGTCTCGATCGACTTCCAGCTGGCCAGGATGCAGATCGGCATCAGGAAGGCCGTCAGCAGCATGAACAGGACCGAAATCCCGTCGACGCCCAGGTGATAGCTGGCGCCCGCGAACCACGGGAACAACTCCACGAACTGATAGCCGGTATCGGCCGGGTCGAAGCCCGAGACCAGCACGACCGAAACCGCCAGCACCACCAGGGTCGTGATCAGGGCGATCCAGCGGGCGGCCGGCGCGGTCGCATCGGCCGACTTCGACGTCAGCCGGGCGACGAAGATCGCCAGGGCCCCGACCAGGGGCAGGAATGTAACGAGGCTCAGGATGTAGGGCACGAGATCAGGCTCCCCACGCGAGGATGGCGAAGGTGAGCAGACCAGCCACCCCGAGCAGCATCACGAAGGCATAGTGATAGACATAGCCGGACTGGATCTTGGCCAGTCGAGCGGCGGATTTCAGCGACACCCAGGCGGCGCCGTTCGGCCCCAGCCCGTCGATGATCTTCACGTCCAGGATCTTCCAGAAGAAGTCGCCGATGGCCTTGAAGCCGCGCACGAAGACGAAGTCGTACAGCTCGTCGAAATACCACTTGTTGTAGAGGAAGCGGTAGATGACGCCGTTCCGCTCGGCCATGCGGCGGCCCATGCCTTCGCGGGCGACATAGATCCAGTAGGCGAAGGCCGTGCCGATCAGCGTCAGGATCAGCGGCGACCACTTCACCCAGGTCGGGACCGAGTGGCTCTCGTGCAGGACGTGGTTGTGTTCGCCGGTGAAGATCGCCCCGCGCCAGAACTCGCCCTCGTGGTGGCCGATGAAGTGCGGCGCGAAGACGAAGCCGGCGGCGACGGCGCCGACCGACAGCAGGATCAGCGGAACCAGCATGACCAGCGGGCTCTCGTGCGGCTTCAGCGGGCCGTGATGTCCGTGGTCGTCATGGGCGTGATCGTCATGACCATGCGCGTCGTCGACCGGCTCGGAATGGGTTTCCAACTGGGCGTGCGAGGCATGGTTGTCCTCGTGATGCGCGTCGCCCTCTTCCTTCCACACCGGCTTGTTGTGGAAGGTCATGAAGATCAGACGCCACGAATAGTAGGCCGTCAGACCGGCGGCGATGATGCCGACGAAGAAGGCGAACAGGCCGATGGCCGAGTGCCCCGAGGCCGCCGAGGCGTAGGCGCTCTCGATGATCGAATCCTTGGAATAGAAGCCGGCGAAGCCGCCGACGCCGGGAATGCCTAGGCCGGTGATGGCGATGGTGCCGATGGTCATCACCGCATAGGTGACGGGCAGCAGCTTCCACAGACCGCCCATCTTCCGCATGTCCTGCTCGTGGTGCATCCCGTGGATCACCGAACCGGCGCCCAGGAACAGCAGGGCCTTGAAGAAGGCGTGGGTGAACAGGTGGAACATGGCCGCCTGATAGGCGCCGACGCCCGCCGCGAAGAACATGTAGCCCAGCTGCGAACAGGTCGAATAGGCGATGACGCGCTTGATGTCGTTCTGGGTCAGGCCGACCGTGGCGGCGAACAGGGCCGTGATCGCGCCGATGATGGCGATGATCTGGGCCGCGCCCGGCGCGTGTTCATAGATGGGGCTCAGCAGGCAGACCATATAGACGCCCGCCGTCACCATGGTCGCGGCGTGGATCAGGGCCGACACGGGCGTCGGGCCTTCCATCGCGTCGGGCAGCCAGGTGTGCAGGAAGAACTGGGCCGACTTGCCCATGGCGCCGATGAACAGCAGGAAGCCGGCCAGGTCCAGCGCGGACCACTGGACGCCCAGGAACTCCCAGGTCGTGCCGGCCTTGGTTCCGATCAGCGGGAACAGTTCGGCGAAGTTGATCGTGCCGTACATCCAGAAGATCGTCATGATCCCCAGGACGAAGCCGAAGTCGCCGACCCGGTTGACGACGAAGGCCTTGATGGCGGCGGCGCTGGCCGTCGGCTTCTTGTACCAGAAGCCGATCAGCAGATAGGACGCCAGCCCCACCCCTTCCCAGCCGAAGAAGATCTGCATGAAGTCGGCCGCCGTCACCAGCGCCAGCATCATGAAGGTGAACAGCGACAGATAGGCGAAGAAGCGCGGCCGGCTGTCGTCCTCGGCCATGTAGCCCCAGGAATACAGGTGAACCAGCGACGACACGCTGGTGACCACGATCAGCATGGTCGCCGACAAGGCGTCGATGCGGATCGACCAGGCCGACTGGAAGTCGCCCACATTGATGAAGGGCGCCAGACTGATCGTGAAGGGCTCCAGATGGCCCCAGGTCCACTGGCCGAACACCGTCCAGGCGACAGCGCACGAGAAGAACAGCAGGCCCGTGGTGACGGCCTGCGACGGGATATTGCCGATCCGGCGTCCGAAGAAGCCGGCGATGGCCGCGCCCAGCAGCGGGGCGAAGATCCCGAGAATGACGAGGGTATGGAAGGTCACGCTCAGCCCTTCATCACGGAGGCGTCGTCCACGGCGATGTCGCCGCGGTTACGGAAGAAGGTCACCAGGATGGCCAGGCCGACGGCGGCCTCGGCGGCGGCGACGGTCAGGACGAACATGGCCATGATCTGCCCGCTGATCTCGTTCAGATAGGCCGAGAAGGCGACGAAGTTGATGTTCACGGCCAGAAGGATCAGCTCGATCGACATCAGGATGATGATGACGTTCTTGCGGTTCACGAAGATGCCGAACACCCCGATGGTGAACAGGATCGCGGCGACCGTCAGATAGTGGGTCAGACCGATCATCACAGAAGCTCCTCGGCGCTGACGCCCTCGCCCGTGGCGGCGGGCTTGATCTCGACCGACTTCAGACGGTCGCGGTTCACCTGATCGCCGGGGTTCTGGCGCTTGATATGCGGCTTGTGCCGCAGCGTCAGGGTGATGGCGCCGATCATGGCGATCAGCAGCACGATCCCGGCCGCCTGGAAGAAATAGACATAGTCGGTGTAGAGGACGCGACCGATGGCCTCGACATTGGTGACGCTGGCGTCAGGCGCGCCCGGCGCCGGCAGGCCCGCCGCCGCCCCGCCCTGCACCACGGCGACCGAGACGATGATCATTTCGGCCAGCAGCACGGCGGCGATGATCGCCCCCAACGGCAGATAGCGCGCATAGCCTTCGCGCAGCTTCAGGAAGTCCACGTCCAGCATCATGACGACGAACAGGAACAGCACCGCGACCGCGCCCACATAGACGACGACCAGCAGCATCGCCAGGAACTCGGCCCCCAGCAGGACGAACAGACCCGCCGACGAGAAGAAGGCCAGGATCAACCACAGCACGCTGTGCACCGGGTTGCGCGCGGTCACGACCAGAAGGCCGGAAACCGTGGCGACCGCCGCCAGCAGATAGAAGGCTATGCCTTGCAGCATGTCGGGACGAAGCCCCTTTCGTATCGGCCGCGACCCCGTCTGGAATCGGCGACCCGTTTAGCGAGATGCGCCTTAGCGGTAAGGCGCGTCGAGTTCCAGATTCTTGGCGATCTGCCGTTCCCAGCGGTCGCCGTTATCGAGCAGGCGTTGCTTGTCGTAGAGCAACTCTTCGCGCGTCTCGACGGCGAATTCCGAGTTCGGCCCCTCCACGATGGCGTCCACCGGGCAGGCCTCCTGGCACAGGCCGCAGTAGATGCATTTGACCATGTCGATGTCGTAGCGGGTCGTGCGGCGGCTGCCGTCGGCGCGCGGTTCGGCCTCGATGGTGATGGCCTGGGCCGGGCAGATGGCCTCGCACAGCTTGCAGGCGATGCAGCGTTCCTCGCCGTTCGCATAGCGACGCAGGGCGTGTTCGCCCCGGAAGCGCGGCGATTGCGGATTGCGCTCGAACGGATAGTTCACGGTCATCTTGGGCCGCGCCATATATTTCAGCGACAGGCCGATGGCGCCGATGACGTCCAGCATCATCGCGCCCTTGGTCGCCTGGACGATACGGGTGAACATCAGAGCTTATCCTTGAGAACGGGCGTCGTCGCAGCGACCATCACGACCCCACCACGAACACGCGCCAGGCCGACACGATCACGACCGCGACCAGCGAGGTCGGCAGGAAGATCTTCCAGCCCAGGCGCATCAGCTGATCGTAGCGATAGCGCGGCACGAAGGCCTTCACCATGGAGATCATTACGAACCAGAAGACGGTCTTAGCCATGAAGGTCAGCAGATAGATCGCATAGGCGACCCAGACCGGCAGGCTGTCCATCCAGGCCTGCGGCACGCCGGGGTTCCAGCCGCCGAAGAACAGCAGGCTGATCATCGCCGACATGAAGACGATGTTGACGTATTCGCCCATCATGAACAGCAGATACGGGGTCGAGCTGTATTCGACTTGATAGCCGGCGACCAGCTCGGACTCGGCCTCGGGCAGGTCGAACGGCGGACGGTTGGTTTCGGCCAGGGCCGAGATGAAGAAGATGATCGACATCGGGAACAGGATGACGACCAGCGGCCAGGTGTCGGCGCCGCCGCCGAAACCGTACCAGTTCCAGAACATCCCCTTCTGGCTCTCGACGATGGCCGATAGGTTCATCGTGCCGGCCAGCAGGATCACATTGATGATGATCAGGCCCAGCGAGACTTCATAGGACACCATCTGCGCCGCCGAACGCAGCGAGCCCAGGAACGGATACTTCGAGTTCGACGCCCAGCCGCCCATGATGATGCCGTACACGCCCAGCGACGACACCGCGAAGATGTACAGGATGCCGACGTTCAGGTCCGACACCACCCAGCCGGGGGCGAACGGAATGACCGCCCAGGCCATAAAGGCCAGGATGACGGTGATGATCGGGGCGATGATGAAGACCGCCTTGTCGGCGCCGGCCGGGATCACGACCTCCTTCAGCACGAACTTGATCATGTCGGCGAAGGATTGCAGCAGGCCGAAGGGACCGACGACGTTGGGGCCCTTGCGCATCTGCACCCCGGCCCAGACCTTGCGGTCGGCCAGCAGCAGGAAGGCGACGGCTATCAGCACGCCGACCGTGATCAGCAGCACCTGACCGACGGTGATCAGCGTCCAGCCCAGGGGGGTGGCCCAGAAGGAAACGGGGTCCATGGCTTACTCCGCCGCCATCGCGACCGGCTGGGTCCGCAGGGCGGACAGCTCGGCCATGGTCGCGCTGGCGCGCGCGATCGGGTTGGAAAGATAGGGGTCGGCGATGACCGACACGAAGGCCCGGTCGCCCAGATCGCCCTTGGCGCCCAGCGACGCCACGTCGAACGCCGCCGGCGCCGGCAGATAGTCGATGCGGCCGAAGGTCGGATGGTCGCCCATCAGCTTGTCGCGCAGCTGCTCCAGCGTGTCATAGGGCAGCGTCTGGTCCACACGGGCCGACAGGGCGCGGATGATGGCCCAGTCTTCCTTGGCCTCGCCCTTCGGGAACACCACGCGCTCGGTCATCTGCACCCGGCCCTCGGTGTTGACGTAGAGGCCCGACTTCTCTGTATAAGCCGCGCCCGGCAGGATGACGTCGGCGCCGTGCGCGCCGCGGTCGCCGTGGCTGCCCAGATAGACGCGGAAGGCGTTGGAGCCGGTCGGATCGACCTCGTCGGCGCCCAGCAAGAACAGCACGTCCAGCGCGTCCGGCTTCAGCATTTCCGAAACCGTCAGGCCGCCGTCAGCCGGGACGAAGCCCATGTCCAGACCGGCGACGCGCGCGGCAGCGTGGTGCAGGACGTTGAAGCCGTTCCAGCCGTCCGCGACGACGCCGACGGTCTTGGCCAGGGCGCCCAGGGCGTTCAGGACGGCCGAACCGCCCTCCCCGCCCAGCGCGCCGGCGCCGACGATGATCGCCGGCCGCTCGGCCTTGGTCAGGAAGTCCAGCGCCGACTTGGGCAGCTTGGCCAGGGTCTGCGTTCCCGCGCCCAGATAGGCGTAGTCGAAGGTCAGGTCGGCCTGTTCGCCGATCAGGCCGATCTCCATGTCGCCCTTCAGCCAGGCCTTGCGCAGGCGGGCGTTCAGCAGCGGCGCCTCGGTGCGCGGATTGGCGCCGACGATCAGAACGGCGTCAGCCTTTTCAAGCCCTTCCAGGCCGGAGTTGAACAGCCAGCCCTCGCGCGGGCCATAGCCCAGCGCGGCGCCGTCTTGGCGGCAGTCGGTGTTGTTCGACCCCAAGGCGCGGAACAGGTCCAGCGTCGCCTTCATCGACTCGGCGTCCTGCAGGTCGCCCGCGATCACGCCGATGCGGTCGGACGGCGCGGCCTTCAGCTTGGCGGCGACGGCGTCCAGCGCTTCGTTCCACGAGGCGGCGCGCAGCTTGCCGTTCTCGCGAATCCACGGGCGGTCCAGACGACGCGCGGTCAGGCCGTCGACGACATAGCGGCTCTTGTCCGACAGCCACTCCTCGTTGACGCCCTCGTTGACGCGCGGCAGCACGCGCATGACCTCGGACCCGCGATAGTCGGCGCGGATGTTCGAGCCCAAGGCGTCCATGACGTCGATGGTCTCGGTCTTCTTCAGTTCCCACGGACGATAGTGGTACTGCCAGGGGCGGTGCGTCAGGGCGCCGACCGGGCACAGGTCGTTGACGTTGCCCGACAGTTCGGACGCGACCGACTTCTCCAGATAGGTCGTGATTTCAGCATCTTCGCCGCGCGAGATCATGCCGATGTCCGGCACGCCGGCGACCTCGGTGATGAAGCGGACGCAGCGGGTGCACTGGATGCAGCGCGTCATGAAGGTCTTGATGGTGGGGCCCATCGCCTTCTCTTCGACCGCGCGCTTGTTCTCCGAATAGCGCGAGCCGTCGCGGCCATAGCCGACCGACTGGTCCTGCAGGTCGCATTCGCCGCCCTGGTCGCAGATCGGGCAGTCCAGCGGGTGGTTGATGAGCAGGAACTCCATCACCCCTTCGCGGGCCTTCTTGACCATCGGCGTGTCGGTGAAGATTTCCTGGCCATCGGCGGCCGGAAGCGCGCACGAGGCCTGGGGCTTCGGCGGTCCGGGCTTCACCTCGACCAGGCACATGCGGCAGTTGCCGGCGATGGACAGGCGTTCGTGGTAGCAGAAGCGCGGGATTTCCTGCCCTGCGCGTTCGGCGACCTGGAGCACGGTCATGCCGGGCTCGAACTCGGTTTCGACGCCGTTGACCTTGGCGATAGGCATCAGCGGGCCTCTTGCTTGGCGGCGGGAGCCGCCATTTGTACATCCACGGACATCGGCTGACCGTCGCGGAACAGGCCCGCGCCGTCGGCTTCCGCCCGACATTCGAATTCCAGCCGGCCGCCATCGACCGGCGCGCGCCACGACACCTGGGCCGTGCGTTCGTCGGTGGCGGTGAAGGCGACGGCGTCGCCCTCCTGGCCATACATGCGGTTCACGACGTCGCGGCAGGCCGCTTCGAGGTTCGCCGGAGCCGCCGGCGCCGCGACCGGCGCAACCTGGGCCGACGCCGCCGCAGGCGCGGTCGGCGCCTGTGGCGCAGCCTTTTTCCCCTCGCCGCAAGCCGCGAGGGTCGGAAGCGTCAGCAACAGGGCGACGGCGAGGCGCATCCCTACTCCGCCGCGATGGCGTGGCCGGCGAAGTTCGCGCGGCGGCTGCGATAGTTGGCGATCCGCTCTTCGATCTCGTGACGGAAGTGACGGATCAGGCCCTGAACGGGCCAGGCGGCGGCATCGCCCAGAGCGCAGATGGTGTGGCCCTCGACTTGTCCGGCGACGTCCAGCAGCAGGTCGATCTCCGACGGATCGGCCTCGCCCACCGCCATCCGTTCCAGCACGCGCCACATCCAGCCGGTGCCTTCGCGGCACGGGGTGCACTGGCCGCAGCTCTCATGCTTGAAGAAGTAGCTGATGCGGGCGATCGCCTTCACGATGTCGGTCGATTGATCCATCACCGTGACGCCGGCCGTCCCGAGGGACGAACGCATCTCGCGCATGGAATCGAAGTCCATCAGCACCGTCTCGGCCTGTTCGCGCGTGATGACCGGGCAGGACGCGCCGCCGGGGATGATGGCCTTCAGATTGCTCCAGCCGCCGCGCACGCCGCCGCCGTGATCCTCGATCAGCTGGCGCAACGGGATCGACATGGCCTCTTCGACCACGCAGGGCGTGTTCACATGGCCCGACAGGGACATCAGCTTGGTGCCGGTGTTGTTCGGACGGCCGAAGCCAGCGAACCAGTCGGCGCCGCGACGCAGGATCGTGCCGACGACGGCGATGGACTCGACGTTGTTCACGGTCGTCGGGCAGCCATACAGACCTGCGCCGGCCGGGAACGGCGGCTTCAGGCGCGGCTGGCCCTTCTTGCCTTCCAGCGATTCCAGCAGGGCCGTCTCTTCGCCGCAGATATAGGCCCCGGCGCCGTGGTGGATATAGACGTGGAAGTCCCAGCCGTGGACGTTGTCGTCGCCGATCAGCCGGGCCTCGTAGGCCTGTTTGACGGCGGCTTCCATCCGCTCGCGTTCCAGCACGTATTCGCCGCGCAGATAGATGTAGCAGGCATGGGCCTGCATCGCGAAGCTGGCGATCAGCGCGCCTTCGATCAGCAGGTGCGGATCATGGCGCATGATCTCGCGGTCCTTGCAGGTCGCAGGCTCGGATTCGTCGGCGTTGATGACCAGGTAGTGAGGACGATCCTTCACTTCCTTGGGCATGAACGACCACTTCAGGCCAGTCGAGAAGCCGGCGCCGCCACGGCCGCGCAGGCCCGAGGCCTTGACGTTGTTGATGATCCAGTCGCGACCAAGGTCCAGCATGTCCTTGGTGGCGTTCCACGCGCCGCGCGACTTCGCCCCCTCTACGCCCCAGTCGTGCAGGCCGTACAGGTTGGTGAAGATGCGATCCTTGTCTTCGAGAATGCCGACCATCTTCAGTTCCGATCTCCGCGCGTGCCTGCGCGCTTCGTCATGCTACGGCCCCAGAGCGCGATCCCGACACCCATGACCGCGATCACCGCGCCGACGGGTATCATGATGTCCAGATCGACCGGGATTACGCCCATCAGCGTCAATACGATCAGCCCCAAACCAACAACCACGTCGATCAGGCCGAGCAGGTAGAAGGTTTTAAAATCAACAGGCTTGGCTTGCTTCGCCATCACAGCCCCTCCGCCAGACGGCGCTTGTGGTGGCGCGTGCGCATCCAGATGGCCGCGAGGACCATCACCCAGCCGGCCGCCAGCATGAAGTAGGAGAGATTGACCGCCCAGGCCCCGACCGCGCCCTGGCGCGACATCAGGACCAGCACGGCCGCGCCGACGACCATGGCCAGGCCGCCGGCCCGCAACGGACGCCCCACGCCCCGTAGTTCCTTGCGATAGGCCGCGCGGCCCTCGTCGGTGTTCAGATCGGGCGGCGACATCAGGCCGGGGCCTTCTCGACCGGGGCCGGATCGCTGTTGGGCAGCTTCTTGATCGGCTTGGCTGCCGAACCGTCATACAGTTTGGCGTCCAGCAGAGTCCTGGCCCCGCCTTCCGGCGCCGCATTGGTGCGACCGATGTAGGAGCCGCGCTCCGGCGTCTTGCCGGCGGCGAAATCGTCGATGATCTGGCCGATCGTCTCGGGCGTCAGATCCTCGAAATAGTAGTCGTTGATCTGGGCCATCGGCGCATTGGAACAGGCGCCCAGGCATTCGACTTCCTGCCAGGTGAAGCGGCCGTCGGCGGACAGATGATCCTTGGGACCGATCTTCTCCTTGCAGACGCGCATCAGCTCGTTGGCGCCGCGCAGCATGCAGGGCGTCGTGCCGCACACCTGGATCAGCGCCGTCTTGCCGACCGGCTCCAGCATGAACATGGTGTAGAAGGTCGCGACCTCCAGCACCCGGATATAGGCCATGCCCAGAAGGTCGGCGATGGCGCGGATGGCGGGCTCGGAGACCCAACCCTCCTGCTTCTGCACCAGCCACAGGACCGGGATCACCGCCGACTGGCGACGCCCTTCGGGATATTTTTTGATCCACCATTCTGCCTTGGCCATGGTGTCGGCCGAGAAGGCGAACGAGGCGGGCTGTTCCTTGGCGAGACGACGAACGCTCATCGGTCCACTTCTCCGAAAACGATGTCGAGCGAGCCCAGGATGGCGGACACGTCGGCCAGCTGGTGGCCCCGGTTCATCCAGTCCATCGCCTGCAGCGAGCGGAAGCCCGGCGCCGAGATCTTCACGCGATAGGGTTTGTTGGTGCCGTCCGACACCAGATAGATGCCGAACTCGCCCTTGGGCGCCTCGACCGAGGCGTAAACCTCACCCTCGGGCGTCGAGAAGCCTTCGGTGTACAGTTTGAAGTGATGGATCAGCGATTCCATCGACCGCTTCATCTCGCCGCGACGCGGGGGGACGATCTTGTTGTTCTCGACCATCACCGGCTCGCCGGGGCAGTTGCGCAGCTTGTGGATGCACTGCTCCATGATCCGCACAGACTGCTTCATCTCCTCGATGCGGACCAGATAGCGGTCCCAGCAGTCGCCGTTCTTGCCGACGACGACGTCGAACTCCAGATCGGCGTAGCATTCGTAGGGCTGCGACTTGCGCAGGTCCCAGGCGATGTCCGATCCGCGCAACATGACGCCGGTGAAGCCCCAGGCCAGGGCCTGTTCCTTGGACACCACGCCGATATCGACGTTGCGCTGCTTGAAGATGCGGTTTTCCGTGACCAGGCTTTCGATGTCCTTCAGCGCCGGCGGGAACTCGTGGCACCAGCGGCCGATGTCGTCGATCAGGTCCATCGGCAGGTCCTGATGGACGCCGCCGGGACGGAAATAGTTGGCGTGCAGACGGGCGCCGCAGGCGCGCTCGTAGAACACCATCAGCTTCTCGCGCTCCTCGAAGCCCCAGAGCGGCGGCGTCAGGGCGCCGACGTCCATGGCCTGGGTCGTCACGTTCAGCATGTGCGACAGGATGCGGCCGATTTCCGAATACAGGACGCGGATCAGCTGCGCCCGGTACGGAACCTCGATGCCAAGCAGCTTCTCGATGGCCAGGCAGAAGGCGTGTTCCTGGTTCATCGGCGAGACGTAGTCCAGCCGGTCCAGATAGGGTACGTTCTGAAGGTAGGTGCGCGCTTCCATCAGCTTTTCGGTGCCGCGGTGCAGCAGGCCGATGTGCGGATCGACGCGCTCGACGATCTCGCCGTCCAGCTCCAGCACCAGACGCAGCACGCCGTGCGCTGCCGGGTGTTGCGGGCCGAAGTTGATAGTGAACTTGCGGTCTTCCATCTCGCGCGCGTGGGCCGTGCGGGTGTCCAGGTCGTCCTCGAACACATCGACGCCCAGCGGCGCCACGGTGGGGTTTCCGTCAGCCATTACGCCTGGCCTCCCGCCTTTTCGTCGCCCGGCAGGACCGGCGCGGGGTATTCGGCGCCTTCCCACGGCGACAGGAAGTCGAACGTGCGGAACTCCTGGGTCAGCTTGACCGGCTCATAGACCACGCGGCGCTGTTCCTCGTCGTAACGGACCTCGACATAGCCCGTCATGGGGAAGTCCTTGCGGAGCGGATGCCCCTCGAAACCATAGTCCGTCAGCAGGCGGCGCAGGTCCGGGTGGCCCGAGAACAGCATGCCGTACATGTCGTAGGCTTCACGCTCGAACCAGTTGGCGGCCGGATAGACGCCGATGATCGTCGGCACGGGCTGAACCTCGTCGGTCGACACCTTGACGCGCAGGCGCGCATTCCGGGTCAGCGACATCAGGTGATAGACGACCTCGAACCGCTCCTTGCGATCCGGGTAGTCCACGCCGCACAGGTCCAGCAGCTGCTGGAAGCCGAACTGGTCGCGCAGCGCGATCATCACCTCGACGATCCGCTCGCGCGGCGCCACCAGCGTCAATTCGCCAAAGGCCACCTGGGCCTCGACGCCCAAAGCACCCACCATTTCCGCGCCCAGCGGCGTCAGAACGGCCTCGTGTTGAGCCTGGACAGCAAGGGAGGTCATCGGTCGATCGTCCCTGTGCGACGGATCTTCTTCTGCAGTTGCAGCAGGCCGTAGAGCAGCGCCTCGGCCGTCGGCGGACAGCCCGGAACATAGACGTCCACCGGCACCACCCGGTCGCAGCCCCGAACGACGCTGTAGCTGTAGTGGTAGTAGCCGCCGCCGTTGGCGCAGCTGCCCATCGACACGACGTAGCGCGGGTCGGGCATCTGGTCGTAAACCTTGCGGATGGCGGGGGCCATCTTGTTGGTCAGGGTGCCGGCGACGATCATCAGGTCCGACTGACGCGGGCTGGCGCGCGGAGCCATGCCGAAGCGTTCGACGTCGAAACGTGGCATCGACATCTGGATCATCTCGACGGCGCAGCAGGCCAGGCCGAAGGTCATCCACATCAGGGAGCCGGTGCGCGCCCAGTTGATCACGTCGTCGGCGGCGGCGACCAGATAGCCCCGCTCGCCCAGCTCCATGTTCACGGCCTCGAAGAACTTGTCGTGGACCTTGGGGTCATAGCCTTCGACGGTCGAGCGGGCCCCGGCGCCGGCCGGAACCAGCGGCGCGCCCGATGCGGACACCAGGCCCGCGGGCTTGGAAGCGGCGACTACTCCCATTCCAGGGCTCCCTTCTTCCATTCGTAGATGAAGCCGATGGTCAGCACGCCCAGGAAGACCATCATCGACCAGAAGGCGAACACCATGCCGGCGTGCGACAGGTCGAACATCGACACCGCCCACGGGAACAGGAAGGCCACTTCCAAGTCGAAGATGATGAACAGGATCGACACCAGATAGAAGCGGATGTCGAACTTCATGCGCGCGTCGTCGAAGGCGTTGAAGCCGCACTCATAGGCCGACAGCTTCTCGCTGTCCGGGCTCTTCGGCGCCAGCAGCAGCGGCAGCACGATGAACAGGACGCCGATGAAGGCCGCGACGCCGGCGAACACCAGCACGGGCAGATATTCTAAAAGAAATGCGTTCATTCGAAGAACCTCGTCCGCCGGGGAGAGGCGGGATTCGGCGCTTCTTAGACCCAACAACGTCGCCGTTCAAACCCCTGCGGCCATTGGCTTTTCATTGAGAATGGATCGCAAGTTCGCGGGCCATATGTCGCAGGCCCGGCGCTTGCGCGTCTCGCGTCGCCAAAGCCCTATGGCGGTCCCACTCGCGTAACCGAAAGTCATCCGAATGAGCGTCGCCAGCCGCGCCCTGAACGCCGTGGAACGGATCGGCAATCGCCTGCCCGACCCGGTCTTCCTGTTTCTGTGGCTGATCGGCGGACTGATCGTGCTGAGCCTGGTCGGGGCGGGCCTGGGCTGGTCGGCGGTCAATCCCGTCACCGGCGACCGGCTGGCGGCGCAAAGCCTTCTGTCAGGCGAGAATCTGGAGCGGCTGATCATCGGCATGCCGCGCACCCTGGCCGACTTCCCGCCCCTGGGCATCGTCATCACCATCATATACGGGGCCTCGGTCGCCGAGCGGACGGGCCTGTTCGCCACCGCCATTCGCGGCGCCCTGCTGAATGCGCCGCGCGCGATACTGACGCCGGTCGTGGTGATCACCGGCATGGTGTCCCACCATGCGTCGGACGCTTCCTATGTCGTGGTCATTCCGCTGGCGGCGGTGATCTTCGCGGCGGCCGGGCGTCATCCGCTGGCGGGGCTGGCCGCCGGTTTCGCCGCCGTGTCGGGCGGATACGCCGGCAATCTGTTTCCGGGAGCCAGCGACGCCCTGATCCTGGGGATCACCGAGCCGGCCGCGCGGCTGATCGACCCGTCCTATTCGGTCAATATCGCCGGCAACTGGTTCTTCATCGTCGGCGTCGTCTTCGTCTTCACCCCCATCGTCTGGTTCCTGACCGACCGGGTCATCGAGCCGCGCCTGGGGGTCTGGATGCCCGCCGAAGGCGTCGCCGCGCCCAAGGCCTCGGAAAAGGAGCCTCTGACGGCCGCCGAAAAGCGCGGGCTGAAGTTCGCCGGACTGGCCCTGATCGGCATGATCGCGCTGTGGGCGCTGATCACCGTCCTGCCCGGCTCGCCCTTCGTGGACCCGGATGCCGATCCCGAACAGCGGTTCAATCCGCTCTACAAGTCCCTGGTCGCCTTCTTCGCCGTCACCTTCTTCGTCACCGGCGGGGCCTATGGCGCAGGGTCCGGGGCGATCCAGTCGCACCGCGACCTGGTGACGATGATGCGCGACGGCATCGCCCAGCTGGCGCCCTATATCGTGCTGGCCTTCTTCGCCGCCCATTTCGTGGCCATGTTCAACTGGTCCGGCCTGGGGCCGATCCTGGCCGTCCATGCGGCGGCGGGGCTGAAGAGCATCGCCCTGCCCGCGCCGCTGCTGCTGATCTGCGTGGTCTTCGTCTCCTGCTTCTTCGACCTGTTCATCGGATCGGCCTCGGCGAAGTGGTCGGCCCTGGCGCCCATCGTGGTGCCGATGTTCATGCTGCTGGGTATTTCGCCCGAGATGACGACCGCCGCCTATCGCATGGGCGATTCGGTGACGAACATCGCCACGCCGCTGATGAGCTATTTCCCGCTGATCCTGACATTCGCCCAGCGATGGGACCCGCGATTCGGCCTGGGGTCGCTGATGGCGACCATGCTGCCCTACGCCGGGGCCTTCCTGATCGCGGGGCTCTGCATGGTAGCGGCCTGGGTGGCGTTCGACCTGCCGCTCGGGCCTGGCGTGGGCGTCCACTACGAGCCGCCGCCGCCCGCCGTCGCCGCGCACGAGCCGGCGGGCGGCGGCCTGGCCGGCCCGCACAGCCCGCCCCAGGCGGCCGTCGTCGCTCCGTCCACAGCCCCGTCGCGCTGAGCGGCGTCTTTCTCCGAAATGGTCGCTTGACGCGCTGGGTCGGGCCGCCTAAACGACGCCCCTCGCCGGGGCGCACATCCGCTTCGGCCGGGAAACGCGGGTGTAGCTCAGTTGGTTAGAGTGCCGGCCTGTCACGCCGGAGGTCGCGGGTTCGAGCCCCGTCACTCGCGCCACTCTCTCTAGAGATAGAAAGAGTGGCGCACGCCGCCTTCCCAAAAAGCTTTCGAAACAGCTCAAAAGTTTCGACCTGATACGCGGGTGTAGCTCAGTTGGTTAGAGTGCCGGCCTGTCACGCCGGAGGTCGCGGGTTCGAGCCCCGTCACTCGCGCCACTTCTTTTCCAGACATCGTTATAAAGAAGTGGCGCGCCCCCGCCTGCACGAGCCAAGCGCCTGGGTTCAATCAATCAAATCCCGTCATTCCGGGGCGTCCGCAGGACGAACCCGGAAGCCAGAAGACGTGCATCCGGCGTCGGAGGCGTTCAACAGCGCGACCGTGGCCCTGGGTTCCGGGTTCTTCGCTGTGCTCAGCCCCGGAACGACGAACTGGGAGGCCCGCCCCCTAATGCAGATGCAGTTCCGCGTCCGGGGCCATGAAGGCCGTCTCGCCGGTCAGTTGGCCATAGACGGCGCACAGATCCTCGAACACGCGGTTCCAGGCGAACTGGCTGACCGCCTTTTCGCGCGCAGCCCGGCCGATGGCTTCGATGTCGCGGGCGAACAGGGCCTCGACCGCCTCGGCGTAGTCCGTCGCCTCGGCGCGCGCGGCCAGTTGCCCGACGGAATCGTCCACCGTCTCGGCCACGCCGCCCGCGTTGACGCCCACGACCGGCCGGCCGCAGGCCATGGCCTCCAGCACGATCAGGCCGAACGGCTCCTTGTCGTTGGCGTGAACGAAGGCGTCGCAACTGGCGATGATCTTGGCCACGGCGCGGGGATCGGTTTCGTAAGGCAGGGAGATGACCCGATCCTCGTCCGGCATCCCCGACCCGGCGCCGACCAGCACCAGATGATAGGGCGCGCCAAGCTTCTGAACCGCCTCGATCAGGACATCGACGTTCTTTTCCTTGGCGGGCCGGCCGGCGAAGCACAGCAGACGCGCATCTTGGTCCAGACCCAGCCGGTCCAGCAGCCATTGCCGGTCGCGACGCTCGGGCCGGAAGGTGTCGATCTCGACGCCCAGCGGCCGGATGACGATATTGTCCACGCCCGCCTCTTCCAGACGCCGGGCGATGAAGCGGCTGGGCGACACCACGCGGTCGAACTGGGAGAACAGACGCGCCCAGCGCTTCTCCACCGGCTTCTTGGCCCATTCGCCGAAGTGCAGCGCCGCGAGGCCCGCCGGATCGGAATGGCAGAAGCCGACGACCGGGCATCCGACGCGCTGGCCGGCCTCCAGGGCGCCCTGCCCTGCCGTATAGGGATCGCCCGCCTCGATGATCGACGGCTTCATCGCCGCCACCCAGGCGCTCCAGCGCTTGACCGAGGTGGGCCAGCGATAGCCGTCGCCGAACGGCAGTTTGGTGGCGCGCAGCCGCACCACCCCGTCCGACCCCGCCTTGTGCCGCGCGCCCGGCACGATCAGCGAATGGCTGACGCCCGGCCGATTGGCCTCGATCCACGCCTTCTTGGACAGCAGATAGCGTTTCACCCCGCCCGAGCGCGGGGCGTACAGCATGGTGGTGTCCACCAGACGCGGCCGCTGATCCATCGCCGCCGCCTTCAGGGCGCGCAGCGTGTCGGCGACTTCCACATCCAGCCCCGGAATCAACCGGAGTTCGCTTTCCTGGACGTCGAGGTCGGTCATGCTCATGGGGCGTTCTCGTGCGGCTTGGGCTGTCGAACGCCGAAGGGGTTCGTTGGATGCGTCCCGGGGACGCGGCGCCGAGCCTTTCGTGGCCCGTAAACCCGGCCGTGGCAAAGCTCAAGAGCGGCCTCGTCAAATCGCTCCGTATTCGCCGCAAAGCTCGGGTTTCGCAGAACGCCAGTCTCGTCATAGACAGGGCCGCCGACGGTTGCGGCCTTGTATTCGCCTCAAATTCGATAAACTTGAGGAAGGCTGGCGCAGACCCTGCTAAAGGGTCGCCTGTACCGTTGTGCGTGACCACCAGGGGTTTCTACCGAATGCGTATTCTGCTCGCGACCGCCGTGGCGATCGCCCCTTTGATGGTCGCCACCGGGTCTCAAGCCGAGATCGTCATCTCGAACGCCCGCACCACGCCGATCCAGACGTCGACCGCGACCGGAACCGGCCCTGACAACATCCGCCTGGCCAGCGGCGGCAGCGTCGCGGTGACGTCGGGCGCGGCGGTGACGCTGGATTCCAGCCACTCGGTCGATCTGGACAGCGGCAGCTCCATCACCATGGACAAGTCGGCCGACGGCTCGACCGGCATCCTTGTCAACGGCGGCAACACCGGATCGGTGACGGTCGGCGGCTCCATCACCGTCAACGACACCCAGGAAACCGCTGACGTGAAAGACACCGACGGCGACGGCGACCTGGACGGTCCCTTCGCGACCGGAACCGGCCGCTATGGCGTGCGCGTCGTCGGCCCCTCGCCCCTCACCGGCAACGTCCTGGTCGAAAGCACCGGCGCGATCACGGTCGAGGGCAACAACTCTTATGGCCTGGCCGTCGAGACGGGCCTGAACGGCAAGCTGCAGAGCCTGGGCACGATCCGCGTGACCGGCGACAATACGGCGGGCATCCGCACGACCGGGCCGATCTCCGGCAACGTCGATCTGGCCGGCACGATCTCGGCCCTGGGCGCCAATGCGACCGGCGTCTCCATCGAGGGCGACGTGGGCGGCGCGCTGAAGATCCATTCCTCGGTCGTCGCCACCGGCTATCGCTACACCACCCCGCCGCCGGCCCGGCCGGCGACCGGCACCTTCGACAACGCCACCACCCTGTTCCTCGATGAACTGGACGCCGACGACCTGCTGCAGGGCGGACCGGCGGTTCGCGTCGCCGGCAATGTCGCGGGCGGCGTCCTGCTCGACAAGGCGCTGGCCTATTCCGCCGCCGGCATCGACGGCGACGACAACAACAATGGCGTCAAGAACGGCGACGAGGACGACGACGGCGACGGCATCAAGAACCGCGACGATCCCGACCGCAACGGCAACGGCATCCCCGACGCCAGCGAGACGACCGCTTCCATCACGTCGCTGGGCGGCGCCCCGGCCCTGCTTGTGGGCTCGACCAGCCGCGCGGTGACGCTGGGCGCGGTCGGCACGGGCGATGCGGCCTATGGCCTGATCAATCGCGGCTCCATCACGGCGTCCGGCCTGTATTCGGGCGTCGAGGCGCGCGCCGTCCAGCTGGGCGTCACAGGCGGTCAGGCCGTCAACGTCGTCGGCGGTGTGCGGAACGAAGGCGGCGTGTCCTCGACCGCCTTGGACGCCAACGCCACCGGCCTGTGGATCGGCTCGGGCGTGACCGCCCCCGCCATCGTCAACACGGGCGCCATCCAGGCCGTCGCCTCCGGCAAGCAGACCCAGAACGCGACCGGCATCCTGATCGGCGCCGGCGCCAATGTCGGCTCCCTGACCAACACGGGCAACCTCGTCGCCTCCTTCGGCGGCAATCAGGGTTCGGCCGTGGTCATCCACGACCAGTCGGGCACGCTGAGCCAGCTGAGCAACGCCGGCTCCATCATCGGCTCCCTGTCCCCCAATGCGACCGACACCAATCCGGTGACGGGCACGGTCACGGCCATCGACCTGTCGGCCAACACCTCGGGCGTCACTCTGCGCCAGTACGGCATCCCGGCCGCCGCCGGCAGCACAGCTGTCGACACCGACAAGGACGGGGTGCCGGACGCCAACGAACCGGCCATCGTCGGCGCGATCAAGCTGGGCTCGGGCGCCGACACGCTCAACATCGAAAACGGCGTCGTCAACGGCGACATCGATTTCGGCGCCGGGGCGGACAAGCTGAACATCAGCGGCGGCGCCGTGGTGACGGGCGCGATCAAGAACGCCGACAACCTGCTGGACATCAATATCGGCAAAGGCACGCTGAACGCGACCCAGACCGGCGCCGTGGGCATCTCCAGCCTGAACGTCGGCTCGGAAGGGTCGCTACTGGTCAATCTGGACCCGGCCAACAACCGCGCCGGCGGCTTCAACGTCAGCGGCAATGCGACCCTGGCCACCGGCTCTACGCTGGGCGTGCGCTTCTCCTCGCTGCTGGACGGACCCAAGCGGTTCGACGTCATCACCGCCGGCTCGCTGAACGTCGGCCAGATCAACCAGAGCCAGCTGACCGACAATTCGCCCTACCTCTATGTGGTCGAGGCCGGGGTTAATCAGTCGGCCAACACCCTCTATGTCGACGCGCGCCGCCGCACGGCCGTCGAGGCCAGCCTGATCCCGGTCGAGGCCTCGGCCTATGACGCCGTCTATGCCGCGCTAGGCTCCAATGAGACGGTGCGCAACCTGTTCCTGTCGCAGACGAACCGCGACGGCTTCATCAACGCCTATGAGCAGATGCTGCCCGACCACTCGGGCGGTCCCCTGATGTCGTTGTCGGCCGGCGTCGACGCCGTGACCCGCGCCTTGACCGGCCGCAACGCCGTCGCCGCCCCCGGCGAAACCAGCGCCTGGGTGCAGGAGATCAACTTCTACGCCGACAAGGACAAGACCGATTCCTACGGCTTCCGCTCCGAAGGCTTCGGCGTCGCGGGCGGCGTGGAAAAGGGCACGGGTCTGGGCGCGCTCGGCATCTCGGCCGCCTTCACCTCCTCGGACATCAAGGACCCCGAGGCCGAGGCCGAAGAAGTCCTGTCCGCCAACCTGCTGGAGCTGGGCCTCTACTGGCGCGCTCAGGGCCAGTACTGGACGACCTGGGCCCGCGCGGCCGGCGGCTACGCCAGCTTCAGCGCTGACCGCTCGCTGGTCGCCAGCGGTGTCTATCTGAACAACAAGTCCGACTGGCACGGCTGGACCGCCGCCGTCGCGGGCGGCGCTTCCTACGAGCGCAACTTCGGACGCCTGAACATCCGCCCGGAAATTTACGGCGAATATTTCAGCCTGTCGGAAGGCTCGCGCAGCGAAAAGGGCGGCGGCGACGGCTTCGACCTGAACATCGATTCGCGCGACGGCCACATCTTCTCGGCCGTGGCGGCGATGAACGTCGGTTACGGCTTCGGCCGCAACGGCTGGATTCGCCCGGAACTGCGCGTCGGCTATCGCCAGAACATCTCGGTGGACGCCGGCAAGACCATCGCCCGCTTCGCCAGCGGCGGTCAGGACTTCACCCTGTCGCCGGCCGGCATCGAGGGCGGCGGGCCGATCTTGGGCTTCCGCCTGAACTTCGGCAACGAGCTGGGCATGCTGTCGTTGACCGGCGACGCGGAGCTGCTGGAGGATTACGTCCGCTACTCCCTACTGCTTAGGGCCAGCTTCCGCTTCTGATCGAAACAAACCCTGAAAACACGAAAGGCCGCCGGAGCGATCCGGCGGCCTTTTGTTATGGTAGGCGGCGACGGGTTCGAACCGCCGACCCTCTCGGTGTAAGCGAGATGCTCTGACCAGCTGAGCTAGCCGCCCTCAAATCGGAGACGGGCTTATGCCCGTCCCGCCTCAACCGTTCAAGGCGCTTTTCAAGCCTTCGCCGGGGCGAAAGCGCGCGGTGCGCGAGGCCGGGCGGGCCACGGCGGCGCCGGTCTGGGGATTGCGGGCCACGCCGGCCTTGCGATCCACGGCGACGAAGCTGCCGAAGCCGATCAGCTTGACGTCCTGGCCCTTGGTCAGGGCCTCGGCGACGCCGTCGGTGAAGGCCTCAAGAGCCGATTTCGCCTGGTCGCGGCTGATATTCGCCGCCGTGGCCATGCGGCCGATCAGTTCTGCCTTGGTCATTGTCGCCTCCCAGCCGAATCACTAAAGGTCAGATCGGCGGTTGCGTCAAAAGCGAAACGCCGCCGGAGCGTGTCTCCGGCGGCGTCCTGACTTCAACCGGGCGTCAGTGGCTGACGGTTGCGGCCGGCCCGTCGAGCGGCGGAACGGGCGCGGGCAGCGGTTCGGCCGCCTCGTCCCACTCCACCGGAGTCAGGGTGCCGACCAGCGCCCATTTCAGCGCCTCGTCCGCCGTGGAGATCGGCACGATCTCCAGTGCCGACTTCACATTGTCGGGCACATCGGCCAGGTCTTTCTCGTTCTCCTGCGGGATCAGCACGGTCTTGACGCCAGAGCGCAGCGCCGCGAGCAGCTTCTCCTTCAGGCCGCCGATGGCGGTGACGCGGCCGCGCAGGGTGATCTCGCCGGTCATGGCGATGTCCTTCCTGATCGGAATGCCGGTCAGGACCGACACCATGGCCACCGTCATGGCGACGCCGGCGGACGGGCCGTCCTTGGGCGTGGCGCCGTCCGGCACGTGAACGTGGATGTCGATCTTCTCGAACACCGGCGGCTTGACGCCGAAGGCCAGGGCCCGCGAGCGGACGTAGGAGGCCGCCGCCGAGATCGACTCCTTCATTACATCCTTCAGATTGCCGGTCACGGTCATGCGGCCGCGACCGGGCATCTTGATAGCCTCGATGGTCAGGATGTCGCCGCCGAACTCGGTCCAGGCCAGGCCGGTGACGATGCCGACCTGATCTTCCTCGTCCGTCTCGCCATAGCGGAACTTCTTGACGCCCGCATAGTCGGCCAGCTTGGCCTCGTCGACCGTGATCGACTTGGCGCCCGTCTTGGCCATTTCGCGGACGGCCTTGCGCGCCAGACCGCCCAGAGCGCGCTCCAGCGAACGCACCCCGGCCTCGCGGGTGTAGTAGCGGATCAGGTCGCGGATCGTGTCGTCCGGCACGATCAGTTCGCCGTCCTTCAGCCCGTGGTCCTGAAGCTGCTTGGGCAGGACGTGACGCTTGGCGATCTCGACCTTCTCGTCCTCGGTGTAGCCCGACACCCGGATGATCTCCATCCGGTCCATCAGCGGCTGCGGCATGTTCAGGCTGTTCGCGGTCGTCACGAACATAACCTGCGACAGGTCGTAATCCACCTCCAGATAGTGGTCGCCAAAGGTCGAATTCTGGGCCGGGTCCAGCACCTCCAGCAGGGCCGAGGACGGATCGCCACGCCAGTCGGAACCCAGCTTGTCGATCTCGTCCAGCAGGACGAAGGCGTTGGTGGTCTTGGCCTTTTTCATCGACTGGATGATCTTGCCCGGCATGGAGCCGATGTAGGTCCGGCGGTGGCCGCGAATCTCGCTCTCGTCGCGCACGCCGCCCAGCGACATGCGGACATATTCACGCCCGGTCGCCTTGGCGATGGACTTGGCCAGCGAGGTCTTGCCGACGCCGGGAGGGCCGACGAGGCACAGGATCGGCCCCTTCAGACTGCCGGTGCGGGCCTGGACGGCCAGATATTCGATGATCCGTTCCTTGACCTTCTCCAGACCGAAGTGATCCTCTTCCAGGATGTCCTCGGCCTTCTGCAGGTCGATCGGCTTCTGCTTGGCCTTGCCCCACGGCACGGACAGCAGCCAGTCCAGATAGTTGCGGACCACGGTCGATTCCGCCGACATCGGGCTCATGTTGCGCAGCTTCTTGACCTCGGCCTCGGCCTTGGTGCGGGCCTCCTTGGACAGGCGCGTCTTACGGATGCGCTTCTCCAGGTCCATGATCTCGTCGCGCGCGTCGTCGGTCTCGCCCAGCTCGCGCTGGATCGCCTTCATCTGCTCGTTCAGATAATATTCGCGCTGGGTCTTCTCCATCTGGCGCTTCACGCGCGAGCGGATCTTCTTCTCGACCTGCAGGACCGAGATTTCGCCCTCCATCAGGCCATAGACCTTCTCCAGCCGCTTGGGCACGTCGAAGGTTTCCAGCAGGCCCTGTTTGTCGGTGATCTTGACCGACAGATGGGCGGCGACCGAGTCCGCCAGCTTGGAGGCGTCGGTGATCTGGGGGATGGAGCTGAGGGCCTCGGGCGGCACCTTCTTGTTCAGCTTCACATAGTTTTCGAACTGCTCGACCACGGCGCGCAGCATGGCCTCGGCCTGGGAGGCCTCGCCCGGTTCGTCGGCGATCTCGACGGCCTCGGCCTCGAAATAGTCCTCGCGGTCGGTGAAGCGGGTCAGGTGCGCGCGGCCCTTGCCCTCGACAAGCACCTTCACCGTGCCGTCGGGCAGTTTCAGCAGCTGAAGCACGCTCGCCAGCACGCCGATGGGATAGATGGCGTCCGGCGACGGATCGTCGTCCACGCTGTTCTTCTGTGTCGCCAGAAGAATCTGTTTCTCGCCCTTCATGATCTCGTCGAGCGCCTTCACCGACTTCTCGCGGCCGACGAACAGCGGCACGACCATGTGCGGGAAGACGACGATGTCCCGCAGCGGCAGGACGGGCAGGGTCTTGGTTTCAGTCATGATGCACATACTCCCGGGCCATTGCGTATCTCCGGCCCGCCGCCACGGTCGCCCGGACAACAGGCCCGGACAGCGCGTGACGACCCGTCGATTCCGACGGCGTTCGGATGAGTATGTGGTTTGAAAGACCCGCGGTTCAAGCGTGGCGGGCGAACGGCCCACATCTGCGTGGTCGCAAGGGTGCGTTCGGGAGCGGACAGAGGTGATCGGCCTCGCGCTTTCGCAGCGAAGTCATGGAGGGCTGGGCGGAGCGCCGGGCCTTCGCCCGGAGTATGATTAGAGATTACCGTTTCGACGAAGGTGTTGACGCTCCGCGCGGAAGGTTGGCCTGCAAGCTCGGGGCGTCGAGCGGTGGCGGTCTTATCGCCTAACCCCATAAGCCTGCGACGGGTCGGCAGGGTCTGCGAAACCCCGTCCCGAGTGCGATCGAGTATCCCCCTCGACCCTCCGACGGCGCTCCATGAGTCGCCGCCGGCGCGATGGAGTTTCACCACCGCTCCCGTTCCCTCCGCTCTCGCCGCCGCAAGGTCGCAGGCCAGGCGAGCCCTCCATGCGACGAGACGGGGCTAGAATACGCGCGTTTCGGAGGGGGGATGGGAGATGGGGTACATAATTCGCCAAGCGGCTGGATTCGCTGGGAAACCACCAGCGTCATTGCGATGGCTAGGCGTAATGCACGCCCTCCAGACCCGTCATCCTCGGCCTTGTGCCGAGGCCCCACGGTAAGGCAGGTGCGAAAGTTGGAGACGGCGCACAACAGTTCTTGCGCCCGCCCTTTGACCGCGCGGCGGACGGGTGGGGGCTCGGCACAAGGCCGAGGATGACGGAATGGAAAGCGAGGATGACTGAGTGGAAGGAAAACGAAGCGCTGTGCGGTTTCGAGTTCCCCTCCACCGCACGAAAAAGGCCGGGGAAGTCGCCCTCCCCGGCCCTCGTTCTTCGGTTTTCAGGCTCGATCAGGCGGCGCCGTCGGCCTTTTTCTTCGAGGCTTCCGAATAGATCAGCAGGGGCTGGGCCTTGCCGTCGATGACTTCGGCGTTGACCACGACCTCTTCGACGCCTTCGAAGGTCGGCAGTTCGAACATGGTCTCCAGCAGGATGCCTTCCAGGATCGAACGCAGGCCGCGCGCGCCGGTCTTGCGGGTGATGGCCTTCTTGGCCACGGCGGTCAGGGCGTCGTCGGTGAAGGTCAGTTCGACATTCTCCATCTCGAACAGACGCTTGTACTGTTTGACCAAGGCGTTCTTCGGCTCGGTCAGGATCGTGACCAGGGCCGCCTCGTCCAGATCCTCCAGCGTCGCCAGAACCGGCAGACGGCCGATGAACTCGGGGATCAGGCCAAACCGCATCAGGTCGTCCGGCTCGACGCCCTTCAGGATGTCGCCGGTGCGACGCTCGTCGATTTCCTTGACCTGGGCGCCGAAGCCGATGGAAGCCCCCGCGCCGCGCGCCGAAATCACCTTCTCAAGGCCGGCGAAGGCGCCGCCGACGATGAACAGGATGTTGGCGGTGTCGACCTGCAGGAACTCCTGCTGCGGATGCTTGCGCCCGCCCTGCGGCGGCACGGAGGCGACGGTGCCTTCCATGATCTTCAGCAGGGCCTGCTGCACGCCCTCGCCCGACACGTCGCGGGTGATCGAGGGATTGTCGGACTTGCGCGAAATCTTGTCGATCTCGTCGATATAGACGATGCCGCGCTGGGCCCGTTCGACGTTGTAGTCGGACGCCTGAAGCAGCTTCAGGATGATGTTCTCGACGTCCTCGCCCACATAACCGGCTTCGGTCAGGGTGGTGGCGTCGGCCATGGTGAAGGGCACGTCGATGATGCGCGCCAGCGTCTGGGCCAACAGCGTCTTGCCCGAGCCGGTCGGCCCGATCAGCATGATGTTCGACTTGGCCAGTTCGACGTCGTTGTTCTTCGTCGCGTGGTTCAGGCGCTTGTAGTGATTGTGAACCGCGACCGACAACACCTTCTTGGCGTGGGCCTGGCCGATGACATAGTCATCCAGCACGTCGCGGATTTCCTTGGGCGAAGGCACGCCGTCGGTCGTCTTCTTGAAGCCGATCTTGTGCTCTTCGCGGATGATGTCCATGCACAGTTCGACGCATTCGTCGCAGATGAACACGGTCGGGCCCGCGATCAGTTTGCGGACCTCGTGCTGGCTCTTTCCGCAGAACGAGCAGTACAGGGTGCTTTTGGCGTCGGAACCGGCTGCTTTGGTCATAGACCCTTATCTCACTCCCGCGGTGCGGACCGAAATGGCCCGTAACGCGCTTCCCTCACGTTGATTCCAGCAGACTGGACGCGAAGGTCTTCAAAAAATGACAATCACCCATCACACGTTCCACGACAACCCCGAAGGCGATGGGGGATTGTTGCAGTGCGTGGATGGATCAGTGTCGACGGGGATCAAGGCGAATGTCTGACATGGGAAATCCGGGGCCGGAGCGCCAGTCCCCCCGCCCGGAGCAGCCGATCGTGGCCTTCGATTTCGACGGCACACTGACGATTCGCGACAGCTTCACCGAGTTCTTGCGCTGGCGCGCCGGGCCGGGGGGATGGGCGCTAGGCTTGGTCAAGCTGGCGCCCGCGCTCGCCGCCTATGCGCGCGACCGCGACCGGGGGCGGATCAAGGCGGCTTCGGTGCGCGAGTTCCTGCACGGCGTGGACCGCCCTACGCTGGAGGCGGAGGCGGCGGCGTTCGCCGATCAGATCTGGCCCCGTTTCATGCGGCCCGACGCGCTGAAGGTCTGGGACGACTGGGGGCGACGGGGCGCCCACCGCGTCATCGTGACCGCCTCGCCGGTCACAACGGTCGCCCCGTTCGCGAAACGCCTGGGCGCCGAGGCCCTGCTGGGGACCGAGTTCGTCTTCGACGCCGACGATCGGATCACCGGCGACTTCGCCGGCCCCAATTGTCGCGGCGCGGAAAAGGTGCGGCGGCTGAAGGCCGCCTATGGCGACACCATGACGCTGGCCGCCGCCTACGGCGACACCTCGGGCGACACCGAAATGCTGGCGATGGCCCAGGAGGCCGGGTTCCGGGTCTTTACGGAAAAGCCCTGACCTCAGTTGCCGTCGGCGTCGACGTCGAACACCATCGGCTTTCCGCGCGTGGTCGGGTCCCAGCCCGCCGCCATGATGGAGGCGACGGCGGTGCGGACCGCATCCACATTGACCCGCTGCTTCTCGACGTCCGGCCGGCCGTTGGGGCGCAGCGGCGGCGGAAACTGGACGATGGCCTCGCGCTTGTAATCCAGATGGCGCAGCGACACGGCCATCCCCTCCCAGACATTGCCGCCCTTGGGCCGGGGCTGGCGACGCAGCTCCCACACATAAGCCTCGCCATCGACCTCGACCTGGCCGGTTTGATCTCGCGTGAACTGCATGACGGCTCCGATAGCACAAATGAAAAGGGCGCGCCGCGATGGGCGCGCCCTTTTCGAACTGCAGTACGCCTATCCTTCAAACTCGAAAAACAGGCACTCCACTCTCCTCAAGCCTCTTTCCCGGGAAAAAGATTTCCAGCAAATCAATCATTCCAGAAGCAGCGAAACTTAGAGACTGAATACTGGTCGCTCCAAAAAACTCACGCTCATATGTTTCCTCAGCCGTGAAAGTAATCTTGCAGGCCCAACAACTCATTGATGAATGAATAACAGGCTTGTGAATTCGAACCGCTACATCGCGCTCTCCCGAGATGAGAGAATCAAATTTGAAATCTAGAAAATGACCTAAAGACTCCGACATTGAGCTAGGCATCCTCCATATCTAGCCATATTAGCTGCATGGCATATCGCCGCCTGAGACGTGAAACCATAGGTCGAACATTCGATTGCTTCGACCTCCATTTCCACAGTGCAGGTTTCTTCACACCACTCTCTAGTGGATTGACAATCTTTTTCAGGGCCTGCCAACGAATTGGATGGCGTGCAAACCCCCAACAAAACAGCGATGCAGAAAATAGGCCGAATACGATTCGCTATCCGATTCACTACGTCCCCCCTAGACACCGATTAAGACACAACTCCAAATATCAATAAACTCGACCAAAGAGAGAATTTCAACATAGATGGTTAAGTGACTGTTTCAAAAGTTCAGCCCATCATCGGTGTTTACAAGTTCAAGTCTGCGGGTTTTGCGAAAACACGGGGTTCACCAAGAAAATCGGCCGATACGCTGCATTTGAAGATGGCTTCGCCTATCTAGCCCAGCCGGTTCAGCATCAGACGGACCATCGCCCATCGGATCATGGCGACACTGTTCACAATCAGACGCTCGTGATCCTTGTCCAACCGGCGATAGTCGCCGAGCCATGCGAACGTGCGTTCGACTACCCAGCGCTGCTTCGCTGGCACGAACCGCTTGGCGGTCTGGGCCAAGTTGGCTGAGATTTCGACGCGCGCACTGAGGGTCTCACACAGCCATTGTCGGAACGGTTCGCCCCCGTAAGCGCCGTCCGCATAGACGACCTCGGGTTCATGATCGATCCAATCAGCAATGCGACCGAGAATGCGTCGAGCGCCGCGTGTGTCGTGAACATTGGCCGGCGATACGGCGACGTCGACCATTAGGCCCAACGTATCTACGACCATGTGTCGCTTGCGGCCTTTGACGCGCTTGCCGCCGTCATATCCTCGGTTTCCGCCAGCCTTCCCAGTCTTCACGGACTGGGAGTCGATGCAAACCACGCTGGGGCACGGATCTCGATATTCGAACACGCGAACCATTCGATACAGGGTGCGCTGAATGTCGGTGATGATGCCCTGCTGCTGCCACTGGACGAAGTAGCGATAGACCGTTTGCCAAGGCGGGAAGTCATGCGGAAGTTGCCGCCACTGGCACCCGGTTCGAACTAGATACAGGATGGCGTCGACCGTTCGACGCAGTGAGGTGGTTCGAGGTCTTCCGCCTAGTCTAGCCGGTGGAAGGAATGGGGCGACGTGTCCCCATTGGTCGTCTGTCAGATCAGTCGGATAGTTCCGCACTTGAAACGCTCATCATCAGCCATTGTAGACGAGCGCTTTACAAAAGTCAAATAATGCCTTATAATCAGATAGTTAGTGTTTCACGTGCGTTGCGTTCGTTGATGCGCTAACTACTACCTGTCGCTTGGTCGCGATTGACAACGAGCAGCCTCCCTTGTCGGGTGGCCTGCTGAATAAAACACCCGCTTGGGTGCGCGCTTGCGTGTGCCTGGGAAATAGGCAGGGCGTGTCTCACTCGTTGTCCACGCGACCAACCACCTGGCTCCAGCGGAGCCGGGAGGTCTGGTTCAACAGGCCCTTGGTCGGGCCGACATCGAGGAAGTTATGACTGAAAACCTATCTGGCTCCCAAGCCGAGAAACCCGACACAAAGGGACTTTGGGAAACATTTCGAGCGATCAGATCGATCAACGAAGCTCGGCAACTGCTGAAAGCGGCTTTGTTCGCTGGCCTAATACAACTGGCACAATCGGTGTTCGATTTCCTTCATCTGCTCGATCAGCCCGTTGACCCGAACTTCACGCAAGACGAGCTGGTCGGCTATTTTTGGATCTTCAACGGCTTGATCCTGCTTGTTGTGGCAGCGGCCGTTTGGGGCGTTCTGAGCAAGAAAAGCCGTTTCGCTGCGGCTGTGCTGATCGTATTGAGCGCATTGAGTTTCGTTGGTGCGCTGATGTCGCTGAACGAGCTTGAGGGCACGCTTCGGTTGGCCGTGATCCTGCTCGGCGGGACCGCGGTGTTTCTGTCGATCCAGGCACTGCGAGCCGCAAATGCCTACCGGCGTTTCAGCGCAAGTCCAACCGTCTGACCACAAAATGCGTGAAACTGCGTTCTGACAGTTTGCGCCAGGGTAATCGTGCTCGGGTGTGGGTGGAGAGTTGCTGCTCTCCACCCACTGCCCGAACATCAACATTGCCTAGGAGCATAAATGTCCGAGCATAATGCATTTACAATACAGTGGTTTATCGATGCGGAACGCCACCTAACTGGTGGTGAAACCATCCCTGCCGCCAAGATTCGAGCCGACTTGGATCGGCTCTATCGCGAATGGGTCGAACGCCGACAAGATTGACCGACCTGGAGCGGCTGGGAGACTGGCCGCTCCTATAATCCTTGTCGTTCGAAACGCTCGGCTTCCGCTTGGACGGCAGGATTATCGCGGTAGTTGGCGTTCATATAAAATGGCACCTTGAACGATACGCGGTGCGTCTGCTCAGCTTTGGCAGAGCTTGTTTTCCGCCCTTGGCCGCCAGCTTCGATTCCAGCTTTGGCCAAGCTGGCAACTCTGATCTCTCCATGAACGCGGCCAGAGTCAGAGCCAGCCTTTTCTTCGGACTCACCGACGACAATGGAGACGTCAAAGTCAACGTAACTGCGGTCATCGACGCGCTCACCACTGATCGTAACCGGATTGATGGCGACATAGTTGCGGGACTTGAGATCGCCATCTCAACGCCAATGGCGATCTCATAAAGCGTGTCTTGGATAAATTCGCTGAGCCTCATTCAACCATGCTGCACCATTTTCCGTGGGCGGCATACTGGCTGACTTTTGAAACGGTCACTAAGGCGTCATACGGTTTTCACCCCGTCGGCGTCAGCCTGTTCGCGGCGGTCATAAACGTGGTCCACGATGCCCCAGGCTTTGGCTTCCTCGGCCGACATGAAGTGGTCGCGATCCAGCGTCTTCTCGACCTCCTCATAGGTCCGGCCGGTGTGGTGGACGTAGATTTCGTTCAGGCGGCGCTTGGTGTAGCGGATGTCGGCGGCGTGCAGTTCAATGTCCGACGCCTGGCCCCGGAACCCGCCCGACGGCTGGTGGACCATGACCCGCGCGTTCGGCAGGGCGATCCGCTGCCCCGCCGCGCCCGCCGTCAGGATCAGCGAGCCGGCCGAGGCCGCCATGCCCATCACCACGGTCGAGACTGGCGACTTGATGTATTGCATGGTGTCGTAGATCGCGAGCGCCGACGTCACCTGACCGCCGGGGCTGTTGATGTACATGCTGATTTCCTTTTTCGGATTTTCCGATTCCAGGAACAGCAGCTGGGCGCAGATCAGCGACGCCATCCCGTCCTCGAACGGCCCCGTCAGGAAGATGATCCGCTCGCGCAGCAGACGCGAGAAAATATCAAAGGACCGCTCGCCCCGGCTGGATTGCTCCACCACCATCGGCACGAGGTTCATGTTCATCAGTTCGATCGGATCGCGCATCAGGGCCTTCTCGGGAATGCTGGGAACGGGCGACTCAGAGGCCACACGTCTTGTCAGTCTGCATATCGCGTCATGAGGACCGGCTTACAAGGCCAAGAGCGGACACGAAAAAGGCGGAGGCCCTGCGACCTCCGCCCTTCGAGCGCCGGAAGATGGTGAAGATCAGGCCTCTTCGTCTTCTTCCTTCAGCAGTTCTTCCTTGGTGATCGGCTTGTCGGTGACGTCGGCGACGCCGACGATCAGGTCGACGACCTTCTCTTCATAGATCGGCGCGCGCATCTGGGCGGCGGCGTTGGGGTTCTGGCGGTAGAAGTTCAGAACGGCCTGTTCCTGGCCCGGATAGTTGCGGGCTTCCTGCAGGATGGCGGCGTTCAGCTCCTGGTCCGTGACCTGGACGTTGTTGGCGCGGCCGATTTCGGCCAGCACCAGACCCAGGCGCACACGGCGCTCGGCGATCTTGCGGTATTCGGTCTTCAACTCGTCGTCGGACTTCTTGGCGTCGTCTTCCGGCAGGCGGCCGGCGGCCTTGTCGGCCTCGACCTGTTGCCAGATGCCGTCGAACTCGGCGTCCACCATCTTGGGCGGCAGCGGGAAGTCGTGGGCTTCGTCCAGCTGGTCCAGCAGGGCGCGCTTCAGCTTGAAGCGGGCGGCGCCGGCGTATTGCTGGTCCAGGTTGGACTTCAGCAGTTCCTTCAGCTTGTCCAGCGATTCCAGGCCGATGCGGGTGGCGAACTCGTCGTCGATCTTGGCTTCGGCCTCGGCCTTGATGGCCTTCACCTTGATGTCGAAGGTGGCCAGTTTTCCGGCCAGATGGGCGGCCTGATAGTTTTCCGGGAAGGTGACTTCGATCGTCTTCTCTTCGCCGACCTTGGCGCCCGTCAGCTGCTCTTCGAAGCCGGGAATGAAGCGGCCCGAGCCGATCACCAGGTCCGCGTCCTCGGCGGCGCCGCCATCGAAGGGTTCGCCGTCCAGCTTGCCCAGGAAGTCGATCGTCAGCTGGTCGCCCTCGGCGGCCTTGACGGTCTTGCCCTTCTTGTCCTCGTAGGTCTTGGCCTGACCGGCCAGTTCCGTCAGGGCCTCGTCCAGATCGGCGTCCGAGGCTTCATAGGTCGGGCGTTCCAGCTTCAGGGTCTTGGGATCGACCGGGGTGAAGTCCGGCATGATCTCCAGCGACATTTCATAGGCCAGGTCTTCCTGACCGGCGATGACCTTGTCCATATCGGAGGTCAGCTTCATCTCGGCCGGGGCGGCGGGACGAATCTTGGCTTCGTCCAGAGCCTTCTGGCTGGTTTCGTTCAGCTCGGCGTTGATGATCTCGCCCATGAACTCACGGCCGAAGGTCTTCTTGACGTGGGCGACCGGCACCTTGCCCGGACGGAAGCCCTTCAGCTTCACCTGCGGGGCGACTTCCTTGACGCGGGCGTCGAGCTTCTCGTTCAGCTCCGCGACGGGAATAGTGACCGCGATCACGCGGCTGAGGCCTTCGTTCGACTTTTCGACGACTTGCATGGTCGGGATTCTGACGCTCTGGGGCGCATGAGCCGTCGAGACGGCCGGCGCGGAATGGATAAAGCAAGAAGGCCGCCCCGTGTGGAGCGGCGCCTCGAAGCCCGCCCTTATGTCGAGAAGGGCCCCAAAGGTCAACGCGAGCGTGATCGCGGCCGGTGGTTTCGCGCATCGACCGGCCCTATGTTGGCCCGATGAGCCAGCCCGCCTCCCCCATCGGCGTCTTCGTCACGCCCGTCACCCCGCTTCAGCAGAACTGCACGACCGTCTGGTGTACGGCGACGAACAAGGCCGCCGTCATCGATCCCGGCGGATCGGTGGATGCGGTTCTGGGCGAGGTGCAACGGCGCGGCCTGACGCTGGATCAGATCTGGATCACCCACGGCCATCTGGATCACGCGGGCGGCGCCGCCGAGATGCAGGAGAAGACGGGCGTTCGGATCACAGGCCCGCAGAAGGCCGATCAGTTCTGGATCGACCGCATCGTCGAAAGCGGCCGGATGTACGGCCTGCCCGACGCCCGCCCCTTCACGCCCGACCGCTGGCTGGAGGACGGCGACACGGTCAGCCTGGGCGAAACGGAATGGGAAGTGCGCCACTGTCCCGGCCATACGCCCGGCCATGTGATCTTCTTCAATCGGGCGGCGCGATTCGCCCAGGTCGGCGACGTGCTGTTCAAGGGATCGGTCGGACGCACCGATTTTCCGATGAGCGATCCGCCCGCCCTGATCCGTTCGGTGGTGGAAAAGCTGTGGCCGCTGGGCGACGACGTGACCTTTGTGCCGGGTCACGGGCCGATCTCGACCTTCGGCGAGGAACGCCGGACCAATCCGTTCGTCTCCGATGCTGCGCTAAGGAAAGCGCCGATCCGGCTCGAGCCGGTCGGCCCCGCCTGACGATCAGCGCCGCAGCCACAGACCGATAATGACGCCAAGACCCAGGGCGTACAGAGTCGTGCGCATCGGCTCCTCGCGGATGCCCTCGCGCGCATCGTCGATCTGGTCTGAGACCTTTTGGCGCACCCGCTCGGCGTCGTCCCTGACCGCCTGACGCACGGAGGCGGTGGGGGCGAAACTGTCGCTCTCGCCCGAGCCCAGGATGGCGTCGGCTTCGCGGTCCAGTCGCTGGGTCAGGGTGTCGTCCTCGACGACGATGTCGTCGGGGGTCGGGGCGGCGATGGGGCTCTGGGTCATGTCGGTCTCCGGGTTCGCAGATCAAACCAGCCGCGTCCCGCGAGGTTCCCCTGCGGCATGAAGGCGCGCAAGCCACGCGAACGCCGGGTCGCGCCGGGCGTTGTCTCCTGAACCCAAGGAGATCGCCATGACCTATATCGAACCCACGCCGCCCGGCGCGCCACAGCCCGAAATCCCGCCCGCGCCCACGCCCGAACCCGAGATCGCGCCGTCCGACACGCCCGACGAAGTTCCGCCGATGGAACCCGGCGGCGGGGGCGAAGGTGATTCGCGACCCTATGGCTGACGCCGAAAGTCGAGGCGCGAACAGATGCTCAGAGCCGTGACAGTAAAACAGGGTTCCAAACGGAACCGTCACGGAGTCACTGGGTTCACTTCAGCAAGCGCAACGGCGACACTGAAAGGAACACCGATGGACAGCCAACCCACCCGCCCCTCAGGCGTTTCCAAGCGAGGCTTTGCTTCAATGGACCCGGAACGTCAGCGCGAGATCGCGCGCAAGGGCGGCGCCAGCGTGCCCAGCGAGAAACGCAGCTTCTCCCAGGATCGCAGCCTGGCCGCACAGGCGGGCCGCAAGGGCGGCGAGGCCTCGCATGGCACCAAGAAAGACCCGGCGGAAAAGCCGGACTGAGGGCTTCGGCCCTCGCTAAAGATCAAAGGGCGGCTCATTTCGATGAGCCGCCCTTTTTCGATGTCGCGAATGAAATCGATCAGCCGCGCAGAAGCGACAGGGCCACGCTGGGTTCCGGCGATACGTCCAGACGCGACAGGGTCCAGCCCGCCGCCTCGGCCATGGCGGCGATGGTCTCCGGCGTGAACTTGCGCGAGCTTTCGGTGTGGATCGTCTCGCCCTCCATGAAGCGGAAGGTCCGGTCGTTGACGCGGGCCGTGGTGGGTTTCACCGCGCGAAGATGCATTTCCATCCGCGAGGCGTGGGCGTTCCAGATCGCCTGGTGAGCGAAGGCGTCCAGGTCGAAATCGGCGTCCAGCTCGGCGTTTGCCCGGACCAGCAGGTTGCGATTGAAGGCCGCCGTCACGCCCTGCGCATCGTCATAGGCCGCGACCAGAACGCCCGCTTCCTTGACCAGATCGGTCCCCAGGATGAACAGACTGCCCTCCCCCAGCATTCGCCGGGCGGCCGTCAGGAAACGCACCGCCTCGTCCGGGTGCAGATTGCCGATGGTCGAGCCGGGGAAGAAGCCGATCCGCCGCCCCCTGGGCAGGTCGTCAGGCAGCGGCGACAGATGTTCGAAATCGCCCAGCACCGGCTGGACCCGCAGGCCCGGATAGTCGGCGCCGATCCGGTGGGCGGCGTCCAGCAGGGCGCTCTCGCTGATGTCCAGCGGCACATAGGCGCCCAGGTCCGGCGCGGCGTCCAGCAGGATGCGGGTCTTCTCGCTGGCGCCTGATCCGAACTCGACCAGAACCGCATCGGGTCCGAAATCGGCGGTCAGGTCCGCCGCCTTGTCGCGCAGCAGGGCCGTCTCCTGCCGCGTCGGATAATATTCCGTCAGGGTGGTGATGTCCTCGAACAGGCGCGACCCTTCGGCGTCGTAGAACCATTTGGGCGGCACGGCCTTCTGCGGCTGCGAGAGGCCCTCGATCAGGTCGCGGCGAAAGGCGCGGGTCTGGGCGTCGTCCGCGCGGGTCGCGAACGGATCGTCGCGACGCCCTGCGGCGTCTTCGGCTAGTCTCAGACCCATGAAGGCCCACCTTTGCTGAGGATAGTAGAAGTTGCGGTATGTCGGCCGCGCATGGCCCGGCGGCGTGGCGAAGGCGCCGCCGCGCAGCACCATCTGGTTGGCCATGAACTTGCCGTTGTATTCGGCGGCCGTGCCGGGCGTAGGCTGGAACCCCGGATAAGGGGCATAGGCGCTGGCGGTCCATTGCCACACCTCGCCCGACAGGTTGGAGAAGGCGTGGGCCTGCGTCGTCGCCGCGTGTTCCCACTCCGCCTCGGTCGGCAGCCGCTTTCCGGCCCAGCGCGCATAGGCGTCGGCCTCGTAGAAGCTGATGTGACGCACCGGGGCGGCCGGATCGACGGGCGCGCGGCCGGTCAGGCCCATCGCCGTCCAGCCGTCGCCGTCGCGCCGCCAGTAATGGGGCGCGGTCCAGCCCTCGGCCTTCACCACCGCCCAGCCGTCCGACAGCCACAGATCGGCGCGGCCATAACCGTCATCGGCCATGAACCTCAGCCAGTCGCCGTTCGTCACCAGATCGGCGGCCAGGGCGAACGGCTCCAGCCAGACCTTGTGGGCGGGGCCTTCGTTGTCGAAGGCGAAGCCCGCGCCGTCGTGACCGATCGTGACCAAGCCGCCGGCGAAAGCGACCACGCCGCCGCGCGCAGGCTGAAGGAATTCTACGCGCGGCTCGACCTCATAGGCGGCGGGGTCCAGCGGCGAGCGCGACATCAGGTTCAGAATGTCCATCAGGAACAGCTCCTGATGCTGCTGGTCGTGATGCAGGCCCAGTTCCAGCAGATAGCGATGCTGACCGCCCGACGGCGCCTGGGCCAGCCAGTCGATCATCCGCCGGTCGACCTCGCGGCGATAGGCCAGCACCTCCTCGACCGAGGGCCGGGTCATCAGGCCGCGCTGATGACGCGCCACCCGCTCGCCGAGCGCCTCGTAGTAGGAGTTGAACAGCTGTTGGAAACGCGGATCGACCGGCCGATAGGCCGGGTCGTCGCCCAGGATCATCGCCTCAAAGAACCAGCTCGTGTGGGCCAGATGCCATTTTCCGGGACTGCAATCCGGCATGGACTGGGCCGACAGATCCTCGACCGACAGTCCAACCGCCAGCTCGACCATGGCGGCGCGGACGGCCCGGTAACGAGCCACGTCGGCCGCTGTCCCCGCATCGGGTTCGAAGCGTGCATTCATATCGGCCGTTCCGTGGCGTGCCCGCTCGACGACCTCGACTAAACGCCCTGCCGTTCCCTTATCGTTCTAACGCCCTCGCCCGGATCAGGTTCCCAACCGATTGGGTCGAAACGCTTTTTGGTCAGCGCACCGGACGCCCGCCGTGTTTGGCGTACTCCAGCCGGGCGATGGTGCGGTTGTGAACCTCGTCCGGGCCGTCGGCGATCCGCAGCGTCCGCACCCCGGCGTACAGTTCGGCCAAAGGCGTATCGCCCGACACGCCAGCGCCGCCGAACGCCTGAATGGCGTCGTCAATGATCTGCAACGCCATCTTCGGCGCGGCGACCTTGATCTGGGCGATCTCGGAACGGGCGTTCTTGGCCCCGACCTCGTCCATCATCCAGGCGGCCTTCAGCACCAGGAGGCGGCACATCTCGATATTGGTGCGGGCGTCGGCGACGCGCTGCTCCCACACCGAATGCTCGGCCAACGACTTCCTGAAGGCCGTGCGGTTCAGCAGGCGCGTCACCATCAGCTCCAGCGCCCGTTCCGCCGCCCCGATGGTGCGCATGCAGTGATGGATACGGCCCGGCCCGAGGCGCCCCTGCGCGATCTCGAAGCCCCGGCCCTCTCCAGCGATCAGGTTCTCGACCGGCACGCGGACGTTCTCCAGCACAACCTCGGCATGGCCGATGGGCTTCTCGTCATAGCCGAACACCGACAGCATCCGCTCGACGCGGAAGCCGGGCGTGTCCACCGGCACGATGATCTGGGACTGCTGGGCGTGGGTGGCGGCGTCCGGGTCGGTCTTGCCCATGACGATGGTCACGGCGACGTTCGGATGGCCCATATTGGTCGACCACCATTTGCGGCCGTTGATGACATAGTGATCGCCGTCGCGCTCGATCCGGGTCTGGATGTTGGTGGCGTCCGACGAGGCCACCTCCGGCTCGGTCATCAGAAAGGCCGAGCGGATTTCGCCCGCCATCAGCGGCTTCAGCCAGCGGTCCTGCTGGGCCGCGTCGCCGTACATGTGCAGCACTTCCATATTGCCGGTGTCGGGGGCGTTGCAGTTGAACACCTCGGCCGACCATAGATGCCGGCCCATCATCTCAGCGAGCGGCGCATATTCCAGATTGGTCAGGCCCGCGCCGTGTTCTCCGGGCAGGAACATGTTCCACAATCCGGCCTCGCGCGCGGCGGCCTTCATCGTCTCCATGACGGGCGGCTGGCGGGTCGAATCCTGATGCACCTGGGCGAAATATTCGGCCTCGCGCGGGATCACCTGCTCGTCCAGGAAGCGGCGGACGCGGGCGTGCCAGTCCAGGGCGCGGTCGGAGTGTTTGAAGTCCATGTCGTTTCCTCTTTCCCGTTCGCGCCTCTGCCGGACGCTGCATACAAAAGCGGCGCGGCCCCGGTCAGGAGCCGCGCCGCCATGACTGGTCGTCAGACGGGCATCAGCGCTTCAGCAGCGGAGCCAGCTTCTGGGCGATCATCATGTCGCCGGCGATCTTCAGCTTGCCCTGCATGAAGGCCATCATCGGGTCCAGCTTGCCTTCCGACAGGGCCATGAAGTCATCCCACTTGATGGAGACGGTGGCGTCGGCGGGCTTGTCCTCGTTCGTCACCGTATTCGGCACCGAGGCGCCGTCGATGAAAATCTTGCCCTGGTCGCCCAGGTCGAGCTTGACGGTCTTTCCGAGGCCGGAGTTGTCGCCGACGGCGCCGCGGATGTGTTCGGTGACTTGTGCGAGATCGGGCATTGGGGCGTCTCCCTGTTGGACGGTGTCGTTACGGGTTAGCCCGCATCGACGGGGGCGCCAAGATCACGTCGGGGAAAGGTCGGATCACTTCTGGTCGGGTTCGCGCGCATAGAGGGCCGCCGCGCCCACGGCGACCATGAAGAAAACGAAGGCCGCGACGATGGCGGCGATGAAGGGAATGGCGGCTTCGGGCATCGGAAATCTCCTTTGTCCGCCTTGTGCGTCCGACCGATCCGGATCGCCTTGACCAGGATCAAATCCTCAGCCGTCGGGATCGCCGTCGCGAAACCGCCACTTCATGGCCAGCACGCCCGACGCCATCACCAGAGCGCAGGCATTGGCGACCGTGACCGGCCACGCCTTGGTCATCACCCCATAGACGACCCACAGCACGAAACATGTCACGGTCAGAGAATAGGTTTTCAGACTGACCGAGGATGCATCCCGTTCCTTCCAGATCTTGACGGCCTGGGGCGCGAAACTGGTGATGGAACACACGGCCGCCGCCGAGCCGACGACATTGGCGATCAGGTCGCTCATCGCCTACGTCCGGCCGCGGCATCCGTTTGTCCCGACATTCACCCTCTCCCTACGCCAGACCTGATCAAGGCGCGGCGCGGGGAAAGGATGCGTCGCTCTCGCCTACTGCGCCCGCTTGCCGATGGTGCGGTCCAGGAAGTCCAGATAGGTGCGCCATTGCTGCAGCTGGCGCGGATCGCCGCGAACGCCGTGGCGCTGGCCGGGATAGAGCATCATCTCGAACGGCACGCTCCTGGCCTGCAGCGCGTCGATCACGCGCGTCGCATTGCCGAAGATGACGTTGTCGTCGGCCATGCCGTGCAGGATCAGAAGACGGCCGGTCATGTCGTTCAGACGCGGCAGGATGTCGGTGGCGGCATAGCCTTCCGGGTTGTCCTGGGGCGTCGACATATAGCGTTCGGTGTAGTGGGTGTCGTACAGGCTCCACTCCGTCGGCGCCGCGCCCGCCAGGGCCGCCGCAAGGTTCGCGTCCTTGTCCGTCAGGGTCAGCAGGCTGAGGAAGCCGCCGAAGCTCCAGCCCATGACCGCGATATGGTCGGCGTCGACGTAAGGCAGCGTCTTCAGCCATTGCGCGGCCTGGGCCTGGTCCTCGACGGCGGGGATGCCGAGGCGGCGGTAGATGCTGGTTTCGAACGCCTGCGACCGATCGCCCTCGCCGCGATTGTCGACGCGGAAGACGATATAGCCCGCCTCGGTCAGCAGTTGGTTGGTCAGGGGCTGCCAGCTCTTCTGTACGCCCGCCCCGGTGCCGGGGCCGCCATAGACCTGCATCACCACCGGATATTTCTTCGAAGGATCGAAGCCGGGCGGCGTGGTCATGCGCCAGACCAGCGTCTGGCCGTGGCTCTGCATCGTACCGAACTCGGGCGTGCGCAGGCGCGAGACGTAGGGCGCGAACGGATGGCCGGCGTCGAGCCTGTTCTCCTCGATCCAGCGCACGCGCGTCCCGTCGATGCGGTACAGGGCCGATTGCGTCGGGGTCGCCGGGTCGGAATAGTTGCCGACATAGGCCGTCGCCGGGCCGTTGACCGACACCGTCCACCAGCCGCCGCCCGGCGTCACCGCGACCGGATCGACCGTGCGGTTCAGATTGGCGCGGAACATCTGCTGCTCGATCGGCAGTTCCCTGCCGTCGCGCATCGAGGCGGTGAAATAGACGTCGCCCGTCTGTTCGTTGACCCCGTCCAGATGTTTGACCGGATAGTCGCCGCGCGTGATGGCCCGCAGGCGTCGCCCGTTGCGGTCGTAAAGATACAGGTGCCGCCAGCCGCTGTCCTCGTTCGACCAGATGAACCGGCCGTCCGACAGGACGCGGAAATCGTCGTTCAGATCGACCCAGGCCGACGCCTTCTGGCTCAGGATCACGCGCGAGGCGCCGGTGGTCGGATCGACGCTCAGCAGGTCCAGCGTCTTCTGGTCGCGCGACTGGCGCTGGACGTACAGGGTCTTGCCGTCGCCGGACCAGTTGACCCGCGCCAGATAGATGTCGGTGTTGGCGCCCAGGTCCACCTTGACCCGCGCCCCGCTGTGCAGGTCGCGCACATACAGTTCGACCACCGCATTGGGCCGGCCCGCGCGGGGATAGCGCTGCTCGACCATGGTGGCGCCGCCGCCCGTGATCTCGAAGCGCGGCACGATGTCCACCGGGCTTTCGTCCACGCGGGTCAGGGCGATGTAGCGCTCGTCGGGGCTCCACCAATAGCCGGTGTCGCGGTCCATCTCCTCCTGGGCGATGAACTCGGCCGTCCCCCAGCTGATCAGGCCGGCGCCGTCGTCGGTGATCGGCGTCTCCTTGCCGCTGGCCAGATCATAGACGATCAGGTTCTGGTCGCGGACATAGGAGACGTAGCTGCCCTTGGGCGACACCTTGGCGTCGATCTCGTCGGCGGGCGTCTGGGTCAGGCGGCGCACCTTGCCGTCGGCGCGATTGGCCAGGAAGATGTCGCCTTCCAGCGGCGCCAGGATGTAGCGCCCCTGCTGGTCCCACGAATATTCCACCACGCCGCGCGCGCTGATCCGCATCCGCTCGCGCCGGGCCTTTTCGGCCTCCGACAGTTCGCCCGCATCGGGAACCAGCGCCCGCGCGTCGATCAGCTTATAGGGTTCGCCCGGCCCTGTCGGGGCGGCCCACAGGTCCTGGACATCCACATTGTCCTCGCGCGAGCGCAGGAAGGCGACCAGCTGACCGTCGGGCGACAGGCTGACCCCCTTGGCCACCGGCCCGTTCAGACTGGGGCTGGAGAACACCCGCTCGGGCGTAAGGATGTTGGAGGGCGTCTCCTGAGCCCATGCTTGGCCTATTTGGGCCGAAGTGGCGGACAGGAGGATGGTGGAGGCGAGAAGGACGGTGCGCATGGGGCCGGACGCTAGACGCGCTTCTGCAAGCCGTCACGAGGAAATGTCGTCGCCGGTCGAAAGGCTTTTTCTTCCCTGCGAAGGGTTCTCACATTAGACAGGCCCCACCATGACCGACGCCGCCGTTTCTCCCGCCCCTGCCCCCGCGCCCGTGAAGGCCAGCCCGTTCAACGAACTGGAGGTTCTGTGGGTCCGCCACTGGACCGACAGCCTGTTCAGCTTCGGCGTTCGGCGGCCCGACGACTTCCGCTTCCGTTCGGGCGAGTTCGTGATGATCGGCCTGCCGGGCGAAGACGGCGGCAAGCCCGTGCTGCGCGCCTATTCCATCGCCAGCCCCGGCTGGGCCGAGGAGCTGGAGTTCTTCTCCATCAAGGTCGCCGACGGTCCCCTGACCTCGCGCCTGCAGAAGATTCAGCCGGGCGACACGGTGCTGATGGGCAAGAAGCCGACCGGCACCCTGGTTCTGGACGCCCTGACCGGCGGCGAGCGTCTGTTCCTGATCGGCACCGGCACGGGTCTGGCGCCCTGGCTCAGCGTCGCGCGCGATCCCGAGACCTATTCCCGCTTCGGCCATGTCTATGTGATCCACACGGTGCGCGGCGTCGCCGACCTGGCCTATCGCGACTTCTTCACGCGCGAGATCCACGACGATCCTCTGATCGGCGACGAGGCCAAGGGACAGTTGACCTACTATCCGACCGTCACCCGCGAGACGTTCGAAACGCCGGGCAGAATCACCGACCGCATCAAGTCCGGCGACTTCTTCCGCGACCTGGGCCTGCCCGAAGGGTTCGACCCCGCCCGCGACCGCGCCATGCTGTGCGGCTCCATGGCCATGATCAAGGAAGCCGGCGAACTGCTGGAGACCTATGGTCTGAAGGAAGGCTCCAACGCCGAACCCGCCGACTACGTCCTGGAACGCGCCTTCGTCGGTTGACGCTTGAATAATCCGCTCATCCCGGCGAAAGCCGGGACCGAGTTCTTTGGGCGATCCGTCTTTCGCGACCATCCGCGCCCTTGATCCCAGATACCGGTGTGGCGAAAGCACTGGGTCCCGGCTTTCGCCGGGATGAGCGGAAAGTTTTGATGTCCCACCCTGCCCCCGTCGCAGCAACCTTCACTGTCGATCCGCGCGTCGATCCCGCCGAATGCCAGTCGATGGCCGAGGTCCGCCAGGGCGTCGACGCCCTTGATCGCGCCCTGGTCGCCCTGCTGGCCGAGCGTCAGCGCTATATGGACGCCGCCGCCCGCATCAAGCCCGACCGCGACGCCGTCTTCGACCAGACCCGCATCGACGACGTGGTGGCCAAGGTTCTGGTCGCCGCCGAGGCGCACAACCTGTCGCCCGACATCGCCGAACCCGTCTGGCGCCTGCTGATCGACCGCTGCATCGCCCACGAGTTCGCGACCTACGACCGCACGCGGCCCTAAGCCTCCTTTTCCGCTCATCCCGGCGAAAGCCGGGACCCAGTGCTTTCGCATTGTCTCCGCGTGGGATGACCACCGGCCCTCAATCTCAAACGATTTTCGCCCAAAGTTCTGGGTCCCGGCTTTCGCCGGGATGAGCGGTGAAATTAGGCAACGCGGCTCAAGGGATCGGGCGCCTACGCGCGCCAGCCATCCGATCGACTCGAAAAATCCGACTGCAAAACAATACGCTGCATCGCAGCAGCGTCAATCGACCGAACGCCCTGTCCAGGCACCCTATACTGTCGGCTGGTCTTTGACATCGCCGAGCCGCGCCCGCCGAAATTGCACCTTATTGCACTTTGCACCTTTTTTCGGGTGCAGTGCAATTTCAACCCCTAAGCCCTTAGTCCGCGCAGCATCAGTGCGTGGCGATAGGCCGCCACGTCCGCGAGCGCCGCCTGCATCGCATCGCGCACCCGATCCAGCGCGGGCGCGGCCAGGGCCGGGTCCGCACTCTCCGCCTCGGCGCAGATCGCCGCCAGATCGCGCGCGCCGATGCCCGCCGCCGCGCCCCGGATGGTGTGAACCCCGTCGCGCCAGCCCTCGCCCCTGGGGTCCAGCAGGGTAGACCACAGGGCGGCCTGGTTGACGAACAGGCCCAGCACCTCCTCGTTGATCGCCGCATCGCCGCCCGTCATGGCGTCCAGCACGGTGAAATCGACCGCGCCGGTCAGATCGCGCAGCGCCATCAGGCGGCCGTCTCCTCGCCCTTGGCCAGGCGCGAGTTCCGCGACGACCACAGCAGATAGATCGCCACCCCGATCACGTTCCAGATCACGAAGCCGATCTGCGTCACCGACTTCAGGCTCAGGAAGAAAATGATGCAGCCGATCACGCTGATCGCGCCCACCAGCGGCCATAGCGGCGCCTTGAACACCCGCTTGCGCTCCGGCTCGCGGATGCGCAGCACGATCAGGCACACCCCGACCGAGCAGAAGGCCGCCAGCGTCCCCGCATTGGCCAGCGACGCCAGCTCGTCCAGCGGCAGCAGACCCGCCAGGATCGCCACCACGACGGCGGTGAACACCGTCACCACCGCCGGCACGCCCCGGCTGGACACCTTGGCCAGGCGGCGCGGCAACAGGCCGTCGCGCGCCATGCCCAGGAAGATGCGGCTCTGGCCGAACAGGAAGGCCAGCAGCACGGTCGGCAGGGCCACCACCGCCGCCGCCGCGATCCACTGGGCCGCCGTACCCTGCCCCATCTGACGCAGGATCAGGGCCAGGGGCTCGGGGCTGCTGGCGAAGGTCGCGACCGGCCGCGCGCCGATCGCCGCCGCCGCCACCACCAGATACAGCGCCGTGCAGACCAGCATGGAGCCGACGATGCCGATGGCCAGGTCGCGCTCGGGCCGCTTGGTCTCCTCCGCCGCCGTCGAGATGGCGTCGAACCCATAGAAGGCGAAGAAGATGATCGCCGCCGCCGCCATCACCCCCGTCTGAACGAAGGGTGCGCCGAATCCGTTGGGCATGAAGGGGGTGAAATGCTCGGGCTTGAACGCCGGCAGGGCGATGGCGACGAAGACCACCAGCGCCGCGATCTTGATCAGCACCAGGACCGCGTTCAGCGTCGCGCTCTCCTTGGCGCCCCACAGCAGAAGTCCCGCTGCCACGCCGATGATGGCCACCGCCGGCAGATTGACGATCCCGCCCGCGTGCGGCCCGGCGACCAGGGCCGCCGGCAGATCGACGCCCAGTCCGCTCAGGAAGCCGACGGCGTAGCCGGACCAGCCGACCGCCACGGCGCTGACGACCAGCGAATATTCCAGGATCAGGCTCCACCCCACGATCCAGGCGATCATCTCGCCCAACACCGCATAGGAATAGGTATAGGCGCTGCCCGCCGTCGGCATCATGGTCGACAGCTCGGCATAGGCCAGGGCCGCGCAGGCGCACACCAGACCCGCCAGACCGAAGCTGATCAGCACCGCCGGTCCCGCCAGCCCCGCCCCCACCCCGATCAGGGTCAGGATGCCGGTGCCGACGATGGCCCCGACGCCCAGCGCCAGCAGGTGCGGCCAGCTCAGCGTCGGCTTCAGTCGCGGCCCGTCGCGCGGCGCCAGCATGGCGTCGATGGATCGACGTCGGTTCCAGAAGGCCATGATGCGAACTCCCCTCGCCGCTCGTCCGGCGGCTGATTCCGCCGGGACCATAGCCCGCGAAAGAAAGTTTGCGAAAGCGCTTGCCAACCCCCGAACCGCTGGGTAGTAGGAGCGCCCTTCGGCAAAGGCGTCCGCCCCGCCGAAGACATGACGATCAGTGTGGGTGATTAGCTCAGTCGGTAGAGCAGCTGACTCTTAATCAGCGGGTCCACAGTTCGAACCTGTGATCACCCACCATCGTCCTTCCTTCGAAATCGCCGCCTCTACCCTGCCTAAGCGCCCATTGGCGCCGAGGCGCGCGCCCATTCGCCGCTTCGGGGTTGGATTCGGCGGCGCACGGCTTAAATGCCAGACCCCGCTCGGACGGGTGATTTCGGAACGGACGCGCAGATGGCCGACTACGACTATGATCTCTTCGTCATCGGCGCGGGGTCCGGCGGGGTGCGGGCGGCGCGGCTGACGGCGCTGGACGGCAAACGGGTCGCGGTCGCCGAGGAGTTTCGCGTCGGCGGCACCTGCGTCATTCGCGGCTGCGTGCCCAAGAAGTTCATGGTCATGGCCTCCGAGGTCAGCCACGCGCTGCAGATCGCCGAGGGCTATGGCTGGTCGTTCGACAAGGCCGAGTTCGACTGGCCCCGGTTTCTGGAGGCCAAGGACGTCGAAATCGCGCGCCTGTCGGGCATCTACGCCGCCAATCTGGGCAAGGCGGGCGTCGAACTGGTCCACGGCCGGGCGATCCTGAAAGATGCCCACACGGTCCAAATCGTCGGCAAGGACCGCACCGTCACCGCCGAGAAGATTCTGATCGCCACCGGCGGCCGGCCGTGGAAGCCGGAGGATTTGCCCGGCATCGAACACGCCATCACGTCGGAGGAAGCCTTCCATCTGCCCGAACTGCCCAAACGCATCCTGATCGCGGGCGGCGGCTATATCGCGGTGGAGTTCGCGGGCATCTTCGCCGGTCTGGGGGTGGAGACGACCCTGATCTATCGCGGGCCCAACATTCTGCGCGGCTTCGACGACGACGTGCGCGCCCATCTGGCCGGCGAGATCGAGAAGCGCGGCATCAAGGTCATCCTGGGCTGCCAGCACCAGTCGATCGAGAAGACCGAAACCGGCCTGGTCAACCATCTGGAAAACGGCATGAAGCTGGAGACGGACGTGGTCATGTTCGCCACGGGCCGTATTCCCTACGTCAAGGACCTGGGTCTGGAGACGGCCGGCGTCGCGTTGAACGACCAGGGCGCGATCACCGTCGATCCCTATTCGAAGACCACCGCCGACAATATCTGGGCCATCGGCGACGTGACCGACCGGATGAACCTGACCCCCGTGGCCATCCGCGAGGCGGTGGCCTTCCACCAGACCGTCTATCGCGACAATCCCCAGCACTTCGACTACGAGGCCGTCGCCACCGCCGTCTTCAGCCAGCCGCCGGTCGGGGTCGTGGGCCTGACCGAGGCAGAGGCGCGGCGGTCATGCGCCAAGGGGGTGGACGTCTATGTCACCCGCTTCCGCCCGATGAAATACGCCTTCACCGGCTCGGACGAGCGGGTGCTGATGAAGCTGGTGGTCGACGCCGACAGCCAGCGGGTCGTCGGCGTCCATATCGTCGGTCCCGACAGCCCGGAGATGATCCAGCTGGCCGCCATCGCCGTGAAGGCCGGCCTGACCAAGGCCCAGTGGGACGCGACCTGCGCCGTTCACCCGACCATGGCCGAGGAACTGGTCACGCTGAAGGAGAAGCAGTCGCCGGCGACCTCCGCCGGCTGACGCGCGCCTTCAGGGCCGGGGCCGCTCGCGGAACCGTTCCAGCAGGTCCAGCCGCGCGCTGAACGGCACGGGCGTCACGGTCGGCCCCGTATTGCCGAAGTTCATCAGCCGGGTGTCCCCCGCCCTCGCCTTGGGCCATTCGGGACGACCGACGCCGTTCGGATCGCCCGAGCGCGCGAAAGCGGTCCAATAGCCCATCATGACGTCCGAGGCCTTCTTGTCCCGCTCCTCCACCGGATACGGCAGGGTGTTCAGCGTGCCGAACACATAGGGCCGTTCGATCGCATGGGTGGCGCCGCCGTGCGGCTCCGGGTTCTTGGGCGACGAGATGTCGAACCGATAAAGCCACGACGGATGCCCGGCCCTGGTGTGCAGACGCGCCAGCATCCGGGCCGGCTCGGAGAAGACCAGGTCGGTGATCACCAGCTTGTCGAACGCCTCCAGCCCGCCATAGGCCTGGACCGCGTCGGCCCGCTCCAGCCAGGTCATATCGTCGTCGATCTGCCCATAGCCGTTGCGGTCGGTCGGCCGCATCCACCAGAACTCGGCGCTGTTGGTGCCGATGATGAAGGGCACGGCCGCCTGGCGACCGGCTTTGAAAGCGGCCTCCACCGTGGACGGCACGACCCGGCCGTCGATCAGGGTCAGGTCGCCATTGGCGAACACCGGCGGCGGCGTCAGGAACAGGTCGGCGGGCGCGGCGCGCAGGTCCGCCGCCGTGCGAAGCCCGGCTCCATAGGCCCAGACCTCGCCCCGGTCCCGCGCGGAGGGGGCGCCGTGCGGCCCCTTGCGATCCAGCGGCGTCTGCAACTCACGGCCCAGGCCCGACTGAACCACGGCCCGGTCGAACAGGCCCCGCGCCGGCGGCGAGATCATCAGCCGCGTCACGATGGCCCCGCCCGCCGATTCGCCGAAGATGGTGACGTTCTCGGGGTCGCCGCCGAAGGCCGCGATATTGGCCCGCACCCATTTCAGGGCCGCCGTCACGTCCATCAGGCCATAGTTGCCCGCCGCCTCGCCCGCCGGTCGCTCGGCCGCCAGGGCCGGATGATCGAAAAAGCCCAGCCGTCCCAGCCGATAGTTCAGCGTGACGACCACCATGCCCCGCCTAGCCAAAGCCGAACCGTCATAGAGCCGCGCGGTGCCCGAACCGTTCACCAGCCCGCCGCCGTGAATCCAGACCATGATCGGCGCCGGCTGGGCCGTCGCCGCCGGACGCCAGACGTTCAGGTTCAGACAGTCTTCGCTCATCGGCAAGGGGCCGACGCCGGGATCGCCGCCGGGCGGCGCCTGAATGCAGATCGGCCCATAGGCGCCGGCGTCGCGCTGTCCCTGCCAGGTCGGCGCGGGGCCGGGAGGACGCCAGCGTCGGGCGCCCGTGGGCGGGGCGGCATAGGGGATGTTCTTGAACGCAACCACGTCCGCCTCGGCGCGTCCGGTCAGGACGCCCTGCGAAATGCGGACGGTGGGTTGGTCGGCTGCGGGCGCCATCATGAGCGAGAGGGTGGCGAAGACGCCGGCGATTGTCATCCTCGCTGATTAGCAAATCCTGACGATGGGCCAATGGTCTTGCGATCACAGTTGGCGTCATCTTCGGCGAACCGTTTGGCCCGTCGTGCGTTAGCGCCAAGCTAGGCGGGGTAAGCGTTGAACGATCCGAAGACATCAGACGGCCTGACGCCCATGCAGGCTGCGGCCTTGAGCACCGCGTTCGAAAGCTCGCCCAACGCCTATCTGCTGCTGTCCCCCGATCTGCGGATCGTCGCCGTCAACCGCGCCTATGAAGAGGTGACGGGCGGTCGGCGTCAGGACATCGTGGGCCAGGCCCTGTTCGCCGCCTTCGATTCCGGCCCCGGCTCCGACGCGCCGGAAAACGTGCGTCAGGTGCGCGATTCGCTGGAAAAGGCCCGCGATACCCGCAAGCGCGATCATCTGGCGCTGGTGCGGTTCGCAGTGGAGAAGACCCTGCCGGACGGCTCCGTAGGCTTCGTCGAACGGGTGTGGAGCGCGACGCACACGCCGCTGCTGAACGCGGCCGGCGAGGTCGAACTGATCCTGCAGCACACGATGGACGTCACCGACCTGTCGCCCGCGATTCGACCCGACGAGCCGACCACGGCGCTGGACGCCATCGTGGGCGGCTCGGTCCTGCGCCGCGCCCAGTCGGTGCAGGAGGACAACCGCCGACTGGAGCGCGAGCGCAATCGCCTGGTCGAGATGTTCATGCAGGCGCCGGGCTTCGTCGCCATCCTGTCCGGGCCGGATCATCGGTTCCAGATGCACAACGACGCCTATGGCCAGTTGATCGGCCGACGCGACATCTCCGGCCGGCCTGTGCGCGACGCCCTGCCCGAACTGGAAGGCCAGGGCTTCTTCGACCTGCTGGACAGCGTCTTCGAGACGGGCGAACCCTATGAAGGCCGCGAGAGCGCCGCCCGCCTTCAGCGCACGCCCGACGCGCCGCTTGAGACCGTCTATCTGAACTTCATCTATCAGCCGATCCGAGACGGATCGGGGGCCGTCGTCGGCATCTTCGTCCAGGGGCATGACGTGACCGACAACGTCATGGCCGCTCAGCGGCAGAAGCTGATGATCGACGAACTGAACCACCGGGTGAAGAACACCCTGGCCACCGTCCAGTCCATCGCCATCCAGACCGCCCGGTCCAACACCGACCCGGCCGGGTTCGCCGAGACCTTCCAGTCCCGGATCATGTCCCTGTCGCACACCCACAACCTGCTGACGCAGAGCCATTGGGAAGGCGCCGATCTGCGGGCCATCCTGCAGCACGAGACCGAAGCCTATGGCCCCGCGCGGGTCAGTCTGGTGGGTCCGGCCGTCTCGCTTGAGCCGCCGGTGGTGCTGTCGCTGGGCATGATCTTTCACGAACTGGCGACCAACGCCGCCAAATACGGCGCCCTGCACACCCCCGACGGGCGCGTGCTGATCGACTGGTCGCTGGCCGACCAGCGCGACCGAAAACTGCGGCTGACATGGCGCGAGATCGGCGGGCCGAAAGTTACGATACCGGACAGAAGAGGCTTCGGTAGTCGTTTGATTGAACGAAACATTCGCCATGATCTGGCGGGCGAGATCGATCTGGTTTACGCCGCAGACGGATTGATCGCGGAGCTTACGATTCCGCTCGACAGGACCGCCGCCCAATGACCCAGCCCCTGACCGGCCGCCGCGTCCTGATCGTGGAAGACGAGTCGCTCGTCGCCATGCTGATCGAGACGATTCTGGAAGACATGGAGTGCGTGCCGGTCGGCCCGGCGTCCACCATCGAGGAAGGCCTGGCCCTGGCGCGCGACGCCGAGGGACTGGACGCCGCCCTGCTGGACGTCAATGTCGCCGGCCAGCAGATTTTCCCGGTCGCCGAGGCGCTGAAGGCGCGCGGCGTGCCGTTCGTCTTCTCCACCGGCTACGGCGAGGGCGGCCTGCCCGAGGCGTGGCGCGGCCAGCCGACGGTGCAAAAACCCTTCACCGAGGCCGCCATCCGCGACGCCCTGATGAAGGTCATCGGCGTCGCCGAGGTCTAGGTCGGCATTCGTCGCGGCGCGAACCAGCCCACATCGGTCAACTGGACCGAGCCCGCGACCGCCAGCACCTTCAGCGTATGGGTGATCAGCCGCCTGGCGCGCGGCCGGCTGCCCTCGAACGCATCGACCAGATCACCCGGCGACATCGGCACGCCTTCCTTGCGCAGGATGGCGAGCAGGCTCGACGCCAGAACACCCGGCTCCTCCGGCAGCAACGCCTTTTCGCGCGAGGTCGGCAGCGTCGGTTGCGGGCGCCGGACCACGGCGACCTGCCGGACCTTGTCCGCCTGATAGGCGGGTCGGACGAAGGCGATCTCGCCGGACGCTTCCCGGTCGGCGCGGGCCTGGTTCAGGCCGATCAGGCGGTCCACGATCTGGGCGTCGGTCAGGTCGTCGGGCCAGCCGTAGGCGCGCGACACCTGCTGATCCAGACGCTGGTGCAGATGGTCGATCAGGCCGATGCAGGCCGCCTCCTGCGCCGCCCGCTCGGCCTCGGTCAGGGCCTCGGCCCGCCCCATGCGCGCCCGGTCGTTGTAAAGGCCCGTCATGGTCTGGGATGTATTGTCGCGCAGCACCCCGGCCCTCAGGGCGTCCAGCTCCTCGGCCAGCACGGCGATCTCGGCCGCCGCCGCTCCCGTCAGATCGGGGAAGGGAAAGGCGTCGAAACAGACGCCCTTCACATAGACCGCCTCTCGCTCGTATTCGCCGATCCGCCCGGCGTTGGCGGCGAACCAGGCGCGATGATGCCGCGACGACAGCACCCCCAGCACCGCCGGATCGTCGCTGGCGATCACCACAAGCTTGTTGTCCGGCAAGATGGAGGCGTCCAGGAACCGGAACCAGCGGTGTTTGGCCGTCTCGACCGTGACGATGTAGCGGTTCAAGCCCTGCAGGGCCGCCCGAAGATCGCGACGCGGTTCGCCGAATATCCACCAGTTGTCGCGGTATGACGCCCTGTTATTGCGGTCCCGTTCGGGCTTCACCGCTTCGAGCAGGTGCTGGAACAGCAGGGGGTGGCGACGGCGCGCCTCGGCCTCCTCCCAGCCGAACAGGTCGATGACCTGCACGCCCCGGGGCCGATCCGCCAGGTCGCGCCCGTTGCGATAATCCCGAACCGGCGATGGCGCATCGGCGTTCGAACCGGCCAGCAGCGCCCTGGCCCGTTCGGGCGTGACCTGAAAGCCCGCTCCCATCAGTTGCACGCCGCGATAGGCCAGGCCGGCGTTGGCCTTGAGCGGGCGAATCTGGGTCAGACGACTATCCAGCATCAGGTCGGCGCCGATGTCGCCGTGCCGCTCCTCGAACATCAGGGCTTCGGCGTCGACAGGTCGCAGCCAGCGTCCATGACCGTCCGGCTCGCCCCGCTCCGCGACGGACATGGCGATCCTGACATCGGCGCATCCGACGCCCCTGACCCAGGGGTGGCCGGGGATGGCGAAGGCCAGCCGGATCGGCGGCGAGGCGCGCAGATGATGGTCGATCACCCGGCGCGAAAAGGTCTGGGTGATCGAATTGGTCGTGATGAAGCCGAACCGGCGCAGGATCGATCCCGGCGCCTTCAGGATTTCAGCCGCGCGGTCCCACCACAGGGTGACGAAGTCCGCCGACAGGAACCGCCCGCCCCTGATCGTGGCCAGGGCGTCTACATAACCGTCGCCCAGTTCGCGTCTCAAATCCTTGCCGCCGATGAAGGGCGGATTGCCGACGATGAAATGCACGGACGGCCACGGCGCCGGGCGCGGATCGACATAGGTTTCGGCCTCGCGCCCGCCCGCCGACCGTCCCGGCGCCGTCTCCATGCGCGCCCATTCCAACAGGGCGTCCGCGTGTCGGATCGTGCGAAAGTTCTTCAGGATCGGCTCGGAAGGCGACGCGCCGCCCGTCGCCTTGAAATACCATTGCAGATAGCCGATCCACATCACCATCTCGGCGATCCAGGCGGCGTTGGCGTTCTTCTCGACGCCATAGAACTGCTCCGGGCTGACGACCTGTCCTTGGAAGGCCAGAACGCCCTGGTGTTCGCCCATTTCGCCCAGGGCGCCGAACACCTCTTCCTCCAGATCCTTCATCATCCGCATGGCGACATAGAGGAAGTTGCCGGTGCCGCAGGCCGGGTCCAGGACGCGCGTCTTGCACAGGCGCTCGTGGAAGGCATGAATGCGGCGACGCGCCTTCACGCCATCGCCCTGCATGAAGTCGGCGAACGCCTCGCCCTCGACGGCCTCCCATTCCGCGCGCAGCGGCTCCATGATCGTCGGCTCGATCAACCGCTCGACATAGGCGCGCGGCGTATAATGGGCGCCCAGCTCCGCCCGTTCCGCCGGATCGAGCGCCTGTTCCAACAGCGTCCCGAAGATGGCCGGCTCCACATCGGTCCAGTCGCATTTCGCCGCCGCGATCAGGGCCGACAGCTCCTCCTCGGTGATCGGAAGCGTCTCGACCGTCTGGTAGAGGCCGCCGTTGAAGCGACGGATGCGTTGCCGGGTCGCGACGCAATAGCCGCCCTGATCCATGGTGTTGAACAGTTCGCGCGCGCCCTCGTGAAACTGATCGGCCGTGCCGCGATGGCTTTCAAGCAGGGTCAGAAAGCTGCGCTGTTCGATCAGTTTGATGCTGTCGGCGAACATGGCGAAGATGCACTGCATGACGAACCGGGCCGTCTTGGCGGCCTGGGCCGCGCGCTCCACCCGCCCCAGGCCCTGCTGGCGCCGGCCGTTGATCGACTTGACCAGCCAGGCGAGCGACGTCGCGATGTCGGTCGTGACCTCGGCGGATCGGGCGGCCGGGTCCAGCGACATCGGATCGGTCCAGACCCGACGCAGCCGCTCGCGCACCTCGGGCGAGCGCAGCTGGTCCAGGGCGATGCGATGGCCCGCGCGGTCGGGAAACGGCGCATAGATCTTGCCCTGTCGCGCGAAGTCGGACCACAGCTCGATCGACCGGCCGACATCCACGGTGATCAGGAACGGCGGCCATTCATCCAGCGCCTTGGCGTAGTTTTCCGCCTGGCGTTTGGCGATGCGCATGACGCGATCCAGCGCCTGTTGTGACGGCGCACGCGATCTGGCGGCGGGTCTGTTCAGCCGCGCAAGTTGCGCGGCCGGGTCCAGCGGGCCGCCGTCCCGACGCTTGCGCGACTGCTTGGCCTCCAGAACGAAGCAGCCGCGTCTGGCGCAATCGATCCAGCCCGTCGTCGTCAGTCCGTTGTCGTGACGAAACTGGATGGGGCGTTCGAAACAGTAGTCCAGGTCCCCCGCCCGCTCGTCATCGGGGGCCGGGGCGCCGATCAGTCGGCAAAGCTGGATGATGAAGGTCTGATAATGGGCGCGCTCGCTGATCGGCGCGGCGGACCAGTGGGCGATGAAGGCGTCCACATCGTCTGATTGTTCTGCGAGCATGCAGACAATCTAAAGTTACCTCACAGCGAAACGCAACCTATGCGAGCCGTCCGTCCACATAGGTCGCATGATGCAGCGGCTTGCCCAGCCAATAGCAAAGCTCGGCCGGGCGGGAGATGTCCCAGATCGCCAGATCGGCGGCCTTGCCGGGTTCGAGGGTTCCGACCTGATCCAGCATCCCCAGCGCGCGGGCGGCCTCTCGCGTCGCGCCGGCCAGGGCCTCTTCCGGCGTCAGGCGGAACTGGACGCAGGCCAGGTTCAGCGCGGCGGTCATGGAGGCGACCGGCGAGGTGCCGGGATTGCAGTCGGTGGCGACGGCCATTCGCACCCCATGACGGCGCAGCAGATCGACGGGCGGCGCCTGGGTCTCGCGCAGCATCAGATAGGCGCCGGGCAGCAGGACGGCCACGACGCCGGCGGTGGCCATGGCGGCGACGCCTTCCTCGGTCGCATGTTCGATGTGATCGGCGGACAGCGCCCGATGACGCGCCGCCAGCGCCGCCCCGCCGCCGTTCGACAGCTGATCGGCGTGCAGCTTGACCGGCAGGCCCAGCGCGCGCGCCCTGTCGAACAGTCGCGAAACCTCCTCGGTGGAAAAGGCGATGGGCTCGCAATAGGCGTCGACCGCATCGACCAGGCCCTCGGCATGGGCGGCCGGCAGGATGTCGTCGATGGCCAGATCGACGTAGGCGGCGCGGTCGTCGCGATATTCGGGCGGCACGGCGTGCAGGCCCAGATAGCTGGTTCGGACGCGCACCCCGCCCTCGCGGCCGATGCGGCGGGCGACGCGCAGCATCTTCAGCTCGGTTTCGCGATCCAGCCCATAGCCGGACTTGATCTCGACCGTGGTCACGCCGGTCGCCTTCAGACCGGCCAGCCGGCCCATGGCCGAGGCGAACAGGTCGTCTTCGGACGCCGCCCGCGTCGCCTTGACCGAGGAGACGATGCCGCCGCCGGCGCGGGCGATCTGCTCATAGTTCGCGCCGCCCAGCCGCTGCTCGAACTCGGCAGAACGGTCCCCGCCGAACACCAGATGGGTGTGACAGTCGATCAGTCCGGGCGTGATCCAGCGTCCGTCCAGCCGCTCGACCTGGGCGCCCTCCACGGCCGGCAGATCGGCGCGCGATCCGACCCAGGCGATGCGGCCGTTCGCGATCACGACCGCCGCGTCGGTGATGGCGCCATAGAGCGCCGCGCCCTCGACCAGGGTGGCGACGTGACAGTCGATCAGCAGGCAGTCGGCCTTCATCGGCGGATGTCCTTCATATGGCCGGGCGAAAAGCGCGCGACCAGATCGTAGCGGTCGCCGGGGAAGGTCTGCCACACCCGCGTCACCCCCTGCCCGTCCCGCCACGTCCGCCGCTCGACGCACAGACAGGCGGCGTCAAGCTTCAGGCCCAGAAGGCGCGCGGCGGTCGGGTCCGCCTCAATGGCGGAAATCCGGTTCTCGGCCTCGGTCCAGGGTTCTGAGGTCAGAAGCCAGCCGCCCGGCGCAAGCGTCTGAAAATCCACATCGACCGCCTGAGGCGCGGCGGCCAGCGCGATCAACCGATGCTCCAGCGCCAAGGGCGTTCCGTCCGCGCTGTGAAGACAGGTCAGGTCCAGCAACCGGCCTCCGGCGGCCAGTTCGGTCTCGTCGTCGTCGCGTGCGTCACGTTCCACGCGATCCAACAGCGCATAGCCATAGGCCTGTCCCCTCGCCGCCACCTCGGCCTGCAGGTCGGGAATGGACAGGACGGCGGCGTGGGCCTTGGGCTGGGCGACGAAGGTGCCGGCGCGGCGGCGGCGCGTCACCAGCCCCCGTCCCGCCAGTTCAGAAATCGCCTTGGACACCGTCATGCGCGAGCAGCGATAGGTGTCGGTCAACTCGTGTTCGAACGGAATGCGGTCGCCGGGCGACAGCTCGCCGGACAGGATGCGGCGCTCCAGATCGGCGTAGATGCGCTGGTGCAGCGTCATGCCGTCGCCTCGCCCAGCACCCGCAGCAGGGCCTGGCGGTAACGCGCCTGAATGGCGTCGCGGGCGATATGGCGGCCGTTCGTCACCACCTCGCGCCCCGCCCGCCAGACCGAACGGATCGGGCCGGATCGCGGTGCGCCGAAGATCCAGCTGTCCAGAACCGCATCGCCCGCGCGTCCGGCGAAGGCGATCCCCTCGACATCCAGCGCCACGATGTCGGCCCAGCCGCCCACGACCAGAACCGCCGCCGCCCCGCCCGCCTGCGCCCCGCCCGCCAGGGCGCGGTCATGGAGGGCGCGGCCCGTCGATCGCTGCGGATCGGCCATGACCGCCCGGCCCCGCCGCGCCAGCCGCTGGCTGTATTCCAGCATCCGCAGTTCTTCCGCTGCGCCGATCTGGACGTTGGAATCCGTGCCGATGCCGAACCGTCCGCCGGCCTGGGCGAAATCGACGGCGGGAAAGACGCCGTCGCCCAGATTGGCCTCGGTGATCGGACACAGGCCGACCACGGCGCCGCGATCCACGATCCCGCGCCACTCCGCCTCGGTCACATGGGTCGAATGGATCAGGCACCAGCGCGGATCGACCGGCGCATTGGCCAGCAGCCATTCCACCGGCCGCGCCCCGGACCAGTCCAGACAGTCCTCGACCTCCCTGGTCTGTTCCGAGACGTGAATGTGGATCGGCCCATCGCCCGCCAGCGCCGGCATCATCGCCAGTTCGTCGGGAGAGATGGCGCGCAGGCTGTGGGGCGCCACGCCGACCACGGCGCCGTCCAGCCCGGCGACCAGGGCGCGGCAACGCGCCGTCAGATCGGCGAACCCGTCCAGATCGGTGACGAACCGCCGCTGGCCGTGGGCGGGCGGTTGGCCGCCGAAACCGGCGTGGGCGTAGAAGACCGGCAGCAGGGTCAGGCCGATCCCCGTCGTCCGGGTCGCCGCCACGACCCGACCGGCGATCTCGGCGATGTCGGCATAGGCCGCGCCCGACGGATCGTTATGCAGATAGTGAAACTCGCAGACCTGGGTGAAGCCGCCCTCCAGCATTTCCATGAAGGCCAGGGCGGTGATGGCCTCGATCTCCTCCGGCCCGCCTCGGTCCAGAAAGCGATACATCAGCGCCCGCCAGGTCCAGAAGTCGTCGTCCGACGGCCCGCGCGCCTCGGTCAGACCCGCCATCGCCCGCTGGAAGGCGTGGCTGTGCAAATTGGTCATGCCGGGCAGAGCGACGCCCTGATCCGCTTCGCCCGGCGCCCGCTCGACGCCGGTTTCCAGCGTGGCGATCCGTCCGTTCGCCAGCCCGATCCGCACCCCTGTCGCCCAGCCGTCCGGCAGCAGGGCGGCCTGGAACCAGAGGCTGCGATCCACAGGGTGCGCTTCAGGGGTCACTGGACAGGTCCGCGTCTCTACGATCAATATGTCTAGACATACCACGACGGATCGATTTGGCGAGGGAGGCTGAAGCGGATGAAGGACTGGCTGACCATCCAAGAGGGTTCGGCGCCGCTGGTGATCGGCCTACCGCACACCGGAACCGGGATTCCGCCCGAGATCGAGGCGCGGATGACCTCGCCCTGGCTGGCGCGCAAGGACGCGGATTGGTGGGTGGACCGGCTCTACGACTTCGCCGCCGACATGGGCGCGACCGTGGTGCGGACGGCGATCTCGCGCAGCGTCATCGACGTGAACCGCGACCCGTCCGGCGCGTCCCTCTATCCCGGCATGACGACGACGGGGCTTTGCCCGACCGAGACCTTCGATGGCGAACCGCTGTATCGCGAGAGGCAGGCGCCCGACGCGGACGAGATCGCGGAGCGGCGCGCCACCTGGTTCGATCCCTATCACGCCGCTTTGCAAAGCCAGCTGGATCGGCTGATCGCGCGCGGCCCGGTCGTTCTCTATGACGCCCATTCGATCCGCTCGGTCGTGCCGCGCCTGTTTGAGGGCGAACTGCCCCAGTTCAACATCGGCGACAACGACGGGGCGACCTGCGCGCCCGAACTGACGCAAGGCGTCGAGGCCGCCTGCGCCATCAGCGGCTCCAGCCTGATCGTCAACGGCCGGTTCAAGGGCGGCTGGACCACGCGCCACTATGGGCGGCCCGGCGCGGGGATACACGCCATCCAGATGGAGCTGGCCGACCGGGGCTATATGGCCGACCCCGCCGGGTCGGTGTCGCCCGACAACTGGCCCAGCCCCTATCGACCCGAGCAGGCGGAGGCGATGCGGGGCCATCTGCGCCGCGTCCTCGGCGCCTGCATCGCCTTCGCAGAAAGCCAGAGATGAACACGCCGAACACCCGTATCGTCCGCAGCCCGCGCGGGCCGGACATGACCGCCAGGACCTGGGCCGCCGAGGCCGCCCTGCGGATGCTGATGAACAATCTGGACCCCGAGGTCGCCGAGCGACCGCAGGATCTGGTCGTCTATGGCGGCATCGGCAAAGCGGCGCGCGACTGGGCCGCGTTCGACCGTATCGTGGAAACCCTGCGCGCGCTGGAACCGGACGAAACCCTGCTGGTCCAGTCGGGCAAGCCGGTCGGCGTCTTCCGCACCCATGTCGATGCGCCGCGCGTGCTGATCGCCAACTCCAACCTGGTGCCGAAGTGGGCGACCTGGGAGCATTTCGGCGAACTCGATCGCAAGGGGCTGATGATGTACGGCCAGATGACGGCCGGATCGTGGATCTACATCGGCACCCAGGGCATCGTGCAGGGCACCTACGAAACCTTCATGGAGGCCGGGCGCCAGCACCACGGCGGCGACTGGTCCGGCAAATGGATCTTGACGGCGGGGCTGGGCGGCATGGGCGGCGCCCAGACGCTGGCGGCGACCATGGCCGGTGCATCGTGTCTGGCGATCGAATGCCAGCGTAGCCGGATCGAGATGCGGCTGAAGACCCGCTATCTCGACGTCATGGCCGAAACGCTGGACGAGGCGCTGGCCCTGATCCAGCAGGCCAAGAAAACCGGAAAACCCATATCCGTCGGCCTGTTGGGAAATGCAGCCGATGTTCTGCCTGAACTGGTGAAGCGCGGCGCCCGCCCCGATCTGGTGACGGATCAGACCAGCGCCCATGATCTGGTCAACGGCTATCTGCCCTCCGGCTGGACCGTGGCGGATTGGGAAGATCGGCGCGTCAGCGATCCGGCCTCGGTTGCGGCGGCGGCGCGCAAATCCATCGTCGCCCATGTGCAGGCCATGCTGGACTTCCAGTCGGCGGGCGTTCCGGTGGTCGATTACGGCAACAACATCCGCCAGGTCGCCTTCGACGAAGGGGTGACGAACGCCTTCGACTTCCCCGGTTTCGTGCCCGCCTATATCCGCCCGCTGTTCTGCCGGGGCGTCGGGCCGTTCCGCTGGGCCGCCCTGACCGGCGATCCCGAAGACATTCGCAAGACCGACGCGGCGATGAAGCGTCTGTTCCCAGACAATGCGGGCCTGCATCGCTGGCTGGACATGGCGGGCGAGCGGATTGCCTTCCAGGGTCTGCCCGCCCGCATCTGCTGGATCGGCTTGGGGGACCGCCACCGCGCGGGTCTGATGTTCAACGCGATGGTGGCGTCCGGCGAACTGTCCGGCCCCATCGTCATCGGCCGCGACCATCTGGATTCCGGCTCGGTCGCCAGTCCGAACCGCGAGACGGAGGCCATGATGGACGGATCGGACGCGGTCAGCGACTGGCCCTTGCTGAACGCCCTGTTGAACACGGCGTCGGGCGCGTCCTGGGTGTCGCTGCATCACGGCGGCGGGGTCGGCATGGGCTATTCCCAGCATTCGGGCGTCGTCATCGTCGCCGACGGCACGCCGGAGGCCGCCCGGCGGCTTGAGCGCGTCCTGTGGAACGACCCGGCCACGGGCGTCATGCGCCATGCCGATGCGGGGTACGACATCGCCCGCGCCGCCGCCCGCGAACACGAACTGAACCTGCCCAGCCTGAAGGCCTGACGATGACCACCCTGACCCTCGGCGACGCGCCCCTGCCCCTGTCCCAGCTACGCGCCGTGCTGGACGGCCCCGTGACGGTGACGATCACCCCCGCCGCCTGGGCCGACGTTGAAAAGGGCGCGGCGACCGTAGCGGCCATCGTCGCGGAAGGCCGCACCGTCTATGGGGTAAACACGGGTTTCGGCCTGCTGGCCAACACCAGCATCGCGCCTCAAGACCTTGAGACGCTTCAGAAGAATCTGGTGCTGAGCCACGCCTGCGGGGTCGGCCCGTCGTTACCCGACGGGGTGACGCGGCTGTTGATGGTCCTGAAGATCGCCTCCTTGTCGCGGGGCGCCTCTGGCATTCGGCGCGAGACGCTGGAGGCCCTGATCGCCCTGGTCAACGCCGACATCCTGCCCTGCATTCCATCCAAGGGGTCGGTCGGGGCGTCCGGCGACCTGGCGCCCCTGGCCCATATGTCCTGCATCCTGATCGGCGTGGGCGAGGCGCGGGCGGGCGAGCGGACGCTGGAGGCCGAGGCGGCATTGGCGCGCGTTGGTTTGTCGCCGCTGACGCTGGGACCGAAGGAAGGTCTGGCCCTGTTGAACGGCACCCAGTGTTCGACCGCGCTGGCTCTGGCCGGCCTGTTCGCGGCCGAGGCCGTGTTCGCGGCAGGCATGGCGGCGGGCGCACTGTCGGTCGATGCGCTGAAGGGGTCCGACGCCCCGTTCGATCCGCGCATCCACGCCCTGCGCGGACAGCCTGGCCAGATCGCCGTGGCCGCCCGGCTACGCGCCCTGATCGACGGTTCGGCCATTCGCGACAGCCACCGCGACGACTGCGCCAAGGTGCAGGACCCCTATTCCCTGCGCTGCCAGCCTCAGGTCATGGGCGCGGTGCTGGACGTGCTGAAGACCGCCGCCGCGACGCTTGAGCGCGAGGCCAACGCCGTGACCGACAACCCGCTGGTCTTCATCGAGGACGGCGACGTGATCTCGGGCGGCAACTTCCACGCCGAACCCGTTGCTTTCGCAGCGGATCAGATCGCCATGGCGCTGTGCGAGATCGGCAATATCTCCGAGCGCCGCACCGCCATCCTGGTCGATCCGAAGATGAGCGAACTGCCGGCGTTTCTGGTCAAGGAGAGCGGCCTGAACTCCGGCTTCATGATCGCCCAGGTCACGGCCGCCGCCCTGATCGCCGAAAACCGCATGATCGCCCATCCGTGCAGCGTGGACACGGTCCCGACCAGCGCCAATCAGGAAGACCATGTCAGCATGGCCACCCACGGCGCGCGCCGCCTGCTGGACATGGCCGAGAATGCGGCGACGGTCGTGAGCATCGAACTGCTGTCGGCGGCGCAGGGGATCGAATTCCATCGTCCCCTGACCAGTTCGCCGGCGCTGGAGCAGGTCTTCGCCATCGTGCGCGAGGCCGCCGCTCCCTATGCCAGCGACCACTATTTCGCCCCCGACATCGCTCGCGCGACGGACGGCGTTCGGGCGGGTCGTTATCGGGCCTTTGCGAGCGACCTGCTGCCGTCCGCCTGAGATCAGCCGGCCAGCACGCCCAAGTGCTCCAGGAGGATCATCGTGCCCAGGCCGATCAGGGCGACGCCGCCCACGATCTCGGCCGCCTTGCCGAACTTCTGGCCCACGACCCGGCCGATCAGCATGCCGAAGGTGGTCAGGATGAAGGTGGTGCAGCCGATCGAGGCGGCGATCACCCAGATGTTGGCGCCGATGAAGGCCAGACCCACGCCGATGGCCGCCGCATCGATGCTGGTGCCGACGGCGGTGGCGATCAGGGCCCAGGGGCCGGAGCGGCGGGGTGCGGCGTCCTCGTCGGCGTCGCGCGGCTTGGCGCCTTCCCAGATCATCTTGCCGCCGACGATCAGCAGCAGGGTGAAGGCGATCCAGTGATCGATCTTCTCGACCAGGCCGGCGGCGATGAGGCCCAACCCCCAGCCGATCAGTGGGGTGATGGCCTCGATCACGCCGAACACCAGACCGGCCTTGATGGCGGCCGGCACGGTCGGTCGGTGAGACGCCCCTCGCCCCACGGCGGCCGCGAAGGCGTCCGTGGACATGCTGAGGGACAGGACGGCGATGGTTCCTGGGGTCATGCGAACAGACTCCACCGGGCAGGCGACAGCGGTCCCCTCGCCGGCCGGTGCGGCGGTGGAACGCGCTGGTCTCGCTAGGCGGTGATCCGCTGATCGCGCCACGCGCCGAGGCGCGAGTGTGTTGACGCGATCCCGACGATGCGACGCCGGAAGCTACTCCCCAACAGGAGGCGGCGCTCTACACGACCGGGCGCGCGCTTGGCAACCGCCGGCGATCAGTCGAAGGGTCGCAGAGGCGCCCGGCGCAGCGCCGCCAGATTGGCGGAGTCGGTGCAGAAACAGACGGTTCGCAGCTGGCGCATCACCTGCTGAAAATGTGCGATCACCGCCTCGGTCGAGGTCGCGGCCGCCGCCAGGACGCCCGCCGCCTGCCCCACCAGATCGGCGCCCAGCCGAATCGCCTTGGCCGCATCCACCCCGTCGCGGACGCCGCCGGAACCGATGATGACGGCTTCCGGGCAGGCGCGACGGACGTCGACGAGGGCCTGGGCGGTCGGCGCGCCCCAGTCGGAGAAGGCGGCGGCGTGGGCCTTGTCCAACGGGTCCGACGCCCGCTCGCCCTCCACCAGCGCCCAGTTGGTCCCGCCCGCGCCCGCGACGTCCACCGCCGCCGCGCCCATGTCGATCAGCCGCCGGGCGGTGCGGCCGGACAGGCCCGCGCCGGTTTCCTTCACCACGACCGGCGCCTCAAGCTTCAGGATCAAAGCCTCCAGCGCCGCGCCCACGCCCCACCAATCGCGATCGCCCTCGGGCTGACACGCCTCCTGCAGCGGGTTCAGGTGAACGACCAGGGCGTCGGCGTCGATCATGTCCATGGCTCGCCGCGCCTCGTCCGGGCCGAAGCCGCGCGTCAGCTGGGCCGCGCCGATGTTGGACAGGATCACCGTGTCGGGCGCGCGGCGACGCAGCGTCCGGTCCAGACCGGCTTCGGCCCCGCCCTCGATCGCGGCCCGCTGCGATCCCACCGCCAGGGCGACGCCCAGATGCTGGGCCGCCTCGGCCAGACGGGCGTTGATCGCCTCGGCCCGACTGGGGCCGCCGGTCATGGCGCTGATCAGCAGGGGCGCCTTCAGCCGCCGTCCCAGGAAGTCGGCGCCCAGGTCGATCTTGTCGTGGTCGAGGTCCGGCAGGGCCTCATGCACGAAATGCACGCGGTCGAAACCGGCTTCTCGCGCATGACGCCCCCGCCCCGCCAGAACGACGTCCAGATGCTGGTCCTTCCGATCGGGCGGGGCGGCGTCGCTCATGCGGATTACTGGGACGACGTCTGGCTCCGCGCCTCGCCGCTGCGCGTGCTGGCGGCGGGCTGGCGTTCGACCGTCAGGGCGTAGGCGCCCGTCTGGTTCGGGCCATAGGCGCGGGCGCGCACGACATACCAACCGTCGTCCGGCGCGGTCCAATCCAGCTTGGCATGGGCGTCCGACAGGCCGTCGTCGTCCGTCGCCAGGCTGGAGAAATCGCCGTCATCGTCCTGTCGGCCCAGATCGATGAAGGAATCGAAGGCGTTGGACACCATGGTCAGCCGTAGCTTCTCATCCTTCTTGGCCTGGAAGCGATAGGCGTCGAAATAGGCGCCTTCGTCCGTCATGGCCGACGCCGCCTTCAACACTCCGCGCACGGTCGAACCGACCAGCAGGCTGCCGGGCTTGGGCTCCGGCCCGCGATCCGACAGTTCGAAGGAATACAGGCCCTTGCCGTCGCCGCTCAGCGGCATGGCGCGCACGACGTAATCGCCGTCGTCCGGCAGGGTGAAGGTCAGGCGCGAATCCGTGCCCTCGGCCAGGCCGTCGTCGTCGCTGGCCAGAACCTCGAAGTCCTCGCCCGCCTTGCCGATCTCCAGATAGGCGTCGAAGTCGCCCGAACGCAGGATCGCCTGGACCCGCTGGCCCTTGGTCCCGCTGAACGTATAGGCGTGATAGTGTTTGCCGTCGTCGCCCTGCGGGTCCGCATCGGTGATCTCGCCCTCTGCGGTCTGGCCGAAGACGGCGGGCGTGGGCGGCGGCGGCGGGGCCGTCTCCGTCAGCTTCAAGGTATAGTCGCCCTCGGCCTCGTCGCCGAAACCGCGGGCTTCGATGATGTAGTCGCCATCGGCGTCCAGGGTGCGGCCGATGCGCGAATCGGTGCCCGAGCCCGCGCCGTCGTCGTCTTCCGCCACCGTCGTCCCGTCCGAGGCGCGGCGCAGCGTCAGATAGGTGTCGAACTCGCTGGACTTCATCTCGATGGCGATGCGCTGGCCGGCGGTTCCGGTGAAGCGATAGGTGTCGGCGCGCTGGCCGGCGTCGTTCGTGGCGCTTTGTGCGTTCAGTTCGCCCTTCACATCGTCGCCGACCGCGATCGGCTTGGACGGCGGAGCGGGCGGCGCCTCGGCGAGACCCAGCTCATAACGCCCCAGCCGCTCGTCTATGCCGGTGGCGCGGATGATGTATTCGCCCGCCGACGGGGCCGTGAAGATCAGGCGCGAGTTCAGCCCGCCGCCCGCCGCATCGTCGTTGTTGGCGATCTCGGTGAAGTCCGGCCCGTTCATCCGGCCGACCCGCACCAGGGGATCGATGTCGCTGGAATCCAGGGTGATGACGAAACGGTCGCCCGCGTTTGCGCGGAAGGCGTAGGCATCGTAGCGGCCGCCGTCCTCCTGCTCGGGATCGCGGTCCGTCAGCTCGCCGCTGACGGTCGAACCGACGCGAATGCCGGTCGGGCGCGGGGCGCGCGGTGCGGGCGGGCGCTCCTGCAGCGACAGCCGATAGTCGCCGCCGTCCAGTCCGCTGAGCGTGCGCGCCCTCAACACATAGACGCCGTCCCGTTCGGGCGTGAAACGCAGGCGGGCGTTGGTGCCGTCGCCCAGACCGTCGTCGTCCTGGGCCAGGGCGTCGCCCGTTGCGCCGTCGGCATAGACCTCCAGATAGGCGTCAAACGCATCGGAGCGCAGAACGGCCTCCAGACGCTGGCCGGCCCGAGCCTGGAACCGATAGTCGTCGTAGCGATATTCGTCGTCCGCCGCCCTGGCGTCGCCGTCCGTCAGGGCGCCGTTGACGCTGGCGCCGATCCGCAGGGGTTGGGCCTCCTGCGCCAGGGCGTGACCTGCGGCTCCGATCAGGGCGATCAGGCTGACGGCGGCGGCGAGCGAGGGACGGCTCATGAATTTCTCCAGCTTTGGACCGGGATCATAGACGACGAACCGCCGCGGCTGTAAATCGCCGCCATCCTGAAATTTCCCGCCAGACGGAGCCGCCATGTCGGTCGAACCCCAGTCCGCGACCCTGATCGACGGCAAGGCCTTTTCCGCAACGCTGGTCCAGCGCGTCGCCGCCGCCGTCGAGCGCCTTGAGGCGGATCACGGCGTCAAACCCGGTCTGGCGGTCGTCATCGTCGGCGAGGACCCCGCCAGCCAGATCTATGTCCGCAACAAGGGCGAGACGACCCTGCGCGCCGGTATGCGATCCGACACCCATCGTCTGGCCGAGACGACCAGCCAGGCCGAGCTTCTGGCCTTGATCGCCCAGTTGAACGCCGATGCGGGCATCCACGGCATTCTGGTTCAACTGCCCCTGCCTGCCTACATCGACGCGACCGTGGTGCTGGACGCCATCGCCCCGGACAAGGACGTGGACGGGTTCCACGTCGTCAACGCCGGTCGCCTGGCCGTGGGTCTGCCGGGCCTTGTGCCCTGCACGCCGCTGGGCTGTCTGATGCTGCTGAAGGATCAGCTGGGCGATCTGTCGGGCCTGAACGCGGTCGTGGTGGGCCGATCCAACATCGTGGGCAAGCCGATGGCGCAACTGCTGCTGGGTGAAAGCTGCACCGTCACCATCGCCCATTCGCGCACCCGCGACCTGCCGGCCGTCTGCCGCGAGGCCGATATTCTGGTGGCGGCGGTCGGACGGCCCGAGATGATCCGAAACGACTGGATCAAGCCCGGCGCCACGGTCATCGACGTCGGCATCAACCGCGTGCCGTCCGCCGATCCGGTCAAGGCCGCCGAGGGCAAGACCCGCGTCGTCGGCGATGTGGCCAAGACGGCCGTGGAGGTCGCCGGCCGCCTGACCCCGGTTCCCGGCGGCGTCGGCCCCATGACCATCGCCTGTCTGCTGGCAAACACCTATTCGGCCGCCTGCCGCATCAACAATATCGAACCGGAGCCATTGGGCGCTTGATGCATTGTCGCGGCGGGCCGATATTCGGCCCAACGGCGATCGTCGCCGACAGGGAGATGTCATGGTCCGCCTCAACGCTCGCGCGCTCGCCGTCGGCGCCGTCCTTCTGATCACGCCTGCGGCCGCCGGTTGCGGCTACAACACCATTCCGACCAAGCAGGAGCGCGCCGAGGCCGCCTGGGCCGACGTGCAGAGCCAGTATCAGCGCCGCGCCGATCTGGTTCCCAATCTGGTCGCCACCGTCCAGGGCGCGGCGATCCAGGAGCGCACCACCCTGACGGACGTGATCAACGCCCGCGCCCGCGCCACCTCGGTCAACGTCTCGGCCAGCGACCTGAACAACCCTCAAGCCTTCCAGCAGTATCAGGAGGCCCAAGGCCAGCTGTCCGGCGCCCTGTCGCGCCTGCTGGTCACGGTGGAAGCCTATCCCCAGCTTCAGGCCAACCAGAACTTCCTGACGCTGCAGTCGCAGCTGGAAGGCACCGAGAACCGCATCCAGATCGCCCGCCGCGACTATAACGAGGCCGTGCGCGACTATAACACCACCCTGCGCACCTTCCCGCAGGTGATCTGGGCCAAGACTCTGCACGGCGGTTCCAAGCCCATGCAGCTGTTCACCGCCACCGCCTCCGCCCAGTCGGCGCCGCAGGTCAACTTCAACCTGAACGCCCCGCCGTCCAACGCCTCCGCGCCCGGCGGCGGCGCGCCCGCCGTCGCGCCCGGTTCCACCCCGCCGGCCCAGTGACACGCCCTCACGCGCCGGGGCGACGTCCGACCGGCGTCGCCGCCTGGCTGATCGGCCTGGCCGTCGTCCTGCTGTTCGCCGTTCCGGCGATGGCGCAGTCCAGGATCGCGTTTCCACCCCTGACCGGCCGCGTGGTCGATCAGGCGGGTCTGCTCGATCCCGCGACCGAACAGGCCCTGACCGAAAAGCTGGCGGCGCTTGAGGCCGCGACCAGCGATCAGCTGGTCGTCGTCACCGTCAGCAGCCTTCAGGACCAGGAGATCGAGGACTACGGCTATCAGCTGGGTCGCGCCTGGGGCATCGGTCAGAAGGAAAACGACAACGGCGCGCTGCTGATCGTCGCGCCCAATGAGCGCAAGGTCCGGGTCGAGGTCGGCTATGGGCTGGAGCCGATCCTGACGGACGCCTTCTCGTCCCAGGTCATCCGAGACGACATCCTGCCGTCCTTCCGCGACGGCGATTACAAGACCGGCGTGGTCAAGGGCGTGGACGCCCTGATCGCCCAGCTTTCGCTGGACCCGGCCGAGGCCCAGGCCCGCGCCAAGGCCGTCGCCGACCAGCAGACGACGCATAAGGGCGGATCGATCGCGCCCCTGATGATCGTGGCGCTGATCTTCCTGTTCATGTTCATGGCCGCCGCACGCTCGGGTCGCGGGCGGCGCAGCGGCGTAGGCTCGGTCCTGCTGTGGGCCGCGTCAGAGGCGCTGCGCAACTCGGGCCGGGACGGCGGCGACTGGGGCGGCGGCGGAGGCGGCGGGTTCGGAGGCGGGGGCGGTTTCGGCGGCGGCGGCGGCGGGTTCGGCGGCGGCGGAGCATCGGGAGGATGGTGATGCAGATCTCGGACAGCGACCGCACCCGCATCGCAGAGGCCATCGCCGGCGCCGAAGAACAGACCTCGGGCGAAATCTTCTGCGTCGTGTCGCGGCGGGTCTCGTCCTATCTGGACGTCAGTCTGGCGTGGGCGGCCGGCGCCGCCCTGATCGCGCCCATCGTCTTCGTCCCCCTCGTTCTGGACCTGCGCTGGCCCGTCGGCGGATGGGAGGCGGCGCATCAGGCGGCCGAGGCGGCGAGCACCGGACAGGCCCTGGCGATTTACGCCCTGTCCCAGGCGGTGGTGTTCGTCGGCGTCTTCCTGCTGACGCGGATTCCGGCGCTGCGTCGTCTGGCGACGCCCGCCGGCGTGCGGCGCGGCCGGGTGCGAAAGGCGGCCCTGCAGCAGTTCCTGGCCCACGGCGTCCATGTGACGCGCGAACGCACCGGCGTCCTGATCTTCGCCGCCTTGGACGAACATCAGGTCGAGCTGATCGCCGACGAAGGCATCCACGCCAAGGTGGAGGAAGGCGCCTGGGCCCAGGCCGTCGCCGCATTGACCCGAGAGTTGCGCGCCGACAAGCCCGTCGAAGGCTTTTCCGCCGCCATCGGCCTGTGCGGCCAGATGCTGGCCCGGCATTTCCCGCCGCGCGCGGACAACCCCAATGAGTTGCCGGATCATCTGATCCTGCTGTGAATCGTCGTATCGGGGTCGCAATCGAGGACCACAAGGCCTAGCCCACGGTCGAAGCCAGACGACATTCCCACGCCATGCCCCGCCTTCTCACCTACAATGTCCACCGCTGCGTCGGCACAGACCGCCGGCTGGACGTCGAGCGCATCGTCGCCGTCATCGGCGAATACGAGCCGGACATCGTCTGCCTGCAGGAGCTGGATGTCGGGCGTTCGCGCACCAACGGCGTGGATCAGGCCCGCGCCATCGCCGACGGTCTGGTCATGACCTCGCGCTTTCATCCGGCGATGCGGATCGAGGCCGAACAGTATGGCGACGCCATCCTGACGGCGCACCCGGAACGACTGATCCGCGCCGACAGCCTGCCGACCGTCGCCGGCATTCCGGGGCTGGAGCCGCGCGGAGCCATCTGGTCCGAGATCCAGATCGACGGCGTGGCCCTGAACGTGTTCAACACCCATCTGGGTCTGGTGCCGCGCGAGCAGCGGTTACAGGCCGCAGCGCTGGCGGGTTCGGGCTGGCTGGGCGGCTGCACAGGCCCGACGCTGCTGGCGGGCGACTTCAACGCCACCTCGATCACCCGCCCCTATCAGACCCTGTGCCGCAGTCTTGAGGATTGCCAGCGTCAGCTGGGGCTGAAGCCCAGCGTGAAGACCTTCCCCTCGGCCTTTCCCGCCATCCGCATCGACCACTGTTTCGTCAGCCCGCACATTCGCATCCGCGCGGTGCGCTCGGCCTTTTCGCCCCTCGCGCGGGTGGCGTCGGACCATTTGCCGCTCATCGTCGATTTCGACGTGGTTCAGCCCGGCGCCTGACCGCCTTCGGACGCCGGTCGCGTGCGGTGCGAGCGGTTCAGTCGTTTCCACGGTCGCCAGGCGTCGGTCGAGGATGTGGGATCACCCAGCTGCCACTCCGCGAACATCCGCTGGATGCGCGTCGGCGGGTCCGAGCCCAACGGCTTCAGCCGATCCGTCTCGAAGCTGCAGATCGCCTGACCGACCGAGCCGAACACCCCCTCCACCGCCGCATAGTCCTCGGTCGCCACGCCCAGCCAGTGGGCGATGGTGCGGTGGCGATGGGCGGTGATGACCGCACGACCCGCCGCATCGGTCGGCTCGGCGGCGATGTCGCATTCGGTGTCCAGCCCCATCGACCGATTGTTCAGATTGGTCGAGCCGATCCGCAGCAGCCGGTCGTCGATGATAGACATCTTGGCGTGGACGATGATCCGGTCGCCGTCCTCGGTCAGGGGCGCGAAGGCGAAGAACCGATTGTATTTGTCCGCCTGCTCCAGCCGATACAGCACCTCGGCGCGCGCGGTGTCCATCGTCAGGCTGTCGAACCAGCTGGGGCTCTTGGCCGTGGAGACGACGACGATCTGCGGCCCGTCCGGTTCGGCCAGACGCTGGGCCAGCGCCGCTGCGATCACGGGCGAGGTGAAATACTGGTTCTCCAGATAGATCAGCCGTCTGGCGCGTCGGATCGATTCCAGATGCAGGGCCTCGCTCTCGCGCACCTCGCGCCGTCCGCCCCATTTGGGCTCGGTGCGGGCGATGCCGACCGGCACGTCGGTCATCTGCACCGGAACCCCGTCGGGCCAAGGATCGCCCTCGACCTCGTCGGGGATGGTGCGCTCCCAGGTGGCCTTGAACCAGCGTTCGCGCGCCAGATCGCCCAGCGCCCGCGCCGCCGGGCCGTCCATCACCGACATCACCTCGTGACGCGCCTTGCAGATCACGCCGCTGGGCAGGGCGCGACGCGGATCGCCGTCCAGATGCTCGTCGGAATCCCAGCGGTCGGTCGAGATGTCGCCCCCGCCGCAGAAGGCGATCTTGTCGTCGATCACCACGACCTTCTGATGGTGGCAGGCGCCGATGGGACCGGGCGAATCCAGCCGGAACTCCACCATCCGCTTGCGGAACCAGCGCTGGGCGCGATGGGGATAGAAGCCCTGCGACGCCGCGATCAGTAGCGGCGACTTCCAGATCAGCAGCCGCACGTCCAGGTCCGGCTTCTTCTTGACCAACATCCTCAGCTGCCGGCCGATCTCGGCGCTCTTGTCGCTCGGGCGCGTTTCGGGGTCCAGGTGGGTGCGCGGATCGAACTGCCAGCCCAGAAGGACGATGGACCGTTCCGCCTTCTGAATGGCCGAGGACAGGGCGTCGAAATAGGCTTCGTTTTCCATCAGCACGGAAAACCGATGGGCGACCGCCGAGGTCCACAGACCCGGCCCCGGCTCCAGCAAACTGCCGTCGTAACTGTCGCCGCCTTGCCCCATGCAACCCCTTTGCCTGATTCGCGTGACACGGTGTCGGAGCGCCCTGTCCTCCGTTTCACGCGGTGGGCGCCGGGTCAATCTTTGACGGCGCGCGGCCATGAGGCGGGATTGTGACGTTCGTCGATCTGGGGCATAAGGTGCGGGGTGGTCGAGGCCGCGAGGGAGGGTGAAATGCAGGGACTGATCGAGCTGATCGCCGGCTTCATCGCGTTGCTGGCCGCGGCCGTCCTGTCGCAGTTCGGCGTGAACACCCACAACGCCAACCATTCCGACCGCGAGGTCCGCCGGGTCGTCGAATGTCAGGACGCCGCCGCCTCAACGGCTGCGGTGGAAGGCAAGCGCGACTGCTGAGGCGGCGCTCGCTCGGGCGTCGATCGACAGCTTAGGCGCGCCAGCAGGTTCCGTCCGCCTCATTCCTGTTCTAGGGTCTCGAAGGCGCTGTCGGACGCCTGCGTAGAGATCGAGTTTTTGAGCTGATGAAGTCTCCCAAACGGCCGCCGCTGAAGCTGACCGACGAAGACGTCGTCGCCCCCGTCGATGCGCCGTCCGTCGAGGAGACGCCGCTCGCCGAGGCCGGGATCGAACCGGAACCCTTGACCGACGCCGATCTGGAGATCGTCCAGCCCGCCTTCGAACGGCCGATGTCCGAACGCCGCCGCCGTCGCCTGCTGGAAGAACAACGGCAGGCCGAGGAGCGCGCCGCCGCTCTGGCGCCGACCGCAGACCCCGACGCGCGCTCGAACGCCGAAGTCGAAATGGCCGTCGCGGCCGGCAAGCCCCCTGCCCCGTTCGAACTGTCGTCGCCCCCCGCCGTCAAGCCGGTCGTCGCCAAGCGGACGAACGAGCCGTCAGGCCGCCATGCCTATCTGATCGCCGGCGTCGCCTCGGCCCTGTGGATCGGCGGCGTCGCTTCCTGGGCCGCCTATGAGTTCGGCGCGGGCGGGGCGGAGCTGGACCCGCTGCGCATCGCCATCTACGCCCTGATCGCCCTGGCCCCGGCGGGCCTGGCCATCATGCTGGCCCATGCGGTGCGGCAGGGGGCGGGTTTGGCCGCCGAAACCCGTCGCGCGCGTCAACTGGCCGAGGCGCTGGTCGCCCCGACCGCCCTGGCCGCCCAGCAGACCGGCGACGTGCTTCAGTCCCTGCGCTCCGACATCGACCACGCCGCCCTGGCGGCCGAGCGGGCGCGCCACGACATGGCCCTGCTGCGCGAAGCTCTGGCCGAAGAGACGGCGCGTCTGAACGAGGCGGCCGACAACGCCGGGCGCACCGCCCGTCGTCTGGCAGAGAACCTGGGCCGCGAGCGCGATCAGATGCAGACCCTGGGCCTGCATCTGGACACCCAGGCCACCGGCGTCATCGACGCGGTCGAACGTCAGTCCCGCATGGTGGCGGACGCCTCGGACCTGGCCCAGGCCCAGTTGCGCGAGGCCGAAGCGGCGCTGGCCGCCCGCGCCGCCGATCTGGCCGCCGCCGCCGGCGAGGCCCAGGACGCCGCCCGCGTCGCCGCCGAGGACCTGGCCCGCCAGACGATCCGGCTGGAGAACGCCGGATCGGGCGTGGCCGAACAGATTCAATCGGTCGAAGAGGGCTTGGGCCAACAACGCGCCTCGCTGGTCACGGCCGCCTATGCGCTGCGTACCGATCAGGAGGACTTCTCCGCCCAGGTCGAGAGCCAGCGCGCCCAGTTGGTCGAACATCTGTCGGCGACCCGCGCCGCCGCCGGCGATCTGGACCGCACGACCCAGACCTCGGTCGACGCCCTGCGCGATCTGGTCGAGGCCGCGACCGATCAGTTCCGCGCCCTTGTGGATATGTCCCAGCGCGAGGCCGACGGCTTCGATTCCGCCACCAAGGTCGCCCTGGACCGTTTCGAGGCCCTGGCCGCCGAGGCCCGCGACGCCCTGATGGAGGAAACCCGCCGCGCCCTGGAGCAGATGCGCGCCACGGCCGAGGATTCCCGCGCCGCCGCCGCCGACGCCGCCGAACAGGCGCGTCTGCGCGCCGACCGCTTGGGCGAAACCCTGTTCGACGCCGCGCAGAAGGCCGACAACGCCGCCGACGCCCGTATCGAGGATGCGCGTCGCATCGTGGGCGAAACCTCCGGTATCGTGGAGGAGGCCGGCGAACGCATGGTCAATCGTCTAGAGGCTCTGGTGGGTCGCCTGAACGAGGCCCTGTCCGAGATCGACACCGCCGTCGCCGACATCGACGAACGCGCCGCCCGCCTGCCCCAGGAGGCCCGCGCCCGCGCCGAGGCCGTGCGGGCCACGGTCGAGGACGGTCTGGCGTCGCTGGCCGCCGCCTCGCGCAAGGCCGCCGAGGACACCGAGGCGCTGGACCTGGGCTTCCAGGAGCGGGTGCGCCGAAACTACGACATGCTGACCGAGGCTGTGCGGCTGATGGGGGTGGTGTCCGGCGACGCCGCGCCCGCCCGCCGTCGTGACCCCTCGCCCGAGCCCGAACGCACAGAACCGCGCGCGCCGCGAACGCCGATCCCGCCGCCAGTCGATGACCGCAAGATCGGCCTGCGCAGCCGCCTGCGTCTTGAACCGACCGAAGCGCCGCGTCCCTCGGCCGATGACCGTCTGGACTGGAGCGATCTGGTGACGCACGACGACGGCGACCAACCGTCGTCGGACCTTGACGTCCCCGCCGCGACCGCCGGCCCCACGCCGGCCGAGGCCGACGCCCTGTCCGAGCGGGTGATGGCCGCCATTCGCCGCATGGGCGTCGATCCCAACGCCCTGCTGCCCCGCTCGCGGGTCGAGGAGGCGGCGCGCGCCATCGGCAAGGGCGACCCAGACGGCGGGCGCCAGATCGTGCGCCGCGTGGCGCCGGCCGCCGTGCGCAGCGTCTCGCGTCGTGTGCTGAGCGACGCGGATTTGCGCGCCGACGCCGAACGCTATGTGCGTCACTTCGCCGGCGGCCTGGCCGCCTCGGCTCGCGCGGGCGACACGACGGCGGTGCAGACCGCCCTGGCGTCCGACGCCGGACGCGCCTTCATGTTGCTGGACGCGGCCGTCGGCGATCTGGGCTAGGAAACCGCGCACTTGACGATGAACCCAAGTTGCCGCCACTTGCGGTTCACCGAACTGTCACGGGCGGGGCGATGGCCGGCACAATGAGCGAGATCGACAGCCCAGCGAGCGGCGACGCCAGAAATGGCGACCGCCGCCCCGGCATCATCATCTGCGCCTATGAGGGCGAAGACGCGGGCTGGGATCTGGTCGAGGACCTGTCCGGCGAGATCTGGAGCCCGGCGGGCGCGCGCGCCGTCCCCATTTCCGGCAACGACCCCGACGCCCTGGCCTCGACCCTGGCGGCGCGACTGGGCAGCGGCGACTGCCGGGCCGTCCTGCTGGTCGGCCGCACGCACAAGGGTCAGGGCTTCCGCGTCCAGATGCGGGCCGAGAACCGCACGCTGGACTACAAGCATCGCCTGTCCAGCACCGGCCCCGGCGTCGCCCGCGCCACCGCCCCGGTCGCCGACATCCTGCGCGCCCTGTCCGCCGCCGGTCTTCAGGCCGACGCCTCGTCCGAGGCGGAAGAGGACGCCGGTTCCTATCTGCTCTATCGCGTTCTCGCCGATCTGCCGGACGGGGCCGTCACGCCCTCCATCGGCCTGTTGCGCGCGCCGGCCCCGGCCAATGAGGCCGCCGTGCGCAAGGGTGTGAAGGCCGCAGCCTCGGCCATGGCCAGCCACCTGACACCCCTGCCCCGCGTCAATTGAACCGACGAGAGACATCGGGCGATCTACGGTCTAGGTTGGCTAGATGATCGCGAGTCGCAAACTGATCCTCTTCGCCGCTCTGAACGGCGCCATGGCGGTCGCGGTGGGCGCTTTCGCGGCCCACGGCGCCGGGCCTCAGATCAAGCCCCTTCTGACCACCGGCGCCCAGTATCAGCTGATCCACGCCGTTCTGGCCGTCGCCGCCGCTCAATGGCAGGCGGGCGGGCGACTGGCGTCGATCGCCGGCTGGCTGGCGTCCGTTGGCGGTCTGATCTTCTGCCTGTCCCTGCTGCTGATCGCCTTTCTGGGCGTGCCAGCCTTCGGCGCGGTCGCGCCCGTCGGAGGGGTGCTGATGATCGCCGGCTGGCTGTGCCTGGCCTTCGCCGCCCTTCGTTCCTGATCGTTTCGTCCCTACTGCAGAAAGCCCATCTTCATGGCCTTCCCCACGCCCGCCGAGCCGCGTCGTATCCTCTATCCCGAGGTCGAGGCCTATGCCTCGGGCTGGATGGCGACCGAGGGCGTGCATGAAATCTATTACGAGGAATCCGGCAATCCTCAGGGCGTGCCGGTCATCGTGCTGCACGGCGGTCCGGGCGGCGCGGTCAATCCGGGAATGCGGCGCTTCTTCGATCCGGCCGTCTATCGCATCATCATGTTCGACCAGCGCGGTTGCGGCCTGTCGCGCCCCCACGCCTCGCTGGAAGACAACACGACCTGGACACTGATCGCAGACATCGAGCGGCTGCGCGTCCTGTGCGGGGTCGAGAAATGGGTGGTGTTCGGCGGATCGTGGGGATCAACCCTGTCGATGGCCTACGCCATCACCCACCCCGAGAGGGTCCAGGCCCTGGTGCTACGCGGCATCTTCCTGCTGGCCAAGAAGGAGCTGCACTGGTTCTATCAGGACGGCGCCTCGATGATTTTCCCCGACGCCTGGGAGCGGTTCCTGGAGCCCATCCCCGAGGCCGAGCGGGGCGACCTGATGGCCGCCTATTACAAGCGGCTGATCGGCGACGACGCAGCCGAGCGCGAGCGGTGCGCCGTCGCCTGGTCGAGCTGGGAAGGCGAAACCGTCAGCGTCGAAGGCCCCAACGCCCGGCCCGAAAAGTTCGCCGAGCCGGAGTTCGCCGTGGCCTTCGCCCGGATCGAGAACTGGTTCTTCACCAACGCCGGCTTCTTCGAGGAAGACGGCTGGATTTTGAAGCAGGTGGACCGGATGCGCCACATCCCCTGCTGGATCGCGCAGGGGCGGTTCGACGTGGTCACGCCCATTTCCGGCGCCTGGGCCCTGCACCGCGCCTGGCCCGAGGCCCGTCTGGACATTGTGGACGACGCCGGCCACGCCTCGTCAGAGCCGGGCATCGTCGACAGCCTGGTGCGCGCCACCGACTGGGCCGCGACCGTCGGGGCCTGACGGAAAAGGCCGCCATGTCGCGAACATGGCGGCCTTGTCATGCGGCGGGTCAGAACCGGCGCGTAGTTCGGTCGTCCAGGCTCCAGGCGCCGGGGCCTGCGGTGAAGATGTACAGGAAGACGAAGCAGAACAGGATGGCGGCGTCGCCTCCGTTGACCGCCGGCATCGGATCGCGCGGGAAGTGGAACATCCAATAGGCCACCGCCATCTGGCCCGATGCGATGAAGGCCGCCGGACGGGTGAACAAGCCCAGCACCAGAAGCACGCCCGTCACCAGCTCGATCGCCCCGCCCAGGCCGAACAGCGAGAACAGCGCCTGCTGTCCCGGCTCGGCCCCGGCTGGAAATCCGAACAGTTTGACGACGCCGTGGGCCAGAAACAGCAGGCCGGCGACGATCCTGAGCGCGGCCAGGGCGCGCGGCTGCCATTCGCTGGTCTGATTGAACATGATTTCCCCCTCGATCTCGTTTCACAGCCGGAGGCAGGCCCGGCTGTGAAACTTGATCCGAAAATCAGGCGGCGTCCACCAGCACGATCTCGGCGTCCGACAGGGCCTTGACCGTGACCACGTCCTCCTGGGCGATGGCGGCGCCGTCGCGGGCGTTCAGGCGCACGCCATTGACCTCGATCTCGCCCTTGGCCGGAACCAGATAGGCCCGGCGGTTGACGCCCAGCGGATAGTCGGCGCTGTCACCCGCGTTCAGCGTGGCGGCGACGATCCGCGCATCGGTGCGGATGGTCAGGGCGTCGTCGTCGCCCTCGAAGCCCGAGGCCAGGACCACGAACTGACCGGAGCGCTCGCCCTTCGGGAACGGCTTCGTGCCCCAGCTGGGCGCATCGCCGCGTCGGGTCGGCTCAATCCAGATCTGGAAGATCCGGGTCAACTCCGGCTCCGCATTGTATTCAGCGTGGCGGATGCCGGTCCCCGCGCTCATCACCTGAACGTCGCCCGCCACCGTGCGGCCCTTGTTGCCCAGGCTGTCCTCATGGGTGATGGCGCCGTCGCGGACATAGGTGATGATCTCCATGTCGGCGTGCGGGTGGGGCGGAAAGCCCGTGCCGGCCTCGATCTCGTCGTCGTTCCAGACGCGCAGATTGCCCCAGCTCATCCGCTTGGGATCATAGTAGTTGGCGAAGGAGAAGTGGTGCTTGGCGTTCAGCCAGCCGTGGTCGGCGCCGCCCAGCGACTCAAAAGGTCTGCGTTCGATCATGGGTCTGTCCTCAGGCCGGGCCGTCCCGGCGTCATCTGCTTGACGACAGGATAGAGATCGGCGACCGAACAGAAATAGAAACCAGCGAAACTCATTGTTTCCGTTCTTATAGGTCGCCCATGCCCCGTCTGCCCGATCTGGAAGCTCTGGCCATCTTCGCGAAAGTGGCGGAAACCCAGTCGTTTTCCGGCGCGGCGGACAGCCTGTCGCTGTCCAAGGCCACTGTGTCCAAGGCGGTGACGCGGCTGGAGCAACAACTTCAGACCACCCTGCTGCATCGCACCTCGCGCCGGTTCGCCGTGACCGACACCGGCCGAAACCTGGCGGCGCGCGCGGCCCATATGCTGGCCGAGGCCGAAGGGGCGGTGTCGGAGGTGCTGGACATGTCGATGACGCCGCGCGGCCTTGTGCGTCTGGCGGCGCCCATGTCCTTCGGCATGGCCTATGTGGCCCCCGCCCTGCCCGAATTCCTGGCCATGAACCCGGACGTGTCGATCGACCTGCATCTGTCGGACGAGGTGATCGATCTGGTCGGCGGCGGGTTCGACTGCGCCTTGCGGATCGCCGCCCTGCCCGATTCCTCGCTTACGGCGCGAAAGTTGAGGTCGGTCAAACGCGCCCTGGTCGCCTCGCCGTCCTATCTGGAGCAGCGGGGGCGGCCGACGCATCCAAACGACCTGAGCCGCCACGCCTGTCTATGCTACGCCTATATGCCGACGCCGGACATCTGGCGGTTCAGCAATGCGGAGGGCGAAGAGGTCGTGGTGCGGCCGCAGGGGCCTTTGCGAGCCAACAATTCCGACGCCCTGACGGCGTCCCTGTGCGCGGGACTGGGCGTCTTCCCCCAGCCGGACTTCATCTACTGGAAGGATGTGGCGGGCGGCCAACTGGAGACGGTCATGACCGACTGGAGCCTGCCGCCCATTGCCCTTCACCTCGTCGCACCCAACAGCGGGCCGCGTCCCGCGCGGGTCACGGCCCTGATGGACTATCTGGCGGCGCGGTTCAGCGGGCCTTTGTGGCCCGGCGATACGGTCGGGCGCTAGAAGGTCAGCCGCACTTCACTTCGCGCACGATGTCGGTCGCCTGATCATAGACGAAGTTCACGCGGTTCTCGCGATAGTCCATCGTCGCCGGGCAGGTGGTGCAAAGCACGCGGAAGGTCTGGCCCGCCGGCGCCGTCGGTATGGTCGAACGATTGCGGCCGACATAGCTCTGATAATCCGAAACCTTGCAGGCCTTGAACCCGCCGTCCGACCCGCCGGTCGGCGGCGTCGTGGTCTGGGTCGGCGCACAGGCCGAGAGGGCGAGCGCGCCGCCGGCGAAAAGCGTGCTGGCGATGATTTTCATGATCCGTCCCTTTCCGTTCGGCTCAGCCGCAGCGCACCTGTTCGATGACGCCGGTCTGTTCATTGTAGAGGATGTTCAGGCGATAGGCCGAGAAGTCCTGCGTCACCGGGCAGGTGGTGCAGGTCACGCGGCGGTTGACCACCTCGACCGGCACGGGGATTTCGGTGCGCGACTTGCCGACCAGATATTGCATCTCGCCGGCCTTGCAGAAATCTTCGGTCTGTCCCGTCGGCATCCGGCTGCCGACAGGCGGATTCAGTTGCGCCTGTTCGATCGTGCGGGGCGCGGGCGCTTCGGACACCGGGGTCGAACAGGCCGCCAGCAAGCTCAAGGCGATCAGGCCGCCTTTTCCCAGCGCCCTTCGTCCGACTGTTTCCAATAGGCCAGGTTGGCGCCCTGATCCTTCAGCGCCTTCCAGCGTCCGCGCGCGTGCTGCAGCGCCGGTTCGTCCCGCCCGTCGAAAATTATGAAGCATCGTTCGAACCCTTCCGTTGCGCCCATGTCTGCATCGTCGAAAATGAACAGCGCCTGAGCGCCGTTCAGGTTCTCTCCCGTCTCGCTCAACAGCACGGGCTGACGCTCAGCGTGGGTCTGATCGGCCCGGCCGTGGGGCAGGAAGCTGTTGTCGCGAAACGTCCAGAGAAGCTCGTCCACATCGTCCAAACGATGCGAGTGCGACGACTTCACCATGGCCCGCCAACCCCGTTCGAGCGTCTTTTCGAGCAGGGTCGGCAGCACCTGGTCCAGCGTCGACCGCTCCAGATGGTAGAACCAGATTTGGGGCTTGCCGCTCATCCGGCCCTACCTATCCGACGATCAGGCTTCGTAGGTGTCGGCCACCATGCGGTCCAGGGTGCGCACGGCGAAGCCGACGCCGCCCTCGGGCACGGTGGGGTTGGGGCTCTTGTTGGCCCAGGCGGTGGGTGCGATGTCCAGGTGCGCCCACGGCACACCGTTGGTGAAGCGTTGCAGGAACAGGGCGGCGGTGATCGAGCCGCCGGCGCGGCCGTTGCCGGTGTTCTTCACATCGGCGATCTTAGAATCGATGTGCTGCTCGTAGATGGCGGGGATCGGCATGCGCCAGAAGTTCTCGCCCACCTTCTTGGCGGCCGCCAGGATCGGATCGGCCACATCGTCGGAGTTGGAGAAGACGCCGGCGTAATCCAGGCCCAGCGCCACGATCATGGCGCCCGTCAGGGTGGCCAGGTCGATCATGAACTTGGGCTTGAAGCGGCCCTGCGTGTACCACAGGGCGTCGGCCAGGACGAGGCGGCCCTCGGCGTCGGTATTGATGACCTCGACCGTCTGACCCGACATGGACACCACCACATCGCCCGGACGCTGGGCGTTTCCGTCAGGCATGTTCTCGACCAAGCCCAGAACGCCCACGGCGTTGACCTTGGCCTTGCGGCCGGCCAGGGCGATCATGGTTCCGGTTACGGCGGCCGCGCCGCCCATGTCCCACTTCATGTCCTCCATGCCGTCGGCCGGCTTGATGGAGATGCCGCCGGTGTCGAAGCAGACGCCCTTGCCGACGAAGGCTATGGGCTGACCGTCCGCCTCGCCGCCCTTCCACTGGATCACGGCCAGCTGGCTTTCGCGACGGCTGCCCTGGCCGACGCCCAGCAGGGTGCGCATGCCCAGCTTCTCCATCTCGGCTTCGCCGAGGATTTCGACCTCAAGGCCCAGGCTTTCCAGCGCCTTGACGCGCTTGGCGAACTCGGCCGGATAGAGGACGTTGGCCGGCTCGGACACCAGGTCGCGGGCGAAGATCACCCCGTCCGCCACGGCCGACAGCGGCTCCAGCGCCGCCTCCGACGCCCGCAGGTCCGAGGTCACGACGCGGACGGCGGTGATCGACGGAATCTTGTCGGCCTTTTGCGTGGTGCGGTATTTGTCGAAGCGATAGGCGGCCAGACGCGCGGCGAAACCGGCGCGCGCCGCCTGTTCCGGCGTCAGGTCCGAGGCGTCGATGGTCAGAACCTCGGCGCCCGACAGCTTGACCGCCCCATAGGCCGAACCGGCGAAGGCCTCGACCGCCAGATCGTCCAGCTTGGCCTTGTCGCCCGCACCGATCAGCAGCACCGCATCGGCGTCCACGCCCGTCGGGGCGGCGATCAACAGGCTTTGGCCCGTCTTGCCGGTGAAACGGCCCTTGGTCATCGCCTTGGTCAGGGCGCCGCCCGCCTTGCCGTCCAGCGTCGAACCGGCCGCGGTCAGGGCGCGATCTTCGAATACCGGAACCGCGACGATTTCGGCGGCGTCCACGGCGGCGATGAATTCGATCTTCATTCAATCAACTCCAGCCAGGCCCCACCCGGCTCTTTTAAAGACTAGAAAGACAATGGCGCGTCCGCTTGTCGCCGACGCGCCCTGATGTGCTACTAGATGCGCCTCAATGTCGCCGCCTGCAACCGGGCGAAGTCCATCCGCCCATGACCCTGATTCAAAGATACCTTTTTCGCCAGATCCTGTTCCCGGTGGTCGCCGCCTGCGCGGCCTTGGCGGGAATCGGAATTCTGAGCCAGAGCCTCGACCAACTCCAGGTGATCGTGGAACGGGGCCAGAGCGTGTGGATCATGGTCAAGCTGACGCTCTTGGCCCTGCCGCAGCTGCTGGCGGTGATTCTGCCCATCGGCCTGTTCGTCGGCGCCCTGATCGCCCTGACGCGGCTGCAGCGCGAGCAGGAGCTGACGGCCAGTTTCGCCGGCGGCATGACCCGCTGGCAGGTGATCTCGCCTGCCGCCCGCATCGCCGTGCTGGTCGCCCTGGTCACTCTGCTGGTCAATATCTTCCTGCTGCCCTGGGCGCAGCAGGAGGCGCGGCGCCAGGCCTTCGACATCCGCACCGACCTGGCGGCCCTGCTGGTCGAGGAGGGCCAATTCGTTCAGGGGCCTGACGGCCTGACCGTCTATGTGCAGCAGATCGAACAGAACGGCCTGTTGAAGAACCTGTTCGTCTATCTGGATGACAAGAACAAGGTCACGACTTGGAACGCCGCCGAGGCCCGGTTCAGCCGCGACGCCGCCGGCACGCCGGTCCTGACCATGATCGACGGTTCGGCCCAGCGCTATTCGTCCGGCGGGGTGCTGGAGACCCTGTCCTTCGGGCGTTACGATTTCTCGCTGGCGCCCTTCGTCGGCGTGACCGACACCCTGCGCTACAAGCCGACCGACCTCTATCTGCGGCAGTTGCTGAACCCTTCGCCCAAGATCCTTGAGGTTGCCGGCACCCGCGGCGAGCTGCTGGCCGAGGCGCATTCGCGTCTGTCCTCGCCCCTCTACGCCCTGGTCGCCATGGCGCTGGCGTTGTCGGCCATTCTGGGCGGATCGTTCAGCCGCACCGGCTATACTTTGCGGATCGCCAAGGCGGCGGGGCTGTTCCTGCTGCTGCGGGTCGTCGGCTACGGCCTGGTCGCCAGCGGCGCCTGGAACGCGAGCCTGAACGTGCTGCAGTATCTGGCGCCCATCCTCGCCATCGCGATCTCCATGCGGGTCCTGTTCCGCGCCCTGAAGCCGCGTCGCAGCCGCACCGCCCGCGTCCTGCGCGATCTGAAGGCGAGGTTCGCATGACCGCCGTCACCCCGCGCTCGACCGCGCCTGTCCGTCGATCCCCGCATATCCCGCGCCTGGACGTCATCGAACGCTATGTCCTGGTTCAGCAATCCAAGTCGTTGGCCGTATCGCTGGCGGTGATCGCCGCCCTGGTCATGCTGATCGACTTCGTGGAGGTGTCGCGCGGCCTGGGGTCGAACCAGGAACTGTCGGCGGTGCGCATCTTCGGCCTGGTGCTGTTGAAGTCGCCCTCGGTGATTCTGCAGTTGACGCCGTTTGTCTTCCTGTTCGGCACCCTATCGGCCTTCATCGGTCTGAACCGGCGCAGCGAACTGATCGCCATGCGGGCGGCGGGGGTCTCGGCCTGGCGGTTCGTGCTGCCGGCGGCCGGCATGGCCTTCGTCCTGGGCATACTGACGGTGACGGTGCTGGGGCCGTTGGCTTCGGCCGGCGACGGCCTGTGGCAGCGCGAGCGGGCCCGTATCTCCGGCACCGCGCCCGGCGGCGATCCGAACGCGGCCATCTGGCTGCGCGAAGGCGACGATCAACGCCAGATGATCATTCGCGCCGGCCGCCAGGACCGCGCCAACGCCCGCCTGCTGGACGTCAGCTTCTTCATCTACACCACCGCCCCCGGCGGCGGCCGCACCTTTTCCGAACGGATCGACGCCAAGTCGGCGTCGCTGAACGCCGGCAGCTGGCGGCTGACCGACGCGGTCGGCGCCCAGATCGGCCAGCGCGCCGTCAGCTATTCCAGCCTGACCCTGGTTTCCAGCCTGGCCGACGAAGAGGCGTTCGAACGGTTCGCCCGGCCGCAGTCGACGCCCTTCTGGTCCCTGCCCAATCAGATCCGGCGCATCGAGAATGCGGGCTTCACCTCGACCGCCTATCGCCTGCGCTTCCAGCAGCTTCTCGCCACGCCGCTGGTGTTCGCGGCCATGTCGATCCTGGCGGCCGCCTTCTCGCTGCGCCTGATGCGCCTGGGCGACCTGGCGCGGATGAGCGCGGCGGCCGTAGTGCTTGGGTTCGCCTTCTTCTTCCTGAACCAGTTTTCGTCGGCCATGGGCTCGGCCGAGGTCGTGGCGCCCTTTATCGCCGCGTGGCTGCCGCCGGTTCTGACGGCGCTCGCAGCCTTTACCTTGCTGTTCTATACCGAAGACGGCTAATCGGGCGCTCGCTTCTCAGAATACGGATGGCCTATGCAGGGTGATCGCCACGATCGGCGCCGCAACGCTTTCAGAGCAAGGCTTCTGGCCGGCGCCGCCTTGTTCGCCTGCGCGCCCCTGGCCACGCCGGTCCTCGCCCAGACGACGCCGCCCGCCGTCAAGGTCGCCGCGCCGTCCGACGGCCTGGCGCCGAACGCCGTCTTCGTGGACGCCGACAACGCCCAGCGCATCGGCGATTCTATCGTGGTCAGCGGCACGCCCGAGAACCGCGCCTATGTGCGCACGCGCGGTCATGTGCTGCGCGGCGAGAACCTGTCCTATGATCTAAACGCCGGCTCGGCGACGGGCCAAGGTCATGTCGAGGCCATCGCGCCGAACGGCACGGTGGTTTACGCCAGCCTGCTTGAGCTGGACCAGAACCTGACCACCGGGGTCGCCGTCGATTTCGCCACCCGCCTGGCGAACGGCGCCAGCCTGATGGCCGCGACCGCCGTGCGTCGCAGCGAAAACGTCAACGAGCTGAACTACGCCCGGTTCACACCCTGCCCGCTGTGCGACGCCAACGGCCCGCGTCGCCCCACCATCTCGATCCAGGCCGAGCGGGTGGTTCAGGACGAACAGCTTCGCGCCATCCTGTATCGGAACGCCGTCTTCTACATCGGCCCGCTGCCGGTCTTCTACACACCCTTCTTCGCCCACCCCGATCCGTCGGTCGAGCGAGCGTCCGGCGTGCTGGTGCCGATCGTCAACTTCGACGAAGGCCGGGGCGTGTCGGTGGAGGTTCCCTATCTCCACGTCGTCTCGCCGTCCGAAGACTGGCTGATCAGCCCGCAGATCAACACCAAGGTCGCCCCGTTGCTGAACCTGCAATGGCGCCGTCGGTTCGCCGATGGGATGATCGTAGCGCGCGGCGGCTATACCAACGAGCGCAACTTCGGCGACTTCGACATCAACGGCGACGGTCGGCTGGAAAGCAACGTCCGCTTCGGCGACCGCGAGAACCGCAGCTATCTGCTGTCGCACGGAGAGTTCGATCCCGACGGTCCCTGGCGCTTCGGCTTCACGGCGGAACGCACGTCGGACAAGACGCTGTTCGACCGCTATGATGTCCGTTCGCCCTATCAGGACAACGGCCTCTATTACGGCGACCGCCGCCGGCTGATCAGCCAGATCTACGCCGAGCATCAGACCGACCGTTCCTATGTGTCGGTCGCGGCCTTCTCCATCCAGAGCCTGCGCCTGGACCCCGCCTACGCCGCCACCGACTTCCGCGACGCCAACGGCTTCAAGGTGTTCGAGGACGACCACACCCTGCCGCTGGTCGCGCCCCTGATCGACGCGCGATGGGAGCCGCACGCGCTGGTCATGGGCGGACGATTGCGTCTGAAGGGTTCGGCGGTGTCGCTGTATCGCGACAGCTTCGTCGGCGCCCCGATCCTGAACCCCGAAATCGTGCCGCCGGTCACGGCGGGCCTGAACGGTGTGGACAGCCGCCGCATCACCGGCCAGCTGGAATGGCGGCGCACCGTCATCCTGCCGGTCGGGCTGCGCGTCGAGCCGTTCGTGGACACCCGCGTCGACTTCTATTCCATGTCGGACCTGCCGCCGATGATGGGGATCGACAGCGACGCCACCATCAGCCGTTCGCGCCTCAGCGCCGGGGTGGACGTGACCTATCCGCTGATCAAGCGCGTGGGCGACGCCGACATCATCCTGGAGCCGGTCGGTCAGTTCTCGGTCTCCAACAAGGTCAATCTGGACCCCCGCATTCCCATCGAGGACGCCCAGGTTCTGGAGTTGGACGAATCCTCCCTGTTTCGCATGGATCGCTTCTCCGGCTTCGACCTGCTGGAGGGCGGCGCGCGTCTGACTGCCGGCGGACGCGCCACGATCCGCTGGTCCGAGGGGCGAAAGGCCAGCTTGTTCATTGGCCGCAGCTATCGCTTCCAGCAGCAGGACGACTTCAAGACCTCCATTCCCGATGCGCCCGCGCGCCTGTATGATCCCACGGGTCTGGCGTCCGAAACCTCCGACTGGGTGGTGCAGGGCGACTTCTCTCCGTCGGATCGGATTCGCAGCTGGTTCCACGCCACCGTGGACGGATCGGGCCAGGTCCGCCGGGCCGAGGCCGCGCTGGACGGACGCTGGGGCCGCCGTAACCTGGCCACCGTCAGCTACATCCTGGATCAGTCGAACCCGGTGAACGGGCCGTTGAACCGCAACTATCAGTTCGTGCAGCTGGCGGGTCAGCAGTTCCTGTATCGCAACTGGGGCTTCACCGTCGCCGGCATCGCCGATCTGGACCAGAACGAGATCACCCGGTCCGAGGTCGGCCTGCTGTTCGACGACGATTGCTTCCGGTTCGAGCTGGGTTATCGCCGCGACAACACCCGCGCGCGGCCCGGCGGACCATCGGACGGCATCTATGTGCGCCTAAACCTCGCCACTTTCGGAGGTTCAGGTTATGGACAGGGCGAGATGCGTTGAGCATGACGCTTTACGGGGCGCGACCGCCTGCCCGTCTGGCTGGCGGACCGCTGTGAGGAATCAGGACGAGCAATGGGTTTGATGCGTTATTCGACGGGGGCTGCGCTCGCGGCGCTCCTGCTCGCCGGTTCGGCCCATGGCCAGACGGCCGCGGCTCGGCCGCAAGGCCCGGCCCAGACTCCGGCTCAGATTCCGGCCCAGGGCGTCGCGGCCGGCGCGCCGAATCCGGCGGCCGAGGAAGCCCCCACGACCGCCCGCGCCGAGCCCAAGTTCGAAATGGCCGACGGCATCGTCGCCACCGTCAACGACAAGATCATCACCGGCTATGATCTGCGCCAGCGGATGCTGATGCTGATCGCGTCGTCTCAGGTCCAGCCGACCGAACAGAACCTGCCCGCGATCCAGCAGGCGGCGTTGAACGCCCTCATCGAGGATCGCCTCAAGAATCAGGAAATGGCCAAGTTCGAGAGCCTGAAAGTCACCGACGAAGAGGTGGATCAGGAAATCGCCGAAATGGCCCGCGCCGCCGGCACGACTCCGGCCAATTATCTGCAGTTCCTGCAACAGGGCGGCATCCAGCCCGCCGCCTTCCGCGACAACCTGCGCACCCAGATCGGCTGGAGCCAGCTGGTGCCCGGCCGCTTCAACAGCCGCGCCCGCCCCAGCAGCCTGCAGGTCGATCAGGAACTGCGTCGCCTGAACGAGGCGGCCTCCAAGCCCCAGTTCCTGCTGGGCGAAATCTACATCGACGCCTCGCGCGTCGGCGGCCCGCAGGCGGCGCTGAACGGCGCGCGTCAACTGGTGCAGCAGATTATCCAGGGCGCGCCCTTCCAGGCCGTGGCCCAGCAGTTCTCCTCGGCGCCCTCCGCCAACGCCCGCGTGCCGGGCGACGCCGGCTGGGTCGTGCGCGATTCGCTGCAGCCGGCCGTCCAGACCGTGGTCGATCAGCTCCAGCCCGGCCAACTGTCCAACCCCATCGTGGTCGATGGCGGGGTCTATATCCTCTACCTGCGCGACAAGCGCGACGGCGCCTCGACCAGCTTGGTGTCGCTGCGTCAGGTCATGGTCGAACTGCCCGAAACCGCGTCCGAAGCCGATGTGGCCGCCGCCACTCAGAAGCTTCAGGCGATGCGGACCGGCCTGACCTGCGACAACATCCTGTCGCAGGCCCGCGCGACCGAGGGCGTGATCGGCGCTGACCTGGGCGAGGCCGACGTGGCCAACCTGGCGCCCCAGTTCCAGCAGTTCGCCCGCACCGGCGAACTGGGCGCTGTCTCCACCCCGATTCGCACGCCCTTGGGTCTGCACCTGGTCGCCGTCTGCGGTCGTCGCGTCGGCGGCCCCGAGGCCCCCAATCGTCAGCAGGTCGAAAACCGCCTGCGGGCGCAGAACCTTCAGGTTCTGGAGCGGCGCTATCTGCGCGACCTGCGCAGCGACGCCCTGATCGAGTTCAAGTGACGCAATCGGTCGCGCCTCTGGTCCTGACGCTGGGCGAACCCGCCGGCGTGGGACCAGAGATCGTCGCCGCCGCCTGGACCGCCCTGAAAGACGAACCGATGGCCTTTGCGGTCATCGGCGACGCCGCTGTGATGCGCGCGCAGGGCGTTCCTGTGGTCGAGGTCAACACGCCCGGCGACGCCGCCGACCGCTTCGCCCGCGCCCTGCCCGTCATCCATCGCCCCCTTCCCGCCCCGGTCGAGGTCGGCCGCCCCGATCCCGCCAACGCCCTGGCCGTCGCCGACGGCATCGAAGAGGCGGTCGGTTTCGCCCTGTCCGGCGAGGCCTCGGGCGTCGTCACCGCCCCCATCGCCAAGGCGCCCATGTACGCCTCGGGCTTCCGCTTTCCGGGCCATACCGAGTTCATTGCCGAACTGACCGCCGACGCGCCCTATGCCGGCACGCGCGGGCCGGTGATGATGCTGACGGCGCGGGACCTGCGCGCCTGTCTCGTCACCATCCACGTCGCGCTGGATCAGGCCCCCGAACTGGTCACGGCCGAGCGCATCGCGCGCACCGCGCGCGTCGTGCATGAAAGCCTGAAGCGCGACTTCGCCATCGCGCGCCCCCGTCTGGCCATGGCGGCCCTGAACCCTCATGCGGGCGAAGGCGGCGCCCTGGGGCTTCAGGAGATCGAGATCCTGATCCCCGTCGCCCATCAACTGCGCGCCGAGGGTATCGACATCACCGATCCCAAACCGGCCGACACTCTGTTCCATGACGAGGCCCGCGCGACCTATGACGCCGCCATCTGCATGTATCACGACCAGGCCCTGATCCCGGTCAAGACGCTGGACTTCTGGGGCGGGGTGAACGTGTCGCTGGGCCTGCCGGTCATCCGCACCTCGCCCGACCATGGCACGGGGTTCGACATCGCAGGTCAGGGAATCGCGCGCCCCGACAGCCTGATCGCCGCCATCCGTCTGGCTTCGGAGATGGCGGCGGCGCGCGCCGCGCGCTAACAGACGGTCGTGACCGACCTCCCCTCCCTCCGCGAAACCCTCGACGCTCACGGCCTTTCGGCCAAGAAGAGCTTCGGCCAGCATTTCCTGCTGGACCTGAACGTCACCCGCAAGATCGTGCGCCTCGCCGGCCCGTTCGAGGGTCGCGCCGTGATCGAGGTCGGCCCCGGCCCCGGCGGCCTGACCCGCGCCCTGCTGGAATCCGACGCCGGTCCCGTGGTTCTGGTCGAAAAGGACCCGCGCTTCATCCCCCTGCTGTCGGAACTGGACGACGTTTCGGGCCGACTGACAATCGTCGAGGCGGACGCCTTGAAGGTGGAGGAGGCCGATCTGGTCACCGGCCCCGCCCATCTGGTTTCCAACCTGCCCTACAACGTCGGCACGGCCCTGCTGATCAAATGGCTGACCGGCCCGTGGCTGCCGCACAGCCTGACCCTGATGTTCCAGAAGGAGGTTGCGGAGCGTGTCGCCGCCGGTCCCGGCGAGGACGCCTATGGCCGTCTGGCCGTGATCTCCCAGGCCGTCTGCACCGCGCGCATCGTCATGCACCTGCCCGCCGCCGCCTTCACCCCGCCGCCCAAGGTCGCCTCGGCCGTCGTGCATCTGGTTCCGCTGGCCGAACGCCCCAGCCCGGAACGCCTGAAAAAGCTGGAGCGCGTCACCGCCGCCGCCTTTGGCCAGCGCCGCAAGATGCTGCGCTCCAGCCTGAAGCAACTGGGCGGCGCCGCCCTGTGCGAGGCCGCCGGCATCGAACCCGACGCCCGCGCCGAGACCATCGATGTCGCGGGCTTCCTGCGGCTGGCGGACGCCCTGGCCTGAGAACCTGACATGACCGTCGAACCCTTCCGCGCCATATCCGTCAGCCGTCTGGCGCACCAGCTGAAGTCCGAGGGCCGGTCGATCATCCATATGGAGTTCGGCCAGCCGTCCACCGGCGCGCCCGCCGCCGCCATCGCCCGCGCCCATCAGGTGCTGGACCAGGACGCCATGGGCTATTGGGAAAGCCCCGACCTGTGCGCCCGCATCGCCCGCCTTTATGACGAACGGTACGGTGTCGCCGTCGCGCCCGAGCGGATCATCCTGACCAATGGCGCGTCGCCTGCGCTGGTTCTGGCCTTGAGCATCAGGTTCCGTCCCGGCGACCGCATCGCCCTGGCCCGGCCAGGCTATGTCGCCTATCGCAACACCCTGCGCGCCCTGCATCTGGAGCCGGTGGAAATCGCCTGCGGGCCGGAAACCCGATTTCAGCTGACCGCCGCCCAGTTGGAGGCGTTGGAGCCTGCGCCTGCGGGCGTCATCATCGCCAGCCCGGCCAATCCGACCGGGACCATCATTCCTGAGGATGAACTGGCCGCCATCGCCGCCGTCTGCCGCCAGCGCAACATCGCCATCCTCTCGGACGAGATCTATCACAGCCTCAGCTATGTCGGCCCGACGCCGTCCATGCTGCAGTTCGCGCCGGACGCCATCGTGATCAACAGCTTCTCCAAATACTGGAGCATGGCCGGCTGGCGCTTAGGCTGGCTTCTGGTTCCAGAAGCGCAGATCGCGGCGGCCCGCGCCTATATCGGCAATATGTTCCTGACCCCGCCGTCGCTAAGCCAGCACGCGGGTCTGGTCGCCATGGACCAGACAGACGAACTTGAAGGCCACATCCAGACCTACGCCCGCAATCGCGACCTGATGCTGGAGGCCCTGCCTGCGCTGGGTCTAAAGAAGATCGCCCCGCCGGACGGCGCCTTCTACATCTGGGCCGACATCGGCCATCTGACCGACGACAGCGTCGCCTTCTGCGAGCAGATGCTGCGCGACACCGGCGTCGCGACCGCGCCCGGCGTCGATTTCGATCCCGTCGACGGGCGACGCTTCATCCGCTTCAGCTTCGCCGTTTCGACGCCGGAGATCGAGGACGCCCTAAGCCGCCTTCGTCCCTGGTTCGCCGCTCGCGGTTGACCCGGCGTCCGCCGTCGACGTCGCCCTGTGCAGCGCTTCGTACAGCCGCTTGGGCTCAAGAGGTTTGGGCAACCAGTCGGTCATGCCGGCGGCGTAGCAAGCCTCCACCTGTTCCGTTTCGGTCCCGGCGCTGAAGCCGATCACCGGCACGGCCGCATTCAGCCCATCGGATGCGCGCAGGCGGCGCGTCGTCTCGTTCCCGTCGATGCCCGGCATATTGACGTCCATCAGCACCACGTCGAAGGCGCGTTCGGCCAGCAGCGACAGGGCCAGATGACCGTCAGAGGCGGTCGCCAGATCGACCTCCAGCGGTTGCAGCACCAAGGCGATGGTGCGGCGGTTGATTTCGTGGTCGTCCACGGCCAGGACGCGGATACGCCGCGCCAGGGTCGGCCCCGCGCCGTCCACGCCGCCCTGCGCCTCCGTCGGTTGCCCCGCCGGCAGATCGACGCACAGGCTGAAGGCCGCGCCCTCGCCAGGCGCGCTCGACACCGTAAGATCTCCGCCCATCAACCGCGCCAGCTCCCGGCTGACGGTCAGGCCCAGCCCCGTCCCGCCATAGGTGCGCGCCACCTCGGCCGAGCCTTGCGCGAAGGGCGAGAACAGCCGCCCCATCGCCTCCGGTGTGATGCCGGCGCCCTGATCCACGACGGTCAGGGTCAGGCTGTACCGTTCCTCTGCCCGTGGCGCTGCGACCTCCAGCCGGATGACGCCGACGGGCGTGAACTTGATGGCGTTGGAGATCAGGTTGTTGATGATCTGGCGCAGGCGATAGGGATCGCCTCGCAGCCAGACGGCCTCGTCGTGATCGACCGCCAACTCCAGAACCAGGCCCTTCTCGCTCGCCGGGGCGCTCCAGAAACGGGCCGTGTCGCGCACCAGTTCGCCCAGTTCGAAGTCCCGGCTTTCGATGGTCATCGCCCCGGCCTCCATCTTGGAGTGATCCAGGAGGTCGTTCAGCATTCCTGTCATCAACCGGCCGGCGTCGATGATCAGTTCGGCAGTCTCGGCGCGCTTTTCGGGCAGTTTGTCGTCGCGGATGACATGGGCGCCGGCCAGGATGGCGCTAACCGGCGTGCGAAGCTCATGGCTCACGATGGCGGCCATGGAGGCGCGGTCGGCCATGGCGATCTGCGCCTGCTCCAGACGCCGTTCCGCCTCCGCGCGCGACTGCACCTCGGCCTGCCGCGCGTGATACACCCGCCAATAGATGTTCAGCATCATGCCCGCGAACAGCGCCGCCGACAGGGTCATGACGGCCACGCCGCGCGTGTCGCCCTGCACCAGCCGGATCATCGGCATCAGGGCCAGGAAAAACAGATAGGGCCCGCCGCCGATGAAGAACAGGACGCGCGATCCGATGCCCGACGCGACATTGGTCAGCAGTCCCCCCGCCAGGGTCAGGGCCGCCAGCGTCACCAGCGCGGGGTGATCGGTCGTCCAGATGATCAGCGCCATTCCGCCGAACAGCGTGGACATCAGGGTCGTGGAGATCAGCGCAAGGACGATCGCCAACCGATCCGTCGATGGCTCCGCCCGCCGGAACGGCGCCATGGCCAACAGCTCGAATCCCTGAACGATCAGCGCGACGGTCAGCCACAGCGGAATCCACTGGATCATGCCGCCGCTATTCAGCGCCCAAGCCATGACGGCCGCCAGAAGCAGACGCACGGGCACCTGTTTGACGCGCTCCCTGGCGCTGCCTCCCAGGATCGGTCCCATCGTGTCCAAAACTGTCATGACGCCCTCATTGCTCTCGACCTTAGGGGCGAGAGGGCGAACAGGACGTAAATCGCCGCGACTAGGGAATCCTACCTACCCACCTGTTTACCTTCCGATTTCTCCCCATCGGGCAGAAGGCGGTCAGTAGCGTTGCGTAGAGTACCCGAACGCCGCAGGCTCCACAGTCTGCGGCGTTTTCTCAGACCGCTTCGCGCAGCAGGGCGGCCTTGTAGTCGCCGACCCACAGGTTCCTGAACCGGCGCGAGCGTTCCGCATGATAGATGTGGGCCAACTCGGCGTAGGATCGGTCGAAATCCTCGTTGACCAGCACATAGTCGAAGGCGTCGCAGTGTTCGATTTCACCTTTTGCGTTGGCCACGCGGCGCTCGATCACGGCCTCCGAGTCCTGCGAGCGCGTCACCAGGCGGCGGCGCAACTCTTCCAGGCTGGGCGGCAGGATGAAGACCCGCACCGCATCCTGCGGGCATTTTTCCGCGACATCGCGCGCGCCCTGCCAGTCGATGTCGAACAGCACGTCGCGACCCTCGGCCAGGGCGCGATCCACCGGCCCACGCGGACTACCGTAGCGGTTGCCGTGGACATCCGCCCATTCCAGGAAGGCGTCGGCGTCGATCAGCTTCTGGAAGCGGTCGTGGTCCACGAAATGATAGTCGCGCCCGTCCACCTCGCCCGGCCGAATGCCGCGCGTGGTCATGGAGACGGACAGCTCAAGTCCCTTGTGATCCGCCATCAATCGGCGGCATAGCGACGTCTTGCCGGCGCCCGAAGGGCTGGCGACGATCAGGAGGACGCCCCGGCGGGGCGTGCGTTCATTCGACATTCTGGACCTGCTCACGCAACTGTTCGATGACGGCCTTGAGCTCCAGGCCGATTCCGGTGAGCGCGGTCGTAGCCGATTTCGAGCAGAGGGTATTCGCCTCTCTCATGAATTCCTGCATCAGAAAGTCGAGTTTCCGCCCGGCTGGCGCCGAGGCCACAAGCTGGCGCGCGGCCGCAACATGGGCCGTCAGCCGATCCAGTTCCTCGCGCACATCGGCCTTGGTCGCCAGGGCGGCGGCTTCCAGGAAAATCCGCTCGTCCAGGCCCGGCGCGTCGGGCGCCAGTTCCTTGATGCGGCGCGTGAACCGCTCGCGGATCGTTTCGACCTGGGCGGCGGCCTCGCCTTCGGCCTGGGCCGTCAGGGCCTCGATCCGGCCGATGAAGTCCTCCAGCACCGGCGCAAGAAGCGCGCCCTCCTGCTGGCGCGATGCCTTCAGGGCGTCCAGCGCCTGCTCCACCGTGCGGGCCATGGCGGCTTCCAGAACCGTTCGCGCTTCTGGATCGTCCACCTCTTCCGGCGCCTCGATCACGCCGCGCAAGGCCAGAAGACCGTCCGCCGACGGCGGCGTCGCCCCGTCCTCGGCCAGTTCGTTGGCCAGGGTCAGATAGCGCGCCAGCACCGCCGCATTGATGACGACCGAGGCTTCGCCCGCATCCGTTCGCTTCGCCTGAAGGCCGATGCTGACCTGGCCGCGTGCGAACCGCGCCTGGCCCGCCGCCTTGGCCGCCCGCTCGACGGCGTCGAAACCGTGCGGTCCCCGGAAGCGGACCTCCAGATTGCGTCCGTTGACCGAGCGGGCCTCGACCGACCAGGTCCAGTCCTCCCCCGCCCCGTCGGCCCGGCCGAAGCCGGTCATGCCTGAAAGCACGTTCATCTCGCCCCCTGACTGGCGCCGGCCGGCAAGGTGAGGGTCGCCTGGCCCGTCGCGGCCTGTTCTGGCGACATCATCGGCGCCGGATTCATGCCCGGCGCGACGGACGCGGGGTCTTCCGGCGGCAGACCGGCCTTCTGACGCTCGATCTGGCGCCAGCGAGCCACGTTCTGCTGATGCTCCTCATAGGTCAGGGCGAAGGCGTGACCGCCCGACCCGTCCGCGACGAAGAACAGGGCCGGGTCCGCCGACGGGTTCAACACGGCCTTCAGCGCATCCACGCCGGGATTGGCGATCGGCGACGGCGGCAGGCCGTTGATCTGATAGGTGTTCCATGGCGTCGCCGCCAACAGTTCCGAACGTCGGATGCCACGCCCCAGGGGCCGCCCCTTGGTGATGCCGTAAACGATGGTCGGATCGCTCTCCAGCCGCATTCCGGCGCGCAGCCGGTTGGAGAAGACCGCCGCCACGCGGGGCCGCTCCGCCGCCAGGCCCGTCTCCTTTTCGACGATGGAGGCCAGAACGACCGCCTCTTCCGGCGTGCGGGCCACGGTCGCGGGCGAACGCTGGGCCCACAATTGACGCAGATTCTCCGTCGCCGCGCGCTGCATCCGGTCGATCACCGACTGTCGCGTGTCGCCGCGCGAGACCTCATAGGTGTCGGGCCACAGGCTGCCTTCCGCAGGCGTGTCCGCAACTGCGCCCGTCAGGACCGCTTCCTTGTTCAGGATGTCGACGGCCTGAAGCGACGACCAGCCTTCCGGCAGGGTCACGAAATGGCGCACCACCCGCCCCTCGACCAGCAGGTTCAACACCCCCGCCAGCGACATGCCCGACGGCACTTCGTATTCCCCGGCCCTCAATCGGCGATCCGCCCCGGTCAGGGTCGCCGCCGCGCGGAACAGGTCGGTCGAGCGGATCACGCCCTCGGCCTTCATCTTGGCGGCTATGGCCGAGACGCCCGAGCCGCTGGCCAAGGTCACGACCGTCTTGTCGCCCTGCCGCGCCGACGGGCCGGGCGCGTAATAGACGGCCCAGACCGCGATCAGCGCCACCAGCAGGAACAGGCCGAAGGTCGCCGATGCGGTCAGCAGCGAGACCGTGAATCCCGACCGTCCTCCCGACTTTTCGACCCGTCCCCGCCCGAACACTCAGTCGACCTTCTTGAAGATGACCGAGGCGTTGGTGCCGCCGAAGCCGAAGCTGTTGGACATGGCCACGTCGATCTTCATCGGTCTGGCCGTGTTGGGGACCAGATCGATAGGGGTTTCCATCTCGGGGTCGTTCAGATTGATCGTCGGCGGCGCGATCTGGTCGCGTATGGCCAGGACCGAGAAGATGCTCTCGATGGCGCCCGCCGCGCCCAACAGGTGGCCGGTCATCGACTTGGTCGAGGACACCGCGACATTCGGCGCATGGTCGCCCACCAGCCGCTCGACAGCCTTCAGCTCGATCCAGTCGGCCATGGTCGAGGTGCCGTGGGCGTTGACGTAATCCAGATCGGACGGCTGCATCCCCGCCCGCTTCAACGCCATCTTCATCGCCCGCAGGCCGCCGTCGCCGTCTTCGGACGGGGCGGTGATGTGATAGGCGTCGCCGCTCATGCCGTAACCCACGACCTCGGCGTAGATTTTAGCCCCGCGCGCCTTGGCGTGTTCGTACTCCTCCAGCACCATGACCCCGGCGCCCTCGCCCATGACGAAACCGGCATGGCCGCGGTCATAAGGGCGCGACGCCGTCTCGGGCGTGTCGTTATAGGCGGTGCAGAGCGCCTTGCAGGCCAGGAAGCCGGCGATGCCGATCGGCACGATGGAGCTTTCGGCGCCGCCCGCCACCATCACCTCGGCGTCGCCCAGGGCGATCATCCGCGCCGCATCGCCGATGGCGTGGGCGCCGGTGGCGCAAGCCGTCACGACGGAATGGTTCGGCCCCTTCAGGCCGTGGCGGATCGAAATCTGGCCCGACGCCAGATTGATCAGGGCCGAGGGAATGAAGAAGGGGCTGACGCGCCGCACGCCCTGTTCCTTCAGGACGATGGCCGTGTCCGCGATGGGGCCCAGGCCGCCGATGCCGGAGCCGACCATGACGCCTGTGGCCTCACGGTCCTCGTCCGTCTCTGGTTTCCAGTCGGCGTCGGCCAGGGCCTCGTCCGCCGCCGCGATGGCGTACAGGATGAAGTCGTCGACGCGCTTGCGATCCTTGGGCGACATGATCTTGTCGGGGTCGAAGTCGCCCTCGCCGCCGCCGCCGCGTCCATCCACGCTCGGCACCTCGCCGGCGATGGTGCAGCCATAGCCTTCGGTGTCGAAGGCGGTGATCGGGCCGATGCCCGAACGCCCCTCGACGATGCCCTGCCAGCTCTTCTCGACACCCCAGCCCAGGGGGGTCAGCAGACCGATGCCCGTAACGACGACGCGGCGCATGGCGCGTGCTCCTTCAGCTCCAAACCTTCCCTTACGGAATCACATGGGGATTCGTCTGGGTCAGAAACAGTAAAGGCCGCCGGGCCTCTCCGCTAGGAGCGCCGGGCGGCCTTTTGAACCGTCAGCCTTTCGGCCTTCCGTCGGGGGCTAGGATCAGCCGGCCGACTTTTCGTCGATGAACTTGACCGCATCGCCGACCGTCTGGATGTGCTCGGCGGCGTCATCCGGGATCTCGATGTCGAATTCTTCTTCGAAGGCCATCACCAGCTCGACGTTGTCGAGCGAGTCGGCGCCCAGGTCGTCGATGAAGCTGGCCTTTTCCGTGACCTTGTCCGGATCGGCGTCCAGGTGGTCGATGACGATCTTGCGAACGCGCTCGAGGGTGTCGGACATCAGTGTCTCTCTGCCTGTTTGAAATCGCCGTAGAGGCGGGGGTAGCTCGGAAATCGCCGTCTCACGGCAGCGAAGGCGACGCAAGCCCGAAAGCCCGAACCGCCGTTGCACCCAGCCCTTTAGCACAGGCTTTCGGGCTGGAAATAGTCTGTTGCGCGTCGTGATGACGGCGGATGGCCTTAAATCATCGCCATTCCGCCGTTCACATGCAGGGTCTGGCCCGTCACATAGGCGGCTTCGTTGGACGACAGATAGACGGCGGCGGCGGCGATCTCGTCGCCCGTGCCCAGCCGGCCGGCCGGAATACGGCCCAGGATGGCCTCGCGCTGCTGGTCGTTCAGCACATCGGTCATCGGCGAGGCGATGAAGCCCGGCGCGATGCAATTGACCGTGATGCCGCGCGAACCGACTTCCTGGGCCAGCGACTTGGAAAAGCCGATCATGCCGGCCTTGGAGGCCGAATAGTTGGTCTGGCCCGGGTTGCCGGTCACGCCGACGACCGAGGTCACGCCGATGATTCGCCCCGAACGGCGCTTCATCATCCCCTTCACCGCCGCGCGGGTCAGGCGGAAATAGGATTCCAGATTGATCTGGATGACGGACTGGAAGTCCTCGTCCTTCATCCGCATCAACAGGCCGTCCTTGGTGATGCCGGCGTTGGCCACCAGGATGTCCAGCGGCGCGCCCGCCGCCGTCTCGGCCGCATTGACCAGATTATCGACCGACTCCGGGTCCGACAGATTGGCGGTGGCGAAATGGGCGCGCTCACCCAGTTCCTTGGCCAGGTCCGCCAGCACCGCCTCGCGCGTGCCGGACAGCACAACGGTCGCGCCCTGTGCGTGCAGCGCCCGCGCCACCGCCCCGCCGATGCCGCCCGTCGCGCCCGTCACTAGCGCGGTCTTGCCTGCAAGATTGAACATCTACTTTCTCCGCTCATCCCGGCGAAAGCCGGGACCCAGTGCTTTCACGCGCAGGATGGCCGGGATCACCGCTTCTGCGCAAACGCAAACGCTCATCGCCCAAAGAACTGGGTCCCGGCTTTCGCCGGGATGAGCGGCAAATCAAAAGGCCTTGGCGAACGCTTCCAACTCTTCCGGCGTGTTCAGCGGCAGGCTCTCGGCGTCCGGCGCGATGCGCTTGGCCATGCCGGTCAGCACCTTGCCCGATCCGACCTCGACGAAGCGGGTCACGCCGCCTTCGCCGGCCATCCATTCCATGCTTTCGCGCCAGCGCACGCGGCCCGTGACCTGTTCGACCAGCAGGCGGCGGATGACCTCCGGGTCGCTTTCGGGGCGGGCCAGGACGTTGGCGATCACCGGCACAGCCGGCGCGACGATCTTGGCGTTGGCCAGGGCCTGGGCCATTTCGTCGGCGGCCGGCTGCATCAGCGGACAGTGGAAGGGCGCCGAGACGTTCAACGGGATCGCCCGCGCGCCCAGTTCCTTGGCCTTTTCGATGGCGCGATCCACCGCCGCCTTCTCGCCCGAGATGACGATGTTTCCGGCGTTGTTGTCGTTGGCGACCACGCAGACGCCCAGTTCCGCGCCCGCCGCCGCAGCGGCCTCGGCCAGGGCCAGGTCGGTTTTGGGGCCGATCAGAGAGGCCATCGCCCCCTGCCCCACCGGCACTGCCCGCTGCATGGCCTGACCGCGCAGCTTCAGCAGCCGCGCCGTATCCGACAGGCTGATCGCGCCCGCCGCCGCCAGGGCCGAATACTCACCCAGCGAGTGACCGGCGACATAGGCCGCCGTCGCCACGTCGAACCCGAACTCGACCTTCAGCGCCCGGATCGCCGCCATGGACACGGCCATCAGGGCGGGCTGGGCGTTCTCGGTCAAGGTCAGCTGGTCCTCGGGGCCTTCGCGCATCAGCACCGACAGCTTCTGGCCCAGGGCCTCGTCCACCTCGGCGAAGACGTCGCGGGCCGAGCCGAAGGCGTCCGCCAGTTGCGCGCCCATGCCGACCGCCTGGCTGCCCTGGCCCGGAAACAGAAGTGCGAGGGTCATCGACCGCTCCCTGAATCGTTCATCGAGGCGCGGAGCCGTAAGCCCTCGCTTCCGTCAGGGCAAGCGTCGGTTCACGACCCGCGTCGCGCGGAAACCTCAATCCGAACCCCGATCATTTTGGACACCCAGTCCGCCGCCGCGTCCGAGGCCATGCCAAGATCCAGCGCCGTTCGGTCCAGCTCCAGGGCGCCTTCCACCTTGGCCACGCCGCCGGATTCGCTGAATTGGAACGGCAGGACCACCGGGATGGTCGTGGTCTTTATCCTGAGGTCGCCCGCCGCCTCGTAGCGATCGCCGCCCAGGGACCGGAAGCGGGTCGCCTCGAACCGCGCGGTCGGATACTGCGCCGGGTCGAACCATTCCGCGCCCAGCAGAGAACCTTCCTGCGTCGGATCGCCCGTCCGCGCCGAGGCCGTCTGGACCAGAACCACGGCCTTCGATCCCGCCAGGTCCGACGGGTCGAACCAGACGTGCCCCGTCCACTGGTCGAACCGGCCCTTGAACGACTTGCCGGCGTGGGTTCCGGTGAAGGCGATGGTTGAGGCGGCCGGGTCGATGGTCCAGACCGCCGCCGTTCCCGGCGTGACGGGCGCCTCCAGTTTCGGCTGGCCAGCGGCGGGCGCGACGGCCTGGAGCGTGATCGTGGCCAGCTGGCTTTCGGTCAGGGCATAGGGTCGGGCGGCGATGGCGCCGGCGAACGCGACCGCCAGCACCAGGGCGACACCCGCCGCGCGTTCGGCCCAGACCGGCGTCGGCGTCGGCGAGACCGCCTCATCGGTATGGCCGGACTTCAGGCCCGGAACCATATGACCCAGCACCCCGTCCCTATCGACGAACTGGTGCTTCAGGGCTGCGCCGACGTGCAGAATGATCAGCACCACCGCGCCCCACGCCATGAACGAATGGGCGCCCATCGCCTGGAAGGCCAGGGCCCGACGCATCTGGATCGACAGCTCGGCCACGCCCGGCAGGTGCGGAATGGGAAAGAGGCCGAACCAGCTGGTCGCCACCTCCAGCGCACGATCCTGCGACACCGCCCAGCCGGCCGACACGTACAGCCAACCCGTCAGCGGCAGCGCCAGCAACAGGGCGTAGAAGGCCACATGGGTCGCGCCCGCCGCAAAGGCCTCCCACCACTTCATAGTCCTGGGCAGGGCCGGCGGGCGATGCGTCAGCCGCCAGACGATCCGAACCGCCGTCAGCGCCAGGATCAAAAAGCCGATCGACTTGTGAATCTGGAACACCCGATAGGCCAGGGCCTGGTTCTCGGGGCTTTCGATCGCCGACGTCATCCAGAGACCCATCGGGATCATCGAGACGATCAAAAGCGCGATGGCCCAATGCAGGGCGATGGCGACGGTGGAATAGCGGTTGCGGGCGTGGGACATGGAAAACTCGGCCTTGGGACGCACAGAAAGGGCGGCGGGATCGACCGCCACCCTTCCACATCTCGGAACTTAGGCGCCGGGCGCGGCGGCCGGGGCGACTTCCTGAATGAACTCGCCATCGAAGCGGATCGTGATCTCGTCGCCGACGGGGCCGACCGCCATGCCGAACTCGGATCGTTTGAACCGGCCTTCCGCCGCGAAGCCGACGGCCGGCACATTGGCGAACGGATGGCGGTCGATCTCGCCGTTGAAGGTCGCGTCCAGCGTCACCGGATGGGTCTGGCCCAGGAAGGTCAGGTCGCCCGTCACCTTGGCCTTGCGCGCGCCGGTCTTCTTCACCGACGTCGAGACGAAGGTGATCTGCGGGAAGGCCTTGGCGTTCAGCCAGGTCGGATTGTTGGCCATGTCGTCGTTCCAGTCGGCATAGGCCGAACCCGCGTGCGACGCCTTATAATTGGCGGGATAGGCCGCATTGACCGAGGCAGGATCAATGGTCGCGGTGATCTTGGAGTTTTCCAGATTGGCCGGATCGAGCGTCAGCTTGGCCTCGAATTTGTCGAACCGCGCAGTGTAGTGCGAAATCGTATTGTGCAGCAGCGACCACTGCAGCGTGGCGTGGGTGGGGTCCAGCACATAGACCCCGGCCGGCGCCTTCACCGACACCGGGGCTTCGGCTGCGGCGTCCGGGGCCGCGGCGGGCGCTTCGCCCGGCTTGTTGCACGCGGCCAGCAGGGCCAGCGCGGACACGGCGGCGAGGGTAGCGATCTTCATTTCCGGCTCCGTCCAAATCAAGGGATGGAAACGATCTAGGACAGTTGAAACTGATACGCAACAGCTTCTGTTTCGGATCGTGGCTGGCCTGACTCAGGCCTGCCGTCGCCCTTTCAACAGCCGATCCCGCGCGGCGTTGACCCGTGTCGCCAGGCCTTCGGTGCCGCCTTGATCGGGATGGGCGCGGGCCATGGCGCGCTTCCAGGCCGCGCGGATTTCGGCCTCGTCCGCGCCCGGCCGGACGCCCAGCACGGCGCGGGCGTCGGCCTCGCTGATCGGCTCGGACCGAACGACGGCCCGCAGACGCGACGACCAAGCCAGATAGAGGCCCGCCCCGGCCATCGCCGCCGCCGCCAACCAAGCCCCGCGAAAGGCCGCCAGCGCGCCGCCGGCGAGCAGGACCGCGCCCAGCAGGGTCGCCGTCACGCGCCAATGGGCCCGCCCCCGCCGCTCGGTCTGGCGACCCAACCGAACCAAAGCCCAGACGGCGATGGCCGCCAGCGCCAACCAGATCAAACCCATCAGGTCGTCAGGCCCGTCAAACCGTCAGGCCGCCACGTCCAAAGGGGCGATCACCTGCTCCAGCCCCATGGCCATCATCAGGTTGCGCATCTCCTGTCGCGCCGCGACGTGGGCCAACGACACGGCCACGGGGCGAATGTCGTTGGACAGGTCCGCCACCGTCAGGCCAAAGGGGAACAGTTCGCGATAGATGACCCGATCGCGCAGGCCCGGCCCGACGCGGAAACCGACCCGTTTGGCCAGTTTGTTCATCCGTTCTTCCAGACGCTTGCGGTTGCGGGCCTCGGCGACGGCCAGGCGGTTGGTCACGACCAGCCAGTCGATGGTCGCGTGGCGCCCCTGGGCAATGGCCCGCTGCTTGCGCGCCTCCCAGACGCTCTCGGAATAGATCGAGGGTTTCAGCAGCTCCAGAGACACCGGATCGACCTCGCCCAGCAGGTCGAAATCGACGAAACTGTCGTTCATCGGCGTCACGATCTGGTCGGCGCGGGCGTGGGCGGCGCTGGACACCGCCGTATCGCCGCCCGGCGTGTCGATCAGGATGCAGTCCACGCCCTGGCCCGCCGCTTCGTCGAAGGCGCGTTCGAAGGCCGCGATCTGGTCAGCGACCGCCGCCTTGGCCAGGGCCTTGCCGTCGCCCATGTCGGGAATGAAAGGCTGGGGCAGCTCATGTCCGTTCGCGGCCAGCCAGGCGGCGCGATTGTTGAAGAAGCGCTGCATCGACCGCTGGCGCAGGTCCAGGTCGATGATCCCCACCGTCCGGCCCGCGTGCAGCAGGCCGGTGACGATGTGGATGGCTAGGGTGGACTTGCCCGCCCCGCCCTTTTCGTTGCCGAGAACGATCACATGCGGCTGCGTCATTTCGAGGGAATCCTCTGTGCCGACCGGCGCGACTCAGGCGCGGTCCAGTTCGGCGAAGAGTCGGCCGCCGCGCGCCAAACGTCAACGGAACCTTAACGCAGACCTGTGGACGGCGCCTCAGCCAGGGATCAGCTGTTGCGGGCACACCAGGCGTCGGCGACATCGGCCGCGCGGCAGACGGCGATGGCCGCCTCCCTGGAAACCGGCCCGACCTTCAATCGAGTCAAGGTCCGCCCCTGAACCTCGACCGGCTCGAACACCGGAGCCAGCGCGGCCAGATCGGCGGACGCCTTCAACCGCGTCCAGGCCGTGCGCGCCGCCTGAGGACTGGAATAGGCGCCCAGCTGGATGGTGCGGCCGCCGGTCGGCGCGGGGCGAAGGCTGGCGTCATGCCTCAAGGGCGCCCGGTCCAGAGCCGGCGACGTCGTGGCGACTTCACGGATCATGATGGGGGCTGCGGCCTGAACCGCAGGCTGAACCTGGCGGATCACGGCGTCGCGCAGTCCGGCGTCGTCGGCCACCCGCCGCACGCCGGCCTGGTCGTCGCGGGCGTCCCACATGGCGTGGGGGTCCATGACCGCGACCCTCATGGCTCTGAACCTGGCCGGGCGCAGCCCCGCCGCCTCGACCGACCGCGCAGGCCCGGAATGACCGACGCCGGGCGTCAAAGGCACCTCGACCGAGGCCACCTGGTCGGCCAGGGATGTGAATCGATGCGGATCGGTATTGGCCGCCCCGCACGCGGACAGCGCGGCGGAACCGACCAGGGCCGCAATTACGGCCGGGACGATCTGAACGGGACGGGTCGCTTCTGCGGGCGTCATGAGAACGACCCTAAGGCCCAGCCTTTTAGGTCTGGTGCATCAACAGGCTTAAGCGGAAAGGTTAATCCCTTCATCATGTTGGACGCCTCCCCTGCTCGTGATCCGCATGGCGACCGAACGGCGCGCCACCTGTCGGGACTCGAATCGACAAGGCTTCAGCGTCGGCATGGTTCCGACGAGGCAGGATCGGAGATACGGCGGCCTGAAAAGAAAACGGGCCGCATCCGTCGCCGGATGCGGCCCGTTCTTTAGATGTCAGCCGATCCAGAAAGTCAGCCGATGGCGCCGACGCAGCCTTCCGCGTCGCCCGGCGACAGTTCGGCGTCGGTCAGGGCGATGGTCCAGCCATGGTGCGTATTCAGGCCCCAGCGCCGAGCGCCGCCGCCGTCGCCGGCGTCGCCGCCCGCCGTCACGATGACGCGGCGGCCCTTCGGCAGGGCCGGCGGATCGATCTTGCCGACGGCCAGCGAGGTCGGGGTCGCACCGCCGTAACCGTCGAAGACGCTCAGCATCGACCATTCGCGACGCAGGCCCATCCACCAGGCGTCCTCGGTATTGATGGCCAGGACGGCGATCCCGTGCCCTTCGGCCGCGAAGGCCAGGGCTTTTTGCGGGTCGCGCACCATCTTGATGTCCGCCGCAGCGCCGAAGCGCAGACGCGCGCCGTCGAAGGCCCGCGTCGGCTCGATCGGGGCCCAGACCTGGACCTGAAGACGCCCCTGACGCGCCAGGCCCCAGCCGACGATCTCGCGCCACAGATGCTCGACCGCCTCGGCGTTCTCGGGCTGGCATTTCGAAAGCATGCGCGACAGCACCGTCTGTTCGCGGTCGGGGCGCAGCTTGGTGTGCGGGCCCGTCGGGGCGTCCTTGGCGCGGCCCACGGTGGCGGCGACGGCCAGGCGCTGTTCGAACAGGGCCAGGATCTGATCGTCGATCCCGTCGATCTCGGCGCGCAGGGCGGCCAGCGCCTGCTGTTCGGGGGTCAGCTCGGCCACGTCAGGCCAGACTTGCTGAAGATTGGAAATGGGCATGGGACAAGGCTTTCGGCATTCTGAATTCGATATGTGCAAGGGCGAACAGCCGCTCTGATCCAGAGCGGTCGCCGGTGAAGCAGTCAGGGACGGTGTGCGCCCGACGCCTCAGCCGGCGTATCGAAAGCCGTAAAAGCCGTAGCCGAAATAGAGGCCGGACACCGCGCGCGAACGGTCGAAAGAAACAGAGAGGGCGCGCTGGCGGGACATGGTCCGGTTCCGGTTATGCGGATCGGGTTGCGATCCGTGCGGGCCTTAAGACACGCAAAGACCGTGCGCCGTCAACCCTTGGAAGCACTCAACAGGACGAAGCGCGTTCGATTATCGCTCGAATCCTGCAAATCGTTGCGCAGGATCGACAGGCCATAGACTTCCGCCGCCCCGACGGCGGCGATGGCGGCGCGGGTCGGATCGCCGGCTTCGGCCACATCGCGCGCGGCGCCCGCCGTGTCGAAATGTTCGATGACCTTCATGTGCAGGGTCTTCAGCGTCTGCTCGCACTGGGCCAGGGCGATGGGGTGGCTTTCGACCGTTCGAACGTCGGACAGCCGCGCGCCGGGCAAGCCCATCAGGGCGTGTCGGATGGGACGCCACACCTCGGCGACCGGCTCCATCCCCAGTTCCCGCACCAGGGTCGCGGCGGGCTCGACCATGCCGATGGTCGAGTTCTCGACCGGGATCAGGGCGCAACCGCAATCGCCGGACGTCAGGGCCTCAAGCGCGCCCTCGAAGGTTTCGAACGCCACCGCCTCGTCCCACGGCCGCAAGGCCAGACAGGCCTCGTGACTGAAGGCGCCCGGCGCACCCTGATAGGCGACACGGCCGGGCTGTTCGTCTTGGTGGGCAGGCGTGTCCATATCCATCACTTCCCGAGCGCGGCCCGGAAAGCCCTTTGTCGTTGCCAGTCGATCAGACAGCGCGTCCATGTCCGCGCCGTGACCGCATCCGGTCGTATCTGCGGCGCCCGTCCCCGCCCCACAAGCCGAATGTGGCGCGACGGCGCGCTGTCAGGACGGCGAAAGGGCGACCGCCACGACGGTCGCCCTGCTCATTCGCGTCGATCAGGCCGCTTCGGACCGGCTCACGCGGCCCGACTTCAGCCGTTCGGCGACCAGGAAGGCCAGCTCCAGCGCCTGATCCGCGTTCAGGCGCGGATCGCAATGGGTATGATAGCGGTTGGACAGGTCGTCCTCCGTCACCGCCTGGGCGCCGCCCAGACATTCGGTGACGTTCTGGCCCGTCATTTCCAGATGCACGCCGCCGGGGTGGACGCCTTCCGCCTCGGCCACGTCGATGAAGGTCCGCACCTCGCCCATGATCCGGTCGAACGGCCGGGTCTTGTAGCCGTTTCCGGCCTTCAGCGTATTGCCGTGCATCGGGTCGATGGACCAGATCACCTTGCGTCCCGAGGCCTTCACTTCGCGCATCAGCTTGGGCAGGCGTTCGCCCACCTTGTCGTGACCGAAGCGGCCGATCAGCGTCAGACGCCCCGAGACATTGTCCGGGTTCAGCGCGTCGATCAGCGGCAGCAGGTCGTCGGCCGTCATGGTCGGACCGCACTTCACGCCGATGGGGTTCTTGATCCCCTTCATGAACTCGACGTGGGCGCCGTCCAGTTGGCGGGTGCGTTCGCCGATCCAAAGCATATGGGCCGAGGTGTCGAACCAGTCGCCAGAACCGCCGTCCAGGCGCGTCAGAGCGCTTTCGACGTTCAGCAGCAGGGCCTCGTGGCTGGTGAAGACCTCGACCCGGCTCAGATCGGGATGGGTCTCGGGCGTGACGCCGACCGCCTCCATGAAGGCCAGGGCCTCGGTGATCTTGTCGGCCAGTTCACGGTACTGGGCGCCCGCAGCATTGTCGCCGGCGAAGCCCAGCGTCCAGCGGTGAATGTTGTACAGGTCCGCATACCCCCCGCCCGCAAAGGCGCGCAGCAGGTTCAGCGTCGAGGCCGACTGGTTATAGGCCCGGATCAGACGCTGCGGATCGGGCGCGCGTTCCTCGGGCGTGAAGCCCATGCCGTTGATGATGTCGCCGCGATAGCTGGGCAGTTCGACGCCGTCGACCTCTTCCAGCGGCGAGGACCGCGGCTTGGCGAACTGTCCGGCGATGCGGCCCACCTTCACCACCGGTTTGCGGCCGGCGAAGGTCAGCACCACCGCCATCTGAAGGATCAGACGGAAGGTGTCGCGGATGTTGTCGGTCGAGAACTCCTTGAAGCTCTCGGCGCAGTCGCCGCCCTGAAGCAGGAAGGCCTCGCCCTGCTCCACCTGCGCCAGTTTCGACGTCAGGCGGCGGGCCTCGCCGGCGAAGACGAGCGGCGGCAGGGCGCGCAGCTCGTCCTCGACCACGGCCAGAGCCTTGGGATCGGGATAGTCCGCCGGCATGTGCAGGGCGGTCTTGGTTCTCCAGCTTTCGGGGGTCCAGCGTGTCATCGTGCAAGAATAGAGCTTCACGACCGCCCAAACAACGAAAACAAGAATAGATTTTGCGGCTGAGCCTCAGTCTTCGGCGGGCGGCGCCTTTTCGGTCGCATTCTCGGCCTTGCGCTGGGCCTTGGCCGCCGCCTTTTCGGCCGCCTTCGCCGCCGCCGCCCGTTCGCGCTCCTGCCGCTCGAAACTGTAGTTGGGTTTGCGGGCCATGAAGCGTCCTTTCCTCAAATCACGTCGACGACAAGGTGGCGGCAGGCGGCCTCCGACGCAATGCGCCAGTCCGTCCGTCGTCGGACCAATGTCAGAGCAGCCGCTCGTGTCGGGTCACGAACTTGGTCAGGGCGTCCCCCATGATAAAAAGGCGAGCGAGAATCGTCATGACCCAAAAACGCCCGAACGGCGAACCTGTTCGACGGCGCGAACCTTGGTCGCAGGCGTCGCACCCGCCCGCCCCGGACTATGGTTGGCTCCGATCACAGATCCTTGGCCGGCCTGTTCGGCTCGTCCGGCTCGCCGTCTGCATCCTTGTCGGTGAAATGAGTCCGGGCCCGCCCCTCGAACACGGTGGACAGCGCGAACAGGGCGCCCGCCAGAATCACTGCGCCGACGAAGAGGATGATCAGCATCATGCTGTCTCAACGCGGCGGCACGCGCCGGGTTCAGGCTGACATCCAGCCCGATGCCGCCAGTCGTCATTCAAATCTGGAGAAGATGGTGGATGCGACAGGGATTGAACCTGTGACCCCCTCGGTGTGAACGAGGTGCTCTCCCGCTGAGCTACGCATCCATGCCTTGCGGAGGCGGCGACATAGCCCGGTCGCCCGGCCCGCGCAAGCGTCCGTTTCAGATTCCGGCGGCGCGAACGGTTTCCGGCGTCTCGGCCTCGGGGTCGCCGGGCAGCCAGGCGACGTGGCCGTCATAGATGTCCTGGTTCAGGATGCCCTCTTCTCTGGCCACCAGAACCGGCACCAGCATCTGTCCGGTCACGTTGGTCGCGGTGCGCATCATGTCGATGACCCGGTCGATCGCGACGATATAGCCGATGCCTTCCAGCGGCAGGCCGGCGGTGGACAGGGTCAGGGTCAGCATGACGATGCTGGTCCCCGGCACCCCGGCCGTGCCCAGCGACCCCAGCACCGCCGTCAGGCCGATCAGCACATACTGCGTCAACGTCAGGTCGATCTTGAAATACTGGGCGATGAAGATCGAGGCGATGGCCGGATAGATGGCGCCGCAGCCGTCCATCTTCACATTGGCGCCCAGGGGCACGGCGAAGGCGGCATAGGCCTGGGGCACGCCCAGTCGCTCGACCGTCTGACGCAGGGTGATCGGCAGGGTGCCTAGAGAGGACGAGGTGGCGAAGGCCGTCTGCTGGGCCGCAAACGCGCCTCGGAAGAAGCTCGTGACCTTCAGACCATGCACCTTCAGCAGGCCCGAATAGACGATCAGGATATGGAACAGGCAGGCGGCGTAGATGGCGCCGATGAACTTCAACAGCGGCAGCAGCGCCTCCCAGCCATAGCCGCCGACCACCGAACCGATCAGGCCGAACACTCCGATGGGCGTCAGCTGGATCACCCAGCGCGTGATGCGGAAGATGATGGCCGCCCCCTCGTCCACCAACCGCCGCACCCCCTGCGCCCGGTCGCCCAGCGCCACCAGCGCCATGCCGACCAGGGCCGAGAAGAAGATGATCTGTAACACCTTGCCCTCGGCCAAGGCGGCGAAGGGATTGGTCGGGACCACGCCGATCAGCACCTCCAGCGGCGTCGGGATGACCCGCTCCTTGACCTCGCCCAGCGGCAGGTTCGACAGGCCGACGCCCGGATTGATGATATGGCCGAAGGCGAAGCCGACCAGCACGGCCAGCAGGGAGGTGATGGCGAACCAGACGATGGTGCGCACGCCCAGCCGCACGGCCCCCGCCCCCTCGCCCAGCTTGGCGATGGAACTGGCGATGGTGAACAGCACCAGCGGCGCCACCACCATGCGGATCAGGTTCAGATAGACGTCCCCGATCGGCTGCAGCCAGACCTCGGCCCGTTCCCGCAGGATCAGACCCGCCGCTATGCCCAGGACGAAGCCGGCGGCGGTCCGCTGCCACAGCGGGATTTTCAGAAAACGAGCGAACATGAAGGGCACTTTCGACGGGGTGCGCCAATCTGTCCATCGCCGGCCCGATCCGCAACCGTCACGGCGATCATTGATCGACAGATTTGCTGAAACCGCCCTTCAGAATTTCAGCGCCTTGGAGACGTAGAAATCCGACAACAGGCCGTCGACCGCCTCTTCCACATCCTCGAAATCGTCGATCAGAACGTCGGCGCCCAGCGTCTCGACCGGAACCGGCGTGAAGCCGAAAGTGACCAGGATGCAAGGCATTCCGGCGTCTTTAGCCGCGCCGGCGTCGGGCGCCGCGTCGCCGACCATGATCGCCCGCTCGGGATCGCCCCCGGCCGTGGCCACGGCCTCCTTCAGGTGCGCGCCCGACGGTTTGCGCGCGCTGACCCGGTCGGGACCGACGATGGCCGCGAAATGCCGGGCGAGATCCAGTTTCTGCAGCAACAGTTCGGACAGGTCCGACCGCTTGTTGGTCGCCACCACCAGAATCGCGCCGCGCGCCGCCAGCCGCTCCAGCGTCTCGACCACGCCGTCGAACGGCCGGGAGCCGTCGGCGATATGGGCGGCGTAGTCGACCAGGAACCGTTCGAACAGTTCGTCCGACTGCGCCCGCTCGACCGGCGCCCCGGCCGCCTCGAATCCGTGAACCAGCAAGGCCCGCGCCCCCGACCCGATCAGGGTCGAGGCCGAATCCATCTCGACGGGCGGCAGACCTTCCTCGACCAGCAGGCGGTTCAGGGTTCCGATCAGGTCCGGCGCGGAATCGACCAGCGTTCCGTCCAGGTCGAAGGCGATGGTCCAGCCTTCCAGATCACGATCGGTCATGGTCTTTCCTCGTTCTTTCTCCGTCATCCTCGGTCTTGACCCGAGGATCGGAGGGCCCGCCCTCTATGCGAAACGGCGACGCACCGCTGCTCGTCAAATCCGATCCCCGGGTCAAGCCCGAGGATGACGGCGTGTGACGGTCGTTGTAGACGGCGAGACGACTAGCCCTCGGGACGATTCATGACCAGCCAGACACGCGCTCGCGCCGCCATCATTCTCGCCGCTGGCCAGGGAACTCGGATGAAGTCGTCCCTGCCCAAGGTGCTGCACCCCGTCGCCCACCGCGCCATGCTGGACCACGCCATCGACGCGGCCGAGGGCCTGGGCTGCGAGCGGATCGTCGTGGTGGTCGGAACCCACTCGCCAGAGGTCCGCGCCCATGTGGTCAAACGCCTGGGCGAGGCCGCCATCGCGGTCCAGGACCCGCCGCTGGGCACCGGCCACGCCGTCCGCGCCGCCGAACGGGCCCTGTCCGGCTTCGACGGCGAGGTGGTCGTCACCTATGGCGACGTCCCGCTGCTGAAGGCCGCCGACATCGCGCCGGTCTTCAATGCGGACGGCGTGACCGTCATCGGCTTCGAGGCGCGCGATCCCGGCGCCTATGGCCGCCTGATCCTGGACGGCGAGACATTGACCGCCATCACCGAGGCCAAGGAGGCGTCGGCCGAGGTTCTGGCCGTGACCGCCTGCAACTCCGGCGTCATGGCCGCCCCGGCCGCCCTACTCTTCGCTCTCCTGGCGGACGTGACGAACGACAACGCCAAGGGCGAATACTATCTGACCGACGTGGTCGAGCTGGCGCGCAAGGGCGGCCATCCGACCCGCGCCGTCTTCGCCGCCGAGGACGCGGTGATGGGCGTCAACTCCCAGGCCGAACTGGCCCAGGCCGAGGCCCTGTTCCAGCAGGTCCAGCGCGAGACCTTCCTCGCCGCCGGCGTGACCATGAGCGCTCCCGACACCGTCCACTTCGCCTGGGACACCCAGGTCGCCGGCGGGACCGTGATCGAGCCCTTCGTCGTGTTCGGCCCCGGCGCCGCAGTCGAAGGCGGCGCCCGCATCCGCAGTTTCAGCCACATCGAGGGCGCGCGCGTCGGCCCCGGCGCCGAGATCGGCCCCTACGCCCGGCTGCGTCCCGGCGCGGATCTGGCCGAGGGAGTCAAGATCGGCAACTTCGTCGAGGTGAAGAACGTGACGATGGCCAAGGGCGCCAAGGCCAACCACCTGTCCTATCTGGGCGACGGCGCGGTGGGCGCGGGCGCCAACATCGGCGCCGGCACGATCTTCTGCAACTACGACGGCTTCAACAAGGCCCGGACCGAGATCGGCGCGGGCGCCTTCGTCGGCTCGAACTCCAGCCTCGTCGCGCCGGTCCGCATCGGCGACGGCGCCCTGATCGCCTCGGGCTCGGTCGTGACCGAGGACGTGCCGGCCGACGCCCTGGCCTTCGGTCGCGCCCGCCAGACCATCAAGCCCGAGGCCGCCGCCGCCTTCCGCGAAACGGCCAAGGCCAAAAAGGCCGCATCCAAGGCCGCCCAATCCAGGAACGATCCGTCCAAATGAGCGACCTCCAGAAGAAGAACGCCGGCGAAGCGGCCGCCGCCCATGTCGAGGCCGGCATGATCGTGGGTCTGGGCACCGGCTCGACCGCCGCCTGGTTCGTCAAGGCGCTGGCCGCGCGCAACCTGTCCGGCCTGCGCTGCGTGCCGACGTCCGAAAAGACCGCCGACCTGGCGCGCGAACTGGGCCTGACGCTGTCGACGCTGGAGGATACGCCCCGCATCGACCTGACGGTCGACGGCGCCGACGAAGTCGGGCCGGGCCTGGCCCTGATCAAGGGCGGCGGCGCGGCCCTGCTGCGCGAGAAACTGGTGTGGGAGGCGTCCAGCCGCTGCATCGTCATCGCCGACGCCGCCAAGGTCGTGCCCGTGTTGGGGACCTTCCCCCTGCCCATCGAGGTCGTGGCCTTCGGTCACAAGACCACGGCCAACCGCATCGCCGATGTCCTGATCGACCACGAGATCAACCAGCCCGCCCGCGTGCGTCAGGCGGATCGCGGCCTGGTCCGCACCGACGGCGGCAATCTGATCTATGATGCGGCGTGCAGGGCGATCAACGATCCGGTGCGTCTGGCCGACGACCTGAAGCTGATCACCGGCGTGGTCGAACACGGCCTGTTCCTGGACCTGGCCGATCTGGCCATCATCGGAACCGACGACGGCTTCGAGGAACGCCTGCCCTAATAGACGCCGCGTCGGCTCAGCACGGCCGGGACCGTGCGCGCCAGAAGGGCGAGATAGACGCCAGGGTTCAGATGTCTGGCCAGCCAGACATCCATCGCCACCCGACGACGATAAGGCACGTCGTTGCGGCCGGACACCTGCCACAGGCCCGTCAGACCCGGCCGCACGGCGCAATAGTCGGCCAGCCGCCGCCCATACAGGCTCGCCTCGTCCATCACGATGGGTCGAGGCCCGACCAGGGACATCTCGCCCCTCAACACGTTCAGCAACTGCGGCAGTTCGTCGATGCTGGAGCGTCGCAACAGTCCGCCCAGGCGTGTCACGCGCGCGTCGTGGCGAAACTTTCGCGACGCGCGCCACTCCGCATCGATCAGGTCCGGCAGACGCGCCTCCGCATCCGGCGTCATGGTGCGAAACTTCAGACAGGCGAAGGCGCGTCCGCCGCGTCCGATCCTTTGCTGGCGAAACAGCACCGGCCCGCCGCCCTGCCCCCACACCGCCAAGACCGTGACCGCCATCAGAGGCAAAAAGAACAGGATCGCCGCCGACGCCAGACCGATATCCAGCGCCCTGATCAGGCATCCCTCTTCCCACCCCAGCGCCGGCGCACGGAAACGTCTTGCGGCCCACGGCGTCCGGATCGCCTCCATGCTCGACATCGCAACGCCTCCCCGGAAACAGTCGCGCTTGGTTGATCGAAACACAACTCTCAATGTCGGTTGGCCAATCAGATCGAATTGACGGCGCAGATGGAAACCACCATAGGTTGTTAATGCAGTCTCAGCCCGCCAATGATGACGAACGGCGCCGATCCCATACGATGGGATCATCCGAAGAGTCCCGCTGGTCGGGACGTCTGACGGTCGGCCTGCTGGCTGGGCTCAGTCTTCTGCTGTGGGCGCTGATCGCCGGCGGCGTCTATGTGATCGTCCGCATCCTGCTTTAGTCAGTCGCCGTTCCAGGCCGTCAGGGCGACGGGCGCGCGTCGGCCGTCGACCTGAACGGTTCCCGATATGACCACGGTGCGATCCCCCAGATTGCGGCGCGCCGTGGCCAGGGCGTCCTGGTCGATCCGCGCCTCGAACCGCACCTCGCCGCCCGCCGTCGCACCCGTCATGCGAACGGCGTCGTCGGTGATCTGATAGCGAATCGGCAGAACCCTCACCTCGCCCTGAGGCCCGGCCAGCGTCAGGATCAGCGGCGGCGCGCCGCGATCGCCCGCCTCCCACGCCTCGAACGCCGCCGTCTGGCCGATGAACAGCGAGACGACGCCTGAGCCGTCTGGCTGAGCCGGCCGGTATTCCCCCGACACATCTCCGCTGAGCGCATGGCGAAAGGCGGTCGTCTTCGCGTCGTTCGCGGGCCGCCCCCGCTCGACCCGCTGGTCACAGGCCCCGACGGCCAGCACCGCCAGCAGGGCGACGACGCCAAGACGGCGGCTCAATGGTCCAGCCCCTTGTCCAGGGCGTGAAAGCCGGCGATGGCCAGTTCCGTCGCGCTGGTGAACACCGCCGGATTGATCCGCTCAAAAGTGTCGCTGGGCCGGTGATAGTCGGGGTGAAACTCGACGCCCATATACAGGAACGGCACGCCCGCCTCATGGAAGGCGGCGTGATCCGACGAATCGACCCAATTGTTCTCGCCCGTATCCTGCGGCGTGTCCTTGCCGAAGGCGAAGGACACCGCCCCCTGCGCCGGGATCGGTTCCAGGATGCGGCGCAGATCGGGGTGCTGATAACCGCCCGTGACCCACAGATGTCCGTCGGTTTCCGCCCGCGCCGTCATGTCGAAGTTCAGGTTCAGGCTGATGGACGACAGCGGCACGGGCGGCGCCTTGACGAATTCTCGCGCGCCCAGCAGCCCCCGCTCCTCCCCGTCCAGCGCCACGATCAGCACGCTATGCTCCGGCGCCTGGGCCTTCAGCCGCCGCGCCAGTTCCAGCATCGTCGCCACGCCCGAGGCGTTGTCGTCCGCCCCGTGATAGATCTGGCCGTCGTTCATGCCGACGTGGTCGTAATGGGCCGTCACCACGATATAACGATCCGCGACGCGCGTGCCGGGGATCAGGCCGACGATATTGACGCCGCTGAACCGCTTCACGCCCTCGCGCGTGCGCCCCGTCGCTTCGAACGGTTGAAGCCGCCCGAAGGGCGCCGGCTGAACCCCCATCGCCTCCAGCCGCGACACGATATAGGCCCGCGCCCGCTCGCCCCCCGCCGACCCCGTGTCGCGCCCCTGCATGTCGTCGCCCGACAGGACGCGCACATCGTCCAGCAAGGGGCTGGATGCGACGGGCGCCGCCGCCGGCGCGGTGGCTACGGGCGCGGGCGAAACCGGCGTGCAACCGCTCAGCAGGATGGCAGCGACGGAAAGCGAAAAAGCGATGGGACGGATCATGCGAACTCCACAAAGACCGTCCGACCCTAACCGCAGCCGAACCCCGCGTCAGCCGTTCGTTGACGGGTCACGCGGCGGTCAACAGGTGATAAGGCAGACGCATGGCCCCGACGAATCCTTCGCCCCCCGCGCTCCAAGACCTGACGCCCGAAACGGCGGCTGACGAACTGGCGTGGCTGGCCGCCGAGATGGCGCGTCACGACGCCCTCTACGCCGAGGCCGCGCCCGAGATTTCCGATGCGGATTACGACGCCCTGCGCGCCCGGAACGCCGCCGTCGAGGCCGCCTTTCCCGATCTGGTCCGCGCGGATTCGCCGTCGAACAAGGTCGGCGCCGCCGCCTCCAGCCAGTTCGCCGAGGTGCGCCACGGCGTGCCCATGCTGTCGCTGGACAACGCCTTCGACGAGGGCGAGGTGCGCGATTTCGTGGCGCGGATCGCCCGCTTCCTGAAACTGCCCGCCGACGAACCCATCGCCTTCGTGGCGGAACCCAAGATCGACGGCCTGTCCGCCAATCTGCTCTATGTCGACGGCAGGCTCAGCGTCGGCGCCACCCGCGGCGACGGGCGCACCGGAGAGGACGTCACCGCCAATCTGAAGACCATAGAGGCGGTGCGCCAGACTTTGGCAGGCGACGACTGGCCCGACCGGATCGAGGTGCGCGGCGAGGTCTATGCCCCCAACGCCGCCTTCGACGCCTTCAACGCGGCGGCCGAAGCCGAGGGGCGTCGCACCTACGCCAATCCCCGCAACTTCGCCGCCGGCTCCCTGCGCCAGAAGGATGCCCGGATCACCGCCAAACGCCCGCTGACCTTCTTCGCCTACGCCTGGGGCGAACACTCCAGCGATTTTGCCGAGACCCAGTGGGAGGCCCTGGAAAAGCTCAAGGCCTGGGGCTTTCCCGTCAACGCCCGCTCGCGCCGGGTCGAGGGCGCCGAGGGCCTGATCGCCGTCTATCGCGAGTTGGAGCGCGACCGTGCGACACTGGGCTATGACATCGACGGGGTGGTGTACAAGGTCGATCGCCTGGACTGGCAGCGCCGCCTGGGCTTCGTCGCCCGCAGCCCCCGCTGGGCCATCGCCCACAAATTCCCGGCCCAGCAGGCGACCACGGTTCTGGAGGGCATCGACATCCAGGTCGGCCGCACCGGCTCGCTCACCCCCGTCGCCCGGCTGCACCCGGTGACGGTCGGCGGCGTGGTCGTCCGCAACGCCACCCTGCACAACGAGGACGAAATCCAGCGTCTGGACGTCCGCATCGGCGACACCGTGCGCCTGCAACGCGCCGGCGACGTGATCCCTCAGATATTGGGCGTGCAACTGGACCAGCGGTCGGCGGACGCCGTCCCCTACGTCTTCCCCGATCACTGCCCCGTCTGCGGCTCCGAGGCCGTGCGCGAGGGCGACGAGGTCAAGCGTCGCTGCACCGGCGGCCTGATCTGCGACGCCCAAATCGTCGAGCGGCTGAAGCATTTCGTCGGCCGCCGCGCCTTCGACATCGAAGGACTGGGCGAGAAGCAGTTGGTCGCCTTCCACCAACGGGGCTGGATCAAGGAGCCCGCCGACATCTTCCGCCTGGCGCGCGATGCGGATCGGCTGGCCGAACTGGAGCGGGACGACGGCTATGGCGAGACCAGCATCCGCAATCTGGTCGCGGGCATCGACGCGCGGCGGGTCATTGCGCTGGATCGGTTCCTGTTCGGCCTGGGCGTGCGCGACATCGGCGAACAGACCTCCATCGTCCTGGCCCGCGCCTTCGAAACCTGGTCCGCGTTGAAGGCCGCCTGTCTTCAGGCCGCATCGGGCCTTCCCTCGCCCGCCTGGCGCGCTCTGGGCGGCGCCCACGCCATATCGCCGCGCGTCCTGACCCTGATGGCCGAGGCGTCGCCGCCCGTCGCCGATCCCTGGCCCGAGGCCACCCTGGACATGAAGATCGCCCAGGCCTTCCCCGGCATGGCCGCCCCCGCGCGGCGCTCGCTGGCGACCCTGACCGACGACTGGTCCGGCCTGATCGAACTGGCCCGCGTGGCGCGTCAGGAAGGGCCGTCCGAAATATTGAACCAGATCGCCGGCGTTACCGGCGTCGGCCCCGTCGCCGCCGAGGCCCTGGCCCACTTCTTCCACGAGCCGCACAATCTGCAGGTCGTCGCCGCCCTGGAGGCCGAACTGACCCAGATCGTCGACGCCGAACGGCCCCGGTCCGACACGGCCGTCGCCGGCAAGACCGTGGTCTTCACCGGCGCCCTGGAACGCTTCACGCGCGACGAGGCCAAGGCCCGCGCCGAAAGCCTGGGGGCCAAGGTTTCGGGTTCGGTGTCCAAGAAGACCGACTATCTCGTCGCCGGCCCCGGCGCGGGGTCCAAGCTGAAGGACGCCGAAAAGCATGGCGTTCAGGTGCTGACCGAGGACGAATGGCTGGCCTTGATCGACTGATCTCTCCTGACCAGCCTTGACGCCCCGCTGATAACTTGACCTAAGGTCCGGTTTTCATTGGCGATCCTCGCTGTTTCAGCCTTGTTTTCAACCGAAAGCAGGATCACCCTGCCTCTCAACGGATCGGCATGGACCGACCGAAGACAAGGCGATTGAAGGAAACACCATGAAGATCAAGATCATGCTGGCCGCCGCTGCGCTGACCGGCGCGCTCGCCACCCCGGCCCTGGCCGGCGACCCCACCGGCCTGTGGCAGACCCCGACAAACGGCGGCCAGGTGCGGATCGCGCGCTGTGGCCAGGCCCTGTGCGGAACGCTGGTGACGTCAGACCACATCCGCGCCGACGCCAATGTGCGCGACCAGCGCAATCGCGACTCCGCCCAGCGAAACCGCACCCTGCGCAACCTGCCCATGCTGACCGGCTTCACCGGCGGGCCGACGGAATGGCGCAACGGCTCAGTCTATAATCCGGCCGACGGCGGCACCTATCGCGGCACGATCACCATGACCAACGACAATACGCTGCGTCTGCGCGGCTGCATCGTCGCCCCGCTGTGCAAGACCCAGACCTGGACCCGCATCCAGTAGGACGCACCTCCCGACAGACGAAAGGCCCGGCCGGAGCGATCCGGCCGGGCCTTTTTATTTCAGCCGCCGTGCCTCAGTGGTTCAGAGCCGCCCGGGCCGCCTCGGCGTAGCGATGTCCGCTGGCCGCCCCCTTGGGGAAGACGGCGTCGATCCGGGCCAGATCGTCCGGCGACAGGACCAGATCGACGGCCGCCGCATTCTGCTCCAGCGTCGTGACCCGGCGTGTGCCGGGGATTGGGACCAGGCCGTCGCCCTGCGCCAGCACCCAGGCCAGGGCTAGCTGAGCGGCCGTGACGCCCTTATCGGCGGCGATCGCCTTCACCGCCTCGACCAGATCCAGATTTTTCTGGAAGTTCTCGCCCATGAAGCGGGGATTGGTGCGACGGAAGTCGTCGGCGTCCAGATCGTCGATGGACTTGATGTCGCCGGACAGGAAACCGCGCCCCAATGGGCTGTAGGGCACGAAGGCGATGCCCAGTTCGCGCGTCACGGCGAACAGCTCGTCCTCAGGCTCGCGGCTCCACAGCGAATACTCCGTCTGAAGGGCCGTGATGGGGTGGGTCGCATGGGCCTTGCGCAGCGTATCGGGCGCCGCCTCGGACAGGCCCAGGAAGCGCACCTTGCCCTCCTTCACCAGTTCGGCCATCGCGCCGACCGTCTCCTCGATCGGCGTGTTCGGGTCCACCCGATGCAGATAGTAGAGATCGACGTGATCGACGCCCAGGCGCTGAAGGCTGCCTTCGATGGCGCGCCGGACGTTGGCGGGGCTGCCGTCGGTCATCAGTCGGCTGCGGTCGGCGTTGTAGTTGATGCCGAACTTGGTGGCGATGAACGCCCGATCCCGACGATCCTTGAGCGCCTTGCCGACCAGAACCTCGTTTGTGTGCGGCCCGTACATCTCGGCCGTGTCGAACAGGGTGATCCCCAGGTCGAGCGCGCGGTGAATGACCGACACCGACTGGGCCTCGTCCGCGCCGCCGTAAAAGGCGCTCATGCCCATGCAGCCCAGACCAATGGCCGAAACCTCGGGTCCGTTCGGACCCAGCTTGCGCATCTTCATTTGCGCTCTCCTGTCGATGTAGGGGATCGGCCCAAAAACCAAAACGGGGGCCGACGATCAGGAGATGGTCGCTGCGCCGGCCGGCTTCAAGCCCGGCCGTGCTTTGCGATGGTACCGCCTCTCAGGCTTGAACTGAGGACCTCCGGTTCCACAAACCGGCGCTCTAACCAACTGAGCTAAGGCGGCCCGCTCATCGCGAGGCGCGTTCTCTACCGGGCCTCACCGATCCAATCAAGCGACTTCGTGAGATTTCATCAGGAGATTTCCCAATGGTTTTGACAACGAAAAACGCCCCGGAGATGGCTCTCCGGGGCGTTCTGTCTTGATGGCCTCACCTCAACCGAGGTTGAACGGCACCCGAACACGGAAGGTCGCGTCCTGGGCCGCGCCATCGACGGTCCGCGGGGACAGCTGTCCACGCTGAACCACGCGAATGGCGGCGCGGCCGAAGCCCATGCCTGCCGGCTCTTCCGAGATCACCCGGCAGTTCGCCGGAGCCCCGTTAGAGCGCGCGGTGCATTCCACCGTGGCCGATCCGCTGATCTCACGTTCCAGCGCGCGAGCCGGGAAGTCGTCAGCAGTCGGACGCGGTTGACGCGACCACTGGACGTTCGTGATCGTCGATGGACGTGGCGGAGCCGGCGGAGCGGGCGGCGGCGGCGGTCCGGGAATGTTCACGGGCGGGCCCGTGTATTCCACCCGGTCTTCCTTCTTCGTCGGCGTGATGTTCACCGGCGGAGGAGGCGTGACGTTCGGAACCGGCGCCGGCACGCGCACCTGAAGCTTCGGCGGCGGCGGCTGATCCGTCGGCGGGGGCGGCGGGGGCGGAGGCGGCGGAGGCGGCGGAACCGGCTCGACCAACTCGACCTCGACGGACTCGTCGACGTAGTTGAATTCCTTCAGCTTGAACTTGGACTGCTGCAGGAAGAAGATCAGCAGGGCGAACAGGATGCTGACGACCAGCAGGCAGACGATCAGCACGGGGTAGGAAACCCCCATGAAGCCCTTCGACCTGGGTATGTCGTAACGACTGCGATGATATTCGACGTCTGTCATACTATCTCCGCGCTCTAGCTCGTCGCCTGGTCTTCGCCGACCAGTGCAACGCTGTAGAAGCCGTTATCCTGCAACGCATTCATGACCTGCATGAAGTCGCCGTAACGGGTGTTCTGGTCGCCCCGAATGAAGATCCGCTCATCGGCCGGGTTCCGGGAGCCGATCTGTTTCAGCAGATCTTCTCCCAGGGAGCCGACGTCGGTCTTGAAGTCGCCCACATAGACGTCGCCGTCATTCTGGATCGAAATATAGACCGGCTTGGGCGGGTTCGGGGCCGCCTTGGCGACGGCGATTGGCAATTCGACGGGCACCGACACGGAAGCTAGCGGAGCCGCCACCATGAAGATGATGAGCAAGACCAGCATGATATCAACGAAAGGCGTAACGTTGATGTCGCTGTTGGCCTCGACCACATTGCCAGCGCCGCCCGATTTAATCTTGGCGGCCATCCGTCTTACGCCCCCTTGTCGAGCTGACGCGAGATGCCGTTCAGCAGCTCAGCGGCGAAGCCGTCGGCGCGCGTGCCGTAACCGGCGATGCGGGTGTTGAAGTAGTTGTAGAACACGACGGCCGGGATAGCGGCGAACAGACCGATGCCGGTGGCCAGCAGGGCTTCAGCGATACCCGGAGCAACGACGGCCAGGTTGGTCGTGTTGGATTCCGCGATGCCGATGAAGGAGTTCATGATGCCGTAAACGGTGCCGAACAGACCGACGAACGGGCCGATCGATCCGACCGAAGCCAGGAACTGCTGGCCGCCCGACAGGCGCTTGGCCAGACCGGATTGAACAGCGGCGACGGCGGCTTGGGCGCGGCCCAGGGCCGAGTCCAGGTGATCGCCCGTGACCGACAGGCCCGACTGACGCGACAGTTCGATTTCCTCGGTGGCGGCGGCGGCCATGTCGGCCAGCGGGTTGCCGTCGAACTCTTCCTGGGTGGCGACGGCGCGCATGTCGGCGATGGTGCGGGCGCCGCGGAAGGTTTCGAGGAAGTTGTCCGTCTTGCGGTTCAGCGAACCGAACTCGAACAGTTTGATCAGCAGCAGGGTCCACGACAGGATCGAGGCCAGCAGCAGGCCGGCCATAACGACCTTAACGACGACCGTGGCTTCCATGAACATGGAGATGGGGGTGATGCCGGCGCCGTGGTGACCGCCGCCGACGGCTTCGTTGACCGAAGCGGGGTCAGCCGGGGTCGCCGGGGCTGCGGCGGGGGCCGCAGTCGAGGCAGCCGGGGTCGGCTCGGCCGGGGCCTGGGCCAGAACCGGCGAGCTCGCCATCAGCGCGGCGGCGCCGGCCATGGCGAGAAGGATGTTCGTCTTTTTGCTGTTCAGCATAGTTCGCCAGTTCCTGCTTGGTCTGACTCGTGGAACCAAAGGTGCGGCCATAGTCAGCGACCGCTCCCCAACCTGAAATGTTTCCTTCAGCACACCCCGTCCCCATCGAGGATCGAAGTCCGCTGAAATCTTTGTTGGAGGCCGATGCGGTCGCCCGCCTCGGCTCCGATGTCGCGAACCGCCGAAGAGCAACTCTCCGGCCATTCGCGTTAACGCCTTCATGAGAAGGCGTCTCAACCCCTTTGAAGAACCCTTACCGGAGCGTCAAGGGAGAAGGACGGCTTTTAACCCCTCAAGACAAGGGGAGAAAAGTTTCGCCTGCGCCGCGCATTGAAGCGTTGCGGCGCGACGTTTTGATGAAGGCGATGCGTCAGTTGGAGCAAGCTTGTTCCAAACTGCGATCCATCGGCGGTTTCTTGCGGGATTCGCAGCAATCGCGACGGATCGTCCCTTTTGCCGAGCGAACCGCGTTCCCCGCGCGCGCCGTTTCTGCGCCTGGTGGGCGAGGATCACGCATGACGATTAGGAGAAATAAAAGAGTGGTGCCTGGAGGCGGGTTCGAACCACCGACACGCGGATTTTCAATCCGCTGCTCTACCAGCTGAGCTATCCAGGCGCCGACGCGGCGTCGCGAGAGGCGGGTCTATAGGGGAGGCTTTTGCGCCTGTCCAGCGCCCAATCCATCGTTTTCGCCATCATCTTCGGCGCCCTCGTCCAGGGCGGCCGGAATGGCGTAGGCGCCGGTGAACCAGCGCTGCAGATCCACGTCGGAACAGCGGCGCGAGCAGAAGGGCTTGTACTTCTGATCGGCCTCGGCCTTGCGGCAGATGGGACAGGTCGACATGGATCAGGTCTCTTCGATATGGCCGCGTCCGGCGGCGACGACGGCGTCAGGCCGAACCCCGGCGCGAGGCCCCAGACGGTCGGCCAGCGGCGCGACGACGGCGGCCTCCTCAGGGGCGCAGCGCACGACGATGCGGGGCGCCTGTGTATCGGACAACATATGCCGCCTCAGCCTGCGGACCAACGCCAGGGCGCGCGTCTGAACCGACGGGCCGCCGTCGGCGTCCAGCAGCACCTCCTCCAGCGGCGTCCGGCGCCAGGGCAGAGACAGTTCCAGCAGGCCGAACCGGCTGACGCCACCGAACACCGCCTGGGGTTCATGGGCGAAGGCGGCGCGCGCGGCCTTGGCTTGCGCCGCCGCGTCCTGGCCGTCTCCGACCAGATCGACGACCACGAGGCCGCCCCAGCGACGCAGGCCGATCAGACGCGCCGCCTGGTTCAACCCTTCGCGATTCGCCGCCGCCCTGCCCTGTTTCGGACCGCGGCCGGGCGTGGGCGCATGGTCGATGTCGATGGCGATCAGCGCCCGAGTCCGTTCAAGCGCCAGATCGAGACCGTGTGCGGGAAAGCGATGCGTCCGCGCCAGCGCCTCCTCCTCGGCCTCCGTCACGGCGTCGATGGCGGCGACGCCCGTGACTGATTCCTCGTCAGGCGCGAGCGCGCGCAACTGTTCAGCGACCGTCGGCGCGGGCTGAAGCAGTCTGGGCGTCCCCTCCCCCGGCCCCAGGCGGCGAACCACGGCGCCCTTGCTGGCGCGCGGCTCGGCCGAGACGACGACCTCCAGCCTCTGTCCCTGCGTCAGTCGATCATTACGATTGAAAGGCAGAAAAGCCGGCGGCCCGTCGCCCAGGTCGACAAAGGCGCCGCGCAGGCCGGGATTGACCTCGACCACGCGCCCGACCGACCGCGCGCCGAGCCGCGTCTGGGCCACGTCGCTGTCGCGCTGGATCAAAAGATGGGTGAACCGGCCGTCTCGCAGGATCGCGCCGCGCGTCTCGCCCGGCGTCTCGTCGAGGAAGACCTCGACCGCGCCGCTCATGCCCGCCAGCCGACGCCGTGCAGCAGTTGGACGGCCTCATAGACCGGCAGCCCCATCACCGAGGGGTGGCTGCCGACGATTCGCTGCACGAAGGCGCCGGCCGGCCCCTGGATACCGTATCCCCCGGCCTTGCCGCGCCAGTCGCCGCTGGCGACATAGGCGGCGATCTCATGGTCGGACAGGGGTTTGAAGGTCACGCGGGTCTCGTTGACCCGCGACGACAGTTTTCCGTCCCGAACGACGGCGACGCCGGTGAAGACGCGGTGATTGCGACCGGACAGAAGTTTCAGGAACCGGGTCGCCTCCGCCTCGTCCGCCGCCTTCTCAAGGAAGCGTCGGCCGACCGACACCACCGTATCGGCGGCGATGATCACCGCCTGCGGGTGGCGAGCCGCGACGACCTGCGCCTTCGACGTGGCCAGACGCTCGGCCAGACGCGGCGGCGTTTCGCCTTTCAGCGGCGTCTCGTCGATGTCGGCGGGGTCGATATGGTCCGGCGCGATGCCGACCTGCGCCAACAGCTCGATGCGGCGCGGGCTGGACGACGCCAGCACGAGTTCAGGACGGACCCCGGACACGGAAAACCCCAGCCCGCCTTACTTGAAGCGGTAGGTGATGCGACCCTTGGTCAGGTCATAGGGGGTCATTTCGACCAGCACCTTGTCGCCGGCCAGAACGCGGATGCGGTTCTTGCGCATCTTGCCGGCGGTGTGGGCGATGATTTCATGGTCGTTCTCAAGCGTCACGCGGAAGGTGGCGTTCGGCAGCAGTTCGCTGACGGTGCCGGGAAACTCAAGCAGTTCTTCCTTAGCCATGCGGCCTCTCACGCCCGTTGAATATGCGTTCGACCCCACGCCGGGCGGGCGCGAGGGGCGGAATGGAGGGGCCTAATGCCCGAAAACACAGAGATAGTCGAGGTCAGCCGCGACGGTAGAGGGCGCACAGCAGCGTAAACAGCCGTCGCGCCGTCTCGTGATCGACCACGATCTTGCCTTCCAGCCGCGACTTCAGCGCCTCGGCGCCTTCGTTGTGCAGGCCGCGCCGGCCCATGTCGACCGATTCGATCTGGCTGGGCGACGACCCGCGAAGCGCCTCGTAATAGCTGTCGCAGATCAGCAGATAGTCCTTCAGCACGCCCTTCAGCGGCGTCAGGCTGATGGCGTAGGTGCGGGTGAAATCCTCGCCGTCGATGTCGAACACCAGACGATTGTCCTGCAGCGACAGTTTCAGCCTGTACGGCCCGCCAGTCGCGCCCTGCGGTTCGAAACTGTTCTTCTCCACCAGGTCGAAGATGGCGACGCGGCGCTCATGTTCGATCTCGGCCGTCGCGGCCGGCAGGGTCGCCGCGTCCAGTTCGACGGAGGCCAGCCTGTGCGGACCGCTCATGCCGCATTCCCTTCTTCCAGTTCGGGCTCGTCCAGATGGGTCGGCGCGATCCGCGCGGGCCAGCGTTCGGAGATGTCCGTGACCACGGCGTCCAGACATTCCACGTCGATCCGCAGATCCCCGCCGCCGGCGAACATCAGGATGACGCGGCCGCTGGGCGCCTCGGTCGGCATGAAGTCCAGCGCCAGCAACTCCAACGAGGCGTCCGGGCTGCGCGACAGGCGGCGGCTCTTGACCGCCAGCACGTCGCCGAACTGCATGGCGCACATCACCCGCGTCCCGCCGCATTCCCAGCAGAAGCGGCTGAAGGCGATGGTCAGGGTGCGCGCCTGCTTTTCCCACACGATGTCGACGGGCCGCAGGATGGCGTCCTGCAGCGCGGCGGAAATGATCTGCAGATCGTCGGCGTCCTCCGCCAGCAGGCGCAGCGGCTCGACCGGCGTGCTGGGAAAGGGCGGGACCGCGTCGACCTCAGCGCTCATCACCCCATCCCATCGTCTTGGCCCTTGATGCGCCGGATGTCGGCGCCGCACGCGCCGAGCTTTTCCTCCAGACGCTCGAAACCGCGATCCAGATGATAGACGCGGCCCACCGTCGTCTCGCCCTCGGCGACCAGACCGGCGATGATCAGGCACATCGAGGCGCGCAGGTCGGTGGCCATAACCTGGGCGCCATGCAGAACCTCGACGCCCGTGACATGGGCCTCGCCGGCGTGGACCGAAATCTCGGCGCCCAGACGCGCCAGTTCCGGCACGTGCATGAAGCGGTTTTCGAAGATCGTCTCGCGAATCGTACTGACGCCCTCGGCCGTGGTCATCAGGGCCATGAACTGCGCCTGCAGGTCGGTGGCGAAGCCGGGATAGATGGCCGTCTCGACATCGACGGCCTTCAGCCGCTGTTTCGGATCGCGCCTGATCCGCACGCCGTCGGCGGTGGAGGACACCTCGACGCCCGCCTCGACCATCTTGTCGGTCAGGGAGCCGATCAGCTCGGCGCGCGCCTTGGTCAGACGCACATCACCCCCCGCCATGGCGGCCGCGACGGCGTAGGAGCCCATTTCGATCCGGTCGGGAATCACCGACCAGGTCGCGCCGTTCAGCGACGAGACGCCGGTGATGGTCAGGACGTCGGTGTCGACGCCCTCGATTTTGGCGCCCATCGCCGTCAGGCAGTGGGCCAGATCGCCGATCTCGGGCTCGCGCGCAGCACGACGCAGAACCGTCACGCCCTGCGCCAGCACCGCCGCCAGAAGGGCGTGTTCGGTCGCGCCCACGGACACGAACGGGAATTCGATCTCGGCGCCGCGCAGCCCCCTGGGCGCGCGGGCGGTGACATAGCCCTCTTCCAGCTCGATCTCGGCGCCCAGCGCCGTAAGCGCCTGCAGGTGCAGATCGACCGGACGCGCGCCGATGGTGCAACCGCCGGGCAGCGACACCTTGGCCTCGCCGGTGCGCGCCAGCAGCGGCCCCAGCACATTGAACGAGGCCCGCATCTGACGAACCAGATCATAGGGGGCGAAGGTCGAGGTCAGATCCTTGGCGTGGAACAGGCTCTCCTGCCCGTCCGCCCCGTCGCGCTCGGTCACTTCCACCCCGAACTGGCGCAGCAACTGCCCCAGGAAGCGGGTGTCCGCCAGACGCGGCATATTGGTCAGCAGCAAGGGCTGATCCGTCAGGATCGAGGCGGCCATCAGCTTGATGGCGGAGTTCTTGGCGCCGCTGACGGGAATGTCCCCGAAAAGCTGGGCGCCGCCGTGAATGGCGATGCTGTCCATGTGGTCCTTAAGCGCGCCCGAAGGAAACGCTTCGGGGAAAGGGGTCTGTAGCAAGCCGGCGCGCGCTTGCCAAAGGGCTGGGCGGCGTCGCGCCGATGACTTTCAGTTGCTGTCCCTGGGCGCCGCCGGCGTCCGCGCCGGCGCCTTGCGGCGTCGCAGATTGGCGCGAAGGGCGGCCGCCAGGCGAATGGCCTTTTCGGCCTTGGCGCGCGCCGCCTCGGACTGGACCGGCTCGGGCGCCCCGGCGGGCGACGGCGCCGCCCCGGCCTTGGCCGGCGATTCGACGCGCGGCGGCGCGGCGGCGGCGGGCGGCGTAACAGCGTCGTGCGGAGAGCGAGTCATGAGCCGCAGAATGCCGCGATCAGGGGCCATGTCCAAACTTTCTTTCAGATCGTCAAAAAGCCGCTTCCCTCCCCGGAAGGGTTTGGCTATACGGCCGCTTCCTCAGTCGGGGCCGCCGTAGCTCAGTGGTAGAGCGCATCCTTGGTAAGGCTGAGGTCGTGGGTTCGATTCCCCCCGGCGGCACCATCTGAGACCTTGTGTGGCGGGCTTTTTACGGCCCGCCCGCATCTCACTCCCCACCTTTTCGAGCCGGAACGAACGGCGAAGTCCCCAGTCTGATGTGGGGATAATCCGGGGATACGTTCCGGGTCTGTTTCGAGAATCGCCGTCGCCTTCAGAGCCTAAATACAGGCATGAGGTATTCGGAGATTGTCGCGGAGGACACGGCGCGCCCGGTGTCGAAGACACCCGCCGTTAGGGCCGCCGAAGCCGCGCGTAAGCGCAGCGATGCCGCCGCAAACTATCAAGACACCCTCGCCGCAGCACGCGAAAAAAACGCCGCAGCGAGCCGCACGCGGGCCAAGGCGGCCCGAACCTATCAGAACGCGATGAAGGCCGCCCAGTGACCACCTGAGAGGCTGTCAGACCCTATTGCAACGCCAGCGAGCGACGGACATTGCTATCCGCTGCTGGACGCCACTACGTTCGCTATGGGCTGAACGTGAGCGCGCTTTGCGCAAGGCAGATGGGGCACCCGGATGAACCAAGCGACATTCGCAGCACGGTATAAAAACGAGCCAGATGAGGCTCTGGCTGCGCTTCAAGAGACCGCCGGGGATTTGGTGCCGGAAGCGCAAGCTGCCCTCGCAGCCGAGATTGAACGACGCGGATTAGACACCGAGGCCGTTCGCGCGCAGGGCGTCGCCATCGACACGGCGATAAAGACGAGGAAGTCAGCCGCCCTGAAACGCACCCTGTGCTTTCTCGTCGGGATGGTGCTCGCAGTATTCACACTGGGCGCATTGGGGCTTCAACTGGGTGCGATACCCTTCATGATGGTCTTGGCCGCATCTGGTCTTCTCACCCAATGGCTCATCATGATGCTTTTCAGCCGCCGTTGAACACGGTCGAACTCAGGCTGGCCCTTCCCAGTCGCTGATGTTTTCCCGTTGCCTCACAGCTACGCATTGCGTGTCGGATCGACAGGCAACGGCCAGTTCAAAACGCGACGCCCATCCGATTTCAGGAACCCTACTCTCGGCTGGCTGACCATCGCTATCGGAAGGACTGCGCGCTCCAAAACTGGAACGAGCAGACCGCATCGTCTGACATCACGCCGTTCTCTTTCGTGGCGTAGTCGAGCGCACCCGCGCTGCGCAGAGCTTGACAATTCACCGTTCCCCCGGAGACCGCGCGCTTCCAACAGTGCTCGATGTGCGCGGGGAAATCGGCGACTGGTCGCCGTGCGTTGGCATCATCCGGCCTCATGAACAGGCCGTGGAAGTGTGGGTAGGAGTCGAACTTCTCCGGCACAACAAGGAACAGCGTCCGGTCAGGCGCGCCGTAGCTGTAGAAGCGTCCTCCGAGCCGCACCGCGTCGAGGTCGTGGGACAAGTCGCGCAACGCGGCGACCGCCGACGCAGGGCGAACCGCGCCCCGCCAGTTGAACGTCAGAGTCACGAAGTAAGATTCACCTCGACCGAACAGTTCAGTCCACTTCTGGTTCAGTAGTTTCCGCTGAATACTCATCTCGTCAGACATTATCATACCTCCGCTTTGCGTCGGTATATTTACTTTTGCTGTTGACGAAGAAAAAGAAATCGCGTTAGATGAACACGGAGGCGCATAATACAGACAGTCTTAGGAAACTGTCTTCGTGCTTTCATCTACTTGGCCAACCGTGAGGAGCGTGCGTGATCTTGTGTCATCGGGAACTGTCCCGTGCTCGGAAGACACGCTTCGTCGGCTGGCAAAGAAGCACGGCATCGGCGCGAAGTTCGGGCGAACGCTCGGCTTCACCGAAGACGACTATCGCAACCTCTTGAAAGCCCTGTCGTGCCCCTCAAACTCGTCCGCCGTCATAACTCCCCGAACTACTACATCCGTGGCTCCGTCAAGGGCATGCGCATCGACGAAAGCACTGGCGTTGATCGAGAAAAAGCGGCGCGAGAAATCCTCACGCTTCGGGAAGCCGAACTGATCAAGGAGTCGATTCACGGCCCCGCCGCCGTGCGCACCTTCGCCGACGCCGTGAGCAGCTATGTGATGGCGAACGGCGAGGTGACGCACCTGTCGCCGCTCGTTCACCATTTCGGTTCGACCAAGCTGGCGCGCATTGGGCAGGAACAGATCGACGCGGCGGCGCGCAAGCTCGGCGACGGCAAGTCACCTGCTACGATCAACCGTCAAATCTACACGCCAATGGCCGCCGTGCTGAACCACGCCGCGCGTATGAACTGGTGCGCCAAACCGATCATCGCTCGCCCCGAACAGCCCGAAGGTCGAGTGCGATGGATTTCCCACGACGAAGCCGACGCGCTGATCGAAGCCGCCGCTCCGCACCTGCGCGCACTCGTCGTCTTTCTCCTGTCCACGGGCGCACGGTTGGCTGAGGCCCTGTATCTGGACTGGCGTGATGTCGATCTCGACGCCCGTCGCGTCGTGTTCGTCAAAACCAAGAACGGCGAGCGTCGCAGCGTGACGCTTCACGAGCGGGTCGTGCGAGAACTGCGAGCGACATCGCACCGGAGCGGCGCGGTGTTCCGCAAGCCCGATGGATGCGGTTATGCCGACCGTGGTGGCGCGGGTGGCGGTCAGGTGAAGACGGCGTGGAAGACCATGTGCCGTCGCGCCGAAATCACGGATTTCAGCCCCCACGATTGCCGCCACACGTGGGCGACGTGGCACTATCGCGCGAACCGCGACCTGACCGCGCTTCAAACGCTCGGGGGGTGGAAATCCGTGGACATGGTGATGCGATACGCCCACGCGAACCGCGACGAACACGCCGCCGGAATCGACCGTTTGTGGGGAAAAGGCGGGGAGCCTTCCACAATGGCCGCTTAAAGCCCGCCATTACTGGGTTTCACAACCCACCCCATATCCTTGGTAAGGCTGAGGTCGTGGGTTCGATTCCCCCCGGCGGCACCATCTGAGAACTGAAAAGGCCCGGCTTTCGCCGGGCCTTTTTGCTTTCCAGGTCTGTTTTCCGACCGTTTCAGTCGAAGGCCGACATTCGCCTCCGAAGCGGATCGCGCGTATCCGAATCGCGATCCTTGCTCCAGCTGAAGCCCATCGACAGCGATTTGCTGGTCGTGTCCTCGCCGTAGCCGCGCTCCAGCACCCCATAGGGCGAATAGAAGCCCGGCCCCGCCAGTCCATAACGCCCCGGATAGCCGTAGCCGTAACCCCAGGGTTCGTTGCGCGCCTCGCGATAGGCCAGGTCCAGACGGCCGTTTTCGCCGATCGGCATCGAAACAGCCGCGCCATAGGTGCGATAGCCGCCGGTGCCGATGCCCGCCTCGACCATGCCGTGCATCTGGCGATCGTCGCGCGGCCCCGGCGACGACGTCTCTTCGAAGCTGGCGCCCGGCGTGCGGTTCGCGATCCAGTTCTGGATCTGCTGTTCCGTGGTCATGCCGTGGGGCTGGGCATCCTGGGCCGTCGGCACGGCGACGGCGGCTTGAGGCGCGGCGTTCATGGCCTGGGCCAGGGTCGGGGCGTTGGTCGGGGCGGTCGCGACCACCCCGTCCGGGTCCGCGCCCGGCGCCATCAGGGCCATGCCGGCCAAGAAACCTGCGATCAGCATTTCGCCTCTCCCTTCGACATCATCCTAGCACGGCGAATAAGGCGATGGTCAGGCGTTTCCGTCGCCCCGTCCCAACGGGTCCGGCAGGGGCTCGCCCTCCGCCACGAACGACAGGGCCACGGAGTTGATGCAGTAGCGATTTCCGGTCGGCGGCGGGCCGTCGGGAAAGACATGGCCCTGGTGACTGCCGCATCGCGCGCACTGGGTTTCGGTGCGGACCATGCCATAGCTGGTGTCGCGGATTTCATGGACGTGGGCCGCATCGACCGGCTCGGTGAAGCTGGGCCAGCCGGTGCCGCTTTCGAACTTGGTGCGGCTGCGGAACAGCGGCAGGCCGCACTCGCGACAGGAGAATACGCCGGCTCGCTTCTCGCCGAGCAACGTCCCGCAGAACGGCGCCTCGGTGCCGTGCGACAGCAGGACGCGCTTTTCCTCGGGGTTCAGGTCCGCCTCCAGCCGGGCGCGTTCCTCCGCGTCGGGCGGCGTCAGGTCGTAGCCGGAAGACGAGCGTAGGGTTTCGGCGTGGGGGGCGAGATCGGTCATGGTCTGCAAATGGGAAGGGGCGGGCCGAGGTTCCACCCCGGCCCGCCCCCTCGGTTCAGATCACGATGCGACGCTTACTGGAACAGGGTTCCGACCCAGGCGCGCACGGCGGCTTCGTCGGTCGCATCGCCGGTGTAGGCCAGGCCCTGAGCCGGCGTGAAGGGCGCGTCGTTGCCGCGCTGGCGCGTCGTCCAGGCCTTATGGCCATAGCTCAGTTCGGCGTAGTTGGACGGCAGGCGCATCACGGTGGGCTCGATGAAGATCGAATCCTCGGCCGTGACCGATCCGGCCAGACGCACGTTCGGCAGGCGCGTCAGCAGATCCAGCGTGTCCAGGCAGCCGCTGGTGCAGCCGCCGTCCACCAGAACGACCACCGGCCCGGCGACCGGATTGGCGGCGCCCGTGTCCGGCACGGACGGACGGCCCGGCAGGGTGAAGGTCGCCTGATTGGCGGCCAGGGCCGAATCGAAGGCGGCGACGATGGCCTGGGTCTGTTCGATCACCGGGCCGGATTCGGCGACGAAGCGCGGATCGGCCTGCATCCGGGCCAGGGTGTCGACGAACCACTGACGATTCGCCTGGGTGGCGCGATAGGTGATGGAGCCGGCCTCGGGCTGGCGGCTGACGGTGAACTCGGGCGTCCAGATGCGATTGGCCAGGCCATAGCCGCGTCCCGTGGCGTTCAGCGACGCCCCGTTGGCGCCGCGCAGGTCGATGACCAGCCCTTGCGCCCCGCGAAGGGCCGGCAACTGCGCCTCGACGGCGGCGAAGAAGGCGTCCCAGCTGGCGTCGTCGGCCAGGGTGTGGACGTTGATCCAGGGCCGGCCGTTCACCGTCTCGATCGACAGCGGATTGGCGCCGGGCACATAGACGGTGGCGCGATAGGCGGCTTCCAGGCTGGCGGCGTCGGCCGGCTGGGGCTGCATCTGGAAGTCGCGGTCGCGGCGGCCGACCTTGAAGGTGCATTGCGACGGCACGCCGCCGGCGAACGGGTTGTTGCGGTTCCACAGCAGATAGGGGGCGGTGCGGACCCGGCCGGCCTCGGTGGTCAGGTCGCCTTCCCAGCGATCCAGCCGCTCGTCGGCCAGCTGCGCGGCGGTCTTGTCGCCGCACTTCACCAGGGTCGCCCCGACCGGCGGCACATTGCGCACGCCGGGCTTCACATAGGAGACGACATATTCGCCGTTGCGCCACGCCGTGGTCACGCCCGGCCAGCTGGTGGCGAAGAACGGCCCCAGACCTTCATAGGTCGGGCGGATGGCGATGTTCGAATCGCGGAAGCCGTTGGCGTAGTAACGCATCAGATAGGCGTGGCTGTCGCCGCTGTTGACCTGGCCGACCTTGCCCTTGGCCTCGGCCAGGCCCGTGTCGATCCAGCTGCGGAAGGCTTCGCTGGACGCGCCGGGGATCACGGCGGCCGGATGGTTGGCGGCCAGCGCGTCGTGGGCGGCCTGCAGATCCTGCTGGGCCAGAGCGCGGAAGTCCTGGGCTGCGGCGGCGCCGGCGGCGAAGGACAGAACGGCGGCCGATGCGGCGGCGATCATGCGATTCATGGAGTTTCCTGCGGTCTTCTCAAGGGTAAACGCTTGGCCAGCGTTAAACCTCATGCGTCCCGCGCTTGCCAAGCCCGCACGACCCGATTTCGCCGCAATGTCACATGCGCCGCGCCTCAGAAACGCGGCGGCGCCGCCGTCGTCACCGGCCCGAACAGGGCGACGAAACTGCGCCTGAGCGCCGCGTCCGCCTCGTCCAGGGTAGCCAGCACGCCCAGATCGACCAGGCTGGTCACGCCATGCTCCTGAATGCCGCACGGCACGATGCCGCCGAAATGCTCCAGGTCCGGTTCGACGTTCAGGCTGACGCCGTGGAAGCTGACCCATTTGCGGACCTTGACCCCGATGGCGGCGATCTTGTCCTCGCGCGACCAGCCGGGGCCTTTGCGCTCGACCCAGACCCCGACCCGGCCCGGTCGCACATCCGCGACGACGCCGAAGTCGGACAGGGCGCCGATCAGCCACAGCTCCAGCCCCCGCACGAAGCAGCGCACGTCCTTGCCCCGCCGGTTCATGTCCAGCATCACATAGCAGACCCTCTGGCCCGGCCCGTGATAGGTGAACTGCCCCCCGCGTCCCGTGCGGTGAACGGGGAACCGCCCGGCGTCCAGCAGATCCTCGTCCCTGGCCGAGACCCCGGCGGTGTAGAGCGGCGGATGTTCCAGCAACCAGACCATCTCGGCCGCCTCGCCCGCCGCGATGGCGGCGACCCGCGCCTCCATGAAGGCTTCGGCGGCGGCGTAATCGACATACCCCTCCGACACCGCCCATTCGACGGGCCGGCCTTCGTCGAGACGCAGTTTCTGAAGGGACGGACTTAACGGCTCAGCAAGCATGACGCTTCAATGTGGGCGGCAAGGCGTTTCCGCAAGGGACGGCCTCGCCGTGACCGAGAGCTTTTCGTGACCCAGATCAACGCCGTCGATGTCGAAATCTCAGTCGTGCTGGGGCGTTCGGTGCTGCCGATGTCGCAACTGCTGCGCATGGGACGCGGCGCGGTGATTCCCCTGGACGTGGCCGAAGGCGACGAGGTGTGGATTCTGGCCAACAACTATCCGGTGGCGCGCGGCGAGATCGAGATTCGCGACGACCGCATCGCCATCACCGTCACTCGCCAGGCCGATGTGTACGACTTCATGGCCGGGGCGGCCTGATTGGCCAGTGACGAGTGGTCAGTGGCGAGTGGCGAGCGAATGCGCCCCGCCTTTCCACGCAGGGCGTCAGATCGCCGTCGCTGAAATGGTCCGCCCCGCTCGCCACTCATTTCGCCCTTCCCTTTTCCAACGGCTTCGTCTATTCGCCGCCGCTCCGATGCGAGCGGTCGTGGCGGAATTGGTAGACGCGCAGCGTTGAGGTCGCTGTGGGGCAACCCGTGGAAGTTCGAGTCTTCTCGACCGCACCATCTGGCTAAACAGGGCGATTCATCGGCTAACTCCGGCTGGACACACTACCAAGGAAGGCGACAACGTGAGCACCACGGACAACGCCTTCGCGCCAGCCGAAGCGCCTGATACCGAAGACCATGCCGCCCTGGACGAGGACTATGTCCTCACCCCGGCCTTCGTCGAAAAAGTCGTGGACGCCGCCGACGACGGCGACGGCATGCGGCTGCGTTCGTTGCTGGAAGACCTGCACCCCGCCGACGTCGCCGATCTGATGGGCTTCCTGACGGCCGAGCATCGCGCGGTCGTGGTGCTGTGGCTGCCGCCGGAGCTGCTGGCCGAGACCCTGCCCGAGCTGGACGACGGCATCCGCGAGGAGGTGCTGGAGCGCGTGCCGCACGGCACCCTGGCCGAGGCGCTGCAGGAACTGGATTCCGACGACGCCGCCGCCGTCGTGGAGGATCTGGAGGACGACCAGCGCGAGCGCGTTCTGGCCGCCATGCCCGAGGTCGACCGGGCCGCCATCGAAAGCAGCCTGGGCTACGCCGAGGAATCGGCCGGCCGCCTGATGCAGCGCGAGGTGATGGCCGCGCCCCAGTTCTGGAGCGTGGGCGACACCATCGACCACATCCGCAAACAGGGCGACGACCTGCCGGAACTGTTCTTCGACATCTATGTGGTCGATCCGGTCAACCGGCCGGTCGGCGGCGTGGCCATCAGCGCCCTGCTGCGCGCGCCCCGCAGCGCCGCCCTGACCGATCTGATGGAGCCGATCAATGAAATCGCCGTCGATCAGGACCAGGAAGAGGTCGCCTACATCTTCGAGAAATATCACCTGATCTCGGCGCCGGTCGTCGATGCGGGCGGGCGTCTGGTCGGCCAGATCACCGTCGATGACATCGTCAATATCATTCAGGAAGAGAACCGCGAGGACATCCTGCGTCTGGCCGGCGTCGCCGACGAGGACCGGGGTTCGTCCGTCCCCGAGATCGTGCGCGGCCGCGTGCCCTGGCTGGCCATCAACCTGGCGACGGCCGCCGCGGGCGCCAGCGTCATCGGCCTGTTCGAAGCCACCATTCAGCAGATCGTGGCCCTCGCCGTCCTGATGCCCATCGTGTCAGCCATAGGCGGCAACGCCGGCACCCAGGCTCTGACCGTGACCGTGCGGGCGCTGGCGACGCGCGAGCTGAACTCGGCCAACGCCATGCGGACCTTCCTGCGCGAGCTGGTCGTCGGCCTGGCCAACGGCCTGATCCTGGCGCCCCTGATCGGCGTCGCGGCCGGTTTCTGGTTCCGCGACGAGGACTGGAAGATCGGCCTGGTCATCGGCGCGGCCATGATCCTGAACCTGCTGGTCGCGGCCTGCATCGGGGTGCTGACGCCCCTGACCCTGTCCAAGCTGAAGTTCGACCCCGCCGTGTCGTCCGCCGTCTTCGTGACCGCGACCACCGACTTCTTCGGCTTCCTGATCTTCCTTGGTCTGGCCACACTGGTCCTGCTTTAGACCCCAGGCGACCCAGCGTCCGGCGCGGCCCTTGCTGGGGACGGCGCGAACGCCACCCGCCTGTCTTTAATTGGGTCATCTGTGTCCGACGTCCTAGCCAAACCGACCAGGGTCTCCCGCGAGGGGGTCCTTCTGATCAAAAGCTTCGAGGGTTTCCGCCCTCGGGCTGCGCTGCGCGGTGACGGCCGCTGGGTCATCGGCTACGGCCACACCCGATCCGCCCGGGACGGCGCCACGGTGTCCGAGGCCGAGGCCGAACTGCTGATGCAGTACGACCTGCTGCCGGTGGTCAGGGCCGTGATCGATCATGTGCGGGTTCCCCTGAACCAGCATCAGTTCGACGCCCTGGCCAGTTTCGCCTTCTCCATCGGGGCCGAGCGTTTCGCGGCCTCCGACGTGGTCGCCCAACTGAACGCAGGCTCGGCCCGACAGGCCGCCGCCACGATGAGCGCCTGGGCCGACGAGGCCGCCGCCGAAAAGCCCACCCGCCGCCGCTCGGCCGAGCACGCCCTGTTCAACGCCGCGCCGGGCGCCCCCGTGACCCTGGCCGACCTGCTGGCCGCGCCCCTGCCGTCTCCTTTCGAGACGACGCAGGAGGCTCTTCCCGCCGTCGACGGCGCCCTGGACGAGGCCGTCGCCCCCTTCCCCGTCGCCAGCGAAGTCGCCGCGCCCTTGGCCGAGGCGACCTATGCCGCCAAGGCGGTCGGCCCCCTCGCCGATGTCGCGCCCCTGGCGAGCGCGGCGGTCGAGACCGGTCCCATCGTCGCCGCCAACGACGTGCATGATCCGCTGGTCGCAGAACCGACCGCGACCGCCCCGTCCGAGTTCGCGCCCGCCGAGGCCTCCAGCGTCGTCCTGACTGCGCCGGGTCTAGCCGCCGAGACCGTGGCGCCGGCCGCCGCCGATCCCGCCCTGACGGCCCTCGACCCCGACTTCACCCCGCCCGACCAGGCGCTGGGCGTTCGCGACACCCTGGCCCGCGCCAAGGCCACGCGACGCGCGGGTCTGGGCGAACTGATCACCTTCTTCGCTATGGGCGCCCTGGGCATGGTGTCGCTGGGCGTGGCCGCCGCCGCCTTTCAGCGCGCCTCGGCGACGCGAAGCGGCGACACGGCGACGGTGGCCTGGGTTCTGGCCCTGATCGCGGTCGCCTGCATCGGCGTCTCGGCCTACAACCTGTATCGCCGCTGGGGCCGTCCCGACCGCGACTGACGGCGCTTGGCGAAGACCCGTGCGCGATGCTACCCCATGGCGCATGAGCATTCCCTTCGCGCCCCAATCCATGGAATTCGGCCTTGGCGAGAACGCCGACGCCATTCGCGACACGACCGCCCGCTGGGCCGCCGATCGCCTGGCCCCTCTGGCGGCCGAGATCGACGAGAAGAACGAGTTCAGGCGTGAGCTGTGGCCCGAGATGGGCGAGCTTGGCCTGCACGGAATCACTGTCGAGGAAGAGTTCGGCGGCCTGGGCCTGGGCTATCTGGAACACGTCGTGGCGATGGAGGAAGTCTCCAGAGCCTCCGCCTCCATCGGCCTCAGCTACGGCGCCCACTCCAACCTGTGCGTCAATCAGATCCGCCGCTGGGGCACGCCCGAGCAGAAGCAGAAATATCTGCCGAAACTGATCAGCGGCGAACACGTCGGTTCGCTGGCCATGTCAGAGGCCGGCTCGGGCTCGGACGTCATGTCGATGCGCACCCGCGCCGACAGGAAGGGCGACCGTTACGTCCTGAACGGAACCAAATTCTGGATCACCAACGCCCCCCACGCCGACACCTTGGTCGTCTATGCCAAGACCGATCCTGACGCCGGATCAAAGGGTTGCACCGCCTTCCTGATCGAAAAGGGCATGAAGGGATTCAGCGTCTCGAAGAAGCTGGACAAGATGGGGATGCGCGGTTCCGACACCGCCGAACTGGTGTTCGAGGACTGCGAAGTGCCGGAAGAAAACATCATGGGTCCGCTGGGCGGCGGGGCCGGCGTGCTGATGAGCGGCCTCGACTATGAGCGCGCGGTCCTGTCCGCCGGTCCCCTGGGCATCATGCAGGCCGCGCTGGACGTGGTTCTGCCCTACGTCCGCGACCGCAAGCAGTTCGGCAAGCCGATCGGCAGCTTCCAGCTGATGCAGGGCAAGGTGGCCGACATGTATGTCGCCCTGAACAGCGCCCGCGCCTATGTCTATTCGGTCGCACGCGCCTGCGACGCGGGCCTGACCACCCGCTACGACGCCGCCGGCGCCATCCTGCTGGCGTCCGAGAATGCGGTGAAGGTCACGCTGGAGGCCGTCCAGGCCCTGGGCGGCGCCGGCTACACCAGGGAATGGCCGGTCGAGCGTCTGGTCCGCGACGCCAAACTCTACGACATCGGCGCCGGCACCAATGAAATCCGCCGCTTCCTGATCGGCCGGGAACTGCTGGGCGGCTGACGGCTTGTCTCCGTCAGAGGAGACATCCGATGCCCGCCAAATCCGCCGCCCAGCAAAAGGCCGCCGGCGCCGCCCTGTCGGCCAAGCGCGGCGACACGCCCAAATCCAAGCTGAAGGGCGCGTCCCGGTCCATGGTCGAGAGCATGACCGAAGACCAGCTGGAAGACCTGGCGCATACCCGACGCAAGGGAAAGCCGGATCACGTTGCGGAAAAATAGTCGCATTTCGTGATTATTCGACCATCGCCCCCTGCTGTAGGTGGCGTGAAAACCGTTGCGCGCCTAGATGGCTCGAACCTTCAGCCGAGCGCCGTTGTTGATGCCCGTCCCACCGCCTGAAAACGACGACCTGCGGCGGTTTTCCGACGTTCTGGAGGAGATCGGCGAAAGCCCCGATCCGAAGCTGAGGCTTGAGGAGCTGGTCTCCGCCTTCGGCGAGCGCGGCTTCGGAGCCATGATTCTGATTCTGTCGATGCTGGCCCTGCTGCCCTGGCCGCCGGGCGGCAAGGCGGTGTTCGCCGTGCCGATCATACTGATGTCGCTGGAGTTGGCCTTTCAGCGCGACGCGATCTGGCTGCCCCGTTGGGCGCTGAACGCCTCGATCAGCCGCCCGGCCTATCGCGCCGGGGTGTCGCGGATCATGAAGGCGGTGCGCTATGTCGAAAACCTGACCCGGCCGCGCCTGCCCTTCCTGACGGGCGAGATCGCCGACACGGTGACGGGTCTGGTCTGCGTGCTTCTGGCCATGATCATGGCCCTGCCCATCCCGTTCGGGGACGCCCTGCCCGGCATCGCCCTGGTCTTCTTCGCCCTGGGCATGATGCAGCGCGACGGCATCGCCATCCTGATCGGCGCGGTCTTCACCGGGGCCTGCGGCTTCTACCTGTTCCTGATCTGGCGCACGGTGATCGAGGTCGCCCACCATGCGGCGAGCTGGATGGCCCAGATCTTCCACTGATCGGCGCGCGGAGTCGCGGACAAGCAAAAGGGCCGCCGGATCGCTCCGACGGCCCTTCATTGCCTGATCGCTGACGATCAGGCCGCAAAACCAGTCTGAAAGGATCAGACCAGGGCCTTACCGAGGCCCAGGCTCGCGGCCGTCGCTCGCGATTGATGACAATGAGACACTGGATCACCTCCTTTCGACTGTTGAACAGGGAGGTCGAAGGTAAGCGGGGTCAATGCCTTGCGCCAATAGGCTTCGCGCTTTCGTGAAGTCGTCGGCGTCAGGCCGCCTGCGCGGCGCCCGACAGGCCCTGCATCATCATCCGGTTGATGTCGATCAGGTCCTGGAACGTCTCTTCGCCCCGCATCACCGCCGAGGAGTGACGATTGACGAACAGGCTCAGCGAGATGATCTGCGCCCGCAACGGATTGGCCAGCGCATTGGCCGGATCGCTGCAGTCGCCGGCCAGCGCCGACCACAGGCGCCGGTTCCAATCCAGCGCGTCGATACGGCCGCCGATGTCGGAAACATCCAGCGTCGAGGCATGAACCAGCGCGCGCGTGACCTGGCCGAACAGGCGGTATTCCAGATCGCGCGGGCTCTCAGCCCTCGCCGTCGCCGCTTTGTAGGCCTGAAGCGACATTCAGCACTCTCTCTTCGTATTCGACAATCTTACGCGCCGACATCAGGGCCTTGTAATATTCGCGCGCCAGCACGTGGCGCGAGGCGGCGACGCATTCCGCCAGTATGTCGGGGTTCTGCGTCGCGCCCATGAATTCGGTGATCCGCAGCGCCAGCTCGTCATAGAATTTGGCCGCCGCGCTCTCGTCCAGATACATCATCATGATGGGGAAATAGATGCGGCGTCCGGGCGTGGTGACGTCCTCGGCCTGCATGATGTCCTTTTCCCGCAGGACGCTGGCGCGGTTCTGCAGGATCAGCACGCCCCGACGATCGCCGTTCTGGACCACGGCGCCGTTCAGGACGAATTTCTCGCCGGGTTTCAGCGACAGCTTCAGGGCCATTGAGGACCGAACTCCAGGCAGCGTCCCCACGGACAGGCTCGATGCGCGCATCATAGCCCGGAACCAGTTAACCATCCCTTGTCCGCCGCCCGTCTGGGAACAGGTTTCGCCGACGCCGCGTTTGCCTGTGACACAGGAGGCGACCATGCCGGACAACGACTATCAGGACGACCAGGAGCAGTCGGAAACCTTCGACGAAACCCATCTGGACGACGAGGGCGACGGCGACTTCCTGCTGGACGAGGCGGATCAGGTTCTGGACGTCACCCAGGCCGAGGGCGACGCCGACGAGGACGATTTCGATCCCCACGCCGAGATCGATCTGGACGATCAGCTCGCCTTGGATGGCATCGAACGCGAGGCCGACGCCCTTCTCGGCCTCGACGGCGAAAACCGCAGCCAGTTGGACGCCGACGGCGAGCCGACCTCCGCTCCCGACGAGATCGAACTGGTCTATTCCGGCCTGATGGAAAACGAGCGCGGCGCCCAGGCCAGCGCCGCCCATTGGGAAGCCAAACGCCTGTCCGACGACGACATTTCCGACCTGGGTTACGGCCCGGACGGCGATCAGGACAGCCCCGCCTAGCTGAAAGAGGATCACGCCATGGATCACGAAAAAGCCCGCAACGACGCCCTGACCGACGCCCCCCACGCCAGGCGCTCGGATGCCGAGGTCGAAAAACCCGACCAGCTGGACAAGATCGACAAGTCCGAGAGCCGTCAGGAAGCCTTGGTGGACGAAGGTCTGGAGGAAACCTTTCCGGCCAGCGATCCCGTCTCGGCCAAACGCATCACCTGATCGCTGTTCACGACCATTGCGATACGCTACCCACTTCGTGGAAACACGGAGTGGGTTTTTCATGAGCCGTTTCGAAGGCACCGACCGCTATATCGCCACCGACGACCTGAAGGTGGCCGTCAACGCCGCCGTGGCGCTGGAGCGGCCCCTGCTGATCAAGGGCGAACCCGGCACCGGCAAGACCGTCCTGGCCTATGAGATCGCCAAGGCCTTCGACGCCCCCCTGATCACGTGGCACGTCAAATCCACGACCAAGGCTCACAACGGCCTGTATGAATACGACGCGGTTAGCCGCCTGCGCGACAGCCAGCTGGGCGAGCAACGGGTCCACGACGTCCGCAACTATCTGAAGAAGGGCAAGCTGTGGGAGGCCTTCACCGCCCCCGCGCGCCCCGTCCTGCTGATCGACGAGATCGACAAGGCCGACATCGAGTTCCCGAACGACCTGCTTCAGGAACTGGACCGGATGGAGTTCTACGTCCAGGAAACCGACGAGACGATCCGCGCCGAGGTGCGCCCCATCGTCATCATCACGTCCAACAACGAAAAGGAGCTGCCCGACGCCTTCCTGCGCCGCTGCTTCTTCCACTTCATCCGCTTCCCCGACGCCGACACCCTGTCGGCCATCGTCGATGTCCATTTCCCCGGCATCAAGCCGCGCCTGGTGTCCGAGGCGCTGAAGACCTTCTACGAAATCCGCGACACGCCGGGCCTGAAGAAGAAGCCTTCCACCTCCGAACTGCTGGACTGGCTGAAACTGCTGCTGGTCGAGGACATCGACGCCGAGACCCTGCGCGAGAAGACGCCCAACCGCCTGATCCCGCCCCTGCACGGCGCCCTTCTGAAGAACGAGCAGGACGTGCATCTGTTCGAGCGGCTGGCCTTCCTGAACCGCCGAGAAGGCGCGCGTCCCGGCGGCTGAGCCCCGCCTTACCGCGATTTCACTGGAACGCCCGACCACGGCGCGCAGAATAGGGGCCAAGAGAGGTTCGACCATGCGTCACGTCCTGATTTGCCTTGCCCTCGCGACCAGCCTGTCCGCCTGCGACGGCGAGAATTCGGTGCGGATCACCACCACCCAGTCCAGCGACGATCAGGGCGCCGGCGTTCTGAAGGTGGTCGACACCCTGCAATGCCCCGACAGTCTGGGCGTACTGACCCGCAAGGGTCTGGCGGCGGCCGGCGGCGCCAACTGCGTCTATGGCGGGCCCAAGGGATCGGACGTCGTCCTGCATCTGGTTCGCCTGGACGGCCGCCCGGTCGACGATGTCCTGCGCGATTTCGAAGACCGCGTCAGCGCCGAACTGCCCACGACCTCCGCCCGACTGGCCCCCTCGCCCGTCGCCCAGGCCGCGCCGACGGCCGCCGCGAACGGCGAAGAGACCGCCTCGGTCCAGGCGCCGGGCGTCAACATCCAGACCCGGGGCGACGACGCCTCGGTGCGCCTGCCCGGCCTGCGGATCGAGACCCAGGGCGACAACGCCAGCGTCCGCATCGGCGGCATCAACATCCAGTCCAAGGACGGCCAGAACACCCGCACCGAAACCTCGACCGTCAGCGTGGATTCCAACGACAAGTCCACCCGCGTCCGCACCCGCGCGCCCGGCGCGGCGACGCGGATGACCTATATCCTGTCCGACGACCTGCCCGCCGACGCCGGCTGGCGGCGCGTCGGCTTCGAGGCGCGCGGCCCCTCCGGCGGCCCCATCGTCATCGCCGTGGTCCGGTCCAAGGACCGGGGGGACGGCGCGGTCTTCGAGGACGCCCGCGAACTGGTGACGGTGAACGTCGGCCGCTGACGCGGTTTCACGCGCCATAGTCGCTCCGATCGACGCGCCACGCTTGATCCCGGCGCATCTTTGCGCCACCTGACCGTCCCGTAAGCGATCAGGACACGTCCCTTGGCCGAGCGCCCCGCAAAGAAGAACGCCCCCCGCGCCTGGCAGCGGATGCTGTCGGGCCGCCGCCTGGACCTGTTGGACCCCTCCCCCTTCGACATCGAGATCGAGGACATCGCCCACGGTCTGGCCCGCGTCGCGCGCTGGAACGGCCAGACCATCGGCGAACACGCCTTTTCGGTCGCCCAGCACAGCGTCGTGGTCGAGGAGATCGCCGCCCATATCCGGCCGGGGCTGGACCCGAAATGGCGCCTCGCCGCCCTGCTGCACGACGCCTCCGAATATGTGATCGGCGACATGATCTCGCCGTTCAAGGCCGCGCTGGGGTCGGGCTACAAGGATTTCGAGGCCAAGCTGGAGGCCGCCATCCACCTGCGCTACGGCCTGCCGCCCAAGACGCCCCAGACGATCAAGACCCTGATCAAGAAGGCCGACAAGGCCTGCGCCTTCTTCGAGGCGACGCAGCTGGCCGGTTTCACCGAAAAGGAATCGCTCGGCTTCTTCGGCAGTCCGCCGGCGGGCTACAGCCTGGTGATCGAACCCCAGCCCGCCCCGGTCGCCCAGGCCCGCTATCTGGAGCGTTACCGCGTTCTGGCCGGCGCGGTCGGCCTGATCCCCGCCGACGACGCCTGGCATACGGAATAGGCCCATGACGCAGGACGCGCAGGACGGGGTTCGCATCGGTCTGTCGGCCGTCGTCATGACGCTGAAGGCGCATCAGGCCGTCGTCCTGACCACCCCGTCCGACGATGGCGCGCGCGCCCTGCCCTTCGGCCCCTTCGATCCTGCGCGCGACCGCACCTTCGAGCGGGCGCTGCGCGACTTCGTGACGGCCCAGACCGGCTTCCGGCTGGGCTTCGTGGAGCAGCTCTACACCTTCGGTGACGCCGGCCGCGCCTCGCCCCGCGCCACGCCGGGGCCGGGCCGCCATCGCGAGGTCTCGGTCGGCTATCTGGCCCTGACCCCCGACGCCGTCGAAGGCCAGGTTCACGACGCCCGCTGGGACGCCGTCTTCGACTATTTCCCGTGGGAGGACCGCCGCCGTCCCGCCGACCCTGTGCTGGGCCAGCGTCTGACCGACTGGGCGAACGGCGACGAGGCGCGTCTGACCCGCGCGGGCAGCCTCTTCGCCCTGACGCCCGGCCATCGCTGGAACGAGGAGCGCGTGCTGGAGCGCTATGAACTGCTCTACGAGGCCCGCCTGGTCTCCGAATCGTGGCGCGACGCCGGCCAGCCGGCGCCCTTCGCCATCCCCGGCCGCCCGATGGCCTCCGACCACCGCCGCATCCTGGCCACTGCCCTGGGGCGGCTGCGCATCAAGCTGAAATACCGCCCGGTCCTGTTCGACCTGACGCCGGGCCTGTTCACCCTGTCGCAGTTGCAGGCCGGCGCCGAGGCCGTGTCCGGCCTTGGCCTGCACAAGCAGAACTTCCGTCGCGGGGTCGAGCGCACGGGCCTGGTCGAACCCACCGGACAGATGTCCTCCACGACCGGCGGCCGTCCCGCCGAACTGTTTCGATTCAAGGGCGTGGACGACCAGACCGGCGCCGCGCCCGGCCTGTCCCTGCCCGCCCAAAGATAGCGTCGGATTTCTTTCACAGACCGCTTGCGAACCGCGACGGCTCCGACTAGAGAAGCCCCTCGCTCGACCAAGCGATATCGGCGCCGCGGAGAGGTGGCAGAGTGGTCGAATGTACCGCACTCGAAATGCGGCGTGCCTGGAAGGGTACCGTGGGTTCGAATCCCACCCTCTCCGCCATCGTCCTGTGAAGTGACGACGTCTCCATCTCGCCGCCTCTCTCTAAGTCGTCGTCCCGGTGGGATTTGTGGGTTGGCGGGCCAGCATCGTCTTGCGTCGCGGCTTCGGGCTAGACATAAGGGCGACACCGCGAACGCGGGCCGGCTTAGCTCAGTTGGTAGAGCGCCAGTTTTGTAAACTGGATGTCGCGGGTTCGATTCCTGCAGCCGGCACCACCCTCTTTCGATCAACGGGGGCGATGCCCGACACCACCAACAAGCTGGGCCACAAGATCGGCGCGCGCGGCGGCAGAACCCGCCAGGCGATCCTCGACGCGACCCAACGCCTGTTGAACACGCGGCATTACGGCGAAATCCGCGTCGCCGACCTGGCCTCGGCTGCCGGGGTGTCACCGTCGAATTTCTACACCTATTTCAAGACGGTCGAGGAACCTGTTCTAGCGCTGTGCGAGGTCGCGGCGACCGATTTCCAGGGGCTGGCGACGCATTTTCAGGCCGATTGGCCGGGCGACAAGGCCTTCGCCATCGCACGCGCCTTCATCCTGGACGTCATGGCGATCTGGCGCAGCCACGGGCAGGTGCTGCGGGTCGAACATATGCTGGCGGACAATGGCGACGCCGCTTTCGTCGAGAGCCGGGTGCGCCGTCTGCGCCGCCTGCACCTGGCCATCGAGCGTCGCGTGGCCCAGGCCCACGCCAGCGGCCTGCACCCCAAGGACTACAATCCGCGTCTGGCCTCCTACCAGATCGCCTCCATCGCCGAATCGACGGCGGCCAGCTTCGACCTGCTGCGTCGCGCCGACACGCCCGAGGCCATTCTGGACACGGCGGCGATCATCGTCGTCAAGCTGACCACCGGCCGTTAGAGGCCGAGCGGCCCGTAAAGCCAGGTCAGCCAGATTCCGATCGCCAGGAAGACGCCGAACGGCAGCCTGTCCGTCGCGCCGACCGACCGGCGCACCACCAGCATTCCGAACACCAGGCCGAGGCCCACGGCGCAGGCCCACAGCAGCACGCTGGGCAGACCCACCCAGCCGACCCAGGCCCCGGCGCCCGCGAACAGGAAGGGGTCGCCCCCGCCCAGCCCCTGACGCTTTCGCACAGCCTGATAGAGCCAGCCGACCAGCCACAGACCTCCAAACCCGGCCCCCGCCCCGATCAGGCGTGACAGGGCGATGTCCCAGCCGGCGGCCATGGCGACGACCAGGCCGGTGGCGATCAGCGGCAGGGTCAGGATGTCGGGCAGCCAGAAATTCTCGCCGTCGACGATGGCGATCAGAAGCAGCTGCCAGCCCAGAACCGCCGTCGCCGCCATCATGAACGCCGACGCCCCCTGGCCGGACGCCCAGAGCGCCGCCCAGACGCCCATCGCCCCCGCCGCCAGTTCGATCAGCGGATAGCGTCTTGAAATCGGCGTGCGGCACCGCGCGCAGCGTCCACGCAGCGCCAGCCAGCTGAACAGCGGAACCAGCTCCCACGGCCTCAGCGGCAGGTCGCAGCCCCGACACCGCGAGCGCGCCATGACGATGTCCTCGTCACGCGGCAGGCGCACGCTGACGGCGGCGATGAAACTGCCGAAAATCAGGCCCAGCCCGCCCATGACGGCGGCGGCGATCACAGGAGGCATCGAGACGTCCAGACGGCGGCGAACCGCCTTGGCTTAGAGCATGATCGTTTCTTGAGGAACCGCTTCGCGGTGCCGACAGAAGCGTGAATCATGCTCTCGCATTAAGCAGGAGCCTGATTCACGGCATCGGCGAAATCGCGAAGCGATTTCACCTCAACCGATCAGGCTCCGCCGCCTCCGAGCGCCACCGCCACATGATAGGTCACGAGCGACGCCAGATAGGCCAGACCGAACATGTAGCCGATCATGATCCAGGTCCATTTCAGCGAGTTCGTCTCGCGTCGCACCACGCCCAGGGTCGCCACGCACTGGGGCGCGAAAATGTACCAGGCCAGGAAGGACAGGGCCGTGGCCAGCGACCAGTGATGCGCCAGGGTCGAGGCCAACAGGCCCGTCGCATTCTCCGCGTCCGCGATGGCGTAGGTGGTGCCCAGCGCCGCCACCGCCACCTCGCGCGCCGCCATGCCGGGGATCAGGGCGATGACCATCTGCCAGTTGAAGCCGATGGGCGCGAAGATCGGCTCCAACGCGCGGCCGATCATGCCCGCGAACGAATAGTCGATGGCCGGCAGGGTCGCGTTCTCGGGCGGATAGGGGAAGGTCGCCAGAACCCACAGGATGACCACGGCCGGCAGGATGATCCGCCCCGCCCGGTTCAGGAAAATCTTGGCCCGGAGCCACAGGTTGAAGCCGACGCTCTTGGGATCGGGCACCTTGTAGGTCGGCAGCTCCATCATGAAGGGCTCGACCGCGCCGCGCCAGAACACCTTGCGGATCACCAGCGACACGATCAGGGCGGACAGGATGCCGGCGGCGTAGAGGCCGAACATGACCACGCCCTGCAGATTGGCGAAGCCCCACACCTTCTCGTTCGGAATGAAGGCGGCGATGATCAGCGTATAGACCGGGATGCGCGCCGAACAGGTCATCAGCGGCGCGACCAGGATGGTGGTCAGGCGGTCGCGTTTCGAATCGATCACCCGCGCCGCCATCACGCCCGGAATGGCGCAGGCGAAGCTGGACAACAGGGGAATGAAGGCGCGGCCGTGCAGCCCCGCCCCGCCCATGATCCGGTCCATCAGGAAGGCGGCGCGGGCCATGTAGCCGAAGTCTTCCAGCGCGATGATGAACAGGAACAGGATCAGGATTTGGGGCAGGAAGACCAGCACGCTGCCGACGCCGGAGATCACCCCGTCCACGATCAGGCTCTGCAACAGGCCGTCGGGCAGGACCGTGGCGACGAAGGCGCCCAGCCAGGCGATGCCCGCCTCGATCCCGTCCATCAGCGGCTTGGCCCAGGTGAAGACGGCCTGGAACATGACGAACAGCAGGGCCAGCAGGATCAGCAGGCCGCCGACCGGATGCAGCAAGACGGAATCGATCTTGCCCGTCAGGGTGTCGGGCCGTTCGGGCGGCCGCACGCACGCCTTCATGATCCGCTCGGCCTCGCGCGCGGCGCTGCGAAGTTCGGCGGCGTCGGGCGTATGCCAGCTGTTTTCGACAAGCGCGGCGGCGTCGGCCTGGGTCTCGACGGCGGCGATCAGGTCGTCGATCCCGCGCTTGCGCGTCGCGACCGTGGTGATGATCGGCACGCCCAGCTCGGCGCGCAGTTTCTCCAGATCGATCCGCAGGCCCTGACGCTGGGCGATGTCGAACATATTGAGCGCCAGAACCATCGGCCGCCCGACGGCCTTCAGCTCCAGGATCAGCCGCAGCACTAGGCGCAGATTGGTGGCGTCGGCGACGCAGACCACCACGTCCGGCGGCGTCTCGCCCGCCAGGCGGCCGAGCACCGCGTCGCGCGTGACCTCCTCGTCCGGGCTGCGCGCGCGCAGCGAATAGGTGCCGGGCAGGTCCAGCACCGACATCGTGCGGCCGGACGTGGCGCGGATCAGCCCCTCTTTCCGCTCCACCGTGACCCCGGCGTAGTTGGCGACCTTTTGGTGCGCGCCGGTCAGGGCGTTGAACAGGGCGGTCTTGCCGCTGTTGGGATTGCCGACCAGGGCGACGCGGGCGGTTTTCAGCGCGACATCCATCAGGCGACGCCCCCCGCGCCGGCGTCCAGCCGGATCGTCAGACTGGCGGCCTCGTGCCGACGCAGGGCCACGCGCATATCGTCCACCTTCATGGCGATGGGATCACGCCCGAACAGGCCTTCATGCAGCAGTTCGACCTGGGCGCCCTCGACGAAGCCCAGTTCCAGCAGGCGACGCTCCAGCTCCACGGCCTCGCCCTGATGGTGACAGTGGGCGCCCACCTGGACGATGACGCCGCGATCGCCGCGTCGGGCCTGGCTCAACTTTATGGTGTCGGTCAAAATCTACGCTCGCACGGGCGAGGCCGCTCCCCGGCGGCTCCGCGTTTCTTTGACAGTGATTATCAGGTGCGCGCACCCCACGTCCAGCGGGACAGCTTGACCAATTGCCGCGCGGGCGCATTGCGCTATCAGACGCCGAACAGGAGCCCGTCATGTCCCGCCTCGCCCTCGCCGCCCCGCTTCTTCTGGCCCCGATCCTGGCCCTCTCGGCCTGCGGTCAGGACGCGCCGTCCACGACGACTCCGGCCAAGCCCGCCCATGTGCTGACGGATGCGGAGAAGGCCAGTCTGCTGGCCGCCCTCCCCGCCCCCTACAACACCGGCGATCTGGAGAACGGCCGCCGCGCCTTCGCCCGCTGCCGGTCGTGTCACACCATCGGCGAGGGCGGCGCGGACATGGCCGGCCCGAACCTGCATGGCGTCTTCGGCCGAAAGGCGGGCGACCGGCCACGCTACAACTATTCCAACACCCTCAGGACCGCCGACTTCGTCTGGGACGCCGAGCGGCTGGATCACTGGCTGCAAAGCCCGCGCACCTTCCTGCCGGGCAACAAGATGACCTTCCCCGGCCTGCCGGACGCCAAGGATCGCCGCGACGTCATCGCCTTCCTGAAGGTGGAGACGGGCTATCAGCCGCCGGTCCCGGCGCCGGCTGCGGCCCAGACGCCGCCCAAACCCGCCGCCTGATCCGTCAGGCTTCGGGGATCGGCTTTTCGCCGCCCTCGCTCATCTCCTGGGCCTCCCATTCCTCGATCTTGCGGGCGGTCCATTCCGGCGACTTGGTAAAGCGCGCCAGGACGCCATAGATCACCGGCACCACGAACAGGGTCAGGACGGTGGCGAAGATGGCGCCGGTGAAGATCACCACGCCGATGGTCTGGCGACTGCCCGCCCCCGCCCCCTGCCACAGCACCAGCGGAAGGGCGCCGAAGGCCGTGGCGATGGAGGTCATGATGATCGGACGCAGCCGCAGCGACGACGATTCGATGATCGCCTCGCGGATCGACCGGCCCTGGTCGCGCAGCTGATTGGCGAACTCCACGATCAGAATGCCGTTCTTGGCCGCCACCCCGATCAGGATGATCAGGCCGATCTGGCTGTAGATGTTCAGGCTGGACCCGGCCATCAACAGGCCGAACAACCCGCCCGCCGCCGCCAGCGGCACCGTCAGCATGATGACCGCCGGCGTGATCCAGCTCTCGAACTGGGCCGCCAGCACCAGGAAGACCAGCAGCAGCGCCAGACCAAAGGCCGCTACGACCGCCCCGCCCGCCTCCTGCTGATCGCGCGCAGCCCCGCCCCATTGCACCACGACCCCGCCCTGAGGCTGTTTCGCCGCCTCGGCGCGCAGGAACTGGACAGCGTCATTGATGGTCGTGCCGGGGTTCAGATCAGCCTGAAGCGTGATCGCGCGCTGGCGATCCAGACGCCGCCGATCCGGCGTGTCGCCGCTGGTCTTGGTCGTGACCACCGCCGACAGGGGCACCAGCTGCCCGCCGCCGGTCGCGACATACAGGGCCTCCAGGTCCGAGACCTCGCGTCGGTTGTCGCGGTCGGTCTGCAGGATGACGTCATACTCCTGACCGCCCTTGATATAGGTGGTGGCGCGGCGCGAGCCGAACATGGTCTCCAGCGTGCGGCCGATGGACTGGGCCGAGACGCCCAGCGCCGCCGCCTTCTGCGGATCGACGTCGACCAGCAGGCGCGGCGAGTTCGGCTCGTAGTTCAGGCGCGGGCGCGAGAAGCCGGGATTGGCCTGGGCCGCCGTCAACAGCGGCTGAAGCCAGTTGTAGATCTGCTGATAATCGCTGCCCGTGGCCACCAGTTCGATGGAGTTGGAGTTGCCCCCGCCCCGCTGAAAGGCGCCGGGCGTCGAGGCGTTGACCTGGGCGTCCGTCTGTCCGCGCAGCTTGCCGTTCAGCTCCTGCGCGATCTCGGCGGCGGAACGGTCGCGTTTGGACCAGTCGGCCAGCGTCAGCACCGCATTGCCCGAGTTGAAGCCGCTCCCGCCGAAGCCCGGCGCGGACACCAGATAACTGTCCGCCTCGCCGCTCGTCTTGTATTCCGCCAGCAGCGGCTCCAGCCCCAGCATGATCTTGCGGGTGTAGTCGAAGCCCGCGCCTTCCGGCCCGGCGACGCGCAGGGTGACGCGGCCGCGATCCTCGTCCGGCACCAGTTCGTTCGGCAGATGCAGGAAGATCGCCCCCGCCCCCGCCGCCACCAGCAGGATCAGGGCGCCCACGCCGATCACCGCGATCCGCCGCCCCAGCAGCATGTCCAGCGACCGGGCGTAGGACGCCTTCAGTCGATCCATGCCCCAGTCCACCCGCCGCGCGACCCAGCCGCCGCCATGCGCGGGCTTCAGGATCTTGGACGCCAGCATCGGCGACAGGCTAAGCGCCAGGAAGGCCGAGAAGGCCACGGCCGCTGCAATGGCCGCCGCCAGCTCAACGAACAGCCGCCCGACGTAGCCCGGCAGAAACAGCAGCGGCGCGAACACCGACAACAGGACGATGGTGGTGGCCACGACCGCGAAGAAGACCTGACGCGCCCCGCGCTCGGCCGCGACCAGCGGCGGCTCGCCGTGATCCAGCCGTCGCTGGATGTTCTCGACCACCACGATGGCGTCGTCCACCACCAGACCGATGGCCAGAACCAGCGCAAGCAGGGTCAGCAGGTTCAGCGAGAACCCCAACGGCGCCAGCACGATGAAGGTCGCCAAAAGGCAGATGGGCGCCACGATGGACGGGATCAGCGCCGCCCGCAGACTGCCCAGGAAGATGAAGTTGACCAGGGCCACCAGCGCCATCGAAATGCCGATGGTGATCCACACCTCGTCGATGGCGTGCGAGGTGAAGACGGAGTTGTCCGACCCGATCTCGATGGTCACGCCGGGCGGCAGGGTCGGCCGGATCTGGTCGATCATCTTGTGAACGCCGTCAGAGATGGCCAGGTCGTTCGACTGGGCCTGACGGGTCACGGCCAGGCCGATCTGATCCATGCCGTTGCCGCGGAACAGCCGACGATCCTCCTCCGGCGCCTCCTCGACCCGGGCGATGTCGCCCAGGCGGGTGACATAGGTGGGCTGGCCCTGGATGATGGCCGACGAACCGCTGCCCGTGCCGGTCGCGACCGAAACCGAGGTCGAGGCCGAGCCCCGCGTGCCGATGGGCAGCTGGCGGAAGTCCTCGGGCCGGGCGTAGGTGCGCGCCACCCGCACGGTGTAGTTCTTGGCCGTGGATTCCAGCGACCCGGCCGGCAGCTCCACATTCTGGTTGGTCAGGGCCGTCTCGACGTCGTTGACCGTCAGGCCGCGCGCCGCCATCGCCGCCGAATCCAGCCAGATCCGCATCGAATAGCGCTGCTCGCCATAGATGTTCACTTGGGCCACGCCGGGCACCGTCGCCATACGGTCGACCAGATAGCGGTCGGCGTAGTCCGTCAGCTGCAGCCGGTTCATGCTGGTCGAGCGCAGGAACACGATGATGATCGGCTGGCTGTCGGAATCGGCCTTGGCCACTTCCGGCGGATCGGCCTGGTCCGGCAGGCGGCCGACCACGCGGCTGACCCGGTCGCGCACGTCGTTGGCGGCGTCGTCGATGTTGCGATCCAGCGAGAATTCGATGTTGACGCTGGACCGGCCGTCGCGGCTGGTCGAGTTGATCCGCTCGACGCCCTGGATGCCGGCGATCTGCTGCTCCACCGGCTCGGTGATCCGGCTCTCGATCACCTCGGCCGAGGCCCCGGCGTAGCTGGTGTTGACCGAGACGATGGGCGGATCGACGTCCGGCAGCTCGCGCACCGGCAGGAAGAAGAAGGCCGCCGCGCCGATCACGCACAGCACGATGGCGGCGACGGCCGCGAAGACAGGCCGCCGGACCGAAACGTCGGACAGCATCATTGGGCGGCGCCCGCTTTACGCCCTGCGCCCGCGACGCTGACGGGCGCGCCGGGCTGGATGCGGTTCAGGCCTGAACCGACGATCCGCTCGCCCGGCTCGACGCCCGACAGGATTTCCACGAAGCCGTTTTCGACCGCCCCGGTCTCGACCTCGACCCGCTGGGCGGTCGAACCGTTCTGGCCCGGCGCGATGCGATAGACGAAGGCGCCCGCGCCCTCGTACTGGACCGCCGATTCCGGGGCCGCCGCCGTCTGGCGCTGGCCCTGCTGCACCGCGACGCGCAGCATCATCCCCGGCCGGATGCGCCCGCCGGGATTGGGAAACTCGGCGCGGGCCGTGGCGGCGCGGGTCGCCTCGTTGACTCGGGTGTCGATCAGGGCGATCCGGCCCTGGAACGGCGCATCGCCATAGGCGTCGGCCGTCGCCGTGATCGCCGCGCCGGCCTTCAGCACGTTCAGATACCGTTCCGGCAGCGGGAAATCGACGCGGATGGTCGAGGTGTCGTCCAGGGTCGCGATCACCGCGCCCGGATTGATCAGGGTGCCCGGCGTCACGCTGGTCAGACCCATCCGCCCCGCGAAGGGCGCGCGGATCACTCGGTCGCCGCGCCGCGCCTGCGCCGCCTGCAGCGAGGCGCGGGCCGTCTCCAGCCCTGTCTCCGCCTGCTCCAGCATGACGTGCGGCGCCACGCCCCGGTCGGCCAGGGCCTTATAGCGATCGTATTCGCGCTGCGCCTGATTGAGGTTGGCGCGGGCCTCGATGATGGCGGCGTCCTCCTCGCGCGCCTGCAGCTCGACCAGCGGCGCGCCGGCCGACACGAACTGGCCGTCGGTGAACAGGACGCGAGTGATCAGCTCGGTCGTGGACGAGGTGACGTTGACCGACCGCTGGCCGCGCGCCACGCCCAGCACCCGAATCTGGTCCGAGAAGGGCCGCTGGGCCACCACGGCCTCCGACACCTGCTGCCCGCCGCGCCGTCCGCCGCCGCCCCCCGGTCCCTGCGCCGACTTGTCGTCGGAGGTGGCCACCTTGACCACGGCGGCGACGACCATCAGCGCCAGCAGGATCGCCGCGGCGACGAGGAAGAAGTGACGTTTGATCACGCAGCGTACTCTCGATCGGGAAACGCCGCATGCATGGCCGTCTAATGCGGCTTGCGCAACGTAATCTGAGACTAACGCGCCGCGCGGCCGTTTCCGTCGCGGAATTCCGCTCTAGAAGCGACGCCAGAGCGCCAGGGTCGGGCCGTGCGCGACGGGCGTCTCGCGCCCTGCGACCGTTTGTCTCCATCCGGCCTGCAGGCTCCATCGGCCCAGGTCGCGCACCACCGACGCCTCGACCGACAGCCAGCGCGCGCCGCCGTCCGCCGCCCCGCCATAGACCTGGCCCAGCGCCATCCAGCCGCCGCCGAACCGCGCGCCCGCCGTGGCGTCGATCCGCGTCTCGTCCGGCAGACCGTCGCGCAGACGCCGCGCGGCCTGAATCTCCACAAAGGTCTGGTTCATCCCCCATCGCGGCCCCATCGACCGCCCTGCCGACAGCCGCGCCTCCCAGTCGTGTTCGCCTACGCCGGGCGGCGCATAGTCCGCGTTTCGTCCCTCGCCCGCCCGGCTGTAACCGCCGTAAAGGCTGACGGCGTTGCGGTCGTCGCGGAACACCTGCCACGTCGCGCCGATCTCGACCGGCCCGCGCCCCTCGTAGTCGATGAAGGCGTCCTCGCCCTCCTGCCAGTCGGTCTTCAGCTGCAGCGTCAGCCGATCGGTCGCCCCGTATTCGGCGAACAGGCCCAGCCGCGCGTCACGCCGGATGGCGGGCAAGGGCGTCTCGTCGCCGGACGGATCGAAACCGCTGTCGGCCTTCAGCCGCTCGTATTTGACGATGGCCTGCCCCTGGCCTTTGGGCTGGACCCAGGCGCCGGCCTGGGCCGTCTGGGCGACGCCGAGGGACAGAACGCCCCCCGCCGCCGCCAGGATCAGGCGTCGTAGCCCGGCGACTTGCGCTCCAGCTGCCGCAGCGCGCCCGGCCAGGCCAGGGCCGAGACGAAGCCGATGCCCCGTCCCTGCTCCTTCGTCTCTTCCTGCGCCGCGTCCGGGGCCAGCAGAACATGCTCGCGTCCGCCCGACAACGCCGCCACCTGCTGCGCGCAGGCCCGTTCCAGGAAGAAGATGCCGATCCATGCCTGCGCCGCCGTCTCCCCGACCGCCAAAGTGCCGTGGTTGCGCAGCAGCATCATCGGCTTGTCCCCCAGGTCGGCGACCAGACGTTCGCGTTCGTCATGGTTCAGGGCCAACCCCTCGTATCCATGATACGCAACCTGATGCTGCAGTAAACACGCATTCTGGCTGATCGGCAGCAGCCCCTCGGCCTGGGCCGCCACCCCGACGCCGTTCACCGTGTGCAGGTGGATGACGAACTTGGCGTCCTCGCGCGCGGCGTGGACGGCCGAGTGGATGGTGAAGCCCGCCGGATTGATGAAGTTGGTCGTGTCTTGGACGATGTTGCCTTCCAGATCGACCTTCACCAGCGAGGAAGCGGTGATCTCGTCGAAATAGAAGCCGTAGGGGTTGATCAGGAAATGATGCTCCGGCCCCGGCACGCGGGCCGAAATATGGGTGAAGATCATGTCGTCCCAGCCGTGCAGCGCGACCAGCCGGTAAAGCGCCGCCAGTTCGACGCGCGCCTGCCATTCGGCCTCGGACACGCGGGACTTGATCGAGGGATTGGCGCCGTCCGCCATGGTTTCCTCCTGCCTCTGAATGGGCGTTGGGCGAACCGTCCCCCTCGACGCGCGCGGCGTCAAGCGCCAAGACCAAGGCTGACGCAACGTCATCCCGGCGCGCCAGGACGTGGTTAACCCTGCCTTAACGGCGTTTACTTACGCTTGCATCGTCCATCGACGGTTCGGGGAGCCGCTGTGTCTGTCGTTCAACTGGAGCCGACCCGCGACAGCTGGGACGACCGCACCGTGGCGCAGATGCTGGGACTGGCCCGCAGCCGGTCGGCCGAGGATCGCCAGCGGCTGCTGCTCCAGGTCACGGGCCTGTGCGAGACCGCCGCGCCGCCGCCCAGCCTTGCGCCCCTGCTCGCCGACATCTTCCTGACCCTGACCGCCCAGGCCGAGCGCGACATCCGCCTGGCCCTGGCTGAACGAATCGCCGGCGTCGACTGGGCCCCGCCCGCCCTGGTCAATATGCTGGCGCTGGACGAGATCGAGATCGCCCGCCCCGTCATCGCCTCCAGCCCGCTGTTGAAGGACGCCGACCTGATCCGTCTGCTGATCGAGGCGACGCTGGAGCATCAGATCGCCGTGGCCCGCCGGCCCGGTCTGTCGGGCGCCGTGTGCGACGCCATCGTGGATCGCGGCGAGGCCGTGACCATGACCGCCCTGGCCTCGAACCGCACCGCCCGGATCGGCGAGACGGCCATGCGCCGGCTGGTCGATCAATCGCGCCGCGTCGCCGGCCTGCGCGCGCCCCTGACCCGCCATCCCCGCCTGAACGAGGATCTGGCCCAGGAACTCTATCAATGGGTCGGTCAGGCCCTGCGCCAGTCCATCGGCGAACGGTTCCGCATCGACGACGCCCGGCTGAACGCCGCCGTCCAGCAGGCCGCGACCGTCGCCGTCGGCACGCCGGAATGGCGCCCCGCCCCCAACAGCCGTCTGGCCGAGAACCGCGAACGCGCCGAGATGGAGCGCCGTCTGGTCGACAAGCTTCAGGCCGCCGGCCAGCTGCGCCCCGGCCTTCTGGTCCGCGCCCTGCGCGAGCAGCGTTTCGAACTGTTCGAACAGGCGCTGGTGGTCCTTGGCGGCTTCAGCGACGCCCAGGTCCATCACGCCGTGCGCGCCCCCACGGCCGAGCCGCTCTATCTGGCCTGCATCTCCGTCGGGGTGGACAAGGCGGTCTTCGCCTCCCTGCTGGTCGAGGTGCGCAAGCTGTCGGGCGGCCTGCCCGGCGGCGGCGGCTGGACCGCCACGCCGATGAACGCCCATTCCGCCGCCCGCGCCTTCCGTCAGATGATGGAAAACCCCGCGATCGTTTGACTTCGCCGTCAAGCTCGGCTCACGTCGCCCCGTGACCCAGCCCGCCTCGACCCTCACCGCCCCCGTCCCATCGCTGGCATTCGTCGCCAGCGACCGCCCCGAGGCGCAGGAGGCGCGCGCGGCCCTGATCGCCCGCTATGGGGCGGTGGCCGAGGAGGAGGCCGACGTCATCGTGGCCCTGGGCGGCGACGGCCAGATGCTGGAGACGCTGCACGCCAATCTGCGCCGCCGCACGCCCGTCTATGGCATGAACCGGGGCTCGGTCGGCTTCCTGATGAACGACTATGACGAGGACGGCCTGCTGGAACGGGTCGCCACGGCCGAACGCACCCTGATCCACCCCCTGCAGATGGACGCCTGGACCGAGGCGGGCGAGGTCCACACCGGCCTGGCCATCAACGAAGTCTCCCTGCTGCGCCAGACGCGCCAGAGCGCCAAGCTCAGGATCACCGTCGACGACCGCGTGCGGCTGGAGGAGCTGTCCTGCGACGGCTGTCTTGTGGCCACGCCCGCCGGATCGACCGCCTACAACCTGTCGGCCCACGGCCCCATCATACCGCTCGACGCCCGCATCCTGGCCCTGACGCCGATCAGCGCGTTTCGCCCCCGGCGCTGGCGCGGCGCCCTCTTGTCTCACGGCGCCAGGGTGCGGTTCGATGTGCTGGAGGCCGACAAACGCCCCGTCTCGGCCACCGCCGACAACTTCGAGGTCCGCCGCGTCGCCCGCGTCGAGGTGCGCGAACGGCGCGACGTGGCCCTGACCATGCTGTTCGACGCGGGCCGTTCGTTCGACGAGCGCGTGATCGCCGAACAGTTCGCCAACTGACTGGTGACGGCTTCTTAAGGCCAGCGCTCTAGGGTTCCGTGAAAGACCTATGGAGTCCGCCATGAGCAACCCGGCGCAGATCACCCCTCCGACCAACGCCCTGCGTATGAAGGTCGGCGGCGGTTTCGGCATCAACGCCGACGCCATCGCCAAGGCCGAAGAGGCCCTGAAGGCCATGTCGGCCCAGTTCGGCCAGTGGCTGAACGACGAGATCGACAAGCTGGACAAGGCCCAGGCCGACATTCGCGAGCAGGGCTACACCCCCGCCACCGCCGAGGCCCTGTATTTCCGCGCCCACGACCTGAAGGGGCTGGGCACCACCTATGAATACCCGCTCGTGACGCGCATCGCCGGATCGCTGTGCAAGATGCTGGACGACGCCCAGCGCCGGATGTCGGCCCCCGTCGCGGTGCTGGACGCCCATATCGACGCCATCCGCGCCGTCGTCCGCGACCAGATCAAGACCGACGAACATCCCACCGGCCGCGCCCTGGCCGAAACCCTGGAACAGCGGGTCGCCCAGCATCTGGCGGGCTGAACCCGGCTACATCACAACAACGAAAAAGGCCCGCCGAACGGCGGGCCTTTTGTCTTCCGGCCCTCGGGCGGCGCTCAGGCGGCGTTGGCGGCGGCGGCGGAATGGGCGCTGGGCGACTGGTCCAACCGCTCCATCAGATAGGCCAGGTCGTCGCGCAGCACGTTCGGCCGCTGGGTCAGGAACCGCTCCAGCATCTGTTCGCGGAACAGGGCGCTGGAGGTGTCGATCCCCTCGGCCGCCAGCGCCCGCCAGGTGTCCACCCCGGCGCGAAAGGCGGGGAACAGGCGCGGCGGCAATCCCGCCCGGTCATAGATGGCCTTCAGCCCCAACGGCCCGGCGTCGTGAACCATCAGCCAGGCGCGGTGATGCGGCGTATTGGCCAGCTCGGCCAGACCATATTCGAACATGGCCATCTGCCCCCGCGCCAGACCGCGCAGCAGCAGCGAGGCGTTCAGCACCCGGCGCGCGTTCAGCTGCGTCATGAAAGCCGCCAGGTCCGCGCTGACGCCCGCCTGATCGACCAGATCGACCGTCGTGCGCTCGCGCGCATATTGGGCCAGGCGAATGGCGGTCTCGGGCGCCACGGCGTGCCGGCTGATCAGATGTTCGCGCACCGTGTCGCTGGCCAATTGGATCAGCCGTTCGGTGACGCCCAGCGGCAGAACCTGGCGATAGGCCACGGCGGTCAGCACGTCCGGCGCCTCAGCGAACCGCTCGACCACCACGCCCAGGGACGGTTCGGACAGATCAGCGTTGTCGTTGGCGGCCAGCACCCGCACGGCCTGCTCGCACCCCTCGCCGGCCAGAACGTCGGCGACGTCGCGCGACACCCGCGCCCGGCCCGCCACCGCCACCTGCCGCACCACCGAACCGGCGCGCACGATCTCGATCAGATCCTCGTCGCTGAACGCGGGCGAGGCGGCGATGATCGGCAGGGCGATGCTGTCCAGGTCGCCCGCCAGTTTTCGCGCCACGTCGTTGGGGATCAGGTCCGACGCCTTCAGCGTCACCGCCATGGCCCGCCGCACCAGTTCGGCGGCGTCGTTGGCCAGCATCCGCAGGATCTTCTGCGCCGCCGCCCGGTCCTCGTCGCCCAGTTCGGCGCGCTCCATATTGCGGCACAGCTTGTGCGCCGCCTCGGCGCGTTCATCGTCGTCCGCCGCCTTGATAAGGCGACGAATGTCCACTTCGGTCAGGCGTGCGCGATAGGCGGTCATGGACGGCTCGTCAGGGAATCGGGCGATGATCCCAAAATGAGACTGCCATGCTTAACGGGCGGTTTACCATCGGCTGAAATTCGCCGATCAGGTCGTTTCCTTGCCCGTCGGCGAAAACGCTCCGCCGAAGCCCCTGCTGGACGATCCGTCCTGCCCCAGCAGCAGGGCCAGAAGCCCCTGATCCTGCTTCAGCCGATCCATGCGCGCGGCCAGCATCTGGTCCTGTTCGCTCAGGCTGGGCGTCGAATAGCGCGTCTCGCCCGAACCGGCCGCCGGCGCGCCCTGCCCCGCCGTGCGCTGCAGATTGGCGTGAACCTCGGCCACCGTCGCGGCCCGCCCGTCGCGATAGAAGATGCTGCGGTTGGCCCGCGCGGCCTGTGGGAACATCGCCGCCGCGCTGCCGCCCGGATTGCGGTCCATCGCCTGCATCAGGTCCGCCGCCCCCGCCGGTCCCAGGAAGTGGGCGGCGTACAGATCGCCCGCCCCCGGCTCCTTGCCCGTGCGGCCGCGCAGATAGGCGGCGTTCGACGCCGTCAGCTCCGCCGCCATGGCCGAGGCCGCATGCGGATCGAACCGCAGGTCCAGCACCACGTTGCGCGCCGAACCCTCCACGCGCCAGCGCCCGTCCGATCCCCGATGGATCAGGTCCGCGTACTGGCCGTAACCGTGCTGGGCGCCGTGCTGCTTGACCGTGCCCAGCCAGGTCTGTTCGATGAACTGGAACAGGCCCGCCGCCGAGGAGGTCGGGGCCTTGGCCGAGGGATTCATCGCGCTTTCGCGGCGCGCGGTCTTGACCATGAAGTCATAGTCCACGCCCACGGCCGCCGAGGCGCGCCTGATCGCCGCCTCCACGCCGCCTGCCGATGGAATCGCTCCGATGCCCATGCGCGCGATGGTCGGCGAACGTGGTTAACCAATCCCTAATCCTTAACAGCGCCGTTAACGGATCGACCTTTGCCGAACGCGGGCGCCTCGCCGCAAAGCCGCCACAACCTGCGCGCTCAACTTCACCTTAAGGGCGCTGCGGGGGCGGTGAACGAGGGAGTTAGGCCATGATGATGCAAACCGCCGGCGGACCCGGCTTGATCAGCCCCATCGACTTCGGGGAGCGCAAGAAACCCATCCCGCGCTGGATGCTGGCCGCCATCGGCGTCTCGGTGATCCTGCACGTCGGGGCCGGGATCGTGCTTTACAATCAGCGGTTCCAGCTGAGCGGCGTGGATGATCCGGTCATTGAAGACCCGATCTTCACGGTCACTATGGAGAAGCCCCCGGAGCCCAAGCCGCTTCCGCCCACCGTCACGGCGGCCCCGCCGACGCCGATCCATAAGCCGACCTTGACCGTGCCGACCATCATGCCGCCCGTTCCCCTGGCCCCGCCCGAGAACCCGGCGAACACGGCGCCGCCCGGACAGCTGATCGTCAGCACCGCTCCAACCGGCGTGGAGGGCGGCACGGCGACGGTCGAGACGCCGCCCCGCGCGCCCTCTGTGATCAACAACCCGACCTGGGCCAGTCGGCCGTCCGCCGCCCAGATGGCGCGCGCCTATCCGACCCGCGCGGCCGAGAACGGCACGCCGGGTTCCGCCAGCCTCAGCTGCGTGGTGCGGGTGGACGGCGGCCTGACCGGCTGTCGCGTCGTCGGTGAAACCCCGAACGGCCAAGGCTTCGGTCGTGCGGCCCAGAGCCTGACGCGCGACTTCCGCATGAACCCGCGCACCGTGGACGGCCGCCCCGTCGACGGCGCCACGGTCAACTTCACCGTCCGCTTCGCGATGGCGGACTAGAACCGGCCGGGATCGAGGGTGCGGGCGTGCGGCGACGCAGGCTCCCCCTCGATCGCATCCGCGACCGCCGCCCCGACCAGCGGCCCCAGCAGCCAGCCGTTGCGACGCGGCGCCAGGGCCATGAACACCCCCTGTCCGCCCGGCGCGGCGCCCGCCAGCGGCAGGCCGTCGGCGCTGGCCCCGCGCACGCCCGCCCGCCAGTCGATCTCCAGCGTCTCGGGCGTCCGGCCCAGCACGCGCCAGGCGGCCTCCAGCAGCCGTTCGCCCGTCGCCGCGTCCGGCGCCGTGTCGCGACGCCCCGGCTCCATCGTCGCCCCCACGACCACGCCCGCCCCCATCGGCGCGACATAGGCGCCGGTGCCGCGCACCACATGGCCGGCCAGCGTCTGTTTCGTCATCCCGATCTGACCGCGAACGGGCTGGATCGCCGCGACCTGTTCTCGCACCGCCTCGGGCAGGCCCGCAATGGCGCCCTCAGCGCCCGTCGCCAGCACGAGCGCGCGCGCCCTCAGCGTCCCGCGATCCGTCTCCACGCGCCAACCGTCGTCCAGGCGCGAAACCGCCTTCACGCGGCCGTTCACCACCGCATCGCCCAGGGCCGCCGTCATCGCCGCCAGCGCCTGCCCCGGATCGACCTGATATTCCTCGTCCGTAACGACCCGCTCGCCGTCCAGCCGCGCCTGAAAGCCCAGCGTCCGCATCCGCGCGGCGATCCCGGCCGCATCCCCGCCGCGCCACTCCGCCGGCCGGCGCGCCAGCGCGATCCCCGCCGCCCGGGCGAAGTCGGGCCACAGGTCGCGGGAGACGCGAAACAGGGCGGCGCGTTCGGGCGAGGCGTCGTCGATCGCCGCCTCCATCGCCGGGGCGATCATGCCCGCCGCCACCGCCGAGGCGTTCGCGCCGCCCGGATCGATCACCACGACGGATCGGCCGCGCCGATGCAGTTCGAACGCGGTGCAGAGGCCCAGCACCCCGGCGCCGACGATCACGATGGGAGGAGAAGACGTCACGGCCCGTCTGATCGGCCCGCGACGCCCTCAATGCAAGCCTCGGCTGACTATTCCGCCGCCATGGCCGCGCCCGCCGCCCGGTCCAGCCGCGCGAGCAGCGCCGCGTGCTGGTCCCACAGCGCGGTCGGCAGCCGCTCGCCGAACCGGCGATAGAAGTCGGGAATTAGCGCCGCCTCCTCGGCCCAGACGCCGGCGTCCACATCCAGCAGGATCGCCATCTGCGCCGGCGTCAGCGTCAGACCCGACAGGTCCAGCGCCTCGGGCGTCGGTACGCGGCCGACCGGCGTGTCCACCGCCTCCGCCTCGCCGTCGATCCGCTCCGAAATCCACTTCAACACGCGCGCATTGTCGCCGAACCCGGGCCAGACGAACCGCCCGTCCTGATCCTTCCTGAACCAGTTGACGAAGAAGATGCGCGGCACTTTCGACGCCTCGCGCCCCTGCCCCATCTTCAGCCAGTGGGCGAAATAGTCCCCCATGTTGTAGCCGCAGAAGGGCAGCATGGCGAACGGGTCGCGGCGCAGCTCCCCGACCTTGTTCTCGGCCGCCGCCGTGCCTTCCGACGCCACGGTCGAGCCCATGAAGACCCCATGCTCCCAGTCGAACGCCTCCGTCACCAGCGGCACCGCGCTGGCCCGGCGTCCGCCGAACAGGATGGCGTCGATGGGCACGCCTTTCGGGTCTTCCCATTCCGGCGCGATGGCCGGGCACTGGCCGGCGGGCGAGGCGAAACGCGCATTCGGATGCGCCGCCGGTTCGCCCGACGCCGGATCGTGCGGCTGACCCTTCCAGTTGGTCAGGCCCTCGGGCGCGGTCTTCGTCATCCCCTCCCACCACACGTCGCCGTCGGCGGTCAGGGCGGTGTTGGTGAAGATGGTGTTGGTGGCCAGCGTCTCCAGCGCATTGTGGTTGGTGTCGCGGCTGGTGCCGGGCGCCACACCGAAGAAGCCCGCCTCCGGGTTCACGGCGTACAGCCGCCCGTCGTCCCCGAACCGCATCCAGGCGATGTCGTCGCCGATGGTTTCCGCCTTCCAGCCCGGCAGGCTGGGTTGCAGCATGGCCAGATTGGTCTTGCCGCAGGCCGAGGGGAAGGCGGCGGCCACATACTTCGCCCGTCCCTTCGGATCGGTCAGCTTCAGGATCAGCATATGTTCGGCCAGCCAGCCCTCGTCGCGGGCCATGACCGAGGCGATCCGCAGCGCATAGCATTTCTTGCCCAACAGGGCGTTGCCGCCATAGCCGGAGCCATAGGACCAGATTTCGCGCGTTTCCGGGAAGTGAACGATCCATTTGTCGTCGTTGCAGGGCCAGGCCACGTCCGCCTGTCCCTCGGCCAGCGGCGCGCCCAGCGTATGGACGGCGGGCACGAACACCCCCTTGTCGCCCAGTTGGTCCAGCGCTGGCCTGCCCATCCGCGTCATCACCCCCATCGACAGGGCGACATAGCCGCTGTCGGTGATCTCGACGCTCAGGGCGCTGATCTCGGACCCCAGCGGCCCCATGCAGAAGGGCGCGACATACATCGTCCGCCCGGCCATGCAGCCGTCGAACAGGCCCGCCAGACGGTCGCGCATCTCGATCGGATCGGCCCAGTTGTTGGTCGGCCCGGCGTCCGCTTCATCTTCGAAACAGATGAAGGTCCGGCTTTCGACCCGCGCCACGTCGCGCGGATCGGACGCGGCGTAATAGCAGCCCGGCCGCCTGTCCTGATCCAGCGTCTTCAGCGTGCCCTTGGCCAACAGGTCGGCGACGATGGCCTGTTTCTCGGCCTCCGATCCGTCGCACCAGTGGACGCGATCAGGCTTTGTCAGGGCGGCGATCTGCTCGACCCAGGCGATCAGCCCGGCATGGGCGGTGGGCGCCGGACGCAATCCGGGCGTGGTGGAAATGGACAAGGACGTCTCCTGAGCAAGGGAGGCCTGGCGATCTGACGCCGCCATGGCCCGAAAACATTACGATCACGCACTGTTACAGCCGAATTGCGCCCCCGGTCCCTCCGCGTCAAATCGTGCAAGAAATCGGCGGATCGCCCTGCTTTGGCGGCAAGAAATCGCAGATGCCCTGAACGCCGTCTGGCGGTATCAGAGCGTATGAACAGTCTGGATTCCATCGCCGCCCTGCCCGACGGCGCCCTGACCTCGCCGGCCGCGCGCCGCAATGCGGAGCCGATCCTGCGCGTCCTGCGCGCCCATCTTCCGGCCGCCGGATCGGTGCTGGAGATCGCCTCCGGCTCGGGCGAACACGCCGTCGCCTTTTCAGCCGCCCTGCCCGGCCTGCGCTGGACGCCGAGCGACCCCAGCGCCGAGGCGCGCGACAGCATCGCCGCCTGGACCCGCGCGACCGCCCTGCCCCATCTCGCGCCGCCGCTGGCGCTGGACGCGCAGGACCCGACGACCTGGCCGACCGGGCCGTTCGACGCCGTCTATTGCGCGAACATGACGCACATCAGCCCCTGGTCGGCGACCGAGGGGCTGATGGATCTGGCGGGCCGGATCTTGCGACGTCCGGGCGGTCTTCTGGTTCTCTACGGTCCCTATCGGGAGACGGAGGTTCCACTGGCGCCGTCCAACGCCGCCTTCGACGCCAGCCTGAAGTCGCGCAATCCCGACTGGGGCCTGCGCGACCGCGACGCCGTCCAGACCCTGGCCCGCGCCCACGGCCTGATCGCCACCCTGCGCGTCCCGATGCCCGCCGAAAACCTGATGCTTCTGTTCAGAACCGTCTGATCAGGCCCATCCAGTCAGGACAGGGCTGCGACCGCCTTCGACAGGTCCGCCCGTTCGTTCAGCACGACCGTCCGACCGCCGCCGAAGATCGCCGCCTCGGCCTCGACGTCCACCCCGAACCGCTCGGCCGTCAGCGCGACCCCGTCGGCGAAGGCGAGGATGGTCAGGTCGTCGGCGCGCGCCAGGTCGATCAGCGAACGCACCGCCGCCAGCGACGCCTCGTCGCTCGATCCGCCGGGCACGACCAGCCCCTTCAGGCGGCCTTCCGCGATGTCCCGGGCCGTGGCGGTGGCCAGCACCGTCACGCCGCCCGCCGACAGGCTGGCCTCGCCGGTCGACATCGGCGCCAGCCCCACGCCCTCGCCCCGCAACGCGCCTTCCACATCGCCCAGCGCCCCGAACGCCATATCGCGCCGCATCACCAGACCCATGCGAAGACGGGTAGGAACGGGGCGGTTGAAGCCGTTGCGGCGCGGTCCAGCGGAAGATTTGTTTTGAGCGTACAAGACGTATCCTTTGTCGGTTTCAATAGTGTTTCGGATTCACCGCCCGAAGCGCGCTGATCCCTCACCCCCGTCGCCAGAAAAACAGACATCGACGGACACGACCAAGGCCGTCCGACACTCTGACTGATGGGAGTATGCCGAACGATATAGTGTCGATGCGCCGCGCATCAACCCGACGACCGGGAACCCCATGGGCGTCTTTGCTGAAGCCCAACCCCCGCCTTGCCCGCGTCCAACCCCGGCTCTAGACAACCGCATCGACTGGACGACGGAATCGCATGGCCTTCACCCGCACCTATGACGGCGACGAACCCGTTCGCGTGAACAAATGGCTGGGCCAGTCCGGCGTCTGTTCCCGGCGCGAGGCCGACAGCCTGATCGCCAACGGCCTGGTCTCCATCGACGGAGAAACCATCACCGACGCGGGGCGCAAGATTCAGCCGGGCGAGACCCTGACCCTGAACGACACCGCCCAGGCGGCTCTAGCGACCGGCATGACCCTGGTGCTGCACAAGCCGGTCGGCTTCGTTTCGGGCCAGCCCGACCCCGGCAAGATCCCCGCCGTGCGCCTGTTGAAGACCCCCAATCGCGTGGGCGAGGGCGAAACGCCCGCCCGCGACGCCTCCCTGCCCCCCATCGGCCGGCTGGACGAGGATTCGCGCGGTCTTCTGCTGCTGTCTTCCGACGGCGTGGTGGCCAAGGCGGTGATCGGCCCGGCGTCGGAACTGGACAAGGAATATCTGGTCGTCGTCGAAGGCCAGATCACCGAGGGCAAGCTCAGCAAGCTGCGCCACGGCCTGTCCCTAAACGACAAGCCGCTGAAACCCGCCCGCGTCACCCAGATCGAACCGCAACGCCTGCGCTTCGTCCTGACCGAGGGCAAGTATCGCCAGATCCGCCGTATGTGCGAACTGGTCGGGCTGGAGGTCGTGGACCTCTACCGCATCCGCATCGGCCCGCTCAAACTCGGCGACCTGCCTGAGGGCCGCTGGCGTCACCTGACCGATCAGGAACGCGCGGCCATCATCGCGGCCTCTACGGCCTCAGCCTGAATCCCTCACCCCAGCGCCCTGAACCACCGATCCAGCAGTTCCGCCTCGGCGCGTCGCGCCTGGGTGCGTTCGGCCGCCTCGGCGTCTACGCCCCACTGATCCTCCTGGAACGCCTCGTCGATCCGCGACAGGTCGAAGGCCTCGCCCCCGCCCAGCGCGCCCCGCTCGACCGCCAGCGCCAGCACCGCCGACCCCAGCAGAGGCACGGCCGTCGCCAGCCCGGTCAGGCGAAAATCGTCCAGCGTCAGGGCATGGGCCTTCACCCGAGCGATGGCCTCGGGCGATTGCGGCTGGTGAACGATGCCGCGGGTCGGCGCCAGCGCCACCCCCATCTCGCGCGCGGCCCAGTCGCGCCACGGCCCCCATTCGCGGGTCTGCCGTTCGACCAGGGCGGTCGGATGCTCGGCCAGGTAACAGACCACGTCCGACCCGGCATAGGCCGCGATCTCGTCCGCCACCGCCTCGCGCGCGCCGCCGATCCGGTCGATGGCGGTCGAGGCCAGCCGCGTCGCCGGCATGGTCGACGGGTCCAGAAACTCCCCCTGCGCCGCCCACTCCTCCGCCGCCATCCGCGCCGCCGCCTCGGTCGGCAGCACCAGCGGCGCCTTGTCCGGCGTCTTGGGCGTGCGCCCATCCAACTGCACCGCCCATCCCCCGCCGGGATGCGTCCCCACGCCCGCCTCGGTCCAGAACCGCGCGATACGATCCGGCGAAAGCTCCACGAAACGCGGACGATGCGAGGCGGACTGGTCGGTCATGAAAACTCCGTCGAAGATCAGGCGGGCGCGACGTCGAACGCCAGCGTCAGGCGCGACGCCTCGCCGCCGAACGGCTGGGTGCCGTGCCACATATAGGAAGGAAACAGCACCAGCGTCCCCGCCTGCGGCCGCACATGGTGTTCCGCCTTCAGGTCGGGCAGGCCCGGCGGGGCGCCGAACCGCAACCAGCCCTCGCGCCCCTCGCCCGTCACCGCAGTCGGCAGTTCGATATGGCAGGCCGAGGACAGCCAGCCGTCCGAATGGATATGGTCGGCGTGAAACCCGTTCGGACGCAGCCGCACCGACCAACTGCCCTTGATGCGATAGCCGCCGGTGTTGCGCGCCCTCAGCGGATCGTCGCCCCGGCCTACCGCCGCCATATAGGCGCGGATCGGCGCGTCGATGGCGGTGAAGAAGGCGCGGATCGCCGGATCGTCGCTCTGCGCCAGGGACTCCGCCGTCTGCGATCCGCCCCGCAACGACTGCCCCACCGGATGGGTCTTCAGCCGATGCAGACCATGCAACGCCGCCGCCAGATCGGCCAGATAATCCTCAAGCGTCGCCCACCCCGCCGGCGTCTCCAGACGATAGGGCCGCACGAAGGCGTCGTAGTCGTAGAGCCGGCCATAGCGCGCGTCGCCCAGCATCCGCCACGCCGTCGCCTGATGCGCCAAGACGTGCTGGTTCAGCGGCTCCCTGGCCCTCAGCGCCGTGATCGGCTCCAGCGCCTCTTCGGGCCGACCCAGCGCCAGCAGGCATTCCGCCTGCGTCACCATCACCGCCGGCGCGCCCGGCCCCGCCAGAGCCGCCGCCCGGTTCGCATGATCCAGCGCCCGGTGCGGGTCCAGCGTCAGACAGGCCTGCGCCGCCGCCAGTTCGCCCGGTCCATCCAGAGGCCCGGCGACCAGGGTGCGATACGCCTCCTCGGCGTCGCCCGCATACTCCAGCAGTCTGGCCTTGATCCGCCGCAACCCGGCATCGCCCGGCGCCGCCGCGATGGCGGCGTCCAACGGCGCGCTGGCGGCTGCGACATCGGCGTCGCGCATCCAGATCAACTGGCTCAGATCTCTCAGAACGTCGTCATAGCCGGGCCGGCGCGCCAGAGCCTGGCGATAGGCGTCCTCGGCCGCATCGAATCGGTTCTGCGATTGCAGCGCCCGGGCCAGCACCAGCCAGGTCTCGGGCGCATCGCCCCCCAATGCCATCGCCTCGCGACACACGGCCTCCGCCTGTGCCGCCCGCCCCAGATCGCCCAGTGTCGAGGCCATGTTATGCCGCGCCGGAACGCTTTGCGGGCGCACCTTCACCAGCCGCCGCGACAGCGCCAGACTGTCCTCCAGCCGCCCCGCCGCCTTGGCCATGTCGGCATGGATGGACAGGGCCTGCCACGGCGTATCCGCCCGGCCCGTCACGGCCGCCAGCAGGCTCAGCGCCGCCTCCATCCGCCCGGCGCGCGCCAGGGCCTGGGCGCGTTCGACCTCAGCCTGGACGTTCGCCGTCACCGGATTCGCTTCACGCCCAGGAAGGGGTCGTCCTCGGCCTCGTCTTCGGTGAAGCCGAAGTGGGCGAAGCCGGCCTTCATTTCGGGGCTTAGGGGCGCCGTGACCTTCAGGACGCCGCCGCGCGGGTGGTCCAGTTCGATGCTGCGGGCGTGCAGTTGCAGCTTCAGCGGTCCCGACAGTTCGCGCGACTTCTCGTCGCCGTATTTCGGATCGCCCAGGATCGGGTGGCCGATCCCGGCCATATGGGCGCGCAGCTGGTGCGTCCGTCCGGTGAAGGGCCGCAACGCCATCCACGCCGCCCGGTGCGAGGCGCGGCTGATGGTCGAGAACGCGGTTTCCGCCGGTTCGGCGCGCGGGTCCTTGCGCTCGGCCGGGCGCATCATCTCGAAGTCGTTGATGCCGGTCTTCTTCAGCGGCATGTCGATCTGGCCCGAATAGGGTTTCGGATTGCCGATCACGATGGCCCAATAGGTCTTCTTGGCCTGACGCCGCGCGAAGGCGCCCGCCAGCCGCTTGGCCGCCTCCGGTCCCTTGCCCAGCAGCAGGACGCCGGACGTGTCGCGGTCCAGCCGGTGGACCAGACGCGGCCGCTCCAGCCCCTCGCCCCAGGCCGACAGCAGACGGTCAACGTGGCGGCTGGTCTTGGTGCCGCCCTGCACCGCCAGCCCATGCGGCTTGTTCAGGGCGATGACCATGTCGTCCTCGTACAGGACCAGCGACTTGGCGAAGGCGATGTCCTTTTCGGTCAGGGTGTGGGCGTCCCCGGCCTGGCGCGAGGTGTCGTCGGGGATCGGCGGCACGCGCACGGCGGCCCCGGCGGTCAGGCGGCCTTCGGGCTTGATGCGGGCGCCATCGACGCGGATCTGGCCGCTGCGGGCCATCTTCTGCACCTGGATGTTGGACAGGTGCGGCCAGCGCCGGCGGAACCAACGATCCAGCCGGATGCCGTCCTCGTCCTCGGCGACATAGAGCGTCAGGACTTCGCGCTTGGGGGCGTCGGTTGCGGGCGGCTGGTCGGTCAAACGGAAACTCCAAGGGCGCGGCGGGCGATCATCAGGCCGACGAACAGGGCGCCGATGGCCAGGACCACCGAGCCGATCACATAGGCGGCCGCCAGGCCGATCTGACGGCGCTCGATCATCTGCACCGCCTCCAGCGAATAGGACGAAAAGGTCGTGAACCCGCCCAGCACCCCCACGGCGGCGAACAGCCTGACCGCCTCCTGCTGCGCCCCGCCGCGAAACGCCAGCCAGCCGACCAGCAGCCCCATCAGCAGCCCGCCGGCGACATTGGCCGCAAAGGTGCCGACCGGCCATCCGGCGTTCGGCGCCCACCGACCGGCCGCGACGCCCAGCCCATAGCGCGCCATCGAACCGATGGCGCCGCCGGCCGCGACGAGAAGAAAACGTGTCATCGTGCGGCCTTCTATACGCGGACCGCGACGAAAGCGATGGTCAGCGCGGGATGGCGCCCTGCACCGAGCGCGCATCATAGGCGTTCGGGCTGTTCGGCTTGGCGCCCCGCCCCATGACGACCTCCAGCGTGGTCGAGGTCGGCTGCGGCCCGCTGAAGTTCAGGCCCACGCCAACGCCCACGCCCGATGCGGAATAGCCGCCGTATCGGCTGCTGCCGCCGCCGATGGACACGCTGGGGCGGACCCCGCCCTCGCCGCCGGGGCGGCCGTCGGTCCAGCTCTGCGTCACCTCGAACCACTCATAGCCCTGTTCGGTGGTCAGGTCCGCCGCCCGGACCAGCGCCCAGTCGGCGACGCGACCGGCGGCGCCCACGCCATTATAGGTCACGCGGTATCGGTTGCTCTCGATCCGCTGCTCGGAATACCCCTGCCCGCCGCTCCCGCGCTGCTGGCCATAGGGCGCCAGGCTGGCGCAGGCGGTCAGGGCTAGAGCGGACAGGCCGGTCAGGGCGATGGCGAGACGCTTCATCGGATGAATCCTTTCGACGACATAGCGTCGCAATCAGACGGCCGTTCCCTCACAGATGCAAGGCCAGGGCGATCAGGGCCAGCCCGGCCGGAACCGCCTGCACCAGCAGAATCTTCCGACTGACCGTCGCCGCGCCGTAAAGCCCCGCCACAACCACGCAGGCCAGGAAGAAGACCTTGACCTGAAACCCGCCCGCGTCCAGCCACAGCCCCCAGGCCAGGCCCGCGACCAGAAAGCCGTTATAGAGGCCCTGATTGGCGGCCATCACCCGGGTCGTCTCGGCCTTTTCGGCGCTCATGCCAAAGGCCTTTCGCCCGCGCGGCGTGGTCCACAGCGCCATCTCCAGCACCACGATATAGGCGTGGATCAGCGCCACGATGACGATCAGCACGGTCGCTACCACAGGCGTCTCCTCGGTGTTCGGACGTCTTTATAGACCCAGCGCGCTCCGCAGCGTCTGGAAATCTTCCGGCGGCGGGGCCTCGACCGTCGTGGTCCCGCCTTCGGGATGCGGAAAACTCAGTTTCGCCGCATGCAGCATCAGGCGCGGCGCGCCCCCGACCGGCGTGGTCAGGGCGCCGCCATAGCGCACGTCCCCGATCAGCGGCCGCCCCAGATGCGCCATATGCACCCGCAGCTGATGCATCCGCCCGGTCAGCGGCTCCAGCTCCACCACCGCCCCGTGATCGCTGGCGGCCAGGGTGCGGTAACGGCTCTGCGACCCCTGCGCCCCCGGCGCGTCGAAGGCGACGACCCGCATATAGGATTCGCGCCCGATCTCCTCGCGACGCAGGGGCGCATCGACCGTGCCGGATCGCGGCTCCGGCGCCGCCGACAGCAGGGCCAGATACTGTTTCCTGAACCGCCGCATCTGCATCGCCTTGCCCAGAAAGCCCGCCGCCGGCTTGGTCTTGGCCGCCAGGATCACGCCCGAGGTGTCCCGGTCCAGACGATGCACCAACTCCGGCCGCTTGCCGTTCGACCGCGCGAACGCCCACAACAGGTCGTCCAGGGTGTGCGCCTTGATCCGCCCGCCCTGGCTGGACAGGCCGCTGGGCTTGGAGAAGGCGATGATATGGACGTCCTCGTGGATCACCCACGACCGGACGGCGGCGATCTCATCTTCGGACAGGGCGACGGGCTGGCGTTCGGACATCGGGCGCTTCTAGAGGTCAGTCGCCCGCCGCGTCCACAGGGCCGTCCACCGCCATCCGCGCCCGCATCGCGGCCCAGCGTTCCAGCCGCGCCTTGACCTTCTCCTCGTGCCCCTCGCCCTTGGGCTGATAGAAGGTGCGGCGCTCCATCTCGTCGGGGAAGAAGTTGGCGCCCGAAAACCCTTCGGGCGTCGAGGGATCGTATTGATAGCCCTTGCCGTAGCCCAGCGACTTCATCAGCTTGGTCGGGGCGTTGCGGATATGGGCGGGCGGCATCAGCGAGCCGGTCTCATAGGCCGCCTTCTTCGCCGCCTTGAACGCCTCATAGACCCCGACCGACTTGGGCGCGGTGGCCAGATGCACCACCGCCTGGGCCAGCGCCAGTTCGCCCTCGGGACTGCCCAGGAAGTCATAGGTGTCCTTGGCCGCATTGGCGACCAGGATCGACAGCGGGTCCGCCTCGCCGATGTCCTCGACCGCCATCCGCACGATCCGCCGCGCCAGATACAGCGGGTCTTCGCCCCCGTTCAGCATCCGCGCCAGCCAGTACAGCGCCGCGTCCGGGTCCGACCCCCGCACCGATTTATGCAGGGCGGATATGAGGTTATAGTGTTCTTCTCTACTCTTGTCGTAGGCAGGCGCCCGGCGCTGCAGCACCCCCGCCAGTCCCTGCACGTCCAGCCGTTCGTCCTCGGGCAGGTCGAACAGCACCTCCGACATGGTCAGCAGATAGCGCCCGTCCCCGTCCGCCAGCGCCAGCATCGCCTGCCGCGCCTCGGGCGTCAGCGGCAGGGTCCGATCCATATGCGCCTCGGCCCGGCCCAGCAGTTGATCCAGCGCCGCGTCGTCCAGACGTTTCAGCACATAGACCTGGCTGCGCGACAGCAGGGCGCCGTTCAGCTCGAAACTGGGGTTCTCGGTCGTGGCCCCGACCAGCGTGACCACCCCCGCCTCCACGAACGGCAAAAAGCCGTCCTGCTGGGCGCGGTTGAAGCGGTGGATTTCGTCCACGAACAGCAGGGTCGACTGCCCCGCCGCGCGCCGCATCCGCGCCGCCTCGAACGCCTTCTTCAGGTCTGCGACGCCGGAGAAGACCGCGCTGATCGCCTGATATTCATAGCCCGCCGCCTGGGCCAGCAGCCGCGCGATGGTGGTCTTGCCCGTCCCCGGCGGCCCCCACAGAATCATCGACCCCAGCCGCCCGGCCTCAATCATGCGCCGGATCGGCCCGCCGGGCCCCAACAGATGGTCCTGCCCCACCACCTCGTCCAGCGTGCGCGGGCGCAGACGGTCGGCCAAAGGGGCGTCGGGGGGCAGAATGCCGGAGGCTTCGAACAGATCGCTCATGGGTGCGACCTATGTAAGCGTTCGCCTTCGGCTTTTCACGCGCTAGTATCGCATCCCGATACGGAGACCGCCTTCATGACCGACGCCCGCCCCGATCAAGGCCCGACTTCGGGCGTGACGCCCCATCTGACGATCCCGTCGCGCGGCGCCTCGGCGGCGGTGGACTTCTACATCATCGCCTTCGGGGCCGAGGTTCTGGATCGCCGTCTGGCCGATGACGGCGAGCGGTTGATGCACGCCCATCTGCGGATCAACGGCTCCAGCGTCATGCTGAACGACGAGTTTCCCGAATATAGCGGCGTTCAGGACGTGCGCCCCGCCGGCGTGACCCTGCTCCTCCAGGTCGCCGACCCCGACGCCTGGTGGACCCGCGCCCTGGTCGTCGGCGGCGCCGAACCCGTCATGGACATGGCCGATCAATTCTGGGGCGACCGCTACGGCGTCCTGCGCGACCCCTTCGGCCACACCTGGTCCATCGGCGGCCCGACGAAGGGCGCCTAGGGTGGACGCCCGACATCCCTGCCCGTCATTCCGGGGCTGGCAGCGGATGCCGTCCTCGTGGACAATTACCGCAACACGCCCCGGATCTGACGGCCGCCGCGGTTGATGACGACCTCCCACGGGCCGCGACCGGAACTGGCGGCCTCGACGTCGCGGGCCGAGGCGATGGCGCGTCCGTTGATGCTGACGATCAGGTCGTTCTGCCGGAAGCCCGCCCGCGCCGCATAGCCGCGCCCCGACAGTCCGGTGACGATCACCCCGCTGGCGAACGGATCGCCGCCCAGCCGGTCGGCCAGCGCCGGGTTCAGGGCCACCACCTCCGCGCCCGCGAACGGGCCGGAGCCGATGGTCACGCCCCCGTTGGGATCGGCGTCGCCCGGCAGGGGCTGGACCCGCGCCGTCAGGGTCTGGGCCCGCCCGTCGCGCAGGATGGCGACCTGCACCTGATCGTTCGGATTGCGCGAGCCGACGCGGTAGTTCAGCCCGCCCTGGTCGTTGATCTCCTGACCGTCGATGGAGGTGATGACGTCGCCCTGGCGCACCCCGGCCCGCGCCGCCGGCCCGTTGGCGTAAACCTCCGTGACCACCAGACCCTGCGGCCGGCTCAGGCCCAGGCTGCCGGCGATGTCGCCGGTCACGGTGTCGCCCTTCACGCCCAGCCACGGCCTGACGACCTGTTTGGCGCCGCCCAGGGCCGAATCCACCACCCGCTTGACCATGGCCGCCGGCACCGCGAACCCGACCCCGGCCGAGGAGCCGGAACGCGAGAAGATGGCGGTGTTGATGCCGATCAGGTCGCCGTCCATGTCCACCAGCGCCCCGCCCGAATTGCCGGGGTTGATGGCCGCATCGGTCTGGATGAAGGAGCCGCTGTCCGAAATCCCCGTCTCTGTCCGGTTCAGGGCCGAGATGATGCCGTTCGTCACCGTCTGGCCCACGCCGAACGGATTGCCGATGGCCAGGACCAGATCGCCGACCTGCTGCTGCTCGCGGTCGTCGATGGCCAGCACCGGCAGACGGTCGCCGACGTTCTCCAGCCTCAGCACGGCGATGTCGCTGCGCTCGTCGGCCAGGATGACCGTGGCCGGAAACTCGCGCCGGTCGTTCAGCACGACCTTGATCTGCTGGGCGCCGTCGATGACGTGGTTGTTCGTCACCACGATCCCGTCCGAGCGGACGATCACGCCCGACCCGACCGATTCAGCCACCCGCGCCTGGGGAATGCCGCCGCCGAACAGCTGGAAGAAGGGATCGGCCTGCACCCGCTGCACGCTGCGCGCCGAGATATTGACCACCGCCGGCGCGGCCGAGCGCACAACGGGGGCGAAGCTGGACTTCATCCCCCCCGCGTCGCTGGGCACGTTGCGCGTCGGCTGGGCGAACTCGCCCTCCTGCGCCTTGGACGGTTGGGGGTTGCCACAGGCCGACAGGGCCAGTGTGGCGGCGAGCACGATCGATCGGGTCTTCATCGTCATCCGAGGCTGCAAGGCTTCACGCCGCGCCATTCCGCACCCGGTTTCGGGCTGGATCAAGGCGCGTCCTGCTCTGAACGGTCAAGCTGTCGCCGCGTTCCCCGCCGGTCGAACGCCGCATGGCGCGAATCCCCCGCGCGCCCTATCTTCGCCTGCTCATGCCTATCCGTCGCCTCTCCCCCGAAACCGTCAACCGCATCGCCGCCGGCGAGGTGGTCGAACGGCCCGCCAGCGCCATCAAGGAGTTGGTCGAGAACGCCCTGGACGCGGGCGGGACGAACATCGAGATCCAGGCGGACGGCGGCGGCCTGTCGCGCATCCTGATCGCCGACGACGGCAAGGGCATCCCGCGCGAGGAACTGCCCCTGGCCATCGAACGCCACGCCACGTCCAAGCTGGAGCCGGACGACGCCGGCGACGTGGACCTGTTGCGCATCCACACCCTGGGCTTCCGGGGCGAGGCCCTGCCCTCCATCGGCTCGGTCGCCCGCCTGTCGATCACCACCCGGTCCCGCGACGAGAGCGACGCCTGGGCCATTCAAGTCGAGGGCGGCGAGACCCGTCCCCTGACCCCCGCCCCCTTCCCCGGCCCGCATGGCGCGCGGGTCGAGGTGCGCGACCTCTTCTACGCCACCCCCGCCCGGCTCAAGTTCATGAAGTCCGAACGGGCCGAGGCCATGGCCATTTCAGAGGAAATCAAGCGTCAGGCCATGGCGCACGAGGCCGTGGCCTTCACCCTGTCGCTGGACGGCAAGGTCACGCTGCGCCTGCCCGCCGAACACCCCGGCGACGAGGGCCGTCTGAAACGCCTGTCCGCCCTCTTGGGCCGCGACTTCGAGGCCAACGCCCTGTTGATCGATCAGGAGCGGGACGGCGTGCGCCTGTCCGGCTATGCGGGCCTGCCCACCTATTCGCGCGGCAATGCGGCGCATCAGTATCTGTTCGTCAACGGCCGTCCGGTGAAGGATCGGCTGCTGCAGGGGGCCCTGCGCGGCGCCTACGCCGACTTCCTGGCGCGGGACCGGCACCCGGCCGCCGTCCTCTTCCTCGACATCGATCCCCTCTATGTCGACGTCAACGTCCACCCTGCCAAGGCCGAGGTCCGGTTCCGCGATCCGGCCCTGGTGCGCGGCCTGATCGTGGGCGCCCTGCGCCACGCGCTCCACGCCGCCGGCCACCGCGCCAGCACCACCGTCGCCGCCGACGCCCTGTCCGGCTTCCAGCCCCACACAGGCGTCACATCCGGCCCCGCCTACAGCCCCGGCGCCCCGTCGGCGCAGGGGTTCAGCGGCTGGACCGGCTGGTCCCAACCCGCCGCCGCCCAAATCCTCCCCGGCCTCAACGAACGCAGCGCCCGCGTCGAACCCAGCTGGGACAGCCCTTCATGGCCGTTGCAACCCGCCCCGGACAGCGACCTCGCCACGCGCCACTCGCCACTCGCCACTCAACCTCAAGACCCCCTCGACTACCCCCTGGGCGCCGCGCGGGGCCAGCTCCACGCCAACTACATCGTCGCCCAGACCCGCGACGGCCTGGTCATCGTGGATCAGCACGCGGCGCACGAGCGGCTGGTCTATGAGCGGATGAAGGCCCAGATGGCCGAGGGGGCCGTGACCCGCCAGGCCCTCTTGACGCCCGAGGTGGTCGATCTGGACCCCGCCGAGGCCGAGCGCGTCGCCGCCCGCGCCGAGGAGTTGGCCGAGATGGGCCTGATCGTCGAGGCCTTCGGCGCCGGCGCCGTCCTGGTGCGCGAGACCCCGGCCATGCTGGGCGATACGGACGTTCAGGGCCTGATCCGCGACATCGCCGACGACCTGTCCGAACATGGCCAGGCCCTGTCGCTCAAGGAACGCCTCGCCGCCATCTGCGGCACCATGGCCTGCCACGGCAGCGTCCGCTCAGGCCGCATCCTCTCCGCCCCCGAAATGAACGCCCTCCTCCGCCAAATGGAAGCCACCCCGCATTCGGGCCAGTGCAACCACGGCCGCCCGACCTATGTGGAGCTGAAGCTGCACGATCTGGAGAAGCTGTTTGGGAGAAGGTGAATCATGGTTAACTGGCCGGTACTCGCCATGCGCCGAAATCGCTCATCAGGCCAAATCCAATATTTTTAGCCGAATCCAAAAACAGCTAAATTTCAACTAACTCGACAGTTGAACAGGCATCCTCTGGCGCAAACCGCAGCAATCCGCCACACTGTCAATTCAATCGTAGGTCGAGCAAATGCTAGAAAAAGAAATTACTGCCGCGCAGCGGCTCGTAAGAACCGATGCGTATCAGATGTCCATCGGAGAGCTCGTCAATATGTATACGGGCGATGAAATTATCATCGACCCAGAGTTTCAACGACTTTTTCGTTGGGAGATCGGTCAAAAATCGAAGCTCATCGAGTCTCTCTTACTTGGCATTCCACTCCCATCAATATTCGTTTTCGAACGCCAAAATGGCCAATGGGAACTTATTGATGGCCTGCAAAGGCTGTCGACTATTCTGGAATTTATGGGACTACTCAAAGGACCAGACAAAAATCTTTTACCTCCGTCTGTTCTAGAGGCCACAAAATACCTACCATCTTTAAGTAACGCTGTATGGGAGTTAACAGACGACGTTCCTGACGCACCAAAAAGCGCTCAGAGTCCTTTAGATAAATCTCTTCAACTAGCCATCCGGCGTGGCCGAATTGGCGTAGAAATTCTCAAACGCCCCAGCGACGAAGAGACAAAATTTGATTTATTTCAACGACTTAACGCTGGCGGCACAACCGCAAATGCACAAGAATTGCGCAACTGCATAATGCTGATGGTTAACCCTGAATACTTCAGATTCATCAAAGAATCGGCCAATTTACCTACATTCCGGTCTATAGTATCTCTTTCTGATGAGCAGATTGAGAAGCAAAGACATATGGAGCTAGCCGTACGCTTCATTGTTCATGCAAATATCAACTATGATGGCAAACTTGATGTAGAAGAATACATAGATGAGGGGATCGTCACTCTTGCGAAAGAGGGCAAAGGGCAAGCGGCATACGATCTAATCCGACGAGTCTTTGACCTTCTTAATAGAGCAGTTGGGCATGACGCATTGCGTAAGCATGATGGGAACCGACACACCGGACGTGTGGGACTTGTTGCCCTTGAAGCAATCGCAGTTGGTGTAGCAAAAAATCTCGACGCGATTGAGCGGACACAGAATCCAGCCTCATTCGTCGCCAGCAAGATAATGCAATTTTGGCAACAACCAGAGGCTGCAACACTCATGTCTCCTGGACTCCGCGGAACATCCAGGATTCAGAAGACGATCCCCCTCGGTGAGGGATGGTTTAAACCTTGAGCAAGGCACGAACAGAAGCCGAACTCACGGCACAACTTACGGACGACCGCAATTGGCGCATACGTGAGATTTCCGACCTCGTAAGCTTAACAGAAAATGCTGATGCGGTCGCTCGTCAGGTTCTGCTCAGAGCACTCGTTGCCATCTGTTATGCACACTGGGAAGGGGGAGTAAAATTTTCAGCAAGCAAATATATGGAATTCATCTCACTTCGGAAGATGAGTTACGACTCTCTCAATCCTCAGTTTAGGCGAAATTATTTCTTACCTCGCCTTTCCACCATCGCACAGTCTGGAATAAGCCTTTCTGAGAGATGTAGATTGATTGATGATATAATATCATCTGGCAATAAGCGATTTTCGCGCATCAACTGCGAACTGATCGACACAAAATCAAATCTAAACTACAAGGTGTTTGGCGAATTATGTGAGGTTTGTGGCGTCGATTTATCACCTTTCTCTGACAAAACCACCTTTATCGATGTCGTGTTGTTAAAACGTAGGAATGCGATCGCGCATGGTGAGGAAACCCTGATTGATATCGCCGACCTGTCAAATATCTCTAATGGAACGATCAACTTAATTCGATCTTTCTCGGATGCACTTGAGAACCAGATATACCTTGGCGGCTTTCGCGCTTAACTGTTGGCAAATCCCATGCCCTCCATCCTCTTCGTCTGCCTCGGCAACATCTGTCGCTCTCCCCTCGCCGAGGCCGCCCTGCGCGCGGAGGCTCAGCGGCTTCACCTCGACCTGATCGTGGATTCCGCCGGGACCGGGGACTGGCATGCGGGCGAGGCGCCGGACCCGAGGGCGCAGGCGACGGCGCGGCGGCATGGGGTGGAGATTTCGGGGTTGAAGGCGCGGCAGGTGACGCAGGCGGACTTTCGCCGCTTCACCCACATCGTCGCCCTGGACCACGACAATCTGAACGCCCTGAGCCGTCTGCGTCCCGCCGACGCGACCGCCGAACTCAGCCTGTTGCTCGATCATGTGCCCGGCCGCGAGGGCCAGGCCGTCGCCGATCCCTATTTCGGCGACGACGACGGCTTCGAGACGACCTGGGCCGAGGTCACGGCGGCGGCGCGGGCCCTGGCCGCCAAATTGTAGGCCCACGTCCGTATCTGACGTAGCGCTGGTTTATGGCTGCGGGCATGACCGACGTTTACCGCATCCGCGCCGCCCGGACCTGGGCCCAGGCCCGCGCCGACTATCTGTCCGGCCTCAGCGCCGAGGCCGTGTGCCGCCGCCACGACCTGGGCCTGTCCGCCTTTCGCCGCCGCGCCCGCAAATACGGCTGGCGGCGCAGCGATCAGGTCGAGCCGCCGCCGGACGAGATCGACCTGAACCTCTATGCCGACATGGACATGGACGACCTGGCCCGCACCGCGCGCCTGCGGTTCGCCGAGGCGATCGAGAGCGGGCGCGCGACCGACGCCCGTCGCTGGCGTCGTCTGGCCGACGAACTGCGCCGCGAGGCCCGCGATTTCGACGCCGACTTCTTCCGGGGCCTGAGCAAGGACGAGATCGCCTCTTGTCAGGCCACCATGCGCCGCGAGATCGAAGAGGAGGACGAGGCCCTGCTGGGTCCGCCGCCCGAGGGCTGATCCAGCTGCGATCCGCTCGCAAAAATCTGCACGAAAGTACACTCAAAAAAATCGGAGTGTACTTTTCCCGCTCAGGCGGCGGGGGTCAGGACCTTCAGGAACAGCACACGCGCCGCGCCATAGTCGCGGGCGTCCAGCCGCTGATAACCGGGGGTGTCGATCTCCGGCTCGTCCGACCCGCGCTCGAACACCACCAGGGCGCCGGGCTTCAGCCAGTCGCCTTCGGCGAGACGCGCCAGCGTTTGCTCCCCCAGCCCCTTGCCATAGGGCGGGTCCAGGAAGGCCAGGTCGAACGCCTCGGCGATGGGGCCGGGCCGGACGCCCAGGTCGGTGGCGCTGCGGCGATGGACCCGCGTGCGGCCCATCAGGCCATAGGCGTCGGCGTTCTCGCGGATGGCGCCGCGCGCCCCGTCGTCCGTCTCTACGAACAGGCAGAAGCCCGCGCCCCGGCTGACCGCCTCGAACCCCAGGGCGCCCGATCCGGCGTACAGGTCGATGACCCGCATCCCCTGCAGGCTCTCGCCCCAGGCGGCGTGTTCCAGCACGTTGAACACCGCCTGGCGCGCCCGGTCGGAGGTCGGGCGCGTGCCCTGCCCCTCCGGCGCGACGATGGCGCGGCCCTTCAGGCTGCCGGCGACGATCCGCATCAGGCCGCCCCGCCATAGCGCCGCCCGACCCAGACGCGCCCGGCGATCACCAGCCCCAGAGCCAGGGCGATCAGCGCCGCGAACAGCCCCGCGCCCCTGGCCATCAGGAAGAAGCTCAGCGCGCAGGCCAGGCCCGGCATCAGGGCGTGGGTCACGACGACCGAGGCGCTGACGGCCCAGTGCGGCCGGGGCCGGATCGCATCGGCGGCGAAGGCGGCCCAGCCATAGGCGGCGGCGTGCATGACGCCCACCGCCGCGACCAGGCTCAGATAGATCCACGCCCCCTCGCCGCTGCGCGGCTGCTCGTACAGCAGGGTGGTGGCGAACGGCATCAGCACCACTCCGGCCAGGGCCAGCATGTTGAAGATCATCACCCCGTGGCTGAAGCCGACCATGTTGGCGAACACCCGCCGGTGCGTGTTCCAGAACACGCCGATGATGGCGAAGCTGAGCGCAAAGGCCGTGAACATCGGCCACCGCTCGGCCCACAGACTGGCCCACCGCCCGTTCCAGCCTTCCGGCACATGCAGTTCGATGGCCAGCAGGGTGATGGCGATGGCGAACACCCCGTCCGAGAACAGCAGCAGCCGGTCCAGCCCATGATCCTTGTGCGGCGCGACCTGCGTCGTCTCGGCGGTCATCCCCTCGTCCCCCATCGTCAGTCCAGCGGCTTCACGCTTCCGGCGGCGCGAACCGGGCGTACAGTTCGTCCGTGGTCAGTCTCGGACGCTCGCCCGCCAGTGCATAGGTCGCCGGCTTGCTCTCGATGCAGACCTCGTCCTCCAGCGCAAAGGCGGCCGGATCGTCGAACGCCTGGGCCGACACCATGGTCGTGGTCCCGTCGTTGGAGCGCCAGAACAGGCCCGTTCCGCAGGTCGGGCAGAACTGACGCACGGCCCAGTCGGACGAGGCGTAGGTCGCCACCTCGCCCGTGACCCGCACGCTGTCGCCGCAGTCCACGCTGAACGGCACGCCGCCCGACAGACGGCGGCACGTATCGCAGTGGCAGGCGTGCATCCCGCCTCTGGGCGTGGCCGTGAAGGTGACGGCGCCGCACAGGCACCGCCCGGTCGAGGTGGTCATCGTTCAGTCCCCTGCGGCGGCCTCAGCGCGGCGTGCGCGGCTTGCCGCCGGGGCTGCGTCCGCTGGTTCCCGACGGTCCCGCCGGCTTGCCGCCGCTGCGAGGCTTGAAGTCCCGTCCGCCCGACCTGGAGCCGCCGCCGTCACGCGGCTTGCCCGCGCCGAACTTGCCGCCGGCGGGCTTGCGCCGATCGTCGATGAACTGGTCGTCGCGCGGCTTGAAGGCGCGCTTGGGCCGATCCCCGTCCTCCCGCACGGGGCGGTCGCCGGCGGGCGCGGTGCGTTCGCGCGGCTTGAAGCTCTTGGTATGCTCGAACTTGGGCGCGGCCTTGGCCCAGCCGGTCTTCTTGGCCGGACGCTCGCGGCGCTCGACCGCATCGGCCTGGGCCGTCTCGGCGGCGCGGACGCGGCTGGGCTTTCTCGACGGGTCCGACATGGCCGAGCCCGAGCGGCCCTTGACGATGGGCGTGGACACCCGGCGTCCGGGGATGGGCGCGGGCGTCTCGACCGTATTGCCGGTCGGCAGGTTCTCGGGCCGGATATAATCGGCCAGCATCTCGCGGATCACGCGAGGCCCGACCTCCTCGACCGCCCCGACCGGCAGGACGTCCAGACGGAACGGGCCATAGGCCAGGCGGATCAGCCGGTTGACCGTCAGGCCGACGGACTCCAGCACCTTCCTGACCTCGCGGTTCTTGCCCTCGGTGATCGAGACCGAGATCCACAGGTTGGCCGGGGCCTTGCCGTCCTCGGACTTGCTCTCCTTGGCCTTGTCCAGCGTCGCCTCGATGGGGCCGTAGGCGACGCCGTCGACGACCACGCCCTCCTTCAGCTTGTCCAGCTGCTCCTGGGTGATCTTGCCCCGCGCGCGGGCGCGGTACTGGCGGACCAGCGAGGTCGAGGGCAGCTCCAGCGCGCGGCTAAGCTCGCCGTCATTGGTCAGCAGCAGCAGGCCTTCGGTCGCCAGGTCCAGCCGTCCGACCGAGATCACGCGCGGCAGACCGGCCGGCAGGGCGTCGAACACCGTCGGCCGCCCGGTCGGATCGCTGTGGCTGGTCAGCAGGCCGGCGGGCTTGTGATAGCGCCAGACGCGCGTCGCCTGGGTCGAACCGATGGGCTTGCCGTCCACCGTGATCACGTCGTCGCGCGTCACCAGGGTCGCGGGCGTGTCCAGGATGCGGCCGTTGACCGCCACCTTGCCCAGGCCGATCAGACGCTCGACCTCGCGTCGCGAGGCGATGCCGGCGCGGGCCATGGTCTTGGCGATTCGCTCGGCGCGCAGCGGCGTCTCCGGCGCCTTGGACCTGGCGTCCTTGCCGCCCTTGTCAGTGCGAGGCTTGTCGCTGCGAAGCCGGTCGGGCTTGTCGCCGAACCGCTTTGCGCCGTCGTCGCGAGGGCCGCGCGGCTTGTCGCCGAATGATCTCGTCCCGTCGCCGCTCTTGCGGGGACCGGAGGATTTAAAGGGCCGGGGCGACCGTTCGTCTTGACGGGCGCGGGGCTTCTTGTCGTTGTCGTCTGTATGGCGGACCATGATGAGCGGTTCATGCGCATGGCGCTGGACCAAGCGCAAGCGGCGGCGGACGCAGGAGAGGTGCCCGTGGGTGCAATTCTTGTCGATCCGGCCTCGGGCGAGGTGATTTCGACCGGCGCCAACGGCCCCATCGCCGCCCACGACCCCACGGCCCACGCCGAGATCGTGGCCATGCGGCGGGCGGCGACGGCCCTGGGCAACTATCGCCTGACCGACCTGACCCTCTATGTGACGCTGGAGCCGTGCGCCATGTGCGCCGGCGCCATCAGCCACGCCCGCATCGGCCGCGTCGTCTGGGCCGCCGACGATCCCAAGGGCGGCGCCGTCATCCACGGCCCGCGCCTGTTCGAACAGCCGACCTGCCACTGGCGTCCGGCGACCGACTCGGGTCCTCTGGCCCAGGAGGCGTCCTCCCTGCTCAAGTCCTTCTTCCGTCAACGGAGGGGAACGGCGGCGGGGCGCGCACGTTAGACCGCCGCGAAAGCGTCGCCGTTGGGCGGCGCCGAGGAGGGAAAGACCTTGTCCAAACCGGATCTGCCGCAATCCATCGTGTTCAGCGGCCTGGCGGCCCCGACCCTTCTTGGGATTCTGGCCCTTTTGACCGCCTGCGGCCCCGACCCCGACAAGGCCCCCCGCACGGGCGACGAGGTCAAGGAACGCGCCATCGAGGCCCAGACCGCCCGCCAGCGCACGGGCGCCGAGATCCAGGACCGCACCCTGAACCGCGTCGTCCACACCGTCTATCTGTGCGACAACGGCGAGCGCCTGTCGGTCGACTTCGACAATCCGCGCCAGATGGCCACCGTCCGCAACTCGTCCGGCGAGGCCGTGGACCTGTATCAGGAACGCGCCGCCGACGGCATCTGGTATCGCGCCTCCAACGTCGAACTGCGCGGCAAGGGCGTCCTGGCCACCTGGTCCGTCGAAGGCCGCCAGCCGACCGACTGCCGGGCGGTGGACTGATCCGGTTGCGGCGCGCGCCTGCGGCGCCCAACTCCAGCCCATGTCGCTGATCGACCGCCTCGGACTGTCCGTTCCCATCATCCAGGCCCCGATGGCGGGCGTCTCCACGCCCCGGATGGCGGCGGCCGTGTCCGACGCCGGCGCCCTGGGCTCCATCGCCGTCGGGAACGTCGATGCGGACGCGGCCGCCCGGATGATGGCCGAGACCCGCGCCCTCACCGACAGACCCTTCAACGTCAATCTGTTCGTCCACGCCGAACCCCGGCGCGATCCGGCGCGGGAAGCAACCTGGCTGGAGGCCCTGACGCCCCGGTTCGCGGCCGTGGGCGCCGCCCCGCCGAGCCGTCTGGGCGTGATCTACCGCAGCTTCGCCGACGACGACGCCATGCTGGCCTGCCTGCTGGCCGATGCCCCGGTCGTGGTCAGCTTCCATTTCGGCCTGCCCGACGCGGCCCGCATCCGCGCCCTGAAAGGGGCCGGCTGCCTGCTGCTGGCCGGCGCGACCTCGCTGGACGAAGCCCTGGCCTGCAAGGCGGCGGGCGTCGACGCCGTGATCGCGCAGGGGTGGGAGGCCGGCGGCCATCGCGGGATGTTCGACCCCGACGCTGAGGACGACCGGCTGGGCATGGCGTCCCTGACCCGCCTTCTGGTCGCCCGCGCGGGCCTGCCCGTCATCGCTTCGGGCGGGATCATGGACGGGCGCGGCGTCCGCGTGGCGCTGGATATGGGCGCCGTTGCGGTCCAGATGGGCACCGCTTTCGTCGCCTGTCCCGAGAGCGCGGCGGACGAGGCCTATCGCGCCACCCTGGCCGGGGACGCCGCCTTCCACACCGTCATGACCCGCGCCATCTCGGGCCGCCCCGCGCGCGGCCTGACCAATCGCTTCACAGAATGGGGCGCGACCACCGCCGCCGTTCCGCCCGACTATCCGGTCGCCTATGAAGCTGGAAAGGCCCTGAACGCCGCCGCCAGGACCGCTGGCGAAACCGGCTTCGGCGCCCACTGGGCCGGTCAGGGCGCGCCCCTGGCCCGCCCCCTCCCCGCCCCCTCCCCGCCGCCGACCTGGTCGCCGAGATGAACGCCTAGCCGAACGCCGCCAGCCGTCGATCCAGCCGGTCGCGGATCTCGGGCCAGTCGTCGTCGATGACGGCGAAGATGGCGGTGTCGCGCGCGCGGCCGGTCCAGGTGGTCTTGTGCTTCCTCAGCACCCCTTCGGCCCTGGCGCCCAGTTTCAGGATGGCGGCCTGGCTCTGGGCGTTGACGGCGTCGGTGATGATCTCGACCCGCACCGCCCCGGCCTCGAAGGCGTGGCCCAGCAGCAGCCGCTTGCAGGCCGGATTGATCGGCCCGCCCCGCGCCTCGGGCCGATAGAAGGTCGAGCCGATCTCGCAGCGTCGATGGGCGGGATTGATCTCGTACAGGCTGGTCGTGCCGACCACCGCCCCGTCCGACCGCCGCCGCACCGCATAGGCGATCCGCGTCCCCGCCCGCATCGCGGCCAGCGCCGCCGTCCACCAGCCGTCGAAATGCTCGCCCTGGGCCGAGCCGACCATGATCGCCCAGGCGTCGGGATCGCAGTCCAGCGCCGCCCGCACCTCGGCCTTCAGCCCGTCCTCGAACGGCTCCAGCCGCACGAACCGATCCTCCAGCGGCCCGACGCCGATCCGCATCACGCCGTCGCCCCCTCTGCGATCAGGAAGGCCCGCACCCCGGCCGCATCCACGCCCTTGGCCACGAAGGCCCGGCCGATCCCGTGCGCCAGGATCAGGGTCAGCGCCCCGCCCTCGGCCTTCTTGTCCCCGGCCATCAGGGACAGCAGCCGATCCGCCGCGAACGTCCCGGCCTGATCCAGCCGCGTCGGCAGGCCCGCCGCCGCGACCACCGCCTCGACCCGCGCGGCGTCCTCGCCCGAACATAGCCCCTCGGCCGCCGAATAGCGGAAGGCCATGCAGCAGCCCAGCGCCACCGCCTCGCCGTGGGCCAGGGCGTCCTCGTCGAAGCCGACCTCCGTCTCGACCGCATGGCCGAAGGTGTGACCCAGGTTCAGCAGGGCGCGCCGCCCCGCCTCCTTCTCGTCCTCGCCGACCACGGCGCTCTTGATCTCGACCGAGCGGATCACCGCCCGCTCCAGCGCCGCCGGATCGCCGCGCGCGCCCGCCGCCCCCTCGTCCGCCAGCCAGTCGAAGAAGGCCGGATCGCAGATCAGCCCATGCTTCAGCACCTCGGCCCAGCCCGAACGCACCTGACGCTCCGGCAGGGTCGCCAGCACGTCGATGTCGGCCAGCACCAGACGGGGCTGGTGGAAGGCGCCGACCAGGTTCTTGCCGCGCGGCGTGTCGATGGCCGTCTTGCCGCCGACGGACGAATCCACCTGGGCCAGCAGGGTCGTCGGAACCTGCACGAAGTCGATCCCGCGCATGTAGAGCGCCGCCGCCAGACCGGCCAGATCGCCCACGACCCCGCCGCCCAGCGCCACGACCACGTCCTTGCGGTCCAGCCCGATCTCAAGCAGTCGGTCCAGCACCCGCTCCAGCTGGGCGAAGGATTTGGACCCCTCGCCCGCCGGCACGGCGACGATCTCGGTCCTCACGCCCGCCGCCGCCAGCGATTCGACCAGGGCTGCGCCGTGAATGGCCGCCACCGTCTCGTCCGTGACGATCACCGTGCGTCCCTTCGCCAGCGGGGCGATCCGCGCGCCCGCCTGGGCCAGAAGGCCGCGTCCGACCACGACGTCATAGGCGGCGAAGGCGCCGCCGCTCACGGGAAGGGTGGTCATGTCCGGGTCTCCGCGCGTCTTCGGTTGCGCCAGTGCCGACGCAGGTTCTTGTGGATGGCGTCGACCGCCTGGCCGTGCGAGCCCTGGCCCACATCGACCGTCACGTCCGCCTCGCCATAGATGGGATAGCGGGCCTCGGCCAGGGTCGTCAGCACCTGCAGCGGGTCCTTGCCGCGCAGCAGGGGCCGGGTGTCGCGCCGCGCCACCCGATCGGCGATCACAGCCAGATCGGCCCTCAGCCATACCGTGTCGGCCCGTTCCTTCAGCAGGGCCCGCGTCTCGGGGTTCATCATCGCCCCGCCGCCGGTGGCCAGGACGATGGGCGGCCCCTCCAGCAGGCGGCGCATCACCCGCGCCTCTCCGGCCCGGAACTCTTCCTCGCCCAGGGCGGCGAAGATTTCCGACACCGTCATGCCGGCCGCCTCTTCGATCTCCACGTCCCCGTCCGCGAAGGGCAGCTTCAGCCGATTGGCCAGCCGGCGCCCCACCGACGATTTGCCCACCCCCATCAGGCCGACCAGGGCTATGGTGCGGCTCGGCGCCGGATTCGCGCGCCGCCTCATCCGGCGGCTCCGGCGGAACGGACGGTCGAAGGAACGGCGAAGGCGAAGGCGCAGGCAGGCATGATCCCTGAAACCTCTACACCAAGCCAGACCGTGCGCCATCCGTCCGAAGGCAGGTTCGGTCGATGACGCCCCAGATCGAGGCCTTTCTGGAGATGATGGCGGTCGAACGCGACGCCTCGCCCCATACCCTGTCGGCCTATGGCCGCGATCTGGCCGACGCCGAGACCGCCCTTTCGGACGCGGGCGGCCTGATGGGCGCGGACGCCGAGGCCGTGGAGGCCTGGTTCGCCGACCTGTCGCGGCGCGGCCTGTCCGCCGCCACCGCCGCGCGCCGCCGCTCCTCCGCCCGCCAGTTCTACCGTTTCGCCCTGGCCGAGGGGTGGCGCGCCGACGATCCCTCGCGCCGCCTCGACGCGCCCAGACAGGGCCGATCCCTGCCCAAGGTCCTGAGCCGAGCCGAGATCGACGCCCTGTTGGCCGCCTCGGCCGCGCGCGACGCGGCGGCGGGCCTGCGCCTGGTCGCCCTGGTCGAGATGGCCTACGCCTCGGGCCTGCGGGTGTCGGAGCTGCTGGGGCTGAAGGTCGAGGCCGTGCGGCGCGATCCGGCCTATCTGATCGTGCGCGGCAAGGGCGGCAAGGAACGGCTCGCCCCGCTCAACCCCGCCGCGCGAGAGGCGATCAGGGCCTGGCTGACCGCCCGCGACGCCAGACTCAAGGGCAAGGACGCGCGCAAGCCCGAGGCGCCCGACAGCCCCTGGCTGTTCCCCTCCTCCGGCCGCACCGGCCACCTGACCCCGCGCCGCTTCGCCCAGCTTCTGGACGAGGCTGCGATCACGGCCGGCGTCGACCCGGCCCGCGTCAGCCCCCACGTCCTGCGCCACGCCTTCGCCACCCACCTGCTGGAAGGCGGCGCCGACCTGCGCGTCGTCCAGACCCTGCTGGGCCACGCCGACATCGCCACCACCCAGATCTACACCCACGTCGCCACCGATCGCCTGGCCCAGGTCGTCCACCAAAACCACCCCTTGGCGCGCGAGGACTGACGGCGCATATTCGAGCGATGGCTCAAGAGTTCTACGTCAAGGCGATTTGGGACCCCGAAGCGGGGGTCTGGTGCAGCGAGTCGAATATCGTGGGGCTGGTGCTGGAAACGGCGACGCTCGGCGAGTTCGAGAACCTCGCGCGCCATTTCGCGCCCGAGCTTCTGGCGGAAAACCTCGGCATTCACGGCGCCGTCCCAGTGCGTTTCGAAGCTGCAGGTGGGTTTGACGTGATCGCAGCGTAGGTTCGTCCGCTCCCCCATTTGGCGAATTTAATTCAAATGATTCAATAGCAGATAAATCTCTGCAAAAGCTGGCCATTTGAAATTACTGATGATTTCTCGACGCTCGTCCGCCCCCTATCTTGGCGCAACAAAACTGCACGGATTGAAAGACGAAAGACCGAGCAGATGCCCAAGGACTTCTATCCCGAACTGACCGCCCTTCTCTTCGCCGCTGGCTGGCGTCGCGTCAGCAACGCCAAAGGCAGCCATGAGAAATGGCGGCATCCCGAGCAGCCGCATGGGGTCATCGTGCCGCGCTCGAAGAGTCGACACACCGCCAACTCGGTCCTCAAACAGGCCGGTTTGCCCAAGGCCTTCTGAACCCCCGCTTGCCCGGCGGCGTCGACCTCTCTAGTTTCCCCCGCCTTCCCCAAGGGCGCTTTCGCCCGTTTGCAGTTCCCGGACGCCTTGATGGCCACGCACTATCTCGACTTCGAAAAGCCGATCGCCGATCTGGAAGCCAAGATCGAGGAACTGTCGCTGCTGTCCGACACCTCGGGCGACTTCGACAACGAGATCGAGGCCCTTCGCAAGAAGGCCGATCAGATGCGCCGCAAGACCTACGCCGGTCTGGACCCCTGGATGAAGACCCAGGTCGCGCGCCACCCCCAGCGTCCGCACTTCGTCGACTATGTCGAGGGCCTGTTCACCGACTGGAACGAGTTGCACGGCGACCGCCAGTTCGGCGACGACCAGGCCATTCTGGGCGGGCTGGCGCGTTTTCGCGGCCGGCCGGTGGTCATCATGGGCCACGAAAAGGGTCATGACACCACGACCCGCATCACCCACAACTTCGGCATGGCGCGGCCCGAGGGCTATCGCAAGGCCGTGCGCCTGATGGACATGGCCGAGCAGTTCGGCCTGCCCGTCCTCAGCTTCATCGACACCGCCGGCGCCTATCCGGGTCTGGGCGCCGAGGAGCGCGGTCAGGCCGAGGCCATCGCCCGTTCGACCGAGCGCTGCCTGACGCTGGGCGTGCCCTCCATCGCCACCATCACGGGCGAAGGCGGATCGGGCGGCGCCATCGCCATCGCCGCCGCCAGCCGCGTGTTGATGCTGGAGCATTCGATCTATTCGGTCATCTCGCCCGAGGGCGCGGCCGGCATCCTGTGGCGCGACGGCGCGCGGGCCAAGGACGCGGCCATGGCGATGAAGATCACCGGCCCGGACCTGATGCAGCTGAAGATCGTGGATCGCCTGATCGAGGAGCCGACCGGCGGCGCCCACGCCGACCGCGAGGCCGCCATCGCCCGGGTCGGCGACGTGCTGGCCGAGGAGCTGCGCGGCTTCTCCGGCCTGTCGCCGCAACAGATCAGGAAGCAGCGCGCAGACCGCTTCTACGCCATCGGCGCATTGTAAGCCGCCCAAGCGTCAGCATTAACGCGGCGTCCATCATCGTCTGACAGGCTGGCGCCCTAGTCCAACAGCGGCGACGGGGCGTGCGACCGGCCATGATCAAGACGGCGGGTTCGATGCGGGACCAGACGACGTGAGCGGCGGCGATTCCCTGCGCGAAAGCGCCGTCTTCAACCTGGCGGGCGCGGTGACGATGGTCGTCGACGATTCGCCCTTCTCGCTGACGCTGACGTCCAACGCCCTGGCCGGTTTCGGCATCCGGCCCAGCTTCGCCATCGGCAGCGGCGCCGAGGCCAAGCAGATGCTGGCCGACAGGACCGTCGATCTGCTGGTGGTCGACACCGACATGCCCGACATCGACGGGTTCGAGCTGGTCCGCTGGCTACGTCAATCCGCCCCAAATCCCAACGCCTTCATCCCCGTCATCATGACCGCCAGTCACATCCGGCGCGGCCGCGTGGCCGAGGCCCGCGATTGCGGCGCCAACTTCGTCGTCACCAAGCCCTTCAGTCCGGCCCTGCTGCTGGAACGCATCCTGTGGGTCGCGCGCGACACCCGGCCCTTCCTTGAGGTCGGCGACTATCTGGGGCCGGATCGCCGGTTCCGTCACACCGATTACGACGGCGTCGAACGCCGTGCGGACATGTTGCGCCGCAAGACCGCGATGGAGAGCGTGTCTCTATGACCGTCATCACCCACAATCAGAAGCGCTCGCGCCTGTCCGAGATGATGGACCGCCCCGGCGGCATCAGCGTCGGCGCAGCCCTGGCCCAGGCCAGATCCAATCTGGACGCTCTGCAGGGCCAGGCGCGCGACATCATCACCCAGAACATCGCCGTCCTGCTGGCCCGGCCCGATCCCGACCTGATCGAGCCGCTGCGGCTGGACGCGGCCTATTCGGCCTCCAGCCAGATCATCGACGCGGCCAGCCCCTTTTCGATGGACGACCTGTGTACGGCGGCCAAGGGGCTGTGCGACCTGCTGGACGCCGCGCCGCGTCAGGGCGGCTTCGACTGGCGCATCGCCACGGTCCACGCCCAGGCCATGAAGGTGCTGCTGTCCCTGCCGCCCGAAGAGGCCCAGGCCCGCACCGCCATCCTGGCCAACCTGCACGAAGTCCTGCGCCGCAAGCTGCCGCCCGTGGATCAGTCGGCGGGCTGAGCCGCCCTTCCGGCGCGGGTCTGCTTCTTCCACAAGGCGGCGTATTCCCCGCCCTGACGCGCCACCAGCTCATGGTGAGCGCCGCGTTCGACGATCCGCCCGGCCTTCAGCACCAGAATCTGATCCGCGTCCGCCACGGTCGACAGCCGGTGCGCGACGACCAGGGTCGTGCGGCCGTGCCTGGCCTTCCTCAGCGTCTTCTGGATCGCCGCCTCGGTGCGGCTGTCCAGGGCGCTGGTCGCCTCGTCCAGGATCAGGATGCAGGGATCGGCCAGCAGGGCGCGGGCGATGCCGACGCGCTGGCGCTCGCCGCCCGACAGTTTCAGCCCGCGCTCGCCCACCTTGGTCTGCATCCCGTCGGGCAGACCCCGGATGAAGCCGGCCAGTTCCGCCGCCTCGGCCGCCGCCCAGACCTGGGCCTCGTCGGCGTCGGGGCGGGCGAAGGCGATGTTGGCCGCCAGGGTGTCGTTGAACAGGGCCACGTCCTGCGGCACCAAGGCCACCGCCGCCCGCAGCGAGGCCTGGGTCACGTCGCGCGCGTCATGGCCGTCGATCAGCACCCGCCCCTCCTGCGGGTCCAGAAGGCGCAGGGCCAGTTTGACGATGGTGGACTTGCCCGCCCCCGACGGCCCGACCAGGGCCGTGGTCGTGCCGGGCGCCGCGAAGAAGCCGACGTCCTCCAGCCCGTTGGCGCGGGCGTCGTGGCGGAAGCCGACGTGTTCGAACCGAACGGCCGCGCCGCGCGCATCGGCCGGGCGCGGCAGGGCGACGGCGTCGGGCGCATCCGCCACCTGCGGCGTCTGGCGCGTCACCTTCAGCATCTCCTCCATGTCGATGAAGGACTGACGGATTTCTCGGTAGGCGAAGCCCAGGATGTTCAGCGGCGCATAGAGCGAAATCATGATCAGGACGGCGGCGGTCACGTCGCCCGGCCCCATCCGGCCCGCCGCCGCCTCGAACCCGGCCATCACCGCCATGACGCCCAGCCCCAGGTTCATCACCAGGGCCTGCATCCCGTTCAGCATGGCCAGCGAACTGTTGGCCTTCAGCGACGCCTGGGCGTAATCGCCCAGCGCCCGTTCATAGGTCTGGGCCGCGCGGCGCTCGGCCCCGAAGGACTTGACCGTCTCATAGTTCAGAAGGGCGTCGACCGAGACGCCGGCGGCCTCGGAATCGGCGGCGTTCATGATGCGCCGATGCTCCAGCCGCCAGTTGGACATGGCGAAGGTGGCGGCGGTGTAGATGACGACCGCCACCACGGCGACGGCGGCGAAGCGCCAGTCGTATTTGCCGCCCAGAACGGCCGCCGCCAACACCAGCTCCACGCCGGTCGGAACCAGGTTGAAGGCCAGGATGCGCAGCAGGAAGTCCACCGCCCGCGATCCGCGATCCATCGTCCGCGACAGGGCGCCCGAGCGTTTGGTCTGGTGAAAGTCCAGCGACAGGCTCAGCGCATGGGCGAAGGCCTCGGCCGCCGTGGCGCGCTGGGCCGCTGCACGCACGGGGGCGAACACCACGTCCGACGCCAGTGGCGACACCGCCGACAGCAGCCGCACCAAGGCCCAGCCGACCGCGAAGGCGGCGAAACCCCAGCCGACGGCCGCCGCCGCCCCCTGCCCCGCCGCCAGCCGATTGACCGCCGCGCCCAGCACCAACGGCGCCAGCACGCCCAGCCCCTTGCCCGCCAGCGTCAGGGCGATGGCCGAAACCAGCCGCAACCGAAGCTGCGGCGCGCCGGATCGTCCCACCAACCGCGCCAAGTCCGCGAGCGCCGTCAGCGTCGCCGGTCCATCTGCCTTGTCATCCATGCTCCCGGCCTGCTGCGCCTTGACCATCGGGTCGCGCCGGCCGCCTGAGCGCTCACCACGCATCGCCATGATCCGCATATGGAAACCCAATGCGACCGGGGAAAGGCCACGCTGGCCGGCGGCGGAGGATTAGTCGCTCAGTCTAGGCCCGCGATCGCTTCGATCAACTCGTCCACCGCCGTCTGCTGCGTGGCCCAGGAACAGACGAACCGCACCGAGCCGTCGTCGAACGGATAGCAGGCCCAGCCCAGAGCGTTCAGACGGGCGTGCGCCTCGGGCGACATCCGCACGAAGACGGCGTTGGCCTCGACCGGATGCGCCAGGACGAAGGACGAGCGCGTGGCGATCCCTGCCGCCAGCCGTTGCGCCATCAGATTGGCGTGGGCGGCCCCCGCCTCCCAGTCGCCGCTTTCCAGCAGGCCCAGCATCGGCCCCGACAGCAGCCGGGCCTTGGACGCCGTCTGTCCCGCCTGCTTCAGCCGATTGTCCAGCCGCCGGGCCAGGGTCTTGTCGAACAGGACGATGGCCTCGGCGCAATTGGCCCCGGCCTTGGCCCCGCCGAACACCAGAACGTCCACGCCCAGGCGCGGAATGTCCTTCAGGTCGAACCCGGCCGCCGCCGCATTGGCCAGCCGCGCCCCGTCCATATGCACCCGATAGCCCAGCGCCTTCGCCGGCTCGATCAGGTGGCGCAGCTCCTCCTCGGTATAGACCGCGCCATATTCCGTCGCCTGGGTCAGGGACAGGGCTGCGGGCGGCTGGCGATGACCGACCTCGGCCTCGGCCAGCTGCGCCTGCAGGGCCACAGGGTCGATCTTGCCGGAAAAGCCCGGCAAGCCGATCAGGCCGACGCCGTGACCGAAGAAGCCCGGCGCCCCCGTCTCGTCGGTGCAGATATGGGCCGAATGGTGCGCCAGCACAGCCTCATAGGGCTGGGCCAGCATGGACAGGGCGATGGCGTTGGCGGCCGTGCCGCTGAAGACGAACCGCACCTCGGCGTCCGCATCCAGGCGCTGGCGAATCTGATCGGCGGCGCGCGCGGTGATGTCGTCGGCGCCATAGGCCCGGGCGAACCCCTTGTTGGCGCGCACCAGCCCCTCAATGGCGCTCAGCGCCATGCCGGCCGTATTGTCGGACCCGAAGTCGTAACGCATCAGCCCGCCTTGCGCGGATCGGCGGGCGTCGCCGCGCCGACGGGATCGTCCTTGGCGTCGCCATAGGGGACGGCGACCTGATGCGGGAACGGAATCTCGATCCCGGCGTCGTCCAGCGCCTCCTTGCCGCCCTGCATCAGGTCGGCCTGGGTCTGCCACCAGTCGCCGACCTTGACCCAGGCGTGCAGCGTGACCTGCACCGAACTGTCCAGCAGAGCCGTCACCCCCGACCAGGGCTCGGGATCGTGCAGCACCTTGTCGTGCGCCTTGGCCACGTCGGTCAGCACCTGACGCGCCCGGTTCAGGTCGTCGCCATAGCCGACGGTGAACTTGATCTCGATCCGGCGGGTCTGCTGGCCCGTCAGATTGGTCAGGGAATCGCTCAGGACCTTGGAGTTGGGAATGACGATCTTGTGGTTGTTGGCGTTCGACAGCTGGGTCGTGAACAGGTCCAGCCGCTGCACCGTGCCCGACATCCCTCCCACGTCCACCACGTCGCCGACGCGATAGGGCCGCAGCACCAGCAGCATGATCCCCGACGCCACGTTCGACAGGGTGCCCTGCAACGCCAGGCCGACCGCCAGCGAGGCCGCGCCCAGGACCGCGATGATCGAGGTCGTCTGCACGCCCAGCCGTTGCAGCACGGCGATCATGCCGACGATGATGACCACCACCCGCACCACCTGCACCGCGAAGCTGAGGACCGTCGGGTCGTGACGGAAGCCGCGCACCCGCGACAGGGTCCTGCGCGCCGCGCCCGACGCCCATTTCGCCGCGAACAGGGTCGCGATGAAGATCAGGATGGCGATGGTCAGATTGACCGCGAACTCGCCCGCCAGCTCGGTCAGCTTGGTCAGCATCACCGCATCCACGGCGATGGCCTTGCGGCCGGCGGTGACGGCCTGGTCGATGGAAGCGATGTCGAGGGGCATGGGCGAGGACATGGGCCGGGTCTAACGCCTGACGCGCCGATTGGAACCCCGGCCGGGCCGATTTTACGCCTTGGCGATGCGCCCGCCGCCGCTTTCGATGGCGTCCAGCAGGTCCATGACGGACTCCAGGGTGTCGGCCTCGCGCGCCGGCTTGTCCCAACGGATGCGGCTGACGCGCGGAAACCGCATCGCCACCCCGGACTTGTGCCGGGTCGAGCGGTTCAGCCCCTCGAAGGCGATCTCCAGCACCAGGCCGAAATCCCGCTCGGCCCGCACCGACCGCACGGGGCCGAAACGGTCCACCGTGTGGTCGCGCACGAACTTGTCCAGCTGCTTCAGCTCCTCGTCGGTGAAGCCGAAATAGGCCTTGCCCACCGGCGTCAGCGCCCCCTCCCCGGTCCAGACGCCGAAGGTGTAGTCCGAATAGAAGCTGGAGCGTTTGCCGTGCCCGCGCTGGGCATACATCAGCACCGCGTCGATGACGTGCGGATCGCGCTTCCACTTGAACCACGGCCCCTTGGGCCGTCCCGCCAGATAGGGGCTGTCCCAGCGTTTCAGCATCAGCCCCTCGGCCGCCGCCCCGACCGGCGGATCGGCCCTGAGGCGCGCCAACTGGTCCCAGTCGGCATAGTCGACCAGCGGCGACAGATGCAGCCGCTCCCCCGCATGGTCCGCCACCAGCGCCTCCAGCCGCGCGCGACGCCGGCGCAGCGGCAGACTTCTCAGGTCTTCGCCGTCCTGCGCCAGCAGGTCATAGGCCACCACCGCCGCCGGAAAGGCCTGCATCGCCTTGGCGTCCACCGTCTTGCGGTTCAGCCGCTGCTGCAGATCGCCGAACGGCGCCACCGCCCCATCGCGCCAGACGATCAGTTCTCCGTCGATGGCGCCCTCGAACGCCAGCGCGTCCATGACATCGGGAAAGGCGGCGGAAATCTCGTCGCCCGTGCGGGAATAGAGTTTACGCACCTCGCCCTCCAGAACGGCCTGGACGCGGATGCCGTCCCACTTCCATTCGGCGGCGTAATCGGCCGGGGACAGTTTCGGCAGATCGACCGCCTCGTCGATGGCGACCGCCAGCATGACGGGCCGGAACCGGCCCGGCGCGTCCGGGCTGGGCCGTTCGGCGCGCCCTTCCAGCCAGGCGAACAGATCGGCATAGGGCGGCTCCACCGCGTGCCAGACCTCCTCGATGGCCGAGGCGTCCAGCGTCTCCAGCGCCGTCTCGCCCTCTTCCCCTTCCGGCGACGGCGGGGCGGGCGCGACATCGGGGCGCATCATCGCCGCCGCCGTCTTGGCCAGCCGCGCCGACAGACCGACCCGCAGCGCCCCGGTCATCAGTTTCAGCAGCGCCCACCGCCCCTTGGGCTCCAGCGCGTCCAGCCAGTTTTCCAGCAGCCCTCGCACCGCGGCCCGGCTGGCGGTCCTCAGGGCGTCCACGACCTCGGCCAGTTCCGGCTCTCGGTTTGGGCGGCGGTCCGGCGTCACCGGCCAGATCAGGGCGACCGTCTCGGCTAAATCGCCCACATAGTCGTAGGACCAGCCGAACAGCACGCTGTCCACCCGCCCCTCCACCGCCTTGCGGATCATCGCCGGCTTGGCGGCGTCGAAAGTCAGGTCGCCGGTCAGGGCCGCCAGGGCCCATCCCCGATCCGGGTCCGGCGTCGCCCGCAGATAGTCGCGCACCAGCACCAGTTTGGCGTTGCGCGACGCGGTCAGGGACAGACGATCCAGAAGCTCGGCGAAGGCGCGCATGGGCATCCCTGTTCCGGCGCGCCAACCGTCGCCGTCCGTCCAGAACGAAGAACGCCCCGGAGGTTTCCCTCCGGGGCGCCAACGGCCTTGCGGTCGATCAGTTGAACAGGCCGGCGATCACGGCGGTGATCAGGCCGCCCGCCACGGCCGCCAGCACCACGTCGTTGCCGCTGCGGACATAGTTGTAGCCCTGGGGCGGCGGACGCAGGCCATAGCGGTCATAGTCCCGGATCACATAGTCGCTGGTGCGATAGTAGGACGGCATCCGCTGGCCATAGCTCCACGTCCGAACCGCATAGCCGCGCGGCGGCTCGTAACGCGGGGCGTAATAGCGGCGCTGCGCCTGCTGCCAGCGGGCGTAGGCGCGCTGTTCCTCGCGATAGGCGTGGCGTTCGCGGCGCTGCGCCTCGTGGAAGTCGCGGCGTTCGTGCCTTTGCTCGCGTCGGAAGTCGCGCGGGCCGGGGCCGTGGGGGCCGTGAGGGCCATGCGCGGCGGGTCCGTGGGGACCGTGCGGGCCGGGCGGCGGTCCCGGCAGGGCCGAGGCGGCGCCGGCGACGCCCATCGCGCCGGCGGCCATGACTGCAGCGATCGCGGCGGTGAGGGTCTTTCTCATGGTCGTGTCTCCATCTGCGGCCGAAAACGATTCGACGTAGGGCCTTTATGGAGGGGCGGGCCTGAGGCCAGTCTGAACCGCATCGTTCGGACGCGGTTCATGCGGCGGCCATGCCTTGGCCGCAATTCGACCGCCCGTCAGGCGGCGGCCGAGGCCTCGGACGGGGGCTGGAACGTCTGGGCCACGGCGTCGCGCCCGCCGCCGACCCGCCCCATCAGTTGGGCCAGGGCGCTGAAGTCGATGGGCTTGTTCAGATAGGCGTCGGCGCCGGCGTTCAGGCCCGCCGCATGGTCTTCCGAGCGGGCCGAGGCGGACAGGACCACGATGGGCGTCTGGGCGTTCAGCCCCCCGCCGTCGCGGATCAGCCGGGTCGCGCTCAGTCCGTCCAGCACGGGCATGTTCACGTCCATGATGATCAGGTCGAACGACTGGGCGGCGGCCATATCCACCGCGATCCGGCCATTCTCGGCGGTCGCCGTGACGTGGCTGGCCGAGCTCATCCAGGCCTCCAGGATCATGCGGTTGACCGGATGATCCTCGACCACCAGCACCTTGAGCGTCTCGCCGCCCTCGATCTCGGCATGGACCTCTTCGGCCAGGACGGGCTTGGCCCATTCCACGACTTCGGCCTCGATATCCAGGGTGAAGCACGACCCTTCGGCCAGTTTGGAAGTGACGGTGATGTCGCCGCCCATGATGTTGGCCATGCGCCGCGCGATGGTCAGCCCCAGGCCCGTGCCGCCGAACCGGCGCGTCGAGGAGCTGTCGACCTGGGTGAAGGGCAGGAACAACCGCTCCAGATCGGGGGCGGCGATGCCCGCCCCGCTGTCCTGGACCACGAACTGGAACCGGGCGCGCTGGTCCGAAATCCGCTGGGCGCGGACGGTGTAGCGGATCGCGCCCGTCTCGGTGAACTTGACGGCGTTGGACAAGAGGTTCTGCACCACCTGGCAGACGCGCAGGGGATCGCCGCGCACCACCGTCGGCATCTCGCCCTCGAAGGTGGAGACGAACTCCAGCCCCTTGGCCTCGGCCTGGGCTTCGAACGGGCCGGTGATGCGCTTGTGCAGGCTGTCGAGGACGACGTCCACGACCTCGAAATTCATCTTGCCCGCCTCGATCTTGGTCATGTCGAGGATGTCGTTCAGCAGCGACAGCAGATTGTCGCCCGAGTTGCGGATGATCGACAGATATTCACGCTGGGTCGTCTCCAGCCGGGTGGAGCCTAGCAGCTGGGCGGCGCCCAGAACCCCGTTCATCGGCGTGCGCAGCTCGTGCGAGATCACGCCCAGGAAGTTGGACTTGGCGTCATTGGCGGCGTTGGCCTTGTCGCGCGCGGCCTCCAACTCCTCGATCAGATGCGCCTGATGCGACTGAAAGGCGCGGATGCGCTCCTCGCGCAGCAGGGTCATGGTCACGAGGACGAACAGACCGGCGGCCGTGAACGGCACCACCGCCAGCATCGACCAGAACTCGCCCGTGCCCCACAGGCTGCCCAGGATCACCGCCGCCGCCGCGCCATAGGGCGACGAGATGATCAGCGCCTGACGCGGCGAACTGCGCAGCTGCGCGAAGACCAGCACATAGCCCGAGATGATCAGCGCCAGCGCCAGCGGCCGGCCGAAGTCCGAGGGGGAAAACCAGGCCAGCAGGGGCGCCATCGCCCAGGCCCCCGTCGTCGCCGTGGCCACCAGGGGGAAGATCATGCCCCAGCCGGCGTCGACGCGGTGGCTAAGCCGCTGCTCCACCACCCCGCGCAAAGACCCGGCGGCCAGGGTGAGCCCGAACCACAGGACGGCCTGCAGCCATCCAACGGTGCCCAACAGGCCGATGGCCCAGGAGGCGATGATCATATAACGCAGGTACTGCGTCTGAAGTATCGCGGTCAGGGCCTGGGCGGCGTCGCCTGCGCGCTGATCTCCTGGCAGCGCCTTCGCAACGCCATCCGATTCCACCATATCCCAGAGCCCCACCTTCTGTTTGGTGGCGTGACGCTAGGACGAAGGTTCTAAGACGATGTGAACGCTGATTTTTACGCCTCGGCCTCGTCCGGCGTCAGGGCCTTGACCGACAGGGCGTGGACGGGGCCGGCCAGTTCGTCCTTCAACAGCGCATTGACCGCGCGCTGGCGCGCCAGTCGCGACTGGCCCTGGAAAGTCTCGGACACGATCACCAGATTGAAGTGGCTCTCGCCGCCGGGCCTGGCGTCCATTCCGCCTTCATGGTGGTGGCCGGCGTGCCGCCAGCTGTCATCCTCGATCTCCAGCCGACTGGGGGCCAGTCCCTCGGTCAGTTTTGCACGAATAATTGCCGCGACCGGGCCTTCCGACATGATCGATTCCTTGATGCAGTCCAATTCGGCCCTACACTTCGGCTGATGTCCGCCTCCTTTCAATACAAGCCGCGCTTCACCGACATCCGCGTGAAGCCGCCCAAGCCCGAGGAAGAGGCGGCCCAGGCCGACGTCCTGCACCTCAAGCCGGGCGAAAAGCCGTGCCAGTGGCCCGACTGCCGCAAGGCCGCGACCGCCAAGGCGCCCAAGTCGCGCGACCGGCTGAACGACTTCTACGAATTCTGCCAGCCCCACGCCGGCGAATACAACAAGGGCTGGAACTTCTACGCCGGCATGAGCGAGGGCGAGGTCCGCGCCGCCCAGGAGAACGAGGCCATGACCGGCGGCCGCCCGACCTGGGAGATGAAGGCCGGCAAGTTCACGCGCGAGGCCGCCGCCTTCGCGTCCAAGATGGGCACGTCCAACACCACCGGCGCCGGCTCGTGGCGCGACAGCTTCGGCCTGTTCGGCCGCAAGGGCGATCAGGCGCCGCAGTCCCCGACCGAGGACCGGCGCGTGGGCAAGCTGGAACGTGCGGCCCTCGCCGACCTGGGCCTGGACCCCGGCGCCGACAAGGCCAAGGTGAAGGCCAGCTATCATGAGATGCTGAAACGCTTCCACCCCGACACCAACGGCGGCGACCGCGGCGCCGAGGCCAAGCTGCAGCGCGTCATCAAGGCGTGGAAGACGCTCAAGAAGGCCGGGCTGGCCTAAGGCCTCACAGGTGCCTTGGATATCAGCTGATCCGCGATCATTTGCTGGGCCTTGGCGTTCATATAGATCAGCGCCTGTTCCGCCGCCACACGATCCGCCCGGTTCGCAGTCGACAGGCCGAGCGACGCCAGAAAAGTCGCCCCTGCGCGTTGATCGGGGCAGGCCGGACCTTCGATGCCGAAAGGTTTGGCTGCATTATTGAAAACGCAACTGCGAGCTGCCTCGCTCGCCTCATCCCAGGCGCGATCCAGGCGCGCCCTGCTCAGACCCTTCTCGCCTTCGACCCGCGCCGAAGCGCCCAGCTGGATCACGTGGGACGCAATGGCGGCTTGAATCCAGCGTGGCGGCAAATCAGATCGGCCAGTACAGTCTTGCGAGATCGCCAGAAGGTTGGCGCTGCGTTGAGCAAGGGTGCGCATAGCCTGCGACATGCTGCGGTCATAAGCGGCGACCACCGCCTGCTGCTCCGCCTCCGGCAGGCGTGACCAAACGCAGGCCCCCGTTGGCGGCGGCACGTCGGGCGTGGACATAAGCGCAATCGCGGCGAGAATCTGGATCATGGCCATCCCCCTTGTCCCAACCCGTAGCCGTCACTGGCACAATCTTAGCGACAGAAGCAATCCGTCGTGGCGTCACTCTGCATAGATCATCTTGCGGCTCATCCCGCCGTCCACTGTCAGCACCTGTCCCGTCACGAACGGCGCCTCGGCCAGATAGAGGACCGCCTGGGCGATGTCGGCGGAGCAGCCGACGCGGCCGACCGGGTGCTGATCGTGATCGACCGGCCGCAGACCTTGACCGTCGGAAATCCAGCCCGGCGCGACGGCGTTGACCCTGACCTTTGGCCCCAGACTGATCGCCAGCGCATAGGTCAAGGCGACCAGCGCGCCCTTGGACGCCGCTTAGGCCTCGGTCTCCGGCTCGGACATGAAGGCGCGGGTAGAGGCCATGTTCACGATGGACCCGCCGTCCCTCAGCAACGGAATGGCCGAGCGGCACATCAGAAAGGCGCCGGTCAGATGGCTGTCGACCACCTTGCGCCAGTCGGCCAGCGACAGATCGACCAGCAGCCCATTCACTGGATCGGCGACCCCGCCGTTATTGACCAGCAGGTCCAGCGCCGACCAGCCCAGCGTCTGGAACGCGCGCGCCACGGACTGTTCGTCGCCGACATCGCAGTCGATGTGACGGGCCGCCCCCTCGCCCGGTTTCAGGTCGAACGAGGCGACCTCCCATCCCCGATCCGACAGGGCCTGGCAAAGACCCGATCCGATCAGGCCCGATCCGCCCGTGACGATGGCTTTCTTCATGGCGTCAGAACCGGCGGGGCGCCGGTTGGTTGCGACGCTCAGGGCCGACCGGCGGCCATGGTGTTCGAGGCCGTCATCATCGGGGCGACCGGCTCGCGGAAATAGCGGTCGATGCCGTCCGCGACCGTCTTCATCAGGCGGCGACGCGCCCGTTCGTCGGTCAGCATCCGCTCGTCCTCGGGATTGGTGATGAAGCCCATCTCCAGCAGCACCGCCGGCACGTCGGGCGCCAGCAGCACGGCCAGACCCGCATCGCGGTGGCTGCGGCGCAGCAGCGGCGTCTCGGAGCCTTCCAGATGGGTCAGCAGGACCCGCGCGAACTGGGCCGAACGGTTCTGGGTGGCGCGCTGGGTCATGTCCAGCAGGATGCGGTCAACCGACGGATCGCGGCCCGGCAGGTGCAGTTCGCGGTGCCAGTTGTCGCCGCGCGTGAACTCGCGCACCGCCCGGCCCGCGCCCTGTTCGGACAGGGTATAGACGCTGGCCCCGCGCAGCGCCGGATCGGAACCGGCGTCGGCGTGCAGGGAGATGAACAGGTCAGCATCCGCCTGACGCGCGATGGCCACGCGGCGATACAGGTCCACATAGCGGTCGTCGTCGCGCGTCAGACGCACGCGATAGCGCCCGGTCCGCTCCAGCTCGCTTTTCAGCGCCAGGGCGGCGGCCAGGGTGACGGTCTTCTCGCGCGCGCCGGCGCCGCTGGCGCCCGGATCGTTTCCGCCATGACCGGCGTCGATGACGATCAGCGGCTTTCCGGCCCGGCGCGGCGCGGGCGGCGGGGCCGATGGCGAGGGCGCGCGGGCGGCGGCGACGGCACCGCCCACCGCCTTCAGGTCGATGACATAGCGATAGTGGCTGACTCCGTCGCCGGGCGGCAGCAGGAAGCGGCGTTCGATCTCGCTGCCGCGCGCCAGCTCCAGCTGCACGCGCGACGATCCGCCCGACGCGGACACGGCGTAGGACCGCACCAGGCCCGATCCGTCGCCGTTCAGGCCCCGCCCCGTCGCCACGCCGTTCAGAGCCAGGGTCACGCGCCCCTCGCCGCCGGCGTCGACCACCCGGCCCTGCGCCGCCTTTTCCAGATCGATGACCACGCGGGTCCGGTCGCCGTCGGCGCCGAAGCGCACGCTGAGGACATCGCCCTGCGCGCCCCAGGCCAGACCGCGCGTGCCGAACAGCCCGACGATGCACATGACCACGAAGGCCAGGGCGGTCATCGCCCATTCCTTCGCGCCCCAGCGTGCAACTCCCGACAAAAAGCGACCGCTCATCCCGACGACGAACCCACCACCGTTTACTGAGCCGCCTTATCGCCCGGCTCTCGTATTCAGGGGGTTAAGGCGAACACTAAAATATTCGGCGTTCTTCGGTGCTCGGCCAAAAACCAGAAGGACATAACAATCCGGATATTCATGAGCGCAGATCGCCTAATAAGCCCCCGCCTATCCGACCGTCCAATCCGCCTCATCTCCGACAAACACCGCAAGCCCCAACGGACGAGCATCAGCGCCCATACCGACCTCACAGGGACGCAGGGGCGGGCGCGTGATCAGCCACATGAATTCACGACCCGGAGTTTCACACTCGACCCACCCCTCAAGGCGGTTCTCGACCCTGACCATGGGGAACAGCTTCTCTCCGACTTGAAGAGACACCCCCTCCCAGTGCTCATCGCTGATCGCCATCAGAACAGGAAACGATATGCGAGTACGTTTTGCTGGAAGCTCTTGAAAACCGAGAGGGACCTTTTCTTTGGCGCTCCAACGAAAATATCTGTCATCCGCTTCTTCCAGCCCGTGCCAACCACTCACCCCCCTCATAAGGGGCAGATGATCCAGAGTCAAAGGAACGGCGAGAACTTGAAACCTATCTACATACCTCTTGGCCATAGAGGAAAGATGATTACGCCAAATAAAGAAACCCCAATCACATATTCTGTATTGAAAATTATTTTTTCGACAAAACACATCTATCGTATTTGCAGAAAAAAATGAAATATGACCATTCCTCGGCCCAAAATATTTCCAATTATCTCTTAAATCTGCAATATTATCTGGTATATATTCTTGACTGAAGAACATAACCCCACCTTCTGACATCGCTGATGACATCAGGTTAATTGTCCCCCTAGGGTCCGGACTATGCTCAAGGACCTCGTACGCTGATACAATGTCAAATTTTCTATCCGGCATGTCACCGCCAGCATAGGGATCATAGCTAGCAATATCCCGAATGCCATAACGATTCATTTCCTGCTCAAGAACGCCTCGGCCGGAACCAAAATCAAGCATCGACAAATTTGGAATTAAATCACCCGCGCGATTGAATATTATACTCGAAATAAATCTTGACCGTGTTCCGTCATACTCGGGATCATAAACAGCATAATGATCGTTATAAATGTTTTGTGTGAAATCTTCATGAGACCAATCATCACAAAAGTCAGTGAATATGTGCTCGCACACCACACATCTGTAATGATTAACGGCCACACCATACTGTCCAGTAGCAATGCCACATGAGTTTTTTGAAAAATCTACGCTAAAAAAATAATCAGCAGCATCGCCACACATCTTACAGACACGAGAAATTTCAACCGGCGGCAGCCGCCCCTCAAGGGCGCCGCCTAGCAACTCTCTCACCCGGACATCGCCCGTATCATCACCAAACATGCCGATCTCCAACCATAATCACGCTGCACATTGATACACCCCAATGCGGTGCATCAACACCCTCTGCGCGAACCCTCTCCACATATTCAAAGCCCTCAATCATTTTGCATTTCCTTTGAATGGCGCCTATTGTGTAATAGTTGCGATCGATCGCGTCATCGTCCAGTGCGACTTTAGACGCGCACTCCCCGCAGCGCTGACTTTCAACTCATTCCGATGATCGTCCGGCCTAGCCGTCGATCTGACGAAAGGGTTCGAGACGCTCCTTTGAACGGAGCGCTTGAACCCCGGATGAACATAACCTCATGGGCCAACCCGCCTGCACACCTCGTCGGCAGCAACTTGCCGCACTCGCACTTCGCGAGGGGATGTTGCATGCCTTGGCCCCTTTCCCCGTTCGGCGAGCCGCCACGACCCTGCCCAGTTTCCTGGGAGGGCGGGCCAGCGCGCGCCAGAGAGAGATATTCCATGTCAAAGACAATGCTGATCGACGCGGCCCACCCGGAGGAAACCCGGGTCGCCATCGTGGACGGACGCCAGATTGAGGAATTCGATTTCGAATCCCGTGCGAAGCGCCAGCTTCGCGGCAACATCTACCTCGCCAAGGTCACGCGCGTAGAGCCCAGCCTTCAGGCCGCCTTCGTCGAATACGGCGGCAATCGCCACGGCTTCCTGGCCTTCAACGAAATCCACCCGGACTACTACCAGATCCCCGTCGCCGACCGCGAAGCCATCATGGCCGAGGCGCACGACGACGAGGACGAAGACGATCTGGATCGCGAATCGACCGGCGACGACGTCGATCCCGACGCCGCCCTGGCCGACGAGGAGCGGCTGAAGCGCCGTTTGATGCGTCGCTACAAGATTCAGGACGTCATCAAGCGCCGCCAGATCCTGCTGGTTCAAGTCGTCAAGGATGAGCGCGGCGCCAAGGGCGCGGCCCTGACCACCTGGCTGTCGCTGGCCGGCCGCTACTGCGTGCTGATGCCCAACACCGGCAAGGGCGGCGGCATCAGCCGCAAGATCACCAACACCTCGGACCGTCGCCGCCTGAAGAGCGCCGTCGCGGCCCTGGACGTGCCCAAGGGCATGGGCCTGATCATCCGCACGGCCGGCGCCAAGCGCACCAAGGCCGAGATCAAGCGCGACTATCAGTATCTGCTGCGCCTGTGGGAGACGATCCGCGAGACCACCCTCGCCTCTCACGCCCCCTCGGTGATCTACGAGGAAGAGAATCTGGTCCGCCGCGCCGTGCGCGACATGTTCGACAAGGACTTCGACGGCATCCAGGTCGAGGGCGTCGAGGGCTTCAAGGAAGCGCGCGACTTCATGCGCGTGCTGATGCCCGCCCAGGCCAAGAAGGTTCACCTGTATCGCGGCTCGCGTCCGCTGTTCGCGGCCAACGGCATCGAGGAACTGCTGACCCAGATCCACCAGCCGGTCGTGCCGCTGAAATCCGGCGGCTATCTGGTCATCAACCAGACCGAGGCGCTGGTCGCCATCGACGTCAACTCGGGCCGCGCCACCAAGGAACGCAACGTCGAACAGACGGCGTTCAAGACCAACATGGAGGCCGCCGTCGAGGCGGCCCGCCAGCTGCGCCTGCGCGACCTCGCCGGCCTGGTCGTCATCGACTTCATCGACATGGACGAGGGCAAGAACAACCGCGCCGTGGAGAAGGTGCTGAAGGACGCCCTGTCGTCCGACCGCGCCCGCATCCAGATGGGCCGCATCTCGCCGTTCGGCCTGATGGAGATCAGCCGCCAGCGTCGCCGCCTGGGCGTGATCGAGGGCGCCACCGAGGCCTGCCCCCACTGCCAGGGCACCGGCCGCATCCGCTCGGCCGAATCCGCCGCCCTGATGACCCTGCGGGCCGTCGACATCGAGGCCGGCAAGAACGGCGCGGGCGTTGTGGTGCTGAAGGTCTGCACCGCCGTCGGCCTCTATATCCTGAACCACAAGCGCGCCTATCTGCAGGCGCTGCTGGAACGTCGCGGCCTGAACGTCATCGTCCAGATCGACGACAGCCTGGGCCAGGGCGAACACACTATCGAGCGCACCGAGACCAACGAGGACTTCGTCGCGCCCGAGATCGAGATGCCCGATCTGAACGACGACTTCGACGCCTCCCTCTATGAGGACGAAGAGGACGACGAGGACGAGGAGATCGTCGCCGACGACGAGGACGAAGACGAGGACGCGCTGGAGCGCGAGGACAGCGACGACGACGAACCGCGCGAACGCTCGGAGCGTCACGACGGAAACGGTCGCGGCCGCAACCGTCGCCGCCGTCGCGGCGGTCGGCGCGACGACGAGGCCGTGGACGCCGTCGCGGTCGACGACGCCTCGGACGACGAGGATGACGAGAACGGCCGTCGCCGCCGTCGCGGCCGTCGCGGCGGTCGCCGGATGCGCGAGGACGGAGAGCGCGACGTCTATACCTGGGTGCGCGGCCGCACGCCGTCGCTGGACGATCCCTATGTCTGGTTCGACCCGCTGAATCCCGGCCGAAACGAAGGTCGCGGCGAGCGTCCCGAGCGTCCCGAGCGGGCCGAACGCCCGACCGCCGACGCCGGCGTCGAGACCCTGGCCGCCACGGTCGGCGCGTCCAACGACGAAGCGTCCAACGAGGAAGGCGGCCGTTCGCGTCGCCGTCGTCGTCGCGGCCGGGGTCGTGGCGGCGAGGCCGGCGCGGCGCATGAGATCAAGGTCGAGAGCCGCGCCACAAACGAAGGCATGCCGCCTGACGGCTCGCCCGAGACGCCGATGGCGGTCATGGTCGAACCGGCCGCCGAAGCCGTCGAGGCCGCCCCGCCCGTCGTCGCGCCCGAGCCTCAGCGTCGCCGCGTGCGCCGCAAGTCGGCCAGCGCCAGCGTCGAGATCGCGACAGAGCCGCACCCCGACACGGCCATCGAGCCGAACGAGGCGACGGTCGAGGGCGAACCCGCCGAACTGGACGTGACCCCGCAAGAGGCGCTGGTCTCCGAAACGGTCGAGATCGCGCCGGTCGAGCCGTCGCCCGCCGTCCTGGCCGAACCCTTCGTCGCGCCCAAGCCGGAGATCGACGTCGAGGCCATCATCGCCGAAGATCCCAACCAGATCGTCGCGCCGCCCGAAAAGCCGAAACGCGGATGGTGGCGCCGCTGATCGGTCACGATTAGACTGTCAGGATGCAGGCGGGGGCCGGTCGCTATTGGAGTTCAGCCATGAGGTGGCTTCCCCGATCTGCATCCCGTCTTCTGGCGGCGGCGGCGACGGCCTTGATGGCCCTCTCCGTCGCCGGCCAGGCCGCCGCACAGAGCCTGATCCGCGACACCGAGGTCGAGGGCATCGTGCGCGAATGGGCCGACCCGGTCTTTACGGCCATGGGACTGAACCCGTCCGACATCCAGGTCATCCTGGTCAATGACGACGACCTGAACGCCTTCGCCACGCGCGGGCGGATCATGGGCGTCAACACCGGCCTGATCCTGCGCACCAAGACGCCGAACGAACTGCTGGGCGTGATGGCGCACGAGGCGGGCCACATCAAGAACCGCCACACCCTGCGCGACGGCGCCCAGAACGCCGGCAAACAGCCGATGTTCATGACCATGGCCCTGGGCGCCCTGGCCATCGCGGCCGGCGCGCCCGACGCCGGCGTGGCCCTCTTGGGCTCCAGCCAGTATTTTGGCGCGCTGGGCGCCCTGCGCTATATGCAGGGCCAGGAGGGCGAGGCCGATCTGACCGGCGCGCGCGGGCTGGAGGCGGCTGGCGAATCCGGCGCGGGGCTGGTGTCCTTCTTCGACAACTTCCGCTCGCAGGAGGTCTTCTCCGACGCGCGCCGCTATCCCTATTTCCGCAGCCACCCCCTGTCGTCCCAGCGCATCGAAAGCCTGCGCCGCTACGTGCAGGAACAGCCGCACTACGATCATCGCGACAGCCCCGAACGGGTGGCCCAGCACGCGCTGATCCTGGCCAAGATCCACGCCTTCATGGACGCGCCCAGTGCGACGCTGAGGGACTATCCCTCCACCGACGTCTCCCTGCCCGGCCGCTACGCCCGCGCCATCGCCTGGTATCGCGACGGCCAGACGGACAAGGCCCTGGCGGCTGTGGACGCTCTGATCGCCGGCGACGTGGCCAATCCCTATTTCCAGGAACTGAAGGGTCAGATCCTGTTCGAGGAAGGCCGCCCGGCCGAGGCCGTCGCCGCCCACCGCGAGGCCGTGCGACTGAAGCCCGAGGCCCCTCTGCTGCGCATCAACCTGGCCCACGCCCTGATCGAAACCAACGACAAGGCCAATCTGGACGAGGCCATCGACCAGCTGAAACGCGCCGTCGTCGCCGAGAAGGACAACACCATGGCCTGGCGCCTGCTGGCCCAGGCCTACGCCTCCCAGGGCAAGGAGGGCGAGGCCCGTCTGGCCTCGGCCGAATACTATTTCGCCGGGGGCGACGAGAAACAGGCGACCCAGTTCGCTCTGCGCGCCCGCTCCATGCTGGACCCGCATTCCATCGAATGGCGCCGGGCGGTGGACATCGTCTTGGCCTCGGGCGCCACGCCCGACGATCTGCGCGACCTCGACCAGCGCGAGGCCGCACGTCGTCCCACGACCCTGAACTGACCTTTTCCGACTGCGAGACTTCATGACCGACGACGCCAACGCGCCCGCCCCCGAGACCAAGGCCGCATCCGAACCGAAGACGTCGGGCGTCTTCAGCGGCGCGCGCGCCGGCTATGTCGCCCTGGGCCTGTCCGTCGTCGCCCTGGGTCTGGCCGCCGCCCCCTATTTCACCGGCGGGTCCAACGTCCGCGCCTATCTGCTGGAACACCCCGAGGTGTTGCAGGAGGCCAGCCAGGCGCTTCAGGCCAAGGAGGGTCAGGCGCGCGTGGACGAGACCAACGCCGCCGCCGCCGCCAACGCCGGCCTCCTGGCGCCCGACAGTCGCGACCCGGCCTTCGGCCCGGCGGACGCCAAGGTGACGGTGATCGAATTCTTCGACTTCCGCTGCCCCGGCTGCAAGGCCGTGGCCCATGACTACCGCGCCCTGATGGCCGCCCACCCGGAGGTTCGTTTCGTCTTCAAGGACTGGCCGATTCTGGACCGGGGCGACGACATCACCTCGCAATACGCCGCCCGCGCCGCCCTGGCCGCGCACCAGCAGGGCAAGTATCTTGAGGTTTACGACGCGCTGATGAACGAGCGCGCCCTGACCCTGGCGTCCATCGACGCCATCCTGGCCGCCCACGGCGTGGACATGACCCGCGCCAAGGCGACCCTCGCCTCGCCCGAGACCACCCGCCACATCGCCGACATCCACACCACGGCCGCCGCCCTGCGCCTGCAAGGCACGCCCACCTTCTTCGTCAACGGCAAGGCCGCCGCCAGCATCGACCCCGCCGAAATCGGCAAGATGATCGAGGCCGCCAAACGCTGATTCTGCCGATGCTGAAACGGCTGCCCTGGGCTCTGGTCGTCTTCCGGCTGCTGTGCGCGCCTGCGCTGGTCGGCCTGTCGCTGATCGCGCCGCAGGCGGGCGGGGCCGCGGCGGTCCTGCTGTCGCTGGCGGTGTTGTCGGACATCTTCGACGGCGTCGTGGCGCGGCGGCTGAAGGTGGTCACGACGACGCTTCGACGCTGGGACGGGCGGGCGGACGTGATCTTCTGGCTGGGCGCGGCGCTGGCCCTGTGGCTGATGCATCCCGCGCTGGCCGCCGTCGTGGGACCGCTCGTTCTGGCGCTGCTGGGGCTGGAGGCCGTCAATCACGCCGTCAGCTTCGCCCGCTTTCGGCGAGAGGCCTCGCCGCATCACTGGCTGTCCAAACTGTTCTGCCTGTGTCTGTGGGCGCTGTTCGTCCAGTTGTTCGTGTCTGGCCAGGCCGATGGACTGCTGTGGCTGACCTTCTGTCTGGGCGTGCTGTCGCAGATCGAGGCCTTCGCCATCACCCTGCGGCTGAAGACCTGGCGTTGCGACGTGCCGTCCGTCTTCGCCTTGGGTCGTTAAAATACCATCCCCGCCCTTCGGGTCCGGGTTCTTCGCTCCGCTCAGCCCCGGAATGACGGCTATAGAGTGCCGATTGAACTTACGCCTCGGCCAGGCTCATCCGGCCGCCGATCCATTCGACGCCCGCGTGGCGCAGGGCGTCGTTCGCCGCCGCCTCGTCGCCCAGCGCCTGTTCGGCGCGGTAGAGGACATAGTAGCTGTAGGGATCGTTCGGCCAATCCTTCAGCAGTTCGCCGATCTTGGCCTTGGCCCCCGCCGCGTCGCCCGACGCCAACAGGGCCGCCGCCAGGCTGCGGCGGGTGGGATACCAGATCATCGGCGGGTCGCCGCCCTCGGGGTTCATCGCCTGGATTTCAGCGGCCCGGCCGTAAGCGGCGATGGCGGCGGGATAATCGCGGTCGATCATGGTCGCCCGTCCCTCCAGCACCTTCTGGAACAGTTCGGCGAAGCCGGTCTGGCGATCCGCCATCGGCCCCTTGAACGCCTTGTCGGCCAGCAGGGCGGCGATGCCCGCCGCCTCGGCCTGCACCGCGCGCGCATCGCCGCGTCGGGCCGCCGCCTCGCCCCGCGCATAGCGCCAGCCCACCCGCATCAACGGCCGTCCCGCGTCCGGCTCCGGCAAGGCCGCGACCTGGGCCGCCGCGCCGAACCGGCCGTACAGGGCATAGGCGTCCGCCGCCATGATCTGGCGATAGGTCCAGTAGCCGTCCTCGCCCGCGTCGGGCGCGGCCAGCAGTTGCGGATAGGTGGCCATATACCAGTCGGCCAGCTCCAGCCCCTTCTCGGCCCCGCCCGCCATCAGGGCGCCGCCCATGCCGAAATGGATGTTGTGGGCGTGCAGCCGCATGCCGCGAACGCCGCCGGGCGGTCCGACCAGCCGGTCGTAGTTCTTGTCCAGCGCCACGGCCTGGACGTTGGACATCATCGCGTCCTTGTAGCGTCCGACCCGATAGAAGGTGTGCGACGGCATATGCACCAGATGACTGGCCCCCGGCGCCAGCAGCGCCAGCCGCTCGCCATAGGCCAGGGCGCGGTGCGGATCGTCCGACCATTCGGTCAGGTGGATATACAGGTGGATGGCGCCGGGATCGTTCGGCTTGACCGTCAGGGCGTGTTCCAGAATCCTCATGGCGCGCGTCACGGCCGGGTCGGTCGCCTTGCCGTTCTTGTCCCACCACTCGCCCTCGGGCTGCAGCATCCAGGCGTCGGCGGCGATGTTGGCGATGGAGACGTCGCCGGGATGGCGTTTGGCGATCCGGTCCATGGCGCGCGCGAACCGCAGGGCGCGGGTCTGTTCCCGACCGGAATAGCGTTGGATCAGGGCGTCGATCATCTGTCGCTGCACCGGCGTCGCGTCGCGGGCCAGCCGCCGGGCCTCGCGCGCGACCCGCAGGCCGGTGGCGATGGATTCGGAGTCGCTCCCGCCCCCGTTCAGGTTCGGCCCGATGGCCCAGGCCTCGCCCCAGGCGCACATGCCGCACGACGGGTCCAGCTGTCGCGCCTTTCGGAAGGCGCGCACCGATTCCGAATGTTCGAACGCCCAGCGCAGACGCACGCCATAGTCGAACCAGGCCTGGGCCTCGGGCGTGCTGGCGTCGACCACAAAGCCGTCGCTGCCGAAGCCGGGCACCATGACCATGTCGGCCGTCGGCTGGACATCGCCGACCGCGCCCACCCGGCCGCAGACCTGGGGATTGGCGATCAGGGCCAGGGTCGCCGCCGTGGCGGTCGCATCGGCCACCGCGACCGGCGCGATCAGACAGGCGACCGAAACCGTCGCGACCCACAGACCCTTGCGCATTGCCGCCTCCCCGCGTGTGCAGGGGTCATTGTGCGCTGGAATCTCTCGCGCGCCAATCCGCCGCCGATCAGGGCCGGGTGACGGCCAGGGTGTCCTCGGGCCGGCCGTCGCCAACCGGCGCCGAAATCCCCAGCATCCGCGCCAGGAACGGCTGGACGTCCACGCTGTCCAGATCGCTCAGACGACGTCCCGCCGCCACGCCCGGCCCGTGGGCGACGAAGAGGGCCGCCATCTCCGGCGCCTGATTGTCGTATCCGTGCGCCCCGCCCGCACGGGTCACGGGCCGGTCGCGCGTCGCGGTCAGCCAGCCCGTCTCGACCAGACAGACGATCCGGCCCACGCGCGGGTTGGAGCCATAGACCAGACGCGCCGGCACATCGGCCTTGTTCCAGCATTCCATGTGCGGATGCCGACCGATCAGCTTCTGCTGCACCTCCGCCTCGCGGCCGGGCGTCGGATCGGCGGTCAGCACCGCCCCGCCATAGCCGATCTTCAGCGCCGCCGGATCGAGGATGTCGTCCAGCCAGATCACCCGGTCGGGCGAGGTCGCCGCCATGCCGTGATCGGACACCACCACCAGCATCGTCCGGTCGTACAGCCCCCTGGCCTTCAACCCCTCGATCAACCGCCCGATCGACGCATCGACCGAGGCGACGGCGGCGCGCGTCTCCGGCGCATCCGGCCCGTTACGATGGCCAGCGGTGTCGACGATGTCGAAATACAGGGTCTCCAGTCTGGGCCGCTGGTCCGCCGGCAGGTCCAGCCACGACAGCACCCGGTCCACCCGCGCATCGCCCGGCATCCCCTGATCGAACGGCGCCCAATGGCTGGGGCGCACGCCGCGAATCTCGACCTCCGATCCCGGCCAGAACAGGGTTCCGGTACGGATGCCCGCCTTCTCGGCCGTGACCCAGATCGGCTCGCCCTGATCCCAGAAGCCGCTCTCCTTGCTGGCCATGGTGAAGACGCCCAGCCGCGCGTCGGTGAAGCGGTTGGCCACCACGCCGTGATGGTCGGGATGCAGCCCCGTCACCAGCGTATAGTGGTTGGGGAAGGTCACGCTGGGGAAGGACGGCCGCATCGGCCCGAACGCGCCCGTCGCCACCAGGCCGTCCAGCACCGGCGTCTGACCCTTGCCCAGATAATCCGGCCGGAATCCGTCGATGGAGATCAGGATCACCCGATCCGGCCGCGCCGCCTGAACCGCCGCATCGACCGCGGCCTGCGGGCTCTGCCCCGTCGGGGTTCCGGCGCACGAAGACAGGGCCAGGGCGACGGCGACGATCAGACCGGCGAGCGGGAAACGAAACATGGGCGACCTCGAAGACGACACGAAACGATTGCCTAAACTTAATGCGCGACAGCCGCACGACGGCTTGTGGGAACGGCGTTCTCGCGCCAAGCTTGCATCATGGACACCGTCATCGAAATCCGCGGCCTCACCAAGACCTATGGGGCCGTGAAGGCTCTGGACGGTCTGACCCTGTCGATCCCGCGCGGCGGGGTTTACGGGGTGCTGGGCCCCAATGGGGCGGGCAAGTCGACCCTGTTCCGCACCCTGCTGGGTCTGATTCGCCCGACCGAGGGCCAGGCCACGGTGATGGGCGGTCGCATCGGCGATCCGGCGGCGATGCGCCGCATGGGCTCCATGATCGAGACGCCGCGTTTCCCGCCCTTCATGACCGCGCGCCAGGTGCTGGTCTGGCTGGCCCAGGCCCACGGCGGCGTCAGCGGCGCCGAGATCGACAACTGGCTCCAGCGCGTCGGACTGGCCGAGGCCGCGAACCGGCGCGTGAAGGGGTTTTCGGTCGGCATGCTGCAACGCCTAGGCGTCGCCGCCGCCCTGATGACCAAGCCCGATCTGGTCATTCTGGATGAACCGACCAGCGGCATGGACCCGCCCGGCATCCAGGAAATGCGCGCCCTGATCCGCAGTCTGGCCGACAACGACGGCGTGACCGTCATCCTGGCCAGCCACCAGCTTCAGGAGGTCCAGCGCGTCTGCGACCGCGTGGCCATCTTCAACAAGGGCAAGGTCATCACCGAGGGCCGGGTTTCCGACCTGACCGCCTCGGGCGAGCGCCTGCGTCTGTCCGTCACCCCCCTGGCCAAGGCCATGGCCGTGCTGGGCGAGCGCGCTACGCTGGACGGCGACGCGCTTCTGGCCACAGCCCCCCGCGCCGAGGCCCCCGCCCTGATCAAGGCCCTGGTCGAAAACGGCGTCGACATCGAGGAGGCCCGCTGGATCGGCGCCGACCTGGAAGACGTCTTCATGAGCGAGACCGGCTGGACCGGCGTGCAGGAGCAAAACCGTGCTGGCTGACGCGATCCGATCCGAAACCTATCGCCTGTCGCGCAACCGCACCGCCCTGTTCTGGAGCGTGCTGTTCGTGCCGATCATCGGCGTCCTTCTGTCCACGCTCGGCTTCGTGGTCGCCAAGGCCAACATGGCCAAGCTGGCCGGCAAGCTGCCGCCGGAAGTCCTGAAGGGCGGCCCGCTGGATCTGGGCCTGACCCTGGTCAAGAGCGCCGGCGATTTCGCCAATCCGGCCATACTGATGTTCGTCCTGATCGGGGCGGCGACCATCTACGCCGGCGACTATCGCTGGGAGACCTGGCGACTGATCAGCGCGCGCAACACGCGCACGAACCTGGTCGCCGGCAAGGTGGCGGTCACAGCCCTGTTGATCCTGCTGGCGACCTTCGCCGCCCTTATCTCCGACGTCATCGCCAGTCTGATCCAGGCGGCGGTGTTCGGCCGTTCGCTCACCTTCACGATGACGGGCGACGCCGCTGCCGATTTCGGCCTGCTGGGCCTGACCGGCTGGGCGCGCATCCTGCAGTTCACCCTGCTGGGCCTGCTGGCGGCAGTGATGACGCGGTCGCTGCTGGCCGCCCTGTTCGCGCCGCTGGTGATCGGCGTGGGCCAGTTCTTCCTGCCGCAGATCCTGATGCCCATGGGCGTCATGCCCGACGGCTGGCTGCTGCCTTTGCTGTCCCCCGGCATGGCGACCGACCTGCTGAAGGGCGCCGTTCAGGGGGGTGCGGCGGCGGCCGAACTGCCCGATCATGCGGTGGTGAAAGGCTTGCTCGGCCTGGCCCTGTGGATCGCGGTTCCCTTCGCGGCGGCCGTGGCCTGGTTCAACACCCAGGACCTGTCAAAGGAATAGGCGGCGGGGGGCTGCGTTCGCCTTCCGCGACCAGCCAGTCGCGGAAGGCGTCCACGGCGGCGTCGCGACGCCCCTCCGGCCGCAGGAAGGCGAACCACGACTTTCGCTCCACGAAGCCGAACGGCGCGACCAGCCGCCCCGCCATGACGTCGGGCGCGACAAACGCCCAGGGCGCAATGGCCACGCCCAAGCCCGAGGCGGCCGCCTCGACCAGCGAATGGTTGTGGGCGAACTCCCGCTCCGGCGCCTCGCCCAGCGTCACACCCGCCAGATCGGCCCACACCGCCCACGCCTGACGGAAGGTCGCCGAGCGAAGGCGCGGCGCCGCGCCCAGCGCCCGTAATGTCGCCCATCGGCTCATCAGCTCCGGCGCGCCCACCGGCCCCTGATACTGGGACAGAAACCGGGTGCTTTCGGTGCGGGCGTGGCGCTGGTCCGGCTCCACGATGCGGATGGCGCCGTCGAACCGATCCCGGCGAAAATCGACCGGCAGATAGGATTCCGACAGCCGCACCCTGATCTCGGGATGGGCGTCCAGAAAGCCCGGCAGGCGCGGGATCAGCCATTTCAAAGCAAAGGTGCCTAGGCAGGAAATCTCGATCTCGCGCACCGCCTCGCCCCGCGCCTGGGTCACCGCGTCCGTGATCGCGCCGAAGGCGGGCGTCAGTTGATCGGCCAGCCGCCGCCCGGCCTCGGTCAACGTCAGAGCATGACGCGGCCCGCTGACCAGCCGCACGCCAAGGGCGTCCTGAAGCGCGGCGATCTGGCGGCTGACCGCCCCGTGGGTGACGCACAGTTCGGCCGCCGCCCGCGTCATACTGGCGTGGCGCGCAAAGACCTCGAAGGTTCGCAGCGCATTCAGCGGTGGCGGCGCACGGCCCGTCATGTGATCTCCCCTCACACAGCCTTCACCGCATAATCGATTTCACGACACGCGCCTATCGGCTTCAACCTGGCCGATGTCGCACCTCGATCCTCCGCCCCGCCCGCCGTGCCGTCCCCTGCTGGAGCAGATCGCCTATGGTCTGTGCATCGTCGTCATCTGGCTCATGGCCCTAGCGGCCATTCTGGACGGCTAGGTCAAATGGACATTCGTGAAGAGAGGCGTCTCGGCTCGTCATTCCGGGGCTGAGCGAAGCGAAGAACCCGGAACCCAGGGCCACAGTCGCGCTGCTGAACGCATCCAATGCCTGATGCCAGCCTCCTGGGTTCCGGGTTCGTCCTTCGGACGCCCCGAAATGACGTTATCAGGCCAGATGTCTATTGAACTTGGAGCCGCTTCTCCATGGGGGCGTAATCCGCGCCGACAGTTGAGCCATCCCAAGCCAAAACGCCGACAACGCAAAAGGGCGGCCGGATCGCTCCGACCGCCCTTTCGGCGTCTGGTCTGTGGGACCAAGACTTAGTCTTCGTCGCCTTCATAGGCCAGGACGGGACCGGAGTCCTTGCCCTTGGCTTCGACGTCGCGATCGACGAACTCGATCACGGCCATCGGGGCGTTGTCGCCGTGACGGAAACCGGCCTTCATGATGCGGATGTAGCCGCCGTTGCGCTCGCTGTAGCGCGGGCCCAGGGTTTCGAACAGCTTGCCGACCTGCGGCACGTCGCGGACCTGGCTGATGGCCTGACGACGAGCGTGCAGATCGCCCTTCTTGGCCAGAGTGACCAGCTTCTCGACGAAGGGACGCAGTTCCTTGGCCTTGGGCAGGGTCGTGGTGATTTGCTCGTGCTTGATCAGCGAGGCGGCCATGTTCGCGAACATGGCGGTGCGGTGGCTGGTCGTGCGACCGAGTTTACGATGGGCGGCGCCGTGGCGCATCAGGGTCTCTCCTACTCCGGGCCCGGTATCTCCTGATCGGAGACCTAGGCCCGTAATCTTCTAACCGCCCCGACATTCTCCCCGAGAGGAGACGGGCGGAGGGTTGAACTTAGATCTGGTCGTCGAACTTCTTGGCCAGATCTTCGATGTTTTCGGGCGGCCAGTTCGGCACGTCCATGCCGAGGCTGAGGCCCATCGTCGCGAGAACTTCCTTGATCTCGTTCAGCGACTTGCGGCCGAAGTTCGGGGTGCGAAGCATTTCGCCCTCGGTCTTCTGGATCAGGTCGCCGATATAGACGATGTTGTCGTTCTTCAGGCAGTTGGCCGAACGGACCGACAACTCCAGCTCGTCCACCTTCTTCAGCAGCGCCGGGTTGAAGGGCAGGTCGGGCTTGCCGTCCGACTGCTCGACAGCCTTCTTGGGCTCCTCGAAGGTGATGAAGATCTGCAGTTGGTCCTGCAGGATGCGCGCGGCATAGGCCACGGCGTCCACAGGCGTCACCGCGCCGTTGGTTTCGACTTCCAGCAGCAGCTTGTCATAGTCCAGCGACTGGCCCTGACGGGTCGGCTCGACGCGATAGGCCACCTTCTTGACCGGCGAATACAGCGCATCCACGGCGATCAGGCCGATGGGGGCGTCTTCCGGGCGGTTCAGTTCAGCGGCGACATAGCCCTTGCCGTTCTGGACGGTCAGTTCCATGCGCACCGAGGCGCCGTCGTCCAGCGTGCAGATGACGTGATCGGGGTTCAGAACCTCGATGTCCGCCGGCACGTCGATCTGGCCGGCCGTCACCGCGCCGGGGCCCGTGGCGCGCAGGGTCATGCGCTTGGGGCCTTCGGCGTGCATACGCAGCGCCAGTTGCTTGATGTTCAGAACGATGTCGACCACGTCTTCGCGCACGCCTTCCAGCGACGAGAACTCATGGACCACGCCGTCGATCTGGATGGCCGTGACCGCCGCGCCTTGCAGCGAGGACAGCAGAACGCGGCGGAGCGCGTTGCCGAGCGTCACGCCGAAGCCACGCTCAAGAGGCTCGGCCACCAGGCGCGCCTTGCGCTGGGCGTCGGAGCCGGTCTCGATCTGGGGCTTCTCGGGACGGATCAGCTCTTGCCAGTTTCTTTCGATCATTTTGTCCCTCGAACGGGTTTCGTCGGCTCCGGCCTTGTCGACGAGGCCATGGTGGAGCCGACGGAGATGGGGTGTGCCTGAAACCTAGTCGCGATCAGACGCGACGACGCTTGGGCGGACGGCAACCGTTGTGCGGCATCGGCGTGACGTCGCGGATGGTCGTGATCGTCAGACCGACGGCCTGCAGGGCGCGCAGGGCCGATTCACGGCCGGAACCCGGACCCGAGACGTTCACTTCCAGCGTCTTCAGGCCATGTTCCTGAGCCTTCTTGCCGGCGTCTTCCGCAGCCATCTGGGCGGCGTAGGGGGTCGATTTACGCGAACCCTTGAAGCCCATGTGACCCGCCGACGACCAGGAAATCGCGTTTCCTTGCGCGTCGGTGATGGTGACCATCGTGTTGTTGAAGCTGGCGTTCACGTGGGCGACGCCCGAGGTGATGTTCTTGCGTTCGCGGCGCTTTACGCGACCCGGTTCCTTGGCCATCGGTCAGCTCTCTCTTACTTCTTCTTGCCGGCGATCGGCTTGGCCGGACCCTTGCGGGTGCGAGCGTTGGTGTGGGTGCGCTGACCGCGGACCGGCAGGCCCTTGCGGTGACGCAGGCCGCGATAGCAGGCCAGGTCCATCAGACGCTTGATGTTCATCGACGTCTCGCGGCGCAGGTCGCCCTCGACCGTGTGATCCTTGTCGATCGTTTCGCGGATCGACAGGACTTCGGCGTCCGTCAGCTGGTTCACGCGACGGGCGGGCTCGATGCCCACCTTCGAGGTGATGTCCTTGGCGGCGGCGGGGCCGATGCCATGGATGTACTGAAGCGCGATTTCCACGCGCTTGTTGGTCGGGATGTTGACGCCAGCAATACGGGCCACGAAATTCTCCAGATACGCGTTAGTCAGACGCAACAAACGCTCCGGTTAACAAACCAGGAGCGTGGCGCCCTTCGCGGGAAGGCGCCCTTATACAGATGATTCACAGGCCGTCAACGTCTGCCGTGGATCAGCGCGGCGGCCGGCCGAAATCGACCCCGACGGTGACACGCTGGCCCTCAACCGGGCGGCCGTCCTCGGTCGGCGGCTGGAAGCGGAAGAAGCCCGACACCTGAAGCCCCGCCACGCCGAAACCCAGGCCCGGCGGCGTTTCGTTCACCACGCGGCAGTCGTCCAGTCGATTGTCCAATCGGATGACGCAGGACAACTCGGCGCGGCCATAGCGGCTGCGGGCGGCCGGCGGATGGTTGGCGCGGATCTGGCCCATGGTCGGCCCCATGACCAGGCGCGGTCCGGTCGATCCGCTGCCGGGGCCCGAACCCGATCCGACGCCCGATCCGGCGCCGCTCCCCTGCCCGCCCTGGCCGAAGCCCGGTTGGGGCGACGGCGCGGGCGCGACGCCGACGACGGGCGCGGGCGTCGGGGCCGGTTTGGGCGGCGCCGGCAGCTCGGGCGGACGCGGCTGTTTCGGCGGCGGGGGCGTGTGGATGCGCGACGGCGCGGCGGGCGCCCCGCCCCCGGTCTGAGGCGCAGGCGGCTGTTCGGACAGCGGCGGGGGCGGATCGTAAAGCACCACTTCGAACGACGGCGGCTCGGCGACGGCGGGAACCTGCGGCGCCCGCCCGTCGACTTGCCCCAGCAGCAGGAACAGCCCCGCCTGCACGCCCGCGACGGCGCAGAAAACGGCGAAGGCGCGCCAGCGTTTGCGGGCGCGCCTTTTGTTCGGATTGGCGTCGTCGTCCTTCATCGGACGTCTAACGCCCGAGGTCGGCTTTGGTCACGCCAGAGCTTCGTCGATGGCCTTGGCGACCGAGTCGATCGACCCCATGCCGTCGGCCTCGGTCAGCTTGCCCTGGGCTTCATAATAGGGAAGCAGCGGAGCGGTGTTGCGGTTGTAGGCCTCCAGCCGAACCTTGAAGGATTCGGGATTGTCGTCGGGCCGCCCCTGTTCGGCGAACCGTTTGGCGATCCGTTCGGTCAGGGCGGCGTCATCGACCTTCAGCCGAACGACGGCGTCGATCTGTGCGCCGCGTTGGGCCAGCATGGCGTCCAGGGCCTCGGCCTGGGCCACGGTGCGGGGGAAGCCGTCGAAGATCGCGCCGCCGGCGGCCTCGGCCTCGGGCAGGCGATCCTCGATCAGGGCGATGACGATCTCGTCTGTGACCAGATCGCCGCGCGCCAGCACATCCTTGACCTTCAGCCCCAGTTCCGAGCCGGAGGCGATGGCCGCCCGCAGCATGTCGCCGGTGGAGAGCTGGACCATGCCCTTCTCTTCCACCAGCCGCTTGGCCTGGGTGCCCTTGCCCGCCGCCGGCGGTCCGAACAGGATCAAGTTCATGCTTCAGCCCTCCCCTGGGCGTCTGTCAGCTTAAGACTTAGCGGCGAACCGGCGCGGGCGCGCCGCGACCGCCACGACCACGCAGCTTCGCCTTCTTGATCAGGCCTTCGTACTGGTGCGCCAGCAGTTGGGACTGAATCTGGGCCACAGTGTCCATCGTCACCGAGACCACGATCAAGATAGACGTTCCGCCAAAGTACAGGCTGTTGCCGAACTGGCTGACGATGAACTCCGGCAGAAGGCAGACGGCGGTGATGTAGGCCGCGCCGATCACCGTCAGACGGGTCAGGACATAGTCCAGATACTCCGCCGTGCGCTTGCCCGGACGGATGCCCGGCAGGAAGCCGCCGTATTTCCGCAGGTTCTCGGCCGTGTCCTCGGGATTGAAGGTGATCGAGGTGTAGAAGAAGCAGAAGAAGACGATCAGGGCGGCGTACAGCGCCATGAACAGCGGCTGGCCGTGCGTCAGCTGCGCCGTCACCAGCGGCAGCCAGCTCATCCAGCTGGGCAGGTCGGCGTTGGCCGTCATGGTCGCCACCGTCGTCGGCAGCATCAGCAGCGACGAGGCGAAGATCGGCGGGATCACGCCGGCGGTGTTGACCTTCAGCGGCAGGAACGACCGCTCGCCGCCCGCCATCCGGTTGCCTTCCTGGCGCTTCGGATACTGGATCAGAAGACGGCGCTGGGCGCGTTCCATGAAGACGATGAAGACCACGGTGGCCACGGCCAGGATGGCGATGAACAACAGGGCGAAGGCCGACATCTGGCCTTGCTGGGCCAGGCCCAGCAGACGCGCGATGGTGGACGGCAGGACCGCCACGATACCGGCGAAGATGATCAGCGAAATGCCGTTGCCGACGCCGCGCGCCGTCACCTGCTCGCCCAGCCACATCAGGAACATGGTGCCGCCGGTCAGGGTCACGACCGTCGAGACGATGAAGAAGATGCCCGGATTGTCGACCAGGCCCGCCGTGCTGTTCAGGCCGGCCGCGATGCCGAACGACTGCGCCAGCGCCAGAAACACCGTCAGATAGCGGGTGTACTGGTTCAGCTGCTTGCGGCCGCTCTCGCCACCTTCCTTCTTCAGCTTCTCCCAGGGCGGATACACCGTGCCCATCAGCTGCACGATGATCGACGCCGAAATGTAGGGCATCACGTTCAGGGCGAAGATGGCCATACGCTCGACCGCGCCGCCCGAGAACATGTTGAACATGTCCAGGATGCCGCGCTGGCCCGACGGGTCCTGGAAGAACTGCAGGAAGGCCTGCGAGTTGATGCCCGGGATCGGAACATAGGTGCCGATGCGATAGACCAGAAGCGCGCCCAGCGTGAACAGCAGGCGTTTGTGCAGCTCGGTCGCCTTCGCGAACGAGCCGATGTTCATATTGGCGGCGAGTTGTTCTGCGGCCGAAGCCATTATGCGTCCCCACGACTGATTGAGTCGTCAGATAGGCGGAAAGCGGCCCTCATGCGAGGGCCGCTTCCGTTGTTTCGTCGTCGCAGATGTAATCAGGTCACGACCTAATCAGCCGCGACGACGCATGACTTAGCCCTTGGCGGCGGCGCGCTTGGCGCGGGCCGAGACCTTGTTGGCGTCGCCCTGCGGCGCCTTGGCGGCCGGGGCCTTGCCCTTGGCGGCGTTGCGCTTCTCGACGCGCGCGGCGGCCTTGGCTTCGGCTTCGATGCGTTGCTCGACGACCGAACCGCCGGCGGCTTCGATGGCCTTCTTGGCGCCCGAGGTGGCCGACCAGACGACCAGGTTCAGCTTGGCCTTGATCTCGCCGGTGCCCAGCAGGCGCACGCCGTCCTTGACGCGACGGATCACGCCGGCGGCGACCAGGGCGTCGCCCTTGATTTCCGACTTGGCGTCCAGCTTGCCGGCGTCGATGGCGTCCTGCAGGCGCCACAGGTTCACTTCAGCCAGCTTCAGCGCGTTGGGATTGTTGAAGCCGCGCTTGGGCATACGCATGTACAGCGGCATCTGGCCGCCTTCGAAGCCCAGCAGGCTGACGCCCGTCCGCGACTTCTGACCCTTGACGCCGCGACCGGCGGTCTTGCCCTTGCCCGAACCGGGGCCACGGCCGACACGCATGCGCTTCTTGTGCGCGCCTTCGTTGTCGCGGATTTCGTTCAGTTTCATGTGCCTGATCCTTTCGGGTTCTAGCGCCCGGACATGACCTCGGGGTGAGGCGACCGGACTCGGCTTGGAAAAAATGAAGGGCCGCTCATAGGCGACCCCCGAAACATAAGCAAGATGCGAAACGCCCTCCCCCGGTGTTCCGAGGGAGGGCGAAAGGCTTACTTCTCGACCACTTCCACCAGATGGTGGACCTTGGCGATCATGCCGCGAACCGAAGGGGTGTCCTCCAGGGTCGCTTCACGACCCATGCGGTTCAGGCCCAGGCCCACCAGGGTGGCGCGCTGGTCGTTCTTGCGGCGGATCGGCGAACCGATCTGCTTGACGGTGACGGTCTTCTTATCGGCCATGACTTAGGACTCCACAGCTTCCGGCGCCGAGGCGCCGTCGTTGCGGCGGCCCATCAGGTCGGCGACCTTCTTGCCACGCTTCGAAGCGACCTGACGCGGCGACGACTGGACCTTCAGGGCCTCGAACGTCGCGCGGATCATGTTGTAGGGGTTCGACGAGCCGGTCGACTTGCCCACGACGTCCTGGACGCCGAGGGTTTCGAGGACCGCACGCATCGGACCACCGGCGATGACGCCGGTGCCGGGAGGGGCGGCGCGCATCATGATCTTGCCGGCGCCCCAACGGCCGTTGCCGTCGTGGTGCAGGGTGCGGTTCTCGCGCAGCGGAACGCGGATCATCGTCTTCTTGGCTTCTTCGGTCGCCTTGCGGATGGCTTCCGGCACTTCGCGCGCCTTGCCGTGACCGAAGCCGACGCGGCCCTTGCCGTCGCCGACGACCATCAGGGCTGCGAAGCTGAAGCGACGGCCGCCCTTCACGGTGGCGGCGACGCGGTTGATGTGAACCAGCTTCTCGACGATGTCCGAATCCGGGCCATCGACAGCGGGAGCGTTGCGGTTGTCACGACGGTTGCGATCGTTGCCGCCGCCGCCGCGTTGGGGTTGTTGCGCCATCTGTCGCGTCCCTTAGAAGTTCAGGCCGGCTTCACGCGCGGCTTCCGCCAGCGCCTTCACCCGTCCGTGATAGATGTACTCGCCCCGGTCGAAGACGACGTCCTTGACGCCCTTCTCGATGGCGCGTTCGGCGATCAGCTTGCCGATCGCGGCGGCGGCGGCCGTGTCCGAACCGCGCTTGCCCTTGCCGCCTTCCAGCGACGAGGCGGCGGCGATCGTCACGCCCTGGGCGTCGTCGATGATCTGGGCCGAGATGTTCTTGTCCGAACGATAGACCGACAGACGCAGACGACCGTTGGCGACAGCCTTCAGGCGACGGCGAGTGCGCTCCGAGCGGCGCTTGGCTTGTTGTCGAAGAGAAAGAGCCATGACTTACTTCTTCTTGCCTTCCTTGCGACGGACCGTCTCGCCCGCATAACGGACGCCCTTGCCCTTGTAGGGCTCCGGCGGACGCAGCTTGCGGATGACAGCGGCGATCTGGCCCACGGCCTGCTTGTCCGCGCCCGAGATCTTGATCTCGGTCTGCTTGGGCACGGCGAAGCTGACGCCGGCGGGCGGGGCGATATCGACTTCATGCGAGAAGCCGAGCTGCAGCGACAGGGCGTCGCCCTTCATCGCGGCGCGGTAGCCCACGCCGACCAGCTCCAGCGACTTTTCGAAGCCCGAGGTGACGCCGACGACCATATTGTCGACCAGGGTCCGCGACAGACCCCACATCGCGCGGGCGCGAGGGGTGTCCGAACGCGGGGTCAGCGACAGGTCGTCGCCGTCCTGCTTGACTTCGATCTCGTCGGCGACGGTCCAGGCGCGTTCGCCCTTCGGACCCTTGACGGTGATGTTCTGGCCGTCGAGCGTGACAGTCACGCCCTTCGGCACGGCGATGGTTTTCTTGCCAATACGGGACATATCAGTAGACCCTGCAGAGGACTTCGCCGCCGACGTTGGCGTCGCGCGCGGAAGCGTCGGACATGACGCCCTTCGAAGTCGAGAGGATCGAGATGCCGAGGCCGTTCTTGACGGGCTTCAGATCGCCGATCGCCGAATAGACGCGGCGGCCCGGCTTGGACACGCGCGCGATCTCGGCGATGACGGGCTGGCCGTCGAAGTACTTCAGCTCGATCTCGAACTGCGGAAACTCACCCGGGTTCTGAACCAGGTTGTAGCCGCGGATGTAGCCTTCGTCCTGCAGCACGTCGAGGACGCGCTGGCGCAGACGGGAAGCGGGGGTCAGCACCTTGGAACGCTTGCGGGTCGCCGCGTTCTTGATGCGAGCGATCATGTCGCTCAGGGGATCGTTGATCATCATGTCTGTTCGCTCCCCTTACCAGCTCGACTTCGTCAGGCCGGGAATCTGGCCCAGGTTGCCCAGTTCGCGCAGCGCGATCCGGCTCATCTTGAGCTTGCGGTAGAACGCGCGCGGACGACCCGTCACTTCGCAACGGTTGCGAATGCGGCTCGGCGCGGAGTTGCGCGGCAGGGCGGCCAGTTGCAGGCGCGCCTCGAAGCGCTCCTCCAGCGGCAGGTTCTCGTCATTCGCGGTCGCCTTCAGGGCGGCGCGCTTTGCGGCATACTTCGCAACCAGGGCCTTGACGGCTTCGTTGCGGTTTACGGCGCTTTTCTTAGCCATTGTGCTCTTCCCTTCCCGCTCAGTTCTTCACGAACGGGAACTTGAACTCGGTGAGGAGAGCCTTGGCTTCCTCATCGGTCTTGGCCGTGGTGCAGACGACAATGTCCATGCCCCACATCTGATCGATCTGGTCGTAGTTGATCTCGGGGAACACGATGTGCTCCTTCAGACCCGTGGCGTAGTTGCCGCGACCATCGAAGGACGTGCCCTTCAGACCGCGGAAATCCTTCACGCGCGGCAGCGCGATCGTGATGAACCGGTCCAAGAACTCGTACATCTGGTCGCCGCGCAGCGTGACCTTGCCGCCGATGACCATGCCTTCACGCAGCTTGAAGCCGGCGATGGAGTTGCGGGCCTTGGTGGCGACGGCCTTCTGGCCGGCGATGGCCGTCAGGTCCTTGAGGGCGGTCGCCGCCTTCTTGGAGTCCGCAACGGCTTCGCCGATGCCCATGTTCAGGACGATCTTGTCCAGCTTGGGCACCTGCATCTCGTTCGTATAGCCGAACTTTTCCTTCATCACCTGGCGGATGCGCACGTGATATTCGCCCTTGAGGCGCGGAGAGTATTTTTCGGTCGCCATCAGATGACGTCTCCCGTCGTCTTGGCGATGCGGACCTTGGTGTCCCCATCGATCTTGAAGCCGACGCGGGTCGCCTTGCCGTTGGCGTCGGCGATCGCGACGTTCGACAGGTGAAGCGAGGCTTCCTTGTTCTTGATGCCGCCTTGCGGGTCAGCCTGGCTCGGGCGCGTGTGGCGCTGAACCATGTTGACGCCTTCGACGACGACGCGGTTTTCGGAAGGCAGGACCTTCAGCACGTTGCCCGTGCGGCCCTTGTCCTTGCCGGTGAGGACGACGACGCGGTCGCCCTTCTTGATCTTGGCGGCCATGTTACAGGACCTCCGGAGCCAGCGAGATGATCTTCATGTGGTTCTTGGCGCGCAGTTCGCGGGGAACCGGGCCGAAGATCCGCGTGCCGACAGGCTCGTTCTGCTTGTTGACGATGACGGCGGCCGACTTGTCGAAGCGGATGACCGAGCCGTCCTTGCGTTGGATGTCCTTGGCGGTGCGCACGACGATGGCGCGAACGACGTCGCCCTTCTTCACGCGGCCGCGCGGGATGGCTTCCTTCACGGAGGCGACGATTGTGTCGCCGATCGAGGCGTAGCGGCGCTTGGAGCCGCCCAACACCTTGATGCACATGACCCGGCGGGCGCCCGAATTATCGGCCACTTCCAGGTTAGTTTGCATCTGGATCATAAGATCAGATCCTTCTGATTACGAGGCCGAGGCCGGGGAGATGACTTCCCAGCGCTTCAGCTTGGACTTCGGGGCGCACTCGACGATGCGAGCGATGTCGCCGACCTTGAGCGCGTTGGCTTCGTCGTGCGCGTGGTACTTCTTGGAGGACCGGACGGTCTTCTTCAGAAGCGGGTGGAGCAGCGTGCGCTCAACCTTCACGACGACGGTCTTTTCGCCCTTGTCGGACACGACCACGCCTTCGAGAATTCGCTTGGGCATATTCGTTTCCTTACGAGGCCGCACGCTTCTCGCGCAGAAGCGTCGAGATGCGGGCGATGTCTTTGCGCACTTCACCCACGCGGTGGGTCTTTTCCATCTGGCCGGTGGCCGCCTGGAAGCGCAGGTTGAACTGTTCCTTCTTGAGCTTCAGCAGCTCGTCGGCCAGTTGATCGGTCGTTTGCGACCGCAGATCGGCGATCTTGGTCATTAGGCGGCTACCTCGACATGAGCGACGCCGGCGTCGATGCGGGTCACGACCTTGGTGCGGACCGGCAGCTTGGCTGCGCCGAGACGGAGCGCTTCGCGGGCGACATCGTCCGGAACGCCGTCGATTTCAAACAGGATACGGCCAGGGTGGCAGCGCGCGGCCCAATGGTCCACGGCGCCCTTGCCCTTACCCATCCGGACTTCGGCCGGCTTGCCCGTGACGGGCAGGTCGGGGAAGACGCGGATCCAGACGCGGCCCTGACGCTTCATCTGGCGGGTGATCGCGCGGCGAGCCGCTTCGATCTGACGCGCGGTGATGCGTTCCGGCTCCAGCGTCTTCAGGCCATACGACCCGAAGTTCAGCGAGAAGCCGCCCTTGGCCGAGCCGTGGATGCGGCCCTTGAAGGCCTTGCGGTACTTGGTCTTCTTCGGTTGCAACATGACTTAGTTCTCACGTCCCCGGTCGCGACGCGGACCGCGGTCGCCACGGGGGCCGCCGCGTTCGCGGCCTTCGTTCGAGGACGGACCCGACGCTTCCTGGGCCCAACGCTTATCCTGAGCCATCGGGTCGTGCTCCAGCACTTCGCCCTTAAACACCCAGACCTTCACGCCGATGATGCCGTAGGTCGTCTTGGCTTCGTAGAAGCCGTAGTCGATGTCGGCGCGCAGCGTGTGAAGCGGCACGCGACCTTCGCGGTACCATTCCATACGCGCGATTTCCGCGCCGCCCAGACGACCCGAGACATTCATACGAATGCCCTTGGCGCCCAGACGCATGGCCGACTGCATCGAACGCTTCATGGCGCGGCGGAAGGCCACGCGGCGTTCCAGCTGCTGCGCGATGTTCTCGGCGATCAGCTGGGCGTCGGTTTCCGGCTTGCGGACCTCGATGATGTTCAGGTGAACTTCACCCTCGGTGCGCGCCGAGATGTCCTTGCGGAGCTTCTCGATGTCGGCGCCCTTCTTGCCGATCACGACGCCCGGACGGGCGGCGTAGATGGTGATGCGGCACTTCTTGTGCGGGCGCTCGATGATGACGCGCGACACGCCGGCGGCGGCCAGACGTTCCTTCAGCCACTCGCGCAGCTTCAGGTCCTGGTGCAGCAGGCGGGCGTAGTCCGCGCCGCCGGCGAACCAGCGGCTGTCCCACGTGCGGTTCACGCCGAGGCGCAGACCGACCGGATTGATTTTCTGTCCCATCAGGCGGCCTCGCCGGCTTCGCGGACCACGATGGTGATCTCGCTGAACGGTTTCAGGATGCGCGACGAGCGACCACGAGCACGGCTCGCGAAACGCTTCATCACCAGGTTCTTGCCCACGAAGGCCTCGGCGACGACCAGGTTGTCGATGTCGAGGTTGTGGTTGTTCTCGGCGTTGGAGATCGCCGAATACAGCACCTTGCGGACGTCGCCGGCGATGCGCTTACGGCTGAATTCCAGCTCGTTCAGCGCCTTCTGAACCGGCATGCCGCGGATCGAGGCGGCCACCAGGTTCAGCTTTTGCGGGCTGATCCGCACGTTCACCAGCTTGGCGCGGGCTTCGGTCGAACCGACGCGGCGCGTGTTCTTGGTCTGGGCCATCGGTTACTTCCTCTTGGCCTTCTTGTCCGCCGCGTGGCCCGGGAAGTTCCGGGTCGGGGCGAACTCGCCGAGCTTCATGCCGACCATCTCTTCCGAGACCGACACGGGCACGTGCTTCTGACCGTTATGGACGCCGAACGTCAGACCGACGAACTGCGGCAGGATGGTGGAGCGGCGCGACCAGGTCTTGATCACGTCCTTGCGGCCCGACGATTGAACGGCGTCGGCCTTCTTGAGCAGATACCCGTCGACAAACGGGCCTTTCCAGGAGGAGCGGGCCATTCTTAGCGAGCCTTCTTAACGTGGCGGGTACGGATGATGTACTTGTCCGTAGCCTTGTTCTTACGGGTACGGGTGCCCTTGGTGTCCTTACCCCACGGCGTGACGGGGGTGCGACCACCAGAGGTCCGGCCTTCACCACCACCATGCGGGTGGTCGATCGGGTTCATGGCGACGCCGCGGACGTGCGGACGCCAGCCCATGTGACGCTTGCGACCCGCCTTGCCCAGGTTCTGGTTCATGTGGTCGGGGTTCGAAACCGCGCCCACCGTGGCGATGCAGCCGTCCAGGACCATGCGCAGCTCGCCCGAGCCGAGACGGATCTGGGCGTAGCCCTGATCGCGACCCACCAGCTGGGCGTAGGCGCCGGCCGAACGGGCCAGCTGGGCGCCCTTGCCCGGCTTCATTTCGATGTTGTGGATGATCGTACCCACCGGCATCGAACGGAGCGGCATGGCGTTGCCCGGCTTCACGTCGGTCTTTTCGCCCGCCACGATCGTGTCGCCCGCCTTAAGGCGTTGCGGCGCGATGATGTAGGTCTTCTCGCCGTCCTCGTAGGTCACGAGGGCGATGAAGGCCGTGCGGTTCGGGTCGTATTCCAGACGCTCGACCGTGCCGACCATGTCCCACTTGCGACGCTTGAAGTCGATCTTGCGGTACAGGGTCTTGGCGCCGCCGCCGCGGAAGCGGACCGCGATGCGACCGCCCTGCCCGCGTCCGCCCGACTTGGTCAGGCCTTCGGTCAGCGACTTTTCCGGACGGCCCTTGTGGAGTTCCGAACGGTCGACCAGCACGAGGGCGCGACGGCCCGGCGAAGTCGGATTGTAGGTTTTCAAGGCCATCTGATCAGAGCCCCGTGGTCACGTCGATCGACTGGCCTTCGGCCAGCGTCACGATAGCTTTTTTGATGTCGACGCGACGACCCAGGATGCCCCGGAAGCGCTTGGTCTTGCCCTTTTGAACCAGGGTGTTGACCTTGACGACGTTGACTTTGAACAGGCTTTCGACCGCCGCGGCGATCTCGTCCTTGGAGGCCGTGTCCGCGACGCGGAAGACGACCTTGTTCTGCTCCGACAGGATCGTGGCCTTTTCGGTGATCACCGGGGCCAGGATGGTGTCGTAGTGCTTGGCGGTAGGTTGAGCGGCCATTACGCGGCTTCCTTATCGCTGAAGCGGGCTTCGATCGCCTCGATGGCGGCCTTGGTCAGCACCAGCTTGTCCGCGCGCAGGATGTCATAGACGTTCAGGCCGGCGTTCGGCAGCACGTCGATGTGCGGGATGTTGCGTGCGGCCAGGCCGAAGTTCGTGTCGACTTCCGGGCCCGCGATGATGAGCGCCTTGGTCCAGCCCAGCTTGCCGAACGTCTCGCGCAGGGCGGACGTCTTGGCTTCCTTGACCGAGACGGTGTCGACGACGATCAGGTCGCCGGACTTTGCCTTGGACGACAGGGCGTGACGCAGGGCGAGCGCGCGGATCTTCTTCGGCAGCGAGAAGCCGTGGTCGCGAACGACCGGACCGAAGGCGCGCGAGCCGCCGACGAACTGCGGCGCACGGCGCGAACCGTGACGAGCGCCGCCGGTGCCCTTCTGCTTGTACATCTTCTTGCCCGTGCGAGAGTTCTCGTTACGGGTCTGAACCTTGTGCGTGCCGGCGCGGCGCTTGGCCAGTTGCCAGTTGACGGTGCGGGCGAGGATGTCGCCGCGGATGTCGGAAATGCCGAAGACGGCGTCCGACAGCTCCACGTCGCCGGCAGCCTTGCCGTCGAGTTGGATGACAGAGAGTTTCATTACGCTTCACCGCCTTCGGTCGCTTCGACGGGGGCTTCTTCAGCCGGGGTCGAGGCGGGTTGAGCAGCAGACTTGCTCGACTTCAGCGCGCCGGGGAACGGAGCGTCGGCCGGGCGAGCCTTCTTGATGGCGTCGCGAACCTTGACGTAGCTGCCGTCGTGACCCGGGACAGCGCCCTTGATCAGGATCAGGCCACGCTCGGCGTCCACGCGGACGACGGTCAGGTTCTGGGTGGTGACGGTTTCGGTGCCGTAGTGGCCGGCCATCTTCTTGCCGGGGAACGTGCGACCCGGGTCCTGACGGTTACCCGTCGAACCGTGCGAACGGTGCGAGACCGAGACGCCGTGGGTGGCGCGAAGGCCGCCGAAGTTCCAGCGCTTCATGGCGCCGGCGAAACCCTTACCGATGGTCTCGCCCTGGATGTCCACCTTCTGGCCGACTAGGAAGTGTTCGGCCGACAGTTCGGCGCCCACGTCCAGCAGACCGTCCGCATCGACGCGGAACTCGGTGACATAGGCCTTGGGCTCGACTTCCGCCTTGGCGAAGGTCTCGCGTTGAGCCTTGTTGGTGTTCTTGGCCTTCTTCGTGCCAGCGCCCAGCTGGAGAGCGACGTAACCGTCACGCTCCTGGGTACGTTGGCCGACGACCTGGCAGCCGTCGAGCTGCAGCACAGTGACCGGAACGTGCGCGCCGTCTTCGGCGAACACGCGGGTCATGCCCAGCTTCTTGGCGATCACGCCCGTGCGCATCGGATCCCGCCTCTTTCTACTTTAAATCTTGATCTCGACGTCCACGCCGGCGGACAGGTCGAGCTTCATGAGCGCGTCCACGGTCTGCGGGGTGGGGTCGACGATGTCGAGCACGCGCTTGTGCGTGCGGATTTCAAACTGCTCACGCGACTTCTTATCGACGTGCGGAGAGCGGTTCACGGTGAACTTTTCGATCAGGGTCGGCAGCGGAATCGGACCGCGAACGGTCGCGCCGGTGCGCTTGGCTGTATTGACGATCTCGCGCGTCGAGAAATCGAGGACGCGATGATCAAAGGCCTTGAGCCTGATGCGGATGCTTTGATCCATATCGGTGCTTACTTCCAATGCGGTCGGAGGACCGCGTCCCTGTGAACCATTTCAAAGACCGAAGGCCTTCGGGCGCTAGGCCCTCAGGATACGCAAATCCGCAAAAACGATCGGCCCACGCAGTACCCCGCGAAGGCCGTTGAAGTCCCAAGAAGCTGCAAAGAACAGTGACTTAGGTCGTTCTTGCGAACCGCGTCTGCAGCGAACTGCACAGCCGGTCCAACAAGAGTGGTGGCTTATGCCTACCGATTCCGTTTTCGTCAAGCGGCGAAACCAAGGCGGAGACAGGATTTCGTCAGCCTGTCTCCAGCGCCCGATCCCACCCCGAAATCGGCGTCGCCCGGCCGGTTTCATCGACCGCCACCATGACGAACTCGGCGGCCGCCGAACGGCGTCGGTCGCCGGTCAGCAGGCTTTCAGCCCATAGCTCGACCTCCACCGTAACCGAGGACCGGCCCACCCTTGTCGCGCGCGAGGCCAGTTCGATCAGGTCGCCCTCGTGGATGGGGGCGGAGAAGTCGATCCGGCCGGAAGCCGCCATCACCATGACCGCCCGGGCCCGTCGCGTGGCGCAGACGAAGGCCGCCTTGGCCATCAGCTTCAGCGCGTCGCCGCCATACAGGGTGCCATAGTGGTTGGTCCAGGTCGGGAACACCGTCTCCACCGCCCGCAGCCAGCCGTCGTCGGTCGCATCGACGGCCGGAACGGGCGCAAGGGCGCCCTGCCCCTCGGTCTTCGGCGTCACCATGTTGAAGACGCCCTGCGTACACAGCCGCCGCTCGCCGCTGACCGGCGCCTCGGCCCACAGCTGGACCTCGACGCCCATCGAGGTGCGCCCGACACGGACCACCCGCCCGGTCGCCTCGACCATCTCCCCGATCCGGGCGGGGGCGGCGAAGTCGATCCGCTCGCACCCGGCCGTCACGATGGGCCGCCGCGCATGACGCGCAGCGGCCAGGAAGGCGACCTTGTCCAAGTGCGCCAGACCGACGCCCCCGAACAATGTGCCGTGGTGGTTGGCGTCCCCGGGGAACACCATGTCGATCAGGGTGACGCTCATGCCGAGACGACGACCTGCCGCGCGACCTTGGCCGCCGACACCATATTGAGCAGGGCGGCCTCCGTCTCGGGCCAGCCGCGCGTCTTCAGCCCGCAGTCCGGGTTCACCCACAGCCGATCCGCCGGCAGCTTGCCCGCCGCCGCCGTCAGCAGGGCCGACATCTCCTCGACCGAGGGAACGCGCGGCGAGTGGATGTCATAGACGCCCGGCCCGATCTCGGCCGGATAGCGATAGTCCGAAAACGCATCCAGCAGCTCCATCTGCGAGCGCGACGTCTCGATGGAGATCACGTCCGCATCCATCGCGCCGATGGACTGGATGATGTCGTTGAACTCGGAATAGCACATATGGGTATGAATCTGGGTCTCGTCCTTCACCCCCGAGGCGCTGATGCGGAAGCATTCCACCGCCCAGTCCAGATAGGCCGCCCAATCCGCGCGCCGCAGCGGCAGCCCCTCGCGCAGCGCCGCCTCGTCGATCTGGATCACCACCGCCCCGGCCGTCTCAAGGTCCGTCACCTCGTCGCGAATGGCGAACGCGATCTGGCGGCAGGTGGCGCCGCGCGGCTGGTCGTCGCGCACGAAGGACCAGTTCAATATGGTCACGGGCCCGGTCAGCATCCCCTTCATCGGGCGATCCGTCAGCGACTGGGCGTAACGCCACCACTCCACCGTCATCGCCTTCGGCCGCGACACGTCGCCATAGATGATCGGCGGCCGCACGCAGCGCGAGCCATAGGACTGCACCCACGCCGCCTTGGTGAAGACGAAGCCCGACAGCTGTTCGCCGAAATACTGGACCATGTCGTTGCGCTCGAACTCGCCGTGGACCAGCACGTCCAGACCCAGGTCTTCCTGCCACTTCACCGTCCGCGCCGTCTCTTCACGCAGGAAGGCGGCGTAGGCGGCGTCGTCGATCAGCCGCCTGCCGTGGTCGGCGCGGGCCTTTCGCACCTCGGCCGTCTGGGGGAACGAGCCGATGGTCGTGGTCGGATAGGCCGGCAGCCCCAGTCGACGCTGCTGCACCGGACGGCGGATCTCAAAGCTGGAGGCGCGTCGGGCCAGGGCCGGATCGGCCTGCGCCGCCCGCGCCTGAACCTTCGGGTCGTTGATGCGCGGCGAGGTGCGACGCGACGCGACCGAGGCGGTCGAGGCGTCCAGTTCGGCCTTCACCGCCGCCCGGCCTTCATTCAGCGCGCGTGCGAGGGTGGCCAGTTCGGCGACCTTCTGCACCGCAAAGGCCAGCCAGTCCCTGATCTCGGCGTCCAGCCCCGTCTCCCGCTCCAGATCGATCGGCGTGTGCAGCAGGGAGCAGGACGGCGCCACGATCACCCGACGCCCGGCGGCGACCAGCGGCTCCACCCGGTCCAGCACCGCGTTCAGATCGGCCTTCCACACATTGCGCCCGTCGATGACGCCCAGAGACAGCACCTGATCCGGCCGCGTCCGCGACGCCACCTCGGCCAGCTGCTCCGGCGCCCGCACCAGATCCAGATGCAGCCCGTGGACCGGCAGCTTCAACGCCGTCTCCACATTGTCGCCCAGCGCTCCGAAATAGGTCGTCAGCATCACCTTGATCGGCGGCGTCACGTCGGTCAGCACTCGATAGGTGTGATCGAAGGCGGCCCGCGCCTCTGCAGTCAGGTCCGTGACCAGGCAGGGCTCGTCCAGCTGAACCCAGGTCGCCCCCGCCCGCGCCAGCGACCTCAGCACCTCGGCATAGACCGGCAACAGGCGCGGCAGCAGGCTCAGCACGTCGAACGCCTCGCCCCGCGTCTTGCCCAGCAGCAGATAGGACACCGGACCCAGCAGGACGGGCCGCGTCTCGATCCCCTGCGCCCTGGCCTCCAGATATTCGTCCAGCGCCTTTGTCGACCCCAGGCGGAACGTCTGGTCGGCCGTGAACTCGGGCGCGAGATAGTGGTAGTTGGTGTCGAACCATTTGGTCATCTCCATCGCCGGGACGCCCTCGCCCGCCCCGTGGACATGACCGTGTTCGCAGACCTGGCTCTCGCCGCGCGAGCCGCGCGCCATGGCGAAATAGGTCGCCAGATCGACCCGCTCGCCCTTCCAGCCATAGGCGGCGGGCACGGCCCCCACCATCGCCGTCAGGTCCAGCACCTGATCATAAAGAGAGAAATCGTTGGACGGCGCGATGTCGGCGCCCAGGTCGCGCTGTCGCGCCCAGGTCAGGGCGCGCAGTTCGGCGGCGGTGGACAGCAGGGCCTCGGCGTCGATCTTTCCGGCCCAATAGGCCTCCAGCGCGGTCTTCAGTTCGCGCTTGGGGCCGATGCGGGGAAAGCCGAGGGTGGCGACCTGGACGGGATGACGGATCATGGCGTTCGAAACCTGTGTTGTGGCCAGGCTTCGGACAGGGTCGCGCGAGCGTCGTCGCGGACGAGAATGGTCCGGCGGCGCCAATGCGGCCTGACCGGACACCCCGCCGGAGGACGTTATCTGTCGGGGCAGGTCTCCTGGCTCACGGGTCACGGCTTCGGGTCCGGCCTTCCCGGCGCGAACGCCAGTGACACGAGATGGACCTTCGGCTCGCCGCTCACAGTTGCGGGGGCAGCGCCGGCGTCGCACCGGCTTCCCTCTTAGCTCCGTCCGATCCGAAGACCGGGCGCAGAACCACGACTCGGATATCAAATCCCACCCGAGTCGCCACGTCAATAGACATAAGGATATGCTTATATCTTTATATGATGGGCGAGCGTTAACCGCCTGCCCTCCCGCCTCCGCGATAGCGACACATTCTTGCCGCACTGCGTGACAGTCGCGCAACAGGACTACGACAGCGGCTCACCGAACAACGGTTTAATGCTGCGCTTCGTCCGTATGCTGATAGCAGGCGCCCCTCCCGGACCCCCATCCGGGCAAGGACTGCTAAGGACAAAACACAATGAAGACGATCCTCCTCGCCTCGGCCGCCGCCGCCACCCTGTTCGCCGCTCCGGCCTTCGCCCAGGACGCCATCGGTTCGGTCGGCGTGACCTATTCGAACCCGACGATCAAAGCCGCCGGCAACGACATCGACGGCGACATCTGGTCGGTCGACGGCACCGTCGCCCTGCCGGCCAAGGACTGGACCGTGACGCTGAACGGCGCGGTCGATCACACCAAGGCCTTCGGTGAAGAAGACACCTCGGGCAAGGCCGCCGCTCACCTGACCAAGATGTGGACGTCCGACGTTCGCGCCGGCGGCTTCGTCGCCGCCAACGGCATCGGCACCGGCGACACCCTCTGGACCGTGGGCGCCGAAGCTCAGAAGTATCTGGCCGGCTCGACCCTGACCGGCCTGGTCGCCTGGACCGACGCCGACGCCGGCGACATCTGGACCGTCGGCGGCGACGCCGCCTTCTACGTCATGCCGAACCTGCGCCTGAACGCGGGCGTCGCCTACAACAACATCCGCCCGAACGGCGGCAACAACGCCGACGCCTGGACCTATGGCGTGGGCGCCGAATACGAGTTCGAGAACACCCCGTTCTCGGTGGGCGCCTCCTACACCCGCGCCGACCTGGACGCGGCTGACGTCGACACCTGGTCGCTGGGCCTGCGCTACTCCTTCGGCGGCGACCTGCAAGCCCGCGATCGCGCCGGCGCCAACCTGGGCGTCGCGGCGATCACGAGCGTCCTGGGCATTCGCTAAGCCTTTCGGAGCGATCCGATAGAGACGAGCCCCGGCGGAGCGATCCGCCGGGGCTTTTTCATGGGTCATGCTCCACAAGAAAAGGCCCCCGGGGTTCCACGACCGGGGGCCTTGCCTTGCGGACGGAGAGGCGGACCTCAGCGTCCGATCTGCAGCGTGCCCGACCCGACCACGGTGCGCGACACCGCTCCGGTGGCGGAGGCGACGCGGACATTGCCCGATCCGGCGATGGCCACGCTCAGGTCGCGGGTCGCACCGCCATAGCGCACGTCGCCCGACCCGCCGATGGCCACCGTCAGCTTGTCCATCCGCCCCTGGCGCACATTGACGCCCCCCGAGCCGCCGATGGACAGATCGCCCTCGCCGCCTGCGCTGGCCACCTCGACATTGCCCGATCCGCCCACGGCCGCCTTCAGATTTCCCGTGGGGCCGGCGTAGATGCTGCCCGACCCGCCCACATTGGCCTCCAGCGCGCGCGAAGATCCCGCCCGGATCGAGCCGGAGCCGCCGACTCCCAGCGACACGCGGCCGTCGACATTGGCCACGTTCCACGCCCCGCAGCCGCCGCTGTTCAGTTCGACGGAGCGTGCGCCGCGTCCGACCGAGCCGAACACCGCCCCACCCGCGCTGACATCCACGTCGCGCGGCGTGCGGATCACGATCATCGGCGCGTCTTCCATGCGCAGCCGGCCGATGTCGCCGACCTCGACGGTCGCGCCCCGGCCGGGATGGGCGGGATCGGCCTGACTGGCGTTGCAGCCGCGAATACGGTTTCCGCCATTGGCCCAGAAGGCGCCGTTGCGGCCCAGTCCGCCGTCGATGCGGACGTCGCGCCCCACGCGGCGCACCTGAACGGCCGGCAGGCGCGAACCGCCTTGCGTGACCTCGACCCCCACGTCCTGACGATCCTCGACGATCACGACGACCCGCGCCACGGCGTTGCGGATCTGGACCTCTGCGGCCGATGCGGGCGCGGCGGCCATGCCCGTTAGGGCGGCGGCTGTGGCGGCGGCGATCAATGCGGTCTTCATTCGGCTGTTCCCTTCCGGTCTGTTGAGGGAAAGGTGCGCGCCGCGCGCCGCGAAGTCATTTTAACTTCAGGTCATGAACGCGAATTAACCCGCGGGCCTCAGCATCCCGGCGCCGTCGGCCGCCCCGACCTCCGGCTCGAAGTCACGCTCGAAATGGGCGATGCGGCTTTTCATCGCCCCGGCCTTCTTCAGCGCCAGAGACGCGGCCCAGCGCGCGGCCAGTTCCGGCGTCGCCATGCCGTCCGTCTGGCGCGGCCGCCCGCCCCGGCTGCGGATCACCGCATTGGTGAACAGCGCCCCGTTCCTGAACCGCGACGGCCAGGTCTGGAAATCCATCGACAGGCTGACGCAGAACCGATCCAGATTCTCCACCCGATGCGGCGCATACAGCGGCCAGGTCAGCGCCCGTCCCGGCTCCAGATCCATGACCTGGGCGTCGTCCTCGAACGCCAGGGTATAGGGCAGTTCCTCGGTCGTCTGGCGCGTGACGACCTGTTCCATGTTGCGCTCGGCCAGGTGCCGCTCGTCGCCCGGATAAACGAACAGCCGCTTGCGCCCGCGCAGGTGGAACAGCACCACCCCCGCCGCGTCGAAATGATAGGGCACCCGCGCCTTGGGCGACGACAGGATCAACTGCCCCGCGTTCCGCACCGCCCGCATCCCCGGATAAGTCGCCTGGATGGCCGCGAAGTCCGTCATCGCCGCCGCCCACAGCTCGGGCCAGCCGCGTTCGACCTGGCGCAGATTGACCCACAGCCGCCCCTGTTTGATCGCCTCCAGCAGCTCCTCGCCCGACAGCCGCCCGCGCGCGCCGGTGCGCAGGGACACCTGCCCCTCGTCGTCGTAGTCGTACAGGTTGATGTCGAACAGTTCGGCCGGATAGCGGTCCAGCACCGCCGCCAGGGCCGCATCCTCGGCGAAGCCTTGCTCAACCAGCGTATGCGGATGCTGCCTGGCCTCGGCGATCGGGCCGGGATAGCGGGTGCGGCGTTCGGTCATTGCGACGTCTCCTTCACGCATGGGCGACGCGCGCGGGCGTCTTCTTGCGGGCGGCCAGCTTGTGCGCCATGGCGCGGGCCGCCGCCGCCGTCCCCTTCAGCCGCCCGGCCGATGTGGGTTCGCACGCCTCGATGGTGGCCCAGCGACGACGCAGGGAGGTTCGCACCTTCTCGTCCTTGTCCCCCGCCTGCGCCAGGACGCCCGCGGCCATGTCGCCCAGCGCCTGGCTCAGGCCCGGCTTCAGCACTACGGCCTCGCGCACCGTCTGGCGGGCGTTGACGAAATACTTCTTGTAGGGCTCGCCCTCGAAACCGAAGTCGAACACGCGGAACCCCTCGGCCGAAGCCAGCCGCATCGTGTCCATGCTCAGCAGGATGCCCGGCGAACACCGCGCCAGCGAGGGCTCATAGACCGGGAACCAGAAATGGTAGCGCCGCCCGGCGTGCAGCGAGAACTCCACCGCCACCAGCTTGTCGCCCGCGTGCATCGCCGCCATCGAGGCGCCGAAGTCCGCGCGCGGATCGGCCATCAGCGCGTGCAGCAGATCGCGCGTCCAGCCACAGGCGAAGATGTCGTGCAGGCCCGACCGCCGATACTGGGCCGCCTTCAGGTCGATCAACTGATCCAGCAAAGCCGCGTCGCGCAGCCCGCGCTCGACCCGGACCGTGCCCAATTCGGTCTCCAGACTGCGACGCGCCCGTTCCTTGTCCTTGAAATATTTGCCGAAGGTCGTGCGCCGTTCGGCGTACCAGGCGTCATAGCCGTCCTCGGGCATGGCGGCCTGCACCGTCTGGCGCGTCTGGCCCGTCTCGCCCGCGCCGATCCAGCCCGGCACGTTCAAGCTCCGCGCCTTCAGCAGGCCCGCAACCTCCTCCAGCGAAATCGTCTCGCCGACCGGCGCGATCACGCCGTGATAGTCGTTCATCGGCGCGCCCAGCGGCTGCACCGCCCCGCCCCGCCGCTGGTGCGGGAAGAAGCCCACGATCCGGCCGTCGCGCCGGAACACCGCGATGGCCGCGCCGGGGCAGACGCGGCTGGCGATCTCGGCGTAATCCCAGCGAAAATAGGGGCTGGCCAGATCCGGGTTCTCGGCCGTCCACGCGCGCCACAGGGCGACGGCGGCGCTGTCCAGCGCTCCGGCCTCGACGATCTCGACCTGCAGTTTTCCGCTCATGCCATCCTCGTCGGACCCCGTGTCGCAGGGCCCATTCCAGTCTCAACCTTGCACGAACCGCGTTTCAGCACGGTTGACCGGCATGGTGAACAGACGTTGACGGAGCCGTCGCCCGCCCCGTGCGTTTCCCGATCTTCCAGGGAGACGATTATGACCGACAGCCGCCCAGACGACCGTAAAGTCGAAAACGAAAACCTCCGTCCGGACCAGCCCGGACAGCCGCCTCGCCCGGCCACCGAGCCCCAGGGCTCCAAAGGCTCGTCCAACTCTGGCGACACCGAAACCGATCCCGCCACAGGCAAGCCCAACTGATCGCGCCCCTCCCCGACCGCCTGCCGAAAGCCTTTCGATGATTCGTCCCGCCTGCCTCGCCGCCTTCGCCGTTCTGTCCCTGACCGCCGCCTGTTCGCCCAAGGAGGAAACCAAGGCCCCGACGGTCGAGGTCGGTCAAACCGGCCCCCTGTCGCGCGACGCCATCGAAAACGCCGCCTACGCTCAGCCGTCGCCGCAGAACGCAAACGCCCAAACTCAAACCCAGCCCCAGCCCGACCCCGCCCTGATCCGCGCCCAGGTTCTGCTGCAACGCGCGCGCTTCTCGCCGGGCGCCATCGACGGCCTCGCCGGCTCCAACATGCGCCAGGCCCTCTCCGCATTCCAGAAGGCGCAGGGCCTGCCCGTCAACGGCCAGTTGGACGCCGAGGTCATGGGCCGCCTGCGCGCCGCCGGTCAGGGCGCGATCACCACCACCTATAGGATCACGCAGCAGGACATCGCCGGGCCGTATCTGGGCACGGTCCCCACCGATCTGGCGGCTCAGGGCCGGGCCGAACATATGGGCTACGCCAATGTCGTGGAGGCTCTGGCCGAACGGTTCCACGTAACCGAGGGTCTGCTGCGCGCCATGAACCCCGGCGCCGACTTCAATCGCGCCGGTCAGGCCCTGCTGGTCCCCGCCGTCGACGCCTCGCCCCTGCCAGCCGATGTCGACCATATCGACGTCGACAAGTCCGAGGGTTCGGTTCGCGCCTTCGACGCCAGCGGCAAGCTGATCGCCTATTTCCCCGCCACCATCGGCAGCGGCGACAACCCCACCCCGAGCGGTACGGTCAAGGTCAACGGCGTGGCCCGCAATCCCGACTACACCTACGATCCGTCCAAGCTCAGCTACGGCGACGGCAAGGAGAAGGTGGTGGTCAAGCCCGGCCCCAACAATCCGGTCGGCGTCGTCTGGATCGACCTGAACAAGCCCAGTTACGGCATCCACGGCACGCCCGACCCGGAACTGGTCGGCAAGACCGCCTCGCACGGCTGCGTCCGCCTGACCAACTGGGACGCCTGGGCCTTGGCCGACAAGGTCAAGCCGGGCGTGACCGTGCGCTTCCTCTAGGTTCAATCGACATTCAGCTTGGGAATGTCATTCCGGGGCGTCCGAAGGACGAACCCGGAACCCAGGAGGCGCGCATCAGGCTTTAACCTGCGTCTGGCGCAGCCTCTGCAGCCCTGGGTTCCGGGTTCTTCGCTCTGCTCAGCCCCGGAATGACGAGCCACAAGCCCCGTTCTGATGAATGTCGATTGAAGCTGACCCTCAGTGGACCGCGCCGAACGGCGTCCCGTCCCAGAAGGCGCAGTGGTGGCGCTCGAAGAAGTCCTCGTCCATCCGGTCGCCCTCGGGCTCAAACACCCGCACCGGCCCCGCCCCCTCCACGCGGGGCCATTCGGCGGCGAAGCCTTGTGTGCCGAACGCCGCCCACAGCCGCTGCATCCGATCCGACAGCGACTTCTGCTGCGGCGTGAATCGCTTCACATCGGCGAATATCCAACTGGTCCCAAACACATAGGCCAGTTCGCTTGCGTGATAGGCCCCCAGGTCCAAACCGACGATCCAGTCCGGCAGGACGAACGGCGCCTGGCGATCCGCGAATTCATAGCCCCAGACCGGCACATGAGCCGACAGCACACGCCGCAACGCCTGTGACGGACAGGCGAACCTCTGGTCGGTGAAGTTGGTCGCGATGGCGTAAGCTGGCCCGTCCTCGCCGACCGGATAGCGGTCCAGCACCCGTTGTCCCTCGTCGCCATACATCCAGATCGTTTCCTTGCGATAACGATCCATCGTCTTGACCTCATTGGCGAACAGACGCCCCTCGTCCAGATTGGTGCCGACCAGCACCGGAACCCGCGTGAACCGCCCTTCGCGCAGCGCCACGGCCGGGCTTTCCGGCACGGTCGCATCCGTATGCACCGGCCCCCACGACCCCGGCCCGTTGATCCCCGCCCTCAACGACGCCGCGCGCGACAGCCGCCACGCCGGCAGGGCCTTCAGACACGCGATCGCCTCCGGTCCTCCGCAGCCCAGCCGCTCGGCGAACATCGGCCCGGACTGGGCGGCGTCGTGCGCGCTGACCAGGGACGACGGCTCCAGACAGCCGCCGCTCTGCAGGATGACCCGTCGATACAGCCCCTCCGACTCCGGCGACGCCATCAGGTAACAGGCCGTCCACGCCCCCGCGCTCTCGGCGAACAGGGTGACGTTCCCGGGATCGCCGCCGAAGGCCGCGATATTGCGATGCACCCATTTCAGCGCCGCCTGCTGGTCCATCAGGCCGAAATTGCCGCCGAACCCTTCGCCGGTTTCCTGAAACCCCGGATGGGCCAGCCAGCCCAGGGCGCCCAGCCGATAGTTCATCGTCACCACCACCCGCCCCTGATCGCGAGCCAGTTTCGACGGATCGTAGTTGGCGCCGGCGCCCACGGTGAAGGCGCCGCCGGGGATATAGACCATCACCGGCCGGGCCTCTTCCGACTGATCGGCCGGGGCGTAGATGTTCAGATATAGACAGTCCTCGGACCCCGCCACGATCCCGCCGCCCCCGCCCAAGATCGCCCGCCGCCCGATGGCCTGGGTGCAGTCCGACCCGATCCGCGTCGCATCCCGCACGCCGGACCACGCCTCGACCGGCTGCGGCGCCCGCCAGCGCAACTCGCCCACAGGCGGCGCGGCGAACGGCACGCCCAGGAAAGCCCGCGTCCCATTCCCCTCGACACCGCGCACGGCCCCGTCCGTCGTCGCCGCCAGCACCGTCTTCCCATCGCCGGCGAACCGCACATGGTCGACCTTGCCGGGATGGGTGGCGCAGGCCGCCAACACCATCAGGCATGCAAGCAGGGGGATTAGACGCATAGGGAACCTTGGCTGTTCAGCAGCTCATTCGAACGTCTGAACCCCCAACACGTTGCCGACGACCGCAATCCCCCCTCCCCGTGATCCTCGGGCTTGCCCCGACGACCGCAATCCCCCCTCCCCGTGATCCTCGGGCTTGCCCCGAGGATCGGGTACGGATCGAGCTGTGCGCCGCCGGTGGGGCGATGCGGCGGAACCTCCGGCCCTCGGGTCAAGCCCGAGGGTGACGGCGCGGAATGGAGCCAAGCCACAAAGCAAAACAGCCCCCGGATCGCTCCGGGAGCCGCTCTGTTACGCTTACTGTTCGGCCCGAAGGCCGGATCTTCGATTACTCGACGATCTTGGCCACGACGCCGGCGCCGACGGTGCGGCCGCCTTCACGGATGGCGAAGCGCAGGCCCTGATCCATCGCGATCGGCGTGATCAGCTCGACGCTCAGCTCGGCGTTGTCGCCGGGCATGATCATCTCGACGCCTTCCTTCAGGTGGACGATGCCCGTCACGTCCGTCGTGCGGAAGTAGAACTGCGGACGATAGTTGGTGAAGAACGGCGTGTGGCGGCCGCCTTCTTCCTTCGTCAGGATGTAGGCTTCGGCCTGGAACTTGGTGTGCGGGGTGATCGAACCCGGCTTGCACAGAACCTGACCGCGCTCGACGTCTTCGCGCTTGGTGCCGCGCAGCAGAACGCCCACGTTGTCGCCGGCCTGACCTTGGTCCAGCAGCTTGCGGAACATTTCCACGCCCGTGCAGGTCGTCTTCTGGACCGGACGGATGCCGACGATCTCGACTTCCTCACCGACCTTGATGACGCCCTTCTCGACGCGGCCCGTGACCACGGTGCCGCGGCCCGAGATCGAGAACACGTCTTCGACCGGCATCAGGAACGGCAGGTCGACCGGACGTTCCGGCTGCGGGATGTAGGCGTCGACGGTTTCCATCAGGGCCAGAACGCGCTGTTCGCCGATTTCCGGGTTCACGCCGTCGGTCGCGGCCTTGGCCGAGCCCTTGGTGATCGGAATGTCGTCGCCCGGGAACTGGTACGACGAGAGCAGCTCACGCACTTCCATCTCGACCAGTTCCAGCAGTTCTTCGTCGTCGACCAGGTCGACCTTGTTCATGAAGACCACCAGGGCCGGCACGCCGACCTGACGGGCCAGCAGGATGTGCTCGCGCGTTTGCGGCATCGGGCCGTCGGCGGCCGACACCACCAGGATCGCGCCGTCCATCTGCGCCGCGCCCGTGATCATGTTCTTCACATAGTCGGCGTGGCCGGGGCAGTCGACGTGCGCATAGTGACGGTTGGCCGTCTCGTATTCCACGTGCGCCGTGTTGATCGTAATGCCGCGCGCCTTCTCTTCCGGCGCCGCGTCGATGTCGGCGTAGTTCATCGCCTTCGCGCCGCCGGCCTTCGCCAGCGTCATCGTGATCGCCGCCGTCAGCGTCGTCTTGCCGTGGTCAACGTGACCAATCGTGCCGATGTTGCAGTGCGGCTTCGTGCGTTCGAACTTTTCCTTGGCCATTCTCTAGCTCCTAAGGTCCCCGAACCGGGGTTCCTGCAGTCTGGGGTTAAGGGGCGCCCGGCCGACGGCCGACCGGGCGCTATTTAGGTGCGCTTTTCCAAAAGGAAAAGCTTAGGCGTACTTCTTGATCACTTCGTCGGCGACGTGTTGCGGCACCGGCTCGTAGTGATCGTATTGCATGGTGAACTGGGCGCGGCCCTGCGACATGCCGCGCAGCGTGTTCACATAGCCGAACATGTTGGCCAGCGGCACGAAGGCGTTCACGACGGTGGCGTTGCCGCGCATGTCCTGACCCTGAATCATGCCGCGACGGCCGTTCAGGTCGCCGATGACCGAGCCGAGGTATTCCTCAGGGGTCACGACTTCCACCGCCATGATCGGCTCGAGCAGCTTGGGCGAACCCTTTTCCTTCAGCTCGCGGAAGGCGGCGCGCGACGCGATTTCGAACGCCAGCACGCTGGAGTCGACATCGTGGAACTTGCCGTCCGTCAGCGTCGCCTTGAAGTCGATCAGCGGGAAGCCGGCCAGAAGGCCGTTGTCCTTGGCCGAGTTCAGGCCCTTTTCGACGCCGGGGATGTATTCCTTCGGCACCGCGCCGCCGACGATCTGGTTCTCGAACACGAAGCCCGAGCCGGGTTCGCCGGGTTCGAAGGTGATCATGACGCGGGCGAACTGGCCCGTACCGCCGGTCTGCTTCTTGTGGGTGTAGTCGATGTCGACCTTGCGGCCCAGCGATTCACGATAGGCGACCTGCGGCGCGCCGATGGTGGCCTCGACCTTGTAGGTGCGCTTCAGGATGTCGATCTTGATGTCCAGGTGAAGCTCGCCCATGCCCTTCAGGATGGTCTGGCCCGACTCGTGGTCGGTCGAGACGGTGAAGGACGGGTCTTCCGAGGCCAGCTTGGCCAGGGCGACGCCCAGCTTCTCCTGGTCGGCCTTGGTCTTGGGCTCGACCGAGATCTCGATGACCGGGGCCGGGAATTCCATCTTCTCAAGGATGACGGGCGACTTGATCGGGTCGCACAGGGTGTCCCCGGTGCGCGTTTCCTTCAGGCCGGCCAGGGCGACGATGTCGCCGGCGTAGGCTTCCTTGACGTCTTCGCGGTTGTTGGAGTGCATCTGCAGCATCCGGCCGACGCGCTCTTTCTTGTCGCGGCTGGAGTTCAGCAGGCTCATGCCCGTTTCCATCTTGCCCGAATACAGGCGGCAGAAGGTCAGCGAGCCGACGAAGGGGTCGTCCATGATCTTGAAGGCCAGGACCGACAGGGGCTCGTCGTCCGACGCCTTGCGGGTGACGGGCTCTTCGGTCTTGAAGTCGATGCCCGGCGTCGCGGGGATGTCCAGCGGCGACGGCAGATAGTCGACCACGGCGTCCAGCAGCGTCTGCACGCCCTTGTTCTTGAAGGCCGAGCCGCACAGGATCGGATAGAAGGCGCCGGTCAGCACGGCCTTGCGGATGCACTTCTTGATGGTGGCTTCGTCGGGCTCGTTGCCTTCGAGGTAGGCTTCCATCGCCTCGTCGTCCAGCTCGACGGCGTTGTCGATCAGGTACTGGCGGGCCTCGTTGGCCTTGTCGACCAGATCGGCGGGAATTTCCTCGTCACGGTAGGACGCGCCCAGACCGTCGTTGTCCCAGACCACGGCCTTCATGCGGACCAGGTCGACCAGGCCCTTCAGCGAGCTTTCGGCGCCGATAGGGAATTGGATCGGCACGGCCTTGGCGCCCAGACGGTCGCGGATCGATTCCACCGACTTGTCGAAGTCGGCGCCGATCTTGTCCATCTTGTTGACGAAGACGATGCGCGGCACCGAATATTTGTCGGCCTGGCGCCAGACGGTTTCGGTCTGCGGCTCGACGCCGGCGTTGCCGTCCAGCACGGTCACGGCGCCGTCCAGCACGCGCAGCGAACGCTCGACCTCGATGGTGAAGTCCACGTGGCCGGGGGTGTCGATGATGTTCAGGCGCTTGTTCTGCCAGAAGGCGGTCGTCGCGGCCGAGGTGATGGTGATGCCGCGTTCCTGCTCCTGGTCCATCCAGTCCATGGTCGCGGCGCCGTCGTGGACTTCGCCGATCTTGTGGGATTTGCCGGTGTAATACAGGATCCGCTCGGTCGTCGTCGTCTTGCCCGCGTCGATGTGGGCCATGATGCCGAAGTTGCGGTAGTCCTCGAGCTTGTGCGTACGAGCCATGAAAACGTGCCTTGGAAGTAGTGCAGGACGCGGTGCGCGCCCTCGGGGATGATCGTCGATGCGGCGGATAGCGAGCGCGGGCGTTTTCGCTCGAACCGGCCCCGACTGGAAACAGCGGGGCCGGATAGTCTCAGATAGTCACCGCAGTTGGCGCTTTTAAGACGCTTACCAGCGATAGTGGCTGAAGGCGCGGTTCGCCTCGGCCATCTTGTGGGTGTCTTCGCGCTTCTTGACCGCGGTGCCGCGGTTGTTGGAGGCGTCCAGCAGCTCGGCCGCCAGCTTTTCCGTCATGGTGTTCTCGCCACGCTTGCGCGCGGCGTTGACCAGCCAGCGGATGGCCAGGGCGCGACGACGGTCGGGGCGAACTTCGACCGGCACCTGATAGGTGGCGCCGCCGACGCGACGCGAGCGGACTTCGACCGACGGGGCGACGTTGTCCAGGGCGGCGTGGAAGGTGGCGACCGGCTCCTGATCCTTCTTCTTGTCGGCCAGGATGTCGAAGGCGCCGTACACGATGTTTTCGGCGACGGCCTTCTTACCTTCGTACATGACGTAGTTCATGAACTTGGTGACGATCAGGTCCCCGAACTTGGGATCCGGCAGAACTTCACGCTTCTGGGCGCGGTGACGACGCGACATGGGTTATTCCTTGCAGTGCCCGGCGCTCGCCGGGAAAATCTCGAAAAGGTCTCCGGGCGCGACGGCTCGGAGCGGAACGGCTTACTTCGGACGCTTGGCGCCGTAGTGCGAACGACGCTGCTTGCGGTCCTTGACGCCTTGGGTATCCAGAACGCCGCGCAGGATGTGGTAGCGAACGCCGGGCAAGTCCTTGACGCGGCCGCCGCGGATCAGGACGACCGAGTGTTCCTGCAGGTTGTGGCCTTCGCCGGGGATGTAGCACACGGCTTCGTAGCCGTTCTTGGCCAGGCGGACCTTGGCGACCTTACGCAGAGCCGAGTTCGGCTTCTTCGGGGTCGTGGTGTAAACGCGGGTGCAGACGCCGCGACGTTGGGGCGAACCCTCCAGGGCCGGCACCTTGTTGCGGGTGGGCTTGGGCTTGCGCGGCTTGCGGATCAGCTGGTTGATCGTAGGCATTCGAAACTCGTCTCGACTTCTGATGGAGGCGTGTGTCTTTCGACCGAAGCGCCTCTCGCCTTCTTGTGAACGGGGGACCATCCCCTCGCCCGGGTGTCATCGAGACTGAGGACGTGACCCCCAAACACCCCCGGTTCGCTCCGGCGAACCGGATATACAAAACACAAAGGGCCGGAACGCGCGCTTTGGGCGTTCCGGCGGGCACAGCCCGTCCGTTCGATTGTCACGCTCTCGGCGACCGGCGAACCGGCCACGCCTCGAATGTGCGCGGCTTCTACGCGCGATAGGGCTTCAGGTCAACCGACCCTTAATCCGACAGTCGGAAGCGGACGGCGAAACGCACCCTCTGCCCCTCCGCGCCGCCGGGCTTCATCTTCGCGTTTTTCGCCACACCCAGCGCGGCCTGCCCAAAGCCCTGCCCCTCCGGGGTTTCCGAGACGACCAGACAGGCCGTCAGGCCGCCATCGCTCGCCAGCCGGCATTCCAGAACGACCTCGCCATTCCGCGGCGCCGCCACGGTGTTTTCCGCCGACAGGGGCGCGTTCGACACGGCGCCGGCGCATCCGGCCGTCAGCGCCAGTCCGACCAGGGCCAGGCACAGTCCGATTCTCATCATTTACCCCTGTGACCTGACGCCGACCGCAACACCGCCTGAAAGCGGCCATGCTTCTCGCACAGCTTGCACCGGATCAAGGGGGAACGCGATTGACGCAGCGAGGGGCCGACAGTCTGGATTGGCGCAAGGTCACCCTGGCCTCGGCCTCGGTCGTCATCAACGCGGGCCTGATCGCGGTCCTGTCCTTCACGGCGCTGGGCATCGACGCGCCTCTGACCGCGCCCGAGCCGCGTCCCGTCTATATCGACATCACGCCGCGCCCCCTGTTGCCGGACGAACGGCCGCGCCCGGCGATCCAGCAGCCTGCCCCGGCGCCCGCCGCCGCGCCCCGCGACGCCCGCACCATCCAGGCCCCGCCAACGGCTCAGGCGTCGCCTATGCCGGATGCCCGCCCGGCGCCCCTGCGTCCCCGCCTCGCCGCCCCCGCGCCGCAAGGCGTGCCGGTCCCAGCCGATCCCTGGCGCGTCGATCCGGGCGAGCGGACCAACGCCATGGCCCGCGCCCTGCGTCAGGGACTGATCGGCTGCACCACGCCGGATCGGCTGAACGCGGCCGAACGCGCCCATTGCCGCGAGGACGCCATGCGTCGCGGCCTCAACGCCGCCCCGATCACCGGCACCGGCAACCCGGAGCGCGACGCCGCCTTCGCGCGTCAGGGCGCGCGGCGCCTGGCGGAATGGGAGATGATGAACCGCCCTCTGTCCGGCGGCGTCGTCGGTCCAGCGGACTGCGTCGGTTCGAACTTCGGCACGGGCTGTGCGGGCGCTCAGTTGAACCCGTCGCTGGCGCCGGATTCGACGCGCAACGTCCAGACCCGACGCGACGGCCACCGCGCCGCCGGCGCACCGATCACGCCGGGCGCCTCGGCGCCGATGGAGCGGTGGAAGGACTGACCCGTCAGTGGTCTTGGCAATAGGCGTCGTGCATGGCGGCGCCGAAGTCGAGCATCATCGTCTTGGCCTGCACCACGACGAACAGCGACAACACCACGGCTGTCAGCGCCCACAACGTCTTGTCTGATTTCGACACGGCAAGCCCTCGAACAACCTCGGCTTATCTCGCCACAACCCAATATCTCGTCAAGCCGCAAGAAAAAGGGCGGCGCCGTCGCCGGCGCCGCCCTCTTCATATCGTCGGTTCCGTAACCGGAGATCAGCCTTCGCTGCTCTCCAGCTCCAGTTGCAGATCGGCCGGCAGCGGCTCGATCGCATCTTCGCGGGCCTGGGTCAGTTCCGCGTCGCGCTCGTTGGCGATCTTCTGCAGGCTGCGCAGATAGGCGCCCGTGCCCGCCGGGATCAGACGACCCACGATCACGTTCTCCTTCAGGCCTTCCAGCATGTCCTTCTTGCCGTGGACCGAGGCCTCGGTCAGGACGCGCGTGGTTTCCTGGAAGGACGCCGCCGAGATGAAGCTGCGGGTCTGCAGCGACGCCTTGGTGATGCCCAACAGGACCGGCTGGGTGGTGGCCAGACGACCGCCGCGCTTCTCGACCTTGGCGTTCTCAAGGACCGCCTCTGCGACTTCGACGGTGTCGCCGCGGATCAGGGTGGTTTCACCCGCATCCAGGACTTCCACCTTCTGCAGCATCTGACGCACGATGACTTCGATGTGCTTGTCGTTGATCGGCACGCCCTGCAGGCGATAGACCTCCTGCACCTCGTTCACCAGATATTCGGCCAGCGCCTCGACGCCCTGAATACGCAGCAGATCGTGCGGATCGGGGTTGCCGTCGATGATGTAGTCGCCCTTCTGGATCAGATCGCCGTCGTGGACGGAGATGTGCTTGCCCTTGGGGATCAGGAACTCGACCGGCTCGCCCTGCACGCCGTCGGCGTTGACTTCCGGCGTGATCTTGATGCGGCGCTTGTTCTTGTAGTCGCGGCCGAATTCGACGCGGCCATCCATCTCGGCGATGACGGCGCAGTCCTTTGGACGACGGGCTTCGAACAGTTCGGCGACGCGCGGCAGACCCCCGGTGATGTCGCGGGTCTTGGCGCCTTCGGTCGGAACGCGGGCGATGATCTCGCCCGGCTTGACCTCGTCGCCGTTCGCCACGGACAGAACCGCGCCGACGGGCAGCAGATAGCGGGCGTCGGAACCCGACGACAGCTTGGCGTAGGCGTCGCCCAGGGTGACGCCCATGGCCGGACGCAGGTCCGAACCTCGCGGGCTGGCGCGCCAGTCGGAGACCACGCGCTGGGCGATGCCCGTCGCTTCGTCGGTCTCTTCCTTGACGGACAGGCCTTCGACCAGGTCCTCGAAGCGCACCACGCCGCCCACTTCCGTCAGGATCGGGGTGGTGTAAGGGTCCCACTCGGCCAGACGCTGGCCGCGCGCGACCTCGCCGCCGTCCTTGACGCGGATGCGCGCGCCATAGGGAGCCTTGTGCGTTTCGCGGTCCTTGCCGTCCACGACCACGGTCACGGTGACGTTGCGGCTCATGGCCACCAGGTCGCCGTGGGCCGCAACGACGGTCGGGCCGGCGATGCGGGCCGTACCGGCGTTGGTCGCCTCCATGAAGGAGGTTTCCGCCACCTGGGCCGTGCCGCCGATGTGGAAGGTCCGCATCGTCAGCTGGGTTCCCGGCTCGCCGATCGACTGGGCGGCGATGACGCCGACCGCTTCGCCGATGTTGACGTTGGTGCCGCGCGCCAGGTCACGGCCATAGCAGTGGGCGCAGATGCCGGCGTCGGCTTCGCAGGTCAGGGCCGAGCGGACCTTGACCGACTGAACGCCGGCGGCGTCCACGGCCTCGACCACTTCTTCCACCAGATAGGTGTCGGCGGGGAACAGGACCGTATCGGTGCCCGGCTCCTTGATGTCCTCGGCCGCATAGCGACCCAGGATGCGCTGACCCAGCGAGACCAGAACGTCGCCGCCTTCCATCACCGCGCGCAGGGTGATGCCGCGCGTCGAGCCGCAATCCTGCTCGGTGACGATGCTGTCCTGCGCCACGTCCACCAGACGGCGGGTCAGATAACCCGAGTTGGCGGTCTTCAGCGCGGTGTCGGCCAGACCCTTGCGGGCGCCGTGGGTGGAGTTGAAGTATTCAAGGACGGTCAGGCCTTCCTTGAAGTTCGAGGTGATCGGCGTCTCGATGATCTCGCCGGAGGGCTTGGCCATCAGGCCGCGCATCCCGCCCAGCTGCTTCATCTGCGCCTGCGAACCACGGGCGCCCGAGTTGGCCATCATGAAGACCGAGTTGATGTCGGGGTTTTCACCCTCGATCAGCACGCGCGGCTGCGCGATCTCGCCCATCATCGCGTCGGCGATCCGGTCGGTGGCCTTGGCCCAGGCGTCGACCACCTTGTTGTACTTCTCGCCGCGCGTGATCAGGCCGTCGGCGTACTGTTGTTCGTACTCCTCGACCTGGGTGCGGGTCTCGGCGACCAGTTCGACCTTCTTGGCCGGGATCACGATGTCGTCCTTGCCGAACGAGATGCCCGCCTTGGCCGCCTCGCGGAAGCCCAGGCCCATCATCTGGTCGGCGAAGATGACCGTCGCCTTCTGGCCGCAGTGGCGATAGACCACGTCGATCAGGTTCCCGATCTCCTTCTTGGTCAGGTTCTTTTCGAGCAGGCGATAGCCGACGTTCGGGTTGCGCGGCAGCAGGGCCGCCAGCTTCATCCGGCCGGGCGTCGTGTCGATGACCTTCGTCACCTCCTTGCCCTCGGTGTCCTCTTCGGTCCAGCGCGCCTTGATGCGGGTGTGCAGGGTGACGACCTTGGCGTCCAGCGCCGCGTCGATCTCGCCGATGTTGGCGAACAGCTTGCCCTCGCCCGGCTCGCCGTCCTTGACCAGCGACAGATAGTACAGGCCCAGGACGATGTCCTGCGACGGCACGATGATCGGCTTGCCGTTGGCGGGCGACAGGATGTTGTTCGTCGACATCATCAGGACGCGCGCTTCAAGTTGCGCTTCCAGCGACAGCGGGACGTGAACGGCCATCTGGTCGCCGTCGAAGTCGGCGTTGAAGGCGGTGCAGACCAGCGGGTGCAGGCGGATGGCCTTGCCCTCGATCAGCTTGGGTTCGAACGCCTGGATGCCCAGACGGTGCAGCGTCGGCGCGCGGTTCAGCAGAACCGGGTGTTCGCGGATCACCTCGTCCAGGATGTCCCAGACGGCGGGCTGTTCGCGTTCGACCATGCGCTTGGACTGTTTGACGGTGCCCGACAGGCCCTTGGCGTCCAGGCGCGCATAGATGAACGGCTTGAACAGCTCCAGCGCCATCTTCTTGGGCAGGCCGCACTCGTGCAGCTTCAGCTCCGGTCCCACGGTGATGACCGAACGGCCCGAATAGTCGACGCGCTTGCCCAGCAGGTTCTGACGGAAGCGACCCTGCTTGCCCTTCAGCATATCGGCCAGCGACTTCAGCGGACGCTTGTTCGCGCCGGTGATGACGCGACCGCGACGGCCGTTGTCGAACAGGGCGTCGACGGACTCTTGCAGCATCCGCTTTTCGTTGCGGATGATGATGTCCGGCGCCCGCAGCTCCATCAGGCGCTTCAGGCGGTTGTTGCGGTTGATGACGCGGCGATACAGGTCGTTCAGGTCCGACGTCGCGAAACGACCGCCGTCCAGCGGCACCAGCGGACGCAGTTCCGGCGGGATGACCGGCACGATGGTCAGGATCATCCACTCGGGCTTGTTGCCGGATTCGAGGAAGGCCTCGATCAGCTTCAGGCGCTTGGAGGCCTTCTTGGCCTTCATTTCCGAGGGGTTGTCGGCCAGTTCGCCGCGATGCTTCTCGGCCTCGGCGTGCAGGTCGATGCCCATCAGCAGGTTGCGGACGGCCTCGGCGCCGATCTCGGCGGTGAAGCCGTCGTCGCCGAACTCTTCCTGATAGCGATAGAATTCGTCTTCCGTCAGCAGTTGGTTCTGCTTCAGCGGGGTCAGGCCCGGCTCGGTGACGATGTAGTTCTCGAAGTACAGGACGCGCTCGACGTCCTTCAGCGCCATGTCCAGCATCAGCGAGATGCGGCTGGGCAGCGACTTCAGGAACCAGATGTGGGCGACCGGGGCGGCCAGGTCGATGTGACCCATGCGCTCGCGCCGAACGCGGGCCAGCGTGACTTCAACGCCGCACTTCTCGCAGATGATGCCCTTGTACTTCATGCGCTTGTACTTGCCGCACAGGCATTCGTAGTCCTTGGTCGGGCCAAAGATACGGGCGCAGAACAGGCCGTCACGCTCGGGCTTGAACGTGCGGTAGTTGATGGTTTCCGGCTTCTTGATCTCGCCGAACGACCACGACCGAATCTTCTCCGGCGAGGCCAGGGCGATCTTGATCTGGTCGAAGGTCGGCGTGACCGGGACCGGGTTGAAGATGTTCAGGACTTCCTGGTTCATCTTGGTTTCCTTCTGCGGCGCGAGGGCCGCTTAAAATCTTCGTCGATGGAGAGCGGCGCGTGATCCGTGAGCCGTGAATCGTGATGGGGATCGCTCCTCTCACGATTCACGAGTCACCATTCACGCCTCAGCTGTTCTCCAGCTCCACGTTCAGACCCAGCGAACGCATTTCCTTGATGAGCACGTTGAAGCTCTCGGGAATGCCGGCCTCGAAGCTGTCGTCGCCACGGACGATGGCCTCGTAAACCTTGGTCCGGCCGGCCACGTCGTCGGACTTCACCGTCAGCATTTCCTGCAGGGTGTAGGCGGCGCCGTAGGCTTCCAGAGCCCAGACCTCCATTTCCCCGAAACGCTGACCGCCGAACTGCGCCTTGCCGCCCAGCGGTTGCTGGGTGACGAGCGAATACGGGCCGATGGAGCGGGCGTGGATCTTGTCGTCGACCAGGTGGTGCAGCTTCAGCATGTAGATGTAGCCCACCGTGACCGGGCGCTTGAACTGTTCGCCGGTCTGGCCGTCGTACAGGATCGACTGGGCCGACTTGTTCAGCCCCGCCTCTTCCAGCAGACGCTCGATGTCGCCGATGTGCGCGCCGTCGAAGACCGGGGTCGCGAAGGGCACGCCCTTGGACAGGTTCTTCGCCAGTTCGATCAGCTCTTCCTCGTCCTGCGGCAGAGGGGTTTCCTCGCCGTAGATCTCGGTCAGACGCGCGATCAGCGCCTCCTTCTGCCCGCCCTGCTGCCAGGCTTCCAGCAGACCGGAGATCTGCTTGCCCAGACCGGCGGCGGCCCAACCCAGGTGGGTTTCGAAGATCTGGCCGATGTTCATGCGCGACGGCACGCCCAGCGGGTTCAGAACGACGTCGACGTGGGTGCCGTCTTCCAGGTGCGGCATGTCCTCGATCGGCAGGATCTTGGAGATGACGCCCTTGTTGCCGTGACGGCCGGCCATCTTGTCGCCGGGCTGAAGCTTACGCTTCACGGCCACGAAGACCTTGACCATCTTCATCACGCCGGGGGGCAGCTCGTCGCCGCGCTGCAGCTTCTCGACCTTGTCTTCGAAACGACGGTCCAGTTGCTTGCGGGCGTCTTCGAACTGGCGCTTCATCGCCTCCAGTTCGCCCATGGTCTTTTCGTCGTCCAGGGCGATCTGCCACCACAGACCACGGCTGACCTCGGCCAGCTTCTCGTCGGTCAGCTCACCGCGGCCGATGCCTTTCGGACCCGACACGGCGGTCTTGCCGACGATCAGCGGCTTCAGGCGGCCATAGACGTTGCGCTCAAGAATCTTGAGTTCGTCGTCGCGGTCCTTGCCCAGGCGTTCGATCTCGGCGCGTTCGATCGCCATGGCGCGCTCGTCCTTGTCGACGCCGTGACGGTTGAAGACGCGAACGTCGACGATCGTGCCGGCGACGCCGGGCGGCAGGCGCAGGGAGGTGTCGCGCACGTCCGAAGCCTTCTCGCCGAAGATGGCGCGCAGCAGCTTCTCTTCCGGGGTCATCGGGCTTTCGCCCTTCGGCGTCACCTTGCCGACCAGGATGTCGCCCGGCTGGACCTCGGCGCCGATGGCCACGATGCCCGCCTCGTCGAGGTTGCGCAGGGCTTCCTCGCCGACGTTGGGGATGTCGCGCGTGATTTCCTCAGGCCCGAGCTTCGTATCGCGGGCGGCGACCTCGAACTCTTCCAGGTGGATCGAGGTGAAGACGTCGTCGCGCACGATGCGCTCGGAGATCAGGATGGAGTCTTCGAAGTTGTAGCCGTTCCAGGGCATGAAGGCGACCAGAGCGTTGCGGCCCAGGGCCAGTTCGCCCAGGTCCGTCGAGGGACCGTCGGCGATCACGTCGCCGCCCTTCACCTCGTCGCCCACGCGCACGATCGGGCGCTGGTTGATGCAGGTCGACTGGTTGGAACGCTGGAACTTCGACAGGCGATAGATGTCGACGCCCGAACGGGCGGCGTCCACGTCGCCCGTGGCGCGCACGACGATCCGGGTGCCGTCGATCTGTTCAACGACGCCGTCACGACGGGCGACCACGACGGCGCCGGAGTCCACGGCCACGACCGCCTCCATGCCGGTGCCGACCAGCGGCGCGTCCGACTGCACCAGCGGCACGGCCTGACGTTGCATGTTGGCGCCCATCAGCGCGCGGTTGGCGTCGTCGTTTTCCAGGAACGGGATCAGGGCGGCGGCGACCGAAACGACCTGTTTCGGCGACACGTCCATCATGTCCACGGCGTCCTTGTTCAGGAGCTGGGATTCACCGTTGATCCGGCCGGGGACCAGATCCTCGACGATCTGGCCGTCCTTCAGTTCGATGTTGGCCTGGGCGATCGTGTACTTCGACTCTTCCATGGCCGAGATGTAGACCACCTCGCCCTGGGCCTGGCCGTCCTTGACGCGACGATACGGGCTTTCGATGAAGCCGTATTTGTTCACCCGCGCGTGGGTGGCCAGCGAGTTGATCAGGCCGATGTTCGGGCCTTCCGGCGTTTCGATCGGGCAGATGCGGCCATAGTGGGTCGGGTGAACGTCCCGGACTTCGAAGCCCGCGCGCTCGCGCGTCAGACCACCCGGGCCAAGCGCCGAAAGGCGACGCTTGTGGGTGATTTCCGACAGCGGGTTCGTCTGGTCCATGAACTGCGACAGCTGCGACGAACCGAAGAACTCGCGCACGGCGGCGGCGGCCGGCTTGGCGTTGATCAGGTCGTGCGGCATGACCGTGTCGATATCGACCGAGGACATGCGCTCCTTGATGGCGCGCTCCATACGCAGCAGGCCGACGCGGTACTGGTTTTCCAGCAGTTCGCCGACCGAACGGACCCGGCGGTTGCCCAGGTTGTCGATGTCGTCGATCTCGCCGCGACCGTCCTTCAGGCCGACCAGGATCTGCAGAACCTTCAGCACGTCGTCCTTGCGCAGGACGCGGATCTCGTCGGAAACCTCGGGGCTTTCCAGACGCATGTTCATCTTGACCCGGCCGACGGCCGACAGGTCGTAGCGTTCGCTGTCGAAGAACAGCGAGTTGAACATGGCTTCGGCGGCTTCCGGGGTGGGCGGCTCGCCCGGACGCATCACGCGATAGACGTCGAACAGGGCGTCCTCGCGGTTGTCGTTCTTATCGACACGCAGGGTGTTGCGCATATAGGCGCCGACCGTGACGTGGTCGATGTCCAGCACCTCGATGGTGGTGAAGCCGTTCTGCTCCAGCACTTCGATGGTCGGGGCGTCCAGCTCGTCGCCGGCCTCGGCGTAGATTTCGCCGGTCTCGAAGTTCACGGCGTCATTGGCCAGATACTTCGTCAGTAGGGCGTCGGCGGCCAGCGACAGCGAGGTCGTGGTGTCGCCCAGCTTCTTGGCGGCGCGCGCGCTGATCTTCTGGCCGGCCTGGGCGATCACTTCGCCGGTGTCGGCGTCGACCAGGTCGAACTCGGGCTTCACCCCGCGCCAGCGCTCGGCCTTGTACGGCGTGACCCAGCCCTCGCCGCGCTTCTCGTAAGGCACGGTCTCGTAGAAGGTCTTCAGGATTTCCTCGCCGTCCATGCCCAGACCCATCAGGAAGGTCGTGGCCGGCAGCTTGCGGCGGCGGTCGATGCGGACATAGACCACGTCCTTGGCGTCGAACTCGAAGTCCAGCCACGAGCCGCGATAGGGGATCACGCGGGCGGCGAACAGCAGCTTGCCCGACGAGTGGGTCTTGCCCTTGTCGTGATCGAAGAAGACGCCCGGCGACCGGTGCATCTGCGACACGATCACGCGCTCGGTGCCGTTGACGATGAAGGTGCCCTTGTCCGTCATGAGCGGGATGTCGCCCATATAGACGTCCTGCTCCTTGATGTCCTTGACCGAACGGGCTCCCGTTTCCTCGTCGGTCTCGAACACGATCAGGCGCAGCTTGACCTTCAGCGGCGCGGCATAGGTCATGTCGCGCTGAATGCACTCCTCGACGTCGTACTTCGGTTCCTCGAACTCGTAGGAGACGTATTCCAGGATGGCGCGTTCGTTGAAGTCCTTGATCGGGAACACCGACTTGAAGACCGCTTCGATGCCCTCGTCGCGACGCTGGCCCGGACGGACCTCGCGCTGCAGGAACTGTTCGTAGGAGGCGCGCTGAACCTCGATCAGGTTCGGCATCTGCACCGCTTCGGGGATGCGCCCGAAGGATTTGCGGATGCGCTTCTTGCCGGTGAACGAGGTGGCGGAAGCGATCTGACCGTTGATGGCGAGATCGTGGGCGACGTCAGTCATTCAGTGTTTCCCATGACGCACGACCCGGGAGAAGCCGTGCGCGAAATGCAGCAGCCACGGCGCGCCTTTCAGCGTCCGCAGCCAGGTTTTCGGCGTCCACCCTCGGCCCGCTGCCGGGCCAGGACGCCTGAAATGTACCGGCTCCCTGGGGAAGGAGCCGCGCCTTCGCTCCGGTCGGAGGGCGACGGACCGGGCCTCGGCGCTTGCGCGCAGACTCATAGGAGTGTTGCGGGAAGGCGCACATATACGCGCATTCGCGACGAAATAAAGGCCCGAGGCCTAAATCTTGTGCAGCCGGACGTCAGTTCGGCGTCGCGCCGTTCGTCTCGAACCGTGTCGAGCCATCCGGCTGAACGGTCATGACGAAATCCAGAGCCGTATCCCGGCCGCAGGCGGTCCACGTCCAGCGCTCTCTCCATTGCGTCGGATTGAGCGGATCGCCGGTCAGGGATGTCATTTCCGTCTTGGTCAGCCGCCCTGCGGCCTGGGGAAACCGGGCCCTGCAAGACCCGCCATTCGCGCTCAGCACGGGAATCAGCCGAGGCGTGACCTGCTGGAGGATGTCCATATAGAGCCTGGGCCCGGTCATGGTGCCGCCGACGCTCAGGTTCAGGCCGCGCCACTGGCCGCCATGAAAGAACACGAGGACATTGATCTCCCGTTCCGCCCCGCACCACGGAACGACGGTGCGGATCAGCGCTTCTCCGCGTTCCACCTGCTCGCCGTTCGACGCGACCTTGATCGGCAAGGTTTCCATGGCGGTCCGCGCCACGATGGCGTCGGCGGGCACGCGAGTCTCGACGCAGTCCGGCGCCACCCCCATCGTGGCCCAGGACGCCAGAACCTCCTGAACGACAGGTTTCCAGTTCCGTTCGGCTGTCGCCCTGATCAACACGGCCAAGGGCTCGGTCGCGCCCAGCCCCTCCACCGAGCGATAGATGGGCGCGGTTGCGGCGACCTGCGCCGGCGGCTCGGCGGCCTGGATGAAGATCGGCAAAACGTGGCTCCCCGTGTCAGCATGGTGTCTCAGAGCTGAGGGGCTTGAGCAAGCCCGACATCTGGCGGCGTTGCGTTCGCGTTGCTAGACGACTCCGCATGACTCGCACCGCCCTGCCCCTGCTCGCCCTCGTCGCCCTGTCCGCCTGCGCCACGCACAAACCCGTGACCTATGCCGAGACGGCCTCCGCCGCCGCCCGCGCCGCCGCCCAGGTCCAGGGCGAGGCCGGCCTTTCGGCCCAGCAGCTGTGGGACCAGGGCAACGCCGACTATCTGACCTGGAACGGCGCCCGGCGCGGCTGGACCACGACCGAGAGCGGCCTGCAATACCGTCGCGTCGGCAAGGCCCATCCCGACACCCCCCGCCCCGGCCCGACCGACACGGTCAAGGTCCACTATCGCGGGACCTTCATCGACGGGCGCGAGTTCGACAGCTCCTATTCCCGCAACGAACCGGCCGAGTTCCCGCTGAACCGCGTCATCAAGGGCTGGACCGAGGGCGTCGGCCTGATGCACGTCGGCGAAATCTACGAATTCGTCATTCCCGCCTCGCTGGCCTATGGCTCGCGCTGGGTCGGCGGCGACGAACTGCCGCCCAACTCCACCCTGCGGTTCTCGGTCGAACTGCTGGAGGTCAAGCCGGGCTGAGCCCGTGATCGGATGGGTCAGCGCCCGCCTTCCATCCTATTTCGGCCCGGCGGCGCCTGTCTTTTCAACGACTTGACGCCCAGCAGCGTCTTTCTTCCGGCCATAGGAGCCGGCGGGCGCATCATGGTCGGCATGACCGATGATCGCACCCCCTCCGAACCGAACGTCGTCGCCTGGACGCGACGCCCCGCCGCCGTCTGGGCCGCCGCCCGCGCCGACTACCTCGCCGGCGCCACGGCAGCCGAGGCGTGCGAACGCCACGGCCTCAGCAAATCGACCTTTCGATGGCGCGCCCGAACCGAGGGCTGGCGCCGCGCGGACCAGCCGGAAGGCTCGGTCTTCGAACCGCTCGGCCTGGCCGAACTGGGCCATCTGGACACCAGCCTGCCGTTCAACGCCGCCGACATGGCGCGTCTGGCTTGGTCGCACGCCGGGCGCGCCCTGCGCGAGGGCAAGCTGATCGAGGCGCGCGGCTGGTCGCGTCTGCACAACGACCTCACCCTCGTCGTCAAGGCCGACAAGGAGCTGCTCTCCTGGCACCGCATCTGCGCGAAAGATCCGAAGCGGCGGCATTTCGCCGAGGTCACGCCTCTGCGACCGATCGAAGAGAACTGATCGCCGAATTGCACCTTATTGCATTTTGCACCTTTTTTCGGGGTGCAGTGCAATTTCGGACCGCCGCCGCTCGCGGGCCTCAGCGCCGTCGGGGCGCCAGGATGTCGGACAGGCGGTCGGGGGTTCCCTCGATCCGTTCCAGGCGCGGATAGCGCAGGCCGTCGCGATAGGCGAAGGCGACGGTGCGGAAGCGGTCGCCGGATTTCAGTAGCAGCTCCAGCGGCGCCTCGGTCCCCTTGGCGGCGGTGACGGCGTCGCGCAGGGCCTCGGCCGAACCGGCCTTGCCGTTGACCGCGACCAGGGACCAGCCCGCCCCGATCCCCTGCTCGAAGGCCGGCCCGCCCCAGCGGATGTTGGTCAGCTTGTCGCCCGACAGGGTGAAGCCCAGCGAATACTGGAAGTCGTTGGCCCATCCGGTCTGGACCGCTTTTTCGTCGGCGTTCGGCGCATCGGTATAGGTCAGACGCCAGCCCGCGCGGGCCAGGCCGTCCAGCGGCGCCCTGGCGTCGGGGCCGACCGCGTCCAGACGACCGCGCAGGAAAGCCGCCCAGTCGTGCGGATAGACGGCGTTCAGGGCCGCCACCACGTCTTCGAACCGATAGCCCTGCGGCGCCCACTGCCCGTCGTCATGACCGAAGAAGGCGCGGGCGAAGTCGTCGAGCGACTTGCGCCCGTTCGTGCCCTCGCGGATCAGGGTGTCGGCGTCCAGCCAGACCAGCAGGCTCTCGCGATAATAGTCGCCCGTGCCCCGCATCCACGACGGATACTGGCCCGTCACGCGATAACCCAGAAGGTTATGGTTGTTGGTGTCCTGCAGCGCGCGCCACTGACGCCCCGGTTGCTGGTCGTAGAAGGCCGCCACACTGGCCAGGGTCGCCAGGGCCACGCCCTTGGAATGCAGGCCCGAACGCGCGGCCAGCACGTCGCCCCAATATTCCGTCTGCCCCTCATAGACCCACAGCAGGGTGTTCTGGGTCGGGACGTTGTGGTTGGCGGTCAGTTCGTCCGCCGGGCGCATGAACTTGCCGTTCCAGGAGTGGGTATATTCGTGGGGCAAGAGGCCCCGGTCGCCCGCGCTCTTGGCCCAGTCGGTGAAGAAGTTGGGGGCGCCGGTGTTTTCGGACGAGCGATGATGTTCCAGCCCGATGCCGCCCATCTGATCGGTCAGGGCGAACAGGAATTCGTAGTGATCGAAGTGGCGCGCGCCGAACAGGCGGTCGGCCTGCTGGACCATATTCTCGAACAGCTTCAGCTGCTCGTCGGTCGCGGCCAGCCCCTTGGCCTCGTCGGCCAGAATATTCAGATGAATCCGCTCGCCCGTCGGATCGATGTCGACCCGGCGATAGTGGGCGCCGGCGAAGATCGGGCTGTCGATCAGGGTATAAAGGTCGGTCGGCGCAAAGGTCGTCACGTCCCCCTCCTGCGACGCCGTTGTCAGGGCCGTGCCGTACTTCCATCCAGCGGGCAGGACGACCGAGGGCGCGACCTGGATCTGGCGGCTGAAATAGCCGGCCGGATAGAGGATGGCCTTCTCCCACTGCAGATTGACCATGGCCGGCGTCATCAGCACGCGCCAGTTGGAGGCGTCCGGCTGGGTCAGCTGCTGGAACTCGACCTCGATGGCCGTCACGCCCGCCGGAATGTCGAGGTGGAAGGCATAGGGGTCCAGCGTATCGCGCAGCCACTCGATCCGCCGACCGCCAGCGGTGACGGTCAGGCCCGACAGCAGCTGGATCGGCCCTGTGGCGGCGTGGTTGCCGGGCAGGAACTTCGGATACAGCAGCGTCAGCGGACCAGGCGCCGCGACCGGAATCGTCTGACGCACGCGGATGATGCGGCGGTCCAGATCGGTGATGTCGGCCCGGTACTGGATGACGCCCGGATAGGGCTTGTCCTGCGGCGCGGAAATGGCGGGCTGGGCGCGCGGCAGGGCCAGCGGCGCCTGCGTCGCATCCGTGACGACCGGGGTGGACCGGAAGCTCTGGGCCATCGCCGGCGCGGCGACGCCGCACATCAGAACGGCGAAACAGGCGGCGGTCAGGCGGTTACGCGGCATCAAATCATCCAGGCTTGCAAGGCAGGCCCGCACCGTCGAGGGCGTCGCGCGATGCGTCAAGGGACAGATGGCCGCGCGGACCGCGTCTCCTCCCCACACAAACCGTCTCCTCCCCACAACGTGGGGAGGTGGCGCGGCGCTTCTTCAGCGCCGTGACGGAGGGGTTCTGCGATGCATCCCTGACGCCGTGGGGCGTCAAGAACCCCTCCACCGCTTCGCGGTCCCCCTCCCCACTTCGTGGGGAGGAGACTTCAGCGCTTCCTTGGCGTCAGGATGTCGGTCAGGCGATCCGGCGTTCCGGGAATACGCTCCAGCCGCGGGTAGCGAAGGCCGTCGTGGTAGTCGAGGACGACCGTCCTGAACTGGTCGTCGTCCTTGACGATCAGGGTGACGGGCACGGCCGGGTCCTTGGCGGCGGTGACGGCGGCGGACAGGCGGTCGGCGGTCGCGGCCTGGCCGCCGACGGCGACGATCTCCATGCCCACGGCCAGGCCCGCCTTGAAGGCCGGGCCGTCCCACTGGACGCTGCGAATCTTGTTGTTCTCGCCGGTCTGCAGGCCCAGCGAATAGGTGAAGTCGTTGCGCTTCAGCTCCGAATACAGGGTCTTCATATAGTCGGTGGGCTTGTCCGCGAAGGTCAGCCGCCAGCCGCCGCGCGCCAACCCGTCCAGCGGCGCACGGGCGTTCGGACCATCGGCGTCCAGACGCGCGCGCAGGAAGGTCGCCCAGTCGTTGGCGACGACGCCGTTCAGGGCCGCCACCACATCCTCGAACGTATAGGGGGCGGGCGTATAGCTGCCGTCCTGAACGCCGTAGAAGGCGCGGGCGAAGTCATCCAGCGACTTCCGGCCGTTGGTCTTCTCCCGGATCAGGGTGTCGACGTCCAGCCAGATCAGCTGGCCTTCCGAATAGTAGTCCTCGTCGCGCTGCCACGACAGCCAGCCCTTGGCCTGGCGCTGGCTGATGATCGGATCGTTGGTCGTGTCCTGCAGGGCGCGCCACTGACGGCCGATGCGCGTATCATAGGTCGCGGCCGTCATGGCCAGGGAATCCAGGGCCTGCTGTGTGGTCAGAAGCCCCGAGCGAGCGGCGATGACCTGGCCATAGTATTGCGTCTGCCCCTCATAGACCCACAGCAGGCTGTTCTGCAGCGGGCTGTTGAAGTTGGGCACATACTGGTCGGCGGGCCGGCGCCACTTGCCGTCCCACGAATGGTTCATCTCATGGCTCAGCAGGTCGCGGTCGCCGAGGTGGGTGGACCAGCCGGTGAAGAACTCCGGGTCGACCGAATTCTCCGAACTGCGGTGATGCTCCAGCCCGATGCCGCCCAGCTTGTCGGTCATGGCGATCAGGAAGTCGTAGTGGTCGAAGTGGCGCGCGCCGTACAGCCGATCCATCTGCGTCACCAGATTGCGCAGGATCTGCACCTGCTCGTCCGTGGCCTCCAGATTGTCGGCCTCGTCGGCGAAGATGTTGGCCCGCACGGGCGAACGGCCGCCGGGATCGAGGTCGATCTGGCGATAGTGGACGCCGGCGAAGACCGGGCTGTCGATCAGGACTTCCAGGTTCACCGGCCTGAAGGTCTGGCGATCCCCATCCTTGGTCTGGGGCTCCAGCGCCGTGCCGAAGGACCAGCCCGCCGGGAACCGCACCGTCGGCTGGACCATGATGTTTCGCGACCAGTGACCGGCCGGATAGAGCAGCATCTTCTCCCACTGGATGTTCAGCATCTCGGGCGTCATCGTGATCCGCCCCTGGGCCCCGGCGGTTGGCGAGAGGTGCTGCAGCTTGACGTCCAGGGCGGTCGCCCCGGCCGGAACCACGATGTGATAGGCGAAGGGACGCAGGGTGTCGCGCACCCACTCCACTCGCTGGCCGTTGGCGGTGATCTCCAGCCCCGCCAGCTGCGGGATCGGCCCGGTCGGCCCATGCTCGCCGGGCAGCCACTGCGGGAAATACAGCACCATCGGCCCGGCCTGGGCGACGGGAATCGTTTCTTTCACCGAGAAGATGCGCTGCGACAGGTTCGTGGCGTCCACGTCCAGCGCGATCACGCCGGGATAGGCGACGTCCTGCGCGTCCGGGATCGGCGGCTGGGGCGCAGGCAGGGCAGGCGCATAGGTCGACGCCTGCTGGGCCAGGGCGGCGGGCGCGGCCGAGACGAGCAGCAGCGCCAGACCGGCGACGCGAAGGCGGTTGGTAATCATCACGAACTCTCGAAACCACTCCGGGGGAAGGCGCGACAGTCCGCCGCAGGGCCGGGGGCGTCAAGCGTCAGCGCAGGTCAGGCTTGCGCGATCGCCGAAAATGATCCGAACCGTTCGACGCCGGTCAGCAAAAAGGCCCGGCGGTTTCCCGCCGGGCCTTTCCGATATCAGCAGAGCTGAGATCCAGATTACTTGATCTGGATCTTGGCGCCGGCTTCCGTCAGCTTCTTGGCGATCTCGTCGGCTTGTTGCTTCGAGACGTTTTCGACGACGTTCTGCGGAGCGCCTTCGACCAGGTCCTTGGCTTCCTTCAGACCCAGGTCCGAACGGACGCCGCGGACTTCCTTGATCACGTTGATCTTCTTGTCGCCGCCGTCGACCAGGACGACGGTGAATTCGGTTTGCTCTTCGGCGGCTTCAGCCGGAGCGGCGCCGCCGGCGGCCGGAGCAGCCATGGCGACCGGAGCAGCGGCGCTGACGCCCCACTTTTCTTCCAGCAGCTTGGAGAGTTCAGCGGCTTCCAGAACGGTAAGCGCGGACAGGTCTTCGACGATCTTGGCGAGGTCGGCCATTGTCAGTTTTCCTTCGGAGGATGAGGTTTAGAGAGTGATGCAGAGATGAAAGGCGGGGCCGCTTACGCGGCTTCCTTGGTGGCGTAGGCGTTGAACACGCGGGCCAGCTGACCGGCGGGTGCTTGCAGCACGCCGGCGATACGGGTCGCAGGCGCATTGAGCAGGCCGATGAGTTGACCGCGAACTTCGTCCAGCGTCGGGAGTTTCGAGAGAGCCTCGACACCCTTCTGATCGACGACGGTTGCGCCCATGAAGCCGCCGACGATCTTGAAGCGATCGTTGGCCTTGGCGAACTCGGTCACGACCTTGGCGGCCGTACCGGGGTTCTCGGAGTAGGCGATGCCCACCGGGCCCTTGAACAGGCCGTGGTAGTCGCTGCCTTCTTCGGCTTCGAGCGCCTTCAGCGCCAGGCGGTTCTTGACCACCTTGAACGCGCCGCCTTCTTTGCGAAGGCGACCACGCAGGTCTTCCATTTCCGCAACGGTCAGACCCAGGTTGTGGGTCACGACCACGCTGCCGGCCTCGGCGAACACGCCCTTGAGCGATTCGATAGACTCGGCTTTTTGAGCGCGATCCATTGCGGTCTCCAGTCTTGGTATTCGCCGCCGGGCTTATTCCCGACGACGGATTGGCCAAAGCGCGCCGCATCGCTGCGAGACGTTCGGGCCGGTCGTATTGTCCGAAGGATGCGTCTGACGGCGTCCGTCCCGGAATGCGGGCCGATACGCGGCAAGGTCGCGTCCCCATCTCCCCACGGCGTCGAAAGGCTTTTCGACAGTTACGGCATGGGTGGCCCCCACGCCCCGAAGTTCTCGGACAGGACCGTCAGAAGATGAACCTCCGACGGGAAGCGGCGCTCTTACAGGCCCGCCGACAGGAAATCAAGGCGCGGATCGCATGGTCTGTGAACTCTTGCGCCGTCACCCGAACTGGACGGCTAGCGCCGGGACTTGGCGCCCGTCTGCCCCGTCTCGCAGGTGAAGCGCGCGCAGTATTTGCCCTGCAACTCGGTCATGAAGTCGGTCAGCGCCCTGACCTGCACCTCCTGCGTCGCCACGGCCATCGAAACCGTCTTGGCCGCGACCGCTCGTCCCACCGGGCTGCGGTAGAAGTCGATCTGCCCCTGCAACTCTTCTTCGGTGTAGATTTCGGCGTAGGCGGGAACCATCTCGTCCAACAGCCGCGTCAACATCCGGCTCATCATCGGCGGCATGGCGGCGCGAATCCAGGCGCCCTCCTCGCCCTGTCCGTCGCCGATCTTTTCAAGCTCCGCGCCGATGCTCCGCTCGATCTCCTTGGCGAAGTTCGGTCCCGCCGACAGCCCGATCAGTTCGCGCGCCAGACTGCTGCGACGCGCCAGGCCGGCGTCCTGCGGCGCGGGTTCGACGCGCGTGACGACGACGGTCTCGGTCTGCGTCCGGGCCTGGACGCCGGTCGCGGCGAGCGTCAGCGCCAGCCCCAGCGCAAGGTTTCTAAGAATGGTCATGTCAGCCTCCCGCCCCTCTTATCGCGGGGGCGCATCCGGGCTGACCAGCTGAAATCGACCGCCGGTTGTCTAATCTTTCAGCGGCGTGGCGTCGAAGTCGCGGATCAGGGCGGCCAGGTCCGGCTCATGCACTAGGTCCGCCGCCTCGCTCAGGCTCATCCAGCGGCGCTCGCGCTGATGCGCCTCGGGCCAGGCGCCCATCTGGATCAGCACCTCCAGCGGATAGACCGAGACCACGCACTGGCGCACCCCGCCGTCCTTGGTCCCCTTGGCGTAGCGGAAGACGCCCAGGGTCTGGCTGTCGATGTCGCCCTTGACCCCCGCCTCCTCCATCGCCTCCTGGGCGGCGGCCTCGGGATCGGTCTTGCCGACCATCCGCCCGCCCTTGGGAATGACCCAGCGGCGCGTTTCGCGAGACGTGATCATCAGGATGCGCCGCTCGCCGTTCTCCAGCCGCCAGGGCAAGGCCGCCACCTGACGGGTCTCGGACGGGACCGTGCGTTTGGAGCCGACGCGCGCCAATCTCAGGCCTCGCCGCCGTGCGGGATGGTTCGTTCTGCGTGCGTCACGTCCTTGCTCCTCGACGGCGGTCGCCGTTCCGGCGCCGCTCTCGAAAGGGGATCGCGGCCGCTGCGTCAAGTTGTCAGCGCACGGACGACCGGATTATTTCTCCCCCGGCGCCTTTGCGTCGGGGTCGTGCAGCACGTCCTGACGATACAGCATCGTCACCAGGGTGTGCAGCACCAGCGCCAGCGGCGTGGCGAACAGCACCCCCAGAGGGCCGAACAGGGTGCCGATCCCCACCACGGCGAAGATGCCCAGCACGACCGGCAGATTGGCCACGTTCTTCTGCACCATCGGGGTGATGAAGTTGCTCTCCAGCTGGGAGATGATGACGTGGACCAGCACGGCCAGCAGCGCCGTCTGCCACCCCTGCGTCGCCGCCACCAGCACCGACGGAATGGTTGATACGATGGGCCCCACGATCGGCACGAACTGCGCCAGCCCGGTCAGCAGCCCCAGACCCAGGGCCGACGGCACGCCGATCAGGGCCAGACCGATCCCGGTCAGCGTCCCCACCAGCACCATCGAGAACAGCTGCGCCTTCAGCCAGCCTTTGAGCGCCGTGCCGCAGGCGTTCAGCACCTCGCGCATCCGGGGACGTTTGCTCATCGGCAGGATGGACAGCAGCCCTTCGCGCGACTTGGCCGGCTCGATGGCCAGGAACACCCCCGCCACGATCACCAGCACCATGGTCGTAATGCCCGAGGCGAAGCCCAGGGCGAACCGCTGCGCCACCTGCAAGGCCTCGCCCGCGCGGCTGCCCAGGTTCTGCAACTGCTCCAGAACCTGCCCGGCATAGGGCTGGGCCTCGATCCAGCTCTGCACCTGCGCCCAGCCCTGGGGCACGATGGCCGCCAGGGCGTTCACCTGATCCGCGATCTGGGCGCCGAACAGGGCCAGCACCCCGGCCAGCACCGATACGACGATCAGCAGCGACAGAAACACCGCCAGGGGGTCCGGCGCCTTCAGCCAGCGCACGATGGGATCGGCCAGGGCGCGCAGGATCACCGCCACCACGATGGCCCCGAAGATCAGCAGCCACAGCGTCTGCAGCGTCACCACCAGCTGAACGACGAAATAGCCGGCCACCAGCACGACGGCCCCGAACGCCAGCCGCCCCTTCCAGGGATCGCCGCCCGTCACAGGCTTCTCGCCCCTTAACTTCGCCAAACCGAACATGTCGCCCCCTTCAAGGTCGCGACAGGAACGCGGGTGGAGCGTGGCCGTTCGCCGGCCGCGATCAAAAAGCTGGAGCGCCGCTCAGTGCGTCTCGCGCGACCGCCGGTCATAGTCGGCCTGAGCCGCCGCCACCTCGGGCATCCGGGTCTCGGCCCAGTCTATCATAGCCTGCATCGACGCCATCAGCCCCCGCCCCAGCGGCGTCACCGCATAGGTCACTGTCACCGGCACGGTCGCCACGACCGAGCGCGACACCAGCCCGTCCCGCTCCAGCGACTTCAGCGTCTGGCTCAGCATCTTCTGCGACACCCCGTCCACCCGCTGTTTCAGGGCGTTGAACCGGATCGGCCCCTGCCCCAGCACGATCAGGATCAGCGCGCTCCACTTGTCCGCGATCCGGTCCAGCAGCTGTCGGGTCGGGCAGTCGGCCGCGAACACGTCGCCGCGCATCGCGGTTTCGTCCGAGTGACCAGGTGTGGAAAAGGTGCCGTCTTGCATGGTCGCCCTCCATGCCACACCTGGTCTCCATTGGAAACCAACAGGAGCCTTTCCATGAAAGTCGCAGTCCTCGGCGCCAGCGGCCGCGCCGGCTCGGAAATCACAAAAGAGCTGGCCGCGCGCGGTCACGCCGTCACCGCCATCGCCCGCAAGCCCGAGGCCATTCCCGCCGCGTCCGGCGTCACCCCCGTCGCCGGCGACGCCTCCGACCCCGCCGCCCTGGCCGAGCTGATCAGAGGTTCGGACGCCGCCATCAGCGCCCTGCACTTCGACGTCCCGGCCGCGACCCTGTTGCAGGCGCTGAAAACCGCCGGCGTACCGCGACTGCTCGTCACCGGCGGCGCCGCCAGCCTGGAAGTCGCGCCCGGCGTCCTCCTGTTCGACACGCCGCAGTTCCCCGCCGAGTGGAAACCCATCGCCAAGGGCGGCATCACCTTCCTTGAGGATCTGCGCCGTGAGCAGGCCATCGACTGGACCTTCTTCTCCCCCGCCGCCCTGATCGAGGAAGGCCCCCGCACCGGCGCCTATCGCACCGGCGGCGACCAGCTGGTCGTGAACGACCACGGCGACAGCAAAATCAGCTTCGCCGACTACGCCATCGCCATGGTCGACGAACTGGAACACCACAACCACAGCCGCGCCCGCTTCACGGCGGCCTACTGACCACGAAAAAGGCCCCGGAGATCGCTCTCCGGGGCCTTCATTCTTTTCGGCCTGCCGCACTTACGCGCGACAAGAGCCGTTTCGCGAGAGCCTATCAGGCGCCCAGCGATGCCGGGTCGACCTTGAAGCCCGGGCCCATCGTCGAGGACAGGCTGATGCGCTTCACATAAGTGCCCTTGGCGCCCGACGGCTTGGCGCGGACCAGGGCGTCCACGATGGCCTTGACGTTGGCTTCCAGCGCGTCCTGCGTGAAGGACACCTTGCCGATGCCGGCGTGGACGATGCCGGCCTTCTCGACGCGGAACTCGACGGCGCCGCCCTTGGCGTCCTTGACGGCCTGGGCCACGTTCGGGGTCACGGTGCCGACCTTCGGGTTCGGCATCAGGCCGCGAGGGCCCAGCACCTTACCCAGACGACCGACCAGGGCCATCATGTCCGGCGACGCGATCACGCGGTCGAACTCCATGAAGCCGCCAGCGATCTTTTCGTACAGATCTTCGGCGCCGACGTGTTCGGCGCCGGCCGCGGTGGCCTCGGCCGCCTTGGCGTCCTTGGCGAAGACGGCGACGCGGACGTCACGGCCCGTACCCGACGGCAGGTTCACCACGCCACGGACCTGTTGGTCGGCGTGACGCGGATCGACGCCCAGGTTGACAGCGATTTCCAGAGATTCGTCGAACTTCGACTTGGCGTTTTCCTTGGCCAGCTTGATGGCGTCGGTGAACGGCAACAGGTCTTGGGTGACGCCGGTGCGGGCCTTTTGAGCCTTGGTTTGCTTAGCCATGGATTAGCCCTCCACCACTTCCAGGCCCATCGCGCGGGCGGAGCCTTCGATGATCTTGGCCGCCGCGTCCAGGTCGTTGGCGTTCAGATCCTTCATCTTCTTCTCGGCGATCTCGCGCAGTTGCGTCTGCGTGATCTTGCCGGCGACTTCACGGCCGACCAGCTTGGAGCCCGACTTCAGGCCGGTAGCCTGCTTCAGGTACCAGGTCGCCGGGGGCGTCTTGGTGATGAAGGTGAACGACTTGTCCTGATAGACGGTGATGACGGTCGGAAGCGGGGTGCCCTTGGCTTCCTTCTCGGTGCGCGCGTTGAACTCCTTGCAGAAGCCCATGATGTTCACGCCGCGTTGACCCAGAGCCGGGCCGATCGGGGGCGAAGGCGTGGCCGAACCGGCCGGCACTTGCAGCTTGATATAGCCGAGAATCTTCTTGGCCATTGGTCTCTCCTATGAATGATCCCGGACTTGATCCGGGACCGGTGAGCCGTGGTCCGGCATGGCTGCCTCCCACGGATTTACCGCCCCGCGAGCCAAGGCCCGCCGAGCGAAGGCGCGCGTGTAACAGAGGGGGGACGGAAAGGCAACGCAGGGACTTGCCCTCTTCCCCATGCTCTTCCCATGCCCTCCCCCCGTCATCCTCGGGCTTGACCCGAGGACCGGGCGCGGATCGGGCTGTGCGTCCCATCAGGCGCAAGGCGGCGGAAGCCCCGATCCTCGGGTCAAGCCCGAGGATGACGGCGGGGAATGAGCCATACGCAACAACGAAAAAAGCCGCGCCCTTTCGGACGCGGCTTCGATCTGTCGACAGGAACGCCGGCCTCAGCCCGCGACCTTCTCCACCTGGGCGTATTCCAGTTCGACCGGCGTGGCGCGGCCGAAGATGGACACGGCGACGCGCAGGCGGGCGTGTTCCTCGTCCACGCTCTCGACCGAGCCGTCGAAGCTGGCGAACGGGCCGTCGATGACCTTGACCTTTTCGCCGATGTCGAAGCGGATGGTGGGCTTCGGACGTTCGACGCCCTCTTCCACGGCGCCGATGATGTTCTGAACTTCACGTTCCGAGACCGGCAGGGGCTTGGTGCCGCCCGCGGCGCCCAGGAAGCCCGTGACCTTCGGCGTATTCTTGACCAGGTGATAGGCTTGGTCCGTCATTTCCATCTTCACCAGCACATAGCCGGGGAAGAACTTGCGTTCCGAGTTCACCTTGCGGCCGCGACGGATCTCGACGACATCCTCGGTCGGAACCAGGATTTCGGAGAAGGCGTCTTCCAGGCCCTGTTGCTTGGCCTGTTCACGCAGCTGTTCGGCGACCTTCTTTTCGAAGTTCGAATAGGCGTTGACGATGTACCACTTGTGGCGCGGGTTGGCGGGCTTTGCAGGCGCTGCATCGGTCATGGGCGCGTCTTTCTCAGGATCCGAGAGCGATGATGTAGCGGAAGGCGAAACCAAGGCCGGTGTCCACGATCCAGAAGAAGATCGAGGCGACCACCACCATGATGAAGACCATCACCGAGGTGATCCAGGTCTCCTTGCGGCTGGGCCACACGATCTTGCGGCCTTCGGCGCGGACCTGGCTGATGAACTGGCCAGGGCTGGTGCGGGGCTTCTTGGGCTCGGGCGCATCGACCGTGATGGCGGCGGCGCCCGCAGCGACCTGAGGCTTCGCATTGGCCTGGGGCCGCTTGCCGGGAGTTTTGGCCTTGGCCATCAGTTGCTCTTCACACAATTGTTCCTGTCGCCCCAGATGGGAAGTCCCATCCGGAAGCGACAGGGGGGATTGGCAGGAGTTGGGGGACTCGAACCCACGACCCCCGGTTTTGGAGACCGGTGCTCTACCAGCTGAGCTAAACTCCTAGACAATCGCGCGAACCCTCCGGCTCGCGCGTTCGCCAGAGGGGGGCGTATGCCTCACGCCGCCCGCCATTTCAAGGGCGATGTGACGCTATCCCCGCCAATGCGACGGCTAGTCTTCCAGATGGGCCGCCACGGCGTCGCGCTCGTCCTCGGCCTTGATCAGTTCCTTGAAGATCAGCTTGTCGATCCGGCGGTCGTCCATATCCACGACCTCGACCTCGAATCGCCCGACCTGCAGCACCTCGCCCTCGTCCGGGACGCGCGAGATTTGATGCAGAATCAGGCCGGCGACGGTGTGGAAGCCTTCGTGTTCGCCGAAATCCTCGCCCAGGGTGTCGGCCAGGTCGTCCAGGTCCGTCTGCCCGTCCACCAGCCAGCTGCCGTCGGCGCGCTGGTGAATCCAGGCCTGCTCTTCGTCGTGCCCCTCGTCGAAGTCGCCGGCGATCATCTCCAGGATGTCGGTGGCGGTCACGACGCCTTCGAAGGCGCCGTATTCATCGACGATGAAGGCCATGTGGACCCGCGAGCCCTTCAATATCTCCAGCGCCTTCAGCACCGAGGTCGATTGGGGGATGAAGGCGGGTTCGGCGACCAGCGGCTCGACGTCGATCTGACCCGTAGTCAGCAGAGCGTCCAGCAGGTCCTTCTTGTGAACCAGGCCCAGCGGATTATCGACGTCGTTCTCGCGCGCCACCACGATGCGCGAATAGGGACAGGTGCGGATTTCCTCGCGGACCACCTCCTCCGGGTCGTCCAGTGCGATCCAGAACACCTCGTGGCGCGGCGTCATGGCCACCCGCACCGGACGGTCGCCCAGGCGCATGATCTCCTCGATCATCTCCTGTTCTTCCGGCTCGATCAGGCCGGCCGAAGTCCCCTCGGCCAGGATGGTGGCGACCTCTTCCTGGGTCACGTCCGAACCGTCGCGATCCTTGACGCCCAGCACCTTCAGAATGCCCGAGGTCGAGGCGGTCAGCAAAAGGACGAACGGCTTCAGCACGACCGCCAGGGTCGAGATGGGCTTGGCCATCTTGGAGGCGACCGTTTCGGGGAAGATCAGCGCCAGACGCTTGGGCACCAGTTCGCCGATGATCAGCGAGACATAGGTGATGCACACGACCACCAGGGCCGTGGCGAAGAATTCGGTATAGGCGGCCAGTGCCGGGAAGGACGCTTCCAGAATCCGGTCCAGCTCGCCTGCGATGGTCGCCTGACCATAGGCGCCCGCCAGAATGCCGATCAGGGTGATGCCGACCTGAACCGCCGACAGGAACTGCGTCGGCTCCTCCGACAGCTTCAGCGCCGCCTTGGCCCCCCGATCTCCCCTTTCCGCCCGCGCCTGGAGTTTTGACCGTCGGGACGAAACGACCGCCAATTCGGTCATGGCGAACAAGCCGTTTAGCACCACTAGGAGCAGAACGACGGCAATAGCGATGAGTAACATCTAGGGGTTTTTGGAGACCAGCGCGGCGCAACAGTCGGCGTCCGCAGCGCTATATTAGGGCAGGAAGGCGGCCAGCGCCACGTTTTCCTTCGGCCTTCAGCCCGTCCGCCCGGCCTCGACCGAGCCATAGGCGCCCGACACGGGCCGCCCGCCGGCGTCATACTGCGCCGCGCAGGCGCTCATGCCGATCACGATGCCGATGAAAAGACCCAGTCGAATGGCGCGTCGCATGTGGTTACCGAAAGGTTAACGTCCGTCTCCGAACGTAAACCGGGATTTCCGGTTGCAGGCAAGACCGCTCGCCCGCCGAGCGAAAGATCAGCCCCTCACCCCTTCCCCCTCCCCGTCATCCTCGGGCTTGCCCCGAGGATCGGGTACGGATCGAGCTGTGCGCCGCCGGTGGGGCGATGCGGCGGAACCTCCGGCCCTCGGGTCAAGCCCGAGGGTGACGGCGCGGAATGGAGCCAAGCCACAAAGCAAAACAGCCCCCGGATCGCTCCGGGAGCCGCTCTGTTACGCTTACTGTTCGGCCCGAAGGCCGGATCTTCGATTACTCGACGATCTTGGCCACGACGCCGGCGCCGACGGTGCGGCCGCCTTCACGGATGGCGAAGCGCAGGCCCTGATCCATCGCGATCGGCGTGATCAGCTCGACGCTCAGCTCGGCGTTGTCGCCGGGCATGATCATCTCGACGCCTTCCTTCAGGTGGACGATGCCCGTCACGTCCGTCGTGCGGAAGTAGAACTGCGGACGATAGTTGGTGAAGAACGGCGTGTGGCGGCCGCCTTCTTCCTTCGTCAGGATGTAGGCTTCGGCCTGGAACTTGGTGTGCGGGGTGATCGAACCCGGCTTGCACAGAACCTGACCGCGCTCGACGTCTTCGCGCTTGGTGCCGCGCAGCAGAACGCCCACGTTGTCGCCGGCCTGACCTTGGTCCAGCAGCTTGCGGAACATTTCCACGCCCGTGCAGGTCGTCTTCTGGACCGGACGGATGCCGACGATCTCGACTTCCTCACCGACCTTGATGACGCCCTTCTCGACGCGGCCCGTGACCACGGTGCCGCGGCCCGAGATCGAGAACACGTCTTCGACCGGCATCAGGAACGGCAGGTCGACCGGACGTTCCGGCTGCGGGATGTAGGCGTCGACGGTTTCCATCAGGGCCAGAACGCGCTGTTCGCCGATTTCCGGGTTCACGCCGTCGGTCGCGGCCTTGGCCGAGCCCTTGGTGATCGGAATGTCGTCGCCCGGGAACTGGTACGACGAGAGCAGCTCACGCACTTCCATCTCGACCAGTTCCAGCAGTTCTTCGTCGTCGACCAGGTCGACCTTGTTCATGAAGACCACCAGGGCCGGCACGCCGACCTGACGGGCCAGCAGGATGTGCTCGCGCGTTTGCGGCATCGGGCCGTCGGCGGCCGACACCACCAGGATCGCGCCGTCCATCTGCGCCGCGCCCGTGATCATGTTCTTCACATAGTCGGCGTGGCCGGGGCAGTCGACGTGCGCATAGTGACGGTTGGCCGTCTCGTATTCCACGTGCGCCGTGTTGATCGTAATGCCGCGCGCCTTCTCTTCCGGCGCCGCGTCGATGTCGGCGTAGTTCATCGCCTTCGCGCCGCCGGCCTTCGCCAGCGTCATCGTGATCGCCGCCGTCAGCGTCGTCTTGCCGTGGTCAACGTGACCAATCGTGCCGATGTTGCAGTGCGGCTTCGTGCGTTCGAACTTTTCCTTGGCCATGGCCAAAACTCCTGTGGCCCGGGTCCGTCAGCGGAGGGGCGCGATGCTGATCTAAAAACCTGGAGCGGGTAGACGGGATCGAACCGACATCCTCAGCTTGGAAGGCTGCTGCACTACCATTGTGCTATACCCGCGCGGAGACTGCGGAAGTTCCGGGGAACGCCGCAGCCGATACCTCTCCGGCGTCCTGATCCGTCGTGTTCGAAGGCGCGTGGTGGGGGAAGAAGGACTCGAACCTTCGAAGCTTACGCAGGGGATTTACAGTCCCCCCCCTTTGCCGCTCGGGACATTCCCCCAGCGCGCCTTTTCGAACCGCCGGACCCCTCGTTCCGCCCATAAAGATGCGGGACGAAACAAAAGCCTTCGGCTTGCCGCCTCCTCTGCAGTAGAGGGGGCGCCCAGACCCGAAAGCCCTTGGGGCTCCAAATCGGAGGGCGTCTTATAGTGTCGTCGAAATCAGAACGCAACGACCGTAAAAGCGGTAAAAAACAGGTCTTCGGAAACCGGCCCGGAGGACCGCGCGACAAGGCGCAAAAGCCCGCCACGCAAGGGTTTTCCGGGCGCGAAGATGCGCCTCGAACACCCCGTTCGGCGGATCGAGGCAAGGCCGACGCCGATAATTATCTGTGGGGCCGCCACCCGGTTCTGGCCGCCCTGGCGAATCCCGCCCGTCGCGGAACGGGTCGTCTGATCGTCACCGCCGACCGCGCGCAGGAGATCGAGGACGGCCGGCTGAACCACGGCCACAAGATCGAGGTCATGGACAACCAGGCCCTGACCCGGATGCTGCCCGCCGGCGCGGTGCATCAGGGCATGGTGTTCAAGGTCCAGCCGCTGGAAGGCGTGGCGCTGGACGATCTGGCCCAGCCGGCCGAGGGCGTCATCGTCATGCTGGACCAGCTGACCGACCCCCAGAACGTCGGCGCCATCTTCCGCTCGGCCCTGGCGTTCGGGGCCAGGGGAATCATCGTTCAGGACCGTCACGCCCCGGCCCTGGCCGGCGCCCTGGCCAAGGCGGCGGTCGGCGCGACCGAACGCCTGCCCCATGCGCGGGTGACGAATCTGTCGCGCGCGCTGGAGCGTCTGGCCGATCTGGGCTGGCGCGCCGTAGGCTTGGACGGGTCGGGCGAACAGACGCTGGAACAGGCGCTTGATTCGCAGCCCACCGTCCTGGTCATGGGGTCCGAGGGCGACGGCATCCGCCGTCTGGTCGCCGAACATTGCGATGTTCTGGCCAAGATCCCCATGCCCGGCGGATTCGAGAGCCTGAACGTCTCCAACGCCGCCGCCGTGGCGCTTTATGAGGCGGCGCGCGCGCAACGCGGCTGACAGAACGCCGCACCGGCGTTAGAGAGCGGGAATGGAATTCCTCTCGTCTCCCGAACTCGCCAGCCAGGCGACGGCCCTGGGCCAGGTCCTGCTGATGGACCTGGTCCTGGCCGGCGACAACGCCGTCGCCGTTGGCCTCGCCGCCGCCGCCCTGCCCCAGGATCAGCGCAAGAAGGCCATTCTGATCGGCCTGGCCGCCGCCGTCGTCATGCGGATCGGCTTCGCCCTGATCACCGTCCAGCTTCTGGCCCTGGTCGGCCTGCTGCTGGCGGGCGGCCTTCTGCTGCTGTGGGTCTGCTGGAAGATGTGGCGCGAACTGCGCGAACAGGCGACCCACGATCAGGCCGAGGCGGAGGCCGAGCTTCAGCTGGCCATGAGCATCGAGCATGGCTCGGGCCCCTCGCCCGAGGAGCTGGGCGTCAAACGCAAGAGCTTCGGCGCCGCCCTGATCCAGATCATGGTCGCCGACATCACCATGTCGCTGGACAATGTGCTGGCCGTCGCCGGCGCCGCGCATGAACATCCGTGGATCATGGTCTTCGGCCTGATCCTGTCGATCGCCCTGATGGGAGTCGCCGCCACCTATATCGCCAAGCTGCTGCATCGCTTCAGCTGGATCGGCTACATCGGTCTGATCGTGGTGCTGTATGTCGCCCTGCACATGATCTGGGACGGCGCGCGCCAAGTCGTGGTCCGCACCGGCCATATGGACGAGTTCAACGCCTCGGCCCCAGCCTTCCTGGAGATCGGCCCTGAAGAGGCCGCCAAACACCTGGGCCAGAAGCGCACCGAAAGCAGCACCGTGCCCGCCCCGGCCCAGCCAGCGGCGCCCGCTCGATGACCGTCGCCACTGTCACGGTCGAAGAGGCCGCCGCCTGGCTGCAGGCGGGCGAGGCCGTCCTGATCGACGTGCGCGAGCCGGACGAGTTCGCCGCCGCCCGCATCGACGGCGCCATCCTGGCCCCGCTCAGCCAGATGCCCGCCGCCTGGGAAGCCCTGGACCTGCCCGCCGACAAGACAATCATCGTCCAATGCCTGAAGGGCGGCCGCAGCCATCAGGTCTGCGCCTTCGTCGGCCCGACCGGCCCCGACGGCCAGCCCCTGTTCAACCTGACCGGCGGCATCCAGGCGTGGAATGCGGCGGGCCTGCCGGTGGTGTTCGCCGAACAGGGCTGATCAGAGGCCGCGCAGCCACCCCGTGACCGAAATCCTGTCGGCTCCCGCCGACAGGGCCACCTGCGTCACCGAATGGGGCGACGGCACCTTCAGCAGGTTCAGGGTGTTGAAGCGCGGGGTGAAGGCTTCGGCCACATTGCCGTCCGCCCCGTGGAAGGCCAGCAGGCCGCCCCATTCGATCCGCCACGCGGGCGTCAGGTTCAGCACATAGGCGAAGAAGCGGTTTTTTCCATCCGCATGGTCGTCATGCTCGGTCAGGAAATGCCCGGCGCGAAACCGCGTCAGCTGGGCGTCGGACAGGGCGATGCGCGGCTCGCCGGTCAGGTCACGCATAAGGCCGAGAAACGCCTCGCCGTTCAGGAAGGCCAGCAGGTCCGCCCAGATCGGCGCCGCCTGCCCCGCCTGCACCTGATCGTAGATCGGATGGTTATCGTACAGATACTGGAACTCTTCGCGCGCCGAGGTCTGCACCGCCTGTCCCAGCGCCGTCTTCTGATCCGGGCTCAATGAGGCCAGCCAGGCCGCCGGCAGATCGACATGGCCGGACCCGCGCCGCGTGACGACATTGTATTCCGCGTCAGCCGCCGCCTGGTTCAGGGCCACGACGTCGCCGGGAGCCAGCAGCCCATCGACCTGGGCGCGACCCGTCCGGCGAAGGCGCTCGCGAATCGCCGCGCGTTGCGTCTCGGCCAGGGGCGCCAGGTTCGGTGTCATCTCGCCCCTGCCCGCCCGATCAGGCGTCCGCGCCGCCGAAGCGTTCGGACCATTCGGCCACCTGGGCGTCCTCGATCTTGGCGAACAGCACGCCCTGGGCCTCGACTTTGCCGCCGACCGGCAGCGTATTCAGCAAATCCTTGTCGGCGCCGGGCCAGCTCAGGTCGCTGACGCCCACCGAGGCCGCGATCTTGGGCGCGGTGAAGGGCAGGATGGGCGCGGCCAGACGCGCGAACAGGGCGACCAGGTTCAGACCCGTCCGCACCCCGACCGCCGCCTGATCGCGGTCGGTCTTCAACGCCGTCCAGGGCGCCGCGACCTGCAGATATTCGTTGCCCAGCACCCAGGCGGCGCGGATGGCGACTGCGGCCTTCCTGAACTCCATCGCCTCGAACTGTTCGGTCGCCTCGGCCACGGCCGCCTTGATGTCGGCCTCCAGCTTGGCTTCCACCGGCCCGGCCTGACCGCCCTCGGGCACGACCCCGTCGAACTTCGACTCGGCGAATTTGACGATCCGGTTGACGAAATTGCCCAGCACATCGGCCAGGTCCTTATTGGTCGAGGCTTGGAAATCCTCCCAGGTGAAGGCCGAATCCGCGTGTTCCGGCCCATAGGCCGTCAGCCGCCAGCGCCAATAGTCCGCCGGCAACAGCTCCAGCGCCTGGTCCATGAAGACGCCGCGCTTCTGGCTGGTCGAGAACTTGCCGCCGTACCAGTTCAGCCAGTTGAAGGCTTTCAGCTGGTCCACCGTCTTCCACGGCTCGCCCGAGCCGATGATGGTGGCCGGGAACGACACGGTGTGGAAGGCGACATTGTCCTTGCCCATGAACTGGACGTAGCGGACATCCTCGGCCCCCTCGTCCAGACGCCACCAGTCGCGCCAGCTGTTTCCGGTCGCCTCGGCCCATTCCTCGGTCGCGCCGATATATTCGATGGGGGCGTCGAACCAGACGTAGAAGACCTTGTCCTCCATGCCCGGACGCGGAAAGCCGTCCGTCGTCACCGGCACGCCCCAGGCCAGGTCGCGGGTGATGCCCCGGTCGATCAGCCCCTCGTCCAGATGTTTGTAGGCGATGGACTTGGCCAGCGTCTGCCAGCCGCTCTTGCCGTCGACCCAGGCGCGGATTTCCGGCTCGATCCGGGTCTGCAGCAGATACAGATGGCGCGTATCGCGCACCTCCAGATTCCGCGACCCCGACACCGACGAATAGGGATCGATCAGGTCGGTCGGGTCCAGCAGCCGGCCGCAGTTGTCGCACTGATCGCCGCGCGCACCGACATGGCCGCAGTGCGGGCAGGTCCCCTCGACATAGCGGTCGGGCAGGAAGCGGGCGTCGTCGATGGAGTAGATCATCCGATCCACCCGCTCCTCGATCAGACCGTTCTTCTCCAGAGCTTCCGCGAAATGCTGGGTCAGGCGATGGTTCTGCGGGTTCGACGACCGGCCGAACCAGTCGTAGCTGAGGCCGAACGCCGCGCCCGCCGCCTTCTGGATCTCGTGCTGCTCGTCGCAATAGGTGCGCACGTCCTGACCAGCGGCGGCGGCGGCCAGTTCGGCCGGGGTGCCATGCTCGTCGGTGGCGCAGATATAGAGCACCTCATGCCCCTGCGCGCGCTTGAACCGCGCCCAGACGTCGGCCGGCAGCATCGAGCCCGCCAAATTCCCCAGGTGCTTGATGCCGTTGATGTAGGGCAGCGCCGAGGTGATGAGGATGCGGGACATGAATACCGAGTGGCGAGTGGCGAGTGGCGAGGGGTTAGTGACGAGTGGTTAGTGGCGACCGTTGGCGATGACGGCAAGTGCGATTTCCGAAAAACGGAACAGGCCTACTCGCCACTCGCCACTCGCCACTCACCACTTCCCCGCCGCGCGATCCTTATGAACCGCCCGGTCAGCAGGACGCCGGAGATGACGCTGGCGACGATGACCGACCAGACCAGGCCGTCGACGCCGATCCGGTGCGCCAGCCACCAGCCCAGCGGGATCATGATGATCGCGTAGGAGAAGATGTGCATCAGGGTTGGCCAGACGACATCGCCCGCCGCGCGGTTGGCCTGGGCGGCGACCACCTGCTGGGCGTCGGCGACGAAGAACAGGGTGGCCAGGATCAGGGCCGGGGCGGCGATGGCCAGGATGGCGGGGTCGGTCGTATAGGCGCTGACCACGGGCCGCGCGGCCAGCCACAGGCCGACGGCGATGATGAAGGCCAGCACCGTGACCACGGCGATGCCCAGCAGGCCGCTGCGCATCACCCCCGCCTTGTCGCCTGCGCCATAGGCCCGGCCCACCAGCACCGCCGTGGCCGACGACAGGCCCATGGGCACCATGAAGACGATGGCGGACACATTGATGACCACGGCCCAGCTGGCGGTCTCGGCCGCGCCCAGTTGTCCGGCGAACAGGGTCATGGCGGCGAAGGCCCCCACCTCGACGAAGTTGGACGATCCCGCGCCGATGCCGACGCGGATCTGCTCGACCTCCACCGACCGATCGCGGCGCGGCTTCTGGAACAGGCCCCAGGCCCGCGCCTCGGGCAGACGCAGGATGAAGACGACCAGGAATATCGCCAGGGCCGTGCGCGCGCCGAAGGTGGCCCAGGCCGAGGCCACGGCGCCATTGACGCCCAGCCCGAACAGATCGGGCACCAGCATCAGGTTCAGCGCCAGATTGACCGCATTGGCGACCCACATGGCGACCATGCCCGCCTTGGGCCGATGCAGCCCCTCCAGAAAGAACTGGGCCGCCACCGAAATCAGATAGGCCGGCATCGACAGGGCGAAGACCATCAGCACCGGCGACGCCCCCTCGCCCAGCCCGTCCTCCAGCCCCATATGAACCAGGCCGAACGGCCCCAGCAGCAACAGGGCGATCATGGAGATGACGCCGATCTGGGACGCATAGACCAGGCCGCGCCGCAGGACCGCCCCGACCTCGTCGCCGCGCCCCTCGCCCCTCAGGCGGGCGGTCATGACCTGCACCCCCATCATCAGCCCGACCGCCGTGGTCAGCACGACCGATGACGGCGCCCAGGCCAGGGAGTGGAAGGCCAGCTCGCGGCTGGAATAATGGCCCACCACGATGGCGTCGGTCAGCCCCATCGTCATGATGCCCAGCCGCGCCATGACCACCGGCCAGGCCAGGGTGGTCAGTTCGCGAAGGGTGGATCGGGTCTGTGCGCTGAACGGGATCATGGGATGCGGCACAGGCCACGCCGCCCCGCCGGGGTCAACTCCCAAAAGTTTTGGGGATTTAGCCTACCAGGCGCCCAGTTCGAGCAACTGGCGCACCAATTCCTCCGGCGCCTCGCCCGCGTCCAGTTCGGTCAGGTCCGCCGGTGCGTCCTTGGTCTCGAAATAGCGCCAACCCTGGAAGGGCCGCCGCGCCATCGGCGCCGTTCGCACGACCTTGGGCTCCAGGGTGATCTCGCACCGGCTGTCCTTGCCTTCGCCCAGGGTGACGATGTCCAGCACGCGCTGACGGCAGACGATGACGCCCTTGACCACCCAGTACAGCGATCCGCCGTCCTCGATCTCGGCGGCGCGTTTGGGCGTCATGCGGGTATGGACCACCAGCGGCCCGCCCTTGGCGGCGCGCGCCTCCAGCCATTCGACGTCCGACACGCCGACGCACAGTTTGATGATGTTGAGCGACATGGCGTCCAACTAATGACGCCGGGGCGCATTGGCCAGTTTCTTAATCTCCGGCAAGCTAAGCAGTAGAGCGCGCCCTCAGTCTCCTCTGGGCGCGGCGTGAGACCCGTATGTATGGATTGATCACCCGCCTGACGGCCCATCCCGGTCGCCGCGACGAACTGAGCCTGTGTCTGCTCGATCCCAACATCAGACGACCGGGCTGCCACAGCTATGTGCTGGCCCACGATCTGGACGACGCCGACGCCCTGTGGGTCACGGAAGTCTGGATGAACAGGGCCATGCACGACGCCTGGTCCGCCGACGTCCGCGAAACCGGCGTGCTGCGCCCGGCCCTGGCCCTTATGGCCACCTTCGGCGACACCGTCTTCACCCGACCGCTGGGCGGCGTGGGGCTTTAGTCGCCCTTCACCACGGCCAGCACGGCCGCCTCCACGACCTGATCGCCAAGGGAAGCGACGCTCTCAACCACCCCGTCGAAGGGCGCCGTCAGGGCGTTTTCCATCTTCATGGCCTCCAGAACGACGACCGGCTGACCCTTGGTCACGACATCGCCCGCCTTGACCGGCGTGGCGACGATCTTGCCCGGCATGGGCGCACGTAGGGAGCCGTCGGACACGGCGACTGCAGAAGCGCCCCCAACCTCGACGGCTTTGACCAATACCGCATCACCCTCATCGAATAGAACCAGCCCGTCGTCGGATCGGAAATACGGAAAAAACTTCTCACCAACGCGAACCCAACCGGTTTTCACATCACTGTAGATGTGTTGCGCCAGTTTTGAGTTTGCTTCGGGTCCGACACGCCAACTGGAATCCAACGTCTGGGTCGAAAGCGCCTCAGCGACGATTTTGCGTCCACCCGCAGTAAGAGCCCAGACAGATCGTGATGGACCGTTTAGCCGAAGCCCCATAGCGCCGCGTGTATCGTTCCATGGCGACGACCAGTCATTTCCAATCTGATGCTCTGCTTCGTAGTTGTGCTCAGCGAACAAGGCGATGGACGCCACGTCACGCTGCTCGTCTTCGCTTACTGTAAGGTCTCCCTCCGCCGCGATGAAACCGGTATCCACATCCCCCGCCACGAAACGTGGATGCTCCAGGCAGCGTTTCAGGAAGCCGGCGTTGGCCTTGACCGGCCAGACCTCGACCTCGCCGGCCGCCTCGGCCAGCCGCGCCGCCGCCGCTCCGCGCGTGTCCTCATGCACGATCAGCTTGGCGATCATGGGATCATAGAACTGGCTGACCTCGCCGCCCTGCTCCACGCCGGTGTCGACGCGGATGCCGTCCGGCATGACGAAATGCTCCAGCTTGCCGATGGAAGGCAGGAAGCCGTTGGCCGGATCCTCGGCATACAGCCGCGCCTCCATGGCCCAGCCGTTCAGCTTGATTTCGTCCTGCTTCAGCGGGATCGGCTCGCCCGCCGCGACGCGAAACTGCCATTCGACCAGATCGACGCCCGTCACGCTCTCGGTCACGGGATGCTCGACCTGCAGCCGGGTGTTCATCTCCATGAACCAGACGCCGTCCGCCTTCAGCCCGTCCGAAGCGTCGGCGATGAACTCGATCGTGCCGGCCCCGACATAGTTGACCGCCCGCGCCGCCTTGATCGCAGCCCCGGTCACGGCGGCGCGCACGTCATCGCTCATGCCCGGCGCGGGCGCCTCTTCGATCACCTTCTGGTGGCGGCGTTGCAGCGAACAGTCGCGTTCATAAAGGTGGACGACCTCGCCGTGCTTGTCGCCGAACACCTGCACCTCGATGTGGCGGGGGCGGGTGATGTAGCGTTCGATCAGAACCCGGTCGTCGCCGAAGGCCGCCGCTCCTTCCCGCTTGGCGCTGGCCAGACCGGCGGCGAAGTCGGCCGGATCGTCGACCCGCTTCATCCCCTTGCCGCCGCCGCCCGCGACCGCCTTGATCAGCACCGGATAGCCGATCCGCGCCGCCTCGGCCGTCAGGGTTTCCTCCGACTGGTCCGCGCCCTGATAGCCCGGCGTCACCGGCACGCCGGCCTGGATCATCAGGTCCTTGGCCGCGTCTTTCAGACCCATTGCGCGGATCGAGGCCGGGTCCGGCCCGATCCAGATCAGGCCCGCCGCCGCGACGGCCTCGGCGAAGTCGGCGTTCTCGCTCAGGAAGCCGTATCCGGGGTGGATCGCCTCCGCCCCGGTCGCCTTGGCCGCCGCCAGCACCTTGGCGCCGTCCAGATAGGATTCGCGCGCCGCCGCCGGACCGATCAGCACCGCCTCGTCGGCCTCGCGCACATGCAGGGCGTTGGCGTCCGCTTCGGAATAGACGGCGATGGTGCGAATCCCCATCCGCTTGGCGGTGCGGAAGACACGGCAGGCGATTTCGCCGCGATTGGCGACAAGGACAGACTTGAACATGACCTGTTCTTAGCGGGATCGTGTTCGTCAGGCGAGAGGTCGCGCACGACCCTTCTCAGGCGACGCCGCACGGGGTAATGCCCCGCCATGTCCCTGCGCCCCCTCTTCGTCACCCAGGTCTATGAAGCCTCCCTCGCCGAGGGCCGGGGCTGGCCTGACTTCAACGCACAGCTGATCGACGTGGTGCGGATGATGGCCGAGGAGGATGCCGCCGGCCGCCGCTGGTGCCGCGACAACGCCTATCGCGGCTATACTTCCTACGCCTCGCTCAACGACCTGCCCCAGCGATTCCCCGAGTTCGCGGAGTTGAAGCGTCATCTGGATCGCCACGCCGTCGCCTACGCCAAGGCCCTGAACTTCGACCTGGCGAGGAAGCCCCGCCTCGACAATCTGTGGGTCAACATCCTGAAGCCCGGCGGCGGCCACACCGGCCATATCCACCCCCACGCCTTCTTGTCGGGCACCGTCTATATCGACATCCCGGACGGCGCATCGTCGCTGAAACTGGAAGACCCCCGCCTGCCCTTCATGATGGCCCGCCCCGGCGTGACGGACGACGCGCCCGAGGCCGAACGCCCGTTCGTCTATCTGCACCCCAGGGCCGGAACCGTCCTGATGTGGGAAAGCTGGCTGCGGCACGAAGTGCCGACCAACCAGGCCAAGTCCGACCGCATCTCGATCAGTTTCAACTACGCCTGAACGCATTCACCCGTCTTTCCGGGGCTGAGCGCAGCGAAGAACCCGGAACCCAGGGGTGCAGTCCAAACGCTGACCGCATCATGCGCCCGAGAAAGCCTCCTGGGTTCCGGGTTCGTCCTGCGGACGCCCCGGAATGACGGCGGAAGAGGATCAAACCGTCCAGCTGGCCTTGCGCTTTTCCAGGAAGGCGGCGACGCCCTCGCGGCCCTCGTCCGACACGCGGGCTCGGGCGATGCGTTTGGCGGTTTCGTCCAACAGGCCGCTGTCGATCTTGTGGTGGGCGATGTCGTTGACCAGTCGCTTGGCCTCGCCCATCGCGCCGGGCGCATTGCCGGTCAAACTGTCGCTCAGCATCGACAGGAACTCGTCCACCGACCCTTCGGGCAGGACCAGATCGATCAGGCCGGCGTGGGCGGCGTAATCAGCGTCGAAGGCGTTGCCGGTCAGGAATAGCTGACGCGCGCGCCGTGCGCCCACGGCCTCGATCACATAGGGGGCGATGGTCGCGGGGATCAGGCCCAGCTTGACCTCGGAAAAGGCGAAGCGTGCGCCCTCGACCGCCACGGCCATGTCGCAGGCGGCCACGATGCCGGCCCCGCCGCCCATGGCGTTGCCCTCGACCACCGCCACCGTCAGGGCGGGAATATCGTGCAGCGCCTTCAGCATTTTCGCCAGACCCATGGCGTCGTCGCGATTGTCGCTCTCCGACCAGCCGGCGGCGTCGCGCATCCAGTTCAGGTCGGCCCCGGCGCTGAAGGTGCCGCCCGCCCCGCGCACGACCACCGCCCGCACCCGATCCGCCCCGTGCAGCGTCTCGAACGCCTCGTGCAGGGCGGCGATGGTCGCGGCGTCGAAGGCGTTCTTCTTCTGCGGCCGGTTGATGGTGACGAAGACCACGCCGTCGGTGGTCGAATCGATCTGCACCAGATCGTCGTCGGCGTCCGGCGCAGCGTCCGGCACCAGCGGCTGGGCGATGCTGTTGATCTCCGCCGCCTCGGCGTCGGTGACGTCCAGGGCGTTCAGGTCGGCTTCGGTCGGTTTGTCGGTCATGGAGGGCTCCTTCAAGGGATCAACGCGCGACGGTGGAGAACGGCGCCGCTTCAGTGAACAGTGCGAGTGAGCGAGGGATGAGCGGCTATATGGCTGGGGTGACAAGCTCACGTCTTGCTCACTAACACCCCTCGCTCACCCCAAATCACATCCTGAACAACCCGAACGTCGTCTCGGGGATCGAAGCGTTCAGGCTGGCGCTGATGGCCAGGCCCAAGACGTCGCGGGTCTGGGCCGGGTCGATCACCCCGTCGTCCCAAAGTCGGGCGGTGGCGTAATAGGGATTGCCCTCGTCCTCGTATTTCTGGCGGATCGGCGCCTTGAAGGCCTCGGCGTCTTCGGTCGACCAGGTTTCGGCGTCGCGGTGGACTGTGGCCAGGACGCTGGCGGCCTGTTCGCCGCCCATAACCCCGATCCGGCTGTTGGGCCAGGTGAACAGGAAGCGCGGCGAATAGGCCCGGCCGCACATGCCATAGTTCCCGGCGCCGAAACTGCCGCCGATCAGCACGGTGAACTTGGGAACCTCGGCCGAGGCCACGGCCGTCACCAGCTTGGCCCCGTCCTTGGCGATGCCGCCCGCCTCGTATTTGCCGCCGACCATGAAGCCCGAGATGTTCTGCAGGAACAGCAGCGGAATCTTGCGCTTGCAGGCCAGTTCGATGAAGTGCGCGCCCTTCTGGGCGCTCTCGGAAAAGATCACGCCATTGTTGGCCAGAATGGCGACCGGATAGCCCCAGATGCGGGCGAAACCGCATACCAGGGTCGAACCGTACAGCGTCTTGAACTCGTCGAACTCCGACCCGTCCACCAGCCGGGCAATCACTTCGCGCACATCATAGGGGGCGCGCACGTCGTCTGGGATCACCCCATACAGTTCCGCCGGATCGAACGCCGGCGCACGCGGTTCGCGCACGTCCATGTCGACCGACTTGGTCGTGTTCAGATTGGCGACGATGGAGCGCACGATCTCCAGCGCGTGCTCATCGTTCTCGGCGACATGGTCCACCACGCCCGAGCGGCGGCCGTGCGTCTCGGCCCCGCCCAGTTCCTCGGCCGAGATCACCTCGCCCGTCGCCGCCTTCACCAGCGGCGGCCCGGCCAGGAAGATCGCGCCCTGGTTCCTGACGATGATCGTCTCGTCCGACATGGCCGGCACATAGGCGCCGCCAGCAGTCGACAGCCCCATGACGCAGGCGATCTGGGCGATGCCCTTGGCGCTCATCCGGGCCTGGTTGAAGAAGATGCGGCCGAAATGGTCGCGGTCGGGAAACACCTCGGCCTGGTGCGGCAGGTTCGCGCCGCCGGAATCCACCAGATAGACGCACGGCAGACGGTTCTGCTCGGCGATCTCCTGCGCGCGCAGATGCTTCTTCACCGTCATCGGGAAATAGGCGCCGCCCTTCACCGTCGGGTCGTTGGCGACGATCATCACCTCGCGGCCCGACACCCGGCCGATCCCGGCGATGACGCCCGCCGCCGGGGCCTCGCCGTCATACATCCCGTGCGCGGCCAGCTGCCCGACCTCCAGGAAGGGCGAGCCGGGGTCCAGCAGCCGCTCCACCCGGTCGCGCGGCAACAGCTTGCCCCGCGCCACATGGCGTTCGCGCGCCTTGTCGGACCCGCCGCGCGCCGCCCTGGCCACATGGTCGCGCAGCTCGGCGACCAGGGCGCTGTTGTGCGCGTGCAGGGACTTGAACTTTTGGCTTTGCGGATCGACCGCTGACGTCAGTTTCGGCATGGGGCTGGTTTAAGGGCGGTTGGTGAAAAGTGCTAGTGAGCCAGAGGTGAGCTGATCGAACCTGCCGCTCACCCCTTCGCTCACTGGCGCTTTTCACCCCGACGCCCCGCCATCCTTGCCTCCCCGCTCCTTTTCCCCTATAGGCCCCGCCTTTCCAGGGCTTCGGTCCTGTCGCGGAATGCCAAAGGGTTGGACGTTCGGTCCGGCCGCCGCGCCAGGAGCCATCGCGGGGATCGACTTACCCGGTCGTTTCCGCGCCGACGCCCACAAGGGAGACTACCGCATGGCTCTTTACGAGCACACGGTCATGACGCGCCAGGACATCTCGGCGCAACAGGCCGAAGCGCTGAACGACACCATCAAGGACCTGATCGTGCAAGGTGGCGGTTCCGTCGCCAAGATCGAGTACTGGGGTCTGCGCAACCTGACGTACCGCGTGAAGAAGAACCGCAAGGCTCACTATTCGCTGCTAGCCGTCGACGCCCCTCCGGCCGCCATGGCCGAGGTCGAGCGTCAGCTGTCGATCAACGAAGACGTGCTGCGCTGGCTGACCGTCCGCGTCGAGGAACTCGACCTGGAACTGTCGCCGCTGCTGGCCCGCCGCGAGCGTGAACGCGAGCGTGAGCGCGAGCGCACCCCGCGCGAAGACGCCGCCGCCGACGCCGAATAAGGAACCCGGAACATGACCGACACCACCGCCCCGACCCCGGGCGCCCCGGCCGGCTCCGGCTCGGCCGGCCGCCGCCCCTTCTATCGCCGCCGCAAGGTCTGCCCGTTCTCGGGCGCCAATGCGCCGAAGATCGACTACAAGGACGTGAAGCTGCTGCAGCGTTACGTCTCCGAACGCGGCAAGATCGTGCCTTCGCGCATCACCGCCGTCTCCCAGAAAAAGCAGCGCGAACTGGCCAAGGCCATCAAGCGCGCCCGCTATCTGGCCCTCCTGCCGTATGTGGTGAAGTAAGATGAAGGTCGTTCTGCTGGAACGCGTCGAGAACCTCGGCGCCATCGGCGACGTCGTGTCCGTCAAGGACGGCTTCGCCCGTAACTTCCTTCTGCCGCGCGACAAGGCCCGCCGGGCCACCGCCGCCAACCTGAAGGCGTTCGAACTCGACCGCGCCGCCATCGAGCAGCGCAATGAGAAGAACAAGGCCGACGCTCAGAAGGTCGCCGACAAGATCGACGGCCAGACCTACGTCATGATCCGTCAGGCCGGTGAAACCGGGCACCTGTACGGTTCGGTCGCCGGTCGCGACGTCGCCGAGGCCATCCAGGCCGAAGGCGGCAAGGTCGAGCGCTCGCAGGTCGTCCTGAACACGGCGATCAAGAGCCTGGGCGTCCACGAAGTGCCGGTTCGCCTGCACGCCGAGGTCCGCGCCACGGTCAAGATCAACATCGCCCGCTCGATGGACGAGGCCGAGCGCCAGGCCAAGGGCGAGGACGTGATCCGCAGCCAGTTCGACGACGAGCGCCAGGCCGCCGAGCAATCGGCCCAGGAACTGATCGAAGGCGGCGCCGGTCAACAGGAAGGCTTCGGCGACGAAGCCTGATCCCTGCCCGGCCCTCGGGCCGGATCGGTGAAGACATCAGGGGCGCGTTCCGCAAGGGACGCGCCCTTTTTGCTGCGCGCCACGGGCGATCACGCGGCCGCCCCGGCATGACAAGATTACAACACACGTCCCGACAACCGCGCGCGCCGCAGGCTTCGCGCACGAAGCAACCTTGACGCACGCCCTTCGCGAAAGACAACCTCGCTGAAGACGGGAAAAGGCGGCGCGAACAGCACGTTTTTCGCCTTCCCCTCTTCATTGACGCGCAAGCCCAGACCGGGCGCGTCCCGATGCAGGCTGGAGGTCGCGAAAAACTTGGTCACGCTCACGCAGCAGTCACAGGCGCTTCCCACCTTGCCGGGACAGCGCCTCGGGCCGTGTTTCGGGATCAGTTTTTCTGCAAATACCGACCAGCAAACATGGTCCGGCCGCCGGATTGACCCGCCCCATATCCGCCCTGATATGGCCATGAACGATGGGCGACGCGCTCGTCTCTCGGGGACAGCCTCAATGTCGAAGCGACTTCAGGGCGCAGTTTTTCTGACACCGCGACCGCGATGTCGGCCCTAGCCTGATCCTCGCATCCATGTCCGTCGCGTCCGATGTCGCGGCACCCCGGTTTCAAGACAAGAAAAGAAAAGGTCTCTCCCATGCGCTCACTCTCCCGCCCCGCCGGCTCGGCCCTCCTGATCACGGCCTCCGCCTTCGCCCTGATCACCGCCAGCCCCGCCTTGGCGCAACAGCAGCCCCAGGCCGACAATGTCGACGACATCGTCGTGACCGGCACCCGCGTCACGGGCCGTTCGCGGCTTGATTCCGTCGCGCCGGTCGATGTCGTCACCGCCGAGACGCTGCAGCAGCGCGGCTCCACCGAACTGGCCACCCAGCTGGCCGCCACCGTCCCGGCCCTGAACTTCCCCCGTCCCTCGGCGACCGACGGCACGGATTCCATCCGACCGGCGACCCTGCGCGGTCAGGGGCCGGACCAGACGCTGGTTCTGGTGAACGGCGTGCGCCGCCACGCCACGGCGCTGGTCAACACCAACGGTTCGGTCGGACGCGGCTCCGCCGCCGTCGACCTGAACGCCATCCCCTCCACCGCCGTCGAGCGGATCGAGGTCCTGCGTGACGGCGCGGCGGCCCAGTACGGATCGGACGCCATCGCCGGGGTGCTGAACCTGCGCCTGCGTCAGGCGTCCAGCGGCGGCGGCGCCAGCGTGACCTACGGCGGCTATCTGACCGACTTCACCGGCTTCTACGGCGGCGGCAAGGACATCAGCGACGGCGAGGCCCTGACGGTCGCGGGCTGGCAGGGCTTCGGCCTGGGCTCGGACGGCTTCCTGACCGCCTCGGTCGAATACCGCGACCGCGCCCGCACCAACCGCAGCGACATCGACCCGCGCTTCAGCCCGGCCCAGGTGCGCGGCGGCCAGGGCGACCCGGAATCCGAAGATCTCGCCATCTATCTGAACGCCGGCAAGCCGCTGGGCGCCGGCTGGGAGGCCTATGGCTGGGTCGGCTATCAGACCCGCGACGCCTCGGCCGCCGCCTTCTACCGCACCCCCACCGACAACGCCCAGAACCCGGCCTACACCTCGGGCCGCGTCTATCCGAACGGCTATCTGCCCTATGTCCTGACCGACACCACCGACTGGACCGCGACCGCCGGGGTGAAGGGCCAGGCGGGCGGCTTCGACATCGACGTCAACCTGGGCTACGGCAAGAACGAGATCGAGTTCAGCGCCGACAACACCCTGAACCCGTCGCTCGGCCCGACCTCGCCGACCAAATTCTACGCCGGGTCGCTGGCCTATGATCAGCTGGTCTTCGGCATAGACGCCAGCCGCGGCTACGACGTCGGCCTCTACGGCCCCCTGAACGTCGCCTTCGGCCTGGAGGCCCGCCGTGAATCCTATCAGATCGGCGCGGGCGAGCCGGGTTCCTATCAGCGCGGGACCTTCCTCAACATCGGCGGCACGGATCTGAGCTGGGGCTCACGCGGCTTCACCGGCTTCACCCCCGCCAATGAGGTGGACAAGGACCGCAACAACATCGGCGTCTATGTCGATCTGGAAGGCGAGTTGTTCGAGAACTTCACCGCCTCGGCGGCGGTTCGCTACGAGGACTATTCCGACTTCGGCGACAATGTCTCGGGCAAGATCGCGGCCCGCTACGACTTCACCCCGTCGTTCGCGGTTCGCGGCGCCGTCTCGACGGGCTTCCGCGCGCCCAGCCTGCAGCAGCAGTATTTCACCCAGACGGCCATCCTCTACATCAACAACGTCCCTTATGAGACGGGCACTTTCCCGTCGGTCAGCCCGGTCGGCGTCGCCCTGGGCGGCACGCCGCTGGAGGCCGAGACCTCGACCAACTATTCGCTGGGTCTGGTCTATCGGAAGGGCGCGTTCGAGCTGACGGCCGACGCCTATCGCATCGACATCAAGGATCGGATCATCCTGTCCGAAACCCTGACCGGCAGCGCCACGGCGGCGGCGGGCACCAACGCCCGCGCCATCTTCGACCTGCTGCAACCCTATGGCGCCACCGCCGCCCGCTTCTTCATCAACGGCGTCGACACCGAGACAACCGGGCTGGACGTGGTGGCGCGCTATCGCGTGCTGTCGGAGGTCGGTTCGCTGGACTTCACCCTGGCCGCCAACGTCAACGACTTCGACGTAACCAAGACGCCGGAAACCCGTTCGGGCATCCTGCCCACCCCGGCCTCCCTGTTCGCGCGTCAGGCCACCCTGCGCTTCGAGGAAGGCACGCCGCCGTGGAAGACCGTCTTCCAGACCGACTGGACGCGCGGCAAGCTGGGCGGCACCTTCCGCGCCACCGGCTATGGCGATGTCCTGTCGCCGGGCGCGACCGAGGCCACGGACCTGCAGCTGGGCGTCGGCCTGGTGGTGGATGTCGAGGCGCGCTACGCCCTGAACGACCGCCTGACCTTCGCGGTCGGCGCGGACAATGTGCTGGATGAGTATCCGCGTCAGGCTCTACGCGCGAACAACACCTCGGGCGCCTTCCCGTTCTCGAACTTCTCGCCCTATGGCTTCAACGGCCGGTTCGTTTACGGCCGCATCGCTCTGAAGTGGTGATCAGGCGACACCGCACGGACCAGACGGCAAGGGGCGCTCTTCGGAGCGCCCTTTTTCGTTTTGCGAGGCCTCGCCATTGAACAATTCCGGTTCGTCCCCAGCCCGGACGATCTGTCCACGGCGCAGGCAGCGTCCGCGTCTGACGCAGGCGCGTGAGAGGGCTAAAGCGTTAACCGATGAACGCCTTCGCCCCCATGCCCTTCTCGTCCTCGCCGATGGACTCCGGCGGCGTCAGTTCGATGCCGCACAATCTGGAAGCCGAACAGGCGCTGCTGGGCTCCTTAATGTTCGACAATGCGGTGTTCGAGCGCCTGAGCGACCGTCTGCGCGGCTCGCACTTCTACGAACCCTTCCACCAGCGCCTCTACGACGCGATCGAGGATCACATCCGTCAGGGGATGCTGGCCGAACCGACCATTCTGATGGAGCGGTTCAAGCAGGACCCGGCCTTCCAGGAGTTCGGCGGTCTGCGCTATCTCGCCGATCTGGTCGACCGCGCCCCGCCCGCCGCCAACGCCCCCGACTACGCCCGCGTCGTCTATGATCTGGCCCTGCGCCGCGACCTGATCCGCATCGGCGGCGAGATCATCAAGGAGGCGCCCAACCCCGAAACGCCCGCCGACGAACAGATCGAACAGGCCGAACAGACCCTGTATTCCTTGGCCGAGACGGGCAAGCCGTCGTCCGGTTTCGTCAGCTTCTCCCACGCCCTGTCCGGCGCCGTGCAGATGGCGGCCGAAGCCTATCAACGCGACGGCAAGCTGGCGGGCCTGGCCACCGGCCTGAACGATCTGGACAAGAAACTGGGCGGCCTGCACCCGTCCGACCTTCTGATCCTGGCCGGCCGTCCGTCGATGGGCAAGACCGCGCTGGCCACCAACATGGCCTTCAACGTGGCCCGCGCCTATCAGTGGGAGCCGACGCCCGAGGGCCGCAAGACGGTCAACGGCGGCGTCGTCGCCTTCTATTCGCTGGAAATGAGCGCCGAACAGCTGGCCATGCGTATTCTGGCCGACGCCTCGGGCGTGTCGTCGGACAAGCTGCGCAAGGGCGAGATCGACGCCTCGGACTTCGGCAAGCTGCGTGACGCGGCGGTCGAGATCGGCGAAAGCCCCCTCTACATCGACGCCACCGGCGGCCTGTCCATCTCCAAACTGGCCGCGCGCGCCCGCCGCTTGAAACGGATGGAGCATGGCCTGGACCTGATCATCGTCGACTACCTCCAGCTCGTGACGACCGGCGAGAACAGCCAGAAGAACCGCGTGCAGGAAGTGTCCGAGATCACCGGCGGGCTGAAGGCCCTGGCCAAGGAGCTGTCGGTGCCGATCATCGCCCTGTCGCAGCTGTCGCGTCAGGTCGAACAACGCGAGGACAAGCGGCCGCAACTGTCGGACCTGCGCGAATCCGGCTCGATCGAACAGGACGCCGACTGCGTGATGTTCGTCTATCGCGAAAGCTACTATCTGGGCCGCGCCGAGCCGCGCGAGGGCACCGAGGAACACCTGCAATGGCAGCAGGACATGGATCGCCTGCAGGGCCAGGCCGAGGTCGTCATCGGCAAGCAGCGCCACGGCCCCATCGGCATCGTCAAACTGGCCTTCGACGCCGACACCGTCCGCTTCGGCAACCTGGCGCACGGCTATGAGGAAGTCAGCTACGAGTAGGATCGGGAGATGAGCGCCGATACGTTGCGGCTGGGACCGCACGGGGCCGAACGGCGCACCGCCGCCGTCGCGCGCCATCTGCGCGACATCGAAGCGGCTCTGGCCGACCTTCCCACCGATCAGGCGGGCGTCCGCATTCGGGGCGCCGAACAGTTGCGCGATGTCTTGAGTGTTGATGGCGCGGTGGGCGCACTCGCCGCACAGACCCTCGGCCCGGCGGCCCGTCCGGTGCGCGCCGTCCTGTTCGACAAGTCCCCTGCCACGAACTGGTCATTGGCCTGGCATCAGGATCGCACGATCTGCGTCGAGACGCGGCGGGATAGTCCGGGCTTCGGTCCGTGGTCGATCAAGGCCGGGATGCAGCATGTGGCGCCACCCTTCGATCTTCTCGCCCGAATGGTGACGGTCCGGGTGCATCTGGACGACGTGCCGGCCGACAATGCGCCCCTGCTGATCGCGCCGGGCTCGCATCTGAAAGGTCGCGTGCCCCTCGACCGCATTGAGGAGGTCGTCACGAAATGCGGCGTCTTCGCCTGCGAGGCCGAGGCGGGCGACGTGTGGCTTTATTCGACGCCGATCCTGCACGCCTCCAACGCCGCCGAATCTCCCCGACGACGGCACGTGTTGCAAATCGACTATTCCGCCGACGACCTGCCCGGCGGCCTTCGATGGCTGGGCGTCTAACCCCCGCGCGGGGGTTCCATCGCGCTGTCGTTGGCGCATAAGAGCCTGATGCGCGACCCGATCACCGCCCCCGCCCTTCTGTCCGTCGATCTGGACGCCCTGGCCCGCAACTATCGCACCTTGGGCCAGGTCAGCGGCCTGCCCGTGCATCCGGTGGTCAAGGCGGACGGCTATGGGCTGGGGGCGCAGGCCGTGGCGAAACGGCTGATGGGCGAGGGCGCCGACACCTTCTTCGTGGCGCGCGCGGCCGAGGGGCTGCGGCTGCGATCCGCGCTGGGTCCGCAGGGCGCCGGCGGGCCGGTCATCTATGTGCTGGACGGCTGTCGCGAGGACGAGGCCAATGCGCTGAAGGCGGCCGACCTGCGGCCGGTGCTGAACCATCCGTCGCAGATGCAGGCCTGGGCGGCGGCGGGGGGCGAGACTTGCGGCCTGCAGATCGACACCGGCATGAACCGACTGGGCGTCCGCCCGGAGGATGCGCCGGAAGCGTTCGACGGCCTGGCCCTGGTCCTGACCCACCTCGCCTGCGCCGACGATCCGCAGAACCCGATGAACCGACGCCAGCGCGACCTGTTCGCCGGGGTGGTCGGCCGTTATCCCGGCGTGATCCGCTCTTTCGCCAACTCCAGCGGCTGTTTCCTGGGACCGGACTTCGCCTTCGATGCGGTGCGTCCCGGCATCTGCCTGTACGGCGGCGGTCCCGAAGGCCGACCAGACGCGCGCATCGCCGCCGTCGCCACCCTGACCGCGCGCGTGCTTCAGGTTCGCGACGTGCCGGCGGGCGAGAGCGTGGGCTATTCGCAGGGCTATTTCGCCGACCGGCCGATCCGGGTCGCCACGGTGGCGGCGGGATACGCCGACGGTCTGCTGCGCGCCTATTCCCCGGCCGGCGCGGTCTTCATCGCGGGCGAGACGCGCTCGCTTTTGGGCCGGGTGTCGATGGACGTCTGCGCGGTGGATGTCACCGGCTTGGACGTCGCCGTGGGCGATCCGGTCGAACTGTTCGGACCGAACCGCCTTCTGGACGATGCGGCGGCGGCGGCCGGGACCATCAGCTACGAGCTGCTGACCTCGATCACGCCGCGCGTGCCGCGCGCCTATTCTCAGTAGCCGCCGGCGCCGAGCGCTGCGACCCCGTGCGTCGTCAGCACGAAGGCCGCCGCGACCATGCCGACGATGGCGCCCATGATCACGCCCAGCACGATGCCGGCCAGCAGGATCACGACGTAATAGACGACCTTCTTGTCTTCCGGGACCTTCATCAGGACCGGCAGCCCCATGAACAGCAGCACCAGGCTGTAGATCGCGCCGATCAGGGCGATCAGGCCGCCGGCGACGGGGATCAGGTTGGCGATGCCCGCGATCCAGGCGGCGGTGTAGGAATAGACGGCCAGCTTGTGGGCCTGCACCGGATTGGGCGTCGCGCCGAAGCTGGAGGCCAGCGCATTGATGATGACGCCCAGCAGGAACACCCCGGCCAGACCCAGCACATAGGACAGGACCGCCAGGATCAGGGCGCTCACGACGCCCTGATGCAGGAAGACCAGGCTGGCGATGAGGGTCGCGATCGGGCCGATCGCCGCCAGGATCATGGCGTAGCGGGTGTAGAGGCTCTTGGTCGTGGCGAATTCACGGTCAATGACCTGCCACTCCGCCTTGGGCTGGAGCAGGATGCCCTTGACCCGTGCGGTCAGGGCCGGATCGACGGCGGGCTGTGACGAGTGGGGCGTCGGGTCGGTCATATGAATCAAAATGCCTTTGAAAGGGAGAACAGGGTCGAATAGTGACGTTACGTCGTCCTGCAACGCAAGCGCCGTGCGACATGTTCTCAAATACTTCGTAATGGCGAAGGTTGCCGCTGCGACCGACTTTGTCGTGGATGAAATGCAGTTTCCGGCGATCCGCCGTCGAATCGGCAGGTCTGCTAAGGAAGCTCATGGCTCGCGATTCAGCCCTTTACGTCTGTCAGTCCTGCGGCACGGTCCACGGCAAATGGTCGGGCCAATGCGCGTCCTGCGGCCAGTGGAACACCCTCACCGAGGAAAGCCGCTCGGCCCCGCCCGGCGCGATCAAGCCCTCGGCCGCCGCCTCGGCCCGCACGCGCGGCATCCAGTTCGAGACGTTGCAGTCCGACACCCCGGAGCCGCCCCGCATCACCACGGGCGTCGTCGAGTTCGACCGGGTCTGCGGCGGCGGCGTGGTGCCGGGCTCGGCCATCCTGCTCAGCGGCGATCCCGGCGTAGGCAAGTCCACCCTCTTGCTGGAGGTGGCGGCCAAGGCGGCCCTGCGCGGCGCGCGCGTGGCCTATATCTCGGGCGAAGAGGCGGTGGAGCAGATCCGCGCCCGGGCCAAGCGGATGGGTCTGGCCGATGCGCCGGTCAATCTGGCGGCGGCGACGGCGCTGCGCGACATCCTGGGCACGCTGAAGCGCGACAGGTTCGACATCGTCATCATCGATTCGGTTCAGACCCTGTGGTCCGACGTGCATGACAGCGGCCCCGGCTCCATCACCCAGGTCCGGGCCTGCGCCAGCGAACTGGTGCGTCTGGCCAAGAACGACGGCCCGGCCATCGTCCTGGTCGGCCATGTCACCAAGGACGGTCAGGTCGCCGGGCCGCGCGTGGTCGAACACCTGGTCGACGCCGTCATGACCTTCGAGGGCGAGCGCGGCTATCCGTTCCGCATCCTGCGCGCCGGCAAGAACCGTTTCGGCGCCACCGACGAGATCGGCGTCTTCGAAATGGGCGACAGCGGCCTGCGCGAGGTCGCCAACCCGTCCGCCCTCTTCCTGGGCGAGGGCAAGGAGCGGGCGCCGGGCGCCGCCGTCTTCGCCGGGATCGAGGGCTCCCGCCCCGTGCTGGTCGAGATGCAGGCGCTGGTGTCCAAATCCGCCTACGGCACCCCGCGTCGCGCCGTGATCGGCTGGGAGACGGGGCGTCTGGCCATGGTGCTGGCGGTGCTGGAGGCGCGCTGCGGTTTCGGCTTCGGCGATCAGGACGTCTATCTGAACGTCGCGGGGGGTCTGCGGATCAACGAACCGGCCGCCGATCTCGCGGCGGCGGCGGCCCTGATCAGTTCGGCGACCGGCGTCTCCCTGCCCCAGGGCTGCGTCGTCTTCGGCGAGATCGGCCTGTCCGGCGAGGTCCGCAGCGTCGGCCGCGCCGAGGCCCGCCTGCGCGAGGCCCAGAAGCTGGGCTTCGACCAGGTTCTCAGCCCCGCGCTGACCGCCAAGACCAAGGGGGTGAAGGTGACGTCCGTGACCCGCCTGACGGATGTGGTCGAACGAATCTCGCAGAACCGCTATTAGGCAGGCGTAACAGCCGCAGGATTCCGCAAGCGTGACCGGATACGACGTCTTCGTCATCGTAGTGATCCTGTTTTCCGTCGCGGCCGGCTGGGTGCGGGGCGGGGTGCGCGAGGTCATCACCCTGCTCAGCGCGACCCTGGCGGCCCTGATCGCCCTGATCGCCCTGCCCTGGACCGCCGGCGTGGCCCGCGCCTTCGTCGATCCCGAATGGGCCGGGTCCATCCTGGCCGCCGTCCTGACCTTCTTCGTGGTCTATTTCGGCCTGCGCCTGATCGGCGGCATGCTGTCCAAGGGCGCCGAGGATCACCCCCACCTGGGCATGGTGAACCGCCTGTTCGGCTTCGTGATCGGCGCCGTGCGCGCCCTGGTCCTGATCGGGGCGGTCCATCTGGTGATCGCGGCGGCCCTGCCGGGCGAGCGGACGCCCCGCTGGCTGACCGACGCAGCCCTCTATCCGGTCAGCGCCGTGGGCGCGCGGATGATCCAGATCGTCCTGCCCAGCATCGGCCGCGGCGCCGACGCCATCACGCCCGTAGTGGATTCGTCCGTACGCAGGGGGTTTTCCGACGACGAAGCCTTGCCCCCGACGCAATCACGGCCTAACTCGCCGCGCGAAGCCGCCCGTTAAGTTTCCCCCGGTCATCGGAGCCCCACGATGCGCCACCATATCGCCGATCCCGTCGTCCACCGCGAACACTGGCGCGAGCCGGAGGACGATCAGCTTCGTCTGGAATGCGGCGTCTGCGGCGTCTGGGGCGCGGACGAGGACGAAGGCTCCTCCGTCGTCGCCCTGGGCCTTCACGCCCTGCAGCATCGCGGCCAAGAAGCCTGCGGCATCGCCAGCGTCAAGGACGAGCGCTTCTATACCGAACGCCACCAGGGGCTGGTGGGCGAGGCTTTCGGCGGCGCCGACCTGATGACGCGGATGCCGGGCCGCGCGGCCGTGGGCCACACCCGCTACTCCACCGCCGGCGGCAGCTTCCTGCGCAACATCCAGCCGATGTTCGCCGATCTGGACCAGGGCGGCATCGCCATCGCCCACAACGGCAACCTGACCAACTTCAAGTTCCTGCACAGCCAGTTGGTCAGCGAAGGCGCCATCTTCCAGTCGACCTCGGATTCCGAAGTCATCCTCCACCTGATCGCCCGCAGCCGCAAAGCCAAGATCGTGGACCGCTTCATCGACGCCCTGGCCCGGATCGAGGGTGGCTACGCCCTGGTCGCCCAGACGCGCACCAAGATGATCGGCGCGCGCGACCCGCTGGGCATCCGCCCGCTGGTCCTGGGTCAGCTGGGCGAGGGCTGGGTGCTGGCGTCCGAAACCTGCGCGCTGGACATGATGGGCGCGACCTTCGTGCGCGACGTCGAACACGGCGAGATCATCGTCATCGACGACAGCGGCCTGCGCTCGCTCAAACCCTTCCCGGCCCGCGCCGCCCGTCCCTGCCTGTTCGAATACGTCTATTTCTCGCGTCCGGATTCGGTCGTGAACGGCCGCTCGGTCTATGAGGTCAGGAAGGAGATGGGCCGGGGTCTGGCCCGCGAACTGGGCGTCGAGGCCGACATCGTCGTTCCGGTGCCCGATTCCGGCGTTCCAGCGGCCCTGGGCTATGCTCAGGAAAGCGGCATCCCCTACGAAATGGGCATCATCCGTAGCCACTATCTGGGCCGCACCTTCATCCAGCCCAGCCAGGGCGCCCGTCAGAAGGGCGTGCGCATGAAGCACAGCCCCAACAAGGCGGCGCTGGAGGGCAAGCGCGTGGTGCTGATCGACGATTCCATCGTGCGCGGCACCACCTCGGTCAAACTGGTCCGCGCCGTCCGCGCGGCGGGCGCCAGGGAGGTCCACCTGCGCTCGGCCAGCCCGCAGATCCTGTTCCCTGACTTCTACGGCATCGACATGCCCGAACGCGCCCAACTGCTGGCCGCCAACAAGACGCTGGACGAGATGCGCGAGATGCTGGAGGTCGATTCACTGGGCTTCCTGTCCATCGACGGCCTGTACCGCGCCATGGGCGAGACCGGCCGCAACAACGCAGCGCCCCAGTTCACCGACCACTATTTCACCGGCGACTATCCCACCCGCCTGCTGGACCGCGAAATCGAGGAAGGCGGCCGCGAGTTCGGCGCCAAACAACTGTCCCTGCTGGTCAGCGCCTGATCGGACTCAGTCTCGATCCTGCGCCGTATGAAACAGGCGCATGATCTGAACCTGCCCCCCATCGGCGGTGTCGGCCAAGGCATAGACGATCAGATACGGTGCGCCCGTGACCAGCTTCTCATAGGTGTCGGGCTGTTTGCCCGGTCGGCCTATCGGTCTTCGCGCCAGCTTCTCGGTCGCCTCGATGATGCGGGCTTCGATCTTTTGAGCCGCCGGCAGATTTCGACCGGCCAGATAGTCGATCGCCTGGGTCAGTTCGAGAAGGGCGCGTCGCGACCAGACGACGGCGCGCATCAGGATTCGTATTTGGCGATGGTTTCCCGGATTTGCCGCATGGCGTCTTCATGGGTGACGACATTGCCGTTGCGGAAATCTTCCAGCCCTTCTTCGACGGCCAGCATCATTTCCAGTTCGCGCTCGACGTAGCCGGAAATGGCGCGTTCGGCGAGAAACGACTGTGTGCGATGCGTTTTCTCGGCCAGCAGGCCGAGACGCGCTTTCAGACTTTCGCTCACGCGAACAGTGACTGTCGTGCTGGCGGCCATACGGATGCTCCTGTGCACATCAGCTTACAGCTTAACACATTGACCCGCCGCATCGCCACTCCTACCACCCAAGCATGACCGACGCCCTCCCCCTGAACGACCGCATCGCCCTCGTCGTCGGCGCCTCGCGCGGCATCGGCTATGAAAGCGCGCTGGCCCTGGCCAAGGCCGGGGCGCACGTCATCGCCACCGCCCGCACCCAGGGCGGCCTGGAAGAGCTTGACGACGCCATCTTCGCCGCCACCGGCCGCCACGCCACCCTGATCCCGTTCGATCTGGTGGACGGCGGGGCCATCGACCGTCTGGGCGGCGCCATCTTCGAGCGTTTCAAGACGCTGGATGTCTGGGTCCACGCCGCCGCGACCATGGGGCCGTCCGGCCTGACGCCGGTGTCCCACGCCGACCCGCGCGAGTTCGCCAAGGTCGAGAAAACCAACTTCACCGCCGTCTATCGCCTGATCCGCTCGCTGGAGCCGTTGCTGCGCGCGTCCGACGCCGGACGCGCCATCCATTTCACCACCAGCGTGGCGGCCAGTCCGCGCGCCTTCTGGGGCATGTACGCCGCGACCAAGGCGGGCGCCGAGGCCCTGGTGAAGGCCTGGGCCGACGAGATCGAGAGCACGGCCGTCCGCGCCTGCATCGTCGATCCCGGCCGGATGCGCACCGCCATGCGCGCCCAGGCCTATCCAGGCGAAGACCCTTCCGTCCTGCCCCATCCATCCGAGATCGGTCCCCTGGTCGTCGATCTGGCCCGCCCGGACGCGACGCCGCCCCTGACGATCCGGTTTCAGGACTGGAAATCCGGCCCGTCGATCGAAGCCCTGATCTGAGGCTTTCGCCCCCGTCCGCCACCGTTCGTCCCTGGACGATGGCGATGCACGGCGGACGGCGGCAAGGCGGGGTCCATGACCCTGTTCTCATCCTTTCTGATCGTCCACGTCTCGACCGGACTTTGCGCCGGTCTGGTCGGCGTCCTGCCTGTCGTCACGCAAAAGGGCGGGCGCGCGCATAGGTTCTGGGGGCGGCTGTTCGCCGGCCTGATGGCCGTCCTTCTGGTCTGCGCCTGGGCGATGACCGCGCTTAGATTCAACACCTATTTCCTGGCCTTGTCGGCGACCGCGACGCTCAGCCTGTTTTCGGGCGTGCGGGTTCTGGGGCGCAAACGGCCCGACTTGAAGGCCGAGGACCGCGCCCGCCCGCTGGACTGGGCCGCAACGCTGGGCGTGATCGGTATCGGCCTGTGGGTTCTCGTCCTGCTGGCGAGCGGACGTTCCGACGGTCCCTCGACCGTCTCCGCCGCCCTGGCCGCCAGCGCCCTGACGATGGGCGTCTGGGATCTGTGGCGGTTCGCCGCCCCGACATCCTGGCCCTTTTCAACCAACCTCTGGACCTATGAACATCTGGCGAAGATGCTGGGCGCCTATTCTGCGGTATTGAGCGCCTTCTCGGGCAACTTTCTGACCGCCCTGCCCGCGCCCTGGAGCCAGCTCTGGCCGACCGTCCTGTTCCAATGTCTGATCGTCGCCTGGATCGTGACCCTTCTGGTCCGCAAGCGCCGTCGTCCCTTGTGCGCCGGTTGAGGCGCGCGCCCGTCGCGACGGCCGTTGGCCTGTTCACGGCCTACAGCTATGTCGCCACCGTGCTGGCCGTCGCCTGGTATCTGCGGCGCGGATCGGCGGAGGTGTCCGTAGGCGCTTCCCTGCTTTGGGCGGCCCTGTCCTATACGCCGTGGCTGGGGGTCGCGGGTCTGACATGGGCTGTGATCCGCCGGTCCGGCCCCGGATGGCGGGCGACGAGCGTTCTGGCCGCCGTCATCTTGGTCGCCGTCCCCCTGATCGCCGCCCTGAACGCCCGCACCGACATGGGTTTTCTGAACCATGCAAGCGACGGCGGCGAATGGGCGGCGCGGACCATCGACCGGCTGCCGGTCGTTCTTCTGCTCTACACCGCTATCGTCGCCGTCGGTTTAGCCGCCGCCTATTGGCGCAGCGCCCGCGACGCCCGCGACCGGATCGCCGTCCTGATCGCTGCCCTGTCCCAGGCCCGCACGCTGGAGCCGGACCAGAGCCAGCGCCTCCTGGTCTCCACGGGCCGGGCGCGCGCCTCGATCCCTGTCGCCGACATCGAATGGTTCGCCTCGGCCGGCAACTATGTGGTGGTTAACTGGGACGGCAAGGAGGGCCTGATCCGCGACACCCTGCAGGCGCTGGAGGCGCGACTGGACCCGCGCCTCTTCACCCGCAGCCACCGCTCCAGCCTGATCAACCTGGCCCGCGTCGGTCAGGTCCAGCCGCTGTCGGACGGCGCCTGGAGGCTGACGATGGCCAGCGGCGCCGAACTGGTGGTCAGCCGCACCTATCGGGACGCCGTGCTGGAAAAATTGGGTCGGACGCCTCAGGGCAGATAGGCGAACACCTTCAGCCAGCCCTCGGCCTGGGCCAGGTCGATGGCTTCGAACAGGGGGATGGCCAGCAGGAAGACCAGGCCGTCGCGGATGGTGGTCAGGAAGAAGGACGGCCGCACCGACAGGTCCTCCTCATCCCGCCACAGGGCGAAGTTGGGCCAGAAGCGCGGCGTCCGGGCCTTGTACGCCGCATAGTCCGCGCCGAAGGTCGCGCCCAGCCAGGCCTCCTCGCGGCGAACCGTCAGATAGAAGACCGCCAGCGACGCCAGGGTGAACAGCACCGCCAGGGTCAGGCTGCCGCTCTGGGCGCCGACGCCGAACGCGCCGAAGAAGCTGAAGATATAGAGCGGGTTGCGGCTGATCGAATAGGGACCGCGCGACACGATCTCGGCCTTCTTGCGCCCGCCGATATAGAGCGAACACCAGGCGCGCCCCACGATGGCGAAGACGATGGCGGCCAGGCCCACGGCTTCGACGCCTTCGTGCAGCGGACTGTCCAGACCGCTGGCGGATTGCGACACCATGGTCAGTCCGACCAGCGCCAGCAGGGCGACAAGCACCGCGCCCTTGCGGATTTTCTGAACGGCCTGAAGGTCGAACGCCTGAATCGGGGTCATTATTCGCTCCGCATTGCACCTAAATCCAAGCGCTGCTTTATGACGCCGCGCAAGCGGTATGTTTGCGAGCGAAAATCGGTCTCGAAAGCCGCAGGCGTCGGTTCAGAGGGTCGCCAGCAGGTCCGCCAGTTCCGCCGGCCAGATCGTCTCGGTCGAGGTGCGGATGTCGTCGGCGCTCCACCAGCGATGCGCCGTCAGCACCCGCTGCTCCTCCTCGGTCCAGGCCGCATTCGACAGATCGAAATCCTCAGTTCGCAGCAGGAAGAACCGCTGATCGACCCGCGCCATTCGCCCGTCGGGCAGGCGGAAACATTCGATGACCTGCGCCGCCTCCGGTCCCGGATCGTCCACGATCAGGCCGGTCTCCTCGAACAGTTCGCGACGCGCGGCGTCCGCATAGGTCTCGCCCGGTTCGCATCCGCCGCCGGGCGTGGCCCAGAAGGCGGTCCCGGCCAGCGGACCCTCCGCATAGTCGAACCGGAACAGCAGCACCCGCCCCTGCCCGTCCAGGATCAGCCAACGCGCGGTCGGCCGATCAGGCAGGACGGCGGGATCGGCGTCGCTCATGGCGTCAGCGCCCGATGCTCACCGCTTGGCGCCGCCCTTTTGCCCCGTGCGGACGCGGCCCGAGCGGGACACCTGACGCGCCCCGCCGCGCGCACCCTTCTGGACCGCCACGGACGACCCCGCCTTCTTGGAGGCGCTGGCCTTCAGGCCGCCCAGCACCTTGGGCTGGGGCTTGCGGGTCTTCTTCTGCTCCAGCGCCTTGCCGGGCAGTTTGGACAGGGCCTCTTCCTTGTCGGCCTTCTTGACCCGGCGCGGCGCGGTCTTGGCGTCGCCCTTGTAGCGTTCCGGCCCGGACTTGGCCCCGCCCTCGGCATAGGGGTTCACGCCGCTGGACTTGACGTTCAGACGGATCGGCGTGCCCGGCAGGTCGAAGCTCTCGCGGATCGAATTCACCAGATAGCGTTTGTAATGCTCCGGCATCGCCTCGGCGCGATTGGCCATCAGCACGAAGGTCGGCGGCCGCGCCTTGGTCTGGGCGATGTATTTCGGCTTGATCCGCTTGCCGTCCACGGCGGGGGGCGGGTGCCGCTGGGTCGCCATCGATAGCCAGGTGTTCAGGTCCTTGGTCTTCACCTTGACCGACCAGGTGTCATAGGCCTGAAGCACGGCGGGCATCAGCCGCTCGACCCCACGTCCGCTGTGCGACGACAGGGCCACGAAGGGCGAACCCTTCAGCTGCGGCAGCTTGTCCTCCGCCATGCCTTTCAGCTTGGCCATGCGGGACTGGGGCTCGTCCTCCAGGTCCCATTTGGACGCCACATAGACCAGGGCGCGGCCCTCGCGCTCGACCAGATCGGCCAGCTGCAGGTCCTGGGTGTCGAAGGCGTCGTCCTTGTCCATCATCAGGATGACGACTTCGGCGAAGGTGATGGCCCGGATGGTGTCGGCGACCGACAGCTTCTCCAGCTTCTCCTGCACCCGCGCCTTGCGACGCATTCCGGCCGTATCGACCAGACGGATGTTCTTGCCCTCGAATTGCCAGTCGACCGAGATGGAATCGCGCGTGATCCCCGCCTCCGGCCCGGTCAGCAGCCGGTCGTCGCCGATCAGGCGGTTGATCAGGGTCGACTTGCCCGCGTTCGGGCGGCCGATCACGGCGATGCGTATCGGCTTGTCCGGCGCATCGACCTCCTCGACGAAGATGTCCTGCGACGCGGCGACGATGGCGGCGTACAGATCGGCCATCCCCTCGCCATGCTCGGCCGAGATCGGCACCGGCTCGCCAAAGCCCAGGCCGTGCGCCTCGCCCACGCCGCCGCCGCTCTCGCGGCTCTCGGACTTGTTGGCCAGCAGGATGACGGGCTTATGCACCTTGCGCAGGCGTTCGGCGAAGATCCGGTCCAGCGACGTCACGCCTTCGCGCGCGTCCATCATGAACATGATCAGTTCGGCGTCGTCCAGCGCGGCCTCGGTCTGCTCGCGCATCCGGGCTTCCAGGCTTTCGTCGGTGACGTCCTCGTACCCCGCCGTGTCGATCAGCGTCAGGTCCATGTCGCCGATATTGCCGTCGGCGTAGCGCCGGTCGCGGGTCACGCCGGGGCGATCGTCGACCAGCGCCAAACGCTTGCCGACGAGGCGGTTGAACAGGGTCGACTTGCCCACATTGGGGCGGCCGACGATGGCGACCTTCAGAGCCATGTCGGCTTTCTAACGCAAAAGGGCTGAAACGTCAGCGGATGCAGATCAGCTGGCCGTTGTCGGTCAGCACATACAGCGCGCCGTTGTAGGCGGCGGGGGCGATATAGGCGGGCGCACCCAGTTTCAGCGTGGTCTGGGCCGCGCCGGTCTTGGGATCGAAGGCCACCGCCTCGCCGAACGAATTCACCATCACCAGACGGTTGGAGGCCAGCAGCGGCCCCGACCATTGCGGACGGATGGTGCGGCGGCCGAAGGTCAGGAAACCGCCCTCGCGACGTTCGCGCCCCTCGTTCAACTCGCGCGTCCAGTAGATCTGGCCGGTGTCGCGGTTGACGGTGATCAGCTGGCCTGCCTTGGACACCACGAACACGGCGTCGCCGACCGGCAGGGGCGCGTTGACGCCCGTGATGGGCAGTTGCCACTTGGGCTGGCCTGAACGCAGGTCCAGCGCCGACATGACGCCGGAATGGCTTACGCCATAGACCATGCCGCGGCTGATGACCGGGCGCCCCGCCACGTCGCGAACCTCGGACAGGGCGCTGGTGCGGCTGGTGCGCGACAGGGTCTCTTCCCACACCGCCTGGCCGTTCAGGGTGCTGAGCGCGACCAGCTGGCCCGAGGCGAACGGGGCGACGACCGTGGTGCCGCTGACCGCCGGGCTGGAGGCGCGCATCACGCGCGCCGGCTCGGCGATGCCGCGATAGGTCCAGTCCTGGGCGCCGGTCGTGGTGTCGAAGGCGAACAGCTGGCTGTCCACGTCGACCACGAAGACGCGATTGCCCGACACGGTCGGGGCGCCGTGGATCGGGGCGTCCACCTGCTGGGTCCAGGCCACGGCGCCGGTGTTAGCGTCCAGCGCCGACATGGAACGATAGCCGGAAGAGACGAACACCTTGCCCGCGCCGACGGCCAGACCGCCGCCGAAGCCGCCGTTGCGGTCGCGCTCGGTGTTCTTGACGTTGACCTTCCACAGCACCGCGCCCGTGTCGGCCGAGACCGCCGAGACGGTCGATTCGCCGTCCAGCACGAAGATCTTGCCGTCGGCGGCGACGATGGGGGCCATGACGTTGCCGACGAGCGCCGAGCCGGCGCCGATGTTGCGCTTCCAGGCGATCTGGAAGTTGGGGGCGGCGATGACGTGTTCGACCAGGTTCTCGGCCGTGCCGCCGGGCTGGGTCCAGGCGGTGACGGCCTGAGGCCCGGGCAGGAAGTAGTCGCGGCCGGACAGGGCCGCCGACGGCGCCAGCTGCTGCTCGAACTCCAGCACCGAGATTCGCTCGCCGGCCGAGGCCGTCGCCTTGGGGCCGTCCTTGGCGCCCAGGCCGAAGGGCAGGTTGCGGCGCACGGTGCCGCACGACGCCATGGTCGCGGCGACGCCGCAGATCAGCGCGACTTTCAGAACTCGGTTCATCGGGGGCGTCCTAAAAGGGGTCGTCACTGTTGGGCGGGCGCGGCGGCGGGGGCCGTCGGCGCCGCCGAAGGGGTCATGGCGTTGGCGGCGCCGGCGGCGGGCGGCGTGGCCTTGGCGGCGTCGCGGATGATGGCGGGCAGCGCGCCGGCGGTCCCGGCGTCGATGCTCTCGACCGCGATCTGGGCGCGCTGGCGGATCGAATCCGGCACGTCCTGGCCCAGCTGCAGCTGGACGAAGGTTTCGCGCGCCTCCTTGGCCTTGCCATGCTGCAGACGGGCCAGCGCCAGGGCTTCCTGGGCGAAGGCGTGCAGCGGGCGCTTGTCCTGGGCCAGCGGCTCCAGCCGCTTCTCGATCTCGGCCAAAGGCGCGGTGTCCATGATCAGGAAGGCGGCCTTCAGCGCGGGCGGATCGGACAGGATCGGATCGCTGGACGCCTTGGCGGCCTCGTCGAACAGGCGAACCGCATCGGGGAATTTGTTGGCGCTGACGGCGAGGCCGGCCTGCTGCTGCAGGGCCAGGGCCTTGTAGGCGCCGTTGCCTTCCTTGACCGCTTCCTCGAAGGCGGCGCGGGCGTCCATCGGCTTGTCGGCGCGCAGGGCCTCCATGCCGCGATCATAGGCGTCGGCGGCCTTGGCGGCCTTGCTGGCGTTCAGGCTGTCCCAGCCCCACCAGCCCAGGGCGCCCACCAGGGCGACGACCAGCACCACGCCGAAAACCGGCAGCCAGGTGCGGGCGAGGCGCTTCAACTTGTCGGAGCGAAGCTCCTCCTCGACCTGCTCGAAGACATCAACCACTGAAACGTCGCCCCAAAATCGCGAAATGCAAACCGCGCGGACCCTAGAAGGTCGGCGCATGAGCCGCAACGTCGTCCGTTACTGCGACGCCGGCTTTTTCGAGAAGTAGGTCTCGACTTCGGCAGGAAAACGGCGGGTTTTCACATCGGCGGCGTCAGACGTCCTGCGACAGCCGCGCCGCGCCCGCCGCCAGCACCGCGACCATGGCCCCGGCCACGATCCAGAAGGCCAGCATCCCGGAGCTGCCGGTCAGGTCCAGACCGCCCATCCCCAGGGCGTCCAACCCGTTCTGCGCCGAGGCCTGCGCGGTCGCCGCCGCCGCCCGCACCCCTTGCGACAGGGTGGCGTCGCCCTCGGCGGTGAAGTTGAAGTTCACCCCCTCGCGCACCGCCAGTACGCCCCCGACCAGTCCCGCCGCCGTCAGCGTCAGCGTGCGCCAGCGCGACCGCTTCTCCAGCCGCGCCTGCAGGGTGGCCACGAACAGCGCCTCGTCGGCCAGACGCGGGCTCTGCGCGAACATCCGCTCGATGGCGGGATCGAATTCGTCAGCCGACATGGATCGACCTCCCGTCGCCTTGCGCCGGCGAAAGCCGCGCGCGGAGTTTATCCAGACCACGTTTGACATGGGATTTCACCGTTCCCAGCGGCAAATTCATGGCTGCCGCGATTTCGGGATGCGACATCCCCGCGCCGTGGCACAGGGACACGCACATCCGTTCGGTTTCGTTCAACGCCTTCAACGCCTCGTCCAGGTCCATCAGCCCGCCGCGATCCACCGCGACCTCGGCCTGATCCGCCTCCACCTCGGCGACGTAGCGCGCCTCCTTGGCGACACGCTTCAGATACAGGCGCGCGGCGATCTTCTTGATCCAGCCCGCGAACGTCCCCTGCCCCCGAAACTCCGAACACCGCTGGAAGCCCTGCAGAAAGGCGTCCTGCGCCACGTCGTCGGCCAAAGACGGCGCCGCCCCCATCCGGCGCAGCAGCCCGCGCACCGCCGAGCCGTGGCGGCGCACCAGTTCTCCATACTCCCGCCGTCCGCCGGCGGCCGCCTGGGCCGCCAGCTCGACGTCGTGGAAATCGCGCAAGGATTTGCTCATGACGCTTCCCCCTTCAGGCGGACGTCACGCCTTGTTCGGGTTGAAGAAGCCCAGGACGATAAAGGCGATGCCGATGGCCGCGGGAATACAGGCGATGCCCAGCATGGCGCCGGCGCCGTTGCCGCCCCAGACGTGGGTCGCCCCCTCCACCACGATGCCGAAGCCCGCGATGCCGACGCCCGCCGCCAGGCTCAGCACCCCCTTGCGGATGTCCTTGGTGCGCGACGGCAGGCTGCGCTCCACGTCCTTGGTCATCGCATCCAGCAACTCGGGCGGCAGCTCCAGCCCCTTGTCCACCGCCTGGCGCACCGTCACCTGCATGTCCCGCTTCTCGCGATACTTCAGATAGCTGGGGCCGAAGACGATGGCCGTGATGGTGCCGAACACGGCGAAGATGGCGAACAGTGGAACGAGGTCTTCCATGACGAATATCCCTTTGGTCCTGTGCAGCAGCCTGATGCGGCGGCCTTCTGACGACAAGAGGCTGCGGGATGCCCGCACGGATGCGACCCCTCACGTGAAATCTTCGTAAGGTCGCCGTTTCGGCCGTCGCCCGTTCGGTCTAGGGTCCGAACCCGTCAATCGCAGGAGCGTATCGCATGGCCCACGTCACCTATCGCATCGTCGAACACGACGGCGGCTGGGCCTATCGGTCCGGCGACACCTATTCCGAAACCTTCCCCAGCCACGACGCCGCCAAGGCCGCCGCCGTCCGCGCGGCCCGCGAGCAGAAGGTCCCCGATCAGACCGCCGCCATCGAATACGAGACGGCGAACGGCGAATGGATCACCGAAAGCGCCGACGGCCACGACCGGCCCAGCACGGACGTCGAGGGCTGATCCAGCCGTGATCGCGCGCCGCACCCTGCTGGCCGCCGGGGCGCTGTCGCCGCTGGCGGCCTGCGCCACTACGCCGACGGCCCGTCCGGGCGCCGAGTTGAAGCTCGCCACCTTCAACATCTGGCACAATCTGGGCGACTGGCCCGCGCGCCGTCCGCTGCTGATCGCGGCGCTGAAGGCCGAGGACGCCGACGTCATCGCCCTACAGGAGGTGTTGCAGGACGCCGCCGTGGGGCTGGAGAATCAGGCGGCCATGCTGGCGCGCGAACTGGGCGACTATCGCGTCGCCTTCGTCTCGACCGATCCCGAGGGGGCGCCCCGCCGCTACGGCAACGCCCTTCTGACCCGCCTGCCCGTTACGGCCGAGGCCTCCACGCGGCTGGAGCCGCTGGACGATTATCGCACCGCCCTGCGCCTTCGCGTCTCGGTTCAGGGTCGCCCCGTCGATGTCGTCGTCACCCATCTGGCGTGGCAGGACGACGCCGGCCCGGTGCGCGCCCGCCAGATCGCCTCGCTGCTGGACTGGCTGCCCCGCGACGGCGCGCCCCTGGTCGTCATGGGCGACTTCAATGCGACCCAGGACGATTCGGGCCTGGCCGTCCTGACCGGTCCCCGGTTCTTCAGCGCCCTGCCGCGCGGGTCGGTCGTCACCACCCTGAACCCGGCCAAGGGCCACCCGAACCGCGTCATCGACCACATCTTCGCCGAGCGATCCGCCTTCGCCCCCGTCACGGCCCATCTGTTCGGCGACACGCCCGCGAACGGCGAATATCCATCCGACCACTTCGGCGTGGCCGCGACGCTTCGCCTTAGCTGAGCGCCGCTTCGTAAAGCTCGGGCTTGAAGCCGATCAGGCGCCGGTCGCCCAGGTCCAGCACAGGCCGCTTGATCATCGACGGCTGCGCCAGCATCAGGGCGATCGCCTTTTCCTTGTCGATCCCCGCCTTGTCGGCGTCCGGCAGCTTCTTGAACGTGGTCCCGGCGCGGTTCAGCACCGTCTCCCACCCATGCTCGTCGATCCACTGCCCCAGCCGCGCCGCATCCGCCCCGGCCTTCTTGTAGTCATGGAACACATAATCGACCCCATGCTGCCCCAGCCAGACCCGCGCCTTCTTGACCGTGTCGCAGTTCGGAATGCCGTATAGGGTGTAGGTCATCGTTCCTCGGAGGATGTCAGGTTTGTGTTAAGGAGCCAGCAGCGCAAATCGACGTGTCAGGACGGCTGTGCCAGAATTTCGATTTCTCGAAGTCGGAGCCAAGTACCGAAAAATGCGACGACTGGCAGAAGCGCCAGGCTGATGAGGTAAATACCTGTAGCTGTTTCGACGCTTCCCCAACCAAAGCGGCCATCAGCCATCGGCGCTGCCCATACCAGCACACCAGCCAGTCCGAGCACGCTCAACAAGCCAAGCGATGGCCCAATCATTTTCGACAGTTCAGCCCTCTGCCCCTGCGTCGCGCCTCTTCGCTCAGCTCTTGTGATGTTTAGAAGCTGAACGAAGCCCGACCGGAAAACCAGCAGCAGTCCAAAGACGAGTACAATCGCTGGAAGGACGAGGGTCCACATCCTGACATTGGGATAAGCGCCGTCCGGCGCAAGTCGCCAAAAGATCGCGCCAGCTATCATGGCCAGGCCAATGCCACCTAAAACAGCAGCCTGCCGTCTTGCCGCTATCGTCATGGATCAGCTTTCACAGATTTGCATTTCATTGCAGCTCAAACGTGGTTCAAGCAACATCAGCGCTCCACCCCTTAGCTTAAATTCAGAGCGTCCGCGTTCAGCGATGAAGCCTAGGATCGAAATCGACCCGTTAGAGGCCTTCGGATGGTCCGCTTCGCGCAAGGGATGCACCAGCGTGCGAGTCCCGGAATGCGTCCATGAATGATCGAAACCAGCCGCTGTCCATGCCCATTGATCGTCTTCCCTGATGGGCGATGGCAAAGACCAAGCCCCAAGGCGACGCGGGGCCGAAGCCATGCTCGCAGTAGACGATAAAAGTATCCGACTCCGCTTCGTGATCGAAGACGACCCACCCTTCAAACTGTTGCCCCGGGTTCCCGTACTCCCAATCAAGGGCGACCGGGCGCGGGTCGATGAGCCCGCGCAGAACGGCCTGCTTTGCTTGATCGTCCGCGAGAACCGACAACTCCCTGTTGATCAGGACGGCGACATCGGCGGAAGAAATGGGCATAATCAAAGCCTACCTCCGCTCGATACGAATGTCGCCTTTCCATCCCTAACAGACAACCGCGACGACCGCTTTGCGGCTTCACCGCCAGCATGCTGCGCGAGTTAAAACCTGGCGCACACTGGCATCGCGCTCAACCAGCCACCCTATCGATCCGAACAATTCTCAGCGTTTCCAGCGCCCTGAAGCCCCGCAGCGTCAATCGACCATACAAGCCCAAAGGTGCGGTATGATGTCATCCGGTCTTTGACATCCTGGCGCATCGAAATTGCACCTTCTTGCACATTGCACCTGTTTTCGGGGTGCAGTGCAATTTCGCCCGGCGCCGATTTCAGACGAAGTGCACACAGTACACTCTGTTTTCGCGGCCCGCCTTCAGACCAGCAGACCGGCCAGAACGCCGATGACCATCATAAGGGCGCTCCCGAGCATCATCATCAGGTTGATGGCGATCTGCAGGACCAGCCCCTTGCCGATCCCGGCGGCGACGCCGCGATACCACCGCCCGCGCCCCATCCTGACGAAGGTCACGACGCCGAGGACGAACAGGGCCACGCTGCCCATCATCGCCACCGGCCCCGTGCCGTAGATGAACCAGAACAACGGCAGCATAGGAACGGTCCAGGCGTTCAGATAGGCGAAGGACGCGCGAAACCCACGACGCCAGCCCAGGGTCTCCGCGTCCCACCAGCGCACGAACGGCAGGACCGCCAGCGCATAGAGCGGCGCCATCAGCGGGACGGTCAAAAACGACATCCAGCCATCGGCGTCGGCCATGAAGGCGTCGCGCGACTTGCCGGACTGGGCGACCAGCGACGCGATCACATCCGCGGGTATTTGATCCAGCGCCCCGCCCATTCCGCCGCGCAGAAACACGATCAGCATCAGGATCGCATTCAGCGCCAGATAGAGCTTCAGCGGCTTGGCATAGACCCCGCCGCCGGTCGGCCCCTCGATCATCCAGGCCTGCAGCACCAGGCGCGGGCGGATCAGCAGGTCGCGCGCCGTGCGGATGTCTGCGCCGCCAAAGCCCAGGGCGTCTTCGGACAGGTCCTTGAACGCCTGTTTGCGCGTGGTCTCGCCGTCGGTCGTCATGGATCGTCCCCGTGAAGGGGATGCATACACCGCCCGGTCGACCGCGCAAACGCGCGACCGGCTCAGAACCGCTTGGTCAGCCCCACGCTGAACACCCGCCCGCGCGGATCGGCGACGACGGGATCGTAGCCCAGGGCGAACTGGGCCAGGGGCGGCGCCTTGTCGAACACATTGACCACCCCCATCGCCAGGTCGATGTCGGCGCCCAGGGTGCGGCTGAACAGCACGTCCGCCGTCGTCTGGCTGGCGATGGTCGGATCGGTGATCCCGCTGCGGTCGTTGCGATAGCCGTCGGTATAGTGGACCAGCGCCGTCACCGCGTTCGCTCCCCCGCTCCAGCCCAGGGCGAACTCCCCGCGATTGCGCGGCAGCGACCGGCCGATATTGCCCAGATTGGTCGATCCGACGCCCGAGACCCGGGCCGCCCCGTCGTTCAGGCGGATGTCGTAGCGGTCCACATAGGTCCAGGTCGCCGACGCCGTCGCCCGCCCGCCCCACAGATCCCGGCCATAGCGCGCCGCCAGGTCCAGTCCTTGCGTCTCGATGGACGAGGCGTTGATGAAATACAGCTGCACGAAGGTCAGGGCGCCGCTGGGCGAGCGGGTGATGCGGCCTTGCGCCGGGGTTCCCGTCCGCCCCGCCGCCGTATCGGCCGCCGCCTGGTCGATGACGCCCTGCGCCGATTCCTTGACGACCTGATCCGTATAGTCGAACCGCCAGGCGTCCACGCTGAACTCCAGCCCCTCCAGCGGCCGCCACACGGCCCCCAGGCTCAGGCTCTCGGACTTCTCGGGCTTCAGCGCCGCATCGCCCGAGGTCAGGGTGTTGACGAAGACGAAGGCGCCCCGGTCGAAGACCGACGGCTGCGACGCCTGGGCCCCCGACTGGGCATAGACTGACGGCGCGCGGAACCCCTGCCCCCACGACGCCCTCAGCGCCAGGGCGTCGGTGACGTCCCAACGCACGGCGGCCTTGGGGCTGAACCGCCCGTCGCCGTCATAGGTCTCGTACCGGCCCGCCAGCTGCGCCTCGATCCGGTCGCCCAGATGCAGACGCGCCTCGGCGAAGGCGGCCAGCGCCTGCTGATCGCCCTCGAAGTCGGGGGAATAGCCGGCGGTCAGAAGGTCGCCCGCATTGACCAGATCGCTCCAGTCGTGCCGGAAACCGCTGCGCCGATACTGGACGCCCAGCGCCACATCGACCGCCCCGCCGTCCCAGGTCAGGGCCTGACCGCTGGTCGAGGCCTCCGCCGTGGTCAGGGTCGAGGCTCCGCGCAGCCCTGTATAGCCGATCAGACTGTCGATCAGGGCGGCGCCGTTGGCCGTGCCGGTCCCCAGATAGGCGCTGCCGAACGGGTTGAAATACTGACAGGCGCCGACGCCCGCCGTCCCCGTCGCCGGGTTGCAGCCCGCCCCGCCAAAGCCGTTCAGGGCGTTCTGCAAGGCGCTGCCGATCACGTCCGGCTTGTCATAGGCGACGTGCTGGCGGCTGCTGGTCGCCGCCAGGCTCCAGCTCCAGCCGCCGGCGAACTGACCGTCCAGACCGGCCGCCAGCCGCCAGGTCCGGTAGTCGAAGTCCGCCCGGGACGCCCCCGCCTCGGCCCCCAGCAGCCGTCCGCGGAACAGCACCGCCTCCCCGAACGGATTGTCGGGATGCGACGCGGGCACGCTCAGCGACCGCGCCAGGATCGGCAGGGACGGCGACTGGCGGGCCACGGTCTTCGTCGACGACCAGGCCCCCTGCAGCGTCAGCGTCATGTCCCCGACCGGCCGACGATAGTCGGCGAACGCCTGCGTCCGCGTCTCCTCAGGCGTCAGGTCGAAGAAGTCGGAATAGTCCAGCCGGCAGAAGCCGTCGGTCGCGCTGTTCTTGTAGGCGCTGGCGAAGGCCGGGTTCCCGCAGGCCGGATCGGGCGAGAAGCCGTTGCGGCTGGGCCGGAAATAGGACCCCGGCTGGCCATAGCTCGTCACGGCCGTCCAGGCCGCCCGGCCATAGCGTTCGGCCTGGGTGAAGGCCCGCTCGTCCGAGCCCAGCGCCGAACGGTGGAAGTGCGAGGCCGCCAGCGTCAGGTTTCCGCCCAGCAGGTCGAACCCGCCGATGGCCTGGATCACGCTCTCGTCCGACCCGTCCGCCCCGGCGTATTTGGCCGAGACCTCGGGCCGATCCACGTCGTGCCGGGTGATGAAGTTGACCACCCCGGCCACCGCGTCCGAGCCATAGACGGCCGAGGCCCCGTCCTTGACCACCTCGACCCGCTGCAGCGCGATCATCGGAACCAATGAGTTGATGTCCACGAAGGCCGAGCCGTCGGTGGCGACCACGGCGCTGGTCGTCCAGCGCTGGCCGTCCACCAGCACCAGGGTCGAGCCCAGACCCAGGTTGCGCAGGTTGAACTGGGCCGTGCCCGAACTCTGCGGCTGGTTCAGCTGATCGACCTGGGCTTCCGAGCCGGAGTTGGCCGTGACCAGCCGCACCAGTTGCGAGGCGTCGGCGACCCCGGCGGCGTCCATGACCTCGCGCCCCACCGTCTCGACCGGCGCGATCCGGTCGCCGCCCGCGATACGCGACCCCGTGACGACGATGTCGTCCACCTGGGCCGCTCTCTGGTCTTCGGCCTGTGCGCCCACGGCCGCCGCCAGCCAGGCCATGGAGGCCGTCGCCATCAGGATTTTGCGCTGTGTCATTCGGATGCTCCCCCGCGATTGGCAGCGGCTTCTATCCACCATCGTCATTTTGCGAAAGCCTAATTTCGCAGTTTTGCAAATTCAGTCGTCGGCAGAACGGCCTGCGGCATTGATCCTGCGATGTAACCGGTTACGGTGCGCCAAAAGAGAAACGGCTCAAGGGGAACAGGAAGCATGGCGAACCTCCGTCTGGTTGGCGTGAAGAAGGCGTTTGGCGCCGTCGATGTGCTGAAGGGCGTCGATCTGGAGATCGCGAACGGCGAGTTCATCGTCTTCGTCGGCCCCTCGGGCTGCGGCAAGTCCACCCTGCTGCGCACCATCGCCGGGCTGGAAGAGGCGACCACGGGTCAGCTCTGGATCGGCGACCGCATGGTCAACGACCTGTCGCCGTCTGACCGGGGCATCGCCATGGTGTTCCAGTCCTATGCGCTGTATCCGCACATGACGGCCTATGAGAACATGGCCTTTGGCCTGAAGCTGGCCAAGACCGACAGGGCCGAGATCGACCGCCGCGTCCGCGCCGCCGCCGAGGCGCTCAGCATCACCGACTATCTGGACCGCAAGCCCAAGGCCATGTCGGGCGGCCAGCGCCAGCGCGTCGCCATCGGCCGCGCCATCGTGCGCGAACCCGAGGTCTTCCTGTTCGACGAGCCGCTGTCCAACCTGGACGCCGCCCTGCGGGTGCGGATGCGCTACGAGTTCGCGCGGCTGCACGCCGAGCTGAAGACCACCATGATCTACGTCACCCACGACCAGGTCGAGGCCATGACCCTGGCCGACCGGATCGTGGTGCTGAACGGCGGACGGATCGAACAGGTCGGCGCGCCGATGGAGCTGTACGAACACCCCGCCAACCTGTTCGTCGCCGGCTTCATCGGCAGCCCCCGGATGAACCTGCTGTCGGCCGAGATCGTCATGGCCTCGGCGTCCGGCGCGACGGTGAAGACATCGGCGGGCGAGACGATCCGCGTCGCCGTGGACGCCGCCTCCGCCAAGCCCGGCGATGCGATCACGCTGGGCGTCCGTCCCGAGCACCTGACCACGACCGGCGACGGCGACGCCTTGACCGCCGAGGTCATGTTCGTGGAAACCCTCGGCGCGACGACCATGGCGCACCTGAAGCATCCGGCGTCCGATGACACACTGACGGTTCAGCTGGCCGGCGAACTGCGCGCCAGGGCCGGCGAGCGACTGACCCTGCATGTCCCCGCCAAACAGGCGCACCTATTCGACGCGGATGGGAGGGCGTTCCCTAGATTGTGACCCTATCCCATTGGGAGAGGGCTTGAGCACACGGCGGCGAAGGCCGTCGTTCTTGTGCGAAAGGGTGAGGGTCGGGTGGCGCGACTTGGCCCACCGGCCGCCCCTCATCCGGCCCTTCGGGCCACCTTCTCCCACTGGGAGAAGGGATGTCAGTAGTCAGCGCAACTCGACCCGTCTCGCCCCGACAGGAATAACCAGTTCGTCGCCCGACCACGCCGCCGCGCGGCCGTCGATCCGCACCCGTTCCGGCCGCCCCTGCCCCGCCGCCCATTGCAGCACGAACCCGCCGGGCGGATTCGCCCCGCCGCCCAGGGTCAGCACATACGCCCGCCCCGCCTTGCGATAGGCGTAGGTCAACGGCCCATAGGCGGTGCGAAGGGCCTTCACCCCGACGCCCTCGCGGGTGTCCAGCCACGCCTCGGGCACGCCCGCCGCCAGCACCAGCGCATGGTCCTGGTCCCGTTCATAGGCGAACAGATCCAGGGCCGAACGGATGTAATCCGAGCTGATCCAGGCGTGCGGCATGTCGCCGATGAAGCGCGGCTCGCGCTTTTCGCGCCCCACAACCTCGGCCCAGCCGTTCCAGGCCTCGGGCCGGCGGTCGGCCATCAGGAAGTCCAGCACCGCCAGCGCCCGGTCCTTCTGCCCCAACCGCACGAAGGCGCCGACCAGCCGCCATTCATAGGGGGTGTAGTCCTTCCACGCCGTGCGATTGGTCAGCCGGTTCTGGAAGTTTTCCCAATAGCGGTCGAAGGTTCGCGCCAGAAGTTCGGGCGGAAGATCATCCTTTTCCCCCGCCGGAGACAGGGCGATGGTGGTCGAGGTCGCGTCGAAATCGCCCCGATCCGCCGCCCCCGCGATCCAGTCGATGTCGTGATGGGCCGCCGTCGCCGTGATCGAGGCGCGGATGTCGGCGGCGAACTGATCGCGCGCCGCCGCATAGCGGGCGGCGGCCTCCGCATCGCCCAGCGCCTCGGCGATGAAGACTGCGTCCTTGTAGCCCAGCAGACCCCAGAAATCGTCCCAATAGGAATAGGCCGCCTTGTCCGAATAGCCCTCGTGACTGATCGTCGGCGGCAGCAGACCATACAGATGCCGCTGGTCCGGCGTCTGGAACGCCGCCGTCCGGGTCGAGGCCCGCAGGTCGTCCATATAGGCGACGGCCTTCTGCACCTGGGGCCAGACCTGACGCAGCAGGGCCTCGTCCCGGGTGTAGCGATAGGTCTCGGCGGCCAGGAAGACGAACTCCCCGTGGCTGTCGTTCTCGGGCACCGGATCGGCGCCGCGCGCATCGACACAGCACGGAACCTTGCCATTGTCGAACACATAGGGGGCGTACCAGCGCAGATAGTCGGCCGAATGCTCGGCCATGCCCAGCCGGTTCAGCCCCTCGGCCATCATGGCCCCGTCGCGGATCCAGGAGCGGTTGTAGCTGCGGGTGCCGGGCTGCAGGACCGGCCCCTGACGCGACATCAGCATATGGGCCAGCGAGGATTTCAGCGCGTCCTCGATCCGCTGGGCGGCAGGCGGCAGGGTCAGTTCGACGCGGTCCAGCTTGGCCCGCCATTCGCCCGCCAGCCGGGCCTCGACCGTGTCCAGCACAGCCGCCGCCTGCCCCACCGGCTCGGGCGCCAGCGCGTCGCCGGACAGTTGCGACACCCAGCCGACCGTGCGCGTCTCGCCGGGTCGCAGCGTCACCTGATAGGTCAGGGCGCCGGCGGCCAGGCCCGTGCCGTCCGTGGTGGTCGCCGCCTCGCCCGCCGGTCGCCGCGCGGACGGCAGGATCAGGGACTGCGGATCGCTGCCCGCGTCAAAGGTCGCGAGCGCGACCTGATCCGGCGTCGCCAGCGGCTGCACCCGCACCGCCTCGTTCAACCTCAGTTCGGCGCCGTCCCAGGCGAGGTTCTCGACCGGACTGACCCCGCCGGGAATGGCCAGGAACTGACGCGGCGCATTCACCTGCATCGGCCGCGCGGCCAGGGCCAGGGTCAGGGTGCGCGGCCGGTTGGAGGTGTTGGTCAGGTCGTAACGCCCCCACAGTTGCGCCTGATCGGGCGGCCCATCGGCGAAGCTTGTGATCTTCAGCGTCCAGTCGTCGGCGGTCCAGGTCACCGACGGGATCGGCAGGTCGCCGTCCTTCAGCCCCTGTTCGATATTGACGTCGGCCCAGGTGATCAGCCGCCCGTTGTCGACCACGAAGGGCTCGATGCTCGGCCCCGCGCGACGCAGTTCGATGGCGCCATCCTCGCCGATCAGACCGCTCTCCCCACCCCCGTCGACCCCGACCAGGGTCCAGTAGGATTGCTCGCCCGAGAAGCCCCGCGGATACAGGCCACGCCAGTTCTCCCGGGCCACCGCCTCGACAAAGGCCGTGGCGTCCGCGCCGAAAGCCAGCGGTTCGACCTCGATCTCGTTCAGGGCATAGGTCGTCGCCTGGGCCGCGCCCAGCCTCTGTCCCGCGCCGGACGAGCCGACCACGTCCGACGCCGCCAGCGGCTTCAGCGGTTCGAGCCTCAGCCACCGCGCCGTCGCCTCGGGCGTCCTCAGCCAGTCGACGCCGCCGTTGCCGCCCGTCACCGTCGCCAGCGGCCGCCAGTCGCGTCCGTCCAGCGAGGCCGAGACGCGATAGTCGCTCGCCGCGCCCCGCTCGCCCCAGCGCAGGATCAGGCCGCCGAACTCGCGCTCATACCCCAGGTCCAGCGTCAGGACCGGCGCGCCCTCGACCGGCGGGGTCCAGGCGGTCTTGATGTCGCGATCCACGGCGCGCGGGGCGGTGGAGGGCGACCGTCCGTCGCTGGCCACCGGCTGGGGCGGCACGGCCGGATCGACGGGCAGTTCGCGGATCGACAGCTGGTCGATGTCGATGAAGCCGCGCCCGCCCTCGGCCGCCACCACGACGAACTCGACCCGCTCGGCGCGACGCAGTTCGGTCTCGGCACTGGGGCCCCAGGCTTTGGACACCTGGCGCCGCTTTATGACGAACTTGGTCCAGCCATCGGGGAAGTCATAGCGGGCCGTCTGTTTCCACCAGACGTTTTCGGCCGAGGCGTCGGTGAACTTGACCTCGAAGGTGTTGGTCGGTCCCTCGCCCCGCACCCAGAAGCTGATCTCGTAATTGTCGGGCAGGTCGAACGGCAGGGCGCGCGCCGCAAAGGCGTAACCCGCCTTGCCGTTGAAGTCATAGGTCAGACGCACCGCCCGCCCGTCATGCCCCGCGACCGACGACACGGTCGAGGAGACGTCGGTGGAGGCGTCGGCCTTCCACGCGGCAGCGTCCTCCATCGGGTCCAGCACCCGCGTCGTCTGGGCGAAGGCAGGGGTCGCAATCGCCACGGCGATGGCGAACAGAGAGGCGGCAAGGCGCACCTTGAGGCTCATGGAGGGCCTGTTCCTTGTCGTCGTCCCAAAGGGACAGGAAAATGCTCAGCCCTTCACGCTGCCCGCGAGCATCCCGCGGATGTAGTAGCGTTGCAGGGCCAGGAAGAGGATCAGCACCGGCGCGACCGTGACCACCGCCCCGGCCATCATCAGTTCGACGTCCTGCACATGCTCGCGCGACAGGGACGCCAGCGCCACCGGCAGGGTGTAGTTCGACTGATCCGTCAGGATGATCAGCGGCCACAGAAAGTCGTTCCAGCTGCCTAAAAAGACGAACAGGCCCAGGGTCACGATGATCGGCTGCAGCGTCGGCAGGACGACGCGGCGGAAAATCTGCCCCTCGCCGGCGCCGTCGATGCGGGCGGCCTCCAGCATCTCGTCGGGAATGCTCAGCGCATACTGGCGCACCAGGAACAGGCCGAAGATCGACGCCAGCCAGGGCACAAGGGCGCCGGCGTAGGTGTTCACCAGACCCATCCCCTTCAGCATCAGGAACAGCGGCAGGGTGCCGATCTGGGCCGGCACCACCAGGGCGGCGACCAGCAACTGGAACAGCCGCTCGCGCCCCTTGAACTTCAGCTTGGCGAAGGCGTAGCCGGCCGGAACCGTGAACCCCAGCGCCAGGATCGTCGCCAGGGTCGCCAGGGCGAAACTGTTCCACAGATACCGCCCCATCCCCTGGTTCAGGAACAGGTCGCGATAGTGCTCCAGCGTCCAGACCTTGGGCCACAGCGGCGGCGGAAAGGTCGCCGCCTCGCCGGTCGCCATGAAGCTGACCGACACCATCCAGACCAGCGGGAACAGGACGACCAGGGCGATCAGGGCCACGGCCAGATTCAGCAGGATCGCACGGATTTTCACTGATACGCCCCCACCCGCTTCGCCACCGCCAGCTGGACCAGGGTGATGGCCAGGATGCACAGGAACAGGACGAAGGCCACGGCGCTGGCGGCCCCCAGGTTCCACCATTTGAAGCCTTCCTCGTACATGAAATACAGCACCGTCACCGTGCTCTGGGCCGGCCCGCCCTGCGTCATGACATAGGGTTCGGCGAACAGCTGGAAGAAGCTGGCCACCGAAATGATCGAGACCAGCAGCATGGTCGGCGCGATGGCAGGCAAGGTCACATGGCGGAACTGCTTCCACGGCCCGGCGCCGTCGATGCGCGCGGCCTCGTACAGGTCGTCCGGCACGGTCTGAAGCACCGCCAGGAAGATCAGCATATTGTAGCCGAAGATCTTCCAGACCACGAACATCAGGATAGCCGGAATGGAGGTCGAGGGATCGCCCAGCCAATCCACCGCCGGCAGGCCCAGGCTTTCCAGACCCCAGTTGATGACGCCGTATCGCGTGTGCAGCAGATAGCGCCACACCACCGCCGTCGCGACTAGGGTGGTGACATAGGGGGCGAAGAACATGACCCGCCAGATCGGCCGCCATTTCACCACCCGCGCATTCAGGATCACCGCCGCCGCCAGCGACGCCGCGATGGACAGGGGCACGCCCAGGACCGCGAACGTCAGGGTGTTCTTCATCGCCCCCCAGAACAGCGGATTGGTCAGCAGCCGCTCATAGTTCTGCAGACCGACGAAGCGCAGATTGTGCAGGTTCGCCAGGGCGTAGATGTCGAAGTCGGTCAGGCTGAGCAGCAGGGCCGCGATCACTGGAATGGCGAAGAACAGGCCGATGGCCAGCATGGCCGGGGCGACGAAGGCCCAGGCCGCCCGCTCGCGCGCGCCGCGTCCTCGCGACGGCTTCACGCGAGCCAATGTCGGATCGGCGACGGTCATACGGCCCTGCCCTGTTCCATCATCCAGCGGCGCTTCTCCAGCAGCCGGTCGGCGCGGCGGTCGATCTCGGCGGCGGCGGTCTCAGGCGTATATTCGCCGCGCACCATCCGTTCAGCGACGATCTGCATCTCCGTCACGATCCGCTCCCATTCCGGCACCTTGGGCACGGCCTTGGCCCGCGCCAGCTGTCCCCGGAACGGCGCCAGCATCGGATCGCGCTCGACGCCTGCGATGTCCCAGGCGCTCTGGCGCGCAGGCAGGTCGCCGACGATGGCGTTGAACCGGGCCTGCACCGCCGGTTCGGACAGGTATCGGACCAGGGCCCAGGCCGCGTCCTGATGCGGCGAGGAGTTGAATACCGCCAAACTCGACCCGCCCGGCGCCGACGCGCCCAGGCCGTTCGGTCCCGGCACGCCGGCGGTGGCCCATTTCGGCTGGAACGCCGCCGGCAGTTTGCTGCGGAAATCCCCCACGCTCCACGGACCGGAAAAGTAGAAGCTGAAATAGCCCTTGGCGAACTCGGTCCAGACGTTGGAAATCTGCGTGGACGAGGCCAGCGGGGCCAGCCCCTCGGCGAACAGGCTGCGATAGAAGGCCAGGGCCGCGACGAAGCCGGGGCTGGAGAAATTCCCCCGCGTGTCCCGGTCGCGCAGCAACGGCGCATCGATCTGAAGCCCGAAGGTCAGCAGCTGCTCGAACTCATTCAGCGGCAGCAGGATGGCGTAGTTGTCGCCGCCCGCCACGCGCGTGATCGCGTGCATGGCTCGCTTCCACTCGGTCCAGGTCTCGGGCGGCGCATCGAACCCGGCCCGCGCCAGCAGATCCTTGCGATAGAACAACAGCCGCGTATCGACGTACCAGGGCGTGGTCATGGCCCGCCCGGCGATCTGGTTCGTCTCCAACACCGCCGGAAACTGGTCGGTCATCAGGTTCGCCGCCTGGGGCGGAGTCGGCGACAGGGCGCCGATGGCCGTCAGTTCCGCCACCCAGGTATTGCCGATCTGGCTGACGTCCGGCAGCGACGCCCCGGCGTATGCGGTCAGCAGCTTCTCGTGCGCCGCCGTCCACGGCAGGGGCTGGACCTCGACCCGGACGCCCGGATTGCGACGCTCGAACTCGGGCATCAGCTTGCCGACCGAGCCGCCCTCGTTGCCCATGGCCCAGAAGCGCAGCACGGTCTCGCCCGACCGGCGCGGGGTGCAGGCCGCAGCCGCCCCTCCCGCCATCATGGCCAGCGCGCCGCGTCTGTGGGCCGTCAGACTCATCCGTTCATCCAGCCGCCGGTGAAGCCCGCGATCTCGAGCGCTCGGCGGATATTGGGCTCGCCGCGCATATGGCGCCAGACGAACTCGGACCTGTGGTTCTCGGTCATGATGACGATCGGCCCCTGGTCGATGCCCAGATAGTCGCCGTCCACCCAGCCGACGCCGTCCACGATCTTGCCGTGCTGCAACGGGCCGTCGCGCACCGTCAGCGTCGGGTTGAAGCTGTCCAGGAAGCCCCATTCGGTATAGAGGCCCGCGCCGTATTTCTGCTTCATCGCCTTGACGCAGGGCACGACGATCTCGGGCGCGAAGGCGATGGAGCTGGCCGCCGCCGTCGGCGCGATGGTGCCGTCGTCGCGCTCGCCCGGCCCGCGCGCGGAATAGCTGAAGAACTCGCGTTCCTTGCCGTCGATCACCTGTTTGAAATCGCCCGGCCCGTCGCAGGCCGTCAGCCCCCAGACCTCGGACGAATAGCCGGCCCAGCCGCCCGGATTGTCGTGGGCGTATTTCTGCTGGGCATAGACGGCGCGGCGACTGTTCTCGAAATAGTCCAGCCGCTCACCCAGCTGGGCCGACTGCCCACGCATCCAGGCGTCCTGAATGCCGCGGAAGTCGATGAACATATGGCTGTACTGGTGCCCGAAGATGGGCGCGAAATTCAGGTGCCAGCTGCCCCAGCGGTCGGTCCAGCTCTCGTCGTAGCTGGCGGCCCATTCGTGCCAGACATTGACCGACACCGGATGCGTCGGGCTGCCGATGGCCAGCAGCAGCACCAGCATTCCCTCGTTATAGACATGCCAGTCCGAGGGGATGAAACCGCTCTCGGGATGCCAGCCCATGGTGATGCGGTTGTTGCGGATCACGGCCCACGGCCATTCGATCCGCTCATAGATGGCCTGAGCCTTCTGACGGATTTCCGCCTCGTCGGCATGACGGCCGTCGAAATAGCGGGCGGCGAACAGCATGCCGCCGATCAGCAGGGCCGTATCGACCGTGGACAGCTCGTTCTGCGCGAACCGCAGCCCGGTCTGCATGTCCAGGAAATGATAGAAGAAACCCTTGTAGCCCGCCGTGCCGGTCGCCTCCGGCCCCTGCGGCAGATCGTGGAAGAACCGCAGGGTTGTCAGAGTGCGTTCGCGCGCCTCGGCCCGGCTCATCCAGCCGCGCTCGACGCCCACGGGCCAGCAGGTCAGGGCGAACCCCACCGCCGCCACCGAACAGAAGGACGGCGTGGGCCAACGATCCGGCGTCAGGCCGGTCTTGCGATCCGTGACCTTCTCGAACCAGCGGAAGGTCCGTTCCTGAAGCTCCTCGATCTCCTGATCCAGCCTCAGCGGTCGCCGCTGCGTCCCATTGACCGCCCCCGTCACCGCCACCTCCTTCACCGCCGCCATCGCCGGAAACCCGACGGCCATAACCGCCGCCCCCGTCGTGGTCCGCATCAGGAAGTTTCGACGATTCATAAGCACGCTCACTGGGTCAGCATCAAAAAGAAAGGCCGCCTTCCGACAAGCGAAAGGCGGCCAGGCTCAGGGTGGTTAGAAGGCGTAGCGCAGGCCGACCTGGAAGCTGCGGGTCGGCAGGAAGACTTCGGTCCCGGCGCCGTAGCGCGGGCTGTTGAAGCCAGCGTCGAACGACTTGTAGTTGGTGAAGTTGAAGATGTTGATCGCGTCGGCGATGAACTCGACCCTCTGTCCGCCAAAGACGTCGAAGCCCTTGGTCAGACGCAGATCGACCTGGCGATAGGCGAAGTTGAAGCCGGGGAAGAAGGCCCGCCGCTCCGGGTTTCCACCATTCCAGCAGATGTTCGGACCACCTGCCGGCGCATTGGGGCAGTCATAGACCGTGTAGGGCAGACCTGACCCCAAGGTGACGATGCCCGACAGCAGGAAGTCGGCGGGCAGGCCCAGGGTGCCGGACGCCACGATCCGGTGCCGCTCGTCGGTGGACGAACGATATTTGGGCGACTGGCCCGGCGTGTTGTAGTCGAAGTCAAACGCGCCGTAGCCGTTGTCGCGGCTGCCGTTCTGCGTCGCGTCCATATAGGTGTAGGCGACGTTGAAGCCCCAACGATCCTCGGCGTTATACGGCTTGTCGGCGGTCAGATAGATCGCCTTGTAGTCGCGTTCCTTGTCCGTGTTCTGGAAGAAGATCAGGTTACGGAACTGCGAGAATCCGACCGAACCCGGGGTCGGACCGCTGAAGCGACCGCCCGTTTCGGTCTGAGCATTGGCGATGTACCAAGCCGATTCACCCTCGGTATGGCCGGCGGCAAAGGTCAAGGCCGTCTGCCAGCGGCCGAACTTCTGACGGATGCCGATGTTGAACTGATCCGTGCGCGGCGGCTCGAAGTTGTTCTTCACCAAGAAGACTTCGCCCGCGCCGGGGCTGGCGGCCAGCAGCGGGTCCAGCCCAGCCGGCGTCAGATAGCGCGGGTCCCAGGCGATGGTGTCCTGGCCGCCACGCGGACCTCCGGCGTTGGAGAAGTAGATCGTCTTGTTGAACTGGAACGGCTTGAACCGCTCGTCGAACGCGAAGTTGAAGCCGATCCGATCGTAATAGCGACCGGCGCCGCCGAAGATCACCGTCTTCTCGTCGCCGAACACATCATACGAGAAGCCGAAGCGCGGCTGGAAGGCGCCCTTGAACGCCTTGCGATCGCCGTTCGAGATATAGTCCGAGGGATTGAAGTACGACGGGAAGTCGTAGCCCGGCAGGTTCTGGATCGCCGCCAGCATGTTGCGGATGGAATCCGGCGTGCGATAATCGTTATTGACCGCATTATCCTCGTAGTCCCACCGAATGCCGAGGTTCAGTTCCAGCTTGTCGGTGATCTGCCAGTCGTCCTGAATATATAGGCCGATGACGTTGTTATCGACATCCGCCGCTGGCACGGCGACACCCAAGTTCACAGCGACCGGAATGGTGCGGCTGCCGTTGATTTCCGGACGCCCTTCGATGTCATAGAGGAAGGTCGGGTTACGCCCGAAATCCTTCTGCACGAAATAGTTCTGCATCGAATACTTCGCACCCATCTTGATCGTGTGGGTGCCCATCCAGGCCAGGTCCGGGATGGTCAGATCGTTGCGGATCGTGGTGCTTTTCTGCTGCAGGAACTGGGCGTCGGCCCGTCCGCCAGCCGTGAAGACCGTCGAGTCTCGGTTGTTGACGTTGTACTGGAATCCCGGCGTGGTCGAACTGTCGTCGCGGAAGATGATGTATTGACGGCCATAATCCGAGCCGTTGATCACCGACTGCTCGTAGCTCGACTTCAGATAGTCGACCGAGAACTCGTTCAGGAAATGCTGGCCCTGGAACTGGTGACGCAGGTTGAAGGCCTGGGTCTCGCCGTTGTTGCGGGCGGCGCGGCTGGGCGCATTCTGGCCGCTGGCGCCACGGATGTCCTCTTCCGTCTTGTATTCGGTGCTGAGTTCCAGGCGCTGACGATCATCGATCTGCCACGACAACTTGCCGAAGAAGACGTCCTGTTGATACGGCGTCGAGACCGTGCCGAGATCGGCGGCGAAGAAGTCGTTGTATTCCGTGCGGTTCAGGAACGACTGAGCGATACGGTCTTCGTCCTTGCGCTCATAGGCGCCGAAGAAATGCAGACGATCCTGAATGATCGGCCCGCCCAGACTTGCGCCATACTGCAGACGACGAACCGGAGCCTTTTTGGAACCGCGACGACGCGAAATCTCGTCCTGCTCGACCCAGTCCGGGTCTTGGTAGAAGGCGAAGACGTCGCCGTGGAATTCGTTGGTCCCCGACCGCGTCACGGCTGTGATGATGGCCGAACCCGCCTGTTCGTACTCGGCCTTGAAGTTCTGGCTGATAACGCGGAACTCTTGCACGGCGCCCTGCGGGAAGGGCGTGCCGCGGCTGTCGTCCTGACCGGCGACGCCGCCGTCGTTGATCAGCGACTTGCGATTCTGACCGTCGATAAACACGTTGATCGCCTGAGCGGTCTGGCCGCCTGCCGAGATCGTCCGTTCCGTATCGTCTTCGGTAACGCGCAGGCCGGGCGCCAGGGCGGCGAAGTTCAGGAAGTTGCGACTGATCTGCGGCAGGTTGTTGATCTGCTGCTGGGTGACGTTGGTCGCGACTTCCGGGGTGCGGACCTCGAACACGCGGCGACCGGTGACGACGATGTCGCCCAACTCGGTCGCGCCCGCCGTGGCCTGGCCTGTCGCAGCAGAGGCGACATCCAGGTTCAGCGTTCCGACCTGGCCCAGCGACAAGGTGACGGTCTGTTCCGCCGTTTGACCTTCGGCGCTGGTCACTTGGACGCGATAGGTGCCGGGACGCAAGCCTGACAGGACATAGCGCCCGTCCGCGCCCACGCGCGCCCGGGTCGCATAGCCGGTGGAAACCTCGGTCGCGACGACGGTCGCCCCCGCCTCGGCGGTCTGACCGTCATAGACGGCGCCGCGAAGCGTGGTCGTCGCGTTCTGAGCCGACGCGCCTCCTGCAACCGCCATGCTCAAGGCCAGAGCCGAGGCGGCGGCCATGACGGCCTTGCGTGTACTGAACTGGGTCATCCTGAATTCTCCCCTTCCTTTGGGATCGGTTGGCGTCGACATGACGTCCCTCACCCCTTGTTGAACCTGGCGGTCGGGCCCGCCGCGGTGGATTGGCGTTCGACCAGGATCGGTCGGACGATTTCGCAGTTGGTGTCGGCCGCTTCGCCGGTCTGACCGGCGCGGACCAGGCCGATCAGGCGCTCCACGCCGCGACGGCCGATTTCGGCGATATTGACGCGCATCGTGGTCAGGGCGGGTCGCATCAGGGCGGCGATGGGCACGTCGTCGAAGCCGACGACGGCGATGTCTTCGGGGCAGCGCAGCCCGGCCTCCTGGAAGGCCAGAAGGGCGCCGACGGCCATCATGTCGTTGGCGGCGAAGACGGCGTCGGGCCGCTGGGGCATGGCCAACAGGGCCGTCGCGGCGCGGTGGCCCGAGGCCTGGGAGAAGTCGCCCTCCACGACGATCGGCGCCTGGCCGTCCAGGGCCGAGACATAGCCGGCGGCGCGGGTGTCGGCCTCGACGTTGGCGGCGGCGCCGCGAATGTGGGCGATGCGGCGCCGGCCCGTGGCCAGCAGATGCTGGACCGCCGCGACCGCCCCGCCGTGGTTGTCGATGACGATGGAGGCGCGCCCGGCCTCGGCCGTGCCGGCGTTCATCAGCAGGACCGGCATCCGCCCGGCGAACTCATCGGCCAGATTGGCGGCGCCGACGTGCGGCGACAGGACGATCATCCCATCCACCCGGCCGCGCATGGAGCGGACGGCGGCCAGAGTGTCCTCGGCGCCGTCATGCGAACTGGAGACGATCAAATGTTTGCCGTGCGCCCGCGCGGCCAGATCCATGCCCCGGATCAACTCGGAGAAAAACTCGCCGAACAGGTCAGGCAGGATGACGCCGATGGTGTCGTTCTGGCTGGTCGACAGGCTGCGCGCGCCGAAGTGCGGCACGTAGCGCAGATGCTCCACCGCCTCCAGCACCCGCTGGCGCGTCGCGTCGGAGGTGACGCCCAGACCGTTCAGCACGCGAGACACGGACGCGACGGACACCTGGGCGCGTTCGGCCACGTCGCGCATGGTCGCGGCCTTGGCGAAAGGCGCGGCGTCCGGCCCTGCGGACAGCGCGGTAGGTGCGGCCATGTCCAAGTCCATCGTCTCCCTGATTCCATCGTGCCGGCTCCTTGTCGAAGTCCGTCGATACCGAATGTAAGCGGTTACATGACACAGGAGTCATCCAGGTCGCAAGCGTCGGAAGGTCGCAATTCCGTCTATTTTCGACCGGCGTTGCGTCGTCGGCGCTATGGCTCGCCGCGTTGGCGACATCTCGGCGGAAAGAAATACCTCACACTTTCAGCCACTAATCGGACCACGACGCCGTCCGCCGCTGCCGGTCGCATCCGACGCCGTTCGACAACAAACCGCCGCGCTCTCCGCACCGCCCTCAAACGCGAGAAAGCCCGCAACGCGAGACGTTGCGGGCCTTTCCGAATGCGGTCGCAACCGAATCGATGGGCGTCAGGCGGCGTCCAGATCGGCCAGCCGCCCCCTCAGCATCTGCAACATGGCCGAGAAGTCGCGTCCGCCGTGGCCGATGCCGTCGAACAGGGCGTAGAGCGCCTCGGCCTGGGCGCCCAGCGGCGTGGTCGCGCCCGACTTGGCCGCCGCGTCCTGAGCCAGCTTCAAATCCTTCAGCATCATGGCCGTGGCGAACCCGCCCTGATAGTCGCGGTTGGACGGCGCCGTCGGCACCGGGCCGGGCCAGGGATAGTAGCTGGTCACGCTCCAGCACTGGCCCGAGGATTTGGACGCGATCTCGAAGAAGCGCTCGGGGTCCAGCCCCAGCTTCTCGGCCAGGGCGATGGCTTCGCACGTCCCCAGCATGGAAATGCCCAACAGCATGTTGTTGCAGATCTTGGCCGCCTGCCCCGCCCCGTGATCCCCGGCGCGGATGGTGATGCGGCTCATGGGCTCCAGCGCCGCCTCGACACGGGCGAAATCCCCCTCATCGCAGCCGACCATGAAGGCCAGCGTGCCTGCGTCCGCCGCCGCCGTGCCGCCCGACACCGGGGCGTCGGCGAAGGCGTAACCGGCGGCCTTGGCCAGACCCGCGACCTTGCGCGCCGTCTCCACGTCGATGGTCGAACAGTCCAGCAACAGGGCCGACGACGGCGCCGCGCCGATGATCTGCTCGGAATAGACGCTCAGCACATGGGGTCCGGCCGGCAGCATGGTGATGACCACCTCGGCGTCCTTGACCGCCTCGGCGACCGATCCGACGGGAACGCAGCCCTGCGACTGCGCCCGCTCCAGCGCGCTGGGCGACAGGTCGAAGGCGGCGACGGCGTGACCGGCCTTGGCCTGGTTCGCCGCCATGCCTCCGCCCATGTTGCCCAGGCCGATGAAGGCGATCTTGGTCATGGTCTTTCTCCCTATTGTCATCCGCTCATCCCCGCGAAAGCAGGGAAGCGGTCAGGCCAGCGGCGTCCATTTTTGGTTTTCCGGCAGAGGCGCGAACAGGGCGTCCAGCGTCGCGTCGGACACGCCCGACAGGTCCGCCGGCGACCACCGGGGCGCATTGTCCTTGTCCACGATCACGGCCCGCACGCCTTCCTGGAAGTCGTGGGTCGCGCCGATCCGGCCGCTGACGGCGTATTCGACGGCCATGTTGGCGTCGAAGGTGGCGGCCTTGGCCCCCTCGCGGATGTGGCGCAGCGTGACCTTCAGCGAGGTCGGGGATTTGGTCTTCAGCGTCGCCAACTGGGCCGACGCCCAGTCCGATCCATCGGCCTCAAGCGCGGCGAAGATGTCCTCCACCGTGACGAAGGCGAACAGCCGGTCGATGGCCTCGCGGTGGGCGGCCAGAGGCGCAGGCCCCGCGTCCCCGGCATGACGCGCCGCAACCGCCGCCGGATCGGCGCCTTCGGCCAGCAGATCGGCCTTCAAGGCATCGACGTTCTCGAACGGCATGAAATGTGTGTGGATGCCCAGGGCCACGGTGTCCGCCGCCTTCAGTCGCGCGCCCGTCAGGCCGATCCAGACGCCCGTCTGGCCCGGCAGGCGAGGCAGGAACCAGCCGCCCCCGACCTCGGGATACAGGCCGATGCCCGTCTCCGGCATGGCGTAGGTGGTGCGTTCGGTGGCGATGCGGACATCGGCCGGTTCTGAAATCCCGACCCCGCCGCCCATGACGATGCCGTCCACGATGGCGGTGATCGGCTTGGAATAGCCGAACATCAGGGCGTTCAGCCGATACTCGGCCATGAAGAAGGCTTTGGCGTCCACACCGTCGCCCGCGCCGCTGTCGGCGATCATGCGGATGTCGCCGCCCGCGCAGAAGCCGCGCTCGCCGGCATGGTCGATCAGCACCGACCGCACCGTCGCATCCTCGCGCCAGTCTAGCAAGGCTGCGATCATCGCCTCGCACATCGCCCGGTTCAGCGCATGGATCGCCTTGGGCCGGTTCAGGGTGATGCGGCCGACGCCGTTTTCGATGCGGGCGATAATTTCGGTGTCGCTCATTTGCCGTTCCCTGAACAGGTCGCCGCCAGTGTCTTCAACGCAGCCGCCTCGCCAAGACGCCAGGGCTCACCCATCTCGTTGGGTGCATCGAACTCGACCGACTGGCCGCGTCGCAAAGCTGTGATCCCGGATGCGCCGAGTACGTATTGCGCCACGCCGACCCGACGCATGTCAAAGGCGGCGCCATCGACATACAGGGTGGCCTTGGGCGCATCGCGCGGCACGACATCGTCGCCGTAATAGTCGATGACGACATCCTGATTTCTGCACGTCGCGCGCAGGATCACGGACGAATAGTCCCACGACAGAAAGGACGCGACGGCGTCTCTGTCCTGAATGCGGGCCGTGACCCATTGCGGCTCGCTCGCCGCCGGAGTCGTCGCCAACAGGGCCAGCAGCGCCATCATCCCCGCGCCATCTCCCGCGCCACGATCACCCGCATGATCTCGTTGGTGCCTTCCAGGATGCGGTGGACGCGCAGGTCGCGCACGATCCGTTCCAGCGGATAGTCCTTCAGATAGCCGTAACCGCCGTGAAGCTGCAGGGCCTCGTCGGCGATGTGGAAACAGGCGTCGGTGGCCAGCCGCTTGGCCATGGCGCACCATTTGGTCTTTTCCGGGTGGTCGTCGTCGATGGCCCAGGCGCCGCGCAGCACCATCAGCCGCGCCGCCTCAAGGTCCGTGGCCATGTCGGCCAGGCGGAACTGCAACGCCTGAAACTCGCCGATCGGTCGGCCGAACTGTTTGCGCGTGGCGACGTAGTCTTGCGCCGTCTCCAGCGCCAGCCGCGCCCCGCCCAGCGAACAGGCGGCGATGTTCAGCCGCCCGCCGTCCAGCCCAGCCATAGCGTAGCGGAATCCCGCCCCCTCTTCGCCCAGCAGATTGGCGACCGGCACGCGGCAGTCGTCGAACTGGACGATGGCGGTCGGCTGGGCGTTCCAGCCCATCTTCCTTTCCTGCGCCCCGAACGACAGGCCGGCCGTGCCCGCCTCAACCACGAGAGCGCTGACGCCTTTCGGCCCCTCGCCGCCCGTGCGGACCATGACGACATAGACGTCAGACGTGCCGGCGCCCGAGATGAAGGCCTTGGAACCGTTCAACACATAATGGTCGCCGTCGCGCACCGCCGTCGTCCGCAATGCCGCCGCGTCCGACCCCGAACCCGGCTCGGTCAGGCAGTAGCTCGCAATCTTCTCCATGCCGACGAGTGTAGGAACGAACCGTCCGCGCAGGTCGTCCGACCCGAAACGATCGATCATCCAAGTCGCCATATTGTGGATCGAGATGAAGGCCGCCGTCGCTACATCGCCGCGCGACAACTCTTCAAAGATCACCGCCGCCTCGACCCGCCCCAGGGCCATGCCGCCGTGTTCCTCGCCCGTGTAGATGCCGCAGAAGCCCATCTCGGCCGCCTGTTTCATCACCTCGACCGGGAAATGCTTGTCCTCGTCCCAGCGGGCCGAATGGGGCGCCAACTCGGCCTCGGCGAAGGCGCGGGCCGCGTCCTGAATGGCGCGCTGATCGTCGGTAAGGGCGAAGTCCAAATTTACTCTCCTACCTCCACACCGTCATCCTCGGGCTTGACCCGAGGATCGGGCGTTGAGCGGCCCGTGCGTCGGAATCCTCGCATGAGCAGGCGAACAACCCGGCCCTCGGGTCAAGCCCGAGGGTGACGGGGATTTTCTAGGAACCGTGCGTCAGCGCATCGTCGGAATGACGAACGACGAATCCGCGTGTTCCAGGGCCGAATCCGGCCAGCGGGCGGTAATGGTCTTGGTCTTGGTCCAGAACCGCAGGCCTTCCATGCCGTGCTGGTTGATGTCGCCGAAGGCCGACCGCTTCCAGCCGCCGAAGGTGTGATAGGCGACCGGCACCGGGATCGGCACGTTGATCCCGACCATGCCGACATTGACGCGGGCGGCGAAGTCGCGGGCCGCGCGGCCGTTCTGGGTGAAGATGGCGACGCCGTTGCCGTACTGGTGCTGGCTGGGCAGGCTCAGCGCCTCTTCGAAGCTTTCGGCGCGCACGATCTGCAAGACGGGTCCGAAGATTTCCTCGCGGTAAGCCTCCATCGTCGGCTTCACATGGTCGAACAGCGACGGGCCGACGAAATAGCCGTTCTCATGCCCCTGCAGGCTGAAGCCGCGACCGTCGACCACCAGTTCGGCGCCTTCCTCGACGCCCTTGGCGATCCAGCCCTCGACGCGGGCCTTGTGCTGGGCGGTGACGACGGGGCCGTAATGGGCGCCCGCGTCGGTGGAGACCCCGACCTTCAGCGTCTCGATCTCGGCGACCATCCGCTCGCGCAGTTCGTCGGCCGTCTTCTTGCCGACCGGCACCACGACCGGCAGGGCCATGCAGCGTTCGCCGGCCGAGCCATAGGCCGCGCCCGCCAGATCCTTGATGACCTGATCCATGTCGGCGTCGGGCAGGACGATGCCGTGGTTCTTGGCCCCGCCCATGGCCTGGACCCGCTTATGGTTGGCCGCGCCGGTCTGATAGACATAGTGGGCGATGTCGGACGAGCCGACGAAGCTGACGGCGTGGACCAGCGGATGGGTCAGGATGGCGTCCACCGCCGTCTTGTCGCCATGCACCACGTTCAGCACGCCGTTCGGCGCGCCCGCCTCCAGCATCAGTTCGGCCAGACGCACCGGCACCGACGGATCGCGCTCGGACGGCTTCAGGACGAAGGTGTTGCCCACCGCGATGGCCATGCCGAACATCCACATCGGGATCATGGCCGGGAAGTTGAACGGGGTGATGCCCGCCACCACGCCCAGCGGCTGGCGCATCGAATAGACGTCGATGCCCGGCCCGGCGCCATAGGTGTATTCGCCCTTCTGCGCATGGGGGATGCCGCAGGCGAACTCGATGACCTCAAGCCCACGCTGGATGTCGCCCTTGGAGTCGGCGATGACCTTGCCGTGTTCGCTGGACAGCATTTCGGCCAGGTCGTTCATGTTCGCCTCGACCAGGCGCTTGAACTCGAACATCACGCGGGCGCGACGTTGCGGATTGGTCGAGGACCAGCCCTCGAACGCCGCCTGGGCGGACTGGACCGCGCGGTCGACCTCGCCGACGCTGGCCAGCTGAACGCGCGCCTGAACCTCGCCAGTGTTGGGGTTGAACACGTCGCCGAACCGGCCCGACGCGCCGTCAAAGGCCGCGCCGTCGATGAAGTGGCGGATGTCGCGCATGCGAGGTCTCCCGTGGTGATTATTCTTGTGTCGCCCTTGCTAGCATCGCCTCGCGTGGGTCGATAATGCGAAGTTGCAGGAACCGATCTGCATTTTTGCATGGGGCGAGACGGTGTTCGACTGGGACGATCTGCGTATCTTCGTCGCGGCCGCCCGCGCCGGGTCGCTGGGCGGCGCGGCGCATCGGCTGGGGGTGGATGCGGCGACGGTCGGACGGCGCGTCGCCCGGCTGGAAAGCGCGCTGAAGTCGACGCTGGTGGTGCGCTCCACCACCGGCCTGCACCTGACGGCGTCGGGCGCCCATATTCTGGACATCGGCCTGAAGGCCGAGGGTGCGATGGAATCGGCGGCGCGTGTCATCCGCCCCGACGCCTTGGCCGGCGTCGTGCGCATCAGCGCCTCCGAAGGGTTCGGCGCGGCCCTGATGGCCCCGGCCCTGGCCGATCTGCGCCACGCCAGTCCAGGGCTTCGGATCGAACTGGCCGCCAACGCCGGCTTCCTGTCGCCCAGCCGCCGCGAGGTGGACATGGCCATCACCCTGGCGGCGCCCGATGCGGCGCGGCTGATCGTGGAACCGCTGACGCCCTATCAACTGGCTCTGTACGCCGCGCCCGACTATGTGGCGCGTCACGGCGCGCCCGACAGCGTCGAGGCCCTGAGCGGCTTCGACATCGTCGGCTATATCGACGACCTGATCTATGCGCCCGAGTTGCGCTATCTGGACGAAATCCGGCCGGGACTGACGCCGCATCTCGGCTCCTCCTCCATCCGCGCCCAGAGAGAGATCATCGCCGCCGGCGGGGGGATCGGCGTCCTGCCCTGTTTCATGGCGAAGGGCTTGCAGCGCGTCCTGCCCGAAATCCTGATCGAGCGGCGGTTCTGGCTGGCCACCCACCGCGAGGTTCACGACACCGCGCGCCTTCGTACAGTGCGCGCCTGGCTGAAGACCCTGTGCGCCGACCGCAACGACAGTTTGAGGCCCTTCGCGACCCTCTCGGCCTGATGCAGCCTGTGTTTCCAGGGACACGCCTCGAACACAGTTCACCGGGCGATGGAACATCGGCCGCAGTCAAATCTTAATAGGGCGTAAGCGAGACGCGCCATGACCCTGATCCTCGGCCTGACCCTGACGACCGCTCTACTGGGCTCCCCTGCCGACGCCCTCCCGCGCGACCGCGCCGACTTCCGGCCGGCGCAGGTGCAGAAGGCCTCGGTCGCGCCGCCGCAGGACCGTTTCAGCGTTCGCCTGCGCTGCACCGCCCTGGCGTCCGGCCATGTCACCGACTGCGTGGTTCTGGAAGAAACCAGGCCGGGTTACGGCTTCGGCGAGGCGGCGTTGGCCCTGATGAACGATGCCCAGGTCACGCCGATCACCGAACAAGGCCGCCCCGTCGACGCCCAGTTCGAACGCACCATCGACTTCACGCCGTAATCGGCCGCTCGAAAGCTTTCAGGATCGGACACGGCCCCTTCTCGCCGCGGGCGCAATCCGACGCCAGCCGCTGGAGCGCCGTGCGCGCCGCCTGCATGTCCGCGATCTGGCGATCAAGCTCCTCGATCCGCGCCTTGGCCATGTCGCGCACCCGCGTCCGATCCGATCCGGCATCCAGCGTCAGCAGCTCGCCGATCTGCGCCAGGGTGAAGCCCGCCGCCTGGGCCTGACGGATGAAACGCAGCCGGTCTGCGTCGGCCGGGCCATAGCGGCGCGTCGTCCCGTCGCCCGCCGGCGTCTCCAGCAGGCCGCGCCGCTGATAGTAGCGGATCGTCTCCACCCCTACCGCCCCGGCCCTGGCCAGTCCTCCGATCGTCATCGCCATCGCTTGACTCCGTACCATGGTACAGACCCTACAGAGGGTGCAGCCCGTTGTCAGCCCGTCTGGACCTTCGATGCCGCATCCCGAAAAGACCGCCACCCTCTATCGGATGGTCATGCCGGACCACGTCTGCCCCTACGGCCGCAAATCCCTGTGGTTGCTGAGGCGCAAGGGCTATCGGGTCGATGACCGTCACCTGACGACCCGCGCCGAGACCGACGCCTTCAAGGCCGAACACGACGTCAAGACCACGCCCCAGACCTTCATCGACGGACAGCGTATCGGCGGCCATGACGATCTACGCCGCTTTTTCGGCCAGACCGTCCCGACGCCGGGACAGACCAGCTATACGCCCGTCCTCGCCGTCTTCGCCGTCGCACTGCTGATCGCCGCCGCCATCGCCTGGACGCGGTTCGGAACCCTGGCCAGCGGGTCGATCCTGCCCGACTTCATCGCGACGGCCATGTGTCTGCTGGCGATGCTGAAGCTGCAGGACGTGGAGAAGTTCTCGACCATGTTCCTGAACTACGACCTTCTGGCGCAGAAATGGCCGGGCTACGGCTATGTCTATCCGTTCGCGGAACTGGGAGCCGGCGTGCTGATGCTGGCGGGCGCCCTGATCTGGCTGTCGGCGCCGGTCGCCCTGTTCATCGGCGGCGTAGGCGCCGTGTCGGTGTTCAAGGCCGTCTATGTCGACAGGCGCGAGCTGAAATGCGCCTGCGTCGGTGGGGCGTCCAATGTCCCGCTGGGCTTCGTCAGCCTGACCGAGAACCTGATGATGATCGCCATGGCGGCCGCCATGCTGGTCATGGCCCATTGATGCGCGGCGAAAGGACGGATGATCCCATGACCCAGTCTTTCCTCGACCGACGCAGCCTGTTGCGCGGTGTCGCGGCCGGCGGCGGCCTGATGGCGCTGCAGGCCGCCCTGCCCGCCTGGGCCCGGACAGGATCGCCGGGCCTGAGGGCCGACCTGCCGACCCTGATTGGGCCGAACATCGACCTGACCGTGGGCCATTCGCCGTTCACCGTGGGCGGACGCACGGGCCATGCGGTGACGGTCAACGGAACCCTGCCCGCCCCGCTGATCCGGCTGCGCGAGGGCCAGAACGCCCGGCTGACCGTGACCAACACCCTGGACGAGGATACCTCGATCCACTGGCACGGCCTGCTGCTGCCCTTCCAGATGGACGGGGTGCCGGGCATCAGCTTTCCCGGCATCAAGGCGGGCGAAACCTTCGTCTATGAGTTTCCGGTCATCCAGTCGGGCACCTACTGGTATCACAGCCATTCCAACCTGCAGGAGGCGATGGGCCATTACGGCCCCCTCGTCATCGACCCGGCGGGCGCCGATCCGGTCGCCTATGACCGCGAGCATGTGCTGGTGCTGTCGGACTGGAGCTTCCTGCATCCGCACCAGATCCTGGACAAGCTGAAGAAAAGCCCCGGCTACTTCAATCGACAGCGCACCACCTTGTCCGGCCTGATCGACGGCTCGGACCGGATGAGCCTGGAGGAGCGGCGGATGTGGGGGGCGATGCGGATGGACCCGCGCGACATCCTGGACGTCAACGGCTCGACCTACACCTATCTGATCAACGGCCACGGCCCGCAGGAGAACTGGACCGGCCTGTTCCGCCCCGGCGAGCGGGTGCGCCTGCGCATCGTCAACGCCTCGGCCATGTCGATCTTCAACGTCCGCATTCCGGGCTTGGCCATGACCGTGGTCAGCGCCGACGGCGAGAACGTGCGCCCGGTCGAGACCGACGAGTTCCAGATTTCGGTGGCCGAAACCTATGACGCGATCGTGCGTCCGACCGAGGACCGCGCCTACACCCTCGTATCCGAGGCCATCGACCGATCCGGCATGGGTCGCGCCACCCTGGCGCCCCGCCTGGGCATGACGGCCGAGGTTCCGCCGCTGAGACCCGTTCCGAACCTGACCATGCGCGACATGGGGATGGGGAGCATGGGCGGCATGGATCACGGCGCGATGGATCACGGCTCCATGGATCATGACGCCATGGCGATGCGCAATCCGTCCAAGGCGCCGCCGAACATGGCGGTGGGCGTCGGCGTGGACATGATCGCGCCCGCCCCCGCCGACCGGCTGGGCGAACGGCCCCTGGGTCTGGAGGACGCGCCGCACCGGGTGCTGGTCTATACCGACCTGGTTTCGCTCACCCCCAACAAGGACCGTCGCCCGCCGTCGCGCAGCCTGGAAATCCACCTGACCGGCAATATGGAGCGGTTCATGTGGGGCTTCGACGGTCGCAAATTCTCGGAACTGGTCGAGCCGATCCGGTTCGAGCGAAACGAGCGGGTGCGCGTCACCCTGGTCAACGACACGATGATGTCGCACCCCATCCACCTGCACGGCCATTTCTTCGAACTGGTCACGGGCGGACCCGCCGGGCATCAGCCGTTGAAGCATACCGTCAATGTCGCGCCGGGCTCGAAAGTCACCTTCGACCTGACCGCCGACGCGCCCGGCGACTGGGCCTTCCACTGTCACCTGCTGATGCACATGCACGCCGGGATGTTCAACGTGGTGACGGTGCGACCGCTGGATGGAGCCGCCGCATGAGCCGCCTTCTCCTCGCCCTGACGCCGCTGGTGCTGGCCGCCGGTGCCGCACAGGCCCTGCCCGTCCCCCAGAGCGCCGATCCGCATGCGGGTCACGCCATGCCCGCCCCCGTCGATCCCCATGCGGGTCACGACATGGGCAAGATGGAGGCGAAACCAGCGGACCCGCACGCCGGCCATGACATGAGCCGGATGGCCGCCCCCGGCGATCCCCACGCCGGTCACGACATGACGGGGATGGGCATGACCGCCCCGACCACCCCGCCGCCCGCCGTCGCCCTGTCCGGCCCCGCCCATGCCGCCGACACGGTATTCGGCGCCGAGGCCATGGCCGCCTCGCGCCGTCTGCTGGTCGTCGAGAACGGCGATGTCCGCACGACCGCCCTCGTCATCGACCGGCTGGAAGCGGTCTTCGGCGACGGCGCCGACGCCTATGTCTGGGACGCCCAGGGCTGGACCGGCGGCGACATCCATCGCTTCTGGTGGAAGACCGAGGGCGAAGGCGACCTGCACGGCCGCCTCCACGAGGCGGAAATTCAGGCTCTCTACAGCCGCGCCATCTCGCCGTTCTGGAACCTGCAGACGGGGGTGCGTCAGGATTTTCGCCCCGAAGGCCCGGACACGACCCACGCCGTGCTGGGTCTGCAAGGACTGGCCCCCCACTGGTGGGAGATCGACGCCGCCGCCTATCTGTCCTCCAAGGGCGACCTGACCGCCAGGGTCGAGGCCGAATACGACCAGCGCATCACCCAGCGCCTGATCCTGCAACCCCGCCTGGAGGCGGCCCTGTCCGCCCGCGACATCCCCGAACTTCAGATCGGCTCGGGCCTGTCGTCGATCCAGGCGGGCCTGCGCCTGCGCTACGAATTCACCCGCGAATTCGCCCCCTACCTCGGCGTCGAATGGAGCCGCGCCCTGGGATCGACCGCCGACCTGATCACGGCGCGCGGCGGGGATGCGGACAAGACGCAGGTCGTGCTGGGCCTGAAGGCCTGGTTCTGACCAACTGTCCCCGCGCGACCTTCAGCGGCCGACGAGACGAACGGCGCCGTCGCCCAACAGGCTGAAGGCGGCCCATTGAGCGGGGTGGGCAAAGGTCGGGTCGGATCGGTCGTCCAGCATTTCGAGGGAGGCGCGCTGCAGGGCGTCGGCCACGGCCGCCCGGTTCCGACGGGCCAGGGTCACGGTGCGAACGGACAGGCGTTCGGCGACATCGTCGCGAATTCGCCAGTTGGACACCAGCAGCGACCGCGCCCCGGCGTAGAAGAAGGCTCGCGACAGGCTGTTGACGCCCAGGGCCTGCGGATCGTCCTGGGCCGTGTCGCAGGCGCTGAGGATGACCAGATCGGCCTTCAGCCGCAGTTGCGCCGCCTCGCTGGCCGTCAAGACGCCGTCGTCCTCTCCCTGTGGCGCGGCGGGCGGGGTGAAGACCAGCGCCGGCTCCCGCAACGCCCCCTCGCCCCCCTCCTTCACCGGCAGGGCGTGCATGGCGAAGGCGACCACCGAGATGTCGGACAGCGGCGCGGATTTCACGGCGGCCTCCGTCGCCGCCGCGCCCAGCTTCAGATTGCGATCGCCGCCTCGCATCGCGCGGGACAGGGCGCGAAGCTCGCGGCCCGCACCGGGCAGCGGAGCCAAAGTCTTGGCGACCGACCCGGCGGGATAGGCGGTCATGTCCGCATCGCCGAACCCGGCGAAGCCCCGGCTGTCGCTGGTGACGGTGCGCTGAACGGCCCTCAGGCTCGTGACCGTGGGCAGGATGGCGAAGGCGTATCGGCGTTGCAGCCACGCCGTCGCGCGAAGCGCTGCGGGATCGCGATCGTCGCCCGTCGGGGCGGCTGTCACCAGCACCCCGGGCGGAACGGCGCGAAGGGAGCCGTCCGCCACCACATACACCGTCTGCACCTGCGACAGGCTGTCGGCCACCGGCGCCCACAGCGCCTGATAAAGCCGATACGCCGCCGCGCGGTCGAACCCTGTTCCCGAGCGCGCAGGGCGTGCGGCGTCGACCGCACCTCGCCCTTCGGCGCCGCCCAGACCCGCTTGCAGACGAGCGGCGTCCGTCGCCACGTCGCCGGCGGTCATGTCCGAGCGACGCCAGACCGCGCTGTCCGCCGTCACCGCCCAGACATAGGTGGCCCGGTCCGAGGGCAGGATGACGACCAGACCTTCGCCCGGCTTCAACAGGGCCTGGACCGCCGCGACGGACAGCGGCGTGGGATCGGTCAGATCGCCGAATGCCGGATAGACGCTGTCCAGACGGGCGCGCGCCGTCTGCGCCGCCGTCGTCGCCCGGTCGAGATCGGCGGCGACGCCCCGCGCCCGCTCGGCGGCAGGCGCACCCTGCGACCGCAGCGTAGCCAGCACGGTCTCCAGCGCATGGCGCGTCTGTTCCGCCGCACGATGGGCTTCGAAGGCGTCTCTCAGACCCGGATCGTCGGCCGCGATGCGAGCCGCGCCGTCGGCGAGCGCCGCCCCCGCGCCCGGCGCGCCGGCCAGTTGCGCGTCCTCGAACGCGATCTCCAGCGGAGATCGATCCTGTGCGATGACGGGACACGTCCACATCAGGCCGAGCAGGACGGCCAGAACCCCTGTTCTCACGATCTTCCCCCGTTCTCGTCGCCGATCATGCTTGACATCACGGCGTATGGCGAGCGCCATTCTCGGGGTGATGACGGGGATGGGCGCGTGATGTTTCAACTGATTGGCCTGCTGCTGTTGGGCGCCCAGGCGACGGCGGCCGCCGCCGACACGCCGCGCGAGACCATCCTGTCCGATATTCAGGCGGCGACGGCGGCGCGCGAAAGCGGCCGGCTGGACGACGCCTTCTCGGCGGCGGATCGCGCCATCGTCGCGGCGCGCGCGATCCGACCCGCCGACCCGGTTCTGCTGTCCGACGCCCTGGTCGCGCGCTGCGATGCGAGGTCCGGCCAGTCCGAACCCGACATCTCCGACTGTCGCGAGGCGCTTGTGTTGCGTGAAGCGGCCCTGGATGCGGATGACCCCAAGCTTCACAACCTGCGTATCCAGATCGCGGTCAACACCATCATGACGGGCCAGCCGGCCGAGGCGCAAGGCGTGATAGAAGCGGCCATCGCGGGCCTGCGCCGCTCCCCCGACACGCCGGCGATGCGAACCGATGTCGGCATGGGGATCGCCGTCCTGGGCATGGCGCAACAGGCGCAGGATCGGCGTCGCGACGCCGAAGCCAGCTATCGGTCCGCCATCGCGGAACTGACCACGGCCGACGAGACGGGTCAGCGCTATCGTCCGCTGGTCTATAATTATCTCAACATCCTGCTGCTGAACGAAGGGCGGCTGATCGAGGCGCTGCAAGAGGCCGAGACCTCGGTGAACATCCAGCGGGCCTCGGCGCCCGCCGGCGATCCGACCCTGATCGGGGCGCTGAGAGCCTTGGCGGGGGCCCAACAACGCGCCGGGCGGCTGAAGGACGCCGAGCGATCCCTGCGCGAACAGCTTGCCCTGCTCGACGCCCAGCAGTCGCCCCAGCCTTCGCTCAAGGGCAATGCGCTGGCGGGTCTGGGATCGCTCTATATCGACCTGGGCCGCCCGGAGCTGGCCCGACCGTTGCTGGAGCAGGCGGTCGAAACCTATGCCGAAGGCGGCGCCGCAGGACGTCGCACCGCCACCTCGGCGCAAGGGATGCTGGCCGATCTCGACATCCAGGCCGGGCGGCCGCAAGCGGCGGTCGCGCGTCTCGAAGCCGCCCTGAACGACCTGGGGCTGGAGGTTTCCGGCCAGCAAGGTCGTGCGGCGCTGCTGGCGCAACTCGCCAGGGCGCACGAGGAGAATGGCGACGACGCCATCGCCGTTCAGCGCGCGCAGGACGCTCTGGACATCTATGCGCGGATCGCGCCACAGGCCCCGGCGATCTCTGGGCCTCTGCTGATCCAGGCGCGCGCAGACGTCCGCGCCGGGCGTCTCGATCAAGCCCGGACCAAGCTCGACACCGCCGTCGCCGTGGGCCAGGCCCGACCGCCTTCCGCGCCGACCCGGATCGCGGCGGAAACCGCGCGGGTCGATCTGGCGCTGGCTCAGGTGGGTCCGCTGGACGCCGCCGCTTCTACGCTGGCGACCGATGCGGCGGACGGGGCGACGGCCCTGATCCTGACCTCCGCGCGCGCGGGCGTTCCCACACAGGGCCTGTCGGCGACGACGCGGCCGGCCTTCATCAACCGGATAGAGGCGGTGTGGCGACAGGACGCCGCCACGCCGCCGACGCCTCAGCGGTAACGATATTCGCTGATGCTGCAGACGTTGACGCGCTCGCGGACCAGCACGTCGCCGTCGGCGAAAACGGCCTTGAAGTCGAAATAGCATTCGCCGGTGCCGTCATCGATATTGATGCGCACCGACCGGCCGGGACGCAGCACGTCATTGCCCAGGATGTCTTCTTCCCAGTCGTCGGCGTCGACGCTGGAAGCGTAGAACTGGGTCATCGTCACCCGCGTATCGTTGATGATGCGGACACGTCGGTCGGCGCCGGCGCCCGCCGAGGCCGGCGCAGCGACGCCCAGCGTCAGGGTGGCCATGGCGGCGGCCATACCGATGGCGCGGATGAAGCTTTTACGGTTGATCATGATGGTTTCCCTCTCCACGGACGCCGATGCGACGTCGTTGAACGCAGAGTGGATCAGACCGGCGCCCGGCCCCACTTACCGTCGCCGTAAGATCGGCGAACCCATCTGACATTTCCCGTCATGGCAGGACGACGATGGGGAAGGCGACGGCCATGGACGCCTGACCGGGCGGCGGCCCCAGGGCGGCGCCGCGCCGCGACCGGCCGTCCAGAGCATCTGCCAGCCAGGCTGACAAGGAGGCAGGCTCATAGCCGGGTTCGCCTCTCGCGCCGGGGCGGCTCGACATCTCGGCCAGATACCGCAAGTCGGCGGGAAAGCGCGTCGCGGCCGGCACGGCGAGGACCGCCAGTCGTTCCACGACCACGTTCCGCTCCGCAACGATCCGAAGCGCGGCGCTGCGCTTTTCTCCGGGCGCCAGCCGGACGGTGTCGGTCGGATGCAGACTCGGTCCGATGACGGTTCCGTCCGCCGACAGATAGAGCAGATTCACATCCAGCGTCGCCCGGCCGGTATTGGCCATCTCGATATACAGCCGGTCGCAGGCCCTCAAACCCGGCAAAACGAACAGGGACACCTTTTGGGCCGTTGGCGGCGGCGCCGCCGCATCGACCGCATCGCCGCACCGATCCGCCGACGGCCGGTCAAGTCTGGCGCCGACCGACAAGCCGTCCGGCGCCCAGCCGCCGCCCAAGGCCGCGATGGCCGCCGCCACGCGCTCCGCGGGCGACCTGGATTGATCGGGCGACGAAACGGCCCGCGCCGCCACTGCCCCGGACGGCGCCGCGTCCAGCCCCGACCGCCCGATGCCCGCCGAGGTGACACGGCCATAGCCCAGAACCGACTGGTCCTCGCCTTCCAGAACGACGCGGTCGCCGGAAACGACCCCCTCCTCCAATCCCGCCGCCAGCGTGATGTCCGCCCCCCGACGCACGACGGCGAACCGCCTCTGGCGCCCTGGCGTCAGGTCCAGAACAGGACTGTCCATATCGCCCTCGAAGACCGGACGCGGCGCGTCAGGCCCCAGCCGACCGTCGGCGGACAGAAGGCCCGCCGCCAGATCGCGCAGACTGCGGGTGCGCCCGGCGTCCAGACTGCGGATCAGGGCGTTGGAGAAGACCGAGCCCCTGTCGGTCGCCAGGGCAAGACCGCCATCGCCAGCCGCATAGAAGCCGACGAAGCGTCCCCCTGGCTGTTGGGAATCTACAGCGCCGAACCCGGGTTCGCCTGTCTCGAAACTGTCCGAACCGCGTCGTCCGGCCCCGCCGCGCGACACGGTCTTGGCCTGGGCGCCCGGCGCCTCCCGCCCTCTGGTCACGCCGGCGGCGTAGCAGGCGTCCACGACCAGCCAGACATCGACGCCCCGCGCGCGCAGGCGGGCGACAGCCGCCGCGATCTCATGATCCGCGATAAAACCGCCGTCCGGCTGTCCCTGTGCGTTCAAGGTGGCGTCTGAAGCGAGCCAGACCTCCTCCAGCCCATCCGGTTCCTGCGACCCCGGCGCCGCCGGCCGCTGCCCGCCGTGCCCGGAGAAGTAGATCAGCACCCGATCGTCGGCCCTGGCCTGCGCCTCCAGCGTCGCCAGCCGTTCAAGAATGGCGGATCGGCTGGCCCCGGCCGGACTGTCGTCATCGGAGATCGTCTCGATCCCCGCCTCGCCGAGCCCTGCAACCTTCAAGGCCCGACCAAGGCGCGCAACGTCCTGTTCAGGCGCGGCGAGACGAAACTCCGACGGCAGATCACGATACCGCCCGACGCCGATCAGCAGCGCCCGGCTCTCGGCGCTCGCCGCATTCGCGCCGGCCCACAGCCCCAGGGCCAGCAGCAGTCCGAGGCTCGCGGGGCCTCTAGTTCGTGCCATAGGCGTATCGGTTGGCGGCGGCGCCGAGATTGCGGACCTCCACCTGATAATCTCCGGGTTCGTGCGCGGTCCAGGCGCACAGCTTGACGTCGCCGGGCCCGGCCGCCTGACACACCATCCCCTTGCCGGCCTTGACCGTCACGGCCAGCGGCGCGTCGCCGTCCCCCTCGACATAGACGACCGCCGGCCGGCCCGGCGCGAACCGCTCGCGAAAGACATGGGCCTGTCCCGCCGGCAGACGCGCCAGCGAAACCAGCGGCCCGCCCGTTCGCCCCTTGTATTCCTGGGCCCGGATCGCGGCGATGAAGGCCAGGACCTGGGCGTCGCCCTCGGCCAGCATCTGCGCCTCGTCCAGCCAGACCTCGGCGATCTGAGGCCAGGTTCCTTCGTCCGACGGATCGACCGCCCCGCCCGGCGACGCGGGTTCGGCCGGTTCCGATTGCGCCGTGCGAACCGGCGCCGCCGTGGACAGCCGCAGCCGCGCCGCCGTCGCCAACAGCCAGGGATCGCCCCGCTCCCGCCCCAGACGCGCCAGACGGGCGGACAACTCCAGCGTCTCGAACGGCGCAGCCGCCGCCTCGGTGGCGGCGTCCACCTGAAGGGCGGGCGCGGACAGGGCTTGCGCCACGGTTGGTCCGACGACCGAACCGGACGACAGGACAGCCAGACAAAGCGTGCGAAAGAGCATTGTTCTTCTTGCCTCAAACTCGGCGACCATCGCAACTTACGAGCCTTGTCAGCCCCGCCCGGCCGCCTCGCCGTCTAGAAGGGAGCCGAAGGAGCCAGCGATGCGCATACTCTTGCTAGAAGACGACGGCGACGCCGCCGACCGCGTTCGCGCCGCGCTCGCCGACGTGGCCGATCTGGACCTGGCGTCGGAAACCACGGTCGCCGCCGCCGTGAAGACGGCCGCCGCCAAACCCTTCGACGCCCTGATCCTGGACCGCATGGTCGAGGACGGAGACGGGCTGGACGGATTGGCCCAGCTGCGCGCCCTGGGCGTCCGCACGCCCGCGCTGGTTTTGTCCAACCTCGGCGCCACCCGGCACAGGGTGGAGGGGCTGGACGCCGGCGCCGACGACTATCTGGTCAAACCGTTCGAGGCGGAAGAACTGGTCGCCCGCCTGCGCGCCATGCTGCGACGCAGTTCCACTCGGGGCCACCCCGAGGTGTTTCTGCTCGGCGAACTGGAGGTTCGGGTCAAGGCGCGCACCGCCCATTGGAGCAATCGCCACCTCGACCTGTCGCCAAAGGAGTTCGACATCCTGGCCTTCCTCGCCGCCAATCACGATCTGGTCGTCTCGCGCCAGATGTTGTGGGACGCCTGCTGGCCCGAGTATCGGATTCCGCCTCAGATCAACGTCATCGACGTCAATCTGTCGCGCCTGCGCGCCAAGATCCATTCGGTCGCGGGCAAGCCCCTGATCGAGACCGTTCGCGGCCAGGGCTTCATGCTCTCGGACGGCGCCGCCGCGTGATCGGGGCGCGCAAAGCCAACGCTCGCCCCCGACGCGCCTCGGCCGTCGCACGCCTGTCCCTCGCCTATGCGGTCGTGTTCATCGTCATATCGGCCCTGTTCTTCGCGGGGGCCATGCATTTGGTCGCCCAGAAGAACCGCGAACGCCTGCAGTCGCTGGTGTTCGCCGACAGCCGCGCGTTGAAGGCGAAGATCGACGAGGCCCCGGCGGCGCTCCGTCTCGACATCGCCCGCGCCATCGTCGGCGCGCGGATCGCCCAGGGCAAGGATCGCGTCCAGTATGCGCTGGTCACGCCGTCGGGAGAATGGTCCGGCAATCTGTCCGCCTCCGACGTCAAGGTCTCGCGCGGCGACCGACTGACCCTGACCACGCGCGGCTGGCTCTCGGTCGCGGCGATCGACCGCGTCGATCTGGGTCAGGGCGGCTACATCCTGCTGGGCCGAACACAGGACGAGGCGGGGCTGGAGCGGGACGTCATGGGCGTGGGCCTGCTGGCCCTGGCGCTGGCCGGCTTCGTCGCCTTCGTCATCGGCCCGATGGCCAGCTTACGGCTGGTTCGCCGGGTCGAAGCCGTCAACCAGGCCTGCGAAGCCTTCGGCGCCGGCGACCTGACCGCCCGCGCGCCGGGCGCAGGGGCGTCGGACGAGTTCGGCGCCCTGGCCCGCTCGGTCAACGCCATGTTCGAACGCATCGACGATCTGGTGGGCGGGCTGCGGGAAGTGTCGAACCAGGCCGCGCACGACCTGCGCACCCCGATCGCGCGCCTGCGCTCCGACCTCGACACGGTCAGGGCCGCCGACACCCTCGACCAGGCCCGCACGGCGGCCGAGGCGGCGATCGCGGAGACCAACGCCATACTGGAGACGTTCGACGCCCTGCTGGACCTCGCCGAAATCCAGGCGGGATCGACCGTGGTCCTGTCTCCTGTCGACCTGTCGCTCATCGCCCGACAGGCGGCCGATCTTTATCGCCCTGTCGCCGAGGACGCCGGGATCGCCCTGGTGCTGGACCTGAACCCGGCCCATGTCACCGGCGAACAGGCCCTGCTGATCCGCGTCGTCGCCAATCTGCTCGACAACGCCATCAAATATTGCCCGCGCGGCTCCACCGTGTGCGTCAGCGTCAAGCCGGTCGAAACCGGCGTCGAACTCGCGGTTTCAGACGATGGCCCCGGCGTGCCGGCGGCCGCCCGTAACGACTTGCTCAAACCGCGTGTGCGCGGCACGACTTCGTCTCCCGGCCTCGGCCTTGGACTGGCCCTGGCAGCCGCCGTCGCCGCCAGACACGGCGCCGACCTGCAACTCGGCGACGGCCCGCAGAACCGCGGCCTTCGCCTATCGCTGACCTTCGCGCCAACCGATCCCGTCGCCTGAAGCCGGCGACTGACTCGTCTAAGACAGGCCTGTCTCATCGTCTCCCTTATTCATATCGCTTGGAAACCAGCACCGTAATCGACAAGCGCTCCGGCAGCGGCCTAGCCGCAGAAGCGTAGTCGAATTCAGTAGCGGAAGCTCGCCTGCAGCATCACTTCGCGGCCGCGGGCCACATAGCCGCGCTGCTCGCCGATCGTCCCAGGGATGCTTGCGCCGCCGGTTCGGTCCATTCCGTACTGCAGATAGTATTCATTGGTGAGGTTCCGACCGATGAGGGCAAGTTGCCACCGGCCGTCTTCCGTCGCCATCGTAGCGCTGGCGTTGAACCGGAAGAAGCCATCCTGGAAGGTGCTGGGAGCCTTGGTGTCGGAAGCCCAGTAGCTGCTCGTGTAGAAGACGTCCCCGGTAAGGCCATAGATCATACCCCCTCGCGGCACGCTGAGATCAAAGCCGGCGTTGCCCGAAAAGTCCGGCGAGCGACCCGGCACACGCCCATCCTGATCCTGTTGCAGAGTGAGCGCCGTAGCGTTCACGAAAGAGCAGTTGGGAGGCGGCACGGCCGTCGCCCGCGTCGTGCCCGTGGGGAAGGCATAGGCGTAGCAGGGCCCGACATAGTCCGCGAAACGGTTGTGGACGTAGGTCCCGGCCGCATGGAGGGTCAGGTATTGGTTGGCGTTGTAATTCAGTTCGATATCGAGGCCGCGCTGCTTCATTGCGCCGGCGTTCCCCACCACGAACGCCACGCGAGCAGGATCGAAGGCGTTCACTTGAAGATTGTCGAAGTCGTAGAAGAATAGCGCGCTGGTCACACGCAGCGGGCCGAAGCGACCCTTCGCACCGATCTCGCCGCCCTTGACTTCCTCGGACGTGAAATCGAGATCGCCGATCCGCGTGGCTGCAGTGGCCAGGCCAGACGTGAATCCGCCCGACTTGAAGCCTGTCTTATAGGCCGCATACAAGGTCTGGTTTGGAGCGGGATGCCAGGTCAGCGTGACTTCGGGAGAGAAGTTGTTCTCCTCATAGGAGCCATTCAGGACGCCGGGCTCGCTTTCGCCCGGGAAGGTCACCCCCACGACGTTGAAGGCGCCGAAGCCGTAGTTGACCCGCTGATGGTGCGTCTTGCGCTCATTGGTGTATCGACCGCCGACCGCGAACTCCAGATCGGGGACGATCTTGTAAAGCAGTTGGCCGAAGGCCGACACCGCCCTGCCATCCTGCTGGACGCTGGTATCGGTCGTCGTCACGCGGTTGTTCGCCGGATTGAAGTAGGCGTACCCGAGGCTGATGTCCTGGTGCACGCGTCTCGAAGTGTCTTGATAATAGAGGCCTGCCGCAAAGTTCAGCTTGCCGCCGAAGTCGCTGACGACCCGGATTTCCTGGCTGAACTCCTTGATCTCATCATCCTCGGTGGCGAAAAGCTGCGAGAACGAGGTGTTATCGAGGCCGTAATCCGAATTGAACTGATTATGGTTGAAGCCGGTCAACGACGTCCAAGTCAGCGGACCCTGATCGTAGGACATATTGAGGGACACCGATTGGAAGTCCGTCGCCCCGTAGTTTCTCCCGTCCCCACGGCTGTTCGGCAGCGCAGCACCGACAGCCGCCGGCAGATCGCCATTGGTCATGTGATTGTCGATGCGGCATTCGCCGAACGGATCCGCCACGCCATACATTCTCGGCGCGCTGCCGGTGCACGGTCCGATGTTCTGTCCACTCGCGCCAGCGCCGTCGTCCCGATAGCGATCTGCGAACAGTTTTAGAGTCGCCTGGAACGGGCCATCCGGCGTGTAGGCCAAGGTCAGGCGGCCTAGGAGTTCGGTATTGCCCGAGCGCGCGTTGTGCGCGCCCGGCAAGGTCGCGAACCCGGCGGGCATGGTCGCTGGATTATAGAACGGGTTCGGCGCTTCGCGAGAATCGTTGAAAAGCCATCCTGCGAGGTCACGGTAGCGAGCCGCCAAGCGGAAGCCGAAGTCCTTGCCCAGGGGGCCGGAGACCGCCGCTTCGCCAATCCACTCCCGTCCGCCGAATTCGTAGCCAAGGCTCCCCGATGCCTCCAAGGTGTCCGTCGGTCCCCGCGTCGTCACCGCGATCACGCCCGCCGGGCTGTTCTTGCCGAAGAAGAGAGCCTGCGGCCCCTTCATGAACTCGATCTGCTGCACATCGAAGATGCCGATCTGAGCGATCTTGCCGTTGCTGGTCTGAACGCCGTCAAGAGCGACCGACACGCTTTGTTCGAACCCCACGACGCCGGAAGGCGAACTGACACCGCGGATGGCGATTGATCCGCCACCCGAGGACCTGGAATTGGCGATGATCACGGAGGGAACGACTTCCGCCAGTTTGGGCAGGTCCGTTGCGCTGGCGCGGGCCAGCGCGGCGCCCCCAATCGCAGTCACAGCGACGGGGACGTCCATGAGGTTCTCGGCGCGGCGGCGAGCGACCACGACGATCTCGTCCACGGAGTTGACTTCAGGCTCAGTCGTAACCTGAGCATCGGCTTGAGCATTGGAGGGAATAGACGGCGTCGCGCTTGAGGATTGAGCCTTTGATGCGTCGGCGCACGCTGTAGAAGCGATCACCACCGCTCCGGCCAATAGCCAATTTTTAAAACTCATTCCCTGCAGCACCGTATCGCCTCCCGTATTATTGCGCAGTCATTTCGACACGCTTATCGATTGACGCTACGGAAGCCGAAGAATGTTGTCAGTCCCGGCAAATAGGGACACCACGACTGTGAAATCTCCGGGGTGCTTTAGGCCTTTGCCCTATCGCTTCCTTGCCCGCCACTACTTGCCCGCCAGGAGCGCCTCAAGAGCGGGCGCATCCGTTGTATTGGATAGTCCAGAAGCGGCGAACCAGGACCGCTCGAGACGAGCCTGATGACGGGCATGTTCCAGAATGGCCGTCCGAGCGCCCTCGTTCGAAAGCAAACCCCCGGCCTCTTCGATAAGGCGCTCGATCGCCAGTCCCAGGCTCTGGGTCACAGACCTCATCGCCCCAAAGTCGGCGTGATCAACCAGGCGGGCGGAGTCGCGACCTCTGACGACCTCTTCAGCCGGGTCATCAGTCGCCGCCAAAAGGGCGTCCGCAAGGTCGACCAGGTATCGGAGCTCAAGGGCGGCGACCTGAGGGATGTACCGCCACTGCGTTTCTAGAACCTTGAGATGCCCAATCGCGATCTCGGCCTGCTCGATCGCCAACCTTTGGTCAGCTGGCAGTGCGGGAACGATGACCTGTTCGAGCGCCTTGGCGACACTGCGAAGCCTTGTATCGATTGATGGAACCACCGACGCTCGCTCCCTCGCTGTTCCGCCAGGTCGGTCCAGCATAGCCGACAGCGCAGTGGTTAGCCCGGACAGCCACTTCGACGCAGTCCTATGCGACAGGGACAGCCCGCAAAGGAGCTGTCGGCTATCAAGCCGTTGTGTTCGGCGCGTTCGAGAACTCACATCCCGAAGCCTAGGAATCCCGATGTTTACCGATGAAGACGTTCGCTATCACCTTCCTGAAACGGTTCCTTACAACTGGGCGGAAACGAGCTTCTTCTACTTCTATGTCCCGAAAGCCAACATCATCGGCCTCTTCTACATCGTCGCCCGCCCCGGCGTCGGGACGATGATCAACGAAATCGAAATCTGGAGCGAGATGTCGGACGATCTGCTTCGTGCGTCCTACATCGACACGCAACAGAACCTCCCCATGCCCGAACGCTTCGAGAAGTTCTCGCTGCCCAACGGCACGTCTTATGAGGCCAAGGGAATCCGCAGCTACAGGATCGATCACGTGGGGTCCTACGACACCGAGCTGCATCTCGACGTCGTGGGGCTAATGCCGCCTTACGACATTCATGATCCCGAGATGGATCCTCTGGCATTGCCGCATGAAGACTCGGCCGTGGCCTCCGGCGTAGGCGCGAGCTTCTCCGCGCATTTCGATATGACCACGCGCGTTACCGGGACCATCAAGGTGCGCGGTCGGTCCTACGACGTGGACTGCATCGCGACCATGGACCACAGTTTTGGCGTGCGTTCCGAACGCGGTGGGCATCCCATGGCCTGGATCAACGCCAACTTCAGCGAGACCCATGCCTTCCACGCCATCTGGAAGTTTTTCCCGGACAGGCCGATCGACCAGCAATATGAGCTCGTTCACGGCTACGCCCTGATCGATGGCAAGGTGCGAGGGGCGAAGGGCGGACGCATGATCGCCCGCCATCTGGGGCGTGTCGCCGTGTCCTATGAGATGACAATCATCGACTGCGACGACGTCGAGCATAGGATGTACGGAACGGCGACCGCGTCTCACACCCTCCAGCCCTATGGGTATGTGACGGTCCCCGTCACGCTGACGCGCTGGCATAAGGGCGACCAGATCGGCTGGGGACATAGCCAGGAGGTCTATCTTCTGCACAAGCAGTCTGGACTTCATCTCGACGAAAAGGGCTCGGAGTGAACGCGCGGAGCCAATCCGCCCCAACAAGCGAACGGGCGGGTGGCGCAAGCCCCTATGTCACCGAACGGCGCGTGGGCGAGGTGTTCGACCGGAAGATCGCGCTCAGGTCCGGTCCGCGCTACGCCGTGAAAACGGATGCGGAAGTCCGAGCCGCTCTCGAACGACTCTTCACCGCGCATGGTTTCCGGGACATCACGATCTCAGACTTGCGGCGCATGACGGGCGGAGCGTCCAAGGAACAGTTTGCTTTCCGACTGGATCACGCCGCTTCGGATCAATCGGAGCGCCTGGTCCTTCGCATGGACCCCTACGCCAGCGCGGTCGACACCTGCCGGGGTCGCGAGGCGGAGATGATCCAGGCTGTAGTCGACGATCTGCCTGTTCCCTCTATCCGCCTCGTGGATCGCGACGGAATCCACCTTGGACAGCCCGGCATGATCATGGCGCTCGTCCCAGGCGTCTCGATGCCAAGCCAGATGGCCGGACGGGCCGTCTCGGGCATCGGAGGCAGCTACGGCGCCATTGGCGAACGGTTGGCGCCCCAATTCACGCGGCACATCGCCGCTCTTCACAATCTCGATTTTACGACACGCTCTCTGGAGCTTTTTGACGTGCCTCGCGCGAACAGCACCGACGCCGCGCTTTGGCAGGTCAATGCCTTCGCCCGCTCTTGGCATGACGATCGCCTTGAGGCCGCACCGATCCTTTCCTTGACGGAGCGCTGGCTGCGGGAAAACGCGCCCGTATGCGAGTCACCCTGCCTCGTGCATGGCGACTACCGGATGGGAAACTTCCTCTTCACCGAGCCGGATGGCCTGATCACGGCGGTACTCGACTGGGAGCTCTCGCACATCGGCGACTTCCACGAGGACCTTTCCTACATCCTGCGGCCCCGGTTCGGCAGCGTCGGTCCCGACGGCCAGCTTCTCGTCTCAGGCCTGATGCCGAAGCCTGTCTTCCTGGAGGAGTACGAGAAGCTCTCGGGCAGGCGCATCCGCAACGCGGTCATCGCTTATTACGACGTCTTCAGCGCCTGGAAGGCGGCGGTTGTCGTGCGGGCGTCGGCCGTCCGCGCGGCGCACGAGGGTCACAACCATCAGGACCTGCTGCTCGCTTGGCTTGCGACCGGGACAGGCAATCACCTGCGCGAACTCGCCGACATGATGGACCGTCTCTAGCGAGCGGCGATCCCGACCTCCTGGACGCCGTGCTCGAAGCGGTCACGGCTGAGTGCGGCGATGTGCGCGACTATCTGAACGCCGTGTTGCAGATCAACGCAGGCGATGTTCCGAACGATTGGACGGCGCCTGCTCATGTGAGCCGACGCCGAAAGTCCACCGCCGCTCGCCAGACTCAATCGGGTTGATGATCCATTCGTCGGCTAGCCTTCAAGCAAAGCAGAAAAGCCAGGCAAGACAATCCGCCCGCGAGGGCGGCATTGACGATCATGCCATGGATCAATGCGTTCGGCCCGGTCCAGAACTTCGCCAGACCCACGACCACCAACGGCCCCAAGGCATAACCAAACAGGGACGTCGCCAGGATATACAGCGATGTCAGACGGGCGCGGATCATTCGAGGGCCGAACATCTGCAGGGCGAGGGGCGCCAATACGCCCACGGACGCCAGGCCGAACATGGCGACGAAAAACGCGCCCAGGACCAGGTTCAGGCTCGACTGGCCGATCCCGAGCACAAGCGCGGCCACCGCGATGGCGCCGCTCGCCAACAGCCCGATCAGAGTTCCGTCCTTGCGTCCTTTCCCGGCGAGCCATTGCGCCAGCCAGGGCCAGAAGATCGTGGACAAGATGCCGGCGGTCAGGCCCATAGCGCCGACCTGATAGCCTGCCTGTTGAACGCTGCCACCGAAGTTCCGGACGATGGCTGTCGGCATCCAACTGATGGTGCCCATCGAGACTGTCGTGATGAGCGCCAGACCGAGATAGAATGCCAGATAGAAGCCCGAGCGCCCACGCAGATAGCCGAGCATCTCGACGAATGTCATGCCGGCCAGCTTGGTCGTGTTCGCCTGAGGCGCATGCCTCGGATCCTTCACGGTGAACAGCATCAAGAAGGCGATGAGCAATCCAGGGCAACCGAGAAAGATGAACGTCAGTTGCCAGGCGGCGAGGCCCACCTTGTGATCGATCGTGCCTGAGAAGGCCAGGACGGCCCCGCCGATGACGAACGCCCCTGTGCTCATCATGCTGCCCATGGACCCATAGACGGCGGTCGGTACTGCGCGGCGTTTCTGCGGGAACAGATCGCCGATCAGGGACACTGCGGCAGGCGTCAACACCGCCTCGCCAAGAGCGACGCCGGAACGCAGAGCGAAGAGGGTCCAGAAGTTCGAGGCGAACGCCGACGCCATGGTCATGACGCTCCAGAGCGCTACCCCCGCGACGACGATTTTCACGCGATCGTTCCGGTCGATCCGGTCCGCGATCGGCAAACCACTGAGGGCGTAAACGATGGCGAAGCCCGCCCCGAGAAGCAGGGCCAGTTGCCCATCCGTCAGGGTCAGGGCGCTCGCGACAGGCTGGGCCAGCAGGGCGAGCAGCAGTCGATCAGTGAATGACAGGGCGTAAAGAAGCGTGAGGAGGATGACGACATACCAGGCGCGTCGTGCATCCGGAAACTCGGCCGGTCCGGCGTCCGCCACGGCCGAACCGCTTTTGCTCTGACCCATCGTCCCTGCCCTCACCCTCAAAATCCTCAGCCTCGCTGGGCCGAGTTCCAGACTCTTCGCCCCCGAGAATCCGAGACGGCAAAAAGGGACACTACGTCTGTCTCAAACAGGAAATCAGTCCCGGCGGCTTGGGACAGACCGTACCGAGCGGTTTCCAACGTCATCCCGGACATCGGATATCGTGAGACGAGCAGGCTGGAGATCGCGGGCGATCCAATGTCCTGATCAGCCGATGTCGACCTTCTCATTGATCTGTTGAACTCAGACCTTGATCACGATCTTGCCGACATGTCCGGCGGCCTTGAGATGATGGAAGGCGGCAGGCGCCTCGTTAAAATCGAAAACCCGATCGATCTGGGGCCTCAGCGTATGGAGTGCGATCATGCGGTTCATCGCGTCGAGGTCCGAACGAGACCCCACTGTGACGCCTCTCAAGGCTCGCCAGCCGATCAGGCTGCGCGGGTTGATGGCTCCGTCCGTCAACACTCCAATCATATGGACCTGACCCGAAATCGCGGTCGCTGCGATGGATTTCTCCAGCGTCCCGCCGCCGCCCACCTCGACGACATGATCGACGCCGCGACCGCCCGTCAGTTCAAGCACGGCCTTCTCCCAATCGGGCTCCTCGCGGTAGTTTATGACATCCCACGCCCCAAGTCGGCGAGCCGCCTGCAGCTTGGCGGCGCTAGAGGATGTCGAGATGACCCGCGCGCCGGCGGCCTTGGCGAACTGTATCGCAAAGCAGGACACGCCGCCCGTGCCAAGAGTGAGCACGGTATCCCCGACCTTGATCGGGCGTGGCCCGTAGAGCGCATTCCAGGCCGTGACGCCGGCACAAGGCAGGCATGCGGCCTCCTCGTAGCTCAAATGGTCGGGTATGCGAGCCGCAATGGCCGCGTCGCAGACGAAGCACTCCGTCAACACGCCGTCGACCGCCGGCGAACCGTGGGTCAGAGCAAGGTCAGTTGCACTTGGCGGTCCCGCCGCCCAGCAGCTGGAAAAGCCAGGGGTTACGCGATCGCCCGGCCGGAACCGATCGACCCCCTCCCCGACAGCGACCACCTCGCCGGCGCCATCGGACAGAGGAATGTAGTCGCCTTTTACATCTCGCCCGTAGCGACCTTCAGCGATCAGGAGGTCCCTGAAGTTCAGGGACACCGCCCGGATGGCGATCGAAATCTGGCCGGGTCCGGGAGAAACCGACACTTCCTCTTGGCGCCTCAGACCGCTGAGTCCTTGGGAGAGATCGAGGCGATAGGCCCGGTGTCTCACCGCAAGTCCTGATCGACGAGGTCGCTCGCCACGATGTCCCGTCCCCACCGATCACCCGTGGCCGCCTCCCAGACGCGGATTGCGTCTATGGCCATGAGCGACTGGCCGATCTCGTCACGTCCTTCGAGCAAACCTCGTTTGCGGTCCGGATCGACATCGAAATGGAAGACGGCCCCACTGGCGAGGGTGACGGTCTGGGCTGGCAGATCGACCGTCATGGCGGCGCTGCCGGCCGTCTCGGCCGCCGCAATCAGGATTTGCATGGCCTCAGCGCCGAGAAGCACCGGAAGAATGCCGTTCTTGAAGCAGTTGTTGTAGAAGATGTCGGCGAAGCTCGGCGCGATGATGCAGCGGATGCCGAAGTCCAACAAAGCCCAGGGCGCGTGCTCGCGACTGGAGCCGCAGCCGAAGTTGGGCCCGGCGATAAGGATCGATGCGCCCCGCCACGGATCGCGGTTGAGAACGAAGTCTGAGCGATCCGAACCATCCGCCGCGTATCGCATCGCGTGAAACAGATGTACGCCCAATCCCGCTCGGCTTGTGGTTTTCAGGAACTGGCCCGCCAGAATCTTGTCGGTGTCGATGTTCACGAGCGGCAAGGCGGCCGCCACGCCTGTCAGGCAAGAGAAGGACTGCATCAGGCCAACCCCCGCGAATCCACGATCCTGCCGTTTACCGCAGCGGCGGCGGCCATGGCCGGCGACATGAGGTGGGTTCTTCCACTTGGTCCTTGCCGACCTTCAAAGTTGCGGTTGGAGGTCGACGCGCACCTCTGTCCGGGCTTTAGCTGGTCAGGATTCATGCCCAGGCACATGGAGCAGCCCGCCTCGCGCCACTCGAAACCGGCATCGACGAAGAGGGTCGCCAAGCCCTCTTGCTCGGCTTGCACCTTGATGGCTCCCGAACCCGGAACAACGAGCGCCCGAACCCCGGGCGCCACCTTCCGTCCTTCCACGATCCTGGCAGCGGCGCGGAGGTCCTCGATCCGACTGTTGGTGCAACTGCCGATGAAAACGACATCGATCGGCAGACCCAGCAAAGCCTGGCCCGGCGTCAGCCCCATGTAGTCGAGCATGTGGTTGGTTTCGGCTCTGCGCCCCTCCGGAACCTGGTCCAGTGTCGGCGCCGAGCCATGAATGGATACGACGGCCTCGGGGCTCGTTCCCCATGTGACCATCGGTTCAATCGTGGCGGCGTCGATTTCCACGATCCGGTCGAAACTCGCCCCGGCATCCGACGCCAGCTCTCGCCACATGACCTTTGCGGCGGCGAAGTCTTCGCCTTTTGGCGCCAGCGGCCGGCCTTCGATCCAATCGAAGGTCTTGTCGTCGGGGGCGATCAGGCCCGCGCGCGCGCCGGCTTCGATCGACATGTTGCAGACCGTCATTCGCCCCGCCATGTCCAGAGCCGTAATAGCTTCGCCGGCGTATTCGATGACGTAACCCGTCGCCCCGGCAGTCCCCAGTTGTCCGATGATCGCCAGGACGAGATCCTTGCCTGCGACGCCGGCGCCGAGCTTTCCCTCGACCCTGACGAGCATGTTCTTCGCAGGCTTCTGGATCAGGGTCTGGGTCGCCAGCACATGCTCGACCTCGGACGTCCCGATCCCGAACGCCAGCGCTCCAAACGCCCCATGGGTCGAGGTGTGGCTGTCGCCGCACACGACCGTCATCCCCGGCAAAGTCATGCCCATCTCAGGGCCGATGACGTGGACAATCCCCTGCAGACGACTACGCAACGGCACATAAGGAACCCCGAACTCGGCCACGTTGCGCTCTAGCGTCTCGACCTGGTTTCGGCTCGCCGGGTCCTCGATCGGGCGGTCGCGGTTCTCGGTGGGGACGTTGTGGTCGGCGACGGCGATCGTGCCGCCGGGTCGGCGCACGGATCGCCCCGCCAAACGCAAGCCCTCGAATGCCTGAGGGCTGGTGACTTCGTTGACCAGGTGGCGGTCGATGTAAAGAAGCACGCCCCCTCCGGCGGCAGGCCCTACGACATGAGCGTCCCAGATCTTTTGGAACATCGTCCTCGGCGCGGACATCAGGACGACAATCCCAGCGCCGGAGCCAGAACATCGCGCACACGCCCGCCGATGAGAGCGCCGGGCAGTTTGGTTCCCGCAACAGCAGCCCCCACCAGCCGGCCCAGATCCAGACCGGTGGAGATTCCCATCTGTTCGAAGGTCCATACGACGTCTTCGGTCGCGACATTGCCGGTCGCGCCGGGTGCGAACGGACATCCGCCCAGGCCCGCGAATGAGGCGTCGATGACATTGATGCCCGCGTTCCATGCCGCGACGACATTGGCGACGCCCAGACCGTAGGTGTCATGGCCATGATAGGCCCATCGCCTGGCTTGCGGGAAGCGCGCCTTCGCCGCAGCGAACAGCGCAGAAACCCGATCAGGAGTCACCTTGCCCGTCGTGTCGCACAGGCAGATTTCGGCGTCCGGAAGAATGTCCACCAGCGGCTCCAGCAAGGCCAAGGTTTGTTCCGGGGGCATCTTGCCGTCCCAGGGACAGTCGAAAGCGGTCGCCACATTGAGGCGCATTCGCGCGCCGTCAGGCAACAAGTCGGCAATGGCGCGATAATCTTCGACCGACTCCAGCGGCGTGCGCCGGACATTGTTCTGATTGTGCTTTTCGGACACCGAAAGCACGAAGGCGAGGTGCGCGGCGCCTGCGTCCAGCGCCTTTTGGGCGTTGCGCAGATTGGGCACCAGGACCTGGACGTCCAGACCCTGCATGGACTGAGCGTGCCGCATGACCTCGCCGGCGTCGGCGAGTTGCGGCACCGCCGCTGCGCTGACGAACGCCGTCGCCTCCATGCGCCGAATGCCCGCCGCATAGAGCTGGTCGATCAAGTCCAGTTTGGTCGTCGTCGGTATGACCGCCGCAATGGACTGAAAACCATCACGGGGACCGACCTCCACGATGGTCAGATGGCGAAACCTCATGCCAGGGCTCCTTGCGCGCGCAGGGCGGAGATCCGGTCGGCGTCGCAGCCGAGAAGATCATGCAGAATTTCGTCGCCGTGCTGACCGATGTCCGGCCCGGTCCAGCGTATTACGCCGGGACTTTCGGGCACATGAGGCACAACGCCGGCGTGAAGAATCTCCCCTAACCCGGGGTCCTCCACCGCTCGGACCATGCCTCGGGCGAGATACTGGGGGTCGGACGCAATGTCGGCGGCCGTATAGACCTTGGACGACGGAATATCGGCGGCCTCCAGCCGTGCGGACAGGGTTTCTGTGTCGAGGCTCCGCGTCCAGTCGGAGATCATTTCATCCAGCACAGCGACATGGGCCACACGCGCCGCATTGCCGATGAAGCGGGGATCGGTCGTCAGTTCCGGTCTTCCCATGGTGCTGGCCAGCTTGCTGAATAGCGGTTCGGAATTGGCCGCGATCAGAATCCAGTCCCCGTCCTGCGTCGGATAGGCGTTGGTCGGCGCGGCCGTGGCGATGCCCCCGCCGGTCGGCTGCTTGATCTTGCCGAGGCGGCCGTACTCGGGAAGCATGGCCTCCATCATGCTGAAGACGCTTTCGGTCAGGGCCACATCAAGGCTTCTGCCCGCACCATCGCCGCCGGCTCGGTCGCGTTGCCACAGGGCGGCCATCACGCCGAACGCGGCATAGAGGCCGGCGATGGAATCTCCGATGCTGACGCCGACCCGAACTGGCGGCAGGTCGTAGGTTCCGGGCGCGTGGTTGGTCAGATGTCGCAGCCCGCCGATCGCTTCGCCGATCACGCCGAACGCAGCACGGTCGCGATAGGGGCCGGTCTGACCATAGCCGGAGATGTGGGCGACGATCAGTCCGGGGCGTCGCGCGCGCAACGCATCAGGCCCCAAACCCAACTTAGCCAGTTGACCAGGTCTGAAATTCTCGACCACGACATCGCATTCGGCCACCAGATCCAGCACCAATGCTCGCCCGGTCTCGGACTTCAGATCGATCGCGATGCTGCGTTTGTTACGGCCGTGAACCGACCACCACAGGGATCGACCGTCGACCTGTTCGCCCCATTGCCGGGCGGGATCGCCGGACGGCGGCTCCACCTTGATGACGTCGGCACCGAGATCGCCCAGGAGCCGGGTGCAAAAAGGCGCCGCCACGAAGTGACCTAGCTCCAGAACGCGCAGCCCCTTCAGGACAGGCGCGAGGGATGTGGGCGATTGACATGAGGGCGTCGAGGACATGTGCGGCTTGCTCCCAGGAGGAAGGTCCACACACTAGCCGCCGTCGGCGCCTGGACTATCCCCGGTCCGGGGGACAGTGAGGCTCCAACACGGTGAGATGGCTACTCCTCGTACAGACCAGCCTCAAGCAGGCGGATCGAGGACAGGTCGGCGCCGTTTCGTCGGGCGAAGAAACTTGTCGTCAGCCCGCCGTCCACCGGAAGGATCACCCCCGTCAGATAGTTCGAGGCGTCGGACAGCAGCATGACCACCGGCCGGGCGATGTCGTCCGCGGTCGCGATACGGGCCAGGGGCGTGCGATCCTCCACCGCCTCGACAAAGGCCGCAGGGATGGCGTTGCGGAGCAGCGGCGTATCGACAAGCGTCGGCGCGATGCAGTTGACCTGCAGACCGAACCGGCCCCATTCCAGCGCCAGCGACTTCACCAAACCGTTGACCGCGTGTTTGGAGGCGACATAGGCGGTCCGACCGGATTGGGCCCCCAACCCGTCGATCGATCCGATCACGACGATCCGGCCCGCGCCCCGCGCGATCATCGCCCGGCCGAAGGCCCGGCAACTGAAGAAGGCGCCCAGCACATTGACATCCATGATCCGCGCCCAGTCCTCGCGCGGCGTCTCCAGGCTGGGGCTCGCCCCCCCAATCCCGGCGCAGGCCACCAGGCCGAAGACAGGCCCCAACTCGACCTCGAAACGGGTCGCAGCAGTGCTAAGGGCGGCCTCATCCCGAACGTCGAGGGCGACACCGAGAACACGGGCGCCCAGCGCCTCAAGCTCGGCGACGGCGGCTTCGACCGCGGTCGCATTCAGATCGACCAGCCCGATCACAGCGCCGTCATGCGCCAGGGTTCGGGCCGTAGCGAGGCCGATGCCCGACGCGCCGCCGGTCACGACGACGACCCTGTCCTTCAGTCCGTAGTTCAGCATTTCGGCCTCCTCAGGCTTCGGCGTTCAGTCGGCGGGCTGGTCGAGCGCCGCGTCGACGAGTCGGTCGGTGAAGATGGCGACGCGGGCCGCAGCCTCATACTCGCACGCGAGACGATCGACGAGTTCGGCCACAGAGGGCGTGTCGGTGATCTGATCAACCCCCTGCCCTGCGCTCCAGATATCCCACCATGGGCGAACGCCGGGTGGCGCGGGCGTCAAGTCGTCTGCGGGGTCGAGCCCCGCCGCGACGAGCGAAGGGACCAGCCAATGGGCGGGCGCGCCTCCAAGTCTCGCGGTGTAAACGAGGTCGGCCGATGTCGCGGCGACCAGCATGGCCTTGTAGGCGTCCAAGACCGCCGCCTCGCGGGTGGCGATGAACCGCGTCCCCATGAAGGCCAGGTCTGCACCGAGGATTTCAGCGGCGCGGATCGCGGCGCCGGTCGACAGCGCCCCTCCCATCAGGACCGTCTTGTCGAAGCGAGCTCTGATCGCAGCCACAAGCGCCAGATGACTGATCCGGCCCGAATGGCCGCCCCCTCCGGCGCCGATGGCGTTGATGCCGTCCACCCCGACCGACATGGCTTTTTCCGCGAACTTCAGATTCACGGCGTCGGCATAGACCAAGAACCCCTTGTCGTGAGCGCGGCGGGTCAACTCTGTCGGATTGCCGGTCGCGTTGATGATGATCTCAACGCCGTAACGCCGGCAGGCCTCCAGGGTCTCTTCGAATTCCTGCGGCGGCAGGTTGGAGGCCATATTGACCGCGATGGCGCCTATGGGCGCCTCTGGCTCCTCGTCGCGCCGACGATCCAGAGCGTCCCGTATATCAGCCAGCCAGTGGACGAACTCCTCCAGCGATCGGGCGTTGTGCCGCGGCAGTCCGCCGATCACTCCCGCCAGACAGCATTCGCGCACGAGGTCGGGCCCCGAAACGCTGAACATCGGTCCGCAGACCAGAGGCAGGCGAAGCCCCGCGCGAATCTGGGGGGCCAGACTCATCGCCCGATGAACCTGGGCGGGCGTTTCTCCAGAAAGGCGCGGTTGCCCTCCTGACAGTCCTCTGTCGCCGGGATAGTCGTCTGCATAAGGCGTTCCCGAGCGAGACTCTCCTCGAACCGGCTTTCCCCGGCAGCCCAACACAACTCCCGCACGCCTGAGAGAGCGACGGTGGGTCCCTCGGCCAGTCTGACCGCCAGCGACAGCGCCCTCTGCGACAGGTCTGCGTCAGCTGTCACCTCGGTTACAAGTCCCCAGTCCAAGGCGCGTCTGGCGGGAAGCTTGTCCGCCAGCAGAAGCACCTGCATGGCGCGGGTGCGACCGATGGACCGCGTCAGCAAGGCGGCCACGCCGCCGTCCGGCGCCAGACCAATGCGCGCATAGGGCGCGAGGAAGTAGGCGCTTTCGCCGAGCACGATGACATCTCCCATCAGCGAGAGCGCCATGCCCAGCCCGGCGGCGGCGCCCTGGACCTGGACCACCAGAGGAATCTTCAGGTCGCGCAGGCGCTGGACCATCGGATTGTAATGCGCTTCCAGAATTAGACCGCCATCGACCTCCGGCCCCGGCGTGGCGCTGGGATCGGACAGGTCCACACCGGCGCAGAAGGCTCGCCCGTCGCCGGACAACAGGATGGCGCGGGCCTCCCTCTCCGCCAGATCGCACAAGACGATCAGCCGCGCGGCCATCGCCGGCGTCAGCGCATTGAGGCGCGATGCGGCGGCCAGGGTGATACGGGCGACGCCGCCCGTCAGATCATAGCGGACGTCATCGACCTCAGTCATGGCGCGGCCTGAAGAAGGGAACCCAGCCGTTTTCGACCTGCTGGAAAATCAACTCGACTCTCTGATCGATCGCGAGCCTGTCCGGCTCGGCCTCGACGATGTTGGTGAGGATGGACACCCCCTCCTCCAGGGTGACGTAGGCGATCACATAGGGGCCCTGCGGCCCCCTTCCCGTCAGGCTGTAGCTGTAGATGGTCCCGCGCCCCGACGAAGCCTTCCGCCCCACGTCCGCGCTGAAACAGAAGGGGCAGACCCGGCGGGGATAGTAGTGAACCTGATCGCAGGTCCGGCAATGGCCGAGTTGCAAGGCGCCTTCGGAGGAACGCCATTCGGCCTGACCCGACGTATCGACATCGTCCATCGTCATGCCTCCCGCTCCAGGATCAAAGTGCCGCCGATGTGTCGCGTGCCGAGGAAGCCTCCGGTGCCGTGGGCCAGGGCCAGAGCCAGATCCGGCACCTGGACCGCCGGGTGAGCCTCGCCGCGCAGTTGCCGCACCGCCTCGATGACCTTGGTCATCCCGCCCCGGTTGGCCGGATGGTTGTTGCAAAGACCGCCGCCGTCGGTGTTCACCGCAAGCGGACCCTGGCCGGAAATCAGTTTGCCGTCGGCGACGTATCGCCCTCCCTCGCCCTTGGCGCAGAAGCCCAGATCCTCGAGCTGCATCAGGACGGTGATGGTGAAGCTGTCGTAGATGGAGGCGTAGCGAATGTCCGCCGGCGTCACCCCGGCCTCGGCGAAGGCGGCGGCTCCGGAATCGCGGGCCGCGCTGTAAGTCAGATCGACGCGACCTCCGTCGAGGGTTTTGTAGGCTTCGCCTGATCCCCTGATCTTCACCTTGGGCCGATTGAGAGATCGTGCGACCTCGGGACTGGCGACGATCAGGGCGCCGCCGCCGTCGGTGACGACGCAGCAGTCCAGCTTGTGAAGCGGGTCTGCGATCATCGGCGATGCGAGCACATCCTCGATGGTGACTGTATCCCGAAGCATGGCGTGGGGATTGTGCTGGGCGTGGTGTGATGCCGCGACCTTGACCCAGGCGAGTTGTTCTGAGGTCGTGCCGAAAGCGTGCATGTGGCGGCGCGCCGCCAGGGCGTAGGCGTTGACGATGTTCAGACCAAACGGCGCCTCATAGGGCACCTCGGGCACGATCGGATCAGACAGAAAGGGCATCTCGCCCTGAAGCTCAACCCCGGTGCGCGGCCGTCCAGCGAGCGTGACCAGGGCCACGGAGCATTTGCCCATGGCGATCGCCGCCGCCGCATGGCCTGCGGCGATGATGTAGCCCGAGCCGCCGGTGCTGGTCGTGTCGATGTAGCGTGGACGCAGGCCCAGATACTCGGCCATCGAGACCGAGCCGAGGCCCGGCGCGTCGGTGCCGGTGAAATAGCCGTCCACATCGGCCAGCGTCAGGCCGGCGTCGGCCAGGGCGCCGGCGGCGACCTCGGCATGAAGTTGCGGGATGGTCTTGTTCGGCGCCTTGCGCAGCGGATGCTCATAGGCGCCGACGATGTAAGCGCGGCCGTTGATGCTCATCCCGGCCTCAATCGAAATAGAGGAAGACGATCTCGGCCGCCATCGCGGGCTTGTCCGAACCTTCCAATTGAATCTCGGTGGCCGTCGTGATCCGCAGGCCGGCGCCCTGAGGATCGGCGGCTATGACGGTCTGCGTCAGGCGGATGCGCGAATTGACCGGAACCGGAGCGAGGAAGCGGAGCTTGTTCAGCCCGACGTTCAGCACACGCGGCGAATCCACCGTGTAGATGGTCGGCTGCAGCTTCCCGAGCAGGGACAGCAGAAGATAGCCGTGTGCAATGGTCTTGCCGCCCGGCGCTTCTCGCGCAGCCCGTTCGACGTCGACATGAATCCACTGGTTGTCACCCGTGGCCTCGGCATAATCGTCGATCTGCTTTTGAGTAATTTCAAACCACTCGCCCGGCCCGATCGGCTTGCCGATCTCTGCGGCCAAGGCCTGGGCGTTCTCAAATCGTCTCATGGGGCCTCCGGCCGGTCGCTTCTTCGGCTGACCGTGCATCAGTGTTCGTAATGTGCGGGTGTCTTGCTGGCGACCTCTTCCGCAGTGACGCCCGGCGCCAGCTGCGTGAGACGGAACGGCGAGGAGCGGTCGGGGCGGCGGAAGACGGCCAGATCCGTAACGATCATATCCACCACGCCCACCCCGGTCAGTGGCAGGGAGCAGGACTTCAGGAATTTCGGCTCGCCGGATTTCGACGTGTGCTCCATCGTCACGATGACGCGCTTGACGCCCGCAACAAGGTCCATGGCGCCGCCCATACCCTTGATCATCTTGCCCGGTATCATCCAGTTGGCGATGTCGCCCGTCTCGCTGACCTCCATGGCGCCCAGGACGGTCAGGTCGATGTGACCGCCCCGGATCATCGCGAAGCTGTCCGAGGATGAGAAGAAGCTGGAGGACGGCAGGGCGCTGATGGTCTGTTTGCCGGCATTGATCAGGTCAGGGTCGACCTCGTCCTCGAACGGAAATGGGCCGATGCCCAGCATGCCGTTCTCGGACTGAAGGGTCACTGTCAGGCCGTCGGGAATACAGTTGGCGATCAGCGTCGGAATGCCGATGCCGAGATTGACGTAGAAGCCGTCCTCAAGTTCACGGGCCGCCTGGGCCGCCACCTCGGCGCGCGTCCAGCCCTTGGAAGCGAGTTGTCCGCTCATCCTGCCGCCCTTTTACGCACTGTGCGGAACTCGATGGTCTTTTCGTAAGGCTCCGGTCGCACGATCCGCTTCACATAAACACCCGGCACATGGATCTGGTCGGGGTCCAGGCTTCCGATGGGAACGATCTCCTCCACCTCCGCGATGGTCATACGGGACGACGTGGCGACCGGCTGATTGAAGTTGCGCGCGGTCTTCCTGAACACGAGATTGCCCGCTTCGTCGGCCCGCCAGGCCTTGACCAGCGCGATGTCGCCCACGATGCCGCGCTCCAGCAGGAAGGTCTGCCCGTCGAAATCCTTGGTTTCCTTGCCCTCGGCGACCTGAGTCCCGACGCCGGTGCGGGTATAGAATCCTGGTATGCCCGCACCGCCCGCCCGGATGCGCTCCGCCAGCGTCCCTTGCGGACAGAATTCGACCTCCAGCTCGCCGGCCAGATACTGACGCTCGAACTCCTTGTTCTCACCGACGTAAGACGAGATCATCTTGCGGATTTGCCGGGTGCGTAGAAGCTTGCCCAGACCCACGCCGTCGATCCCGGCGTTGTTGGACACGCAGACAAGACCGGCGGCCCCGGTGTCCCGGAGCGCGTCGATCAGGGCTTCCGGCACGCCGCATAGGCCAAAGCCTCCCACGCAGACTGTCATGCCGTCGCGGACCACGCCGTCCAGAGCCCGCGCCGCCGAAGGAAAAACCTTGCTCATGATCGGGTGTCAGTGACCGCCGCCGGCGTGCGCCCGGATCAAGGCGATCATCGCTTCCTGAAGGTCTTCCCCCGCAGCCTCCGCAGCCTTCTTGCCGTCGCACCACATCGACAGATCGGCCATCCCCTTTTCCGTATGGCGGTTCCAGTTCGGGTCGGTGGGCGTTGTGATCTCCAAACGGATGCCGTTCGGATCGCGGAAATAGATGCTGTAGATCAGACCGCCGTGGTCGGTCGGCCCCGTGATCTCGACCCCGTTCTGCAGCAGCCAGTCCTTCCAGCGATCGACCTCAGCGTGGTTCTTCACCTCAAGCGCGATATGATCGAAGATGTCGTAAGCCGGATGGCTGACAGGCGGCCTTTCCGGCAGCCCCGGAGCTTCGAAGAAGGCGATGGTCGAACCGTCGACCATGCGGAAGAAGATGTGGAAATAGGGAAAATTGTCGCCGGTCGAGGGGACGCTGTCGCCGACGACCGTGCTGGCCAGTTCCATGCCCATGATCCGCATATAGAAGTCTGCGGTCGTCTCCACGTCGTGAGTGACCCATGCGGCGTGGCTGAGCATCAGGGGCGTCAAACCCGGATTTTCCGGTCGAGTTTTGGTTTCGACAGTTGCGACCATGACCAATTTTCCAGCTTTCGGTGACTGGCCTCACTATCTCAGACCCATCGGACAGCCGCTGTCCCCCACGAGCGGGACGGCCGCGATTGCCAATCATTCTTATGTATAGAGCGCCGTTTCTTGGAGTGCATGATTGCCCTTGCCGAGCGAACCTTGCGTGTTACGCTAAGTTCAACATCTCACCCCTCGATGTCCGGCTTCGGCCAAGGTCATCGGAGAGAAGGCGAGGTACAGGGAGTCGAAATGAGCCATACTGCCGTGAGCATTCGGCCGTTAACCGGGCCGACAAGACTGCAATCTCTGATTGACGCGATCGGGGAGCAGGAATTCGAACTTGAGTTGCTTTCGTTGCTCAACGAAACCTGTGGCGCGGAGCATTGCGCGATCTTCGGCCTGGACGGCAGCGCGCCCCGCGAGTTGGCGGCCGCCAGCCTAGACGGCACGAACACCGCCCATGTGTGTGCGACCCAGTATCTGCAGACCCAATCCTGGCGGCGCGATCCCACAATGGGCGCCGCGCGGAAGCAGGGGCTCAACGACACTCCGAGCCTGATTCACCTGAATATCGGCCAGCTTGAGGATCAGGAACTGCGCGATGTGATCTACGCGCGCATGAGCGAACGGCTCCTGCTGTGCGGTCCCTCGGCCGCCGGACGTGTCGCGCTCAGCATTCTGAAATCCGGCAACGGGTCGTTGTTCGAATCGTCCGGCGTCATGGACTTGGAGCGGTTCGCGACCGTTCTGCTTCCGATCCTGGGCAAGCACGCCACGGCGACCTGGCAACGCAGCCGACTGCTGCTCGCCCTCACGTCTCTGGAAGAAATCGAGAGTTGCGTTCTGGCCTGCGCCGATAAATTCCCGCGCCGCGAAAGCCAGGTCTGCGCACGGATCGTCTATGGCATGTCGTCGACCGGCATCGCCATTGAACTAGGCATCAGCGAAGAGACGGTGATGACCTACCGCAAGCGTATCTATCAACGCCTAGGCATTGCGACCCAGCGCGAACTGCTGATCTGGTACGTTTCACAATGGGCCAAGGCCCCTCGCCTGGTCTCGCCGGCTTCGTCCGCCCGCCACTAGCCGCGCGGAGCGTCAGTCGGCCGCCCAGCCGGCGGTATCGCTTCCGGCCTTGACCACCGCCTTCATGTGGCGGTCGATCGAGCCGTACTGGTTTTCCAGCACCGTCGCGCGACGGAACAGATGACCGATGGCCAGTTCGTCGGTCATCCCCATGGCGCCGTGCATCTGAACCGCTTCCTGGGCGACATGACGAAGGGCCCGGGATATTCGGGCCTTGGATGCGGCCACCGCCGGTCTGCGCCGCTCCGGCTCGGCATCGGCCATTCCTGCGGCGAAGAAGGCCATGGCCTGCGCATGCTCATACTCGACCTGCATGTCTGCGAGCCGATGCTGCAGGACCTGGAAATCCGCGAGGAAGGCGCCGAACTGACGACGCTGTTCCAGATAGGCCAGGGTATCGGCGATCAGCCGACGCATGATGCCGACCGCTTCTCCGCACAAGGCGGCGGTGGCGCGATCGACGGCTTCTGCAAAGACCTCCGCGCCGCGACCGCCGCCTATCAGACACGCATCGGCTGACAGCGAGATGTTCTCGAAACGGACCTCGGAAGAGACCCGGCCGTCGATCGTGGGCCCGGACACCAACGCCACGCCGGGATGATCGGCGGCGAGGAGGAACACCGCCATGTCGCCCTCATCACCCGCGCGCGCCGTGACGAGAATGTGGGTCGCGCCCGGCAGGCCCGTGACGCGCGACTTGACGCCCCTCAACCGCCAGCCGCCCTCCACACGTGCCGCCGATGTAAACGGAACCGTCGGCGACATCGGCCCGTCCTCAAGATCGGCGATCGCCAGACGGACCTCGCCCGCGACGATCCCGGCAAGCAGATGACGTGCGACGTCGCCCTCAGCGCGCATCAGGACGGCCGCGCCGAGCACGCAGGTCTCCAGATAGGGTTCGACGACGAGGGCGCTCCCCAGCGCGTCCATCACCAGCATATGATCGACCGCGCCGCCGCCCAGACCGTCCGCCCATTCCGGCAAGCCCAGCCCGAGGATGCCGAGTTCGTGGGCGAAGTCGTTCCAGACCGTCGGCGACCACCGCTCAGGCGACGAGACAATCTTCAGGCGCGAGTCATGGTCGTAGCGGTCGCGCAGATAGGCCGTGATCACGTCGCGGATCTGACCCTGTTCCTCTGAGAGGTGGTACTGCAAATCGGGCCTCTCGGGATCAGACGCCGTATTGGCGGAGTTGTTTGAAGATGATGCCGCGCTGAACCTCGCTGGAGCCGCCGAAGATGGTGGCCGAGCGACCCATCATGTAGCTCAGCATGATCTCCGGCCCGCCCTGCGGCCCCGCGACGGGGAGGGTTCGGTCTTCCAGCCCGAGGCTCTGGTCGAGTCGGCCCCATTCGCCGAGCGCCAGCCGGCCGACTTCGGAAATCGCCTGCTCGATTTCGCTGCCGCGCAGCTTGAGCATCGAGGACATGCGGCTTTTCAGCCCCGGATCGGGCGCGGCGTCAGCCCTATGGATCAGGCATTCCAGCGCCAGAAGATCGACCTCCACCTCGGCGAGCCGTCGAGCGAAGATCGGATCGTCCATCATGACACCGTCGCCCTCATCGTCCGGTGAAGAAGCCGCTAGCGCCCGGACATGGCCCAGCCGCATGCGCAGATAGGCCGCGCCGGCGACGCCGTTCCGCTCATGCTGCAGAAGATATTTCCCGACCGTCCAGCCGTCGTTCTCCGCTCCGACCCGATTTGCGACCGGCACGCGGACGTCGTTGAAGAAGACCTCGTTGAGATGGTGCAGCCCGTCGATCGAATGGATCGGTCTGACGGTGATGCCCGGCGTCTTCATGTCCACCAGCAGGAAGGTGATGCCGGCCTGAGGCTTGCCTTCCGACGACGTTCGGACCAGGCAGAACATCCAGTCTGACCGGTGAGCGTAGCTAGTCCAGATCTTCTGGCCATTGACGACATAGTCGTCGCCGTGGCGCACGGCCTGGGTGCGCAGCGCGGCCAGATCGGAACCCGCGCCAGGCTCCGAATAACCCTGACACCAGACCACCTCTCCAGACCGAAGAGGCCCCAGGTGCCTCGCCTTCTGCTCGTCCGATCCCAGTGCAATCAGGACCGGACCGATCATCTGCAGATTGGGCGACAGCGCCGGGGCGTTGGCGCGCACCAGCTCTTCCTCGAAGATCGCCTGTTGTTCACGCGACCAGCCCGTGCCGCCATAGTCTTCGGGCCAGGTCGGAACCGCCCAGCCCCTCCCCGCCAGCCGCTTGTGCCAAGCCTGCTGCAGGTCCACGTCGAGCAGCATGATGGTGCGCGGCGCCGTCCGCATCTCGGGCGTCAGCGCGGCTTCCAGAAAGGCGCGCACCTCGGCGCGAAAGTCTTGGTCCGACATCGGGCATTCCTCGTGTTCGGCACGCGCCGCGACGATGCCGTGAGCCTTATCGTCCTTTTGCCGCTGACATCAGTCCCGGCTGTGTGGGACATCGAAGAGGATGAGCCCCGCCACGGCCGTCCCCCATAGACGGGACTGATGTCGGGGACGTTGAAAACTAAAGCTGCTGGCGTTCGCGTTCCACGCCGCGATCTCGCCTGACCCGCCTTGTCTTGAGGAGTGTACCGACCATGGCCGTCAACCTGCAGGGCCGCAGCGCCATCATCACCGGTGCAGGTGCCGGTCTGGGCCGGGAGTATGCGCTTCTTTTCGCCCGTCTCGGCGCGAAGGTGGTGGTCAACGACCTCGGCGTCAGTCTGAATGGAACCGGCGAAAACGCTTCGGCCGCCGATGCTGTCGTGGATGAAATCCGTGCGGCCGGAGGCGAGGCCGTCGCCAACCGGGCCAATATCGCCGATCCGATCGCCGCGCGCGGCGTCGTTCAGGCTGCAATCGACGCATTCGGGCGGCTGGACATCGTGGTCAACAACGCCGGCATCCTGCGGGACAGCAGCTTTCCCAAGATGACGGACGAAAATTTCACCGACGTCCTGAACGTGCATCTGTTCGGCGCCTATTACCTGACTCACGCGGCCTGGCCGGTGATGACGGCACAGAAGTACGGCCGCATCGTCTTCACGACTTCTCCAGCCGGGACCAACGGCAATTTCGGCCAATCGAACTACGGCGCGGCCAAACTCGGTCTGGTGGGAATGATGAACTGCCTGGCCCTGGAGGGACGCAAGCATGACGTCCTCGTCAACGCGATCTCGCCCAGCGCCCTGACCCGGATGACCGAGGGCGTCCCGATGGGGGAGCTGGCCCAATGGCTGCGCGCCGATCTGGTGGCCCCCGCCGTCGCCTGGCTCTCCAGCGAGGCTTGCACCGAGACCGCCCACATCATCTCAGCGGGAGGCGGGTTCTTCGCGCAGCACCGCATCTTCGAGACGCCCGGCGTACAGTTCGACCCCAAGGACGAGATTACCGTCGATATGTTCGATGAGGCCTTCTCAAGGATCGTCGACATCGAGGGCGCCAAGCCCGTCAAGCCGGGGCCGCTCGGGGATCTTGTACCGCGTCTGATCGCCATGGGGCGCATGAGCGCCGAGGCCTGACATGGCCTTCGAGCTCGACTTTGAATGGGTCCATGTGGCCTATGACGAGACCGCCAGATTCACCGAGACCTATGGATTCTCCGGCAACCAGGGGGCGGTGAATCTGGAAGGCGTCCGCATCAGACCGAAAGGCGTCCCGTCGGACACCTTGTTGATCTTCATGCACCCGGCCTCGACTTTGCAGTTGCTGCCCGTTCCGCGCGCCGCAGCCGCCCGAGGCGCGCATGTTCTGTGCGCCGCCAGTCGTTATGCCAAAAACGATACAGCGGCGATCCTCGAAAAGGTCCTTCTCGATCTCGGAGCCTATATTCGGCACGCCAAGACGACATGGGGCTACCAAAAGGTCGTTCTGGTGGGCTGGAGCGGCGGCGGGTCCCTGTCCCTGTTCTACCAGTCCCAAGCCGAAGCCCCGACGATCGAGGAGACGCCTGCAGGCGATCCTGTCGATCTGGTCGGCGCAGGACTGATCCCGGCAGACGCCGTCGTTTTCCAGGCCGCCCACATGTCGCGCAGCCAGTTGCTGGCCGACATCATCGATCCGTCCGTCCGGGATGAACTGAACCCCGACGATCGCGACCTCTCGCTGGACATTTACGACCCTGCCACCCCCCATCAGCCGCCCTATCCCGCCGACTTCATCGAGGCCTATCGTTCGGCCCAGACAGCGCGCATCCGGCGGATCACCGATCGCGTCAAGGAGACGCTGGAAGCGCTCCGTCGACGGAACACGGGCGAGTTGGAACGCGGGTTTATCACGCACCGGACCATGGCCGATCCGCGCTTCCTGGATTCGACCCTTGATCCCAACGCGCGCCGTATCGGTTGGTGCTATATGGGCGCGCCCGAGACCGTGAACAACGGGCCGGTGGGACTGGCGCGCTTCTCCACGCTCAGGTCCTGGCTGTCGCAATGGTCGCTGGACGACAGCAACGGCGACGGCCTGCTGTGCGCCGCGCGGATGAAGGCGCCCCTCCTGGTCATCGAGAATACGGCGGACGACGCGGTGCCCCAGCCGCACCCGCTCAGGATTTTCGAGGCCTCCGGCTCGGCGGACAAGACCTTCGCCGCCATCGAAGGGGCGACCCACTATTACGCGGGCCAACCCGAGTTGCTGGCCCAGGCGACCGACCTCACCCTTGGCTGGTTGGCCCAACGCAACCTCTACGATCCCAAATCCTGAAGGACCCGCCATGCCCGCATCCATTATCGGCTGGTCGCACACGCCCTTCGGCAAACATGACGGTGCCTCGCTCGAAACCCTGATCGTCGACGCCGCCACGGAAGCCCTGGCGCACGCAGGTCTCCAGGCCAGCGAGATCGATGAGATCGTGGTCGCCCATTTCAACAGCGGTTTCTCGCACCAGAGTTTCGCCGCCGGCCTGGCCCTGCAAGTGTCGCCCGACCTCCGATTCAAGCCGGCGACCCGTGTCGAGAACGCCTGCGCATCCGGGTCTGCCGCCGTCCACCAGGGAATTCGCGCCATCGAAGCCGGTCGGGCGCGGGCGGTTCTGGTGGTTGGGGTCGAGAAGATGACCGACACCCGTGGCGAAGCAGTGGGCCAAAACCTGCTGGGCGCCTCCTATATTGTCGAAGACGGCCAGGTCCGGGGCGGCTTCGCGGGACTGTTCGGCCAGATCGCCCAGGCCTATTTCGACCGATACGGGGATCAGTCCGACGCCCTCGCCATGATCGCCGCCAAGAACCACCGGAACGGGGTGAACAACCCTTGGGCGCAACTCCGAAAGGACCTGGGCTACGAATTCTGTCGCACCGAAAGCGAGCGAAATCCCCTTGTCGCAGGTCCTCTGAAACGCACCGATTGTTCGCCGGTGTCCGACGGGGCCGCCGCAATGGTTCTCGCTGGCGACGAACTGGCGCGGCGGTCGGCGCGTGCGGTCGGCTTCCGGGGCGCGGCGCATGTTCAGGACTTCATGCCGATGTCCCGTCGCGATCCGATCCTTTTCGAAGGCTGCGCCGAGGCGTGGAGACAGGCTTTCGACCAGGCCGGAGTCGCTCTTGATGATCTCAGCTTCGTGGAGACCCACGACTGTTTCACCATCGCCGAACTCATCGAGTACGAGGCCATGGGGCTAACGCCTCGCGGCCAGGGCGCGGTCGCGATCAAGGAGGGATGGACGCAGATGGACGGCAAGCTGCCGATCAATCCATCCGGCGGTCTGAAGGCGAAGGGCCATCCGATCGGCGCCACCGGCGTGTCCATGCATGTCCTGTCCGCAATGCAGCTTTGCGGGGTTGCGCCAGACGGCATGCAGGTGCCCTCGCCAAGCCTCGCCGGGGTCTTCAACATGGGCGGCACCGCGGTGGCCAACTACGCTAGCATTCTGGAACGCACACGCTGATGACCGCCGACATGCTGACACCCGCCCACGGCGTGGCAACGCCGGATCACGCCGATGGTCTGGCCCTTTTCACAGCGGCGGTTCGGGCCGCGCCCGATCGCCCCTGCGTCCACTACTTCGATGCGACCTTGACCTATGCGGACATCGACCTCGCCAGCGACAGGCTGGCTGCGGCGTTCCAGGGCGCGGGCGTGATCAAGGGCGATCGCGTCGCCGGATACATGCAGAATATTCCGCAGTTCCTGATCGTCCTGATCGCGACCTGGAAATGCGGTGGCGTTTTCGTGTCAGTCAACCCGATGAACCGCAGCCGGGAATTGGGATTGATTCTGGATGACGCCACGCCCCGCGTGCTGGTGATGGAATCGGCCCTGATGGAGGCGGCGTATGATCGGCTGGAGCTGAACGTACACCGGCCGTCCCTGGTCCTGAGCACGTCCGGTTGGGCCTTTCAGAGCGCGCCGGACACGCGGCTCTTCGTCGGCCCACCGCCGCCGACACCGGCAGGAACGACGGACCTTTTCGACTTCATGGGCGCGGCCGATACGAAACCAACGCCGGTATCCATCGCGCCCGACGACGTCGCGATGCTCGTCTATACGTCCGGCACCAGTGGTCGGCCGAAGGGCGCGATCAACCTGCACAGGGGCGTCGCCTGGGGCGGGCAGTTGTCGCGGACGTCGCAGGACCTCCCGGACCACGTCACGACTCTGGCCATAGCCCCCCTGTTCCATATCGCCGGCCTGATCATGACGGCCGCAAGCACCATCCACGCCAAGGGCGCCCTGATCCTGAGCTACCGATTCGATCCGGCCATCGTGATCGAGGCCATCGCGCGCCATAGGCCGCAGACGACCTCGGGGTCGGTCACGGTCTATATCGCCCTGATGAATGCGCCGGGCGCGACGGGAGACATCCTGTCCAGCATCACCAAGCCCTTCAGCGGCGGCGCCCCGGTGCCGGTGTCCGTCGTTGAGCAGTACCTGAACTATTCAGGGTGCATGCTGAGGACGGGATACGGCCTCACCGAGACGACCGGCGGCGCCTTCATGGAGCCGACCGATGGATCGCGGAAGATCGATCCAGCCACAAACACCCTGTCGGTCGGCAAGCCTGTCGCCACGTTCCGGGTCCATATCCTGGACGACGACGGCGCCCCTCTGCCCGCTGGCGAAGCCGGAGAGATCGTCTTGTCGGGGCCGGCCGTGTCGCCGGGCTATTGGAACGATCCGGCAGTCACCGCCGAGGCGATGCGCCCGGAAGGCTTCCATACTGGCGACGTCGGATTTCTGGACGAGGATGGATGGCTGTTCATCATCGACCGCAAGAAGGACATGATCATCGCCGGCGGCTACAAGATCTGGCCGCGCGAAGTCGAAGACGTGATCTACAGCCACCCCGCCGTGAGAGAAGCGGCGGTGATCGGCGTGGCCGACGACTATCGCGGAGAGACTGTGAAGGCGATCGTCAGCCTGAGGCCCGGCGCCGCGCTGGAGCCGGCCGATTTGATCGCCTTCTGCAAGGCGCGCATGGCCGCCTACAAATACCCGCGCCTGGTCGAAATCATCGCAGACCTGCCCAAGAGTCCGGCAGGCAAGATCCTGAAGCGCGAACTCAAATCCTGAAGATGAGACGCCCAGACGAAAGGCCCGGCGATCTCTTCGCCGGGCCTTTTTATGTGGACAATGTCGACCTATTCGATGTCGGACGGCATGCGGCGACCCGCGCGAGTGCAGATGAAGGCCCGACCGCGAGCCGAGCTCGAACCCGCGGTATGATGTGAAATTTCAGGCGGTATAGACGCCCGCCTCAAGCAGACGCTTCGACTGCAGGTCGGCGCCGCCGTGACGGTTGAAATATCCGACGGACAGGGCGCCATCGACGGGCAGGATGACCCCGCTCTGATAGGCTGCGGCATCGCTGAGAAAGCCCAGGCAGGCGTGGGCGATGTCATCCACCTCGCCGATCCGTCCCATCGGCGTGCGGTCGGTGACGACGTCGAAGAAGTAGTCGGGCAGTCCTCGCCGAACGAGCGGCGTATCGACGATGGTCGGCGCCACGGCGTTCACCCGCACCCCGTGGCGGCCCCATTCCAGGGCCAGGTTCTTCACCATGCCGTGGACGGCGTATTTTGAGGTCGAATAGGCGATGCGGCCGGCATGCGCGCCCATTCCATCCAGCGAACCGATGACCACGATCGAACCACTTCCTCGCGCGATCATCCCGCGTCCAAAGGCCTGACAACACAGGAAGGCGCCCAGGACGTTCACATCCATGACGCGGTTCCAGTCCTCCACGGAATAGGTTTCGGCCGGGGCCGCGAACGACGTCCCGGCGCAGGCGACCAGGCCGTGAACGTCCCCGAACCGGTCCAAGGTCCGCTCTGCGGCGGCCGCGACCGCATCCGGGTCCGCCACGTCTGCGGGGATGCCGAGCACCTTGACGCCTGTCTTCTCGACCTCGGCGACGACCTCCGCGATCCGGTCCTCGCTCAGGTCCATAAGCGCGATGTCGGCACCGGCGACGGCCAGACGCCGAACCGTCGCCAGACCGATGCCCGACGCGCCGCCCGTCACCACCACCGTCCGGCCTGCGAGCCCATAATCCATGATCGCCTCCTCACGACGGCCCTTTCTAAAGCGGGAGCCCTGCACGCTCGCAGACTTCCGCCAGGCCGTTGAGAGGACCATCCCCTCCGAAGGGGACGCGGGGCGCCCCGTTGGGCGGGGACAGACCCCCCGCAGCGCATGGCGGACGATGGGGCCTGAAAGGAACCGCCATGTTTCCCAATACAGTCGACGTCATCATCGTGGGGTCCGGCGCGGGCGGTCTGACCGCCGGCGTCACCGCCGCACATCACGGCCTGTCGGTGCTGGTGCTGGAAAAGGCCGACGCAATCGGAGGCACGACCGCCTGGTCGGGCGGCGGCGTCTGGATTCCGACCAATCATCTCATGGAGGCCGCAGGCGAGCCGGACAGCCCGGAAAAGGCGCAGACCTACATCCAGGCGGTGCTCGGCAATCACTACGACAGCGGGATGGCGCGCGCCTTCGTGCGGCACGCCGCCGATGCGGTGCGGTTCCTTGAGACGGAGACGCCGTCCGTGCGTTTCGTCAGCTACGCAGGTTCGGACTATCATCCCGATCTGCCGGGCGCGGCACACAAGGCGCGCACCCTTCTGCCCAAACCGTTCGACGGTCGCCGCCTGGGCCCGTGGCTGAAGCGTCTGCGGCGCCCCAAGCCTGAGATGACCGTCTTCAACGGCATGCAGATCGAGACGGCGGAGATACGCGACTTCCAGAACATCCTGCGGTCGCCATCCGCCTTCCTGCGCTGCTTCGGATTGATGGCGCGATACGGGAAGGATGTCGTCGTTCACGGCCGAGGCACGCGGATGATCCGGGGGACCGCCCTGGCCGCCGCCATGCTGGAAGCGGCGCTGGACAAGGGTGTGGATATTCGTACCGGCGTGACCGTGCGCGGGCTGGTGCGCCAGGGGAAGCGGGTTGCGGGGGTCGAGGTGGAGACCGTGTCCGGCAGGATAACGATCAACGCGCGGCGCGGCGTCGTCCTGGCGACCGGTGGCCTCTCCGCTAGTCCTGAGCTGCGTTCCACCCTCATCCCTGACGCGGCGCATCACCAGCAGGTGCTTCCCCGAGAGAACACCGGCGACGGAGCCGTCTATGCGCGCGACGTCGGTGCGGTTCTGGGCGGTGACGTCGGCTCCAACGCCATCTTCGCGCCGGCCTCAAGCCGAAGGCTCAAGTCCGGCGAAACGAGCGTCTATCCGCACTTCGGCTTCGACCGCTGCAAGCCCGGCGCCCTGATCGTGGGGGCGGACGGCCGTCGTTTCGTCAACGAAGGCGAGTCCTACCACACCCTGGTCAAGCGCATGCACGAGCGAGGCGTTTCGCCCGCCTGGCTGATCGGGGACCACCCCTTCCTTCGCGCCTATGGCATGGGCATGGCCCGTGCAGCCCCCTATCCCTACAAGTCCTTCGTTCGCGAGGGTTATCTGATCCAGGCCGACACCCTGGAAGCGCTGGCGGCGAAAATCGGCGTGAACCCGAAAGGGTTGCTCGAAAGCGCCGCCAACATGAACCGTTATGCCGCATCCGGCATCGACGAGGAGTTCGGTAAGGGATCGGACATCTACACGCGCGTTCTGGGTGACGCCGAGCACGGGCCGAACCCCAGCCTGGGACAGATCCGCACCGCCCCCTTCTATGCACTGGCGTTGCGCCCGACCGATGTCGGGGCCAGCCTGGGGATCGCCATCAACGCCGATGGACAGGCCGTGGACGCGAACGGCGCCCCGATCGCCGGCCTCTATGCAGCAGGACTGGACGCCCACGCCGCCCTGCGCGGCTACTACCCCGGGGCGGGAACCCAGATCGGTCAAGCCATCGCCTTCGGCTACGCCGCCGGTCGGGCCTTGAGCAGAACCTGAGGCGCGCCGGCGGCGGCCCCGGCCACCGTCTTTCGCAGGTTCAGAGCGCCAGACCGCCGTCCACGTTGACCACGGCGCCGGTGATGTAGCGGGCCGCATCGCTGAACAGCCAGGCCACGGTCTCGCCGACTTCGTCCGGCTGGCCGACCCGACCGAGCGGCATGACGCGACTGGCGAAGATCTTGCTGTCGTCGCCTGCGCCGCTGCCGCGTTGACTGGTGGCGCGGAAGGCCGGGGTGTCGATCAGACCGGGTGCGACGCCGTTCACGCGGATGCCCGCCGGTCCCAGGTCGGCGGCGGCGTTCTTCACTACCCCGATGAGGGCGTATTTGGACACGCTATAGACGCCCAAGGCCGGCGAGGGCCGCAACCCGGCCGTGGACGCGGTGAAGACGATGGAGCCTCGTCCCTGCTCGATCATCGTCGGCGTCACCGCCTGCATCGACAGAAGCGCCCCTTTGACATTGATGCCGATGACCCGGTCGAAATCCTCGAGCGAAGCTGACCGCAGTGGGCCGCCTTGGCCCACGACGCCTGCATTGCTGTGCAGTCCGTCGATCCGGCCGAAGCGGGCCAGTGTCTGACGCACGGCCTCATGCGTTTGAGCCGCGTCGGCGACATCGGCCTGCACCAGCAGGATGCGATCCTCATCGAGACCTTCGGCCGAAGCGCGCAGCAGGTCGCCGTCGTAATCGACCAGACAGACCTGGTATCCCTGACGGACCAGAACACGCGCGGTCGCCTCGCCAATGCCGCTGGCGGCGCCGGTCACGATGGCGACGGGGTTGTCGGAAACTGAAGTCATACGTCCTCTCGGGGAAATCGGGAGCCGTCCAGCGATCAGGCACCGCGCGCGCCGTCGATCTGATAGACGGCGCCGCTGACGAAGGTGGATTCCGGTCCCAGAAGCCAGACGATCAGATTGGCCGCCTCCTCCGGCGTGCCGGCGCGGCCCATCGGCATGGACTTGAGCTTCTCGTCGTAAGACGGTCCTCCGGGCACATGCAGGGCGGCGTTGCTGGATCGCAGCAGATCCGTCTCGATCGCGCCCGGCGCGACGCTGTTGACGCGAATGCCGCGCGGCGCGAGCTCGACCGCCAGGGTCTTGGTCAGGCCGATGACCGCCGCCTTGGACGCGCCATACAATCCCATACCCGGCGCGGCCCGTATGCCGAACAGCGACGACATGTTCACGATGGAGGCCCCCTCGGTCATGTGCATCGCCGCCGCCTTGATCGCCACGAAGGCCGCGCGAAAGTTGACGGCGAAAACGAAATCGAGATCGTCCAGGGTCGAGTCCAGCGCCGGCCCTGAACGCCCCGTCACCCCGGCGTTGTTGTGGAGCATGTCGATGCGGCCCCACCGTTCGACTGTCCCCGCGACGAACGCCTCGATCTGTTCTGGGGCGGTCACGTCCGCCACAATGGCGTGGGTGCGTTCGCCAAGGCTGTCAGCGACGCGATACAGGGCTTCCGGGTCGCGATCGACCAGACAGACCTTCGCCCCCTCGGCGACGAGGCGACGCGAGACCGCCTCCCCCATGCCGCGGGCTGCGCCGGTGACGATGGCCACCCGATCCTGGAACCCGGTCTGGCTCATGACGGACTCGATCCTTGCGTGACACGCAGGGTGGTCGGCCAGGTCACATTCTTCGGGCCGGGCTGATTGTGGCGTTCGACGGCGACGGCCACATGGGCCAACGCCATGAGCATCTTGAAGAGCGTCGCGCTCTCGGCGGGGATCGCATCCAGAGGATACTGTTCCAGATGCTCCAAGGCTGCGTTCGCACGCGGCTCCATGACGTCGTAAAAGGCGCGGATGTCGTCCATGCCGCTCTCGAAACGGGCTTCGAACCGCGCCTGAAAATCGTCGCGTGACCAGGCGTCGACGAAGGGCTCCAGCGCTTCGAACCCTGTGGGCAGACGGCTCATCCTTCGACCTCGGCCATCGCTTCGGCCACAGTCCTCGCGTGGGTCCAGCGCCGGATATGCTCGGCCGCGTGCTGGATCATCGCCTCGCTTTCAGAGAGCTGCATATAGTCCGTGCCCCGCGAGTTCACGCCCCGCTGCGTCCGCTCCACGTTGCTCAGGTCTTCCAGCACGATGTCCACCGCGTGGGCCATGCGGTGTTCGATCGCGAACCGCTCGCGCACGCTTAACGGCTTGCCGACATAGAACCGCGCTTCGTGGCGGGTCTCGTTGACGCTGATCGGCCAGAACTGATGGGTGAAAAATCCAAGCGGATTGGCGTCCAGATGGGTGTTCGGAAAGACGTAGTTGACGTCCATCGACCAGTCCCGGGTCTTGGTCGGATTGATCGCCGGATGCTGGTTGAAGCGGGCGATCGCCGCGCGGCCTTCTTCCGACCTATGGGACGGATTGAAGGCCAGTTTCTCGACGGTCTGATCTTCGCGCGGCGCATAGTCGCCGTAGCCGTACATGGAGTTGACGCCGTGCGGGCCGATGCCGCGAATCTCCAGCGGCCGTCCGAATGGATTGTCCGAGCTGGCGAAGCGGGGCTTCAGGCTGACCGCGTGGATCGCCGGTATATGATAGGCCTCGGCGAAGGCGTCGGCGACGATCTTCCAGTTACACTTCAGATGGGTCTGGATGACGATGGCGTCATGGGCGTTGATGTAATCGATGCCGCCCAGATAGTCTTTCAGGTCGCCTAAATAGTCCTCCAGCGACACTTCCGGCTCGCGCTGGAAGTTCAGGAAAATCCACCCGTCCCAGATTTGAAGGTGGATAGGCGGCAGGCCGCATCTGGACTTGTCCAGACCGGGGAACGCCGCTTGGTCCGGCACGCCGCGAACCGTTCCATCCGTCGAGAATGACCAGTTGTGGTAGCGACAGACGAAGACCGGCGTCGATCCGCGCTCTTCCCAGACGACCTGGTTCGCGCGGTGTGGGCAGACGTTGTAAAAGGCGCGAACGACCCCGTCCTTTCCGCGCACGATCAGCGCCGCGGCATCCAGAATTTCCACCTGTTTGACGACGAAGTCGCCCGGCTTGGCCACCTCCTCCTCGCGTCCGACGAGCAGCCAGGCACGGCCGAACAGGTTTGTCTTCTCCGCCGAGAAGATTTCGGCGGATCGATACGGTTCCAGAGGAACGGCGCCGGGCGGCAACGGCTGTGAGGCGGACGACGGCATGGTCAGGACTCCTTGGCGTCCACGATGCGACGGCTTTCCAGATACTCGTCCACCCGCAGAACCTTGCCGTTCTCGACCTTGGCCACGATGCAGACGGGCCGCGGTTCGAACTGCGTTCCATCCTTCAGCGTGGTGTGAATGACGTGCTGCTGGACATAACCGTCTTCGGTGCGCGCACGGCGAATGTCCGTGTACCGAATCTCGTCGGCCTTATCGAAAAAGCCCATGAGGAAGGCCAGAGTCGTCTGACGGTCCTGCTCCTGGCGGTCGTAGCTGTGCCAGACCACGGTCTCGTCGGTGTAGAGGCGATCGACGGCCTCCACATCCCGAGTGGTGATGGCATGGCTCAGAGCCTCGGCGACAAGCAGGGCGTCCATCATCGGTCCTCTATCCATAAATCGGGCGGGATGTGGCATCCACATCCCGCCCTCTGGCTTAGTAGCGGTAGGTCAGTTGCAGCAAGACTTCCCGACCGCGCGCCGTGGTCCCACGCTGCTCGCCGAAGTTACCCGGAACGCTGGCGCCGCCGGTACGATCCGAAGCGAAGGCGACATAGTATTCGTTCGACAGGTTCCGACCGATCAGCGACAGTCTCCAGGCGTCATCCTGAGTGGCGACGCTGGCGCTGGCGTTGTAGCGCCAGAAGGAGTCTTGGACAGCGTAGGGGCTGAACGTGTCGGAGGCGTTGTAGCGCCCCATGTAGGAAGCATCGCCCGTGAAGGTCCACAGCAGGTTCCCCGCCGTCAAATCGTAGGTGAAGCCGGCGTTGCCGCTCCAGTCTGGAGAGCGCGCCGGAGCCCTGCCCTCGTTGTTCTGCTGCAGCGCCAACGTCGTGGTGTTGGCGAACTCGCAGTTCGGCGGAGGCGTGGCCGTGGCCCGCGTCGAACCTGCCGGGAAGGCGTAAGCGTAGCACTGACCGACATAGTTGGAGAACCGGTTGCGCACATAGGTCACGGCTGCCCGCAGGGTCAGGGCGTCCGTGGCTTTCAGCGAGGCGTCGAACTCGACGCCGCGTTGCTTCAGGGCCCCGGCGTTGCCGACGATGAAGGTGGTGCGGGCTGGATCGTAGGCGTTCACCTGCAGGTCTTCGAAATCATAGGCGAAGGCTGCGGACGTGACCCGCAGACGCCGGTCGAGAAGATCGGCCTTGGCCCCGGCCTCGAAGCCCGACACGGATTCCGAGCCGAAATCGATGTCGCTGATCCGCGTCGTCGTATTGGGCAAGGCCGCCTGATAGCCGCCCGATTTGAACCCGGTCTTGTAGGCCAGGTAGTAGGTCATGTCGCGGTTCGGACGCCACGTCAGGGTCGCCTCCGGCGACCAGTTCGTTTCCGCCACCTTGCCGGTCAGTTGGCCGGGAACGGTCTCGCCCGGGAACAGCATGTTGGAGACGTTGAAGGCGCCGACGCCATAGAGAACGCGCGTGCGATCCTTCTTGGTCTCGTCGGTGTAGCGAGCGCCCGCGGCAAGCTCGACCGTGGGGCTGATGTTCCAGATGGCCTGGCCGAAGATCGAATAGGTCCGCCCCTGGATATCCGTGGTGACATCGACCGAGTCGAAACGCCCCGTCGCCGGATTGTAGGCGTTGTCGGTCAGTTTGACGTCGGCGTGATAGGCGCGATCCGTATCCTGGTAATAGACGCCGCCAGCGAAGTTCAGGGGACCGTCCAGGCTGGTCGAGAAGCGGATTTCCTGACTGAACTCGCGGATCGCATCCGTTTCGGCGGAATAGAGTTGCGAATAAACGGTGTGATCCAGCCCGTACTGCGACCAGACATCGGCGTGGTTATAGCCCGTCAAGGCTGTGATGGTGAACTTGTCGTAGTCGAACACCAGTCGCCCGGAGACCGAGGTGAAGTCGAGCCGACCGAACGACGATCCCGTGCCGTCCGTCAGAGGAATGCCCGCCCCGATCGTCGGGCTGGTGTCGCCGGTGCTGGTGTGATTGTCCGCGCGGCATTCGCCGAAGGGATCGGCGACCCCATACATCCGCGGCGTCGGACCGACGCAGGGGCCGATGTTTTGCGACGCCGCGCCGGGTCCGTCGTCCCGATAGCGCGAATGGAAGACCTTCAGGGTTCCGGTGATGTTGTCGGTCGGCCGATACTGCAGCGTCAAACGGCCGAGCAGTTCGTCGCTGCCGACACGACTGTTGGCCGCGCCGGGCAGTTGCGCGGCGCCCGCCGGCATGGTGTTCGGATTATAGAATGGGTTCGCGATGGGTCGGGCGTCGTTGTACATCCAGCCCTTGAGGTCTCGACTGCGCAGCGCGACCCTGAAGCCGAGCTTATCCGTGATCGGGCCGGACACGGTGGCGTCCAGGAACCTTTCGTCACCCTCGAATTCGTAGGCGGTGCTCAGCATCACCTTCAGGTCATCGGTCGGCCCCGCGCTGGTGACCGATATGACGCCGGCCGGGCTGTTCTTTCCAAAGAAGAGCGCCTGCGGGCCGCGCATCACGTCCACTTGCTGAACGTCGAAGAAGCCGACGCCGGCGATCCGGCCATTGCTGGTTTGCACGCCGTCCAAGGCGACGGAAACCGCCTGCTCGAAACCGGCGACATTGGCCGGCGAGCTGATGCCGCGCATTCCGATGGACCCGCCGCCGGTCTGCTTGGTCGAACTGATGATCACCGACGGCGTGATCTCCGCGATCTTGGTCAGATCGGTGGCGACGCTTCGGGTCAGGGTTTCCGGCGAGATGGAGTTGACCGCCACGGGAACGCTTATCAGCGTTTCTCCACGGCTGCGCGCCACGACGACGATCTCATCGACCTCGGTGGCCTCGCCGGCGTTTGGCGTCTGCTGCGCCTGGGCGGCGGCCGCGAAAGGCAGGAAGACGGCGAATGCTGAAACACCACCGAACAAACAACGCTTGAACCGAGTTGAAGAACGCATGTGTATCCCTCCCTTGGATAGACGCCCCTGGGCGCTTGGCTCGCCTCGACTTTGCGCGAGGCTTTGAACCGCCTAGCGTTCTCCCACCCTTGCCGATCCTGGTATGTCCCCGCTGTGCGGGACAGCAAGGGTCGCCTTATGCGAACCCTGACTTCCTCCGGGCGCAGCAGGAATCTCGTCGCCACGGGCGGCGTCCGCGCCATGGATTGAGGCGCAAGTCAAACGGGTGTGTGCGAGCCCTGGGCCTGGGCGGCCGGGACGGCCGGGACGGCTTTCAACGGCGTCAGCGGATCGCGAAGCGCTTCCACATCGGGCGAACGTCGATCGAGTATCCACGCCCGCGCCTGAACATAGTCCTTGACCGCGTTGACGCAGTCGATGGCGATCATGCGCCCGTCTCTGAGATAGATGACAGAGAAGGCCCGCTGATCCGGCCGGCCTCGAACCACGACCTGATCGTGCCCCTGCGAGAGCCCGAGGGTCTGAAGCTTCAGATCGTACTGATTGGACCAGAACCAGGGCAAGGCGACGTAGGGTTCGTCGCCTCCCATGATGGTGCGCGCAACCGTCACCGCCTGGTCGCTGGCGTTCTGCACCGATTCAAGCCGCACCAGCCCGCCGTCGGAATAAGCATTGGGATGCCGGGCGCAATCGCCGATGGCGTAAACGCCGTCGAGACTGGTTCGGCACAGGGCGTCGACGAGAACGCCGTCGCTCATCTCGGCGCCCGCCTCCTGCAAAATCTCCACGGCTGGCGCCAGACCGACGCCGACGATAACCGCCTCGGCAGGTAGGACGGTTTGGTCGCCAAGCCGCACGCCACTGACGCGCGCGCCCACGGTCTCGATGCAGACGACGCTCGTCGATAGACGGATATCCACGCCATGGCGGCGATGCTCGGCCTCGAAGAAGCGAGAGAGCGGTTCGGCGGACACTCTCGCGAGCACCCGCTCGCCCGCTTCCAAAAGAACGGGCGGCTTGCCTGACTTGGCCAGAACTGCAGCGGCCTCCAAACCGATGTATCCGCCGCCGATGATCACGACGCGCGGATTGAAGCCGAGAGCTGCGTTCAGTCGATCGACGTCTGCCTTCTCCCGAATGGTGTAAACGCCATCGGCGTCGTGCCCTTGGCAGGTCAGTCGCCGAGGCGTCCCGCCCGCAGCCCATACGAGGGCCCCGAACTCGATGACCTGACCGTCGTCGAGCCGGACATGGCGATCCGTCGACGAAACCTCGACGACGCGGCGCCCCAGCGTCATTCGAATGCTTCGCTCCCGCCAGAAGTCTTCCGGCCTGATCAGGAGACGATCGAACGACTTGTCTCCAGACAGATATTCCTTCGAGAGGGCGGGCCGTTCATAGGGGGCCTCGACCTGGGCGGCTACGATTTCGATGTCGCCCTCGAACCCTTGCTGACGCAGGGCGATCGCCGTCTGGGCGCCGCCGTGTCCCGCCCCGACGATCAGAACGTCGCTTCGTCGCATCGCCATGCTCAGCCTTCTGGCGGGATGGTGATCGAAAGCCCGTTCAGGTCTTCCGTGACGAGAAGCTGGCAAGACAGGCGCGAGTTCGGTTGTCGATGGTCACTGCTGTCCAGAAGATCGTCCTCATCGGCCGAGGGCGCCCCGAAGACGCCTAGATGCTCCTGATCGACATAGACATGACAGGTCGCGCACGAGCAGTTGCCGCCGCACAGAGCCAGGATTTCATCGAATCCCGCGCTCCTGAGCGCCTCCATGAGGGACGTTCCCGATGCGGGATGGATCGTGCGCTGCAGGCCGGACTGATCCGTGACGGTTATGGAAGGCATCATTGAACCTGCTGGGATGACGTGGACGGCCCTGAGATCCTGGGCCGCCGAAGCGCCTTTGTCGGACCAATCCTAGCGTTCCCCTGCGGGATGTCGGTCCCAAGATCGGGGGACAGAAGCGCGCGCTTCTTCAGTCACCGCCGTAGGGGACTGGCGCGGCGTTCGGTCCAACCTAGTCTGGACAGGCTTTCCTCCCGGAAACTTCGGCGGGGCCGTTAGGCGTCTTTCCGGCTCCGCCCCTTTCCGCGAACTGGCGAAGGACTTCGACATGGACGCTGCGACAGGGCTCAGGACACCCCCAGAGATCGACATCGATCCCTATGCCGACGACGTGCTGCGATCGCCCGACCGCTTTTACGAGATCCTTCGTGAGGCCGGTCCAGTCGTCCGTCTATCCCGCTATGGCGCCTATGCGGTCGGACGCCATGCGGAAGCCAAGGAAGTGCTTTCGGACTACGCCCGCTTCACCACCACCGGCGGGGTGGGTCTGGCCGACGCCCGCAAGCCCGGTGACGCCCGCGCCCTGAGCGAGCTTCTGGAAGTCGATCCGCCCGACCACGGCCCGGTCCGTTCGGCCGTGCAGCGCATTCTGTCGCCCGTCGTCATCAAGACCTGGCGCGCCGATTTCGAAGCCGCGGCCGACAGACTGGTGCAAACCCTCGTCGGTCGGAACGTCGAGGCCATGTCCGACCTGGCCGAAGCGTTCGTCTTCGAAGTCTTCCCCAAGGCGCTTGGCATCCGGTTCGAGCCCGAGGCGATCCGCGCGATCGGGCTGATGATGTTCAACCAGTCCGGCCCCAAGAATGCACTCTGGCACGCCGCTGTCGCGGGCGGCACGCCCTATCTTGAGTGGCTGACGGACACCTGTCGCAGAGAGAATGTCGTTCCCGGCACGGTCTCGGAACAGTTGTTCATCGCCGAGGAAGAGGGGCGTCTGCGCCAGGGCGTCGCCGCCAACATCGTTCGCGCCTTCGTTCGCGGAGGCACCGACTCGACGATCGCGGGCATCGGCGCCCTTCTGAAGAATCTCTCGGAGCAGCCGGATGTCTGGCGTCGGCTCAAGGAGGAACCGACGAAGCTCAAGATCGCGCTGGACGAAGCGATCCGGCTGGAATCGCCGTTTCACGTCACCTTCCGAACAACCTTGGAGCCGACCGAACTGGCCGGGTACGCCCTCGACGGCGACACCAAGATCGGCGTCTTCCTTGGCGCTGCGGGCCGGGACCCCAGAGCCTGGGAGGCTCCGGACATCTTCGATATCGACCGCCGCGTCGCCGGAAGTCATGTCTCCTTCGGCGCCGCGGACCACAATTGCATCGGTCAGATGCTTGCTCGCCTGGAGTCGGAAACCCTCATGGGCGCGCTCCTTCGTCATTGTGACACGATCACGCCGGCGGGGCCCGTCGCCTACCGCACCATCAACCAGATGCGGATGATCGAAACCCTGCCGCTGCGCTTGGGCTGACGCCGATGCTGAAGATGTCGCTCGCCATTCGCCGCCGAGCCGACCTGACGCATCGCGAGTTTCTGGACTACTGGCATGACGTGCATGCCCCGCTCGTCGTCCGACTGGCGGCCGATATCCGTTTACTGCGCTATGTGCAGCTCCATGGGGAAGACGGCGAACTCGCGCGTCAGTACGTCGCCTACAGGGGCGTGGACGGAATGCACGACGGCGTGGCGCAGCTTTGGTGCAAGAGTGAGGCGGATCGGCTGGCCGCCTCGGCCACGTCGGAGGGCATGGAGGCCGCTCGCCTTCTGCGCGAGGATGAACAGCAGTTCTGCGACCTTGCTCGTTCGACGGTCTGCTTCGGCCATGAGAGACCAATTCTCGGCCAAATGACTTCGTGATGCGGTCGTCTCCAACATGCCGCGTGCAGCTTAAAGTGGACACCTGAAGCGCTGGAAAGGTCGAGCTTTTCCACCCGCCCTACCACCTTAAGACTGCCGGACCGTTTAAAACTACACCGACCGATAGAACCTACGGGGCCGCCTTTATTCCCACTCGATCGTGCCCGGCGGCTTCGACGTCACGTCATAGACCACGCGGTTCACACCGCGCACTTCGTTGATGATGCGGGTGGCGGTCTTGGCCAGGATGTCCCAGGGGAATTGGTAGAAGTCGGCGGTCATGCCGTCGGTGGAGGTGACGGCGCGCAGGGCCAGGACTTTTTCGTAAGTGCGGGCGTCGCCCATGACGCCGACGGTCTTGACCGGCAGCAGGACGGCGAAGGCCTGCCAGATGTCGTCATAGAGCCCGGCCTTGCGGATTTCGTCCAGATAGATGGCGTCGGCGTCCTGGAGCGTGGCCACGGCGTCGGGGGTGATCTCGCCGGGGATGCGGATGGCCAGGCCCGGACCGGGGAACGGATGGCGGCCCACGAAGGCGTCGGTCAGGCCCAGTTCGCGGCCCAGGGCGCGCACCTCGTCCTTGAACAGTTCGCGCAAAGGCTCGACCAGTTTCAGCTTCATATAGTCGGGCAGGCCGCCGACATTGTGGTGGCTCTTGATGACGTGGGCCTTGCCGCTGGACGAGGAGACGCTCTCGATCACATCGGGATAGAGGGTGCCTTGAGCCAGGAATTCGGCGCCTTCGATCTTGGCGGACTCGCGGTCGAAAATCTCGATGAAGACACGGCCGATGATCTTGCGCTTGGTTTCCGGGTCCGACTGACCGGCCAGTTCGCCCAGAAATTCCTTCGACGCATCAACATGCACCAGCGGGATATTATAGTGTTCCCTGAACAGGGTCGTGACCTGTTTCGCCTCGTCCTTACGCAGCAATCCGGTGTCGACGAAGACGCAGGTCAGTTGGTCCCCGATGGCTTCGTGGATCAGGACCGCCGCGACCGAGGAATCCACGCCGCCAGACAGGCCGCAGATCACCTTGGCGTCGCCGACCTGTTCGCGGATCTGGGCGATCTTCTCGTCGCGATAGGCGGCCATGGTCCAGTCGCCCTTCAGGCCCGCGATGCCGTGGGTGAAGTTCTTCAGCATCTGGTGGCCGCGCGGGGTGTGCATCACCTCCGGGTGGAACTGCACGCCATAGAAGCGGCGCGTCTCGTCTGCGATCACCGCATAGGGCGAACCGTCGGACGAGGCGACCACGTCGAAGCCCTGCGGGATGGCGACGATCTTGTCGCCGTGGCTCATCCAGACGGTTTCCTCTTCGCCGACCGGGGCCAGACCGGCCAGCAAGGGCGAGGTCTTTTCCACCTTGATCTCGGCGCGGCCGAACTCGCGCGTATGGCCGCCCTCGACCTTGCCGCCCAGTTGCTCGCACATGGTCATCTCGCCGTAGCAGATGCCCAGAACCGGCACGCCCGCCTCGAACACGCCCTGCGGCGCGCGGGGGCTGCCTTCCTCGTGGACGCTCTCGGGACCGCCCGACAGGATGATGGCCGCCGGTTTCATGGCGGCCAGGGCGGCCTCGGCCTTCTGGAACGGATGGATTTCGCAATAGACGCTGGCCTCGCGCAGGCGGCGCGCGATCAGCTGCGTCACCTGACTGCCGAAATCGACGATGAGAACCTTTTGGTGCGGCGTGGTCATGACGTGATCGAATCCGGGGAGCGTTGCGCGGGGTCTTGGCCCTGTAGGGCCGGGATTTCAAGGGCGGCGAGGCCGTCGGCCTCCAGCACGGCGATCAGCCGATCCAGCGCGACGGCCAGATTGCGATCGACGTGGTGCAGGGTGGCGGTCCAGTCCTCCAGCGCCTTCAGCTCGGCCCGGCCGTCCGACACGCCGCGAAGCGCGATCAGAGGCAGGCCGAAGGTCTGGGCGGCGCGGACCAGGGCCCAGGTCTCCATGTCCACCATCTCGGCGTCGATGGCGTCATAGGCGGCGCCGGACACGACGTTTGCGCCGGTCGACAGGCGCGCGACCGGCGCGCCGGGAATGGGGCATGGCAGGGTCAGGACCGCAGGCTGGTCCAGCAGCGGCGTCACCCCTTTCGGAAAGCCCAGCGGGCTGGCGTCCATGTCGCGATAGGCGACCGACGCGGCCTGATAGACGGCGGCGTGTTCCAAGACCCGCGATCCGCACGACCCCAGCGACACGATCAGGTCGGGCAAGTCGCCCGCCGCCTCAAGCCGCGCCAGGGCGGCGGTCAAGGCGACCGCGGCCTCGACCGGGCCGATGCCGGTCATCAGCGGCTGGATGCGGGCGCGCAGGTGATCGCCGTACTCGGCCGGGGCCGCCATGACATAGAGGACCGAGACCTCGCCATGCCGCTCCAGCCGCGCCGCCGTCACGCCGTGCGCTCGTACAGGGCGATGAAGAAGCCGTCAGTGTCGGCCGATGCGGGCGACAGGCGCAGGCGCGCGCCGGACGCCAGTTCGGCGAACTTCGTCCCGGCCGCCTGGGTCAGGAATCCTCTCGCCTCTCCCGCTTCGCCGGGAATGAGCGGAACGGGACGGAACTCGGGGTGGGCGGCCTCGAAGGCGTCCGCGCTGGCCTCGTTCTCGCGCGCCAGCATCGAACAGGTGACATAGGCCAGACGTCCGCCCGGCTTCACCAGCTTGGCCGCCTGGCCCAAGATACGGACCTGCAGACCGTGCAGCTTCTCGACCTCCTCCGCCGTCAGACGCCAGGCGTCCTCGGGGCGGCGACGCCACGTGCCGGAGCCGGAACAGGGCGCATCGACCAGCACCAGATCGGCCTGCCCGTTCAAATCCTCCAGACCGCCGCCGTTCTGGCCGATCAGGACCAGATCCGCCTCGACGCCCGCGCGTTGCAGGCGGGGCCGGATGTTCTCCAGCCGCTTGTTCACGACATCGGACGCGACCAGTTTCCCCTGCCCGCCCATGGCCTGCGCCAGCCCCAGGGTCTTGCCGCCGCCGCCGGCGCAGTAATCCACCACCGTCGCGCCGGGTTCGGCGCCCGCCAGCCAGCAGACAACCTGGCTGCCCTCGTCCTGAATCTCGAACCGGCCGACCTTGAAACCATCCAGCGCCTGGATGTTGGGCGGCGGCTCGCTGGGCAGGCGCAGGCCCCATTCGGACCAGGGCGTGCGCGACGGCTCCAGACCGGCTTCGCGCAGTTCGGCCTCGACCTCTTGCACCGTGGCGACGGCGCCGTTGACGCGCAGGTCGATGGGCGCGCGCGGCGCCATCAGGGCGTGGGCTTCCTCGGCCCAGCGGTCGCCGAAGGTGGCCTTGAAATCCTCGACCACGAACTCGGGCAGGCCCGCCGCGACCCAGCCGGGCAGCTCGCCCTGCCCCGCCGTGATGCGGCTGCGCTCCTGCTTCGACAGCGGGCGCGGACCATAGCCGTCGCCCGAATGCAGGGCCTCGATCTCTTCCAGCGACAGGCCGTCGATGGCGTGCAGCGAGCCGATGACCAGCGCCCGGCCGTCCTCGCGTCCGCCCATGATCCACGACAGGCGGCCGCGCGCGCGCAGCACCTTATAGACGCGGTCGGCGATGGCGCGACGGTCCTTGGACCCGGCGTAGCGATTGGCGCCGCCCCAGGCTTTCAGGACGGCCTCGGCCGGTTGGCGGCCCTGGGCGATGGAGTCCAGGACGGAGGCGGCGGCGGCGAGACGGGCGGCTGGGGTCAAGACAGGCTTTCAGACAAGAAACAGGGACGCCAGCACCATGACCAGCCCCGCAAGCGAGACCACCCAGACCAGCGACCGGACATAGGGAACGCCGAAGGCGTAGAGCGGCACATAGACGACGCGCGCCCAGAAATAGAGCGCCGTCCCCCACACGGTCAGGGGGCCGGCGGCGCCGATCACATGGGCGATCAGCACCGCGCCGATGAACAGCGGCAGGGTCTCGAACAGATTGGCCTGGGCCCGTTCCAGACGGCCGGTCAGCGGGCGGGTCGACGTCGGCGTGACGTCGCGCGCGCCCGCATTCCATTTCGAACCGAACTCGGCCGTCCGCGCGCCCGCGGGCAGGAAGACCTGGACCAGCGCCAGGATCAGCGTCAGGGCCAGATAGGTCAGTTCGGTCGTCATGGCCTTATCCTCAACAGCGTCATCCCAGGCCTTGTGCCTGGGATCCATAAACACGGGCCGCTGACGTCGGGGGACCAACCATCGAACACCGGGAGTATGGATCCTCGCCACAAGGGCGAGGATGACGAACTAAAACATTATCCTTGCCGGTAATTCGGCGCCTCGCGCGTGATCATCACGTCGTGGACATGGCTTTCCCGCAGGCCCGCGCCGGTGATCCGCACGAAGCGGGCGCGTTCCTGGAAGTCGGGGATCGTCGCGCCGCCGACATAGCCCATCGAGGCGCGAAGCCCGCCGACCAGCTGGTGCAGCACCGGCGCAATCGGCCCCTTGTAGGCGGTCTGGCCCTCGATGCCCTCGGGCACCAGCTTCTCGGACGAGACTTCCTTCTGGAAATACCGATCCGCCGATCCGCGCGCCATCGCCCCGACCGAACCCATGCCGCGATAGGATTTGTAGCTGCGGCCCTGGTACAGGAAGACCTCGCCGGGGCTTTCGTCGGTGCCGGCGAACATCGAGCCCATCATGGCCACGTTCGCCCCGGCCGCGATGGCCTTGGCCAGGTCGCCCGAATATTTGATGCCGCCGTCGGCGATGACCGAGGCGCCCGTGCCCCTGGCGGCGCGCGCGGAGTCCATCACCGCCGTCAGCTGCGGCACGCCCACGCCCGCGACGATGCGGGTGGTGCAGATGCTGCCCGGGCCGATGCCGACCTTCACCGCATCGGCGCCCGCGTCGATCAGGGCGCGCGTGGCGTCATAGGTGGCGACATTGCCGGCGATGATCTGCAGCCGGTTGTTCTCGCGCTTGATGCGTTCGACCACCTGGGCGACCGAGGCGGAATGGCCGTGGGCGGTGTCGATCACCACCACGTCGCAACCCGCGTCGGCCAGGGCCATGGCGCGCTCGAACCCGGCGTCCCCGACGGTGGAGGCGGCGCCGACCAGCAGGCGGCCCTGCTCGTCCTTGGCGGCGTTGGGGAAGGCCTGGGCCTTCTCGATGTCCTTCATGGTGATCAGGCCGACGGCCCGATAATCCTCGTCCACCACGATGACCCGCTCGATCTTGCGGGTGCGCAGCAGTTCGCGGGCCTCTTCACGGCTGGCGCCCTCGCGCACCGTGATCAGGTCGCCCGTGGTCATCAGCGAGGCGGCGGTGACGTTCAGGTCGCTCTCGAACCGCATGTCGCGGTGGGTCAGCATCCCGACCAGCTTGCCGGTGTCGGGATCGACGACGGGGAAGCCGGTGATCTTCCTGGCCTCGACGATCTGGCGCACCTCGCCCAGCGTGGTCCGGGGGCCGACCGTGACCGGATTGACCACCATCCCGCTTTCATAGCGTTTGACGGCGCGGACCTGATCGGCCTGCTCCTCGATGGTCATGTTCCGGTGCAGCACGCCCAGGCCGCCGGATTGCGCCATGGCGATCGCCAGACGGCTTTCCGTCACCGTATCCATCGCAGACGACAGCAGCGGGATGTTCAATTTGATGTCGCGCGTCAGCTGGGTCGAGACATCGACCATCGCCGGCATGAACTCGGACGGGCCGGGTTCCAGCAAAACATCGTCGAAGGTTAGTCCTTCGCGTATCTCCATGGGGGAGTCTCCGTTTTGCGGGCCGCGTATAACGGGATGCGGGGGTCGGGGGCAAGGGCTACGCCGACTGATTTTCCGTGTTGTCAGGACCGCACCGCACAACAAGGCCCCCAAGATTTTACCGTCCACCCACCCCATGATGCGACCATCAAAAAAACGCGCTGACCGCGTTGCGGCGGTGGAAGGCATGAGACCGTCGAGCACGGTGCATTCTTGTGTCAGACATGTCGTGACATTTCGATTGCCGCTTAAACAACGAGATCGTCATGACTGCGGCGCGAAAATCGAAGGCGGTTAGAGCGGCCCAAGAAGCTGCCATCCTGGCTGAACTGAAGGCCAGAAAGGATGTGGCCGATGCGACCGGAGCGGAAGCACGCAAGCGTAGCCGCTTAGCTGAAATCGAAACAAAGCTCGCTTGGCCTATCGTGCTCAAAGACTTCTTTTTCAGGATGGGCTTTGCTGCGTTTCTAGCAACCGTCTTATCTTCCTTCAAAAGGTGACGCTCCTTATCGCCGCGATAGATTTTATTGCTTTGCAACCGTCGCGGCCCCTCACCATTCTGATCGCATGGTCGGCATGATCCTCAGCACCGCGCGAAAACTGGCGATGAAGATCGCCAGCTACGGGCTGATGCACCTGGTGGTGGCCATATTGACGGCCTTCGTCATCACCCGCGATTGGCGCGTCGCCCTGGCGGTCGGGGTGGTCGAGCCGATCTTCCAGACGCTGGCCTATTCCATCCACGACCGCGTCTGGCACCGCATCGAACGCCGTCGCATGGCGTCGGGGCTGGAAGAGGCGACCGAGGCCGTCGCCGCCCGCCTGGACGTCATGTCGCCGCAGGAACAGGCCCGCGTCCACGATCACGCCGCCCACAGCCACGCCCTGCCCCGTTCGTTCCGACAAATCGCGATGAAGACCCTGACCTATGGCGTCATGCACTTCACCGTCGCCGTCTCGGTCGCCTTCGCCCTGACGCACGACATCCGCACGGCCCTGGCCATCGGCATGATCGAGCCTCTGGTGCAGACGGTCTTCTTCACCCTGCACGACCGCATCTGGACGCGGATCGAGGCCCGCCGGGCCCTGATCGCTGCGGCCTAAATCTTCCAGTCGATCTCGGCGCCATGCGGCTGACAGATCGCCAGGCGTTGCGTCTCGCCGCCGGGCCAGACGGTCAGATCGAGCGTCGGCCGCCGGTCCACAGTGTCCGACATGGCCTCGAAACTCAGCCAGGCCAGAGGCGCGTCTTCGGTCGCCCTTGCGCCCGTCGCGGCGAGGCGGGCGCGAATACGGGCCTGCCCCTCGGGCGAGAAATACTGATAGGCGATGGTGTGCATCACGACGCGACAGACGCCCGTCTCGGGCGCCGTCGACAAATTCGCCTCCAGCCAGTCGGCGGCGTCGGCCTGGTCGATAGGCGGTGGATCGGCGGCCGCCAGATCCAGCGCCGCCTCCAGCCGCGCCAGCCGCTCGCGCTGATCCGCCCAGACATAGGCGGCCAGTCGCGCACGGGTCGCCGGGTCGCGCACGTCCAGCGGATTGCGATCCACGCCGGCTCTCCGCGCGATCTCGACATCGCCCCTGGGCGGCGAGACGCCGGTCCAGGTCGGCGTCAACCGCACGGGCGACCCGACCATCCCCGCCTCGATCTCCCCCAGACGATAAGAATAACGATCCAGCACGGTGTTCAGCCCCGCGCTGGCGCCCAGTTCATACAGCGCGAACGGCAGGCCGAACCGATCGGCCAGCACCAGGAGGCCCGCCATCAGGGCGGCCGACCGGCCCACCTCATTGGTCTGCGGCGGGCCATCCAGCCAGGGCGACAGAAACGCGGCCTGCTCGACCAAGACCCGCCCGACCATCGACCACACCGCCTCGTCATCGGGCGCCGTCGCCGGAGGATAAATTGCCGACAGCGCCTTGTCTCGTCCCGACCGCGCCAGGGCGTGCAACCCGCCCATAAGCCGCAGCGGCAGGGCGTCCCCCTGATGCGAAGCCACGCCGGTCCAGCCCAGCACCCGCCGCCCGACCTCGCCTTCGGCCGTCAACCGCTCTCCGATCAGCCGACAGACCCGTCCGGTGAACGGCGCCCCCGCAGCGGTGCAGATCACCGCCTGATCCGCGAACGCCTGTCGGACGGCGGCCTCGGTCATCGCTTGTTCAGCGCCACCAGAAACACCTCGGCGCTGTCCTTCCGGCTGGACGCCGGCTTGACGTATTTCACCGTCTCGAACTCCTCGCGCAGCCGCGCCAGAACCCCGCCGGCGTCCCCGCCCTGGAAGTTCTTGGACACGAAGCTGCCGCCGGGCCGCAGGGTGCGGATGGCGAAGTCGGCGGCGATCTCGATCAGGGCGATGATCTTCAGATGGTCCGTCTGGCGGTGGCCCACGGTGTTGTGCGCCATGTCCGACAGCACCAGGTCAGGCGGCCCGCCGATGGCCTCCAGCAGTTGCTGGTCCACGCCCGGATGAGTGAAGTCGGCCTGGATTATCGTGGCGCCCGGCACCGGCTCGATCATCAGCAGGTCCACGCCCGCCACCGCCGCCGCCCCGCGATCCACCGCAACCTGCAGCCAGCCGCCCGGCGCGGCGCCTAGGTCGATCACCCGCGACCCGCGCTTGATCAGACGGAACCTGTCGTCGATCTCGATCAGCTTGAAGGCCGCGCGCGAGCGCCAGCCCTCGGCCCGCGCCTTCTCGGACCATTTGTCCGACAACTGGCGCTTGATCCACTGCTGGCTCGACATCGACTTGGTGTCGGCCGTCTTCATCTTCGTGCCCATGCCGCGTCCGGCGGCGGTCCCGCCGGTGGGGGGACGCACCATGCGGCGGCGTTCGGGGGGCTTTTCGTCCTCGTTCATCGTTCCCACATAGCCCCGACCGGCGTTGCGGGCTATGTCCCGCCTCAAATCAACCCAAAGAGGACGACCGACATGGCCGACACCCTGACCTTCACCCTGGACACCGGCGACGGCGAAGCCCGCGACGTGGTCATCAAGCTGCGCCCCGATCTGGCCCCCGGCCATGTCGAACGCATCACCGAACTGGCCCAGGAAGGCTTCTACGACGGCGTGGTCTTCCACCGCGTAATTCCGGGCTTCATGGCCCAGGGCGGCGATCCGACCGGCACCGGCACCTCGGGCTCCAAGAAGCCGAACCTGAAGCAGGAGTTCTCGGCCGAGCCGCACGTGCGCGGCGTCTGCTCCATGGCCCGCACCTCGGACCCCAACAGCGCCAATTCGCAGTTCTTCATCTGCTTCGACGACGCCACCTTCCTGGATCGCCAGTACACCGTCTGGGGCCAGGTCGAATCGGGCATGGAACACGTCGACGCCCTGCCCAAGGGCGAGCCGCCGCGCAGCCCCGGCAAGATCGTCAAGGCGACGGTCAACTAGGAACACAATCTTGACGTTTTCCGACGATGGCCTTCAGTTGCAGAACTGATCCATCGTCGGGGGACGACTGGCGTGCGTATTCTTCAGGTCATCGAGCCGTCCGGCGGTGGCTCGGGACGTCAAGTCGTCGACCTGACCCAGGCCTTGATCGACGCCGGACACCAGGTCGCCCTCGCCTATTCGCCCCTGCGCGCCGAACCGCGGTTCGAGGCCGAGGTCGCGGCCCTGCCCCTGACCGCCCTCGAACGGCTACCCTTGCGTCGCGCCGTCGGTCCCTGGGACATCCCGGCCCTCAGGGCCCTGAACCGACTGATCGCCCGGCGGGGGCCGTTCGAAATCCTGCATGGCCACAGCGCCAAGGCCGGAGCCCTTATCCGCCTGGCCCGTGCGCCGGGCGCCGCCAAAATCTATACGCCCCACGCCCTGCCGATGATGGACGCCGGGGGCCTGTCCAGGGTCGCGGCCGGCGTCGCGGAGTGTGTTCTGGCCCACGCAACGACCGACGCCGTCATCGCCGTCTCGACCGAAGAGGCAGCCGTCGCCCGCCGATGGGGCCTGCCCCGGGATCGTCTGCACGTCGCGCCGAACGGTCTGGCCGCCCCACCGCAACCCGACCGCGCCGCCGCCCGCCGGCTCATGGGCGTTTCGGACGACACCGTGGTCGTGGGTTTCGTGGGCCGCCTGTGTCGCCAGAAGGATCCGCTGCGGTTCGCCCGGGCCGTGCGGATGGCCAGACGCGCCGCCCCTCGCCTTGTGGGCGTCATGATCGGACAGGGCGACCTGGCCGCCGCCACAGCGAACGAAGGCGGCGACGCCGTGCGTCTGCTGGGCGCGGCGGATGCGCGCGGGCTGATGGCGGGCTTCGACCTGTTCGCCCTGACCAGCCGCTATGAGGCCGACGCCTACGCCCTGATCGAGGCCGCCGCGCTTGGCCTGCCCATTGTCGCGACCGAGGTCGGCGGGACCAGCCGCCTGATCGCTTCCGGCGCGCGGATCGACCGCCTGCCGACGGATGCGCCCGCCGAAGACATCGCCCAGTCCATCCTGTCCGCCCTGTCCCGCCCGCCAGGGCTCCGTCCGGCGGCCCTGCCCTCGGCCGCGCAGATGGCCGCTCGGACGGCGGACATCTATCGTCAGGCTTTCCAGCGGCGCCGCCTGGGTGGATGAGCCGATCCTGATCAACGGGCGGTTCCTGACCCAGCCCCTCAGCGGCGTGCAGCGCTACGCCCGCGAGATCGTCCGCGCCCTGGATCGCCTGCCGAACGCCGACCGTCGCTACCGGCTCATGGTCCCCAACGGCGCCGATCCCCTGCCCCTTGATCGAATTCCCGTCTATCGCCTTCCGGGCGTCGTCGGCCATCTGTGGGAACAGGTCCGCCTAGCCGAGGCCGCGCGCGACCATCGCCTGCTGTCCCTCTGCGGCGCCGGCCCCGTCGGACATTCGCGACAAGTGGTTGTGATCCATGACGCCGCCGTCTTTCGCCGGCCCGACCTGTTCAAGCCTCGCTACGTCCTGGCGCATCGCGTCCTGGATCGACGACTGGCCAGACGCGCGCGACTGGCCACCGTCTCGCGCTTTTCCCGGGCCGAACTGGCGGCCGTGCTGAACTTGTCGCCCGACGCCATCGCTGTCGCCCCGAACAGCGCCGACCACCTGCGAGACATCGTCCCGGACACAGATGTCCTGCGGGCGTTGAACCTGCCCGGCCGCCGCTATTTCGTCTGCATCGGCAATCAGACGCCGAACAAGAACCTGGCCGTCGCCGCCCGCGCCCTGGCCCGCCTTCCCGATCCAGACATCCGGCTGGTGCGGGTCGGCGCCCGTCTGACCGGCGTGGCCCACGCATCGACCGCGCCCGACGATCCGCGCATCGTCCGGGCCGGTCGCCGCACGGATCGGGAGATCGCCGCCCTGCTGCGGGGCGCGACGGGGCTAATCTTCCCCAGCCTCTACGAAGGCTTCGGCATCCCGCCGCTGGAGGCCATGGTCCACGGCTGCCCGGTGATCGCCTCCGACATTCCCGCGACGAGAGAGGTCTGCGCCGACGCGGCCTTCTATTTCGACCCGACCGACGACGCCGCCCTGGCCGAGCATATGCAGACGCTGCTGAACACCCCGGCCCTCGCACGTCTCGAAGCGGGCCGACGCCGCGCCGACGCCTACAGCTGGTCCCGATCCGCCGCAGTCCTCGACGCCCTCCTGGACAGCAGTTGGTCATAGATCGCCAGATGCGCCTCGACCACCGCCGCCTCGGTCCAGCGCGACGGCCCGGATGCGGCGAACCGCCAGCGTTCAGGCTCTGACATCGCCGCCTGCATGGCCTGCGCCAGGGCCGCGACATCGCCGGGTTGGACCAAGGCCGACGCCCCCGCCCCCTCCGCCGCCTCGGGCAGGCCCCCGATGCGCGAAGCGATGACGCCCCGCCCCTGCTGCACCGCCTCCGCCACCGCCCGCCCGAACGGCTCGGCCCACAGCGCCGGCGCGACCAGCACGTCCACCGTCGGCCAGAAGTCGCCCGCACCGACCTGTCCCAGCCAAACGATGCGCGGGTCGGGAAACTCGGCCCGAAGCCGCGCCGAATAGGCCGCATCGCCGCGCCCCCCGATCCTCAGCCGCCAGTCCCCCTTCAGCCGCGTCGTCGCGCGCAACAGGGTTTCGATCCCCTTTTCCGCCTCGACCCGCCCCAGGAACCCGAAGGTCAGCACCGGCTCCCTCGACCACCCCGGCCGCCGCGTCGGCGCCCTTTCAGGCGCGGCGTTGCCGATGACCGAGCCGGCGCTGTCACAAAAATAGCCGGCGTCGCGATGCGCCTCCAGAACCGGGCGGCTCAGGCCGATCACATGATCGACCCCTTGCGACCGCGCCCGCTTCCCGGCCGTCAGCATGACGCAGGACGCGCACCGCCGCGAGCAACGGGCCCCCTGCCGAAACATTGACGCCCGCGCGCACATCATCGACCAGTCGCGCAGGGTCTGGACCAGCGGCAGGCCCCGCCGCGCCGCCGCGCGATGGACGGACTGCGAAAACCCGGTCGTCAGATGCAGATGGACCAGATCGGGCTGGACCTGCGCCGCCACCCGATCCACGACGCCGTCCATCAGCGGATTGGCGGCCTCCAGCCCGTGCCACAGCGCCCGTTTCATGGCCGCGCGCGCCTCGCCGTCATAGGGCCAGTACAGGTTCCTCAACCGCCGTCGATGAACGACCACGCCCCCCACCGTCCGCTCCACGGCGGCGTCTCCGGGCGACAAGGTCAGCACCGAGGTCTCCACACCCGCAGCGGCCAGCCCCTCGGCCAGTTGCGCCACGCTGCGCTCGGCCCCGCCGATGTCGGCCGGGGGATACAGGGTGTTGACGATCAGCACCCTCATGGCGGCGTCGCCCTCCGCCAGACCAGGGCGGCGACGAGGCAACACAGAAAGACGAACCCCGCCCCCTGCGTCAGGTCCTCCGCCAGCATCGCGACCAGCAGACAGGCCGACAGCGGCGTAAAGGCGTCCATCCGCGCAACGGACGCCAGATGCAGGACCAGAAGCACGACCGCCGCGGCCGCCCCCACCGTCCGCGCCATGAACAGATAGCCGTTGTGACTGACCGACGCCGCGCGATCGGCGCCCATCTCCTGCGCCGTCGTCCAGCCCGCGCCCCAGGGCCGATCCGCCGCCTGATCCAGCGTCCGGCGCCAGGTCTCGACCCGCCCGGCCAGATTGTCCGCCAGCGCCGCCCGGTCGAACCGTTCGGCGAAGCGCACGTCGTCCAGATCGGCCCCGCCCTGCAGCATCAGCACGCCCGCCGCGACGACGCACAGCGCCAGAACCGCGCCGGGGACGTTGAACCGCTCGCGCCACCGCCGACCGACCGCGATCCGCGCCAGCCAGGCCACGCCCGCCGCCGCCAAACCGGCGCGCGACAGGGTTCCCGCGAACCCCGCAAGGGCCAGAGCGACCCCGGCCCAGGTCGCGACGCTCCGCGTCCACCGCCCGCGCGCCAGGGCGATCCCCGCCGGAACCGCCAGTCCGATCATGGCCATGGCGGCGTTCGGATGCTCGGCCAGGGTCGTGATCCGCACCTGGGCCGCGGCGGTCGTGACCATGGCGCGCGGCGAGGCCAGTCCCACGGCCTGCAACACCTCCCGTCCGATCAGCAACGACAGGCCAGAGGTCGCCACATGAACCGCCGCGCCGATCAGGACCGCCGCGAAGAACAGCCGCCGGCACGCCTCATCCCGCACCAGCAGGCCCGCGACCGGCGGCGCGACCAGGCTGGCCGCGATCCATCGAAACCAGAAGGCGGCGTCCCCGCCATCGAACGACGCGCCGACCGCCGACTGCTGCGCCAGCATCGTGACCGTCAGGAAGAGGCCGGCGACCCAGCCGACGGCGCGCAGCGGCGGCGTCATCCGCCCGAACTCCACCCCCGCCATCGGCAAGGCGATCAGCAGCGCCAGATCGCCCAGACGCGGCCCGCTGAGCAGTCCCGGCGTCAGGAACAGCGGCGCCGTCGCGCCCATCCCCAGCAGCGCCAGACACGTCCGCCCATAGGCCGCCGTGACCTGCGACCACCGCAGACGGCGCCGACGCCCGGCGGCTACGGCCCCGCGCAAAACTCGACCTCGGGATCGAAGCGCGCGCCATCCAGCACCCCGGCGACCAGCACCCCCGCCTTGCGCCACCGCCCCTTCAGCACCAGTCCGCCCGCCATCCGTAGCCGGGACGCCGCATAGCGCAGCGCCGACCCCGCCCCCTCGTGCCGCCGCTTGGCCAGTATGACGTTGCGCGTCAGATAGCGATGCAGCCGCTCGCGTTCCGCGTCCGGCTCTGTCTCTATGCTCAACCGCCCCGGCGCGGCGCGGACGTGGACCACCCGGCTGGCAGCGACCAGATGCCCCGGCCCGTCGCGCGACAGTCGCAGCGTATATTCCGTATCGTCGCCCCAGATGAACATCGGCGCCAGCGGCAGGCCGTGCCGCGCCACCGCCGCCCGCCCGATCATCAGCGATACGAAGGTCGCCTGCCGCACCGGGATCAGCCCCCGGTCCAGACGCTCGCCCCAGGCTGGATAGCCCAGCCCATTCTCCCGCCGGTCGATCTCGGGCGTATTGGTCAGATGGCCTTCGGGCGAACGGACGCTTGAACACAGGAAGGCGGGCGCTGCGCCTTCTCCAACCAGCGCCGCTTCCGCCGCCAACAGGGCCTCCAGCGCATCGGGCGCGGCCAGCACGTCGTCGTCCATCAGCCACAGCCGTTCGGCCCCCGCCTGCATGGCCGCGCGAACCCCGGCGTTGAACCCGCCCGCCCCGCCGGTGTTGGTCGCCATCCGCACCACCGACGCCCGTCCGGCCCAGGCGTCGGCCAGCATCTCGGCGGTGCCGTCGTCGCTGGCGTTGTCCACCACGATCAGGCCGTCGCACGGCCGCGTCTGGGCGATCAGATGCGCCAGACATTGCTCCAGCAGGGCGCGCCGGTTCCACGTCACCACCACGGCGAAGACGACGGGCGACCTCACGCCGCCATCCCCGCCACGGCCGGCGCCAGTGTCTTTTCGACCAGGCTCAGCGCCCGCCCTGCCGCCTGGTCCATATTGTAGTAGCGGAAGTCCGCCAGCCGCCCGGCGAACCAGACCTTGCCCGCCAGCGTCCGCGCCATCGCCCTGTATTCGTCCGCCAGCCGCCCCGACGCCTCGGACAGGACCGGATAATGCGGCTCGGTCACGCCGGGCGTGTGGGCCATCGGATATTCCGCGACGAGGGCGGTCGTCGGCCCCGCCTCCCCCGTCAGATGGCGGAAATCGGTGACGCGGGTGAAGTCGGGCGCCTGGGGGTGGTTGACCGTACCCACCGGCAGACCGTCGCGCACGTCCACGGCCCGATGCGCGAACCGGACGCTGCGATAGGGCAAGGCGCCCGCCGACCGGCCGAAATAGTCGTCCAGCGGCCCGCAATAGACCATCCGGTCCCACGCCGTCGGCTCGACCTCGGCCATCTTCGTGTTCAGCGACACATGGATGTTCGGGTGATCCAGCATCCGCGCGAACAGGGCCGAATAGCCGTCGCGCGGCATGGCCTGATGACGATCGGTGAAATAGCGGTCGTCCTGCCCGACCACCACCGGCACCCGGGCCAGGACGGCGGGGTCCAGATCCCCGACCGGCACGCCCCATTGCCGAGCCGAATAGTCGGCGAAGACCTTGTCGAACACATAGTCGGCGACCAGCCTCAGATCGGGGTCGTCCGCCGCCGCCCTCAGATCGTGGATGGTCGGCCGCGCGTCGGGGCCGAACGCCCGCACCAGCCGCTCGGACAATCTCGCCGCCGTCGCCTCGGGGAACAGCATCCGCAGGGACGTCAGGTTGAACGGCAACGGAACCAGCCGCCCGTCGATCCAGCCCCGCACCCGATGTTCATAGGGTCGCCAGGCCGTGAACCAGCTCAGATAGTCGAAGATGCGGTCGCTGTTGGTGTGAAAGACGTGCGGCCCATAGGGGTGGATCAGCCGCCCGCCCTCGTCGCGACGATCATGGACGTTGCCCCCGACATGATCGCGCCGGTCGATCACCAGCACGCGCTGATCCAGACCGCGCGCCAGCCGTTCGGCGACCACCGCCCCGGTGAACCCCGCCCCGACCACCATCCAGTCATACCGCCGGGACATGACGGCTCCGTGCGGGAAACAGCGCGCCCCAGTGGCCTTTCAGACAGGCCGCGCAGATCACGACGACCGCCGCCTCGCCGACGATCCTGGCCCCGGCCATGCCGACGGCGCCGAAAGCCGGGGCCAGCGCCCACGCCGCCCCCAGCGTCGCCGCGCACCCCGCCGCCGTCATCGCCGCGAACCGCCCGTCCATCCGCAGCGACGTCATCAGATGAAGGCCCAGCACCTGGCTGATCGCCACCAGCGGCAGGGTCGCGGCCAGCAGACGCAAGGGCGTCTTCGCCCCCATGAAGCCCGCGCCGAACAGGCCGCGCATCAACATCGGCGCCGCGACTGTCAAACCTGCGGCCACGACCGCCGCCGCGCCGAAGACGCCGATCAGCGTCCACCGCGCGGTGCGAAAGGCCGCGACCGGATCATGGGTCAACAGGCCGGCGATCCGGGGCGCGATCACCCCCGCCAGCGGCCGCATCAGCGACCCTGCGGCGGACACCAGCCGATCCGCGACCCCATACAGGGCCGCCTGCGCCGGCCCGGCCAGAACGGCGACCGCGAACACGGCCGCGCCAGTATAGGCCGCGATCACCGCGCGGCTGAGAAACAGCGGCCCACCGTCCCGCAACGCCGCGACCACCGACGACCACGACGGCCGCGCGATCCGCTCCCTGCGCCACACCCCCACGACGCCGACCGCCACCCCGCACCAGACCCCGGCCGCCTGCATCGCCAGGGCCCCGGCCACGCCCAACCCCGGCCACGCCAGGATGATCAGGGCCGCCGCCAGCATGAAGCCGACCTCGCGCATCGCCATCGGCGCCGGATTCCCGATCCCCTGAAAATACCACAGCAGGCCGGCGCCCTGACCGACGCCCAGCAGGATCGCCACGGCCGTCGCCCCGGTCGCGCCGCCCGGCACGGGGGTCAGGGCCGATAGACACAGACCGACGCAGACGGCGAGCGGCGCCAGCAGAACCCGCACCGCAACGGCCCGGCCGACGATCTCGCCCCTGTCCGCCGGACGCGCCGCGATGTCGCGCGGGCCGGACACCGACAGGCCGTAGTCCACGACCACCGAGACGATCAGCGCCAGCGACAGACCCGCCGCATAGACGCCGAACCCCTCGATCCCCAGCCGTCGCGTCAGAACCGGATAAAGCAGCAGCGGCGCGGCGTATCGGGCGATGTGGGCGACATACAGCCAGCCGGCGTCGGCCACGCTACGCGCAGACAGTCCTAGCCGCCGCTCCCGCCCCAACTGCCGCCCCCGACACTCAACCTTGGCGGGACGTTACACACGCAAGACGCAGCCCGGCAAGGGCGTCGCCTGGGCTTGGGATCAGCCGAAACGTCCCTCGGCCCAGCGCGCGGCGAAATAGCCGCCCGTCGCGGACGCGGCGGTCAGGACCGTGCCCCACATCAAGTCGATCAGCGTCAGTTTCGTCTGCCACACCGACAGGGTCGCCTGATTGGTCAGGTCATAGGTGGCGTAGGCCACGAAGCCCAGCACCGCCCCGTTCAGCGCGGCCCGCGTCCAGTTTCCGTCCTTCAGCGCCGGCGCGATGGCCAGAAACACCGTCCCGGCGATGGAGATCAGATAGAAGGTCACGGCCGCCTTCATGTCCGGCTTGTCGGCCATGATCGACCCGATGACCGGCTTGTAGAGCCGGTCGGTCATGGTGGTCAGCCAGACGAAGTCGATGGCGGCGAAAGTCAGGCCGGCCCCCAGATAGGCCGCGACATATTTGATCATGCTCGTGTCCTCAAACAGGTTTCAGTCGGTAATGGCTGACCGCCCAGGTCCGGCCCTCGTCGTTGCCGAACAGGCCCGCCGTCGCCAGATAGAACCGCCGCCAGCGCCGGGTCCAAAGCCGGGCCTCGTCGCCATAGGTCTCTCGCATCAACACCGCGACCCGGTCGGCGTTCCGGTCCATATTGGCCAGCCAGTTCTCGGCCGTCTTCGCATAATGGCCGCCGTTCCACGTCCAGTCCTGCTCGACCGCGAACAGGTCGGGAAACTGCCGGATCAGGCCATGGCTGGGCATGACGCCGCCAGTGAAGAAGTGCCGGGCGATGAAGTCGCCGCTGTCGGTGTGGTCGAACCGATAGGGGGCGTCGCGGTGGGTGAAGACGTGAATGAACATCCGCCCGTCAGGCTTCAGCCAGCCCTTCGCCCTGGTCAGCAGGGCGCGCCAATTGGCCATATGTTCGAACATCTCCACCGAGACGATGCGATCGAACCGCTGCTCGGTGTCGAAGGCGTTCATGTCCTGTGTGACGACCGTCAGGTTCGTCAGCCCCCGCGCCGCCGCCTGGGCCTCGATATGGCCGCGTTGGCCGTGGCTGTTCGACACCGCCGTGATCCGGGCGTTCGGATAGGTCTCGGCCATCCACAGCGACAGCGAACCCCAGCCGCAGCCCATCTCCAGGATCGTCTGCCCGTCCCCCAGATCGGCATTGGCGCAGGTTTCGGCCAGCGCCGCCTCTTCCGCCTGATCCAGCGTCTCGCGCCCGGTGGGATACAGGCAGCAGGAATATTTCAGCCGCCGGCCCAGACACAGCTGAAAGAACTTGGGCGGCAGTTCGTAATGCTGCTGGTTCGCCGCGTCCGTATGTTCGGCGATGGCGCGGCGGGCCATCTCTTGCGCGAACGCCGCCTCGTCGTGCGGCCTGTCGCGATCCAGCCGTTTGCGCGCCTCCGTCACCAGACTGTCGATGGCAGGACGGGTCACGAAATCGGGAAAGGGCGCGTCCTGAAGCTGGCGAATGGCGACATTGGTCAGGTTCATCGGCGCATCCTCGATCGCCTGAAACGGCGGGCTTCACAGCAATACGACCGCCCGCCGCCGACGGATGCCTGCCCCTTGAATCCCGGCCCTGGAATGCCGACATCGGGCGTCTGCGCCGCAGCCTTTTCAGACGAAGTGCACACATTGCACTCTCTTTTTGTCGACCGTGATCGAGAGCATTCAGACGATTCAGACTCTGTTTTTCGCGACGGCCGTCTGAAAATCTCCGCGTCGGATCGCCGCCCCGACTTGCCCCCCGCCCGCCCCCGCGTTAGGCGTGGTCAACAGCCGATATTCACCAGGCAATGAAAAAAGGGAGAGCGATGGGAAAGATCTACGCTGACGTCACGTCCGCGCTTGAGGGGCTGACCTTCGACGGCATGACGGTCATGTCCGGCGGCTTCGGCCTGTGCGGCATTCCCGAGAACCTGATCGCCGCCCTGCGCGACAGCGGCGTCAAGGGACTGACGGTCATCTCCAACAACGCCGGGGTCGACGGCTTCGGCCTGGGCCAACTGCTCGGCACCCGCCAGATCGCCAAGATGATCTCGTCCTATGTCGGCGAGAACAAAGAGTTCGAACGCCAGTATCTGGCAGGCGAGCTGGAGCTTGAGTTCAATCCGCAAGGCACCCTGGCCGAGCGCATCCGCGCGGGCGGCGCGGGCATCCCCGCCTTCTTCACCGCCACCGGCGTCGGCACCCTGGTCGCCGAGGGCAAGGAAGTCCGCAACTTCAACGGCCGCGACTATGTCATGGAGACGGGCCTGGTCGCCGACCTGTCCATCGTCAAGGCGTGGAAGGCCGACGAGCGCGGCAATCTGGTCTTCCGCAAGACCGCCCGTAACTTCAACCCGATGATGGCCACCGCCGGCAAGGTCACGGTCGTCGAGGTCGAGGAGATCGTCCCCGTCGGCTCCATCGACCCCGACCACATCCACACGCCGGGCGTCTATGTCGACCGCCTGGTCCAGACCGTGTCCGAGAAGCGCATCGAACAGCGCACCGTGCGTCAGAGGGAGCCGGGCTCAAGCAGCGAAGCGGTAGCCCAAGGGGGGAATGCATAATGGCTCGTACTCGCGAACAACTGGCCGAACGCGCCGCCAAGGAGCTTCAGGACGGCTTCTACGTCAACCTGGGCATCGGCATCCCGACCCTGGTGGCCAACTACATCCCCGACGGCATGACCGTGACCCTGCAGTCGGAAAACGGCATGCTGGGCATGGGCCCCTTCCCCTATGAGGGCGACGAGGACCCCGACCTGATCAACGCCGGCAAACAGACGATCACCGAGATCCCCGAGTCGTCCTATTTCAGCAGCGCCGACAGCTTCGCCATGATCCGGGGCGGCCACATCAACCTGTCGATCCTGGGCGCGATGGAGGTGGCCCAGAACGGCGACATCGCCAACTGGATGATCCCCGGCAAGCTGGTGAAGGGAATGGGCGGCGCCATGGACCTGGTCGCGGGCGTCAAGCGCGTAGTGGTGGTCATGGAACACGCCAACAAACACGGCCAGTCCAAGGTGCTGAAAACCTGCACCCTTCCCCTGACCGGCACGGGCGTCGTCAGCCGCATCATCACCGACCTCGCCACCTTCGACGTCAAGCCGGACGGCGCCGGCCTTGAACTGATCGAACTCGCCGACGGCGTCACCCTGGACGAGGTCGCCGCCAAGACTGAAGCCGCCTATACGGTGGCGGCGGGCTTGCAGGCCGCCTGACGCTCTACGACCTGCACGACGCGCCCGTCAGTTCTCCACATGAGGCGGGCACGTCGGCACGGCGTCAGTCGACGTCTGCAGGCCAGCGACCACGATCTGGATGACGGGCTCGTTCCAATGCTCGTAGCTCGTCATCCACGAAGGCACGGTGCAGACGGAGGTTTCAGCAGGTCCGCGCGCCTGTCCGCCCACATACGTCACGATGAAGCCGGAATACTTCAGCCCCTCGCCCTGGCTATTCTCGACCTTCAACAGCGATCCGACATCCTGACGCGCGTGCAGTCCGAACCTGATCGTTCCCGGCGCCGCCTCGTTCAGCGGGGCGCGCGAGCCTTCCGCAGGCGGCAGGACATCGCGAACCTCGATGCGGTCCACCTTGATCAGGTCATAGGTTCCATTTGCATTCCGACGCAGGGTCGCCCGTTCGCCGGCGGCGACGTTCAACGTGCCTTGAACAAAGCCGGAGCGTCGGCCCGAAAACTGCTGAGGGGTAGGCGGATACGCCGGCGGCGCGTCCTGCAGAAGAACCCCGGCCATCAATGCGGCTAAAAGCATAACGATCTCCAGTTGCGCGCCAGCTAGCCTTCATCCCCGCCGATCCGTCAAGGGTTGAAGACGCTGTCCTAGGATTAGCCTTGAACGTCCAGCCGGCGATAGGCGGCGCCGGCGAAGGCCATCGTCAGCGGCGCCTGAAGACCCGTCAGCACGACGGCGCAGATCACCCAGCCCGACGTCCCCGACAGCAGCCCCGCGCCCCACAGCAGCACCAGCCCAATCTTGGGCGCCGACGTCACGATCAGGCCGACCAACAGGGGCCCGAAGGCGCCGCGGGCGAGGGTCATGCTTTGCAGCGACACCATCTGACCGCGCCCTATCGTCGCCGGGGCGAACAGGGACAGCCGCACGCTGAAGGCTGCGACGGCGAACAGGGCGAAGGCCGTCACCAGCGCCAGAAGCGCCAGCTTCCAGACCGGCCCGACCGCGCCCCACTGGCGCAGTTCGATGGCCCGGGCGTTCAGCTCGGCCATGCCGAAGACGGCCAGCAGCACCAGGCCGACCACCGACAGGATCATGGCCAGAAAGACCGCGCACAACAGGCCCGCGCCCAGCAGCCGCAGCTCCGGCCGCCCGAACTGAAGCCCCGCCGGCCCCAGGCCCAGCCCGCGCGCCTGCGTCAGGTCGTCGGTGATCGCGATCCGCCCCAGCGCCCCGGCCAACGCCAGCGTCGCGATCAAGGCGAACGCCGCCCAGATCAGGCCGGTCGCGGCCGCCGCCAAGGGCTGCACGCTCCAGACCACGGCCGCCAGCAGGATCGCGCCCCAGGCCCCGCGCCACAGGCGAGGCAGGGCCGAACCCGCCGCCGACAGCGTCTCGCCCAGTCGCAAATTCCGCCGCCCGCTCAACACCCGCCCCCCGATTACCGGCGGCGGATATAGCAGGGGACCATGACACCGCGCCAGCCAATGGCTAGAAGGCCGCGATGACCGCTTCCCCTGTTTCCCCCTCCCCCATCCACGTCATCGGCGGCGGCCTGGCCGGCTCCGAAGCCGCCTGGCAGATCGCCCAGGCCGGCGTGCCCGTGATCCTGCACGAGATGCGCGGCGTCCCCGGCGTCAGGACCGACGCCCACCACACCGACGGTCTGGCCGAGTTGGTCTGCTCCAACTCCTTCCGGTCGGACGACTGGGAATACAATGCGGTGGGTCTGCTGCACGCCGAGATGCGGGCGCTGGATTCGATCATCATGGCCTGCGGCGACGCCCATCAGGTGCCGGCCGGCGGCGCCCTGGCCGTGGATCGCGAAGGCTTCTCCGCCGCCGTCACGGCCAAACTGGCGGCCCATCCGCTGGTCACGATCGTCCGCGAAGAGATCGCCGGCCTGCCGCCCGAGGAGTGGGACAATGTCATCGTCGCCACCGGTCCCCTGACCTCGCCCGCCCTGGCCGAGGCCATACTGAAGGCGACCGGCGAGGAGTCCCTGAGCTTCTTCGACGCCATCGCCCCCATCGTCCACGCGGACTCGATCGACTTCGACATCGCCTGGCGTCAGTCGCGCTATGACAAGGAAGGCCCCGGCGGAGACGCAGCCGCCTACGTCAACTGTCCGATGGACAAGGCCCAGTACGACACCTTCATCGACGCCCTGCTGAACGGGCCGAAAGCAGAGTTCAAGGACTGGGAGAACGTCCCCTATTTCGACGGCTGTCTGCCGATCGAGGTCATGGCCGAGCGGGGCCGCGAGACCCTGCGCCACGGCCCGATGAAGCCCGTCGGCCTGACCAATCCGCGCGATCCGGCGGTCAAGCCCCACGCCATCGTCCAGCTGCGTCAGGACAATGCCCTGGGCACCCTGTTCAACCTGGTCGGCTTCCAGACCAAGCTGAAGCATGGGGCGCAGGCCGAGACCTTCCGCATGATCCCGGGGCTTCAGAACGCTCAGTTCGCGCGTCTGGGGGGCCTGCACCGCAACACCTATCTGAACAGCCCCCAGCTTCTGGACAAGCAGTTGCGCCTCAAGGCCCTGCCGCGCCTGCGTTTCGCCGGTCAGGTGACGGGGGTCGAGGGCTATGTCGAAAGCGCCTCCATGGGCCTGCTGACCGGCCGCCTCGCCGCCGCGCAAGCGCTGGGCCGCGACCTGTCCACCCCGCCGCCCGAGACGGCCATCGGCGCCCTGGTCGAACACATCACCGGCGGCCATCTGGAAGGCGCCAAGTTCCAGCCGATGAACATCAACTACGGCCTGCTGCCACCGTTGGAAGCCCCCAAGGTCGATGAGGACGGCAAGCGCATCCACCCCAAGGAACGCGGCCGCGCCAAGAAGCGGCTGATGAGCATCCGCGCGATGAACAGCCTGAAGGCCTGGCGCGACGCGGGCTGACGATCCGGGCCGGGTCGCTCAGCGCAGCTTGGGCAGGCCCGGCCGGAAGCCCAGCGTCATCACGCCCAGCAGCACCACGCCGACGCCCATCAGAACCCAGGCCTGGGTCAGATCGGCCATGTGGTCGCGCAACAGGCCGGCGGCCAGCGGCGACAGGCTGGCGATGATGTAGCCCCCGCCCTGAACGAAGGCGAGCAGGTCGCCCGAGCGCGCGGGATCGTCGATCTGGTCCATCGCCAGGATCAGGCTGAGCGGGAAGATCGCCCCGATCCCCAGGCCGAGGACCATCACCACCGGAACCGCCAGGCTGACCGGCGCGATCACCAGTCCCGCCAGACCCAGCAGGGCCAGAATCAGGGCCGCCAGGATCGGTCCCCTACGATCCGGGAACCGGCCGATGGTCATCGACACCAGCAGACCGGCCATGACCTCGGCGCCGGTCATGCCGCTGAGTAGATAGCCGGCCATGGCCCTCGGCTCGCCCAGGTCGATGTAGAAGGGCGGCAACCAGGCCAGAACCAGCGTATAGGCCGACGTGCCCAGCCCCATGATCAGGATCAGCCGCCACGCCCGGCCCTGACGCCAGAACGGACGCTCCGGGTCCGTCGCCTCGACCACGGCGGCGCGGTTCGGCTCCTCCGCCGCCGGAGCGCGCGACGCCGCCAGCCAGATCAGGGCGGCGAGGAAGGCCGGAACGCTCCACAGCGCCAGCGTCCCCGCCCAGCCGACCGCATCGGCCAGACCCGCCGCCGTGGCCGCCGCGACGGCGGCGCCGCCCATGATGCCGGTGGTGTAGAGCGCCATGACCGTGCCGAACCGGGCGGGAAAGGCCCGTTTGATGACGACCGGCGCCAGCGCCTGAATCAAGGCGACGCCGACGCCGACCACCACCGCGCTGGCGATCAGCCCGGCCGTATCCGTCAGAAATGCCCGCGCCAGACAGGACCCGCCGATCAGCAGCGCCCCCAGCAGAACCCCGCGCCGCTCGCCCAGCCGCCGACGCAACGGCCGGATCGACAGGGCGCCCAGACCGATCATCAGGACCGGCAAGGTGGTCAGAAGGCTGGCGGCGGTGGAGCCCATGCCCGTCGCGCCCTCGATCAGGTCCAGCAGCGGCCCGACCGCCGCCATGGCCGGCCGCAAGTTCAGCGCCAGGGCGACGATGGCCGCCAGCAACAGCAGCGATGCGCCGCGCGTCGGCGCGACGTCGGATCGGGCGGTCATGGCGAGGACTCCGACTGAAAATCGCGCTAGTCTCTCGACTTCAAGTATCTCGATGTCAAGACAACCATGCCCGACAGAGCCTCTCGCGCCGCCGCCCAATGGGCCGTGCAACGCCCCGATCTGGATATGCTGCCGATGGAGGTTCTGGGCCGGCTGAACGAGGCGTCGCAACTGGTGATCCGCGAGCGTCAGACGCCGCTGTTCGCGCGCCATGGCTTGCAGCATGGCGAGTTCGATGTGCTGGCGACGCTGCGCCGGTCGGCGGCGCGCGAGGGTCTGACGCCGACGGCGCTGTTCGAGGCGACGATGATGTCGTCGGGCGGCATGACGGCGCGGATCGACCGGCTGGAAAAGGCGGGTCTGGTGGAGCGCCGTCCGCACCCCAGCGACCGCCGCGCGACGCTGGTCCGCCTGACGGACAAGGGTTTCGACCTGATCGATTCGATCATGCCCAGCCATCAGGACACCGCGCGCGCGGCGCTCGCCGGCCTGTCGCTTGAGGAGCAGAAGACGCTGAACGCCTTGCTGGCGCGTCTGATCGCCGGCCTGAACGGCTAAGGTCAGATGCGGCCGCGCAGCACGGCCCACAGCAGGCGCAGTCGCTTCAAAGGCTCCGGCCCATTCGGGTCGGTCAGGGCGGCATGGGCCACGGCGGGAAAGCCGACGGGCGGCAGGCGTTTCAGAGCGGCGTTGGCCTCAGCGCGCAGGGCCGCCGCCTCGGACGCCCGGCCGGTCTGCGTCAGCCCCCGGACACGACCCGCATCCGCGACGGCGGCGTCATGCCCCCTGCCCGCCAGCACCCGCGCCGCAACCTGCATCGGCCCGACGTAGAAGGCGTCGAGGTCGTGGGGTTCTTCGCGGACGCGGCCGATGTGCGCCTCGATCAAGGCGTCGAACGGCGCGCGCTCCAGCCCATGCCGGGCCACGAGGTCGGTCAGGGCCTCCAGAACCGGATGGCCCTTGCGGGGAAGGCCGGCGAACACCCCGTCCATCTGTTCCGCCCACCAGGTGTAGCGCATCTCGGCCAGCAGGGGCTGGGTGACGCGCGTCGGAATGGCCATCAGCTCGGCCTCGAAGGCGTAGAGCGCGATCAGATCGGCGCGCGCCTGCGTGTCCGACACAAGCCGGCTGGACAGCCAGCGGTCCAGGTCGGCGTCGCGGACCTGCCGATCCAGGGTCTCGGTTCGGGTCACGGTCAGGCCGCGCGCGACACCGCGAAATCGGCCAGGTCTTCCAGCGCCGCGCGCCAGTCGCCGGCGGGCAGGACCGACAGGGCGGCCTTGGCGGCGTCGGCGTATTCCCCGGCCAGATCAAGGGTCGCCCCGATGGCGCCGGAGCCGATCACCAGTTCGCGCGCGCGGGCGAAATCCTCGGGCGTGCGTTCGCCCTTGGTCACGGTGCGCTCCCAGAAGGCGTCCTCGCGCCCCTTGGTGCGGGTCACGGCCAGCAAGAGCGGCAGGGTGGCCTTGCCCTCGTTGAAGTCGTCGCCCGCATTCTTGCCCAGGGCCTCGGCCGTCGCGCCGTAATCCAGGGCGTCGTCGGCCAGCTGGAAGGCGATGCCCAGGGCCATGCCGTAATCGCGCAACGCCTTGACCGCCGCCGCGGAGGCCGCCGCCCCCACCGCGCCCGCCTCGGCGGCGGCGGCGAACAGTTCGGCGGTCTTGGCCGAGATGATCTGCAGATAGGTGGCCTGATCCAGGTTCAGGTCGTGGGCGCGGGTCAGTTGCAGCACCTCGCCCTCGGAAATGACCCGCGACGCCTCGGCCAGAATGCCCAGCGCCCGCATCGAATCGGTCTCGACCATCAGTTCGAAGGCGCGGGCGAACAGGAAGTCGCCGACCAGAACGCTGGTGGGGGCGCCCCAGATCAGGTGGGCCGCGACCTTGCCGCGACGCAGTTCGGACGCATCGACGATGTCATCGTGCAGCAAGGTGGCGGTGTGGATGAACTCGACCGCCGCAGCCAGCTTCTTGGGCGACGCGATGTCGTCGGCGGCGCCGGTCGCGCGGGCGGCGGCGACGGTCAACAGGGGCCGCAGGCGCTTGCCGCCGGCCGACACAAGATGTTCGGCCAGTTTGGGAATGATCGGCACATCGGACTGCATCCGATCCAGGATCAGGGCGTCCACGGCGGCCATGTCGCGCTCGGCCAGCCGGACAAGGGCGTTGACGTCTCCCTTGGGGCGGGGAGCGGCGGCGAGAGCGACTTCCAAGAGATACTCTTTCACTGGCGCGGCGAACCGCGTCGAAGGATTTGGCGGCCGGTTCGACTTGCCCCGGCGCACTGCGGCGCACAATGATGTTCACCCCCTTGAGGGTCAAGGAGATTGAGGCTTGAACGCGGTCGAAACGACGCCGCCGCAGATCGTGGAGAACGGCCTGTTGAACGGACGGGTGCGGTTGCGCCAGCCCGCGCGCGGCTATCGCGCCGGAATGGACGCCGCCCTGCTGGCCGCCGCCGTTCACGCCGCGCCGGGCCAGACGGTGATCGAGGCCGGGTGCGGCGCGGGGGCGGTCCTGATGCAGATCGCGGCGCGGCGGCTGGGCGTCCGGCTGATCGGGATCGAACGCGATCCGGCCATGGCGGCCCTGGCGGTCGAGAACGCGGCGCTGAACGGGGTGGAGGCGACGACCACGATCCATCGGGGCGACGTGGCGGCGGGCTTTCGGGCGCTGAAGACGGCGCCGGGCGACTGGGCCGTGTCCAATCCGCCCTTCTTCGACGATGCGGGCGCGCTGCGCGTGCCGGCCGAGGGCAAGCGCGGGGCCTGGATGGCCGACGACGGGTTGAAGGCCTGGACCGATTTCCTGCTGAAGGCGGTGAAGGAAGGTGGGCGGATCGTGGTGATTCACCGCGCGGACCGGCTGGCGGACCTGCTGGCCCTGCTGGGCGACAAGGCGGGCTCGTTCGCCATCCGCCCCGTTCAGCCGTTCGCCGACGAGCCGGCCAAGCGGGTGCTGGTTCAGGCGATCAAGACCGGCCGGGCGCCGCTGCGCCTGTTGCCGCCCCTGGTGCTGCACGACCGCGAGGGAGGCAAGCACAGCCCCCAGGCCGAGGCGATCCTGCGCGGCGAGGCGGCCCTGGAATGGTGAGCCGGGTGGTCATTCGCCGCCAGACGCCCTAAATGCCGCCCTTCCCTTCCTTTCCACAGACAGAAAGACCGCCCGCCGTGCCCGCCGACCATTTGCCCGACGACCTCAAGGATGGCCTGATCGCCGTCGGGGAGGCCGCCCGCGAGTTGCAGGCGCCGTGGTGGATTTTCGGCGGGGCGGCCATGGCCCTTTACGGCCTGGACGAGATTCATGTGCCCGACATCGACGTGATGTGCGCCCCGCGCGACGCCCGCGCCTTGCTGGCGGCGCTGGACGGTCATGTGGTGGCCGATCCGGGCGAGGGCCTGTTCCGATCCGCCGTCTTCGGCCGCGCGCCGGACCAGCCGATCCTGGTCGAGGTGATGGCCGGGCTGGAGGTTCGCGACGGGGCGGACTGGACGCCGGCCGCCTTCGCCTCTCGCCGGCAGGTCTTCGTGGAGGATACGCCGCTGTTCGTGCCCGACGTGCGGGAGCATATCGCCCTTTACCGCCTGTTCGGCCGCCCCAAGGATCTGGCGCGCGTCGAGCAGCTTGAACGACTGATCGCCTGAATGCCCTTCCCCTTCCAGATTTCCGCCACCGAGGGCCGCGCCCGCACCGGCGTCCTGAAGACCGCGCGCGGCGACATCCGCACCCCCGCCTTCATGCCCGTCGGCACCGCCGCCACGGTCAAGGCCATGACGGTGGATCAGGTCAAGGCGACGGGCGCCGACATCCTGCTGGGCAACACCTATCACCTGATGCTGCGCCCCGGCCCCGAGCGGATGGAGCGTCTGGGCGGGCTTCACAAGTTCATGGGCTGGGACAAGCCGATCCTGACCGACTCGGGCGGTTTTCAGGTCATGTCCCTGGCCGGGATTTCCAAGGTGAAGGAAGAGGCCGTCACCTTCTCCAGCCATATCGACGGCTCCAAACACGTCCTGACGCCCGAACGCTCCATCGAGATTCAGGCCGACCGCATCGGCGCCGACATCTCCATGCAGTTGGACCAGTGCGTCGCGTTTCCGGCGGAGAAGGACGCGGCCAGGAAGGCGATGGAGCTGTCGATCCGATGGGGCGCGCGGTCCAAGGCGCGCTTCGGCGAGCGCGAACACCAGGCCCTGTTCGGCATCCAGCAGGGCTCGACCTTCGAAGACCTGCGTCGCCAATCGTCGGAACAGCTTCAGGAGATCGGCTTCGACGGCTACGCCATCGGCGGTCTGGCCGTGGGCGAAGGCCATCAGGCCATGTGCGAGGTGCTGGACTATGCGCCCGAGTTTCTGCCCAGGGACCGTCCCCGCTACCTGATGGGCGTGGGCAAGCCGGTCGATCTGGTCGAGGCGGTGTGGCGCGGCGTCGACATGTTCGACTGCGTCCTGCCGACCCGGGCCGGTCGTCACGGCCAGGCCTGGACCTGGGACGGTCCGCTGAACCTGAAGAACGCCCGTTTCGCCGAGGATCAGGACCCGCTGGACCCGGCCATCGCGGGGCCATCGTCCCAATACTCAAAGGCCTATCTGCACCACCTGATCCGCGCCGACGAAATCCTGGGCAAGGTGCTGCTCAGCTGGCACAACATCGCCTTCTATCAGGCCCTGACGGCGGCCATGCGGGCGGCGATTTCGGAAGGTCAGTTCGAGGCGTTCCGCCGCGATTTCCACGCGCGGCATACGTCGAACGGATAGGCTCACCCTGTTAAACCGTCATCCTCTTGACCCGAGGATGACGAAAAAAAACGAAACCTAACGGTGCGGCCTGAACCAGCTGGGGGCCGCCGGCGGGGCGCAGTTCCGCTGCATTCCCATGCCCTTCAGAAAGGCGCGCCGCATCCGGCCGGACTGTATGGTGGACTGAACGTGTTTCGAGTGCTGATCGGCCCCGCTGAGACGACGAATCCAGCTGCGGCCGGGAATGAAGTCCGAGGCGGTGTTGCGAATGGCGTCCAGCGCGGCCCTGGCCGCCGCATCGGCCGCCCGCTCGCTCAGATAGGAGCCGTTCTGGTGCGGTGGCTCGTCGGTATCCGGCCCCAGCGCCTCGTCCAGACGCGCGACCTCGGCGCCGATGGTGGAGCATTGGTTCAGATTACGCAGGTCGTAGGGATTGGCCTCGGCCTGAAGCAGGACCGTCGGGATCATCTGACGGCGCAGATTGAAATCCTCCAGCGGCGCGGTGGCCGCCGCAGCGAACCCCGCCCCCACCTGCTCGGCCCCGCCCATGGCCGACCGCCCGGCGTTGCAGCCCACCAGACCGACGGAGGCCACGCCGCCGACCGCCACTATCGCATACACAACGGTTCTCATCCGGCCTCTTAGATCATGTTTGGCTATCGACGCCAAAGATCGACCGACCGTCACAGCGGCCAGAACAGCAGGATCAGCGGCGGCGCGACCAGCAGCACCAGAAGGCTCAAGGGCGCGCCCAGCCGGGGATAGTCGCCGAACCGATAGCCGCCCGGCCCCATGACCAGGGTGTTGCACTGGTGCCCGATGGGCGTCAGGAAATCGCAGGCCGCGCCCACCGCCACCGCCATCAGGAACGGATCGGCGTTGAATCCCAGTTGCTTGGCCAATGTGGCGCCGATCGGCGCGACGATCAGAACCGTGGCGGCGTTGTTCAGGAACGGCGTCACCGCCATCGAGGCCAGCAGGACCCCCGCAACCGCCACCAGCCCCGGCAGTCCGTTGAACACGTGACGCAGCAGGCCCGCGATCAGGTCCGAGCCGCCCGTCTGCTGGATCGCGTCCGACACCGGGATCAGGGCGGCGATCAGCACCAGCAGGGGTCCGTCCAGCGCGGCATAGGCCTCTCGCATCTTCAGCCCGCCCAAGGCGACGATCACAACCGCCGCGCCGAAGAAGGCCACCGCCACCGGCACGAGGCCTAACCCCACCAGGATCATGGCGACAGCGAGAACGGCGGCGGGCAGGAACCGCTTCTTGGTGCTGCCCAACCGGACCTCGCGCTCGGCCAGGGGCAACAGATCCAGCGCCTGCAGGGCGGTGGGCAGGCTCTGTTCCGCGCCCTGCAACAGGACGATGTCACCGTGCGCCAGTTTCGCAGTTCGCAGATGCTGGGTCAGTTCGTAGCCGCTGCGCGACACGCCCAGCAGATTGATCCCGTGCTTGCCATAGAGGTCGGACTGCCGAACCGACTGGCCTTGCAGCGGCGAGTTGCGGCCGATCACCGCCTCGACCACCGTGATCTCCTCGGCGGCGTTCTCCATGGTGATGGGGCGGTCTTCGCGGATCAGCTTCAGCTTGGAGCGGGCGATGAACTCTTGCAGCGCCTGCTGCTCGCCCTCCACCAGAAGGACGTCGCCGGGGCGCACCACCGCATTGCCGCGCGGGCTGGGTCGGCGCTTGCCCGCCCGGATCAGCGCCATGATCCGCACGTCCCCCTCGCCGCACGCCGCCAGGGCCGACACGGTCATGGCGCCCTGAACCCAATCCTCGGGCGCGATGACCTCGGTGGCGTAGGCGTTGGCGGCCAGGGCGGCGTTCATCTGGGTCGCGCCGCGTCGATCCTTGGGCAGGATGCGATAGCCGATGGCCAGGAAGACCAGCGCCATCGCCGTAATCGCCAGCCCGACGGGGGCGAAGTCATACATGCCGAAGGGCTGGCCCACGATCTGCTGGCGCACCTCGGCGACGATGATATTGGGCGCGGTGCCGACCAGAGTGACCATGCCGCCGGCCATGGCCCCGAACGCCATCGGCATCAGCAGCCGCGACGGCGCCGATCCGGTCCGCCGCGCGACCTGAAGCGCGACCGGCATCATGATCGCGAGAGCCCCAACATTCTTGGTCGCCATCGACAGGACGGTGACGGCGGTGGTCAGCACCGGCACCTGACTGCGCTCGGTCTTCAGCAAGGGCAGCACCCGGCGCATGGCCAGTTCCACCACGCCCGACCGGGCGAAGGCGGCCGAGACGATCAGGGCGCAGGCGATGATGACGGTGACGTCGTTCTTGAACCCGTCGAAGGCCGCCTCGGCCGGAATGACCCCCACCGCCAGACCGGCGACCAGGGCGACCACCGCCACCAGATCGAACCGGAATCGCCCCCAGACGAAAGCCCCGATGGTCAGGGCGATCAGCCCGAACGCCAGTCCCTGTTGTAATGTCACGCGCCGCCAGCCCCTTGATCTCGCAGGCTGAACGCCGTCCACGGACAAACGATGCAAGCGGGGCGGTAAATCGGCCTCACGAGTACGAAATCGCGCGCAACGAAGCTTTTCCGCCCTTATTTTTCAACGTCATGGCGCCATTGCCGATATGGCGCATTCAGGGGGAATGACGCCGTCCATCGCCTTTGTCGGAGCCGGGCCGACCACCCTCTACACCCTGGCCGCGCTGTTGGCCGAGGGGGTGGCGGACGCGCACATCACCGTATTCGAGCGGCGACCGACGGCGGGTATGGGGATGCCCTATAGTCCAGGTTGGAACGATCCCGCGATGCTGGCCAACATCGCCAGCATCGAGATTCCGCCTGTTCAGGAGACGCTGCTGCACTGGTTGGAACGCCAATCGTCCCGTGAACTGGAGGCCATGGGCGTGGCCGCGCATCAGGTGAGCGAACGCGCCTTCCTGCCGCGTCTGGTGCTGGGCCGCTATTTCGCCGATCAGTTTCAGGGTCTGGTGCGCCAAGCGAAAGCCGCGGGCGTCAGCATCGAGATCAGGACAGGCTGCCGTGTCATCGACGCCTGCAATCAGGCCGACGGCATCCGTCTGACGGTCGCGCCGCACCTGGGGTTCGTGACCGACGAAGTCTTCGACCATGTCGTGCTGGCGACCGGCCACCAGTGGCTTTCGGACCCGGAGGTTCGGAAGGGCCATTTCCTGTCGCCCTGGCCGGCATCCAAGCTTTCGCCCCTTCCGCCCTCTCAGGTCGGGATTCTCGGATCGTCCCTGACCGCCATCGACGCGGCCGTGGCCCTGGCGGTCGCGCATGGGGATTTCGTCGAGCAGAAGAACGGCGACGTCGCCTATATCCCCCGACGCGGCGCCGAGGGGTTCGGCGTGACCATGATGTCGAGGAAGGGTCTGTTGCCGGAGGCGGACTTCTACTTCCCCCTGCCGCACGCACCGCTGACCGTCTGCACGGAGGCGGCGGTCACCGACCTGATCGCGCGGGAAAATGACGACCTGCTGGACCAATGCTTCGATCTGTTTCGCCAGGAGTTGACGCTGGCCGATCCCGACTACGCCAAGTCGGTCGATCTGGCCGATGCAACGGTCGAATCGTTCGGTGAAACCTATTTCGCGGTGCGGGCGGCGACCGATCCCTTCGTCTGGGCGCGACGAAATCTGGACGAAGCCCGCCGGAACCACGAAAGCCGCTTCACCATCCCCTGGCGCGACGCCATCCTGCGGATGCACGAAGTGGTCGGCGCCATCGTCTCCTATCTGGACGACCAGCAGTTCGAGCGGTTCGAACGATGGCTGAAGCCCGTATTCGTGGACAACTACGGCGCCGTGCCCCACGCCTCCATCGCCCGCCTTCTGGCGCTGCACGAGGCAGGTCGGCTCCAGGTTCTGGCCTTGGGCGAGGACTATCGCGTGGATGCCCAGCCAGACGAAGGCTGCGGCGGCGCCATCTATCACAAGGGCTTGCGACTGCATTTCCCGGTCTTCATCGAGGCGCTGGGCCAACGCCCACTGTCCGCAGGGGACTTCCCCTTCCCGTCCCTGATCGCGCAGGGAATCATCAGGGATCAGGCGGCGGCCGGCGAGCCGACAGCCGTGCGCGGCGTCGCCCTGGACGACGCCTTCCGTCCGATCACCGACCAACTGCCGCCAGACCGCCTGTTCTGCCCCAGCCTGCCGTTCCTCATGGGCCAGCGCCCCTTCGCCCAGGGTGTCACAAGTTCGCACCAGATGGGCCAGATTGTCGGCGCATCCCTCGCCCGAGCCATAGGCGCCGCACCCGCAGTCGTGACGCCGTTGGCGATAGCCCAGGCCGCCTAGACGCAAATCGCGCTCGACAAATGAGAGGTCACACGCCTGCCGGACAGCAAAAAGCCCGCCGAAGCGGGCTTTAAATGGTACGTCCTCTCGGGCTCGAACCGAGGACCCTCTGATTAAAAGTCAGATGCTCTAACCAACTGAGCTAAGGACGCACCGCGCGACATCCGGGCTGGCCCGAACCGTCGAAGGGCGCCTTCTGTTGCAATCCGGCCTTCCGGTCAAGACCGGGTCTGCTACTCATGTCGAATGCAACCGCTTCATGGCCTCCGCATCATCGAATTCGACGGCCTGGGGCCTGTTACCTTCGCCGGCATGATGCTGGCGGACATGGGCGCGGAGGTCTTTCGGCTGACCCGCAGCGAATCGGCGGCGCCGGCCGTGTTCGATCAGGTGGGCGGATCGGTGCTGCATCGCGGACGCGCGGCCGTGCCCGTGGACCTGAAGAATCCCGCCGACCAGACGCGCATCCTGGCGCTGATCGACGGGGTCGATGCGGTGATCGAGGGATTTCGACCCGGCGTGATGGAACGGCTGGGGTTCGGACCTGAGGCGCTGCAGGCGCGAAACCCCGCCCTGGTGTTCGGGCGTGTCACCGGCTGGGGCCAGACGGGACCGCTGGCCCAGGCGGTGGGGCACGACCTGAACTACATCGGTCTGTCGGGCGTGCTGCACGCCATGGGCGAGGCGGATCGGCCGCCGACGCCGCCGCTGAACCTGATCGGCGACTATGGCGGCGGGGCGATGATGCTGGTGACAGGCGTGCTGGCGGCGCTGATCGAGGCCAAGGCGACGGGCCGGGGCCGCGTGGTGGATGCGGCCATGACCGACGGCTCGGCCCTGCTGGGCGGCCTGTTCCAGGCGTTGCGGGAACAGGGAATGTGGAGCGACCGACGGGGAGCCAATCTGCTGGACGGCGGCGCACCCTTTTATCGTTGCTACGCCTGTCGGGATGGCGGTTTCGTCGCCGTGGCGGCGCTGGAGCCGCGATTCTACGCCGCCCTGCTGGACGGGCTTCGGATTTCGCCGGAGACGGCGCCGCAGTATGACATGGACGGCTGGCCGGCATTGCACGCGCGTTTCGCCGACCTGTTCGCCCAGCGCGACCGTGACGACTGGGCCCGCCTTTTCGACGGGACGGAGGCCTGCGTCACCCCGGTCCTGAGCCTGATGGAGGCGCCGGATCATCCGCACAATCGCGCCAGGGGCGTGTTCGACCAGAGGCTGCCCGGCCCCGCGCCGCGTTTCGACGGCGCACGGAATACGCCGCGTCATAGTTCGGCCGTGGGTCTGGACGAGGCTGTCGCTCTGTGGACGGCGCGATCTTCGGATCAGCCGGGATGACCGGCGCGGCTTTCGGCGCTATGGGAACGGCAGGGCGCGACAAGCGTTGCAAGGGCGAAGACCCGGGGAATTCAATGAAACCTTCCAACCTATTGCTGGCCGCCGCCGCCCTGGCTGCGCTCGCGCTGTCGGCCTGCGACGACCGTCCGTCCCGCTCGGACGAAGAGCGTGAACCCGTCCAGATCGAGCAGGTGCCGCCGCCGGTCGAACAGCCGCCGGCCCCGGCGCCGGAAGTGCGCGATCCTGCGCCGACGCCGCCGCCGACCGACAGACTGCCGCCCGAGGAGCGGTCGTCGGAGCAGTCGGTCCAGCCAGAAAGCGAAACCCTGTTCTATTGAAGAACAGCGGTTCGACACGCCGCGCTTTGACGAAAGATCCAGTTTGACGTTCAGGCCTTCCCTGCTGGTCGCGACGCTCGCGGCCGTTTCGGGCATCGCGCACGCCGCCGCCGCCGATCCACGCGCCCAAGTGCGGGGCGACATGGATGCGGACCTGCGTCGCGCGCTGGAACGCGCCGTGGGCGATGTCGACGGTGCGCCCGAGAGCCGGTTCGAGGCCCGAAGGCGGGCGGAGGGCGCCGTCGCCTCGGCCACCGCCCTGTTGCGGTCGGAAGGCTATTATCAGCCCACGGTCGAGGATGTGGTCGAGGGCGACGACAATCCCGTGGCCATCGTGATGGTCCAGCCCGGCCGGCGCTTCCTGCTGACCGATCCGACGGTGAGCTGGACCCAGCGGGCGCCGGAAGCCGAGGCCCAGACCAAGGGACGCGACGCCATCGGGCTGAAGGCCGGGGAACCGGGTCGTGCGGTCGATGTGATCGCGGGCGAAGGGCGTCTGGTCGCGGCCCTGGTGCGCGACGGCTACGCCGACGCCAAGGCCGATCCGCGCCGGGTCGTGGTGGACCACGCCGCCTATACGGTGGCGCCGGAATACCGCATCAACTCGGGCGACCTGGTGCGCCTGGACGGGGTTCGCGTGATCAGCCAGGGCCGGACCAATCCCAACTGGGTGGCCGGGCTGGCGCCGTGGAAGGAAGGCGACCGCTACGATCCCGACCAGGTGGCCGAGTTGGAACGGCGTCTGCTGGACACCGGCGTCTATGACGGCATCGGCGTGGCGCTGTCGCCGGCGGACCAGACCACGGCCGACGGCCTGAGACCCGTCATCGTCAGCCTGCAGGACCGGCCGCGTCGCGTGCTGGAGGCCGGCGCCACCTGGTCGACCGCCGAAGGCGCAGGCGCGGACGTGATCCAGACCCGCTACAATCGGTTCGGCCGCGCCGACACCCTGAAACTTCAGGCCCGTCTGGCCAACATCAACAGCCGTATCGGCGCCGACCTGTCCCTGCCCCACTGGCGTCGGCCCGGCCGGACGCTGAAGCTGGGCGCCGCCGTGGTGAACGAAGACACCGACGCCTATACGCGGACTGCCGCAGTTCTGTACGCCGACCTTCAGCAGAGGATCGGCAAGACCTCCTATTTCAACTACGGCATCGGGCTGGACGCGGGACGCTACAGCGAGACACGCTACGACTACACCACCCTGCCCCCGCAGCGGGTGACGTTCGACCGCGACCTGGCCATCATCACCGCCCGGACCAGCGCCTATATCGACCATTCCAACGATCCGTTGAATCCGACCAAGGGCTGGCGCGTCAATCTGTCGGTCCAGCCGACGGTGGTGACGGGCAACAGCAACGTCCTGTTCCTGCGCACCGAGACGCAGGGCACCGCCTATGTGCCGGTCGCGGGCGACAAGACCATTCTGGCCGGCCGGGTGCGGATCGGCTCCATCGTCGGCGGCAGCGAGTTGAGCACGCCGTCCGACCGCCTGTTCTATTCCGGCGGCGGCGGGTCGGTGCGCGGCTATTCCTATCAGGGCGTCAATCCGCAGTTGCCGGACGGCACGCCGCGCGGGGGTGTCTCGCTGTTCGAAACCTCGCTGGAGGCGCGCCAGTCGATCGGTCAGAGCTTCCAGGCCGTGGCCTTTGTGGATGCCGGCTCCATCGGCTTCCAGGAGACGCCGAACCTGACCAATATGCGCTACGGCGCGGGGGTCGGCGTGCGTTACATGCTGCCGTTCGGCCCGATCCGCGCCGATGTCGCCATGCCGCTGAACAAGCGTGAAGGCGATTCCAACTTCCAGATCTACATCAGCATCGGGCAGGCGTTTTGACCGACACACCGCCCGAGACCGGCCCTGAAATCCAGCCCGACGCAGGACTGGAAGACGCCGCGCCCGCCAGAACGTCCCCCGCCAGACGAAAGCGCGGACTGGCCAGGCGCATCGCCCTGATCGCGGGCGTCGTGGTCGCAGGGCTTCTGGTGCTGATCGCGGCGACCCTGGTGGCGGGGCGGTACTACATCGCCTCGGACGGCGGGCGGCAGCTGGTGCTGGAGCGGATTCAGGACCTGAAGATCAGCCGCTACGGCCGGCTGAAAGTCTATGGGCTGAAGGGCGATCTGCTCAGCGATTTCAGCATCGACCGCATCACCCTGGCCGACAGTAAGGGCGTCTGGCTGGAGGCGAACAACCTCAGCATGGACTGGTCCTATCTGGCGCTGCTGAGCCGCAGTTTCCACGCCAACGACATCAAGGCCGAGACGATCCGTGTGCTGCGCCGCCCGGAGGTGGAGCCGCCGACCAACGAACCGTCCGGCCCGCAGCCGATCTCGGTGCGGATCGACAAATTCTCGGCTGACATCGAACTGATGGAGGGCTTCTCCAAGGAGTATGGCCGCTGGTCGCTGTCGGGCGACGCCAGCCTGCCGCGCAACGGGGCCAAGAGCGCGACGGTGAACGCCGACAGCCTGAACCGGCCGGGCGACTTCCTGCGACTGGCCGCCAGCTTCGGCGGCAAGCTGGAAGAGACGCGGCTGAACCTGCGCGCCAACGAGGCCCAGGGCGGGCCGCTGGCCGGGGCGCTGGGCTATTCGCCCGACCAGCCCTTCTCGGCGGTCGCGGTGCTGAACGCCGATGTGGTGAATGCGCGCGTCCAGACGGGCCGGTTCGTGCCCCTGATCGTTCAGGGGCATTTCGGCGACAAGGGATCGCGTGTGTCCGGCTTCGCCGACTTCAGCGGCTCGGACCTCCTGGCGCCCTTCGTGACCAAGATCGGGCGCACGGCGCGGTTCGGCTTCGCCATGGTCCCCACGCCGGACAAGGCCAGCCAGGGGGTGGCCTGGAAGCTGATTTCCGACAATGTCCAGTCCGAGGCGCGCGGCCTGATCCGCAATTCCGACCGCAGTTCGCCGGACGGTATCAAGCTGGAGATCCAGACCGGCTCGCTCAGCCGACTGGTCGGGTCCGACGTGGCCGGGCCGGCGGCCTATTCCGGCCTGTTCAAGGGCGACGCCCAGAACTGGGCGCTGAACGGACAGGTCACGCTGTTGAACGCCAATGTCGCCAGCTATCGCGCCACCCGCATCGCGGGGCCGCTGAACGTCCTGGTCAAGGACGGCCGGATGGATCTGGACGGCGACATTCGCGCCAACGGCGGATCGGGTGAAGGCATCATCGGCGGCCTCTTGGGCGGAGCGCCGCGCGTTCAGTTGAAGGCGGCGCGCATGAAGGACGGCGCCATCCTGCTGGAGAAGGTCGACCTGCTGGGACAGGGCCTGACGCTGAAAGGCTCGGGCTCGCGCAATCTGCTGGGCGGCATGAGCTTCCGCGGCGAGGCGCAGTTGACGGACGCCGCACGGGTGTCGCCCGGCGCGCGCGGCGCCTTCGGCGGGCCGATCCGGGCGTCCTCGGCGCGAACAGGTGCGCCATGGGTGCTGAACTTCGACGGTCGGGGACGGAACCTGATCGTCGGCATGGCGGAGCTGGACCGTCTGCTGGGCAAGACCCCGCGCCTGCAGTTGGCAGGACGGTTGAACGGCGGCCGGATCGAGGTCGAGCGCGGCGAACTGACCGGCGCGGCCGGGCGCGCGGGCGCCAAGGGCCTGATCGAGACAGCGGGCCGGCTTCGGCTGGCGCTGGACTGGAACGCGCGCGGACCGTTCGCGGCCGGGCCGGTCGAGATCGGCGGCGACATGACCGGACGCGGCGCCCTGACCGGCACCCTGTCCCAGCCGCGGGTCGACCTGACCGCCGGTTTCCAGCAGGTCACGGCCGGCGCCCTGACGCTGAACAACGCCGACATGACGCTGAGCTTCCGCAAGGGCGCCGATGCGTCGGACGGGCGGATCGCTGTGGTCAGCGGCTCGAACTATGGTCCGGCGCGGGCCTCGGGCAACTTCTTCCTGGGCGGCAAGCGCATTCGGTTGAGCGATCTGGACGTGGACGCCGGCGGCGTGACGGCCAAGGGCGCCATCGCCCTGTCGAACAACATCCCCTCCAGCGCCGACCTGACCTTCACGGCGCGGACCGGCGCCTTCCTGGCGTCGGGCGAGGCCAATGGCCGAGTGCGGTTGACCGACGGCGGCGGATCGGACAGCGCCATACTGGACGTCAACGGCCGCAACGTGCGGCTGGCGGGCCAGAGCTGGACCATCCGCACCCTTGACCTGGACGGGCGCGGCACGCTGACCAACCTGCCCTTCACCCTGGCGCTGGACGTGGGCGGATCGACCCCGGCCCAGTTCAACGGCACGGGCGTCTATTCGCGTCAGAACACGACGCACGGCCTGACGCTGCGCGGCGGCGGCCGGGTGCGCGAGGTGGCCTTCACCACCCGCAGCCCCGCTGCAATCACGATCAACGGCGCGAACCGGACGGCGCATCTGGACCTGGGCGTCGGCGGCGGTGTGCTGCTGGCGGACCTGAGGCAGGATGCGCGCACCGTGGCGGTGCAGGCCGACCTGACGCAGGTGGACCTGGGCTCCATCTCGCCCGAACTGCGCGGCAGCGTGACCGGTCAGGTGGCGATGCGCGGCGCGGGAAGCGACCTGTCGGGCACGGCCAATGTGGCGCTTCAGAACGTGCGCAGCATCGACGCCCCGCGCGGCCTGGCCGTGAATGGTCGGGTGGACGCGACCCTGGCCGGCGACCGACTGAGCATCAAGGCGACGGCGGTGGACGAGGGCGCGGTTCAGGCCTCCGCCGACGTGGTCCTGCCGGTCGAGGCCTCGGCCGCGCCGCTGCGGCTGGCCATCGCCCGGACGCGCGAGATGTCGGGGCGCGTCTCCATCAACGGTCAGATCCAGCCGATCTGGGACCTGTTCCTGGGCGGCGAACGCAGCCTGGCGGGTCAGGTGGCGGGTCAGGCGACCCTCGCCGGCACGCTGAACGCCCCGCGCCTGAACGGCCGATTCGATCTGAGCCAGGGCAATTATCGCGAGAAGGCGGTCGGTCTGGTTCTCAGCGACCTGACCCTGCGGACCCGGTTCGACGATACGGCCGCCCAGATCGAGACCTTTACCGCCAACGACGGCAAGGGCGGAACCGTGTCCGGCCAAGGCCGGGTGGGTCTGCGGCAGGGCTCCGGCTCCAACGCCCAGCTGATGCTGAACCGCTTCCGCGTCATCGACAACGACATCGCCGAGGCGCGGGCGTCCGGGCCGATCACCATCGTTCGCGGCGCGGACGGCAATATCCAGCTGGGCGGCCAGATCGTGGTCGACGAGGCCAAGATCGAGCCGGAACTGCCCGGATCGACCGGCATCGTCTCGATGGACGTGGTCGAGATCAATCGTCCCGGCGGCGATCCGGTGGAAAGCGAGCAGAAGGCGCGCGGCCCGCAGATCGGCATGGACATCAGCCTGCGATCCTCGGGCGGCAAGGTGCGGGTCAACGGTCGCGGCCTGAACGTCATCCTGGACGTCAACGCCCGGGTGCGCGGCACCATCGCCGAGCCGCAGTTGAACGGCACGGCCAATGTGGTGCGCGGCGACTATGAGTTCGCAGGCAAGCGGTTCGTGTTCGACGACACCGGCCGCGTCACCCTGTCCACCGATCCCAAACAGATCCGCCTGAACCTGTCGGCGACGCGCGAGGATGCGGCCCTGACCGCCACCATCAACGTCACCGGCACGGCGGCCGAGCCCAAGATCGCCCTGACCTCCACCCCCTCCCTGCCCCAGGACGAAATCCTGTCGCAGGTGCTGTTCGGGCGTTCGGCGTCGCAGTTGTCGGCCTTCGAGGCGGCGCAGCTGGCGGCGGGGGTCGCGGCCCTGGCGGGCGGCGGCGGGTTCGACGTGATCGGCAACCTGCGCGAACTGGCGGGTCTGGACCGGCTGTCGTTCGGCGGCGACGCCTCGGCGGTCACGGTCGCCGGCGGTCGCTACATCACCGACGACGTCTATCTGGAAGTCATCGGCGGCGGTCAGAACGGCGCGGCGGTCAAGGTGGAATGGCAGCCCCGGCGCAATGTCGCCATCGCCTCGCAGTTCGGCGGCCAGGGCCAGACCAGCCTGTCGATCCGCTGGCGCCACGAAAGCCGCGAGGCCGGCGACCGTCGCCCCAATCGCGGCGGCCGCAATCGTTAGACGGGCGCCTCCCCATTGTTCCACTCATCCCGGCGAAAGCCGGGACCCCGTTCTTTCGCATCGATGGCGTCTCGGATGACCAGCGAATTTTGATCGCACACAGTTGTCGCCCAAAGGTCTGGGTCCCGGCTTTCGCCGGGATGAGCGGAAGGGGGAGCCCCCCGCTAAAGAACCTCCAGCACCCGCTCCAACGGACGGCCGACCACGGCGCCTTTGTCGGTTTCGACGATGGGGCGTTCGATCAGGATCGGCTGGGCCAGGGCGGCGGCCAGCAGCGTCTCGTCATCGGCGCCGGCGTCCAGCAGAGCCTTGGCCTCGACCTCCTTGCGGCGCATCAGCCCCGCCATGCCGACGCCGGTTCGCGAGGCCAGTCGTTCGAGCGTCGCCCGATCCCATCCGGTCTTCAGATAGTCGATCACCGTCGGCTCGATCCCCCGATCTCTCAGCAGGGCCAAGGCGTTGCGTGAGGTCGAGCATTTCGGATTGTGATAAAGGGTCACAGCCATCAGGGTTCTCTCCGCAAACGGTGCAGCATCATCGCCCCCTGCAACGACGCCACATAGATGACGGCGGCGATCGCCGCCGCCGGCCAGGTCGTCAGGGTGATCCATAGCGGCAACTCCGGCGTCGGCATCGTGCCCAGCAGCCGCATCCCCATATTGGCCACCAGGCCATAGGCCGTCAGGGCCAGCATGACGATGGGAATGGCCCGCGTCATCATCCGCCACTGAACCGCTGCCAGAACGCCATAGAGCATGATGCTGAAGACCGCGCCGGACACGATGGCGAAAGGCCAGATGGCCTTCATCATCTCGTGCTGCATAGCGACCTGATCGGCGCTCAGCCCCATCCGGGCGTATTCGCCGCTCATTGCCGTCTCGAACCAGCCGGAAGTGAACATCCACCAGGTCGGGATCAAACCGACGACCAGGGCGATGGCCAGGCCGAACACCATGGACCGCGCCGCACGCTGCGCCTCGGCCATGCCGCGCGGCAGCGCCAAGGGATTCATGGCCCGCAGCCACAGGGCGATGATCGCACGATTCATGACAGGGCCTCTTGTTCGGTCGGAAACTAGCGATGATCGGCGCTGACTTACAGACCCGTCCTTCACCTTTGCCGCCGCTCCGTCTAGGGTCCGGCCGATGCGGATTCTGACCTCTGACCAGGCCGTCCTCGACCACGTCGCCGCGCGACGCGAGGCCGTCATCGGACGCACCATCGACTGGGCGAACATCAACTCCGGCAGCCGCAACGCCGCCGGTCTGAACGCCATGCTGGATGTGCTGGAGGCTGAAGCTCGCCGCCTACCCGCCGTGGTCGAGCGGTTGCCGACGCAGGGCTCGACCACCGTCGCCGACGACGGTTCGGTGCGGACCGAGGCCCATGCCGACGCCCTGAAGATCACCGCCCGCCCCGACGCGCCGATCCAGATCGTGCTGACCGGCCATTACGACACCGTCTTCCCCGCCGACAGCCGGTTCCAGACCGTGACGACCCGCGCGGACGACGCCCTGAACGGCCCCGGCGTGGCGGACATGAAGGGTGGGATCAGCGTGATGCTGGCGGCGCTGGAGGCATTCGAGACCCACCCCGACCGCCACGGCGTCGGCTGGACCGTGCTGCTCAGCCCCGACGAGGAAATCGGCTCGCCCGCCTCGGCGCCCCTGCTGGCGGAACTGGGCGCGCGGGGCCACATCGGCCTGACCTATGAACCGGCTCTGGCCGACGGCACGCTGGCCGGGGCAAGGAAGGGCAGCGGCAACTATCATCTGATCGTCACCGGCCGCGCCGCCCATGCGGGTCGCGCCTTTGACGAGGGGCGCAATGCGGTGGCGGGGGCCGCCCTCATCGCCGCCGCCCTGCATGGGCTGAACGGCCGGCGCGAAGGCGTCACCGTCAATGTCGCCAAAATCGCAGGCGGCGGCGCCCTGAACGTCGTCGCCGACAACGCCGTGGTCCGCTTCAACGTGCGTGTGCCGGACAAGGCCGCCGCCGACTGGATCGACGCCCAGGTCCGCAGCCTCGCCGCCACACCGCCATTCGAGGGACTGACGCTTGATCTGCACGGCGGCTTCACCCGCGCGCCCAAGCCGATGGACGCGGCCCAGACCGCCCTGTTCGAGGCGGTGAAGGAAGCGGGCGCCCTGCTGGGCCAGCCCATCGCCTGGAAGCCGTCGGGCGGGGTGTGCGAGGGCAATAATCTGCACGCCGCCGGCCTGCCCAACATCGACACCCTAGGCGTCCGAGGCGGCGACATCCATTCGGATCAGGAGTTCGCCTGGCCCGACAGCTTCGTTGAACGCGCCCAGCTCAGCGCCCTGATCCTGTGCAAGGTCGCCTCGGGCGAAATCGACGCGGCCAAACTGAAATCCCTGCGGATGGAAACCCTGTAGAATGCTTGTCGTCCGCCCCGCCGGTCCCGCCGACCTCGATCACCTGCTGGAGCTGGCCATCCTGTCCGGTCCCGGCTTCACCAGCCTGCCCGAAGACCCCGACATCCTGTCCGACCGGCTGGAGCTGAGCCAGGCCAGCTTCCGGGGCGAGGTCACGCCGCAGGAGGCCTGGTACACCTTGATGCTGGAGGACGGCGACACCGGCGACATCGACGGCATCGGCTCGGTCAAGGCGACGGTGGGCCTGAAACGCCCCTTCTTCTCGTTCCGCGTGGTGAACAACACCGCCTCCTCGCCCTCCATCGGGGTCAAGCTGGATCACCAGACCCTGGTGCTGGTCAACGAATGCACCGGCTGGACCGAGGTCGGTTCGCTGTTCCTGAAGGCCGACCGGCGCAAGGGCGGCGCGGGCCGTCTGCTCAGCCAGTCGCGATACATGCTGATCGGCGCCCAACCCGACCTGTTCGCCGAGAATGTGCTGGCCGAACTGCGCGGCGTCTTCACCCCCGACGGCGCCTGCCCCTTCTGGGATCATGTGGCGCACAAATTCTTCCCGATGGAGTTCGACGACGCCGACCGGATGACCGGATCGACCGATAAACAGTTCATCCTCGATCTGGCGCCGCGCCATCCGATCTATGTCGAACTGCTGCCCGAACCCGCCCGCGCCGTGATCGGCAAGGTCCATCCGCAGGGCGTGCCCGCCATGGCCCTGCTGGAGAGCGAGGGCTTCCGCACCAATGGGCTGGTGGACATCTTCGACGCCGGCCCGACCGTCTCGTGCGGGCGCGACAACATCCGCACGGTGCGCGATGCGCGCCTGCTGACTGTGGAGATCGCGGATCAGGTCGAGGCCGAACTGCCGGCCCTGATCTCAACCGACAGCGTCGCGAACTTCCGCGCCGTCCGCGCCAAGGCGGACATCCAAGGCGAGACCGTTCGCCTGACCGCCGAAACCGCCGCCGCGCTGAAGGTTCGCGCGGGGGATGCTGTGCGGGTGAAATCGTGACCCTCCCCTCTCCGCTCATCCCGGCGAAAGCCGGGACCCAGCGCTTTGGGCGGAGAATGTGTGAGATCGATATTCGGTGGTCGTCCGACACACCGACGATGCGAAAGAACTGGGTCCCGGCTTTCGCCGGGATGAGCGGATTGGAGTAGAGCCATGACCGTTTTCAAATCCACCGATCCCGCCACCGAGGCCGTGAACTGGGAAGGCGAAGCCGCCAGCCCGGACCAGGTTCAGGCCGCCGTGGAGGCCGCCCGCGCCGCCTTCCCCGACTGGGCCGACCGCCCGCGTCAGGACCGGATCGACGCCGTCAAACGCTATCAGTCCGTGCTGAAGGACCGCGCGCCCCAGATCGCCGAGGCCATCAGCCGCGAGACGGGCAAGCCCCTGTGGGAGACCAGGACCGAAGCCGCCGCCATGATCGGCAAGGTCGATATCTCGATCCGCGCCTATGACGAGCGCACGGGCGAGCGCAGCAACGACACGGCTTTCGGCCGCGCCACCCTGCGCCACCGCCCGCACGGCGTGGCGGCGGTGCTTGGCCCGTTCAACTTCCCCGGCCATCTGCCCAACGGCCATATCGTCCCGGCCCTGCTGGCGGGCGACACCGTCGTCTTCAAACCCTCGGAAGAGACGCCGCTGGTCGGTCAGGTGATGGCCGAAGCCTTCGCCGCCGCCGACCTGCCGACCGGCGTGGTCAATGTGGTCCAGGGCGGGCGCGAGACGGGCGCAGCCCTGCTGGACGCAGGCATCGACGCCCTGATGTTCACCGGATCGGGCGCGGCTGGCGCGCATTTCCGCAGGAAGTTCGCCGACGATCCGCACGTCATCCTGGCGCTGGAGCTGGGCGGCAACAATCCGCTGGTCGTCTGGGACGCCGCCGACGCCGAGGCGGTGGCGGGCATCGTGGTGCAGTCCGCCTTCGTCACCACCGGCCAGCGCTGCTCCTGCGCGCGTCGCCTGATCGTGCCGGAAGGGCCGCAGGGCGACGCCATCGTGGAGGCCGTCGCCGCCCTGTCCGACCGCCTGATCTTCGGCCCGTGGAACAGCGATCCCGAACCCTATGCCGGGCCGCTGATCTCGGCCTACGCCGCCCAGACCGCGCTTCAGGCCCTTCAGCAGCGCATCGACTTGGGGGCCAAGGTCATCAGCGCCTCCGGCCCGGTGGGCAATCTGCCCGGCGCCTTCGTTCGTCCGGCCATCATCGACGTGACCGGCCTGGACGTGCTGGACGAAGAGATGTTCGCCCCCTTCCTTCAGGTGATCCGCGTCCCGACGTTCGAGGCCGCCATCGCCGCCGCCAACGCCACGCGGTACGGTCTGTCCGCCGGTCTGGTCAGCGACAAGCCTAAGAATTGGGACCGCTTCATCCGCCGCATCCGCGCGGGCGTGGTCAACTTCAACCGCCCGACCACAGGCGCCGCCGGCGACATGCCCTTCGGCGGCCTGGGCGCCAGCGGCAACCACCGCCCCAGCGCCTATTACGCCGCAGACTACTGCGCCTATCCGGTCGCCAGTTTCGAGGCGGACGCGGTCGCCAATATCGAAGGCGAGATCAAGGGGTTGCGATGATCACGGCGGTCGAGGCCAACGCCGACGGTCTGATCGGGCCGACCCACTCCTACGCGGGCCTGTCGCCCGGCAATCTGGCGTCCAGCCTGAACAAGGGCGAGGCGTCCAACCCGCGCGCGGCAGTGCTGCAGGGTCTGGACAAGATGAAGGCGCTGGCGGACCTGGGCCTGCCCCAGTTCGTCCTGCCGCCGCATGAGCGGCCGAACATCCCGTTTCTGCGGTCGCTGGGGTTCGCCGGTTCGGACGCCCAGGTGCTGGAGAAGGCGTGGCGGACCGCGCCGTCCTTCGCCGCCGCCGCCTGTTCGGCCTCGCCCATGTGGGCCGCCAACGCCGCGACCGTGACGCCCAGCGCCGACGCCGCGGACGGCCGGGTGCATTTCACCCCCGCCAATCTGCACACCAATCTGCACCGCAGTCTGGAGCACCAACAGACGAAGCGGGCGCTGGACGCCCTGTTCCCCGACCCCGTCCGGTTCGCCGTTCACGACGCCCTGCCCGCCGTCGCGCATTTAGCCGACGAGGGCGCGGCCAATCACGTCCGGCTTTGCGCCGCGCATGGCGGTCGCGGGGTCAATCTGCTGGTCTGGGGCCGCGAAGCGTTCGAGCCGTGGGACGGCCCCTTCCCCGCTCGCCAGACGCGCGAGGCCTCAGAGGCCATCGTCCGCCGTCATGAGGCGGGCCGCCCGGTCCTGGCCCAGCAGTCGCGCGCGGCCATCGCGGGCGGAACCTTCCACAACGACGTGGTCTGCGTCGGGGCGCTGGACACCCTGTTCTTCCACGAGCTGGCGTTCGAGGACACGGATTCGACCAAGGCCGCCATCCGCCGCGCCGCCGACGGCCTGTTCGAACCGCAGTTCGTCGAGGTTTCGAACGCCGACCTGCCGCTGGCCGATGCGATCGGCAGCTATCTGTTCAACTCCATGCTGATCCAGGTTCCGGGCGAGGACCGCCTGACCCTGATCTGTCCCACCGAGACGCGCGACAATCCGCGCAGCCATGCGGTGGTCGAACGCATCGCCGCCTCCAACGGCCCCATCGGCACGGTGCGCTATGTCGATGTGCGCCAGTCAATGCGGAACGGCGGCGGCCCCGCCTGCCTGCGCCTGCGGGTCGTGCTGACCGAGGCGGAACTGGCGGCGACCAATCCGGCCATGCGCCTGACCGACGCCCTGCACGCGCGCCTGTCGGACTGGGCGAATCGCTGGTATCGCGAAGAACTGCGTCCGGCCGATCTGGCAGACCCCAAGCTGCTGGACGAAAGCCGGGGCGCGCTGGACGAACTGACGGCGATCCTGAAACTCGGCGCCGACTTCTATCCCTTCCAGAGAGGTTGACGCGCCGATGACCGCCGATGCGACCCCGAACGCGACCATGACCCCCGCCCGCCGCCTTCGGAACATCGTCGGCGGTTCGGCCGGCAATCTGGTGGAGTGGTTCGACTGGTACGCCTATGCGGCCTTCACCCTGTATTTCGCGCCCGTCTTCTTCCCGAGCGAAGACCCGACCGCCCAACTGCTGAGCGCCGCCGCCGTGTTCGCGGTGGGCTTCCTGATGCGGCCCATCGGCGCCTGGATCATGGGCATCTACGCCGACCGCAGGGGGAGGAAGGCCGGGCTGACCCTTTCGGTGACGCTGATGTGCGCCGGTTCGCTGATCATCGGCCTGACGCCCGGCTATGCGACCATCGGCCTTGCGGCGCCCGCCCTGCTGTTGTTCGCCCGCCTGCTTCAGGGTCTCAGCGTCGGCGGCGAATACGGGTCGAGCGCCACCTATCTGTCGGAAATGGCCGAGCCGCACCGGCGCGGCTTCTGGTCCAGCTTCCAGTACGTCACCCTGATCTCTGGCCAGCTGATCGCGCTCCTGCTGCTGATCGTATTGCAGAACACGCTCAGCGAGACGGCGCTGGCGAGCTGGGGCTGGCGCATTCCCTTCTTCGTCGGGGCCGCGCTGGCGGTCGTCGTCTTCTGGCTGCGTCGGCGGCTGGACGAGACGCACAGGGCCGAGGACGTCAGGGACAAGCCCAGGTCCAGCGCCGTCCAGCTGTTCGTCAAACACCCCAAGGAGGCCTTCATGGTGTTGGGCCTGACGGCGGGCGGCACCTTGGCCTTCTATACCTACACGACCTATCTCCAGAAGTTCCTGGTCAACACGACCGGCTTTCCCAAGAACACGGCGACCGAGATCAGCGCGGCGGCCCTGTTCATTTTCATGCTGCTGCAACCGGCCGTCGGGGCGCTGTCCGACCGGATCGGTCGGCGGCCGGTCATGGTCGCCTTCGGCGTGCTGGGCGTGATCTTCACCGTGCCGATCATGACGATGCTGTCGCGGGTCGAGAGCCCGCTGGCGGCCTTCGGGCTGGCCCTGGCCGGGCTGGTGATCGTGTCGGGCTATACGGCGATCAATGCGGTGGTGAAGGCCGAACTATTCCCCGCCCATATCCGCGCCCTGGGCGTCGCCCTGCCCTACGCCATCGCCAATGCGGTGTTCGGCGGCACGGCCGAATATGTCGCCCTATGGTTCAAGGGCGTCGGGATGGAAAGCGTCTTCTTCTGGTATGTGACCGGCATGATCGGGGTGTCGCTGATCACCTTCATCCGCATGCGCGACACGCAGCATAACAGCCTGATCACACATACTTAGCCACCTTGTCCGTCATCCCAGGGCTTGTCCCTGGGATCCATACGTCCAGTATATACCGCTAGCACCGGGTATATGGATCCTCGCCACAAGGGCGAGGATGACGAGGTTGGAATGGCCTCAGGCCGCGAACCGCCCTCCCTTGTCGGCATAGACCTGGGTGCCGCGCGTGAAGACCTGGTCGGTCGGCAGGACGGTTTCGATGGCAAGAGCGTCCTGCCCCTTCAAGGCGGCATAGACCGGGCCGAAATCCTTCAACGTCTCGTTCTTCAGGGCTTCCAGGCTGTCGATGACGAAGTAGACCTGCTGGAAGTCGTCGATGCGATAGAGGGTCCGCATCACCCGTTGCAGGTCGAAGCCCAGACGGTTCGGCGACGCATCGTCCAGCGCGAACACGCTCTCTGTGGCCGAGGACACGATGCCGGCGCCATAGATGCGAAGACCGTCCGCCTCCTGCATCAGGCCGAACTCGACCGTGTACCAGTACAGCCGCGCCAGGTTCGGCAGCATCCCCAGCGACGCCGCCCGCTGTCCGCCCTTGCCATAGGCCTCCATATAGGCGGCGAAGGCCGGGTCGGTCAGCATCGGCACATGGCCGAAGACGTCGTGGAAGATGTCCGGCTCCTGCAGATAGTCCAGTTGATCCGGCTTACGGATGAACTGGCCCGAGACGAAGCGGCGGTTGGCCAGATGGTCGAAAAAGACCTCGTCCGGCACCAGCCCCGGCACGCACACCACGGTCCAGCCGGTCAGGGCCTGAAGCTTGGGATTGATGACGTCGAAATCGGGGATGCCGCCCGCATTCAGGTCCAGCGCCTTCAGCCCGTTCAGAAAGGCCTCGCAGGCCCGACCCGGCAGGATCTTCATCTGGCGGGCGTAAAGCGTGTCCCAGGTCTGGTGCTCGACCTCGGTATAGGCGGCCCAGTTCTGGGGGATGGTCCAGTCGGCGGCCGCGCCCTCGGGCGGCTGTTCGAAGACGTGTTCGAAGTCGGACATGGTACGCTCCTGATCTTTTGCCCAGTCTATCGAGGACTTGCGCCGTCTTCCACCGTCCGCGCGTTCGCCTGTCCGATCGACGGGATTTGGAAATGCCGCGCGGGGCGGACAAGGCCACGCCGGTCTGTTCATCTTCCTGACAGAATGGCTTGGCGCGGATGATCTTCGCGCGCTAGGCTGACGGGGACGGGCGCCGCTTCGGACCGCCCACATCGGAATGACGACCCATGCCGGAGACCCCCGGCGCGCCTCGACGGCGCGACGAGCGGTCCCAGCCGTCCCGTCCGCGGGATGCGTCGGGTCGGGATGCGCCGCTGTATGGCGCGCTCGATCTGGGGACCAATAATTGTCGGCTGCTGATCGCGCGGCCTTCGCGCGACGGCTTTCGCGTGGTGGACAGTTTCAGCCGCATCGTGCGCCTGGGCGAGGGCCTGTCGCGCACCGGGCGGCTGGACCCGCAGGCCATGGACCGGGCCTATGACGCCCTGGCCCTGTGCGCCGAACGGATCGTCAGGAAGGGCGTGGAATCGGCGCGTCTGAGCGCGGTCGCCACCCAGGCCTGCCGTGCAGCCGAGAACGGCGCGGAATTCATCGACCGGGTGCGAAAAGGCACGGGCCTGCGCCTGCGTATCATCGACCCGGCCGAGGAAGCGCGGCTGGCGGTCGAGGGCTGCCTGAACCTGATCGATCCCCGGGCCGAGGGCGTGGTCATCATCGACGTGGGCGGCGGCTCGACCGAACTGTCGTGGCTGAAGCGCGACGATGCGGAATGGCGGACCACCGGCTGGATGTCCGCGCCGCTGGGCGTCGTCACCCTGGCCGAACGCCACCCGGAGCCGGAGAACGCAGGCGAACCCTGGTACCAGGCCATGGTCGCCGACATGGGCGCGGCCCTGGCGGACGGCGGCATTCAGGACGACGGAATGCTGGACCTGTTGCGACGCGACCGCGCGCACCTGATCGGCACCTCGGGCGCGATCACCAGCCTGGCGGGCATTCACCTGAAACTGCCGCGCTATAACCGCGACCGGGTCGATGGACTGTGGATGACGCGCGGCGAGTGCGAGGCGGCGGCTGATCGGCTGAAGGCGCTGGGGCCGCAAGGACGCGCGCGCGAGGCCTGCATCGGCCCTGACCGCGCCGATCTGGTGCTGGCCGGCGCCGCGATCCTGGAGGCCATTCAGCGCGCCTGGCCGTCCGAAAGGGTCCGCGTCGCCGACCGGGGCCTGCGCGAAGGTCTGTTGCTGCAGAGGATGCGCGAGGACCAGAAACCCCCGCGTCGCCGCCGTCGTCGGCGCGGACGCGGGCGGGGTTCGGCGAGCTGAGGCTTTACGCCCCCGGCGTCACCTGCACCGGCACATCGATGTCGCAGACCGAGAAGTCGGTGCCCTTGGCCTGACGCGCATGGTCAGCCAGGGCGCGGAAAGCGGCCGAGGTCGTGTTCATCATCTGCACCGTGGGGCGTTCGGCCTGGGGCAAGTCGACGGCCAGACGCACGCGGGTCATGCGATCCGGCTCGGTCACGATGCCGTCCGGGTTCGGACTGGCCTTCAGGGTGCGCACCACGTCCAGACCCGACACCACGCGGCCCCAGACGGTGTAGCGTTTTTCCAGAGCCGGATAGGCCTGACGCATCAGGAAGAACTGGCTGTTGGCGGTGTCGTTGCCCTCGTCACGCGCCATGCCGGCGACGCCGGGGCAATACAGCCCCCAGCCGTGGACCTTCTTGTCGCCGGTGCCGGACATCAGGGCGTCGGGCTGGGTCTGGACCGGCACAGAGCGGACGAAGCCGATCAGGGAGCCGGTCGGGGCGGCGACGGGCGTAAAGGCCATGTCCGGCCCGCGTCGGAAGGTGAACTCGCCCTTCAGATCGGGATACCAGCTCTGGCCCTCCCCGGTGCCCAGCGGATCGCCGGTCTGGGCCATGAACCAGTCGATCACCCGGTGCCAGGCCAGATTGTCGTAGAAACCGCGTGCCGCCAGAAGCTTGATCCGCTCGACATGGGCGGGCGCAAGCTCGGGCGCCAGTTCGACCAGTATGCGCCCCTTGGTCGTGTCGATGACCAGAAGATCGTTGGGCGAAATGGCGCGCCAATCGGTCGGGGCCGGCGGGGGCGGAGGCGGCGACGCCTCCTGCGCCAGAACCGGGCCGGACAGAAGGGCGGACAGGACCGCCGCCGCCAATGCGTTTCGAACCATGTCCCCTACCCCTCCTGATGTTGAATGCGGCCTCAGCCGCCGACGACCTCGGCCACCGGCTGGACGTCGCAGATGCTGAAGGCCGCGCCACGCGCGGTGCGGGTCGCGGCGATCCGGTCGGCGAAGGCCGCGCTTGAAGCGTTCAGCACGCGCACGGTCGGGCGCTGCCCCTCCGGCAGGGCCGAGGCCATGCGAACATGGGTCATGACGTCAGGGTCCGTCACCTTGCCGTCCTCGGCGTCCGAGCCCTTCTTGATCTTGTCCAGCACATCCATGCCCGACACCACGCGGCCGAAGGCGGTATAGACGCCGTCCAGCTGATCGCGCGCGCCCATCATCAGGAAGAACTGGCTGTTGGCGCTGTCGGGCGCCCCCGAACGGGCCATGCCCAGCACGCCGGGGCAGAACAGGCCGTGGGCGTCGACCTTGAAATCGGCCGTGACCATCATCTGGGCGTCGGGTTGGGTCTGGACCGGCAGATCGCCGACCAGACCGCGCAGACCGGCGCCCGCGTTCGGCACCGCGACGAAGCCGGCGTCGCGGCCGCGACGGAAGTTGAACTCGGCCTTCAGGTCGGGCAGTTCGCTGCCGCCCTCGCCCGTGCCCTTGGGGTCGCCGGTCTGGGCCATGAAGCCGGGAATGACGCGGTGGAATTTCAGCCCGTCGTAGAACCCCTGATTGGCCAGGGTGCGGATGCGTTCAGCGTGGTTGGGCGCCGCAACCGGAACCAGTTCGACCAGGATGCGGCCCTTGGCGGTGTCGATGACCAGAAGGTTCTCGGGCGCGATGGTGCGCCAGTCGGCGGCCGAGGCCGCGACAGGGGCGGCGGCCGGCGCGGCCGTCTGGGCCTGGACCGCGCTGGAGGCCAGAAGGGCGGCGAGGCCGGCCGCGATGATCGCCTTACGCATAGTCGTTCTCAAATCCCGTTCTTGACCTTGTCCCGCACGCGCTCGGCGATGGCGGGGCTGACGAAACTGTCGATCGCGCCGTCCAGACGGGCGATTTCCTTGACCAGGCGCGAGGCGATGGCCTGATGCCGTGGATCGGCCATCAGGAATACCGTCTCGATGTTCTGATTGAGGCGCTGGTTCATGGCCGTCATCTGGAATTCGTATTCGAAGTCGGCGACCGCGCGCAAACCCCGGATGATGACGTTGGCGTTCACTTCCTCGGCGAAATGCATCAGCAGGTTCGAAAAGGGCTCGACCACGATGTCGCCGGCCAGGCCCGCGACCTCGTCCTGCAGCATCTGGACGCGCTCGTCCGTGGTGAACAGCGGCCCCTTCTCGTCATTGCGCGCCACGCCGATGACTACGCGGTCCACCAGCTTCAGCGCACGCTTGATGATGTCGGTGTGCCCGTTCGTCACCGGGTCGAAGGTGCCCGGATAAAGTCCGATGCGCATGGCGTGTCTCCCCAGCCTGTCGCCTGCCGTTCGGCGTCGTTTAGCAGGTGCGAAATGAGCGGCCTAGACGCCTGACAGCTTCGTCATCGTCGCGGCGCCATGGCTTGCGGCGTTTGCGACGCCCAGGCGCGCTCCAGCCGGTCCAGAATTATCGGATCGGCAGAGAAGGCGACATCGCCGATGGCCGTAATGGGACAGGCGGGCGTGGCGCTGTTGCACAGAAAGGCGCCGTCGAAATCCGACAGATCGGCCAGAGCAACCGGGCGGCTTTCACACGCCAGACCAAAGTCGCTCAGCCCTCGCTGGATCAGGGCCTGGGTCACGCCCGCCAGCATCGGTCCCTCAGGCCAGATGATTCGTTCCCCCTGTATAAAGCCGATGTTCCAGAGCGAACCTTCCAGAATCCGTCCCTGCGCATCCACGAACAGCGCATCGTCGAAGCCGTCGGCGCGGGCGGCGCGGCGGGCGCGGATCAGCCCCATCGTCGCGACGTGTTTCAGATGCGGCGCCTCGCGCTCATAGATGATCGGCGTCACGCGGATCGAGGCGGCCAGAGGCGGCGGAGGCGGCGAAACCACCGTCATCACCCTGGGGCGACCGACGAAAGATGGCGCGCGATGGCCGATCTCGGGCGAAAACAGGCTGACCCTCAGCCAGCAGGCGTCGCGCCCCCCGACCGCCTGGGCCATCAGGCGACACAGTTCGCCCTCGCCGGGGCTGTCGCCGAACAGTTCGAGCGCCGCCTGCTCCAGTCGCGCCAGATGCAGGTCGAGACCCCGCACGCCTCCCTGCTCCACGCGAAACGAGGTGTAGGCGCCGTAGCTGACTAGCGCCTGATGGGCGAGATCGTCAGGCGTGGCGGGCTGGCCGTCGATCAGGATGTCCACTGGAGGCTCCATTCCGCTCATCCCGGCGAAGGCCGGGACCCAGTTCTGTCGCTCGGCAGTGCGTTGGACGACCTTGATGCGAAGCGATCAAAGGTACTCGCCCAAAGCACTGGGTCCCGGCCTTCGCCGGGATGAGCGGACACCCCTGACCTGATCAGCCCTCGCCCTCGTCGCCCGCGACTTCGGCGTCATCGCCGCCGCTTTCCGGCAGGCGTTCGACCGAGACGACCTTTTCGTCTTTGCCGGTGCGGAAGATGGTGACGCCCTGGCTGGAGCGGCCGACGATGCGGACCTGATCGATACGGGTGCGGATCATCTGACCGCCCGATGTGACCAGCAGCAGATCGTCGCTCTCCTCGACCGGGAAGGCCGCCGCAAGACGGGTGCCCGCGCGTCCGCCCAGACCGTGCGCCGTCAGCCCCTGACCGCCGCGACCCGTGCGGCGATATTCATAGGCCGAGGACCGCTTGCCGAAGCCGGTGTCCGTGACCGTCAGGATGAACTGCTCGGCCGCGCCCAGTTCCGCGATGCGTTCGACCGACAGCACCGCGTCGGCCGTCGCCTCGTCATCGGCCTCGACCGGAGCGGCGTCTTCCTCGCCCTCGGCGCCGGCCAGGGCCTTACGCATGGCGTTGGCGTGTTTGACATAGGCCGAGCGTTCTTCCGGCGTCGCGTCCACCCGGCCCAGGATGGCCATGGAGATGACCTCGTCGCCGTCCTGCAGGCGCACGCCCCGGACGCCGGTGGAATCCCGGCCCTTGAAGACCCGCACGTCGTCGGCCTTGAAGCGGATCGCCCGGCCCAGCGCCGTGGTCAGCAGCACGTCGTCGTCAGCGGTGCAAAGGCCGACGCCGACCATATGGTCGTCGCCTTCCAGCTTCATGGCGATCTTGCCCGCGCGGTTCACCGTGGCGAAATCCGACAGCTTGTTCCGGCGCACGTCGCCCGAACTGGTGGCGAACATGATGTCATAGTCGCCCCAGGTCGCCTCATCCTCGGGCAGGGGCAGCACGTTCATGATGCTGTCGCCTGGCTCGATCGGCAGCAGATTGACGAAGGCCTTGCCGCGCGACTGCGGATTGCCCAGCGGCAGACGCCAGGTCTTCAGCTTGTAGGCCTTGCCGTTGGTGGCGAAGAACAGGACCGGCGTGTGGGTCGAGGCGCTGAAGACGCTGGTGATGGCGTCCTCGTCCTTCATCGCCATGCCGCTGCGGCCCTTGCCGCCGCGATGCTGGGTCCGATAGGCGTTCAGCGCCACGCGCTTGACATAGCCGGTATGGGTGACGGTGACGACCATGTCCTCGCGCGGGATCAGGTCCTCGTCCTCCATCTCGCCGTCGCCTTCCCCGATCAGGGTGCGACGCGGGACGGCGAACCTGTCCTTCACCTCGATCAGGTCGTCGCGGATGATGGCCAGGACGTTCTTGCGGTCCGACAGGATCGTCAGGTGGCCCTGAATGGTATCGGCCAGGCTGCGCGCCTCGCCGAAGATGTCGTCGCGGCCCAGGCCCGTCAGACGCGACAGGGTCAGGGCCAGGATGGCGCGCGCCTGTTCGTCGGTCAGGCGGATCTTGTCGCCCTCGACGATGACCGAGCGCGGGTCGGCGATCAGCTCGACCAGCGCCATCATGTCCCCCACCGGCCAGGCCTTGGCCTGCAGACGCTCGCGCGCCTCGCTGGGATCGGCCGACGAGCGGATGATGTGGATCACCTCGTCGATGTTGGCGACGGCGACGGCCAGACCGACCAGCACGTGGCCGCGGTCGCGGGCCTTGGCCAGTTCGAACTTGACCCGGCGGACCACCACCTCCTCGCGGAAGTCCAGGAAGACCTCCAGCAGGGCGCGCAGGCCCATCTGCTCGGGCCGGCCGTGGTTCAGCGCCAGCATGTTGACGCCGAACGACGACTGCATGGCGGTGTAGCGCCACAGCTGGTTCAGGATCACATCGCCCGAGGCGTCGCGCTTCAGCTCGATGACGATCCGCATCCCCTGGCGGTCGGATTCGTCGCGGACGTCGGAAATGCCTTCCAGACGCTTTTCGCGAACCATTTCGGCGATCCGCTCGATCAGGGTCTGTTTGTTGACCTGATAGGGCAGTTCCGTGACGACGATGGCTTCGCGGTCCTTGCGGATTTCCTCGATGGAGGCGCGGCCGCGCACGACGACCGAGCCGCGACCGTCGCGCAGGGCGTTGCGCGGCGCCGTGCGGCCCATGATCTCGCCCCCGGTCGGGAAGTCGGGACCGGGCACGATGTCCAGAAGGGTGTCGTCCGAAATGTTCGGATCGTCCAGCAGGGCCAGGGCCGCGTCCACGACCTCGCCCAGATTATGCGGCGGGATGTTGGTCGCCATGCCGACGGCGATGCCGCCCGCGCCATTGACCAAGAGGTTCGGAATCCGGCTCGGCAGGACGACCGGCTCCAGCTCCTTCTCATCGTAGTTGGGCTGGAAATCGACGGTGTCCTTGTCGATGTCGGTCATCAGGGCGACGGCGGCGGGCGCCATCCGGGCCTCGGTGTAACGCATCGAGGCGGGCATATCGCCGTCGACCGAACCGAAGTTGCCCTGGCCGTCGACCAGCATCAGCCCCATCGAGAAGGGCTGCGCCATCCGCACCAGGGCCATATAGACCGAGGCGTCGCCGTGGGGGTGGAACCGGCCCAGCACGTCGCCGACCACGCGGGCGCACTTGGAATAGGCGCGCTCGGGCGTCATGTTCAGGTCGTGCATCGAATACAGGATGCGCCGGTGAACGGGTTTCAGGCCGTCGCGCGCGTCAGGCAGGGCGCGACTGACGATCACGCTCATGGCGTAGTCGAGGTACGAACGCTTCAGTTCGTCCTCGATCGTGATCGTGGAAATGTCGGAGCCGCCGCCTCCGCTATTAATCGGGGTCGCGGCGTTTTCGTAGCTGTCGTCGGTCAATGAAGCGTGGCTTTATGCGGCCGGAATCGGAACGTGATCCGTTGTGACGATTTCTAGCATTCAAGGGGCCCGGTGGCAAAGCGACGCCAACCGTGAAAGCCCGTCTCTGAAAGGACTTTTCATATGCGCGCCCATACGCTCGCCGCCGCCCTTCTGATCGCCTCGCCGCTGGCCCTGACCACGGCCTGCGCCGCGACCGGCAACGCCCCGCAAGCCATCGTCGAACGCGCCCCCGTCGGCGCCACGGGCCAGGCGATCCTGGTCAACGCCTCGGGCGCCAACATCGGCCGCGTCGATCTGCGCCAGGGGCCGACAGGCCTGCTGATCAAGGTGGAGGCCTCGGGCCTGACGCCGGGCTGGCACGGCATCCATATCCACGCCACGGGGGCCTGCGCCGCGCCCTTCACCTCGTCCGGCGCCCACATCAACCACGGCGAACCGAAACAGCCGCACGGCCTGTTGAACCCCGCCGGTCCCGACGACGGCGACCTGCCCAACATCTACGCCGGCGCGGACGGCAAGGTGAACGCCGAGCTGTTCACCACCCGCGCCCGCATTTCCTCGGAAGGCCCCGGCCAGTGGCTGTGGGACGCCGACGGTTCGGCCATCATCATCCACGCCAATCCCGACGACCACACGACCCAACCCATCGGCGGCGCCGGCGACCGCGTGGCCTGCGCGGCGCTCAGCGCCAGCTGATCGGTCAGCGCCCGCGTTCGGCCAGGAGGCGGTGGATCAGTTCGGTCTGCTCCTCCTGCCGGGCCGTCAGATGCTCGACCTTTTCCAGCAGGGCCATGATCTAGATCTCGGCCTTCAGATTGACCTGATAGTCATTGCCGGCGTCCAGCCGATCCTTGGCCGCCTGCCGGTTCTGGCTCATCATGATCACCGGCGCCTGCACCGCCGCCAGCATGGACAGCACCAGGTTCAGGAAGATGAACGGATAGGGATCGAACGCCTCCTTCCGCAGCAGGACGTTGGTGATCGTCCACAGCGCCAAAAAGACGCCGAACCCGATGATGAAGGGCCAGGAGCCGCCAAAGGCCGCCACCCGGTCCGCCAGCCGCTCGCCGAAGGTCTGGTGATCGGCGAAGGTCTCGTTGATGTCCTCCGAGATCGGGCGGCGGTCGGCCGCGCTGGCCACCACGCTGGCCTCCGGCTCGGGTAGTTCGCGCACGGCCTTGCCCAGCCAGCGGCGAGAGACATGATCGGCGTCGAGCGGGGTGCGGGTCACGGGCGGCTCCTTAGTCGGTTCGGATCAGATCAAGCCTTCGCCGCGCCCGCGCGCAAGCCCCGTTCGGCCAGGGCCACCAGCACCACCCCGCCCATGGCGATGGCCGAGCCGGTCAGAATCTGCGGCGTCAGCACGTCGCCCATCAGGCCCCAGCCGATGGCCATCGACACCACCGGCGTCGCCAACAAATAGGGCGTCACCCGCCCCGCCTCTCGCCGCTGCACCAGCCAGAACAGCAGGGTCGTCGCCAGAACCGACGACACCACCCCGGCCCAGATCAGCGACACCCAGACCATCGGCGGCGCCGCGCGCATAGCCTCGATCTGACCATGCTCAAACACCAGCGAGCCGAAGGCCATCACCGGCAGGGTGCCCGCCGCCAGCAGCCCCTGCATCTTCAGCGGCGGAATGGAGGTCGTCCTGCGCGCCACCACCGTCGCCACCGCCCAGGCCGCGCCCGCCGCAATCCCCACCAGAATGGCGCGCCAGTCCTGCAGCGCATGGGCGTCCAGCGTCATCCAGGCCACGCCGACGAAGGCGATTCCCATGCCGACCATCGCGCCCCGGCTCAACCGCTCGCCCAGGATCAGAAAGGCGAAGAGGGAGGTGAAGGGAATCCAGAGCTGATTGGCCACGGTCACGGGGCTGATGTCATGCGCCAGCCAATAGGCCGTATAGACCAGCCCATACTGGACCGGCCCGCCCACCAGCACGATGATCAGAAGGCTTTTCCAATCCGGGAACGGCGGCCGCACGAAGGCGAACAGACAGGCGCTGGCGATGCCGAACCGGATGGCGCCGACCAGCAGGGGGCTGAGGTGTTCCGTCGCCAGCTTGGCGCCCGCATTGTTCACACCCCAGACGACGATGATCGCCAGAATGGCGGCGATCTCCAGCCCGGTCAGGGCTTGAGGCTTGGCGGGCGCGGGCGGGACGGCGTCGGTCATGATCCTGCTATGTCATTCTCGCGGGCGAGCGTCGGCTCACATTGGATGACCCGAAGTTTCGTGTTCAGAAACCCGGCTTGACCACCATCAGCCAATAGATGGCCAATACCCCGGCGAAGGCGGGCCAGCCCAGGGCGAACCACCAGCGGAACAGCCGGTGATAGGCGGGCGGCAGCGGCGCCCCCTGCCCTGCCGCCTGTTCGGCCAGCTTCATCATCCGATACTGAATCCACACCACCGGCAGCCAGCACACACCGATCAGGACATAGAGGCCATAGGCGGCCAGCAGCCACGGACTGGTCAGGGGCCAGCCCTGCAGATGGATCAGGCCCAGACCGCTGATCGGCTGGACCACCACGGCGCTGGCGGTGAAGACGAAATCGGCCAGAACCACGATCCTGCCGACATCGGCCACCGTCTTCGCATCTCGGGTCGCGTGGGCACGCAGCATGAAGAAGGCGATGCCCGCACCCGTGCCGAACAGCACGGCCCCGGACAGGATGTGAACGATCTTCAGTACGAAATACAGGCTCATCGGCGGGCGTCCGTGGCGGCGACGAACAGGCACAGGGCCATCATCGGCAGAACCTTCAGCCACGGCCCCAGCGGGTCGATCCAGTAGTGCGGCAGGCTGAGCGTCCCGGCGATCAGATAGCCGACCGTGGCCAGACACATGAAGACGGCCACCCGCGCCGTCCACGGCCGCACGAACAGCATCAGCCCCAGCACCACGTCCAGCAAAGCGCCCCACCAGGCGATGGGGCCGGCCCAGCGGCCATAGCCGCCCTCATGCAGGATGGCGACCGCACGGCTCCAGCCTGGGCCGAAGCTGATCAGGCCGGTGATCAGCCAGAACAGACCCAGGGTCACGATGGCGACCGGCCGCACGAACCACAGCCGCGCGTGCCAGACGTCCTGGACCGACGCCGGGGTCTGGGCCAGAAAGTCCGTAAAACCGCGCGAACGCACGCCCAGCGCCTCGGCCCAGCCGCTATCCTGACCCGAGACGTCGTGATCCATCTGTTTGATGGCCGTGGTGCGGATCGGCGACGACCAGCCCAGCCGCCCCAACAGGTCGCCGACCGCCAGGGCCGGCGCGGCAAGGGCGCGCGGCACGCGCACGACCGGCGCAGGCTTCAGACCCAGCCAACCGCGATACAGCCGCACCGTCTCGGCCATGCTCACCGCCTCCGGCCCCGGCATGTCGAAGGACGCCTGCGACGGCGCGCCGGGCTTCACCGCCGCGACCACGGCGCCGCACAGGTCGCTGAGCGGAATGGGACGGAAAGTCTGGTCGCCGCCCACGACCGGGCTGAACAATGGAAAGGCCGCCAGGGCCCGGATCAGGCCCGTGCCGCCGAACGCCGCCCGATCCACCACCAGCGACGGCCGAAGGATCAGCCAGTCCAGGCTGCTGGCCTGAACCAGACGCTCAGTCTCGGCCTTGGTCCGCGCATAGTCGGTGCCCGCCGCATCGTCCGCCCCGACGGCGGAGATATGCACCAGTCGCCGCACGTCCGCCGCCCGACACGCCGCGATCAGGGCGCGGGGTCCATCGACGTGGGCGGCGCGGGTGCTGTCGCCCCCGCCGTCCTGCAAGACGCCGACGCAGTTCACCACCGCATCGACGCCGTCCAGCACCGGCCCCCACGCCTCGGCCGTCGTCAGTTTGGAAAAGTCGGCGGAAACCCAATCGAAAGCGGGCGCGCGGCGGGCCGGTTCGGCCATGCGGCGCGCGCCGGCCCGAACGGTCCAGCCATCGGACGCCAGGGCCGCCGCGACATGGGAGCCTATGAAGCCATTGGCGCCCAGCACCAGCACCCGTCCGGTCATCCCAACACCCTGTCGTTCAGATCGACGCCTTTCGGCGGCATGGCGCACCAGGTCGCGCCGGGGAAACGACGCCGACGACGCGCGACGATGTCATAGAGGGCGTCGCGAACGACGCGCGGCACGATCCGCCCCGCCGTCGCCAGCCGATAGGGCGCGGGCAGAAGGGCGGCGATGCCCAGCACGCCGTCCGAACGCTGGCGCGCCACGCCGTCCTGGATCAGCAGCATCGTATAGGGATCGTCGGGATCGACGCCGTAGTGGACCAGTAAGGCCCGCCCCAGCGGCGATTGCGTAGGCGCGAGGCGAATACGCCCGGCCCGGTCATGCTTCAGGATCTTGCGCGCCGAGCCGGAACACAGGGCGCAGTCGCCGTCGAACAGGACCAGGGGCCGGTCGTCCGGGAAGGCCGGCACGGCCGGGTCCTCACGATAGCTGTAAGGCCCCCGCCCCACCGACAAAGCCTCAGAACGGAATGTCGTCGTTCAGGTCGTAGCTTTCCTTGGGGCCGCTGGGCTTGTTGGCGCCGCCGGTGGAGAAGCCCGAGGAATAGTCGTCGTCGCCGCGACCACCGCCGCCGCCGCCGTAGCCGCCGCCCGACGAACCGCCTTCCGAACGGCCGCCCAGCATGGTCAGTTCACCCTTGAAGCGGCTGACCACGATCTCGGTCGAATACTTCTCGACACCCTGCTGATCGGTCCATTTGCGGGTCTGGAGCGCGCCCTCGATATAGACGGTCGAGCCCTTCTTCACATAGTTCTCGACCACCTTGACGATGTTGTCGTTGAAGATGACGACCCGGTGCCACTCGGTCTTTTCCTTGCGCTCGCCCGAGGACTTGTCGCGCCAGGTCTCGGACGTGGCGATGGACAGGTTGGCGATACGGTCGCCGTTGGGCATGGAGCGGATTTCGGGGTCGCGCCCCAGATTGCCGACCAGAATGACCTTGTTGACGCTGCCCGCCATGGAAACTTCCTTTTCTCGAAGGGCGGCGCGTTTCTCGCCCGCCCCGTAAGTCAGCCGGATGTCTTAGGGCCGAAGCGGATCACCGCCAGACGCATTCGACATCAGACCCGCCAAATCGGTGGATTAACGAAATGTTCCACCTTTGTTCACACCACGCAAGACCTACTTCGCGGCCGGCTCCGCCGCAATGGCGATCGGACGGCCGGTTGCGTCGCGCTGAATGGCGCCGGGAATGGCCAGGCGGCCGTCGCCGGTGCGGGCCATCGAGAAGAAACGGCTGCCGGTCAGGCTCTTGCCGATCTTGACCCCCTCGCGGTCGATGAAGATGAAACGGCCCTGATAGGCGCCCGCGATCTCCTGGTTCGATCCGCCCATACGCAGGAAGCGCAGACGCATTTCCTCCAGACGCGCGGCGCACTGTTCCAGTTGAGGCTGGTCGTCGGCGATCTTCTGCAGGCGCGGCGGCGCATTGTCCGGCGTGGCCACGAAATAGCAGGCGCCGGGCGCAAACTCATATTTCGGCTGGTTGGAGCAGGCGCCCAGGGCGGCCGCGCCGGCGACGATGGCGATGAGGGCGAAACGCATCAGTTCATCCCGGGAAATTGGCAGTTGCGATCCTGTTCCGCCAAGGTGCGGAAACGCGCGTTATCATTCGACTGTTCCACGCGGCGCGGCACCAGACGCAGAGTCACGTCGCCCCAGCGGCCGTACTGGGCGTCGCCCGGCCCGACGCAGGTTCCGGCGTAGAGCGCCTGAACACAGGCGTTCAGGCTCATGCCGCTGGACAGGGTGCGCCAGTCCGAGCCGGTGTGACGCAGGCACGGGCTGCCCGACGCCACCGGCGTCGACTTGGGCGCGGGCGTCTGTTCCACGCTGGCGGGCGGCGCGGTCTCGGCCATCTGGACCGCCGGCGCCTCGGGCGGCGGGGCGAAGGCGGCGGTCGGCGCGGCGGCCAGGGCGCCGGTCGAATCCAGCCCCACGTCCAGGGCGTCGGTGGCCAGGCCGTTGCGGCGCGCGCAGTCGGCCAGGGTCGCCATGCCCACGAACTGACCATCGACGAAGCAGCGCAGTTCGCGCGTCGGCTCCAGGCTGGGCGCCTCGGCCAGATTGACCACCAGCCCGCCCTTGGACGCCGGCGGCGCCTCGGTCGGCTTATCGCCGCCGCCGGTGAAGATCAGGGCCAGCACGACGGCGGCGACGATCACCACGCCGGCGCCGACCGCCAGGATGACGCGGTTGTCTTTCGGAAGGGCCATGAACGGGCTTTCACTGAAGGGAAGGCCAATAAGGCCAAGCGGGAGCCGGGCGTCAACCGCCTTGGACGCCCCCGCGCGGCGTCAGGCCAGCAGACGGTTCAGCGCGGCCTGGAAGTTGGCGGCCTGGGTCTGCTGATAGGCGGTGGAGGAGCCCGCGCTCGTCTGGGAATTGGTGGTCGGGGCGCTCTGCGGTCCCAATGATCGATAGGCCGAGCGCACCGCCGTCATGGCCTGGGCCAGGGCGTCGATCGCGGCTTTGACGTTGGTCGCGTCGTTCAGATTCAACGTGTTGGGCAGGTTCAGCCCATAGGTCTTGGCCGATTTGTCGCCGGTCTTGCCGACGAAGCCGGGCGAAAGACCCAACGCGGCCAATGCATCCTTGCCCAAGGCGCCGGCCGAGATGACGGCGCCCTCCTTGTTGTCGGCGGCGACGATCTGAAGCCGCTGAACCGGCGGCACGACGCGCGAATCGGTGACGACCGTCGCCTTCAACTGACGGTTGGACGCCGTCATGATCTTCTTGGCCAGGGTGTCCAGCGTATCCTTGGCCTCGATGGTCACATTGACGGCGCGTCCCCCGCCGGCCGGCGAAATGCTGAACTGATCGCCGACACGCGCGGACGTGGCCACGGTCAGCAGTTTGGAATCCGCCTGCATGATCTCGCCCTGCGGCAAACCCAGCCGGTCCAGAACGCTGGCGCCGCCCGAGACGATGCTCAAGCTGGTCGGCATGACCTGATCCCCCTCCCCGCGCCAGGTCTGATTGTATTCGACGACGCCCGTGGCCAGATCCAGCCGCGCCAGATAGGCCCGGGTCGGATCGGTCTTCGCGGCGCCGGCGTCGCGGTTCGTGCCGGTGATCCAGACCTTGCCGTCCTTGATCTTGACGTCGGCGGCGGTGTCGTTGCCCGTCCCGCCGAAATAGGTCAGGCGGTCGCTGACGGCGGCCTGCAGATCGGTCGACAGGGTGGCCACGAAGACATCGGTTCCGCCGGCGTGGGCGTTGGTTTTCGTGGCGACATCCAGAGCGGGATTGTCGGTCTGGCCCGTCAGCACGACCTTGCCGTTCTCGACCGAGATCCCGGCGATGGAGCCGCTGGCCAGACCCAGATCGCGCGTCGCGGCCAAGGTCGGCACGCCGGAGGCGTCCAGGGTGAAGCGGCGCACGATCGCGCGCCCGTTCTCGACCCCGGCGGTATAGACGTCGGACCCCGACACCGTCATGGCCTGGACCGAATCGTCGCCGTCGGTGCCGAACTGCAGCGTCGAGACATTCACCCCGACATCCGGGCCGTTGATCTTGATCGGCTTTTCCTGGAACGTCTGGAGATAGGAGTCCCAGCCGCCCAGGGCCGCCTGACCCGGCATGGCGGATTTGGAGCGTCCGGCGACATAGACCATGCCGTCCGCGCCGAAGCGGACCTCGGTCGCCTCGTCCGCCGCCTTGGCCCCGCGCCTCTGGGTCCACAGTTCCTTGCCGTCGTCGTCGAAGACGGTGACGAAACTGTCGGCCGTGTTGGCCGCATCGCCGCTCTTGCCCGGCTCCAGCGCTCCGGTGACGGACCCGGCGACCGCGACCCGGCCGTCCGAGTCCACGGCGATGGAGAAGCCGTTGGCGGTCGAGGCGGCGCCCAGCAGCTTGGTCTGCACCAGATTGCCGCCGGAATCGTATTTCAGCAGGGCCACGTCGCGGGCGCCCTTGATCGGCTGGTTTGCGGCGCCCTGGGTCAGGTCGGCGACCACCCAGATCGAGCCGTCGGGCGCCGGGGCGCTGGCGCGAGCGGCGGCGACCCCGGCGGGCAGGTCGGTCTGACCCGTGCGGCCCGCGACCCAGAACGGATCGTCGACGCCCTGCTGCGCCGCCGGAGCCGCGCCGCCGTCCGCCTGAAACTTCAGCAGTTGCGCCCCGCTCTTGGCGCCCGAGCCCTGGGTCACATAGACCGCATCGGATGTATCGACAGCCTGGAAGCCGACGGTCTCGCCCACCGCGCCGCGCACACGCAGCGCCCATTGGTCCGGCCCCGCCGGCAGGGTGATGGTCTTGGAGCCGCTTTTGACGACCTTGGGCTGGGCCTCGATCATCTGACGCTCGACGCGGGTGGCGACGCCGGCGCCTTGCAGCACGCCGTTGATGTGGGCGATTACATTGTCCATCGTCCGGGGCGTGGAGCCCATGTCGGACAGGTCGACGCCGATCGACTGTGTTCCGGCGCTGGTTCGGATGGTCACGGCGAACTTCACGTCGCCCTCGAACGCCTTGACGCTGTCGCTCAGCGAGCCGTCGTGGATCGGGATGGTGGTGTAGGTGGACTGCGCCTTTTCCAGCGCGAAGCCGGTCTTGACGGTCGATTTGGACACGCCCTGCACCATCCGCACGTCTTCGAAGCCGGCGGATTTCAGATAGTCGGACATCTCGACCATGCCCGCTTCGAACCGTTTGCCGACCTGGGCGGCTTCGGCGCTGCTCAGCCCCTTGGCGTTGGCGCGGTCGGCCAGGGCGCTGAGGGCGTTCAGACCCTGATAGAGGGCGAACAGCTTGCGATAGTCGGCCGAGGCGCCGGCCATATCCAGATCGACGTTGGCCTCGTTGATCAGGCGGCGTCCCGCCAAGGCGGCGCGCACCATGTCGCTGGCCTTGGGCGCCGAAGCGGCGGCGGTGGAGGCCCACGGCGCCGTCGGCTGCGTCTTCTTGGCTTTCACCGGCGCTGCGGACGCAGGGGCGGGCGACGACGACGCCCCCGTCGACGTCCCGAACAGACCCAGCAGATAGCTGTTGTTGATCATTCAGGCGGCTCCGCGTCGATCATGCCGCCCGGCCCGATAACGAACCCTTAAATCGCCGATCAGCCCTTGAAGAGCGACAGGATGATCTGCGGCGACTGGTTGGCGATGGACAGGGCCTGGACGCCGAGCTGCTGCTGGACCTGCAGGGCGGTCAGACGGGCGCTTTCCTTGGCCATGTCCGCATCCACCAGATTGCCGATGCCCGCCTCCAGCGCGTCGGACAGCTTGCCGACATAGGTGGTGTGGCGTTCGATCTGCTTGGACTGAGACCCCAGTTCGGCCAGGCGCGCGCTGCTGGTGGCGATCGCGGCGTTGACGGCCGTGAGGGCGGTCGAGGCGTTCGCGGCGCTGGTCAGGCTGGTCCCGGTCAGCGACAGACCCGCCACCGTCAGATTTTGCCGGTCCAGGGAAATGGTTTCCGACGCATCGGCGCTGGCCAAGAAGTTCAGCGCCGTGGTCGCCCCGCCATCCAGGATGTTCGAACCGTCGAAGGTGGCGTTTTCGGCGAACGACTGGATCGACTTCAGCAGCGACTGATATTCGTCGTCGTAGGAGGTCCGCATCGCCGTGGTGGCGCTGGGATCGGCGGCGGCGGTCGCCTTCTGCTTCAGCTCGACCAGGATGTCGGAAATCTGGGAACCGGCGGCCAGAGACACATCGGCGATGGAGGTCGCGCGGTTCAGGCTGGTGGTGACGGCTTCCAGCGAGCCGCGATCCGCGCGCTGCCCCTGGGCCACCGCCCAGACGGCGGCGTTGTCCTTGGCGCCCTGCACCTTCAGCCCCGTGTTCACCCGACTCTGCGTCGAAGCCAACTGATCGTTGGTTCTGTTCAGATTCTGCAGGGCGATCATCGCCGAGGTGTTGGTGTGGATGCTGGTGGTCATGGCTTCAAGCCCCGGACGTTCTGTTGCGCCCAGTATTAACCATGAGTCGTGAGCGGATGGTTAATACGCCGGAAACCATGATTGCGCCGTCCGGCGAGCCGGCGGCGTTAACGTTTCCAGACATCCCTCCCCGGTCGTCAGGCCGAGGTGTCGACCACCTTGCCCTGGCGATAGGTCGGATCGACGGCCAGCTTTTCGACGTCTTCACGCGGCAACTGGCGGATAACCTCCCCCGTCACCCGGTCCAGCACCTTGTAAACGTAGCGGTTCTTGCCGACCGCCTCGATGGTCAGGCGATACCGGCTGGCGTCGCTGTTGTCGTTGCGGGCATGGGTTTGTGCGACCGTTGCGGGCGCTGGCGCCGTGGCGCTCAAGGGTACGCTTGTTACTCTCGCGACATGGTTTGTCATGGCTCCCCACGCGGATGAATCCGCGCGCCTCTAGGGGGTAGGAGACGCTCGGACGGGGCGGCGAACCGCCCCGCCCGGTCGCCTTAGCGGAACAGGCCCAGCAGGATGGAGCTGGACGAGTTGGCGATCGACAGCGCCTGAACGCCAAGCTGCTGCTTGGTCTGCAGGGCCGTCAGACGGGCGCTTTCCTTGGCCAGGTCCGCATCGACCAGGTTGCCGATGCCGGCTTCCGTGGCGTCTTGCAGCTTGCCGACGAAGGTGATGTTGCGACCCACCGACTTGGACTGGGTGCCCAGGGTCGCCAGATCGGTGGTCATGGCCTTGATGGCCGCATCCACCTTGGTGCGGATGGCCGCAGCGGCCGTCGCGTCCGCCGGAGCGGTCGCGGCGGTGGTCACGTCCGTGATCGCCGTGGCGGCGGCCTTGTCGGTCGTGCCGAAGCCGATCGTGCTGGTCGAACCCGACGTGTTGGTGGTGACGGTCGTCGCCGTGGTGGTGTTCCACAGATTGACGCCGTCGAACGTCGCGCCCTTCAGCGCCGCGTCCACTTCCTTGCCCAGGGCATTGAAGTCCGCCAGATAGGCCGCCTGCGCGTCGCCCGTGGAAGAGCCGAGATTGACCGCCAGGGCCTTCATCTCTTCCAAAGTGGACGTCACGGTGTCGCCCGCGGCCAGGGCCACGTCGACGATGGATTGACCCCGCTGCAGCGAGTTCTTGACCGCATCCATGGCGCCCATGTTGGCGCGCTGGGTGGTGGCGATGGCGAAGATCGCGCCATTGTCCTTGGCCGAGGACACCTTCATGCCGGTGTTGATCCGGTTTTGGGTCGTCTGCAGCTGTTCGGCCGTCTTGTTCAGGTTTTGCAGCGCGATGGACGCGCCGTAGTTCGTATTGATGCTGTTAGCCATTTTGGCTGTCCTTCTTCACTTCGTGATGGCCGTCGCCGTTTTGGCGACGGGAGCGTTTTGCTCGGGGTTGCTCAGGTCGTCGGACGGGGCGGCGAACCGCCCCGTCCGGTCGCCTTAGCGGAACAGGCCCAGCAGGATGGAGCTGGACGAGTTGGCGATCGACAGCGCCTGAACGCCAAGCTGTTGCTTGGTCTGCAGGGCCGTCAGACGCGCGCTTTCCTTGGCCAGGTCCGCATCGACCAGGTTGCCGATGCCGGCCTCCGTGGCGTCTTGCAGCTTGTTGACGAAGGAGAGCTGACGACCGACCGACTTGGACTGGGTGCCCAGGGTGGCCAGGCTGGTCGCCACCGTCTTCAGCGCCGCGTCGACGTTCGTCGTCGTGGCGTTTGCAGCGGTGATGGCGCCGGTGTTGACGGCCGCCAGGGTCGCGTCCGTCGAGACGTTGGCCGCGAAGCCGACGCCATAGGTGCCGCCAGACGTATTGGTCGTCACATTGGTCACGCCTGCGGTCGCCCACAGGTTCACGCCGTCGAAGCTGGCGCCCGACAGGGCCGAGGCCACTTCCTTGCCCAGGGAGTTGTAGTCGGCCAGATAGGCCGTCTGGGCGTCGCCGGTCGAGGAGGCGATGTTGACCGCCAGGGCCTTCATCTCTTCCAGGGCCGAGGTCGCTGTGTCGCCGGCGGCCAGGGCCACGTCGACGATGGATTGACCGCGTTGCAGCGAGTTCTTGACCGCGTCCATGGCGCCCATGTTGGCGCGCTGGGTCGTGGCGATGGCGAAGATGGCGCCATTGTCCTTGGCCGAGGACACCTTCATCCCGGTGCTGATCCGGGTTTGGGTCGTCTGCAGCTGGGACGCCGTCTTGTTCAGGTTTTGCAGCGCAACGGCCGCGCCGTAGTTCGTGTTGATGCTGTTCGCCATTTTGGCTGTCCTTCTTCACTTCGTGATGGCCGCCGCCGTTTTGGCGACGGGAGCGTTTTGCTCAGGGTTGTGGCGACCGACCACGCCGGTCCCCGGTGACGAAGCCTTGGCGCGCCGCCGAAGCGATCACGCCTCCGGGCCTCAGCGGAATAGGCTCAACAGGACCGAGCTGGACGAGTTGGCGATCGACAACGCCTGCACGCCCAGTTGTTGCTTGGTCTGAAGCGCGGTCAGCTTGGCGCTTTCCTTGGCCAGGTCGGCGTCCACCAGATTGCCGATACCCGCCTCGGTCGCGTCCTGCAGCTTGCCGACGAAGGTCAGCTGACGGCCGACCGACTTGGACTGGGTGCCCAGGGTGGCCAGGCTGGTCGTCACGGTCTTGATCGCGGCGTCCACATTGCCGACGGTGGCGTTCGCGGCCGTGATAGAGCCGGTGTTGACGGCGGTCAGCGTCGCGTCGGCCGACGGTGCCGCGGCGAAGCCGATGGCGTAGGTTCCACCCGACGTATTGGTCGTCACGTTCGTCGTGCCGGCGGTCGTCCAGAGGTTGGCGCCGTCGAAGCTGGCGCCCGACAGGGCCGAGGCCACTTCCTTGCCCAGGGAGTTGTAGTCGGCCAGATAGGCCGTCTGGGCGTCGCCGGTCGAGGAGGCGATGTTGACCGCCAGGGCCTTCATCTCTTCCAGGGCCGAAGTCGCGGTGTCGCCGGCGGCGAGGGCCACATCGACGATGGATTGACCGCGTTGCAGCGAGTTCTTGACCGCGTCCATGGCGCCCATGTTGGCGCGCTGGGTCGTGGCGATGGCGAAGATGGCGCCGTTGTCCTTGGCCGTCGCGACCTTCATCCCGGTGCTGATCCGGTTCTGGGTCGTCTGCAGCTGGGACGCCGTCTTGTTCAGATTCTGCAGCGCGACGGCCGCGCCGTAGTTGGTGTTGATGCTGTTCGCCATTTTGGCTGGTCCTTGTTCACTTCGGTGACATCCGGCGCCGTTTTGTCGCCAGGAGCTTTTTGCTCGGTCGGTAAGAAGCAATTGCCGGGCCAGGATCGCCGGCCGACAAATCGCACAACTTACTGTTTTTACGGGTTAATCTTTGATTTACCGTCCTTTCTGGTCGGCAAGACTTGCCGAGCGAACCGCCTCACCCGGCAATTTCTGCCCAGAGACGACCGAGGGATGCCGTGCGGACGCCAGGCGCCCGCGTTTGACCGTGATGCCGGGCCGCCGCCTTAGTTGCGGAACAGGCTCAGCAGGATCTGGCTGGAGGAGTTGGCGATGGACAGCGCCTGGACGCCCAGTTGCTGCTTGGTCTGCAACGCGGTCAGCTTGGCGCTTTCCTTGGCCAGATCGGCGTCGACCAGATTGCCGATCCCGGCCTCGGTCGCGTCCTGCAGCTTGCCCACGAAGGTCAGCTGACGGCCCACCGACTTGGATTGGGTGCCCAGGGTCGCCAGGTTCGTGGTCACTTCCTTGATCGCCGCATCGACGATGGCGGTGGTGGCTCCAGCACGCGCCGCCGTGCCGGCGGAAACCGCCGTGATGGGCGCAGCGGCGGCCTTGTCGGTCGTGCCGAAGCCGATCTGATAGGTTCCGCCGCTGACGCTGGTGGTCACATTGGTCGCCGTGGTCGTGTTCCACAGATTGACGCCGTCGAAGCTGGCGCCCTTCAGCGCCTTGTCGATCTCGGAACCCAGAGAGTTGAAATCGTTCAGATAGGCGGTTTCCGAGTCGGAACCGGCGACGGACGACTGGATATTGACCGCCAGTTGCTTCATCTCTTCGAGAGCGGCGGTGACGGTGTCGCCGGCGGCCAGGGCCACGTCGACAATGGATTGGCCGCGTTGCAGCGAATTCTTGACCGCGTCCATGGCGCCCATATTGGCGCGCTGGGTCGTCGCGATGGCGTAGATAGCGCCGTTATCCTTGGCGGTGGCGACTTTCAGACCCGTGTTGACACGGTTCTGCGTGCGAGCCAGCTGATCGTTGGTCGCATTGAGGTTCTGCAGCGCGATGGCGGCGCCGTAGTTCGTATTGATGCTGTTAGCCATTTTGGCTTTCCTTTTTCACTTCGTGTGATGTCCGGCGCCATTTTAGCGCCAGGAGCCTTTTGCTCGGTCGGATCAGGAGCAAAGGCGGGGCCAGTTTTCCAACCGCCCGCCGACGCGCCGTTTCATTGTTTTTATTGATTTTATTTCACAAGCAGGCGCAACGACCCGGCAAGTCCGGCCGCTGGACGGCAGAAGTTGCCGAGTCGTTTTTGCAGGGCCGTCAGCGCCGAGCGCCTCGCCCCTTTCCTGGAGCATCCTGCATGGCCCGCTCGGCCAACAGGGTTTCGACAGCCAGACGCCGTGCGCCGTCGCAGGCGACGATCTGGGCGCCGCGCAGCACATAGGCCGCGTCCAGATCGCCCGCCGTCGGCTCAGCCGGCAACACGGCCAGGGCGCAGGGCCGCATCGCCGCCGCCGGCAGAACCAGTCGCGGCGGCGCAACCGTCGAGATCGGGGGCGAGCCGGCACAGCTGGCCATCATGATCGCGCAGGCGATCAGCGCGGCGGGGGTCCAAGGGTTGGTCGGCGTCATCGGCGCTCCTGGCCTGGACGACGGCGGCGGCGGTCGCCCGCTCGGCCCTCGTCGTCATCTGTTGATAGTGATCGACGCGCTGCGCCTGAACGGCCGCGCCCTGGGCCTCCAGCCGTCGCGCTTCCTCCTGCGCCGCCGCCTCAATCGAAGCCTGGCGGACCTCGGCTTGCGCGGCGGCCAGGCGTTTTTTCTGGAGATTCAGCGGGTCCCAGCGAAAACCCAGTCCGCCCAACAGGGCGACGGCGCACGCCAGGGCGGCGAGGCCCGCCGCCAGCCGGCCCAGCGGCGTCAGGGCGCGAAACACGGTCGCCGCGCTCATGGAAAGGCCTTTCGATCCAGTTCGAAATGCGGCCCGTCGCGCAGCGTCGTCCAGTCGCCGCCCCAGATCAGGGACGTGTTCAGGTCCGACGCCGCCGCCTTGAAGGCCTCGGCGATCCGGCCATAAAGGGGCCAGTCCCAGCGCACCTGCCCTTCGACCAGGGCGGCGACATCGACGGCATGGCCGGTCAGGTGACGCGACCGCAGCGTCCGGCTGGCCCCGGCCTTGACCAGAACCGCCTGACGCGCCGGCGTGCGCAGCCCCTCGGTGATCATGAAGTCCACCGAGGAACGCGCGATGGCCGCCTCGACCACGGCGACCAGGGCCGGATGCACGCCCTGCAGCCGGGCGCGCGAGCGGACGGACAGACGAAAGCTCACGGCCGCCCTCCCGGCATCCGCAGACGCGCACTGGCCGACAGGGCGATCAACTGCTGGGCGGTGGGCGCCACCAGATAGAGGACCAGGATCAGGGCCAGCAGGCCCATCAACCCGTCCGCCGTGCGCGGCAGCATCGTGGGCGGCATCCGCCCCACTACCTGCATCAACAGCACCCACAGCCCCGCGCTGACCGCAAAGGCGTAGAGGCGGCGAAACAGCCATCGCCCCTCGGCCAGCGGTTTCTGACTGCGCCTGTTCATCGTCCGTCCTCCTCGTCATAGGGCGCCGGGGCGCAGCGGCCGTCCCAGCCCGATTGCGCCCGCCATTCCGTGTCGGTGAGGCTGTCGGGCGCTTCCCACGCCTCGTCCTCCAGCACCTCGACCGGCTCGGCCGGATGTCTGCGCCGGCTCATCCGACGATCGTGATGCGAACCGCGCCCGCCGCGCCCGAACCGCCCGCGCCGCCTGCGGTCAGGCCCGCGCCGCCTCCGCCCCCGCCGGCCCCGAACCCGCCGCCGGAACCGCCCGGTGCGCCCGCACCTCCGGCCGAGGCCGTTCCACCCCCGCCGCCCCCGCCGACCAGCGACAGGGCCGGATCGG
>NZ_BDMM01000002.1 GCF_002157625.1 Brevundimonas sp. SH203
CGGCCGGGCGGCGGCCACGGCCGGCGGGCGACGCTGGGGCGCGGGTTTCGGCGGCGCGGCCGACGCGGCGGCGGCCGGGGCGTCCGGCTTCGGCGACGGCTCGGGTGCGATGATCCGGGCGGGCGGCGGCGGGGGAGGCGGATCGACCAGCTCCACCATCACCAGGGGCGGCTCAGTCGCCTCGGGCGCGACCGGCGTCTGGGCGGCGATCAGCAGACCCAGCCCCAGATGCGCCGCCAGGATCGGCGTCGCCGCCAACGCCCATCGCCGTGTCCGCGCCGGTCTCAATCGCCCATCCGTGATGCGGCCGACAGCCTGTGTCGCATGGTCATCGCAACGAAACGCCTGTAAAAAATCACGACAGGCCGTTGAAAACATCCGCGCGCGTCAGGAAAGAGGCGCTGGGCCGAATACAACCGGGCGGCGTTTCAGATTTCATTGAGATCAATCGGCCCGCCATACGGCATGGCCGTCGGCGGACCAACGCTGCATCTCGCTCTCCGGTTCCATGATCTGGTGAAAATCTGCGAAATCCAGGCGCCGGCTTATGGTCAAGCTGACATCTTCCCGCCCAAAGCACGTCATTACTCCGCCTTTCAGCCTACGCCATTTTCATCTGGCGCATGAACTGGGCGTGGCGCCCCCGGCAAGAAGGAGACAGAACTTGAGCAGATCGAAACTCAGGACGGCGGTCGTCGGCGGCGCCCTCATCGCCCTCGGCTTTGCGGCCAGCGGCTGCGCCAGCCATCGTTTCGTGCGTGATCAGGTCGAAGTCGTCGACAACCGCGTGACCACCGTCGAAGGCACGGCCGGTCAGGCCCTGCAACGCGCCAACGACGCGCACAAACTGGCCGAGGGCAAGTTCCTCTATCAGGTCGTGCTGTCCGACGATTCCGTGAAATTCCCCACCGACGCGGCGGCCCTGTCGCCCGAGGCCGAGCAGCGCCTGGCCCAGTTCGCCCAGCGTCTGCAAAGCGAAAACCGCAACGTTTATCTGGAAATCCAAGGCTATACCGACTCGACCGGCACGCCCCAGCACAACGACGAACTGGGCCAGCAGCGCGCCGAGGCCGTGCGCCGCTTCCTGAACCGTCAGGGCGTGGCCCTGAACCGGATGGCGACCATCTCCTATGGTCAGGAACAGCCGGTCGCCTCGAACGACACGCCCGAAGGCCGGTCCCAGAACCGCCGCGTGACCATCGTCGTCCTGGCCTGATCGGTCTGGACGCCAGGATCGAAGGGGCGGTCGCAGAGATGCGGCCGCCTTTTTTCGTGTTCGCGCTTGGGTCGAACACAGGCCAAGTTTCCCGCGTCAGCGGGCGTCAGGGTTCGTGATTGTCCGACATTGCGAAGTCTCGGTCCATCACAACGCGCACAGGGGGACACAACGATCACAACGAAATCACGGACCTCGTCGTGTCCGCCGTGCCTCGTTGTGTACGTTGTGATGAACCCATCTGTCGCTCTAAAGCCCGCTATCGCGGGGAGTAATGCTCTAGGGCGTCAGAGTGTCGAGGAAGGCCGGCACGGCCTGCGTCGCCGGGCCATAGACGCCCTCGTCGAACAGGCGCGCGTCGGCGGTCGGCTCCAGATTGATCTCCACCGTCCGCGCTCCGGCCCGACGCGCCAGATCGACGAAGCCCGCCGCCGGATAGACCGCGCCCGAGGTGCCGATGGAGACGAACAGGTCGCAATGCGCCAGCGCCCGCTCGATCCGCGCCATCTCCAGCGGCGTCTCTCCGAACCAGACGATGTGCGGCCTCATCCACCCCTGCGGATGGTGGGGCGAGGCCTGATCCGCCGCCATGTCGCCCGTCCAGTCCATCACCGCGCCCGACCGGGTGCAGCGGCCTTTCAGCAGTTCGCCATGCATATGGATCAATTCGAACCCCTCGGCCGGCGGCGTGTCGGCGTGCGCCCGGTCGTGCAGATCGTCCACGTTCTGCGTCACCAGCAGGAAATCCCCCGCCCACCGCGCCGCCAGGTCCGCCAGCGCCCGATGCGCCGCATTGGGCCGAACCTCGGCCAACTGCCGCCGCCGCCGATTGTAGAAGTCCTGAACCAGGGCCGGGTCCGCCGCATAGCCTTCGGGCGTCGCCACATCCTCGATCCGATGGCCGCACCACAGACCGTCCGACGCACGAAACGTCGGCACCCCGCTCTCGGCCGATATGCCGGCGCCGGTCAGGACGACGAGGTTCATGCGGGGGCTCTCCGGGTGGACGACAGCCGATCATACAGCCAGTCGATCATGGCGCGCACCTTGGGCGGGACGTGGCGGGGATGGGGGTGGACGGCCCAGACGCCTTCGTCGGGCGGTCGGGCATCATCCAGCAGCGAGACGAGGGCGCCCGACGCCAGGGCCTCTGCCACATAGAAGTCCGGCAGTTGGCACAGGCCCAGCCCTTGCAAGGCCGCATCCAGCACCGCCGCGCCCGAATTGCAGCGCCAGCGGCCGACGGGGCGCAAGGTCACCTCGCGTCCCGCCTCGGTGAAACGCCAATGCTCGGCCGAGCCGATCAGCCCGTCGTGGCTGGCGATTTCGGACAGGTCGCGCGGCGCGCCCCGCTTCTCCAGATAGTCGGGACTGGCGCACAAGATCAGCCGCCGCGACGCCAGACGCCGCGCCATCAGCCGGGAATCGGTCAGATGCCCGAACCGCACCGCCAGATCATAGCCGTCGCCCACCAGGTCGCGCAGCCGGTTGTCCAGGTCCAGTTCGATCCGCAGTTCCGGGTTCTGGCGGGCGAAGGCGTTGACGGCGGGGGCGATGAACCGCTCGCCATAGGAGACGGAACAGGTCATCCGCAGCAGGCCGCGCGGGGCCTGGTCGTCGGGGCGGACGGCGGCCAGGGCCTCGTCCCGCTCGTCGATCAGCCGGCGGCAGCGGGTCAGGAAGTCGCGGCCCGCGTCGGTCAGTTCCACCCTGCGGGTCGTGCGGTGCAGCAGGCGCGTCTGCAGCCGGTCTTCCAGCCGCGCGATCTCGCGGCTGACGGCCGAGGTCGACAGACCCAGCCGACGCGCGGCGGCCGAGAAGCTGGCCTGTTCGGCGACAGCGGTGAATTCGTCGATCCCGTCCCAGCGGCTGCTCATGCGCGCTTTGGATCAGGATTGTTGCCGGGTGACAATAATGTTTTGCGTTTGTCGCGCTTTCCACGCCCAGCCTGAAGCGTAGAAGAAACCCCAATAAACTCACCGCCTGTCCCTCAAGCAGCGCGCCGCCGCGCGGCGAGCGATAGGGGCCTCCAGAGGACCTGAAATCATGAAAACCCGCGCCGCCGTCGCCTTTGAAGCCAAACGTCCGCTGGAGATCGTCGAGGTCGATCTGGAGGGGCCGCGCGCGGGCGAGGTGCTGATCGAGATCAAGGCCACCGGCATCTGCCACACCGACGCCTATACGCTGGACGGTCTGGATAGCGAGGGCCTTTTTCCGAGCATCCTGGGTCACGAGGGCGCGGGCGTGGTGGTCGAGGTCGGACCCGGCGTGACCTCGGTCGAGGTCGGCGATCACGTCATCCCGCTTTACACGCCCGAATGCCGTCAGTGTAAGTCGTGCCTGTCGCGCAAGACCAACCTCTGCACCTCGATCCGCGCAACGCAGGGCAAGGGTTTGATGCCCGACGGCACCTCGCGCTTCAGCTACAAGGGCCAGGCCATCGCCCACTATATGGGTTGCTCGACCTTCTCGAACTTCACCGTCCTGCCCGAGATCGCGGTGGCCAAGATCAGGAAGGACGCGCCCTTCGACAAGGCCTGCTACGTCGGTTGCGGCGTGACGACGGGCGTGGGCGCCGTGGTCAATACGGCCAAGGTCGAGCCGGGCGCCAACGCCGTGGTCTTTGGTCTGGGCGGCATCGGCCTGAACGTCATTCAGGGCTTGAAGATGGTCGGCGCCGACATGATCGTGGGCGTGGACATCAACGGCGACAAGGAAGAATGGGGCCGCCGCTTCGGCATGACCCATTTCGTCAATCCGAAAGATGTTTCAGACGTGGTGGCCCATCTGGTCGAACTGACCGGCGGCGGTGCGGACTACACCTTCGACTGCACCGGCAACACGGTGGTCATGCGCCAGGCGCTTGAGGCCTGCCATCGCGGCTGGGGTGAAAGCGTCGTCATCGGCGTGGCTGAATCCGGCAAGGAGATCGCCACCCGCCCGTTCCAACTGGTGACGGGCCGCGTCTGGCGCGGTTCGGCCTTCGGCGGCGCGCGCGGCCGCACCGACACGCCCAGGATCGTCGACTGGTACATGGACGGCAAGATCGAGATCGACCCGATGATCACCCACACCTTCGGCCTGGAAGACATCAACAAGGCTTTCGACCTGATGCATGAGGGCAAGAGCATCCGCAGCGTCGTGGTCTTCTGATCGACTTGCGGTGCGCCCGGGTTCGTTGTCTATGGAAACGGACTTGGATTAGGGAGGTTTGACCATGTTCACCCACGTCACCGTCGGCGCAAACGACGTCGAGGCGTCGCGCCGGTTCTATGACGCCGCGCTCGGCGCCCTGGGCGTCGAACCCGGGCAGGGGCCGGACCCCAAGGGACGATACTGGTGGCGGACGCGGCTGGGCGCCTTTGCGGTGGGCAAGCCCATCGACGGCGAACCGGCCTGCCACGCCAACGGCGGCACCATCGGCTTCTACGCCAAGGACGCCGACGCGGTTCAGGCCTTCCATGACGCGGGGGTCTCCGCCGGCGGCCGCGCCATCGAAGACCCGCCCGGCGAGCGCAACGGTCCGTTCGGCGCGCTGATCCTGGCCTATCTGCGCGACCCCGCCGGCAACAAGATTTGCGCCATGCACCGAAAGAGCGCCTGAATGGAAACCACGAAGACCCACGTCGTCCACGGCGGAACCCTGCGCTATCTGAAGCACGACAGCGCGACGACGGGCACGCCCATGACCCTGTCGGTCTTCGTTCCCGCCGGAGAAGGACCGTTTCCGGTCCTGATCTGGCTGTCCGGTCTGACCTGCACAGAGGACAATTTCACCACCAAGGCGGGGGCCTATGCCGCCGCCGCCGAACATGGCGTCATCGTCGTGGCGCCCGACACCTCGCCGCGCGGCGAAGGCGTGGCGGACGATCCCGCCTATGATCTGGGGCAGGGGGCGGGCTTCTATCTGGATGCGACGCAGGCGCCCTGGGCGCCGCATTTCCGCATGGAGACCTATGTCGTGGACGAGTTGATCGCCATGATCGACGCGAACTTCCCGACCACCGGCGCCCGCGCGATCAGCGGCCATTCCATGGGCGGCCACGGCGCCCTGACCCTGGCGCTGAACCACCCCGACCTGTTCCGTTCCGTCTCCGCCTTCGCCCCCATCTGCTCGCCGACCCGCTGCCCCTGGGGCGAAAAGGCCTTCACCGCCTACCTTGGCGACGACCGCGCCGCCTGGGACCGCCACGACGCCGCCCGGCTGATCGAAAGCGGCGCCGCGCGCGGCGTTTATGACGACATCCTGATCGACCAGGGCGACGCCGACAGTTTCCTGACCGACCAGCTGAAGCCCGACCTGCTGCAGGCCGCCGCCGACGCTGCCGGCCAGAAGATCACCCTGCGGATGCAGCCCGGCTACGACCACTCCTACTTCTTCATGACCACCTTCATCGCCGACCACATCGCCTTCCACGCCGAGCGGTTGAAGACCTGATTCAACCCTGATCGTCATCCTCGCCCTTGTGGCGAGGAGCCATAAACTCCGCTTTCGAAGGGCCGAAACGGCTTTCATGGATACTATGCCCAAGAGGCGCCGCCAGGAGTATGGATCCTCGCCACAAGGGCGAGGATGACGGGCATGGGGTAGGGGCGCGCCGAATCTTGGGGGCTTCCTCGCATCATCTGTCCCCATGGCTGCCCCAATGCTACAGGGGCGCCATGAGCGCTCTCGACCCTTACGAACCCCTGTTTTCCGCCCTGTGCCGCGAGGTGGGCTTCTGCCTGCACGAAAAGGGTCAGAAGCGGGTGGTCGAGGCTCTGCCCAAGGGGCTGGACGCCGCCGTTCGCGCGGTCTTCGCCGCCGAGGGCGTGGACGAGCCCAATGCGCCGGGCGATCTGAAGCGGGCGGTGCGCGACTGCCTGAAGGCGAACTTGCCAGCTTGACCGTTCCGGGCCGATAAGTCGGAACGAATCCCGGCTTTGTCGCTTGGGTTTTACGAACGGGCGCCTATCTGCTGCCCATCAAGATCTGTCGCGAGAGGAACCTCCCATGGCCTTCACCCTGCCCCCGCTGCCCTACGCCTATGACGCGCTGGAGCCGGCCATCGATAAGGAGACGATGACCTTCCACCACGACAAGCATCACCAGACCTATGTCGACAATCTGAACAAGGCCGTCGACGCCGACGCCAGCCTGCAGGGCAAGTCGCTGGAAGACATCTTCGCCAGCATGTCCAAGGCCCCCAAGGCCGTGCGCAACAACGGCGGCGGCCACTGGAACCACAGCCTGTTCTGGGAACTGCTGGCCCCGGCCGATCAGGCCGGCGAGCCCTCGGCCGAGCTTAAGGCCGCCATCGACGCAGACCTGGGCGGGATGGACAAGTTCAAGGAAGACTTCAACGCCGCCGGCGCCGCGCAATTCGGTTCGGGCTGGGCCTGGCTGATCGTTCAGGACGGCAAGCTGAAGATCACCTCGACCCCCAACCAGGACAACCCGCTGATGGACGTCGCCGACGAGAAGGGCGCCGTCGTTCTGGGCGCCGACGTCTGGGAACACGCCTACTATCTGAAATACCAGAACCGCCGCGCCGACTATCTGAAGTCGTTCTGGACGGTGGTGAATTGGAACAAGGTCAACGAACTCTACGCCGCGGCCAAGTAAGCCCCGACCGGGATCACGATACGACGACGCCCGCCGGACCCCCGGCGGGCGTTTTCATGTCCGGCCGCCAACTGCGGCTCAGATGCGCAAATCGATACCGACCGGCATCAGGTCCTGCATCCGCTCGGCGTGGTGGCGGCGCACCATCCGGCGCTGGCGCAGCATTTCGTGGATGCCGTCGGCCAGTTCCAGCAACTGACCGTCGGTCAGCGGTTCGACCAGATCGACCAGCTGGCGTTTCAGCGTCTCGAAACCGTGGTCCGACAGGCCGGTTTGAAAGCTTTTGTCTTCGCGATGCATTCCACGCCTCCTTGTCTGGATACAGGCTTCGGTTGCGACACCTGGCGAAATGGGCGGGGCGACGCCTTCGTTCCCGGCCATCGTGCTTAACGGCCGCCGAGCCTTGCCGCTGAGCGCCCCAACCCTGTACGCCTTGACTCTGCGGGCTGGTCTGGCCATAAGCGCCGCCTTCCACGTCCGCCGGTTCGCCGCCGGGCGCGGTCATGACGGAAGATGCGTGGACCGCCGTTGAGATCGCATTCCCAATCCAGGGGATGCCGGGCCGTATCGTCGAAAAGAGAATAGAATGTCCAAGCGCCACAGCGCCAAGTACAAGATCGACCGGGCCATGGGTGAAAACCTGTGGGGCCGCTCCAAGTCGCCGGTCAACAAGCGTTCCTACGGCCCCGGCCAGCACGGCCAGCGCCGCAAGTCCAAGGTTTCCGACTTCGGCCTGCAGCTGAAGGCCAAGCAGAAGCTGAAGGGCTACTACGGCAACATCACCGAGAAGCAGTTCGCCAAGACCTATGACGAGGCCGCCCGCCGCAAGGGCAACACCTCGGAAAATCTGATCGGCCTGCTGGAATCGCGCCTGGACGCCATCGTCTATCGCGCCAAGTTCGTCCCGACCGTCTGGGCCGCCCGCCAGTTCGTCAGCCACGGCCACGTTCTGGTCAACGGCAAGAAGGTCGACATCGCCTCCTACCGCGTGAAGCCGGAAGACGTCGTCACCGTGAAGGAAAAGTCGCGCAACATGGCGCTGGTGCTTGAAGCCCAGCAGTCGTCGGAACGCGACGTGCCGGACTATCTGGAACTGTCGGACCGCTCGTTCTCGGTGCGCTACGTTCGCGTGCCGGAACTGTCGGACGTGCCTTACGCCGTCAAGATGGAACCGAACCTGGTCGTCGAATACTACGCTTCGTAAGTCGGGTTTCGACCGATTGAGTTTGAGGGGCCCCGGATTCGTCCGGGGCCCTTCGTTTTTCACCCTGTTCCCTTCCGGGGCGAACAGGCGCACTCTGGGTCATCGGGCCTGGAGATCTGGGGAGGTCGTCGGTTGAGCGGCTCCATCGTCGAACGCATCGTCCTGGTCGCCGCCGCGACCTGCGCGGCCGTCCTGTCCGGTTGCGCCACGTCCGAGCCGACCGTCTCGACGCGCGGAATGCCGGGCCAGCTGGAATCCATCCACGCCGCGACCTTCACCAAGGACGAGGCCATCTTCTGGGTCAGCTCCAACGGCTGCACCAAGAAGGACGATCTGATCCCCATCGTCAGCCTGCGGGACGGCCAGGCCGTCATCACCCTGCGTCGCATCGACGAGGATAAGTGCCGTCAGGATCTGGTCGAAGGGGTCGAGCTGAAGTGGTCCTTCCAGGAACTGGGCCTGACCCCCGGCGCGCCGGTCAGCGTCAACAACCCCTACCAGCTGCCGCGGTCCTGACTCCGACGGCCGGCTCGCCGGCGACAGGAATTCGTTAAGCCTGTTCGGGCGCGACTGGTTAAGTCTCCTTCGTTAGCAAGCGGGACTGTTTCGTTGCGTCTTGTGGCTTTCATGCGTTTCTTCACCTGCCTGACCGGCGACCACAATCTGTGGCTGGTCGGTCTCGCCGCCGCGCTTTGCCTGATCGGCTCCATCATCACCTTCCGGCTTTTCCGGCGCCTGCGCGCGGCCGAGAAGGGCGCCCGCCCGGCCTGGACCTTCATGGGGGCGATCGCGACGGGGGCGACCATCTGGTGTACCCATTTCGTGGCCATGATCGCCTATGAGCCGGGGACGGCCATCCGCTACGAGCCCATGCTGACGGGCCTGTCGCTGGGCGTGGCGATGCTGGGCAGCGGCCTGGCCCTGTGGGTCGCCTCGCGCGCCATGCGCGGGGCCGCCGAACTGGGCGGAGTGCTGTTCGGCCTGACGGTGACGGCCATGCACTATACCGGCATGGCGGGGTTCGCGACGGATGCGGTCATCCACTGGTCGACGGCTTATGTCGGCGCCTCCGTGGCGGGGGCGGTGGTCTTCGGCGGCCTGGCCTTCCATCTGGCGCGGCGTCCCGGAAAGCTGGGGCCGGTCGTCCTGATGGTCCTGGGCATCGTGGCCCTGCATTTCACCGGCATGGCCGCCATGACGGTGATCCCGCTGGCGCCCCTGACGGATGCGAGCGTCGGCGACAGCGCCAATGTCGCCCTGGCCTTCGCCGTCGCGGCCGTGGGCCTGATGATCCTGGGCGCCGGCGTCGCCACCTATGTTCTGGACCTGCAGTTCCGCATCCAGGCCAAGGCGCGGCTGGAGCATCTGCTGGAAGGCAGCGTGGACGGCATGGTGGTCGCGCAGGACGGCGTGGTCCTGTCCGCCAACGCCGCCTTCGCCGATCTGGTCGGCGTCGATCACGGCGCCCTGGTCGGCGAACCCCTGTCCCGCTGGATCGCCGACGCCGCCCATCTTCGCACGGGCGCCCTGACCCAGTCCCGCATCGCCGGCCCGGCGGGGGCCGAGATTCCGGTCGAGATCGCCGTCCGTCGCGACGGCGGCCATGCGGTCGAGAGCGACATCATGATCTATGCGGTGCGCGACCTGCGCACCCGCCTGGCCCAGGAGCGTCGCATCGCCCATCTGGCTCGCAACGACAGCCTGACGGGCCTGCCCAATCGTTCGTCCTTCCTGGAATGGCTGACGCGCCAGACCGCCGATCCCGTCCCGTCCGGCAAGGTGGCCCTGCTGGCCATGGACATGGATCGCTTCAAGGAGGTCAACGACGTCCACGGCCACGCCGCCGGCGACCAGTTGTTGATTCAGGTCGCCGAGCGAATGCGCGCGACCCTGCGTCCCGGCGAGTTCGTGGCCCGCCTGGGCGGGGACGAGTTCGTCGCCGTCGTGCCGGTCCAACATCGCGAGGACGCCCTGGACCTGGCCGAACGCCTGCGCGACGCCGTCACGGCGCCGGTCGTTCTGGACCATGCCGAGGTGTCCTGCGGTCTCAGCGTCGGCATCGCCGTCTGGCCCGACGACGCCGACAACGCCTCGGCCCTGATCAACGACGCCGACTTGGCCATGTATCGGGCCAAGGCGTCTCTCAGCGTCGACATCTGTTTCTACGAGGAAGAGATGGACGAGGCGGTTCGCGTCCGCCGCCGCATGGCCCAGCAGATGCGCGAGGCGCTGGATCAGGGCCAGTTCAGCCTGAACTGGCAAATCCAGGCCGCGGTCGATACCGGCGCCGTCACCGGCTATGAAGTGTTGCTGCGCTGGATACAGCCGGACGGGACGTTCGTCTCGCCGGCCGACTTCATCCCCCTGGCCGAGGAAAACGGCCTGATCCTGCCGATCGGCGAGTGGGTGCTGCGCACCGCCTGCGCCGAGGCGGCCGCCTGGCCCGTACCGCACAAGATCGCCGTCAATCTGTCGCCGGTCCAGCTGGGTCACGTCGATCTGCCGCGCCTGGTGCATCAGGTTCTGATCGAAACCGGCCTGTCGCCCTCGCGGCTGGAGCTGGAGATCACCGAGACGGCCATGATCACCGACATGGAGCGCACGACCCATGTGCTGCGCCAGCTGAAGCTGCTGGGCGTCTCCATCGCCATGGACGACTTCGGCACCGGCTATTCCTCCCTGTCGACCCTTCGGGCCTTCCCGTTCGACAAGATCAAGCTGGACCGCTCCTTCATGTCCGAACTGGACGGCGGGCCGGAATCCGCCGCCATCATCCGCGCCGTCCTCGCCCTGGGCGAAAGCCTGCATATCCCGGTCCTGGCCGAGGGGGTGGAGACGCTGGATCAGCTCAGCTTCCTGCGCGACCAGGGGTGCGACGAGGTTCAGGGCTATCTGCTGGGCCGGCCGCAAAAGACCGCCGAAGCCGAGGTCCAGCCCGCCGCCCGCGTCCTGTGGAACCCCGACAGGGTCACGGCCGCCGCCTGACGGACCGAAAGCGCGAGGATCGTCATTCGGGGCAGGGCGGGTGATCGCCTTTCCGATTGTTCATCCAGCTTGCCGATAATTCACGTGTGCGGACACGACCCGCGCGGCACAAAGGGTCAAGCTTTCAAAGGGGAACCCAAATGCTTCGTCTCGCCATCGCCATCGCCATCGCCGCGCCTCTGCTGTCGGGCTGCATCATCGTCTCGACCGAAAAGCCGACTACGCGTGTCATCACCGCCCCCGCCGCAGGTCAGTGATGCGCGGTCTTGTGAAGGGTCTGGCGGTCGCGGCTTTGGTCGCGCCGCTGCTGTCGGCCTGCGTCATCTATGACAGCGACGCGGGCGAGAAGGTTTCGGTCAATCTGGCCCGCAACGACGCCCCGCCGGCCGAGGCCATCCGCGAGGCCCGTTTCGCCGACGGCGCCCTGGTCGCGCGCGTCGATTCCAATGGCTGCACCCAGGCGTCGGATTTCGAGGTGGCGGTTTCGGACGGCTCGCCCGCCGAGATCACCCTGCACCGCACCAAACAGGATCTGTGCAAGGCCCTGGTCCCCAACGGCGTCGAACTGCGCTGGACCTACGCCGACCTGGGCCTGGACCCCGGCACGCCCGCCCGCATCCTCAATCCGCTGAAGTAAAAAACGAAAGGGCGTCCTTGCGGACGCCCTTCGCCAGTCACTCCCTTTCGGGAAACGGACACTCTTTCAAGGCCGCGTGTAGATTGAAGATGGTCGTTGCCGAATGACCTGTCAACCCGTGGGTGTGTTTGTCGCTGGAAGCTGCGGCATCCACTTCTGGATCAGACGCAGGATTCGATTGAACTCATCCTCCGACAGACGGGGAATGACAGAGCCGCGCAACGGCTCAAGCCGTTTGGTGCTGACGGTATAGAGGTGGTTGCACACCACCCAGGAATCCCTTGCGCCGTCCGGCTGAAAAGACAGTTTGTGCGCCCATTTGGCGCTCGCGCCTTGCTGCGGGTCGGTCGAGGTCGGCACGACCAGCGCAACGCCATGAAGACTGTTCTTGTAGGAAATGACCACGACAGGACGTTTCTTTCCCATCTCGGGCGTGGTCGAGTCTGTCCAGAAGTCGCACCAGTACATCTGCCGGATGGCTGGCGCAGCCTTGATCTTCAAGGATGGATCATGTTGCAAATACACGTGCCCCGACAATCATGGGCATCATGATTTTCAATCATGGGTGATGTCAATGGCAACCTTGGGGCAGTTTCCCTCAGGCTTCAGCCGCCTGTCGCCTCGAACACGCTCAGCATCTCTGGCGGAATGCGCTGGGGCCTCAGGGTTCCGGCGTTCACCAGAACCCATTCGGTGACGCCCTGGGCGCAGACGCGGCCCTCGCCGTCCTCGATGCGGACATAGCGGTTGAAGCGCGGCCCCTGCGGCTCTCCGACCCAGGTGCGGGCGACCACGCCCACGGCGTCGGGCGCGATGCCGCGCAGGTAGTCGATCTCGTGCCGGGTCGCGACCCACGACCATTTCGCCCGCGTCGCTTCGTCGAAGCGGGCGTTCCAGTGGGCCGTGCCCGCGTCCTGCAGCCAGCCGACATAGACGACGTTGTTGACGTGGCCGTTGGCGTCGATGTGTTCGAGCCGCACGTCCAGCGGCACGACGAAGACCTCGCGGTCCTCGCGCGGGGTCAGGGTCTTCCTGGCCATCAGGCCTCGCCGAGCGGAACGCCCTTTTCGGCCATCAGGGCCTGAAGTTCGCCGGCCTGGAACATTTCGCGGATGATGTCCGATCCGCCCACGAACTCGCCCTTCACATAGAGCTGCGGAATGGTGGGCCAGTCGGTGAAGGTCTTGATGCCTTCGCGCAGGGCTTCGTCCTGCAGCACGTCCACGCCCACGAAGGCGGCGCCCACGTGATCCAGGATCTGCACCGCCAGGGACGAGAAGCCGCAGCGCGGCTGATCGGGCGTGCCCTTCATGAACAGCACCACGTCGTGCTGGGCGACGGTGTCGCCGATGAAGGCGTGGACGGGATCGGCGGCTTGAACGGTGTCGGTCACGGGAAGGGCCTTTCGTGAAGCCCGTCAGCTAGGGAGCGCGACGCGCGCGGTCAAGGCGTCCGCGACGTTCTGCATCGTCCTGAGTCGCGATCAGGCGGCGGCGTTGGCCGCCATGCGGGCCATCTCGATCTGCGCGGCCAGGCCCGGCGGCATGTCCCGCTCGGGCGCGGCGGCCAGCAGCGCCAGCCGGTCGGTGTCGATCGGCGCGACAATCACGCTGGACACCGACGGGTCGGTCAGGACGTAGGACAGGCAGATGGTCTCCGCCGTCCAGTTCGGGGTGCGGTACAGGAAGCCGAAGGCGTCCTTCTTTGGCGTATTCGCCGGCCGCTTGCCGCCGCCCAGGCCGAACAGTCCCTTCTTGAACACCGGCGCGTCCGGCTCGCGCGAGCGGCGGTCGATGTAGAAGTCATAGGCGAAGACGGCCATGTCCTGTTCGCGCGCCGAGCGGATACGGTTGCGGATGGACCAGCCGGCGTTGATGTCGAACGGGGTCAAAAGGGCGTCGAACGCCCCGGTGGAGACATAGGCGTCCATCACCGGCCCGCCGCCGGCGATGCCCAGGAGCCGGATGCGCCCGGTCTTTCGCAGCGCCTTCAGCGCCGCCAGCGACGACTGCGCCAGCTCGGTCTCGCCCGGTTCGTGCAGAACGGCCATGTCGATCCAGCCCAGGCCCGAGAAATGCAGCACCCGATCGATGGCGCCGGTCATCCCCTCGGCCGAGAAGTCGCGGACCGGGCCCTGCTGGCCGTCGCCGACGCCCAGAGTCACGCTGACCTGGACCAGTTCGCGCTCCACATGGGACAGGGCCTCGCCCAGCACCTCGGCCGCGACCGGATCGGCGGTCTCCAGCCGGTAGCTGTTGATCCCCGCCTCCAGCGCCGAATACAGCAGGTCCAGCCCCGCCGCCCGCCCGCGCGCCAGCGCCGCCGCCCCGAAGCTGAGCGTCAGGTTCGAGATCGCGGCGCCCGAGGCGCCGAACGGGCGATAGCGCATGGCTCTATCCCTCCTTGGCCGGCGCGGAGGTTTCCAGCGCCAGGGCGTGCAGTTCGCCGCCCATCTGTCCCTTCAGCGCCGCATAGACCATCTGGTGCTGACGCACGCGCGGCGCCCCGGAAAAGGCGCTGGACACGATGCGGGCGCGGTAATGGTCGCCGTCGCCGGCTAAATCCTCAATGGCGATCTCGGCGTCGGGAAAGGCCTCGACCAGATGCTGGCGCAGCGTTTCGACGGACATGGGCATGGGAAGACTCTTGCGAACTTTCGCCGCCAGACTGCCCGATAAACCTTAATGGCGGCCTACGTCGCCGCGCGCTCGAACAGCTGGACCCGATGGTCCTTGTAGGTCGTCACCCCATAGGCGCGAAAGCCGACGCGGGCCGCCAGCTTCAACGAGGCCAGGTTCTCCGGCGCGATCATGCAGACGGTGCGCGCCATGCCCGCCGCCTCGGTCCAGGCCAGGGCCGCCGAAACCGCCTCGGCCGCATATCCCATGCCCTGAAACGCCGGCGCCACGCCCCATCCCAGCTCCGGCGCGTCCAGAGCGGGCTCCAGCTCGCGGCGATAGTCCAGCACCCCGACGCTGCCCACATAGGCGCCGCCGTCCTTCAGCCGGATCGACCAGTTGCCATGCCCCAGCGCCGTCCAGTGGCCGATGTCGCGCAGCAACCGGAACCACACCTCCTCAGCCCCCAGCGCCCGCCCCATGATGTGGCGGGTGAAGTCCTCGTTGGACCACAGGCCGATCAGGTCGTCGAAATCGGTCGTCGCGGCCGGCTTCAGCACCAGTCGTTCGGTCGTCAGAACGGTGTCGATCACATCAGCCCCAGTTGCTTCAGACTGGCCACCCCGTCGCGGCCGACGACCAGATGGTCGTGAACCTCGACGTTAAGCGCCCGCCCGGCCTGCACAACCTGTTTCGTCATCTCGACGTCGGCGCGGCTGGGCGTGGGGTCGCCCGACGGATGGTTGTGGACCAGGATCAGGGCGCTGGCCGACAGCTCCAGCGCCCGCCGCACCACCTCGCGCGGATAGACCGGCGCATGATCCACCGTGCCCCGGTTCTGCACCTCGTCCAGGATCAGCTGGTTCTTCTTGTCCAGATACAGAACCCGGAACTGCTCGCGGGGCTCGTGCTGCAGGGCGACGCGCACATAGGCCAAGAGCGCCGTCCAAGACGAGATCACGGCGCGTTTGGCGGCCGGCTCGCGCGCGATGCGCCGCGTCACGTCGAAGATCAACTGCAGGTCCAGCGCCACCGCCCGCGTCGCCTTGCCGGCGACATAGCCCATGGACCGCGCGACCTGATCCTCGACCGCCTCGTGGCTGGCCGCCCCGATCCCCTCCAGCCCGCCGAACCGCGCCAACAAGTCCTTGGCCAGCGGCTTGGTGTCCTTGTAGGGCACGCTGCGGAACAGCAGCAGCTCCAGCAACTCATAGTCGGGCAGGGCGCCCAGTCCGCCCTTCGCCGCCCGCTCGCGCAGCCGGTCGCGATGACCGCTGTGGCGGGGCTGGCTTCGAGAGTTGGACTCCGCCTCGACCTTTCCCATGCTCCGATCCTATCTGCTCCCATCTGGGGTCAGGCTTAAACGGGGCGTAGCGACGAATGCAACCATAACGACATGGCGATGCCGTCTTCAGGTCTTTTGGGCGGCGTCCAATCGCCACTGCGGCCAGCCGCTGATCGTGACGGCGCGCAGAAGCCATTCCACCGGGCCATATCGCCATCGCTTCAACCACCATCGGCTGAGCGCCAACTGCGCGACGTAGATCGCCACCGCTAGAGTCAGGACCTGCGCCAAGCCCATGTGATTGAGCAACCGCAATCCGTATCCATGAAAGATCAGAGCGCAGGCGACGGACTGCATCAGATAGTTGCTCAGGGCCATTCGACCGGCGCTGGCCAGATATTGGATCGCCGCGCCCATCCGTCCTGAATCGAAGATCAGGAAAAGGCCGGACGCCATCGCGAGGCTGAGCAGGGGCGCTGTCAGGATCGAAAGCCCAAGGGCGGCCGTTTCCCAGGCCGTGCCGGGAAGGAACTGGGTGGCGACGGCATAGGCGGCGGCGCCCGGCAGTCCGATCAACAGGCCGACCAGCAGGCTAATGCGCAGTGTGGGCTGATAGGATTGCGGCGTTTCAAGAAACCGTCTGCGTCCCAGCATGAACCCGATCAGGAACATGGCGAAGGCGCACGGCGCCTGCAGCATCATAAGCAGCGGCGCGAACTCGGCCAGGTCCGACAGGTGTTGGCGCATGATCGAGGCTGGACTGTCGCGATACGCCGTCGCGGCCCGCCGCGCAGTTTGTTCGATCAGGACGGGATCAGTCGTTGACGGCGCCTGGGCCTGCAAGGCCGCAAGCGCCAGCCACAGGCAGGCGGTCAGAACGATTAGGATGACAGCGCCCGCGATCAGCCACCGGTCCTGGACCTTGTAGAAGACCAGAAGCACAAGTCCCAGAAGCGCGTAGGTGGTCAGAATGTCCCCGTGAAAGAACAGCACGGCATGCATCAGGCCGATGACGAACAGGCCCGCCTGGCGCCGCAAAATCCGAGGGAAGAACGACGCTCTTGCCTTCGCAGCCGACTGCATCTGCAGTGTCAGGCTGTATCCGAACAGAACCGAAAACAGCAGGTAGAATTTCAGCTCGAACACGCCGGAGACGATCAGCCCCAGGGTCACGTCCAGGCCAGACCTGGCTGCATCGGCCACGCCCTCTCCATAGCGGGTGGACGAGAAGGCCAGGATGTTGACCAGCAATATGCCGAACAGGGCGAAGCCGCGCAGGGCGTCCAGATTGATGATGCGCCGCACCTCAGTCATGGTCAGGCGTCGCATTGAGGCCCAGAACCATGGCCAGCACCTTGCGCAGGGGCGCCCGTTCGGCCTCGGGATCAAAACTGCTGTTCGACGACACGCGGCTGAAGACGCCGTCGATCATCAGCATCAACAGATCGGCTGTCTGGCGTTCCGACAGCATAGGCTTTGCGGCGCCGACCGCCACGGCCCTGGCCACCAGACTCTCCAGTCCGTTGGACAGACATGAATCCTGATCGCGCACCAAGGCCGCGACCGCCTGATCGCGTGCCGCCTCCGCCGCGATCTCAAGGATCAAACGGGTCTCGGCGCCGTCGCTGGCCAAGGACAGGATGTCGTCCATGAACCCCAACACGGCCTCGGCGGCGTCCGCTTCTTTCACCAGCAGGTCGAGGTGCGACTGAAGTCTCTGGCCCTGATCCTCGACCACGGCCAGCATCAGCGCCCTCTTGTTCTCGAAATAGTGGAACAGCTTGCCTGAGCTCACGCCGGCCTTGGTGCAGACCGTCTGGATGCTGGCGCCGTGAAAACCCAGTTCGGCGACACAGGCGCGGGCCGCTTCCACGATCGCCTCGCGTCGGGCCGCGTGTTTGTCAGGATCAATCGTGCGCACTATCGGGCTATTAAAATAAACAGAGTGATCGGTTTATTAATTGGGCAAACAAGTTTGTCCAGCGCCAGATTGATCATTTTCAGAAAAGAACGGTCAGTTCGGCCGGAACAGTCCCGCCGGCGACACGGTGAAGATTTCTAGCCCGTCTTCGGTCACGCCGATGGTGTGTTCGCACTGGGCGGACAGGGATTTGTCGCGGGTCACGGCGGTCCAGCCGTCGGACAGCACCTTCACCTGCGGCTTGCCCAGGTTCACCATCGGTTCGACGGTGAAGAACATGCCGGGCTTCAGAACCGCGCCCTCGCCGCGACGGCCGTAGTGCAGGACGTTGGGGCTGTCGTGGAAGACGCGGCCGATGCCGTGGCCGCAGAAGTCGCGCACCACGCTCATGCGCTGGGCCTCGACGAACTTCTGGATGGCGAAGCCGATGTCGCCGAACGTATTGCCCGGCTTGACCTGTTCCAGGCCCAGTTCCAGCGACTGATAGGTGACGTCGATCAGGCGTTTGGCGCGGGCGTTGATCTCGCCGACCGCATACATGCGGCTGGAATCGCCGTGCCAGCCGTCGACGATGACGGTGTGGTCGATGTTGACGATGTCGCCGTCCTTCAGAACCTTGTCGCCGGGAATGCCGTGGCAGACGACGTGGTTGATCGAGGTGCAGACGGTCTTCTCATAGCCCTTGTAGCCCAGGCAGGCGGGCAGGCCGCCGTGGTCCAGGGTGAACTCGCGCACCAAGTCGTCGATCTCTCCGGTCGTCACGCCCGGTTTCACATGGGCGGCGATCATGTCCAGGGCTTCGGCGACCAGACGGCCGGCCTTGCGCATCCCCTCGAAATCTTCGGGGGCGTGGACGCGGATGGCGCTGGAACGGACCAGGACGTCGGTTTCCAGTTCGGGCGTTTCGTACATGGGGACTTCGATCAGGCTTGAAGGCGGAGCGTGTTGCAGATGGCCCTTATATCATGGATGCACAAGGCGATCTTGGGGCGAGGGGTGGCGGCAAGGAAATCCGCGATCAGCGTTCGGTGCGCGGTTTCCGCTGCGTAAGTTCGTGATTTGACGAAGGCTTCTTGCCGCAACGGAACCTCTCGCGGGTGTGATCTTGTGCAGCTTTTGCGACACAGTTTCGCCCGGATCGGAGCAGAGAGCGGCCATGCATGCAACGCTTTCCGGTCGAAAGCGCTGCGGCAACGTCTCTCCCCCGACACCCCACCGCCGCGTTGATGGCGGGGGCCTACTTAGGAAGTATCCATGACCTCCAGGAACATCGCTCGCATGGGCGGCATCGCCCTGACCTCCGCCCTTCTGGCCGGCGTCGCCGCCCCCGCCATGGCCGGCTCCTTCTACGTTCAGGAACAGTCGACCCGCGCCCAGGGTCGCGCCAACGCCGGCGTCGGCGCCGACAAGGGCGTCCAGTCGCTGTGGTGGAACCCCGCCGCCATCGCCGGCACCCAGCGCGAAGTCTATATGGGCATGCACGGCCTGATCCTGGATTCCAGCGTCGACGACCGCGGCTCCAGCCTGACCTACAACGTCCCCGTCACCGGCCTCGGCGTGGTCAGCCGCACCTATCCCGTCAACGGCGATCCGCACGTTCATGACGTGGTCGAAAGCGGCATCGTGCCGAACTTCGCCATCTCGACCCCGATCGGCGACCGCTTCAACGTCGGTCTGGCGGTCCAGGCGCCCTACAACTTCACCACCAAATATCTGCCGGACGACTTCGCCCGCTACGACGCCCTGACCTCGGAACTGCGCTCGGCCAACGTCAGCCTGGTCGCCGCCGCCAAGGTCACGGACTGGCTGGACATCGGCGCGGGCTTCGACGCCCAGTACGCCAAGGCCACCCTGTCCTCGGCTCTGCCGAACGCGCCGATCCCGGCCGTCCTGTCGCCCGCCTATGTGATCTCGCCCTCCACCGACGGCCGCAACCAGCTGGAGGGCGACGGCTGGAACTACGGCTGGAACGCCGGCGCCCAGATGCACTTCGGCAAGCTGGACCTGGGTCTGTCGTACCGTTCGGAAATCAAGCACGAGCTTGACGGCACGGTGAACATCTCGGGCCTGACCGGGGTTCTGGCCGGCGCCAACGTCTCGGCGGACGGCACGGCCAAGTTCACCACGCCGTGGTACGCCACCATCTCTGCCCGTTACGCCGTCAACGACCGCCTGACCCTGAACGCCCAGGTCAACCAGATCGGCTGGAGCAAGTTCGACGCCATCCGCGTCAACTACGGCGCCACCGGCGCCTCGACCATCGTTCAGGACTATGACGACGTCACCACCGGCGCGGTCGGCTTCGACTACAAGATCGATCCGACCATGACCTTCCGCGCGGGCGTCGGCTACGACCCGACCCCGACCCCGGACGATCACCGCACCGCCCGCATCCCCGACGGCGACCGCTGGCTCTATGCCGCCGGCCTGTCCAAGACCGTGGGTTCGATGACGTTCGACGGCGCCGTGACCTATATCGACATCAGCGACGCCGCGATCAACGACACCCGCGACGTCTATGGCAACGGCCTGGTCGTCTCCAACCTGCGCGGCGACGCGCGGGGCAACGGCGTCGGCTTCTCGCTGGGCGCCAGCTGGAACTTCTAAGGTCCGCACACCCCTGACATGAGAACGGCGGCTCCCGCAAAGGAGCCGCCGTTTTTAGTTCGTCCGCCTTTTCTCCGCGTCATCCTCGGGCTTGACCCGAGGACCGGGCGCGGATCGGGCTGTGTGTCGGTTCAGGCGCAATGCGTCAGAACCGCCGGCCCTCGGGTCAAGCCCGAGGGTGACGGCCGGGAAAACTCACCCCTTGGCCGCGCCGTAACCCTTGCCGCCGTTCGACGGGCGGCGGCGGGGGCGGCGCTTCATCTCGCCTTCGGGACGCGGCTCCGACTTGCGCGTATCGGCCTGGCGGGGTTCGCGCGGCGTGGTCTTCTCGCCGGCCATCGGGTTGTAGGTCTTTTCGGGACGCGGGGCCGCCGCTTCGCCGCCGGGGCGGTTGCGGCGCTGGCGGTGGGGCTGACCGCCGCCTTCCGGGCGCACGCCGTCGCGGTGCGGGTTGCGACGCCCGCGACCGCCCCGGCCGCCTTCGTTGCGTTCGCCGCCCTCGCGTTCCGGCAGGGTCGCCTTCTTGGCCACGCCCGCCGACATGATGGAGGCGTCCAGCGCCGCCAGCTGTTTGTCGTTGCGGCGATCGGCGGCCGGAATCTTCTGGCGCGTGACCTTTTCGATGTCGCGCAGCAGCTTCATCTCATCGCCCGCCACGAAGCTGACGGCCGTGCCGTCCTTGCCCGCCCGCGCGGTGCGGCCGATGCGGTGGACGTAGCTTTCCGGCACGTGCGGCAGTTCGAAGTTCACCACGTGCGAGACGCCGTCCACGTCGATGCCGCGCGCGGCGATGTCGGTGGCGACCAGCACCCGCAGCTTGCCCTTCTTGAAGGCTTCCAACGTGCGCTCACGCTGGGGCTGGGACTTGTTGCCATGGATGGCGCCGGCCTCGACGCCGCCGGCTTCCAGATAGGCCGCGACCTTGTCGGCGCCGTGCTTGGTCTTGGTGAAGACCAGGCAGCGCGTGTATTCGGGGTCGCTGAACATCTCGGTCAGCAGGGCGCGCTTCCTGCCCTGTTCGATATAGACGACCGACTGGCTGATGCGCTGCACGGTGGTCGATTGCGGCGTGACCTGGACCTTGACCGGGTCCTTCAGCAGTTCGCCCGCCAGCTTGCCGATCTCGCCGGGCATGGTCGCCGAGAAGAACAGGTTCTGGCGCTTGGCCGGGATCTTGGAGACGATCTGGCGGATCGGCTTGATGAAGCCCAGGTCCAGCATCTGGTCGGCCTCGTCCAGCACGAAGATCTCGGTCGAGGACAGGTCAAGGTTCTTCTGCTGGATGTGGTCCAGCAGGCGGCCGGGCGCGGCGATCAGGATGTCCAGACCCTGTTGCAGGGCCCGCTCCTGGGCGCCGTATTTCACGCCGCCGAAGATCACGGCGACCCGGAAGCCCAGGTGCGCGCCGTAAGCCTTGAAGCTGTCGCCGATCTGGGTGGCCAGCTCACGCGTGGGGCTCAGGACCAGCACGCGCGTCGTGCGCGGCCGGGGCGGAATGCGGTTCTCGGCCAGGCGATGCAGGATCGGCAGGGCGAAGGCGGCGGTCTTGCCGGTGCCGGTCTGGGCGATGCCCAGCAGATCCTTGCCGGCCATGACGTCGGGGATGGCCTTTTCCTGGATCGGCGTCGGCTTGGTGTAGCCGGTCGAGGCCAGGGCCTGCAGCAGGGCCTTGTTCAGGCCCATGGATTCGAATGTGGTGCTCACAGCAGTATCTTTCGCGTAGCGGCAGGGCGCGATCAGCCATGGCATGACGCCGTCGGGCCGCGCACCGCCAGTCCCGACGGGGCCTGGGGGAGGAGGCCTGCGGGGTGGATCGGGCGCCGCCCCGCGTGTCCGGGCAGCGAATGGATATGAGGGGCCGGCGGCTTCTACAGACAGGTCCGGGTGGGACCCACACGCGCTGGAGACGCCGGAGATCGCGATTGTGCGACGCCGCGCAAATGGGCGCTTATCGCCGATAAGTCAACTGCGACGCCCCTCAGGGCGCGTATCGTATCGCCGCCTCGGGCAGGCCGTCGGGCAGGCCGATGGCCGCGCGCCAGTCCTCGGGATGCAGCCGCGCCATCTCCAGATCCAGCCACGCCAGCGGCTTCAGCGTCCCGTCCGCGTCCCAGAACCGCTCGGCCCACGGCTGCCCCGTCTCGATCGCCCGCGCCCGGTCCCTCGCCGTCGCCTCGGGCCCCAGATGCGTCGCGCGCCAGTGATACAGCCACGGAATATGCCAGTGCGGCGCCTGCATCAGCCGCTCGTCCGTCATCGCCGCCGCCAGACATTCCGCCAGCGCCCGCGCGTCCTCCAGCTGGGCGTTGAAGGCGTCGCGCCGCGCCTGGATATGCCGGTCCCAGCCCTCGGCCGGCTCGATCGGCCCCAGCGTCGGCTCGGGCCGTTTCCAGCCTTCCGCCTCGCGCCGCTTCCACAGGGCGTGAACCCCGACGTCATAGCGGGCGGCGACGGACCGCGCGGTCTCGCCGTCCTCCCACGCCTTCCTGACCTCGGCCCAGACGGCGTCCGGCCTGATCTTGCGATGTATGCCCTGGCTCATGGGGCAGGGGTGTCGCACGCCCCTGCGTCATCATCGGTCGCACCCGCGCCTCATGCACAGCTGGCGCGTGACCCCTGACATGTCGCGATGTGGAAAATCAAATCTCTAGCCTCGAAAATCGACCTTCTTCCGGCCTGGGGTAGAGACCGCCCCATAATGTCCGCATGGAAAAACGCCGCTACAAGATCAAACCGCCCGAGGTCTGGACCCAGGTCCGAAAGGACTATCTGTCCGGTCTCGACGCCAAGACCGTCGCCGCCCGCCACGACGTGACCGAGGCCTCCATCCGCGCCCGCGCGACGAAGGAGGGCTGGTCCCGCCATCCGCGCAGCGAGGCCGCGACGCCTGCGCTCCAGCCCCTGTCGCCTCAGGACGCGGCCGACCTGTCGCCCGACGACCCCAATGATCCCGCCGCCCTGGCCCGCGCCGCCGCCCAGGCCTCGGGCCGCGCCCTGCACGCCCAGGACTTCGCCCAGGCCCGCGCCCTGGCGGCGCTGGCCGAGACCTATCGCAAACTGGCCGACCGCGACGGCCCCGGCCGCGCCGCCCGCCTGACGGTGAAAAACGCCCCCCTGCAACTGATCTTCGACATCCTGACCAATGAGGCCGAGGCCGAGCGCCGCTTCGCCATGAACACCAGCGACAAGAGCGACTGGGAACTGCGCGGCCAATATTGGCAGGCGAAGCAGAAGCTGGAGCGCGCCAACACCGAATGGGGCCACGCCCAACTGGCCCGCCGCGTCCAGCTGGACCGCCGCATCGCCGCGCTGGAGGATCAGCTGCGCGCCGCCGGCCTCGACCCCGTCATCGAACGCGAACAGGACCGCCGCATCTCCCAGGGCCTCGACCTCTTCCTTGGCCCCCTGCGGGGGAGAGTGACGATGGAGGAGTGGGACAAGACGCTGGATGAGTTGTGAGGGCAGGTTCTTGAGAGCGAGGAGCGGGTCGAGAAAATTGACTCTGAAATCTTTGCTACTCAAAAAGTGGAGAACAAACCAAGAACATGATATGAAGTTCTCGTCATGGAAAATGTGAAGGAATCACGTCAGGGTTGCCAACTGGCAGGGGCTACACGAGCAGAACGGCAAATGGGAAAGTCTCAGCGCGTACGGGATCCAGTTCACAATCTCATCGAGTTTGATGGCGGCGATTTCGAACAGACGTGCTGGAAGGTTCTCCAAACCCGACCAATGCAGCGGTTACGTCGAGTTAAGCAGCTTGGCTTCTCTGAATATACCTATCCAGGTGCTTCACATACGAGACTGTCTCATAGTATCGGCGTATTCCACACCGCTAGATTGCTGGCAGAAGTTGTTCGAAAGAGCCTAGGCAACGACCACTACAGGCAGTCGGACGCGCAGATCGCTATTGCCGCTGCTTTAGTTCATGACGTGGGTCATGGACCGTTTAGCCACGCGTTCGAGGACGCACTTAAAAAACTCAAAAAGGGTCGAAAACACGAGCTTCGGACTCGCCAAATTATGCAGACTGACGAAATGCAGGAGGCGTTTGAAGATTATCCTGAGCTGCCTGAGCAAATCGCGGACCTGATTGAGGCTGAATTTCCAACAAACATCTATGCGTCGATAGTTTCGAGCCAAATGGATGCTGATCGCCTCGACTATATGAGGCGAGATCGCATGATGTCAGGGACCCAGCAGTCCGGCATAGATTTCGATTGGCTTTTGAGCAATCTGGAGGTTCAGAAAGTTCCAGTGGGGCAGGACGGAAAGTTTGTGAGAAAAGCTTACACTTTCGTCATTAACGAGAAGGCAGTTGTCGCTGCAGAAGGGTATATTTTCAGTTTATTATATCTGTACAAGAACGTGTATTTTCACAAAACCACGAGAGGTCTGGAGAAAATATTCACAGCCTTGGTTTTCCGGATAGCAGAACTTGTCCAGGAGGGATCAGAAGAAAAAGCTGGCCTGCATTCGACACACCCCTTGGTGCAGTTTCTCCGCGATGCTGAAGATATCGAGAACTTCTTGGCTCTGGACGACACGGTTGTGCTTGGCTCTCTCAATTCGATGTCTCTCGCGCCCGATGGAGCAGTTGCCGAACTCGCCATCCGTCTTCGAGATCGGAAAATCTACAAGTGCATCGACGTCACGAACCGCATGATGCGATCTTTCGGATTGCCTAAGGAAGACGACGATGCCGACGCTCAAGCCGCGCGTGGCGCGGAGGCTGCCAGGCGTGTGGCTCGGGTTGCAGAGATGGTCGCCGAACGAGGACTCCTGACCCAAATGGCAGATAACGTGCCTTTGTTCTTGGAGGACACGGCGCCTAGAAGCCCATATAAGCGCGTCGATTCGTCGAGGTTGTTTTCCCGCATACATGTGGCTGCCGGAAAAGATCTTCACGATTTGGCAGAAATGTCACCCGCCGTTAACTCTCTTTCCGACTATAAAGCCTACCGGCTTTATGGCCGGGATAGGGCTGAAGTGCGGGAAATAGAGAGAATCATAGAGGAAGCTTCGCAATGAGCACCGTGACCGCTAAAAGTGTAGCGCTTGTAGTTAAGTCTGCCGGTGAGATCGTTGGTAAAACTCGCCTTCAAAAGACCTTCGCCTTGCTAGAAATGACCGGAGTTGGTTTTGGATTTTCCTTCGATTACCATCTATTTGGCCCATTTAGCGAAGACTTAACGATCACTGCTGATCGCGCCGTTGCCCTTGGCTACATTTCTGAGAAGCAGGGGCGGGCGAAGTGGGGCGGTTTATACTCTGTCTATGGCTCAGATAGACGTGAATCTTCCGGAAACCTTGAGCGTGATCAGATTATTGAGATCGCAAAAGATGCTGACTCCATTGTACTTGAACTGGCAGCCACCGCTGCTTTCTTGGCTTCACAAGGAGAGGCTGATCCTTGGGGCGAACTTGCCGCACGCAAGCCTGAAAAAGTAACGAGGGCACGTCTATCGCAAGCCAAGGAGCTCTATCGTGAGTTTATGCGGGTCAATACTCCAGTAAAGCTGCCTGCAATTATTTAAACGTATACCCCGCGCTAGATATGCAGCTTTGGTTCGCTTGCCCTGAACGCTGTGAAAGGCACAGCTTTATTTCGCGTTAGCCTCTTCCCTACAGCCGCCCTTTCCTGAACCTCTCCTGTGCCTCGGCCGCCGCTTCTGCGCGCCAGCGTTTCGGCGCCGACTTGTCGACGGCTTCGCCGGCGCCGGTCAGGGCTTCGTTGGCGAACTCCAGGTCCATCAGCTTCATGCGCTTGATCTCGTCGCGCAGGCGGCCGGCTTCCTCGAACTCCAGATTGGAGGCGGCCTCGCGCATGCGGCCTTCCAGGTCGCGCAGGGCGGCCTGGAAGTTGGATCCGACGAAGGGTTTGGAGGCTTCGGCCACGCCCGGTTTGGTCAGGCGATCCATCTCGCGCGACTCATAGGGGCTGTCCATGATCTCCTTGATGTCGCGCTTGACCGTTTCGGGCGTGATGCCGTGTTCGGCGTTGTAGGCCATCTGCCGTTCGCGGCGGCGGTCCGTCTCGGCGATGGCGCGCTCCATACTGCCGGTCATGCGGTCGGCGTACAGGATGACGCGGCCGTCCACATTGCGCGCGGCGCGGCCGATGGTCTGGATCAATGAGGTCTCCGAGCGCAGGAAGCCCTCCTTGTCCGCATCCAGGATGGCGACCAGGCCGCATTCGGGGATGTCCAGACCCTCGCGCAGCAGGTTGATGCCGATCAGACAGTCGAAGGTCCCCAGCCGCAGGTCGCGCAGGATCTCGATCCGCTCCAGCGTATCGACGTCGGAGTGCATGTAGCGGACGCGGATGCCCTGCTCATGCATATATTCGGTCAGGTCCTCGGCCATCTTCTTGGTCAGGGTGGTGACCAGGCTGCGATAGCCCTTGGCCGTCGTCGCCTTGACCTCGTCGATGACGTCGTCGACCTGGTTGCGGGTCTTGCCCGACACGGGGCGGATCTCGACCGGCGGGTCGATCAGGCCGGTGGGGCGGATCACCTGCTCCACGAAGACGCCGCCCGCCTGTTCCATTTCCCACGGGCCGGGGGTGGCTGACACGTGCACCGTCTGGGGGCGCATGGCCTCCCATTCCTCGAACTTCAGCGGGCGGTTGTCGATGCAGGAGGGCAGGCGGAAGCCGTATTCCGCCAGCGTCGACTTGCGGCGGTAGTCGCCCCGGAACATGCCGTTGATCTGGCCGATGGTGACGTGGCTCTCGTCCACGAACAGCAGGGCGTTGTCGGGGATGTATTCGAAGAAGGTCGGCGGCGGCTCGCCCGGCGCGCGGCCGGTCAGCCAGCGGGAATAGTTTTCGATCCCGGCGCAGCTGCCGGTGGCCTCCATCATCTCCAGATCGAAGCGGGTGCGTTGCTCAAGCCGCTGGGCCTCCAGCAGCTTGCCGTTCTCGACCATCCAGTCCAGCGTCTCCTTCAACTCGGCCTTGATGCCGGTGGTGGCCTGGTTCAGCGTCGGGCGCGGGGTGACATAGTGGCTGGCGGCATAGACGGTGATCTCGGTCAGGTCGGCGGTCTTCTTGCCGGTCAGGGGGTCGAACTCCTGGATCGCCTCCAGCTCGTCCCCGAACAGGCTGATGCGCCAGGCCCGGTCCTCCAGGTGGACCGGGAAGATTTCGATCACGTCTCCGCGCTTCCTGAACATCCCCCGGTCGAAATGCACGTCGTTGCGCTTGTACTGCAGGGCGATCAGATCGGCCCGCAGCTTCGCCTCGTCGATCTGGTCCCCGACCTTCAGCGTGAAGGTCATGGCGGTATAGGTCTCCACCGACCCGATGCCGTAGATGCAGCTGACCGACGCCACGACAATGACATCGTCGCGTTCTAGTATAGCCCGCGTCGCAGAGTGCCGCATCCGGTCGATCTGCTCATTGATCGACGAATCCTTCTCGATGTAGGTGTCGGTCCGAGGGACGTAAGCTTCGGGCTGGTAGTAGTCGTAGTAGCTGACGAAGTATTCGACTGCGTTGTCGGGGAAGAAGGCCTTGAACTCGGAGTAGAGCTGGGCCGCCAGGGTCTTGTTCGGGGCAAGGATCAGGGCCGGGCGCTGGGTCTGTTCGATGACCTTGGCCATGGTGAAGGTCTTGCCCGAGCCGGTGACGCCCAGCAGCACCTGATCCCGGTCGCCCGCCTGGGCCTGAGCGACCAGTTCGGCGATGGCGGCGGGCTGGTCGCCGGCGGGGGTGTATTTGGTTTCAAGGCGGAACCGGCCGCCCTTCTTCGTCCCTTCGCGCGAGGGGCGGTGCGGCGTCCAGTCGGCCGGGGCGGCGACCGGCTCCTCCGGCGTCAGGCGCGGGCCGGCGACTGGGGCGAACATCGGCATCTTGCCCGTATCCCGGATGAAGGCGGCCGACGCCTCCTGAACGCCCGGATTGGGCACGTGGACGGGCTTGGCCGACTTGGCGGCGGCGGGCTTCGGCGTCGAAGAACGGTTCATGAACAGAACTTAGTGCGCGGGACGGGACGACGCCATAGCGCGCCGCGCCGAAGACGGTTGCGGTCAGGGCCTCCGTCAGGCGGCGCGCGATGTGATCCAGCGTCCGTCGGGCAGACGCTCCACATGGCCGTAACGATGCAGCGTCGCCAGAACGCGCGTGATGCGCGGCTCCAGCCGGGCGCCGCCGCTGAACCGCAGGGCGAGTTCGGGCGGGGCGACGGGGCCGAGCGTCTGCAGGGCGGCCTGGATCGCCAGCGGCTGTTCGTAGCGGTCCCTCGGGAAGGACGGACGGGCGCGTTTCGTCTCGGCGGCGAGCGGAACCAGCGACAGCGAGCGGGTCTGGGCGGCGGCCAGTCCGCTGCGCGGCTGCTGGTGATCGGGGCGCAGCCAGCGGACACGGCCATTCCGTTCCTCGGCTGCGCGTTCGTGGTTCAGGGCGACCAGATGGGCGACGATCTGCGTCTCGGTCAGCGTCTCTGGCCAGCCGTAGGCGTCGAGGGTCAGTCGATCCACGGCGTCATGCAGGTCGCGCAGGATCAGGATCAGGCCGCGCTGTTTCACCTCTTCGCTCCTGGCGTCGAGCGGGGCGCCGGATCGAACCTGCTCCAGGCAGTTGTAGAGGCCGGTCAGGGTCAGGTCGGGATGGTCGGACAGGACGGCGCGGCGGTGGGCGTCCAGGGCCTCGCCCGCCTCGCGCAGACGCTGGCGCATGGCCTCGTCGCGGGGCGGGAAGGGGAAAGGATCGAAGCAGCGGGACTTCACATAGACGGCGTCACGATCATAGACGCCAAGCTTGCCTGCATTGGCCAGATACCAGGCTGCATGTGTTCGAGAACTGAGTATGGCCAGATCGGCGGCGTCGTCGAGGGCGAAGGCGATCAGCTTGTTGTCAGGCAGGATCTCGGCGTCGAGGAATTGGAAGACCCGATGCTTGGCCGTTTCGACCGTGGCGATGTAACGTCGAAGACCTTCGATCGCGGGTCTGAAATCGGACCTCGGCTCTCCAAAGGTCCACCAGTTGTCGCGGTAGCAGGCGCGGCGGTTTGCGTCGCGACCGATAAGGACGCCCTTGTCGTCGCGCAGTTCCTTCACCTGTTCGACCACATGCTGATAGGCCTCGGGAAAACGCAGGCGCAGGTCGTCCGCCGACAGGCCGAAGAAATCCAGCACCCAGGCGTCGCGTGATCGCCCGGTCAGGTCGCGCCCGTTGCGATAGGGGCGGATGTGACGCTCAAGCCCGGGCCGTCTTCCCAGGCCCAGCAGACGCGCCTGGTCATGGCCGACGATGAAGCCGGAACCGTGCAGCTTGACCCCCGGCGAGCAAAGGCCCGCCGACGCCTTCAGCGCCAGGGCCTTGGTGACGTCGACGCCGATGGTCAGGTCCGCATTGATGCGGCCGGTGCTGGCGATCAGTTCGATGACGGGCTCGTCCGTATCCAGCGCGGCCTCCGAAACCCGCGTCAACACCGTCCCGTCGTGGCGGCCGGCCTGGGCGACGGTCATGGCGATGCGGACGGCGGCGCTGTCGCGGCTGGCCTTGGTCCAGGGGTGGTCCGGCGCGGCGTGGACCAGGCTGAGCGTGCGAGGGCCGTCGAGCCAGCGCTCGACGGTGCGGCGCTGGAACACCTGGGTGATCGAATTGGTCGTGACGAAGCCGAAGCGACGCAGCGTCGCCCCCGGCCGCGTCAGGATGTCGGCGGCCTGATCCCACCAGTACATGACCAGATCGGCGCTTTCGTTCATGCGCGGATGCGCCGCCCACAAGGCCTCGGCATAGCCGGGGTCCAGTCGGGAACGCAGGTCCTTGCCGCCGATGAAGGGCGGGTTGCCGACGATGAATTCCGCCTCCGGCCACGTCGCCGGTCGCGGATTGGGCCGCAGTTGAACCGGCGCGCCGTCGCGGTCGCCGGTCGTCACCGCCGGGGCGCCGTCCCAGTCCAGGGCGGCGTCGGTGCATCGGATGTTGCCGTGCGCCCTCAATATGGGTTCGGACGGATGGCCCGTGCGGTTGCGGTAGTGCTGTTGCAGGAAGCCGATCCACAGGACGACGTCGGCGATGGCGGCCGCACGCGGATTCAGCTCCAGGCCCAGGAACTGACGCGGGTCCACAGTGTCCAGGCCCAGCGTGTCCGACTGGCCCAGGTCCAGCAGCGTCTGCAGGACCTCGCCCTCCAGCTTCTTCATCTGTTCCAGCGCGACATAGAGAAAGTTGCCCGTGCCGCAGGCCGGGTCCAGCACGCGCGTCCTGCACAGGGTTTCGTGGAAGGTCTTGACCAGCCGCACGGCGCCGCGCGCATCGCCCTCGTCGCAGGCCATTTCGACGCTCTGCTGAACCTGCGACCAGTCGGCGCGCAGCACCTCCATCACCGTCAGTTCGACCATATGTTCGACGAAGCGGCGCGGCGTGTAATGGGCGCCCAGCCGGCGGCGTTCGGTCGGTTCCAGCGCGTGTTCCAGCAGACTGCCGAAGATGGCCGGCTCCACATCCTTCCAGTTCTTGGAGGCGGCCAGGATCAGACGACGGATCTCGGGCGCGCCGAGGGGAAAGGCGCACGCCTCCGCGAACAGCTTGCCGTTGATGTGGGGCAGATAGTCGCCGAAGCCCGAATGGAACCTTCTGGATCGATCCGGCTGATCGAAGCGGGTCCACATATCCTCCATCATCGGGGCGAAACGTGCGGGAAAGCGGACGCAGTCCTCCAGCATCTCGACCAGCCTCGGCTTGGGGATCAGATCGACGTCGGCGATGAAGATGGTGAAGATGCAGCGCATCAGGAAATGCGCCGCGTCTTGGGCCGAGACGCCCTGCTGCTCCAGTCGCCGCGAGATGACGCTCAGTTCGTCGGCGATCTCTCGGGTGACGACGGCCGCGATCCGCGCGGGGTCCAGGCTGTGCGGGTCCGTCCAGATCGCGCGCAGCCTGTCCTGGATTTCCGGCCGGGCCAGATCGGCGTGGCTGAACCGATGGCCCACGCGGTCGGGAAAGGGGGCGTAGCCTCGACCCGTGCCCGAAAAATCCGCCCAGACCTCGAAAGAATGCGCCACGTCGCAGATGATGACGAACGGCGGGGCGACGTGATCGGCCGGCAGCATGGAGACATAGGCGAAGGCCTGGGCGCGCGCATTGCGGATCAGGGTGTCCCAGCCGGGGCCGTGCGACGACGGCGCCGGAGCGGGCGCGTCCCCGAACGGCAACAGCTTCGATGTGCCGGACAGGCGCGACTGTTTCGCCTCCATCACGAAGCAGCCCCGTTTGTAGAGATCGATGCGTTTGGGCTGGCCCGTATGGAAGCAAGGACGCACGGCGCGCTCGAACACATAGTCGTTGTGCAGCGTGGTCGCGCCGGCCGGATCGGGCGGCGGCAGGCCCAGCGCCCGCAGCAGTCCCAGAATATAGGGCGCCATATTGGCGCGTTCGGCGCCGCCTTCGGTGTCCGCCCAGAACGCAATGAAGCTCTCGATGTCCATGCAGCCCCCACCGCGTATGAAGGCGCAATAACACACGTATAAATTGTATTTGCAAATCGTTCGGGCAGGGCGTCGTCACCCTTGACACCCTCGTACAGTATGTCGCATACACTGTGTATCACACACTATGCGGCGCACGGAGTTTTGGCGTTGAGCGAGACCGAAGAGGCGCTGCTGTTCGAGAGCCTGCGGCTGGAGTTGCGGCGAGGGTCGTTGATCCTGGCCGTGTTGGCCAGTCTGAAGCGCGAGCAGTACGGCTATTCGCTGCGGGTCGCCCTGGGCGAGGCGGGGGTCGAGATGGAGGAAAGCACCCTCTATCCCCTGCTGCGTCGGCTGGAGAGCCAGGGCCTGCTGGACAGCGAATGGCGCGAGGAGGAACGGCGCAAGAAGCGCTTCTATCGCCTGTCGCCGAGGGGCGAGGTGATGCTGGCGCGGCTGGCGGCGGAATGGCGCGGCCTGTCGGCCTCGCTGGAGACAATGCTGTCGAAGACGGATTTGAAGGAGGGAGCGTGATGGACCTGGTGGAACGCTATCTGAACGCCGTGGCGGCGCAACTGCCCAAGGCCGTTCGCGAGGACATCGTGGCGGAGTTGCGCGACGAGATCATGGGCCGGCTGGAGGCGCTGGAGGCCCGGCTGGGTCGCGCGCCGACCGACGACGAGGTCGAGGCCCTGCTACGCGAGGTGGGGCATCCGCTGAGCGTGGCGGCCCGCTATCGTCCGGGGCCGCAGGCGCTGATCGGGCCGACGCTCTATCCGTGGTGGCTGTTTGGGGCCAAGGTCGGTCTGACGGTCATGGCCGCCGTCACCCTGGTCGGGCTGGCGGTGCGGGTTCTGGTCGGCGACGTCTATGTGGGGCAGGCCGTCGGCCAGGCCTTCGCCAGCCTGTTCAGCGGCGCCGTCACCGTGATCGGCCTTTTGACGCTCGCCGGTTTCATTCTGGAGCGGCAGGACAGGAAGCCCGACTTCATCGCCAACTGGCGGGTCAAGGATCTGGGCGTGTTCGAACTGGGCGCCGACTTTGACCCGGAAGGTTGGACCCGCGAACGGATCGCCAGGGGGGAATGGTTCAGCCGGGGGCGCGAGCGTCCGTCGAAATCGGGCGGCGAGGTCCGCAAGGGCGCCCAGATGTCCCCCGTCGCCCGTGCCGTGGCCAGCGCCATCGGCTGGTCGGTGCTGCTGCTGTGGTGGACGGGTCTGCTTCAGATCCGGCCGATCCAGCCCGAGGAATGGGCCGGCGTCGTGGACGGCGTGAACTATGGCCGGATTCTGGGTGAGATGTTCGCCGCCGCCTACTGGCCCGTCGTTCTGTTCGCCGTGTGCCGGATCGGTTTCGACCTGCTGCGCGCGATCTCGGGCGGGAACGTGCGTCTGACGGCGGCGGGCGACATCCTGTTCGGCATGGCCGCCGCCTGGGGCGTGCTGTGGATCTGGTTCTGGTCGACCCTGTCCCCGGTGATCTGGGTCGGCACGGCGACGGAATTCTACGACAGGGTGCGGCTGCTGTTCGAGCGCGAGGATCACGTCGGCGGCCTGGCGACCATATTGATGGTGGTCGTGGTCTGGGCTTTCGCGGTCGAGGTCGCGCGTATCGTCCGGGCGGCGGCGCGTCTGATCGTCGGCAGGGAGACGAAGGCCGCTTGACGGCGTGTAACCTATAGGTGATATGTAACCTCAAGGTGACTTGAGGAGGTTTCGATGTCCATCGACGAAAGCAAGGGCGTTCGGCAGGTCAGGGCGCAGCGACGCCGGTGCTGGCTCACCGGCATCGCCATGACCGGCCTCGGCCTGATCGGACTGGCCGGCGGCACGGCCTACGCCGTCCTCAACGGCGTCGAGGGCGACCGGGCGACGATCGCTGGCGTGTTCGCGGGCATGGGCTTCGGCTTCGTCATCCTGGGCGCGATCATGGCCTTCTGGGGCCGGCCGGGCCGTCCCATCGATCCGGCGTCGAGCGGCGAAGGCGCCCAGCGGGCACAGTTGCAGAGCGCGCGGACGCGGCAGCTGGTGATCTTTCCGGTCGTGATGCTGCTGTTCATGATCCAGGCCCAGACCGCCATGCAGCGGGTTCTGGGCGGCGACCACAATCCGGGGGCCTATGTGCAGATTCTGCTGCCGGTCCTGTACGGTTGGGTGATCCCGCTGATCGTCATGGGCTGGGACATGCGCACGCGACAGAACCGGCGCCTGATGGACGACGAGCTGACCGAACTCATGCGGTCCAGGTCGATGATCCTGGCCTTCGTCGTGCTGATGGGCGGGATCACCGTGGCGCTGGGCCTGGGATTGTGGCGGGCCGACTATGGGGTGATGGCGTTGCCCTATGTGCTGGCGCTGGGCGGCGCCTCGGCGGGCTTGCGCTTCGCCTGGCTGGACCGCGAGGCCGGCCGCGATGGGTGATCCGCGCCTGGGGTCGCGGTTGAAGGACGTCCGCACCGCCGCCGGCCTGACGCAACAGGCGTTGGCCGACAAGACGGGGGTGTCGCGCAAGACCATCAATACGGTCGAGAACGGCGTCTTCATTCCCTCCACCCTGTTGGCTCTGGAGCTGGCGCGGGCGCTGGAGACGACGGTGGAGGCGCTGTTCTTCCTGAACGACTGATCCGATCCATGTCCGAAAACCGCGAGACAGGGCGGGGCCGGGCGGGCATCCTGCCTTCATGGATACGGCTCTGGATCAGGACGCCTGTTGGCGGGCGGTGGTGGCGCGGGACGCCCGTTTCGACGGGCGGTTCTTCACCGGCGTCGTCTCGACCGGCATCTACTGCCGTCCGGTCTGCCCGGCGCGCACGCCCAATCGGGAAAACGTGGAGTTTCACCGCACGGCGGCGGCGGCCGAGGCGGCGGGTCTTCGGGCCTGTCTGCGCTGCCGGCCCGAGACGGCGCCCGACTTCGCCGGCTGGCGGGGCGAGACCCCGCGCGGCGGCGCCTGGCGTGGAACCGCCAATACGGTCAGCCGGGCGCTGGCCCTGATCGAAGCGGGCGCGCTGGACACGGGCGATACGGAGGCGCTGGCCGCGCGCCTTGGCCTGGGCGAACGCCAGCTGCGACGCCTATTTCGCCAGCACCTGGGCGCCGCCCCGGTCAGCGTGGCACAGACCCGGCGCGTGCTTCTGGCCAAACAGCTGATCCACGAGACCGATCTGCCCATGTCCGACGTGGCCTTGGCGGCGGGCTTCGGCAGCGTGCGCCGCTTCAACGAGACGTTTCAGGCCCTGTATGGACGGGCGCCCTCGGACCTGCGGCGCCGCAAGGGCGACGGCCCGGCCGGGGGCGAACCCGGCGGGACGATCAGGATCGGCCTGAGCTATCGTCCGCCCTACGACTGGCTCGCGATGATGCACGCGCTGGCGACGCGCGGCGCGACGGACGAAGCGGTGGCGGACGGCGCCTGGACGCGACGGCTGCGCGCGGCGACGGATGGCGCGGACGGGTCGGTCACGGTGCGCCCGGCCGGCGAGGGCAGGGCGGAACTCCATGTGCGGATCGGCGACCTGAAGGCCCTGCCGGGCGTGCTGGCCCGCGTGCGGCGGGTGTTCGACCTCGCCGCCGATCCCGAGGCCATTGCGCGCGACCTGTCGGCCGATCCTCGCCTCAAGACGGCCTTGGAGGCGCGGCCGGGGCTGAGGCCCGCCGGCGACTGGATCGACATGGGCGAAGACGCCCCCAGCGACCGGTTGACGACGACCGACGCCGCCCTTCTGGCGCGCGCGGAACACTGGCGGCCGTGGCGGGCCTACGGCGCCCTCTATTGGACCCTGAGCGAAGGACTGGCGACATGACCGAACAAGCCGAGACGGCCCCTGCCTTGACGCTGACCCTGGACCGGATCGCTTCGCCGGTGGGCGAGGTCCTGGTCGTGACCGACGCCGACGGCGCGGTTCGCGCGCTGGACTTCCACGACTACGAGCCGCGCCTGCGCCGGTTGCTGCACCGACACTATGGCCCGGTCGCGCTGGGCGAAGGCCGGGCGCCGCAGCCGGTGCGCGACGCCGTGACGGCCTGGTTCGGCGGCGACCTGACCGCCTTCGACGGGCTGGAGGTCCGCACCGGCGGCACCGTGTTTCAGCGCGCGGTGTGGCGGGCCCTTCGCGACATTCCCGCCGGCGAGACCCGCACCTATGGCCAGCTGGCCGCCGCCATCGGCGCGCCAAAGGCTGTGCGGGCGGTCGGCCTCGCCAACGGCGCCAACCCCGTCGGCGTCATCGTGCCCTGCCACCGGGTGATCGGCGCCAACGGAACCCTGACCGGCTACGCCGGCGGCTTGGAGCGCAAACGCTGGCTGCTGGCCCATGAGGCGGGCGGGCGACTGCTTTGACCCGTCAGGCCGTTTGTCGCACGACGTCGGCGTCAGGCAACGGCGCGGGGCCGGGTTCGTTATCTTCAGCCCGAACGAGACTGGAGAACCGACGATGAAACTTTCCAATGGCGCGCTGGTGGCCGTGGTGGACGGCGAGAAGCTGGTCCTGTTCAGGAACACGAACGGTTCCGACATCACCCTGATTCCGCTGGAGAATCCCCCCATCGCCGACCGTGTGTCCGGTTCGGCCGGACGCCGCTCCAACGAGGCCAATCCCGATAACGACACCCAGGCCGAGGACGGGTTCGCCATGGGCGTTGCCGAGGTGCTGAACAAATGGTCCGTCACCAACAAGATCGACGAACTGCTGGTGATCGCCGCGCCCAAGACCCTGGGCGAGTTGCGCAAGCACTGGCGCAAGGACCTGCAAAGCAAGCTGGTCGGCGAGATCGCCAAGGACCTGACCGGCCATTCCAGCGACCAGATCGCGGCGGCCATCGCCAAGGCTTGAGGCGCTGGTGATGTAAGGAAAAGGGGGCGCCGTAAACGCCCCCTTTTTGTCGTCAGGCGCCGTCCAGGAACAGGCGGCAGGCGGGATTGTCGGTCTCCTCGACATAGGGATAGCCCAGGTCCGCCAAGGCGGCGGCGAACCGATCCTGATCCTGCGGCGGCACGCTGATCCCGGCCAGCACCCGGCCCACGTCGTCGCCGTGGTTGCGATAGTGGAACAGGGTCAGGGCCCAGGCGGGCTGTAGGCTGTTCAGGAAGCGCAGGAAGGCGCCGGGCCGTTCGGGGAACTGGAAGCGCAGGATGCGTTCGTGCGGCAGGCCCACGGTGCGTCCGCCGACCATGTAGCGGACGTGCAGCTTGGCCGTCTCGTTGTCGCTCATGTCCTCGACCGCATAGCCGCCGGATCGCAGGGCGGCGATCAGGTCGTCGCGCTCGTGCGGCCCGTTCCTCAGCGCCACCCCGACGAAGATCTGAGCCTGGCCGTCGCCGGACCAGCGATAGTTGAACTCCGTCACCGCCCGGCCGTCCAGACTGTCCAGGAAGCGGCGATAGTCGTCGCGGTCCTCCTTCATCGCCACGGCCAGCAGCGCCTCGGCGCCCTCGCCGATCTCGGCCCGCTCCGCGACGTGACGCAGTCGGTCGAAGTTGACGTTGGCGCCCGAGTTGATGGCGATCAGCGACCCGGTTCCGGGATTGGCGCCCGCCCAGGCCTTCAGCCCCGCCAGGGCCACGGCGCCGGACGGTTCGGCGATGGCGCGGCTGTCGTCGAAGATGTCCTTGATCGCCGCGCAGATGGCGTCGGTGTCCACCAGCACGATCTCGTCCAGCAAATCCCTGCACAGGTCGAAGGTGCGCTCGCCCGCCCGGCGCACGGCCACGCCGTCGGCGAACAGGCCGACCTCGTTCAGGGTCACGACCTGACCGGCGTCCAGGGCGGACTTCATCGTCGGGGCGTCGACCGGCTCCACGCCGATGACGCGGGTTTCGGGCCTCAGGAATTTGACGATGGCGGCGACGCCGGCGGCCAGACCGCCGCCGCCGATGGGCACGAAGACGGCCTGGATCGGATCGGCGTGCTGGCGCGCGATCTCCAGCCCCACCGTGCCCTGACCCGCGATGACTTCGGGATCGTCGAAGGGGTGGATGAAGACCGCGCCCGTCCGTTCCTCCAGCAGTCGCGCATGGGCGTAGGCGGCGTCGAAACTGTCGCCGTACAGCACGACCTCGCCGCCCAGCGCCCGCACGGCGGCGACCTTGATGCCCGGCGTGGTGGTCGGCATGACGATGGTGGCGGGGGTGTTGCGACGCGTCGCCGCCAGGGCCACGCCCTGGGCGTGATTGCCGGCCGAGGCGCAGATGACGCCCCGCGCCAGTTCGCTTTCGGACAGGGCGGCGATCTTGTTGTAGGCGCCGCGGATCTTGAACGAGAATACCGGCTGCAGGTCCTCGCGCTTCAACAGGACGGGCCGGTCCAGCCGCGTCGACAGGCGGCGCAACGGATCGAGCGGGGTCTCCTCCGCCACGTCATAGACGCGGGCGGTGAGGATGCGGCGGATGGTGTCCTGCATGGAAATATCGAAAAGGCGTTGAAGTCGGAAACGAAACGGGCCTTCGTCTAGGCGATGGGCGCGGTTTTGGGAAAGGTTTTTGCGCCTTGATCCTCTGCGAAACACGCGCGACCTCACGCCGGCGTCTGTTTCCTCTTGCACGGCGTCCCCATCGGCCTACATTGGTTCCGCTTATGCTAACTTTGAGCATAAGGGTAGGGAGAAGGCGGTCATGGCGGACGGCGTGTTCGGTCTGACGAAGGATCTGGAGCGGGAGACCGCCGGGGTGTGGGCCAAGGTCAAGGACCATGTCACCCCGCTGGAATGGCCCGAACAGGCGCGGCTGATCAGCGAGATCAACCGGCTGAAGCGCGAGCGCGACGCCGTGATCCTGGCCCACAACTATATGACGCCCGAAATCTTCCACGGCGTGGGCGACTATGTCGGCGACAGCCTGGGTCTGGCCAAGGAGGCCGCGCGGTCGGACGCCAGGGTCATCGTCCAGGCGGGCGTCCACTTCATGGCCGAGACGTCCAAGATCCTGTCGCCGGAAAAGACGGTGCTGATCCCCGATCTGCGCGCGGGCTGTTCGCTGGCGTCGTCGATCACCGGGGCGGACGTGCGGCTGATCAAGCAGCGCTATCCGGGCCTGCCGGTCATCACCTATGTCAACACGACGGCCGAGGTGAAGGCCGAGACCGACATCTGCTGCACCAGCGCCAACGCCGTGCAGGTGGTGGAATGGGCGGCCAAGGAATGGGGCGTGGACCGCGTCATCCTGATCCCGGACGAGTTCCTGGCCCGCAACGTCGCGGCCCAGACGACGGTGGGCATCATCGCCTGGAAGGGCCATTGCGAGGTCCACAAACGCTTCACCGCCCAGGATATCGCCGACATGCGCGACGCCTGGCCCGACGCCGAGGTTCTGGCCCACCCCGAATGCCCGGAGGAAATCCTGGCGGCGTCCGACTTCGCCGGATCGACGGCGGCCATGACCGACTATGTCGAGCAGCGCAGGCCCAGGCGGGTGGTGCTGATCACCGAATGTTCGATGGCGTCCAACATCAAGGGCGACGTGCCGGGCGTCGACTTCGTCGGCCCCTGCAATCTGTGCCCGCACATGAAGCGGATCACGCTGCAGAACATCCACGACTGTCTGGTGAACCTGCAGTTCGAGGTGACGGTGCCCGAAGAGATGATCGCGCGCGGGCGTCTGGCGGTGCAGCGGATGATCGACCTGCCGTCGCCCGCCGTCCCGGCCCGCTACGACATCGTCAAGGCGCGCCACCATGTCGATGTGGAGCTGATCTGAGGCGCGGCGTTCGGTCCTGTCGTCAGGACCGGGCGCGACGCCCATCTGGACGCCATGAGCGACATCGACACCCCCTCCCGCAAGCCCGGCCCCTGGGATGCCCAGCCAGCGGCGCCGCACACGCCCGAACCCGCTGCCTCGCCTGTCGCCGAACGGCCGGCCGAGAAGGATCAGGGCCTGATCCTGGCCCTGGCCTCCACGGCGCTGATGGGCGGCTTCCTGTGGTGGATCAGCGGCAGCGCCGTCGTCGCCGGCGCCGTCCTGATCGGCCTGTTCGTGCATGAGGCCGGCCACGCCCTGGCCATGAACCGGCTGGGCATGGGGCCGGCGCGCATCTACATCATCCCGTTCCTGGGCGGTCTGGCCAAGGCGCGGCGCGAGCCCAAGAGCGAGTGGCACGGGGTTCTGGTGTCGCTGGCCGGGCCGGCGTTCGGCCTTCTGGCCATGATCCCCTTCGTGGGCGTGGGGCTGGTTCTGAGACAGCCCGAATGGCTGGCCGGCGCCTTCTTCATCGCCCTGCTGAATCTTGTGAACCTGGTTCCCGCCCCGCCGCTGGACGGGTCCAAGGCGCTGGGGCCGGTGCTGACGCGGGTGCATCCCCGGCTGGAGCAGGCGGTGCTGCTGGCGGTTGGGGTCGCCGTGGTCTGGTGGGGCGTGTCGACGGGTCGGTTCATCCTGGCTGTCTTCCTGGCCCTGTCGGTCTTCGCCCACATGAAGCGCGGCGTCTGGCGCGCGGCTTGGGGCACGCTGAGCTGGCCCGAGGCGGGCAGGAGCCTGGCCCTTTATCTGCTGACCCTGGCGGTCTGCGCGGCGGCGTCGGTCGGCGCCCTCTTGCCCCTGACCGAGGGCGACCCGTCCGGGGCGGTGCGGCTGGGACTGAGCTATCTCGGGGTTGGACGATGAACCGGATGCGACATGACGGGCCGTTGATCGTCGGCGCGGGTCTGGCCGGCCTGTCGGCGGCGCTGGAGGCGGCGCGGGCGGGGGCCAAGGTTCTGGTGGTCACGCCCGAGCCCTTGCTGAACGCCTGTTCCTCGGCCTGGGCGCAGGGCGGCATGGCCGCCGCCCTGACCCCCATCGACACCCCCGAACTGCATGCCCGCGACACCGAGGCGGCGGGCGCCGGTCTGGTCGAGGCGACGGCGGCGCGGGCGCTGACTGGCGTGGGGCGTCAGACGGTGGAATGGCTGGCCGCCCTGGGCGCGCCGTTCGACCGGGATGCGGACGGCGGCTTCGTCGTCAGTCTGGAGGCCGCCCATTCCACCCCCCGCGTGGCGCGGGTCGGCGGCGACGGCGCGGGCCGGGCCATCCTGTCGGCCGTGGTGGCCGCGGTGCGGGCCGAGAAGCGGATCACGGTCTGGGACGACGGGCGGCTGAAGGCCCTGATGCAGGACGCCGACGGCCGGGTGGTCGGGGCGGTGATCGCGCGCGGGCCGAACGGTCGCCGGGTCGAGATCGCGGCGACGGCGGTGGTTCTGGCGACCGGCGGGGCGGGCGGCCTGTTCGCGGCCACCACCACGCCCTCGGCCCTGAAGGGGGAGGGGATGGCCCTGGCCGCCCTGGCGGGGGCGGACATTCTGGACCCCGAGTTCGTGCAGTTCCACCCCACCGCCATCGACGTGGGGCTGGACCCGGCGCCGCTGGCCACCGAAGCCCTGCGCGGCGAGGGGGCGAGGCTGATCGACGGCGAGGGACGGTTCCTGCTGGGCGCGGCGGACGACGCCGATCTGAAGCCGCGCGACGTCGTGGCCCGCGCCGTTCATGCCGCGCGCATCAAAGGGCGCGGCGCCTACCTGGATGCGCGCGCCGCCATCGGGGACGAGTTTCCCCACGCCTTTCCGGCCGTCTTCGCCGCCTGTATGCGCGCCGGTCTGGACCCGCGCCTCAGCCCCATTCCGGTGATGGCCGCCTGCCATTACCACATGGGCGGGATCGCCGCCGACGTGGACGGACGCACGACGGCGCCCGGCCTCTACGCCGTCGGGGAATGCGCCGCGACCGGGGTGCATGGCGCCAACCGCCTGGCCTCAAACTCCCTGCTGGAAGCCGCCGCCTTCGGGCGTCGCGCAGGGAGAGCGGCGGCGGCCGAGAGGGGCGGCGGTCGGCCCGCGCCCGTCCAGATCGCGCCGGACCTGCCGGACGCCGCCCTGGCGGAATTGCGCGACGCCATGACGACCCATGCGGGCGTGATGAGGACGGCCGAGGGGCTGGCGACCCTGATCGCCCTGATCGACGGTCTGGAGGCGCGACACGGCTCGGCGGCGGCGCTGCTGGCCGCGCGGCTGATCGCCCAGGCGGCGCTGGACCGGCGCGAGAGCCGGGGCGGCCACTACCGCGCCGACCATCCCGAAACGGCCGTCCGGGCCGAACATACGCGCGTGCGGCCGACGACCCCGGCGGCGCTGGAGGCGGCGGAATGAGACGATTGCCCGACATCCTGATCGAACCCGTCGTGCGCCTGGCCCTGGCCGAGGATCTGGGCCGGGCGGGGGACGTCACCGCCATGGCCTGCATCCCCGAGGATGCGCGGATGACGGCGGCCTTCGCCAGCCGCAAGTCCGGCGTGCTGGCGGGGGTGGATGCGGTGCGTCTGGCGGTGCTGGCCCTCGATCCCCAGGCGCGGATCGATCAACGCCTGAACGACGGCGACGCCCTGTCGCCCGGCGCGGTGATCGCGGTGGTCGAGGCCAACGCCCGCGCCTTCCTGTCGGCCGAACGCACGGCGCTGAACCTGGTCGGGCGGCTGTCGGGCGTGGCCACCCTGACCCAGGCCTATGTCCAGGCGGTCGCAGGCACGGCCGCGCGGATCGCCGACACGCGAAAGACCACGCCGGGCCTGCGCGCGCTGGAGAAGCACGCCGTGGCCTGCGGCGGGGGGATGAACCATCGCTTCGGTCTGGATGACGCCATCCTGATCAAGGACAACCACGTCGCCGTCTGCGGCGGCGTCGCCGAGGCGGTGCGGCGCGCGCGGGCCTTTGCGCCGCATCTGATGAAGGTCGAGGTCGAGGTCGACGGCCTGGATCAGCTGGACGCCGTCCTGGCCCTGATCGACGAGGGCGCGGCGCCGGACGTGGTCATGCTGGACAACTTCAGCCTGGCCGATCTTCGCACGGCCGTCGGGCGCGTCGCCGGCCGCATCGTGCTGGAGGCGTCGGGCGGGGTCGATCTGACCACGGTGCGGGCCATCGCCGAGACGGGTGTGGACGTCATCTCGGTCGGCGCCCTGACCCATTCGGCGCCGGTTCTGGATATCGGTCTGGACGCGCTGTGAGCCCGGCCGCAGCCGCCGCCGATCAGGCGGGGCTGGCGGCGGTCTGGGCGATCTCGGTCTTGGCGGCGACCTCGGCGGGGCGGGCCGGGCGCGCGACGGGCTGAGCGGCGGGCTGGGCCGGGGTCGGCGCGGGCGTCGAACGCGGTTGGGGCGTCGTCGCATGGGCGGCGGGCAGGCTGAGACCTTCCTGAGCCAGCACCATCGAATAGGCCACGACGTGACCCGCCTGACGGGCCGTTTCGACCGGGTTCAGGCTGGCCTGGACCAGACGGGGACGCTCGACCTCGGACGACGGACGGGCCGCATAGGTGAAGGCGTCGCCGCCGCCCGAACGCCCGCCGAAGCGATAGAACAGATGGCTGCCGACCTGGCTGACCTGCACCAGCGACGACCGCCAGCCGGGCGCGACATGGGTGGTGTGGAAATGGGTCGCATTGCCGACGCGGGCGAAGACCGACCCCGACAGGGCGCTGGACGCCACCGAACGCGCGCGGCTCCAGGCCGAGGCGTTGACCCGGCCGCGCATCACGCCCGAGCAGGTGAAGGAGAACTGGCACCCGCTGCTGCGCGCGGCGCCCTGGAACACCACGCCGCAGACGGTCTTGGGGAAGGCGGGGTGGCGCACCCGGTTCAGCACCACCTGGGCCACGGCCTTCATGCCGTCGGCGCCTTCGCCTCGCGCTTCGTAATAGACGGCCTGGGTCAGGCAATCCAGATCGCGGCTGGCGTCCAGCGCGTGTTCCATGCGGAAAGGGCGGGCGGGGCCGGGCGCCGTCAGGCTGGCGCGACGAAGATTGTTGGAACCGTCGGTGACGCGAAGCTGTTCCAGACGGGCGGCCAGTAGTTCGGACTGGCGGTCGCGCTGGGCGGACCCGGCGCTGGTGTAGGGATCGTGCCGACGCGCGATGGTCAGGGCGCTGGCGTCCAGACCGCCGGCGGCGGCGGCCAGGGCTTCTTCGGTGAAGCCGGCGGCGGTCGCGCCCTGAATCCGTTCGGCCTGGGCGCGCAGCGTCGTCGCGCGCGCAGCCGTGCCGCCCAGATAGGCGCATCCGATCGCCAGACCCACCAGACCGCCGATCGCTGCGGCGGCCGTCATGGGCTTCATCCTGGCCACACGATCGGCGCGCAGAAGGGCGCGCGTCTGCGAGGAATGCGACAACGAGGTAGTCCTGTTCAGCAGGGCGAGAAACGCGGCCCCCGGGGTAGTCCTGCCGGCCAGGCGACGCTGTCGGTCGCTTTCCAGCCTGCAATTTCCGGCGCTCGGCTCACTGGCCCGGGCGTCGAGGACGGGCCTATAGCCAGCCTTTTATGGCCGCAATGTGGTCGATTCGCAATCTGTCTGTTAAGCGACAGAAGCGCCTGTGTATTTTTCAGCAGTCGCCAGCGATGTGGCCAAAACCGGACCTTTTCGCCCGAATAAGCGGGTCGAATACTGTATTGAAATAGGCGTTCACTTTGTACGCGATCATGGTTTTTGATGTTGATGATTAAGGCTGTGTGTCTCTACGGTTTAGAAATGTGACAGTGCGGGTGTTTCGTGACTGAACGACGCCGTCGGAACCGTGACAGGGGCTTTGGCGTTCAAGCGTGGCTTTTGGAGAGACGCCCATGAAAACCGCCATCACCGCCGCCGCCGTCCTGGGAACCCTGGCCTTGGCCGCCTGCGGAACCACGATCGAACAGAAGGCCGCCAGCGGAGCGGTTGCGGGCGCCGTCGTCGGCGGGCCGGTCGGCGCGGCCGTGGGCGGCGCGGCCGGCACGGTGGTCGGCCAGGCGCAGAAGCCGCGCTGAGGCGTCACTCGCGATCAAGGGTGTTGCGGCGAGGACGCCCCGGCCCGTCGAATTGGGCCCGCCGTCGATTTCACCGCCGCGAACCTTGATTTTCGCTCGCATATCGGCTTTGTGCGCCCCGCTTCAGGCCGCGCGTTTCCTTCGCCGCCTGACCCCCGACGGCCGCTCCTGGCCGCTCACAAGGAACCCTGACGCTTTCGCATGAAAGATCTGAAGACCGGATTCTCCGACCGTATTACCGCCCAGCAGGAAGCCAAGAAGGCGCTGCTCGCCAAATTCAAGCCCAAGGCCGCCGCGCCCGATCCCGAATTCGAGAAGCTGGCCGAAAAGCGGGCCGCCGAGAAGGAAGCCCAGCGCCAGCAGCACGAACTGGCCAAGGCCGAGCTTCGCCGTGAAAAGGCCGAGAAGGAAGCCGCCCGCCTCGCGGCCGAACTGGCCGCTCAGGAAGAGATCGACGCCTCCAAGCGCGCGGATCGCAAGGCTCGCAAGCAGCTGACCAAGGAAGAGCAGAAGGCCAAGCGCGACGCCCGCTACGCCGCCCGTAAGGCGCGTCGCTAAGCCTCGGCCGCTTGCTTGTGAATGATCGACGCGCCGCAGGCTCTTGCGGCGCGTTTTTCTTTGCCGGTCAGGCGACCGGCGCGGCCGTCATCTGTTCCAGCAGACCGCGAAGCTGATCCGACGAATAGGGTTTGCGCAGCAGGGGCCAGGGGGTGTCGGCCAGCACCTCGTCCACGTCCTCGCCGACATAGCCCGACACCAGGGCGATCCGCATTTCGGGCCAGGACCGGGCCGCCGCGCGCGCCAGATCGACGCCGCTCATCCCGCCCGGCATGACAACGTCGGTCAGCATCATGTCGTATGAAGTCCGATCCAGCGCGCGCAGGGCGTCCTGGCCGTTTTCGGCCAGATCGACGTCCAGGCCCAGCTCCGCCAGGATTTCCAGCGCCACCGCCGCCACGCCCGGATCGTCCTCGACCAGCAGCAGCCGGCCGCCCTCGATCAGGCTGGCGTCCGTCTCGACCGGGGCGCTTTCGCCGGCGGCGTCTTCGGGCGACAAGGGCGGCAGATAGAGCCGGATTTCCGCCCCCTGTCCGGGCGCGGAGACGATCTGAACCCCGCCGCCCGACTGGCGCGCGAACCCATAGACCTGGCTCAGGCCCAGGCCCGTGCCCTTGCCGACGCCCTTGGTGGTGAAGAAGGGTTCGAACACCCGGTCCAGAATGTCCGGCGACATCCCCTCGCCATTGTCGATCACCGCGACGCAGACATAGCGGCCGGGCGTCAGTTCGGCGACGTCGCCGGCGGCGACCTGGACTTCGCGCGTCTGGACCGTGATGCGCGATCCGCTGCGCCCCTTGGGTCCGGTCACGTCGCCCAGGGCGTCGCGGGCGTTGACGATCAGGTTCAGCAGGGCCGCCTCGAACTGGGCCGGATCGACGTTGGCGCGCGCGCCGCCGCGCTTCAGCCTGACCTTGAAGTCCACCGTCTCGCCCACCGCGCGGCGCCACAGGGGTTCACCCTCGCGGATCAGGGCGTTCAGGTCGATGGGTTCGGGGCGCAAGGCCTGACGCCGCGAGAAGGCCAGCAGCTGGTGCGTCAGGCTCTCGCCCCGACGGGCGGCGGCCAGGGCGGCCTCGCCCAGTTTCTTGCGTTTGGCCGGATCGTCGCTGCGCAGGATGATGTCCAGCGCGCCGATCACCACGGTCAGCAGGTTGTTGAAGTCGTGCGCCACCCCGCCAGTCAACCGCCCGACCGCCTCCATCCGCTGGGCGTGCATCAGCTGGGCCTCGGCCTGGGCCTTTTCGATCAGGGCCTCGTCGACCCGTTCCTCCAGCAGTTCGTTGATCCGCTTCAGGTCGTCCTCGGCCCGTTTGGCGTCGGTGACGTCCAAGCAGGCCCCGACATAGCCCTGGAACAGGCCGGAGGCGTCGAAGCGCGGCACCCCCTCGGTGCGCAGCCAGCGTAGGCCCAGCGACGGATGCTGCACCCGGCTCAGCGCCTCGAAACGATCCCGCGCCTCGAAGGCGCGCATGAAGGCGGCCGAGAACACCGCCTCGTCGTCGGGATGCACCAGGGCGCGCCAGCTGTCGGGCAGATGCACCTCGCCCTTGACGTCGAAGAAGGTGCGGTAGCGACGATTGGCGAAGACCAGCTGGGCGGCGTCGTCGCTCATCCAGATCAGGGCCGGGGCGCTGTCGGCGACGGTGCGGAACCGGTTTTCCGACTCCTCCAGCTTGGCCTGGGCCGCGCGGGTCTCGGTCACGTCGAAGGCGACTCCGACGAAGCCGATCACCTCCGATCCGCTGAGGCGCGGGCGCGAGAAGGACTTCAACCAGCGCCACTGGCCGTCATGGCGGCGATAGCGGGCCTCCAGCGAGAAGGGCGCGTGCGAGGCCTCGCCCGCGATGGATTCGGCCAGGACGCGCGCCTGGTCGTCGGGGTGGATGACCGCGCGCCAGTCCAGATCGCGCGCCGCCTCGTAACCCGCGCCGTAGAAGTCGACATAGGTCTGGTTGACGAAGCTGCGCCCGCCGTCCTGGCCCGTCACCCAGATCAGGACCGGGGCGGTGTCGGCGATGACGTGGAACCGCTGTTCGCTCTCTCGCGTCTCGTTCTCGGCGCGGGCGCGCTCGACCTCGGCCCAGGTGCGGGCGGCGACCTCCTCGACCAGGCTGACCTGGGCCTCGGTCCAGGCGCGCGGCTCGGAGGCGTGGACATAGAGGAAGGCGCGCAGGCGGCCGCCCCGGATCAGGGGCGCGCGGATCAGGGCGCGGGTCTGGATGGCGTCGAAAGCGTCGGCGAAGGCGGCGGTGCGGGGGTCCTGGCGCACGTCCTCGATCTGGATGGTGCGACCCTCGGCCAGGTCCGCGATCAGGTCCTCGCCGAAGGCGTGCAGGCTGAACTGGCCCTGGGCGCTGGAGACGCCGGAAGTCCAGTCGCGCGTCATGGACACGACGCCCGCCGCCTGATCGACCTCGCCATAGCCGACCCGCCCGGCGTCCAGGAGGCCGCCAAGGGCGCGTTCGACCTGGCCCATGATCTCGTCGGGATCGTTCTGGTCGCGCAGCCGGTCGGTGAGGTCCAGCAGGAAGGCGTGGCGGCGTTCGGCCCGCGCGGAAGCCTCCAGCGCCTCGCGGCTGTCGGTCACGTCGAAGGCGATGCCGGTGTGGCCCAGGAACCGGCCCTGTTCGTCGAAGCGCGGCTGCGCGACGGCCCGCATCCATCGCCAGCCGCCGTCGGGCCCGCTGACCCGCGCCTCGAAGCTGTAGGGCTTGCGGTCCTTGGCCGCCTCGCCTTCCACGGCGTCGATCGTGGCCAGGTCGTCGGGGTGAAAGACCTCGCGCCATCCGCCGTTCGCCAGCGCCGCCTTGTCCATGCCATGCAGGTTCAGGACGGCGGCGTTGACGAACTCGAACGCGCCGTCGGCGTTCCTCAGCCAGATGGGCGAAGGGGTGGTGTCGGCTAGATGCCGGAACCGGGTGTCGCTTTCGCTAATGCGCAACAGGGCGCCGCGCAGGGCCGCGCTGATCCCCGCCATGAACAGGCCGACCACGACGAAGTTGACGGTGGCCACGCCGGCTATGGCGTGCAGGACGCCGTCCTTGCCGGTCGCGGTCAAGCCGACAATGGCCCAGCCGCCGCCGATGCAGACGATCAGGGCCGTCACCGCCGCCGTCCATCCGCCCGCCAGCGCCGCCAGGCTGATCGCCGGCAACAGGATGGAGAAGCTGGTCACGTCGCCATAGACGGTCGACAGCGCCGCCCGGCCCAACAGGGCGGCGACCGCGAAGCCGAAACCGATGACCAGACGGCTGAACACGGACGGGGTCGACAGCCGCGCCAGGCCGACCAGCCAGCGATCCGCCGTCGCCATGCGCCATGACGACGCCCTGTCGTCCCTGGATTTCGGCATCCCCGGTCCCGTACTGATCAGGCGAACTGGCGTCAGCTTTACACCCTGAACACGGGGCGGCCACCCATCTTCTGGCGGCTGCGGCGTCGAACGACGTAACGGCGGTCGCCGTGCCGCCGGAAATTGGTCTAGGTTTGTCGCTAAGGACGCGAACCTCTGGCGCTCGGCGACGTTGTCGAACGCCCTGTCGGACGTGGAATGACCCTGCTGCCCTGGAAGACGATGTGGACGACGCTGCGGCGTTCGGCGGCGGCCCTGCCGGCGGCGGGCGCGGTGCTGGGCGTCGCCATGGCCGCCGGTTCCAGCGTGCGCCCGGACGCGGATCGCACCGCCGAAGCCGTGTCGCGCATCACGCGCGGCGATCTGGGCGCCGGGGGGCTGGCGGCGATCAAGGCGCGCCTGACGCCCGCCCAGCTGGCCGAGGCCATGCGCCACGACCCCGATCTGCTGCAACCGGCCCTATATGGACTGACGCCGGGCTGGGAAAGCCTGACGCTGGCGGGAAAGCCGGGTCTGGAGCCGGGCAAGAGCGGGCTGGAGGCCCAGCGCCTGAATGCCGCCATGACGCCCGCCGCCGGCGCCCTGCGTCCCGCCCAGCCCTTCGTCTTCAAGGGCAGCGCCGAGGATCGTCGCCGGGCCCTGCGCTGCCTGACCCAGGCGGTTTATTTCGAGGCGGCGCTGGAGCCGGACAGCGGTCAGGCCGGCGTGGCCCAGGTGGTGCTGAACCGGGTGCGCGATCCCAACTACGCCAACACCGTCTGCGGCGTGGTGTTCGAAGGGGCCGAGCGGACCACGGGCTGTCAGTTCAGCTTCACCTGCGACGGCTCCCTTTCCCAGTCGCCGGTCCCCTGGGCGTGGGACCGGGCGCGGCGCGTGGCGGAGAAGGCGCTGGACGGCGCGGTCGCGCAACAGGTCGGCACCGCCACCCACTATCACGCCGACTATGTGCATCCGTGGTGGGCGCCGACGGTGGCCAAGGTGACGCAGATCGGCGCGCACATCTTCTATCGCTGGAAGGGCGTCTATGGCGAAACCGCCGCCTTCCGAAACGTCTACAAGGGCCGCGAGCCGGCGATCGACGAGGCGCGCTTCTCGCGGCCGCGCGCGGTCCTGCCGGCCGGCGCCGCGACGGGCGGACCCGACCCCGACGCCCCGACGTCTGCGATAAAGGATGCGCCGCTCCGCACGGTCGAGATCGACGGCCGGCAGCGCGTCGTCGGCGTGGCCAGCCTGGGCGGACGGCGCCTGCCGACCCGGGAGGAGGTCGCCGCCATCAACGCCCGCCTGACCCCCTTGGACCGCCCCAGGGCCGCCGCGCCCGCGCCCGCCGGCGTCACGACCATGGAGGTCGAGGAGGTCGGCCGCCCGGCGAACTGAAGGGCGGCGTGCAACGGTTTTACGTCGCCGGGCATTGAGAAGCTTAAGCAGACGCGCCGGGCCTAAGAGGATGCCTCGTTGAACCACTCAGAAGTCGGCCGTTCCCGGTGGGACGAGGCGGATCGTCTTGCGGCGCTCAAGAGATACGGGGTGCTGGATACGACGCCCGAGGCCGCGTTCGACGACCTGGCCAATCTGGCGGCCCGCCTGTGCGAGGCGCCCATGGCCGCCGTCAGCCTGGTCGACGCCGAGCGTCAGTGGTTCAAGGCCGAGGTCGGACTGGGCGTGCCCCAGACGCCGCGCCCCGTCTCCTTCTGCGCCCATGCGATGGTCAGCGACCAGCCGTTGATCGTGACCGACGCCCGGCTGGACCCCCGGTTCGCCGACAATCCGCTGGTCACGGACGCGCCGCACATCCGCTTCTACGCCGGCTATCCGCTGAAGACGCCCGAGGGGGCGCCGCTGGGCGCGCTGTGCGTGCTGGATCATCATCCGCGCCCGCAAGGTCTGACCGAGCTGCAAGCCCTGGCCATGCAGACCCTGGCCACGCAGGTCATGACCCAGCTGGAGCTGCGCCGCGCCCTGCTGGAGCGGGATCGCAGCGAGAAGACCGCCCAGATGGCCATCGAGGCCTCGGCCTATGTCGGCGCTTGGGACTGGGACATCGCGGCTGACAGCGTGGCGGCCGACGCCCGGTTCGCCCGGATGTACGGCGTCGATCCGGCCGTGGCGCTCCACGGGGCGCCCCTCGCGGTGTTCCGCGCCAACGTCCACCCCGACGACGGCGACCGACTGGACGAGGACATTCAGCGCGCCCTGGCCGAGGAAGGGGTCTTCATCAGCGAATACCGGCTGGTGGTCGAGGGGCAGGTGCGCTGGGTTCTGGCGCGCGGCCAGGTCGAATACGACCGCGCGGGCGTCGCCGTGCGCCTGTCGGGCGTCGCGGTCGACATCACCCGGCGCAAGCAGATCGAGACCGATCTGGCGGAAGCCGCGCGGGCGCTGAGCGAAAGCGAGACCCGGTTCCGCATCCTGGCCGACGCCATGCCCCAGATGGTGTGGTCGACCCTGCCCGACGGCTTTCACGACTACTACAACGCCCGCTGGTACGAGTTCACCGGCGTCCCGGTCGGATCGACCGACGGGGAAGGGTGGAACGACATCTTCCACCCCGACGACCAGCAGCGGGCCTGGACGGTCTGGCGCCAGTCGCTGCAGACGGGCGAACCCTATGAGATCGAATACCGGCTGAAACACCACAGCGGGGCCTATCGCTGGACCCTGGGGCGGGCGGTGGCCATCCACGACGACGAGGGACGGATCACGCGCTGGTTCGGCACCTGCACCGACATCGACGAACTGAAGCGGCTGGAGCAGGGCCGCGAACTGGTCAGCCAGGAGCTGAGCCACCGCATCAAGAACATCTTCGCCGTGGTCAACGCCCTGGTCGCCCTGTCGGCCCGTCAGTACCCGGAGGCCAAGGCGTTCTCGGCCTCGCTGCGGACCCGCATCGCCGCCCTGGCCCGCGCGCACGAGTTCGTGCGGCCGCATACGGAGACGTCCCGGACCACCATCGGCGCGACCACGCTGCACACCTTCCTGGCGGACCTGTTCAAGGCCTATGCCGACGATGTGGGTCTGGCGCGGGTGGTCATCAGCGGGGACGACGCGGTGTTCGACGATCAGGCGGCCACCTCGGTCGCCCTGCTGTTCCACGAACTGGCCACCAACGCCGCCAAATACGGCGCCCTGTCGCAAAAGGAGGGCGGGGTTTTGCTGCACACGGCCCAGGACGGGGATCGGTTCGTCCTGACCTGGAGCGAGCGGGACGGTCCCCGCATCGACGGGCCGCCCACGCGCTCGGGCTTCGGCTCGTCGCTGGCCACCCTGTCGGTGGAGGGGCAGCTGGGCGGAAAACTGCATCGCGAGTGGAACGCGGGCGGGCTGAAGGTCATTGTGGACCTGCCGGCGACCGCCCTTTCGCGCCGCAGAGCCGCCGTCTCCGGCAGAATCTAGCCCCTGTATTGAACCGACGCCGACAAGCCGCGTTATGAACGCCCACGATCACAAGCTTTAGCCATGACTGCCCGCATCCTGATCATCGAAGACGAGGCCCTGGTGGCCATGGAGCTTCGCTTCGTCCTTGAGGATCTGGGCCACCAGGTCACGGGGGTCGCCGCGACATCCAGGGCCGCGCTGGATCTGGTGCGCGAGAACGACGTGGACCTGGCCTTGGTCGACATCCATCTGTCGGACGGCGCCACGGGCATCGAACTGGGTCGCGAACTGGGTCAGGACATGGGCGTCAGCGTCCTGTTCATGACCGCCAATCCGGGCATGGTCCGCGACGGCGTCGCCGGCGCCATCGGCGTTCTGTCCAAGCCCACCGACGAACGCGCCGTCCAGACGGCCGTGGACTACGCCCTGCGCCGCCGTCAGGGCCAGCCGACCGAATACGCGCCCCCCGGACTGCAACTGTTCGGCTGATCTCCGCCGGGGCTGGCCTTACCAGACGCCGATCTTCTCGGCCTCGGCGTGGCTGATGGGGTGGTGAGCCTTGGCGTGGTCTTCCTCGGCGAGGAAGCGGGCGGCTTCAAGGGCGGCCATACAGCCCATGCCGGCGGCGGTGACGGCCTGGCGATAGACGTCGTCGGTGACGTCGCCGGCGGCCCAGACGCCCTCGATGGCGGTGGAGGCCGAGCCGGGCTTGACCCGCAGATAGCCGCCCGAGTTCGTCTCCAGCTGCCCCTTGAACAGTTCCGACGACGGGGCGTGGCCGATGGCGATGAAGACGCCGTCGGCGGGGATTTCGCGGGTCGAGCCGTCCTTGACGTTCTTCAGCCGGACGCCCTTGACGTTGCGGGCGATGCCGTCCACGACGCCGACGATCTCCTCGATGGCGACGTCCCAGATCACCTCGACCTTGGGGTTGGCGAACAGGCGGTCCTGCAGGATCTTCTCGGCGCGGAACTCGTCGCGGCGGTGGACGACCGTGACCTTGGAGGCGAAGTTGGTCAGGAACAGCGCCTCTTCGACCGCCGTATTGCCGCCGCCGACCACCACGACCTGCTTGCCGCGATAGAAGAAGCCGTCGCAGGTGGCGCAGGCCGAGACGCCGAAGCCCTGATAGGCGGCCTCCGACTCCAGACCCAGCCACTTGGCCTGGGCGCCGGTGGAGATGATGACCGTCTCGGCCAGGATCTCGGCGCCGCCGTCCAGCGTCAGCCGGAACGGGCGCTGGGACAGGTCGGCGGAGGTGACGATGTCGTGGATGACCTCGGTTCCGACGTGCAGGGCCTGGGCCTGCATCTGCTCCATCAGCCACGGACCCTGGATGGTCTCGGCGAAGCCGGGATAGTTCTCGACGTCGGTGGTGATGGTCAGCTGGCCGCCGGGCTGGATGCCGGCGATGACGACGGGGTTCAGGGAGGCGCGCGCCGCATAGATGGCGGCGGTCCAGCCGGCGGGGCCGGAACCGATGATGGCGACGCGGACGGTACGAGCTTGGGTCATAGGCCCTATTTAGGCGGTGATTCCCGTTTGCGCGATGCCGGTCTGACGCAGGGCGCCGACGTCGGCCAAAAAGGCCACTGTAATTTTTTAGAGTGTACTTTCGTGCAGATTTTTGCGAGTCGTTCTTAAGGCGGCCTCCGATCCGGGCTGATTATGGGACGCGGCTGCGTCAGGATCGGACGTGGACGGCCTATCGCGTTCGCATCGCCTCCAGAACGGCGCGGGCGGCGCGGTCGGTTTCGGCGAGGGGGGCGTAGGTCCAGGGGGCCAGCGTCCCGTCGAACGGGCGGGCGGCGCCGCGCGCGCGCAGGTCGTCGTGCAGGCGGGCGAACTTGCCGCCGGACTTCAGCGGGATCATCGGCAGGATGTGGACCGGCTTGCCGGTCGAGGCGGCCTCGGCGGCCATGTTGGCGCTGTCCTGCGTGACCAGCACATGGTCGGCGTCGTGCAGGAAGCCGAACAGGGGGTTGTCGCCGGTCCCGTCCCAGATCCAGCCGGGTAGGTCCGACAGGCGGTCGGTCATGGCGGCCCTGGCCGCATCCGGCGTGCGGCGCGAGAAGGTCAGCATCAGCGAACCGCCGGCCGTGCGCACGGCGTCCGCGATCTGGTCGGCCAGGGCGGCGGCGTGGGCGGGGGGCAGGTCGAACGCCTTCGACCGGCCGCCGATCAGGACGGCGACGCGGGGATGAGGCAGGGGGGCGATCCGGTCGGCGAAGGCGGGGGCGGCCTCGGCGATCCGCTCGGGCGTTATGCGGTGCGGCGAGCCGGTGATCTCGAAGACATTGTCGCCTGACAGGCCGTCGTGGGCGGGGGCGACGATCATGTCGTAGCGGGCGTTGGCCCAGCGCGGGTCCTGGGTCTGGACCACGAAGGTCTTGCCGCCGCTCCACTGCTTCACCCGCGTCGAAAGGGGCAGGGTGGCGCGGCCCGTCGCGATCCACAGATCGGGCCAGGGGGCGGCGAGGGCGGCGGAGGCCGGGTCCAGCATGGCCCGCGTCTTCAGCGCCGAGGGCAGGCGGTCGAACGGCGCGCGCCAGCGGATGTGCTTGGTGGAGATTTCGGCCGGGGTCAGGCGCTGGACCGCCTCGGCGAGGCCCAGGGCCTGGTTCTCGATCCCGGCGCGGCCGTCCGAGACGACCCAGATGGAGAGGGGGCCGGACGACGGAATGGGCGTCATGCCCCGGTCGCGTCGGCCCGGACCCAGGTCATGGCCTCGATCTTGTTGCCGTCGGGATCGCGCAGGAAGGCGGCGTAATAGCCGGGGGCGTATTCCGGTCGGAAGCCGGGCGCGCCGTCGTCTTGACCACCGGCGGCCAGCCCCCGGGCATGAAAGCGATCCACCGCGGCGCGGTCAGGGGCGGCGAAACAGACATGGGCGCCGTTGCCCGCCGAGGCGGCCTGACGATCGTGAGGGATGGAGGCCCAGAACTCCGGGAAGGCGTGGCCATAGGCCAAGCCCATCGGGTGTTGCATCACCCGGCCGACGCCCAGGGCGCCGAGGGCGGCGTCGTAGAAGACGCCGGCCCGCGCCAGGTCGCTGACACCCACCGAAACATGCGACACCAGAGGCGGGCGTGTTTCGGCGGCGTCGGTCATGGTGTTACTTCCACTCGACCTTGAGGATTTCGTAGGCCTTCACGCCGCCGGGGGTGTTGACCTCGACCACGTCGCCGACCTCCTTGGAGATCATGGCGCGGGCGATCGGGGAGGCGATGGAGATGCGGCCCTGCTTCACGTCGGCTTCGTGTTCGCCGACGATCTGATAGCGGCTCTCTTCCTCGGTGTCCTCGTCGACCACGGTGACGGTGGCGCCGAACTTGACCTGGTTTCCCGACAGTTTGGACACGTCGATGACCTGGGCGCGGCTGATCTTGTCCTCGATCTCGGCGATCTGGCCCTCGATCCAGCCCTGCCGCTCCTTGGCGGCGTGGTATTCGGCGTTTTCGGACAGGTCGCCGTGTTCGCGGGCCTCGGAAATGGCCGCGATCACGCTGGGCCTTTCGACCGACTTCAATTGCTTCAGTTGATCGTCGAGGGCGCGATAGCCCTCGGCCGTCATCGGCACTTTTTCCATTGTGTCGTGATTTTTCTTGTTCGCCCAGAGACTGGAAAGACGCGAAAGGAGGCACATAAAAGGCCGCGGGGCGGGCGCGGCCGGGCATCAAAACTAGGGGATGTCGCGCCTGAAATCAAGAGCGCCGCCCCAGACGGGCCATAATTCAGGCGCGCGCGGGCGGCTCGGATTTGGGATCGCGGCGCAGCACGCCCTTGATCAGGCTGTAGGCCAGCCAGCCGATGGCGGCGAGACCCAGGAACATGAACAGGCCGGAAATCAGCGCGGCCCCGGCGGCCATGAAGGCCAGGACGAAGGCGACGGCGGCGGCGAGTCCGGCGATGATCTGAATGGTTTGAAGGCGCATGGTCCGTTAACGTCTTGCGCCCAGTCGGGTTGCGACCCGTCGATCACGATCCGATCACGCATAGCTGTAGTCGCCGCCCCGCTCCAGCGCGCGGCGATAGGCGGGGCGGGCGTGAATCCGGTCCAGAAACGCCTTGAGGCGCGGCTTGGTCGCGGCGTCGAAGGCGCGGTCGGCCCCGGCCTCGACCGGGAAGCTCATCATGATGTCGGCGGCGGTGAACTGGTCCCCCGCGAACCATTCGGAGCGGCCCAGCTCGGCCTCCCAATAGGCGACATGGGCGCGCAGCTGGGGTTCGACGAAACCGGCCAGGGCCTTGTTCGCCACCCCCTTGACCAGGGGCTTCATCAGGCCGGGCGCGCGCTGGGGCAGGACGCTGAACACCAGTTTCAGCAACAGGGGCGGCATGGCCGATCCCTCGGCGTAGTGAAGCCAGTAGGTGAAGCGACGCGCGTCCGGCGTGCCCGGCGTCGGGCGCAGCCGGCCGTGGCCGTAGGCGTCCAGCAGATATTCGACGATGGCCCCGGTTTCCGCCACGACGACCTCGCCGTCCTCGATCACCGGCGACTTGCCGAGCGGATGGACCTTCAGCAGTTCGGGCGGGGCCAGGCGGCTGCGGGGATCGCGCTGGTAGCGGACCACCTCATAGTCCAGCCCCAACTCCTCCAGCAGCCACAGGACGCGCTGGGAGCGGCTGTCGTTCAGGTGATGGACTTTGATCATGGTCGGCTCCGCACGAGCCCCGACTATCGAGGCGCCTGGGGGTGAAGTCGAGGTCTATCGCGGGGTGCGGCCGCTCCAGCGGCTGCGGGGACGGGCGCGGTTCTGGGCCTGTGTCTGGGCCTGCGGGGCCGCCTTGGCGCGGGCGCCGTCGCGACGGCTGCGCCACACCTCATAGGCCAGGGTCGCCAGGGCCAGCTTGCCGGCGTGACGGCCCGCCAGGCGGCGTCCGCCCTTGGACAGCAAGAGGCCGCCCAGCATGGGAACCAGTTTGTGCAGACGGGACATGGTCATCTCCTTGGTTTTCCTTCCAACGCGCCCGGCCGGTTCGCGTTTCGGCCTGCGACGACCCGATCTGTCGGCGGCCGTCAGAAGGTTTGGCGCGCGCGCGGCGAAAAGGGGTGCTAGCTCTGGCCGATGCGCTCCTCCGGTCTCGCCGCCTTCTTCACCTCGCTCAGCTTCTTCGTCATCGCCGCCCTGGTCGCCGGGGTGGTGGTCGGCGCCCTGGCCCAGGGCGCGGAGGCGCCGTGGCTGACCGGCGGGCTGGGCGTGGTCGAGAGCCTGGGGCAGGTGTGGCTGAACGCCCTGCGGATGACGGTGATCCCGCTGGTGTTCAGCCTGTTGGTCACGGGAATCGTCTCCATCGCCGACGCCGCCGCGACGGGACGGATCGCGGTGCGGTCGCTGGGCGTGTTCGGCGTGCTGCTGACCGGGGCGACGGTCTATGCGATTTTGGCCGGGCTGGGCCTCCTGGCGATCTGGCCCATCGACCCGGAGGCGGGGCGGGGGCTGCTGGCGGGGGTGACGCCTGATGCGCTGTCGGTCGTGGGCGAGGCGGCGCGGACCGACGGTCTGCGCGCCTTCCTGGCCAGTCTGGCGCCCGCGAACGTGGTCAAGGCGGCGGCGGACGACGGGGTTCTGGCGGTCGTGGTGTTCGCGGTCGCCTTCGGCTTCGCGGCGACCCGGATCAGAAGCGAGCTGCGTCGGCCGTTGGCGGGCTTCTTCGAGGCGGTCGCCGAGACGATGGTGGTGATCGTGCATTGGGTGCTGCTGGCCGCCCCGTTCGGGGTGTTCGCCCTGGCGCTGGGCGTCGGTTTGCGCGCCGGTCTGGGGGTGGCGGGGACGCTGGCCCACTATGTCGCCATCGTCTGCCTGAGCCAGATCGGCCTGATCCTGGTGATCTATGTCGTGGCGGTGGTCTGGGGGCGGATCTCGCTGGCGCGGTTCGCCCGCGCGGTGGCCCCGGCCCAGGTGGTCGCCGTCTCGACCCAGTCGTCCCTGGCCAGCCTGCCGGTCATGATCGAGCGGGCGCGCGACTGGCTGGGCGTTCCCCAGGCCTCGGCGGGTCTGGTCCTGCCGCTGGCGGTGGCGGTGTTCCGCATCACCAGCCCGGTCGCCAATCTGGCGGTCTGTCTGTATGTGGCGCAGCTGAACGGGGTGCATCTGGGCCTGGGCGTGCTGATCGCCGGGGGACTGACGGCCATCGCCGTGTCCATCGCCTCGGTCGGCCTGCCCGGTCAGGTCAGCTTCTTCGCCGCCGTCGGGCCGATCTGTCTGGCCATGGGCCTGCCGCTGGGGGTGCTGCCGCTGCTGTTGGCGGTCGAGGTCATCCCCGATATCTTCCGCACCGTCGGCAACGTCACCGCCGACCTCGCCGCGACCCGGATCGTGGCGGGGCGGGACGACGCCGCCGCATCCGACATCGAATAGGGATCGAACCTTGCCCCTGCCCAAGCTTCCTGTCGCCGCCGCCTTCGGCCTGATCTCGCTGGCCCTGACCCAGACGCCGGCGATGGCGTCGAGCGAACCCCTGCCGGTCCATGTCGGCGGGCGCGTGATCCGCGCGGCGGACGGGCTGAGCTTCGGCTGGCCGGGCGTCTATTTCGAAAGCCGGTTCAACGGGACGGGGGTGCGGGTCCGTTTCGACGCGCCGGAGCAGAACCTGCGGCTGCTGGTCGACGGGCGCGAACGGACCCTGTTCCGCAACGCCGGGCGGGTCGATCTGATGCTGGACGATCTGACGGCTGGGGACCACGTCGTGCGGCTGGAGAAACAGAGCGAGAGCCAGACCGGCGGCGGACGGTTCACGGGCTTCTTTACGACGGGCGACGGCCGCGCCCTGCCGGCGCCCGCGCGCAGCCGCCAGATCGAGTTCATCGGCGATTCCTATTCGGTGGGCTATGGCGACGTCTCGTCGGCCCGGACCTGCACGCCGCAGGAAATCCACGACACGACCGACACCCAGCGCGCCTTCGGCCCGGTGGTCGCGCGGCGGTTCGACGCCGATTACCGGATCAACGCCTATTCCGGCTATGGCGTCGTTCGCAACTATGGCGGCAAGGACCCGGGGGCCAGCCTGCCGAGCCTGTATCCGCGCCTGAAGCCGGACGATCCGCGCGAGGCGGCCGGGGCGGACCCGGGCTGGCGGCCGGCGATCATCGTCGTCAACCTGGGGACCAACGACTTTTCGACCCCGCTGCACGCGGGCGAAGCCTGGGCGGACGAGGCGGCCCTGCGCGACGCCTATCGCCGACGCTACGTGGACTTCCTGCAAGAGCTGCACGCGGCCCAGCCCCAGGCGCGGTTCATCCTGATGGGGTGGGCCAACACCGTGGGGGCGGACATCGCCCAGGTGGCGGCGACGGTGAACGCCCGGACGCCGAATCTGGCCACGGCCCTGCCGTTCGACGGTCTGGACCTGCAGGCCTGCGACTGGCACCCGTCCCAGGCCGATCACGCCAAGCTGGCCACTATGGTCGAAGGGGCGATCACGACGATCGACGGCGACTGGCGACCCGCGCCCTGACGGTCACAAGACGACCCGGGCCGCCCCGGCCAACAGCAGGATCAGGTGCAGCGAAACCATCACGCCGAACCGCGTCCTGAACGGTTCCTTGCGCGTCTTGTGGCGCATCAGATGCTGGCCCATCCAGGCGCCCAGGCCGCCGATCAGGCCGAACAGCAGAAGCGTCGATTCCGGCGTGCGCCACAGGCCGCTTTTGGCCTTCCGCTTGTCCCAGGCGAAGGCCAGAAAGCCCGCCGCCTCCGCGATCAGGAGGGCGATCAGAGCCTTGTCGAGCGTCGAAATCAGCAGGGTTCCCCTGTCCCCGGCCGCACCGTCGTCGAAGCGTGCGGCCGAAGACTGAACGTCAGCCGTAGGCCTGGATCGCCTTCACGTCCAGGTCGCCGGCCTTGATGGCGCCGATGGCCTGGGCCGCCGCCAGCGCGCCGGCGGTGGTGGTGTAGTAGGGGATCTTCATCATCAGGGCGGTGCGGCGCAGGGAGAAGCTGTCCTGAAGCGACTGCTTGCCCGAGGTGGTGTTGAAGACCAGCTGGACCTCGCCGTTCTTCATGGCGTCCACGATGTGCGGGCGGCCTTCCAGCACCTTCTTGACCAGCTTCACCTGAAGCCCCTTTTCGGCCAGATAGGCGTGGGTGCCGCCGGTGGCGATCAGGCTGAAGCCTTCGGCCAGCAGGGTCCGGGCGGCGTCCAGGATGAAGGGCTTGTCCTCGTCCTTGACCGAGATGAAGGCGCAGCCCGAGGTCGGCAGGGTGGTCCCGCCGCCGATCTGGGACTTGGCGAAGGCGCGGGCGAAGGCGGGGGCCATGTCGGCCTCGCCATCGCGTTTCCAGTCCAGACCCATGACCTCGCCGGTCGAACGCATTTCCGGGCCCAGGATGGTGTCGACCCCGGCGAAGCGAGCGAACGGGAAGACCGCCTCCTTGACCGCGATATGGTCGTAGGGCTTGTCCGTCAGGCCGAAAGACTTCAGCGGAACGCCCGCCATGACCTTGGCGGCGATGGCGGCGATGGGCTGGCCGATGGTCTTGGCGACGAAGGGCGCCGTGCGCGACGCGCGGGGGTTCACCTCCAGCACGAAGATGCGGGGTTCGGCGCCGTGCGGCTCCTCGATGGCGAACTGCACGTTCATCAGGCCGCGCACCTTCAGGGCCTTGGCCATTTCGGTGGTCTGGCGCTTCAGCTCGGCGACCGTCTCGGCCGACAGGGAGTAGGGCGGCATGGAGCAGGCGCTGTCGCCCGAGTGGACCCCGGCCTCCTCGATATGTTCCAGCACGCCCGCGACGAAGACCGTCTCGTCGTCGCACAGGGCGTCCACGTCGACCTCGGTGGCGCGGTTCAGATAGTGGTCGATCAGGACGGGATCGGAACCCGAAACCCGCATGGCCTCGTGGACGTAACGGTCCAGTTGCTCGCGGTCGTGGACGATCATCATGCCGCGTCCGCCCAGCACATAGGAGGGACGCAGGACGACCGGATAGCCGACCTCCTCGGCCTTTTGCGCGGCTTCCTCGGCCGAGCGGGCCAGGGCGTTGGGCGGCTGGCGAAGGCCGATGCCCTCCAGCATCTGCTGGAAGCGTTCGCGGTCCTCGGCCAGGTCGATGGAGTCGACGGATGTGCCCAGCACCGGAATGCCGTCGTCCTGCAGCGCATGGGCCAGCTTTAGCGGGGTCTGGCCGCCGAACTGGACGACGCAGCCGATCAGTTCGCCGTTCGCGCGTTCGACCTCGATCAGCTCCAGCACGTCCTCGGCCGTCAGCGGCTCGAAATACAGACGGTCGGAGGTGTCGTAGTCGGTCGAGACCGTCTCGGGGTTGCAGTTGACCATGATCGATTCGACGCCGATCTGGTCGAAGGCGAAGGCCGCGTGGCAGCAGCAGTAGTCGAACTCGATCCCCTGGCCGATCCGGTTCGGACCGCCGCCCAGGATGATGGCCTTCTTGCGATCCGACGGCGCGCTCTCGCACTCGGGAACCTGGCCAAGTGCGCCGGTCTCATAGGTCGAATACATATAGGCGGTGGCGCTGGCGAACTCGGCCGCGCAGGTGTCGATGCGCTTGAACACCGGGCGGACGTTCAGGCCGCGACGGGCCAGACGGACGGACTTCTCGGTCGCGCCGGTCAGGTGCGCCAGGCGGGCGTCGGAGAAGCCCTTGGCCTTGAGGCGGCGGAACTCGGTCGGGTCGGACGGCAGGCCCTTGACCCGGACGTGGCCTTCCTCGCGCACGATGTCGGCGATCTGGCGCAGGAACCACGGCTCATAGGCGCAGGCGGCGTTGACCTCTTCCACCGACAGGCCGTGGCGGAAGGCCTGGGCGATGACGCGGATGCGGTCGGGCGTCGGCACGCCCAGCGCCCGCACCACGGCGGCGCGGGCGGTCGCGTCGTCTGCGGCGCCGGCCACGCCGTCGATCTCGATCTCGTCGAAGCCGTCCAGACCCGTCTCCAGCCCGCGCAGGGCCTTCTGCATCGATTCCTGGAAGGTGCGGCCGATGGCCATGACCTCGCCCACCGACTTCATCGAGGTGCCCAGCAGCGGCTCGGAGCCGGGGTATTTCTCGAAGGCGAAGCGCGGAATCTTGGTGACGACATAGTCGATCGACGGCTCGAACGACGCCGGCGTGACCTGGGTGATGTCGTTCTGAAGCTCGTCCAGCGTATAGCCGACCGCCAGACGCGCCGCGACCTTGGCGATGGGGAAGCCGGTGGCCTTGGACGCCAGGGCCGAGGAGCGCGACACGCGCGGGTTCATCTCGATCACGACCATGCGGCCGTCGGCGGGATTGATGGCCCACTGTACGTTCGATCCGCCCGTCTCCACGCCGATCTCGCGAAGGACGTTGATCGAACCGGTCCGCATCCGCTGATATTCCTTGTCGGTCAGCGTCAGGGCGGGGGCGACGGTGATCGAGTCGCCCGTGTGGACGCCCATCGGATCGACGTTCTCGATGGAGCAGATAATGATGCAGTTGTCCGCCGTGTCGCGGACGACCTCCATCTCGTATTCCTTCCAGCCGAGAACGGATTCTTCGATCAGGACCTCGGTGGTCGGCGACAGGTCCAGGCCGCGCAGGACGATCTCGTCGAACTCCTCGCGGTTATAGGCGATGCCGCCGCCGGTGCCGGCCAGGGTGAAGGACGGGCGGATCACGGCGGGCAAGCCGACGAACTCCAGCCCCTCCAGCGCCTCCTCCATCGAATGGGCGGCCTTGGAGCGGGGACTCTCCAGACCCAGCTTGTCCATGGCGTCGCGGAACTTCTGGCGATCCTCGGCCTTGTCGATGACCTCGGCCTTGGCGCCGATCATCTCGACCCCGTGGCGGGCCAGGGCGCCCGATTCATGCAGGGCCAGCGCCGTGTTCAGCGCCGTCTGGCCGCCCATGGTGGGCAGCAGGGCGTCGGGCTTTTCCTTGACGATGATCTTCTCGACCATCTCAGGCGTGATCGGCTCGATATAGGTGGCGTCGGCCACCTCCGGGTCGGTCATGATGGTGGCGGGGTTCGAATTGACCAGGATGACCCGGTAGCCTTCCGCCTTCAGCGCCTTGCATGCCTGAACGCCGGAATAGTCGAACTCGCACGCCTGGCCGATGACGATCGGGCCGGCGCCGATGATGAGGATGGACTTGATGTCTGTGCGCTTGGGCATCGCCAGCTCTTCTTCTTATTGAACGCTAATGGGTCACGACCGCGCAATCCCAGCCGTCGTAGTCCAGCTGGAAGGCCGCGGCCCAGGTCTGCATCATGGCCGAGGTCGCCGAGAACGACGCTTCGTCCACCGCCATAGTGGTTTCGAGAAGGGTGGAATCGTCCGCGCCGCTGGTCAAAAAGCCCGCGCGTCGGGCGACCTCGTTCAGGTCGCCGTGATCGCCCTCGCCATAGAAGTAGAACCGCGTGTGGCGCGGCGTCACGCCGCTGTCGCCCTGTTCGGCCAGCGCCGCGCGCACCATGGCGTCGCGTTCGTCATGACTGATGTCCGGGGCCAGCAAGGGCGGCGTCTTCCTTCGGTCTCTACGCGCGCGAGAAGCCCCCGCACGGCAGGGCCATGCGACGTTCGCGTCAGGTTGTCGGTTAAGCGGCCCGTTTAGAGAGGGAGGGGCGTGGGAGCAACTGGAAACATCGACAGGAGACATATCGACGTTCGATGGCGTGCGATGACCTTAATGACGTAAGCGAGAGGCTCGCGCCTCACGAATAGGGTCGAATATTCGCATGTTTGTGTCAGTAGTGTTGCGGTTGCGTCACGTTCAGGGCTTGGACGCGGCCGTTATATGGCTTTAACGTACGCTATCTTCGGGAGTTGCGCCCGAAAATCCCCAGGCGTTCCCCCACGCCTGACATCATCAAAGAGGTTCTCCTTGACGTACCGCCGTTCACGACTGCTCGCAGGCAGCATGCTTTCCGCCCTTGGTCTGGTCGCCGCCTTCCCCGCCATGGCTCAGCAGACGCCGCCGGCGGACGGCGAACAGGCGAAGGATCAGCCGGCAGAGGTCGGCGAGATCGTCGTCACGGGGTCGCGCATTCCGCGTAACGAGTTCACCAGCTCCTCGCCGGTGCAGGTGGTGACGGCGCAGCGCGCCGAACAGCGCGGCCTCAGCGACACGGCGCAACTGCTGCAATCCGCGACCGTCGCGGCCGGTTCGCCTCAGGTGAATGCGACCATCTCCAGCGCCTTCGTCACCGACGGCGGCCCGGGCGCATCGACGATTTCGCTGCGGGGCCTGGGCGCCAACCGCACTCTGGTGCTGCTGAACGGCCGCCGCGCCGGTCCGGCCGGCACGCGCGGCGGCGTGTCCGCCTTCGACCTGAACGTCATCCCGCAGTCGGCGCTGGATCGCGTCGATATCCTGAAGGACGGCGCCTCTTCGATCTATGGTTCGGACGCCGTCGCCGGCGTGGTCAACCTGATCACCGCCAAGCGCAACGGCGGCGAGATGAGCGTGTTCGCCACGGCGCCGTTCGAGGGCGGCGGCGAGCAGTACAATATCTCCGGCACCTATGGAAAAACCTTCGACCGCGGCCACTTCAGCGTTTCGGCCGACTACTATCGTCAGGAAGAACTGACGGCGGGTGATCGCGATTACCTGATCTGCAAGAACCAGTATGTGTTCGAGCCGGGCACCCGCAACCGCGCCGATCGTATCGACCCGCGCACGGGCCAGCCGACCTGCAACGATGTTCTGTGGGGCCAAGTCTATGCCTATGGCCCGAACTTCGAATCGCGCACCGGCCGCTTCCAGTACGATTATGACGGCGACCTGGGCAAATACATCCCCGTGCGTCCCTCCAATCCGGCGACCAGCGCGGCTCTGCCGGGCGCGCCGAACGGCTTCTATGTGGTGAACTACGACGCCGCGTCTCGCGCGGTCGTGAACGCCAGCCACCCCTTCGCCAAGAAGGAAACCATCGTCCCCGAAGTGCAGCGTTACACCGCGTTCGCGGAAGGCTCGTATGAAGTGGGCGGCGGCGTCGAAGCCTATGGCGAATTCCTGGTGAACCGTCGCGAGAGCCGCACCAACGGCTATCGTCAGTACTGGAACTACACCTACACCAGCGACTTCTTCGGTCCCGGCGTCGGCGATCCGGTCACCGGATTCACGGGCGACAACATCCTCAGCGCAACACCGGTCACGGACCACTATAGCAAGTCGCAGCGCGTGGATTATATCCGCGGCGTGGCGGGCCTGCGCGGTTCGGTCACTCTGGGCGCGACCGGCTCCTGGAAGTGGGACGTCTTCGCTCAATACAGCCGTTCGGATGGTGATTATTCGCAAGACGTCCTGCTGAAAGACGCCGTCACTTCGACCAGCTTCAAGACCGCCAGCTGCCTGGGCACCAACCTGCCCGTCAGCGGTCGTCCCTGCATCGATATGGACTTCACCAACCCGCGTGTGCTGCGTGGCGACCTGACCGACGCCGAAAAGGCGTTCCTCTACGCCGACGAGACGGGCAACACCCTGTACGAACAGACCTATGTCGAAGGGTCGATCGGCGGCAATCTGTTCAACCTGCCGGCTGGTCCGGTGGGGTTGGCGCTGGGCTTCCACCTGCGTCGCGACAAGATCAACGACACGCCGGGCGCAGTCACCCGGGCGTCCAACAGCTGGGGGCTGAGCGGCGCGGGCATCACGCAGGGCTCGGATGACACCCGCGAGGCTTATGCCGAGCTGGCGGTGCCGCTCCTTGCTAACGCACCGTTCGTGCAGAACCTCGATCTGTCGCTGTCCGGCCGTTACACGGATACGAAATCGTCTGGCGACGCTTCGACCTATAAGGTCGGTCTGAACTGGGCCCTGAACGACGCGATTCGCTTCCGGGCGACGCGCGGCACCTCCTTCCGCGCGCCGGCGTTGTTCGAACTGTATCTCGCCGACCAGACCAGCTTCCTGGGCCAGCGTAGCGTCGATCCCTGCATCAATCTGGACGACCGTCTGGCCGATGGCGGCGTGAGCCAGCAGCTGTACAACAACTGCCGAGCCGCGAGCGGTCCTGGCGGCGGCGTTGCGGGCGACTTCACGGGCGGGCAGGCATCGGCCAACATCGTGACCGGCGGGGGCTTGGGAAATCTGAAGCCTGAAACCTCGACCTCGACCGTTCTGGGCGTGGTGCTGACGCCACCGAACAGCGGCCTGAGCCTCGCGGTCGATTATTTCGAGATCGAGATCAAGGATCAGGTCACCAACCTGGGCGCCGCCAATATTCTGATCGCCTGCTATACGTCGGACAACTTCCCGACCGATCCGGTTTGCAACCAGTTCGACCGGGACAAGACCCTGGGCATTACCCAGGTTCGCGACAGCTTCATCAACATCGCCAACCAGCAGAACCGCGGTCTGGACTTCACGGTTCGCTATGTGAACGAGACACCTTGGGGCAAGCTGAGCCTAGACAGCCAGACGACGTGGACGCTGGAGAACTACACCTCTCTGTTCGCCGGCAACTTCGTCAATCCTCTGGGTGAAGTCGGCTATCCGGAGTTGGTCGGAAACATCAACCTGACCTTCAATCGCGGTCCGTGGACGGCGTTCTGGGGCTTTGACTGGATCGGCAATCAATCCAGCCTGAACGAGTATGTTCGCGACAACGGTTCGGCGTTCCCGACCTTGGACGGTCGCAAGGTCGAGGTGAAGGCCGCTGCGGAGTTCACCGGCTTCCACAGCGCCTCGCTGAGCTACGAGTTCGACGGTTGGAAGGTGATGGGCGGCCTGGCCAACATCTTCGACGAGAAGCCGCCGGCAGCCACGACGACCATCGGCCAGTACCAAACCACGGGTAACTCGATCCTGGCGTCGCAGTACACCGAGGCCTACTACGGTCGTCGCGCCTTCGTGCGTTTGACCAAGTCGTTCTGATCCGTCAGACATCGACGACGGCCATTGGAGGCGGCGGAGCGATCCGCCGCCTCTTCTGATTCAGGAGGCGCCGCAAAGGCGTCGAGACGGAGAAGCGGCATGGCGATCATCTCGGGCATCAAGGACACCCTGGATGCGGAAGTGGCGAAGTTCGACCAGACGCCGCTGCGTCAGCCCGTTCTGCTCAACAGCGTGCCGAAAGGCGGCACGCATCTGTTGCGCAATATCGTGCGGATGTTCGTCCCGGTGGACCAGCATCACGACCGCGATTTCGTTCAGGCGCCGAACATGCATCTGCATCTGGACGCCTTCAATCCGCATGAGCCGAAGCTGGCGGCCGCCCATCTGTTGTTTGACGACCAGGCGGCGGCCAATGTGCGTCTGACGCGGCATCTGATCCTGGTGCGCGACCCTTATGACTGGGTGTTGGCGCGGGCGCGCTTCATGGTGTCGGACGCCTTTCATCAGGACAATCTGGAGCATCTGAAGTCGGGACTGTTCAGCGCCGATGTACTGATCAACATGATGATTTTCGGCATCCACGCCAAAAGTCCGTCGCTGCTTGACATCTTCACCCACAACGCCGCCGCCTGGCTGGGCACGGGTGTCCATCTGGTCCGCTACGAGGATATTCTGAAGGCGATCCAGACGATCGATTCCGTCGAATCCGAAGCCTATTTCGGCGATCTGCTGGCAGCCTGCGGCATCGACAGGCCAAGCAACTGGAAAGACCGCGTGCTGGTGGGCTCGGATCGCAAGCTGAGCCGCACCGCGCGCGAGAATCTGCAACTGCCCGAGGGCATAACCCTGCCTGCCGCCCTGTCGGAGCAACAGCGCGCCCTGGTCGATTTCCATGCCCCGGGTTTAAGGGCGCTTCTGGGCTACGCCTGATCCTTGATCGCCGCGATCCAGTCGGGGAGTTCGTCGATGCGGGAGAGGGAGACGTAGCGGGGTTCGTTGGTGGGGGCGTCGGCGAGTTCGTGGGCCCAGGTGACGGCGTAGGGGATGTGGACGCCGAAGGCGCCGGCGGCGATGGCGGGCAGGACGTCGGACTTCATGGAGTTGCCGGCCATGACGGCCTCGGCCGGGCCGGTGCCGTGGCGGGCGAAGACGCGCTCGTATGTGGCGCGGTCCTTCTCGGAGACGATCTCGACGGCGGCGAACCGTTCGCCCAGACCCGAGGCGGCCAGCTTGCGCTCCTGATCCAGCAGGTCGCCCTTGGTGATCAGGACCAGGCGATAGGTCTGGGACAGTTCGGCGATCACCTCGTCCACGCCGGGCAGGGTTTCGACCGGGTGGGCCAGCATCTCGCGCCCGGCGGCCAGGATTTCGCGCACGACATGGGGCGGAGCGGCGCCGTCCGTCAGCTCCATCGCCGTCTCGATCATCGACAGGGTGAAGCCCTTCACCCCATAGCCATAGAGACGCAGGTTGCGCTGTTCGGTTTCGGCCAGGCGCGCGCCGATGACGGCCTCGTCGCCGTGGTCGGCCAGAAGATCGACGAACCGCGCATGGGTCAGGCGGAAGATCGTCTCGTTGTGCCAGAGGGTGTCGTCGGCATCGAGGCCGACCGTGGTGATGCTCATGCCGCGCCCCTATCATGGGACGACGGAGGAGGGGAGACGCGATCGGCGGATCGGCGCCGCGCGATCAACGCGCATTCGTGACTTGAGGCCGGGCCGGGCCTGGGTCAGATGAAGGTCATGTCCCTTTCGTTGTCCGCACGGCTGTTCGGCGTCCTGTTGCTGGGACTGCCCGTGGGGCAGACGGCGGCGGCCGCGCCTGCTGCGAACGTCAGCGCGGCGGCCGTCGCGGCCGGCCCGGCGCGACCCGGTCCCGTGCAGGCGCGGCTGAACCAGCGGGTGTTCGACCGGGTGTGGGACGAGGTGCGGCGCGGCTATTACGACCCGACCCTGCATGGGGTCGACTGGCGGGCGGCGCGGGCGCAGTTCCGGCCCCAGGCGCTGGCGGCGCCGGACGAACGGTCGCTGTATCGGGTCGTGAACGCCATGCTGGACCTGCTGGACGACGGCCATGCGGCGGCCAGCCCTCCGGCGGCGGTTCGACGCCAAGAGGCCCAGTTCGCGCGCCGGGCGGTGATGGGGCTGACCCTGATGCGCGGGGCGACGCCGGACGACTGGACCGTCGAACGCATCCGTCCCGGCTCTCCGGCCGAGGCGGCGGGGGTGCAGATCGGCTGGGCGCTGAACAGCGTCGACGGGCGGCCGTGGGGGCCGGACGTGGAGACGTTCGACGGTCGGCCCGTGCATCTGGTCCTGACCGACGAAACGGGACAGCGCCGCGAGGCCACCGTGACGCCGCGCGTCATGGAGGCGGTCCAGCCCTTCGTCGCCGATACGTCGCGGCCCGGCGTGCTGGTGCTGCGGGTCGAGCAATTCGACAAGGGGCTGGGCCCGTGGATGGGCAGCGCGCTGGAGGGCCTGCCGCCCGATGTGGACGTGATCCTGGACCTGCGCGGCAATCCCGGCGGTCGGCTGTGGGAGGCGGAATCGGTGCTGACCTGTTTCCTGCCGCGCGGCCAGGCCTGGGCCACGCGCACGGGACGCACGGGGCGGGCGGTGGTGCTGAGGGCGGCGGGCGATTGCGGCGACCGGCGCGATCCGCTGGCCAATCCGGTCGCGGTGCTGGTCGATCAGGGCAGCCGCAGCGCGGCGGAGCTGACGCCGGCGGCCCTGCAGGAGGCGCGGCGCGGGATCGTGGTGGGGGAAAGGACCGGCGGCTCGGTCCTGATCGCGCAGGAGACCAATCTGCCGGACGGCGGGCGGCTGACGCTGAGCCGGGCGGACTTCGTGACGAGCGGCGGGACGCGGCTGGAAAAGCGGGGGGTGACGCCCGATGTCGCCGCGCCGCGCACCGTGATCCAGCGTCGGAACGGCGACGACCCGACGCTGGAGGCGGCCATCGCGGCGCTTCGGGCTTCTGATCGCGCCGAGAACGCGGGCCGTTCAAGCGGACTTTAGGACGATTTCTTCCATCGAATCATCCTGGCGAAAGCCGGGATGAGCGGAAATCAAAAAGCGATCAGCAGCATTTGAACCCGCCTGCTCCGCCGAACCGGCGTTGCTCGTGCAGGCGGAAGAAGGCGGTCCTGTCCAGCGGGGGCTGGTCGGGATGGGTCGCCGCCGCGTGGTCGACATAGGCCTGATAGTCCGGCTGGCCGATCATGGCGCCGGCCGTGCGCCGGACGCCGCGACCCCAGCGGATGGCGGCGTCGCGGCACAGGCACAGCAGGTCGTCGGAAGCCTCAGGCACGGGCCGCGTCCGCCGCGTCGTCGGCCGCCGTCAGATCGTGCGCCTCGGGATATTCGCGCACGGTCGGGCGGTTGTTGCGATAGGCCTTCAGGCAGGCCAGGACGCCATAGACCACCATGGTGAGGACCACGAACAGGAAGCCCGCCGTCAGGGCCGAGTTGACGTAGTCGTTGACCACGATCCGATGCATGTCCGCCGCCGATTTGGCCGGGGCGATCAGATCGTCGGCGCCCAGGGCCTCCTGATACTTTCTGGCGTGGGCCAGGAAGCCGATGCGGACGTCCGGGTGGAACAGCTTCTGGAAACCGGCCGTCAGGGTGCAGATCAGAAGCCAGGTCGCCGGAACGACCATGACCCAGGCGAACCTCTCGCGCTTCATCTTGAACAGGACGACCGTGCCCAGGATCAGGGCGACCGCCGCCAGCATCTGGTTGGCGATGCCGAACAGGGGCCACAGGCTGTTGATGCCGCCCAGCGGATCGACCACGCCCGTATAGAGGAAATAGCCCCACAGGCCGACCGTCAGGGCGGTGGCCACGACATTGGCGGCCCAGGACTTGGTCTCGCGCATCTTGGGCACGGCGACGCCCAGCAGGTCCTGGATCATGAAGCGGCAGACGCGGGTGCCGGCGTCCACCGTGGTCAGGATGAACAGGGCCTCGAACAGGATGGCGAAATGATACCAGAAGGCCATCATGGCCTTGCCGCCGATGACGTTTGACAGGATGTGGGCCATGCCGACCGCCAGCGTCGGGGCGCCGCCCGCGCGCGACAGGATCGAATGTTCGCCCACGTCGCGGGCCAGTTGCTCCAACTCTCCGGGGGTGATGTGGAAACCCCACTGGGCCACGGCGGCGGCGGCCGAGGCGGCGTCCTTGCCGATGACGGCGACCGGGCTGTTCATCGCGAAATAGACGGCCGGGTCCAGAACCGTGGCGGCGATCAGGGCCATGACCGCGACGAAGCTTTCGCACAGCATGGCCCCGTAGCCGATCATCGGAATCTGGGCTTCGTTCTCCAGCAGCTTGGGCGTGGTGCCCGACGAGATCAGGGCGTGGAAGCCCGACACGGCGCCACAGGCGATGGTGATGAACAGGAAGGGGAACAGGGCGCCGGCGAAGACCGGACCCGTGCCGTCGATGAAGGGGGTGGCGGCGGGCATCTGCAGATGCGGACGCACGATCAGTATGCCGATGGCCAGGGCCAGGATGGCGCCGATCTTCAGGAAGGTCGACAGATAGTCGCGCGGCGCCAGCAGCAGCCAGACCGGAATGACCGAGGCGATGAAGCCATAGACCATCATCAGCACCGCCAGGGTCGGGCCGGTCAGGGTGAAGGCCGGCCCCCAGTAGGGATCGGCCGCGACATGGCCGCCGCCGATGATGGCCAGGATCAACAGGACCACGCCGATCACCGACACCTCGCCCACGCGGCCGGGGCGCAGGAAGCGGGTGTACAGGCCCATGAAGAGGGCGATGGGGATGGTGGCGGCGACGGTGAAGGCGCCCCACGGGCTTTCGGCCAGAGCCTTGACCACCACTAGGGCCAGGACGGCCAGGATGATGACCATGATCATCAGCACGCCGACCTGGGCGATGACGCCGGGAATATTGCCCATCTCGGTGCGGATCATGTCGCCGAGGGATTTGCCGTCGCGGCGCGTGGACATGAACAGGACCATCATGTCCTGAACCGCCCCCGCCAGCACGGCGCCGACCAGAATCCACAGCACGCCGGGCAGATAGCCCATCTGGGCGGCCAGAACCGGCCCGACCAAAGGCCCGGCCCCCGCGATGGCGGCGAAGTGGTGGCCGAACAGGACGTTTTTGGGCGTCGGCACATAGTCCAGCCCGTCGTTGCGGCGCATGGCCGGGGTCGCACGCGCGGCGTTCAGCCCCATGACCTTGTTCGCCAGATAGCGGGCGTAGAATCGATAGGCGATGGCGTAGGTGCAGACGGCGGCGACCACCATCCAGACCGCGCTGACGCTCTCGCCCTGATGCAGGGCGATGACGCCCAGCGAAACGGCCCCCAGGATGGCGATGGCGCCGAAGATGATGGGGGTGCTTAGCTTGCCCACGACAGATCCCTCCCGACCGGCTGACTGCGGCCCTCAGCCGTGGTTTGCACCACAATGCGGGACAAGGCCAATGGACCAAGGTCGTAGGGCGCCGATCTTCTTTCGTCATTCTCCGGCAAGCCGCCTCTTGGCGGCGCAGACCGGGGAACCCAGCGGCGCCGAAGGCGATGCAGCCGCCAAGAGACTGTTGAAGCTATGCGTGCGCGACAGGTTCGCGCTCTCGCGCGCCGCTGGGTCCCCCGGTCGCTTCGCGCCGGAGGATGACGAAAGGGGAGAGTAAAAGGCCCTCTCCCCACAGGTGGAGAGGAGACGATGCTACGTCCGAACCACCTTCACCCGTCCGGCCGCTTGGCGCGCGCGGTCGCGGGCTTCATCCACGTCGGCGCCGCGGGCGGTGGCGACGCCCATGCGGCGGCGCTCGAAGGCTTCGGGCTTGCCGAACAGGCGCAGGTCGGCGGTGGGGACGGACAGGGCCTCGGCGACGCCGTCGAAGGCGACGCCCTGCGCTTCCAGGCCGCCATAGATGACGGCGCTGGCGGCCGGTTCGCGCTGGGTCACGTCGACCGGCAGGCCCAGGATGGCGCGGGCGTGCAGAGCGAATTCGCTCAGGGTCTGGCTGGCCAGGGTGACGAGGCCGGTGTCGTGCGGGCGAGGCGAAACCTCGGAGAACCAGACCTGGTCGCCCTTGACGAACAACTCCACGCCGAAGACGCCGTAACCGCCCAGGGCGTCCGTGACCTTGGCGGCGATGGCCTGGGCCGAGGCGAGGGCGGCCGCGCTCATGGCTTGGGGCTGCCAGCTTTCGACATAGTCGCCCTTGATCTGGCGGTGGCCGATGGGGGCGCAGAAGTCCGTGCACGTCTCGCCGTCGGCGCCGCGCGAGCGGACGGTCAGCAGGGTGATCTCGAAATCGAAGTCGATCCGGCCCTCGACGATGACGCGGGCGCCCGCGACCCGGCCGCTTTCCTGGGCATAGGTCCAGGCGTCGGCGATCTGATCGGCGCTTTCGACGAAGGATTGGCCCTTGCCGGACGACGACATGACCGGCTTGACGAAGCAGGGATAGCCGACGGTCTCGGCGCCCGCCGCCAGTTCCCCGGCCGATCCGGCGAAGGCGTAGGGGCTGGTGGGCAGGCCCAGGTCCTCGGCCGCCAGTTTGCGGATGCCCTCGCGGTTCATGGTCAGCTGCACGGCGCGGGCAGTGGGGACCACGCGCGCCATGCCCGCCGCCTCGATGTCGGCCAGAACCTCGGTGGCGATGGCCTCGATCTCGGGCACGATGATGTGCGGCGCCTCGGCCAGGATGACGCCGTTCAGCACCTGGGCGTCGGTCATCGGGATGACATGGCTGCGGTGCGCGACCTGCATGGCCGGGGCGTTGGGATAGCGGTCCACGGCGATAACCTCGCAGCCGAGCCGCTGAAGCTCGATCGCGACCTCCTTGCCCAGTTCGCCCGCGCCCAGCAGCATGACGCGGACGGCGGTGTCGGAAAGCGGGGTGCCGAGTTTCATCGTCTGCTCCTGAAATCCTCCCCCGTGAAGCGCAGCGGAACGGGGGAGGATCGGAGGTTTACAGCCGCGCCTTCGCCGCCGCGACGACGGCGTCCGAGGTGATGCCGAACTTTTCGTAGAGGATTTCGGCCGGGGCCGAGGCGCCGAAGCCGGTCATGCCGATGAAGGCGCCGTCCTCGCCGATGAAGCGTTCCCAGCCCTGCTTGATCGCGGCCTCGACGGCGACGCGCACCGTGCCGCGACCGATGACGGCGGCCTGATAGGCGGCGTCCTGCTGTTCGAACAGTTCGAAGCTGGGGACCGAGACGACGCGGGTGGGCGTGCCTTCGGCCTCCAGAACCTTGGCGGCGTCCAGCGCCAGGGCCAGCTCCGTGCCGGTGCCGAACAGGGTGACCCTGGCCTCGCCATTGGCGGCCTTGATCTCATAGGCGCCCTTGGCGGACAGGTTCTCGCCCGAGGCGACGGTGCGGACCGCCGCGGTCTTCTGGCGCGACAGGGCCAGGGCCGAAGGGGCGGTCCTGGTCTGAAGCGCGACCTGCCAGCACTCCATCGCCTCGACCGTATCGGCGGGGCGGAAGACCAGAAGGTTCGGAATGGCGCGCAGCGCCGCCAGATGTTCGACCGGCTGGTGCGTCGGGCCGTCCTCGCCCAGACCGATGGAGTCGTGGGTCAGGACGTGGATGGCGCGGACCCCCATCAGGGCGCCCAGACGGATGGCCGGGCGGCTGTAGTCCGAAAACACCATGAAGGTGCCGCCATAGGGGATGACGCCGCCGTGCAGGGCCAGGCCGTTCATGGCGGCGGCCATGCCGAACTCACGGATGCCCCAGTTGACGTAGCGCCCCTCATAGGTCGGGGCGTCCAGGATGGGCGTGCCCTTGACGAAGGTGTTGTTCGAGCCGGTCAGGTCGGCCGAGCCGCCGACCAGTTCGGGGATGGCGGCGAACAGTTCATCCAGCGCGGCGCCCGACGACTGGCGCGTGGCCTGGGCCGGTTGCGTCTCGATCAGTTCGGCGATCTTGGCGTTCAGGGCGTCGAAGGCGGCCTCGGGCAGATCGCCCTTCATGGCGCGGGTGAAGTCGGCGGCCTGGGCCGAGGCGGCGAGGCGGGCCTCCCACTTCTTGCGGTCCTTGGCGCCGCGACGGCCGACCTTGCGCCAGGCCGACAGGATCGACTCGGGCATTTCGAACGGGTCGTGATCCCAGGCCAGGCCCAGGCGGGTGGCGGCGATCTCGGCGGCGCCCAGGGCCGCGCCGTGGGTCTTGTGGCTGCCTTCCATGGTGGCGGCGCCCTTGCCGATCTTGGTCTTGCAGGCCAGCAGGACGGGCTTGTCCTGACGGATCGCCCACTGCATCGCCGACTTGATCGCCTTCATGTCGTGGCCGTCGACGGCCTTGACCGCCCACCCAGCGGCCTTGAAGCGGGCCTTCTGGTCCACGGCGTCCGACAACGACACCTTGCCGTCGATGGTGATCTCGTTGTCGTCCCACAGGACGGTCAGCTTGTTCAGCTTATAGCGGCCGGCCAGGGCGATGGCTTCCTGAGACACGCCCTCCATCAGGCAGCCGTCGCCGGCGATGACCCAGGTGCGGTGATCGACCAGATCGTCGCCGTATTTGGCGGCCAGATGCCGCTCGGCCATGGCGAAACCGACCGAGGTGGCCAGACCCTGACCCAGCGGGCCGGTCGTGACCTCGACGCCCGGCATATGACCGTATTCGGGGTGCCCGGCGGTTTTCGAACCCCACTGGCGGAAGTTGGACAGTTCTTCCTTGGTCGCGGCCTTGTAGCCGGTCAGGTGCAGCAGGGCGTAGATCAGCATCGAGCCGTGACCGGCCGACAGGATGAAGCGGTCGCGGTCGGCCCAGTCGGGGCGGCTGGCGTCAAACTTCAGGAATTTGGAGAACAGCACCGTGGCGACATCGGCCATGCCCATCGGCATTCCGGGGTGGCCCGACTTGGCCTTTTCCACGCCGTCCATGGCGAGGACGCGGATGGCGTTGGCCATCTGCTCGGGGGTGGCCTTGGGTGCGGATTTGGCGTCGGTCACGGCGGAGACCTTTCGGGCGATGCGGAATTTAAGAGGCGGCGCCGCTTTACCCCGGCGCGTCCTCGGGTTCTATACGCAATTTGCAAGGAGCGACCGATGGCAGACGCCACCACGGCCGCACGGGCGCGTATCGACCGCGCTCTGGCCGATCTGGAACGCAAGATCCTGGAGCTGAAGGCGCGCCCGGCCTCGGCCCCCGCCGTGGCGGACGACGACCTGTTCGCGCCCCGACCGGCGGATGCGCGCGTCGCCGAGCTGGAAGCGGCGGGGCGCGAGGCGTCCGAGGCCCTGGGCCGCGCCGCCGAGGCCGTGCGCGAGGTTCTGGACGAGACCGAGGGCGCCACGGAAGGCGAGGACCGCTGATGGCCACGGTGACGGTGGATGTGAACGGCCGCCCCTATGCGGTGGGTTGCGCCGACGGTCAGGAGGAGCGGGTCCGCATCCTGGCCAAACAGTTCGACAACCGGGTCCGGGCCGTAGCCCAGGACGTGGGCCAGGTCGGCGACCTGCGCCTGTTCCTGATGTCGGCCCTGATCCTGGCCGACGAACTGCATGAAGCGCGTCTGGGCGGTGCAAAGGCCCCCGTCGCGCCCGCGCCCGCCCCGACGCCCGTCGCAAGCGACGGGGTCGCCGAGGCCCTGAACGCCGTCGCCGCCCGGATCGAGAAGATCGCGCAAAATATCTGATCGGGCGCGGCTGGCGCGTTCGGCCGCGAGGGCCTATCTTGTCCGGCGGCGGGTCATGCTGCGGCCCACGTCGAAGACAACATATCCTTCTGACCTTAATTCACTCTACGGGATCTGTCCCTGTCCGGGCTTGAGGGCCTGGGCATATGGAGCCCACCTGGCTACCCAGGTCGAGAGGATTTAAACGCTCTTCACGGTTCGCGCGGCGCCGCCACCCTTCCATCTTTTTTAGTGCGCTAACGCTCTCGACGCGGTCGCTCGCTGCTTGAGCGCGGCGGGTGCGCGTGTTTTTCGGTAATTGAGCGCGTGGACGTTTCCGGGAGGGCGGATGAGCCAGGACAAGCACGAACGCCGATCCGCCGCGCGGGCCTTGCGAAAGCGTCTGGCCGAGAGCGATCCGCTGGCGTCGCGTCGTGCGGCCGATCATGCCCGCGACCTGCCGCCGGCCCGGATCGTGGCCCTGTATCGCGCCATGGGGTCCGAACTGGACGCCGACGCCCTGGCCATGACGCTTGAGGCCGAGGGTCGGCGACTGTGCCTGCCGGTGGTGGTTCAGCGCGACGCGCCGATGCAGTTTCGCGCCTGGGCGCCCGGCGAGCCGCTGGAACTGGACGCCGCCGGATGCCCCGCGCCCCTGCCGCTAGCCGAGGTCGTCGATCCCGACCTGATCCTGACGCCGCTTCTGGCCTTCGACCGTTTCGGCGGACGGCTGGGCCAGGGCGGCGGCTATTACGATCGCACCTTCGCCGAACGCCCTGACGCCCTGCGGATCGGTTTCGCCTACGCCGGGCAGGGCGTGGAGCGACTGACGCTGGAGGATCACGACGTTCGGCTGCACGGCGTGCTGACCGAGGCGGGCTATCGGGATTTCGGTATATCCCATTGACATATACGCTCTCGCTCATCATGGTTTCGAGATGAACGCTCCTTGGAAAGCGCCGTTGAAGGCTTCGATCTTCATGTCGAATCGCTCCCAGGCGGTGCGCTTGCCAAAGGCTGTGGCCTTTCCTGATGACGTGAAGGAGGTTCGCGTCATCCAGGAGGGGCGCAGTCTCCTTCTTGTGCCGGCTGATGCCGTATGGGCTGATTTTCTCGCCGAGCCGGGGATAGACATCTGCGAGCCCGAAGATCCGATCGACGATTCCGTCGTGGAGTTCTGATGCTACGCTACAGTCTGGACACCAATGTCTGTGTCCGCATTCTTCGAAACAGGCCGGTCTTGAGCGGACCGCTTGCGGATCGATTGAGCGAGGCGGCGAATTCGATCGCCACTTCGACCATTGTGGCGATGGAGCTTCTGTACGGCGCCGCAGTGTCGGAACGCCCCGAGCAAAGACGCGAACAGGTCAACAGACTGCTGGCGCGGATGACCGTGCTTGATTTCGACGCCTCTGCGGCCGAACACGCGGCCGACATCAAGGCGGATTTGAAAAGGCGTGGTGAGTTGATCGGTTCAAACGACATTCTGATCGCAGGACATGCCCGCAGTCGGGGCCTGGTGCTGGTGACGGGCAATCTGCGTGAATTCGAACGAGTGAACGGTTTGAGGGTCGAAGACTGGCCCGCCGGACCCAGTGCGCCGGTGATCAAATGAGACTGGCCTTCTTCGGCGACGTCATCGGCAAGTCCGGCCGGGACGGGATCAGCGATCATCTTCCGGGGCTGAAACGCGACCTGAAGCTCGACTTCGTGGTCATCAACGCCGAGAACGCGGCGGGCGGGTTCGGCATCACCGAGAATACGGCGCGCGAACTGTTCATGGCGGGCGCCGACTGTCTGACGCTGGGCAACCACAGCTGGGACCAGCGCGAGGCCCTGACCTATATCGTGCGCGAGCCGCGCCTGATCCGGCCGGCCAACTATCCGCGCCTGATGGATGCGCCGGGCGCGGGGGCCAATCTGTTCGAGACGGATACGGGGCGCACGGTCCTGGTCATGAATGTGTTGGGCCGGGTGCATATGGACCCGATGGACGATCCGTTCGGCGCGGTGGAGCGCGAACTGGCCGCCGCCCCCCTGGGCGCCGTCGCCGATGCGGTGATCGTGGACATGCATTGCGAGGCCACCTCGGAGAAGATGGCCATGGGCCATTTCTGCGATGGGCGCGCGTCGCTGGTCGTGGGCACCCACACCCATGTTCCGACCGCCGATTGCCAGATCCTGCCCGGCGGCACAGCCTATCAGACCGACGCGGGCGGCTGCTGCGATTACGACAGCGTCATCGGCAACGAGAAGGACGAGCCGCTGCGCCGCTTCACGACCCGGATTTCGGGCGGTCGCTATACGCCGGCGTCGGGGCCGGCGACGGTGTGCGGCGTCTTCGTCGAGACGGATGACCGCACGGGCCTCGCCACGCGGGTCGAGCCGATCCGCGTCGGCGGGCGACTGTCTCAGGCCATTCCGGTCGTCTGACGCCGCGCGCGCAGCCTCAGCCGCATCGGCTCGCGGCTGCGCAGGGTGATCTGATGGACAGGGCGGGGTTCGGCGGTGGTCAGGGCCTCGACCTCGGCGACCCGCAGGATGGCGGCTAAAGCGATCATCGCCTCCTGCAGGGCGAAGGCCGCGCCGATGCAGACACGCGGCCCGGCGCTGAAGGGGATGTAGGCGTAGCGGTCGATGGTCTTGCGGGTCTCGGGCAGGAAGCGTTCGGGCCGGAAGGCGTCGGGGTCGTCCCACAGCCGTTTGTGGCGCTGAAGAATCCAGGGCGAGACGATCACCGTCGCGCCTGCGCCGATCTTCTGGCCGCCGATCTCGTCGTCCGCCAGCGCCTTGCGCGCCATGGTCGGGGCGGGCGGGAACAGGCGCATCGTCTCCTCCAGCACCGCGCGGGTCCAGGGCAGGGCCTCGGCCCATCTGGGATCGGCGACGTCGAAACCGTCGGCCTCGGCCTGGACCAGGGCCAGATAGTCGGGCTGGCGCGACAGCAGGTGCAGGGTCCAGCCCAGGGCGCGGGCCGTCGTCTCATGCCCCGCCAGGATGAAGGTCAGGATGTTGGCGGCGACCTCTTCGTCCGACAGGCCGGGGCCGCCGGTCTCGTCCCTGGCCAGCAGAAGGGCGCTGAGCAGATCGGCGGGCGGGGCGTCGCCGGCCTCGATGCGGGCGCGGCGGGCCTCAACCAGCCGGGTCACGCGCTGTTCGAAGAACCGGGCCGAGCGGAAGCTGGCCAGCCGCCCCAGACGCGGCGCCCAGTCCGGCGCGCCCAGCACGTCCAGCGGGTCGATACGCGCGCCGTTGGCCAGGAACTGGTTCAGGGCGCGTTCGAACCCGCGCGCCTCGCCGCCCAGCTCGTCCGAGAACATGGTGGCCGACAGGATGTCGAAGGTCAGGCCCGACATCTCGGAATCGACGTCCAGCACCCGCCCGCGCGCCGACAGCGCCCAGGCGGCGACGCGGGCGTGACAGACCTCGGCCATGCGCGCGTTCAGCGTCGCCATCTTCGCCGGGGTGAACAGGGGCGCCAGAATGCGGCGGGCGCGACGCCAGGTGTCGCCCTCGGTCAGCAGCAGGCCCTCGGCCAGCATCGGACCCAGCACCCGCTTCTGCAGTTCGCCCTTCTCGTAGTTGGCGGCGTTCTCGGTCAGGACGTGGCGCACGCCCTCCGGGTGGCTGACCACCAGAACCTCGCCGAAGGCCGACTGGCCATAAATCTGCGGCTCGGTGAAATGCCGCTTGGACCACATGCGGATGGGGTCGCGCCAGCTGACCCACAGGAAGGGCAGCAACGACAGCGACTTGCCCGCCCGTCGCGGCGGGATCGCGGGACGAAAGACGTCGGCGGTCATGGCGTCCATCGCACGCTCCTTTACTAACAGACGGCTCAGTCCGTCGCGTCGTCCGTGAAACGCGCGATCTGATGCATGCGTTCATGCAGGATCGTCACAATCCCGACCGTCCCGTCGGACAACACACGCCAATAGACGTAGTGATGGCGGCATCGGACGTAGAAGCCGTCGACGCCGAACTCGGCGGGAATGGCGCGCCACGCGACACGGCGGGCCGCGATGTCCTCGAAACAGGCGAAGAGGCGCCGGATATAGGTCTGGGCCTGCGCCTCGCCCCAGGCGTCCCGGCTGTAGGCGTAGATGTCGTCGAGGCGGCGGCCGGCCGCGTCCTGAATGCGAAAGCCGGCCATCTCGGTCAACGCCGGGCGTTGCGCGCGAACACGGCCTCGGCGTCGAGCGGGGCGTAGCGGCTTTCCGGCGCGTCGAATGCGGCGGTAAGCTCCGTCTTCAGCCGTTCGAACCGTTCGGCCTCCACCCGCTCGCGATCACGCCGGATCAGGTCGCGGACATATTCGCTGACATTCTCATAGGCGCCGTTCTCGCCCACATTGGCGGCGACGAACTCGCTCAACGGCCCAGTGACGCGGACATTGAGGGTCATGGAAGTGGACATGGCGCTCTCCTCTGTCCTCAATGTGAGGAATATCGAGGACGATGCAAGGGGTCAGCGCGTCGGCGGCGTCTGGGGCGACCAGGCCTTCATCTCGGCGATCTCGCGGGTCCGGGTGTCGATCACGGCCTGGGCCATGCGGCGGATTTCCGGGTCGCGGCTGTCGCGCAGGGCGATGCGGGCCATGGCGACGGCGCCCTCGTGGTGGACGATCATCCTGGCGACATAGGTTTGGTCGGCCGTCTGGCGGGCGGCCTCGGTCTCGGCCGTCGTGCGGGCCGCCGCCGCGTGGTTGGCGGCGGAGGTGTCGCGCAGCGCCTGCTGCACCGGATCGCCGCCGCCGTCGCAGGCCCCCAGCGTCAGGACCAGGGCGACGGGAACGGCGGCGCGGATCATGCGGCGTCGCCCAGCCAGCCGGGCATCCAGCCTTCGTGCCATTCGCGCAGATGGGCGACCGGGATGCTGAACAGTTCGCCCTTGTCGCCCTTGGAGGCGAAGGCGTCGCCGCCCGCATGACCGACGACCGAAGCGTGCAGACCGGCGGCATGCGCCTTGGCGATCAGGGCGTCGGCGTCGGTCACGGCGACCAGATAGCGGGCCTGATCTTCCCCGAACAGGAAGATGTGGGCGTGGGCGGCGCTGGAGGCGTCCAGCGTCGCGCCGACATCGGACGCCAGAACCAGATCGGCCGCGGCGCCGATCAGGCCGCCGTCGGACAGGTCGTGAACCACGGTCAGGTCGCCGCCCTCGATCAGGCCGCGCACGAAGTCGCCGGTCTTCTTTTCCAGCTTCAGGTCGACGGGCGGCGGGGCGCCGTCCTCGCGGCCCAGCACCTCGCGCAGATAGATCGAGGCGCCCAGTTCGCCGTGCGTCTGGCCGATCAGGACCAGCGTATCGCCCTCGGCCATGCCGCCGAAGCCGGTGACGACATCGTAGTTGGGCAACAGGCCCACGGCGCCCACGGTGGGGGTCGGCGGAATGGCGACGCCGTTGGTCTCGTTATACAGCGAAACATTCCCCGAAACGACCGGGAAGACCAGTTCGCGGCAGGCCTCGGCCATGCCGTCGATGGCGCGCACGATCTGGCCCATGATCTCGGGCCGTTGCGGGTTGCCGAAGTTCAGATTGTCGGTGATGGCGATGGGGCGGCTGCCCACGGCGGTCAGGTTGCGCCACGCCTCGGCCACCGCCTGTTTGCCGCCCTCATAGGGGTCGTTCTGGACATAGCGGGGGGTGCAGTCCGAGGTGACGGCCAGACCCTTGTCCGTGCCATGCACCCGCACCACGCCGGCGTCGGCGCCGGTGGAGGAATCCTGCAGGGTGTCGGCCATGACGTGGCGGTCGTACTGTTCCCAGATCCAGCGCTTGGAGGCCATGTCAGGGCAGGCGACGACCTTCATCACCGCATCGGCCCAGTTGGCGGGGGCGGGAATGTCCGAGTGGTTCAGCTTCGGCTGAAGCTCCGGCTGGACCCAGGGACGGTCGTACAGGGGCGCGTCGTCGAACAGGGGCGCCAGAGGCACGTCGCACACCGTCTCGCCATGATGCGTCAGCACCAGATGGCCGGTGTCGGTGGTCTTGCCGATGATGGCGAAGTCCAGACCCCATTTCTGGAAAATGCGATAGCCGACGTCTTCATAGCCGGGCTTCAGCACCGCCAGCATCCGCTCCTGGCTTTCCGACAGCATCATCTCATAGGCCGTCATGCCGGTTTCGCGCTGGGGCACCTTGTCGAGGTTCAGTTCGATCCCGACGCCGCCCTTGCCCGCCATCTCGACGGAGGAGGAGGTCAGGCCGGCGGCGCCCATGTCCTGAATGGCGGCGACGGCGCCCGAGGCCATCAGCTCCAGCGTCGCCTCGATCAGCAGCTTCTCGGCGAACGGATCGCCGACCTGCACCGTCGGGCGTTTGGCCTCCGATTCGTCATCGAACTCGGTCGAGGACATGGTGGCGCCGTGGATGCCGTCGCGGCCGGTCTTGGAGCCGAAATAGACCACGTCGTGGCCCGCCTCGGGCGCGGCCGAATAATAGATCTCGTCGGCGCGGGCCAGGCCGACGCACATGGCGTTGACCAGGATGTTGCCGTTGTAGCCCTTGTGGAAGTTCGTCTCGCCCGCGACGGTCGGCACGCCGACGCAGTTGCCGTAGCCGCCGATGCCGGCGACCACGCCCTTGACCAGACGTTTCGACTTCTCGTGGCTGGGATCGCCGAAGCGCAGGGCGTTCAGCAGGGCCACGGGGCGCGCGCCCATGGTGAAGACGTCGCGCATGATGCCGCCCACGCCCGTCGCCGCGCCCTGATAGGGTTCGATGTAGGAGGGGTGGTTGTGGCTCTCCATCTTGAAGATGCAGGCGTCGCCGTCGTCGATGTCGATGACGCCCGCATTCTCGCCCGGCCCGCAGATGACGCGCTCGCCGGTGGTGGGGAACTTGCCCAGGTGGATTTTGGAGGATTTGTAGGAGCAATGCTCGGACCACATGACCGAGAAGACGCCCAGTTCGACGTGGTTCGGCTCTCTCCCCAGTCGGTCCAGGACGACCTGATATTCATTGGGGGCCAGGCCGTATTCGGCGGCCAATTCAGACATGGTCTTTTGCGGAGCGCTCATGGGCGGCGCTTCTAGCCGCAGACGGGGGAAATGTCAGCCCGCCCGGCGCAAGATCGGGGAACATCGACCACCGTGGACGGTTGGTTCCGGCGACAGTCCTCAAAAGGAGCCGACCATGACCGATGCGCCCATCGACCCCGCCGCCACGCCGGACGACGACGACCGGCCCGAAATCGCCGCCGACGACGGGGGCGCCTCCGCGCTCGCCGAAGCCGCGCAGAAGAAGGCCGAGAAGGACGCCGGGGAGGACGATCAGTGAGCAAGCCCCACACCGACCGCATCGTCCCGGCGTCGGGCCAGCAGATGGATCGCTCCAACGATCCCGAAACCACCGCCGAACTGGACGCCGCCGCGCCCCAAGCCGCCCTGGCCAGCCGTCAGGGCCTGACCGGATCGGCCGTCGGCGTCGGCAGCGTCGATTTCGACAGCCTCGGCGCGTTCGACGTGGGGGCGGGCGACAATGAGCCTCAGGACGATCCGATCGTCACGCCTGAAAAGCCCTGATCGCTCGCCTTTCCGGCATGAGTGGGAGCGGGGCTTAGGCCCGCTCGACGCCGGGGCGCAGGCGGAAGCTCAGCAGCACCCCGGCGATCAGCAGGACGACCGCCCCGGCCAGGGCCGTGAAGGCCATGGCCGGTTTTTCGGCCTGTTCCGCCACGAAGGCGCCCAAGAGGCCCCAGGCGACGGGCAGGGGATAGGCCAAGGTGCGAAGGCTGGCCGTCACGCCCAGCGCCACGACCGTCACCGCCACGATGGCGACGATGGCCCATAGACTGGGCGACAGGGCGGTGGGCAGGGCGCCGAAGGCGGTCACGGTGGTGATCAGGTTCAGCGGCGCCGCCACCGTCAGCCAACCCGCCAGCGCCGCCAGGGGCCAGACCAGCAACAGCCGCTCGCGATCCATGCGCGGCAGGGCGCGCACGGCGCCGGAAACCGTCAGCAGCGGCAGCAGCAGCGCCAGCAGGGCGGCGAAGATGACCGCCACGCTGGCCGCCTTCAGGTTCATCGCCGCCACCACGATCCAGAAGCCGATGCCGAAGAAGGCGACCGCCGATGGCAGGCCCATCCGCGTCAGCAGCGGGCTTTCCCCCGTCTGGGGCAGGGCCTGACGCACGGCATAGGCCAGTATGCCGGCATAGATCAGCCCCCAGATCGAAAAGGCGTAGCCGGCGACGCGCAGGGTGCCGTTGCCGTCGGCGGCGAACTCCGCCTGGGTCAGGCCCAGGCCGGTCAGGGTCTGGACCAGGGGGGCGACGATGGCGAACAGGGCGGCGGCCAGGACGACCAGGCGGCGGGTGCGCTGTCGGGGCGTGGGGCGAATGATGGAGGACATGGGGGTTCCAGTGCGACGCTTGTCCGGGCCATACGCGCCGGAGACGCGGAGGTTCACCCGGAGCGACGGAAAAGTGAAGCTTGCATTCCACAGGCCGGGCGGGGTCTGGTGCGCGGATGCCCTCGCTTCGTCGCCCGTTCCTGTCGATTCTGGTCCTTGCGGCGGCCGGCGCCGCTGCGGTTCCGGCCGTGGCCCGGCAGTCGTCGGTTCCGCCGCCGGCCGCCCAGACCGCGCCCTTGCCCGCCTCGGTTCTGGACGCCTGGGGCCAAGTGCGCGCCGCCCTGACCCCGGCCCAGCAGGCCAACGCCGTGCGCGGCTTCCTGTCGGCGCTGGCGGCATGGCAACGGCGACCGACCCCGCCGCCGATGGACGCCCGCGACATCGCCTCGGGCCGGGCCGTGTCGCTGGACGATCCGGCCCTGCTGCAACGCCCTCAGACGCACGAGGTTACGGTGACGGTCGGCGGACAGTTTCTGGTCTTCCGCCCCCTGTCGCGCGCCAGCCTGGAACCCTTCTTCGGCCGCTAGGAACCGAAGGCGCCCACGGGCGGTTGTTCGCTGGAACCCCTCAAAAGGACGCGATCATGGCCGACCCCGACAACGAAGACCTGAACCTGACCGAAGAGGTCCAGGCCAATCTGGCCATCGAACAGGGTCTGGGCGTCGGCGCCCGCGAACTGGCCGCCCAGCGCGAGGCCGGTGAGAAGGCCTTCGACGACGAAGACGACGACGGCGCCGACCTCCCGGACGGACGCGCTCAGGTCAAAGCGGTTTGAGGGCCGGGCCTCAGGGCTCCATCTTGAAGTTGACCGAGAAACGGACCATGCGGCCGGCCAGAGGTAGGCCGGCCGCAGCCGCTTCGTCCGACAGCTTCAATCGGGCGCGGGGCAGCGACCGTTCGACGGATCGCCACAGATTGTAGCCCGCCGGATGTTCGCTTTCGGTCTGGCACTCTGTCATTCGACCCTCGGCCGTCACGACGCAGGACAGGACCACATAGCCCTCCAGCGGGCTGCGGCCGTTGACCGACTCCGGGAAGGTCGGGCGGGGCACGGATTCCCACCGCACCGTATCGGGCAGGCCGTCCTGACCATTGCCGTCGATCTCTTCGGCGCGGGCCTCGCGCGGGTCCACCAGAGGGCGGCCGCAGGCCGTCAGGGTCTGTTCGATGGCCGTGCTGGAGGGGTTCAGCTCCATGACATAGCGCGTTCGCGGGCCGCCGGGCGTCGGCGACGGTACGATGACCTGAAGCCTGCCGCCCTTCGCCAGGTCGCGCGCCACGACGGCGGGCAGGCGGCTGAATGCCGTGTTGCGCTGTGTGCCCACAGACCAGACGGAGGTGTAAGGTTCGGTCTGGTCGCCGGACTGTATGCCCAGATCGCGCGACAGGGTGCTTCGTGGCGCCTCGGGCAGGCCCGTGATCAGGACGTCGTAAACCCCATCGACGCATCGGGCGGCGATGGCCAGACCGGAGGTGAACTCGATCGTGGCCATCGTGGCCTTCCGCTCGGGCACGGACGTCAGCGTCCAGTCCTCGGCCTGCGGGGGATTGTCCTGAGCCAGGGCGGGCGTGGCGGCGGCGAACGCCAGGGCGGCGACGGTGAATCGAAGGCGATGATGCATCGCCTCAATCCGCACCAACTTCAGATTGCCGTCAAGCGGCCGCGTAGATGCTCTGGAACAGAACGGCGCCGTCGGCGGAACCCAGTTCGGCCTCGAAGGCGCGGTCGGGGTGGGGCATCATGCCCAGGACGTTGCCGCGCGCGTTCTGGATGCCGGCGATGGCGTTGACCGAGCCGTTGGGGTTGTCGACGTAGCGGAACACGACCTGGCCCTCGCCCTCGATGCGGGCCAGGGTCTCGGCGTCGGCGAAGAAGTTTCCGTCGCCGTTGCCCTGGGTCATGACGACCTCGCGCTGGCCTTGATAGCCGGCGGTGAAGCGGGTCTGGCCGTTGGCGACGGTCAGGGCGATGGGCTTGCAGACGTATTTCAGACCCTGATTACGCAGCAGGGCGCCGGGCAGCAGTCCGGCCTCGCACAGGATCTGGAAGCCGTTGCAGATGCCGACCACGGCGACGCCATCGTCTGCGGCCTTCTTGACCGCCTGCATCACCGGAGACTGGGCCGCCATGGCGCCGCAGCGCAGATAGTCGCCATAGGAGAAGCCGCCGGGAATAACGATCAGGTCCAGCCCCTGGGGCAGTTCCGTCTCGGCGTGCCAGACCATGCTGACGGGCTCGCCCGTGGAGCGTTCGACGGCGACCTTGCAGTCGCGGTCGCAGTTGGAACCGGGGAAGACGATGACGGCGGCGCTCATGGCGCGGGCCTTTAGCAGGGTTCTTTCGCCTTGTCAGGCCGTCGTGCGCGCGCGGCCCGTCAGCCAGGCGATCAGGAAGATGGCGAAGCCGCCCAGCGACAGCCCCATGCCTACCCAGCCGGTCGAGGCCCAGCCATAGCCGGCCGCGATGGCTATGCCGCCCAGCAAGGGGCCGATGGCGTTGGCGGTATTGAAGGCCGAGTGGTTCAGCGCCGCCGCCAGGGTCTGGGCGTCGCCGGCGACGTCCATCAGCCGCGTCTGGAGAATCGATCCCAGACCGCCGCCCGCCCCGATCAGGAAGACCACCACCATCACCGCCCACAGGTGCGGCGCCGCGAGGGGATAGAGGGCCAGGGCCGCCGCGCTCCACAGCAACAGGCCGCCCGCCGCCTTGAATCCCGCATGGTCGGCGGCCCAGGCGCCCAGGATGTTTCCGGTGAACATGCCGACGCCGAACACGGCGAAGACCCAGGGCATGACGGCGGGGCCGGCGCCCGTGACGGCCTCAAGGGTCGAGGCCAGATAGGCATAGACCGCGAACATGCCGCCGAAACCGACGGCGCCGACGCCCAGTGTCAGCCAGACCTGGCTGCGCTTCAGGGCGCCCAGTTCGCGCCAGGGGCTGGCGTCGGGATGGGCCGGATCGCGCGGCGCGAACAGGGCGACCAGGGCCATGGTCGCGACGGCCAGAACCCCGACGATGGCGAAGGTCCAGCGCCAGCCGTAGGCGTGGCTGATGATGTTGACCACCGGCACGCCCAGCACCGTGCCGATCGTCAGCCCCATCAATATGGTCGAGACGGCGCGGGTGCGGAAATGCAGCGGCACGACCGAGGCTGCGACCAGGGCCGCGACCCCGAAATAGGCGCCGTGCGGCAGGCCGCTGAGAAAGCGGAAGACCAGCATCCAGTGATAGGTTGGGGCCAGGGCGCTGGCGACATTGCCGACGGCGAACAGGCCCATGAAGCCGATCAGCAACTGCCAGCGCGGCAGGCGCGCGCCCAGCACCGCCAGGATCGGCGCCCCGACCACCACCCCGGCGGCATAGGCGCTGATGACATGGCCGGCGGTGGGGGCGTCGACGCCCAGACCGGCGGCGAAGTCGGGCAGGATGCTCATGGCCGCGAACTCGGTCACGCCGATGGCGAAGCCGCCCATGGCCAGGGCGACCAGCACCAGCGCGATGGCGCCGCGCGAAAGCGTCGGCGAGGGGGAGGCGAGAGCGGCGTCTGTCATGTTGCGGCGCAACATAGACCCGCTCGCCGACCCGACAAGGGCAAAGCCGCCCTCAGCCCCGGTTTTCGTAGGTCGCGGTGATCGACGCCTTGGCCAGGGTGTGGAAATGCAGGTTGAAGCCGAACACGGCGCCGGAGTTGTCGGCCGTGACGTCCAGGCTCTCCACATCCACCGCGAAGACGGTGAAGACATAGCGGTGCGGGCCGTGACCGGCGGGCGGGGCGGCGCCGCCGAAACCGGCCTGGCCGAAGTCCGTGCGGCCTTGGATTGCGCTGTGCGGCAGAGACCCGCCCGCCGACCCCGCGCCCGTCGCCAACTCGGTCACGTCCGCCGGAATATTGGCCACCGTCCAGTGCCAGAAGCCCGAGCCGGTGGGGGCGTCGGGATCGAAACAGGTCACGGCGTAGCTCTTTGTCCCCTCCGGCGCACCCGACCACGACAGTTGCGGCGAGGTGTTTCCCTTGGCGTGAACCTGAGCGTCCGGCAGCACGCCGCCGTCCTGAATGTCGGTGGAGGTGAGGGTGAAGGTCATGGACAGGCTTCCTCGGACAGAAAATCAAGCGACGGACAGCAGGCGCGCTTTCAAGCCGTCGCGATCCAACAGCCGCACCGCCTGAACGTCGAAAGAGACGAAGGTTTCCCCGCCCAGCCAACGGCCGTCATGGGCGATGACGCCGTCCGCGAAATCGCCGCCGGCCTCCAGCACGGCCAGTCCGGCTTCGGCCGCGGGGCGGTCGACGGAAATATTGTGTATGTCCAGCAGCCGGCGAATGGCCGCCGCGATGTCGGCGCGAGAGGCGCGATAGCCCCGCGCCAGAATCCAGGCGAATTCGCACAGGGACTGGCTGGTGACGGCGACCCGGTCTGCGGTTTCAAGGGCTTCGAGCGCCAGACGCTGCTGTTCCTCGTCGTCGCCGACGACGGCGCGCAGCAGGACGTTGGTATCGGCGGTGATGTTCACGACGGCTCGGGTTCCGAGCCCGCCTGCGTGGTCAGGGCGTTGATCTCTTCGATCGACAGATGCGCGCCGTTGGTCCGCCCCTTCAGGAAGCCGGACAGGTCGGACCATGAACCCTTCATCTGCTCGGCGCTGAGTTCCGCGCGACCGTCCGGCAGAAGATCCAGCCGGATCTTCTGCCCCGGCTGAATGCCGAGGTGTTGCAACACCTCCTTGCGGAAGGTCACCTGGCCTCGGCTCGTGACGGTCAGAGTGGTCATGCCGTCAATGTAATGCGTTTATGCATTACATTCAACGCCGGGTGTCAGGTCGCCTCGATGCGGTAGCTTTCGATGACCGTATTGGCGAGAAGCTGTTCGCACATCTTCTTCGCCTCGGCTTCGGGGTCTTCGACGCCGGTCAGGTCGAATTCGATCAGCTTGCCGACGCGGGCGTTGGAGACGCCGGGCCAGCCCAGGCCCTGCAGGGCGCCTTCGACGGCCTTGCCCTGAACGTCCAGGACGCCGGGCTTGAGGAAGACGTGAACCTTGACCTTAGCCATCAGTGCAGCCCCCCCTGGATCACGGTGGGCATGCCCTTCATGATGCCCAGGCGACGCGCGACCTCGGTATAGCTTTCGATCACATTGCCCAGGTCGCGGCGGAAGCGGTCCTTGTCCAGCTTCTCGCCGGTCGAGGCGTCCCACAGACGGCAGCTGTCGGGGCTGATCTCGTCGGCCAGCAGCACGCGGCTGAAGTCGTTTTCCCAGACGCGGCCGAACTCGATCTTGAAGTCGACCAGAGTGATGCCGACCGCGCTGAACAGGCCCGACAGATAGTCGTTCACCCGCACCGTCATGGCCAGCATATCGTCCAGCTCCTGGGTCGAGGCCCAGTTGAAGGCGGTGATATGCTCTTCGGTGACCATCGGGTCGTTCAGCTCGTCCTTCTTGTAGTAGAATTCGATGATCGAGCGGGGCAGGGGCGTGCCTTCCTCGATGCCCAGGCGCTGGCTCATCGAACCCGCGACGATGTTGCGGCAGACGACCTCCAGCGGAATGATCTCGACTTCGCGGATCAGCTGCTCGCGCAGGTTCAGGCGTTTGATGAAGTGGTTGGTCACGCCGATGCCGTTCAGGCGCGACATGATGAACTCGCTGATCTGGTTGTTGACCACGCCCTTGCCTTCCAGCACGGCCTTCTTCTGGGCGTTGAAGGCGGTGGCGTCGTCCTTGAAATACTGGATCAGGGTGCCGGGTTCGGGTCCTTCGTAGAGGATCTTGGCCTTGCCTTCGTAGATTTTCTTGCGCTTGCTGTTCATCGTCCGGTCCCGGCTTACGGGCGCCCTCCAGAAACAAAAATCGCGCGGCCATGAGTGGAAGGGCAAGACCCGGTCCTGGCGGCGCGTTTCGGAATCGTTCGGGCAGTCAATCTCGTTCGCGGTCTCCTTAGCGGAAGGCGGGCCTCGATACAAATGAGGATGGCGAGACGCGCCGCCGGATGCGGCGGATGGGGACAGTTGCGCCCCATACGGCCGAAGTCAGGTTGCGTTCATGGCCGGGCGGGCTATAGACGGCCGTTGCCCCGACGTTAGCGGGGCGTGCGGAGCTGTGCTGAGCGAAATGACGACCTTCGATGATCGGGAAAAGGCCTTCGAGGCCAAGTTCGTCCTCGATCAGGAGCAGGAGTTCAAGGCCATCGCCCGGCGCAACCGGATGCTGGGCCTGTGGGCCGCCGAGAAGATGGGCCTGTCGAGCGAGAGCGCCGATCAGTACGCCGCCGCCGTGGTGCGCGCCGATTTCGAGCAGCCGGGCGACGAGGACGTGTTCCGCAAGGTCGCCGGCGACTTCAAGGCCTCGGGCCTGTCGGTGTCCGAGGGCGAAATCCGCTCCAAGATCGACGAACTGGCGTCCATCGCCCGCGAAGGCATTCGCGCCGGCGAATAAGGCGACCGGCCTTCGGGTCGATCCGAGAATTCGAAAGGGCCGCACCCGGGGGAAAGTGCGGCCCTTTCTTTTTGCCGGGGACGTTGGGGGATGTCTCACCCGGCGTACTGTGCGTCTCGCGCTCCAAAAGAACACGGGCGCGCGATTTTGGTTTCAGCGTCCGGGCGAAATTCTTTCGTGGAGTTTCGCCCTTCAGTCCTCGAACACGACCGTCCTGGCGCCGTGCAGCAGAACGCGGTCCTCCAGATGGCGGCGGACGGCGCGGGCCAGGACGCGCCGCTCGATGTCGCGGCCCTTGCGGATCAGGTTTTCGGGCGTGTCGCGGTGGCTGATGCGCTCCACGTCCTGTTCGATGATCGGGCCCTCGTCCAGGTCGGGCGTGACGTAGTGGGCCGTGGCGCCGATCACCTTCACCCCGCGCGCATGGGCCTGATGATAGGGTTTGGCGCCCTTGAAGCCCGGCAGGAAGGAGTGGTGGATGTTGATGCAGCGTCCCGCCAGCCGCCGGCTGAGATCGTCGGACAGGATCTGCATATAGCGCGCCAGCACGACCAGTTCGGTCCCCGTCTCCTCGATCAGGCGCAGCAGGGCCGCCTCCTGCGCGGGCTTTTCGGCGGCGTCGATCGGCAGGTGGTGGAACGGCAGGTCGCCCAGATCGACATGGCCGATCAGCTCGCGCGGATGGTTCGACACCACGGCCGTCACCTGCATCGGCAGTTCGTCGATGCGCCAGCGATAGAGCAGGTCCGCCAGACAGTGATCGAACCGGGACGTCAGGATCATCACCTTGCGCGGTTCGTCCCCGCGCAGCGTCCAGTCCATCGAAAACCGTTCGGCCAGAGGGGCGAAGGCGGCGCGGACCGTCGCCTCGTCATCGCCTTCGACGGGTTCGAACACCACGCGCATGAAGAAGGTGGCGCTGGAGGCGTCGCCGAACTGCTGGGCGTCGGAGATGTTGGCGTCCCGCTGCAGCAGGAAGGCGGAAACGGCCGCGACGATGCCGTGGCGGTCGGGGCAGGAGAGGGTCAGAATCATCAGGCGGCAGGCTTTTGCGGGAGAAACGTCCCCAGTATGGCCCAGCTTTCGGCCTTTGCCGACAAGGATATGGCGTGGGCGGGACTGGACGACGGCAGATCGACCCGCGCGACGCTGTCCAGGTTCGCCAGAATGGACCGCCCCATCTTCGCCGCCAGCCGGCCGTTGAAGGCGACGGCCCGCAGATGCGGCAGGCTGTCGACCAGACCGCGCAGGTCCGCCGCCTCTGGCGACCGGATCGCCGCATCCAGACTGCCCGACCGTTCCGCCGAGGCGATCACGTCCCACAGACCGACGCCCCGCGCCTTTAGTCGTTCCAGACGCTGCTCATAGGGCAGGGCGGGCAGGTCCTCGCCCAGCAGGTCGCCGATCAGGGGCCAGAAGCCGTTGCGTGGATGGGCGTAATACTGCGCCGCCTTCAACGAGGCGTCGCCGGGCAAACTGCCCAGGATCAGCAGGCGGGTGTTTGCATCCACGACGGGGGCGAAGCCGATGCGGCGGTCGTCGGTCGAGCGCTCGGTCACTTGGCCGGCGGATCGTCGCGCAGCCAGCCGGTGATCGACCGACGCTTGCCCCCGGCATAGGCGGCGACCGGCGCGACCGAATGCATTCGCGGCGTCTTGAACACGGTCCAGACGTTGAACCCTGGCTTGAATCCGCGCTCGATGTCGCCGTTGGAGTCATGGAACAGCAGCTGACCGCCCCAGTCCGGCCGCCAGTCCCGCGACAGACCCAGCGTATAGGCCGCGCGTCGCTCGCCCACGCCCGTATCGTCATGCTGGGTCAGGAAGTCGCCGGGCCGGAACCAGGTCGCCTGGGCGTCGATCTTGGTCACGCGCTCTTCGCCCGTCACGACCTTGGCAAAGGTGGTGAAGGGCGCGTCGTTGAAGAATTGCAGCAGGATGTGGGTCGCGTGGCCTTCGTCCTCTCCGGTCATCAGGGCCGTGATGATCGGATAGGCCAGATAGACGAAGGAAAAGCCGTCGCGGGCCTCCGCCACGGCGTTCTGGATACGGGCGCCCAGTGCGTCGCGGCCCATCGCCTGCATTTCCGGGGGCGAGAACAGCTTGCCGCCTTCGGGCGTCTTCAGCGACAGCCGCCAGGCCGTGTCGTGTTCCAGCGCAAGGTCCAGCCATTCGGCGCTGGCCTCGTCCAGCAGGTCGGGCACCTGAACCATCCCGTCGCGCGCATAGGCCGCCGCATAGTCGCGGGGATCGAGCCGGGGGTTCAGCCGGATCGTGCGCTCGACCATCGGAATCAGTCTCCGAACACCCGCTTGAACACCACGTCCACGTTCTTGGTGTGGTAGCCGAGGTCGAACAGGGCTTCGAGCTGGGCGTGGGGCAGGGTGACGCGCTCGTCGGCCTTGAGGAAGTCCAGGAAGGCGCCTTCGCCGCGCCAGACCTTCATGGCGTTTTCCTGCACGGCGGCGTAGGCGGCCTCGCGCGAGATGCCCGCCTGGGTCAGGGCCAGCATGACCCGCTGCGAATGAACCAGACCGCCCAGGCGGTCGATGTTCTTCTGCATGTTCTCAGGATAGACGTTCAGCCGCTCGACCACGTTGGCCAGACGGTGCAGGGCGAAGTCCAGGTGGATGGTGGCGTCGGGACCGATGCCGCGCTCGACCGAGGAATGGCTGATGTCCCGCTCGTGCCACAGGGCGACATTCTCCATCGCGGGCGTGACGGCCGAGCGGACCAGACGGGCCAGGCCGGTCAGGTTCTCGGTCAGGATCGGGTTGCGCTTGTGCGGCATGGCCGACGAGCCCTTCTGGCCCTTGTCGAAGAACTCCTCGGCTTCGAGGACTTCGGTGCGCTGGAGATGGCGGATTTCCACGGCGAGGCGTTCGACCGAGGAGGCGACGACGCCTAGCGCGGCGAAGAAGGCGGCGTGGCGGTCGCGCGGGATCACCTGGGTCGAGACCGGCTCGACCTGCAGGCCCATCTTTTCGGCCACATAGGCTTCGACCGCCGGATCGACGTTGGCGAAGGTGCCGACGGCGCCCGAGATGGCGCAGGTGGCGATCTCTTCCTTGGCGGTCAGCAGGCGGCGTTTGGCGCGCTGGAACTCGGCGTGATAGCCGGCCAGCTTCAGGCCGAAGGTGACGGGTTCGGCGTGGATGCCGTGCGACCGGCCCACGGTCGGGGTGTATTTATGCTCCTTGGCGCGGGTCTCCAGCGCGGCCAGAACCCGGTCCACGCCCTCGATCATCAGGTCCGACGACCGGGCCAGCTGAACCGCGAAACAGGTGTCCAGCACGTCCGAGGAGGTCATGCCCTGGTGCAGGAAGCGGGCCTCGTCGCCGACGATTTCGGCTACATGCGTCAGGAAGGCGATGACGTCGTGTTTGGTGGTGCGTTCGATCTCGTCGATGCGGTCGGCGTCGAAGGTCGCGTTCTCGCCCTTGGCCCAGATGGCCTGGGCCGCCTCGGTCGGGATGACACCCAGTTCGGCCATCTTGGCAGCGGCGTGGGCCTCGATCTCGAACCAGATCTTGTACTTGGTCTCTTGCGACCAGAGGGCGGCGGCGACGGGGCGGGAATAGCGCGTGATCATGGGCGGGTCGTGTCGGTCGTGGGGGGCGAGGAGTCAAGGTTTTGCGGGGTGGCGAGGTTGACTTTGCCCGCCGCTGTCCCAGATTCAGCGCGCTTTCAGGAGGACGACCTCCCCCACATGGGATCAACGCCGGGACGACCCGGCGCCCTGCAGGGAGATGTGTCATGGCCTGGGTGTTCCTTCTTTTCGCCGGTCTGCTGGAAGTCGTCTGGGCCTTTCTGATGAAGGCGTCGGCCGGGTTCACGCGGCCGTGGCCGACGGTCGGGATGATCGTCTTCATGATCGGCTCGTTCGGCCTGTTGTCGATGGCGATGAAGACCCTGCCGCTGGGCACGGCCTATGCGATCTGGACCGGCATCGGAGCCGTGGGCGCCTTTGCGGTGGGGGCGGCCTTCCTTGGCGAACCGCTGACGCCGCTCAGGATCGCGGGCGTGACCCTGGTGGCGTCGGGCCTGATCGTGCTGAAACTGGCGTCCGCCCGTTAATGTCGGAGAAGGTCGTCATGCGTCTTCTATACGCCCGTCGCGGCGCGGCTGCGTCATTTCCAGATCGACCTCGCCGATCACGGCGACGACGGCGTTGGCGCCGACTATCTGGCGGTCCTTCTGGCCCATCCCGATTTCAGACAGTGGGAGACGGAGGCCGGGAAACCGTCCTAAGGCCTTGAGAACCATTTCGACAGACGCCGCGTTAAGCCGATGTCGCTACCTTGAAGGCGCGGCGAACCCCACACGCGGACCTGTCAAATGACCCACCCGGCCATGCCCCGAACGGAACTTGCGGCGCCGCGCGTCATGCATCCGGTCGCGGCCTATGGTCTGGCCGCCCTGATCGGCGCGGCCTTCTGGGCCAGTCTGCTGGTGGCGATCTTCTAGGCGGCTAGCGCTCGCCGCCGACCGCGCCGGCCTGAGCGATCAGGACCGGCTCGGCCTGGGGCGGCGGGGCGACATAGTCCAGGGCGATGGGCGCGGCCCGGGCGCCCGAGGCCAGGGCGTCCAGCGTTTTCAACGGCCCGCCGAACATCCGCTGATAGATCCAGTAGCTGGCCACGACCTTTTCGACATAGTCGCGGGCCTGGGGCACGTCGATGGTCTCGATCAGCAGCAGGGGATCGGCGTCCGGCCCCAGCTTCCTGACCGCCGCCAGCATCGGTCCCGGCCCGGCGTTGTAGGAGGCCACGGCCCGCAGCAGGTCGCCCTGGAAGGCGGGCAGGGCCAGCATCCGGCTGATATAGGCCTGGCCCAGCCGCAGGTTCACCGCCGGGTTGAACAGCCGGGTCGGATCGCTGACGAAGCCGCGGTCGCCGCTCAGTTCCGCCGCCGTCGTCGGCATCACCTGCATCAGCCCATAGGCGCCGACGTTGGAGCGGGCCGTGGCGTTGAAGTCGGTCTCCTTGCGGGCCAGCGCATAGACCAGCGCCTTTTCGATGACGAAGCCGCCTTCGGGCGTCAGGTCGGGCATCGGATAGCGGGTCGCGTCGATGCGGCTGGCCTCGGCGGCGGTGTTGACCGGCAGGATGGCGCGGGCCAGGGCGTTCCACATCTTGGCGGCGTCGCCGACGGCGGTGCGAAGGTTGGAGCGCAGCTCGGTCTCGGCGTCGGCGCGGCGGCCGACCTCGTAGAAGGCGACGGTGCGGCGAGCGCGGGCGTCGGTCTGGACGAAGGCTTCCAGCGCGGTCGGCTCGACGCTGGCGCTCTGGGGCACATAGGCGGCGCGGCGCAGGCGGGCCTCGGCCTCGTAGGGGCGGGGCCCCATGTTCTCGATGGTCGGCTCCTCGCCCAGCTGACGCAGGGCGATCTGGCCATAGAAGGTGGCGGGCCACTGACCGGCCAGATGCAGATATTCGTTGACCCGGTCCTGGCGGCCCGACTGCGACGCCGACCGCGCGGTCCAATAGGCGGCGCCGGCGCGCACCCAGGGGTCTTCGGTCGGATCGTTGGCGACGCGCTCGAAGGCGGCGAAGGCTTCGTGGAACTGGCCAAGTCGCCATTCCGCCAGGCCGACCGTCCACCAGTCGCCGATCTGGCGCCCGACGGACGAGGCGCCGGTCAGGTCGTCGTTGTTATAGGCGACGCGCGCGGCCTTGGCCGGATCGTCGACCCCGCCGCCGCCGGACACGGCCGTCACCAGGCTGTTCCACGTCCGGCCGATCACGCCGCCGGGGCGCGTCGGCTCGGGCGCGCCGTCCGGGCGGCGACGTAGGGCCAGCGTATAGACGCGGTCGGCGCAGGGCAGGTCGGAATAGGTCTCCAGCCAGGCCGTCAGCTCTTCGTAGGTGGCGACGTGGTCGGGGTGGAACAGGCTTTCGAACTCGACCTGGCCCAAGAGGACGCGATCCTGGGCCTGGCGGGCCGAGGCGCGGGCGGCCTCGATGTCGCCGCGCTTCAGGGCGTCGAAGGCGGTGGTGTAGGAGATCCGATCGGCGGAACTCAGGGCGACGGGGCGGCCGGAACCGGCGCTCGAATCGGCCGTTGAACCGGCATAGGGCGCCTCGGCCCAGGCCGCGCACGAGATGGCGCAAACGGCGACAGCCAGCGTCGGCGCGAGAAACGCGCGGCGGAACAGGTGCATAAGCGGCGGCCCCCTCGTTGGCGACGGCCGTCCTTCAAAAGCACAAAGGCGGCGCGTGTATGGCGATGGTCGTCAGCATGTCACAATGCCGCCGTTAGCCTTGTTCTTCAACCGAGTCCGTTTCAAGGCGAACCGCCAACGAAAGCAGATCGGCCCAGGCCTGGCGCTTGGCCTGGGGCTGACGCAGCAGGAATGCGGGGTGCAGGGTCGGCATGACGGGGGCGGACACGCCGCCTTCCGCCAGACGCCATTCCTGCCAGCGCCCGCGCAGTTTCATGATCCCTTCCTCGGCCTGAAGCACGGATTTGGCCGAGGCGGCGCCCAGCAGCAGAACCGCGCGCGGCTTCAACAGGGCGAAGGCGCGCTCGACGAAGGGGGCGCAGACCGCCTGCTCCTGCGGGCTGGGCGTGCGATTGCCGGGCGGGCGCCAGAAGACGGTGTTGGTGATGAAGACCCGGTCGGTCAGACCCGTCGCCGCCAGCATCCGGTCCAGCAACTGGCCGGCCTTGCCCACGAAGGGCTGGCCGATCCGGTCCTCGTCCGCGCCGGGGCCTTCGCCGACGATCAGGACCGGGGCGTTGGGATTGCCGCGTCCGAACACCGACTGGGTCGCGCCCATACCGCGCAGGGGACAGCCTTCGAAGGCGGCGACGGCGGCGGCCAGATCCTGAAGCGTGGCGGCGCCGGCGGCCAGACGTCGCGCCTCGGCCGCCGCGTCCTCGGCGACGTATCCGGCCAGGGGCGGGGCCACCGAGGCGGTCGCGCGCTGGACCGCCTTCACCGCCGGCGGAGGCGCGATATGGGTGTGATCGACCGGCGCGTCGCCATAGCAGGCGTCCACCCCCGCATCCCGCCAGAAGGCGAGCAGGCTTTCGACTGCAGCGATGTCGTGGGGTTGCGCGTTCATGTCTCGGACTACCGATAAGCCTTGACCGCCGTCACGTCACCTTCCGATAAGCGGCATAACCACACGGACAACCGGGATTCAGGGGGAAAAATGGCCGAGGACGTCATCGAGGGCGGCGCCAAGAACGCCCGTCAGGACGCCATTATCGACAATCTGCCGCCGCTGGAGGCGCTGAACGGCGTCGAGCGCGAGGTGATGGAATACGATGTCGTCATCGTCGGCGGCGGCCCGGCCGGCCTGTCGGCCGCCATCCGCCTGAAGCAGCGCGCGGAAAAGGACGGCAAGGACATCTCCGTCGCCGTGCTGGAAAAGGCGGCCGAGGTCGGCGGCCATATCCTGTCGGGCGCCGTGATCGACCCCAAGGCGCTGAACGAACTGTTCCCCGACTGGAAGGACCGTGGCGCGCCGCTGGAGACGCCGGTGACGAAGGACCGCTTCCTGCTGCTGGGGCCGCAGGGGTCGGCGCCCCTGCCGATGCCGCTGCTGCCACCCTTCATGCATAATCACGGCTGCTATATCGCCTCGCTGGGCAACGTCACGCGCTGGCTGGGCGAACAGGCCGAGGCGCTGGGCGTCGAGGTCTATCCCGGCATGGCCGCCAGCCACGTCGTCTGGGACGACGCCGCAGGACGGGTCAAGGGCGTGGTCGCCGGGGTGTTCGGCATCGACCGCGAGGGCAAGCCGACCGACGACTTCCAGCCGGGCATCGAACTGCACGGCAAATATGTCTTCATCGCCGAGGGCGTGCGCGGCTCCCTGGCCAAGACCATCATCGCCCGCCACAAGCTGCAGGACGGCAAGTCGCCGCAGAAATACGGCATCGGCCTGAAGGAGCTGTGGCAGGTGCCGGCCGAGCAGCATCAGCCGGGCCTGGCCCAGCACACGACCGGCTGGCCGCTGGACGAACACACGGGCGGCGGCAGCTTCCTGTATCATTTCGGCGACCGCTATGTGGCCGTCGGCTATGTCGTCCACCTGAACTACAAGAACCCCTTCCTGTCGCCGTTCGACGAGTTCCAGCGGTTCAAGCACCACCCCGACATCGCAAGACACCTGGAGGGCGGGACGCGCATCTCCTACGGCGCGCGGGCCATCACCGAGGGCGGCCTGCAGTCGATCCCGAAACTCAGCTTCCCCGGCGGGGCGCTGATCGGCTGTTCGGCGGGCTTCGTGAACGTGCCGCGCATCAAGGGCAGCCACAACGCCATGAAGACCGGGATGCTGGCCGCCGACGCCGCCTATGAGGCGGTGCAGGCCGGACGGTCGGGCGACGAACTGATCGAATACCAGACCGCCTTCGAAAAGAGCTGGGTCCACAAGGAGCTGTCGCTCGTCCGTAACGCCAAGCCCCTGCTGTCCAGGTTCGGCACGACCCTGGGCGGGGCGTTCGGCATGTTCGACATGTGGTGCCGCACGCTGCTGGGCGGCTGGTCGCCGATCCCGACGCTGAAGCACGAGAAAACGGACGCGGCCTCGACCGAGCTGGCGGCTAACCACAAGCCGATCAAATATCCCAAGCCGGACGGCAAACTGTCGTTCGACAAGCTGTCGTCGGTGTTCATCTCCAACACCAATCACGCGGAGGACCAGCCGGCGCACCTGAAGCTGCTGGACCCGACCATCCCGATCCGCGTCAACCTGCCCGAATACGGTGAGCCTGCGCGGCTGTACTGCCCGGCGGGGGTGTACGAGGTCGTCTATGGCGACGAGGCGGCCAAGGCCGATCCGCGCTTCGTCATCAACGCCCAGAACTGCGTCCACTGCAAAACCTGCGACATCAAGGACCCGTCGCAGAACATCGTCTGGACCACGCCCGAGGGCGGCGGCGGCCCCAACTATCCGAATATGTGATTTCGGACCCGCCCATTCCCGCTTTCGCGGGGATGGGCGGAACGCTCAAGACGCCATCTGTCCTCTTGCGGGGGCGGGGGAAACCGTGAAGGGTCCGGGCATGATCGCCTCCCGTTCCCGCCTGTTCTCCGCCTCCCTGACCGTCGTCGCCCTGGCCATCGCCGGACAGGCTGCAGCCCAGGACGTCGCGCCCGCCGCGCCGACGCCGCAAAGCCATCCGCCGGCCGTGATCCTGGAGCCGGGCCAGCCCGTTCCCGGCCAGACGGCGCCGGCGACCCCGGATGCGGCCTCCGATCCCCACATCGTCATCACCGACACGCCCGCGACTCCGGCCATTCCGGCGGTCTGGGCGCCGGTCCCGACCAACGCCGAGGGGCGCAGCGCCTATGGCCTGTATCTGGCCGGCAAGCTGGCGCTGATGCAGGGGGAGGGGGCGCAAGGCTCCGACCTGCTGGCCCAGGCCGAGCGGCTGACGCCGGAACAGCCCCGGGTGCGCGAACAGGCTTTCACCTCGGCGCTGCTGACCGGCGATCTGGACGTGGCGGCGGCCCTGGCGCCGACCGACGCCGCGGCCTCGCCCGCCTTCGTCGAGGGCGGACGGCTTGTCCGGCTGGTTCAGGACTACGCCCACGGCGACGCCCGCGCCGCCAACGCCGCCCTGGCGGCCCAGCCGATCGGCGCGCCGCACGCCCGCGCGGGGCTGCTGGTCTCGCCGTGGATCGCGGCGGCGGCCGGCGACTGGACCCGCGCGCTGCAGCCTGCGCCCACCGCCGGCGATCCGCTGACCCTGGCCTTCGCCCGCATCAATCGCGCGACCCTGCTGGAGCGCCGCCGCAAATACGCCGAGGCCGAGGTCGAGCTGAAGGCGGCGGCCGACGCCCCGACCATCGGCGCCCTGTTCAAACGCCCCTATGGCGAGTTCATGGAGCGGCGCGGCCGCCGCGACGAGGCCATCGCCCTGTACCGCGCGGCCATGGCGGTCCAGCCGGTCGATCCGGGCGTGGCGCGCGCCCTGCAACGGGCCGAGACGGGCGGACGGCCCCCCGCCTCGCCCGATCTGCGCGAAGGCGCGGCCCAGGCCCTGGTCACGGCCGCCGCCCAGGCCTCGGCCGAGCGGGGCAACGAATTCGCCGCCGTCTATCTGCGTCTTGCGCAAAACCTCCATCCCGACGCCGAGACCGAATATCAGCTGGCCCAGGTCCTGGCCCGCGCCGGTCTGAAAAGCTCGGCCCGCGCCGCCCTGTCGCGGGTGGGGACCGAGGACGCGGCTCTCTACGCCGCCGCCCGCGCCCAGATGGCTGTCAGCCTGGAGGAGGAGGGGCAGTCGCAGGACGCCCTGACCGAACTGCGCCGCGCCTTCGCCGCCAGCCCCGACAATCGCCAGATCGCCCTGGTTCTGGCCGGTCAGCTGATGCAGTTGAAGCAGCACGACGAGGCGCTGGCCCTGCTGGACGGCCCGGTGCTGAACGCCGCCGATCAGGGCGCCAACGTCCACTTCTTGCGCGGCGCCGCCTATGAGGCCCTGAACCGCACGACCGAGGCCGAAGCCGAGCTGTGGGCCGCGCTTCAGGCCGCGCCCAACGACGCCGACATGCTGAACTATCTGGGCTATCTGTGGGTGGACAAGGGGCTACGGGTCCAGGAGGGCGCGGCCATGATCGCCCGCGCCCATGCGCTGGAACCCGACAACGGCAACATCCAGGACTCGCTGGGCTGGGCGCAGTTCAAACAGGGCCAGTACGACACCGCCGTCGACACCCTGGAACAGGCCGTCGACAAGGAGCCGGCCAACGCCGAGATCAATGACCATCTGGGCGACGCCTATTGGAAGGTGGGCCGCCAGCGCGAAGCCGTCTGGCTGTGGAACCGCGTCCTGGTGCTGGACCCCGACGCCGAACGCCGCGCCGAGGTCGAACGCAAGATCGCTGACGGGCTGGATAGGCCGGGTTCGACGGGGCAGGGCGTCTCCAACTGATCCGCCGGCTCTGAACCGTCATTCCGGGGCGTCCGAAGGACGAGCCCGGAACCCAGGAGGCGTGCATAGGTGATGGCCGTGTCCGGCGGGGCGGATGCGGTCCTGGTTTCCGGGTTCCTCGCTGCGCTCGGCCCCGGAATGACGAGCGGAGGTGGATGGGCGGGTGAAATATGCAGGGGCATGGGCTAGTCACGGCCCATGACCGTCTGCACCGCCCTGGCCCCGGCCAAGATCAATCTGTTCCTGCACGTCGGGGCCGTGGACGGGGACGGCTATCATCCGCTCAGCAGCCTGGTCGCCTTCGCCGATGTGGGCGATCGGGTGTCGGTCGCGCCGGCCGGGCGGCTGTCGCTGGAGGTCGTCGGTCCCTTCGCGGGCGGCCTGTCGGGCGAGGGGGACAATCTGATCCTGCGCGCGCTGCGCCGGCTGGGCGAGGCGACCGGGGCAGGCGAGCCGGGGCTGAAGGTCGTGCTGGACAAGCGACTGCCCATCGCGGCGGGTCTGGGCGGCGGATCGTCCGACGCGGGCGCGGCGCTGAAGCTGGCGCGCGAGGTTCTGGCGCTGGACATCGACGATGCGGGGCTGGAGGCGGCGGCGGCCGTGGTCGGGGCCGACGGTCCCATGTGCCTGCGGATGCGAACCGCCTGGGCCGAGGGGCGGGGCGACGTCCTGACCGACGAACCGCGCCTGCCGCCCCTGCCGGCCGTCCTGTTCAATCCGGGCGTCCCGTCGCCCACCGGCGCGGTCTATCGGGCCTATGACGCCGGTTCCGTCGCGGCGGCGGATCGTCCGGCGCCGCCCGTCGACTGGAGCGTCGGCGGCGTGATCGACTGGCTGTCGGCCCGGCGCAACGATCTGCAGGCCCCGGCCGTGGCCCTGACGCCCGCCATCGCCGACGCCTTGTGCGCCGTCGCCGCGACGCCCGAGGTCGCCCTGACGCGGATGTCCGGTTCCGGCGCGACGGTGTTCGGCCTATATCCCAGCCTTCAGGCGGCCGAGGCGGCGGCGGCCATTCTGGCCCAAACCCATCCGAGCGCCTGGGTTCAGTCGACCTGTCTGGCGGAACAGTAACGCCTCAGTCTTGTGGCCGAATACCGGCGACAGCAGCCGTTCGGCCCAGCATTCGCCCAGGTCTCGCCGTGATCATCACAAGAGTTACGGTTTGTAACGAAATCCCGGAACCGGATCGCCGGTCTCCGACTTGGACACCACAGTTCCGATGACTGGAACGGATCGCCGTCTCCCCGCGACGGTCCTCAAACAGAAAAAGGATAGTGTCATGCTTCGTGCCAAACTGCTTGCCGCGACCGCCGTCGTCACCCTGATGGCCGCCCCCGCCTTCGCTCAGGAGGCCACCCCGACGCAGACCCCGACCGAGACGCCCGCCCAGACCCCGGATCGGGCCCCCGCCCCGGCCGCCGCGCCCGTGATGCAGGAGGCCGCGCCCGCCGAAACCGCCGCGACCCAGGCGACGCCCGCCCCGGCCGAAACCGTGGTCGATGTGCTGAAGTCCAGCGGTCAGTTCACGACGCTGCTGGCCGCGCTGGACGCCGCCCAGCTGACCGACACCCTGGCCAGCCGCCCGGCCATCTCGATCTTCGCCCCGACGGATGCGGCCTTTGCGGCCCTGCCAGAGGCGGATCGCACCCGTCTGATGGACCCGGCCAATGCGGCCGAGCTTCGTCAGCTGCTGCTCTATCACGTCATCGTCGCCGATGTGACGCCCGACCAGATCCAGGGCAAGAAGGGCGGCGTCCCGACCGCCGCCGACAGCCAGATCCTGCTGGACGGCACCGGCTCGGCCATCAAGGCCGACGGCGCCACGGTGGTCAGCGCCGAGCTTGACGCCTCCAACGGCGCGGTCTTCCCGATCGACAAGGTGCTGAACCCGGCCCAGTCCATGGCCGCCATGGGCGACGAGGAAGCCGCCGCCCCGGCCGAGGCGACCGCCGCCGCTCCCACGGCCCCGACCGGCGAACCGGCCGCGGCGACCGTCACCACCGCCTCGCCCCCGGTCCAGAATCCGACCGACGGCCAGGTCGATCCGGCCCCGAACGGCGGTGAGGCGACCGCCCCGACCCCGAACTGATCCGGGTCGGCGCGCGCCCCACGCCAAATGGGCGGGCGCAGCGTGTTGAAGCGAGAGGCGGCGGGCCCTATGGTCCGCCGTCTTTTTTTGCAGCCCCTCCCGAGCCCGATTTGACCACCCCGACTGAGCCGCTCGCGTTTCAGGACCTGATCCTGACCCTTCACCGCTATTGGGGCGATCAGGGCTGCGCCATCCTGCAACCCTATGACATCGAGGTGGGGGCGGGGACGCTGCACCCGGCCACCGTCCTGCGCGCCCTGGGCCAGAAGCCGTGGAAGGCCGCCTACGTCCAGCCCAGCCGCCGCCCCGGCGACGGCCGCTATGGCGAGAACCCCAACCGGCTCCAACACTATTATCAATACCAGGTCATCCTGAAGCCGAACCCGGACAACCTTCAGGAACTGTATCTGGGGTCGCTGGCCGCCATCGGCATCGATCCGAAACTGCACGACATCCGCTTCGTCGAGGACGACTGGGAAAACCCCACCGTCGGCGCCTGGGGCCTGGGCTGGGAGGTCTGGTGCGACGGGATGGAGGTGACGCAGTTCACCTATTTCCAGGGCGTGGGCGGCATCGAGGTGGATGTGGTCTCGGGCGAACTGACCTACGGGCTGGAGCGTCTGGCCATGTATGTTCAGGGCGTCGACAATGTGTACGACCTGAAGTTCACCAAGGAGGGGCTGACCTATGGCGAGGTCTTTCTGGAGAACGAGCGCCAGCAGTCCGAGGCCAACTTCCACGGCTATGACGTGGACGGGCTGAAGCGCCGGTTCGAGGACATGGTCGCCGAGGTCTCGCGCCTTCTGGCCATGACCGGACCCCAGGGCCAGCCGCTGGTCCTGCCCGCCTATGACCAGGTGCTGAAGGCCAGCCATCTGTTCAACCTGATGGATGCGCGCGGCGCCATCGCCGTGGCCGAACGCCAGAGCTACATCGGCCGCATCCGCGAACTCTGCAAAGCCTGCGCCCTCGCTTACGTCGAACAAGAGCGGAAAACGGCGTGATTTCCATTTCCGCTCATCCCCGCGAAAGCGGGGACCCAGTCCTGTCGCGAGGCGCTATGTCTGGGATTGCGGTTGAAGCCCATACGGCGCTGGTTTTGCGCCCAAAGCGCTGGGTCCCCGCTTTCGCGGGGATGAGCGGACAGATTTGAGACCCTGATGCCCCAACTCCTCCTCGAAATCTTCTCCGAAGAAATCCCCGCCCGGATGCAGCAGGGCGCCGCGCGCGACCTGGAGCGGATGGCGTCCGAGCGGCTGAAGGCCGCCGGCCTGACCTGGGACGCGCTGAACACCTATGCGGGGCCGCGTCGCCTGACGCTGGTGATCGACGGCCTGCCCGCCGCCACGCCCGACCGCGAGGAAGAGGTCAAGGGCCCCAAGGTCTCGGCCCCGCCCCAGGCGCTGGAGGGCTTTCTGCGAAAGACCGGCCTGAACCGCGAGGCACTGGTGGAGCGTGACGGCGTCCTGTTCGCCGTCCTGTCGTCCAAGGGGCGTGCGACCGCCGATCTGGTCGCCGAGACGGTGGATCAGATCGTGCGCGCCTTCCCCTGGCCCAAGTCGATGCGCTGGGGCACGGGAAGCCTGCGCTGGGTGCGGCCGATCAAGCGCATCCTGTGCCTGTTCGACGGCAAGGTGGTTCCGTTCGAGATCGACGGGATCGCGTCCGATGCGATCACCGAGGGGCACCGCTTCATGGGCTCGGGCGCACCCTTGCGGGTCAGCGAGTTCGCCGACTACCGCGCCCAGCTGGAAAAGAATTTCGTCCTGATCGACGTGGCCGACCGCAAGCTGCGCATTCTGGAACAGGCCAGGGCCGCCTGCGCCGCGCGGGGCCTCGTTTTGGTCGATGACGACGGCCTGCTGGACGAGGTGGCGGGTCTGGCCGAATGGCCGACGCCGATCCTGGGCGACATGGACCCGCAGTTCCTGGCCCTGCCGCCGGAAGTCGTGCGTCTGTCGATGAAGGTCCACCAGAAGTATTTCGCCGTCCGCGATCCGGCGCGCGAAGGTCTGGCTCCCAACTTCCTGGTCGTCGCAAACGTCGAGGCGACTGACGGCGGCAAGGCCCTGGCCGCAGGCAACAGCCGCGTGCTGTCCGCCCGCCTGAACGACGCCCGCTTCTTCTGGGACGAGGACCAGAAGGTCGGCTTCGACGCCTGGAACGCCAAACTGTCCGGCGTCACCTTCCACGCCAAACTTGGCACATTGGCCGAGCGCGTCGAACGCATCGCGGCGCTTGCCCGCGAGATCGCCCCGCTGGTCGGCGCCGACCCGGTCGAGGCCGAGACGGCCGCGAAACTATCCAAGGCCGACTTGGTGTCGGGCATGGTCAGCGAGTTCCCGGAACTGCAGGGGATCATGGGCGGCTATTACGCCCGTCTGGCCGGATACCCCGACGCCGTCGCCGACGCCGTGCGCGACCACTACAAGCCGCAGGGGCCGAATGACACGGTGCCGACCGCCCCGGTCACGGTCGCCGTCGCCCTGGCCGACAAGCTGGACACCCTGATCGGCTTCTTCGCCATCGACGAAAAGCCCACGGGATCAAAGGATCCGTTTGCGCTGCGAAGAGCGGCGCTGGGCGTGATCCGGCTGGTGCTGGAGAATGGGGTCCGCGTACAGCTGCGACCCATCATCGAAAGAGCAGAGCAACTACTCTTCACGACGTTGGTGCAAAGCCGAACTGTAGCTGTTCAAAAGGCTGATGGCGCCATCACCTTTGAAATAGTCGATCCCCAGCCTGCAAGAGATGCGTTCTTGAAAGAATGGACACGTCATCTGGGCGTTGCGCGCATCACCTCTGACTATATCTTCGGCGATGTGGTTCAAAGTCGGATGGAAGACGATGGGGATTGGTTCACGCTGCGTGATCTCGATTCCCTTAGGGGCGAGGTGTCAGCCTTCTTCGCCGACCGCCTGACCGTTCTTCTGCGCGACCAAGGCCAGCGTCACGACCTCGTTGCCGCCGTCTTCGCCTTGGGCGACGACGATCTGGTGCGGATCGTGCGTCGGGTGGAGGCGTTGGCCGCCTTCCTCGCCACGGACGACGGGGCCAATCTGCTGGCCGGCTACAAGCGCGCCTCCAACATCCTGCGCGCCGAGGAAAAGAAGGGCCCCCTGCCGACCGGCATGGTCCAGACCGGTCTGCCGGACCAACCCGAGGCCGAGACCGCCCTGGCCTTCGCCGTCGGCGCCGCCCACACCGCCGTCGAGGCCGCGCTGGAAACCGAGGACTTCGCCGCCGCCATGACGGCCCTCGCCGCCCTGCGCGCCCCGGTGGACGGCTTCTTTGAGGCGGTCATGGTCAACTCCGACATCCCCGCCGAACGCGACAACCGCCTGAAACTGCTGGGCCAGGTGCGCGACGTCATGGGCCAGATCGCGGACTTCGGCCAGATCGCGGGGTAGGGGAGAACCCCTCCGTCTCTCCGCTACGCTCCGAGCCACCTCCCCATGGAACGGGGAGCAGGCAGGTTTCGTCGCATCGTCCCCTCCCCATGAAATGGGGAGGGGGACCGCGAAGCGGTGGAGGGGTTTTCGACGTCCCACAGGCGCTTGCAATGCGGCCGAGACCCCCTCCGTCACGTCGCTGAAGAAGCGCCGCGCCACCTCCCCATGAAATGGGGAGGAGCCAGGAACGATTAGCCGCGGATTCGGTCTCTGGCGGTCGAGGCGATGAAGGTCAGCACGACATCCAGGTTCACCCGCACCTGTTCCGCCGGAATGCGGATGACGGCGATTTCCTGTCGTTCCAGCCAGCGTGTGCGTCGGGCATCGTGGTCGCCCCGGTCGATGTGGGTTTCGCCGTCGACCTCGATCGCCAGCGTCGCTTCGGCGCAATAGAAGTCGAGCACATAGACGCCGACCGGATGCTGGCGGCGGAACTTCAGGCCATCGAGCGCGCGGCGGCGCAGGTGGACCCACAACCGAGCCTCCGGCGGAGTCAACCTGCGCCGCAATACCCTTGCTCGCGACACAGACCCTTCGTGCGTCAAGACCCCCTCCACCGCTTCGCGGTCCCCCTCCCCACGAGTGGGGAGGAGATTATCGCCCACCCGTTTGCGACCCACTCAAGGGAGTGGATTATGGCGATGCTCAGCGGTTTGTCCTAAACATCCGCGTTCGAGCCTGCACCGGACCCGCCTTGACCCTACCGACCGACACGCCTTCGAAAATCCCCGCTTGGGTGTGTGCGCCGGGCGTGTTGAAGGTTCCGTTCCTCGACGTGTTTCTGGCCGATTACGACCTGCGGCGCCTGTCGGGGGATGATGTGCGGGCGGTGCTGGGTTGGGGGATGAAGCCGACGGCGGCGGCGGGGCGACGGTGGGCCGGGAAGAACGGGCGGCCCTATGTGGCGCTGGAGGACGGGTTTCTGCGGTCGGTCGGGATCGGCGAGGCGGGGGCGACGAGCCTCAGCCTGATCGTGGATGACATCGGCGTCTATTACGATGCGACGCGGCCCAGCCGGCTGGAGCATCTGATCGCGGGCGCCGACGACTGGTGCGACGCGGCCATGGCGGCGCGGGCGCGGGGTCTGATCGACCGGATCGTCGCCTCGGGGGTGTCAAAGACCAATATGGGCGGGCCGCTGGACGCCGGGCTGCTGAAGCCCGGTCGCCGGGTGCTGATCGTGGATCAGACGTTTGGGGACGCCTCCATCGCCCATGGCCTCGCGACGGCCGGGAGCTTCGACGAGATGATCGCCGCCGCGCGGCGCGACGAGCCGGACGCCCAGCTGATCGTCAAACGCCATCCGGCGGTGGCGGCGGGGCGAAAGCGCGGATGCGTCACCGACCTGGACGGCGTCACCCTGATCGACGCCGATGTGCGGCCCGCCGACCTGCTGGCGGCGGTGGATGCGGTCTATTGCGTGACCTCGGCCCTGGGGTTCGAGGCCCTGTTGCGGGGGCTGCCGGTGCGGTGTTTCGGGGCGCCCTTCTATTCCGGCTGGGGCCTGACGACCGATGCGGTCCAGACCGGACGGCGCGGCGCGGCGCGGTCCATCGAACAGGTCGCCGCCGCCGCCCTGATCGCCTACAGCCGCTATGTCGATCCGGTCACGGGCCAAAGGTGCGAGGCCGAACAGGCGCTGGAACGGTTGATCGCGCTGCGCGACCGGGCCGACCGGCTGGCGGGGTGGTGGTCGGCGGTCGGGTTCGCGCCCGCCAAGCGCCCGCCGGTGCGACGCCTGCTGAACTCGCCCAAGGCGACGATGCGCTATTTCATGTCGCCCTCGCGCGCCGCCGCCCATGCGAACGCGACCGACGGCCGGCTGATCTGGTGGGCGGGCAAGGAGAGCGAGGCGACGCGCCAGGCCGCCGCCGGTTTCGACGGCCCCACGGTGCGGATGGAGGACGGCTTCATCCGCTCGCGCGGTCTGGGGTCCGATTTCGTCGGCGCCCTGTCGGTCGCCCTGGACGATCAGGGCGTCTATTACGACCCGTCGCGGCCCTCGCGGCTGGAGACCCTGATCGAGGCGTCGGACCTGTCGCCGGTTCAGCTGGCGCGGGCGGCGGGCTTGCGGACCCGCGTGGTCGATGCGGGCCTGTCGAAATACAATCTGAAGGGGCAGGCGCCGACCGGGTGGCCCAATGATCGCGACATCCTGCTGGTGGTCGGTCAGGTGGAGAACGACAAGTCGATCCTGCTGGGCTGCGAAGCCGATCTGAACACCAACTCGGCCCTGGTCGAGGCGGCGCGGCGCGATCATCCGAACGCCTTTCTGGTCTATCGCAACCATCCCGACGTTCTGGCGGGCAACCGGCCGGGGCGGCTGGACGCCGGGGCCATGGCCTCGGTCGATGCGGTGGGCGACGGGCTGGACATCGTGGACTGCCTGAACGCCTGTCGGCGGGTGGCGACCCTGACCTCCCTGACGGGGTTCGAGGCCCTGATGCGGGGCAAGGCGGTGTCGGTCTATGGCCGCCCCTTCTATGCCGGATGGGGGCTGACCGACGACCGGCTGGGGTTCGAACGCCGCAGCCGCCGAGCGACGGTCGATCATCTGGTCCACGCCGCCCTGATCGCCTATCCCCTCTATGTCACGCCCGAGGGCTGGCCCTGCGAGGCCGAGGATCTGGTGGACCGGCTGATCGCCGCGCGCGACCAGCCGACGCCAAGGGCGCCGCGCGGTCAGGTGCAGCGTTGGGCGGCGGGGATCGTCGCCAGTCTCGACCGCAGGCCGCCGCCGTCCTATTAAGGGGGTTCGTAAAGGAAACCCGCTTCCCGTGACCCACGCCGTCATCGCCGCCACCGGCCTCTTCACCCCCGAACAGTCGGTGTCCAACGCCGAATTGGTCGACAGCTACAACGCCTGGGCCGACGGCTGGAACGCCCGCCACGCCGCCCGGATCGAGGCCGGCGAACTGGAGGCGAAATCCCATTCCTCGCCCGAGTTCATCGAAAAGGCGTCGGGCATCAAGAGCCGGTTCGTGCTGGACAAGGCCGGGATCATCGACCCCGAGCGGATGGCCCCGAACCTGGCCGAACGGTCCAACGACGAACTGTCGATCCTGGCCGAGATGGCGGTCAAGGCGGCGCGTCAGGCGATCGCGGCCTGGGGCAAGCCGGTCTCGGAGATCGGCGCCGTCCTGTGCGCCGCATCGAACATGCAGCGCGCCTATCCGGCCATCGCCATCGAGGTTCAGCAGGCGCTGGGGATCGAGGGTTTCGCCTTCGACATGAATGTGGCGTGCAGTTCGGCGACCTTCGGCATCAAGACGGCGACGGACTTCATCGGCGGCGGTTCGGTCAAGGCCGTGCTGATGGTCAACCCCGAGGTCTGTTCGGCCCATCTGAACTTCACCGACCGCGACAGCCATTTCATCTTCGGCGACGTGGCGACGGCGGTGATCGTGGAATCGTCCGACACGGCGGGGCCGGGCGGCTGGGACGTGCTGGGCACGCGGCTGAAGACGACCTTCTCGAACAACATCCGCAACAACTTCGGCTTCCTGAACCGCAATGCGCGCGACACCGCCCATCTGGACAGCCCCCAGGCGGACGACAGCGTCCAGAACGACAAGCTGTTCATCCAGCAGGGCCGCAAGGTGTTCCGCGACGTGGTGCCGATGGTGTCGGACATGATCGTGGATCACGCGGGCGAGCTGGGCGTCGATCCGCACGGGCTGAAGCGGCTGTGGCTGCACCAGGCCAACATCAATATGAACACGATGATCGGCAAGAAGGTGCTGGGGCGCGAACCGTCGTCGGACGAGAACGTCATCATCCTGGACGACTACGCCAACACCTCCTCGGCCGGGTCGATCATCGCCTTCCACCTGCACAACGACGGGTTCGCGCAGGGCGAGACGGGCCTGATCTGCAGCTTCGGCGCCGGCTATTCGGCCGGGACCGTCTTCGTTCGCAAACGCGCCTGACGCCCGAGGGGCGGCGTCAGCCGGCCGGGCGCGCGCCGGTCGGATGCGCCGCCTTCCATTCCATCGCGCGACGGATGCGGTTCTCGACGCTGGGGTGGTCGTAGAACAGGAACTCCTCCACCGCCGAGGGCGACGGGGCGCGGTATTCGGCCGTCTTGATCAGGGCCCTGGACAGGCCGTCCGGTTCATTGGCGTGAACCAGGGAGAAGTGATCCGCGTCCTCCTCCATCGTCCGCGTCATGGTGGCGAAGACCGGCGTGGCCAGCACGCCCAGGAAGGCCAGCACCAGCGCCAGCACCGGCAGGCCCGCCGGATCGGAAATATCCCCGACGCGATCCGCCCTCAGCAGACGATGGGCCACCGGATACAGCCGATCCGTCAGCCAGAAGCCCAGCGCCGACAGGACGACCAGCACGCCCACCGTCCACAGGATATGGACATGGGCGTAGTGGCCCATTTCGTGCCCGACCACCCCGCGCACCTCCGCCAGGTCCGCGCCCTGTTTGAACATGGTGTCGCTCATGGCCACCCGCGCCGTGCCGAACAGGCCCGAGACATTGGCGGTGTAGCGGTCGGACTGTTTGGAGCCGTCGTATATGAAGATCTTGTCCGACGGCGTGCCGGTCTGTTTGGCCAGGGCGACCACGGCGTCGCGCACCGGGCCGTTCGGGGCCGGCGTATAGGTGTTGAAGATCGGCTCTATCACCAAGGGCGACAGCACCAGGCCGACGACGATGAAGGCCGCCGTCACCCCCGCCGCCCATGCCCACCAGAACCGACGCGCCCGGCGGATCAGGGCGTAGATCGCCATCATCATCAGGCCCGTGACGACGACCGAAATCGCCGCGCCGATGGCCGCCTCGCCCAGCCAGCCGCCCAGGGCCTGGCTGGTCAGGCCGTACTGTTTCTCGCGCCACCAGCTTTCGTAGATCGACCACGGCAGGGTCAGAAGCCAGCTGAGCGCCGCATAGACCACGGCCACGACGAAACTGGCCAGCACCGGGCGGCGACGCCGCCGCTCGATCCGCTCGCGAAGCCTGACCAGCAGGCCCATCCGCACGATGACGAAGGCGACCAGCACCGAAACCAGGAAACTCCACAGGATCAGCCAGTGCGATCCGTGGGTGTAGGCGACCGCGCGGGCCGTCTCCTGGGGCGACAGCGTCGCCAGCCATTGGGCCGTCGCGGCCGCTGCATCGAAAGTTTTCATCGCCTGTCCTCTGTTGACAGAACCAAAGGCTTCGACCGACGTTCTGTCAGGTTAATTCGTGGCAATGCTGATTCTTTCGCGGTCACGCTTGAAACTGTCACGTGTTTTTGTCACCCATTCTCCCGTCGAGAACAGGGGACATCCCAGATGGCTCACAACACGCCCAAGCAGGTGCTGGAAAGCCTGGCCAAGGACATCGCCGCCGTGCTGAAAAGCATGGGCGGTTCGGCGCATCAGAACATGGTGGTCGATTGCGTCGCCGCCATGAAGCGCCAGCGCGGCGAGGCGGTCAATCCGCCCGATCTGCGCCAGAAGATCATCGAAGCCTTCGAACAGTATCGCGACTGGTTCGTGCGCCCGTTCGGCGAGGGCTCGCAACGCTGGGCCCTGGCCGGCGACTTCGCCTGACATCCCCTGAAAAGACGAAAGGCGCGCTCCTTGCGGAGCGCGCCTCGTCATTTGACCTGATCGTTCGGATCAGAAGCGACGGATGTAGCTGACCGAATAGGCGTCGGCCTTGCCCGCGTCGTCGCGGTAGTCGCGGCGTGTCCAGTCGGCGCGCACGCCGTTCACGCCGTCCACGAAGTAGTTGGCGCCCGCGCCATAGTTCCAGCTGTCGCCGCCGACGTCGGTGTTGGCGCCGGGGAACTTCTGCTTCAGCTCGGTGTGGCCGTAACCGCCGCGCGCGAACAGCTCCAGCTTGTCGGAGACCGGCACCTTGCCGACCACGTAACCGGCGGCGTCCCACTCCTGCTTGATCTCGCCATCGACGCCGGCGACGGTGAAGTCGTCATGTTTGACGCCGACCGAAGCTTCGGTCTCGACGGCCAGGTAACGGTTCAGGTTCACGCCCAGACGACCCGTGACGGCGCCGGTCGTTGCATTGTCGCCTTCAAGATGAGTGTAGCCCAGCGAGCCGTAACCACGCGGTTCGGGATTGGTCTGAGCAAATGCCGGCGCGGCGATTGCGGAAACGGCGACGGCGGCGAGAAGAATGTTACGCATTGTTTCTTATTAACTCCTAGATGTGATGACCAGGTCGATCATCAGCCCCATCCAGCGAGTGCTTAAATAGGTCACGCCCTCTTCTGTTCCAGAGGATGTCAAACGCTGCGAATGCCTGTTGACGCCAAGACACACACGGCGTTCCGTCAAGATTGGCGGCTTTGTGACGAACACGAAAAAAGGGCGGCCTCGTCTGAGACCGCCCTTTCGATGGTTTCACCCCCGTCATCCTCGGGCTTGACCCGAGGATCGGCGGTTCCGCCGCTGATGCGATGACGGGGTGTGTGGCCCCTACCGATCCTTCTCGCGCTCGATGTTCAGCGCGGCCTGGGCGGCGGCGAGGCGGGCGATCGGCACGCGGTAGGGCGAGCAGGAGACGTAATCCAGCCCGGCCTTTTCGCAGAAGGCGATGGACGACGGATCGCCGCCGTGTTCGCCGCAGATGCCCAACTTGACCTCGGGCCGCACGGCGCGACCGCGCTCGGCGGCGATCTCGATCAGGCCGCCGACGCCGTCCTGGTCCAGGCGCACGAAGGGATCGGTCTCGAAGATGCCCTTGTCCAGATAGGCTTGCAGGAACCGGCCGGAGTCGTCGCGCGAAATGCCGAACGTCGTCTGGGTCAGGTCGTTGGTGCCGAAGCTGAAGAACTGGGCGTATTCGGCCAGATCGCCCGCGCGGATGGCGGCGCGGGGCAGTTCGATCATGGTGCCGACCAGATAGTCCACGCTGTCGCCCGCCTCCTCGAACACGGCTTTGGCCGTGCGGTCGGTCAGTTCGCGCAGATATTTCATCTCCAGACCCAGGGCGACCAGCGGGTGCATGATCTCCGGGATCGGCGCCTGGCCCGAGGTCTTCTTGACCTCCAGCGCGGCCTCCAGCACGGCCCGGACCTGCATCTCGTAGATTTCAGGATAGGCCACGCCCAGGCGGCAGCCGCGATGGCCCAGCATGGGGTTGGTCTCGTGCAGCTCCTTGGCCCGACGCTTCAGCTTGTCCGCGTCGATGCCGGACGAGGCGGCAAGGGCGTCGATGTCCTCGTCCGTGTGCGGGATGAACTCGTGCAGCGGCGGGTCCAGCAGGCGCACCGTGACCGGCAGGCCCGCCATGATGGTGAACAGCTCCACGAAGTCCGACTTCTGGAACGGGGCGATCTTGGACAGGGCCGTGCGGCGGCCCTTCTCGTCGTCGGCCAGGATCATCTCGCGCACGGCGGCGATGCGGCTGTCGTCGAAGAACATATGTTCCGTGCGGCACAGGCCGATGCCCTCGGCGCCGAAACCGCGCGCGGTCTTGGCGTCCAGCGGCGTCTCGGCGTTGGCGCGGACCTTCAGGCGACGGACCTTGTCGGCCCAGCCCATCAGGGTCTGGAAGTCGCCGGTCAGCTCCGGCTCGATCATCGGCACGGCGCCGTCCAGCACCTCGCCCTTCGATCCGTCGATGGTGATGATCTCGCCGGCCTTGAAGGTGCGGCCGCGCGCGGTGAACACGCCCCGGGCCTCGTCGATATGGATTTCACCGGCCCCCGAGACGCAGGCCCGGCCCATGCCGCGCGCCACCACGGCGGCGTGGCTGGTCATGCCGCCGCGCGCCGTGACGATGCCGCGCGCCGCGTGCATGCCGTGGATGTCCTCCGGGCTGGTTTCCTCGCGCACCAGGATGACCGCCTCGCCCATTCCGGCGGCGCGCTCGGCCTCGTCGGCGTCGAAGACGATCTTGCCGGTCGCCGCGCCGGGCGAGGCCGGCAGGCCGGCGGCGACCACGGTGCGGGCCGCATCGGGGTCCAGCGTCGGGTGCAGCAGCTGGTCCAGCGCCGACGGCTCGACCCGGCTGATGGCCTCTTCCTGAGAGATCACGCCCTCGGCGGCCAGATCGACCGCGACCTTCAGCGCCGACTTGGCCGTGCGCTTGCCGTTGCGGGTCTGCAGCATCCACAGCCGGCCCTGTTCGACCGTGAACTCGATGTCCTGCATGTCACGATAGTGGCTCTCCAGCGTGTTCACCACCGTCACGAACTGGCCGAACACCTCGGGCATGGCCTCTTCCATCGAGGGGGCGGTCTCGCCCATCTCCTCGCGGCCGACCTTGGTCAGGCTCTGCGGCGTGCGGATGCCCGCCACCACGTCCTCGCCCTGGGCGTTGATCAGGAACTCGCCGTACAGGCGCGCCTCGCCGGTCGAGGGGTTGCGGGTGAAGGCCACGCCCGTCGCGGATGTCTCGCCCATGTTGCCGAACACCATCGACTGGACGCTGACGGCCGTGCCCCAGCTTTCGGGGATGTCGTGCATCCGGCGATAGAATTTCGCCCGGTCGTTCATCCAGCTGGCGAAGACGGCGCCGATCGCGCCCCACAGCTGGTCCCTGGGGTCCTGCGGGAAGGCGTGACCCAGTTCACGCTCGACCACGGCCTTGTAGTCGGCGACCACCTTTTGCCAGTCCTCGGCGGTCAGGTCGGTGTCGACGGTGACGCCCAGACGATCCTTGTGCTGGTCCAGCACCTCCTCGAAATCGTCGTGGCTGAGGCCCAGCACCACGTTCGAATACATGGTGATGAAGCGGCGATAGGAGTCGAAGGCGAAGCGGCGGTCGCCCGACAGGGTCGCCAGACCCTCGACCGTCTGGTCGTTCAGGCCCAGGTTCAGCACCGTGTCCATCATGCCGGGCATCGACGCCCGCGCGCCCGACCGCACCGAGACCAGCAGCGGATTGGCCACGTCGCCGAACACCTTGCCGACGATGCCCTGCACCTTCTCCAGCGCCGCCTGGACCTGGGCCTCCAGATCGGCCGGATAGGTCTCGTTGTTGGCGTAATAGTGGGTGCAGACCTCGGTGGTGACGGTGAAGCCCGGCGGAACCGGCAGGCCCAGCGACGACATCTCGGCCAGATTGGCGCCCTTGCCGCCCAGAAGGTTCTTCATCGACGCATCGCCGTCGGCGGAGCCTCCGCCGAAGCCGTACACCCACTTGGTCATCTTGCAGTCCCTGAGCTTTTCGGATCGTCCGGCGGGTTGCCCCCGCTCGCACATGCAGCACGATCTAGCGCGGCGGGACCGGCTTGGAAATGGCGGATGTAACAATCCGTGACCGGAGGGACGGTTTGTGGTCCGCCCGCGCCAGCAAGGCCTTAGCCTGGTCCAGATGAAGCCGTTCGACCATCGCGCCATCCACGCGGATCGCGCCCAGCCCCTCGGCCTCGGGGGCGGCGAAGGCGGCGACCACGGCGCGGGCCTGGGCGATCTCGGCTTCAGACGGGGAGAAGGCGGCGTTGGCGGGGGCGATCTGGGACGGGTGGATCAGGCTCTTGCCGTCGAAGCCGTACAGCCGCCCCTGGGCGGCCTCGGCGGCCAGGCCGTCCGTGTCGTCGATCCGGTTGAACACCCCGTCGATGGCCAGCAGGCCGTTGGCCCGGGCGGCGGCGACCAGCAGCGCCAGCCACGGCTTGAACGGCTCGCGATCCGGCGACACGCCGGTTCCCAGCGCCTTGGCCAGGTCGTTGACGCCCAGCATCAGTCCGTCCAGAGCGCCGTCCGCCGTGGCGATGTCGGCAAGCGCCATGAGGGCGCGCGGCGTCTCGATCATGGCCCACAGGGCGCAGCCCCTGGCCAGGTCGGCGGACAGGGCGTGGACGGCCTCGGGCGTCTCCACCTTGGGTGCGACGACCAGCGTGGCCCCCGCCGCCTTCATCGCCGTCAGGTCGTCCAGCCCCCAGTCGGTGTCCAGGCCATTGATCCGAACGCCCAGGCGTGGCCCGAACCCGCCGTCCCGAACCGCCGCGACGGCGGCGTCACGGGCGCCAGCCTTGGCCTCGGGCGCCACCGCATCCTCCAGGTCCAGAACGGCGACATCGCAATCCAGCGTCCGCGCCTTCTCGATCGCCCGCGCATTGGAGGCGGGCAGATAAAGGACGCTGCGGACCCGGTCGCTGCGCATCAGACGCGGCCCGTGACGGGCACCAGGGCGCCGGTCATGGCCCGGCTGTCGGGCGAGGCCAGGAACAGGATCACCGCGGCCAGATCGGCCGGCGCGACCCAGGTCGCCGGGTCGGCGTCGGGCATCTCCTTGCGGTTCGCCGGTGTGTCGATGATCGACGGCAGGACGGCGTTGACGGTGACGGTGGTGGTCTTCAGCTCCTCCGCCAGCGCCTGGGTCAGGGCGTGGACCCCGGCCTTGGCCGCGCCATAGGCCCCCATGCCGGCCCCGGCCTTCAGCGCGGCGGCCGATCCGATATTGACGATCCGCCCCTCGGGCGCGGCCTTCAGCGCGGGCAGGGCGGCGCGGCTGGCGTTCAGCGCCGTGGTCACGTTCAGGGCGTGCATCCGGTCCCAGGCCGGCGCGGCGTCGTCGGTCGTCTGCCAGACGAAGCCGCCGGCGATGTTCAACAGGGCGTCCAGCCGCCCGAACCGTGCGATCACCATGTCCACGGCCTTCTGCGCCTGATCGGCGTCGGTCAGGTCGATCCCGCCGATCTCCAGCACGCCCTCGGGCACGGCGTGGCCCGCCGCATGGTCGATGACGGCGACTTGCCAGCCGGCCGTCAGCGCCGCCGCCAGCACCGCCCGCCCCAGGACGCCGTGTCCGCCCGTGATCGCCACTGTCCGCTGCATCGTCCGATCCTTCCTCTCGCCGGGGACCATAGAGCCGGACACGGCGGGATCAACCGGCGGCGAACACCCGCGCCATCAGACGCTCCAGCGCGACCTGATCCTCGGCGTCGAAGGCGGCCGGGGTCGTCGCATCCACGTCGAACACGGCGATCAGGGCGCCCGACGCATCGCGCACCGGAACCACGATCTCGCTGGCCGAGCGGCTGTCGCAGGCGATGTGGCCGGGAAAGGCGTGGACGTCCTCGACCAGCTGCGTCCGGCCCGTCGCCGCCGCCGCCCCGCACACTCCGCGCCCGAAGGCGATGCGCAGGCACCCCAGCGTCCCCTGATAGGGCCCGACCACCAGCTCGTCCGCCTTGTCCGGGGCCACGACATAGAAGCCGGTCCAGAAATAATGCTCGAAGGCGTCGGCCAGCATCGAGGCCACCGTCGCCATCCGCGCCGTGACATTCGGCTCGCCGTCCAGCACCGCCAGGATTTCGGCCTCGACCTCGGCATAGCGCGCGGCCTTGTCGGCGGGGCGGTCGGTGCGGGCGACATAGGCCATGGGAGACTCCGAAAGCGATCAGGCGCCCATATAGGGCCGTCCGCCCGGCAAGGGGAGGGCAGGCGTGCGGCCCGCGTGCGTCCGTGATTTCCTGGGCGGCGTCGGAACCCGCCCTGACAACTGTCGTTGTGCCCTCAAAGGAGAACACAATGTTGAAATGGGCTTTGATTTTCGCAGTAATCGCCATCGTGGCGGGCCTGCTGGGCTTTGGCGGTATTGCGGGCGCGGCGGCCGGCATCGCCAAACTTCTGTTCGTCGTGGCCCTGATCGTCTTCGCGGTCTTCCTGGTGCTGGGCTTCACCGTCGCCAAGAAAGTCACCTGACGTTCAGGTCATTTCGATCCGATGCGGCGGCTCCTCGGGGCCGCCGTTTTCGTTTGAGGGAGGGTGGTAGGCCCGGAGGGACTCGAACCCCCAACCAGACCGTTATGAGCGGTCGGCTCTAACCATTGAGCTACAGGCCCCCAAGGCGCGCCTCGGCGGAAGAGGTCTCGCCTAGCAGGCGCGGACGCGGCTTGCCAAGCGAGGGCGCGCCGGAAGCGCATCTTTCGTCGAATTCACGAAGATGAACGGAAACTGCAAAGGCGCGACAGGCGTTCATTCAGCCGAGAACGGCCAAGGTCCAGGCAACGGATCGACGAGCCCGTCGCTTCTGGATCGAATACGGAGACGAACCGCATGACCCGCACCCTGACGGCCCCCGCCAAACGCCTGACCACGCCCGCGTTGAAGACGCTGGCCCTGGGCGGCGCGGTCGCCGCCGCCGCCTTCATGGCCGCCGCCACGCCGCGCGCCATGGCCCAGACCGCCGAACCGTCCATGGGAGCCATGCACATGATGCAGCCCGCGCCGTCGCTGAACCTGTCGGCCTATGGCGAGGTCAAGACCGCGCCCGACATGGCCACCATCACCTTCGGCGTCCAGACCGAGGCTCCGACCGCCCAGGCCGCCATGCGCGACAACGCCGCCCAGATGACGCGGGTCGTCGCCGCCCTGCGTCGCGCAGGGATCGCCGAACGCGACATCCAGACCTCGGGCCTGAACCTGTCGGCCCAGTATGACTATCAGCAGAACGAGCCGCCCAAGCTGCGCGGCTATCAGGCGGTCAACCGCGTCACGGTGGTCATCAACGACCTGACCAAGGTGGGAACGACGGCCGACGCCGTGGTGGCGGCCGGCGTCAATCAGATCGACGGCATCAGCTTCGGCCTGAAAGACCCGACGGCGGCCGAGAACCAGGCGCGTCAGCTGGCCGTCCGCAACCTGCAGGCCAAGGCCCAGTTGTACGCCCAGGCGCTGAATGTCCCGCTGTCGGGCATCCGCAACCTGACCGAGGGCGGCGGCTATGCGCCCCAGCCGCCGATGCCGATGTTCGCCCGCGCCCAGATGGCCTCGGCCGATTCGGCGACCCCGGTGTCGGCCGGCGAACTGACGGTGAGGATCGACATCACGGGCGTTTACGACATCGGCCGTTGATCTGATCGGCGAGTAAGAAGGAAAGGCCCGCCGGCGACGGCGGGCCTTTTGCATGGTGAACGCCCCGCCGTCATTCCGGGGCTGAGCGCAGCGAAGAACCCGGAAACCAGGGCCGCCGTCACGGCGCCGGATGCTCATCGAGCCGGAAAAGCCCCCTGGATTCCGGGTTCGTCCTTTGGACGCCCCGGAAGGACGACGCGCTTTTTTTCAACCGCCTTGGTCGCATTGCGACGTGGCCAGCCACCCACGGTCGCATTCTGCGACAGCTTCATTTGACGGCGGCGGCGCGCCCCCTATGCTGGCTCGGCCATTTCCGGCCTGCGAGCGCGCGTTTTCTCATCCGATGAAGCAATTCTTCCTGACGGTCCTGGGTGTCTTCACCGGGCTGATCCTGTTCGTGGTCGTCGTGCCCGTGGTCCTGCTGACGGTCGCCGTCGCCTCGTCGTCCAAGCCGACGATCCCGGTCAATACGGTGCTGGAGCTGGATCTGCGCGGCGGGATCACCGACCAGCCCTCGTCCAATCCGTTCGCGGCTTTCGGCGGTTCGGGCCTGGCCCTGACCCAGGTGGTCGACGGCCTGCATCAGGCGCAGGGCGACAGCAGCGTCAAGGCCGTGCTGATCCGCCTGCCCGAAAGCGGGATGACCCCCGCCACCGCCGACGAACTGCGCCAGGCCATCCATCGCTTCCGCAACTCCGGCAAGCCGGTCATCGCCCACAGCCAGGGCTTCGCGCCCGCAGGGGCCGTGATGTCCACCTATATGGTCGGGGCCTCGGCGTCCGAGCTGTGGATGCAGAACACCGCCGGCTTCCAGGCCGTGGGCTTCTCGGCCGACAACCTGTTCCTGGGCCGCGCCTTCCAGAAATACGGCGTGAAGCCCGAGTTCGAGCAGCGCTACGAATACAAGAACGCCGTCAACGAATACACCCAGAGCGATTACACCGGCCCCCACCGCGAGGCCATGACCGCCTGGATGACCTCCATCTACGACACCGCCCTGGCTAACGCCGCCAAGGACCGCAAGACCACGGCCCCGGCGCTGAAGACCCTGGTCGAGGCCGGCCCCTATACGGCCGATCAGGCGCTTTCCAGCAAGCTGATCGACAAGGTGGGCCAGGTCGAGGAAGCCGAGATCGCCGTCAAGGCCCGCGCGGGCCGGGGCGCCGAGATCGTCGAGTTCGGCAAATATCTGAGCCAGAAGGGCGAACGCACAGGCTCGGGCCGCAACGCCATCGCCATCGTGGGCGGCGAGGGGGCCATCGTCACCGGCCGGGGCGGCGGGGGCGGCTTCGGCGGCGGCGCCTCCATCCATTCCGACGACACGGCCGAGGCCATCTACGACGCCATCGAGGACAAGGACGTGAAGGCCATCGTCTTCCGCGTCTCCTCGCCCGGCGGCTCGCCCGAGGCGTCCGAACAGATCCTGGCTGCCGTGCGCGCGGCGCGGGCGGCGGGCAAGCCGGTGGTCGTCTCCATGGGCGCCTATGCGGCCTCGGGCGGCTATTGGGTCAGTTCGGAGGCCGACTGGATCGTGGCCCAGCCTACCACCCTGACCGGCTCCATCGGCGTGTTCGGCGGCAAGTTCGTTCTGGCCGACGCCTTGGGTCGGTTCGGAGTCGACATGCGCGGCCTGACGGTGGGCGGCGAATACGCCGACGCCTTCTCGCCCGGCCAGAGCTTCACCCCGGCCCAGCGCGCGGCCTTCTCGGGCCAGATGGACCGCATCTACGACGCCTTCATCAGCCGCGTCGCGACGGGCCGCAAACTGTCGCCCGAACGGGTGCGCGAAATCGCCAGGGGCCGTGTCTGGACCGGCGCCCAGGCCCTGCCGCTGGGGCTGGTCGATCAGATGGGCGGCCTGACCGAGGCGGTGGCCAAGGCGAAGGCGCTGGCCAAAATCCCCGCCGACCAGTCCGTGCGCTTCAAGCATTTCCCCAAGGAGAAGTCGCCGTGGGAGGCCATTTCCGAGATGTTCGGCGTCCAGACCGAGGCCGCCAAGGCCCTGGTCATGCTGGGCGGGGTGATGGCCGATCCCCAGGCCCAGGCGGTGATGCAGCGGGTGAACAGCGACCGGATGCGCAGCCAGGGCGCCGTGGTCCTGGCCGACCAGCCGATGTTCTGACGGAGGGCGAGAGCGCGGCGGTGCGCCGCAGTCCATTGACCGCAAGGCCCGATGGACCGACATTGCGGTTCAGGCGTTCCCCGGATCGCCTGAAAGGATTATCCATGTTCCAGCCTGAACGTCTCGCCAGCCTCGGTCTGGCCGCCCGTCGCCGCCCCAACGGCATCGTCGCCTCGGTGATGTGGCTCGCCGGCATGATCGCGGCCGTCGCGGCCATGGCCGTGGGCGCGGTTCTGACCGTCTTCACGGCGGCGGCGGTGGCGGTGATCGCCCTGTTCGCCGGGGTGCTGGTCTTCCTGGTCGGTCTGGTCATGCGGACGCGGCGGAACATGACGCCGCGCCGTCGCGCCGGCGATCCCGACCTGATCGAGGCGCACAAGGTTGACGGCGCCTGGGTCGCCTATGGCTGGGAGCGCAACGGCCGCTGAGCCGACGCCTTCCATGATCGCCTTCCCATGATCGCCTCCATCGACGCGCCTTCGCCCAATTTCGACGCGCGCCGTGCGCCGCCGGACATGCTGGTTCTGCACTATACGGGGATGCAGACGGGAGAGGCCGCGCTGGCGCGTCTGCGCGACCCCGAGGCCAAGGTTTCGGCCCATTATCTGGTCGAGGAGGACGGGCGCATCTTCCAGCTCGTCCCCGAGGAACGCCGCGCCTGGCACGCCGGTCGCGGCGTCTGGCAGGGCGAGGACGACTGCAACTCGGCCTCGATCGGCATCGAGATCGTCAATCCGGGCCACGAGTTCGGCTATCGCGACTTTCCCGAGGCCCAGATCGCGGCTGTAATCGCCCTGGTCGCCGACATCCGCAGCCGCTGGACCATTCCCGACGGCCGGATCATCGCCCATTCCGATCTGGCGCCGGATCGCAAGGAAGACCCCGGCGAACGGTTCCCCTGGAAACGTCTGGCCGAGGCGGGGCATGGCCTGTGGTTCGAACCGGCCCCCGAACGCATCCAGGCCCTGGGCGGGCTGTTGCAGAAGGGGGATCAGGGCATCGGCGTCATCGTCCTGCGCGCCGGCCTGCATCGGCTGGGCTATGGCCTGACGCCCGGCGGCGACTATGACGCGGATACGGAAACCGCCGTCCGCGCCTTCCAGCGCCACTGGCGTCCCGGCCGCGTCGACGGCGTCGCCGACGGCGAAACCCGCGCCCGCCTGGTCGGCCTGCTCCAACTCGCCAGCGCCGAAAGCGTCACGGGCGTGCTGAACTAGGGTTCGGATCGGTCCTGGAAGGGGCCATAAACCCGGATCACTGCGATACGCCGAGCGGCCTCATCGACCTGATAGAAGATGCAGTGACCTTCGACCGGCCTCTCACGCATCCCGTAGTCGCCGACCGGCCATCGCAACGGCGCATCCTTCAGATCAAGCAGGGCTCTATTGATCCTGCTGTAGCGTGCAGACCCACGCAAGCCGCTGCCCGGCTGCATCAGCCAGGCTTTGGCCTGCCGAATGTCCTGTTGGGCGCGCGTAGCGATCCTCAGCGCATATCGACGCGCCATTCAGCGTGCGGAGTCCTCTGCTTCCGCGATTTCGCCTTCCAGCCAACGGTCGGCCTCTTCGCCTTCGATGAATCGACCGGCGGCGATGTCGGCCAAACCTTCATTCAGGAATACGCGCATGCGCCCCAGCCGCGCCTCGCGTTCGACTGGCTTTTCGTCGTCGTGGGTGGATTTCGGAACAGCGGAGGCCATGACGCGATCATATCGCAATCGGCGCGATCATGCATCGCCGATATTGACCCCTTCGGTCGCAAGGCGCATCTAGCGCGCGCCAGACGGCTGGGCGGTCGCGGCGGACTTCGCGTCCGTCGAGGAAAGTCCGGGCTCCACGGTGAAAAGGCGGCGGATAACTTCCGCCCGGGGCGACCCGAGGGATAGCGCCACAGAAAGCAAACCTCCGGCCTTGCGAGGCCGGTAAGGGTGAAAGGGTGGGGTAAGAGCCCACCGCGGACCTGGCAACAGGGACGGCATGGCAAGCCCCGCCTGGAGCAAGACCAAATAGGGACATCGCGCGGGCTCGCTCGCGGGGCTCACCGCCTCAGATGTCCGGGTAGGTCGCGAGAACCGATCAGCAATGGTCGGTCCAGAGGAATGATCGTCGCCGTTCTCAGGAACGGAACAAAACCCGGCTTACAGGCCGTCTGGCATATTTTTCTTGGCCTACCGCGCTTCGCGCTACTTGAGGCCATTTGTTGGGTCTATCGGCCTTCGGCCTGCTTGACGCCCATTGGGTGGTTGCGGCGGGCGTTGTGGCGGCCTCGATCCGCGTTCGTATTATCCCCGCATTTCGGTGTTCTGGCGCGGCTTCGGCGGGTTTGCTGCCGTTAACCTATTGTCTGTTCAACGAAGGTTAGAACGCCTCACAGGCTGTGAATACTTCGTCTGTTCTGTGTATGTTCCGGCTCTATAGCCGTGTTCAGGTCGCCACACGTCAAAACATGGTTAAAACTTGGTCTCAATCCCATTGAGGCCCATTTCATCCCATGCTATCCCACAATCATGATTTGGGGCTGATAAGGCGTGCGCGGTGGGCGTGCGTCAGGCATCTAGGGACGGGCCGAAGGGTCCGATTGGGCAGGGCGTGTTTCTCTCGACCTACGAGAAGCAGCTGGACGGCAAGCGCCGTCTCCTGATCCCCAACGATTTCCGCACGACCGAAAACGGCGCCGCCGGCGGCGTGTTCATCTTTCCCTCTATCGAGGCCGACTGCCTGGAGGCGGGCGGCGACCGTCTGTTCGCCGTCTATGCCGAGATGATCGAATCCCTGCCGTTCGGCTCCGAGGAGCGTTCGGCGCTGGAGTGGCAGGTGATGGGCGAACAGGTGCGCCTGTCCTATGACGCGGGCGGTCGGATCACCCTGCCGGAAGGTCTCTGCGCCGAGGCGGGCCTGGGCGACACTGTCGTCATCGTCGGTCTGAACGACCGTTTCCAGATCTGGTCGCGCGAGAAATGGGCGGCCCGCCGCGCCGAGCAGCGCGCCCTGGCCAAGGCTGGCATGGCCCAGATCGGCGCTCTGAAACTTCAGGCCCAGATGAAGCTGGCGGGAGGCGGGTCGTGACCGAGGCGCCGCACGCTCCTGTCCTTCTGGCCGAGGTGATCGAGGCCCTGTCGCCCGCGCCCGGCGACGTGATGATCGACGCCACCTTCGGCGCCGGCGGCTATACGCGCGCCATCCTGAAGACCGGCGCCCGGGTCGTCGCCCTGGATCGCGACCCGACGGTCCAGCCGCACGCCGAGGCCGTGGCGAACGATTTTCCGGGCCGGTTCCAGCTGATCCGCACCCCCTTCTCGGGGCTGGCCCAGGCGTTCGCCGACAGCGGGAAGGCCCGGCTGGACGGCGCCGTCTTCGACATCGGCGTTTCGTCCATGCAGCTGGACCAGGCCGAGCGCGGCTTTTCCTTCATGCGCGACGGCCCGCTGGATATGCGGATGTCCGATGAGGGCGCGACCGCCGCCGACATCGTCAACACCTGGGATCACGGCCCGCTGGCCCACATCTTCAAACTGTATGGCGAGGAGCGTCAGTCGGGCCGCGTCGCCACCGCCATCCTGCGCCGCCGCGTCGAACGGCCCTTCACCCGCACGCTCGATCTGGCCGAGGTCGTCGAAAAGGCCCTGGGCGGCCGTCGCGGCGCGCCGATCCATCCGGCGACGCGCGTGTTCCAGGCCCTGCGGATCGCCGTGAACGACGAGTTGGGCGAGCTGGAGCGCGGGCTGGAGGCGGCCGAGGCGACGCTCGCTCCCGGTGGACGCCTCGCCGTCGTCACCTTCCATTCGCTGGAAGACCGCATCGTCAAGGCCTTCCTGACCGAACGCACGGGCAATGCGCCCGCCGGTTCGCGCCACGCCCCCATGGCCGTCGATCCGCGCAAGCCCAGCTTCGCGCTGCAATTCAAGGGCGCGCGGGAGGCGGGCGACGCGGAGCGTTCGACCAACCCTCGCGCCCGCTCGGCCAAGCTGCGGGCCGCCGTCCGCACCGAAGCCCCTGCCTGGGGCCGGATCGATGGGAGAGCGGCGGCATGACCACGGCGCCCTTCTTCACCTATTCCCGCTCGGCCCTTCAGCGTCTGTTCGACTGGAAGGTGCGCGGCGTGCGCTGGATCGAGATCATCGGCGTGGCCCTGGTCGCGATCATGATCGTGTCCGTCTATGCCGCCAAGGCCGCCGCCGCGCGCGAAAGCAGCCGCATCGCCCAGCTGGAGCAGGACATCCGCGAGAACGGCCAGCGGGTCCGCCTGCTGCGCGCCGAGGTCGCCCGTCTGGAGCAGCCGTCCCGTCTGGAGGCCCTGTCGCGCCAGATCGGCATGGCCCCGGTCGACGTCCATCGCCAGGCCGGGGAGGGGCAGCTGACCGCCCTGAAACCGACCGCCCCCGCCGCCAAACCGGCCGCCGCCCCCGCTGCGGCCCCGGCCGTATCCGACGAAGCCGCGCCCGCGCCCGCACATGAGGCGCTGCAATGAGCGTTCAGGACCATCGCTATCACCGCCCCGCGCCGGGCGGCGACTTCCAGGAGCGGCTGCAGGGCCGCCTGTCGCCTTTCTGGCGCTGGCTGTCGGAACTGGTCTGGCGGCTGGAGCATGGGTTCGAACGCGCCCGCGCCGACGCCCGGCCGGAAGAGGACACCCGCGTCCGCATCTTCCTGATCCTGACGGTCTTCTCGTGCGTCTTCGCCGGACTGGCGCTGGGCGCCTCCTACAAGGCGCTGCTGGCGCCCGGCGGCGGGCGCGGCGCGGGCCTCAATCCCGACGCCCTGGTGCGCGGCGACCTGACGGATCGCAACGGCGAACTGCTGGCCAGCAACATCGTCCACTACGGCCTCTATATCGACCCGGCCGAGATCTGGGATCGCGACCTGGCCTATCGCCAGATCCGCCGCGCCCTGCCGCGCATCTCCAGCGACCGGCTGAAGCGTGTTCTGGCCGGCGACCGCCGCCTGATCGCCCTGACCGGCCTGACGCCCCAGGAAAAGGCCGCCGTTCACGATCTGGCCCTGGGTGGCGTGACCTTCGAGCCCGAGGATCGCCGCGCCTATCCGCTGGGAACCTCGGCCGTCCACCTGATCGGCGACGCCGACACGGGCGGGCAGGGGGTGTCCGGCGCCGAACTGGCCTTCAACGACGAAATCCGCGCGGCGGGCCAGCGGGGCGAGGTCTTCCCCCTGTCCATCGACCTGCGCGTCCAGGGTGTGCTGGAAAACGAGCTGGAAGCCGCCGCGATCAAGAACCAGGCCAAGGGCGCCGTGGGCATCGTCACCGACGTCCAGACCGGCGAGGTGCTGGGCATGGCGTCCTGGCCGACCTTCAACTCGGCCAATCGCGGCGCGGCGCCAGACGGCGCGACGCTGAACCGCGCCGTCTCGGGTCACTATGAGATGGGGTCGGTGTTCAAGACCTTCACCGTCGCCGCCGGCCTGGACACCGGCCGCGCCGACATGAACACCCTGTTCGACGCCTCCCAGGCCTTCCAGATCGGCGACCGCAAGATCAAGGACTTCCACGCCCAGAACCGGGTGATGACCCTGGAAGAGGTCTATCTGCACTCCTCCAACATCGGCACCTCGCAACTGGCGGTGCAGATGGGGCCGGACGTGATGCGCAGCTATTTCCAGCGGCTGGGCCTGCTGGACGCCGCGAAGATCGAGCTGAAGGAATCGGCCAAGCCCGTCGTGCCGCGCCGCTGGGACAACTCGACCCTGGCGTCGCTGTCGTTCGGCTACGGCATCATGATCACCCCGGCCCAGATGATCCAGGCCATGGGCGCCCTGACCAACGGCGGGCGGATGATCCCCCTGTCCCTGCGCAAGGGCGGCGCCCGCAACGTCCAGCCCCAACAGGTCGTCACCGAGGAAACCTCGCGCACCATCCTGGACCTGATGCGCCGCAACGTGGTCAAGGGTTCGGGCGGTTTCGCCGACGCGCCCGGCCTGCGGGTGGGCGGCAAGACCGGCTCGGCCAACAAGCTGGTCGGCGGCCGTTACGACCCCAGCCACGCGCTCGGCTCCTTCGCGGCGGTCTTCCCCGTCGACGGCCCGCTGAACGGCAAACGCTACGCCATCCTGATCGTGATGGACGAGCCGGGGACCTATCCCAAGACCGGCGCCTATGTCGCCGCGCCCGCCGTCAGGAACATCGCCGACCGCATCGCCGGCTTCCTGGGCGTGGAGCGGCGCGAGGACCGCTGGCGCACCGCCATGGGCGAGAAGGTGCCTGAATATCAGGACGTGGCGGGGGACGGGCTGTGAGCGCGCTTCACCTGTCCGACCTCTTGCGCCGCGACGTGACGTCCGACCCCGTCATCACCGGCGTCACCGCCGACAGCCGCAAGGTCGCGCCCGGCGCCCTGTTCGTCGCCCTGCCGGGCAGCGCCGCCGACGGCCGCGCCTTCATCCCCCAGGCCCTGGCCCAGGGCGCCGCCGCCGTCCTGGCCCCCGCCGACACGCCCGAGGGCGCAGCCCCGGTCCTGGTCACGTCGGGCGACGTGCGCCGGGCCTACGCCATCGCCGCGCGCGGCTTCTACGGCGCCCAGCCCAGGACCTGCGTGGCCGTGACCGGCACCAACGGCAAGACCTCGGTCGCCGCCTTCTGCCGCCAGATCTGGGCCGGCGTCGGCCATCGCGCGGCCAGCATGGGCACGCTGGGCGTCGTCGGTCAGCAGGGGCGCGACACCTACGCCCTGACCGGCCCCGGCCTGACCAGCCCCGACGCCGCCGAGGCTGCGCGCCTGATGGCCGAACTGGCCAAAAAGGACGTCACCCACGTCGCGCTGGAGGCTTCGTCCCACGGCATCGACCAGCGCCGGCTGGACGGGGTGGCGCTGAAGGCCGCCGCCTTCACCAACCTGACCCAGGATCATCTCGATTATCACGGCACGATGCAGGACTATCGCGCCGCCAAGATGCGCCTGTTCGAGACCCTGCTGCCGCGCGGCCGCACCGCCGTCCTGAACGCCGATTCCGACGCCTATTCCGCCTTCGCCTCGGCCTCCATCATGGCCGGGCTGGGGGTGATGGCGGTGGGCGAGCGGGGCCGTGACCTGACGCTGATCGGCCGCACGGCGACGCCGGAGGGCCAGCGCCTGACCCTGGACGTGCGGGGCCAGGTCCGCGACATCCTGCTGCCGCTGGCCGGCGCCTTCCAGGCCTCCAACGCCCTGGTGGCGGCGGGCCTGTGCATCGCGGCGGGCGATGCGCCCGACGCCGCGATCGGCGCGCTGGAAGGTCTGACGGGCGCGCAGGGGCGGCTGCAACGCATCGGCGCCGAGACGGGGCGTGGCGAGGTCTATGTCGACTACGCCCACACCCCCGACGGGCTGGAGACGGTGCTGAACGCCCTGCGTCCCCATGCGACCGGCCGTCTGATCGCGGTGTTCGGCGCTGGCGGCGACCGGGATCGCGGCAAACGGCCCCTGATGGGCGCCATCGCCGGGCGTCTGGCCGACATCGCCATCGTCACCGACGACAATCCCCGCTCCGAAGACCCCGCCGCCATCCGCGCCGAGGTCCGCGCCGGCTGTACCGAGGCGCTGGAGATCGGCGACCGTCGCGCCGCCATCGCCGCCGCCGTCGAAATGATGCGCGAAGGGGATGTGGTGGTCATCGCCGGAAAAGGGCATGAACAGGGTCAGATCGTCGCGGGCGTGACCCACCCCTTCGACGACGCCGCTGTCGCGTCCGAGGCCCTGTCCCTTTATGCCTGATACCATCGCCCGCCCGCTCTGGACGGCCGCCGAAGTCGCCGCCGCCACGGGCGGCGTGCTGCACGGCGACGACCGCCCGATCACCGGCGTCACCTACAACAGCCGCGAGATCGTCCCCGGCGACCTGTTCCTGGCGCTGAAGGGCGCGCGCGACGGGCATGAGTTCGCGGCGGACGCCTTCGCCGCCGGGGCCGCGACCGCCTTGGTCGAACATCGGGTCGAGGGCGGCCCCTGCGTCGTCGTCCCCAACACCTTGCGCGGCCTCGAAGCCCTGGGCGTCGCCGCCCGCGAGCGCGCCCCCCATGTGAAGCGCGGCGCCGTCACCGGCAGCGTCGGCAAGACCAGCGTGACCCAGGCGATCAAGGCCGGCCTCGACCTCGCCGGTCCTGCTCACGGCTCCATCAAGAGCTACAACAACCACATCGGCGTGCCCCTGACCCTGGCCCGGATGCCGGTCGGGACGCGGCGTGCGGTGTTCGAGATCGGCATGAATGCGCCGGGCGAGATCGCGCCCCTGTCGCGCTTCGTCGCCCCGCACGCCGCCTGCGTCACCACAGTCGGCCCGGTCCATATCGAGGCCTTCGCCGACGGCGAGGCCGGGGTGGCGCGCGAGAAGGCGGCCATCTTCCAGGGGCTGGTCCCCGGCGGAACCGCCGTGGCCAATGGCGACGTGGCCTTCGCCGGGGTTCTGGCCGAGGCCGCCCGCGCGGCGAACGCCCGCCTCGTCGTCTTTGGATCGCAAGCCGGTCATGACGCTCGCCTCGTGGACTTCCGCCCGGATGCCGAGGGCGCGACCGTCACGGTCGAACTGTTCGGTCGGCCGCTGGAATACCGGCTGGCCCAGTCGGGCGCCCACTGGGGGCTGAACAGCCTGTGCGTCCTGGCCATGCTGGACGCGCTGGACGTGCCGCTGGAGACGGGGCTTCAGGCCCTGGCCGCGTTCCAGCCCCTGGCCGGGCGGGGCCAGACGCGCCAGGTGGCCTTAGGCGACGGCGCCTTCACCCTGATCGACGAGAGCTACAACGCCAATCCGCTGTCGATGACCGCCGGGTTCAGGAGCCTGGGCGTCCGCCCTGTCTCGGGCCGTCGCGTGGTGGTCCTGACCGACATGCTGGAACTGGGCGACCAGAGCCGCAGCCTGCACGAGGGTCTGGCCGGTCCCATCGACGCCGCCGGTCTGGATCTGGTCCATGCCGCCGGGCCGCAGATGCGCTGGCTCTACGACGCCCTGCCGGTGTCGCGTCGCGGCCTGTGGCGCGCGACCGCCGCCGAACTGGCCGCCGAGGCGCCCCTGCTGGTCGCGCCCGGCGACGTGGTCATGGTCAAGGGCTCCAACGGCTCCAAGGCCTCGCTGGTGGCCAGGGCGCTGGCGGATCTGCAAAACCGCGACACGGCGTCCGCGACGCGATAGGGGACACCCATGTTCTATCTTCTGTACCTCTATTACGCCGACGTCGCGCACCAGTATCCGCTGCTGAACCTGGTCCAGTACCAGACGGTGCGGATGGCCCTGGCCCTCGCCACCGCCATGATCGTGGCCGTCGCCATGGGCAGCCGCTTCATCAATTGGATCAGGGCCAAACAGGGCCGGGGCCAGCCGATCCGCGACGACGGCCCCGTGTCGCACCTGTCCAAGGTCGGCACTCCCACCATGGGCGGCCTGATGATCCTGGCCGGCATCGGCGTCGCCGTCCTGCTGTGGGGCGACCTGACCAACCCCTATATCTGGATCGTGTCGGGCGTGACGGCGGCCTTCGGCGTGCTGGGCTTCATCGACGACTACGCCAAGGTGACGAAACAGACCTCGGCCGGCCTCACGTCCAAACAGAAGCTGTTGGCCCAGACCGTCGTCGCCGTGGTCGCGGGCGTCCTGACCGTGCTGTGGATGACCGTCTCGCCCACCTCGCCGGGGCTTGAGACGTCCATCGCCTTCCCCTTCTTCAAGGCGGTTCTGCTGAACATCGGCTGGTTCTACGTGGCCTTCGCGGCCTTCACCATCGTCGGCTTCTCCAATGCGGTGAACCTGACCGACGGGCTGGACGGCCTGGCGACGGTGCCGGTGATGATGGCGGCGGGCGCCTTCGGGGTGATCGCCTATCTGTGCGGCAACTTCGTCTTCGCCCAGTATCTGCAGGTCCACCATGTGCCCGGCGCGGGCGAACTGGCCATCTTCTGCGCCGCCATGATCGGCGGGGGCGCGGGCTTCCTCTGGTACAACGCCCCGCCGGCCAAGATCTTCATGGGCGATACCGGCTCCCTGGCCCTGGGCGGGGCGCTGGGCGCCATCGCCGTGACCACCAAGCACGAACTGGTCCTGGGCATCGTCGGCGGCCTGTTCGTCGCCGAGGCCGCCTCGGTCATGATCCAGGTCGGCTATTACAAGCTGACCAAGAAGCGCATCTTCCTGATGGCGCCGGTCCACCACCATTTCGAGAAGATGGGCTGGCCGGAATCCACCGTCGTCATCCGCTTCTGGATCATCGCCGGCGCCTTGGCCCTGATCGGCCTGTCCACGCTGAAACTCCGGTGATTATTCGCTGCAAATCGTCATCCTCGGGCTCGACCCGAGGATCGGGCGCCGATCGGGTCGTGCGCCCGGACAGTCGCCCATGCGGCGGACGGTTCGATCCTCGGGTCGAGCCCGAGGATGACGGAGCATCGGCATGATCGCCGTTCCCGGTTTCGAGGGCAGGCGGGTCGCGGTCTTCGGCCTGGGACGGTCGGGGATCACGGCCGCGCGCGCGCTTCATGCCGGGGGCGCCCTCCCGATCCTGTGGGACGACGGCGTGTCGGGCCGGATGCAGGCCGAGGCCGAGGGGTTTCAGGTCCAGGACCTGACCGCCGCCGACTGGTCCGGTTTCGCCGCCCTGGTCCTGTCGCCCGGCGCGCCCCTAACCCACCCGAAACCACATTGGACGGTCGAGCGGGCGCAGCAGGCGGGCGTGCCCGTCATCGGCGACGTCGAACTGTTCGCCCGCGCCCTGGCCGCCCGGCCAGCCGACCAGCGGCCACGCGTCGTCGCCATCACCGGCACCAACGGCAAGTCCACCACCACCGCCCTGATCGGCTGGGTGCTGAAGTCCGCCGGCCTGACGGTCCACGTCGGCGGCAACATCGGCATCGGCGTCCTGGCCCTGCCCGAACCGACGCCCGACGCGGTCTATGTGATCGAGGTCTCCAGCTATCAGCTGGACCTGACCACGACCTTCGCCCCCGACGTCGCCATCCTGACCAACATCAGCCCCGACCACCTGGACCGCCACGGCGGCATGGAGGGCTATGTGGCGGCCAAGCGCCGGATATTCGCCCATCAGGCGCCCGACGCGGTGGCGCTGATCGGCGTGGACGAGGATTGGGGGCAGGGGATCGCATCCGCACTGTCCCAGCGGGTGATCACCATCTCTTCCGCTCATCCCGGCGAAAGCCGGGACCCAGGGCTTTCGTCAGGACATGATGTGGGGGATCACGACCTTTCCGCATCTCAACCCTTAGGTCGCCCAAAGGACTCGGTCCCGGCTTTCGCCGGGATGAGCGGTATTGAAGTCAGCGCCGGTCTCATACAGTCGCAAGGCGCGGTCCTCGCCGACCTGACCCCCGCCCGCTCTCTGCCCGGCCGGCACAACGCCCAGAACGCCGCCTTCGCCTATGCCGCCGCCCGCGCGCTGGGCGTCTCCCACGCCGCCGCCGTCAAGGGGCTGCTGACCTTCCCGGGCCTCGCCCACCGGATGGAGACGGTGGGGCGGGTCGGCGCCGTGCGCTTCGTCAACGATTCCAAGGCCACCAACGCCGACGCCGCGCGTCAGGCCCTGGCCGCCTATCCGTCCGTCTTCTGGATCGCCGGCGGCGTGCCCAAGGCGGGCGGCATCGACGACCTGGCCGACCTGTTCCCGCGCGTGACCAAGGCCTATCTGATCGGCGATGCGGCCGACGCCTTCGCCGCGACCCTGGGCGACATTCCTCACGTCCTGTCCCGCACGCTGGACGCCGCCGTGACCGCCGCCGCGTCCGACGCCGCCGCCGCCGGGGGCGAGCAGATCGTCCTCCTGTCCCCCGCCTGCGCCAGTTTCGACCAGTTCGCCGATTTCGAGGCGCGGGGCGAGGCTTTCCGCGCCGCCGTGCTGACCCTGACCTCCGCCCCGGAGAGCGCCGCATGAGCGCCCCTTACACCCCCGCCTTCTCCCGCAACGACCAGAGCCTGATCGCGCGCTGGTTCTGGACCGTGGATCGCGGCCTGCTGGGCGCGGCCCTGGCCCTGATGGCGCTGGGCGTCTCGCTCAGCTTCGCCTCCAGCCCTGCCGCCATCCTGGCCGATGAATCGATCACCGACCCCTTCCACTATTCCTGGCGGATGATGGTCTTCGCCGGCGTCGGCCTGACGGTCATGCTGACCACCTCTCTGATGTCGCCGCGCGGGGTGCGCCGGATCGCGGTCCTGGCCCTGTTCGGCGCCATCGTGGTCATGGCGGCCCTGCCCTTCATCGGCGACACGGTGAAGGGCGCCGCGCGCTGGGTGAACCTGGGACCGTTCAGCCTGCAACCGTCCGAGTTCGCCAAGCCCGGCCTGATCGTCTTCGCCGCCTGGATGTTCGCCGAGGCGCAGAAGGGCCAGGGCGTGCCCGGCGTCACCATCGCCTTCGGCCTCTACGCCCTGACCGTCTGTCTCTTGCTGATCCAGCCGGACATCGGCCAGACGCTTCTGATCACCACCACCTTCATGGCCGTCTTCTTCATGGCGGGGGTGCCGTTCAAATGGATGGCGGTGCTGGCCAGCCTGGGCATGGCGGGGCTGGTGTCGCTGTATTTCGTGTTCGGCCATATGCGCGACCGTCTCAGCCGCTTCTTCTCGCCCGAGACGACCGACACCCACCAGATCGACAGCGCGTCCCAGGCCATTCGCGCCGGCGGCCTGCTGGGGCGCGGGGTGGGCGAGGGGGTGATGAAGCGCCACGTCCCCGACCTGCACACCGACTTCATCTATTCGGTCGGCGCCGAGGAGTTCGGCCTGGTCCTCAGCCTGATCATGATCGGCCTCTACGCCTTCATCGTCGTGCGCGGGATGCGCCGGGCCATGAAGCTGACCGACCCGTTCGAACAGACGGCGGCGGCGGGCCTGTTCATGCTGATTGGCCTTCAGGCCTGCATCAACGTCGCGGTGAACCTGAACCTGATCCCGACCAAGGGCATGACCCTGCCGTTCATCAGCTACGGCGGCTCGTCCATGCTGGCCATGGGCCTGACCATGGGGTTTGCGCTGGCCCTGACCCGCCGCCGCCCCGGCGCCTACGAACCGGGCGCCAGTCTGACGATGGGCCGGCGGTTGATCTGAGTTTGGTCATCCTCGGGCGGCGTGGTCCAGACGAGGGTTCATCACAACGGGCACGGCGAGGTCACAACGAACACGACGGGACCGTGCCGGGCCAGAAAATCTTGACCGCCTGCGGCGCGGCGAAGCCGCAGATCGATCAACGTCCTGGGTATCGCGCGGGTCGCCGACACGCATTCGGTCTCGTCGTGTCCTTTGTGACCTCGCCGTGCCCGTTGTGACGAACCTTTTCAGGACTTCACCTCCCCAGCCAGCGCTTTCCGCCCAGGACACCCCAGCGATTTCAGTCGCCTGACGCCGACCAGCGACCGTCTCCTGCCCATCCCCCGAAACCGTGCGATCCTGCGGCCGATCCCTTCCGCCTCGACCGCCCATCCCCGATTTCAGACGAATTGCACTATTCAGACGGTGTTTTTCACGACCCGCCGTCTGGATTTCAGACGAAGTACACTATTCAGACTCTCTTTTTTCGGAGCGCCCGCCCCATGTCCAAGCTCTGCGTCGTCGCCGCCGGCGGCACCGGCGGCCATATGTTCCCGGCCGAGGCCCTGGCGCGCGAGATGGCGGCGCGGGGCTGGCGGGTGGTGCTGGCCACCGACCATCGCGGCGAGCAATACGCCCAGGGCTTTCCCGCCGAGGAACGGCTGGCGCTGGACGCCGCCACCGGCTTCGGCCCGCTGGGTCTGGTCAAGGCGGGCGTCGCCATCTTCAAGGGGGTGATGCAGGCCAGGGACGCCTTCGACCGGCTGGGCGCCGATGTGGTGGTGGGCTTCGGCGGCTATCCGTCCGCCCCGGCCCTGGTCGCCGCCGTCACGTCGCGGCGCCCGACCGTGATCCATGAGCAGAACGCGGTCCTGGGCCGCACCAACCGCATCCTGGCCCCCTATGTGAACCAGGTCGCGTCGTCCTTCCCCACGCTGGAGCGGGCGCCGGCCAGGGTGCAGGGCCGGTCCCATGTCGTCGGCTCGCCGGTGCGGGCCGAAATCCGCGCCCTGTTCGACCGCCCTTACGTCGCCCCGACTACAGACGCACCCGTCCACGTGCTGGTCACGGGCGGCAGCCAGGGCGCGCGCATCCTGTCCGAGACCACGCCCCGCGCGCTTGCCGCCCTGCCGGAACCCCTGCGCCGTCGCCTGAAGGTGCAGCAGCAGTCGCGCCCTGAAACGCTGGACGCCGCCCGCCAGATCTATCTGGACGCGGGGATCGAGGCCGAGGTCGCCCCCTTCTTCCGCGACATGGCCCAGCGCCTGTCCACGGCCCATCTGGTCGTCGGCCGCTCCGGCGCCTCGACCTGCGCCGAACTGGCGGTCGCGGCCCTGCCGTCCGTCCTGATCCCGCTGAAGATCGCCACTGACGACCACCAGCGCCTGAACGCCAGGGCCCTGACCGACGCCGGCGCCGCCGAGGTGATCCTGGAGGACGATCTGACGGTGGACCGCCTGTCCTCTACCCTGGCCGCCGTCCTGTCCGACCCCCAGCGCCTGTCGGCCATGTCCGCCGCCGCCCGCAGCGTCGCCATCCCCGACGCCGCCCAACGCCTGGCCGACCTGACCGAGGCGACGGCGGGGCGCACCTAGGACGTCTCCCTCCCCGAACGGGGAGGGAGAATGACAACCCGCCTTCCCCTGATGCGTTAGCTCCGCCATGCCGCCCGAGATCATCGCCCTGACCCGCCAAGTCCGCGCCCTGTGGCATCGGTTCGACTGGCTGCCCGAATGGGCCGTCACCGGCCTGGTGCTGCTGGTCTTCGTCGGCGGGGGTTGGCTGACGCACAAGATCGCCTTCGCCATCCTGCGCCGCGTGGTCAGGTCCAGGGACGTCTTCTGGCGCGGCGTGGTCGAGCGGGCGCGGATCAAGCTGCGCGTGTTGATCATCATCATCGGCGTCGGCATCGGCGTGACCGTCTCGCCGATGGCCCCGGAACCCTCGGCGGACATTCGTTCGGTGCTGCTGTTCCTGTTCATCCTGACGCTGGGCTGGCTGGCGTCGGGGGTGCTGGACATGTGGTCGGTCATGCACCTGAAGCGGTACAATATCGCCGTCGAGGACAATCTGCTGGCCCGCAAACACCTGACCCAGACCCGCATCCTGCAGCGGGTGGCCAAGGTGATCCTGTTCATCGTCACGGTCGGCCTGGCCCTGATGACCATTTCCGGCTTCCGCCAGTGGGGCGTCAGCCTGCTGGCCTCGGCCGGCGTCGTCGGCATCATCGCCGGTCTGGCGTTACAGCCCATCCTGACCAATATGGTCGCCGGCATCCAGATCGCCCTGACCCAGCCGATCCGCATCGACGACGCCGTCATCGTCGAGAAGGAGTGGGGCAATGTGGAGGAGATCACCGCGACCTATGTGGTGGTCAAGCTGTGGGACTGGCGCCGGATGGTGCTGCCCCTGTCCTATTTCATCACCACGCCCTTCCAGAACTGGACGCGCGAGAACGCCCGCCTGATCGGCGTGGCCTTCTTCTACGTCGATTACGAGGCGCCGATCGACCGGCTGCGCACCGCCTTCGAGGGCATCGTCAGGGCGTCCAGCCACTGGGACGGCGACGTCCAGGTGATGCAGGTCACGGACATCACCGAGCGCGTTCTTCAGGTCCGCTGCCTGGCCAGCGCCCGCTCCGCCGGCGTCGCCTTCGACCTGCGCTGCGAGATCCGCGAGAAACTGATGGCCTTCATGCGCGACGAGTGCCGCGAAGCCCTGCCGCGCGACCGCATCGAGTGGCCGCAAGGGTCCGACAAGGGGATCAGTCCGCCAGAGCCGCCTGTCCTCGCCTGATCGCCTGATCCAGCGTCAGGCTCTCAGCGGGCCGGTCGGAAGCGCAGGCGATGGCCAGCAGTTCCGCCGCGTCTCCGCCCGGCGCGGCGTCATAGGCCGGGGCCTGGTCGGGCGTGGCGGGCCCCTCGGTTCCGTCGGCGCGCAGGGAGGCGAAATCCAACCGATCCGCCGTCCGCGCCCGACAGTCGAACGCCCACCGCGACCAGCCGCCGACATAGACCACGTCCCCGACCTTGAAGCCGCTCTCCGTCACCTGCAGCTCGCGCATCCGCGCGGTGTCGCCGTCGCGTTCGATGGAGGCCACGTCAGCGTAGATGGCGAACCGCCCCACGCCGGTCGGGACGAGGGCGGGGTCGCTCAGGGCCAGCAGCACGGCGATCATGCGACCAGGGTCTCCGCCTGATGCAGGTCCACGCTGACCAGCTGGCTCATGCCGCGTTCGGGCATGGTGACGCCGTACAGGCGGTCCATCCGGCTCATGGTCACGGGGTTGTGGGTGATGACGATGAAGCGGGTGTCGGTGCGGCTGCGCATCTCATGCAGCATCCGGCAGAAGCGGTCGACGTTGGCGTCGTCCAGCGGGGCGTCCACCTCGTCCAGCACGCAGACCGGCGCGGGGTTGGCCAGGAAGACGCCGAAGATCAGGGCCGCCGCCGTCAGGGCCTGTTCGCCGCCCGACATCAGGCTCATGACCGACAGCCGCTTGCCGGGCGGGCAGGCGTAGATTTCCAGCCCCGCCTCCAGCGGATCGTCCGACTCGACCAGTTTCAGCTCGGCCTGACCGCCGCCGAACAGGGCCTCGAACAGGGTCTTGAAGTTGGTGTTGATGACGTCGAAGGCGGCGACCAGCCGCTCGCGCCCCTCGGCATTCAGCTCGTCGATGCCGTCGCGCAGCTTGGCGATCGCCTGGGTCAGGTCGATGCGCTCGGACTTCATGCTGTTCAGCCGCTCGCCGTATTCGACCGCCTCATCCTCGGCGCGCAGGTTGACGGCGCCCAGGGCCTCGCGCTCGCGCTCCAGGCCGAACAGCAGGCTCTCGGCCCCGGCGGCGTCGGGCGGGCGGGCGATGGCGTCGTCGGTCAGCTTCTGGCCCAGCTCCTGCGGCGACATCTGCGCCGTCTCGCGCAAGGTGGCCTCGGCCTCGGTCAGCTTCTCAGCGGCGGCTTCGGCGCGGGCGGCCAGACCGGCGCGGGCCTCGCGGGCCTGAGCGGCGGCGGCGTCGGCGGCGCGGCTGGCGCGGTCGGCCTCGCCCGCCGCCGTGTCGGCCGTCGCCATGGCGTCGGACGCGGCCTGTTTGCGCTGTTCGGCGGCGGTCAGCGTATCCAGCAGCTTGCCGCGCTGTTCGGCGAAGCCCTGGGGCGCGACCTCGGCCTGTTTCAGCAGGGCGGCGGTCTTGTCGGCGTCCGTGGCCAGGGCGGCGAGGCGGGCCGCGCTGTCCTTCGACCGGCTGACCCAGCCGTCGCGAGCGCGGGTCAGGCCGCCCAGCCGCTGCTCGCGCCCCTGACGGTCGCGGGCCTCGGCGTCGCGGTCGGAACGGGCGGTCTGGGCGGCGGCGCGGGCCGTGTCGGCGGCGGCGCGGGCGGCGGTCAGTTCCTCGCGCAGACCGGCGACAGTTTCGGACGGGGCGTCGGCGGTCAGGGCGGCGTCCAGCGCGGCCCTGGCCTCGGCGACCTCGGCCTCCAGCCGGGTCACGGTGTCGTCCAGCGCCTGGGCGCGGGCCTCGCGCCGGGCCTGTTCGCGGGCCAGATTCTCGACCCGGTCGCGGGCGCCCGTCACGGCCTTGTCGGCGGCGAAGGGTTTCAGGCGGGCGGCCTTCACTTCGTCCTCGGCGGCGCGGAAGGCCTCGGTGGCGGACTTCTGGGCCGTCTGCGCCTGATCCAGCGCGGGCTTGCCCTTGTCGATCTCGGCCTCCAGCTCGGCCAGCCGTGTGCGCTGGGCCAGACGGACGGCGGCGGGGCGGGGCGCCTCGGCGCGGCTGACGAAGCCGTCCCAGCGATAGAGGTCGCCCTCGGTCGTCACCAGGCGGGCGCCTGGAGGCAGAACCAGAGCCAGCCGGGCCGCCTCGGTCTTCGGCGCGACGCCGCATAGGGCGAGACGGGCGGTCAGTTGATCCGGCGCCTGCACATGGGCCGACAGGGGCGTGACGCCGTCGGGCCATGTCGGAACCGACGCCTCAGCCCCACCCCAATAGGCGGCGGCGCGGGCGTCCAGCGCCGCGTCCAGATCGTCGCCCAGGGCGGCGGCCAGAGCGGCCTCATACCCCTTGTCGGCGCGCACCTTGTCCAGCGCTGGCGGATGGTCGCGCTTGCCCGTGACCAGCAGCTGGGCCAGGCCCCGCGCCTCGGTCTGGAGCCGCCCCAGCTTGTCCTCGGCCGTGCGGGCGGCGGTGCGCGCCTCCTGTTCCGCGCGGGCCCGTTCGCCGCGTTTGGCCTCGGCGGCCTCGACCGCTTCACGGGCGGCGGCCAGATCGGCCTGGGCGGTCTCCAGCGCCTGACGCGCGGCCTCCAGCTCGGGCGTCTCCAGCGGGCCCAGCGCCTCGCGTTCACGCCGGGCCTGATCGAACTGGCCGGTCACGCGCGACAGCCGGGCCTCGGCGTCGCGCTTTCGGGCCGTCTCGGCGGCGGCGCGGGCCTCGACGGCGGCCAGCGTCCCGGCCAGACGTTCCACCTCGGCGTCGGCGGCCTTGCGCGCGTCCTCGGCGGCTTGCAGCGCCTTGTCCAGTTCGGGGCCGCGTTCGGGGGCGGCGGCGATCTCGGCCTTCAGCCGGGTCAGTTCGTGGTCCAGCCGGTCCAGTTCGCGCCGGGCGTCGGCGGCCATGGCGTCCTCACGCGCGGCGTCGGCGGCGATTCGGGCGCCCTCGGCCTTCAGCCGGTCCACCTCGGCGCGGGTGGCCTGTTCGGCCATGTCCAGCCGGTCGCGTTCCAGGCTGGCGCGGTGCAGCAGGGCGGAGGCGACGGCGTCCTCCTCCCGCGCAGGCTTCAACGCTTCCTGAGCGGCGAGGGCGGCGGTCTGGGCGGCGGCGGCGGCGGTCGTGGTTTCGGCGACGGCGGCGTCGGCCGCGCGCAGTTCGGCGGCGGCGGCCTCTGCGGCTAAACGCGCGTCGTTCCAGCGGACGAACAGCAGGGCGGCCTGCAGGGCGCGGATCTCGGCCGAGATCTTCTTGTATTTCTCGGCCTGACGGGCCTCGCGCTTCAGCCGGTTCAGCGCCGTCTCCAGCTCGCGGCCGATGTCGTCCAGCCGGTCCAGATTGGTCTCGGCCGCCTTCAGCCGCAGTTCGGCCTCGTGCCGACGAGTATGCAGGCCCGCGACCCCGCCCGCCTCTTCCAGAATGCGGCGGCGGTTCTGGGGCTTGGCGGCGATCAGTTCGGAAATCTGGCCCTGACGCACTAGGGCGGGGGAGTTGGCGCCGGTCGAGGCGTCGGCGAACAGCAGCTGGACGTCGCGGGCCCGCACCTCCTTGCCGTTGATGCGATAGGTCGAACCCTGGCCCCGGTCGATGCGGCGCGACACCTCCAGCACCGGACTGTCGGTGAAGGGCTGGGGCGCGCGGCGCTGGGCGTTGTCGATGGTCAGCTGGACTTCGGCGTGGCTGCGCGGGGGACGACCGGCGGCGCCGGCGAAGATCACGTCGTCCATGCCCTGGCCGCGCATGGCCTTGGCCGAGTTGGCGCCCATGACCCAGCGCAGGCTTTCCAGCACGTTGGACTTGCCGCAGCCGTTCGGGCCGACGATGCCGGTCAGGCCGGATTCGATCTGGACCTCCGCCGCATCGACGAAGGACTTGAAGCCGACCAGCCGGAGCCGCTGGAACTGCATCGGCCTAGTCGATCACCGACGCAGCAACGGGTCGATGGCGGCCGACAGGGCGTCCAGCGAATGGTCGGCGACCAGCGTGCCGTTGACGAACAGGGTTGGCGTGCCGGTCACGCCCGCCGCCTCGGCGCCCGCGATCTGGGCCTCCAGCGTCGCGCGGGTGGCGGGGGCCTGCAGGCAGGTTTCGATCTCGGCGCGGGTCTTGCCGCTGGCGGCGACCCCGGCGGCGAACCAGGGTTGAGCCCCGGTCGTGGCCAGGTTCGCCTGATCGCGCATGAAGACCGAGGCGACGTCGAAATATTTGGACGGCGCGGCGCACAGGGCGACGGCGGCGGCGGCCGCTGCGACATTGGCCGGCGGGGTCGGCAGGTTGCGGTGAACCAGACGGACCTTGCCGGTGTCGATGTATTTGGCCTTGAACGCCGGCAGGACCGTGTTGTGGAAATCCGCGCAGTGCGAGCAGGTGAAGGAGGCGTATTCGATCACCGTCACCGGCGCGTCGGCCCGGCCCAGGACGTGATCCTGGGTCGTGACGGGGGGCGGGGCCTCGGCGGCCAACGACGATGACGCCGCGCCCATCGACAAGGCGGCGGTCAGGGACAGGGCCAGGACGGCGCGGCGCATCATCGGGGTCGCCTTATTTGGCCAGGGCGGCGTCGATGGCGGTCGACAGGTCGGCCAGGCTGGCGCCCTCGCCGCCGGGCGTCAGGATCTGCTGATCGTTGACGTAGAAGGCCGGGGTGCCGGTCACGCCCTGGGTGCGGGCGAACTGGACGCGCTTCTCCATGGCGGCGACGGCGTCCTTGTCGGTGACGCAGTCGTTGAACTGCTGTTCCGACAGGCCGGCGGCCTGGGCGGTGCGCAGCAGCCAGTCGCGCGGGGTGGAGGTCAGCATCTCCTGCTGGGTCGCCATCAGCTGGTGGACGACGTCGAAATACTTGTCCTTGCCGGCGCAGCGCGCGACCAGGAAGCCGGCGGTGGCGGCGTCGACCGGCGGGGTCGGCAGTTCGCGGAAGATGTAGCGGACCTTGTTGGTGTCCACATATTTCGCCTTGAACGCCGGCCAGGTGTTCTTTTGCCACAGGGCGCAGTGCGGGCAGGTGACGGAGGCGTATTCGACCACCGTGACCTTGGCGCCTTCCGGGGCGCCCAGGCTCATGTCGCCTTCGGCCGCGCCCTTGGCGCCCCCGCACGCGGCCAGGGCCATGGTCGCCAGGGCTGCGCCGGTGATGGCCGCGCGGCGGCTCATGCGGGCGAAGCGGGATTCAGTGTCGGCCATGGGATTTCCTCGGTCGGATCGTTGGCGAATGGCGGCGCGATTCCCCGGAATGGCGCAACCCCTGAACTAGTCGAGAACAGGTGCGGCGAAGTTTTGTCAATCCTGCCCGTCCCGGCGGGAAAGATCGGCGCGCGAAAGGGCGGCGCGACCCAAGCGGGCCAGGGCGGCGCGCAGCTCCTCAGGCGCGGCGGCGATGGAGGCGGCGAGGTCCGCCTCGGCCTGGGCGGGCAGGGGGGCGGGTTTGGCGGCGCGCTTGGGCCGGGCGGCGGCGTCCTTCAGCGGCGCGACCGGCCCTTGGGCGATCCGCAGCCGATCCACCGAGCCGGCGCCCAGGAAAAGATTGACGCGGGCCAGGATGTCCTCGGACTGATGCTGGACCAGAAGGGCGGCGGCGCCGGCGACGCGCAGCTCCAGCACGCCGGGCGCCCCGCCCTTGCCCTTGGTCAGTTTCTGCGGGCGGGTGACGCGGGCCAGGCGGTCGCCGACGATCTCGCGCCAGCGCGGCTCCAGCGCGCCCGCACCGCGACCGAACTGGGCGTCCAGCTTCTTGATCAGCGGCGTCAGCGCCTTGCCCGCGCGGGGGACGGGACGCGGCGCCGGGCGGGTGCGGCGACGAGACAGGATCTCGCGAACCTCGGCGTCTGTGGGCAGGGGGCGGCGCATGGGCCTATATAGCGCGATCCCATGGCCCACGTCTCTCCCGACATCTCAGCGATCCGCGCCCGGCTGCTGGCCTGGTACGACGCCCATGCGCGCAGCCTGCCGTGGCGGGCGGCGGCGGGCGCGGCGCGGACGGAGCCTTATCGTGTCTGGCTGTCGGAGGTGATGCTGCAGCAGACGACGGTGCCGCACGCCACGCCCTATTTCCACGCCTTCACCATGCGCTGGCCCGGGGTCGAGGATCTGGCGGCGGCCGAGGATGCGGAGGTGATGGGGGCTTGGGCGGGGCTGGGCTATTACGCCCGCGCCCGCAACCTGCTGGCTTGCGCGCGGGCGGTGGCGGGCGATCACGGCGGCGTCTTCCCGGATACGGAGGCCGGGCTGCTGGCCCTGCCGGGGGTCGGCGCCTATACGGCCGCCGCCGTCGCGGCCATCGCCTTCGACCGTGCCGCCAATGTGGTGGACGGCAATGTCGAGCGGGTCATGGCGCGGTTGTTCGCCGTCGAGACGCCGGTTCCGGCCGCCCGGCCCGAGTTGCGTCGGCTGGCGGCCCTGTTCGTCACGGACGACCGGCCGGGCGACTGGGCCCAGGCGCTGATGGACCTTGGGGCGACCGTCTGTCGGCCCAGGTCGCCGTCGTGCGACATCTGCCCGGTTTCGGACCAGTGCCGGGGTCTGGCGACCGGCGAGCCGACGCGGTTCCTGGTCAAGGCCAGGAAGGCGGACCGCCCGCATCGCCGGGGCCTGGCCTATGTGCTGTTTGACGCGCAAGGCCGGGTGGCGGTGGAGACGCGGCCGGACAAGGGGCTGCTGGGCGGAATGCTGGGCCTGCCGACCAGCGACTGGACCGCCGAAGACCCGTCTGGGCCGCCGCCTGTCCCCGCCGACTGGCGCGCGGCCGGGGCGGTGGAACACGTCTTCACCCACTTCAGCCTGACGCTGACCGTTCTGACCGCTCAGGGCCAGACGCCGCACGCGGATTGGCGCTGGATGCCGGTCCAGGACGCCCGCGCCGCCCTGCCCACCGTCTTCGCCAAGGCGCTGGATCGGGCCTTCATTGAACCCGATCTGTTTTTGTAGTAACAAAAATCGTGCGCATCACTTTCGATCCGAGCAAACGTGAGCGCACCCTGGCCGAGCGAGGGCTCGATTTCGCCAGGGCGGCGGTCGTGTTCGACGGCGATCATCTGACGGTCGAGGATGATCGTCAGGACTATGGAGAACGGCGCCTGATCACCATCGGGCGTCTGACGGACCGGATGGTGGTTCTAGTGTGGACGCCGCGCGGCGAGGCGCGCCACGTCATTTCGATGAGGAAGGCCAATGACCGTGAACAGCGACGCTACGAAGATCGACTGGGTCGATCCTGACGACGCGCCCGAGCTGGACGACGCCTGGTTCGAAAAGGCGGATCACCATCGCGGAGAGACGCTGGTCGGACGGGGGCGGCCCAGGGGGACGGACAAGGTCTCGACCACCATAAGGTTCGACGCCGATGTTCTGGCCGCGTTCAAACGGGACGGCGCCGGTTGGCAGACCCGAATGAACCAGGCCCTGCGCGACTGGCTGGCTAGGAACGCCGCCTGATCAGCGCAGGGTGCGGATCGCGACCTTGCCGGTTTTGTGGCGGGGGATGACGACGGCGCGGCCTTCCAGGTGCTGGATGTTCAGATCGACGACCGAGGCGCCGATCTCCAGTCCGGTGATGTTCAGCCTGTCCAGACCGGCGGGCAGAACGGGATCGGTCAGATCGACCGTCTCGTTCCAGGCGTCGATGGTCAGGCCCAGGGTGGCCTGAAGCATCAGGAAGACCGACCCGGCGGCCCAGGCCTGGGGCAGGCAGGCGACCGGATAGGCGATGGGCGGCTCGCCCGGCTCCCGCCGGAAACCGCAGAACAGTTCGGGCAGCCGCAGATGGAAATGGGCTGCGGCGGCGTAGATTTCGGCCAGAATCTCCGCCACTGCATCCCGCTCGCCATAGTTGGCCATGCCGGCGGCGGCCATGGCCGTGTCGTGCGGCCAGACCGAGCCGTTATGATAGCTCATCGGATTGAAGCGGGCCTGGCCGACCTCCAGCGTGCGGATGCCCCAGCCGGTGCGGAACCCGGTCGTCAGCAGGCGTTTGCTGACGCGCCGCGCGCGCTCCAGCGACGGCAGGCCGGTGAACAGCAGATGGCCGGCGTTGGAGGCGATGGCGCGGCATTGCTCCCCGTCGCCGTCCAGGGCCACGGCGTAAAAGCCTTCGTCCTCCATCCAGTATTTGTCTTCGACCAGGGCGCGGACCTGTTCGGCGCGCATCCGCCATTCGGGCGCGCGGTCGTCGTGCAGCCGTTCGCCCAGATCACCCAGCGCCTTCCAGGCGGCGAAGGCGTAGCCCTGAACCTCCAGCAGCGCGATCGGCCCCTTGGGGAAGCGGCCGTCGGCGTGGAAGATGGAGTCCTCGGAGTCCTTCCAGCCCTGGTTCGACAGGCCCGTGTCGGCGCCGCGCTGATAGTCGATCAGCCCGTCGTTATTGCTGTCGCCATAGTCGCGCATCCAGTTCGCGGCGGCGATCAGATTGGGCCAGAGCGTGCGGATCAGGTCCAGATCGCCGGTGCGGTTGGCGTAGGCGCCGGCCAGGGCCACGAACAGGCAGGTGGTGTCGACCCCGCCGTAATAGAGGCCGAACGGCACCTCGTGCAGGGCGCTCATCTCGCCGCCGCGCGTCTCGTGCATGATCTTGCCGGGCTGGCTGTCCTGGAACAGCGAGGTCTCGGTCGCTTGCCGCGAGGCCAGATAGGTCAGGACGCCACGGGCCAGGGACGGGTCCAGCCACAACATCTGCCAGGCGGCGATGATGCCGTCGCGCCCGAACGGCGTCGAGAACCAGGGCGTGCCGGCGTAGGGATAGGGGCCGGTCGGCAGGTCGGTGGTCAACAGGGCCATGTCGGCCCGCGACTGGTCCAGCCAGTCGTTGAAACGCGGGCTGCGGGGGCCGCGCACCGAGGCACCCCGACGACGCTTGGCCCGCATGGCCAGCCGCGCCTGAATGGCGTTCAGCCGCCAGCGCCGGTCGTCGGGCGCCTCGCAGCTGTCCACGCCGCACTCGATATAGAGGTCCAGGGTGCGGCCCTTGGGCAGGCTGAACATGAACTCGGCGCGCTGATGCGTCAGCCGGGCCGGGGGTTCGGAAAAGGCCAGGCAGGAAATCCGCTCCACATCGTCCAGTCCGGTGTAGCGGAAGGTGACGCGCCGCCCGTCGGTGGTCGGGGCGTGGATGGTCCCGCGTTTGGCCCGGGGCGTGCCGCGCACCTGGAAGATGTCGGCGAAGTCGGCGCCGAAATCGAAGGCCAGGGGCAGCAGGATGTCCTCCACCCCATGATTGACCATCTGCACCCGCTCGAACATCCGGCGGCCCCACAGGAAGCGGCGGCGCTCGATATGCAGCACGCCGGCCGGGGCGGATCGGCCGCCCATCGGAGGCAGGGGGCGGTTGGTGGTGTGGCAGGAGAAGAAGACATTGTCCTGGCTGACGCCCGACGACAGGCGCGACGGCTTGAGCAGGCCCACAGTCATGGTCCAGCGCGACAGGACGCGCGTGTCGTTGGCGAACAGGCCGTCGGCGCCGCCCTTCATGTCGCCCCAGCCGTCGGCGACCAGGAAGGTGTCGCCGTCCTTCAGCGCCATCAGTTGTTCGAGGCCGGAAGCCTCGACGGATTCACCGGCGGTCAGCTGGGTGGAATAGGCGTCGTCCATGCGGTCTCCTACCCGTTGGTTGTGAGGCCTCGGCCGAACGTGTCACACCCGAATACGGCGCTGAATGGCCGCTTGGATGGTGAACTGATGAAGGCGACGGAGGGTTCACCTCCGTCGCCCGAATTTTATCGCAAAATCAGATGGCCTCGATCCCGCAGCCGAAGACGTTCAAGCCAGGGCGGCGAAGGTGCGGTCTTCCGCCAGTGGGCGGATCGGCGTGACCACGCTGTCGATCGGCGCCTCCGCGAACGGGCGGCGGGCCAGAAGGTCGCCATAGACGTCCAGATAGCGTCGGGCCATGGCGGTAGCCGAAAACCGCAGGTCGAAACGGGCGCGCACGGCCTCGCGGTCCAGCAGATGCGCCCGACCGGCGGCGGCGACGGCCTGTTCCATCGTATCGACCAGGAAGCCCGTGGCGCCGTCCTCGATCACCTCGGGCGTCGAGCCGCAGCGGAAGGCGACGACCGGCGTGCCGCAGGCCATGGCCTCGATCATCACCAGACCGAAGGGTTCGGGCCAGTCGATGGGGAACAGCAGGGCGTCGGCGCCGCCCAGGAAGGCCGATTTCTGATGATCGCCGATCTCGCCGATGAATTCGATCAGGGGATTGCCCTCGACCAGCGGGCGAATGGTCTCTTCCCAATAGCGTTTGTCGGCGGCGTCCACCTTGGCGGCCATCTTCAGCCGCTTGCCCAGTTTGGTGGCGATCTCGATGGCGCGATCCGGTCGCTTCTCGGGCGAGATACGGCCCAGGAAGGCCAGATAGCCCTCGGATTTCGGAGAGAAGACATACTGCTCGCCCGGCATTCCGTGATGCACCGTCGCCTTCCAGTTAGCGAAATGCAGGGGCTTGCGCTGATCGTCGGAGATCGAGACCAGACCGAATTCGCTCCAGCGGGCATAGACGCCGGGCAAGTCCTTCATGTCCAGCCGACCGTGCAGGGTGGTCAGTGTCTTGTCCGCATATTTCTGGAACAGCGGGAAGTGGATCATGTCCGTATGGAAGTGGATCACGTCGAACTCGTCGGCGCGGTCCAGCACCTCGCCCAGCATGGACAGGTGGGCCGCGAGGTCGGACTTCAGCGGGGCGGGGTCCAGACGGATGGCCTGATCGCGCACCGGCACCAGCCGCGCCTTGGTCCGGGCGTCGGCGCTGGCGAACAGGGTGACGTCGTGCCCCAGATCGACCAGGGCGTCCGTCAGATGGGCGACGACCCGTTCGGTGCCGCCATACAGCCTGGGCGGGACGGCCTCGTACAGCGGGGTGATCTGGGCGATTTTCATGACGGTGTGCTCCGACACCGCGACGGCGGGTCGTGAACAACAATGGTCTCGCAGCTGCGAAGTTCCGTCGTTATCGGCGAATTTTCACAATGGTTTCGACGGGTTACAGCGAAGCTGGTCCCTCGATCCGTGTGCGGAATCGTATCGTGGAAGGTGTAAGTGGTTGATGTGACAGGCGCGACGGGGTGTCGCACCAGCTGATCACATCGCGGCGCGCACTTCCGACCTCAGGGCGTCGATGGATTTCAGCCCCTGGTCGGTCTTGAAGCGCCAGTAGGTCCAGCCGTTGCAGGCCGGCGCATTCTCCAACAGGGCGCCCAGTTTGTGGATCGAGCCGGTCAGGGAGCCGTGGACCAGGGAGCCGTCGGCGCGCACGCGGGCCTCGCGCTCGCCCTTGGGGCAATACAGGCGGTCGCCGGGTTGCAGCAGACCGGCCTCGACCAGGGCGCCGAACGGCACCTTGGGCTCGGCGCGCTTGGAGCCAGTGACGATCAGATCCTCGGCGCTGGCGGGGATGACCGAGGCGATGCGCGTTGCAGCGACATCGGCGTATGTCTCGTCACGTTCGATGCCGATGTAATGACGGCCCAGCCGCTTGGCGGCCGCGCCCGTGGTGCCGGTGCCGAAGAAGGGGTCCAGGATCACGTCGCCGGGGCGGGTCGCCGACAGCAGCACGCGGTGCAGCAGGGCTTCGGGCTTCTGGGTCGGGTGGGCCTTCTTGCCGTCGGCGTCCTTGATCCGCTCCTCGCCGGTGCAGAGGGCGAAGGTCCAGTCCGACCGCATCTGGGTGTCTTCGTTGAAAGCCTTCAGCGCATCGTAGTTGAAGGTGTAGCGCTTCTGGTCGCGGCTGCGCGCGGCCCAGATCAGGGTCTCGTGGGCGTTGGTGAACCGGGTGCCCTTGAAGTTCGGCATCGGGTTGGACTTGCGCCAGATGATGTCGTTCAGCACCCAGAAGCCCAGATCCTGGATCGCCGCGCCCAGTCGGAAGACATTGTGATAGGAGCCGATCACCCAGATCGAACCCTCGGGCTTCAGCACGCGGCGGCATTCCGCCAGCCAGGCGCGGGTGAAGGCGTCATACTCGGCGAAACTGCCGAACTTGTCCCAGTCGTCGTCGACGGCGTCGACCTTGGAATTGTCGGGACGCAGCAGGTCGCCGCCCAGCTGCAGATTATAGGGCGGATCGGCGAAGACCATGTCGACCGAGGCGTCGGGCAGGCTTTTCAGCACTTCGATGCAATCGCCACGGTGAATGACGTCGGTCTTAAGCTCGGACATGGAACGCGGCCCCGCAACAGTGAGACCGCAATGGTGAATCCTTGTGGTTAAGGTGGACTAAACGGCGGCGAAGGGTGATGCAAAACGCATCGCGTCTGTGTATGCGGCTGGGATGATCGCACGCCTTCGCCCCGTTCCGTTCGACCTCGGTCCTGTCCATTTCGTCGGCATAGGCGGCATCGGCATGAGCGGCATCGCCGAGATCATGCTGAAGATCGGCTATTCGGTTCAGGGCTCGGACGCCAAGGCCAGCGCCAACACCGAACGGCTGGAGGAGCTGGGCGCCAAAATCTTCATCGGCCACGACGCCGCCCATGTGGGCGAGGGCGTTTCGGCGGTGGTCTATTCCACGGCGGTCAAGGCCGAGAACCCCGAGATGAAGGCCGCCCGCGCGCGCCGCATTCCGCTGGTCCGCCGGGCCGAGATGCTGGCCGAGCTGATGCGGCTGCAATTCTCCATCGCGGTCGGCGGCACTCACGGCAAGACGACGACGACCTCGATGGTGGCGACCCTGCTGGACGCGGCGGGTCTGGACCCCACGGTGGTCAACGGCGGGATCATCAACGCCTATGGCACCAACGCCAAGGTCGGTGACGGCGACTGGATCGTGGTCGAGGCGGACGAGTCGGACGGCAGCTTTCTGCGCCTGAAGTCGACCGTGGCCATCGTGACCAACATCGACCCGGAGCATCTGGACCACTACGGCGACTTCGACGCGGTGCGTAAGGCGTTCGTGGACTTCGTGGAGAACATCCCCTTCTACGGTTTCGCCGCCGTCTGTCTGGATCACCCGGAGGTGCAGAAGCTGGTCGCCTCCATCGATAACCGGCGGCTCGTGACCTATGGGACCAATCCGCAGGCCATGGTGCGGGCCGACAACTGCCAGATGGGGCCGGACGGCGCGCGGTTCGATGTCGTGATCCAGAGCGGCGACACGCACCGGATCGAGAACCTGCACCTGCCCATGGCCGGCTGGCACAATGTCTCCAACGCCCTGGCCGCCATCGCCGTGGCGCGCGAGCTGGACGTGTCTGACGAGGCCATCCGCACCGGCCTGGCCGGGTTCGGCGGGGTCAAGCGCCGCTTCACCACCACGGGCGTCGTCAACGGCGTGCGGATCGTGGACGACTATGGCCACCACCCGGTCGAGATCGCCGCCGTGCTGAAGGCCGCGCGTCAGGTGACGGAGGGGCGGGTGATCGCCGTCGTCCAGCCGCACCGCTACACCCGGCTGCGCGACCTGATGGACGAGTTCTCGACCAGCTTCTCGGACGCCGACAGCGTGATCGTCGCCGACGTCTATCCGGCGGGCGAACAGCCGATCGAGGGGGTGGACAAGCACGCCCTGGCCGACGGCGTGCGCCGCTACGGCCACCGTCAGGTCCAGGCGCTGGAGAACGCCGCCGTCCTGCCGCGCCTGATCAAGGACGAGGCCCGGCCGGGCGACGTGGTCGTTCTGCTGGGCGCCGGCGACATCACCAGCTGGGCCTACGCCCTGCCGGCGCAGCTGGAGGCGCTGGCGTGAGCGAAGACCTGTCGCTCAAGGTCGAGGTCGCTTTCAACGCGGTCCATCGCGCCGAAGAGGACGTGCTTCTGATCCAGGCTCAAGGCTCGGAACATCTGATGTTCGAGTATCTGAGGGTGCTTCATCCTGGCTTGATCGAGTACCGGGGCGGGCTGTTCATCGAGGAACAGTTCGATCAAGCCGTTGTCGACGACATCCTGACGCACTCGGAGGACGCCGAGCCGATCATCGCGGCACAGGCCTATGTGAATGCGTTTCATCTCGGGCAGGCGGAAGACGCGGTTTTCGATCCGGTTCTCGCGCGGGCCATCGCCGAGAGCATCGCCTACAACTGGGGCAATTGGGTGCGCGATCGTTTCGGCAGAGACATCGTCTCCACCATCGACATCGGCGAACTTTCCGGCGCCGTATGGTTCAGAGCGGCGCCCTAGACCGGGCTAACCCGCCTTTCAGGCCAGGAACTGCAGGATCATGTTTCCGGCCAGGAAGGCCGTGAAGTCCGCCATGACGAAGGCCGCCGCGAAGGCGAACAGCCATTCCTGCTTGGCCTGAAGCCGCAGGACCTCGGCCTCGTCCGCAAGACCCGCCGCCATCCGGCGCCGATCCCGTTCCAGCAGAGGGACGATGATCGCGAAACTGGCGGCCATCGGCAGGAAGACGACGACCAGTTGCGCCAGGCTGGTGAAGGAGGCGCGGCCCGCGCTGAACCGGCCGAGAAAGGCGTTCAGGGCCTCCTGATGGCCGAGGGGCGCATAGGCCGCGATCAGCGACACGACGCCGACGGCATAGACCACGGCGTAGAGGCCGCGCTGGCCCGCCGTCTTGACGGTGCGCGGCGGCGGGGCGGTCGGTTCCGATCCGAACGCCGGGGGCTGGCCGACCGAAAAGGCGCCCTGCGCGGTCCGGCGCCGGACATGCCAGAACCAGCGGTAAAGGCCGGTATGGAGGATCGGCAGGCCGATCAGGGCCAAAAGCACCACCAGCATCAGGTTCAGCGCGGCCTCCGCCGTCATGGCGACCGGCGTATAGGTGTTGACGACGAAGACGAGGCCGATCCAGCCCAGCAGGATGACGGCGGTTATCGCCATGCTGATCGCGATGATCGCCAGTGTGCGAAGAAGCGTCATGCGTCCTCTGTAGGCCAGGACGTCGGCGTCGGGCCAGCCCGTGTCGCGCGCCTCTTTGATTTCCCGGCCGGCGCGGCTATCGACGCGGTATGAGTTCCTGGAAAGACGATCTCCCTTCCGTGCGCGGCAAGTTGCTGCTGGACGAGCCCTTGGCGCCCTACACCTGGTTCCGGGTGGGCGGGGCGGCGGACGCCCTGTTCATTCCGGCGGACGCCGACGATCTGGCCGCCTTCCTGAAGGCGCTGGACCCGGCCGCGCCGGTCACGGTGCTGGGCGTCGGCTCCAACGTCATCGTGCGTGACGGCGGGGTCGAGGGGGTGGTGATCCGTTTGGCCGGACGCGCCTGGGGGCAGGTGACGACCGACGGCCTGACCCTCACCGCCGGCGCCGGGGCGCTGGACGCCATGGTGGCGCGCGCGGCGGCCAAGGCGGGGATCGCGGGGCTGGAGTTCTATGCCGGCATCCCCGGCGCGGTCGGGGGCGCCCTGACCATGAACGCGGGCTGTTACGGCGCGGAGACCAAGGACGTTCTGGTCTCGGCCTGGGGCCTGACGCGGGCGGGCGAGCGGGTGGACTATGCGCTGGCCGACTTCGGCTACACCTATCGCCATTCGCAGGCGCCCGCCGACATCATCTGGGTCGAGGCGACCTATCGCGGAACGGCCGATGCACCCGAGGCCGTCGCCGCCCGCATCGCCGAGATCACCAGTCGCCGCGAGACGACCCAGCCGATCCGGGAAAAGACCGGCGGCTCCACCTTCAAGAACCCGCCGGGCCATTCGTCGTGGAAGCTGGTGGACGAGGCGGGCTGGCGCGGTCGGCTGCACGCCGTGACCGGGGGCGGCGCGATGTTCAGCGACCTGCATTCCAACTTCATGATCAATCCCGGCGAGGCCACGGCCGCCGACATCGAGGGCCTGGGCGAAACCGTCCGCGCCGATGTCCTGCAAAAGACCGGCGTTCAGCTGGACTGGGAGATCAAACGGATCGGGCGCGCGCTGTCATAAATCCGAGGTTGCGGGCGAAAACGCCTCATCCTAGAGCCGGATTCTCGGGGGAGAATCCAGATGAAGCGTATCGCAATCGCCGCCGGCCTGCTGGTCATGGCCGCAGAGCCTGTTCAGGCCCAGATCGTCACCCGCGCCGCCGCGCCGGGCGCCGAACGGATCGACCTGACGCGATCCAGCGCCGGCTACACCTATTTCAACCGCGCGGGCGCCGATCTGGCGCAGCATGATGCGGCGCTGCGGGCCTGTCTGGTCGAGGGCGAGCGGATGCGCCAACCCGACGACAACGGCGCGGCGGGCGCGGCGGCGGCCGGCGGTCTGCTGGGCGCGCTGGTGGTCGGCGTGATCCAGGGTGCGGTGAACGGAATGCAGGAACGGCGCGGCGTCGCCGCCAATCTTGAAAACTGCATGGTCGTGAACGGCTGGCGCGTGGTGCGGCTGGACGAGGCCGATGGCAAGACGCTGGATGCGATGGAGCAGGCGGCCCTGCACGACGCCCTGGCCGATCGCGTCGGCGCCGCCGCGCCCGCAGGCCAGATCGTGCGCGTGTATGACAATGATGCGGTGCGCGGCGATACGGTAGTGATCGGGCGGGCCGGAGATCTGGACAAGGTGTCGTTGAGCGCCCAGGCCCTGCCGCCGACCGACGCCGCGCCTGCGCCGTCGCGCAAAGGCCCCCAGGCGCCGCGCACCGCCCGTCCGCCCCGCGCCCTGAAGCCGGAAGAGGTGGCGATCAAGCCCGGCGACGCCCTGGTGACCGTGCGTCTGACCGGCATGGCGGAGCAGGGCGGGCGCACCCTGATCTTCACCCGCCAGGGTCCGGCGCCGGACGTTCAGCCGTGGGAAAACGACGGCCGCCCGGCCCTGTTCGCCGTCGCCCTGCCGACGCGCGGCGCGGCTCGGGGCGACCGCACCCGCGCCGTCACCCAGACCTTTTCCGTCCCGCCCGGACGCTGGCGGCTGAGCGCGATCAACATGGGGCCGTACATCACCCACTTCTGTCTGGGCGCCTCCGGCTTCGAGGCGCGGGACGGGGAGGCGGTCTATGCCGGGGCGTTCGACCTGTCGGGCGAGCAGATGCGCCCGGACATGACGCTGCGCGACGATCTGCTGGCGCCCACGTCCCCGGCCGCCGTCGCCGGGGCGCGCTACCGCGCGGCCGACTGGACCTATGGCGACCGCCAGACGTGCGAAGGCGCCTATCTCTATGCGCTGGACCTGAGGCCGGCGGTTCAGGACACGCCGCCGTTCATTGTCATCACGCCGGTCGAGGCGACGCCGACGACGCCGTCTTCAACACTTCAATGACCTGATGAGGGTTTGGTTGACGGGCTGTTAACGACCTGCGCGGCATCCAGACGGTTCTGGAGCCGCCCATGACCCGCCCCTTCTCCTCTCTTCATGTCGCCGTCCTGATGGGCGGTCTGTCCGCCGAACGCGAAGTGTCGCTGTCGTCGGGGGAACAGTGCGCCCAGGCGTTGGAGCGTCAGGGCGTGCGGGTCAGCCGCGTGGACGCCGGACGCGACCTGGCCAATGTGCTGTCCGGCCTGATCAAGCCCGATGTGGTGCTGAACTGTCTGCACGGCGCCTGGGGCGAGGACGGTTGCGTCCAGGGCGTGCTGGAGACGCTGAAGATTCCCTACACCCATTCCGGCGTGCTGGCCTCGGCCCTGGCGATGGACAAGGACAAGTCCAAGGCCGTGCTGCGGATGGCGGGGGTCAAGGTGCCGGGCGGCGGCCTGTACGATCGCCACGAGGTCGCCAGCCGCCACGTCATCGACCCGCCCTATGTCGTCAAACCCAATGCCGAGGGCTCGTCCGTCGGGGTCTTCCTGGTGCGCGAAGGGGCGAACCGTCCGGTCGCCGAGGTGGGCGAGCCGGGCTGGGCCTATGGCGAGCAGGTGGTGGTCGAACCCTATATTCCGGGCAAGGAGCTGTGCGTCACCGTGATCGGCGAGGCCGACGGCCCGCGCGCCCTGACCGTCACCGACATCACCCCGACCAAGGGCTTCTACGACTACGAGGCCAAATATGCGCCGGGCGGATCGGTCCACGTCCTTCCGGCCGTCCTTCCGCCTCATGTGTTCGAAACGGCCCTGCGTCAGGCCGAACTGGCCCATACGGCGATGGGTTGCCGAGGGGTTTCGCGATCCGACTTTCGTTATGACGATGTTAAGGACGATCTGGTCCTGTTGGAGGTCAATACTCAGCCCGGCATGACCCCGACCTCGCTCGCGCCCGAGCAGGCCGCCTATGCCGGAATGAGCTATGACGCTCTTGTTCGGTGGATGGTGGAGGACGCCTCATGCCCGCGGTAGTTCGCGGCGGTCGGCGGCAGGGTTCGGGCCAGGCGCCGGGACGCGGCGCGGCCCCCAGGAATGGCGCGCGCGGACGCGGCGGCGCCCAGAACGCCTCGGCCATTCCCGGAAAGATGGCCGCCATCGGTCGCGTCGATATTTCCCCCCGCACCGCCATCATCGCCCTGGGCGCCGGCGCGCTGCTGCTGGTCGGGGTGCTGGCGACTGGCGCGCGGGCCGAACGGATCGGCGCCTCGATCTCGCACGGCGTCGACAGCCTGACCTCCGGCATGGGGCTGACGCTGAAGCGGGTGCATATCACCGGCGCCTCGGCCGAGGCCGAACCGGCGATCCGTCAAGCGCTGGGCCTCTATTCCGGCCAGCCGATCACCGGCCTGAAGCTGGACGCCATCCGCGACCGCGTGCAGGGCGTGGGCTGGGTCAAGTCGGCGCGGGTCGTGCGTCTGCTGCCCGACACCCTGATCGTCGAGGTCAAGGAGCATGATCGTCTGGCCGTCTGGCAGGAGGCGGGACAGATCAAGGTCATCGACGCGCGCGGCCAGGTGATCGCGGGCGCCGACGCGCGCCGCTATCCGACCCTGCCGCTGGTGGTGGGCAAGGGCGCCGACGTGGCGGCGGGCGAGATCCTGCCGCTTCTGGCCCAGCGGCCGCGCCTGATGAACAAGATCGACGCCCTGGTCCGCGTGGATGAACGTCGCTGGGACCTGCGGCTCAAGGACGGCAGCCTGATCCAGCTGCCCGCCACCGAACAGGAGGCGGCCCTGATCCGCCTCGATGCGCTGGATCAGCGCGAACGCCTGCTCGACCTGGGTTTCGCCCGCGTCGATCTCAGAACCCCGGACGAGGTCGCCGTGCGACCGACCGGCGACGCTTAAGGACCAGGACCAGATGTCGGGAAAGCCGCGCGCAGCCAATGATCAGGGTCGGGGTCTGGACCCCCGCGCCGGCCGCGCGCCCGTGATCGCCGCCCTGGACATCGGCCAGTCCAAGGTTTCGTGCTTCATCATGAAGCCCGACGGCGTGCGTCACGCCGACCGCACCATCCGCGTCGCGGGCGCCAGCCACGTCCAGTCCAAGGGCGTGAAGGGCGGGGCCATCATCAATATGGACGAGGCCGCCCAGGCCATCGGCCACGCGGTCGAGCGCGCCGAGCGCGCGGCCCAAAGCCCCGTCTCCGGCGTCGTCGTCACCACCGCCATCGGCCAGATGGCCAGCCACCGCGTCCAGGCCCGCGTCTCACTAGGCGCCAATCCGGTCGGCGACGCCGATCTGGCGCGCGCCATCGGCATGGCCCTGGCCCAGATCCGCCTGCCTAACCGTCGCCCGATCCACGTCCTGCCCATCGCCTGGTCGGTGGACGGCGCGCGCGGCGTCCACGATCCGCGCTCGATGCGCGGCGGCTCGCTGGGGCTGGACCTGCTGGTCGTGTCGATGGCCGAAAATGTGTTCACGACCCTGAGCCATTGCCTCGAACTGGCGCACCTTGACCTGCAGGGCGTCGCCGCCGCCCCCGTCGTCTCCTCTTTGGCCGCGCTGGAAGAGGACGAGATGGACCTGGGCGCCGTCTGCATCGACATGGGCGGCGGTTCGACCAGCGCCGCCGTCTGGGGCGGGCGCTCCCTGCTGCATATCGAAAGCCTGAACGTCGGCGGCGACCACGTCACCTCCGACATCGCGCGCGGCCTGTCGACGTCCAAGGCCGGCGCCGAACGGCTGAAGACCCTGCACGGCTCGGCCATGGCCAGCGCCAATGAGGACCGCGAGATGCTGGAGGCCCCGCCGCGCGGCGAGGACGCCTCCGCCGGCCCCGTCATCGTGCCCCGCGCCATGCTGAAGACCGTGATCGCCCCGCGCGTCGAGGAAACCCTCGAACTGCTGCGCGACCGGCTGAAGACCGCCGGCGTGGGCCTGGAGCCGGGCGCGGGCCTGGTCCTGACGGGCGGCGCGAGCCAGTTAAACGGCGTGCGTGAACTGGCCGTCCGCGTCTTCGACCGCCCCGTCCGCCTCGGAAAACCCCAACGGGCGCCACATTTGGCTGACGCCGCTTCGGGCCCCGCCTTCTGCGCCACCGCCGGCGTCCTCCTCCGCGCCGCCTACGGCCCCCGGGAAGCCGTGTCCGCCCGCAAACTGATGGCGCGACAGATCACCGCAGCGGACGCACCGCGAATCCACCGCGGCAACGTGGTCGGGCGCGTGGCAGGGTGGCTGCGGGATAATCTGTGATAAAACTGACTGTTGTGAGGATGACACATTCCTGTCGTCATCACGGTCGAAATGTGTCGCTATCTATTGCGCCGCTCTGGAGGGTCCTTTAGCTGCCTACTATTACAAGTTCGCCATCCCACGCGGGTGCAAAATAGCAACTAAGGGGCAAGTATGTTTTTGAGAAGAACAATTCTGTTAGGTTCAAGCGTGCTGGCTGGTGCCATCGCAGTCGCTAGCCCTTCCTTCGCCCAGACCACGCCCCAACAGCGTCAGTCGCAGCAGGTCGCCACTGCTCAGCAAGCGACGGAAGTTGAAGAAATCGTTGTTACCGGTTCGCGCATTCGTCGCAATAGCGAGTTCACAAGCGCCTCACCGCTGACGGTTATCACCACCGAGCAGACGGATTTACGTGGCGTACCCGACGCGGCCGCAGCTCTGCAAACGTCGTCAGTTGCGGCTGGCTCCTTCCAGCTCAACGATCAGCTAACTGGATATAACACGGCTGGCGGCGGCGGCACGCAGGCCATCTCGCTGCGGGGTCTTGGTGAGCAGCGGACTTTGACGCTGATCAACGGCCGTCGTGCGGGGCCGGCGGGTACCCGTGGCCAGGTTCAGGCTTTCGACCTGAACGTCATTCCACAGTCGCAAGTGGAACGGTTTGACATCCTTAAAGATGGGGCTTCGTCGATCTATGGATCTGACGCCGTCGCTGGCGTGATCAACATCATCACCAAGCGCGATATGGACGGCGGTGCGATCAATTTCTACGCCTCGCAACCGTTCGAAAACGGTGGCGAACAGTTCCGTGCCGACGCCACCTTCGGGAAAACGTTCGACCGCGGCTACGCCAGCCTGAGTATGGAATATTATCGCGCTGAAGCGCTACGGAAAAAGGATCGCAAGGATACCGCCTGCGCTCAGGACTACGTTACGGACGTTCAGGGTGGTGTCCGTCGCGACTATATCGATAGTCGCACCGGTGAGTATCGCTGCTTCAACCTGACGAACAATTACATCTCGGTTGTGGCCGCTCCGGGCGTGACGGCGATGAGCATCGTTCCGACCAGCTTCTATGGACCGGCTTATAACTACAACGTGGCAGGCAACAACTCGCCATATGCCGGTTTCGCGCGTTTTGCTCGCGGCGGGTATCCGGGTACTTACGCCTACCAGCCGAGCGATACGCCTCTCTACGACAACTCGACTGTAATAAGTCCGGTGGATCGCTACACGCTGAACTTCGTGGGCGGTTATCAGGTCACGCCGAATGTCGAACTTTACACCGAGTTGCTCTACAATCATCGTAAGTCGAGCCAAATCGGTGCGGGGCAGGTGTTCCAAAGCTTCGCCCAGCGTAATACCGTTGGTGGAGCGCCCAATTATCTGCCTGCCAGCAACCCGAACAACACGTTGCGCGTGAACGCGGTTACGGTTGCTGCCTATGAGTCCAGTTCATTCCAGGAAATTGACTACTACCGTGGCGTCGTCGGCGCTCGTGGTGATTTCCAGGCGGCCGGTCGCGACTTCAGCTGGGATATCTACGGTCAGTATTCATATTCGGATGCGGCCTACAACAATGGTCCTCGCATCTACCTCGACCGCCTGTTGGCTCTGAACAGCCCCAACGTCGCATGCACCAACACGCCAATAGGCGGCAACGTTTCGAGCTTCAACTGCGCCGATCTGCCTAACGGTATACCGTGGATGTCCGAGCGTGTTCTGGGCGGAAACTTCAATGAGGCTGAGCGCAACTTCTTGTTCGTCACCGAAGAAGGCACGACGACTTACAAGCACGGTTATATTGAAGGCGTCTTGAGTACAGATCGTCTGTTCTCCCTGCCAGCTGGTGACGTGGGTTTGGCAGCAGGCTTTCAGGTCCGTCACGAAGCTCTCGACGATCAGCCGCCTGCTCAAGCCGCCATTCGAAACGTCGCGCTCTACACGTCGGCGGGCAGAACGCGCGGTTCGGATGACATTCGCGAAGCGTTTGCCGAGGTCGAAATTCCTCTGCTGAAGGATTTGCCTTTCGTCCAATCGTTGACCTTGAACGCCTCTGGCCGAATTTCGGACTACGACAGCTACGGAACCAGTGACACCTATAAGGCCAGCCTGAACTGGAGCTTGACGCCGGAGTTCCGCATTCGCGGCAGCTATGGCACATCGTTCCGAGCGCCTGCGCTCTACGAGCTGTTCCTGGGCAACCAGGTCGGCTATTCGAGCCAAGCCAATACGGACCCCTGCATCAAATATGGCGACTCCGGCGTTGATGCCGGTATCGTCAACGCCTGTGCGGCTCTCGGTATAGCTCCGGACTACACCGGTGCTGGCGCCAGTAGTGCAACCATCACGACCAACGGCGGCGCTGGGCGACTTGAGGCTGAAACGGCGAAGTCATCAAATCTCGGTGTCATCTGGACGCCTCGGTTCGCGGATTTGAACATTGCCATCGATTACTTCGACATCACTATCGATAACGAAGTTCGTCAGTTTGGTGCTTATAACATTATTGAGCAATGTCTGCGGGGCAATGCGGAGTTCTGCGGTCTGTTCGAACGAGCTGCTGGCACGAACTACATTCTCACCGTTAACAATAGCTACGTTAACGTGGCTGAACAGACCAATCGCGGCATCGATCTGAACATCCGCTATCGCCGTGAACTTGGCGGTGTGACCGCAACGTTCGCGACGCAGCACACTTGGAAGTTGGAGGACCACGTCAACTTGTTGGGTGGTGCTGAGGAGGACTATCTTCACACCACGTTCGCAAATGGCGGACCGGCGTATGCCGGCAATGCTAGCTTGACAGTGACAGCGGGTGATTTCACTTGGTATTACGGCGTGGATATGCTGGGTCGCGGATCTGACCTGTCGCAACCGGGCGTAAACCCTCTGTCAGCGTCAGCCAAGTATGCCGATCTGGCTAATGGCCTCGACTCCGCTGACTGTTCTTCACCGCGCAACTACTGCGTCTATTCGAAGCGTTTCGCCGAGTTCACGAGCTATCATTCGACGTCTCTGCGGTATCGAGCCAATGATTGGACCTTCCAAGTTGGTGTGAACAATCTGTTCGACGAACGTCCGCCGTCGGCGTCGTCTGCCAACACGTTCCGCTTGGGTACGGCTGCGCTGAACGGCTATGATATGCGTGGTCGTCGCGGCTTCGTTCGGATCGGCCGGACGTTCTAATCTTATCTATTGAGGAAGTACTCGGGGCGGCCCAATGGGTCGCCCTTTTTCTTTGTCGGCAGGAAAAATCTGGCAACGCTTCCGGTTTGTGCTGTTCTTCGTTCCGACTCACATTATCGCCGTAACCTTCTCTTAACCTTCGTGGGCGCAATCCTTAACGCGCTCATAACCAAAGCGATTCGGCGGGGCGGTCGGTTGGTTTGAAGGGGCGGGTCAGCAGGTCGGAAACAGAAAATGTCGCTCTCATTGGTCAAGCCGCAACACACTGAACTGAAGCCCCGCATCGTCGTGTTCGGCGTCGGGGGCGCCGGCGGCAACGCCGTGAACAATATGATCGACGCCGGTCTGGAGGGCGTCGAGTTCGTCGTCGCCAATACGGACGCGCAACACCTCAGCTTCGCCAAGACGGATCGCCGCATCCAGTTGGGCGAAACCATCACACAGGGCCTGGGCGCGGGCGCCCACCCCGAAGTCGGCATGAACGCCGCCGAGGAATCCGCCGACGAGATCCATCAGCATCTCGAAGGCGCCCATATGGTGTTCATCACCTGCGGCATGGGCGGCGGCACCGGCACGGGCGCCGCGCCGGTCATCGCCAAATGCGCGCGCGATCGCGGCATCCTGACCGTCGGTGTCGTGACCAAGCCTTTCACCTTCGAAGGTCGTCACCGGATGCGCCTGGCCGACGCGGGCGTCGCCGAGCTGCAACGCTATGTCGACACCCTGATCGTCATTCCGAACCAGAACCTGTTCCGCGTCGCCAACGAACGCACGACCTTCGCCGACGCCTTCGGCATGGCCGACCAGGTGCTGCATTCGGGCGTGCGCTCGATCACCGACCTGATGATCCTGCCCGGCCTGATCAATCTGGACTTCGCCGACGTGCGCGCCGTCATGTCCGAAATGGGCAAGGCGATGATGGGCACGGGCGAGGCGACCGGCGACGACCGCGCCCTGCTGGCCGCCCAGAACGCCATCGCCAACCCGCTGCTGGACGAAACCAGCCTGAAGGGCGCCAAGGCCGTGCTGGTCAACATCACCGGCGGTCTGGACATGACCCTGCTGGAAGTCGATGAGGCCGCCAACGCGATCAGCGCGGAAGTGGACGGCGACGCCAACATCATCTTCGGCGCCGCCTTCGATCCTGCGCTGGACGGCAAGATCCGCGTCTCCGTGGTCGCCACCGGGATGGACGAGGGCGAGGTGCGTCGCATCGAGCCGATCGCGCCTCAGGCCTCGGCTCCGCTGGCCAACCATGACGCCCGCCGCGCCGCCGGCGGTCATTATGGCGCGCAGACCTCGCGTGCGCCCGAGCCGACGCGCGAAACCTATCGCGAGCCGGTTCGCGCCGAGGCGCCCGAGCCGCGCATCGAACCGGCGCCGGTCGTGCCGACCTTTCAGGCCCCGCCTGCCCGCGAGCCGGAACCGCGCCCCGAGCCGGTGATCCGCGTCGCCGAGCCGCAACCGCGCACCCTGGACCCTATCGTCGATCCGTGGGTCGAGGAATATGAAACCCGCGCGCCCGCCGCCAGCCGCGCGCCGCAGGGCGACCTGTACGGCGAGCGGGCGGCGTCCCAGCCGCAGCCTCAGGCCGACGACGGCTATGACGACCGCGATCATCGCCGCAGCGGCTGGAGCCTGTTCGGCCGCGGCAAGCGCACCCAGCCGCAGGCCGACATGGGCTATGCGCCCCAGCACAGCCATCAGACGCGCGGCTCGGCCCAGGCCGCGCAGCAGCCGGAACCGGAGGCGGGACAGGCCGATGACGACCTGGAAATCCCATCCTTTCTCCGCCGGCTGGCGAACTAGGACACCGCGATCCTGAACCCAGGGTCCGACCGGGACGCCCCGAGGCCGCAAGCTTCGGGGCGTTCGGCGTTTCAGGCGGGGCCTGACGGCGTGTATCAGACCGAAACAATCCGAAACCGGACTTTGGTTTTAGGCTTGCTGCGCGGCCGCTACAGGGAAGGCGGGGCGTAATCCGCAAGGCGTGCGGACGCATTGAGAGAAGCGAGTTTGGGTTTGTCGGTCAGAAACGACCATCACGAACGCACCATCGTCGCGCCGGCCATCATCGCCGGCGTCGGGGTGCATACCGGCCGTCGGGTGCGGCTGGCGGTTCGTCCTGCGCCGTCGGGCGCGGGCATCGTCTTCGTGCGCACGGATGTCGCCGACCGCGACAACCGCATTCCCGTGTCGGGCGAGGCCGTGGTGGACGCGCGCCTGAACACCATGATCGCCAACGGCGACGACGTGCGCCTGTCGACCATCGAACATCTGATGGCCGCCTTCTCGGCCCTGGGCGTGTCGAACGCCGTGGTCGAGGTGGATGGGCCGGAGTTGCCGATCCTGGACGGGTCGGCGCTGGAGTTCGTGCGTCTGCTGGATCGGGCGGGCTTCCGTCCCCAGCCGCAGCCGCAGCGCTACATCGAGATTCTGGAGACGGTCCATGTGGTCGAGGGCGACAAGCACGCCGCCCTGATGCCCTGCGACCGTTTCGAAATGCGGTTCGAGATCGACTTCCCGTCCAAGGTGATCGGCAACCAGATCATCGACTTCGTCGTGGACGAGGCGACGTTCCGGCGCGAGATCATGGCCTGCCGCACCTTCGGCTTCGCCCATGAGGTCGAGGCGCTGCGCAAGGCCGGTCTGGCGCGCGGCGGTTCTCTGGAGAACGCCGTGGTCATCGACGGGGACGAGATCCTGAACCCTGGCGGCCTGCGGATGGAGCGCGAATTCGTGCGGCACAAGGCGTTGGACGCCATCGGCGACCTGTATGTGCTGGGTGCGCCGTTGCTGGGCCGTTACGAAGGCTACAAGGCCGGGCACGCCCTGAACAACAAGCTCGTGCGCGCGCTGCTAGCCGCCCCCCACGCCTGGCGCGAAGTGACGCGCGTGCCGGAGTTGGCTCAGGCGGGCTAAGCCCCGATCACCGAGATCAAACGGCCGAAGTCCGGCTCGTTCTGCTGGAAGGCGCGGCGGTTCGAGTAGAACCGTTCTGCGTCCGCGCAGGTGTCGTGTCCGGTCCAGACCGCCTGACCGACGCCGGCCTGCTGAAGCCGCCACAGGACGAAGCCGGGCAGGTCGAACCGGCGTTTTTCGGCCGTTTCACCCGGCTGGAAGAAGCGATCGCTGCCGGGATCGTGGTGGACGAACCGTTCTTCGAAATCCACGCCGACCTCATAGCTGGCGGGCGCGATGCAGGGGCCGACGACGGCCAGGACGCGGCGCGGCGCGGCGCCCAGCGCCTGCATGGCCGAGACGGCGGAATGGATCACGCCGCCCAGGGCGCCCTTCCATCCCGCATGGACGGCGGCGACGATGCGGGTTTCGGGATCGGCCATCAGAATCGGCGCGCAGTCGGCGGTCAGGACCGAACACAACAGGCCCGGCTCTGTCGAGACGACGGCGTCGCCTTCGGGCCGGTCGCCGTTCCAGGGGGCATCCGCCACGCGGGCTACGGCGGAGTGTATCTGATAGCAGCCGTTCAGATGCCCCGCCTCGGCGCCGAAATGGGCGGCGACACGGCGGCGGTTTTCCGTGACGGCGGCGGGGTCGTCCTGTGATCCGACGCCCGCGTTAAGCCCATGATAGAGGCCGGTCGAGACGCCGCCGGCGCGGGTGAAGAAGCCGTGGGCGACGCCGGCGGCGGTCAGCAGCGGATGGGTTATGGGGGCCAAGTCGGTCATGACAGCCTTCTATCAGACGTCCCAGCCGGGCACGACCAGGGCGCGGGGGGCGAAGATGACGGCGGCCTTGAACAGGTCGCCCATCTGGTCGTCGGCGGTCAGGCGATGAAGCTGACGCTCGATCACCGGCGCGGCGGCGGGGCGGGCGGTCTTCAACGCCTCGGCGCGGGCGTGGACGCCCAGACGCCACAGGAACTCGCCCTGCGTCAGGCAGCCGGTGACGTCGGCGCCGGTGTGGACGGCGGCCTCCAGCACGGCGGGGAAGTCGGCCCACTGGGTCAGGTCCGCCATGCCGGGATCGGCGAGGGGATCGACCTTCCGGTGGCGGTGCAGCGCCTGAAGCGTGTCGCCCGCCTCGGGCCGGGCGCGGCCGTAGTCGATCAGCAGGGCGGCGCCGGATGCGGCCTTCGTCAACAGGCCCAGGTCGCGGCCGAAGATCGCCTGCTGGTCCGAAATCTCGACCACGCCGCCCGGCGGCACGTCGAAGTCCGGCTTTCGGAAGCCGCCCGTGATGGCGGCCAGGCCGAAGATCAGTTCTCCGTCGTCATCGACGCCGATGCGACGTTCGGCCCAGCCGTCCGGGGTGCGGACGAACTGGCGGGCGGGCAGGCAGTCCAGCACCTCGTTGGCGATCAGGATGACCGGGGCGTCCGTGTCGATCTGGTCCAGGCCCCGCACCCAGCGCGGCGACAGATCGGCGCCGGCCAGGGCCCTGGCCTGAAGATCGCGCAAGGGGCCGCTGGGTTCGATCAGGATCAGGTCGCAGGCTTCCAGAAAGCCGGGGGCCAGGCGGGCCGCTCTCAGGGCGTCGGTCATCAGCGTGCCGTCGCCGGGACCGACCTCGACCAGGCGGAACCGCTCGGGCGCGCCCAGCCGGTTCCAGGTCTCGACCGCCCACAGGCCGATCAGTTCGCCGAACATCTGGCTGACCAGGGGGGCGGTGATGAAGTCGCCGCGCGCGCCCAGATCGGGACGGGCGGCGTAATAGCCGCCCTTTGGGTCGTGCAGGCAGCGGGTGACATAGTCGGCGACGGTCATCGGACCCGTCAGGGCGATCTCGCGCGCCAGACGGGCCTTCAGGGTTTCGGGCCGGCTCATGCCTCGGCGGCGGCCGGCGGACGCTTCCAGGCGCGCCAGATCAGCCAGGCGCCGACCAGGATCATCGGGATCGACAGCATCATCCCCATAGTCAGGCCCAGCGGGAAGTTCGGCATGCCGAAGTCCGGCTCGCGCACATTCTCCAGCGCCGCGCGGCAGACGCCGTAGCCGACCAGGAACAGGCCGGTGATATAGCCCGGTTTCTTCAGCAGATCGAACTTCCAGATCGCGATGGACAGGATGGAGAACAGGACCACGCCCTCAAGCCCCGCCTCGTAGAGCTGGCTGGGATGGCGCGGCGCGTCGCCGGCGGGGCAGAAGCCGTACATCTGCTGGATGCGGGCGTTGCAGAAACGGATGGCCCAGGGAACGGTCGTCTCGCGGCCCCACAGTTCGCCGTTTATGAAGTTGGCCAGCCGCCCGAACATCAGGCCGATGGGCACGACCGGCGCGACCATGTCGCCCAGGCGCAGCATGTCGATCTTCTGGCTGCGGGCGTAGAGGACGATGGCCAGGCAGACGCCCAGGAAGCCGCCGTGGAAGCTCATCCCGCCGGTCCACAGCTGGAACAGCTCCAGCCGCTCGCCCCAGCCGTGGCCGGTAAACAGCTGGCCGTACATGACCGGCTTGTAGAAGAGGGCGTAGCCCAGTCGCCCGCCCAGGATGATGCCCAGCACGATCCACAGCACCAGGTCGTCCAGCTGGTTCGACGTAATCGGCGCCTTGCCCGGCGCCCACAGCCGCTGCGTCCTGGCCAGACGCGCCGCATACCACCAGCCCAGCACGATGCCAGCGACATAGGCCAGGGCGTACCATCGGATCGGCAGCGGTCCCAGATGGATCAGGACCGGATCGAATTCGGGAAAGGGCAAGGGGCGTTCCTCATCAATACGCCCCCGCTTTAGCAAGCTAGGTGTGTGCCGTCGCTGATTTTACCACTGACCATTGAGCGCCTCAGATATGCGTCCGGGATTGACGTTTAGACGCCCAGCAATTTCAGCGGACGAGAGCGTCGATGTCGCCGCGATCAATCTTGCGCGATTTCCAAGTCGCGGCGTCATCTTCACAGACTTTTTTTGAACCCGGCGAGCGGGGCGAGCGCGAAACATCTGGGGAATAACAACATCCTCAATTGCATCCGCTGCGTCTCCTGGGGCGATCGCTCCAGTTCGAAGGTCGTGGGCGAGAAGGGTTAGGATACGGCGGGCTGTAGCAATATCGCTCATGTGAAATCCAAAGTTCGTCGAACAATGTTTCAAATGGGGTGCTCGCTCTAGCTTTCAAGATCGCCTTGATGGCTTCCGCGAAGCAGCAGAAAGAAAGGTTTCGTTCACCATAGTCGGTGAACCTTCGTTAACGCCGTCGAGGTCGGAGGCCGCCATGCAGACCCGCAATCCCATCCTGGACGAGTTCGCCAAACTGACGACCGGCGCCATGGGGCTGGCCCAGGCGGCGGGCGAAGAGGCCAAGACCGCCTGGCGCGCCCAGGCTGACCGGATCGCCGCCGAAATGGACCTGGTCCGGCGCGACGAGTTCGATGTGCTGAAGGACGAGATCGCCGCCCTGCGCGCCGAGATCGCGGCGCTGAAAGCCGTCGGCAAGCCTGTCGAGGGAACGTCCACAGATGGAACTCAACCCGGGGACGCAGCCGGTTGAGCCGAATCTGCGAACAGGCTTACCGTTCTGTTAACGCCCGCGACTCGCGCGGACGCAGCTCGAATCGAGACTATTGATGGATATCGCCCGGCCAGAGGAAATGGACGTGCCGTTCGACCCGCTTGAGGTCGTCGAGCATGTCCTGACGGCCGAGAACCTGCCTTTCGACCGCACCGACGACGGCGACCTGGCCTTCGCCCTGGCCGGCGACTGGAAGGATTACGAGTTGTGGTTCGCCTGGCGGCCCGAGGGCGACTGCCTTCAACTGTGCTGCGCCCTGGACCTGAAGGTGGCCAAGAGCCGCAAGACGGCGGCCTATGAACTGGTCGGCCTGATCAACCAGCGCACCTGGATGGGCCATTTCGAGGTCTGGGCCGAGGACGGCGAGATCGTCTTCCGCCATTCGCTGGCCCTGCCGATGGGCGAACGCCCGACGCTGGCCCAGGCGGCCTCGATGATCGACGCGGCCATCGAGGCGTCCGATCGCTACTATCCGGCGTTCGACTTCATGGTGCGCGGCAACAAGAAGCCGCAGGAGGCCATCGACGCCTGCCTGTTCGAGACCGTCGGCACCGCCTGATGCGCGTTCCGGGGCCTGTCGTTCTGGTCGGGTGCGGTCGGCTGGGGTCCGCCATTCTGGAAGGCTGGCTGCTGACCGATACGGTCGCGGCGCAAGACCTGATCGTGCTGAGCCCGTCGGAGAAACCGGCCGCCGAGGCGGCGCGGGCCAGGGGCGCGCGGATCAATCCGCCGCTGGAAGCCCTGATGCAGGCGGCGGTGATCGTGCTGGCGGTCAAGCCGGCGAAGTGGCGCGAGGTCATGGCCCCGCTGGCCCCCTTCCTGAACGATCAGGCGGTGATCCTGTCGGTGATGGCGGGCGTCACGGCGCCCAGTCTGGCCGAGGAGATCGGCGGATGGCCCATCGTGCGGGTCATGCCGACGACCGGCGTGTCGCGCGGACGCGGCGTGGCCTCGGTCTGGTCGGCCGATCCGAAGGCGGAGGCGCTGGGACGCGATCTGTTCGCCGCGATGGCCGAGACGGTCGTCCTGAAGGACGAGGCCCTGATGGACGCGGCGACCGCGGTGGCCGGATCGGGCGCGGCCTATTTCTACGCCTTCACCGAGGCGCTGGCGCGGGCGGGAGAGGCGGCCGGGCTGGACGCGGCGACCGCCGACGTCCTGGCGCGCGCCACCCTGCGTTCCGCGGCGGATTCGATGGGCGAGGACGCGCTGGACGCCCTGATCGGCCGCATCGCCTCGCCCGGCGGTTCGACCCGCGCAGGTCTGGACGCCCTGGATCTGGACGGTCGGCTGCAGACGATGCTGGACGACACGGTCTCGGCGGCGGTGCGCCGCAACCGTGAAATGGGCGCCTAGGCCAGAGACCTCAAAAGCGGCCGCGCTCGATCTGGTCGCCGAACCGTTCGAAGGCGCGGTCGGCGTCGCGCCAGACGCTGTAGCCCCAGACGTCGCGCAGATCGGGCGTGAAATAGGAATAGTCAACCGGCCGGGTCTGACCGTCCGCCAGCACGATCTCGCCCTTGATCGCGGCGCCGCCGATGGAGACGCTGCGGATCGGATCGAGGCCGGGGCTGCGGCGAACCTGTTCGATGGTCGGGCGGTTGGGCTTCAGATCGACCAGCACCAAGTTGGCAGTCGCGCCGGGATAGCGCTGGGCCAGGGCCTTGCCGACCTGGGACTGCAGACCGGCGATCTGTTCGTTGACGTCGCGGTCGCCCAGCTTGTCGACTTCGCGCCGAAGCTCGGGGCCGACCGTGACGTTGACGGTCGGGGCGGGGACTTGCGCCTGGGCGATGGTGGCGACGGCGAGGGTGGCCGCCAGCGGCGCGAAGAAGGCGAGTTTACGCATCACTTATGATCTCCTTGCCCTGTCGCGCCTAAGATGATCCCGAACGCGCGGTTTCGCTAGGGGCGGGCGCAGCAAATCCGCGCGGCTCAGACGCTTTCGACGATGGAGACGGCGCCGGGCACGCGCACGATGGCCTTCAGCCCCCCCAGTTCGCTGCGGTCCAGGGTGACGTCGCCGCCGTGAGCGCGGGCCACGTCGCGGGCGATAGCCAGCCCCAGACCGACGCCCTTGCGGTTCTGATTGCGGGATTCGTCCAGTCGCGAGAAGGGCCGGAAGGCCTCGTCGTACAAGGCCTCGGGGATGCCGGGCCCATCGTCCTCGACTACGACCTCCAGCCCGCCCGAGGCCAGGGCGCGCGCCGACAGCCGCACATGCTCGCCATGCGAGGCGGCGTTGCCGGCCAGGTTCACCACGGCGCGCTTGAACGCCAGGGGGCGCAGGGAGGCGGTCATGCCCTCGGGCGCCGCCACATCGACCACGGCCCCGGCGCGCCGGGCGTCCTCGGCCGCCGCCTTCAAGAGGTCGGAGATGGAGACGGGCTTGGGCGGCTCGCCCGCCTCGCCGCGCGCGAAGTCGAGATATTCGTCGATCATATGCTCCATCTCGTCCAGATCGCCGCGCATGGCGGCCTGACGCTTGAACGGGGGGGCCAGGGCCAGTTCGAGACGCAGACGGGTCAGGGGGGTCCTCAGATCGTGGCTGACGGAGGCGAGCAGGGCGGTGCGCTGGTCGATGTGGCGCTGGATGCGGTCGCGCATGGCCATGAAGGCGACGGCGGCGGCGCGGACCTCGCGCGCGCCGTGCGGCTTGAACCGGGGCACGGTTTCACCGCGCCCGAAGGCCTCGGCGGCGTCGGCCAGCCGCTCGATGGCGCGGACCTGATTGCGGATGAACAGGATGGCCACGCCCATCAGCAGCACCGTCGCGATGGTCAGCCAAAGCACGAAGATGTGGGCCTGGGTCGCCACCGCCCGCTCGCGCGGGGCGATGATGCGAAGCACGCCCTGCGGCTCCTGCACCTGAATGTCGACATAGGCGGGGTAGCGGGTGGTGTCGAACCAGTAAGGGCGGTCCAGACGCGCATCCAGCGCCCGGTCCAGCACCCGGTCCACCACGCCGATGGCCCCCCGCCGCGTCTCGGTCGGCAGTGTGCGGCCTTCCTGAAGCACGATGGACAGGGACATCGACCTTTCGGCCCGGTCGGCCAGCTTCTCCAGATTGGCCTGGGACGGATCGTCCTCGTAGCTCTGCACCGCCCAGGCGATGTCGCCCGCCAGGCCCTCGGACAGGCGCGCGGTCACGGTCTGCCAGTGAGCGTCGAAGAAGACCCACGTCACCGCCATCTGCATGACCAGCACCGGCAGGACGATGATCAGCAGCGAACGGCCCCAAAGCGAGGTCGGCAGGCGCCGCTTCAGGAAGCGCGGCCACAGAGAGGCAGGCAGAAGCCGCATGGCGTCGGTCGGGCCTCAGTCGGGGGCCAGCATATAGCCGACGCCGCGCACGGTCTGCAGATAGCGCGGGTTCTTGGGATCGACCTCCAGCTTGCGGCGCAGGCGCGTGACCTGCACGTCCACGGCGCGGCCGGTGATGTCGGCGGTGTCGGGCGAAAGGCTCATCCGCTCGACCGGGGCGTGGGCGTGAAGCGCCAGCGTCTTGAGCAACTGCGCCTCGGCCTCGGTCAGGCGCTGGGGCGCGCCGTCGCGCGTCAGCTCCAGCCGTTCCATGTCGAAGACGGCGGCGCCCAGCTTGATCTCCCTGGGGCCGATGGGCTTGCCGCCCGTGCGGCGCAGGATGGCGTCGATCCGCAGCACCAGTTCGCGCGGTTCGAACGGCTTGGACATATAGTCGTCGGCGCCGCGCGACAGGCCCTCGATCCGATCCTCGGCGTCGCCACGGGCCGTCAGCAGCAGCACCGGCGTCTTGGACAGTTCGGCCTTGTTGCGGACCCAACTGGTCAGGTCCAGGCCGCTCTCGCCCGGCATCATGACATCCAGCACGACCAGATCGAACTCGATCAGCTCCATCATCCGCTTGGCGGCGGCGGCGTGGGCGGCCCCGGTCACGCGATAGCCTTCGCGCGCCAGGAATTCCTTCAACAGCTCACGGATGCGGTCGTCGTCATCGACGATCAGCAGGTGACGGCCCACGCCGGGACCGGCGATGGGGCCCGAGCGGCCGTGCGGACGCGATTCCGTCATGCTCATGCGACGTTTCCCCCGCTCCGGGCGTTGACCTGAACGATTCGTGAGGCTCTAAGACCGTCAGTTTCGCGGGAGACGTATTTCAATGGCCTTCGTTCCTTTCGACGATCGTGACGGCTGGATTTGGGTGAATGGCGATTTCGTTCCTTGGAGGGAAGCGAAAACGCACGTTCTGACCCACGCTCTGCACTATGGCTCGTCGGTATTCGAGGGAGAGCGTATGTATGGCGGCGAAATCTTCAAGCTCACCCAGCATTCGGAGCGCCTGAAGCGGTCCGCCAACCTGCTCGATTTCGAGATACCCTACACCGTCGCCGAAATCGACGCCCTGTGTAACGAAACCTGCGCCAAGAACGGCCTGACCGACTGCTACGTGCGTCCCGTCGCCTATCTGGGGCCGGAGCAGACCAGCGTTTCGGCCCTGAACAACAAGGTCCACCTGGCCATCGCCGTGTGGGACTGGCCCAGCTATTTCGACCCCGAGGTCAAGGCGCGCGGCCTGAAGCTGGAGTGGTCCAAGTGGCGTCGCCCCGATCCGGCGACGGCGCCGACGACGGCCAAGGCGGCGGGTCTGTACATGATCTGCACCATGTCCAAGAACTCGGCCGAGCGACGCGGTTTCGCCGACGCCCTGATGCTGGACTGGCGCGGCTATGTCGCCGAGGCGACCGGCGCCAACGTCTTCTTCGTCAAGGACGGCGTCATCCACACGCCCAAGGTCGACCACATCCTGGACGGCATCACCCGCCAGACCGTGATCGAGATCGCCCAGTCCAAGGGGATCGAGGTCGTGGTGCGCGACATCCTTCCGGAAGAACTGTCGGGCTTCTCGGAATGCTTCCTGACCGGCACGGCCGTCGAGGTGACGCCGGTCGCCGAGGTGGGCGACTATCGCTTCACCCCCGGCGCCCTGTCGCTGGACCTGATGGATCACTACGGCAAGCTGGTGCGCGGCCAGCTGTAAGATCAGGCGCCGATCAAGGACTTTCGACCTTGATCGGCGCAAGCGCTTCGGCGGCCTTCGCCAGACGGCGGTCGAACGTGAGAAAGACCTCGCACCCCGTCGTCTTGGACAGGTGCAGGGCGTCGGCGAAATCCATGCCCGCCTCGTGCCAGTCCAAGGCCCGCGCCAGAACCATCGGCTCCTCCACCGTCACGCCGGCCAGGCCGGCCAGGGCGCGCATGGCCGCGCCGATCCGTGACGCCTCGAAGCCATAGCCGCTACGCAACACCCATTCGGTCTCCAGCAGGACCGTGGTGGCGATGAAGATGTCGCCCGCCGCGATGACCGCCCGCGAGGCCTGCGCCTGGACCGGATCGTCGCCGGTCAGGAAGCGGACGACCACATTGGTGTCAATCGCGCGCACGGCGCTTCGCCTCGGCGGCAAGGGCCGCGTCCATGTCCTCGATCGTCAAGGCGGGTCCGTCATGCGCCAGAATGCCGAAAACCGCGCCCATCGTCGTGGCGGGGAAGGTCGGGGCGGGCTTTAACAACACCCCCTCGGCGGTGTCCTCGACCGTCAGCCGCGTTCCGGCGGCCCACCGAAGATGGTCCCGCAACGGCTTGGGCAGGATGACCTGGCCCTTGGTGGAGACGATGGTGGTCAGAATTTCCCTAGCGGCCGCCATGACGATCCTCGTCGTAAGAACGATGTAAGATAGGCTTTGGGGGCGACAAAGCAAGGCGACCCCTTGCGGGATGCGACATATTGGCTTTCAAGCGAGGTCAATTCCGCGCGCCGGATACGGGGACCGTCTTTCATGTTCAGCCTTCTGAACCTCCAGAGCCTGTTGGGTCTGGTCGTCATCGTCGCGGTCTGCTGGGCGATCTCGGAGAACCGGCGCGCGTTTCCGTGGCGACTGACCATCGGGGCCATCGCGGTTCAGGCCGGGCTGGTGCTGGCGCTGTTCGCCATTCCCGGTTCGCAGGGCGTGCTGGCGGCGGTGACGGGGGCGGTGGACGGTCTGGCGGTCGCGACGACCGAGGGCACCAAGTTCGTGTTCGGCTATCTGGCCGGCGGGGACCAGCCCTACGCCGTGCAGAACAAGGGCGCCCTGTTCACCTTCGCCTTTCAGGTCCTGCCGCTGATCCTGGTCATCTCGGCCCTGTCGGCCCTGCTGTGGCACTGGAAGATCCTGAAATGGATCACCCTGGGCTTCGGCTTCCTGTTCCAGAAGACGATGGGCCTGGGCGGGGCGTCTGCCCTGGCGGTCGCGGCCAACATCTTCCTGGGCATGATCGAAAGCCCGATCGTCATCCGCGCCTATCTGGACAAGCTGACCCGGTCGGAAATCTTCCTGATGATGGTGGTCGGCCTGGCCACCGTCGCCGGTTCGACCATGGTGGCCTATGCGACCATACTGGCGCCGGTGCTGCCCAATGCGGCGGGCCACGTTCTGGTCGCGTCAATCGTATCGGCGCCGGCCGGGGTGCTGCTGGCCCGGATCATCATTCCCGAGAAGGAAGGCATGGGCGGCGCGGTCGCCGACTATGACTCGGCGCTGAAATACGACAGCGCCATCGACGCCATCGTCAAGGGCACGTCGGACGGCTTGATGGTCGTGCTGAACATCTCGGCGGTGCTGATCGTGTTCGTGGCCTTCGTGGCCCTGGTCAACGTCATGCTGGGCGGTTTCGTGGTGTTCGACGCCCCGCTGACGGTCGAGCGGATGCTGGGCTGGATCTTCGCCCCCGTCGCCTGGCTGATCGGGGTGGAGTGGAAGGACGCCGACGTCGCCGGCTGGCTGCTGGGGGTCAAGCTGACCCTGACCGAGTTCGTCGCCTTCATCGACCTGGGCAAGGTTCCGGCCGGCGAGATGACCGAGCGGACGCGGATGCTGATGACCTATGCCCTGTGCGGCTTCGCCAACATCGGCTCGGTCGGCATTACGGTCACGGGCCTGTCGGTCCTGATGCCCGAGCGGCGCGAGGAGGTTCTGGGCATGATCTGGAAGGGGCTGTTCGCCGGCTTCCTGGCCACGCTGATGACCGCCGCCATCGTGGGCGCCTTGCCTGCGGCGGTGTTCGGGCTCTGAGCCGGGCGGGCCGAGACCGATGCGCGCCCTGGCCCCGCTGGATCGCGGCATGGCCCTGCTGCTGACGGGCCTGGCGGGCTATGTCGACAGTCTGGGCTTCCTGCATCTGGGCGGAGTGTTCGTCTCCTTCATGAGCGGCAATTCCACGCGCCTGGCCGCCAGTCTGGCGTCGGGCCATTGGCCGGCGGCGGGGCGGCTGATGGCCATTCTGGCGGTCTTCGTCCTGGGCTCCTTCCTGGGGGCGCTGATCGCGGGCGGGGAGGGGGCGCGGTCGCGCAGCCGGGTTCTGCTGTTCGAAGGACTGCTGCTGGCCTGCGCGGCCCTGGCGGCGGGGTTCGGCCTGACGCCCCTGGCCGTCCTGCTGATGGTCACGGCCATGGGCGCCGAGAACTCCGTCTTCCTGAGAAACGGCGAGGTGGGCGTCAGCCTGACCTATATGACCGGCACCCTGGTCAAGCTGGGTCAGGCGCTGGCGGCCCGCGCGACGGGGCGCGACCGCACGGCCTATCGCCCCTATCTGGCCTTGTGGGCCGGTTTGACGGCCGGCGCCGTGCTGGGCGCCTTGACCTATGGGGTGCTGGGGCTTGCGGCGTTGTGGCCCGCCGCCGTTCTGGCCCTGAGCCTGTCGCTGGTCGCGCGGTTCAGCCGCGCGGCGTGAACTTTCGGATGACGCCCGAGAAGGTCATCAGCAGCCGCTCGCCGGTGTTGATCTGGCCCCGCACGAAGATCAGGCTCTTGCCCGCCTTCGTCACCTGGCCCGTGGCCTCGATCAGTTCGCCGACATAGCCGCCGTCGATGAAGGTCGAGTCCAGTTGCACGGTGACGCCCGAGGCGCCCTCCATCTCCTGATAGGCGATTTGGAACATGGCGATGTCGGCGAAGGTCATCAGACAGCCGCCGTGCATCCGGCCGCCGGCGTTCATATGCTTTTGCTCGGCGCGGAAGGCGCAGCGCATATGACCGTCCGGGTCGGGCCGACCGTAAAAAGGGCCGACGACGGTGTCGAAGGTGTCGTGCAGATCATAGGTCTGCCACCCGGCGAACTCGCCTTCGGTGATGGTGATTTTCTTCGGCATGCAGACTTGGCCTTACTTCTGGGCGTACGGTGCAGCATATAGGCGCAATGAGCGATCCGATCGAAACCGCAATCCTGAATAAAATCGCCTCCCTGGAGCCGGGCAAGAGCATCGAGCCCGCCGAAGTGGCCAAGGCGCTACAGCCCGAACAGTGGCAGCGGATGCTGCCCAAGGTGCGGGCCGCCGCCCTTGGCCTGATGCGTCAGGGCAAGCTGACCATCACCAAGAAGGGCAAGGCCGTCGATCCCGACGATTTCAAGGGCGTCACGCGCCTGCGTCAGGCCACGCCGGAAGAGGCCGCCCTGGCGCTGAGCCGCCGTCCGCCGGTCGTCGACCAGGACGATGACGACTGATCTCGACGAGATCCTGAACGACATCCGCGCCTGTCGCGCCTGCGCCGGCGTGTTGCCGCATACGCCGCGTCCGGTGGTGCGGGTGTTTCCCCAGACGCGGCTGCTGATCTGCGGCCAGGCGCCGGGCCGGCGTGTGCATGAGAGCGGCCTGCCGTTCACCGATCCGTCCGGCGACCGGCTGCGCGACTGGATGGGCGTGGATTACGAGACCTTCTACGCCGATCACCGCATCGGGGTGGCGGCCCAGGCCTTCTGCTATCCCGGAACGGCGCCGAAGGGCGGCGACTATCCGCCGCCGCCGCGATGCGCGGATCTGTGGCGGCCGCAGTTGATGCAGGCCCTGCCGCGCATGGAACTGACCCTGCTGGTCGGAGGCTATGCCCAGGCCTGGGCGCTGGGCGACCGCGCCAAACGCAACATGACCGAGACGGTGCGGGCGTGGCGCGACTATGCGCCCGACTTGCTGGCCCTGCCTCATCCGTCATGGCGCAATACGGCCTGGCTGAGGAAGAACCCGTGGTTCGAGGCCGAGGTCGTGCCCTATCTGCGGGAACGGGTGCGCGGGATTCTGACTTTCGTTGATCCCGCCGAGCGCGGCGATCAGGGTCTTTCGTGAGGCGAGGCGTGGGTCGAATGGCGTCGAGGGTTTCTAGGTTGATCCTGCTGGCGGCCGCCCCAGTCCTGGCTCTGGCCCTGTCCGCCTGCGCCACGCCCTATGTCCAGCCGACGCTGACGCCGCCGCCGGGGTTCGTTGGGCCGCACGTCGAGGACAAGGCCCTGGTCATGTCCGACGGCGCCAGTCTGCCGCTGCTGCAATGGGGACCGAAGGATCGGGCGCCGTGGGCGGTGATCGTCGCCCTGCACGGCATGAACGATCACGGCTCCAGCTTCCGCCTGGCAGGGCCGTGGTGGGCCGAGCAGGGGATCGAGACCTGGGCCTACGACCAGCGCGGCTTCGGCGGCGCGCCGGGGCGGGGCGTCTGGGCGGGCCAGCAGCGGATGACCGACGACGTGCGCGAGGCCGTGGCCATGGCGCGCGCCCGCTATCCCGGCGCCGTCGTCGCCGTGGTCGGCGAAAGCATGGGCGGTTCGGTCGCCGCCGCCGCCTTCGCCTCGAACGATCCGCCCGCCGCTGATCGGGTCGTGCTGCTGTCGCCCGGCGTCTGGGGCTGGTCGTCACAGGGGCCGTTCAACAGCGTTGCGATCAATCTGGCCGCGCGGACGCTGGGCGGCGTGGCGCTGGAACCGCCGTCCTTCATCACCCGGGGCATCCACGCCTCGTCCAATACGCTGGAGCTGGTGCGAAACGGACGCGACCCCCGCAGCATCCTGGCGACGCGGTTCGACACCATCTACGGCCTGGTCGATCTGATGGAGACCACTGTGAAAGGGCTGGGCCGCATCCGCGCCGACGCCATCCTGATGTATGGGGCCAACGACGAGGTGGTGAAGCGCGATCAGATGCGCACGGCCCTGCGGCGCGCTCAGGCCGAGGGCGGCGCGCTTCAAACCGCCTGGTATCCGCACAGCTGGCATCTGCTGGACCGCGATCTGGATGCGGAGATCGTCTATCGTGACATCGCTGCCTGGCTGCGCGATCCCAAGGCGCCGCTGCCGTCCGGCGCGCCGGCGGTCCTGCCTCAGCTGGAGGCGCAGCCCGACCGCGCCCACCCCCACCCCCACTCTTAACGCGACGTTTACCATCCAGGCGGCATTTTCTGCCTAGCGGGGCGTAGGCATCTCCCGCGAGTATGGGGCGGGATCGCGTGGGCGGCTTTACGGCGGCGTTGCAGAAGTTCGGGATCGGCCGTCTGGCGGCGGTCCTCGGCGTCGCCGCCGGTGTGGCCGCCGTGTTGGTCGCCGTCATGCTGCGCATGGGCCAGGCGCCCGACGCCCTGCTCTATTCCAACCTGGATCTGCGCGAGGCCGGCGAGATCACGGCCGCCCTGGATCAGGCCAATATCAAATATTCGTCCAAGGGCGACGGCTCGACCATCATGGTCAACCGCGACGAGGTGGGCACGGCCCGGATGCTGGTCGCCGGCAAGGGATTGGTGACGTCGGGTTCGGTCGGTTACGAGTTGTTCGACAACCAGTCGGTCCTGGGTCAGACCGAATTCCAGCAGCAGCTGAACGAACAGCGCGCCCTGCAGGGCGAACTGTCGCGCACCATCATGTCGATGCGCGGCATCACCGCCGCCCGCGTCCACATCACCATGCCGCGCCGCGAGATGTTCACCTCGGCCGCCGGAGAGCCGACCGCCGCCGTTCTGGTCGGCGTTGGCGGACGTGATCTGAGCGGCGACCAGGTGCGGGCGATCCGCAATCTGGTGGCCTCGTCCGTGCCGAACCTGAAGCCCGACCGCGTCACCGTGGCGGACCAGAACAACCGCACCCTGGCGGCGGGCGGCGAGGACGGCTTTACCTCCGCCTCGGCCGAGGAGGCCAAGGGCAACACCGAGGCCCAGCTTCAGTCGCGCATCAAGGACATCGTCGAGGGCGTGGTCGGCGTGGGCGCCGCTCGCGTCCAGGTGACGGCCGACATCGACCACAGCCGCTCCACCACCCAGGAGCAGAAGTTCGATCCCGACGGCCAGGTGGTGCGTTCGACCACCACCCACGGCTCGCAGTCCAGCGACACGACGGCCCAGCCTGACGGCGGGGTGACGGCGACCAACAACATCCCCGGCGGCGCAGCGCCCGCTGCGACCCCGGCCGGTTCGACCAACGCCCAGAACGCCGAAACCACCAACTACGAAATCTCCAACACCACCACGACCACGACCAAGGAACCGGGCGAGGTCAGGAAGCTGGCCGTCGCCGTCGCCGTGGACGGCAAGTGGACGCCCGCCAAGGACGGCAAGGGCGAGGCGACCTATGCACCGCGTTCGGCCGAGGAGATCAACCAGATCAAGTCCCTGGTCGCCGCCGCCGCCGGCATCGACCCGAGCCGGGGCGACAAGATCGAGGTGATCAACGTCCGCTTCAACCACGACACCGGCATCGCCGGCGGCCTGGACGGCGCCTCTTCGATGTTCGACTTCTCCAAGAACGACATCATGCGCGGCGTCGAGCTGCTGGTGCTGCTGATCACCGGCGTCCTGCTGATCTTCTTCGTCCTGCGCCCGCTGCTGAAGACGGCGGCGGGCGGAACGAACCTGCCGGCCATGACGGCCCAGGCCGGCGTGCCGGTGACGGCGGTGACGACCACGATCATCGGCCCGGACGGTCAGCCGCAGATCGCCCAGCTGCCCTCGCCCAGCGAGATGGAGCAGAAGATCGACATCGCCCGCATCGAGGGCCAGGTGAAGGCGTCTTCGGTCAAGAAGGTCGCCGACTTCGTCCAGACGCATCCCGATGACGCCGCCGGCATCCTGCGAACCTGGGTGGCCGAAGGCTGATGGCCAAGCTGATCAACAAGAAGGCGTCGATCGAGGACCCCAACAAACTGTCGGGGCCTGAAAAGGCGGCCGTCATCCTGCTGGCGCTGGGCGAGGAGCATACCGCCCTGTGGGAGCGGCTGGATGACGACGAGATCAAGGAAATCTCCCAAGCCATGGCGACCCTGGGCAATGTCACGGCCGAGGCGGTCGAGGCCCTGCTGATCGAATTCGTGTCCGGCCTGTCCGGCTCCGGCTCGGTCATGGGCAGCTACGAACAGACGCAGCGCCTGCTCAGCGCCTTCCTGCCCAAGGAGCGTGTCGATGGGCTGATGGAGGAAATCCGGGGTCCGGCCGGTCGCACCATGTGGGACAAGCTGGGCAATGTGAACGAGGCGGTCCTCGCCAACTATCTGAAGAACGAATACCCCCAGACCGTGGCGGTGATCCTGTCCAAGGTCCGCACCGACCACGCCGCCCGCGTCCTGACCAGCCTGCCCGAGGATTTCGCCCTGGAATGCGTGCAGCGGATGCTGCGCATGGAGCCGGTGCAGCGCGAGATCCTGGACAAGATCGAGGCTACGCTGCGCACCGAATTCATGTCGAACCTGGCCCGCACCTCCAAGCGCGACAGCCACGAGATGATGGCCGACATCTTCAACAGCTTCGATCGCCAGACCGAGGCGCGCTTCATCGGCGCGCTGGAAGAACGCAATCGCGAGTCGGCCGAACGCATCCGCGCCCTGATGTTTGTGTTCGAGGATCTGTCGAAACTGGACCCCGGCGGTGTGCAGACCCTGCTGCGCGGCGTGGACAAGGATTCGCTGGGCCTGGCGCTGAAGGGCGCCTCGGAAGGCCTGCGCGAGATGTTCTTCTCCAACATGTCCGAGCGCGCCTCCAAGATCATGCGCGAGGACATGGAATCCATGGGGCCGGTGCGTCTGAAGGACGTGGACGCCGCCCAGATGGCCATGGTCCAGGTCGCCAAGGACCTGGCCGCCAAGGGCGACATCATGCTGGCCGGTCAGGGCACCGACGACGAGTTGATCTACTGACATGACCGCGCCCGCCCAGGATCGTCGCCCCTTCGTCTTCGACACCGAGTTCGCCGCTGACGGCGCCGTCGTGCGTCCCAGCGCCTGGACGCCGCCTAAGCGCGCCTATCTGCCCGCCGAGGTGGACGCCCTGGTGGCGCAGGGGCGGCTGGAGGCGCGTCAGCAGGCCCTGGCCGAGATCGAGAACATCCGCGCCCTGGCCCTGACCAATATCGCCCAGGCGGTCGCGGCGGCCATGCCGACCCTGCGGGCGGCGGCTCAGGCGCATCGCGAGCAATCGGCCGACCTGGCCCTGGCCGCCGCCCGCGCCATCGCCGGCGCCGCCCTGGATCGGTTTGCCCAGGCCCCGCTGAAGGCCGCGCTGGAGATGCTGGCGCAGGAGATCGACGCCTCGCCCCGCCTGGTGGTCCGCGCCTCGGGTCTGGATGACGCCGCGCGCGGCCTGATCGAACAGGCCTGCGCCGACAGCGGCTTCACCGGCGCGGTCGCCTTCCGCGACGAACCGGGCCTGCACCCCGCCGCCTTCCAGCTGGAATGGGCGGACGGCCGCGCCGACCACGACCCGCAAACGTCGGCCCAGCGCGTGGCCGAGGCCCTGACGGCGGCCCTGGCGGCCGAGGCCGGGCACGCCGAAACCCTTCCCGTCGACAGGAGCATGTTCTGATGGCGTCCGACGACCTGGCCCTGGAGGAGTTCTCCGCCCAATCCGACCTGCCGCCGGTGGACGACACGGGCGACAAGACCGCCGCCGATCTGGCCACCGTCTTCGACGTGCCGGTCAATATCTCGGCCGTGCTGGGCAAGTCGCACATGTCGGTGGCTCAGCTGCTGAAACTGAACAAGGGGTCGGTGCTGGAGCTGGACCGCAAGGTCGGCGAGGCCATCGACATCTTCGTCAACAACCGCCTGATCGCGCGCGGCGAGGTCGTCGTCGTCGACGACCGGCTGGGCGTGACCATGACGGAAATCATCAAGACCGAGGACAGCGGCGCCTGAAGCCATGCCGCGCAGGCATTGCGCAGCAGGAATGACGGCGACCGGCTTTAGAGATTAGAGGAGAAGAACGATGCGTCTTCTGGTGGTAGGCAGGCTGAGCGGCCAACTGGCGTCGGCGGTCAAGATGGCGATGGCGCACGGCGCCAAGGTCAATCACGTCGAGCGCGCCGATCAGGCGACCGAACAGCTGCGGCGGGGGCAGGGCGCGGACCTGCTGATGGTCGACTATCAGCTGGACATCGCCGCCCTGATCGCCGCCAACGAGGCCGAGCGGATCACCATTCCGGTGGTGGCCTTCGGCGTGGATGCGGATGCGCGCGAGGCCGCCGCCGCGATCAAGGCCGGCGCGAAGGAGTTCATCCCGCTTCCGCCCGACGCCGAACTGATCGCCGCCGTCCTGTCGGCCGTCGCCGACGACGAAAAGCCGATGATCTCGGCCGATCCGTCGATGAAGGCGGTGCTGCAGCTGGCCGACCAGGTCGCGCGTTCGGAAGCCTCCATCCTGATCACCGGCGAAAGCGGCGTCGGCAAGGAGGTGATGGCCCGCTATCTGCACGAGCATTCGCGCCGGTCGGAAAAGCCGTTCATCAGCGTCAACTGCGCCGCCATTCCCGACAACCTGCTGGAATCCGAACTGTTCGGTCACGAGAAGGGCGCCTTCACCGGAGCGGTCGCGCGCCGCATCGGCAAGTTCGAGGAGGCCGACGGCGGCACCCTGCTGCTGGACGAAATCTCGGAGATGGACGCCCGGCTTCAGGCCAAGCTGCTGCGCGCCATCCAGGAACGGGTCATCGACCGCGTGGGCGGCTCCAAGCCCGTCTCGGTCAATATCCGCATCATCGCCACCTCGAACCGCGATCTGGCCCGCGCCGTGTCGGAAGGCACGTTCCGCGAGGACCTGCTGTACCGGCTGAACGTGGTGAACCTGCGCCTGCCGTCCTTGCGCGAACGGCCCGGCGACATCGGGGTTCTGGCCGATCACTTCATCAAGAAATACGCCGCCGCCAACGGCGTGCCGGTGCGCCCCATGTCGGCCGCCGCGCGCCAGGCGATTGTCGCTCACCGCTGGCCCGGCAACGTGCGCGAGTTGGAGAACGCCATGCACCGCGCGGTGTTGCTGGCGGTCGGGCCCGAGATCGACGTGGACGCTATCCGCCTGCCCGACGGTCAGCCGCTGGGCGGCATGGGCGCCGCGATGATGTCTGGCCAGACCTATGAGGCGCCGCAAGCCGGCGTCGCCGCCCGCGCGGCCCAGGCCGCCGACGCCGTGACCCGCAGCTTCGTCGGGCAAACGGTGGCGGCGATGGAGAAGACCCTGATCCTGGACACCCTGACCCACTGTCTGGGCAACCGCACCCATGCGGCCAACATCCTGGGCATCTCCATCCGCACCCTGCGGAACAAGCTGAACGAATACGCCGACGAGGGCGCGGCCATTCCGGCGCCCCAGAGCGGGGTGTCCGCCTCGGGCTATGCGGCCTGACGCATGGGGTCGGGCTTTGATCGCAGGACGGTGATCGGCGGCGCGGGCGCGCTGGCGCTCGCCGGCTGCTATCCGAAGCGCGAAGAGGCCAAGACCGAGGACGACCAGCCCGAGTTTCTGCTGACCGATCTGGAAGCGCGCCACGGCGGGCGACTGGGCGTGGCGGCGTTCGACGTCGGCAGCCATCACCGGGTGTCCTGGCGGGGGCAGGAACGGTTCGCCTTCTGCTCGACCTTCAAGGCCTTTCTCGCCGTCGCCGTTGTGGAGCGGGTGCAGCGGGACGAGGAACGGCTGGACCGCGCCGTGCCGGTGGTTCGGGCCGACATGATCCCCCATGCGCCGGTGACGGAAAAGGCCATCGGCCGCACCCTGACCATCCGCGAACTGATGCAGGCCGCCGTGGAGGTCAGCGACAATCCGGCCGCCAACATCCTGATCCGCGAAATGGGCGGAATCGCCGTATGGCGTGAATGGTGGCCGACCTTCGGGGACACCACCACCGTGATCTCGCGCCTGGAGCCGGACCTGAACACCGCCCTGCCCAACGACCCGCGCGACACCTGTCTGCCGGATCAGACCCTGGCCAATATCCGCGAGCTGGCCTTCGGCGACCGGCTGACGCCGCCGCACGACCAGATGCTCCAGGGCTGGCTGATGGCCTCGCCGACCGGCCCCGGCCGCATCAAGGCGGGCGCGCCGCAGGGCTGGACCGTGGCCCACAAGACCGGCACGGGCGCGAACGGGACCGCCAACGACATCGGCGTGGCCTTTCCAACCTCGGGATCGCCCGTCGTTCTGGCGACCTATTTCACCGGCGCGACCCAGGCCAGCGACGACCAGCGCGACGCCGTGATCGCCGAGGCGACCCGTCGCGTGTTCAAGGCGCTGGGTCGTGACTGATACGCCCGTCATGATGAAGGATGGCATGGCGCGCCCCACCGGGCGCGACGTCCTGGGCTGGGTCAACCGCGGCGAAGTGCTGATGGCGGTCGGCGTGATCGGCGTGATCATGCTGCTGATTCTGCCGGTCCCCAAGATGCTGCTGGACCTGCTGCTGGCGATCTCGCTGGTGTCGTCCGTGCTGATCCTGATGACGGCCGTGATGATGAAGCGGCCGCTGGACTTCGCCATCTTCCCGACGGTGTTGCTGGTCTCGACCCTGTTCCGGCTGGGCCTGAACCTGGCCTCCACGCGCCTGATCCTGACCCACGGGCAGGAGGGGCACGACGCGGCGGGTCAGGTGATCAACGCCTTCGGCCAGCTGATGATGGGGGGCAATTTCATCATCGGGGTGATCATCTTCGCCATCATCCTGGTGGTGAACTTCGTGGTCATCACCAAGGGTTCGACCCGGATCGCGGAAGTGTCCGCTCGCTTCACCCTGGACTCCATGCCCGGCAAGCAGATGGCCATCGACGCCGATCTGTCGTCGGGCCTGATCACCGAGGACCAGGCCAAGCTCCGCCGCAAGGAACTGGAGCAGGAATCGACCTTCTTCGGCGCCATGGACGGCGCGTCCAAATTCGTGCGCGGCGACGCCGTGGCGGGCCTGATCATCACCTTCATCAATGTGATCGGCGGCATCCTGATCGGGACGCTGCAGCACAAGATGGCCCTGCCGGACGCGGCCAACACCTATGTCCAGCTGACCATCGGAGACGGTCTGGTGACGCAGGTGCCGGCCATCATCATCTCCATCGCGGCCGGCTTCCTGGTGTCCAAGGCGGGCGTCGAGGGCACGGCGGACAAGGCCCTGGTCACGCAACTGGCCACCAATCCGGTGTCGCTGGGCGTGGTGTCCGGCGCGGCGGGCCTGATCGGCCTGATCCCCGGAATGCCGCTGATCCCCTTCGCCGCCCTGGCCATCGGTTCGGGCTTCATGGCCTGGCGGCTGGGTCGCAACCGGCTGAAGCCCCAACCGACCGAGGCCGAGCGCGCCGCCGCTGAGGCCGCCGCCAAGCCCAAGGAGGATGTGGAGGAGCCGATCGCCAACGTCCTGACCATCGACGAGGTCAAGATCGAGCTGGGCTATTCGCTGCTCAGCCTGATCAACGATCTGGAGGGGCGCCGGCTGACCGACCAGATCCGCGCCCTGCGCCGCTCGCTGGCCCAGGAATACGGCTTCGTCATCCCTCAGGTCCGCATTCTGGACAATATGCGCCTGCCGACCCAGGGCTACGCCATCCGCATCAAGGAGATGGAGAGCGGGGCGGGCGAGGTGCGGCTGGGCCATCTGATGGCGATGGACCCGTCGGGGCGTCAGGTCGAACTGCCGGGCGAACATATGCGCGAACCCGCTTTCGGCCTGCCCGCCACCTGGATCGAGGAAGGGCTGCGCGAAGAGGCGACCTTCCGGGGCTATACGCTGGTCGATCCGTCCACCGTCCTGACCACCCACCTGACCGAAATCCTGAAGGAGAATATGGCGGACCTGCTGTCCTATGCGGAGGTGCAGAAGCTGCTGAAGGACCTGGGCGCCGAAGAGAAGAAGCTGGTCGAGGAACTGGTCCCCAGCGTCGTCACCGTCACCACCCTGCAACGGGTGCTTCAGGCCCTGTTGCGCGAGAAGGTGTCGATCCGCGACCTGCCCGCCATTCTGGAAGGCCTGGCCGAGGCCGCGCCGCACAGCTCGTCCGTCACCACCCTGGTCGAACACGTCCGCGCGCGCCTGGGCCGCCAGCTGTGCTGGCAGAACAAGGACGGGGAGGGGGCGCTGCCCATCGTCACCCTGTCGCCCGAATGGGAGGCCGCCTTCGCCGAAAGCCTGATCGGAAACGGCGAGGACAAGCAACTGGCCATGGCCCCGTCGCGGCTGCAGGACTTCATCCGCGCCGTGCGCGACACCTTCGAACGCATCGCCATGACGGGCGAGAACCCGGTCCTGCTGACCGGCCCGATGACCCGTCCCTATGTCCGCTCCATCATCGAACGGTTCCGGGGGCAGACCGTGGTGATGAGCCAGAACGAAATCCATCCGAAAGCCCGCCTGCGGACCTTGGGCCAGGTGTGACGGCGGACGCATCCGCCGCCCGGCCAGAATGAAATTTGACCCCGTGGCCTGCGGGGCTAAAGCTGGGCCATGATCCCGACTTCGCGCCGCAGCCTGTTACGATTCAGAGATTTCGCGCGCACGCCGTCACTGGCGCGCTCGATCCTGGCCATGATGTTCCTGGCCTTCGCCCTGTTGATCGTCGTCAATGTGACGACCTTCGTAATGATCCAGCGCACGGCGGCGGTGAACGACACCATCGAACATGCGCAGAAGATGCGTCGGGCCTCGCGCACCACGCTGATCGCCATGCTGAACGCGGAAACGGCTCAGCGAGGCTTTCTGCTGACCGGCCGAAGCGACTTTCTGGAACCCTATCGCCGGGCGCAGTCCGAGATCGCGCCCGCCGTCGCCTTTCTGGACGAAGGCGCCGCCCGTGATCCGACCCTGAAGGCCCCGGTCGATCGCATCCATCGTCTCGCCGATCAGAAATGGGCCGAAATGGAGCACACCCTGACGCTGGCGCAGCAGGGACGCATCGGCCAGTCGATCCAGTCGGTCCGTTCCGGCGAGGGCAAACGCTACATGGACGACCTGCGGGCGGCGGTGGACGATTTCGATGCCCTGAAATCGCGCCGCATCGCCGAACGCACCCTGAAGTCCGAGCGGTTCGGCACCCTGACGGTGGTGATGAACGCGATCACGGGGCTGCTGGTGGTGATCCTGGCCCTTCTGTCGGCCTGGATGGTGCGGCGCTACGTCGCCGAAATGCAGAACGCCCGCGCCGCTCTGGACGAGATCAACGCCGGTCTGGAGGACAAGATCAAGGAGCGCACCGGCGACCTGATGCGGGCCAACGAGGAAATCCAGCGCTTCGCCTATATCGTCAGCCACGACCTGCGCGCGCCCCTGGTCAACGTCATGGGCTACACGTCCGAACTGGAGCAGGCGGGCAAGGTCGTGGACCGCGCCATCGCCGACGCCGAGAAGACGCGAAGCGTCGACGCCGAAGTCGTCATGGCCGTCCGCGAGGACATGCCGGAGGCCATCGGCTTCATCCGCGCCTCGACCGAAAAGATGGACCGTCTGATCAACGCCATCCTGAAGCTGTCTCGCGAAGGGCGCCGCAACCTGCTGCCCGAGACGCTGGACATGACGACGATGGCCGAGAACATCGCCAAGAGCGTCCACCACCAGACCGAGGCCTCGGGCGCGCGGATCGAGGTCCAGCCCTTGCCCGAGATCGAGAGCGACCGGATTTCGATGGAGCAGATCGTCGGCAATCTGATCGACAATGCGGTCAAATATCTGGATCAGGGGCGGCCGGGCGAGATCGTGGTTTCGGGCGAGGACACGCCGGGCGGCTGGGTCGTCTATCGCATCGCCGACAACGGCCGGGGGATCGCACCGCGCGACCATGAGCGAATCTTCGAACTGTTCCGGCGATCCGGCAAACAGGACCGTTCGGGAGAGGGGCTGGGCCTGGCCTTCGTCCGCAACAGCGTTCGGCGGCTGGGCGGAACCATCGACGTGGAATCCGAACTGGGCAAAGGCTCGACTTTCCTGCTGAAATTCCCCAAACGACTGATCCTAGCCGAACCCGGAGCCGCGTTGTGACGAATCCCGTCAAAATCATCATGGTCGAAGACGACCACGGTCACGCCAAGCTGATCGAAAAGAATATCCGTCGCGCGAACATCAATAACGAGATCAAGCATTTCGATGAGGGCGGGGCGGCGCTGGACTATCTGTTCAGCGAAGAAATCCTGGAAAACGGCCCGCTGCTGATTTTGCTGGACCTCAACCTGCCGGATATGTCGGGAACCGACATTCTGGAAAAGGTGAAGGGCAATGAGCGGCTGCGTCGCGCGCCCGTCGTGGTTCTGACCACGACCGACGACAAGGTCGAAATCCAGCGCTGCTACGACCTGGGTTGCAACGTCTATATCACCAAGCCGGTGGACTATGAATCCTTCGCCGGCGCGATCCGCCAGCTGGGTCTGTTCCTGTCGGTGATTCAGGCCCCGGAGATCGAGTGATCGAGGCCGACCAGCCCATTCGCCTGCTTTACATCGACGACGACCGGGGCCTGTCCCGGTTGGTCGAGAAGGAGCTGGCGCGTCACGGCTACGCCGTTACCTGCGCGCCCGACGGCGACGCCGGGCTGGCCCTGTTGCAGCAGCACGAATACGACGTCTGCGCCCTGGATCACTATATGCCGTCGCGCGACGGACTGGACGTCCTGCCCGACATCCTGGCGCTGAACGCGCCGCCGCCGGTCGTCTATGTCACCGGCGCGCAAGAAGGGCGGATCGCGGTGGCCGCGCTTCGCGCCGGCGCGGCCGACTATGTCATCAAGGACGTGTCGGAAGACTTCACCTCCCTGTTGCGCGCGGCCCTGGACGACGCCCTGCTGCGGCGGCGCCTGCAACGCGAGAACGATCTGGCGCAGGAAGAAATCCGTCTCGCCCGCGACCGGGCCGAGGCCATGCTGCGCGAGGTGAACCACCGCGTCGGCAATTCGCTGCAACTGGTGTCCAGTTTCATGTCGCTGCAGATGCGCCATATCGCCGACCAGGGCGCCAAGGACGCGCTGAGGGAATCGCAGGCGCGGATCGAGGCCGTGGCCCACGTCCATCGCCGCCTCTACACCTCCGGCGACATGAGCCGGGTGGCCATGCACGAGTATCTGGAAGGGTTGATGGACGAACTGTCCAAGTCCATCGGGCCGGACGAGGGCTCGCCGCGCCTGCGGCTGGAGGCCATGCCCCTGTCCGTGACCACCGACCAGGCCGTGTCCATCGGCGTGATCGTGACAGAACTCGTCACCAATGCGGTCAAATACGCCTATACGCCGGGCCAGGCCGGAGAAATCCGCATCCATCTGGAGCGTGAGGGCGACCACCGCGTCGTCCTGACGGTCGAGGACGACGGGCCGGGCATGGGCGACGGCGCGCCCAAGGGCACGGGCCTGGGCGCCAAGATCATCTCGGCCATGGCGTCGGGCCTGCGGTCGGCGGTGGAGTTCGACGGCGCGCACAAGGGCGTGCGCGCCCGGCTGGCCTTCGACCTCTAAGGGTTCGGCGTTCTCTCATGCTTCAGTTCGGCGTTCGCAGACCCGCCACCGATTATCGTCACCGCCCCGTCGCCTTCGGCGTGGTCGAACGTGACGGCCTGATCGCCTGCGTGCGGGTGGAGCGGGCCGCCGGCCCCTATTTCGACCTGCCGGGCGGCGGGCTGGACCTTGAGGAAACCGAGGTCGAGGCCCTGCGGCGCGAGTTCGTCGAGGAGACGGGCCTGACCATCGCGCCCCTGAACCGCATCGCCGAGGCCAGCCAGTATTTCATCCGCTCGACAAACGAGCCGGTGAACAATGTCGGCGGCTTCTGGACGGCCCGCGTCGTGGCGGAAGAGGCGTCCGCCAAATGCGAGGACGATCATACCCTCGTCTGGCTGGACCCGACCTTCGCCCTGTCCAGGCTGCGGCACGATTCCCACGCCTGGGCCGTGGCGGTGTGGCTGCGTCGCCCAAGCTGAGCCTTACGGAACGCCGCCTTCGCGTCCCCGTTTTCCGATCGACGCGCGACGCCGCATCGGCGACGCCGGATAAGGAGACAGACCATGGCCGATCACGACCGTATCGAAGGCGCCGCCAAGAACATGGGCGGCAAGATCAAGGAAGCCGCCGGCAAGGTGACGGGCGACACCAAGCTTCAGACCGAGGGCAAGGCCGATCAGGTCGAGGGCAAGGTCCAGAACGCCGTCGGCGGCGTCAAGGACAGTCTGCGCGACAAGGGCTGAACCTCACCCTTGTTACTGAATGCGTGAACGCCGTCCGCGAAAGCGGGCGGCGTTTTCCTTGGGGTCAGTTGTTCCTGTCGCCCCAGAGCGTCATCGACAGCCCCTTCTTGTCCGCTCCATCGACCGGACGACATTCCGAGCTGAAACCACCCTGCGTCGGGCGCGGGCGACAGTCCATCTCGCGCAGGCCGGACGGGGCCTCGGTCGTCCGCGACTGCGGCCCGCACTGAACCGCATAGGAAGAACCGGCGGCGGCCCCCTGCATCATCTGACAGTCGCCGGCCATGCCGCTGGGACGCAAGGCGTCCGGCAGGTCGGGGCCCATGGCCAGGGCCAGTTGCGCGCGGACCTCGGCCTGGCAGGTCTGCATCGGCGTATCGCCGCGAACCAGGGGACTGCACCGCGCCCGCTCGAACCCGAACGGATCGGCCAGACCCCAGGTGGGCACGGAATGCGGCGCGGCGGGGGTGGGCGGCGCGGGCGCCGGCGCGGTCGCGGGCGCGTCCCACACCACCATTGATGGCGCTTGTTGAAGAAGCAGGACGGCGAAGGCGGCGGCGATCATCGGTCGAACCCCTTGCGCAGCGCCCGGGCCGTTCGCTCCGGGCGGGCGCGTCACCTTGTCAGGGCGCGCATCGCCTTGTCCAGCCCGTCCAGCGTCAGCGGATACATCCGCTGGTCCATCACCTCGCGCAGCAGGCCGACCGAGGCGGTGTAGCCCCAGTATCGCTCCTGAACCGGGTTCAGCCAGACCGACCGTTCCCACTGGTCCCGCGCCCGCTTCATCCAGACGGCGCCCGCCTCCTCGTTCCAGTGCTCGACCGAGCCGCCGGGCATGGTGATCTCATAAGGGGACATGGTCGCGTCCCCGACGAAGATGGCGCGCCAGTCGCCGGGGTATTTGTTCAGCACCTCCCACGTCGGGGTGCGTTCGGCGTGGCGGCGGCGGTTGTCCTTCCAGACGCCTTCATAGAGGCAGTTGTGGAAGTAGAAGAACTCCAGGTTCTTGAACTCTGTCCGGGCCGCCGAGAACAGCTCCTCGACCAGTTTGATATGGCCGTCCATCGAGCCGCCGACGTCCAGGAACAGCAGCACCTTGATCGTGTTGCGCCGCTCGGGCCGCATCTGGATGTCCAGCCAGCCCTGGCGCGCCGTGCCGTCGATGGTGCCGTCGATGTCCAGTTCGTCCGCCGCCCCCTGACGCGCGAAACGGCGCAGGCGGCGCAGCGCCACCTTGATGTTGCGGGTGCCCAGTTCGACCGTGTCGTCCAGGTTCCTGAACTCGCGCTTCTCCCAGACCTTGACTGCCCGGCCGTGCTTGCCCGGCCCGCCGATCCGCACGCCCTCGGGATTGTAGCCGCCGTGCCCGAAGGGGCTGGTCCCGCCCGTGCCGATCCATTTGGAGCCGCCCGAGTGGCGTTCCTTCTGCTCCTCAAGACGCTGTTTCAGCGTCTCCATCAGCTTGTCGAACCCGCCCAGCGCCTCGATCTGGGCCTTCTCCTCGTCGGACAGATATTTCTCGTTCAGCAGCCGCAGCCAGTCCTCGGGGATGTCGGTGGTCAGGTCCTTGCCCGTGTCCACCGTCTCGATCCCCTTGAACACCGTGCCGAACACCTGATCGAACCGGTCGTAGTGTTTCTCGTCCTTGACCAGAACGGCGCGCGACAGGTGGTAGAAGGCCTCGACCTGACGCCCGGCGACATCACGGTCCATGGCCTCCATCAGATGGAGCCATTCCTTCATCGACACCGGAACCTTGGCGTCGCGCAGGGCGGTGAAGAAGGGCAGGAGCATTCTGAAGGTTTGAACCCGGATCAACCCCGCCGCAAGATGAACTCGCGGTCGCGCCAGGCGCCGACGGGATAGTCGTATTCGCCGACCTTGGCGAAGCCGTGGGCGGCGTAGAGGCGCTGGGCCTTTTCGTTGCCGCTCCAGACGCCGATCCACAGCGGGCCGTCGGATTCCGCCTGCATCCAGTCCAGCGACAGGGTCAGCAGCGCCGTGCCCAGCCCCAGCCCTTGCGCCGCCTTGGCGACGTAGAGGCGGCGCAGCTCCAGATCGCCCGGCCGGGCGTCGGGGTGGGGCAGGCCGTTGGGACCGGCGTTGGCCAGGGCCAGCAGGTCGCCGTCGCGCTCGGCCACCCACCAGGCGCAGCCCGGTTCCGCCAGTTTCCTCTGCGTCGGCGCCAGGTCGAAACTGGCGTCGAGAAAGGCGTTCAGATCGGCGGGCGGATAGGGGATGCCGAAGCCGGTGACGAAGGTGTCGACGAAGGTCTGGCGGCCCAGGACGCCCAGGGCGGCGGCGTCTTCCAGGCGGGCGGGGCGGATCACGGGCGCGGTCATGGCCGTGGTTAGACGGCAAGGGGCGGGGGCCGTCCAGAGCGATCGCGCGGCGCGGCTGTTCGGTCGAGGTTGTGTCGGCGCGCGAGGGGGGCTACCACCTTGAAGATCAGGGCCGTTCTTCGGTCGCATGCGTCGCCACGCTTGGGGAGGACTGAGGACGTCTAAAGCCTTGATGCCAAAGGCCTGTCCGCTCGTCATGTCTGTCCCCGCCCTGTCCCTCGATTCGACCGAACCGTCCGTGGTCCCGCCTGCCGCCGCGCCGTCCGTCGGCGCTCTGGTCGCGACCCGTCCCGGCGCCATCATCCTGACCCGCCACGGCGAGCCGGCCCTGTCGCGCAAATGCCTGATCACGGCGCGCCAGTACGGCGACTGGTGGGCCAGGTACGAAATCGGCGGCCTGCTGGCCGGCCAGACGCCCCCCGCCGAACTGGTCGCCACGGCTCAGGGCGCGGGCGCCATCTACGCCTCCACCCGCCAACGCGCCCAGGAGACCGCCGCCGCCGTCGCGGCGGGGCGCGAGGTCATGTCGGACGTCATGTTCATCGAGGCGCCGCTGCCGCCGCCGCCGGTGCCGGAATGGATCAAGCTGTCGCCCAAATGGTGGGGCGTGGTGTCGCGCTTCTGGTGGCACGCCTTCGACCATCACGACGGCCAGGAAACCCGCGTCCAGGCCGAGGCGCGGGCCGAACAGGCGGCGCAGAAGCTGATCGCGCGCGCCGAAAGCGGTCAGGACGTGCTGGTCTTCGCCCACGGTTATTTCAATCACATGGTCGGTCGCGCGCTGAAGGGCGACGGCTGGAAACTGGTGCAGAACCAGGGCTTCAAATACTGGTCCCAGCGTCGCTACGAGAAGCGATAGCCGCTTCTGGCGTTGAAGCGCGCGGCGACGCCCTCTAGGGTCCGCGCCATGACCGACGCCGCCCCCGCCATCCCCGCCGATCTCAGTTTCGAAGACGCCCTGCAGCGGCTGGAGACCATCGTGTCCCGCCTGGAATCCGGTCAGGCCCCGCTGGAGGAATCCATCGCCCTGTACGAAGAGGGCGCGCGGCTGAAGGCGCATTGCGAGGCGCGGCTGAAGGCCGCCCAACTGCGCGTCGAAAAGATCGTCGTCGGCCCCGACGGCCAGGCCAAGGGCGTCGAGGCGGCGTCGTTCGAATGATCCTTCATCGTCTTGCGGTGGCGAAGGGCGGTCGGTCGTCTTGACCCGCGTCATCGCCGCCAATTCCCCTGAACAGGCGGTGATCGACCGCGTGGGCGAGGTCGCGGACCTGGTCACGGTCGCGCTGGACGAACTATTGCCGCGCGCCGAGGGGCCGGAATCACGTCTGACCGAGGCGATGCGTTATGCGGCGCTGGGTCCAGGCAAACGCCTGCGGCCGTTTTTCGCGCTGGAGGCGGCGCGGCTTTTCGACATCGACGAGCGGTCGGTGCTGCGGGCCGCCTGCGCCCTGGAATGCGTCCACGCCTACAGTCTGGTCCATGACGACCTGCCGTGCATGGACGACGACGACATGCGGCGAGGCCGCCCGACCGTCCACCGCGCCTATGACGAGGCGACGGCGGTGCTGGCCGGCGATGCGCTGCAGACCGCCGCCTTCGACATCATCCTGCACGAGGACACGCACGAGGATGCGGCTGTGCGTTGCGAACTGGCGGCGCGGCTGTCGCTGGCGTCGGGCGCGCGGGGCATGGCGGGCGGCCAGATGATCGACCTTCTGGGCGTGCGCGACGACCTGGGCGGGGTGGCGCGGATGCAGCGGCTGAAGACCGGCGCCCTGTTCGCCTACGCCTTCGAGATTCCGCTGATCGTCGCCGACGCCTCGGCCCTGCATCGCCACGCCCTGATCAGCTTCGCCCACGACGTCGGGCTGGCCTATCAGATCGTCGACGACCTTCTGGACGCCGAAGGTTCGGCCGAGGAAATGGGCAAGGCGGCGGGGGGCAAGGACGCCGCCCTGGGCAAGACCAATTTCGTCACCCTGCTGGGACTGGAGGCGGCGCGGCACCGGGTCGCGCATCTGGCTCATCAGGCCCGCTCGCATCTGGAGCCGTTCGGCGAGGAGGCCGAAATCCTCAGAGCCAGCGTGGACTTTGTGCTAAAGCGCCGGTCCTGATAGGAAACCTGACCTGTTTCGACGGGTTGAGACAAGAAGACCTTCAAGGTTCCGCCCGATGCCCGACACCCCCCTGCTCGACACCGTCAAGATTCCCGCCGACATGCGGGGCTTCGACATCGCCCAGCTGAAACAGCTGGCCGAAGAGGTGCGGGCCGAGACCATCGACGCGGTGTCCGTCACCGGCGGACATCTGGGCGCGGGACTGGGCGTGGTCGAACTGACTACGGCGCTGCACCATGTGTTCGAGACGCCGAAGGACATCCTGATCTGGGACGTCGGGCATCAGTGCTATCCGCACAAGATCCTGACCGGGCGGCGCGACCGCATCCGCACCCTGCGCCAGGGCGGCGGCCTGTCCGGCTTCACCAAGCGCAGCGAGAGCGAGTACGATCCATTCGGTGCGGCCCACGCCTCGACCTCGATCAGCGCCGCCCTGGGCTTCGCCGCCGCGCGCGATCAGAAGGGCGGCAAGAACCGCGTCGTAGCCGTGATCGGCGACGGCTCCATGTCGGCGGGCATGGCCTATGAGGCGATGAACAACGCCGCCGAGGCCACCAACGGCCAGCTGATGGTCATTCTGAACGACAACGACATGTCCATCGCCCCGCCGGTCGGGGGGATGAGCGCCTATCTGGCTGGGCTGGTGTCCGGCGGCGCCTATCAGAATGTGCGGCGGTTGGGGAAATCGGTGGCCCAGCATCTGCCGCGTCCGTTCCGCAAGGCGGCCAAGAAGGCCGAGGAATATGCGCGCGGCATGGTGACGGGCGGCACCTTCTTCGAGGAGCTGGGCTTCTATTACGTCGGCCCCATCGACGGGCACGACATGGACAATCTGGTGCCGATCCTGAAGAAGGCGGCGGCCATCGAGGACCGGCCTGTCCTTGTTCACGTGGTGACGCAGAAGGGCAAGGGCTACGCCCCCGCCGAATCCAGCGCGGACAAGCTCCATGCGGTGGTCAAGTTCGACGTGGTCTCGGGCAAACAGGCCAAGGCCGTGTCGAACGCCCCCAGCTACACCAAGGTGTTCGGGACCGAACTGATCAAACACGCCAAGATCGATCCGACCGTGGTGGCCATCACCGCCGCCATGCCGTCCGGCACGGGTCTGGACCTGTTCGGCCAGGCCTTTCCCGAGCGGACCTTCGACGTCGGCATCGCCGAACAGCACGCCGTGACCTTTGCCGCCGGTCTGGCGGCGGACGGAATGAAGCCGGTCTGCGCCATCTATTCCACCTTCCTGCAACGCGGTTACGACCAGGTGGTCCATGACGTGGCCATCCAGTCGCTGCCGGTGCGGTTCGCGATGGACCGGGCCGGGCTGGTCGGGGCCGACGGCTCGACCCATGCCGGATCGTTCGACATCGGCTTCATGGGCGCGCTGCCCGGCATGGTGCTGATGGCCGCCTCGGACGAGGCGGAGCTGGCGGCGATGATCTCGACGTCCATGGCCATCGACGACCGACCCAGCGCCTTCCGCTATCCGCGCGGCGACGGTGTGGGCGTGGACATCCCCGATCTGGCCGCACCGCTGGAGATCGGCAAGGGCCGGATCGTGCGCGAGGGAACCTCGGTCGCCATCCTCTCGCTGGGCACACGCTTGCAGGAATCGCTGAAGGCGGCGGATATGCTGGCCGCCAAGGGCGTGTCGGCCACGGTCGCCGACGCCCGTTTCGCCAAACCGCTGGACGCCGATCTGATCCTGCGCCTGGCGCGCGAGCATGAGGCCCTGATCACGGTGGAGGAGGGCGCCATGGGCGGCTTCGGCGCCTTTGTGCTGCAGCTTCTGGCCGAGAAGGGCGCGCTGGATCGCGGTCTGAAAGTCCGCACCCTGAACCTGCCGGACATCTTCCAGGATCAGGATACGCCCGCCGCCATGTACGCCAAGGCCGGACTGAACGCCGAACACATCGCCGCCGCGTCCCTGACCGCCCTGGGCGTCGAGGCGACGCGGGCCGCACGCGCCTAAAAACGGAACCTCGTCAGGCCCGGTCGCGAATCCGCATTCCGCCCGGACCCTTGCTGTCGACCTCGAACCGGCCCGTGGCGCGGATCAGGTCGGACAGTTTGGCGTAGCCATAGGTGCGCTGGTCGAAGTCGGGATAGGCGTTGCGCAGCCGATTGCCGATGGCCCCGGCCAGAACCCAGCCGTCGCCGTCCTCGTCCATGTCGGCGATGACGGAGGCGATCAGGCGCGTCGCCTCGGTCGGCTTGCGCTTGGCGGGCGCGGGTTCGGCGGCGGCCTTCTTTCCAGCGTCGCCGTCCGGCTCGGCCTGGGTGGTCAGGTTCTCGGTGTAGATGAAACGGGTGCAGGCCTGGCGGAAGCTTTCCGGCGTCTTCTGTTCGCCGAAGCCATAGACGTCCACGCCCTCCTCGCGGATGCGTGCGGCCAGACGAGTGAAGTCGGAATCTGACGACACCAGGCAGAAACCGTCGAACCGGCCGGAATGCAACAGGTCCATGGCGTCGATCACCAGGGCGATGTCGCCTGAATTCTTGCCCTTGGTGTTGGCGAAATTCTGCTGGGGCTGGATGGCCCAGCGCGCCAGCACCTTGGTCCAGCCGGCGATCTGCGGGCTGGAGAAATCGCCATAGACCCGCCGCGCCGAGGCCTCGCCCAGGGTCGCGATCTCGGTGAACAGGGCCTCGGCGATGCGGGGCGAGGCGTTTTCCGCATCGATCAGGATGGCGAGGCGCGCGGGCTTTCCATTGGCCATGACGAGAGGCTTTCGTTCGTGGGACGACGCCAGCCTATAGCTGACCCATCGTATTGTCGTGGTCCACGGCCTGTTTCTTCAACCAGCCGACGAAGGCGGTGGTGCTGGGCGATGGCGGACGGTCGCGGGGCTGGACGACGTAGTAGGCGAAGCCGACGGCTTCCGAGCCATCGGGGAAGGGGGCGACCAGACGCCCCGAGGCCAAGTCGGCCTGGGCCAGGGTGCGTTTGGCCAGGGCCACGCCGCGACCGGCGATGGCCGCTTCGATCAGCAGGCTGGACTGGTTGAAGCGCGAACCGCGACGCGGATCGGGATGCCGCACGCCCCGCGCCTTCAGCCACATGGCCCAGTCGGGGCGGCTGGGATCGCCGTCGTTGGACATGTCGTGCAGCAGGGTGTGGCGTGTCAGGTCGGCGGGTTTGCGGATCGGATGTTCGCCGTCCATCAGCGCGGGCGCGCAGACGGGCAGGACCGTCTCGGTCATTAGTCGGTCCACGGTCAGGCCGGGATAGTCGCCGCGCCCGTAGCGGATGGCCAGATCGACCTTGCCCTCGGTCAGGTCGGCGGGCTCCATGTCGGCGGAAATCCACAGCTCGATCTCGGGATGGGCGGTGTGGAAATCGTCCATGCGCGGCATCAGCCATTTGGAGGCGAAGCCGGGCGCGACGCTGATCGACACCTGTTTGCGGCGCGGCGGTTCGCGCAACAGGGCCGAGGCGTCCATCAGCCGCTCGAACCCCTCGCGCAGCAGCGGAACCGACGAACGGCCCAGGTCCGTCAGCTGAAGGCCGCGCGCCTCGCGCACGAACAGAGGGCCGCCGACGATGTCCTCAAGCAGACGAATCTGCTGGCTGACGGCGCCCGGCGTCACCGACAGTTCGTCGGCGGCGCGCGAGAAGTTCAGGTGCCGGGCGGCGGCCTCGAAGGCGCGCAAGGCGTTGAGCGGGAGCAGGGGACGGGCCATCGCCGTTAGAAATCCTATCAGCGAGACAAAGGCAATCTGGTTTGCGGCCTCGGGCGATGAAGTCGAAGGTTCGTGGCCTGCCGTCGCCACTTTTTTCGTCCTGACGGCCTTGAGAAGCAAGATGCGTGTCTTTCTCGCCTCCATTCCGCTGGAGGCCGCAAAAATCGTGATTGTCGGCGCAGGCGAGCCCGCGCTGGCCAAGCTGCGACTGTTCCTGAACACGCCGGCCGAGGTGGCGTGGTTCGCACCCGACGGCGCGCCCGACAGGATCGAGACGCCCCTGACCGCGCCGACGCCCCTGTTGCGAGCGCCCGAGGCAGAGGATTTGGCGGGCGCGCGGCTGGTGTTCATCGCGCTGGGCGATCTGGATCAGGCGCGGCGGATCGGCGTTCTGGCGCGGGCGGCGGGGGCGCAGGTCAATGTGGTGGACCAGCCCGCGCTCAGCGATTTCCAGACCCCGGCCCTGATCGACCGCGACGAGGTGGTGGTGGGCGTGGCGACCGGCGGATCGGCGCCGATCCTGGCGCGCGACATCCGCACGGCCATCGAGGGCGTGCTGCCGGCCGGTCTGGCCCATGTGGCGCGACTGGCGCGCGAACTGCGTGACACGGTCAAGGCCAGCACGCCCGACTTCATGGCGCGGCGCCGCTTCTGGGAGAAGGCGTTCCGCGGACCCGCCGCGACCCTGGCGGCCGAGGGGCGGACGGCCGAGGCGCGGCGCGAGATGCTGCGCCTGCTGAACCTCGCCGCGCCGGAGCAGGGCGTGGTCCACATCGTGGGCGCCGGGCCGGGCGATCCCGAACTGCTGACGCTGAAGGCGCTGCGCGTGTTGCAGGACGCCGATGTCATCATCCACGACCGTCTGGTGCCCGAGGCGGTGCTGGAGCGGGCGCGGCGCGACGCCAAACGTCTGTATGTCGGCAAGGCGCGCGGCGACCATTCCGTGCCGCAGGACCAGATCGAGGCCCTGATGATCGCCGAGGCCCGCGCGGGGCATCGGGTCGTGCGGTTGAAGGGCGGCGATCCCTTCGTCTTCGGACGCGGCGGCGAGGAGCTGGAGGCCATGCGGGCGGCGGGCGTGCCGGTCTTCGTGGTGCCGGGGGTGACGGCGGCCCTGGCCTGCGCGGCGTCGGCGGGCATTCCGCTGACCCACCGGGACCATGCGCAGGCCGTGACCTTCGTGACGGCGCAGGCCAAGCCCGGCGGGGTCGAGGCCGACTGGTCGCGTCTGGCGGGACCGAACCATACCCTGGCCATCTATATGGGCACGGATCGGGCGGAAGAGACGGCGGCCAGGCTGATGGCGGCGGGTCGGTCGGGGGCGACCCCGGCGGCGGTGGTCGAGAATGGCGGACGCCCGGACGAGCGGGTGTTGACCGGGCGGCTGAACGAACTGGGCGCTATGGTGCGCGGGGCGAACCTGACGGGACCGGCCCTACTGTTCGTCGGAGAGACGGCCGCCTTTTCCGCGACGCAGGCGCACCTGTCGGAGGCGGCGGCATGAGGATCGTCACCGCCAACCGCCTGTCGGACGGCCGCGTCATCTATGCGGGCGTGGACAATCAGCCGGTCGACAGCATCGAACAGGCGTCGGTGCTGGATGAGGCGGCGGCCGAGATCGCCCTGGCCCAGGTCGCGGGGCGGCCCGACGTCTTCGTGAACCCCTATCTGTTCGAAGTGACCGATCGCACGCCCTCGGGCCGCGACCGGCTGAAGGAGCGCATCCGCTCGGGTGGGCCGACGGTGGGCCACAGCGTGGCGGGAGGCGTGGGCTGATGTATCGTTATGACGAGTTCGACCATGCGCTGGTGCGCGAACGGGTCGACGAATTCTCCGATCAGGTGGCGCGGCGCGCATCCGGCGCCCTGACCGAGGACGAGTTCAAGCCGCTGCGGCTGATGAACGGCGTCTATCTGCAGCTTCACGCCTATATGCTGCGGGTCGCGGTTCCCTATGGCGTCATGAGTGGCCGTCAGCTGCGGCGGCTGGGCCAGATCGCGCGGACCTATGACAAGGGCTACGGCCATTTCACCACCCGCTGCAACATCCAGTACAACTGGCCCGCCCTGACGGACCTGCCGACCATCCTGCGCGATCTGGCCGAGGTCGAGATGCACGCCATCCAGACCAGCGGAAACTGCATCCGAAACACCACCACGGACGTCTTCGCGGGCGCCGCCGAGGACGAGATCGAGGACCCGCGCCCCTGGTGCGAGATCATCCGTCAGTGGTCCACCATCCACCCCGAGTTCAGCTTCCTGCCGCGCAAGTTCAAGATCGCGGTGATCGGCGCCGACAAGGACCGCGCCGCGATCCGCACCCATGACGTGGGCTTGCAGATCGTAAAGGGCGAGGATGGCGGCGTGGCCTTCCGCGTCTTCGTCGGCGGCGGGCAGGGGCGCCTGCCCCATATCGGTCAGGAAATCGCGGCGGCGGTTCCGGCGGCGGACCTGCTGGCCTATCTGACCGCCATCCTGCGGGCCTGGAACCTGCTGGGGCGGCGCGACAACATCCATAAGGCGCGGATCAAGATTCTGGTCGCCTCTCTGGGGATCGAGGCGTTCCGCGAGGAGGTGGACAAGCACTACGCCACCCTGCGCCGCGAAGACCTGCGCATCCCCGACGACGAACTGGCTCGCATCCAGGCCTATTTCGCCCCGCCGCCGTTCGAGGACCTGCCGAAAGCCAGCGCCCCGTTCGACCGCGCCCTGCTGGCGGACCCGGATTTCGCCCGGTTCGCGCGCAACAATGTGCGGCGGCATCGGCAGGCGGGCTATGCCTCGGTGGTGATCTCGCTGAAGCCGGTGGGCGGCGTGCCGGGCGACATCACGGCGGACCAGATGGACGTCGCCGCCGATCTGGCCGAACGCTATGGGTTCGACGAAATCCGCGCCGCCTATGAGCAGAATCTGGTCCTGCCGCACGTGAAGCTGGATGATGTTCCGGCGGTGTGGCGGGCGCTGCGGCAGGCGGGGCTGGCGACGGCCAACGCCGATCTGGCGACCGATGTGATCGCCTGTCCGGGACTGGACTATTGCAGCCTGGCCAACGCCCGTTCGATCCCGGTGGCCCAGGCCCTGTCCAGACGTCTGGCCGATCTGGACTATCAGGAGAGGCTGGGGCCGGTCCGCATCAACATGAGCGGCTGCATCAACGCCTGCGGCCATCACCACGTCGGCCATATCGGCGTGCTGGGCGTCGATCGGAAGGGCGAGGAATATTATCAGATCACCGTCGGCGGCTCGCCCGACGAACAGGCGGCGCTGGGCGACATCGTGGGCAAGAGCCTGCCGTCGGACGCCGTGGCGCCCGCCATTCAGCGGACACTGGACCGCTATCTGCAAATCCGCGCTGAGGGCGAGCGGTTCATCGACACGGTGCGCCGCGTCGGCCCCGATCCCTTCCGCGACGCCATATACGAGACGCTCGATGCTGCAGACGCTTGAAGGGATACAGAACGGGCTGCGCCTGTCGGTGACGACGCCGCTGGACGATGTCGAGACGGCGGCGGCGTCCGAAGACGTGCTGGTGCTGGAATTCGAGGCGTTCCGCGACGGACGCGGCTTCACGCTGGCGTCCGTGTTGCGCGAGCGCGGCTATGGCGGGCGGCTGATCGCGGCGGGCAAGCTGTTGCCGGATCAGGCGCGGCACCTGCGCCGGTCGGGGTTCGATGCGGTGGAGCTGGCGCCGGGCGCGGACGCCGCCGCATGGGCGCGGATGGATCAAGCCTTCAGCGCCGCCTATCAGCCCGCGACGGACGCCGCGCCGACGATCTGGCGGCGTCGTCAGGCCTCCAACGACCGCGACCTGGCGGCGCTGGCCGAACGGCTGAACCACGAGGTCAAGGGCCAGTCGGCGTCCGAAATCATCAGGGCGGCGCTGGACCCGGCGCTGGGCCTGCGGGTCGGGGCAATCTCGTCGTTCGGCGCGGAATCGGCGGCCCTGCTGCACATCATCGCCGAGGAACGGCCCGAGACGCCGGTGGTGTTTCTGGAGACGGGCCAGCATTTCCTGCAGACCCTGTCCTATCGCACCCAACTGACCAAGGCGCTGGGTCTGAGCGACGTGCGGCTGGTTACGCCGGATGCGGGCGAGAAGGCCGCGCTGGATGCGCGCGACGACCTGTGGCGCATCGACGCCGACGCCTGCTGCGACCTGAGGAAGGTGCGGCCCCTGGCGCGGGCGACGGCCGGGTTCAACGCCCTGATCACCGGGCGCAAACGCTATCAGGCGGCGACGCGGGCGCGGCTGAAACCGTTCGAGGTGCTGGACGGGGTGCTGCGGATCAATCCGCTGGCGAACTGGGACGCGGACGATGTCGAAGCCTGGCTGGACGACCACGACCTGCCGCGCCATCCCCTGGTGGAGCAGGGCTACGCCTCCATCGGCTGCTGGCCCTGCACGCGGGCGGTCCAGACCGGCGAGGACGCGCGCGCCGGCCGCTGGTCGGGTATGGACAAGGTCGAGTGCGGCATCCACCTAGGCAAACGTCAGGCCGCCGCCTGATCCGCCTCCTCTCCGACCTCGCCTGAAAGTTTCAACGTGTCCGTCACGCCTACCGTCATCGACCTGATCGGCAATACGCCGCTGGTCCGTCTGAACCGCCTGTCCGACCAGACGGGGTGCGAAATCCTGGGCAAGGCCGAGTTCCTGAATCCCGGCGGCTCGATCAAGGACCGGGCCGCCCTGTCCATCGTGCAGGCGGCGCAGGCGTCGGGCGCGCTGCGTCCCGGCGGAACCCTGGTGGAGGGCACGGCGGGCAACACCGGCATCGGCCTGGCCCTGGTCGGGGCGGCTCTGGGCCATCCGGTCGTCATCGTCATTCCGCGCACCCAGTCCGAGGAAAAGAAGGCGGCGATCCGCTCGCTGGGCGCGCGTCTGGTCGAGGTGGACGCGGCGCCCTTCTCCAGCCCGAACCATTTCGTCCACTATTCCGGGCGTCTGGCGGCCGAGCTGAACGACAGCGAAGAGGCCGGGGCCATCTGGGCCAATCAGTTCGACAACACGGCCAACCGCGACGCCCACTATCGGACCACCGGCCCGGAAATCTGGGCCCAGACGGGGGGCAAGATCGACGCCTTCGTCTCGGCGGTCGGCTCGGGCGGCACCATCGCCGGGGTTTCGGCCTATCTGCGTGAGCAGAAGCCCGACGTGACCATCGCCCTAGCTGATCCGGCCGGCGCCGCCATGTTCAACTGGTTCAACAAGGGCGAGATGACGGGCGAGGGGTCGTCGATCACCGAGGGCATCGGCGTGGCCCGGATCACCGGCAATCTGGAAGGCTTCCGCCCCGACCACGCCTATCGGATTGAGGACGCCGAGTTCCTGCCCCTGCTGTTCGATCTGGTGAAGCACGAAGGCTTGTCGCTGGGCGGATCGGCGGGGGTCAACATCGCCGGGGCCGTGCGGCTGGCGCGCGAGATCGGGCCGGGCAAGACCATCGTCACCTGCCTGTGCGACCCCGGATCGCGCTATGCGTCCAAACTGTTCAACCCGGAATTCCTGAAGTCGAAGGGATTGCCCATCCCGGAGTGGGCATAAACCATCGTCTCCTCCCCACTTGTGGGGAGGGGGACCGCGTAGCGGTGGAGGGGCTTTTGAAGTCCCACGGTCGCCGGCGATGCGGTGCAGAGCCCCTCCGTCACGGCGCTGAAAAAGCGCCGCGCCACCTCCCCGCAAAGCGGGGAGGAGACAGGTTCCGCTACTTCGCCTTTTGCTCCGCGATCCACGCATCCATGCGCTGGTCCAGCAGCGCCAGCGGCAGCGGGCCTTCGGTCAGAAGGGCGTCGTGGAAGGTGCGGACGTTGAACTTCGGCCCCAGTTCGCGCTCGGCCCGCGCGCGGATTTCGCGCAGGCGGATTTCGCCGATCTTGTAGGCCGTGGCCTGGCCCGGCCAGCCGATATAGCGTTGAAGCTCGGTCTCGATATTGTGCGGCGCCAGGGCGGAGTTGTCGCGGAAACAGGCGCGGGCCTGTTCCTCGGTCCAGCCCATCCAGTGCAGGCCGGTGTCGGCGACCAGACGGCACGCGCGCCACATCTCGTAGGACAGGCGGCCGAACCGTTCGTAGGGCGTGCGGTAAAAGCCCATCTCCTCGCCCAGATATTCGGCGTAGAGGCCCCAGCCCTCGGTGAAGGCGGTGACATTGGCCTGACGCCGGAAATAGGGCTGGCCGGCGGCCTCCTGTTGCAGGGCGATCTGGATGTGGTGGCCCGGCACGGCCTCGTGCAGGGTCAGGGCGGGTAGTTCGTAGAGCGGCCGCTGGTCCAGCTTGGACGTGTTGACGATGTAATGGGCCGCCACGCCGTTCTGCATCGACCCGCCGTTGTAGCGGCCGGTGGTGTAGTTCTCCTCGATCTGCGGCGGGACCGGCTGCACGTCATAGGGCAGGCGGGGCAGGGTGGCGAACAGGGCCGGCAGGCCGCCGTCCGCGCGCTTGGCCATTTCCGACGCCTTTTCCAACAGTTGCTCGCGGCTGGTCGCATAGAACTGCGGATCGGTGCGGAGGAAGTTCAGGAAGCCCGCGAAGTCGCCGGTCCAGCCGGCCGCCTTCATCTCCACCTCCATCCGGGCGCGGATGCGAGCCACCTCGTCCAGACCGATCTGGTGGATCTGATCCGGCGTCAGGTCGGTGGTGGTGTGGCCGCGCACCAGATAGGCGTAGAGCGCCTTGCCGCCGGGGCGGGCGCCGACGCCCGGTTCGACCGGCGCCTTGGGCAGATAGTCGGTCTGGAGGAAGGTCAGCCAGGCCTGACGCGCCGGAACGATGACGGAGGCCACGACGGCGGCGCCTTCGGCCCTCAGTCGATCCTTTTGCGCCTGCGGCACGGTCGCGGGCAGGGTGTCGAAGGGCTTCAGAAGCGGCTCGGCGTCGGGCGCGATGGCTACGTCGTTGCGCGCCAGGGCCAGGGCGCTTTCGGTGACGGAGCGGGCCTGCATCATGCCAGTGTCCAGACCGCGCCGCGCATTGTCGGTCGTCTGGGCGTAGATGTCGTCGAAACCCCGCAGACGGCGGATATAGGCCTCGGCCTCCGCCACCGAGTTCAGCCTCGTGCCGCCGCCGATATAGAGCGCCCACGTTCCCGGCCCGCCCTCGCTGTCGAAGGCCAGACGTCCGGCGTCGTAATCCAGCCCCTCAATACTGCGTTTCAGGCTGTAGAGCAGAAAGCCGTGGTTGATCGCGGCGGCATGGGAAAGACTTGCCGGGTCGATGGCGTCCAGCCGGCGCACGAACCTTTCCAGCGGCGCGCGCTGGGCCAGTTCGAAGGCGCGGGTCAGGTCGGGAACCCGGCTCATGGCCTCCACGTCGCCCTCGCCGCTGGCCGAGAAGGGATCGACCGACTTCAGATAGGTTTCGTAATCGGCGATCAGGGCGTTCAGCGCCGCATCCGCCGGAGCAGCGACGGCGGCGACGGCGGCCGGCCGCGTCTGGGCCACGACCATCGCCGGCGACGCCGCCGCGATCAGGGCCGCCAAGGCCAGTTGAGTCATCTTCATCTTCGCGCCCCTCCAGTGCAGGGCGCAGTGCAAGCCGAGCCGCGTCGCGGCGTCAACCGCAGACGGCGAAGAACTGTTCGACCCCGGCCTTGGCCGCCGGATGGGCGACATAGAACTGGCGCTCGTCGTCCGCCCAGGCGGCGATCCAGCCCAGGCGGCGGAAACGCAGGAAGACCGGATCGCTGGCCTTGGCGCGGGCGGTCAGCAGTTCGCCCTCGTGGACGACCGCCGGCTCCGACGTCGCGGCGTAGCGTTCGGTGTCGCCGCCGGATTCCAGATGAATCTGACGCGCGGGCTTTTCACTGGCGGCAGTGATCTCCAGCGCGCCGGAACCTGCCCGGCACAGCAGGCTCAGCTTCATCTCGTCGCTGTTGGCCACGCCATAGGCCAGGCTGGCCTCCTGACCGTCGCGATTCATGAACCAGTCCAGACCGGCCGCAGCGGCCGGGGCGCCGGCGGCGGTCGTCATTTCCGCCGAGGGAGCGGGCGAATGGGTGGCGCAGGCGGCCAGGGCCGACAGGGCCATCAGGGACGGGATCAGGCGGGACAGACGCATGGGCGACCTCTCTTATCCGGCGCAACGGTCGGCGAAGCGGCGCAGCTTTGCAAGATGGGGGCGTTCGACGCTCAGGGTTCGCACGTCCGGCCCCACGGCGATGGTCATGCGGCCGTCGGCGACGAAGGCGGTGAAGGCCGGGTGTTCGACCGGAATGCCCGTCTCCAGCTTGCCGCCGCGCCCGACCCGCGCCTCGCTGGCGGCGGTGTTTCCGCCCGCCGTGATGCGGGCAAACCCTGCCGTCGCCGGTTCGCCGTAGATGGAGATGGTCACGGCGCCCGATCCGGCCTGGCATTGCAGGGTGGAGCGCAGGGCGGCGGTGTCGGGAATGTCGTTGGCCAGCACCAGCGGGCCTTCGCCTTCGTACAGGCTCCAGGTCCAGCCGCTTGCCGGCGCGGCCTGAAGCGCCAGGGCCATCAGGGCCGAAGCGATAAGGGTCATGCGTCAGCCCCCGCCGACGACGCGCATCGTCGCGTCCCGCCCAATGTCGCCACGCGCGCCGATAACCGCAAGAGATCAGACAGTCGAAATCCTCCCGACAGGCGTTCAGCCGAACGGAACGCGGTTATCCGCAGGCGGTTCAACTGTGTGTGGGATCAGAAGGGGCTGAAGCGTTCGGCCAGGGCCTGACCCACCGGCGGGGCCTGGACGCGGCTGACGTCCCCGCGCCCGCCGTAGGAGATGCGCGCCTCGGCGATCTGGGTGTGGTTGATGGCGTTGGCGGACGAGATGTCCTCGGGCCGCACGATGCCGGCGACGGTCAGTTCGCGAATCTCGCGGTTGGTGCGCACTTCCTGCCGACCCTGGATCACCAGATTGCCGTTGGCCAGGACGTCGGTGACGACGGCGGCGATGGTCAGGGACACCTTCTCCGCCCGGTTGACCGTGCCGGTCCCGGCGGACTTGGAGGCGCCCTCCATCCCGACCATGTTCGACGGATCGAACCCGCCGGGAAAGGCGCGGCCCAGGCTGCTTTCCAGGCCGAACAGGTGCGAGACGCCGCCGGAGATGTTGTTGGAGCGCGAACGCTGGGTCGAGTTCTGCGTCTGGGCGCGGTCGTCGATGTCGATCTTGACCGTCAGGATGTCGCCGACGTGGCGGGCGCGCTGATCGCCGAAGAAGGTGCGGGCGCCGGCGCGCCACAGGCTGTTCGAACTGGCGGCGGCGTCGGGCGCCGGCAGATAGGTCTGCTGCACCGGCACAAGCGCGGCGGGATAGCCGATGGGCGCCAGTTCGGGACCGCGCACCGTCTCCGCGACGGTGGAGCAGGCGGCTAAGGGGGCGACGGCGGCGAGGGTCAGAAGAATCTTGCGCATGACGAGGTTTCCCTAGCGGGCGGCGAACTGTTGGGGGGCGGCGCGTGCGGCTTCGGCGGCCGGGCCGGCGACGGCCTGGCCGGGACCGGAGGCCACGGCGTCGATGACGCGGTTGGACGAGGTGTTCATTATGGCGACGGGTTCGCCCAGGCCGGCGCTGCGCATGGCCTTGCCCATGACGGCCAGATTGACGCCGCCGACCTGATAGGTGACGCGCACCATGTCGTTGCGGGCGATGACCTGCTGGCTGGCGGCGGGGCGATAGGCGGCGCGGGCCATCGGCTGGACGGCGGCGGGATCTGCTGCGGTCTCGGCCACGCCCTGGATCGGCGCCTCGGCCCGGCGCACGGCGACGCGGCGCAGGCCGTTGGGATTGGCCCAGTCCAGACCGGCCTGACGCGCCTGGGCCTGAAGCTGGCCGGCCTCAAGCACGACCGAGGGGCCGACGCGCTGGGCCACCACGACGTTCGCCGCCGCTCCGGCGCCCTCGAACAGGTCGCCCAGGGTGACACGGCCGTCGTCGTCGACCGGATTGGCGCGCAGCACGACCGGGCCGGCCCAGGCGGCGCTTGAGACGGCGCAGGCGGCGACTGCGAGGATCAGGGTGCGGGTCAGGCGCATGGCTCAGCTCTTCACTTGCGAGGCGACCGACAGCATCTGGTCGGCGGTGCTGATGACCTTGGAGTTCATCTCATAGGCGCGCTGGGCCACGATTAGGGCGCTGATCTCCGACACCGCATCCACGTTCGACGCCTCGGTGTAGTTCTGCAGCACCTGGCCGAAGCCCGTCGAGCCGGGCGTGCCGACGATGGCCGGGCCGGACGCGGCGGTTTCCAGCAGCAGGTTGTCGCCGATGGCCTCCAAACCCGCCTCGTTGAAGAAGTTGGCCAGTTCGATCTGGCCCACCGTCGTCGGGGCGGGCTGGCCGGCCTGCGTCACCTGAACCAGGCCGCTCTTGGAGATGGTCAGTTTGGTCGTGTCCGCCGGGATGGTGACGGCCGGTTCCAGCAGATAGCCGTCGTCGGTGACGATCTGGCCTTCCGGGTTGACCTGCAGATTGCCGGCGCGGGTGTAGGCCTTCTCGCCCGAGGGCAGGCTGATCTGGAAATAGCCCTTGCCGTCGATGGCCATGTCGTAGGGGTTGCCGGTGGCCTGGGGCGTGCCCTGTTCCGTGACGCGATAGACCGCGCCCGCCTTGACGCCGGCGCCGATCTGGATGCCGGTCGGAACCACGGTGCCGGCGCTGGAGGACTGGGCCCCCATCCGTTCGACGTTTTGATACAGCAGGTCCTGGAACTCGGCGCGCTGCTTCTTGAAGCCCACCGTGTTCATGTTGGCGATGTTGTTGGAGATGACCTCGACGTTCAGCTGCTGAGCAGCCATGCCCGAGGCGGCGGTGCGGAGTGCGCGCATCTGTGGGGCTCCCTTTACGCGGCCTTGCCGAGGCGCTCGACGGCGCGACGGCTAAGGTCGTTGGTGTTTTCGATCATGCGCGACACGCTTTCGTAGGTGCGGCTGATCTCGACCAGATTGGTGATCTCCACCAATGGATTGACGTTGGAGGCCTCCAGCGCGCCCTGGTGGATTTGGGCGTCCGTCGCCTCGATCGGCTGGGTGTTGGAGCGGTTGCGATAGAGGCTGTCGCCGCCCTTTTCGAGGACGCCGAGGGTGTCGAACCGCACGACCGACAGACGCCCCGTGACCTGGCCCTGCTGGGTGATGGTGCCGTCCTCGCCGACGCTGGGGGCGCCCAGGCTGGGGTCCAGCACGATCTCGGCGCCGCCGCCCAGAACCGCCTGGCCCTGTTTGGTGGTCAGCTTGCCCTCGGGATCGAGGGTGAAGGCCCCGTCACGGGTGAAGGCCTGGCCGTTCGCCCCGTCGCGCACCGTGAAGAAGGCGCCTTCGCCCGAGATGGCGAAGTCCAGGTCGCGACCGGTCTGCTGCATCGCCCCCTGGCCGAAGTCGCGGCCGACGCCGTTGTCCAGAACGAAGCTGGCCGACGGTTTGATCGAGTCGTTGCGGGCGCGCTTGCCCACCTCGGCGCTGACCATCAGCTGCTCGACCTTGAAGCCGGTGGTGTTGGCGTTGGCGACGTTGTTGGCCACGATGTCCAGTTCGCGACGCAGCGTCATCTGCCGTGACAGTCCGATATAGGCGGCGTTTTCCACGAGAGGCGTGCTCCTTCGCGGCTCCGTCTCGCAACGGCCGTGCCAACAGGGTTAATTCAGGCGGAATGCGGGTTTCAGCGGCACGGAGGGCAGGGCGACCCGGCAAATCCTGCCCATTGTAAACGCGGCGTTAACCAAACCCGGACGATCTTCCCCACGAGATCACGCTCAGGGGCGCGCGCATGTTCAAGTTCGGCAAGAAGAAGGGCGATGCGAGCGCCGACGCCGCCCTGCCTGCCGTCCAGGAGGGCGAAGCCGCCGCCGACGGCGAGGGCGCGGCGCCCAAGAAAAAGAAACTGCCGCTGCTGTTCATCATCGCGCCTGTGGCGCTGTTGGTGTTGGGCGGGGGCGGCGCGGCCGCCTTCTTCATGCTGAAGCCCAAGCCGGCGACGGACGCGCACGGCGCCGCGGCCGAGGCTGAGGGCGAGCATGGCGGCGAAAAGGCCGAAAAGAAGGAAGACAAGGGCGGCGGCCACGGCGAAGGCGGCAAGGGCGGCGAGGCCGATCCCTCTCTGGGCGTCATCTCGTCCGGCCCGGACGGCGTGACCTTCTTCACCCTGCCTGACATGGTCATGAACATTCAGTCGGACGGCCCGCGTCCGGCCAATATGAAGTTGAAGCTGACGCTGGAGATGAAGGACGCCGCCGTGGCGACCCATCTGCAGGAAGAAATGCCGCGCCTGCAGGACATGTTCACCAGCTTCATGCGCGAACTGCGGCCCGAGGACCTGAGCGGTTCGGCCGGCACCTATCAGCTGCGGGCGGAAATCCTGCGTCGGGTCAACATGATCGCCGCGCCGGGCAAGGTCGACGCCGTGCTGATCGAAGAAATGCTGGTGCAATAGGGCATGAGCGACACGGCGCAACTGGACCCGTTCGGCGGCCTGGGCGATCCCGGCGACGCCCTGTCCGAACGGGTGCTGAACCAAGACGAGATCGACAGCCTTCTGGGTTTCGACCTGGGCGACGACGACGGCGCCGAACGCTCGGGCATCCGCGCCATCATCAACTCGGCGCTGGTGTCCTACGAACGCCTGCCGATGCTGGAGATCGTGTTCGACCGCCTGGTGCGGTTGATGACGACCTCGCTTCGCAACTTCACCTCCGACAACGTCGAGGTGTCGCTGGACAACATCTCCTCGATCCGGTTCGGCGACTATCTGAACTCCATTCCCTTGCCGGCGATCCTGGCGGTGTTCCGGGCCGAGGAGCTGGACAACTACGGCCTTCTGACGGTCGATTCCAACCTGATCTATTCGATTGTGGACGTGCTGCTGGGCGGGCGTCGGGGCACGGCGGCGCTGCGGATCGAAGGGCGGCCCTACACCACGATCGAGCGCGTGCTGGTGCAGCGAATGGTCGAGGTGGTGCTGAACGACGCCCGCCAGGCGTTCGAGCCGCTGACCCCCGTGCATTTCAACCTGGATCGGCTGGAAACCAACCCCCGCTTCGCCGCCATCGCGCGCCCGGCCAATGCGGCCATCCTGATCAAGCTGCGGATCGACATGGAGGATCGCGGCGGCCGGATCGAGCTGCTCTTGCCCTATGCGACGCTGGAGCCGATCCGCAAGATGCTGCTGCAGCAGTTCATGGGCGAGAAGTTCGGCCGCGACAACATCTGGGAAGGCCATCTGGCCACCGAGATGTGGACCACCGAAACCGAGGTGCGCGCCGTCCTGGACGAACAACAGATGCCGTTGGCCAGCGTGCTGAACCTGAAGGTCGGCGACACCCTGATGTTGAACGCCACGCCGGATTCGGAGGTGTCGATCCGCGCCGGCTCCATCCCCCTGACCACCGGCCGGATGGGGCGAAAGGGTCAGCATATCGCCGTGCGTGTCGAAGGGCCGGTCAATCCCGAAACCGCCGCCCGTTTGGGAGTGACGCTCTGATGGTTGGAATGATCATGGACGCGGTGCTGATGCTGCTGCTGGTCGCGGCGGTCGGCTATGGCGTCAAGCTGGAACGCAAACTGTCGGCCCTGCGCGCCGGCCAGCTGGCCTTCGCCCAAGCGGTGACGGACCTGAACGCCGCCGCCGGACGGGCCGAGAACGCGCTGGCGACCCTGCGCGCCTCGGGTCAGGAGACGGACCTGCTGCACGACCGCATCATCAAGGCGCGCGAGGTCAAGGCCCAGCTGGAGACCCTGATCGCCCGCGCCCCGGCCTCGGCCGCCGCCCCGATCCGCATCGCCGAGGAAGAACTGACGCTGCGGGCCGAGCCGGCCCGTCGCGCCCCGGTCTCGACCCCGGCCCCGGCCCCGATCCAGACGTCGGCCCCCGTCGCCCCCTCGACCGACGACGAGGCGCGCGCCGAGCGGATGGCGGCCCTGGCCGAGCGCATCCAGGGTCTTACCGGCCCGGCGACCACCCGCCGCGCCGCCGCCGGCGCCCCGACCGGCCGCGACAATGTCGCCGCCATCGTCCAGGCCCTGACCGCCGGCCGCTCCGCTAACCATTCCGCCAAACAAAGCCTCAACGCCGCGCGTCGTAATCTCGACGACGACCTGTTCGCCGCCTGAGTTCGGAACCCGATTAAATGGCCCGCATACCCCGCCTTCTGCCCTTGATCGCCATCGCCATCGGCGGGGTGGTCGCCGTGCGCGCCGTCGGCGTCGCGCCGGGCCTGTTCGACGGGGCCAAGGCCTGGGCCGAAGAGGCCGCGCCTGCCGTGACCGGCGCCGCCAAGCCCGCCCTGCCGGGAACCTGCGCCGCCCTGTCGCCCGAACAACTGGCCCAGCAGGCCGGAATCTCGCCCGCCGAGTTGAAGATCATCCAGTCCCTGTCGCAGCGCCGCGCCGCCCTGGACGCCCGCGATCAGGACTTCGCCACCACCCTGCCGCTGATGGTCGCCGCCGAGCAGAAGCTGGACGCCAAGATCCAGGCCATGACCGCCCTGAAGGCCGAGATGAAGCAGATGCTGGGTCAGGTGGACGAGCGGGAGAAGGCCGAGATCGACCGTCTGGTCCAGGTCTATTCCGCCATGCGGCCCAAGGAGGCCGCCCCCGTCATGGCCACGCTGGAAGATCGCGTGCGCCTGCCCGTCGCCGCCGCCATGCGCCCGCGCACCCTGGCCGCCATCATGGCCCAGATGACGCCCGCCCAGGCCCGCGAACTGACCGAGAAACTGGCCGCCCGCTTCCAGGCGCAGCAGATGGCCGCCCGCGCCGCCGCCGCAGAGGCCGCGACGCCGCCCGCCGCCACCGGCCCGCAGGCCTATCAGCCCTCGAACGCCGCCAACGCCCAGCCGCGTCAGACGGTGCAGTAGGCCGGGCGCCGACCACGCTTTCGGTTGGCATCCGCGCCGGGCGCCGCTATCACCGCGCCTTTCCGAGACCCCGGCTTTCTAAGACCCAAGGCCCGCACCATGACCGACACGCCCCCCGACCGTCTCTCGGTCGATCCGTCCAGCCCCCACCACGACGCCGAGGTGCTTCAGCGCGGCGTGGGCATCCGCTTCAAGGGCGAGGAAAAGACCAACGTCGAGGAATATTGCGTGTCCGAGGGCTGGGTGCGTCTGGCGCTGGGCAATCGCGTGGACCGCAAGGGCAAGGCCCTGACCGTCAAATTGCAGGGGCCGGTCGAACCCTATTTCCAGAACGGCTGACACTGAATAGGGTCCGGGCCTTCGCGTCCAGGAGCCCGTTCCCATGTCCCGTCGTCTGATGACCGCCAGCGCCCTCGCGCTGGGCCTCGCCGCCTTCGCGCCCCTGGCGCACGCCCAGGACGCCGCGACCGTCCAGCAGGCGATCGTGGTGCGCGATGCGGCGATGCGATCCAATATCGCGCTGGACTATGTCACCCAGCTGACCACCCGTTTCGGCGCGCGCCCGGCGGGGTCGAAGTCCGAACAGAACGCCGCCGCCTGGGCCGCCGACTATCTGCGGGCCAACGGTTTCCAGAACGTGCGGATCGAGGAATTCCCGCTGGTGGGATGGGAGCGGGGCGAAAGCTCGGCCGCCATCGTCGGCGACAACGCCCAGCCTCTGGTCGCCGCAGCGCTGGGCCATTCGCCGGCCACCCCGCGCGGCGGCGTCGAGGCCGAGATCGTGCGCTTCGCCTCGATGGAGGAGCTGCAGGCCGCCCCCGACGCGGCCGTGCGCGGCAAGATCGTCTATATCGACCTGGGCCAGATGCATCCGATGCAGGACGGATCGGGCTATGGCCCCCAGACCCGCGTGCGCGGCGCAGGCCCCGGCGTGGCGGCGGCCAAGGGGGCGGCGGCCTTCGTCATGCGTTCGGTCGGCTCGGACGAGAACCGAATCCCCCACACCGGCACCACCCGCTATGTGGACGGCAAGCCGACCATTCCCGCCTTCGCCCTGGCCGCGCCCGACGCCGACCAGGTCAGCCGTCTGGCCGCACTGGGCCAGCCGGTGCGGATGCGCCTGACCTCGACCGCCCGCACCTATGAGACCCACAGCCAGAACGTGATCGGCGACCTGCCCGGCGCGACGCGGCCCGACGAGATCATCGTCCTGGGTTCGCACATGGACAGCTGGGACCTGGGGACCGGGGCCATCGACGACGCGGCCGGCGGCGCCATCACCGTCGCCGCCGCCAAGGCCATCGCCGACAGCGGCCGCCGCCCGGCGCGCACCCTGCGCGTGATCTTCTACGGCTCCGAGGAAGTGGCGCAGCCCACGGCCCAGACCGGCAACGGCGGCGGCGTTTACGCCAAGGCCCAGGGCGCCGCTCTCGACAAGCACGTCATCGCCGGAGAGAGCGACTTCGGCGCCGACCGCGTCTATGCCCTGCGCCTGCCGGCCGGCGCTCAGGGTTCGGACTTCCAGAAGGCGGCGACCCGCGTCCTTTATCCGATCGGCGTCCTGGCCTCGGATCGGGTCGAGACCGAAGGCGGCGTCGATGTCGGCCCCATGGGACCGCTGGGCGTGCCCTTCTTCGGCCTGGCCCAGGACGGAACCCGCTATTTCGACCTGCACCACACCGCCAACGACACTCTGGATAAGATCGACCCGGCCCAATTGAGCCAGAACGTCGCCGCCTGGGCCGGCCTGCTGTGGCTGATCGCCGATTCCGACGTCGATTTCCGCGCCATGAAGCCGGCGTCGTCCTCAACCCCCGCGCACTAGATCGCTTGGAGACCCGGTCCGGTTCTGTCTATACGAACCGGACCAGCACGCGGGCGTGGCGAAACTGGTAGACGCAGCAGACTTAAAATCTGCCGGACGCAAGTCCTTGCCGGTTCGACCCCGGCCGCCCGCACCATGCTTGCCGCCTCTTCTTCTTGAGGCGCTGGAGTTCGCGTTCGGCGCCCTTGCTATCTGGGCGGCGCGGTCGCCAGACAAATAAGCTCTAGGCGGTCGCAGGTAGGTCGAGCCGAGAGGCAGGGCGGATCGGGCTGAGCGGCGCTTCGGCAAGCCGTCTGCTGGATAGATGTCAGGCTTTGTTCCTGATTTGCGCGTCGGGCTTCAGCAGAAAATAGGGCAGCAGGCCCGCGGTCACTTCCCGGCTGGCGTCTTCGTCCTGATCCAACATGTCGCGCAGGGGAGGGCCGATCAGGGCCTCGCCGAAGGCGGCCAGAGCGATGAACAGCACGGCGGACGAAAGCTTTTTTTGCGATGGGTTGAGCGGATCGCCGAGCTTGTCCTGAATGGCGTGAACGAGACCGTTCACGGCGGCCCTGACCGGCTCCAGATGCGTGAGGTCGCCCTTCAGCACGATCCAGGCGGCCAGCTTGCCGGCGCCGCCCTCCGCAAAGGCGTCGAAGACGGCGTTGATGAGTTCGAGCGGCGCACCGTCGTCAGTCCTCAACCGCGCGATCGCCGTGTCGAGCGCATCCGACAGGTCCGCGACCATCGACCCCATCAGCGCGGACTGAAGTCCCTCCGCCGATCCGAAATGGTGGATCAGATTGGCGTGCGTCATGCCCAGGTCGTCGGCTACGGCCTTCAGCGTGACGGAATCCGGCCCTCCGGCCAGCAGTCGCGCGCGCGCACACGCCAAGGCTTCCTGACGCGCTTCCTCGGGGGTGCGACGGCGACGACGAACACGCTCTATTGACATCTATGTTAGTTACATCCATGTAGATAGCAGATTGGTTAAGCCCCTGCTTGGGAGAGAGCAAGTGACCGCGGAATTATTGATGGACGATGCGCCGCTTTCGACGCCGGTTCGAACGTCGAGCCGTCTCCAACCCAGGCGCGTACAGCCCCTTCGTGCGCTACGCGCGCTGCGTCGTCTGATCGCCAATAAGGAAGACACGACCCAGGTGTTCGAGATCATGAACGCCCTGGCCGGCAGTTCGGTGCGGCGCGGCTATCACAAGATGCTGGAACAGACCGAAGGCGCCCATCAGGCCTATCGGATGGTCGAACTGGCGGATCGGCTGCATGACCGGCCGTGGCTCGAATCGTTGCCGCCGGGCTCGGTGGGCCGCGCCTATCTGGACTTCATCGACGAGCGTAATCTGTCGGCCTATGGGCTAGCCGGCGAGAGCCAGAAGGTCGCCGACACCGAGATCGAGGCGGCCCATCCCTATGCCTGGTATGCGCGCCGTCTGCGCGATGTCCATGATCTGTGGCACATCCTGACCGGCTATCGCACCGATGCGCTGGGCGAGGCCTGCGTGGTCGCCTTTTCCCTGCCGCAGACCCGCAGCGCAGGCTTCGGCCTGATCGCGGCGGGCGTGGCGGTCGAGGCCGCGCGGGCAAGGACAGGCTACCCCTGCGCGCGCGCCATCCTGCAGGCGTGGCGTCGCGGACGCCGGGCCGCCTGGCTGCCGGCCCTGGATTACGAGGCGCTGATGGCTGAACCGCTGGACCAGGCGCGCGCCAGACTGGGGCTGGCCGGTCGGACCCTGTACGACGAAATCCCGGCGGATTTCCGCAACGGATTCCTGGCTGCGGCCTGACGGCGCGCCAGGTGAGGCGGCGGTCTTTCGACCGGCCGCCGCATCCTGGCTCCCTCTCCACGACAAGCCCTCTCTTGAGCCGCCGGCTTAACCGCCCGGCGGCCGATCGAAGCGCGTTCGGACGCTGACCGCCACGGAAGGTAGCGCCCCGGCCGTGGCTCGAACCCACAATCGACAAGACTGTCAGTAGGTATTGACATAACGGTGAGTAGTGCGAAGCTGATGTCAACCGTCGGCGGCCCCGCCCCGTCGAGCGGACACATCAGGCGGGAGGAAACGCACATTGCGCCGCCCGCTTGCCGGCGCTTCAGGGAGAGGACTTCATGGTTTCATCGGCCCGTATTCGCGCGCGTCTCGCGCTCTCGGTATCGGCGACGGCGCTGATGATGTCGGGCGCTCCGGCGCTGGCGCAGACGGCGACGCCTCAGACCCAGCCGGCTCCGGCTGTCGTGGACGACATCGTGGTCACGGCCCAGAAACGCGAACAGTCGGTTCAGGACGTGCCCATCGCCGTGACCGCCCTGTCATCCGAGGCCCTGGAGTCGCGCCAGATCGAGGGCGGTTCGGAACTGCTGCGGGCGGTGCCGAACGTCACCTTCTCCAAGGCGAACTTCAGCATGTACAACTTCTCGATCCGCGGGATCGGGACCAAGGCCGTCTCGGCCTCCAGCGACCCGGCCGTGGCCGTCAGCTTCAACAACACCCCCCTGATCCGCAACCGCCTGTTCGAGCAGGAATATCTGGACGTCGATCGCGTGGAGGTTCTGCGCGGACCTCAGGGTACGCTCTATGGCCGCAACGCCACCGGCGGCGTGGTCAACATGTTCCCGAAACTGCCGGTGTTCCGGTCGGAAGGCTTTGCGACGGGCGAGTTGGGCAACTACGACAGCCGGCGCGGCCAGGCCATGCTCAACGTGCCGTTCGGCGACACCTTCGCCGTGCGCGGCGCCCTGGGGTTCACCCAGCGCGACGGCTTCGACTACAACAGCTTCAACGACACCCATGTGAACGACCGCGATCTGTTCACCACGCGCCTGTCCGCCCGCTGGGAGCCGAACGCGCGGTTCCGCGCCAATGCGATCTGGGAGCATTTCAAGGAAGACGACCAACGCTCGCGCACCGGCAAGCAGCTCTGCACCAACGATCCGGGGCCCACGCAGGTGGGATCGGCGACTATCACCACGCCCTATACTCAGGATCAGTTGAGCCAGGGCTGTCTGCCTGGATCCCTGTATAGCGACGCCGCCTATGGCGCGCCGAACGGTGGGTCGTTTGGGCCGGTTCGATTTCTTGGGGCGGGCACGACCATCGGCTTTGATGAGAATTTCAATCCCGTCAACATCATCCCCCTCGGCTTCGATCCCTACGAGGGCGTCGTACAGTCCAAGAACTTGCGAGAGATCGCTACAAGCTATGATCCTGTCTTCCGCGCCCAGAATGACGTATTTCAGGTTAACCTAGAGTTTGACTTGAGCGATAATATAACGCTGTACTCTCAGACGGCCTATGCCAAGGATGATTACTACGCATCTCAGGATTATGCGCGATATGTTTCAAATCCTGCATTCGCTGATAGTAACAAAGTATACGATATATTTGGCGAACTAACGCCTTCGCCTATGACGCCTGGTGGGATCTACACCGACCCCCAACTCGGGCCCTCTGATCGAATTCTGTCGGCGGACATCAGCCGGTCAGATAACAGACAATGGTATCAAGAGTTTCGCCTTCAATCAACCAATGATGGACGTTTCAACTTCAGCATTGGAGCGAATTATTTAGACTACAAATCGCAAGACGACTATTTTGTCTTCAACAACCTCTTTTCTCTGATCGCAGAGTATGGGTACAATTTTACGTTCTTGCCGAACGGCGGAACCGGCACTCAGCCCTGCGACGATTCTGTGCCTGACGAATGCGTTTATGTCGATCCCAACCCTCTTAGCCAGATCAACGAAGAGGGTCATAACTACTTCCGTAGCAAGAACGTCATCCATACACGATCATGGGCGGTCTTCGGCGAAGGCTATTGGGACCTTAGCCCCACCCTGCGCCTGACGACGGGATTGCGCTACACAGAGGATCGCAAGGATACGACGCCCTATCCCAGCCAGTTGTTGCTGGGGGCCAATCTCACGGGCAGTCCCGCAACAGCCACCGGCGGATATGCCCGTCGCGGATACTACGCCTTGCCGGACATCAAACAAAAATGGGAGGCTGTCACCGGCCGGCTTGTCCTGGATTGGACGCCCGACCTGTCTTTCACCGACGACACCCTGATCTATGCATCCCTGTCGCGTGGCTATAAAGGCGGCGGCACCAACCCGCCGCGCCTCGACCTGAATCCTGTGGTCGTGCAGTATCAGCCCTTGGCCAGCATTTTCGAACCGGAATACGTCAACGCCTTCGAAGTCGGCACCAAGAACACGCTGCTGGACGGCAAGCTCAGGCTGAACGCGACCGCCTTCTACTACGACTATAAAGACTACCAGGTCTCGCAGATCGTCGACCGTATCTCTCTGAATGAAAACTTCGACGCCAAGATTTGGGGGCTTGAGTTCGAAACGGTTTATAAGCCCACGCCTAACTTCCAGATTGACGCCAATTTCGGATATCTGAAGACCCGGATCGCCGATGGCGAGGGTTCGATCGATGTGATGAACCGGACCCAGGGTAATGAGGACTGGATTACCTTGCGTCCGTGGATCCAGGTGCCGTCCAACTGCATCGCACCGAAAAATCTGGCTGAGCAAATTCTCAACAGCCCGTTTGGCCCTGAACTCGCGGTCTTCTCTCTCAGCGCCCTTTGCGCAGGGTCTTCGCGGTTCGGCACCTTCAATCCGGCGCTCAGTTCCAGCCTGCCCTTCTGGCAGTTCTATGGTTTCACATATGATCCGTTGACGCAGGCGCCAAACGGGGGGCGGGGCTTCAACGCCGACCTGAGCGGCAACGAACTGCCCAACTCGCCTAACTGGACCGCCAATATCGGGGCTCAGTACACCTGGTTCCTGGGCGACTGGGACCTCACGGTTCGCGGCGACTACTATCGCCAGGCCGAGAGCTATTTCCGAGTCTACAACACGGAATACGATCGCCTGAGGGGATGGGATAACCTCAACCTTTCGGTGAAGCTGGAAGACGCCAGCCGTGGCCTCACCCTTCAAGCCTATGTGAAGAACGTCTTCGACGACGCGCCGATCGTAGACGCCTTCACCAACTCCGACGACACGGGCCTGACCACCAATGTCTTCACCTTGGACCCGCGGCTGTTCGCCGTGCGTCTGACGAAGTCGTTCTAGGCGCTCCCAGTCGCTGGGCGCAGTAATAGAGGCAACTCCCGGCCGCGAAAACGGCCGGGTTTTGTCGCGTCAAATCGCATTTACCATGTTGAATAAAAACGACTTTCTTGCTTGACTCGTATTGCTTACGGCGCTGTAAATAGGTGTCCGCGATTTTTTGGACGGTCCAAATTTAACAGCGGGCCATGAAGGCCCGCACAAGGGAGGACTATCATGATCAAGACGCTTTCCATCGCCGCCGCGGCCTTCGCGTCGGTCGCCATCGCCTCGCCAACCTTCGCTCAGTCGTTCTCGCCCAGTTCCGGCAGCGTATCGGGTTCGGGCTCGGTCACGCTGTCGCAAACGCTCACCGTAACCTGCAACGTCTCCGTCACCGCCAGTCCGCTGAGCGCGACCAGTGCGCCCATCCCGACGCGCAGCATTACTGCCGGCAGCGCGCTTTGCGCCGCTGTCGCACCCAGCGGGGCCTGGAGCGCTGCGGTCGTACCGGGCTCGACGACCTCGATCGCCCTGACCATCGGCGCGAACACCGTGGCCAACGATCCCTGCTACGGCACCGTCGTGGTGGCCTGGAACAATGCGACCAGCACCGCGACCTTCAGCAACAATGTGCTGCCGCCGGTCAACGCCGGCGGTCGCAACTGCACCATCCGCAGCGGCTCCATCCGCATTCCCGGCCTGCAAATCCTCTAGACCGGGCGTTCCCCTGGACCCCCAACCTGAAAAGCCTTGCCGGGCGTCATCGACGTCCGGCCTTTTCCTTTTCGCGCTTGGCGGACATCTATGGGCGTGGGGCGCGGAGTAGGTCGAGATGCTGTTCTTCATCGCAGCCCAGGCCGAGGCGCAGGCTTCCAACCCGCCCCCGGTCCAACTGGAACAGGTGGAGGTCATCGGGCGACGCGGGGCGGCCAGGATCGCGCCGGAGCAGGAGCTGGGCCCCGAAGACATCGACAACCTCGGCGCCTATGATATCGGCGAGGTGATCGGCCGCCTCGGCGAGCGCCTGGCTCTGCGACAACCGCCCGTGGTGATCGTCAACGGCCGCCAGGTGGTGAACGCCGGGGCCTTCACGGGTTTTCCGCCCGACGCCCTGGCGCGTATCGAAGCCTTGCCGCCGCAAGCCGGGGCGATCTACGGCGGCGATCCATCGCGTCGCGTCTTCAACATCGTGCTTCAGCCCGCGTTCAAGAGCCGTGACGCCCAGGCCCGTGCGTCGCGACCGACCGCGGGCGGAACATCCACCGTGTCCTTCGACGCCCAACAGTCGCAGATCAAGGACAACGACACGTTTCTGCTCGGCGCCCAGACTTCGCGAACGACCGCGCTCCGCTCGGACGAACGGTCGGGCGGCGCGCAAGGCCTGTCAGAAGGCGGCGCCTACAGCCTGCGCCCTGAAACCCAGTCCGTCTCGGCCGATCTCGCAACGACCGGCGCGCTGGGCGACTGGGCGACCTCGTTCACCGCCAACGCCCGGATGCAGCGCGACGCCTTCACGTCGCGGATGTCAGACCAGGTCGTCCAGACAAGCCAACGCAGCGACAGTCTGACCGCCACGGTCGGGCTCAGCGGTCGCGCCCTGGGCTGGTCCGTGCGCGCCGGGCTGGACGGCCTGCTGTCCCAAACCCGCCTGTCGGGACTGAACACCCTGGCGTCGCGCACTCAGGTCCTGTCCGCCAATCTTTCCGTCGATCGGTCCCTGATGGATCTGCCGGCCGGCCCCCTCCTGGTCACGGCGGATGCGCGCTATTTCGGATCGCGGCTGCGGATCGAGAATGCGCCGACCGATCCCGCTCGGACGACCCAGGCTCTGGACCTGCGAACCAATCTGACCTTGCCGATCTCGTCGCAGACGCCGGAAAAGCGCGGCGGATGGGGCGAGCTTTCCGTCAATGTCGGCGCGCGACTGGGCGCCCTGGGCGACACCGGCGCCAACGGCGGACTGAACGCCGGCCTGGCCTGGACGCCGCTGGATCGACTGAGACTGACGGGCCAGTGGTCGCGCGCGACCGATAGCCCGACGCGCGAACAAAGGTTCGAGCCGCCGCGCTATGGACCGCCGCGCCCCGTCTATGACTTCCAGAGCGGACAGGCCGAGGACATCGCGCCCCTGCTCGGGGGCGCCCCGGATCTGAAGGCCCAGAGAACGGAAACGACCTCGCTTTCCGCATCCGCCGGACCGTTCGGTCGCTGGGGCGTGCAGGGCAATCTGGATTTCCAGAGCGTCAGAGCGTTCGACGCCATCGGCGCCTTGCCGGCCCTGACCCCGACCGTCGAAGCCGCCTTTCCTGACCGTTTCCTGCGGGATGCGGAGGGTCGATTGATCGGCATCGACCAGCGACCGATCAATCTGGCGGAAATCGCGTCCGACACCCTGTCCTCGGGACTTTCGGCCAGTATTCCGCTCGGCGGCCGTGCCGACATGGGGTTGCGTCGCGGGTCGGTGCAGGTGTCGATCACCCACACGTGGCGGCTCGACGACAGCATTACGATCCGGGAGGGCATCCCCAGGTTGGATCAACTGGCGGGCGACGGGGGCGCGGTTTCCCGGCATCAGCTGAGCTTGCGGCTGGACGGTCGCTATGCGCGGTGGGGCGTCAATGTTGCGGCGAACTGGCGAGGGCCTTCGCGCCTTCGCCGCGACCTCGGCCGCGATGGATCGGACGACCTTCGCTTTTCCGCCCTTACGACGCTCGGCGTCAGGATAAGCACGATGATCGGGTCATCCGGCACGGCGAACGACCCCGCGAGCCGTCGCCGCGACGATGGGCCTCGCCTGGAGTTGGAAGTCCAGAACCTGTTAGATGCCCGCCCGGAAGCGACACTTGGCGACGGCCGTCCCGCGCCCGGCTACGGCAGAAATGATCAGGACCCCTTGGGGCGAACCGTTCGGATAAGTCTCAGCCGCCGCTTTTGAGCGGCTCTTCCCTGATCGATGTCCTCCACCCGCCCTTGTAAAAGGGTGTGTGTCGTAGAGCGGCAATGGCGAACCTTTGCCTTCGCACCGACCGAGCCGCAAAGAGCTACTTCACAGCGGACGAGAGCGACCGCGCGTGGTGATCGCTCCCGGCGCGGGCGTAGTTGAAAGCCGAAGCGATGAAGAGAACGGCAGGCGCGACAAGACCGAGGCCGATGATCACTCCGGTCGTTCTTCCGTCAGCGGCGCCGGCCCGATAGTCGAAGACCTGCAGCAGGGCATAGACGACGCCGATCGCGACGGCGTAGCCGACCTTGTTGGTCATCGCCAGGAGGGCGAGATGCAGGCTGACGCGGTCGCGCCCGCTTCGGATGCGGTCCTGATCGGCCAGATCGACCATCGCCGCGCTGAGGTTGAACTGGTAGCCGCCGGTGAAAAAGCCGATGGCTGCATAGGCCGCCATGGCCAGAACCGCCGAACCCGGCGGCACGGCCGCGAAAACCAGGCTGGCCAGCGCCGCGCCGATCATCGACAGGCCGAAACCGAACCTTTCGCCGCGTCGCTGACTGACCCGCATCAGCACCGGAATGCCCGCCAACATGCCCAGCATGAAGCACAGCATGATCATCGGATATTGCGCACCCAGCCGCAGATGATCCGAAACGATAAAGAAGGCGGTCGCGCTGTTGGCGGCGTATGCGGCGCCGGACAGAAGATCCGCCGTCAGCAGGCGACGCAGCGGTCCAGGGGCGGAGAGCAGCACCCATAGATCGATCGGCGAGGGTTTGTGCGCCGGCTGATATGCGCGGCGCGGCAGAAAGACCAACGCGGGTAGGAGCGTCAGTGGCAGGAGAACCATCACAACTACGCCCAAGATCCGGGCCTGGTCCGTCAGAGACGACGTCTTGCCGATCAGGGCGGGGGCCGAGAGTATGGCGATCATGCCGATCACCCCGGCCCATTCCCGCCATCCGATCAGCCGCACCCGCTCGGCCGGATCGCGGGTCAGTTCGGCGGGCCAGGCGGCGTGGCTGATCTGGACGATGGTCCAGCCCAGATAGAACAGGAACAGCAGCCCCCCGAGGCCCGCCACGCCGAGACCCGGCGCGGGGTCGAACAAGGGCCATACGGTCAGCAGCATCAGGGGCGCCGCGACCAGAATCCAGAACTTGCGACGGCCCAGCGGCGGATTGGATCGGTCCATGACATAACCGACCGCCGGGTCGATCAGGATGTCCCAGAACCGCGCCGCCATGAACAGCAGACCGACCGCCGCCAGCGACAGGCTCGGCTGCTGGGCATAGAGGGGCGGCAAGAACGAGATCAGAGGCAGCACTAGGGCCTTGGTCGCGGCGCCGGGCAGGGCATAGGCCGCCCGAACCCCGATGGCGGAAGGCGGGCGGCTCATTTCGGGGCTTTCATTTCCGAAGGATAGACAGCCGCGCGCGACGCGCCCTCGCGCATGCGATGCACCATCTCGGGCCAGCTCTCGGCGTCGACGCCGGGGAAGGCCTGGGTCAGATGATCGGGATCGACCGGCGTGGTGAAGGAGATCACGTCGCCGCCCCGCCAATGATGCAGCCGCAGAAGCGGCGGCTCCAGAGAGAGACGCGGGGGCGTCATTGGGTCGAACGCCAGAACGAACTGGTGCGCCGTGCTCGGCGCCACGGCCACGCGCGCGCCGCCGAACATCCCATCCATGGCCCGATGGATGTGCCCGCAGACGATCAGCTTGACGTTGGCGTGACGGGCGATCACCGCCTCGAAAGCGGGCGGAAGCGCCGGTTGCATCGCGTCCATGAACCCCAGTCCCGTGGGCATCGGGGGATGATGCATCAGCATCATGACGGGATGGCCGGCGGTTTCCGCCAAGGCACCGTCCAGCCATTCGAGATCGACCTGGGTGATCCGGGCGTGTTCCTGTCCCGGTGTCACGGCGTCGAATGCGACCAGTCGCAACTCGCCCAAGGGCAAGACGAAATGCGCCTTTGCCCCATCGCGCGGCAGATAGTCGTGTTCGGAGAATGTGCGCGCGAGAAGGGCGCGATCATCGTGATTGCCCGGCAGGACCACCAGCGGAATGTCGATGGCGGCCAGCAGATCGCGAAGGCAGCCATAGGCTTCGGCGGTCGGCTCATCGACCAGATCGCCGGTGACGACGACCAGATCCGGTCGCGGGTCGAGGGTGTTCAGCCGGCGGACGGCCCGCGCCAGAAAGGCGCGGGTGTCCACCATGCCGTAGCAGAGCGTCGGCGGCGCAACGACGTGCAGGTCCGTCAAATGGGCGATCAGCAAGGCGTCGGCCATCAGTAACGCAGGCTCAACGACAGGCCATAGGTGGCGGGCGCGCCGACGATACGCTGCTGACCCGTCACGACGCCGGCCGATGTCGCGGCCGGGATGACGCCCACGAAATAGGTCTCGTCGGTGACGTTGCGACCGAAGGCCGCCAGGGTCCAGCGCCGATCCGGCGAGGTCAGGGCCAGACGCAGGTTCACCAGGGTATAGCTGGCGACCGGGACGAAGTTGTCGATCTCCTTGAAGTGCTTGCCCATGAAGTTGACGTTGACCTGGGGCTCCAGGTCCCAGCCGTCCGCCAGATGGAAGACGTAGGCGGCGTCGATATTGAACGACATCTCGGGCGTGTCGGGCAGGGCGTTGCCGTTGCGGCGGGCGACCTCGGCCGGGCTGGACGACACGAAGTCATCGACCTGGGAGTCCAGATAGGCGGCGTTGAAACCGACGCGCGCGTCCGCCGTGGGCCGCACCGTCAGATCGATCTCGGCCCCCTTGATCGTGGCCTTGGCCACATTGGTGCGGATCGCCGTCGTCACCGGCCCGATCGTGCGGATCGAGTTGGCCTGAAGGTCGCTGAAATCGTAGTAGAAGGCCGCCGTGGTCAGGGTGAACGGCCGACCCCGTCCGAACATCTTGGCCCCCACCTCATAGGCGTTGACCTGCTCGGAACGGAACGGCAGCGCCTCGGGCGCCGAGAAGATGGTCGAGCCGTCGAATCCGCCGCTCTTGAAGCCGCGACTGAACGATCCGTACAGCAGGGCGCCGTCGTCGGGGCGATAGGACAACACCACCCGCCCCGACACATTGTCGTCGGCGAAGTCATTGTCGAACCGCACGGGAACGCCCGTGAAGACGAAGCCCGCCACGCTGGCGCCGTAAGGGTTCAGGTCCAGCGTCGCGCCGCGGAAGTTCGCCGTCTCGTCGTTATACCGCAGGCCGGTCGTCAGGGTCAGGCGGGGGGCCAGTTTCCAGTCCGCCTCGCCGAACAGGGACCAGCTTTCGCGCGTCTGGCGATAGTCGGTCTGGAAGACCGTCCTCACCAGGTCGGAGGCGTCCAGCAGGCTCCCCAACTGGACCGTATCGCGGAAGTAGAAGGCGCCGGCCGTCCAGTCGACGCGCCGGCCGGTGTCGCCGCGCAGCCGGACCTCGACCGTGTCCTGCTTGATATGGTCCTGGTAATCCAGGTCGAAGCTGCGGCGCGGATCGCCGGGATCGAAGGTGTAGCGGCGATCCAGATCGATATGGGCGCCGATGGCCGTCAGATGAAGCCCGCCGCCCAGGGCCTGATCCAGCCGGACCTGCGCGCCGGACTGGTCGGAGTGAATCCGGGGAACGAAGGTGCCGTAATAGGTGTGGGGGTCCGTATCCGGTTCGCGGAAACCTGTGGCGGAAACCCCCAGCACGTCCGACTGGCTGTTGTCGCCGCGATCACGCGCCTGGTTCACCTGGGCGGTGATCGTGGTCGCGTCGCTGGGCCGGAACACCAGCGTTCCTCGCAAGGCCAGGAAGTCGGCGTCGCCGACGTGATCGCTTTCCGGCACGAGCGGCAGGGCCGGGACCTTGGGCGAGGGGCTGGTTCCCGCATAGGCTTGCGTGCCCTTGTTGGTCAGGAAGCCGCCGCCGCTTTCATAGGTCGCCGCCAGACGAAAACCGAGCTGATCGGTGATCGGCCCGCCGATGCCGGCCTCGCCCTTGAAATGACGATAGGAGCCGTATTCGCCCCGCACATCGGCCGCCAGCTGATCGGACGGCCCCCGGGTGATGACGTTCACGGCGCCGGCCGTGGTGTTGCGTCCGTAGAGGGTGCCTTGCGGTCCTTTGAGGATTTCGACCCGGTCGATGTCGAACAGCGCGCCGCCGATCAGGGCGTTCGAGCCATAATAGACCTGATCGACAGTGACCGCGACGGCCGGATTGCCGTTGGAGCGGAAGTCGTCATAGCCCACGCCGCGAATGACGATGCTGGGCGAGGCGCGTCCCGCTACGTCCTCGCGCAGCACCACGCCCGCCGACAGGGCCGAGAGGTCCAGCAGGCTGGCGACGCCCCGGTCCTGCAACTGCTGGCCCGTGAAGGCGGAAATGGCGATCGGAACGTCGCTGAGGCGCTCCTTCTTCTTGCGCGCCGTCACGATGATGTCGGAAACGGTGTCCGGTTCGACCGGCGTTGCGCCTGGTCCGTCGGTCAGGCCTTCGCGCGCCTGGGCGACGGGCGCGAAGGCTGCGGCGGCGAGCAGCAGGGATACCGAAATGGCGTTCTTGTTCATAGTCTCCTCGCTCAACATGCATTCGTGTATGTATTGGCCGGGAGTGAGGGTTTCGCGACGCCGTCCACCGAGTTTCATGACAGTCTCGACCGTCTTGGATGACAGTCGCTCGGCGGCGCTCGCGAAATGGTGGATTTCGGGGTTGTCGATCCGGCGAAGGTCAGGAAAGGAGCAGTATGAAGTCCGCCACATCACCTGACGCAGGCGCGCGCCGCGCGTCCGACACGCCGCAGAAGCTGCTCGACGCCGTTGTGCGGGTGGTGTTCCAGCAGGGGTATGCCGGCGCCACCATGACCCTGATCGCCAAGGAGGCGGGAGTCACGCGCGGCGCGATCCAGCACTATTTCGGCGACAAGCGCGTGGACCTGATGGCGGCGGTCTGCGCCCATCTGCTGGAGCGTCGTCAGAAGCAGTATCGCGACGGCATGCAGGAGCTGGTCCGCGCCGATTTCCCCGACGCGCGTGCCCAGTTGAAGGTCGCCTATCGTGACCCGGAAACCTGGTTCCTGGTCGAGCTGTGGATCGCGTCACGCAGCGACGCCGCCCTGCGCGACAAGGTCGATCTCTATCTGAAAGAAAGTCACGATCTGGACGACCGGGCCCTATCGGACCTGCTCGCTAGCGAACAGCACGGCGCGGTCGATTTTCGCATCTACAAATATTTCATGCGCGCCCTGACGCGCGGTCTGGCGCTAGAGCATTCCCGCCGCCCGGACGCCGCCTTCTTCGATGCGGTCGCCGATTTCGCCTACGACGCGGTCGAGGCGTCTCTGGCCAGGCGTCATGGCGACGGCTGACAGGGGGGCGGAACGCCGAGGGCCTCGACATCTCGGAACTCTGCGGCAGCGCTTCATTCCACATTTGGGTCGGCGCGAACCTGTGACCGTCGAACAACCGAAGTCTGGCGGCCTGAGACACTGACACCTGAGACTTCGTCGGACATTGGTGATAAAGATCTCTCGCGATGCTCAAACCTTTGCGGGAAATCGTCGGTCGGTTTGGCTTCGTCGGCACCCTGTTGCTGGCGTTGGCGTTCACCGTGCCGGCTTTCGAAAGCCATGCCTGTGTGGCGGAGGCTTCGTCGCGCGTAGAGGTCGTGGATGCGACGTCCGGCGGGGCGGACGTTCAGTGCCCGGATTGCGGCCCGGCGTGCGCGAACGGCTGCTGTCATGCGCCGCATTCGGCTATGTCCAACGATATGTCAGCGCCGCGTTTCGTGGCGGTTTTCGGCCATCCGTCGGTCTGGAGCGACACCGTCGCCTCTCCCCTCGGGCGGCCTGACGGTCCCGAGCGGCCTCCAAGAGCCTGATCCTCGGCTGGACCCGGCGTCCGGCCTATCCGAGCGTTACGCGCGGCCGAGACGTCGCGCGTCCTGAACTCTGGGCCCGACCGCGTGTCGGGCGAGGACAAATCATGACCTTCAAGAAACACTGGCTGATGACCGGCGCGGCCGTCGTCATCGCCTTGGGCGCCGGCTTCGCGGCCGCCCGTATTCTGGACCGACCGCCGACCGAGGCCGCCCATGCCGAGGCGGGCCATGCCGAAGAGGCGGGCGAAGAGGCTTTCGTCAAACTGACGCCGCAGGAGGCGACGCGGGCCGGGGTGTCCGTCGTCACCGTTCAGCAGGGCGGCGGCGCCGAGCTGAAGCTGCCGGGCCGCGTCGCCTTCGCGCCCGGCGCAGAGGCCGCCGTGGATGCGCCCCTGGGCGGCGCGGTGGCGCGGGTTCACGTCGGTCTGGGCGACCGCGTCGCCGCCGGTTCGCCCCTGATCACGGTGCGCAGCCCGGACGGCGCCGCCTCCCGCGCGGACGCCGACGCCGCCGGGGCGACGGTCGAGGCCGCCCGCGCCGCCGAACGCCGCGACCGCGCCCTGTTCGAAAAGGGCTGGGTGTCGCAGGCGCGACTGGACGTGACCGCCGCCGAGACGCGCCGGGCGGAGGCGCAGCATCGCGCCGCCCGCGCCCGCGTCGGGGCTTTCGGCGCCCCCGGATCGGACGGACTGACGGTGGTGCGCAGTCCCATCGCCGGCGTCGTCACCCGGATCAGCGCCGCGCCGGGGCAGGTGCTGCACGAAGAGGCGTTGCAGGTCGCCGCCGTCGCCGATCCCGGCCGCGTCGAACTGCTGTTCGAGGCCCCGCCGGCGGCGGCCGCCATTTTGAAGGTCGGGGACGTGCTGGAAAGCACGGTCGCCGGATCGCGTGTCGTGTCGGGGGTGGTCATCGCCATCGCGCCGGCCAATGCCGCCGGGGTCGTCATCGTGCGCGCCCGCCCGTCCAGCAGCGCGCCGCCTGCGGGCTCGGTCGTCTCGGCCCGGATTTCGGCGGGCGTCAGAAAGGGAACCCCGGTCGTGCCGCTGGATGCGGTGCAGACCGTGAACGGCGTGCCTTCCGTCTTCGTGCAGGAGCGTGGCGGCTTTCGCGCCCGGCCGGTCGTGACCGGGCGAACCGCCGACGGCGGCGTCGAAATCCTGTCCGGTCTGAACGGCGCCGAGCAAATCGCCGGCGTCGGCGCCTTCCTGCTCAAGGCCGAATTGGCCAAGGGCGAAGCCGAGCACGGACATTGATCATGCTGAACCGCATCATCGACGCCTCGGTGCGTTTCCGCTGGCTGGTCGTCGGCCTGGCTGTCGTCTTGGCCCTTCTGGGCGGGCGTGAACTGCTGCAACTGCCCATCGACGCCGTGCCCGACATCACCAACCGCCAGGTCCAGATCACGACCGTCGCGCCCGCCCTGGGGCCGGAAGAGGTCGAGCGCCAGGTCACGTTTCCGCTGGAGACGGCCTTGGCGGGCCTGCCGGGTCTGACCGAAACCCGTTCCCTGTCCCGGCACGGCTTTTCGCAGATCACCGCCGTCTTCACCGACGCGACTGACACCTACTTCGCCCGCAACCTCGTCAACGAGCGGCTTCAGGCGGCGCGCGAGACCCTGCCTGCGGGTTTGTCGCCGTCGATGGGGCCGGTCGTGACGGGCCTGGGCGAGGTCTATATCTGGACCCTGGAGCTGACCGGACCCGCGGCGCGTCCCGGCGCAATCTATGTCACGCCCGAGGGCGAGCGGCTGGTCACGGATCAGGAGAAGGCCACCTATCTGCGCACCGTTCAGGACTGGATCGTCGCGCCCCAGCTGAAGACCGTGCCCGGCGTCGCCAGCGTGGACGTGCTGGGCGGCTATGTGAAGGAATATGCGGTCCATCCCGACCCCAGCCGCCTGGCCGCCTATGGCGTCGGTCTGGTTCAACTGGTCGAGGCGCTGGAACACGCCAACCGCATCGCGGGCGCCGGCTACGTCAACCGCGCGGGCGAGGCCTATATCGTGCGCGCCGATGCGCGGCTGAAGAGCCTGGACGATCTGGCCCAGACGCCGATCCTGAACCGGGGCGGCCAGGTCATTCGCGTCTCCGATGTGGCGACGGTCGAGATCGGCCGCGCGCCCCGCCTGGGCTCGGCCAGCGCCGACGGTCGCGAGACCGTGGTGGGCACCGCCCTGATGTTGCAGGGCGAGAACGCACGCGAGGTCGCGCACCGGGTCGGCGAGCGGCTGAAGGCCATCGCGCCCAGCCTGCCGCCGGGCGTCAAGCTGCGCCCCGAGATGGACCGCACAAAACTGGTCGAGGCGACCATCCGCACGGTGGAGCATAATCTGCTGCTGGGCGCGCTTCTGGTCGTGGCCGTGCTGTTCTTCGCCCTGGGCAATGTGCGGGCGGCGATCATCACCGCCCTGGTCATTCCGCTGAGCTTCCTGTTCGCCGCCTCGGCGATGAACAGGTTCGGCATCAGCGCCAATCTACTGAGCCTCGGCGCGCTGGACTTCGGCCTGATCGTCGACGGCGCGGTGGTGGTGATCGAGAACACCCTGCGTCGGCTGGGATTGCAGCGCGCCGAAACGGGCCGTCCCCTGACCGTCGCAGAACGGATGTCGGTCGCCGCCGCCTCGGCGCGGGAGATGGCGCGCCCGGCCGCCTTCGGTCAGGCGATCATTCTCCTGGTCTATGCGCCCCTGCTGATGTTCGAGGGGGTGGAAGGCAAGATGTTCGGGCCGATGGCCGCCACCGTCATGCTGGCGCTCGCCGCCGCCTTCGTCCTCAGCTTCACCTTCGTTCCCGCCATGGCCGCCCTGCTGGTTCGGGAGCCCAAGGCGGATCATGAGGAGACGCGGCTGACGCGCGCGGCCAAGGCCCGCTACCGCCCCCTGCTGGAAGGCGCCATCGCGCGACCCCGGCTGGTCCTGACCGGGGCGGGGATCGCCCTGTTGGCGGGCGTGATCGCCTTCCTGACGCTGGGTCGCGAGTTCGTGCCTCAGCTGGACGAGGGCGATGTTCTGGTCCAGGCCCTGCGCGTGCCGTCGACATCCCTGGAGCAGAGCCAGGCGATGCAGTTCCAGGTCGAGCGGACGCTGAAGGCCATGCCCCAGGTCGAGCGCGTCTTCACCCGAACCGGCACGGCCGAGGTGGCCTCGGACCCCATGCCGCCGTCGATCTCGGACACCTTCGTCATCCTGAAGAACCGTCGCGACTGGCCCGAACCCGGAATGGCCAAGGCCGATCTGGTCGCGGACATGGAAACGCGGTTGTCGCCGCTGCTGGGCAATAATTACGAATTCACCCAGCCCATAGAGATGCGGTTCAACGAACTGATCGCCGGGGTGAGGTCCGACGTGGCGGTCATGATCTATGGCGATGATTTCAAGACCATGGACAAGACGGCCCAGCAGGTGGCCGCCGTCCTGAAGGGCATAGAGGGCGCGGCCGACGTTCGGGTCGAGCAGGTGTCCGGCCAGCCGACCCTGACCGCCGGCGTCGATCGCACCGTGGCGGCGGCGCAGGGCGTCCATGCGTCCGACGCGGCCGACGCCCTGGCCATCGCCTTCGCCGGCCGCACCGCCGGTCAGGTCAACGAGGGCGATCGACGTTTCGACGTCGTCGTTCGGCTGGACGAGGCCCTGCGCGCCGATCCGACGATCATGGAGCAACTGCCCGTCATGCCCGAGAACGCCCCGACGGGCGCCCCGACCGTGCCCCTGTCCTCGGTCGCCCGGTTCGACGTGACCGAGGGGCCGAACCAGATCAGCCGCGCCGACGGCAAGCGCCGGATGATCGTTCAGGCCAATGTCCGGGGCCGCGACCTGGGCGGCTTCGTCGCCGAGGCGCAGGCCAAGGTCGGCCGACAGGTTCCGCCGCCGCCGTCCGGCTGGATCGACTGGGGCGGCCAGTTCGAGAACCTGCAGCGCGCCTCGGCCCGTCTGGCGCTGATCGTGCCGATCGTCTTCCTGACCATCGGCGGGCTGCTGTGGATGGCGTTGCGGTCGTGGAAGGACGCGGTCCTGGTTTTCGCGGGCGTGCCGCTGGCCCTGGTCGGCGGCGCCCTGGCGCTGGCGTTGCGCGGCATGCCGCTGTCGATCAGCGCAGCGGTCGGCTTCATCGCCGTGTCCGGGGTGGCGACGCTGAACGGCCTGGTGCTGATGCAGGCCATCCGGCAACGCCTGGACGAGGGCGCCGCGCCCGAAGAGGCCGCGCTTCACGGCGCGATCAGCCGGCTTCGCGCGGTGGTGACGACGGCCCTGGTCGCCGTGCTGGGCTTCGTTCCCATGGCCTTCGCATCGGGCGCGGGGGCCGAGGTGCAGAAGCCGTTGGCCACGGTCGTCATCGGCGGGCTGACGACCGCGACGATGCTGACCTTGATCGTCCTGCCGGTCCTGGCGTCACGATGGAGCGGCGCTTCGGATCGATGATCCTGTCGGAGGGGGCGCCGGCGACGCGCCCTCCGACGACCGGGGGTCAGTCGCGGTAGTTCAGGGCTGGAGCGCGGTCGCCCAGAAGGGCGCGGTAGTGGAAGTCGGGGCCCCGGCGGCGTTCGAACTCGGTCTTGGCGGCGGCGACGGTTTCGGGGCTCTGGAACAGTTCGGCGGTGGTCAGGGCCAGGGTCTTGGCCGCCAGGTGCGCGCCCTTCAGGCCGATGGAGGAACCGGCCGCCACCACGTTCTGCCAGCTGTGACCCGCCGATCCGGGCACGAAGGTCGCCGTGGACAGCCCGACAGTCGGCGTGACCCAGGAGACGTCCGACACGTCGGTCGAGCCGCCGAAATCGCCGCCGATCACCGCCGGCTCGATCTCTCCGACGCTGGACAGCGGCGGTCTGGAGGCCAGGGTCTTCTGGATTTCCGTGGCCAGGGCGACCTCTTCCGGCGTCCAGCTGATGCCGCCGACGGCGTGCAGATTGCGGTCCATGACCGTCATCAGGGCTTCGTTCGGCAGCATGGAATAGACGCCGCCGATGGCCTCGAACTCGACCCGCGTGCCGGTGCCCAGCGCGGCGCCGTCGGCCGCCTTCTTCACCCGCTCCAGCACGTCGCGAACGATCTGCGGATCGGTGTGGCGGACGTAGTAGTAGCTTTCGGCATAGGCCGGGACGACGTTCGGCGCGCGGCCCCCGTCGGTGATGACATAGTGGATGCGGGTGCGGTCGGGCACGTGTTCGCGCATCAGATTGACCATGGCGTTCATGGCCTCGACCGCGTCCAGGGCCGAGCGGCCCTTGTCCGGCGCGGCGGCGGCGTGGGCGGCCGTGCCGTAGAAGCGGAACTTGCCCGAGACATTGGCCATGGTGTCGCCCTGGCGGGCGCTGTTGACGTCGCCGGGGTGCCAGTGGACGGCGACGTCCACATCGTCGAACAGGCCGTCGCGGACCATATAGACCTTGCCCGATCCGCCCTCTTCGGCGGGCGTGCCATAGACGCGCAGTTCGCCCTTGATGTTGTTGGCGGCCATCCAGTCCTTGACCGCGATGGCGGCCTGGACCGAGGCGGCGCCGAACAGGTTGTGGCCGCAGCCGTGCCCGGCCGGGGCGCCGGCCGACTGCTGCACCGGGCTGAGGGTCTGGGACAGGCCGGGCAGGGCGTCGTATTCGGCCAGCACCGCGATGACCGGGCCGTCGCCGGTCTTGTAGCGGGCCAGGAAGGCGGTCGGCTCTCCGGCGATCCCCGGCGTGACGGTGAAGCCCGCATCGCGCAACTGCCCCTGAAGCAGGGCGGTGCTTTGCGTCTCCTGATAGCCCAGTTCGGCGAACTTCCAGATTTCCAGCGCCGCATGATCCAGGGCCGGTTCGTTGCGCTCGACGGTGGACAGGATCTGGGCGCGGGCCTGGGGCGACAGTTCCGCGGCGGCGGCCGGCAGGCCGAAACCGGCCAGGGCCGCAGCCAGGGCCAGGGCGCGCATCGAGACGGGCTTCATGGGGAACTCCGATAAGCGACTGAAGAAGAGACGGGCGGAGGGGCGACCCTCCGCCCGTCGGGCAGATTAGAAGGTTTTGCGGAAGTTGACGTACCAGTAGCGGCCATAGGGCTGATACACGGTGCCGAGGTAGCCCGCCGCCGACAGGGGCGGCTGTTCGTCGCTGAGATTGCGCACGCCCAGCCGAACCGAGGTGTCGGACAGCACGCCCTGATCGAACTGATATTCGGCATACAGGTTGGCCGTCAGCGTCGAGTCGATCGTCCAGTAGTCGCCGGTGGAATTGACCAGGCTGCTGTCATACATCGACGAGATATACTGGCTGAAGGCGCCCACCGTCAGGTTTTGATAGCGCCAGCTTCCCGACAGCGACCACTTCCATTCCGGCCGGCCCTGGTCGTCGATCAGGTCGCCCATCCGGCCGCCGAAGGTGATGGAGGCGGGGATGGAACCGGCGTCGCGCGCGGCCTGCAGGTCCTGCATGCCCGGCGACATTTCCAGATAGTATTTGATCAGGTGCGAGACGTTCAGGTTCAGGCTGAAATCCCCGACCCGCGTGCCGCGCAGGTTCCACATCACGCCCAGGTCCAGCCCCTCGACCGTCTGGGGCTGCTGGTTGCTGTAGGCGTCGGTGATGTACTGCACCTCGCCCACCGGGGTCAGGCCGGTGCCGGCGAAGATGGCCTGGTCCGCCGCCGTCGGATCGGCGCGTATGACATTGGGGTTGGAACCGCCGCTCTTGCGCAGCAGATAGTCCAGGATCAGGGCGTTCTGGCCCCGGAACAGGCCGACCATGCCGGTTTGTTCGACCTTCCACAGGTCCGCCGTGACGGTGAAGTTCCCCAGTTGCTCGGGCAGGAAGCGCGGCTGGATCACCACGCCGACCGAGGTGGTTTCGGACTCCTCGGGCTGCAGGTTCGGATTGCCCGACCGCCGCTCGGCCGTCAGCTTGCGGACGTGGGTCTGGGTGGCGTTGGCCTTGTCGGCGAAGGTGTTGGGAATCTGCGACACGGTGCTGGCGCCGCACTGGTTCATATTGGTGATGGCGCCGCGACGCAGCAGGGCCTCACAGTAGATGTAGTCGTTGGAGCTGTTGGACCGCGTGATCACGGTGGCGTTGATCTGCTCCAGATTCGGCGCGCGGAAGCCCTGGGCCCAGGAGGCGCGGATGCGGAAGCCGTCCACGATGTCCCAGGCGCCGGCGATCTTGGGCTTGGCCACGTCGCCGAAGTCCGAATAGTTCTCGAACCGGCCCGCCAGCTGGACCTCCAGATTATGCACCAGCGGAATGTTCATCTCGGGCGAGACGAGCGGGGCGGCGACCTCCAGATAGGCCGAGAACACGTCGCGTTCGCCGTAGGTGTCGGGGTTCTCGGACGAGTTGATCAGGTCGCTGTAGGTCGCGCCCGACTTGTCGGTGTAGCGGATCGTGCCGTCGATGCGGCTGTCGCGGTCGTCCAGCTGGCTCTCGGTGCGGAACTCGATGCCTGCGGCCATGCCGACAGGGCCGGCCGGAAGCTGGAAGACATCGGGACGCGAGACCTTGAAGTCCCACAGGCCCAGCTCCGTCTTGGTCTTTCGCACCATGTCCACGCGGATGGCGTCCAGCGCCGCCTGGTTGGACGGGGTGGAATCGCCGAAGCGCGGACTGGTCGGGTCGCCGCCGTTGAAGAAGTTGTAGGCGTCGGGCGTCGATTTGGCGGCCCATTCCGCCAGTCGCGTGGTCGAGATATTGTCCGACACGTCCTTGGCCGAGGCCTCGGACCAGACCAGCGCCGATTCCCAGCGCCAGCCGCGCCAGTCGCCGCGCAGACCGCCCAGGAGGCGGTACTGCTCGTTGGTGACGTCGACGTTGATCGGTCCCATGTCGTTGAACCGATAGCCGGTCAGGCGGACATCGCGCTGGAACGGGTTGTAGGCGTTGGTCCCCGGGATCGTCATGGCGATGGACGACAGGGTGTTGATCGGGGCCTGGCGCGCGTGGGACTGGGCGCGATAGCCGCCCAGTTCGCCGAAGAACTCCACCGCATCGTTGATCTTGTAACGGGCGGTCAGGAACAGGTTGTAGCGGTCGATCTCGGGGATGACGGTCAGGTCTTCCCGCGCCGTATCGGCCAACAGCGAGGAATCGACGTTGGTCGTCTTCTTCAGGCACAGGCCGTTGGCCAGGGCGGCGGCGCAGCCGCTGAGCGTCGACGGCTGGATGGTGAAGGTGGTGAAGCCCGTCACCGCGCCATAGCTGGCCGAGCCGCTGGCCACCGTGAACTGGCCCCACGGCGTCAGGGACGACAGGCCGTTCAGGCCCGAGTTGTTCTCGAAGCCGGTTCCGGCGAATAGCGGGCGCTTGTCGTCCGAGGCCGTATAGGGCTGCTCCAGCGTGGTCAGTTCGCTGCGGTGGTCGTAGTTGAAGAAGGCCGAAACATTGCCGCGTCCCTCGGCGATGTCCTGACCGCCGTAGAGCGAGAAGTTGAACTCGCGCAGGCCCGTGCCCTCGGCGCCGCCGTACTGGCTGGAGACGGTCCAGTCGGTCATGTCGTCGCGCAGCACGGTGTTGACCACGCCCGCCACCGCGTCCGCGCCATAGATGGCGGCGGCGCCGTCGCGCAGCACCTCAAGACGTTTCAGGCCCGACACCGGAATGGCGTTGGTGTTGTAGGTCAGGACCGGCACCAGATGCTCGTTGGCCTGGGACGTCGGGTGGCCCACGACGCGACGGCCGTTCAGCAGGACCAGGGTGTTGCCGATGCCCAGGTTCCTGAGGTTGACCGAGCCGGTGTCGCCGCGCGCCGAGTTGGACGAGGCCGGCAGATAGGCGGAGTTGAAGGTCACGTCGCCCATCTGGGGGATGGAGCGCAGCAGTTCGTCGCCGGACGATGCGGCCGTGGCCAGAATCTGCTCCTCCCCGACGACGGTGACGGGCAGGGCGGCCGTGACCTTGGCGCCGCGAATCTGGGAGCCGACGACGACGACCTCGTCCACCTCGGTCGGCTGCGGATCGGCCTGTTGGGCCGCGGCGGCGGTGGCGACGCCGAACAGCGCCGTGGTGGCCAACATGGCGGTCTTCAGGCTTTGGCGAGCGAAGGCTGCACGCATGGTTTTGTCATCCCCTTTACTGGTCATCGAACACGGCATCCCCCGATGCTCTCACCGGCCGCACCGTCGAACAGACGCATTTCAAAGCGCCGTTCACCGACGGAAAGCCGTGCGTCGGACTAGAAACCGCCACAAAAGGAACGTCAACCGGCGCGGGTTAAATCTTCTTCATGTTGATTATTCTGAGCAAGATAATCACCACAACCTGCTCTCGAATCCTGACTTTCCGCAATCGTATCGCATTGTTCGGGTTGTCTTTTGAAAAGAGGCAGGTCAGGCTTGCGACGAAATCGGGGCCGTGCAGGGGGTGAACGTGCGTTTTCAGACCAGAATCTTGGCGGTGGCGACGGCCGCCTTTCTGGCCGCATGGCCGGTCCTGGCGCAGGAGGCGCCGGTCGCTGTTCGGCCGGCCGCAGGCAGCGGCGGCGACATCGTCAGCTATGGCCAGATTCACAGCCCGGTCTCTGGTCGCGGCGGCATGGTGGTCAGCCAGAGCGATCCCGCGACGCGCGTCGGGGTAGACATCCTGCGGCGCGGCGGCAATGCGGTGGACGCCGCCATCGCCGTGGCCTTCGCCGAGGCCGTGACCCTTCCGCGCGCCGGCAATCTGGGCGGCTCGGGCTATATGGTCGCGCACATGGCGGCGACGGCGGATCGACCGGCCCAGGACATCGCCATCAACTACTATGGCGTGGCGCCCGCCGCGACGACGCCCGAGCTTCTGCTCGGCGCCGACGGCAGGTTCGACCGCTCCAAGCCCTCGGGTTTCATCAACGTCGCCGTGCCCGGCACCGTCATGGGCATGTGGGAGGCGCACCGGCGTTTCGGCTCCATGCCCTGGGCCGATCTGATGGCCCCGGCGATTGCCCTGGCCCAGGACGGCTATGTCCTTTCGGAAGGCGAGGCCGACGCCACGGCCGGTCGGGCGCGGGTGCTGGCGACCGACCCCGGCGCGCGCGAAGCCTATCTGAAGCCGGACGGCGCCCCCTATCAGGCGGGCGAGGTCTTCCGTCAGCCCCTGCTGGCCGAAAGCCTGCGCAAGGTGGCGCGCGGCGGGGCCGACGAATTCTACCGGGGCGAGCTGGCGCGTCAGATCGTCGCGGGCGTTCAGGCGCGGGGCGGGGTCATCACCCTGGCCGACATGGCGGCCTATCGCGCCGACGTGTCCGAGCCGATCTGGGGCAGCTATCGTGGCAACCGCATCGCCTATATGCCGCCGACCGCCTCGGGCGTCAGCGTCGCCGAGGCGCTGAACCTGCTGGAGCATTTCGATCTGAAGGCCATGGGCTGGGGCAGCGTCGACGGTCTGCACCTGATTTCGGAGGCGATGAAGATCACCTCGTCCGACCGCAGGCTGATCGGCGGGGCGCCGCAATGGAACGCCCCGGCCCACGGCCTGGCCAGCAAGGGTTACGCCGCCGAACGGGTGAAGCTGATCTCGCTGGACCGCTCGCTGGGCGCCGACGACATCCCCGAGGGCAATCCCTATCCGTTCGAGAGCAAGGACACGACCCACTTCTCCGTGGCGGACGACCGGGGCAATGCGGTCTCGAACACCTACACCCTGTCCAACTCCTACGGCGCGCACGTCGCCCCGGTCGGGACCGGAATCCTGCTGAACAACAATCTGGACAACTTCGCCTGGGGCACGCGCGGCCAGCCCAACTCGCCCGCGCCGGGCAAGCGGCTGGGTTCGACCATCACGCCGATGATCGTGTTCAAGGACGACAAGCCCTGGCTGGTCACGGGCACCCCGGGCGGCGGCTATATCATCGCCACCATGGTCCAGCTGATCTCCAACGTCATCGACCACGACCTGAACATCGCCGAGGCCGCCATGCGGCCGCGCCTGAACCAGGGCGGCGGCGACAGCCCGCTGGAGCTGGAAGGCGGTTTCTCGCCGGATGTGGAGCGGCTGTTGCGGGCGCGCGGGCATACGGTTCGGCCGTCCATGACCATGGGCAGCACCCAGTCGATCATGATCGAGGGCGACCGCTTCCTGGGCGCCGCCGACACGCGCCGGCCCGACGCCTTGGCGCTGGGCGTGCGTTAAGAAGCGACGAGCGGGGAGGCGAGGATGCGCAAGGTTCTGATGGCGGGCGTCGCCGGACTGGTGCTGGCCTCGGCCGTTCCGGCGGCGGCCCAGACGACTGCACGGACGGCCGCCGCCCCGGCGCCCGCCGCCTGGCATGAGGGGCTGTTCGCGGTTCGCGCCGATCCGCAGAAGAGCAAGGTCAGCGTCCGCCTGCCCGCGCCGGGCGCCGACGGCGTTCTGGCCCGCTATCTGTATCAGCCGGGTCTGTCGGCCGGTCTGGGCATGGACGGGGCGGGTCTGGACCGTTCGGGGCTGGGCCAGGCGCAGATCGTGGCCTTCCGCAAGGTCGGCAACCGCGTCTTCGCCGCCTTCGAGAACGAGGATTTCCGCGCCCAGAACGCCGACGCCGATCAGGTGAACGCCGTCGCCGCCTCCTTCACCGCGCCCGTGGTCTGGTCCGGCGAGGTGATCGAGACGGGGGCCGACGGCGCGGTGACGGTCGATCTGTCAGGCTTTCTGGAGCGGGACGCGGTCAATGCCGTGGGCCGCCTGAAACGCGCCAGACTGGGGACGTTCAAGCCCGCCCCGACCCTCAGCTTCATCGACACGGCCCGAACGCTGGTCTTCCCCGAGAACGTCGAGTTCGACACGGTTCAGACCTTCACCAGCGACGAACCGGCCGCCGAATTGTCGCGCGTCTCGCCCGAGGCGCGCGCCGTCACCCTGACGGTCCATCACTCCTTCATCCGCCTGCCTGATGCAGGGTTCCAGCCCGTGCCGCACGACCCGCGCTCGGGCACCTCGGCGCAGGTGCTGGTGACGGACTTCGCCGCCGATCTGGATCATCCGGTGGTCAGCCGTCTGGCCCGTCGTTTCCGGCTGGAGAAGGCCGACCCGACCGCCGCCCGGTCGCCGGTGAAAAAGCCCATCGTCTTCTATGTCGACCGCGCCGCGCCGCCCGCCATCCGCCAGGCCCTGATCGAGGGCGGCAACTGGTGGGCCCAGGCGTTCGACCAGGCGGGCTATGTTGACGCCTTCCGGGTCGAACTGCTGCCCGAGGGCGCCGATCCGATGGATGCGCGCTACAACATCGTCTCCTGGGTCCACCGCGAGACGCGCGGCTGGTCGACCGGAACCAGCGTCAACGACCCGCGCACCGGCGAGATCGTGCGCGGCGTGGTCCAGCTGGGCTCGCTGCGCGACCGTCAGGACAAGATGATCTTCGAGGGGCTGGTCGGCGCCGACCGCAGCGGGACGGGAGCCGAGGACGATCCCGACCGACTGGCCTATCAACGCCTGCGCCAGCTGTCGGCGCACGAGATCGGTCACGCCCTGGGCATCGCCCACAACTTCGCCGCCTCGACGTTCGAGGGGCGGGCCTCGGTGATGGATTATCCGGCGCCGTGGGTGATCGCGGACGGCGACCGTCTGGACTTCAGCCGCGCCTACACCACCGGCGTCGGCGCCTGGGACCGATATGTCGTGAACTGGCTGTACGGCGATGCGCCGGGCCAGGCGCCGCAGGCGCGCCGCGCGGCCCTGGCGGCCGAGGCCCAGGCCAGGGGCTATCGCTTCGTCAACGACACCGACACCCGGCCGTTGGGCAGCCTGCAGCCCTATGGCGCGATGTGGGACAACGGCTCGGACGTGGTGGCCGAGTTCGCCAACACCCTGGCGGTGCGGCGCATCGCCCTGTCGCGGTTCGGGCTGAACAACCTGCCGGCGGGTGCGCCGGCGGCGGATTTGCGGCGCGTGGTCGTGCCCATCTATCTGTATCACCGCTATCAGACGACGGCGGTGGGGCGTCAGATCGGCGGCGTGGACTATGCCTACGCCGTCAGCGGCGACGGGCGCGAGCGGGCCGATCCCGTGCCCGCCGACCGCCAGCGCGCGGCGCTGAACGCCCTGATTCTGGCCCTGTCGCCCGAGACGCTGGACCTGCCGGATCGGGTGCTGGACCTGTTGTCGTCGGCCCAGTCGGGCGTGCCGGATCGCCAGACCGACATCGAACTGTTCGACAGCCGCACGGACGCGGTGTTCGATCCGTCCTCGGCGGCGGCCGCGGCGGTGGAGACGGTGTACGAGACCCTGCTGGCGCCCGAGCGCCTGAACCGGCTGGTCGAACAGCAGCGTCGCGATCCGGCGCAACTCGGTCTGATCGAAACCCTGGATCGCATCGCCGCGACGGTGGGCGCCAGGCCGCCGCTGAACGCCCGCCAGGCCGAGCTGCGCCGCGTGGCGCGGGCCCGCTACGTCGCCTATCTGGCCGCGCTGATCCAGGGCAAGGACCTGTCCTCGACCGCCCAGGGCGCCGTCCGCGACGTCGCCCGCCGGTTCGGCGACGCGCTGAAAACGTGCCGGGGCGACGCGCTCGAAACCGCTCAGTGCGCCTATCTGGCCCGGGTGCTGACCGGCCCCGAAGAGGGCCTCAAGACCTTCAACGAAAGCCAGCCCGCCAAGCAGCCCGTCCCGCCCGGCGCCCCGATCGGCAGCGACGACGGGCGTTAGACGCGGCCCCGCCGAGGCTCACAGATTGGTGCGGGCCAGTTCCAGCACCTCGTCGCCGCGACCGTTCATGATGGCCTTCAGCATGAACAGGCTGAAGCCCTTGGCCTGTTCCTTCTTGATCTTCGGCGGGATGACGAGTTCCTGGCCGGCGGTGACGACATCGACCAGGGCGGGGCCGGGGTGGGCCAGGGCCTGGGCCACCGCATCCTCGACCTGATCCGAGGCCTCGACGCGGAAGCTCTTGATCCCCATCGCCTGGGCCATGGCGGCGAAGTCGGGGTTCTTCAGGTCGGTGCCGACATCGAGGAAGCCTGCCGCTTTCATCTCCATCGCTACGAAGCCCAGCGAGCCGTTGTTATAGACCACGACCTTCAGCGGCAGGCCCAGCTGCGACAGGCTGATGAAGTCGCCCATCATCATGGTGAAGCCGCCGTCGCCGGACAGGGAGATCACCTGACGGCCCGGCGCCGAGGCCTGGGCGCCGATGCCCTGAAGCATCGCATTGGCCATGGAGCCGTGGTTGAACGACCCCAGCAACCGTCGCCGGCCGTTCATGGTCAGATAGCGGGCGGCCCAGACGGTCGGGGTGCCGACGTCGGCGGTGAAGACGGCGTCCGGGGCGGCCAGTCGGTCGATTACGGCGGTCAGATATTGCGGATGGATGGGCCGGTCGGCGGGGGCGGGGCGGGCCAGTTCGTCCAGACCCTTTCGCGCCTCGGCATAGTGTTTGCGGGCGGCGTCGAGGAAGCGCGACGAGCGATCCGCCTTCAGGTGCGGGATCAGGGCGGGCACGGTCTCGGCCACGTCGCCGACGATCCCCTGCGCCAGATGGGCGCGTTTGCCCAGGGCCGACGGATCGCGGTCGATCTGGATGATCCTGGCGTCCGCCGGATAGAAGTTGCGATAGGGGAAGTCGGTCCCCAGCATGACCAGGGCGTCGCAGTTCATCAGGGCGTGATAGCCGGATGAGAAGCCGATCAGGCCGGTCATGCCCACGTCATAGGGATTGTCCCATTCGACATGCTCCTTGCCGCGCAGGGCGTGGACGACGGGGGCCTGAAGCGCCTCGGCCAGGGCCAGGACCTGGTCGTGGGCGCCGGCGCAGCCGCTGCCGGCCAGGATGGCGACCTTTTCGGCCCCGTTCAGCAGCTGGGCGGCGCGCGTCACGTCGGCGACGGCGGGGGCGATGCGGGGACGGGCGGGCGCGGTCCAGTCGGGCGAGGCGCCGTCGGGCGCGCGGGCCAGGGCCACGTCGCCGGGCAGGACGATCACCGCCACCCCGCCCTTGCCGACCGCCGTGTTCAGGGCGCGGGCCAGGACGCCGGGGAACTGGGCCGGGTTGGACACCAGCTCGCAGAAGTCGCTGCACTCGCGGAACAGCTCCTGCGGATGAGTCTCCTGGAAATAGCCCAGGCCGATCTCGGACGACGGGATGTGGGCGGCGATGGCCAGGACCGGAACCCGGTTGCGATGGCAGTCGTAAAGGCCGTTGATCAGATGCAGATTGCCCGGCCCGCAGCTGCCGGCGCAGACGGCCAGATCGCCCGTCACGGCCGCCTCGGCCCCGGCGGCGAAGGCGGCGGTCTCCTCGTGGCGGACGTGCATCCATTCGATCTGGTCGAAGCGGCGCAGGCTGTCGTTCAGGCCGTTCAGGCTGTCGCCCGTGACGCCCCAGATACGCTTCACCCCGGCCGCAGCCAGCGTCTTGGCCACAAGGTCCGCGACGGTCATCGCCATAATGATATTCCCGGTAGGTCTGCTGTTTTCGACGACCGGAGCGAGGCGTCCGGCCCAGCTTAACAATGCGTGGGACGCCATTCGGCTGCCTGCGTCTGTCGCGCCGCAGCGAAGCCGCTATGGTGCGGCGATGACTCGGGCTGCGGCATGATCAAATACATCGGCTCCAAGCGCGCCCTGCTGGGCCATGTGACGGGGGCGATCGCCGGCGTCCTGCCCGACGGCGGGCGGGTGTGCGACCTGTTCTCGGGCACGGCGCGGGTCGGCCATGCGCTGAAGAAACAGGGGTTTCAGGTCTGGTCGAACGACGTGAACGCCTATGCTCACGTCCTGGCGACCACCTATGTCCAGGCGGATCGGGAGCGGTGGATCGACCGGGCCGAGGCCGTGCTGGCCGAACTGAGGGCCGTCTCGCCCCGGGCGGGCTGGTTCACCCAGGCCTTCTGCCGCGACGCCCGCTACTTCCACCCCGACAACGGCGCGCGCATCGACGCGGTGCGCGACCGGATCGAGGCGATGGGGCTGGAGCCGGAACTGAAGGCTATCGCCCTGGTCAGCCTGATGGAGGCGGCGGATCGGGTCGACTCCACCGCCGGGGTTCAGATGGCCTATATGAAGCAGTGGGCGCCGCGCGCGCTGAAGCCGCTGGTGCTGAGGACGCCCGATCTGGTCCCGGCCGCAACGGGCGGCGCCTGCCGGGCGACGCAGGGGGATGCGGTCGAGATCGCCGATCAGGTGGAGGCGGACCTGGTCTATCTGGACCCGCCCTACAACCAGCATTCCTATCTGGCCAACTACCATTGCTGGGAGAGTCTGGTGCTGTGGGACCGGCCCGAGACCTATGGGGTGGCCAACAAGCGGGTGGACGTGAAGACGCGCAAGAGCCCCTTCAACAGCCGCCCCGGCATCGGCCCGGCCCTGCGGTCGGTGATCGAGCGGGTCAGGGCGCCGAACCTGATCGTCAGCTTCAACGACGAGGGCTATCTGAGCCGGGCCGAGCTGGTCGAGATGCTGTCGGCGCGCGGCCATGTGCAGGTGATCGAGGTGGCCCATCCCCGCTATGTCGGGGCGCGCATCGGCATCCATAATCCCAGGGGCGAGAAGGTCGGACAGGTCGGGCGGCTGAGGAACGTGGAGCAGCTGTTCGTGGTCACGGATCGGCCGGTGGCCCTGCCGGTCGCCGCATAAGCCCAGCAAAAACAACGACGGCTCTGCTGGAACGCGAATCGCGATGCGCCGTTCGGCAGATATGGAACCCCGCGCCGACATCGCCCGCATCAAGCCCAAGGCGGACGCCGACATGCTCGGCGGGGGCGGTCGGATCGCACCGGCCGAGGCCCGCTCGTGGGCGCCCAGGGCGGATGCCCCGCGCGTCGTCGGGGCGGACTGGGGCTGGGCCGCGCCGCCGATCGACGGCCGCCCGACCTTCACCCACAACGCCGCCCGCTACAGCCGTCCGGCCGAGGCGCCGACGGCGGTGGAGCCCATGGACCTGGAGCTGGAACTGGCGCCGCCGCCGCGCTGGATGATGATGGTGGCGGGGGCGGCCGTGGCGGCCCTGCTGGGCGCGCTGCTGGGCGGCTTCATGCACATCTGAGGCGGCGTCAGGCCTCCTGCAACAGGGCGCGGATCGGCGACCAGCTGCGGCGATGCGCCGGGCAGGGACCGAGCGTTTTCAAGGCGTTCTGGTGGATGGGGGCGTTATAACCCTTGTGGCGGGCGAAGCCGTAGCCGGGGTATTGGGCGTCCAGTTCGATCATCAGCCGATCCCGCGCCGTCTTGGCCAGGACGGAGGCCGCCGCGATGGACAGGGACAGGCCGTCGCCGCCCACCACCGTCTGGATCTCGCACGGCAGCTTGAACCGATAGTTGCCGTCGACCAGGGCCGCCACCGGCTGGACCTGCAGCGCCTCGATGGCGCGGCACATGGCCAGCCCGGTGGCGTGCAGGATGTTCAGGTCCTCGATCTCTTCCACCGAGGCGAAGCCGACGCCCCAGGCGACGGCGCGGGCCTTGATCTCCGGCTCAAGCGCGGCGCGGCGCTTTTCGGTCAGGGCCTTGGAGTCGTCGATGCCGGGCGGCAGGTCGTCGGGGTTCAGGATCACCGCCGCCGCCGACACCGGCCCCGCCCACGGCCCGCGCCCGGCCTCGTCCACGCCGCAGACAGGACCGTTGACGCGCTGGATCAGCAGGGTTTCCAGCGCCAGGGTCGGGAAGGCTTTCGGATTTGCGGGGGCTTTAGCCATGGCCCGCCATCGCACGAACCTGGGCGTGACGGAAGCAGGTGTTCTGATGGTCGTTGACCATGCCGACGGCCTGCATGAAGGCATAGACGATCACCGGGCCGCAGAAGTTGAAGCCGCGCTTCTTCAGGGCCTTGGCCATGGCCTCGGACTGTTCGGTCTTGACCGGGGCGTCGCGGTAATCGGCCCAGTCGGTCTGGATCGGTTCGCCGCCGACGAAGGACCACAGCCATTCGGAGAAGTCCTCGCCGTTGTCGCGCATCTCCAGCCAGATCTGGGCGCCCCGGATGGCGGCGTTGATCTTGGCGCGCGAGCGGATGATGCGAGGATCGTTCAGCAGGCGCTGGATGTCGTCCTCGCCATAGCGGGCGACGATCTCGGGGTCGAAACCGTCGAAGGCGTCGCGGATGCCCTCGCGCTTTTTCAGAATGGTGATCCAGGCCAGACCGGCCTGAAACCCGTCCAGGATCAGCTTCTCCCACAGGGCGCGGGGATCGCGTTCCGGCACGCCCCATTCGGCGTCGTGATAGGCGATGTAGAGCGGGTCCGTGGTCCCGCACCAGCCGCAGCGGCCGTCGGCGTGTGAATCGGTCATGGGCTTATGTTGCCCGTCTGTTCCGGTCGAGGGAAGGGCGGGGTTCGGGATGGGGCGGCGAAAAAAACACCGTCTGAATCGTCTGAACTGTCTGAAATCGGGGGCGGGGCGAAATTGCACTGCACCGTTGAAAAAGGTGCAAAGTGCAATTCGGGCTGGGTGTTCGTTCGACGTGACGGGGCCTCCGCGGTGAAACTCGCATTGTAGGCGCGTTAGGAGGTGCGGTGGGTCGATTGACGCTGGTTGTCGTTAAGGCGTTGAGATCAGAACGAAAACTAGTCCGAAAAAGGATGTTTGGCGGCCTTCGTTCCCTCTTTCGTCATCCTCCGGCAAGCCGCCTGCGGCTCAGGCCGGGGGACCCAGCGGCGCGCGTGAGCGCGAACCTGTCGCGGAACGGGTCTTTCAACATCGTGGGGCGGATGGATTTCGCCTTCGGCGCCGCTGGGTCCCCCGGTCTCGCTCCGCTCGCCGGAGGATGACGATTAAGAAGGAGGCCTCAGTCCCGAACCAGTCCGCCGTCCACGACCAGATTCTGGCCGGTCACGGCGCGGCTCCACGGGCTGGCGAAGAACAGGACGGCGTCGGCGAACTCTTCGGGGGTGGTGACGGAACGGAGCGGCGTCATGCCGGCGATCAGGTCGAACACGGCCTCGGGCGTGGCGGCGCTGGCGTCGGTGGTGCGAAGCAGGCCGCCCGAGACCATGTTGACGGTGATCCCGTCGGGGCCGAGGTCGCCGGCGGCGGTGCGGGTCAGGGACAGAAGCGCGGCCTTGGCGGCGGTATAGTCGTGATAGGGCACGACCGGATTCTGGAACAGGTTGGTGCCGATGTTGACGATGCGGCCGAACCGGCCCGCCGCCATGCCGGGCGCCGTCGCCTGGATCAGGTTCAGGGCGCCGCGCACGACGGTCGAGAACTGACGGTCCATCTCGTCCCAGCCGATGGCGGTCATCTGGGACCGGGCGTCGCCGTTGAAGCTGTAGTCCAGGGCGTTGTTGACGACGGTGGAGACGGAGGCGCCGAAATGGCCCTGCGCGGCGGCGACCATGGCGTCCACGGCGGCGCGGTCGGTCACGTCGGCCTGAAGGGCGAGGGCGCGGTCGCCGATCTCGGCCGCCAGGGCGTTCGCCGCCTCGCCGCTGTTGCGCCAATTGATGACGACACGGGCGCCCTCGCGGGCGAAGGCGCGGACTGAGGCGGCGCCGACGCCGCGCGCGCCGCCGGTGACGAGGACGATCTGATCGGCGAGGTTCATGGGGCGGGTCTCATGCGTCGGAGGAAGGGAGAACGTCCTCGCCCATCCAGGCGGGTTTACGCAAGCGCACCGGGCGGCCGTCCACGGTCAGGTCGCCGTCGAGCCGGTCGATCCGCAGCAGGGCCATGACCGAACCGTCGCGACCCGACAGCACCTCGCCCGCGCGCAGGTCGCCCTTCAGCACCTCGGCGCCGAAGGCGGGGGGCGGGCCGTCGAAGTCCAGCGGCAGCATCCGGTTCTTGATCGCGCCCCGTCGCTTCATGCGCGAGGTCGTCTCCTGGCCGACGAAACAGCCCTTGTGGAAGTCGATGCCGTTCAGCAGGTCGAAATCCGCCTCGATCGGATAGGTCTTGTCCTGCGGCGCGTCGGCCGTGGGATCGGGCAGGCCGACGGACAGGCGGTGGGCGTCATAGTCGGCCTGAACCGCGTCGGCCGTCGCCTCGCCATACAGACGGCCGCCCATTAGGGGCGTGCGCGGATCGGGGATGAAGCCGGCCGGCGTCTCGGGCCAGGCGGCGAAGACGGGCCGGTCGTCGGCGGCGACCTCGACCCTCGCGCGCAGTCTGTATATCGACAGCCGCTGGACCAGGGCGTCGCGGCGGTCGGCGGCGACGTCCAGCAGCACCCCGTCGCCCTGACCCAGGATGAACAGGTCGAACAGCAGCCGGCCGGGCGGGGACAGAAGGGCGCCGAATCGCAGCTCGCCGTCGGTCAGCGTCTCGACGTCCTGGGTCAGCAGGTTGTGCAGGAAGGGTCTGGCGTCATCGCCGGTGATCGAGATCAGGGCGCGGCTGGAGAGGCGGGCGATGGGCATGGCGGGTAGATAGGGGGGTGAGAGCGTTTCTCAAACCACCGCGTAACGCGCTGTGACGCCGTCGGGCTGGAAGTCGTGTTCGGCCAGGGTGTCGAGCGAGCGGATCACGCGGGTCACGAAATCCTGCGGGTCGCCGTCCTCGATCGCGGGACGCAGCCAGTCGGTGACGACGGCGCGGGCCGGATAGGTTCCGACCGGGCCGGGAATGCTGAGCGCGACCTCGATCCCCTCGGCGATCCAGCCGGCGACGGTGACGAACAGATCGACTGAGGCCAGGAAATCCGAGCGGCGCAGGACATAGAGGGTGATGATCCCGTCCTCGATCCCGTCCGGGCGCACGATGACGCCGCTGCGATCCGGCCGCCACGCCTCGTCCAGTTCGATCACCCGCCACAGGCAGAACCAGATGCGGCAGGTGTCGGGACGAACCGCGTGAACCGAACAGCCCGCCCCGTCGACGCAATAGGCGCACAGTTCGCCGGTCGGCTTGGCCAGTTCGGGCAGGTCCAGCGGAATGACCCGGCAGCATTCGACGCAGCCGCCGCAGGTCCGGTCGGGGAGAAGGGGAAGGCTCACACCAGGGTTCGTTCAAGCTGGGCGATGCGGCGGTCCATGTCGGCGACCATCTGTTCCAGCCGGGCCTTTTCGGAGGCCATGTCGACCGGCGTGCCGTCCTCGTAGGAAATCACGGCCCCCTTGGCGATCAGGTCCAGCCGATAGATCGCCGTGACGCGCTGGGCCTTGAAGCGTTCGAGGGCGGCGACGGCTGCGGGATCGGGCGTGGAGGGCGGCTGGTTCATCCGCGTCGCTGTAACGCAGGACGTCCGCCTGTGGAAACAGTCGTTTGGCGCTGAACCTGCGATAGAATCCCTGTATTCCACACGTCATGATCGGGCGGTTTCCCATCCTGTACATCGCCGAGGCGGACGCCGAGGACGCGATCCTGTCGTCCGGCGTGCTGGCGCATCTGGTCGACAGCCTGCCGCAGGCGGTGTTCACCATCGTCGGATCGGCCGCCTCCGCGCCCCTGTTCGCCGACACGCCGCGCCTGGCCAAGACCATCGTTCTGGAGCGCGAGGGCCATTTCGAATGGATCGCCCTGTGGAACCAGGTGCGCGGGACCAAATGGGGCCTGATCGTGGACATGCGCGGCTCGGACCTGTCGGGCAAGCTGCGGCGCGAACGGCGGGCGGTGCGCGGCAGGACGCCGGAGGGCCTGCACGCGGTCGAGGCGGCGGCGGCGGTGCTGAAGCTGGAGCCGGAGGAGACGCCGGCCCCGCGCCTGTTCTTCTCCGACCAGACGCTGGACGAGGCGAAGGCGCTGTTCCCGACCACGGGCGGGGACGGGCCGATCCTGGCGGTCGGGCCGGGCGTGGAATGGATGGGCAAACGCTGGCCGGCCGAACGCTACGCCAAGGTGGCGACCAAGCTGCTGGCCGACGACGGGCCGCTGGCGGGCGGGCGGCTGATGATCGTGGGCGAGGAGGTGGACCGCGAGGCGGCCCACACCATCCGCTATGCCGTGCCGCGCGCGCGGGTTATCGAGCTGCAGGGCAGGCTGACGCGGCTGCAGACGGCGGCGGCGATCTCCCAGTCCGTGCTTTATCTCGGGGCGGATTCGATCTGGACGCATTTGGCCGTGGCGGCGGGCGTGCCCACCATCGCCGTCTTCGGCCCCTCGGACGAGACGACGCGCGGGCCGTGGAAGGGCCAGGCCGTGCGCGGGCCGCGCAGCTATCAGGAATTCAAGACCCTGGACCCGCGGCTGAACCAGGCGATCCAGCACATGATGGACCTGCCGTGGGAACGGGTGCTGAAGACGGCGATGAAGGTGCTGGCCGCGCGGGACTAGGGTTGATCGACATTCAGCCCCTGACCGTCATTCCGGGGCGTCCGAAGGACGAACCCGGAACCCAGGAGGCGAGCAGCAGGCGTTGGATGCGTTCAACAGCGCGACCGTGGCCCTGGGTTGGCTGCTACGCGCCGCCCTTCGGGTCCGGGTTCTTCGCTGCGCTCAGCCCCGGAAGGACGAGCCGAGACACCTGTCTTCACGTATGTTGATCGACCCTAGACCCGGCCGGAACCCTGTTTCACCAGGTCGATCAGCGCGCCGGGGGGCATCGGGCGGCCCAGGAAATAACCCTGACCGGAATGGACCCCGAGGCGATGCAGCGCGTCCAGCTCCTCCGCCGTCTCGATCCCCTCGGCGATGACCCGGCTGCCGATCTCCTCGGCGAAAGAGATCAGCGCCCGCGCCAGGGCGTGTTTCAGCGGGTCGGTGTTGATGCTCTGCGTCAGGCTGATGTCCAGCTTGATGATGTCGGGCCTGAGATTCAGGATGTGGCGCAGGCTGGCGTAGCCGGCGCCGGCGTCATCCACTGCGACGCGGACGCCCCGTTCCCGTAGCGGCTCCAGCGCCTGCAACAGCGCCGGATAGTCCTCGACGTGTTCGTGTTCGGTGATTTCCAGCACCAGCCGCGTCGCCGGCGCCGCCGCCAGCACCGAGGCGACATCGTCGTCCATCATGGTCTGGGGCGAGACATTGACCTTGAGGCAGGCGGCGGTTTCGGAGAACAGCCTCTCGAATCCTGTGATCGCATTGGCGACGGCCTGAAGCTCAAGCTGCGTCCTGAGGCCGTTCTCGGCCGCCTCGGCGAACCATTGGTCGGGCGACCGCACCGGCTCGATCTGAAAGCGCGCCAGCGCCTCGGCCCCGTCGACGGATCGATCCGACAGGCGAAAGACCGGCTGATACACCATGGTCGGCTGACCGGCGGCCAGGGCCGAGGTCAGGCGTTCGACCTTGGCCTTGCGCGCCTGCATCCGGTCGACGTCGCCGTCGATCTGAATGGAGATCAGCTCGGCGAAGGCCCGCATCATCTTCAGGTCGCGCTCGTTCAGCGACACGTCGGCGTTGAAGCTGAAACAGCAGAAGGTGCCGTAAACGCGCCCGTCCGACAGGCGCAGAGGCACGCTGATGTGCGCGCCGATCGGCACAGCGTGGGTTTCGGGAATCGCCATGGCGGCCGGGACCGCCGCGGTGTCGGGGATCAGTTGCGGCAACGCCCCATCGATGATCTTCTTGCAATAGCCGGTCGTCAGCGGAGCCGTGTCGCCCCTGGCGATGGGCGACCGGCCGTTCCGGGAGGCGACATGGCGGAACACCCTGTCTTCACCGACGAATTCGGAGACGAAGGCGACGTCCATGTCGAGATGGCCGCGAACCGCGCTGACCATCTTCTCCACGCCGTCCGTCAGGGCCAGGCGGAGCGGGTCGCCGACCGTGTCGACGCCTGCGGGGTCCGGTGCGTCTTGAGGTTTCGGAATCACAGCGCGCCGTCCTCCGAAAGCAGGCCCGTGGAGTGCAGAAGACCAGAGCGTGGCGACGATTATTTAAAATACGGTGACGGTTGCCCCGGCCATCCGCCGGCGGGGACCGTGCGTCCATTTGAACCGAGACGGCCGGTCTTCGCTTTCGCGGGGCGGAGCGGGGATATAGTAAGGTGGCGTCTTCATTCCGCAGGAACGCCGCCGCATGACCCAGACCTATGACCTGATCGTCCGGGGCGGCGAGGTGGCCAATCACGCCGGGCGCGGCAGGGCCGACGTCGGCGTGATCGACGGCAAGATCGCCTTCATCGGCGACCTGTCTCAGGCCTCGGCGGGCGAGACGTTCGACGCGACGGGCCTGACGGTGCTGCCCGGCGTCATCGACACCCAGGTTCATTTCCGCGAGCCGGGGCTGGAGTGGAAGGAGGATCTGGAGACGGGCAGCCGCGCGGCGGCCCTGGGCGGCGTCGTCGCCGTGTTCGAAATGCCGAACACCAATCCCAACACCACCGATCCCGACACCATGGCCGACAAGCTGGCGCGGGCGAAGGACCGGATGTGGACGGATCACGCCTTCTATATCGGCGGCACGCATGAGAATGCGGACTATCTGGGCGATCTGGAGCGGTTGCCCGGCTGTTGCGGGGTCAAGGTCTTCATGGGCGCCTCGACCGGCGACCTGCTGATCGCCGACGACGAGGGGGTGAGGAAGGTCCTGTCCAACGTGCGCCGCCGGGCCACCTTCCACTCCGAGGACGAATACCGGCTGGTCGAGCGGCGGGGCCTGGCCCGCACCGGCGACTGGACCAGCCACCCGGAGGTGCGCGACGCCGAAAGCGCCATCCGCTCGACCCGGCGCCTGGTCGGACTGGCCAAGGAGACAGGCGCGCGCATCCACGTGCTGCACGTCACGACCAAGGACGAGATGGAGTATCTGCGCTTCCACAAGGATGTCGCCACCGTCGAGATCACGCCCCAGCACCTGACCTTGGTCGGACCGGAAGCCTATCAGCGGCTGGGCAGCTACGCCCAGATGAACCCGCCGATCCGGTCGCAGGAGCATGTGGACGCCCTGTGGCTGTGGGGGATGCAGCAGGGGGTGGCGGACGTGCTGGGGTCCGATCACGCGCCGCATACGAAGGAAGAAAAGGCCAAACCCTATCCGGCCTCTCCGTCCGGCATGCCGGGGGTGCAGACTCTGGTGCCGCTGATGCTGACGCACGTGGCCAATGGGCGGCTGTCGCTGGAGCGGTTCATCGATCTGACCTCGGCGGGGGCGCAGCGGGTGTTCGGCACGGCGAACAAGGGGCGGATGGCCGTCAGCTACGACGCCGACCTGACCATCGTGGACCTGAAGGCGAAACGGACGATCACCCACGACCAGCAGGCGACACGCTGCGGCTGGACCCCGTTCGACGGGGTGGAGGCGACCGGCTGGCCGATGGCGACCATCGTGCGCGGGCGGGTGGTGATGCAGGACGGCGAACTGATCGGATCGGCGCACGGACGGCCGGTGCGGTTCATGGAGACGCTGTGAGCAACCAAATAAAACCCGTCACCCTCGGGCTTGTCCCGAGGGGCCACCGTTCCGCGCATACGGTGACGGAGGGTGATGCGCTGTCGCCTCCGCGTCGCGGTTCGTGGGGCGTCCGCCGTGGGCCCTCGGGACGAGCCCGAGGGTGACGAAAGGTCGGGAGCAACTCGGCCTGATCGGCTACGGCGCCTTCGGGCGGCTGACGGCGCGGCATTTGTCGCCGGGGTTCGACATCCTGGCCCATGATCCGGCGGCGACGGACGGGGAGGGGGCGGCGACCCTGACCGATCTGGCGACCGCCGCCGCCTGTCCGACGGTGGTGCTGGCCGTGCCGGTCGAGGCGCTGGAGGCGACGTTGACCGCCATCCGCCCGCATCTGAGGCCCGACGCCCTGGTCATCGACGTGGGATCGGTGAAGGTGAAGCCCGCCCGTCTGATGGACCGGATTCTGCCGCCCCGCGTGCGGATCGTCGGCGCCCACCCCCTGTTCGGCCCCCAGAGCGGCAAGGACGGCATCGCGGGCCTGCGGATCGCCGTCTGCCCGGTGCGACAGGGCGCGGACGCCCGCCGCGTCGCCGCCTTCTGCCGCCGCGCCCTGAGGCTGAAGGTGTTTCTGGTCAGCCCCGAGGATCACGACCGGGAGGCGGCCGTCGTTCAGGGCCTGACCCATCTGATCGCCCGCGTCCTGATCGCCATGGAGCCTTTGCCCACCCGCATGACCACCGCCAGCTTCGACCGCCTGATGCAGGCCGTCGACATGGTCCGCCACGACAGCCCCGCCGTCTTCCGCGCCATCGAACGCGACAACCCCTTCGCCGCCGAGGTGCGCGAACGGTTCTTCGCCCTGGCGGACGAGGCGCGGGGGATGCTGGACTGATCTCTTCGCGCGGGACGCGGACGGATCAGTGCGAGCGGATGAACGCCCCCACATCCTCCGCCACGCCCGGCGTCAGCGGCAGGGCCGGGTCGGCGTAGGTGGTCAGGTTGGCGGCGCGGTCGGCGGGAGCGGTCTTCAGGACGTGGTTGACGTCGGGCCAGAGTTTCAGCGTCGCCTTGGGGTCTGCGGCGGCTAAGGCCTGGGCGTCCGCGACGCGGATCTGGAGGTCGGTGGTCCCCTGGCCGATGAAGACCGGGCCGTCATAGGCGGCGAGCAGGGCGGCGGGGTCCAGCGGCAGCCACGAGATCAGATAGGGCTGGACCGACGGGCGGAACAGGGTCGCCAGCGCGGGCGGCGTGTCGGCGACGGTGCGGCCGGCCTCAAGCTCGGTCAGCACGGCGAGGGCCTGGGTCTTTATCGGCTCGGGCAGGTTGGCTTCCAGCTGTTCGCGCAGCACCGCGCTCGCCGGGCGGCCGGCGCCGGACAGCAGGATCAGGCCGCAAATCTTGTCGCCTCCGCCCGCGACCGCCTTCAGGGCGACCAGGGCGCCTTCGCTATGGCCGATCAGCCAGGCGCAGGGCTTGCCGGCGCGCGCGGCGGCCTCGGCGGCCCAGGCGCGGGCGTCGGCGGCATAGGCGTCGAACCGCAGATCGGCCTCGGTCGGCCCGGCGGCGGCGCTGGCGGCGATGCCGCGCTTGTCGATCCGCAGCGTGGCGACGCCTTGATCCGCCAGCCCCTCGGCCAGCAACCGATAGGTTCCGGCCTTGACGCCCATCGGACTGTTCCCATCGCGATCCGTGGGGCCTGAGCCGGGCAGGATGACCGCCACGGCCGAGGCGTCAGGCGGCGTCAACAGGGTTCCATGCAAAGCCGCCGGTTGGGCCGGCAGGGCGATCTCGGTGGAGACCGGGGCGGCCAGAAGGGCCGCCGTCAGGGCGATATTCAGCATGGGAACCCCGCAAGGCGATCAGGCGACAAGCTTCTCTCGCCATCTAGTGCAGAGTTCGTCCCCGGACGCCAGATGGCGCCAAGATCAGATCGAGAAGCTGACGCCGCAGCCGCAGCTGGAGGCGGCGTTGGGGTTCCTGACCACGAACTGGGCGCCGGCCAGTTCGTCGACGTAGGCGATCTCGGCGTTCTTCAGAAAGGGGACCGAGACGGGGTCGATCAGGGCGGTCTGGCCGTCGCAGGCGATGCGGAGGTCGTCGTCCTGGGCCGTTTCGACCAGTTCGAACCGATACTGGAAGCCCGAACAGCCGCCGCCGTCCACCGCGACGCGCAGCATCAGCGTCCGGCCCTCGGCCGCGCCCAGCTTGGCCAGGCGTCTGGCGGCGCTGGGGGCCAGGACGATGCCCTCCGGCGCGCGCGCGGCGACGGCGAAGACGGGTGTGGACGGTTCTGTGGATTGGACGGTGCTCACGGCTGTCTATATGAGGCGCGGGCGGGCGTTCGCAAAGGGCCGCCCGCATCAAAGCCGCTTCAAAGTTGACGACGTGAGCCAGATCGAACTCGCCACCTACGCCGAACGGGCCAGCCAGACGCAGGGGCGCCGCTTCTTCGAGCCGCCCAGCCGCACCCGCACCGCCTTCGCGCGCGACCGCGACCGCATCATCCATGCGACGGCGTTCCGGCGACTGAAGGAGAAGACCCAGGTATTCGTGGCGCACGAGGGCGACCATTACCGCACCCGCCTGACCCATTCGCTGGAGGTGGCCCAGATCGCGCGGTCGCTGGCCCATGCGCTGCGGCTGGACGACGATCTGGCCGAGACCATCGCCCTGGCCCACGACCTGGGCCATCCGCCGTTCGCCCATGCGGGCGAGGACGAGCTGGTGGTGCAGATGGCCGGCTATGGCGGCTTCGACCACAACGTCCAGAGCTTCCGCGTCGTGACCGAGCTGGAGAACCGCTATCCGCAGTTCGACGGGCTGAACCTGAGTTGGGAGACGGTCGAGGGCGTCGTCAAGCACAACGGCCCGGTGTCGCACCGGCTGGAGGAGCCGGCCTGGTCGGTGGTGCGGCCCTATGCAGTTGGCGGCGAGGCGGGCTGGGACCTTCGGCTGGACACCTTCGCCTCGCTGGAGGCCCAGTGCGCGGCCATCGCCGACGACATCGCCTATAACAACCACGACGTGGACGACGGGGTGCAGGCGGGGCTGTTCACCCTGGCGGACCTGTACGACGTGCCGCTGATCGGGCCGATGCTGGCCGAGGCGCGGCGCGACTGGCCCCTGATCGACGAGCGGATGCTGCGGATCGAGGCCGTGCGCCGGATGATCGGCGTGATGGTCGAGGACGTGCTGGCCGAAACGCAATCGCGGCTGGAACAGGATCGGATCGTCACGACCGAGGACGTGCGCGTCGCCAGACGGACCATGGTCGACTTTTCGGCCGCCATGCACGCCGATCTGGCGATCCTGAGGAAGTTCCTGTTCGAGCGGATGTATCGCCATTACCGCGTCAACCGCACCCGCAGCCAGGCGCGACGGGTGCTGTCGCAACTGTTCGAACTGTTCATGGCCGAGCCGGAGGTGATGCCGCCGGAATGGGGCACGCCCGCCCTGACCCAGGACCGCACCCGGCGGGCGCGCGCCGTCTGCGACTACATCGCCGGCATGACCGACCGCTATGCGATAGAAGTCCACCAGAAATTGTTCAGCCTCGACCTCGCGCTCGATCTGTGATTCGAAAGACGGACGCGGGGGCGTAGAGTGGACGTTCGGCGCTTGATTCGCGCCGGACAGACGGCGGAGCGCGACCATGTCATTCGACGACGACAACAAGCCGGGCCGGGGCGCCTACACCCCCCCCACCGACGACGACCTGCCGTTCCGTCGCAACAGCTATGATCCGCGCGGCGGCCGCAATGTCGGTTCCGGCGGGGGCAAGGCGCCGCCGGTGACGCTGATCGTCAGCGCGGTGATCCTGCTGCTGCTGATCGTGGCGGTGATCTTCTTCTATCGTTCGGGCATGCGCGCCTCGACCGACGCCCCGCCGGCGGTGGGCCAGCCCGTGGGCGAGATGAAGACCGCCCCGCCCATCGACGCCCAGCCGATCGATCCGGCCGCCGGGGTGCGCGTCTATCGCGACGAGACCGAGACCACGGACGCGCCCGTGACCTTCACCCCGCCGCCCGAGACGCCCCAGCCGCGTCCGACCGCGCCGGCGCCCGTCGCGCCGACCGGACAGGGGTTGGCGCCCGCCAAGCCCGTGACGGCGGCCCCCGCGACGCCGCGTCCCACGACGCCGACGCCCGCACCCGTCGCCGCGCCGACGACCAAGGCCCCGGCCGCGACGAGCGGCTCGGCCTCGGTCCAGATCGGCGCCTTCTCCTCGACCCAGATCGCCGACCGCGAATACGCCGCCGTCGCCAGCCGCTTCGGCCAATATGCGTCGGGCGCCGAGAAGCGCGTGACCGAGGTGACGACCTCGGGCGGATCGACGCTTTACCGCACCGCCTTCTCGGGCCTGTCGCGCGAGCGGGCTACGGCCTTCTGCAACGCGCTGAAGGCGGCGGGTCGGGACTGCATCGTTCGGTGACGTCCGCCGCCCTCTACGGCTGCGCCGGCCATCGGCTGACGGAGGACGAACGCGCCTTCTTCGCCAGGGCGCGGCCGTGGGGCTTCATCCTGTTCCGGCGCAACATCGACACGCCGGATCAGCTGCGGGCGCTGACCGACGAACTGCGCGCCGCCGTCGGCGACGCCGACGCGCCGATCCTGATTGATCAGGAGGGCGGGCGGGTCCAGCGGATGGGGCCGCCGCACTGGCCCAAATATCCGCCGGGCGACGCCTATCTGAAGGCCGCCGAAGACCTGCACGGCGCGCGCGACCTGGCGCGGCTGGCCGCGCGGCTGATGGCCCACGACCTGCGCGAGGTCGGAATCACCGTCGATCTGCTGCCCGTGCTGGACGTGCCGGTTCCGGGCGCACACGACATCGTCGGCGACCGGGCCTACGGCCGCGATCCGCAAACCGTGGCCCTGCTGGGGCGGGCGGCGGCCGAGGGCCTGCTGGCGGGCGGGGTGCTGCCCTGCATCAAACATATGCCGGGCCACGGCCGGGCCTTCGCCGACAGCCACAGGGATCTGCCGACGGTCCATGCCGATTTCGAGACGCTGGACGGCTGGGACTTCGCGCCGTTCAAGGCGATGTCGGACATGCCGATGGCGATGACGGCGCACATCGTCTTCACCGCCCTGGACCCCAAACGACCGGCGACGCAGTCGAAAAAGGCGGTGCGAACGATGCGAGAGCATCTGGGCTTTTCCGGCCTGATCCTGACCGACGACCTGTCGATGCAGGCGCTGAGCGGATCGCTGGGCGAACGGGCGCATCGGTCGCTGAAGGCCGGGTGCGACGTGGTCCTGCACTGCAATGGCGATCTGATCGAGATGCAGGCGGTGGCCGAGGCGACCGGAAAGCTGAAGGGCCGGGCCAGGGCGCGGGCGGAGGCGGCGCTGGCGCGGATCGTGTGCGCGCCCGAACCATTGGACGCCGCGGCCGATCATCGGCGGTTCTTCGAGGCGATGGGCGGGCGGATGGATGTCGCCAGGGGCCCGGACGTGGGGGAGGCGCAGGCCTAGCCGCCGCATGACCGACGCCTTCCAGCCCAATCTGGACTTCACCGCCGTCGCCGAGGTCGAGGACCGCGAGGCCTTCGTCGTCGATCTGGACGGTTACGAGGGGCCGCTGCACGTCCTTCTGGCCCTGGCGCGGAACCAGAAGGTCGACCTGCTGAAACTGTCGATCACCCAGCTGGCGGAACAGTATCTGGCCTTCGTGCATGAGGCGCGGCGGCGCAACTTCGCCCTGGCGGCCGACTATCTGGTGATGGCGTCGTGGCTGGCCTATCTGAAGTCGCGCCTGCTGCTGCCGCGCACCGACAAGGGCAAGGCCGAGGAGCCGCCCGCCGAGGAGATGGCCGCCGCCCTGGCCTTCCGCCTGCAGAAGCTGGAGGCGATGCGAAAGGCGGTCGAACAGCTGATGGCCCGGCCGCAGCTGAAGCGCGACGTCTTCACGCGCGGCGACCCGGAGGCGACGGTGATCGTGCCGTCCGACCGGATCGACGCCAGCCTGTACGAGCTGATGAGCGCCTATGTGGTGCAGCGCCGCCGCGAAGAGGCGCGGCGTTATGCGCCGGGCCAGCGGGTCGAGGCCTTCCAGCTGGAGGCCGCCCGCGACTGGCTGAGGGAGATCATGCCCAAACTGGCCGACTGGACCCCGCTGGATCAGGTCGCGCCGCAGCGGGAGGATGAGGACGGCCCCAGCCAGGCCAGCTATACGGCCTCGACCCTGTCGGCCAGTCTGGAGCTGGTGAAGGAGGGGGCGATGGATATTCGACAGGCTCAGGCGTTCGCCGACCTGTATCTGAAACGGCGCGGGTCGGGGCAGCCGCTGGAACTGACGCCGTGAGCGACCCACAGTCCGTCATCCTAGGGCTTGTCCCTAGTATCCATACGCCCGCTGCCTGGCATGGATGCACAGTTGGAAAGACCGGGAGTATGGATCCTCGCCACAAGGGCGAGGATGACGAGGTGTCGGGCGACGATGACGGGACTGGGGGCATGGAGGATGGGATGAGCGGGTGGTTCTATGTCTGACCTGTCCTTTCAGCCCGACGAGGCCGAGATCGAGCGGCGGGTGGAGGCCCTGCTGTTCGCCGCCGCCGGGCCGCTGACCGCCGCCGAGATCGCCGCCCGCCTGCCCGAGAACTGCAATGTCGCGCGCGCCATCGCGGGGCTTCGCGCCCGTTACGAGGGGCGGGGGGTGGAGCTGGAGTGCGTCGCCGACCGCTGGCGCTTCCGCACCGCGCCGGACCTGGCCTTCATGATGACCCAGGAGCGCGAGGAGCCGCGCCGCCTGTCCAAGGCCGCGCTGGAGACCCTGGCCATCATCGCCTATCACCAGCCCGTCACCCGCGCCGAGATCGAGAGCGTGCGCGGGGTGTCGATCTCCAAGGGCACGCTGGATCTGTTGCTGGAGATGGGGTTCGTGCGGCTGCGTGGGCGCAGGCGCACGCCGGGGCGACCCGTGACCTATGCGACCACGGATCGGTTCCTGGAGCATTTCGGCCTGGCGACCCTGTACGACCTGCCGGGGGTTCAGGAGATGAAGGCGGCGGGTCTGCTGGACCTGTCGCTGCCGGTCGGCTTCGAGGTGCCGGACCCGACCCGCGCGTCCGAGGCGGACGACGAGGACGGAACCCTGCCGTTGGACGACGACGCGCCCGAGTTCGCCCAGGATTTCGTCAACGACGACCGCTGATCCGCGCCGCGCGGGGCCAGGCGTTCATCTTGTCTTATCGGGCGGATGCTAGCGCTTGATCATGTCCAGTGGCGTTGCTTCGAAATCCGGCTCCCAGGCCTGGGTCGCGTTCCGAATCGCGGCGGTCCTGCTGATCGGGTCCATGGCGGGAATGATCGGCGTCCTGGCGGTGGTCAGCCAGGCGATCGACGCCCATCAGGCCGCCAAGGAACACGAGCTGGTCGAACGTCGCGTCGCGCGCGCCCTGCAGTCCATCGGCGAGGATCTGACCACGGCCTCGGTCTGGGACGACGCGGTCGACCATATGACCGGCGGCGGCGACATGGCCTGGTGGGACCGGCATCTGGGCGGATATTACGAGGCGCAAAGCAAGCTGCCCGTCACCCTTGGCTATGACGACGCGGGCAAGCTGTTCCGCGTCTCGAAGAACGGCGAGGCCGCCGGCGCCGACGCCGCCGATCCCTTCGCCCGCTCCGCCCGCCCCATCGTTGACGCCCTGAGGGCGACGGCCGCCGGACGAGACCGTTCGACCGTGGCGCTGGACGCCGTGACGCTGAAACCCGCCGTCGTGAAGGTGGAGGGGACCGTCTATCTGATGGGAACCTCGACCGTCGTGCGCCACACCCTGAAAGGATCGGTTCCCGCCTCGGACCCAGCGGTGGCGTCGTTCAAGCGGTTCGACACCATCATTCCGCAGATTCACGACCGTCTCGGCTTGGTCGACCCGACCTTTTCCGTGGGCGATGCGCCGCCGCCGAAGGGACGCGCGGCGGTGGACATCCGCGATCCGAACGGCGTCCTGCTGGGGCGGATCGTCTGGACGCCGGAGCGACCGGGCGCGGACATCCTGCGTCAGGCCGGGCCGTTCCTGCTGGCGCTGCTGATCCTGATGCTGGCGTGCGGCGGGGCCCTGCTCTGGCGGGTGGCGCAGGACATCCGTCGGCTTCGGGCCTCCGAGGCGGCCCTGTCGGCGGCGCTGGACAAGGCGGAGGCGGCCAATCAGGCCAAGACCCGGTTCCTGTCCAACGTCAGCCACGAACTTCGCACCCCCCTGAACGGCGTCCTGGGCATGGCCGAGGTGATCGGCGCAGACGCCATCACGCCGCAGCAACGTGAGCGGCTGGAAATCCTGAAGGCCTCGGGCCGCCAGCAGTTGCGTCTGGTCGAGGAACTGCTGGACGTGGTGCGATTGCGCGACGGGGCGGTGATGCTGGAGACGCGGCCCTTCCGCATCGACAACCTGTTGCAGCGGGTCGCCCACGATTTCGAGGGCGCGGCGGCGACCAGAGGGCTGGTCCTTGAGGTCGAGGCGGTCGAGGGCGAATGGCTGGGCGACCCCGTTCACATCGAAAAGATGCTGGCGGCCCTGACCGACAACGCCGTGCGCTTCACCCGAACGGGCCGGGTGACGCTGCGCGCCCTGGCCGGCGACGATCTGGTGCTGGAGGTCGAGGACACCGGGCCGGGCATGACGCCCGACGCGGTGACGCGCCTGTTCGACGCCTTCACCCAGGGCGACGAGAGCAGCACCCGCGCCGCCGAGGGGCTGGGGCTGGGGCTGACCGCCGCCCACGGTCTGGCGGTGCTGATGGGCGGCCGGATCGAGGTGGTGTCCACGCCGGGCGTCGGCAGCCTTTTCCGCGCGCCCCTGCCGCTGGCGCGGGCCTGACGCCTGGAGGTCAGGAGCGCGGGTGGGCGCTTCTGAACAGCGCCCATTCCTCGATCACGCGACCGTCGGGCAGGTGGCACATGCCCGACTGGCCACCGTCCGCGCCCGTGACGATTTCGAGCCGTCCGCCGCTGTCGACGCAGTATTTCGAGGCCGGATTGGGCATGCCGATGGGCTTCGGCGTCGGCTGGGCGGGCTGGGCGCAGGCGGCCAGAGCGGCGAGGGGCAGGGCGACCGACAGGGCGAGTTTGATCATGGCGTTCATCCGATCAGAGAAGTGCCCAGCCTATCACGCAACGGCGCCGTCCGACATCCGGCCGTTCAGGCGGTCAGCAGGCGCGGCAGTTTGAAGGTCACGGTCTCGCGCGCGCCGGCGTCCTCCGTCACCGTGGCGTCGAACCGGGCGCGGATGGCGTCGACCAGGGCCGCGATCAGAGGTTCGGGGGCCGAGGCGCCGGCGGTGACGCCGACTGCATCCACCCCGTCGAACCAGGCCCAGTCGACCTGGGAGGCGTCGTCGACCAGATAGGCGGCGCGGGCGCCCGCGCGCATCGCCACCTCGACCAGCCGGGCCGAGTTGGACGAGTTTTTGGACCCGACCACCAGCACCAGTTCGCAGCCCTCGCCCAGCGCCTTGACCGCGTCCTGACGATTGGTGGTGGCGTAGCAGATGTCTTCCTTGTGCGGATCGGGCAGTTCGGGAAAGCGGCGCTTCAGCACCTTCAATATGCCGGCGGTGTCGTCCACCGACAAGGTGGTCTGGGTGGCGTAGGCGAGAGGCGCGTCGCCGGGCCGTTCGAATCGCTCCGCATCCTCCTCGGTCTCGATCAGGGTGATGGCGCCGGAAGGCAACTGTCCCATCGTGCCGATCACCTCCGGGTGGCCCGCATGGCCGATCAGGACGATGTGGCGGCCAGCGGCGTGATGACGCTCGGCCTCGACATGGACCTTGGAGACCAGGGGGCAGGTGGCGTCCAGGAACAGCAGTTCGCGCGCGCGGGCGCTGGCGGGCACCGACTTGGGCACGCCGTGGGCCGAAAAGACGACCGGCCGGTCGTCCGGGCATTCGTCCAGCTCCTTGACGAAGACGGCGCCCATGGCCTTCAACCGCTCGACCACATGGCGGTTGTGGACGATCTCGTGGCGCACATAGACCGGGGCGCCGTATTTCTCGATGGCCCGCTCGACGATCTGGATCGCCCGGTCCACCCCGGCGCAGAAGCCGCGCGGCGTCGCCAGACGAACCGAGATCGGACGAAGCGGAGCGGCGGGCGGCGGGACGTGGGCGTTCATGGCGCGGAACCTAGTCGTTTCCACCCCGCATCGCCATGTCGCGGCGGCGCGGATGAGGCGGGATTCTGGCGGTCGCGACAGCGGCGCATCGTCACGGCTGGCTCCCGGTCGAAGAAAAGCGAGCGTCAGCAAAGACTTAGGCGTCGATCACGACGCCTTGACCTGTCGCCCGCTCACGATTAGTTTCCGCGCCGAATTCAGACCCGTTCGAACGTCGTGCGGGGCCGAGCAGTTCAGGCATGTCCCCAATGACGGAATCGCGCGAAGAGGCGATCAAACGCCTCAACGAAAGCGCATCCTCCCTTGAGGCGCGCAATGCTCAGCAAGAGTCCGCTCACCTCGCCGCCCAAAAGGTGACGGGTGAGGCCTACAAGATCATCGCCGACCTGATCGGCGGGGTTCTGGTGGGCTTGGCGCTGGGCTTTCTCGCGGACCGATTCCTCGGAATCACCCCGTGGGGCATCATCGGCGGGGTCCTTCTGGGCTTCGCCCTGTCGATTTACATGGCGCGTCGCACAGCCAACCGGCTGATGGCGCAGGCGAAGGCGGCGGGGGTCGTGGCGAAGTCCGTTCCCTTCGACGACGCCGACGAAGACGAGGACCGATAAGGCCCATGGCCGATCCGATTCATCAGTTCAAGGTCACGCCCCTGCACGGGCTTGATTTCGGCACGGTCAACCTGCCGATCGTCGGCGAGACCAGCCTGGCCTTCACCAATTCGCACCTGGCGATGACCATCGTCTTCGTGGTGGTCGTGGCCCTGCTGACGCTGGTCACGTCCAACGCCAAGATCGTGCCCGGCCGCGTCCAGGCCGCCGGCGAGCAGATGTTCGACCTGATCGACGGCGTGACCGGCTCGATCATCGGGCACGAAGGCCGCAAATATTTCCCGTTCGTCCTGACCATCTTCCTGCTGGTCCTGGGCATGAACCTGCTGGGTCTGTTCCTGACCTTCACCGCCACCTCGCAGCTGGCCGTCACCGGCGCCTTCGCCCTGATCACCATCCTGCTGGTCATCGGCATCGGCTTCATCAAGCACGGCCTGGGCTTCTTCCTGCTGTTCTGGCCGACCAGCGCGCCGCTGGCGATCCGTCCGGTCGTGGGCCTGATCGAGTTCCTGTCCTTCCTGCTGCGTCCCGTCACCCTGGCGCTGCGTCTGTTCGGCAACATGCTGGGCGGCCACATCGCGCTGAAGATCTTCGCCGGCTTCGTGGTGTCGATGGGCGGCCTGGCCGCCGCCGGGGGACTGGGCCTGCTGGGTCTGCCGGTCGCGGGCCTGTCGCTGGGCATGGTCGTGGGACTGACCGCGTTGGAGTTCCTGGTCGCCTTCCTCCAGGCCTTCGTTTTCGCCGTTCTGGCCAGCATCTATCTCAACGATGTGGTCAACCTGGGACATGGCCACTAAGGCCGGGTTCCAGTTCGAATAACCAACCAACCAAGACTGAATAGGACTTCATCATGGACGCCGCCTCCTTCAAGTATTTCGGCATCGGCCTGGCCACCCTGGGCATGCTCGGCTCGGCCATCGGCGTGGGCAACATCTTCGGCAACTTCCTGGCGGGCGCCCTGCGCAACCCGTCGGCCGCCGCCAGCCAGGTCGGCAACCTGTTCGTCGGCGCCGCCCTGGTCGAAGCCCTGGGCATCCTGGCCTTCGTTCTGGGCATCCTGGCCTGGCTGGGCTGATCGCCTGAACCTGCTACCGGCGGCGGCGCGGGCTGAAGGTCCGCGCCGCCGCGACTGTTTTCACGACGGATGAACATGGCCGCTCACTCTTCAGCCCCGCCGCCGGTCCTTTCGGTGGAAGACGCCGCCTCTGTCGCGGTCCAGACCGGACACGTGCCCGAGAACACGGCTCACGCCGCCGCCGAGCATCAGACGGGCGGCCTGCCGCAATTCGAAACCCAGCACTGGGTCGGACAGATCGTCTATCTGCTGATCCTGTTCTTCGTCCTGTATCTGCTGGTCGCCAAGATCTTCGCCCCGCGCATGCGCAAGGTGATGGACGAGCGCGCCGACACCATTTCCAACGCCGTGGCCACCGCGCGTCAGGTCCAGGCCGAGGCCGCCGGCCAGGCCGCCGAAGCCCAGGCCGAGGTCGCCAAGGCCCGCGCCGACGCCCGCGCCACCGCCGCCGCCGCCAAGGCCCGCGTGACCGAAGAGGCCAACACCCGTCAGGCCGCTGAAGAGGCCGTGGTCAACGCCCGCATCGCCGAGGCCGAGACCGCCATCGCCCGGACGCGCGACGCCGCCATGGCCAATGTCACCATCATCGCCTCGGACGCCGCGACCGCCATGGTCGAACGCCTGACCGGCAAGGCCCCGACCGCCGCCGAAACCGCCGCCGCGGTCAAGGGAGCCGCCTAATATGCCCGCCTTCCTCGAATTCGAACATTTCTACAGCCTGTCGAACCCGGAACTGTGGGTCGGCGTCGGCCTGCTGATCTTCCTGGCCATCCTGGTCGTCGCCGGCGTGCCCAAGATGGCCGCCGCCGCCCTGGACGCCAAGGCCGCCAAGATTCAGGCCGATCTGGACGAGGCCGCCCGCCTGCGCGCCGAGGCCGAGGCCCTGCTGGCCCAGATCCGCAAGGAGAAGGCCGAGGCCGAGGCCCAGGCCGCCGACATGCTGGCCCAGGCCGAGGCCGACGCCCGCCGTCTGGAGGCCGAAACCAAGGCCAAGCTGGAAGAAACCCTGGCCCGTCGTCAGACCATGGCCGAGAACCGCATCGCCCAGGCCGAGGCCCAGGCCTCCGCCGAGGTCAAGGCCGCCGCCGCCGATCTGGCCGCCAAATCCGCCGAACAGATCCTGGCCGCGCGCCTGGCCTCGGGCGTCAAGGACCCGCTGCTGGACGGCGCCATCGCCCAGATCGGCGACCGCCTGAACTGAGGCGGCCCGGTCGGCCCCAGACACATCAAGGCCCCCGACGTCGCCGTCGGGGGCCTTTTTGCTGCTCGGTTCAGAGGCGGCTCAGTGGGCGGGGGCGCCGCCCATGACGGTCGCGCCCATCCGCTTCTCGCGGCTGACCAGTCGGGCATAGACATTGCCCAGCACGATGCCGAACACCGCATGGGTGATCAGCAGCCAGGCGAAGGTGCCGAAGCCTGCGCCTGCGGTGAAGGTGCGATAGTTTCCGAACATCACGATGGCGGCCATCATGATGATCCAGGCGCCGACGGCGAAGACGATGCCCTTGGTTTCCGGCGTGTCGGTCGGCAGGCGGGGACACAGGATCGCGAACAGCGGTCCCAGGATGAAGACCCCGCTGATCACATGGATCACCCAGCCCACCGCCAGATTGCCGGGCATGCCGATCATCGAGGCGATGACGCCCTGGAACGGGTCGAACCAGTTCAGGAACATATTGGGGATTTCGAGCAACGAGGCGGCCGCCGTCGCCGCAACCCCGGCGACCAGACCCTTTTGTACGCGTGACATCATGACCTTAGCGCCTCCCAACGCCTGAGTGGTTCTCTGATAACGCAGGGTCAGGATAAGCCTGTCACGGGGCGGCCGGGTTCACGATGCCGTGGTTAGCGGTTGCAGCAACGCAACCGCGAGATAGGCGTCAACTAGCGGAACAGCTTGCGGAAATAGCGACGCAGCTGTTTGCGGCCGCGCGACAGGCGACGACCCGAGCGTTTGACCACCACCTTTTCCGCCCGAAGCGCCTGCTGCCAGAAGACGGGCGCGAACTCAGGCTTCTTTCGCATCAGGCGGCGGAACGGATAGACCCATTTCGGCCGGGCGTACTGGGCGCGGATGAACTGACGCTTGGCCCAGAACGAGCTTTTCAGGATCAGCATCAGGCCGACGGCGATGACCGGAACCCCGCCCGGGCCCGGCAGGGGGGCGATCAACAGGCCCAGCAGCACGACCAGCAGCCCGCCGATCATCAACGCCCAGCGCCGAACCGTCCGCAGCGTGCGGCTGCGGGGCCTGGCGAACGGGGGGAGGGCGACGGGCAGGGAGGTCACGAACACGCCAGATGGGAAGCAGCAGTCGGTGTGACAACGGTCGCCCCGGTCGCGCGATCCCTCGTCGGGAAAGGAAAGGGCGACCGTGACGACCGCGCCACAGCTTAATCAGGCGCCGCGTCGATGGCCACGGGATGGCCGGTGGATGAAGCTTTCGTCATACTCGGCGACGACACCGACGCCATTGCCGCTACGGCACAGAAAATCCCTGCGCACGCCGATGTGCGTGGTGAACGTCAACCGTCCTTATTCGGCAAGTCTGATTCCAATGTCAGCAGAACAGCAGGCTGCACCTCCAGTGCGTCCGCGATCTTGACCAGGAACTTCAGCGAAGGGTTTTCCTCCGCCCGCTCGACGCCTGCGACATAGCGCATAGCCACGCTTGAATCATGCGCCAGCTGTTCTTGCGTCAGGCCCTTGGCTTTACGCAATCGGCGAATGTTACGTCCGACGATTTCCTCCCAAGTCATCCGTACATGAGGCGGACGGAGGCAAAATAGCGCCAGGAGCCATTCTGCCTATTTCATCAATCTCGAACAGGCAATATAGATCCTATCATCGCACTGCTCCTAGTTGAGGTGAAATGATGAAGGCGCGTTTCCTGTGGAGAGCGTATCGGGCGAAGACTCGGGATCAAGCGACAGAGCTAGCGCTGATTAAAGCGCGGCTTTCCAGCAATGATTTAGTGTGTGACATTGGAGCCAATAAAGGCAGCTATCTTTATTGGATGTCCCGGTGGGCAGGTCAGGCAATCGCTTTCGAGCCTCAACCGGACTTAGCCGAGTATATTCGAACAGCGGTTCAAGTTTTGCGTCTAGACAATGTTACTGTCGAAACAGCGGCTGTCTCGAATCGATCTGGGCATTGCGATCTCTATGTGCCTTCGCCCGGCTCCCCCGAAGCCAGTCTTGAACCCATAGACGGAGCCGAAACGCTGCGTGTTCGGATGGTTTCATTGGATGATTATTTTCACGCCGACGACCATGTGGCCCTGCTGAAAGTGGATGTGGAAGGTGCTGAACTGGAAGTGTTCCGAGGCGCAGACCGCATCTTGCGCCAAAGCCGACCTGTGCTTCTGTTCGAATGCGAACAGCGCCATTTGAGAACCGGCACCGTGTACGATTGTTTTTCCTATCTAGAAGCACGGGGCTACAAAGGGGCCTTTATTCAAGGACGTATATTGAAGCCGGTGTCTGAGTTTGATCTGGATTTACATCAAGGTCAGGACGGCGAACGCTTTTGGCGCAATCCTGATTATTGCAATAACTTCCTGTTCGAACCGGCCTAGCCCTCATCGTCTGATGTCGCTTAGCGACCTCAGTTGAAGGTCACGCCCGTCATCTGCTCCGACAGCGACCACAGACGCCGGGCCGTTTCGGCGTCGCGGGCCTGGGGCCGGATTTCGGCGGGGCCGGGCGGGCCTTTCATCTCCAGAAAGCCGGTGGGGCCATGGTAGCCGCCGGGCGTCGCTTCGGCCTGGGTCGCAGCCATCAGGATCGGCAGGGCGCCCTGGGCGGCCGAATGGCTGGCCAGGGGCGCAAGGGCGTTGGTGAGCCGGGCGAACAGGGTGGTCGGGCCGCCCGCGTGGCCGTTGGCGATCAGGTCGGTGCGGGCGAAACCCGGATGGGCGGCCACGCTGGTCAGGCCCCAGCCGTGGGCGTCGCTGCGCCGCTGAAGCTCCATGGCGAACATCAGCATGGCCAGTTTCGACTGCTGATAGACCGGCCATGGGCGGTATCCGGTCTGATAGTTCAGGTCGTCCAGTCGGATGCGGCCGCCCCGGTGCGCGATGCTGGCCAGTTGCACCACCCGCGCGCGCCCGGCGCTCAACAGCGGCAGCAGCCGCCCCGTCAGGGCGAAGTGCGACAGATAGTTGGTCCCGAACTGCCGCTCGAATCCGTCGGCCGTGGTCTGGCGTCGCGGCACCGCCATGACGCCGGCGTTGTTGATCAGGATGTCGATGGGCCGTCCGTCCGCCAGCCGGCGCTCGGCGAAGGCGGCGACGGAGGACAGGCTGGCCAAATCCAGCGCCTCGAACCGCACCTGGGCGTTAGGAGACCGTGCGCGGATCAGCCGTTCGGCCTCGGCCCCCTTCTGCGGATTGCGGGCCGCCAGTATGACCTCCGCGCCCTTGTCCGCCAGCACCAGAGCGGTTTCCAGCCCCAGGCCGCCGGTCGCGCCCGTAACGATGACCCGCTTACCGGTCTGATCGAGAATATCGTCTGTGGTCCAGGTCGTCATGGCGCTATCCTGTGCGTGAAAAGAGTCGTCGTGAAGGGCTCCGGCTTGCATATGTGCATCCGGTGCAAATATGCAATAAGTGCAAGATAAGATTTTCGACACGGACCTGGGCCTGCGCGACCGCAAGCGCGCCAACACCCACGCCCGCATCCAGGCCGAGGGGCTGCGCCTGTTTTTGGAGCGCGGCTTCGAGGCGACCACGCTGGACGAGGTGGCCGAGGCCGCCGAGGTGTCGCGCCGCACCCTGCTGAACTATTTCGGCTCGAAGGAAGAGATCGTCCTGTCGACCAAGGCCGGCTTTCCGCAACAGGTGGCCGACGCCGTCGCCGCGCGGCCGGCGGACGAACCCCTGCTGGACATGGTGGAGAATGCGCTGCTCGATCTGGCGCGGCAGCCTCTATCCGACGAGATGAAGGCCGTCGCCGTCCTGATCCACGCCACGCCCTCGCTAAGAGCCGGGGATCAGGCGAAATACGCCCAGGTCGAGCGGTTGCTGGCCGAGTCCCTGGCCGCGCGCAAGGGGGTGGCGCCGGACGACATCGCCTGTCGCGTCGTGGCGGGCGCAGCGGTCAGCATTCTGAAACTGTCGGTCGACGCCTGGCTGGCCCAACCCGAGGCGCAGCCCGAGACGTTCGGTCGCGCCGCCTTCGCCGCGCTGAGACAGTCGGCGGGATAGGTCCCGGGGACGCGCCCCGGGACCGTATCGTCGGCGGTCAGGCCGCCTGGTTGGAGCCTTCCGGCGCGGTCCAGCGCAGCACCGGCGAGCGGGCGGCGCGGGTTTCGTCCAGACGACGCATCGGGGCGTGGAAGGGCGCGCCCTTGAAGCGATCCACGTCGCCCGCCTTCGCGGCCTGGGCCAACAGACGCATGGCGTCGATGAAGCGGTCCAGTTCGGCCTTGGACTCGGTTTCCGTCGGCTCGATCAACATGGCGCCGTGGACGACCAGCGGGAAATACATGGTCATCGGGTGAAAGCCCTCGTCGATCATCGCCTTGGCGAAGTCGAGCGTGGTGATGTCCGTGCCCTTCAGCCATTCGTCGTCGAACAGGGCTTCGTGCATGCAGGGGCCGTCGGGGAAGGCCGCCGACATCAGGTCGCCCAGCCGAGCCTTGATGTAGTTGGCGTTCAGCACCGCGTCCTCGGCGACCTGACGCAGGCCGTCCGAACCGTGCGACATCATGTAGGACAGGGCACGAGTGTACATGCCCATCTGGCCCTGGAAGGCGCACAGACGGCCGAAGGCTTGCTCGGCCTCGTCTTCCTCGCGCTCGATCAGGCGATAGCCGCCGTCGTCATGCACGACCCACGGGGCGGGGGCGAAGGGCGCCAGGGCCTCGGACAGCACCACCGGACCCGCGCCCGGACCGCCGCCGCCATGGGGCGTGGAGAAGGTCTTGTGCAGGTTGATGTGCATGGCGTCGACGCCCAGATCGCCCGGGCGAACCCGGCCGACGATGGCGTTGAAATTGGCGCCGTCGCAGTAGAAATAGGCGCCCGCCGCGTGCGTCAGGCGGCTGATCTCCAGAATGTCGCGCTCGAACAGGCCGCAGGTATTGGGGTTCGTGACCATGATGGCGGCCACGTCGTCACCCAGCTTGGCGGCAAGATCGGCGACGTCCACGCGGCCGTCCTCGGTCTGGGCCACTTCCACCACCGAATAGCCGACGAAGGCGGCGGTGGCCGGGTTGGTGCCGTGGGCGGAGGTGGGCACCAGAACCTTGCGGCGCTTCTCATGCTGGCCCGAGGCCTCGTGGGCGGCGCGAATGGCCATCAGGCCGCACAGCTCGCCATGCGCGCCGGCTTTCGGCGACAGGGCCACCGCGGGCATTCCGGTCAGGGTCTTCAGCCAGTGGGCCAGCGTATCCATCAGCTCCAGCGCGCCCTGCACCGTCGAGATCGGCTGCAGCGGGTGGATGTCTGAGAAGCCGGGCAGGCGCGCCATCTTCTCGTTCAGGCGCGGGTTGTGCTTCATCGTGCAGGAGCCCAGCGGATAGATGGCCAGGTCGATGGCGTGGTTCTTCTGGCTCAGGCGCACATAGTGGCGCATGGCCTCGGGCTCGGACAGGCCGGGCAGGCCGATCGGGTCCTTGCGGACCAGGTCGCCCAGATCGGCGCCGTTGGTCTTGGGTTCCGGCAGATCGACGCCGGTCTTGCCCCAGCCTTCGCCCTCGAAGATCAGGGCCTCGTTCTGCAACAGGCCGCGTCCGCCGGTCAGGGTGGCGGGCTTGGCGGTCACGGCGTTCGGGGCGGTCGGGCGGCCGACGGTGTTCATGGTGCTCATGATCGGTTTCCCTTAGGCGGCCAGGACTTTGGAGAGGGACTTGGCGAGGATCTGGATGTCGGCATCCAGCGTCGTCTCGGTCGCGGCGACCAGCAGGACGTCGTCCATGCCGGCGTCGGGCACCAGGCGGCTGTAGGGCACGCCCGCCAGAATGTGATGGGCGGCCAGCGCATCGACCACCTCGGCCGCCGGTTTCGGCAGGCGGACGGCGAACTCGTTGAAGAAGCGCGGGGTCAAGACCTCCACGCCCGGAATGGCGGCCAGGGCGTCGCGCGTGGCGACCGCCTTTTCGTGGTTCAGCAGGGCCAGTTTACGCAGGCCCGTCTCGCCCAGCAGGCTCATATGGATGGTGAAGGCCAGGGTGCAGAGGCCCGAGTTGGTGCAGATGTTCGACGTCGCCTTGTCGCGGCGGATGTGTTGTTCGCGCGTCGACAGGGTCAGGACGAAGCCGCGCTCGCCGTCGGCGTCCACCGTCTCGCCGGTCAGGCGGCCGGGCATCTGGCGGATCAGCTTCTCGCGCGTGGCGAACAGACCGACATAGGGGCCGCCGAAGTTCAGGGCGTTGCCGATCGACTGGCCCTCGGCCGCGACGATGTCGGCGCCCATTTCGCCGGGCGATTTCAGCAGGCCCATCGACACCGCCTCCGTCACCACGACGATCAGCAGGGCGCCCGCGGCGTGGGCGGCTTCGGCGATCTTGGTCACGTCGGTCGCCGTGCCGAAGACGTTGGGGGTCTGGACGACGACGCAGGCGGTGTCGGGGCCGATCTGGTCGATGACGGCGGCCTCGGCGTCGAAGGCCGGGGCCAGCACCTGCGTCTCCACGCCGACGGCGTGAACCACGGTCTCGGTCGCCTTGACGTAGTGGGGGTGGACGCCGCCCGAGATCACCGCCTTGTTGCGGCGGGTGACGCGCGTGGCCATCAGCACGCCCTCGGCCATGGCGGTCGAGCCGTCATAGAGGCTGGCGTTGGCGATCGGCATTCCGGTCAGGTTCGCGACCTGGGTCTGGAACTCGTACAGATACTGCAGGGTCCCTTGCGCGATTTCCGGCTGATAGGGGGTGTAGCTGGTCAGGAACTCGGACCGCTGGATCACGTGATCCACCGTCGCCGGGACGTGGTGTTTGTAGGCCCCCGCGCCGCAGAAGAAGGGCACGGCGCCGGCGGTGGCGTTCTTGGCCGCCATGGCGGACAGGGCGCGCTCGACCTCCAGCTCGCCCGCGACGCGCGGCAGATCGACGGGACCGGCCAGACGCGCGCTTTCCGGCACGTCCACGAACAGATCGTCGATGGATTTCGCGCCGATGGCGGCGAGCATCGCCGTGCGGTCGTCGGGCGTCAGGGGGAGGTAGCGCATATTCTGTTCCGCTCATCCCGGCGAAAGCCGGGACCCAGTGTTTTGGGCGATCGGTCGCGTCGATCAAAGAGAGCCGCTCATCCCACGCACCCTGCCTCGCGAAAGGACTGGGTCCCGGCTTTCGCCGGGATGAGCGGATGAAATTACAGCGTGGCCAGGAAGGCGTCGTAGGCGGCCTGATCCATCAGGGCGTCCAGTTCGGCGGCGTCCGAGACCTTGATCTTGGCGAACCAGCCGTCGGCTTCGGCGGCCGAGTTGACGGTTTCCGGGGCGGTGGACAGGGCGTCATTGGCCTCGATCACCTCGCCCGAAACGGGGGCATAGACGTCCGAGGCGGCCTTGACGCTCTCGACCACGGCGAAGCTGTCGCCCTTGGAGACGGTCTTGCCGACCTCAGGCACTTCGACGAACACCACGTCGCCCAGGGCGTCGGCGGCGTGTTTGGAGATGCCGACGGTGGCGATGTCGCCGTCCAGGCTGACCCACTCGTGATCCTTGGTGAATTTCATCTGTCTTCTCTCCTGTCCCGTCATCCTCGGGCTTGACCCGAGGATCGGATGTTGTGCGGTCTGTGCGTCGATGTCTTCGCACGAGCGGTTGATCGCCCGGCCCTGGGGTCGAGCCCGAGGGTGACGGGGTGACTGTTACGACTTGGGCTTACGGTAATAGCGTTGCGGCACGAAGGGCATGGCGACGACCTCGGCGGCGGCCGACTTGCCGCGCACGATGACCTTCAGTTCCGTGCCCAGCGCCGCGTATGCGGGGGGCACGAAGCCCATGGCGATGTTCTTGCCCAGGGTGGGCGAGGGACCGCCCGACGTGACCTTGCCGATGACGGCGCCGTCCATGTCGGCGATCTCGGCGCCTTCGCGGGCCGGGGCGCCTTCCTTGACGATCAGGCCGACGCGGACGCGCGACGGACCCTCGGCCAGTTCCTTCAGGATGCGTTCGGCGCCGTTGAAGTCGGCGCGTTCCTTCCGCGACTTGGACAGGGCGAAGGTCAGGGCGCCTTCGACCGGGCTGGTCGTCGGGTCGATGTCGTGGCCGTGCAGCGGCAGGCCGGCTTCGAGGCGCAGGCTGTCGCGGGCGCCAAGGCCGATCGGCTTGACGCGGGCGTCTTCCAACAGAGTGTTCCAGATGCGCTCGGCCTGGTCCGCCGGGACCGAAATCTCATAGCCGTCCTCGCCGGTGTAGCCCGAGCGCGACACATAGCAGTCGACGCCGAACAGCATCAGCCGGGCGGTCTCCATGAAGCCCATCTCGGCCAGAACCGGCTCGTGCGCGGCCATGACCTCGGCGGCCTCGGGGCCCTGGATGGCGATCAGGGCGCGGTCCAGCACCGTCAGCTTGGCGTCGCCCTGCAGATTGGCGGTCCAGAAGGCGAAATCCTCGTCCTTGTTGCCCGCATTGACGACGACGAACAGGCCGTCATGGTCGGGACGACCGGCCATCAGGTCGTCGATGATCCCGCCGTCCGTGTTCAGCAGCAGGCTGTATTTCTGCTTGCCCGCCTTCAGGATCTCATAGTCGCCGGGCACGAAGCGCTCGAACTGGGCCGTGGCGTCCGCGCCGGTGATCTTGCACTGGCCCATGTGGGACACGTCGAACAGGCCGGCGTGTTCGCGGGTCCAGCGGTGTTCGGCCAGCACGCCTTCATATTGGACCGGCATGTCATAGCCGCCGAAGCCGACCATGCGGGCGCCCAGCGCACGGTGGGCGGCGTTCAGGGGCGTGGTTTTCAGAACTTGGTCGGTCATGGTCCAGGCTTTCGCGGTCGCGTGTTGTGGCGGAGCTTCGCCGCCGTCCTCGCGCCCCCGCTGTCCTGAAGCCTGAGAGATTCCGGCGTTTCCGCCTTGCTCCGTCGGCGCGCCCTGAAAGAGCGGCTTTCCAGCGTCCGTATGCTGTCGCGGTCCGTTTGCCTGAGCGTTTCCGGGGCGGTTGCGCCTTCGGCGTCGAAGCCGGTCGCCCGTCCCCGAACTCTCCCGCGAGAGCGATCGACCTAAGCCATCGAGTCAGGGGACAAGTCAAGCGTCGCCGCCAATGCGGTCAAGCTTGTTTGCGCCGCCAGACCTTGCCCCGCGTCCCCGCTGCGGCCATGAGTGCGCGACGCCCAACAACCCACGGGAACACGCCATGTCCGCCGACCGCCTTCGTCTTGACGATCACATCGCCGCGCTGGACGCGCCCGAGGGGCTGAAGGCGGTGTTGAGCGTGGTCGCGGCGACCTGCGCCCAGATCAGCGACGTGGTGGCGGGCGGCGCCCTGGCCGGGGCGCTGGGCGCATCCGGCCAGATCAACGTCCAGGACGAGGAACAGAAGAAGCTGGACGTCATGACCGACGACATGCTGACCCAGGCGCTGCTGGCCTGTCCCGCCATCGCCGGCGTCGCCTCGGAAGAGAAGGACGAGGCCGAGATCGGGACCAATGCGGCGGGCGAATATCTGGCCCTGTTCGATCCGCTGGACGGATCGTCCAACATCGACATCAACGCCCCGGTAGGCACCATCGTCTCGGTGCTGAAATCGCCGTCCGCCACGCCGACGCAGGGCGACTTCCTGCAACCGGGCCGCCAACAGGTCGCCGCCCTCTATGCCGTCTATGGGCCGCAGACCATGCTGGTCCTGACGACCGGCGACGGCGTCAGGGGCTTCACCCTGTCCAATGACGGCCAGTGGTTCCTGACCCACGACGCCATCGCCATTTCGCCGGACACAAAGGAGTTCGCGATCAACGTCTCGAACCAGCGCCACTGGGCCGAGCCCGTTCAGCGCTACGTGCAGGCTCTGCTGCAGGGCGAGGAAGGCCCCCGGGCCAAGAACTTCAATATGCGCTGGGTCGCGGCCATGGTCGCCGATGTCCACCGCATCCTGATGCGCGGCGGCGTCTTCTTCTATCCGTGGGACCGGCGCGAGCCGAACAAGCCGGGCAAGCTGCGCCTGATGTATGAGGGCAATCCGATGGCCTTCCTGATCGAACAGGCGGGCGGCAAGGCCACCACCGACGGCGTGCAGGCCATCCTCGACGTTCCGCCGACCCAGTTGCACCAGCGCATTCCCGTCGCCCTGGGTTCGGCCAACGAGATCGACGCCTTCGCGGGCGCCTGAGCGATGATACTCGGTCCCGCCGACGCGCTTCTGGTCATCGACCCGCAGAACGACTTCTGCGAGGGCGGGGCGCTGGCGGTTCAGGGCGGGGCGGGGATCATGCCCCTGATCAACCGGCTGGCCGAACGGTTCGGCCGGGTGATCGTGACCCAGGACTGGCACACGCCGGACCAGATCTCCTTCGCCTCCAACCACCCCGGCGCGGCCCCCTTCACCGAGATCGAGGTCGCCTATGGCCGCCAGATGCTGTGGCCTGATCACTGTCTTCAGGGCTCGGTCGGCGCCGATTTCCAGCCGGAGGTGAAGCCGACCATCGACCGCGCCGTCGCCGTGATCCGCAAGGGCCATAACCCGGCGGTGGATTCCTATTCCGGCTTCTTCGAGAACGACCACCGGACGCCGACGGGGCTGGCGGGTCTGCTGCGCGATCTGGGCGTGAAACGGGTGTTTCTGGCGGGATTGGCGCTGGATTACTGCCTCCGCTTCACCGCCGAGGATGCGGTGCGCCAAGGGTTCCAGGCGGTCGTCATCGCCGACGCCAGCCGCGCCATCGCCCCGGAGACCGAGGCCGCCGCGCGGGACAGCTTCCGCGTGCTGGGTGTGACGGAGATCGTGGCGGCTCGACTCTTCTCCTGACATTGTCTTCGTCATCCTCGGCCTTGTGCCGAGGATCCAGACGCCCGGTTTTTGCAGTTTTGCGCAACTGTCGGACGACGGTGTTTATGGATCCTCGGCACAAGGCCGAGGATGACGGAAAGAGGCGGTAGGCGACACGCCGCTCACTCCCAGAAATCTTCCTCGTCGGGGATGCGGGTGAAGGCGATCTTGGCGCCGATATAGTCGGGCAGGCCCGCCTTTGGGCCGATGCTGACCGTATCCTTGCCGAAGCGACGGTTCAGCGCATCCAGCGCCTGCGACAGGCGCAGCGACGGCGCCTGGCCGTCCTGATCCGGGCCGGTCGTGAACAGGTCGGCGGCGAAGGCGTCGCGCGATTGCAGGCCGTGGATGGCGACGCCGACATAGCTGAGGCGGCCCGCCTCCATCTCGGGCTCCAGCCGGCGCCACAGGCCGTCCAGCGCGCGCAGCAGGGCGAAGGTGTCCTGGGTCGGGGACAGGGCGCAGTTCAGGGCCGCCGTCTCCCATCCGCGCCGCGCGCTGCGGGGCGTGGTCTTTGGCCCCATGTCCAGATGCAGGCTCAGCGTCGCGCCCGTAAGCCCCATCCGCCGCAGCCGCGCGCCGCATTTGACCACCAGCCGCCGCGCCACCGCCCGCGCCTTTTCCGGCGTTCGCATCTGGGCCGCCAGAACATGGCTGTGGCTGATGGAGGCGGGCGGCTTTTCCGGCGTCGGCTCGCTGTCCAGACCATGCAGGCCGCGCCAGATGCGTTCGCCCTCGATGCTGTTCCAGACGGCGCGGGCCTGTTTCGCGCTCATGGCCCACAGGCCGGCCGTGTCGGTCACGCCCGCCGCCTCCAGCCGCACACGCATCCGCGCGCCTATGCCCGGATATTTCGACAGCGGCAGGTCCAGCAGCGGACCCGGCAGCTCGTGCGCGCGCAGCACCGTCAGCCCCGCCGGTTTCTTCATGCCGCACGCGGTCTTGGCCAGGAATCGCGACGGGGCCAGACCGACCGACGACCGCAGGCACTCGCCGACATTGGCCATGATCCCCGCCTGTATCCGCCGGGCCAGGGCGACGGCCTCGTCCTCGCGCCGTTCCGACCCCAGCAGTTCGCACGAACATTCGTCGATGGAGCCGACCTTCCACACTGGCACATGGCGGTCGATCTCGGCCATGATCTGTTTGTGAACGCGGACATAGAGGTCCGGCCGGGCCTCGGCGACGATCAGGCCAGGGCACAGTCTGCGCGCCTCGGCGACCCGCATCCCCGTGTGAACGCCCCAAACCTTGCTCTCATAACTGGCGGCGATGGCGCCCGTGTATTCGCTCTCGGCCGGCCGCACGATCAACGGCTTGCCCCGCCAAAGCGGGTTCATCTGCTGTTCGACGCTGGCGAAGAAGGCGTTCAGATCGACGAACAGCCAGCGTAGGTTCGCCTGGTCTTCCGGCTGTGTATCGGCGCGCTCCATGATGTGAACATATCAGGAACATTCGGCAGCCGGAAGCGGCTGACGCTTCTACCTGTCGTCATTCCGGGTTCTTCCTTCGGACGCCCGGAATGACGGGAAGGGAGGGATCAGCGCTGCGCGTAGGCCTCGACCTCGGCGATCCGCGCGGCCTTGTCGGCGTCGCTCAGGAACGATCCCTCGAAACTGTTCTTCGCCAGCTGCGTCACCTGGTCCCGCGTCAGGCCGACCGCCGCCGCCAGCTGGCTGTAGTTGGCGTTCACATAGCCGCCAAAATAGGACGGGTCGTCCGAGTTCAGGGTGACGTGCAGGCCCCGGCGCAGCATCTCGGGCACGGGGTGGTCCTTCAGATCCTTGACTACGCACAGTTTCAGGTTCGACAGCGGGCAGACGGTCAGGGTCATCCGTTCGGCGGCCAGACGTTCGACCAGAGCCTCGTCCTCCATCGAACGGTTGCCGTGGTCCATCCGGTCGATGTGCAGCAGGTCCAGCGCCTCATGCACATAGGCGGGCGGGCCCTCCTCGCCTGCGTGGGCGCACAGCTTCAGGCCCAGGTCGCGGGCGGCGGCGAAGACGCGCTGGAACTTGGACGGCGGATGACCGACCTCCGACGAATCCAGCCCGACGCCGATGAAATGATGCAGATAGGGTTTGGCTATCTCCAGCGTGGCGAAGGCTTCCTCCTCGGTCAGGTGGCGCAGGAAGCTGAGGATCAGGCCGCTGGTCACGCCCAACTCCGCCCTGGCCCGGTCCATGCCCGCGATCAGCCCCTCGACCACCACGCCGAACGGAACGCCGCGATCCGTGTGGGTCTGAGGGTCGAAGAAGATTTCGGCGTGGCGCACATTGTCGGCGGCGGCCCGCTGGAAATAGGCAAAGGCCAGATCCTCGAAATCCCGGCGCGTCAGCAGGACGGCCGCGCCCGCATAATAGATGTCCAGAAAGTCCTGCAGGTTCGAGAAATCATAGGCCGCCCGCACCGCCTCGACGCTGTCATAGGGGATGGCGACGCCGTTCCGCCGGGCCAGTTCGAACATCAGTTCAGGCTCCAGACTGCCCTCGATGTGCAGATGCAGCTCGGCCTTGGGAAGACCGGCGATATAGGCGTCGAGATTGGACATGGGGGAGGCTCCGTAACGGCCGCCAGCCTAGCGGGTCAGACCAGAAACGTCATCCGAAACGCCAATCCTCCCCCGCCGTGCGGGGGAGGATTGATGTCCTACATCCGTTCGGGCGTTTCGATGCCCAGCAGGTCCAGCGCGATCTCCAGCTGGCTGAGCGCCGCCGCCGACAGGGCCAGGCGCGAGCGTTTCACGGCCTCGTCCGGCGCGACCAGCACGGGGCAGGCGGCGTAGAATTTCGAGAACGACTGCGCCACGCGATAGGCGTGTTCGGCCACCAAGTGCGGCATCCGCTTGTCATAGGCGTCGGCGGCGGCGGTGGAGAAGGCGTCCAGCGTCAGGGCCAGGTCGCGTTCGGCCGGTTCGGCGATGAGGATGGGGCCGGGGGCGACGCCCTGTTCGGCGGCCTTTCTCAGCAGGGATTTGATCCGCACCGACTGGTACAGCAGATACGGCCCGGTCTTGCCCTCGAAGCTCATGAAGCGGTCGAGGTCGAAGACGTAGGAGGTGGTGCGCGCGTTCGACAGGTCGGCGAACTTCAGGGCGGCGATGGCCACCTTGTGCGCGATGGCCTCGAATTCTTCGGCTGAAAGGTCGTCGCCGAGTTTCGCCTCGTGCAGACGCTCGCGCGCCTTGTCCGTCGCCTGATCGATCAGGTCGCGCAGCTTCAGAACCCCGCCCGCGCGGGTCTTGAACGGCTTGCCGTCCTGCCCGTTCATGGTGCCGAAGCCCAGATGCTCCAGCGACTTCTCGGGGGCATAGCCGGCCAGATAGGCGGCGCGGAACACCTGTTCGAAATGCTCGGCCTGGCGTTCGTCGACGACGTACAGGATCAGGTCGGGCGACAGGGTCTTCTTGCGGTCCAGAATGGTGGCCAGGTCGGTCGTGCCGTACATGGCCGAGCCTTCCGAACTGATGACCAGCAGCGGCGGGGGCGAGGGGGCCTCGATCACCGAGCCGTCGGCCAGCTTCTTCTTGCGCGTCTCGCCTTCGCGGGCGACGTGGACCACCTGGGCGCCGTCGTCGGGAACCAGAAGGCCCGTCGCCTTCAGGTGCGCCAGCATTTCCGGCATCAGGGGATCGGCGTCGCTCTCGCCGTTCCACAGGTCGAAATCGACCGACAGGTCGCCGTATTCCCGCTTCAGCGCCTCGCGGCTGACGGCCACGAAATGCGACCACAGGGCGCGATAGCCGGGACGGCCGTTCTGCAGCTCCGCCGTCGCCTTGCGGGCGCGGTCGCGGAACGCCGGGTCTTCCTTGGCCTTGCCGGCGGCTAAAGGATACAGCCGGTCCAGATCGGCCAGCGTCACCGGGCTTTCGGCCGGGAAGGGACCGTCGCCCTCGACCATGAAGGCGTCGGCCAGAACCTCGTCGCCGCAGGCCACGATCAGCAGCCCCATCTGGAAGCCCCAGTCGCCGAAGTGGGCGTCGCCGGTGACGTGATCGCCGCGGAAGCGGAACAGGCGTTTCAGGCTCTCGCCGATGATGGCGCTGCGCAGGTGGCCGACGTGCATCGGCTTGGCCACGTTCGGGCCGCCGAAGTCGATGACCACCTTGCGCGGATCGGCGACGACGCCTGCGCCCGCGTGATCGGCGTCGGCGGCGACTTCCTCGGCCCGTTCGGCCAGGGCCGCGTCGGCGATCTTCAGATTGATGAAGCCGGGACCGGCGACCTCGACCGAGGCGAAGCGCGGATCGGCCGACAGGCGTTCGGCGATGCGAGCCGCCAGTTCGCGCGGATTGGCCTTCAGCGCCTTGGCGGCGGCCAGGGCGCCGTTGGACTGGAAGTCGGCCAGGTCGGGACGGTCGGACGGGGTGACGCGGGCCAGGGCCGCATCCACGCCTTCGGCGGCGAAGGCGGCGCCGACCGCTTCGCTGAGGACGGTCTTCAGATCGGACATTATTCGTTCGGCGCCGTGGTCGGGGTCTGGGTCGGGGCGGGGGCCGCCGGCGTCGCCCCGGCGTTGACGCGGAAGCGGCTGCCCGAGCGGTTGAACTCGGCCATTTCAGGCGTCACGTCGAACCCGACCAGGATCTCGAAATTGCTGCCGCTGGTGGTGGCCTCGGCGCGCGGGATGACGATGGTGCGCTCTTCGGTCACGGACGCCGTGCGCTGGCCCTCGAAGTTCACGGGCAGGTCGAAATATTCCTTGGACAGGATGGCGGTGTTCCGCTCCGTCACGGCGATCCAGTAGCGATAGGTGCGCTGGTCGCCGGTCGCCTGGGCGCCGCGCCCCAGATTGAACAGCACGTTCATGTCCACGCGGATCGGATCGTTCTCGCGATAGGCGCAGTCGGAGGACACGCCCTCGATCTCGCCGGTGTAGCCGACGTTGGCCACGGCGGCCCGGCCGCCTTCCAACTCCACATAACGGGCGGCGTCGTACAGCACCTTCACATAGGGGCAGGGGCCGGCGTTGACCCGGCGGCTCAGGGGCGCGATGCGCGGCGCGCGGGCCGGGGCGGCGTCGTCGCCCGAGGCCTGCTGCTGCTGGCCCCCGCGTTGGCGTTGACGCTGGGAGGATTGGGCCTCGGCGGCGACCGGCAGAACGGAGGCCGCGATCGAGAAGGCGGCCAGGGCGGTGAGGACGCGACGCATCAGCTTATATTTCCGACAGCGAAAAGGGGCGCGCGACGATCGGCGGCCGACCGTTGAACGCTCGCCGCTGATAGCGGCTAAAGCGAGGCGCGGCAAACGCTTGCTGGCGGCCTATCGCTCCATCACCAGACAGGTGGAGGTCGCGGTGGCGTACAACCGGCCGTCCAGCCCCTTCAAATCCGCCTCGGCGAAGGCGGCGCGACGGCCGGCCTGGACGATTCGGCCCTCGGCGCGGACGGGCGTGCCGGCGCTCAGCGCCTTGTGGAAGACGGTCTTCAGCTCCAGCGTCGTATAGGTCTGGCCCGATCGCAGCGTCGAATGCACCACGCAGCCGCAGGCCGAATCCAGCACGGTGGCGATCCAGCCGCCATGTACCGACCCCAGGGGATTATAGACGGCGGCCGTCGGCACGGCCTCAAACACCACCCGGCCTTCCTCGACCTCGGTCAGGTCGAAACCGACGGTGCGGGCGATGGGGGCGACGAAACCGCCCTTCAGGCCCAGGCGCAACTGTTCGACCCCGGACAGGGCGGCGATATCGAGGGGTTCGGTCATGGGAACGGCTCCATCAGGTCCGTTCACAATAAGGACGGACGCCGCCGTGGCAAGCGTCCGATCCGGTGCGGGTCTTACAGGCCCGGCAGTTTGAAGCCCGAGCTGCGGCGCGGCTGGATGGTGATGGCCTGACGACCGCCGGTCAGGGCCTGAAGCCGGGCGGCCTCGGACGCGGCGTCGATGGTCTTCTGGCCCTCGGGGGTCTGACGCACGGTCGCCGTTTGGGTCGAGGGATCGTTCTTGCGCCAGAACATCAGGCGGTTGGCGAAGCTTTCGTCCTTGTGCGCCAGGTCGCCGAACTCGTCGTCGACGACGTAGCGGGCCAGGGGATCGGCCTGTTCGCCGCCGGCCTGGGCCACCAGAACCTGTTCGCCCGGCGTGCGGGTGACGGCCTGGCGCTGACCCAGCAGGATCTGACGGGCGGCGCTTTCGGGGGCCAGTTCCTGCGGGCGCGGCTGGCCGGGCGCGGGCGGACGCAGGCCGTATTCCGGCGGAACGCTGAGCGGGGCGGTCGAGACGGTGACGAACTCGTCCGGCACCACCTTGGTCAGGCCGATGCCCTGCTTCAGGCTGCCGCAGGCCGAGACGGCGAGCGCGGAGGAGGCGACGAGGGTCAGGACGGCGACGCTGCGGATACGCATGGTTTCAGGCTCTGGTCGGCTGATGCACGAAGCGCGCGAGGGCGCCGTTGGCATAGTGAAGACGGGGTGATTACGACTTTTCGGGGGCCGCGCCAACCATCGACGACGGATCGGCCGCCGAGGCGTCAGGCTTTCGCGGGCTTGTCGGACATCAGGCTGTCCAGGATCAGCAGGATCACGCCGATGGTGATGGCGCTGTCGGCGACGTTGAAAACCCACGGAAACACGCCCGTCCCCGAGAAGTCGATGAAGTCGACCACATAGCCGAAGCGGATGCGGTCGATCACATTGCCGAGCGCCCCGCCCATGACGAAGCCGATGGCGGTGATCAGCAGGCGCCGGTTCGACTGGGTCGCCCACCAGGCCAGGCCCGCCGAGACGATGATGGAGAAGATGGCCAGGCCCCAGCGCGCCTCGCCCCCGCCGAACAGGCCGAAGCTGACGCCGGTGTTCTCGACCCAGCTGAAGTTCAGGATGGGCGGCAGAACCGCCACGCGCCCGACCTCGTGCAGGGTCAGGCCGCTGATGACCCAGGCCTTGGTCGCCTGATCCAGCAGGATGATCAGAAAGGCGAAGACATAGGCGGTGACGGCGAGGCGGGTGATCTTCATGCCGGGCCGGTTAGCAGGAAGCGCCGCCGGGGCGAAGCGGAAAACCGCGCATCAGAACAGGTCGCCCTGATCCGTAGCCGTGGCGCGGGGCCTGGGCGCGGGACGCGCCGCCGACGGACGCGGCGAGGCGGGGCGGGAATCGGCGCCGTCGATGACGGCCGGTCGGGCGCCGTCGCCGAACACCAGCCGCACCGCCTGACCCGTCTCCAGCGCGGCGGCCGAGGTGATCCAGCCGCCGTCCGCATCCTCGATGCGGGCGAAACCGGGCTTGGGCCGGCCGGGGTCCAGGGTGGCCAGCGCCCGCGACAGGGCCGCCAGACGGTCGGCGTCCCGCTCCAACCGACGCGGCAGCACGGCGTCCAGCCGCGTCGTCGTCGCCAGAAGCCGCGCCTCGCGCTGGTCCAGCCGCCGATGCAGCGGGGCGGGGGACAGGCGGGCCGCGACCTGCAACAGCCGCCGCTCGCCGCGCGCCACGCCGGCCTGAAGCGCCGAACCCAGACGATCACCCGCGCCGCGCAGCCGATCCTGGCCCCGTTCGATCCGGGCGCGCAGCAGATTGGGGCTCAGCTTGCCGCCCGTCACCGCCAGATGCCGCTCGTGCAGGGCGACATTGCGTTGCAGCCCCGATCCCAGACGGCTCGACACATGGTCCAGCCGCTGTTGCGCCAGGGCCAGCAGATCCTCGGGCCGCGCCGGCAGGCCGCGCGCCACGGCCCGCAGCCGCGTGCGCCGATCCTCGATCAGCCGTCCGCCCGCCTGGACCATGCGCCGGTCCATGTCGGCGACGGCGTAGCGCAGGTCCGCCAGCACGGGCGTCGCCATTTCGGCGGCCCCGGTCGGCGTCGGCGCCCGGCGATCGGACACGAAGTCGATCAGGGTGGTGTCCGTCTCGTGCCCCACGGCCGAGATGATGGGGATGCGCGCCGCCGCCACCGTGCGGGCCAGCCCCTCGTCGTTGAAGCACCACAGATCCTCCACCGACCCGCCGCCGCGCGCGACGATCAGCAGGTCGGGGCGGGGGACGGGGCCGTCCCCGGTCAGCGAATCGAAGCCGCGAATCGCATGGGACACCTGACCGCAGGCGGCCTCGCCCTGCACCACCACGGGCCAGACGATGACGCGACAGGGCCAGCGTTCGGCGATCCGGTGCAGCACGTCGCGGATCACCGCCCCGGTCGGGCTGGTGATCACGCCGATGACGGCGGGGAAGGCGGGCAAGGGTGTCTTGCGGCCCGGTTCGAACAGACCCTCTTCGCGCAGGCGGACCTTCAGCCGCTCCAACTGGGCCAGAAGGGCTCCGGCGCCCGCCGCCTCCATGCTCTCGATCACGATCTGATAGGACGACCGCGCCGGATAGGAGGTGATCTTGCCGGTGACGATGACCTCCAGCCCCGCCTCGGGCTGCACCCCCAGGCCGCGCGTCGATCCCTTCCACACCACGCCGTCGATGGCCGACTTGTCGTCCTTCAGCGTCAGATAGATGTGGCCCGAGGCGTGGCGGTTGACCTTGGAGATTTCGCCCCTCAGCCGCACATGGCCGAACCGGTCCTCCAGCGTCCGCTTCAGCGCGAACGACAGTTCCGAGATCGACAGCGGCGGATTGTTGTCGCGCGGGGCGGGGACCTCGGCCGGGCCTTCGAACACATAGTCGTCGCTCATGGAGGCACTCTAGCCTGCGTCGATGCGTCCGGGAACGGGGGGCGGCGCGTCCCGTTTCGCCTCTATGGCCGCCGATCCCCCGAACACGGACCCGTCCGAGCGCGACCCGCACGAACGCGATCTGATGCGCCGTTCGGGCGGAGGCGGGGCCATGAGCCCGTGGCTGATCCTGGGAGGCATCGCCTTGTTGGGCCTGTGCGCCTACGTCGTTTTCGCCCTGATCTGAAATGCTGCCGATGGGCCGTGGTCGCCTCCGACGATGTCGGGCGATCTTGATTTAGGACAATTGACCTAGACAGGTTAGGTCGAATGTCCTAATCGTGCTTTCGGCCCTTCGGTCGATGCGCGGGAGCGTGTTCATGAGCAGTATCGAGACGCGGCGCCAGATCGTCGATGTGGCCGACCGCCTGTTCTACGCCCAGGGTTATGAGGCGACGTCTTTCGCCGACATCGCCAGGGACGTGGGGCTGTCGCGAGGCAATTTCTACTATCATTTCAAGACCAAGGACGAGATTCTGCAGGCCGTCATCGCCTCTCGCCTGGCGGCGACGCGCGATCTGCTGGAGGGCTGGGAGCAGGACGCGGACACGCCCCAGGGACGCATCCGGCGCTTCATCCATATTCTGATCGTCAACCAGACCAAGATCATGGCCTACGGCTGTCCGGTCGGCACGCTGTGCAATGAACTGGCCAAGCTGGATCACGTCGCCAAGGCCGACGCCGTTCGGCTGTTCGATCTGTTTCGCGACTGGTTGGGCCGACAGTTCCGTCTGCTGGGGCGACAAGCCGAGGCCGACGATCTGGCCCTTCATCTTCTGATGCGCAGCCAGGGCGTCGCGACCCTGGCCACGGCCTTTGGCGACGCGGGGTTCATCCACCGTGAAGTCGCGCAGATGGAGGCGTGGCTCGACGCCGAATGTCCGCCCGCCGCCGACCTCTCTCGTTGAAACTCCTGATCGAGGATCGCCATGTTCGTCATCACCCTTCGTTTTCTCGACAAGGCCCGGGCGCCGCAGTTGATGGACGGGCATAACGCCTGGATCAGAAGCGGTTTCGACGACGGCGTCTTCCTGCTGGTCGGCGGCCTTCAGCCGAACCTTGGCGGGGCGATCCTCGCGCATGGGGTCTCCCGGGAAGAGATCGAGGCGCGCGTCCAGGCCGACCCTTTCGTCGAGGAGGGCGTCGTCGCCGCCGAGATTCTGGCGGTTTCGCCCGCGCGTGTCGATGATCGGCTCGCCTTCCTGAAGGATTAGGCCGACAGGCGCTTGACCGGCCCGCGCGGGGCCGTCATTGCCCGGTCTCATGAACATTCTTCTCGTCGGATCGGGCGGCCGCGAACACGCCCTGGCCTGGAAGATCGCCCAGTCGCCGCTGGTCAAACGTCTGGTCGCCGCGCCGGGCAATCCGGGCATCGAGAAGCTGTGCGAGCTTCGCGCCGTCAAGGCCGATGACGCCGAGGGTCTGGCGGCCCTGGCCCGCGAAATCCGCGCCGATCTGGTGGTCGTCGGGCCAGAGGTGGCTCTCGCCGCCGGTCTGGCCGACCGTCTGGCCGCGGCCGGCATCCCCTGTTTCGGACCCACGGCCAAGGCCGCCCAGCTGGAGACGTCCAAGGCCTTTTCCAAGGCGTTCCTGAAACGGCACGGCATCCCCACGGCGGGTTACGGCGTCTATGAGACGGTCGCGGACGCCAGGGCGGCGCTGGATGGGTTCGCCGCCCCCTATGTCATCAAGGCCGACGGTCTGGCGGCCGGCAAGGGCGTGGCCATCAGCCCCGACCGCCCCGACGCCGAGGCCGAGATCGAACGGATGCTGGGCGGCCGGTTCGGCGCGGCCGGCGCCCGCGTCGTGATCGAAGAGTTCATGGACGGCGAGGAGGGGTCTCTGTTCGCCCTGTGCGACGGCAGGCAGGCCCTGCTGTTCGGCGGCGCCCAGGACCACAAGCGCGCCTTCGACGGCGACCTGGGGCCGAACACCGGCGGCATGGGCGCCTATTCCCCCGCGCCCGTCTTCACCGCCGATCTGGTGCAGCAGGCCGACGAGCAGATCGTCCAGCCGACCATCCGCAAGATGGCCGAGGAGGGCGCCCCCTATCGCGGCGTGCTGTACGCCGGCCTGATGGCGACCGGGGACGGGCCGAAGGTGGTGGAATTCAACGCCCGCTTCGGCGACCCGGAATGCCAGGTGCTGATGATGCGCTTCGCCGGCGACATCGTGCCCTATCTGCTGGCCTGCGCGCGCGGCGACGTGTCGGGCCTGCCGGCCCCGGCCTTCAAGCCCCAGACGGTGATCTGCGTCGTCATGGCGGCCAAGGGCTATCCCGACAGCCCGCTGGAAGGCTCCATCATCCGCGGCGCCGACCAGGATTTCGGCCCCCACGTCCAGGTCTTCCACGCGGGAACCAAGCGCCGCGAGGACGGCCTGCTGTGCGCCTCCGGCGGGCGGGTGCTGAACGTCTGCGCCGAGGGCGACGACATCGCCCAGGCCCGCGAACGCGCCTATGCCGCCATCAAGGCCATCGACTGGCCCGGCGGCTTCAATCGCTCCGACATCGGCTGGCGCGCGCTGGAGCGGGGCTGACCGGATCGGCGGGTTGTGGTAGGGTCCGGCCCATGGCTGATCCTGCAATCGATCATGACGATGAAGACCTGTTCTCCACGCCTGACGACGCGGCGGACGAGGCGGCGACCCTGAGGGGGCTGGCGGATGCGGCGGCGGGTCGGGTCGTGGACAACGAAACGGTCATGCGATGGGTCGAGTCGTGGGCGACGGCCAATCCTCTGCCCCGGCCCAAATGCGGCTAGTTGTCTGGACGGATCAGGCGCTGAGCGATCTTGAGGACATCAGCCTGTATATCGCCGACTTCAATCCAGCCGCAGCGGCCCGTTTCTTTATCCGACTGAAAGCGGCGGCCGACAGCCTCGCCCATTTCGCCGATAGGGGACGGCCCGCCCTTCATGGCACGCGGGAACTGACCCTCGTGAAGCCCTATCTCATCCGATACGCGATCATGTCCGACAAGGTGGAGGTGGTCACCATCCGCCATTCGGCCCGGCGGCCAGAGCGGTAGCGCCTACGCCGCCGCGAACAGCAGTCGGCCTTCGCCCATGCGTTCGCGCAAGCCAGGCAGGTCGGTGTGGGCGACCGAGAAACAGCCGTAGCTGCGGCCCAGCTTGCCTTCGCGGGCCAGGAAGTCGGGGTCGGCGTAGTCGGCGCCGTGAATGATGATGGCCCGTTCGCGCGCCCGGTCATTGGAGTATTCCAGCCCGTCCAGCAGCACGTTCGGCCCCTGCTGCGCGCCCCAGTTGGCGCCGGCGGTGGCATAGGCGCCGACCGAAGACATGTTGGAATCCGGCGTGTTCGAAAACCGCTGGGCATAGCCGGTGTGCGCCGGATCGGAGCCGCGACCGTGGCAGGTGCGCAGGACCTTGACCTCGCCGGCGACCAGATCGACCTCGTACAGCCGTTCCTCGCCCGAGAACTTCTTGAAATCGACCAGATACATCCGGTCGCGCAGCGGCAGGCGGTGATGGTGGGTGTCCAGCGCGGTCATGGCGCGCTCCATCAGTTCCTTGCGGACGTGGCCGCGCGGGTCCAGCGGCGGCGGCGTCAGGGAGGCGGTCTGGATGGTCGGCAGGGCGACCTGCGGCGCCGCGACGGGAGCGAGAGTCTGGGCCGTGGTCAGCGGCGCCTTCGCGCCGGCGCTGGCGCAACCCGCCAGCATCGCCGATCCGCCCAGGATCAGTCCTCGTCTCGATAGCCGCATGCGACGCCCTCGTTGCGGTTGTTCTGGAGGCGTGGTTGTTTCAAAGCGGAGAGGGCGAGGCAACCTGAGCCTTGTGGGGCATTTTTGCGGCCGAGGCGTCGCGGGGGAACATCGATGAAGCGTTTCGGTATCGCATTGGCGGCCTTGATGGCGTCGGCCATGGGCGCGAACGCCCAGCAAAGCCCCACGGGCGCTAGGGTTTCCGCCGAACCCACGACAACGTTCGTCGAGGCCGGAAGGTTGCTGGCCGATCCGTCGAACGGCGTTGTGCAGCGCGATAAAACTCTCGTGATCAGAGGGAACCAGGTCGTAGAAGTGCGCGACGGCTTCGTCGGCGACGCCGCCCAGGGCAGGGTCGTGGACCTGCGACAGGCCTTCGTCCTGCCCGGCCTGATCGACAGCCACGTCCATCTGACGGGCCAGCAGAACCCCAATTCGCGGCTGGAAGAGGTCACGCTGTCCGACGCGGATCAGGCCATGGTCGGCGCCCGCTATGCGCGCCGCACCCTGATGGCCGGCTTCACGACCGTCGCGGACCTGGGCGCCGGCAATCAGGCGATCTTCGCTCTCAGGAACGCCGTCAGGAACGGCGACGTGCCGGGGCCGCGCATCATCGCGTCGGGATCGGCGGTGTCGATCCATGGCGGCCACGGCGACATCAACGGCTATCGCGACGACGTCATGCACCTGCTGTCGTCCGAGAGCATCTGTTCGGGGCCGGAGGACTGCATGCGCGCCGTCCGCACCCAGGTCCGCGCCGGGGCCGACATCATCAAGATCACCGCGACGGGCGGCGTCCTGTCCAACACCGCCGCCGGCCTGAACCAGCAGTTCAGCGACGAGGAACTGGCCGCCATCGTCGGCAGCGCCCACCGCATGGGCCGCCAGGTCACGGCCCACGCCCACGGCGTGGACGGCATCAACGCCTTCCTGCGGGCGGGCGGCGATTCCATCGAACACGGCACCTATCTGGACGATCAGTCGATCCGCCTGTTCAAGCAAAACGGCGTCTGGCTGGTCCCGACCCTGCTGGCCGGCGATTTCGTCGCCCGCATCGCCTCGGGGCCGAACAACTTCTTCACCCCGGCCCAGACGGCCAAGGCGCTGGAGGCCGGGCCAAAGATGCTGGACATGGCGCGTCGCGCGCATCAGGGCGGGGTTCGGATCGCCTTCGGCACCGACAGCGGCGTCTCGGCCCACGGCGACAACGCCCAGGAGTTCGCCCTTCTGGTCCGCGCGGGCCTGACCCCGCTTGAGGCCATTCAGGCCGCCACGGTCGGCGCCGCCGAACACCTGCGGATTTCGAACGAGGCGGGCCGGATCGCGCCTGGAATGCCCGCCGACATCGTCGCTGTCTCGGGCGATCCGTTGTCCGACGTGACCGAGCTGGAGCGGATGAAGTTCGTGATGAAGTCCGGCGTGGTCTATCGCGCCGACTGAATCCGGTCGGTCAGGAAGGCGGCGAAAGCCGCCTCGTCCTCGAACCGGGCGACGACGGGCCAGGCGGTCACGCCCGCGCGCTGTTCGGGCGTCAGGCGAACCCAGTCCTTCTCCGTCGTGACCAGTCCGGCGTCATAGACGGCCGCGCGGTCGGTCAGGAAGCGGATGTTTTCCGCGCTATAGGCCGCATGATCGGGAAAGGGGACGAAGTCGACCAGGTCGCAGCCCGCCGCCTTCAGCGACCGCTCGACCTTCCACGGCTTGGCGATGCCGGCGAACCCGACCAGCGGCCCCGACGGCGGCGGCCCCTCGGGCGTCAGGCGGGCGACGAAGACGGGCAGGCCGGCGAACACCGCCAGCAGCTCGGGATCGGCCGCCTCCACATCGGTCGGCAGCATGATCACAACCGCATCGGCCCGCGCCAGCCCGGCCTTCAGCGGCTCCCGCATCGGGCCGGAGGGGAAGACCGATCCGTCCCCGAACGGCCATTCGTCGCCGCGCGTCTCGCCGTCCACGACGATCAGGTTGACGGTCTTTCTCAGCGCCGGATTCTGATGGCCGTCGTCCAGCACCAGGGCCTGCGCGCCGCCGTCGACCGCCGCCCTGGCTCCCGCGACCCGGTCGCGCGCGATCCAGACCGGCGATCCTTGCGCCAGCATCAGGGGTTCGTCTCCGACGTCGTCCGCCGTATGCGCCGCCGGATCGACCCGGATCGGCCCCTCCAGCCGCCCGCCGTAGCCGCGCGACAACCCTTGCGCCTCCACCCCCGCCGCCCGCAGCAGGCGCAGGATCTCGCGCGCGACCGGCGTCTTGCCCGATCCGCCGACCGTCAGATTGCCGACCGAGACGACGGCGCAGCCCGGATCGACGGGCGTGGCCCTGGCGATGCGCCGCGCCGTGACGCCGGCCCACAGCCAGCCCAGGGGTTTCAGCACGGTGCGGGTCAGGCGCGCATGGTTGCTGTCGCGCACATACCACCAGCGGGGGGTGTTCAGCTTCATCGTCCGGCCCGCGTCGTCGTCGGCGCCGGAGGCGTCAGCGGCTGCAGCGCGGCCCACAGCCGTTCCAGCCCGCCGCCGGCCTCGGCCGCCGCCCGCCGCGCGCGTTCACCCATCGCCTTGGCCGCCGCAGGGTCCGCCAGCAGCGGCGCGACGGCCGCCGCCAGATCGGACGGCGCCTGAACCAGCGCCAGGCCGCCCGCGCTGCTCAGCGCCGCCGTCACCGGCGCCCAGTTCGAGGCGTCCGGCCCGGTGATCGCGGGCCGCCCCAGCCGCGCCGGCTCCAGCGGATTGTGCCCCCCGACCGGCGGCAGGCCCAGAGCCGGGGCGAACGATCCGCCCATGACGACAACATCGGCCAGCCGCAGGAACAGCCCCATCTCGTTCAGGGTGTCGGCCAGATAGATGTCGGTGTCCGGCCCGATGGTCTCGCCGCGCGACCGCATGGCGAAGGCGTAACCCTCGCGCGCCAGACCTTGCGCGATATGCGGCCCGCGCTCCGGGTGACGGGGCGTCAGGATCAGGCACACACGGTCGTCCAGACCATCCAGGGCGCGCACGATGGCGATCTCCTCGCCCTCGTGGGTGCTGGCGGCGACGATCACGGGCCGGTCGCCGATGGCGGCGGACAGGCGGCTGAAGGCGGCGGCGTCGTGCGGCAGGGCCTCGCCCGACAGTTTCAGGTTCACCAGACCGTCGATCCGCGCGCCCATCGTCTCCAGCCGCCGGGCCGAGGCCGCGTCCTGCGGCAGGACCAGATCGAACGCCCCCGTCACCGCCCGCGCCGAGGCCGGAAACCGCGCCCAGCCTTGCACCGTCTTTTCCGTCAGCCGCGCGCTGACCAAGGCCAGCCGGACGCCGCGCCGATGCGCCTCCAGCAGCAGATTGGGCCACAGTTCGCTCTCGACGAACACCGCCAGCGCCGGTCGCCAGTGATCCAGAAACCGCGCCGCCACCCCCGGCGCATCGACCGGCGCATATTGGTGGATCACCCCCGCCGGCAGTCGCTCGGCCAAAATCCGCGCCGAGGTCACGGTGCCGGATGTGACCAGCACCGTCAGGTCCGGCCGCGCCTTCACGAACCGCTCGACCACGGGCAGCAGCGACAGGCTCTCGCCCACGCTGACCCCGTGCAGCCAGACCAGATCGCCGTCCGGGCGTTCGGCGCGGGTGAAGCCCATCCGCTCGTCCACCCGAACCGGGTCTTCCTTGCCCCGCCGCGCGCGCGCGTCCAGCAGGCGCGGGGCCAGCGGCTCCAGCGCGCGGGTCAGCAGGCGATAGGCGATCAGGGGCAGGGGCGTCACGGCTGCGGTCTCACGGCTTCAGGCCGGTGATCTGATCCGCCCGCGCCTCGACGGCGTTCAGGCGCGGCGTCCAGTCGGCGACCACCTCGGCGATCTCGGCGCCCTCGGGATAGTCGGCCCGGTCCCAGACGATGGCGCCCTTGCCGAAGGGCAGGGGCAGGACCGCCTTGTCCCAGCTGTTCAGCCGGATCGCCGGACTGCACGACAGGCCGATGAACAGCACCGGCGCCTTTGACAGTTTGGCCATCAGCGGCAGGCCCTCGGCCATGACGTTGACCGGGCCGCGCGGGCCGTCGGGCGTGATGGCCAGGGCGCCGAGCTTCAACTGCTTCAGCCCGTCGCGCAGGGCCTGGGTGCCGCCCTTGGCCTTTTCCGCCTTGTCCTTGTTGGCCGACGATCCGCGCACGGCGGGGAAACCCTGACGCGCCACGGCCTTGGCGATGAACTCTCCGTCCGCCGACAGCGAGATCAGGGCCTTGGCCGGCTGCGCCCGGTCCAGCGGCCAGCACGCCGGCGACAGGCCGATGCGCGAATGCCAGAAGACGCACAGCACGCCCCCGCCCTGCGCCCAGACCGCCTCGGCGGCCTGTTGGTTCTCGTGGGTCCAGCGGATCGTGGAAAAGCAGAACTGCATCCACTTCGCCAGCGTCCAGGCCAGGGCCGACTGGACGACCGGATTGCGAAGCGGCCTCACGCCACCGTCCCCACCTCGACCGGCGCGCCGTCCAGCGACTGCTGACGCGCCAGACGGGCGTAAAGGCCGCCACGGGCCACCAGGGCGTCGTGCGATCCCTCTTCGACCACCTTGCCGGCCTCGATCACATAGATGCGGTTGGCGTTCTTCACGGTCGACAGGCGGTGGGCGATCATCAGGGTGGCGCGCCCTTCCATCAGCCGCTCCAGCGCCGCCTGGACCAGGGCCTCGCTCTCGGTGTCCAGGGCGCTGGTCGCCTCGTCCAGCAGCAGGATCGGCGCGTCCTTCAAAAAGGCGCGGGCGATGGCGATGCGCTGGCGCTGACCGCCCGACAGTCGCAGGCCCGCCTCGCCCGCGCGGGTGTCGTACCCTTGCGGCAGGGCGACGACGAAGTCGTGGGCGGCGGCGGCGCGGGCCGCGTCCTCGATCTCTCCCTGCGTCGCGCCGGGGCGGCCATAGGCGATGTTGGCGGCGATGGTGTCGTCGAACAGGAAGGGCTCCTGCGTCACCAAGGCGATATGGTCGCGCAGGTCGTGGATACGCAGTCCCCGCACGTCGCGCCCGTTGATCGTCACCGCCCCGCCCGTCACGTCGTAGAAGCGCGGCAACAGGCTCAGGATCGTACTCTTGCCCCCGCCCGACGGCCCGACCAGCGCCACCGTCTCGCCCGGCGCGACACGCAGCGACACCTCGTCCAGCGTGGGCGCGTCCGTCCCGGCATAGGCGAACGACACGCGCTCCAGCGCCACCTCGACCGCACCCGGCGGCAGGGGGGCGGCGTCGGTCGCCTCGCGGATTTCCGGCTGGATGTCCAGGGCGGCGAACAGGCGGCGCGCGGCGGTGAAGCCCTCGCTCATCACCGTGGCCAGATTGGTGACTTGCCGCAGCGACTGACCGGCCGCCAGCAACAGGCCGATGAAGGCGGCGAACCCGCCCACCGTCATCTCGCCCGACTGCGCCCTCCATCCGGCGTAGGCCATGACGGCGGCGACGACGACATAGGCCACCATGTCGCTGGACGGGCCGGCGAAGGCGCGGGCGTTGGCGCCCTTGATGACGTGGCGCTGGCGGCGCGCGATCACCTCGGCGACGCGATCCTGTTCGGCCGCCTCGCGGTTCTCGATCTTGATCAGGCGAACCCCGTCCAGATTCTCCATCAGGGCGGTGGACAGGTTCTCGGTCTCGGCCATCGCCCCGACGGCGGCCTTGCGCGTCTTGCGCCCGAACCGGCGCAGCACCAGCGCGACCAGCGGCACGCCCAGCAGGACCACCACGGTCAGCTGCCAGTCGATCACCCCCATGTAGATCAGCACGGCGATCAGGGTCAGCAGGTTCTGGGTGTAGTTGACCACGCCCGAGGTGAAGGCCTCGCGCACCAGATTGGCGTCGAACAGCACCGAGGAAACGAAGCCGCCGGAATGCTGGCTACGCAGCCGCGCCAGGTCCGCCCGGATCATGGCCCCGAACAGCCGGATCTGGATGTCGCCCACGATGGTGTGGCCCAGACGGTTGACCAGCGCCGCCTGTCCGATGGCCGCCAGCGTCCGCACGACGGCGACGCCCAGTATGGCGGCGGGAATGACGATCAGGGCCTGATCGGCGGGAAAGCGGAACCGTCCGAACAGTTCGATCGGCTGATCTCCGCCCAGGAATAGGCCGTTCACGGCCGGCTCCAGCAGCTTCAGCAGGGCGGCGGTCAACAGGCCCGTCGTCGCCGCGCACAGGATCGACAGGATCAGCGATCCCTTGTGGCTGCTCAGATAGTCACGCCAGATCCGCGCCAGGAGGGCGCGAAGGGGCATGGAGGGGGCGGGTTCGCTCATCGGCCTTCGGTCGTCCGACCCGCCCCTCAAGTCAAGGCTTGTCGGGCGCCGGGACCAGCGGGCGGCCCGGTTCGTCGGCGCGGATCAGGGTTTCGCCCGGCGCGTCCTCGCTCCTGACGGACGGGGCGACGGCGGGGTCTGAAGCGTAGCGCCGACCGTCGAACGCCACGGCGATCTCATGGCTTCCGCCCATCCCGCCGCCGACGACCTGAACGCCTAGATCGCGACGGCCGTGGCTCTCGCGTTCCAGCAGACGGATGGGCGCGCGCACCCCGCCGATCTCGCCGACCGACCGATAGGTCCGGCCGGCGCGGTCCAGCACCAGCAGGCGGCATCCGCCCGCACCGCACCCGTTCGGCCCGGTCAGATAGACCAGCATCGTCCGCCCGTCCGGCGTCAGGGCGGCGGCGTAGCGGGCGGCGTCCGACGCCCCGTGCGCCCGTTCTCGCAGATAGGCGATCAGGCCGGGGTCTTCCGGCGGCGGGGTCTGGGCCAAGGCTGCGCCCGTCGCCCAAGAAGCGGACAGGGATGCGGACAGGGCCAGGACGGCGGCGATCATCTTCGGCGAGGGCGTTCTCTTCGGCATGGAAATCCAACGCCCGAACGCCTGCACGGTTGAAGACGGCGCGCGGCTTTTCTAACTAGGGGGCTGCGGGTTCGCCCGCAGTGTTCTCAGGGCGGGGCGAAATTCCCCACCGGCGGTAAGGCGGCGACGCCAAGCCCGCGAGCGCTCTCCCCGCCAGGAGAGGTCAGCAGATCCGGTGCGATTCCGGGGCCGACGGTATAGTCCGGATGAAAGAGAACGGGACCAAACGCCTCGCCGGCGTTCGCCGCCCCTCGCCGGGCGGCGGCTCGGCGCGTCGTCGCCCGTAACCCTGGGGAAGCTGGTTACGGAAAGGACGACCATTGAACCAGATTTCCTCGCCCGGTCCCGCCGCCGCCTCAATGGGCGCGCTGTCGATGCTGTCGGCCAGCCTGGTGTTCGCCGCCGCCAATACGATTCAGTCGATCCTGCCGCAGCAGTTCGGCATGAGTTCGACCGGCATGGCCTTCTGGCAATATCTGATCGCCTCGGTGCTGATGGCGCCGGTCGTGATGCGGATCGGGCTGGGCAAGCTGAAGACCCGCCATCCATTGGCGCACCAGGCCCGCGCCTTCGCCTCGGCCCTGGGTGTGCATGTGTTCGTCTATGGCTTCGCCTCGGGCGTGCCGATCTGGCAGATGGTGACGCTGCTGGCGACGGGGCCGCTGTTCGTCATCGTCGGCTCGACCCTGTTCTTGGGCGAGCGGGTGTCCGGCGCGCGGCTCGGCGCCGCCCTGGCCGGCTTCGTCGGCGCGGTGGTGGTCTCGGGCGTGGGGGGCGAGCGGCTGGACTGGCCCGCCCTGACGCCGATCCTGGCCGCCGCCCTGTGGGCCGCCACCGACGTCCTGACCAAGGCCCTGGCGCGCGAGGAAAGCCCCGAGACCCTGACCGTCTCCCTGCTGGTGCTGATCACGCCCAACCATCTGGCCATCCTTCTGTCGGCCAACGCCTTCGCCTTCGTCCTGCCGGCGGACGTGGCGACGGGCCTGCCGTTCGCCCTGCCGCAGGGGACCGGCCTGCTGCTCCTTCTGGCCCTCGGCGGGCTGACGGCGGCGGCGCAGTATCTGCTGGCCTGGGCCTACAAGCGGGCGGACGCGACCTATCTGCAGCCGTTCGCGGACCTGAAGGCGCCGTTGGCCGGCCTGATCGGCTGGTCGCTGCTGGGCCAGACGCCTTCGCCCTGGTTCTGGCCGGGGGCGGCCCTGATCGTCGCCGCCTCGGTCTTCATCTTCTGGATCGAGAGCCGCGCGCCGCATGCGCGGGCCGCCCCGGCCGTCGGGAGAGGATGACGCGGCGGTCCCGGATCGCTATCTGGCCCACATGTCGCGTTTCGATCTCACCACCGCCTGGGGCCGGTTCAAGGCTCACTGGCACTATTTCTGGGCGGACCATGCGTTTCTGCGCCTGGCCTTTTCCAACGCCCACTGGCTGGGACCGGACCTGGTGCGCACCAACCAGCCGTCGCCGCGCCAGCTGGCCTATTGGAAGTCGAAAGGCGTCAAAACCGTCATCAACCTGCGCGGCGAACGCGACGAGGGCTATTACTGGCTGGAGAAGGACGCCTGCGACCGGCTGGGTCTGACCTTGATCGACGCCCCGCTGGATTCGCGCGATCCCCCGCAACGCGACCGCATCCACCGCGCCCGCGACCTGTTCAGGACGATCCAGTATCCGGTGCTGATCCACTGCAAGTCGGGCGCGGACCGGGCGGGGATGATGGCGGTCTTCTATCGCCACTTCCATCTGGGCGAGCCGATCTCGGTCGCCATGAACCAGCTGTCCAAGAAATACCTGCACTCGCGCGAGGGGCTGACGGGCGTGCTGGACTATACGCTGGAGAAATACGTCGCCGAGGTCGAGCCGCGGGGGATCGCCTTCATCGACTGGATCGACAGCCCCGACTACGACCCCCAGGCCATCCGCGCCGCGTTCAAGGCCGGCTGGTGGGGCACGTTGCTGACCGACAAACTGCTGCGGCGGGAGTAGGGGGCCAAGCCGCCCAACGTCGTCAGCCTCGCTGGGTCAATCAACAGGCGCTGTCACAGCAAGATCGGCAGTCTCGGGTATTGCTGTCCAGACTACACCGGCTAGCTCTAATCGAGTGAAAATATCCCCGCCTGCCGACCATCCGTCAGGCATGTGCTGCCGCACGCCAGGGCCGTTCAAACGCACAGCTTCATCGGGCGTGACATAAACGATCTTCAGGTGCTGCAGAATGAAAGCGGCCATCTCCTCGACGGTGGCTTCGCTGTCGCTATTCTCAAGCATGGAGTGGCAGGCTTCCACGATCACCCGCCGAGGAACGACATGTTCGCGATAGGTGGCGCCGATCGCGACTGACCGTCCAACGATCACTAGGTCGTCAGGGATCAGGGGCGGATTCAGCAGTCGGGTGTCAGAGTTCCCCTTCTCTTGCCACATGCCGCGAATATGCATCGCCACGCGGCGCGCGGCCCGGTGTAAGCGTTCTTCTCGTGTATATTCCCGCCGCATGTGATCCGTCTAAATCCTGTTTCTATCGGGATGGACGCTGGACCATCTGCTCTCGGGATAAGGTGGCGAGATCGGCAGGCGCGCGCATTTAGGCGAGAATTCAGCCCCAGGGGCCGGTCTTGTCGCCTTCGCCACGCTCGCGCGCCTCGGCGGCCAGTTCGGCGTCGCGCCGGGCCTTTCGGTCGGCTTCCCACTTCTTGAACCAGCGCGCATAGTTCATCTTGTCGCGCAGCGAAAAACTGAACAGCGCCAGCACGGCCAGCAGGCTGATCAGTTGAAAGGTCTGTTGCGGTTCCAGATTCATGGTCGTCCTCGACTATGGACCGAAACGTCGGATCGGGGCGCCGGTTCGGTCGCCCCGACGTCGCACGCCCCGATGTCGCACGTCTGACGTCAGTCCTGGGCCGCGTCGGCGCGCGGGTCGATCAGCTTGTGGGCGTGCAGGATGAAGTAGCGCATGTGGGCGTTGTCCACGGTGGCCTGGGCGCGGGCCTTCCACGCCTTCTTGGCCTCGTCGTAGCTGCCGAAAGCGCCGACGAATTCGACCTGCGACAGGTCGCGGAAGGTCGGTTCGCCGAGGTGACGCAGCTCGCCGCCGATGACGATGTGCAGAAGCTGGGGCGGGACGGTGTTTTGGTCGGGCATCGACAATCCAGGCGTTGGGGGAGGGGGCTTTGCGCGCGCAATAGGCCGAGAATGGCCTCGGATCAATGCGGGCCGGGGTTTTTCCGCCCTCGCCTCAGGTCGAAAACGGCACGTTTTTACAGCGCTGCACGATCATCGGCTGGATCAGGGGGGCGGCGCAGACCAGGCTGGCCTGGCGCGGGTCGGGCCGGTTGAAGGCCCAGGGGCGGCCGTGATGGTCGCTGACCCTGGCCCCCGCCTCGGTGGCGATCAGCCAGCCGGCGGCCACGTCCCAGTCCCATTTGGGCGTCAGGGCCAGGGCCGCGTCGAACGCGCCCGACGCCACCAGCGCCATGCGATAGGCCAGGGCGTTGCGCTTCTCGAACCGCATCGGCGGCCACGGCTCCTCGAACCAGGGCGCCTGGATCAGCCGCGCGTCGCCCAGGACCGAGGCGTCCTCCAGCGTGTCGACGTCCGAGGCCTGGATCGGCCGGCCGTTGCGCGTCGCCCCGCCCCCGCGCACGGCGGCATAGGTTTCCTCGACCTCGGGCGCATGGATGACGGCGGCGACGACCTGACCGTCCTCGACCACGCAGATGGGCACGCACCACCACGGCGTCCGCTTCATATAGGCGACCGTGCCGTCGATTGGATCGACCACGAAGATGCGCCGTTTCGACAGCCGCTGCGGCGAATCCGCCGTCTCTTCCGACAGCCAGCCATAGTCGGGCCGCGCCGCCAGAAGCCGGTCCTTCAGCATGGCGTCGACCTTCAGATCGCCGCTGGTGACGGGCGAACCGCCGGGCTTGGCCTGGGTCGTCAGCCCCGCCTCGCGCTCGGCGATGGCCAGGGCGCCCGCGTCGATGGCGGCCTGGCGGATCAGGTCGAGGTCGGCGTTCAGGTCCGTCATTTGCCGGCGATGGCCACCGCGTCGAACATCAGACTGGGCACGTTGAAGCCACCCCGGAACTCCAGGTCCGAGCCCCGCTCGATCCGCAGATAGAGGTCGGTCAGCTTGCCGGCCACGGTCACTTCGCTGACCGGATAGGCGATGACGCCGTTCTCGAACCAGAAGCCGGACACCCCGGCGGACCAGTCGCCCGTATTGCCGTTCAGCGACGGCCCGAACATCGACGTCACCAGCAGGCCCGACCCGGCATCAGCCATCAGGCCCGCCAGATCGCGCTCGCCCGGCTCCATATGCAAATTGTGGGTCGAGACGCCGGACGGCCCGGCCAGGCCCCGCGACGCATGGCCCGTCGACTGCAGGCCCAGTTGCCGCGCCGAGGCGCTGTTCAAAAGCCAGGTGGTCAGGACGCCGTCGTCGAACAGGGCGCGTCGTTCGACCGCCACGCCCTCGTCGTCGAACGGCGTGGACCCCATGCCGCGCGGGCGGAACGGATCGTCGATCAGGGCGACGCCCGGCGCGAACACCGGCTGGCCCAGCCGGTCCTTCAGGAAGGAGGTGCCGCGCGCGATCGACGGACCCGATATGGCCCCCAGCGCCGGCGACACGATCTGGCCGGCCATCCGGTTGTCGAAGATGACGGGGGCGGTGGTCGAGGCGATCTTTCGCGGTCCCACGCGAGCAATCGCCCGCTCGCCGGCCGTCCGCCCGATCCGTTCGGCGCCGGGCAGGTCGGACAGGTGGCGGGTCGACCGGCTCTCGCCGCCGCGCTCCATCGCCCCGTCCTTTTCGGCAATGACCCCGACGCCCAGCGAGAAGGCCGACCCCTCATAGGCGCCGTCGAACCCGTGCGACGTGACCAGCCGCCAGCGGCTGGAGGCCCAGGAGGCGTGACCGCCCTCGGATCGCGCCACGCCGGTCACGGCCAGGGCGGCGGCCTCGGCCTCGGCGGCGGCGGCTTCCAGCGCCTCGGCGCTGCGCTCGGTGGCGTCGAACAGGTCCAGGTCGGGCAGGGGGCCGCGCGCCAGCCGGTCCTGCGGCGCCAGACCGGCGTGGGGGTCTTCGGGCGCCAGTCGCGCCATGGCCACCGCGCGCTCGACCAGCCGCGCCCGGGTCGCGGGCGACAGGTCCGACGCCGACACCGACGCCTGGCGGCGGCCCACGAAGACCCTCAGGCCCAGGTCGCGCGATTCCTCGCGCTCCACATCCTCCAGCCCGCCGTTTCGCACCCCGACCGACAGGGAGCGGCGGTCGGCGCTGACCGCCTCCGCCGCGTCGGCGCCGGCCTTCAGCGCGGCCTGGACGATGTCATTCAGAAGATCGGCGGAAACGGAGGCGTCAGTCATGCCCCGATATGGCGGACGGCCCGCTGCACCGCAACCGCGTCAGACGACGGCGAAGGCGATCAGCCCCACGGCGGCGGTCAGCAGCGCCACCCAGGTCAGCAGCATCCCAACCACCCGGCCCAGCGACGGCCCGGTCTGTAACAACAGGCCCAGGGCGTGGCTGATCCGCCCGGCCAGCAGCGTCGCCCCAACCCCATGCACCATCCAGGCGGGCGCGCCGACGGCGGCCAGCAGCAGCATGGCGATCATCCCCGGCGTCGCATATTCCACCAGATTGCCGAAGGCGCGGCTGGCCGCCATCAGGTCGGCGTTCCCGCCGTCGCCCAGCGACACCATGTGCTTGCGCCGTCCGCTGACCACGATGCCCGACAGCACCAGCATCATCAGGATCAGCAGACCGCTCCACAGGGCGGCGGCCTGTATGGCCAGCATCAGCGGCGAACTCATCGATCAGTCCTCGCGCCCGACGGGATAGAGCAGATAGTGGTCGTCATAGAAGGGCGTCCGTTCATAGAACCAGGCCAGACGCGCCTGCGGATCGGCCGCGAAGGCGGGATCGGCCGCCAGCCTGGCCTCGAAGGCGGCCTTCAGCGCCGGATCGGCGGCCAGCATCTTTTCGGCCAGCGGCGCGATGGCGTAGGCCTCGATATATTCGACGCGGCTCATGACCTCGGGGAACATCCCCCAGGCGAAGAAGCTCTCGCTGGACTGCGGCTCCAGCAACAGCACCACGATGTCGCCCAGCGGCTGGTCGGTCGACACGCGCACCGAGCCGGGCGGGTAGGTCCAGTCGCGTTTCTCGACCTCGACCGTCTTCACCGAGGCCTGGACGTGCCCCTCGTTGGCGCGCGTCGCCAGTTTGGGTTCCACCAGACGCAGCATCGACAGATTGACCGTGCGCGGCGCCGCCAGCGTCTCCATCTCGACCCCGTGCGCCTTCAGCCGCTCGATGATGTCGGTGCGATAGCCGGGAATCCAGTAGGCGGCCGGGCGATTCAGCATCAGGCCCGGTTTGGAGCCATAGAAGGGCATCTGCCAGATGTCGGGATCGGGCCGGCCCAGCCAGCGGATCTCCTTCCGGCCCGAGGCGGGGCTGTCGTACATTTCGTACAGCACGCCCTTGAACGGACGGGTGGACGACGGCGCGTCGTCGGCCTCGAAATTGGCGGGGATTTCGGCGGGACGCAGCGCCCTGTCCCGATCGGTCGCGGCGCGCAGGGCCGAACCCTTGTCGGCCAGCAGCCGCATCGCCTCCTCGATGAAGACATAGGCGCCCAGCACCCGCTGCTCGTGCGGTTTCAGGCTGTGGTTCTCGATCAGGATCGTCGGCACATGGGCCGCCGCCCCCCAGCCGTTGGAGAACCGCTCGCCCAGGCCGCCGTCCGACAGGCCCTTCTTCGGATCGTCGTCGTCCAGGCCGAACACCAGCTCGCCGGGGATATGGCCTTCGCGCTCCAGCGCCGCGTTCATCGCCGGCTTGAACACCGTATCCAGCCAGGCCGAGCCGTGGGGCGAGCGGCTGAACGCCCCGTCCTCGCCGTTGAAGCCGAAGGTGACGTCGTACTGATAATCCATGCCGTCGGTGACATGGACGTCCACATACAGGTCCGGCCGGTATTTCAGGATCAGACCCCGCACCGCCCGCATCTCGGGCTGGTCCAGCTTCAGATAGTCGCGGTTCAGATTCTGGTTGGTCGCGGTGTTGCGCCAGCCCTGGATGCGCGGCCCGCGCTGGTTGGGGCGGGAATAGGCGGATGCCCGCTCATGCCCGTCCACACTCAGGATCGGGATCAGGATCAGATTCACCCGGTCCAGCAGGGCGTCCTTGCCATAGAAGGCGATGTCGCGAAGCAGCATCATGCCCGCGTCCTTGCCGTCGATCTCGCCGGGGTGGATGCCGGCCTGGATCATCAGCACGGGCTTGGCCGGATCGAAGGCGGCCCCGTCCTTGGAGGCGATCACCGCATAGATGGGCCGTCCCTCGGGCGAGACGCCGAACTGTTCGATGCGGATCAGGTCGCTGGCCTGATCCAGCCGGTCGAACCAGGCGCGGGTGTCAGCGTAGTTCGGCGAAAAATCATGGGCCGGATCGGCCTCGAACGCCGTGACCCAGGGATCGGACGCCCCCCGCAACAGCGCCCTGGACGCCCCGTCCCACGGCAGGATGGGCGGCAGGAACGGCTGGTCCCAGGGGGCGGCGTTGGGACGCGACGCAGGCGGGGTCTGGGACATGGCGGGGCTCACGCTACAGGCAAGGGCGGCGACCAGCGCCGTGACCAGAAAAGGGGATCGCATAGCCCCTTCGTGAGCCGATTGCCGCTGTGTGACAAGTTTCAACCGCGCCAAGCTTGGCGGTTCGCCGATCCGTCCCCGTCACGGACGCCGTGACGGGGACGGGGTCGCGATCAGGACGGCATTTCGACGTCGTCCATCCGGTCGATGGCGCTGTTGTAGTCGCTGACGATGCTCTCGCGCTCGTAGTCCGACTTGCTCTGCTTGTAGTCGCGCCACGAGCCGATCATCGAATCCAGCCGGTTGGCGATCGAACTGAACTCGGACTTGTTCGCCGCGTCGGTCGCCATCTTCGTCTCGGCCTCGCGCACCTTGGCTGTCGCCTCGACCAGGCCGGGCAGCAGGCGGTCGGCCTCTTCCGGCTTGTCCTCCAGGACGGCGGTGGTGAAGTGATCGGCCTTCTGCATGGCGTCGACCAGGCTGGCCTCCGCCGTATGGCCGGACTTGGTCAGGGCGGCGATCTGGGCGGCGTTGCGCGCGCGCTGGTACTCCGACAGGGCCGCATCCAGTTCGCCGATCCCGGCGAGCGAGGCCTGATAGGCGGCCATCAGGGCCGGGTGCGCGGCCTTGGCCTTGGCCAGGCCGTCGTCGCGATAGGCGCGGGATTCGAAATAGGGGGTCAGCGTCCTCCATTGCGCCAGCAGGGCCTCAAGCTGCGGGATCAGCTTGTCCACCGCCGCATCGGCGCGCTGGCTCTTGCCGCCGCCGGACAGGGCGCGCGCCTCCTTCAGCTTGGCGATGGACTGCTCCAGCGTCGTGATGTTCTCGGGGAAATAGATCGAACTGCCGGGATCGGCCGCCGGCACGTTCAGCTTCTCGTATTTGCCGAAGTTCTCGGGCACGCCCCAGTGTTCGTCGATCAGCTTGTTGAAGGCTTCGGTGTAGAGGCCGAACTTCTGCTGCGTGGCCTCGTCGCCGGAGGCGGCTTTCACGGATTCGGTTCTGCCGTTGGGGCCGGGCTTGCCGTCGCCCTGTCCGCAGGCCGCCAGGCCCATCGTCATCGCGCAGACCAAGGCCATCGCGCTAACCGCTGTCCGAGACTTCATAGGTTTTCCCTTCCATGAGGAGCCGGGTTCCGCCTCGGCTCAGTGTAAAGAGAAACACCTACGGCAAAGGTTGGGTTCTCAAAAAACGCCTTTGCCGTGCGACGAAATCGCAAGTGCTTGAAGGCGCTTCACTTCCAGATCGGCTTGCCGTCGCCGGGCAGGCCCAGCTTGTCCCATATGTCGGAAACCCGGTCGATGACGGCCTGATCCATGCGGATCTCCTCGCCCCATTCGCGCTTGGTCTCGGGTTCCCACTTGTCGGTGGCGTCCAGGCCGATCTTGGAGCCCAGGCCGCTCTCGGGCGAGGCGAAGTCCAGATAGTCGATGGGCGTGGATTCGATCACCGTGATGTCGCGCGCCGGGTCCATCTTGGTCGAGATGGCCCACATGACGTCCTTCCAGTCGCGGGCGTCGATGTCGTCGTCCACCACGATGACCCATTTGGTGTACATGAACTGGCGCAGATAGCTCCAGACGCCCAGCATCACCCGCTTGGCGTGGCCCGGATAGGCCTTCTTCATCGACACCACGGCGATCCGGTAGCTGCATCCTTCGGGCGGCAGCCAGAAATCGACGATCTCGGGGAACTGCTGGCGCAACAGGGGAATGAAGACCTCGTTCAGCGCCTCGCCCAGCACGCTCGGCTCGTCCGGCGGCCGCCCCGTGAAGGTGGTCAGATAGATGGGGTCGCGGCGCATGGTGATGGCGCTGACCTGGAACACCGGGAACTTCTCGACCGAGTTGTAATAGCCGGTGTGGTCGCCATACGGGCCTTCGTCCTCGAACTCGTCCAGCAGGACATGGCCTTCCAGCACGATCTCGGCCTGGGCCGGGACCATCAGGGGCACGGTTTTGCACGGAACTAATTCGGCCTTGGCGCCCCGCATCAGGCCCGCGAACTGATATTCCGACAGGGTGTCCGGCACTGGCGTCACCGCCGCCAGTATGGTGCCCGGATCGGCGCCCAGCACCACGGCGCAGGGCAGGGGCTCGCGCTTTCCGGCCTTCTTGTGCCGGGCGTAGTGTTGCGCCCCGCCCCGGTGCGCCAGCCAGCGCATGATGGCCTTGTCCTTGCCCAGCACCTGCATCCGATAGATGCCCAGGTTGAAATCGTCCTCGCGGTCGTCCGACGGCCCCTTGGTCACGACCAGGCCCCAGGTGATCAGGGGCGCGGGCTCTCCGGGCCAGCATGACTGGACGGGAAGGGCGGTCAGGTCGATCTTGTCGCCCTTCAGCACCACCTCCTGCACCGGCGCCTTCTTCACGGTCTTGGGCCGCATCGACATGACGGTCTGCGCCAGCGGCAGCATCTCCATCGCATCGCCAAGTCCGCGCGGCGGCGTCGGATTCCTCAGGAAGGCCAGCAGTTCGCCGACCTCGCGCAGTTCCGCCGTCGTGGTGCGCGCCTTGCCTTCCAGCGTCACCCCCATCGCCACCCGCTTCACCGTGCCGAACAGATTGGCCAGGCAGGGAATGGGGCTGATCGACCCGTCCGGCATGACCGGCTTTTCGAACAGCACCGCCGGGCCGCCGTTCCGCAGCAGCCGGGTCTGGATCTCGGTCATCTCCAGCACAGTCGAGACCGGCTCGGACACCCGCACAAGCTCGCCGTCGGCTTCCAGTTGCTGGATGAAGTCACGCAGGGATTTATAGGCCATGAGGCGTGGCTTAGGCGGCTCGCGCCCCGCTGTCACGCCCCGCGCGGCCGCACCCCTGGCGGTCAGGCCCCCGGCTTGTCCCACTGGAACGCCGGGTCGATCCAGTCGCCGATGCGTTCGCCGCGATCCAGGGCGTTCATCCGCTGCATCTCCTCGGCCGACAGTTCGAAGTCGAAGATGTCGAAATTCTCGCGCGCGCGGCTTTCCTTGGAAGTGCGCGGAATGGCGATGATCCGGTTCTGGATCAGCCAGCGCAGCGTCACCTGGCCGTTGGTCTTGCCGTGGGCCTGGCCGATCTGGCTGATCGTGGCGTCATCGGCGATCTTGCCTTGGGCCAGCGGCGACCAGGCGGTGATCGACGACCCCAGTTCGGCCGCCGTGGCGACCAGACGATCGACGCCCAGATAGGGGTGATGCTCGACCTGGTCGGTGATCAGCCGCGCCTTCGACAGGGCCTGCGCCTGACGGAATTCCTTCGACGGGAAGTTGGACACGCCGATCGACCGGGTCAGCCCCTGGTCTTTGGCTTCGTTCAGGGCGCCCAGCGTCTCCTCGAACGAGGGTGTCGCCTTGGGCCAGTGCAGCAGCAGCAGGTCGGGAACCGTTCCCAGGCTGTCCGCCGATTCCTGCGCCTGACGCAGCAGGCCGTCATGGTCGAAATGCTCGACCCAGATCTTGGTGGTCAGGAAGAAGTCGTCGCGCGCCAGCCCCGAATCTCGCAGGCCTTCGCCCACCGCCTTTTCGTTCTTGTAGATCCAGGCCGTGTCGATGTGGCGGTATCCGATCCGCAGCGCCTCGGCGACCATGCGCCGCGCGTCGTCCGCCTCCAGCTGCCAGGTGCCGAACCCCAACAGGGGGATTTCGACGTCGTCGACGGTGATGGTGGGCTGGTCGCCATAGGCCATGGGGCGCTCCTGAGCGTCGGGGGAGGAGGGACGGAATTAGGCGCTCGGCCGGGCCGCCGAAAGACCCGCCTCGAACCATTCCAGGATTTCCTCCCACAGCGGCTCCAGTCCCTTTCTGAACGCCCCCTCGTGACCGATGCGTTTGACGCCATAGTCGCGGGGGGCGCGGCGGCGGATTTCGGCGGGCGCGGCGCGATAGGCGTCCAGCAGCCGCCGTCCGGTGCCCGGCGTGGCGATGGGATCGTCGCTGAAGATCCACGACCGGATCGGCGCCGTCACCCTGTCGAACTGCTGCGGCTCCAGCCGCCCGTCGGCCAGCTCCGTCAGGAAATAGCTCGGCTTCAAGCACCATCGCTTCCACGTCTGGAACACGCCGCGCGGCAGGTCGGTCCCGCGCCACAGCCTGCCGCTGCGGACATAGCCGTGCCGGCGGATGTCGCCGGGGCCCAGAACCAGCCAGAAGAACAGCTCGAACGGGTTGTAGGATCGGTGGTGTCCGCCCCACCAGCCCGTCCCGACCGAGACGAAGGCGTGGCGGTCGACCTCGGCCTGATTGGGCATGAAGCCGACGAAATGGCCGCCGACGCTGTGCCCGACGTGAAAGACCGGCAGGCCGGGCGCCGCCGCCTTCAGCGCCTCCAGCGCGGCGGGCATGTCCAGCCGCCCCCAGTCGGGATAGTCCATCCGCATCGCCGCCAGATCGTCCGGCCGCGACCCGCCGATCCCGCGATAGTCATAGGTCAGGACCACCGCCCCGCGTTCGGCCATCCAGCGCGCGAACCGGCCATAGAATCCGCGCGGAAACCCGGTGCCCGCCGACATCAGCACCGCCATTCGGGGGCTGTCGGGGCGGAACAGCGTCGCCGCCAGCGGCCAGCCGTCGCGGGCCTCGATCATCCAGTCCTCGACTCCGACCGCCATGTCATCCCGTCCGTTGTTATTGTAAACGGACCTTGCCCGATTTCCCTCGCGTCAGGTCAAGCCCGCGTCGACGGCTTTCGTCAGCGCCCTGGGGGCGACCCTGCGCCAGCGTTTCTCCAAGGCCGCCTTCAGCCAGACGGGATCGACCGTGGCGATCCGCGCCAGCACGATGGCGTGGTCGCGATAATGGTCGGTGAAGTGAAAGACGGCGGGGTCCATCTCGATCAACAGGTCGCGTTCGTCCAGATTATCCAGATGGACCACGATGCTGTCGTCCAGGGCGGGCCTCATCCAGGTGAAGAACCTGCCCCTGACCTTGAACGACGGCTCGCCATAGGACACGCCGTCCTCCACGCCCGGAAACGACAGCAGAAGGGCGCGCACCTCCTCGCGGGTCATTGCCGGGGGGCGTCGCCGATGACGATGGTCGCGGCCTTGGCGTTTTCGGCCGTCTGCAGCAGCCGCAGCTGCGCCAGCTCGGGATTGTCCTTCAACAGGCGCGCCGCATTGGCCAGGGCGCGCAGGGCCGCCTGTTCGCCGCGGGCGCGTTCCAGCGCCGCCAGACCGTCCAGCCGCGCCCGCTCGACATCGCTCATCAGCCGGCGAATCTCGGGCGGCAGGGTGACGGCGGCGATCTCGACCCTTTCGACCCGCGCGGCGCCGACCGTCTCGCCCACCCGCGCGCCCAGGGCGTCGGCCGTCTCCGGCGCCTGGGCCAGCAGGGTTTCCAGCGGCGTCTCGGCCGCCAGGCGGATCAGGGCGGACTGGACCGCCAGATCGAGGCGCGGCTCGACCGGCTCGCGCAGCGACAGTTCGGCGTTCTCGATGCGGAACAGGGCCGAGGCGGTCAGGCGCAGCGGCATCCGTTCGACGGACAGGACATCGGCCCGCACCGACCGCACCTGCCGGTCCAGGGTGACGGGCGCCAGCGTCAGCCGACCATGCCCCTTCCACAGCCGATGCACCCCCGGCGCCAGCAGACGGTCGAACGCGCCGTCGATATAAACCGCCGTCCGCTCCCAGCTGTTGACCCGCACGCGCCGGAAACGGCTCAGCAGCACGGCGGCGCCGATCAGGACCGCGAGGGGCGTCAGGATCGGAACATAGATCGCCATCTGGCCCATTCATCGTCTCCTGCGACACAGACGCCCGGCGCCGCGGCGGCAGGGCGGGGGCCCGAAGCCCGCATGGCCCGACCACGGCTCGCCTTTCGGCCGGCGCCGGGCGTCCTTCCTGTGTCAAACACACGAGAGGCGCCCCTTTGCGGCTGACCGCGCCCGTGACCGGGCGTCGCGCCGAGACGACCTCTGACAGGGGCGAAAGCCCCGCCTCACCTTAGCGCCGACCGTCCCTGCGTCCAGCCTTCAATAGGCCAGAGCTATGCCGTCCTTTCGCATCTCGGTCGCCGCCCCATAGGTCCAGCGCCCGTCGGGGTTCATCTGTTTCATCACGTTCTGATAGCCGCCGAACCCGCCGTCCGGTTCGCCCAGCGTCCAGCCCATGGCTCGCAGTTGGGCCTTGGTCGCCTCGGGCACGCCGCTCTCCAGATGCAGCACCCCGGTCCCCTCCTGCGGCTGGCCGGTCGGCTCGGACGAGCCGTAGTGCTGCCAGCGCGGGGCGTCGCCCGCCGCCTGCGGCTCCAGCCCGTAATCGACCATGTTGATGATGATCTGGGCCTGGCCCTGCGGCTGCATGGCGCCGCCCATGACGCCGAACGCCATCCACGGCTCGCCGTCCTTGACCGCGAAACCCGGAATGATGGTCTGGAACGGCCGCTTGCCCGGCGCATAGACGTTCGGGTGGCCGTCGGTCAGGGCGAACAGTTCGCCCCGGTCCTGGAACATGAAGCCCAGCGGCTCCGACCCGTCGTCCGGCGCCAGGCCCGAGCCCATGCCGCGATAGTTGGACTGAATCCAGCTGACCATCATCCCGTCGCTGTCTGCGACGCTGAAATAGGTGGTGTCGCCGTGGTGCGGCGCGTCGCCCGGCATGACGCGGTCCATCACCCGATCCGGCCGGATCAGTTTGGCGCGTTCGGCGGCATAGGCCTTGGAGTTCAGCCACTCGACCGGGGTTTTCGAGAATCGGTCGTCGGCGAACCAGCGCGCCCGGTCCTCGAACGCCAGCCGCTTGGCCTCGGCCTGGACGTGCAGCGAGGCGGCGGACTGGAAGCCCATGGCCTTCAGATCGAACTGTTCGCAGATATTCAGGATCTGGTTGGTCGACAGCCCCTGCGTATTCGGCCCCAGGCCGAAGACGTCCACGCCGCGATAGTTGGTCTGGATGGGCTCGACCCATTCGGTGTGATGGGCGGCCATGTCGGCGCGGGTCATCCAGCCGCCGATCCGCTTGAAATAGGCTTCGATACGGTCGGCGATTGGGCCGTCGTAGAAGGCGTCGCGCCCGCCTTCGGCGATCATCCGCAGCGTCTTGCCGAGATAAGGGTTGGCGAACATCTCGCCCACCTTTGGCGTCGCCCCGCCGGCGGCCCAGATGCGTTTCCTGTTATCGTTCTCCTCGATCGGAATCCGGCCCCGGTCGAAGGCGGCCATGTTGCGTTCCAGATAGTAGGCGATGACCTGGGGCACGGGCGCGCCCTGTTCGCACAGCTCCGCGACCGGCAGCAGCACGTCTTTCCACGGCAGTTTTCCATACCGCTGGTGCGCGCTCCACCAGGCGTCCACCGCGCCCGGCACATTGACCGTCACCGCGCCATAGCGGGGCAGATAGCCGTCCACGGCCCTGGACCGCGCGGTCTCCAGGCTCAGCCCGCGCGGACTGGCCCCCGAGCCGTTCAGGCCGACGACCTTCCTCTGTTTCGGGTCCCACATCAGGCAGTAGGCGTCGCCGCCGATGCCGTTGGCCGTCGGCTCCAGAAAGCCCAGGGCCGCATTTATGGCGATGGCCGCGTCGATGGCCGATCCGCCGCGCCTTAAGGTGTCTATGCCGATCAGGGTGGCGGCCGGATGCGCCGTCGCCGCCGCCCCCTTCGCGCCCCAGACGGTCGAGCGTCCCATGAACTTCGGCCCGCTGATCCGGTCGCCGATGCCGATCCCGGCGTAAGGGTCGGCCGGTCGGGCAGGGGCTTGCGGAACGGGGGCTGGCGGAACGGGGCCGGCGGTCGGCTGCTGCGCCTGGGCCGCGCTCGTCGCCATGACCCCGACGGGCAGGGCGGACAGGAAGGTGCGACGACGCATGGGCGAACTCCTCGAACAACCGATGCGCCATCAAGCGGGCGCGGCGCCGATCCGGCAAGCCCCAATCCGCCCACCCGCCGGACGAAGAAAAAGGCCGCGTCCCTTTCGGAACGCGGCCCTGATCGTTGGGACTGAGCCTGAACTCAGGTGATGTCTTCGTTCAGCAGGCCGACCTTGAAGAAGCCGTTCTCCTGCATCTTGTTCATGACTTCCATGAACTGCTTATACTTCACTTCCGGCTGGGCGCGGACGAACACGCGCTCTTCCTGGCAGGCGCCGCCGCCCAGGGCGGTGCAGACGTCGGTGGGCAGGTTGTCGATCGAGGTTTGCTTGTCCGACAGGAACAGCTGACCGTTTTCCTGGATGGTGATGTACACCGGTTCCTTTTCCTTGGTCGGGTTCACCGGCGGCTGCGCGGGCGGCAGGTCCAGACGGATGGAGACGGTCGCCATCGGCGCGGCGACCATGAAGATGATCATCAGCACCAGCAGAATGTCGATGAACGGCGTGATGTTGATATCCGCCGTCTGTTCGATCGTGTGCTTGTCCCCGCCGGAACCGCCGATCTTCGCAGCCATGCATCGTCTCCGTTACTCGCCGGCTGCAATCCGCGCCGGCATTTCCCTATGGATCGCCCGAAAGCTTGTTCGGTTCTTGGCGTCCCGCTGCGCGCTTGTAAAGCGGTTCTAAACGATCCGTCGTTCCCGAACGTCAATTATACGCGACAGTCCCCCGCCGCCGCCGGCCTCAGGCCTTCGCCAGCTTCAGAAAACGGTCCATCAGGGCAGGATCGTTCTTGAAGGCGCCGGTGAAGCGGGTCGTGATGGTCGAAACGTGCCGGTGATGCACCCCGCGCGTGGTCATGCACTGGTGTTCGGCGTCCAGCATCACCGCGACCCCGCGCGGCTGCAGGTGTGATTCGATGGCCTCGATGATGTCGTTGGTCAGGGTTTCCTGATTCTGCAGGCGCCGCGCATAGATCTCGACCACCCGCGCCAGCTTGGAGATCCCCACCACCTTCTCGCCGGGCAGATAGGCGACATAGGCCTTGCCCAGGAAGGGGGCCATGTGATGCTCGCAGTGGCTCTCCACCTCGATGTCGCGCAGGATGACCATGTCGTCGTATCCCGTCACGTCCTCGAACGTCCGGCTCAGCTCCTTGGCCGCATCGGCGTCATAGCCGTCGAACCATTCGGCATAGGCGTCCACCACCCGCTTGGGCGTATCCACCAGGCCCGGCCGTTCGGGATTGTCCCCGGCCCAGGCGATCAGGGTCCGCACCGCCTCCAGCGCCTGCTCGCGCGACGGACGCTGCACGGTGTCCGCGACGAGGACGGGCTTGGCGGGGATGACGCTCATGAACTCGATTTTCCGGCCGGGGCGGGCGGGGTCGCCCGGTTTACCTTCTACAATCCATCGGGACTGTATATCAGGCCGCTATATGGGACAGACCCTCCGTCCCGCAAGAAAACCCGCTGAAGACTTATTCAATGCCGCTGCACATCCACGACACCCTGCGCCGTGAAAAGCGCCTGTTCGAACCCCGGAACAAGGATCGTGTGACCCTCTATGTCTGCGGCCCGACCGTCTATGACTATGCACATATCGGCAATGCGCGTCCGCCGGTGGTGTTCGACGTGCTGGTGCGGCTGCTGCGCCGGACCTATGGCGCCGACCATGTGATCTACGCCAGGAACGTCACCGACGTTGACGACAAGATCAATCAGAAGGCCGCGCGCGAGGGCGTGCCGATCGGCGAGATCACCGTCCGCTACGAGGCCGCCTATCTGGCCGACATGGGCCTGCTGAACGTGTCGCCCCCCGACATGGCGCCCCACGTCACCGACCATATCCCCGCCATCGTCGCCCAGATCCAGTCCATCGTCGACGCGGGCTGCGCCTATGCCGCCGAGGGGCATGTCCTGTTCGACGTCTCGTCCTACAAGGCCTACGGCGCCCTGTCGGGGCGGAACCTGGACGACATGATCGCCGGCGCCCGCGTCGAGGTCGCCCCCTACAAGAAGAACCCCCACGACTTCGTCCTGTGGAAGCCGTCCAAGGCGGACGATCCGTCCTGGCCCTCGCCGTGGGGCGAGGGACGTCCCGGCTGGCACATCGAATGCTCGGCCATGATCGAGCAGAACCTGGGCCTGCCCATCGACATCCACGGCGGCGGCATCGACCTGGTCTTCCCTCATCATGAGAACGAGATCGCCCAAGGGGTCTGCGCCCACGGCCATGCCCACGGCGACCACGCCCACGACGAATACGCCCGCTACTGGATGCACAACGGCTTCCTGACCGTGGACGCGGAAAAGATGTCCAAGTCGGTCGGCAACGTCCTGCTGCTGCACGACCTGGTCCAGGCCATGCCGGGCGAGGTCGTCCGCTGGGCGCTGTTGAGCGCCCACTATCGCCAGCCGTTGGACTGGAACCAGGGCCTGCTGGATCAGAGCCGCAAGAACCTGGACCGCCTGTACGGCGTCCTGCGCGACGCCGACGCGGCCCTGGCCGACTTCGACATGGCCACGCTGGACGAGGCCGAGATGGAGCTGGCCGAGAACGCCCTGGGTCCGGTGCTGGACGCGCTTGAGGACGACCTCAATACCCCGGGCGCCATCGCCCAGCTGTTTGGTCTCGCAAACGCCCTGCGCGACCTTCTGAACGACGCCGAGGCCGACATCAACGACGTCGCCATGGCCCGCTGGAGCCTGGCCGAAGCCGCCGGCCTGCTGGGCGTCCTGGCCCTGACGCCGGACGTGTGGTTCGAGGGCGGCGATCCCGCCCTGAAGGCCGAGGTCGAGGCCCTGCTGGACCAACGCGCCGCCGCCCGCGCCGCCAAGGACTGGCCCGAGGCCGACCGCATCCGCGACCGCCTGAACGCCCTGAACGTCATCGTCATGGACGGCCCCGACGGCCCGACGTGGCGCGTGAAGGGCTGAATACATCGTCTCCTCCCCACATGGTGGGGAGGGGGACCGCGAAGCGGTGGAGGGGCTCTTGAAGCCCCACAGGCGTCTGCGATGCGGCTGAGAACCCCTCCGGCTCTCCGCTCCGCTCCGAGCCACCTCGCCATGAAATGGGGAGGAGACGGACGCCCCCACCACTACATTTCGTCATCCTCGGCCTTGTGCCGAGGATCCATACGCTCGGTGCTTCCAGATCAGGGCGCGGCGGCGACTGCCGGGATTATGGATCCTCGGCACAAGGCCGAGGATGACGACCGTGGGCGGCGGTCGGCCCCAGCCATCACAATGCGGCTGGTGCATTCCCAACAAATCCAACCGCTTGCCGAATTATGTCCCCCATCTCCCATCCCCCCTTCCAAACGCGCGTACTCTAACCGCGTCTCGTCGCATGGAGGGCTCGCCTGGCCTGCGACCTTGCGGCGGCGAGAGCGGAGGGAACGGGAGCGGTGGTGAAACTCCATCGCGCCGGCGGCGACTCATGGAGCGCCGTCGGAGGGTCGAGGGGGATACTCGGCCGCACTCGGGACGGGGTTTCGCAGACCCCGCCGACCCGTCGCAGGCTTATGGGGTTAGGCGATAAGACCGCCACCGCTCGACGCCCCGAGCTTGCAGGTCAACCAGCCGCGCGGAGCGTCAAACCCTTCGTCGAAACGGTAACTCTAAAACCAAACTCCGGGCGAAGGCCCGGCGCTCCGCCCAGCCCTCCATCAACTCCGCCCCAACGGCAGGAGCGTCGAATCTTGCCCGGAATGAAGCCCTTACCCCGCCCGGCGGATCAGCTCGTCCGCCAGCGCCGGCGTCAGATAGCCGTCGGCGATCCGGCCCGTGGCGATCTGCCAGCGGCGCAGGGCCGCGCGGGTGTTCGATCCGATCACCCCATCCACCCCCTGGGTGTCATAGCCCAGCTTGGTCAGCGCCCGTTGCGCCCCGATCCGCTGGTCGCGCGACATCGACGGGTCGTTGGGCCAGGCCTTGGTCAGGGGCGGCTTGCCCATGATCCCGTCCGCCGTCAGGCCGATCGCCAGCGCATAGCTGACCGAGTTGTTGTAGCGGCGGATGACGTAGTGGTTCGGCAGGGCCAGGAAAGCGGGGCCGTTCGCCCCCTGCGGCAACAGGATGGTCGCCTCTTCCAGCGCCTCGGCGCCGTTCGGCGTCCCGCCCTGCGCCAGACGCACGCCCCTGGCCGCCCAATAGGCCCAATTGTGCTTCGGCCCCTCCGCCTCGGCGTAGTCGAAGCCGGAGGGCAGGACGACCTCGTATCCCCAGCCCTGGCCGCGCTTCCATCCGGCCTGGGCCAAGAGATTGGCGGCCGAGGCCAGGGCGTCGGCGTCGTCGCCCCAGATGTCCACCTTGCCGTCGCCGTCCTGATCCACGCCCAGGCGCAGATAGTTGTCGGGCATGAACTGGGTCTGGCCCATGGCCCCGGCCCAGCTGCCCTTCAGGCCCGCCCGGTCGCGCCGGCCGTCCACGACGATGTCCAGCGCATCCTTCAACTGTCCCTCGGCCCAGTCGCGGCGGCGCCCGTCATAGGCCAGGGTCGCCAGCGAACGGATCACGTCGTAATCGCCCTGCACCTGACCGAAGGCGCTTTCCTGGGCCCAGACGCCGACCAGGATTTCGCTGGGCACGCCGAACCGCTGGACCACCGACCACGGCACGCGGTCGATTCGCTGCTTGGCCTGGGCGATCCGCACCGAGGTCACGGCGTTCTGGACATAGGCCCCGGCGGGCTTGGAGAACTCGGGCTGGTTCCGGTCCAGCCGCACCACGGTCGGATCGGGCGTCAGACCCTCCAGCTCACGGGCGTATTCGGCGCGGCGGGCGCCGCCCTTGCGCGCCAGGAACCCCTGTTTCCAGCCCTCGAATCCCTGCTGGTCATAGGCGGCCAGCGGCGGCGTCTGGGGCGTGGGGGCGGGCGTCGCGACCGATGCGCCCGGTTGCGGCTGGGGCTGCGGCGTCGGCAGGGCGACGTGCGGCTCGGGCAGCATGGGCGCGCAGGCGGAGACGCAGCCGATCAGAAGAAGGCGGTAGGAAAAGCGCATGAGATTCAAACTAGGGCCCCCGGGGTCAGCCGTGAAATGACATCCGCGCGAATGCCGGTTCACGGCCTCATAAAGCGCCTTTGAGGCGAAAGCGTTGCCTTGTCGTTCGCCTGTCGGCGTCATTAACCGTGTTTTTCGTCGACGCCTTAACGCCTGCGGCGTATCACCGCACCGTCCTCTGACGGCCTGATGGCGGAGTGGCGACGCAACGGGCGTGCAACCCCGTAAACCCTCCGTTCGACTCGGAGGTCAGGCCTCCATCTCTTTTTGAGGGTGCTATCGCCCTTCGGGCTACTTGAGCACGGATTCGAGCGTGCTATCGCCCTTCGGGTTGCTTGAGCACATTGCTGGAATGGGGCGTCTGAGCAGGCGGGGCCTGGGTTCTGCGGGGTTTCGGCCATTGGCGGGTTGACCTTGGCGAACCGTCTCTCTATACGACCGCCTCCGCCGCGATCCGACCGGGTCAGCGGCTTTCTTATTGGTTTCTCTCAGGACGTCCGACCATGAAGGTCCGTAGCTCGCTCAAGTCCCTGAAGACCCGCCACCGCGACTGCAAGGTCGTGCGTCGCAAGGGCGTCGTCTTCGTCATCAACAAGACCGACCCGCGCTTCAAGGCGAAGCAAGGCTAAGCTGGTTCGTTTGCGCGCCGCTTTGGCGGCGTGAGCGCACGGCGTCTTGCTGACGATCCACAGGCTGCGGATTTTGTCCGCGGCCTTTTTCGTGTTCGCGGTTGTCGCGCGCCGACCGGCATGGTTAGCGTCCGCGCCTGATTTCTGGAGTATTCCCCATGGCTGACGACGCCTCGTTCGACGGTGGTTCCGACGTTCTCACCGCCACGGCCCAGGGCCGCCTGCGCACCATCATCGAGCGTCTGGAGCGCCTCGAAGAGGACAAACAGGCCGTCATGACCGACATGAAGGAGGTCTTCGCCGAGGCCAAGGGCGAGGGCTACGACGTCAAGATCCTGCGCAAGGTCATCCGCATCCGCAAACAGGACAAGGCCAAGCGCCAGGAAGAGGACGCCATCCTGGACCTCTATATGTCGGCCCTGGGCGAGATCTGAGGCTGACCCGGCTTGAAGCGAAAACCGCCGCCAAGCCCTTTTGAAGCCCAACGCAAGGCCGCCCAGCGCGCGGCCCTGAACGCCCTGAAACGCGCCCGCCGCTCGGCAGAGCAGGCGGGCGTTTCTCTGTCCGAATGGGAGGGCGAGTTCCTCGATTCGGTCGGCGAGCGCGTAAAGACCCACGGCCGCGCCTTCGCCGACCCCGAAAAAGGCGCGCCGGGCCAGGCCCTCTCCGCCATGCAGGGCCGCAAACTGAAAGAAATCACCGCCAAGGCCAAGGGCGAAGAGCCGAAACGCCGCTGGGGGCGCAAGCCGCCGAATCCATAACCGTCGTCATCCTCGGGCTTGACCCGAGGATCGAGGGTATCCATCAACTCTGCATTGATGGACGGGCGACGCCCCCTCATCGCCACCTCTATCCTGGCCAGCAGGAAGCTCGAACTCATCGAACGAGTGAGGCCGAAGTGGGCGGAATTTGTATCCCATTTGTGCGGCTGGGCGCCCGATCCTCGGGTCAAGCCCGAAGATGACGGAGAGGGAAGTGTGGCGGCCTTACTGAAGCGGTTGGAAACGGACGGGTAGCCCTCACCCCGCCTCTTTCAGCTGACCTTCCAGCCCCTGTTCGCGGACCTTGCGATACAGGGTCGAGCGGCCGATGCCGAGGCGGCGGGCGATCTCGCTCATGTGACCGGCATAGACCTCGATGGCGTGCTGGATCAGGTCGCGTTCGATCTCTTCCAGCGTCCGCAGATGGCCGCGCTCGTCCAGAATGCGGATCGGCTGCTCGCCGCCGGCGGCCTCGGTCTGGGCGTTGGCCAGCGTCGCGGCGTGAAGCGGGCGGGCGTCCGGCATCGGGGCGGCGACGCCCGATATGGCCGGGAAATCGTGCGGTTGCAGGAAGGGGGCGTCGGCCAGGACGATGGCGCGGAACACCGCATTCTCCAGCTGGCGCACATTGCCGGGCCAGTCGAACCCTTGCAGCAGGGCCAGGGTCTCGGGCGCGCAGCCGGCGATCCGCTTGCCTTCCTCGGCGTTGAAGCGGGCGATGAAATGATCGACCAGGGCCGCAATGTCCTCGCGGCGGTCGCGCAGCGACGGGGCCTCGATGGGGAAGACATTCAGGCGATAGAACAGGTCCTCGCGGAAGGCGCCGTCCCTGACCTGCTGGGCCGGGTCGCGATTGGTCGCCGAGACGATACGGACGTCGATCTTGACCGGCCGCTTGCCGCCGACCGGATCGATCTCGCCTTCCTGCAGGGCGCGCAGCAGCTTGACCTGCATGTCCAGCGGCAGTTCGCCGATCTCGTCCAGGAACAGGGTGCCGCCGTCCGCCTCGCGGAACTTGCCCAGCGTCTTGTCGACCGCCCCGGTGAAGGCGCCCTTCTCGTGCCCGAACAGGATCGATTCGATCAGATTGGCGGGCAGGGCGCCGCAGTTGACGGCCACGAACGGCTTGCCCGCCCGGTCGCTGGCGCCGTGCAGGGCGCGGGCGATGACCTCCTTGCCGACGCCGCTCTCGCCGGTGATCAGCACGGGGATCGAGGATTTGGCGGCGCGGGCGCCCAGCGCCTTGACCATCCGCATGGCCGGGCTGTCGCCGACGATGTCGTCGAAACTGGCGCGGCCCTGGGCGCGCTTGGTCAGGCGCCCGACCTCGGCCGTCAGCCGTTTCATCTGAAGCGCGTTTCGCACCCCGATCAGCAGCCGTTCCGGCCCCACCGGCTTGACGAAGAAGTCCTGGGCTCCGGCCTGCATGGCCTTGACCACCATGTCGATGCCGCCGTTGGCGGTCAGCACGATCACCGGCTCGGCGACGCCGGCGCTGCGCAGTTCGGCCAGGCATTCCAGGCCCGACATCTCGGGCATCACCATGTCCAGCAGGACCAGGTCGGCCCCGCCGCCGTTGGTCATCCGGTCGATGGCCTCGCCGCCGCCCGTCGCATGGACCACGGCGTATCCGTCGCGTTCCAGCACGGCCTGGATCAGCCGGCGCTGGGTCGGATCGTCGTCGACGACCAGAATGGTCTTGGCCATGAAAGCCCCTCTTCCGTCGGCCGCCGCCGTCCGCGACTGACCCGTTTCGGGACGATTTCTAGGGTCGCGAGGTGAAAAACGGGTGAGGGGGCGTGGTGAGCGGGGCGTTAACCGTCAGTTCGACGCCCCGCACCGGACCTCGGGCGTCGCCTGCAGCGTCCGGCCGCCCACGGTCAGGTCCGGCAGGGTCGCCGGCGTCGGCGTCGCTCCCTCCGTCAGGCCGGCCTTCAGGTCTTCGCCGGCCCCGCAGGCGTCCTGATAGCGGGCGATCATCCGCCAGTCCCCGGCGGGCTCCTGAACGAAGGCCAGGATCGCCTGGCCCGCAGCGAGCAGCAGATGCGGTCGGCCGTCCGCGAACGGCAAGGTCCGCACCACGCAGGGGCTCTCGGCGATGCAGGCGTAAAGCTGATCGACGTGGCGGTCCAACTGCCGGGTGAAGCTGGCGGGAACGGTCTGGCCCGGCGCGGCGCGAAGACGAACGGCGGCGGCGCGATCGCGAAGCGCCTTCGGCGTATCGCCCGAACGATAGTCGCGGGCCTTGGCGGCGCGGGCCAGCCGGGCGACCTCGGCGTCGGTCGAGCGCGTCAGTTTCTCCAGCGCGGCGACGCCGACCTTGCCGCTCTCGAACCGCAGGAAATCATAGTCGAAATCGCCGACGGGGACCGCGCCCCGCTCCAGCCGGGCGACCTGATCCTTCACCGACATCCGCGCCGGATCGGCCAGCGGGCTGAACAGGGCCAGGATGACCAGCACCGACAGGACGGCGGAGAGGACATTGGTCCGCTCCAGCGGCCTCATCCACCCGCCCGGTCTGACCGCCGCCAGCAGATAGCCCGCCCCATAGACGGTTCCGACCAGGGTGCAGGCGGCGGCGATGATGCGATCCGGCGTCAGGCCGTGCTGGCCGATCCGCAGCGCCAGCCCCCAGACGGCCAGAACGATCAGCGGGGCGATCAGCACCGAGGCGACGCGGACGCCGTATCTCAGCACCCGAGGCGGCAGATTGTCGGCGCGTCCATCCTGATAGGCGGTGTTGATCAGCACGATCAGGGCGGCGGCGGCCGACAGGACCAGGGCCGTGGCGCTGCGCGTCTCCCACAGGCCGTCCAGTCCGGTGAAGGGCAGGGCGGCCAGGAAGCCGGCGACCAGAACCGTCATGACCAGCAACAGCCACGACAGCAGCATCAGGGCCACGGTTCGCACGCCCCGGATCAGGCCGTCGCGCACGTCGGTCAACTGAACCGCCGTGGCGAAGGTCAGGGCCGTCACCGGAATGGCGAACCAGGCTTCGCCGAGCAGCTCCCGCAGGAAGGTCAGGCCGATCATGCCGAACAGGGCCGCGCCCAGATGCAGCAGAATCCAGAAGGCGGCGGTGAAGCCCAGCGACAGCACAAGCTGCACCCCGGCCTTCCAGGTCAGGTCGAAATATTCGGGATAGTCGACGATCCATCGCCGTTCGCGGATCGTCGGCACGATCAGATGATGGGCGATGAACAGGGCGGCCGCGCCGAACGCCAGGACCGAGAAGCTGAGAAAGGGCGGCTGACGCGAGGGCTCCAGCGCCTGACGCGCCACGTCGTGCGCGCCCAGCAGCGCCAGGACGGCGGCGGCGACTATCGTCCACAGGATCACGGCCGCCGGCTTGATCCGTCCCGCCGCAGCCAGCACCGTCACTGGACCATAGCCCGCCGCCAGGGCCAGGGCGCCGAACAGCGCCGGCTGGGTCGCGGGCCAGGTCCGGCCGTCCGCCGCCAGATACAGCAGGTAGAGCGCCAGACCCTGAACGAGGCCGGTTGCCAGCCGAATCGCGAACAGGCCCGACGCCCCGCCCAGGCCCGTTCGGCCGGTGTCCTGATGCAGCGTTTCGGTCATGTGTCGGCCTCCGAAACGCAGGATTGCACGAGCGACATCGCCAAGAAAGCGCGACGGAAGGTTGCGGCCGTCCCCCGACATCCCCAGAACAGGGGCATGAACGCGCCCTTCAAGACCCCCAACGCCGAAGCCCCTCTGTGGGACCTGACCGACCTCTACGCCTCGCGCGACGATGCGCGGGTCGGCGCCGATCTGGACAGGGCGCGGGCATTGGTCGATGCGTTAAACGCCTTGCAGGGGCGGCTGGCGGCCCAGACCGATGCGGCGGCGCTCGGCGCCGATCTGGACAAGGCCATCGGCCTGTATGAGCAGGCGTCCGACGTGCTGGGCGCCCTGGGCGCCTACGCCTTCCTGTCGGCCTCGACCGCGCGCGACGATGCGGCGGCGCAAGGGTTCGAGGCGGACGTGCGCGAGAAGATCACCGCCATCGCCACCCCGACCGTCTGGCTGACGCTGGAGATCAACCAGATCGACGACGCGCGGCTGGAGGCGGCCCTGACCGCCCATGCGGGCGCGGCGCGCTGGCGGCCGTGGCTGCGTCGGGTGCGGGCGATGAAGCCGCACGAACTGTCGGCCGAGCTTGAGACCTTCATCGCCGAACGAGGCCCGATCATGGCCCAATGGCCGCGCCTGTTCGACGAACAGCTGGCGGCCCTGCGCGCAAAGGCTGGCAACGAGAGCCTGACCCTGGCCGAGGCCTTGAACCGCCTGTCGGACGCCAAGCCCGCGCGTCGAAAGGCCGCCGCCGAGGGTCTGTCGGAGGCGCTCGCCGCCCGCGCCCCGACCCTGGCCCTGGTGCTGAACACCGTCGCCGCCGACAAGGCGATGGAGGATCGCTGGCGCGGCTTCAAACGGCCCGCCGACAGCCGCCACCTGGGCAACGAGGTCGACGGCGAGGCCGTGGATGCGATGGCCGAGGCGGTGGCCGCCGCCTATCCGCGCCTGTCGCACCGCTATTACGCGCTGAAGGCCAAGGCGATGGGCAAGACTCGTCTGGACCACTGGGACCGCAACGCGCCGATCGAAACCACCACGCCGCGCACCTTCACCTGGAGCCAGGGGCGCGAGATCGTGCTGGACAGTTTCTCGGACCTGGGCGGCGACTTCGCCGAACGGGCCGGCGGCTTCTTCGACAAGCCGTGGATCGACGGCCGCGCGCGGGCGGGCAAACAGTCGGGCGCCTACGCCCACCCCGTCACCGCCGACCGCCACCCCTATGTCTTCCTGAACTGGATGGGCGAGCGGCGCGACGTCCTGACCCTGGCCCACGAACTGGGTCACGGCGTCCACCAGACGCTGGCGGCGGATCAGGGCACGCTTTTAGCCGACACGCCGCTGACCCTGGCCGAGACGGCGTCGATCTTCGCCGAGGGCCTGACCTTCGACCGTCTGCTGGCCACGGCGCCCAAGGCCGAGCAGCGCGGTCTGCTGGCCGGCCGGATTGAGGACGGGCTGAACACCGTCGTCCGCCAGATCGCCTTCCACCGTTTCGAGACCCGATTCCACGACGAGCGGCTGAAGGGCGAGGTGTCGCAGCCGCGCATCAATCAGCTGTGGCTGGAGGAGATGGGCGCCTCGCTGGGGCCGGCGGTCAAGCTGAACCCCGGCTACGAACACTGGTGGGCCTATGTCAGCCACTTCGTCCACTCGCCCTTCTACGTCTATGCCTATGCGTTCGGCGACCTGCTGGTGGCGGCCCTGATGGAGGCGCGGCGCAATGATCCGTCCGGCTTCACGCCGCTGTATCGCCAGTTGTTGGCCGGGGGCGGATCGCGGACCTATGTCGAGGCGCTGAAACCCTTTGGTCTGGACCCGCGCGACCCGGCCTTCTGGAGCGTGGGCTGCCAGCGTCTGGAGCGGCTGGTGGATCAGTTCGAGGCCCTGGGCTGAACGCCGTCGACCGGCCGGGCTTGAGCCGCGCGACGGCGTCGGTATAGTCGCGCGCAAGGAACGACGAGGGGAAGACGCCATGGCCGACCACGACCACACCGCCACAGGTCCTGCGGACGCCGACGCACACAGCTATATGCGCGGTCATATGGAGGTGCGCGAGCAGATCTCGACTTACCGCCTGTTCCTTAACCTGGCCAAGTGGGGCAGCCTGGCCGTCGCCGTGTTGCTGGTCTTCCTGACGCTGTGGTTCCATCCGGGCGGCAGCTTCATGGTCGCGGCCCTGGGCGCCATCGTTCTGGGCGGCGTGGGCTTCATGGCCCTGAAGTCCAAGCCAGGCGCCGCGCACTGATCCAGGCCGTGCGATTTCCGCCGGTTCAGTGGACGGAAATCGCGGGCCTTCTCCAAGCTTTGGCATAACCGTGCTTTGACGGCTTGCGCCAGAACGGCCTAACCTTCGTTCAACCACAAGAACGAGGGGATTCGCTTGGCTGTCTCTATCGCCGTCACACGGGAGCGCCGCGAAGGCGAGACGCGCTGCGCCGTCACGCCCGAAACGGTGAAAAAGCTGATCGCCCTGGGCGCGACTGTCACGGTCGAGGCCGGAACGGGCCTGGGCTCGTCCATCGCCGACGCGGACTATGTCGCCGCCGGCGCCGTGGTGAAGCCGGACACGCGCGCGGTCCTGGACGCGGCCGACATCGTGTTGAAGGTGCGCGGCCCCACGGCCCAGGAGACCAGCGCGCTGAAGCCCGGCGCCGTCGTCATCGCCATGCTGGACGCCTGGCGCGACAAGGCCTCGGTCGAGGCCCTGGCCGGCGCCAACGCCACAGCCTTCGCCATGGAGTTCGTGCCGCGCATCACCCGCGCCCAGGTCATGGACGTGCTGTCGTCCCAGGCCAATCTGGCCGGTTATCGCGCGGTGATCGAGGCGGCCTACGCCTATGGCAAGGGCTTCCCGATGATGATGACGGCGGCCGGCACCGTCGCCGCGGCAAAGGTCTTCATCATGGGCGTGGGCGTGGCGGGGCTTCAGGCCATCGCCACCGCGCGGCGTCTGGGCGCCGTCGTCACCGCCACCGACGTCCGCCCCGCCACCAAGGAGCAGGTCGAGAGTCTGGGCGCCAAATTCCTGGCCGTGGAGGACGAGGAGTTCAAGAACGCCCAGACCGCCGGCGGCTACGCCAAACCCATGTCGACCGAATATCAGGCCAAACAGGCCGAACTGACCGCCACCCACATCGTCAAACAGGACGTGGTCGTCACCACCGCCCTGATCCCCGGCCGCGCCGCGCCGATCTTGCTGACCGCCGCCCACGTCGCCTCGATGAAGCCGGGCTCGGTCATCGTCGATCTGGCGGTCGAGGCGGGCGGCAATGTCGAGGGCTCGAAGCTGAACGAGGTCGTGACCACCCCGAACGGCGTCACCATCGTCGGCTGGTCCAACCTGCCCGGCCGCATCGCCGCCGACGCCAGCGCCCTCTACGCCCGCAATCTGACCGCCTTCGTCGGCCTGCTGATTAAGGACGGCGCGTTGGCGGTCGATCTGGAAGACGAAATCCTGAAGGCGGCCGTTGTGACGCACGGCGGGGCCGTGGTGCATGAAGGGGTGAGGGGATGATCGGGCCTCGCTTGCGCATTCTTCTGCTTGTCTTGATCGCCGTTTTTGTAGGCGTCGAGATCGTGCAATCAGCAGTTTGGTTGAAGCACGAGTTGGGGCGGTCCTTCGCGTACGTGGATGGTTTCCGCAGCCCGGTCTGGCTGGGTCCAGTAGGAAGCCTGTTTCAGGCCTTTGTGCAGGCAGGCCTACTTTTAGCTTTGCTAAGCATAGATCTGCGCCTCCAGAGGAACCCGTGATGGAACACGTCGATCCCACCGTTTTCCGCCTGGCCATCTTCGTGCTGGCGATCTTCGTCGGCTATTACGTCGTCTGGAGCGTCACGCCGGCCCTGCACACGCCCCTGATGGCCGTGACCAACGCGATTTCCAGCGTCATCATCGTCGGCGGCCTGATCGCGGCGGCGGCCGTGTCGGGTGATGCGACCGGCCCCAGCGCCTGGATCGCCAAGGGCGCGGGCGTCGTCGCCGTCACCCTGGCCAGCGTCAACATCTTCGGCGGCTTCATGGTCACGCGGCGGATGCTGGCCATGTACAAGAAGAAGGAGCGGCCGGCTCCCAAGGTTTCTTCGTGACCGACGCCGCCCAGATCGCCGTCACCGGATCGTGGATCGCCACCGGCGTCGGGTTCGGCCTGTGGCTGTACGGCTGGTTCGGGACCAAGGTTCCGATCAAGCGCCAGCGGCTGCACGATTGCGGCATCGCCCTGGTTTTCTCGGCCATTCTGGTTCGCGTGGTGACGCAGGACCGGCCGCTGGGCGTCTTCGAATGGGCCCTGTTCTTCATCGGTCCTTTGTTCATCGCCGCCGCCCTGTGGCGGCTGGCGCGCACGTCTTAGGGGGAGGGGCGTGATGAACGCATCGCTGGCTGCATTGGCCTATCTGGTTTCGGGCGTCCTGTTCATCCTGTCGCTGCGGGGGCTGTCCAGCCCCGACACCAGCCGCCAGGGCAACACCTTCGGCATGATCGGCATGGCCCTGGCCATCGGCGTGACCCTGCTGACGCTGGGGACGACGGGGGCGCTGGACCCCGTGACCCTGGCCCTGATCGCGGGCGGCGTCATCGTCGGCGGCGGGGCGGGCGCCCTGATCGCCAAGCGCGTCGCCATGACCGACATGCCGCAACTGGTCGCGGCCTTCCACAGTCTGGTCGGCATGGCCGCCTGTCTGGTCGCCATCGGCGCCATCTATGCGCCCGAAGCCTTTGGAATCCTGTCCGACGACGGCGCGGGCATCAAGACCCTGTCGATCGTCGAACTCAGCCTGGGCGTGGCCATCGGGGCCATCACCTTCACCGGCTCGGTCATCGCCTTCGCCAAGCTGAACGGAAATATGTCGGGCGCGCCGATCATCCTGCCGGCGCGACACCTGATCAACGTCGGCCTGGCGCTAGGTCTAGTGTTTCTGATCGGCATTTTGATCGGCACCAACGGCGCGGCGACCTGGGCCTTCTGGGGTGTCTTCCTGATCGCCCTGATCCTGGGTGCGACTCTGATCATTCCCATCGGCGGCGCGGACATGCCGGTCGTGGTGTCGATGCTGAACTCCTATTCCGGTTGGGCGGCGGCGGCGCTGGGGTTCACCCTGGAAAACATCGCCCTGATCATCACCGGCGCCCTGGTCGGGTCGTCGGGCGCGATCCTGAGCTACATCATGTGCAAGGGCATGAACCGCAGCTTCGTCTCGGTCATCCTGGGCGGGTTCGGCGGCGGCGATGCGGCGGCCGGTCCCGGCGGCGCCAAGGAGACGCGCCCGGTCAAACAGGGCTCGGCCGAGGATGCGGCCTTCATCATGAAGAACGCCTCCAAGGTCATCATCGTGCCCGGCTACGGCATGGCGGTGGCCCAGGCCCAGCACGCCCTGCGCGAAATGGCCGACAAGCTGAAGGAAGAGGGCGTCGAGGTGAAATACGCCATTCACCCCGTCGCGGGCCGGATGCCGGGCCACATGAACGTCCTGCTGGCCGAGGCCAACGTCCCCTATGACGAGGTGTTCGAGCTGGAGGACATCAACGCCGAGTTCGCCACCGCCGACGTCGCCTTCGTCATCGGCGCCAACGACGTGACCAACCCCGCCGCCAAGACCGACCCGACCAGCGCCATCTACGGCATGCCGATCCTGGATGTCGAAAAGGCCGGCACGGTCCTGTTCATCAAGCGCGGCATGGGCTCGGGCTATGCCGGGGTCGAGAACGAACTGTTCTTCCGCGACAACACCATGATGCTGTTCGCCGACGCCAAGAAGATGGTCGAGGGGATCGTGAAGGGGCTGTGAGGCTATGACCCCGCCGCGCCCTGTCGCCCTGGTCACGGGCGCCTCGTCAGGCATCGGCGAGGCGTTCGCACGCGCCCTGGCGGCGCGGGGCCATGATCTGTGCCTGGTGGCGCGTCGGGCGGATCGGCTACAGGCGTTGGCGGACAGTCTCACGCGCGATCATGGCGTGGCGGTGCTGGTCCTGCCGTTCGATCTGTCCGAGGCGGGGGCGTGTGAAAGGCTGCTGGCGGCGGTCGATGACGCCGGGCGATACGTGGACGTGCTGGTCAACAACGCCGGCTATTCCATCGCCCAGAGTTTCGACGACGTGCCCTGGAAGGCGCAGCAGGATTTTCTGATGACCCTGATCGTCAACGCCTGCGGCCTGGCGCATGGCGTCATTCCCGGCATGATCGCCCGGGGCGGCGGGCGGATCATCGCGACCGCATCGCTGGCGGGGTTCGCGCCGGGCGTCGCGGGCCACACCCTCTATCCCGGCGCCAAGAGCCTGATGATGAGCTTTTCCCAGGCCCTGGACGCCGAATATCGGGACAGGGGCCTGAAGGTGACGGCGGTCAGTCCGGGCTTCGTCTCCACCGGCTTCGCCGCCGCGAACGGCACGGATGCGGTGATGGCCGATGCGCCACGCAGGCTGTTCCTGACGCCCGAACAGGTCGTCGACGCGGCGCTGAAGGCCAATGACGCCGGGCGGGTGATCGTGGTGCCCGGTTGGTGGAATGCGCTGGCCGCCGGCCTGATGCGGGGCTTGCCGCAGGGACTGGTCCGCTGGATTCTGATGAAGGGTTCGGCCAAATACCATCTGGCGGCGGACTGACAGAGAGCGGATCGGACATGACCACGCGGTTCGACATCGTCATCATCGGGTCCGGGGCCGGCGGCGCGACCCTGGCCCAGCGTCTGGCCCCGACCGGCAAGTCCATCCTGATCCTGGAGCGCGGGCCGCATCTGCCGCGCGAGGCCGAGAACTGGAGCCCCAAGGCCGTCTTCATCGAGCGGCGCTACCAGACCCAGGACCGCTGGTACGACAAGCACGGCAAGCCGTTCCGGCCCAACACCCACTATTGGGTCGGGGGCAACACCACCTTCTACGGCGCGGCGCTGATGCGGATGCGCGAAAGGGATTTCACCGAGGTCCGGCACGCGGGCGGCGTCTCGCCCGCCTGGCCCATCACCCTGGCCGAGATGGCGCCCTATTACGATCAGGCCGAAACCCTGTGGCAGGTCCACGGCCATCGCGGCGACGATCCGACCGAAAAGGGCGACGAGCCGCCCTACGCCTGGCCGGCCGTGGCGCACGATCCCGGCGTGGCGGCGTTGAAGGGGCACTGGGAGACGCAGGGCTGGCGACCGTTCTCGCTGCCTCTGGGCGTCAAGCTGGATCAGGCCCATCCGGTCACGTCGCCCTGCATCAAATGCAAGACCTGCGGCGGCTACCCCTGTCTGCTGCGCGCCAAATGCGATGCGCGCACCCTGGCGATCGAACCGATCATGGGCCTGCCCAATGTGACCCTGATGACGGGCCGCAAGGTGTTGCGGCTGGAAACCGACGCGACGGGTCGAACCGTCACCGACATCGTCTGCGACACGACCGAGGGCGGCGAAGAACGCTGGAGCGGCGACATCGTGGTGTTGGCGGCTGGGGCGGCGCCGACGGCGGTGATCCTGCTGGCCTCGGCCAACGCCGCCCACCCCAACGGGCTGGCCAACGGCTCCGACCAGGTGGGGCGCAACTATATGTTCCACAACTCGACAGCCATGGTGTCGCTGACGGCGGCGCACCAGACCGTGACCTTCCCCAAGACGCTGGCGGTCAACGACTTCTACTACGGCGACCCGGCGGGCGGTTACGACTTCCCGATGGGGCATATCCAGCTGCTGGAGTATATGTCGGGCCAGACTCTGGAGGGTCAGATCGAGGACTGGCTGCCCCCCGCCCTGATCCCCGACGCCCTGTCGGGCGCGGCGGCCGAGCGGATGCTGTCGATGCTGGTGATCTCCGAAGACCTGCCCCAGCCCGACAATCGGATCACGGTCGGCGCCGATGGGCGGGTCGGTCTGGATTACACCTTCGGCAATCTGGAGGGGCACGACCGGCTGGTGCAGAAGCTGAAGGCGTCCCTGGACGGGTTTGTGGATCACGCCCACCCGATCTCACAGCATCACTTCCAGTTCGATTCCCTGCTGCCCTTGTACGGCACCGCCCACCAGTGCGGCACGACGCGGTTCGGGCATGATCCGGCGACCTCGGTGCTGGACGTGAACTGCAAGGCGCACGAGCTGGACAATCTGTATGTCGTGGACACCAGCTTCTTCTGTTCGGCCAATGCGGTGAACCCCACCTTGACCGTCGTCGCCAACGCCCTGCGCGTGGGGGATCATCTGATCGAAAGGCTGGGCGGAACGAAACCCGTTCAGGTCTGACCGCCCCCTCTATCGCCGCGCTTTCCGACCCGTTATCACGCGCCCGTGAAGACCGTCGGACATCAGCGATTTGAAGCCTTGGACTCCCTGCGCGGGGTCTGCGCCATTCTGGTGGTGATGTTCCATATGCCGGTGGCCAGCCACTGGCGTGACTGGGGCTTCATTCAGCACGCCTATCTGTTCGTGGACTATTTCTTCGTGCTGTCAGGCTTCGTCATCGCCCATGCCTATGCCGGGCGGTTGAAGTCGGGGCGGGATGCGGGGCGGTTCATGGTGCGGCGGTTCGGGCGCATCTGGCCGCTGCATTTTCTGATGCTGGGCGCCTTCGTGGGGCTGGAGCTGGCGCGGCTGGTGTTTCATTTCGACGGAGCGGCGCCGTTCACGCGCGATCGGTCGGTCGAGGCCATCTTCACCAATCTGGCGCTGATCCAGGCCTGGCATGTCCACCCCTATCTGACCTGGAACGGACCGGCCTGGACGCTGAGCGCGGAGTGGGCCTGTTATCTGATCTTCGCCGGACTGGTGCTGATCGCGCCCAAATGGTTCCGCTGGATCGGTCTGGTGCTGGCGGTGGTCGGCGGCCTGCTGGTCCTGGCCTATGCGCGGCGCTGGATGAATACGACCTTCGACTTCGCCGTCCCACGCGCCGTCTATGGTTTCTTCCTGGGCTGCCTGCTTCAGGGGCTGTGGACCCGTATCCCCCGCCTGAAGGGCGCGGCGGCCACGGGGCTGGAGGTCGCCGCCGTGGTCGCGGCCTGCGTCTTCATAGGCTATGCTCAGGGGCCGATCACCGTGGCCGTCACCCTGGTCTTCGTCCTGCTGGTCTGGGTTTTCGCGGGCGAGGACGGCGCCGTGTCACGGCTGCTGGACCGGCCGGCGCTGGTGACGCTTGGGCGGTGGTCCTTCGCCATCTACATGGTTCACATGTTCCTGCTGACGGTCATGCTGATCGTCGGGCGAAGGCTGCACTGGCTGCCGAACGGGCGGCGGATCGACTTCGGCTCGGTGTGGCTGAACGACCTGTTCGCCATCGCCATGTTCGGCCTGATCGTCGCGGTCGCCGTGGTCGCGCACCGGCTGGTCGAACAGCCGGCCCAGCGGATGATCGACCGCTGGACCAAGCCGAAAGTCGCCTGAACGGTCAGGCGGCCATCCGCCATTCGGGCGCGGCCTCGTCGGCGCGGCCTTCGTCCCACAGCAGATCCTCGTCGGAGTAGCGATGGCTGGCGGCGGCCGAGATGACGTCGACCACCTGTTCCTCCAGCCGGTCCCAGATCACCGCCAGGTCGGACGACCCGTTCGCCTCGCAGGGCACGATGATGTAGCGGCTGGCGTTGACGGCGGCGGTCGGTTGAAAGCGGGCCATGTGACGATCTCCTGGAAGCGGTGGGCCTCTTGTCGATGATGGTGTTTTGCACCACTGTTGCGTCAGAAACGGACGTAGTCTTCGGGAGAATCGGTGAGACACGACAAGGCGGCCATGGTGATCGAGCTGGCGCGGCGGATGGCCGCCAGCGCCGAGGGGCTGACGCTGGACGAGATGGCGCGGGACATGCGGACGGGCCGCCGCACCGCCGAACGGATGCGCGACGCCGTGCTGATGCTGTTTCCCCAGGCCGAGGAGGTGTCCGATCCGCCGTCCAAGCGCTGGCGCATTCGGGGCGGTCTGTCGGCGTTCGAACAGGCGCCGACGGCGACCGAGATGCTGGAACTGACCAAGGCCGCGTCCGCCCTGCGGGCGGCGGGCGAACCGGCGCGGGCGGCGGCGCTGGAGGCGCTGGAGCGCAAGCTGAAGGCGGCGATGCGGTCCACCACCCTGAACCGCATGGCGCCGGATCTGGAGGCCTTGGTGCGGGCCGAGACCATCGCCGTCCAAGCGGGGCCGCGCCCCTCGGCGGACGAGGCCATGCTGACCGCCATCCGGGCCGCCGTCCTGGCGCAGCAGCCGCTGGGCTTCACCTATTCCCGACCGGGGGCCGAGCCGCGTCGGCGCAGCGTGGCGCCCTGCGGCGTCATGTTCGGGCGGGCCAACTACCTGGTCGCCGCCGACCGCGAGACCGGCCGCATCCAGACCTTCCGGCTGGACCGGATGAGCCATGTCGCGCCGCAGGAGGGGCTGGCCGTCCCCCCCGCCGATTTCGACCTGACGGTCTTCGCCAGCCAGTCCTTCGGCATCTATCAGGACGAGATCGAGGACGTGGCCATCCGCATCGCTCCCGAAGGCGCGGTCGAGGCCAGGGGCTGGCGCTGGCATCCCACCCAGACCTTCGAGGACCAGGCGGACGGCGGCGTGATCGTGCGGTTTCGCGCCTCGGGGATGCGGGAACTGGCGTGGCATCTGTTCACCTGGGGCGAACAGGCGTCGATCCTGGCGCCCGAACGGCTGAAAACGGTGATGGCCGGGGAACTGGCGGCGGCGTGGCGCGCCCTGAATCGGACCCCAGATTGACGAAACCGTAAGCTGACCCGGCGCGTTGACGGCGGCTAAGCTTTTTGCGCCGCCTCACTGTCAGGAGATCGCCCTTGCGCGTCCACGCCTTCGCCGCCTCCGCGCTTGCCGCCGTCGCCCTGACCGGCGGCGCCTGCGCCGCGGGCCCGACCGTTTCGCGGCCCCCGGTGTTCGAGGCGGCCGGGCCGCAGGTGACGGTGACGCGCGACGGCGGCCATTTGACCATCGACTATCGGTTCGGGCGCGACGTTCCGGTCTGGGCCTTCATGGATTCCGCCTTGGAGACCGACACGCGCCAGCCCTGGCGCCCGCGTCAGTGGACGGTTCAGACGCCCGGCGTCGTCATGGAACGGCGCGGCCATTACGACATCATCCGCAGCACGGACGGCGGGCCCGTGCCGCGCGAGGTGCGTTTCCGCGTGACCCCCAGGGCGGTCGATCTGGAGGCGGAATATCCGACGCTGCTGTTCTCCAACGGCGCGGTGGCCCTGCCCACCCGTCAGTTGGACGTGTTCGCCCTCGGCTCGGCCGAGGCGGCGGAACAGGTGCCGGGCGACCTGAACCGCGTGAAGCTGGACGGCGGGACGGCGCGCGTCACCTGGCGCGACGACAGCGGGCCGGTGCTGTTCAACGGCCGCCGCCGCGAGGCCCTGACCACCACGGACGAGCGCAGCTATGTCCTGCTGGGCGATGCGACGGTGACGCCGGGCGACGGCCTGTCCACGGTGATCGACCCGAACCTGCCGCCGTGGATCGGCGAGGAGATCCGCGATTTCGCCCCCCACGTCGGCCAATACTATCGCGACCGGCTGGGCGCGCCCGGCGCCGGGGGGGACACGCCCATCGTCATGGCGGCCTGGAACGGCCCGACCGAGCGGATGACCAGCATGGGCGGCAGCGTCCTGCCCGGCCTGATCGTCATGTCGTTCGAGGGGCGGGGCGTGACCACGCCCCAGGCCGAAATCCGGGAACGCTCCCGCTGGTTCATCGGTCACGAGGGCGCGCACTTCTGGCTGGGCCAGACCATCCGCTATCAGTTCGCCAACGAGGCCTGGATCACCGAGGGCGGGGCGGACCTGATGGCGGTGCGGGCGTTGAGGCATCTGGACGCGGCCTATGACGCGCGCGCCGAGCTTCAGTCGGAAGTGGACGATTGCGCCGATTTGGCCAAACGGCCGGTGGCCGAGGCGGGGGGGCGCGGCGAACATCGGGCCTATTACGCCTGCGGCGCCGTCTTCGCCCTGGCCGCCGAGGGGGCGCAGCGCCAGCGGACGGGCGGCGACTGGTTCGACTTTCTGCGCCCGCTGCTGCGCCAGCCCGACGGGGTGCTGAACCGCGAGGAATGGCTGAACGGCCTGACCCGCGTGTCGCGCGATCCGACCCTGCGCGGCGACATCGAACGGCTGCTGGACCAGGGGGCGGCCGATCCGTCCGCCGTCATCGCCCGGCTGTTCCAACGCACGGGCGTCGCCTTCCGCCTCGACAACGGCCGTGTCGTTCTGACCTGAACATAAAAAGACGGCGGCCGGTCGTCCCGGCCGCCGTTGCAGTCGTCCGCGCTGGGGGGGAGGGTCAGCGGGGTGTCGTGGCCTGTTGGATCAGGGTGCGGGCCTGGGCGATGGCGTCGGCCTCGGCGGTCTTTCCGTCGGCGACCTGTTGGCCCAAATCCATCAGCGGCGTGCCCGTGACCGAGCCGGTGTCTCCGACCTCCTGCAGGTGGATGCCGTTGTGGGCGACGGCGGCCGCGTCCCAGGCGTCGCGAACGGCGGCCCAGAAGCCCTGCGTCTTGGCCCAGTATTCGTCGCCGGCTCGGGGGGAATAGCCGGTGGAGCGGTCATAGGTGTTGATGACGTCTTCCTGGACGATGGCGACGGGTTCGCCGCCGGCCTTGCCCGACATCTTCATATTGTCCTGGATATGGACCCAGCCGTCCGGCTTCAGGATATGCCGGTTCGTGCCCAGATAGCGGTCATAGACCGGGTTTCGCACGGCGTCGCGACGCGCCAGCGGCCGCCAGGTCGGGTTCGACGTCCAGGCCGACAGGCCGTTGTCATAGGTCCAATGGCCGACCCCGCCGTAACGGGGCGAATCGTCGGTCTGCCACACCGTCTGGGACCAGGCGCCGGCGCGCTGGTCGGCCGGAACCGGCGTCAGGGTCCACTGGTTCGGCCCGGCGTAGGTCAGGACCGTCTCGGGCTGATAGGCCCAGTCCTGACGCCAGTGTTTGACCACGATGGCCTGGCCGTCATGCTCCATGACCAGAATGTGCTGCAGGCTGATCTTGTCACCCTTGTCATAGACCACGCGCACGATCTCGCTGCCGCCCGACAGCTTCTCCTCCAGCGGGTCGTAGTCGGCGCGGAAGCTGACGTTCTCGCGCATGTCGAAGTGGACGCGGTACTGGCCTGCCTGGGCCAGGATCGACTGACGATCTCGTTCGAAGGCGTTGGCGGGCGCGGTCGTCGTGGCTGCGGCCGGAGCGGGGGCAGGGGCGGCGGCCTGCTGGGCCAGGGCCGCGGGTGCGGTCGCGGTCAGCAGGGCGGCGGCGATCAGGATGGCGCGCATCGGGCGTTTCCTTGCGTTTCTAGGGGGCATGGTCGCTTACAGCCGCAGGGTCAGGGAGACGCCGAAGTTTCGGCCCGGCTGGGTGTAGGCGTCCTTGACGGCCGAGGCGGCGGACAGGCCGCGCACGTCGCTCCACCAGCCATAGGTCTCGTCGAAGACGTTGAAGGCGCCCGCCCGCAGCGTCGCTCGCTCCGTCACGTTCCAATAGGCGGTCAGGTCCAAGAGGGTGAAGCTGTCACCCAGATAGCAGGTCGCGCCGCACGACAGATTATAGGTCGCCTGATCCTTCTTGCCCGACCATGTGACCGTCGCCGACCCGCCCCAGACGCCCGACGGCGCGGCGTAGTTCAGACCCGCGACCACCTTCACCGGATCGACGCTGCCCAGATCGGTGCGGCGGCCGTCGGTGGTCTGTTCGCCCTCGGCATAGGCGGCTGAGCCGATCAGGCTGAAGCCGTTGTCCCAATAGATGTCGGCCCGCGCTTCCAGGCCCCGAATGTCCACCTCGGTCAGGTTGACGTATTGATAGACCAGCGGATCGATACCGGGGACGCCCGTGCCGGAGACCGCCACCTGATCGATGAAGTCGTCATAGTGGGTGGCGAAGGCGGTGGTGTTCAGGCGCATCTTGCCGCCGGCGACATCGATGTCGCGCAGGCGGAAACCGGCCTCGAAGCTTTCGCTGGTCTCGGGCGACAGGTTCGGGTTCGGGATCGAGCGATAGCCGAAGACGGGGTTCTCGAAATAGTTGTTCACCTGCATCGGCGAGGGCGCGCGGAAGCCCAGGGCGTAGTTGGCGAAGACGCCCAGGTGCGGACCCGTCCAATAGACGACGCCTAGCTTGGGCGAGATGTGATCGTCGCTCTGGCCCGAGGCGGCGGCGGGGAACTGGGCGTCCACCTTGGGCGACAGATCATACCAGTCGTAACGCACGGCCGGGATGATGCTGAGCGCGCCGCCCAGCATCTCGATCTCGTCCTGCACGAACAGGCCCGCCAACTGGTATTCGGTCTTGGGGAAGGCGCGGATGGGGAAGGTTTCGCCGACAGGCGGCGTCACGCCGTCGCGCACGCCTTCCTGCGTCGTCATCGACCAGTCGCCGCCGAAGGTGAGGCGATGCTGCAGGGCAGCGCCCTGACCGAAGACGCGCGAACCTTGGGCCGCCAGTCCATAGACGCTGTTGTCGAAGGTGACGTCGCGCACACGGTCGGCCAGGGTGGCGCGATCCTCGAAGGTGTATTGGCGTGTCGTCGCGTCCTGCCAATAGAGCGAGACCGAACCGTCGGAGAGACCGGCGAAGTCCCGGAAGCGCCAGTCGGCGCTGACGCGATCGCGCTTGGTCTCGTCATGGGCGGTGACGGCCAGAACGCTGGCCGAGCGGCTGCTCAGCGCATCGCCGTCCATTTCCGAATCGAGGTGGTCGTAGGTCAGGCGCAGGGTGTGGTTGGGGTTCACCTCCCACACCAGCTTGCCGAGATAGGCGTTGGAGCTGAAGTCCTGCGGGTTCGGTTTCGTGCGGGTCGAGCCGACGCCATCGACCGATCCCTTGTTCTCGGTCTCCTGAGAATCGCGGCGGGTATAGGCCAGCAGACCCGAGAGAGAACCCGAACGGCCCGCCAGCGCCAGCCCCTCGGTCCAGCCTTCGTCGGCGGAGTTGTAGGCCACGCGGGCGCGGGCGCCGAAGGCTTGCTGGCCGATCAGGAAGTCCGACGGGTCCTTGGTCGTGAAGGCCACGGCGCCGGCGATGCCGTCCGAGCCGTACAGGGCCGAGGCCGGGCCGCGCAGGATTTCGACCGACTTGATCAGGTCCAGATCGTTATAGCCGCCGCGTCCGACCGCCTGGGCGCCGAACGAAAAACCGGCGGGCAGGCGAACGCCGTCGTTGACGATCAGCACCCGGTCGCCGCCCATGCCGCGAATGGTGAAGCCCGCGTTGCCGTCGCGGCCTGCGCCCGACAGGGCCAGGCCGAAACGGGCGGGAGAGGTCGGAACGCTGACGCCCGGCTCGAACCGGATCAGGTCCTTGATGTCGGTCGCCAGCAGGGTTTCGATCTGCTCGGCGTCGATGACGCTGACCGTGCCGGGGACGTTGGAGGCCAGACGGCGCGAGCGGGTGCCCAGCACCACGACCGGATCGACCTCGGCCGCCGCCGATTCGGCGACGGGCGCCTCGGCGCGGACGGGTTGAACGATCAGGGCCGATCCGACGGCCGCCGCGGCGGTGGAGAGAAGGAGGAATGTGCGCATCGAAAGCCCCGCTGAATGATTGGCGGGCGTGTTACTGCGAACGATTATTAGAATCAACCGCATTAGTGATGTGGGTTTGAACCCGAACCTTCACCATGGCGTTGCAGGGGGATGAAAACGGCTCTGTTTCCGGCGCTCGCCGCCCTCGCCTTGCTGTCCGCGTGCGGCGATCAACAGGTCAATCCGCCCACCGAACCGGCCGCGCCGCTTCATACCCCCGACGCCATGCAGCCGGTGGAGGCGGCGGGGCCGTCATCCCTGGCGGGACGTGGGCCACGCAGTTTCGTGGGGGTGTGGGCGGCCAATCCCGCCTGGTGCGCCCGGCCGCAGGGCGCCGACAGTCCGATCACCATCACGCCGATGCGGTTCGACGCCTATGGGCACAACTGCGAGATCGCCCGGATCGACGAGGCGGGTTCGGGCTATTTCGCCGACCTGTCCTGCACGGCGCAGGGCCGGCACGTGAACGAGCGCGTCCACATGGGCACGACGGGCGACGTCCTGACCCTGACCTATGTGGATCGCGACAGGCTGACGACCAAGCTGGCGCGCTGTCCCGGCTCGCCGCGCGCGCCGGACCCCGCCAATCCGCTGGAAAAGATGATGAAGAAGGAGGGAGGGGAAGCCCCTCCCGCCGCGCCGCCTAGTTGAACAGGAAGTTCATCACGTCGCCGTCCTTGACGACATAGGACTTGCCTTCCGCGCGCAGCTTGCCGGCCTCGCGCGCCTTGGCCTCGCCGCGCAGGGCCACGAAGTCGTCGAAGGCGATGGTTTCGGCGCGGATGAAGCCCTTTTCGAAGTCGGTGTGGATCACGCCCGCCGCCTGGGGCGCGGTGTCGCCGACATTGATCGTCCAGGCGCGCGCTTCCTTGGGGCCGACCGTGAAATAGGTCTGCAGGCCCAAGAGCTTGTAGGCCTCGCGGATCAGGCGGTTGAGGCCGGGTTCTTCCAGACCCAGCGTCTCCAGGAACTCCTTCTGCTCCTCGTCGTCCAGCACGGCGATCTCGGACTCGATCTGGGCCGAGATGACGACCGAGTTGGCGTTGTCGGCGGCGGCGCGGGCCGCGACCTTGTCGGACAGGTCGTTGCCCTTGTCGGCCGAGCCTTCCTCGACATTGGCGACATAGAGGGCGGGAAGGGCCGTCAGCAGTTGCAGCATATGCCAGGCCTTGATGTCCTCCTTGGACACCTCGGCCGTGCGGGCGGGCTTGCCGGCGTTCAGCTGCGCCAGGGCCAGATCGACCAGCTTCAGCGTCAGGGCCGATTCCTTGTCGCCGCCCTTGGCGCGCTTCTCCAGCTGGGGCCGGCGGCGTTCCAGGCTTTCCATGTCGGCCAGCATCAGTTCGGTCTCGATAATCTCCAGATCGGCGATGGGGTCGATGCGGTCCTCGACGTGGGTGATGTCGTCGTCGATGAAGCAGCGCGCCACGAAGGCCACGGCGTCGCAGTCGCGGATGTTGGCCAGGAACTGGTTGCCCAGGCCCTCGCCCTTGGACGCGCCGCGCACTAGGCCGGCGACATCGACGAAGGTGATGCGGGCCGGGATGATCTCTTTCGAACCCGCGACCTCGGCCAGGGCGTTCAGCCGCGCCTCGGGCACCGCCACGTCGCCGGTGTTCGGTTCGATGGTGCAGAACGGATAGTTGGCCGCCTGGGCCGCCGCCGTCTTGGTCAGGGCGTTGAACAGGGTGGACTTGCCGACGTTGGGCAGGCCGACGATCGCGACTTTAAGGGCCATGGGTATTCCTTGGAGAAGGCGCGAGCCTTTACCCCGTTCGAACGGGTTTGTCAGGCTCGCGCTTCAAATGGGCTCAATGCGCCCCGTGATCCGTGCCCGCCGCCGACGGCTGACGCACCTTGGCCTGGACCGTCACCGGCGCGGCGTCGGCGAAGTTCAGGGTCAGGGGCACGGTTTCGCCCGCGACCAGCGGGGCGGTCAGCTCCATCAGCATCAGGTGCGTTCCACCCGGCGCCAGGGCGACGGCTTCGCCCGCCGGAAGCGGCAGGCCCTGAGCCATTTCGCCCATGGTCATCATGCCGTTCTCGGTCTTCATCTCGTGAACCTGCACCATTCCGGCGCGCGGCGTGGAGCCGCCGGTCAGGCGGTCGTCGGTCGCGGCCGTCAGGGTGACGTAGCAGCCCCCCGCCTTGGCTCCGTTCGGTGACGGACGGCACCAGGCGTCGGCGGCGACGACGGCGGCGGCCTGCCCCCCTTCGGCGTCGGTCTTAGGCTCTGACGAGGGATTGCAGGCGGCCAGACCCATCAGGGCGGCGATCATCAGGGCGGGGGTCGGGGTGGATTTGATCATCATGGCGTTCCTTCAATAGGTCAGACGCAGGCCGGCGAACAGGGATCGCCCTTCGCCAGGGAAGAAGACGGCGGTGGAGGCGACCCGCGCATCGGTCACGGCGCCGAAGTTGGACACATAGGTCGTGTCGAACAGGTTGCGGGCGTCGGCGAAGACCGCCACCCCCGGCCGAATCGTCCAGCCCAGGTTCAGATTGGCCACGGCGTAGGACGGGGACTTCAGCGTATTGCGATAATCGACCCAGGCGTCCGCTGCCGACCACTCCACGGACGGCGCGGCGAACCAGCCGGAGGGGTGGTCGTAGCGCAGTTCCGCCCGATACAGATGCGGCGGCACGACCGGCAGGCGGGCGTCGCCATAGATCGCGTCGCCGTCGAAGCGGAAATCCGACCAGCCATAGGTCTGGCGCAACCGCCATTGCGGCGAGATGCGCCAGTCCAGACCGGCCTCGATCCCCTGATGCCGCGTGGGGCCGGCGTTGAAGGTCGCGGCCGGAACGCCAAGGGCGGCATTGGGAATGAAGTTGAGCAGTTCGTGCTTGAGCTCGGCGCGATAGGCGGTCACGTCCCAGGTGAAGGCTCCGCGACGGCCCCGCGCCCCGATCTCGGCCGTCAACGCCTCTTGCGGGACCAGCGGTTGGAAGCCCCCGGCGTTGGGCGACAGGGCCGAGAAGTTCGGCGGCTCGACCGACCGGGTCACATTGGCGAAGACCTGGGCGCCGTCCTCGGCCTCCCACAACAGCCCGACGCGAGGCGCGAACCAGTCGTAGGTCCGCTCGGCCGTCAGGTCGAAGCTCCCGCTGACGCCAGGCACGGCATAGCTGCGATAGTCGCGCTCTGCCCGGCCCCAGGCGCCGGCGCCGACCAGCGCCATTCGCGGCGTCACGAACAGTCGCCCCTCGGCGAAGACGTCCAGCCCCCTGGCGTTCTGGAAGCTGCGCGCGCGGAGGTCGCCGTGCGATCCGGCCAGATTGGCCCACTGTTTGGCGTCCAGATCGCCCTGCCGATACCAGACGCCGTAGAAGGCGTCGGCGCGCAGTCCGGCTACACGCCCCTGCCAGTCGATACGCCCGAACAGACCCTGATTGCGGCTCTGCTGGTCGATGACCTGAAAGATCGGGTGATCCAGATCCTTCCATGTCCCATAGACGGCGCCTTCGAACACCGTGGCCGCGTTCAATCGCCAGCGCGTCTGAAGGGTGGTGCGCAGGGACGTCATGTTGCGCTGATAGTTCAGCACCGTGCTGGACAGCGCCGCCTGGGTCGGATCGGCCTTGAGGTCGGCCAGCGTCAGGCTGCCGGGGATTTGCTGGTGGATGTCGCCGCCGGACACCAGCAATCGCACCTCGCGATCCTGACCGAAGGTGCGGCCCAGATTGGCGGACAGGTGCAGGGACTTGCCCTCGCTGTGATCGCGCCAGCCATCGACGCTCTGGCCGGTTACGGCGGCGAACCCGTCCCAGTCCCCGTTCCGGCCCGCGATCTCGCCATGCAGACGGGCCGTGCCATACGACCCGCCGTCCAGCCGAAGGCCCAGGTCCGCGCCCGCCGTGCGTCCGGTGGGCGTGACCAGATTGATCGCCCCGCCCAGCAGGGACCCGCCGAAGCGCAGGGCGTTCCCGCCCTTGTAAACCTCGGTGTAGCGGGCGATCAGCGGGTCGATCAGCTGGAAGTCGCCATAGCCGTCGGCCTCGTTGAACGGCACGCCGTCCTGCGCCAGCAGGACGCCGCGATTGTGACTGGCGTTGCCAATGCCGGACCCCCGGATCGACAGGCGAATGTCGCCGCCCCATTTCTTCTGGGCATAGACGCCGGGGGCGTCGCGCAGCACGTCGGCCAGATTGGGCGCATAGCGGTCGGCGTAGGATTCGGCCGAGATCACGGCGACGGCGCCGGGCGTGCGGCTGAGACGGGCGCGCGCCTCGGCCACCACGGGCGGGTCATAGGCGTTGCGTCGGGCGGTGACGATGACGCTGTCGATCTGGGTCGGGGCGGCGGTCTGCGCCCATGCGGGAGCGGCCAGAGCGGCGAGCAGCAGCGCGCACGGCGCCGCAGAGGTCTTGAGAGACATTGAGGTCCTGAAAATCAGAGGAATCGGACGCGGCTGGCGCGGGGGCCGGCTGCGGATACGGTCTGGATTTCAGGCTTTGGGCGGGGCGGTGGACGGCGGGCGCGGGGGCGCGCGGGCGGGCGGCGGCGGGCTGACGCCTGCGGGCGCATAGACGACGGTTTCGAACGTGCGGACGACCGGCGCGGGTTGAGGCGCCGGCGGGCAGGGCAGGGCGGCGACGGGCGGCGTGACGCAGGCGGCGCACTTGGCCCCGACATGTTTCTTGACCGGGCCGTCCACGCCGCCGGACTGGATCGTCTGGGGGCCTTCCGCCGAGCAGATGACCAGCGGATGGCCCGGCTGGACCGCCGCCAGGGCCGCGAACGGCAACAGGGCGCCGATCACGAGCGCGAACACCGCCGCCAGGAAGGCCAGCGATTTCGAAGTCGACCAATTGTCGGCCTGGGATCGGGTCACGGCCCGCCTCTACGGCCTTTCGGTCGGCGGCGAAAGACGGAGGACGTCCTAAAGCGCGCCGCGCGCCGCCTGACGCGGGCTGAACTTGGGCGCGGGGGCCAGGCGCATGACCTCCGCCTGATAGCGTTCGTCGTCGCCGGCGACCGCGAACGGCAGGGCGTCGGCGCAGGCCTGCAGCATCGCGTCCAGCCAGGGCTGTTCCGCCTTGTGGAAGTCGCCCAGCACGTGGGGCATGACCAGTTCCTTCTCGCCGGGATGGCCGATGCCCATGCGGGCGCGGCGGAAGTCGGCGCCCAGATGGCTGATCAGGCTGCGGACGCCGTTCTGGCCCGCCGCCCCGCCGCCGGTCTTCATGCGGAAACGGCCGGGGGCCAGGTCGATCTCGTCGTGGAAGACGATGATCTCATGGGGCTTGATCTTGTAGAAGCGCGCCGCCTCGCCGACCGCCCGCCCGCTCTCGTTCATATAGGTCTGGGGCTTCATCAGCAGAACCTTGGTTCCCTCGACATCGCCCTCGGCGACGATCGACTGGAACTTGGCGCGCTCCGGCCCGAACCGCCACCGCCGCGAAATCTCGTCGGCCGCCATGAAGCCGATGTTGTGCCGGTTCTTCTCGTACCTGCCCCCGGGGTTGCCCAGGCCTGCGATGATGATCATGGCGTCCTCATGCCTCGCGTCTCGCCCAAAGAAAAGCCCCGCCGCGGCGAGCCGGGCGGGGCGTGATCTTGTCGAAGAAACGAAGGATCAGCCTTCGGTCTTCTCGATCGGAGCGCCTTCGGCTTCGGCGGCTTCATCGGCGGCGGCCGACAGGGCGGCCGAGGACACCTTGACCGTGGCGATCACGAAATCGCGGTCGGTGATGGTGGCTTCCGCGCCCTTGGGCAGCTTGATGTCCGAGATGCGGATGGTGTCGCCCATCTGCGACTTGGCCAGGTCGACGACCAGTTCTTCCGGGATCTGGTCGGCGCGGACCAGGATTTCCACGGCGTGGCGAACGACTTCCAGCGAACCGCCCTGGCGGGCGAACGGCGCTTCGTCGGCGTTCAGGAAGTGAACCGGAACCTCGATCTTGACCGGGGCCTTCTCATCGACGCGCATCAGGTCGAAGTGCAGGGGACGGTCCGACACGGGGTCGAACTGCACGTCCTTGGCGATGACCGGCTGGGTCTCTTCGCCGTACTTCAGCGTCACCAGGTGGCCCAGCAGCTTGCCGGTGTAGAGCGACTTGCGGAAGTCCTTCTCGTTCACCGAGATGGCGACGGGGGCCTTGTCGCCGCCGTACAGGACGCCCGGCACGAAACCGTCGCGACGCGCAGCGCGGGCGCTGCCGGTGCCGACGCCATCGCGGACGTCCACGTTCAGAATGATCTCGCCCATGTGGCTCGCCTCAACAACAACAGAAACGCCGCGCCAACCCTGGGCCCGCGCGGCGGGGGTCATGAACCCTCGAATTCAAGAGCGCGGGCTATTACACGCATCGAACCGGGGGCGCAACTGTGAAAGGCGCGCTTACGCCGCCTGCGCCCGATCCTTGAACACGGCGGTCGGCGCGGCGACCAGCCCCAGCAGTTCGGCCGCATTGAAGGGCTTGGCCAGGTGATGATCGGCGCCCGCCGCCCGTCCGGCGGCGACGTGTTCGGGCATGGCGTTGGCCGTCAGCATGACGATGGGGGTCCGCGCCAGACCCATGGCCGCCTCGTGCAGGCGAATCTCCTGCGTCGCCGTCAAGCCGTCCATGACCGGCATCTGCATATCCATCAGAACCAGGTCGAAGGCGTCGGCGCGGAAGGCCTCCACCGCCTCGGCGCCGTTCTCGACCATGACGATCTTGGCGGGCGTCTGCGCCAGAATCAGTTCGATGACGCGCCTGTTGGTCGGATGATCGTCGGCGACCAGCAGGCGCATGGCGCGCGCGTCGTCGGCGCAGGCGACCTCGGCGCTGGCGGTTTCCTGCACGTGCGGCGCGCTGCACGGTTTGAGCGGCAGGGTCAGGATGAAGGCCGCCCCGCTGCCCGGCTCGCTCTCGCAATCCAGATCGCCGCCCATCATCTCGGCCAGCTGGCGACAGATGGACAGACCCAGGCCGGAGCCGCCGAACTTGCGGGTGATGCCGCCGTCGGCCTGTTCGAATCGGCTGAACAGCCGGTCGCGCGTCGCGGCGTCGAAGCCGATCCCGCTGTCCTCGACGCTGAAGCGCAGCACGGGCCGGCCCTCGCGGTCCTGACCGCGCTGGACGATCAGGCCGACGAAGCCCTGGCTGGTGAACTTCACCGCGTTGGAGATCAGATTGGTCAGCACCTGTTTGACGCGAACCGCGTCGCCCATGACCCAGACCCCATCCTCCAGATCGATGTCGACATGGAAGTCCAGATGCTTCTGGCGGGCGTTCTCGGCGTACAGCTGCGCCGCTTCCCGCACGACGACGGCCAGTTCGAAGGCGTCCTCGGTCAGCTCCAGCTTGCCCGATTCGACGCGGGCCAGGTCCAGGATGTCGCTGAGCAGGGTCTGCAGCGTCTTGCCTGAAGCCTGCATCAAATCCAGCATCTCGCGCTGCTCGGTCGTCAGCTCGGTCTTGGCCAGCGCCTGGGACAGGCCGATGACGCCGTTCAGCGGCGTGCGGATTTCGTGGCTCATATTGGCCAGGAACTGGGACTTGGCGACATTGGCGGCCTCGGCCGCGTCGCGCGCTTCGGCCAGGGCCTCGGCGTCGCGCTTCAGATCGGTGATGTCGTTGCAGACGATGACCGTGCCGCCCTCTGACGTCCGGCGGTCCTGGGTGCGCAGCCAGCGCCCCCCGCCCACCTGCTGTTCGATGTTGGACGACAGCTGGCGCCGCGCCAGAAGACGTGCGTTCAGCCACTCCTCCTCGCGGCCGCGCGCCTCGTCGTAACGGCCCTGTTCGATGCCGATGCTCAGGGCGTCGCGGAAGGTCAGGCCGACGGCGAGGTGCGGCTGAAGCTCGGGGTTCAGTTCGGCGTAACGGGCGTTCCACAGCACCAGCCGATCCTTCGCGTCATAGAAGCCCAGGCCGTCGGGCATGGCGTCCACCGCCTCGCGGATGCGCCTCAGTTCGGTGGAGCGGGCGACAAAGGCCATGGCGCCCAGCGCGCCGCCGACGCCGCAGATCAGCAGCAGCACCACTCCGACCAGAACCCGCATGGCCGCAGGCGACAGGCCTTGCTGATGCAGCACGGCGGGTTCGGGGATCACGGTGATGGCCGCGGTCCCCACGAAGTGCAGCGTGATCACCGTCATCGAAAGGCCGAAGGTGGTCGTCAGCAGGTTCGCCAGGCCGCCGCGCCTGTAGAAGAAGGCCGTCAGACCGCCGATGGCGAAGGCGCCGGCCAGGGAGGCGACGACCAGTCCGGCGTCCCAGACGATGCGCGCCGGTCCCTTGATGGCGGCCATGCCCAGATAATGCATGGCCCCGACGCCGGTGACGGCGATCACCGCCGCCAGCACGCGCCAGGCGCGTCCCTTGCCCAGCTGGGTCGAGGCGATGGTCAGGCCGATCATCGCCAGGGCCACGCCCAGCGACGCCAGCGTCAGCCCCAGGTCGTAGCGCACCGGCACGCCCACGACGAAACCCTGCATCGCCACGAAATGGGTCGCCCAGATCGACAGGGCGCCGACGACGGTCGCCATGGCGACGGCGCGTCGCCGCCCGGCCGGATCGCGTGACCGCACCCGTCCCATCACATGGGTCGAAACGCCGAGGCCCGCCAGACAGATCGTCGCCGCCAACAGGGTGGCCCGCCAGTCGTGATCGTGCGTGATGCAGAAGATTATGCGGTCCACGACGCCTCCCCCTTGGAGACACCCTGACTGAAAAATCTAAAGAAACCGTGCGGTGACGCTTGGTCGTTCTCTCAACCTGTCGGCGCGCCGTCACAAAATCCGTGCAAGGATCGGATATCGCCACGCCTTGCTCTCAGGTCGCCGTTCTTCCATGCCTTACGAAATTTCGCCCTCTCCCGTCGCGCCGGTGTCGTCGTCGCGTCTGTGGACGGTGGGGGCCAGCATCGGCGTCGCCATTCTGACCCTGGTGGTGCTGGCGATTCTACATCCCGAACTCGCGGACTGGTTGCTGGGCGGGACGGTGATCGTGGCGCTCTCGGCCTGGGTGTTGAACATGAGCGGCGCGACCGGCGCCGCGCCGGCCGAGATCGACGGTGGGGCCGCCGATTCGGCCGTCGATCCGGTCGACGGCGATCTGCTGGACAAGGTGTTCGAAGCGCTGGACGACCCGGTGCTGGTCGTCAGCGGGGGCGAGCCGGACGACATCGCGGGACGACGCATCATCATGGCCAACAGCGCGGCGCGCGACCTGTTGCGAATTCAGCGTCAGGGCGCCCTGCTGGTGCAGGTCATCCGCGAACCGGGCGTGCTGGAGGCGGTGGACGAGGCCCTGTTCGGCGGCGCTTCGCGCATCACCGACTATACGTCCGGCGGGCAGAGAGATCGTCGCTGGCGCGCCTGGACCCGTCCGCTGTCGGTCGGTCAGCCCGTCGCGCCGGGCGGCGAGATGGCGCTTCTGATCCTGCGCGACGAGACGGATGCGCGGCGCACCGAGATGATGCGCGTCGACTTCCTGGCCAACGCCAGCCACGAACTGCGCACCCCCCTGGCCTCGCTCAGCGGCTTCATCGAAACGCTTAAAGGTCACGCCCGCGACGACGTGGCGGCGCGCGACCGTTTCCTGGACATCATGTCGGCGCAGGCGGATCGGATGGGGCGGCTGGTCGCCGATCTGCTGTCGCTCAGCCGCATCGAACTGAACGAACATATTCCGCCCTCGGGTCGGGTCGATCTGGACCGCGCCGCCTCCGACGTGGTGGACGCCATCAGCATCCTGACGCGCGAAAAGGAGATCGCCATCGCCCTGGACCAGGGGGAGGCGAGGGCGTCGGTCAGCGGCGACCGCGACGAAATCCTGCAGGTCGTCCAGAACCTGCTCGACAACGCCGTCAAATATTCGTCTCGCAGCGGCACGGTCGAGATTTCCGTCCGTTCGGACCTGTCGTTCGACGAGGCCTGGGCCTCGCGGATGCCGGGGGCCACGCGCCTGCCGCTGGTCACGCCCGACCGGACCGCCGGCGTCCTCTATGCGGCCGTCACAGTGCGCGATCACGGGCCAGGCATGGCGCGCGAACACCTGCCGCGCCTGACCGAGCGCTTCTATCGCGTCGAGGGCCAGAAAAGCGGCGAGCGTCAGGGCACCGGCCTGGGGCTGGCCATCGTCAAACACATCATGAACCGCCACCAGGGCGGTCTGGTGGTCGAAAGCGCGCCGGGCATGGGCGCGGCCTTCACCGCTTGGTTCCCCCAACCGGCCGAGCGGCGATAGGCGGTGCGCGGCGCGGATGTCACGGGCCTGTCGCTGTCACCCAACTGTCATCCAGTCGTCTTAATCCGCTGACCATTCGCGGGCAGTAGTCGCGCCGCGTCGGTCCCGATGTTCAGGGCCGCACGCCGATTCGCGCGCGTCGCTTCGGACTTCGAATGATCTGGATTTATCTGCTGATCCTCCTGGCGCTGAGCGCGACCGCCTTTTTGGGCGGGCGTGAGCTGGCGCGTCGCCGCGCGATCGGCGCCAAGCCGCATTCGCGCCCCGGCCAGCACGGCGCCTACGCCCTGATCTGGGTGGCCGCGCCGGCCCTTTTGGTGCTGGTCCTGGCCTCGATCTTCTCCGCGCCGCTTCAGCGTCAGCTGACGGCTTCCGGCACGCCCGAGGCGGTCGCCTCGCTCGATCATTTCCGCCGCGACGCCTTCTTCGCCGACGCCTATCGCGTGGGCCGAGGCGAGGCCGCCCTGCAGATCTGGGAGCGCCCGCTGGCCGAGCAACTGCCGGTCGAGGCGCGTCGCATGGTCCGTATCGAGCGCACCCTGTCGTGGGGCGGGGGCGCCGCCGCCCTTCTGGCGGCCCTTCTGGGCGGCCTGTTCGCCCTGACCCAGATCAAGCCGAAGACCCGCGCCCGCAACCGGGTCGAGGGCTGGATCTACGGCGCCCTGTTCGTCTGTTCGGCCATCGCGGTCCTGACCACCCTGGGCATCATCGCCTCCCTGGCCTTCGACAGCTTGCGCTTCTTCCAGAAGGTGCCGGTCCTCGACTTCCTGTTCGGAACCCAGTGGAGCCCGCAGATCGCCATTCGCGCCGATCAGGTGGGATCGTCCGGCGCCTTCGGGGCCGTGCCGCTGTTCGCCGGCACCCTGCTGATCATGGTGATCGCCATGTGCGTCGCCGCGCCCATCGGCCTGCTGTCGGCCATCTATCTGTCGGAATACGCCAGCCGCACGACCCGCGCCGTCATCAAGCCTCTGCTGGAGATTCTGGCCGGGGTGCCGACCGTCGTTTACGGCTTCTTCGCCGCCCTGACCGTGGGGCCGATCCTGCGGGTCTTCTTCAACGAGATCGGCCTGTTCCTGATCGGCGGTCCTCTGGACGGGCTGGGCCAGTATCTGGCCCTGGTGCAGAACCAGATGGCCCTGACCGCCGGCGCGGTGATGGGCATCATGCTGATCCCCTTCGTGTCGTCCCTGTCCGACGACATCCTGAACGCCGTGCCGCAGTCGCTGCGCGACGGCTCCTTCGCCATGGGCGCCACCAAGTCCGAGACGGTCAAGCGCGTCCTGCTGCCCGCCGCCCTGCCGGGCATCGCCGGCGCCTTGCTGCTGGCCGTGTCGCGCGCCATCGGCGAGACGATGATCGTGACCATGGCCGCGGGCCTCGCCGCCAACCTGACCTTCAATCCGCTGGACACCGTCACCACCGTCACGGTGCAGATCGTGACCCTGCTGACCGGCGACCAGGAGTTCAACAGCGCCAAGACCCTGTCGGCCTTCGGCCTGGGGCTGACCCTGTTCCTGGTGACGCTGGCGCTGAACATCATCGCCCACCGGATCGTCCAGACCTATCGGGAACAATATGACTGACGCGACCCCCGACCGGATCGACGGCGCATCCGCCAACGGGCGGCTGGAGCGTCTGCGCGCGGGGCTGAAACGCCGCCACGCCAAGGAGACGCGCTTCAAATGGTATGGCCGCCTGGCCATCGCCGCCGCCATGCTCTTCCTGGCGATCCTGCTGGTCCGCATCGTCGAGCAGGGGCACACGGCCTTCTACACCCACACGGTGACGGTGCCGGTCTATATGGACCCCGCCCGCATCGACCGCGCCTATCCGCAAGGCTCCAACTTCGAGCAGCTGGCCGCCGAGCAGCAGCTTCGGCGCATGGGCGTCGCCGACGATGCGGCCGGAACCAAGGCCGCGCAGATGAAGCGGCTGTTCTCTTCGGAGCTGAAGTTCGTCGCCGCCGCCCTGGTCGCCAAACGCAGCGAGGTCATCGGCGAGACGGTGCCTCTGGCCGTGCCGCTGTCGGACGACGCCGACCTCTATCTGAAAGGCGAGATTTCCAAGGCTACGCCTGAGGATCAGCGCCGCCTGTCCGACCAGCAGATCGTCTGGCTGGACAGGATGAAGGCCGACGGCGTCATCGGCGCCCACTTCAACACCGCCCTGTTCAAGAACGGCGATTCCACCCAGCCCGAGCTGGCCGGGGTGCTGGGCGCCGTGGTCGGTTCGGCCCTGATGCTGCTGGTCACGGCCCTGATCGCCATTCCGCTGGGCGTCGGCGCCGCCATCTGGCTGGAAGAGTTCGCCCCCAAGAACAAGCTGACCGACGTCATCGAGGTGAACATCAACAACCTCGCGGCCGTGCCCTCCATCGTCTATGGCCTGCTGGGCCTGGCCCTGTTCATCAACTGGATGCACCTGCCGCGCGCCAGCCCCATCGTCGGCGGTCTGGTTCTGGCCCTGATGGCCCTGCCGACCCTGGTGATCGCCACCCGTTCGGCCCTGAAGGCGGTGCCCCCCTCGATCCGCGAGGCCGCCCTGGCCATGGGGGCGTCCAAGACCCAGACGGTGTTCAGCCACGTCCTGCCGCTGGCCATGCCGGGCGTCATGACCGGCGCCATCATCTCGATGGCCCATGCTCTGGGCGAGACCGCGCCGCTGCTGCTGATCGGCATGGTCAGTTTCGTGCCCGGTGTGCCCCACGCCATCGACCAGCCCGTCGGCGCCCTGCCGTCGCTGATCTACATCTGGGAGAACGCCTCGGAGCGCGCCTTCCACGAACGCACCGCCGCGGCGATCATCGTCCTGCTGGTCTTCATGATCATCATGAACGCGGCGGCCATCATCCTGAGGCGGCGCTTCGAGCGTCGGTGGTAAGAGAATGAAATTCCGTATTTTCCGCTCCGCCGAAGACCAGACGGGCGCCGGCCCGGTCGATCCGACCCAGACCCCGCGCATGGGCGGTCAGGTCCTACCCGAGGTCGCGCCCGCGACCGAGGCGGCGCCGGCCCAGCCGCGCGTGGAAGACGTCGCGCCCGTCGCGTCCTCGACCGTCGTGGACACCCCGCCGACCGGGCCGATCAAGATCGCCGCCCGCGACGTCTCGGTCTTCTATGAAGGCAAGCAGGCGCTCTACGATGTCTCGCTGGACATCCCGGACAAGACCGTCACGGCCCTGATCGGCCCGTCGGGTTGCGGCAAGTCGACCTTCCTGCGGACGATGAACCGCATGAACGACACCATCGCCGGCGCTCGCGTCACCGGCCGGATCGCGATGGATGACGAGGACATCAACGACCGCTCCATCGACCCGGTGCTGCTGCGCGCCCGCGTCGGCATGGTGTTCCAGCGTCCGAACCCCTTCCCCAAGTCCATCTACGAGAACGTCGCCTACGGTCCCAAGATCCACGGCCTGGTCTCGTCCAAGTCCGAGATGGACGGCGTGGTCGAGAGCGCCCTGAAGCGGGCGGGTCTGTGGGACGAGGTCGCCGACCGTCTTCAGTCGTCGGCCATGGGCCTGTCGGGCGGTCAGCAGCAGCGTCTGGTCATCGCCCGCGCCATCGCCGTGAACCCCGAAGTCATCCTGATGGACGAGCCCTGCTCGGCCCTGGACCCCATCGCCACGGCGCGGATCGAGGAACTGATCGACGAATTGCGCGAGCGGTTCTGCATCGTCATCGTCACCCACTCGATGGCCCAGGCCGCGCGCGTGTCGCAACGCACCGCCTTCTTCCACATGGGCCGCCTGGTCGAAACCGGGGACACGGAAGACATCTTCCAGAACCCGCGCGAACGGCGCACTCTCGACTACATCACGGGACGCTTCGGCTAATCCGATGAACCAGCACACCGTCAAAGCCTATGGCGACGAACTGAACCAGATCACGGCCGAGGTCGCCCGCATGGGCGGTCTCGCCGAGGCCCAGGTCGCCGACTCCATCGATTCCGTCGCCCGGCGCGACATCGCCCTGGCCCGCGCGGTGGTCGAGCGCGACCTGAAGCTGGATGCGCTGCACCGCGACATCGAGAAGAAGGCCATCCGCCTGATCGCCCTGCGACAGCCGGTCGCCAGCGATCTGCGCCGCACCCTGGGCGCCATGAAGATCGCCACCGATCTGGAACGCACCGGCGACCTGGCCAAGAACATCGCCAAGCGCGCCCTGATCCTGGCGGAAGCGCAACCGATGCAGCCCCTGACCCGCTCCATCGAGCGAATGGGCCGGCTGGTCTCCACCCGTCTGCGCGACGTGCTGGACGCCTATACGGCTTCTGAGTTGGATCGCGCCGTCGCCGTCTGGCAGACCGACGACGAGGTGGACGAGCATTACAACGCCCTGTTCCGCGAACTGCTGACCTACATGATGGGCGATCCGCGCACGATCGGCGCCTGCACCCATCTGCTGTTCATGGCCAAGAACCTGGAGCGGATCGGGGACCACGCGACCAACATCGCCGAGACGGTCCACTACGAGATCACGGGCGACGACATCGTGGGCGAACGCCCGCGCGCCCAGCCCACGGCCGAGGATTCTGATCCGACGCCGAACCTTTCCACGCACTGACCCGAGACCGGAGACCCGACGTGCAGCCCTATATCCTTGTAATGGAAGACGAGGACGCGCTGGCGACCCTGCTTCAGTACAATCTGGAAAAGGAAGGCTACGACGTCACCGTCGCCGCCGACGGGGAGGAGGGGATGCTCCAGATCGACGAGCGCCAGCCCGATCTGGTGCTGCTGGACTGGATGCTGCCCAAACTGTCGGGCATCGAGGTCTGCCGCCGCATCCGGGGCAAGGCCGAGACCCGCAACCTGCCGATCATCATGCTGACCGCGCGCGGCGAGGAAAGCGACCGGGTGCGCGGCCTGGACACCGGCGCCGACGACTATCTGACCAAGCCGTTCTCGATGGTCGAGCTGATCGCCCGCATCCGCGCGGTCCTGCGCCGCATCCGTCCCGGCCTGGCCGACGACCGGCTGAACCACGGCGACATCGTCATCGACCGGGTGTCTCACCGGGTGAAGCGGGACGGCAAGGAGGTCCATCTGGGCCCGACCGAGTTCCGCCTGCTGGACCACTTCATGCAGCATCCGGGCCGGGTGTTCAGTCGCGAGCAGCTGCTGGACGCCGTCTGGGGCTCGGACGTCTATGTCGAGGCGCGCACCGTGGATGTCCACGTCGGCCGCCTGCGCAAGGCCCTGTCCATCGGCGACGACAGCGCCAATCCGATCCGCACCGTCCGCTCGGCGGGCTATTCGCTGGATCTGGAAGGCTAGGGCGAGGCTGGCGACGCGCCCCGGAAAATAAGGCCGGCAAGCTGAACCATACTGACACTTTCTGTCAGCAGGGCGTGAGACAGAGGGGGCGTCAACCGCAAGGACCGCCTCAATGCGTCTCTATCACCATCCGCTTTCCACCTGCAGCCGTCGCGTCGTTCTGGCGGCGCATCATCTGGGGATCGATCTCGATCTCGTCGTGGTCGATCTGTTCAAGGGCGAACAGAAGGCCGCCGATTTTCTGGCGCTGAATCCCAATCACCGCGTGCCGGTGCTGGACGACGACGGCTTCGTGCTGTGGGAGTCCTACGCCATCATGCAGTATCTGGCCGACAAGGCGCCGGGCCAGACGCTGTGGCCGACCGATGCGAAGGCCCGCGCCGACGTCAGCCGCTGGCTGTTCTGGTGCGCCCAGGACTTCATGCCGGGCTGCAGCCTGCTGAACCGGGAAAACTCGATCAAGGCGCTGGGCGGCATGGGGCCGGCCGATCCTGATCTGGTCGCCCGCGGCGAGGCTCTGCTGGGCGCCGCCGCCGCCCTGCTGGACCGCCATCTGGAAGGGCGGGAGTGGATTTGCGCCGATCTGTCGCTGGCGGACCTCGCCATCGCCGCGCCCCTGGCGGATCAGACACGGGCGAAATTCCCCGTGTCCGATCTGGTCCATCTGCAGCGCTGGTTCGGCCAGGTCCAGGCGCTGGACTGCTGGCGGGCGGCCGACGCCGCCTAGATCTGGGCGGTCACGACCTCGTCCGGCGTCAGTTCATAGACCTTGGCGCAGTATTCGCAGGTGACGTGGATCTTGCCGTCGTCCTCGACCATGTCCGCCCTTTCGGCGGGGTCGAACGAGGCCAGCATTCCGGCGATCCGGTCGCGCGAGCAGCGGCACACCGCCGACAGCTCGCGCGCGCCCTCCAGCCGCACCCCGTCCTCGTGGAACAGGCGGAACAGCAGGGTCTCGGGCGAGATCGTCGGGTCGACCAGCTCGTCGTCGGCCAGGGTGCCGAACAGGGCGCGGGTGCGATCCCAGACCTCCTCGGTCGATCCGCGCGTCTCGTCGCCGGCGATGATCTGGATCATGGCCCCGCCGGCGCGCCACTGCGATCCGGCCTCGGTCTCGACCGCGCCGACCGCCAGACGCACCTTGGTCGGCACCTGTTCGGACTGCTGGAAGTAATGTTCGGCCGCCAGCGACAGGCTTTCGCCCTCGATGGGGGTGATGCCCTGGGTCCGCTCGAAGTCGGGACCGCGATCCAGCGTCATGACGAACACGCCCTGGCCCAGCAGGGACCGGGCGCCTGGCCGGGCGAAGCCCTTGGACGCCTCCGCCACCTCGGCCTCATCATAGCGGCAGTAGCCGCGCAGGGCGCCGTCGGTGCCATAATCGGCGACGACATAACGCACGGGGCCGTCGCCCTGGGCTTGGACCAGCAGACGACCGTCGAACTTCAGGCTGGAACCGATCAGGGCCGCCAGGGCGCAGGCTTCGCCCAGCAGGGCGGCGACCGGCTCGGGATAGGCGTGGGCGGCCAGAATCCTGTCGATGGCGGCGCCCAGGCGCACCAGGCGACCGCGCACGGGCCAGCCCTCGATCTGGAAGGCGGCCGCCAGATCGTCGGAAACGGGGGTGTGGGGCGCGTGATCGGTCACGGCGGGGTCCTTTGGCGACGTCATTTCGGGATTGCGGCTATGTAGGCGCCCGGACGGCTGTTGATAAGGGGGGATCGGGCGTTGTCTTTGGCGTCCCGCGACGCGGGCGCGACGGAACCCTTTTCGGCGCGGTTCGCTCTTTTCCTGCAAGCGGAGCCGTCGCTCCGCCTGACACGCCATTCCGACGAAAAGGTCCCGCCGATGATCCGCGACATCGATCCGATTGAAGAAATTCGCAAACATCCCGGCATCACGGCCGGCAGCCTGGCCGCCCTGGCGCTCGGCGCGGCGGCGGTCGTCTATCTGACCCAGCGCACCGGCCCGACCCGTTATCAGCGCATCAAGACCCGCATCGACCCGCGCGGATGGGTGGATACGGCCGAGTTGCGCGACCGTTTCCACGACGCCGTGGATGCCTTCCGCCACCGGGCGGAAGAGGTCGGCGGACAGGCCGGCGACTTCTCGCGCGAAGCGCGCCACCGCGCCGCCGATGCGGCCTACGACGCGCGCGACCGCGCCGACGAATGGTTCCGCTCGGCCCGCAAGGGCTCGAAGAAGGCCATGAAGAAGCATGGCAAGACCGTGCGTCGCTATGCCGACGACGCCGGCGCCTACGCCCGTGATCATGCGCGCGAGGGCGGGGCTTTGCTGGCCGTCGCCACCATCGCCGCCGCCGTGGGCGCCGCCGTTCTGGAAAGCCGCCGGCCGGACAGCCGCGTGCGCCGGATCGTGCGTTTCTGACATAGTCGTGCCGCTCGGCGGGCGAAACCCCCGTCGGGCGGCATGGTTTAAGCGCAGCTGAGCGTCATCATCAGCACGGCTTGGCTATGCTGCGCGCGCGAAGGCCGCTAAAGACGCGGCCCATGAGCACGCGCCCGACCCTGATCTTCGACTTCGATTCGACCCTGGTCGATTTCGAGACCCTTGAGGCCCTGGCCGACATCGCCCTGGCGGGGTCGCCGGACGCCGACGCCATCCGCGCCGAGATCGCGGCCCTGACGGACAAGGCGATGGCCGGGGCGTTGGATTTCGGACAGGCGCTGCGCCAGCGTCTGGCGCTTCTGCCCCTGAATCGCGACCATGTGCAGGCCCTGGCTGCGACCGCGCCGGATCGTCTGACGGCGTCCGTTCGGCGCAATCTGAACTTCTTCCAGCAGAACGCCGCCAAGGTCCTGATCATCTCCGGCGGCTTCCGCGACGTGATCGCGCCGGTGGCCCAGGAACTGGGCGTGTCGCCAGACCGCGTCCTGTGCAACGACCTGATCTATGACGCCGAGGGTTGGGTTACGGGCGTCGACGACGCCAACCCCCTGTCGCACGACAACGGCAAGCCCGCCGCCATCCACGCCCTGAACCTGTCCGGGCGCGTCGTCATGGTCGGCGACGGCTGGAACGACGCCGAGGTCAAGATCGCCGGGGCGGCCGACGCCTTCTACGCCTTCACCGAGATCGCGCGGCGCGAGCGGGTCGTGGCGGTCGCCGACGCCGAGGCCGCGTCGCTCGACGAGGTGCTGCACGCCGAGGGCCTGGTCGGCCGCTGGTCCTTCCCGCGCAGCCGCATGAAGATGCTGCTGCTCGAAAACATCCACCCCGCCGCCGTCGAACGGCTGGAGGAGGCGGGCTATTCGGTCGAGACCCAAAAGGGCGCGCTGGACGAGGACGACCTGATCGCCGCCATCAAGGGCGTTCATGTGCTGGGCATCCGCTCCAAGACGACCGTGTCGCGCCGGGTGCTGGAAGAGGCGGACAAGCTGATGGCCGTCGCCGCCTTCTGCATCGGCACCAATCAGATCGATCTGGATGCGGCCTCAGATCACGGTGTGGCGGTGTTCAACGCCCCCTATTCCAACACCCGTTCGGTGGTCGAATTGGCCATCGGTCTGATGATCGTGCTGATGCGCGACGTGCCGGACAAGTCGGCGGCCATGCACGTCGGCAAATGGAACAAGTCGGCGACCGGCTCCAAGGAGCTGCGCGGCAAGACGCTGGGCATCGTCGGCTACGGCGCCATCGGCAGCCAGCTGTCGGTGCTGGCCGAGAACCTGGGGATGCGGGTTTTGTTCTACGACCTGTCGGAGCGCTTGGCCTTGGGCAATGCGCGGCGGATGCGTTCGCTGGACGCGCTTCTGGCCGAAAGCGACGTGGTGACGCTGCACGTCGACGGCCGCAAAGAGAACAGCGCCATCTTCGGCGCCGCCCAGTTCGCCCGGATGAAGGAAGGCGCGCTGTTCCTGAACCTGTCGCGCGGCCATGTGGTCGATGTCGGCGCCCTGTCCCAGGCCATCGGTTCGGGCCGCGTCGCCGGCGCCGCCGTCGATGTCTTCCCCGAGGAGCCGCGCACCAACTCGGACCCGTTCGAAAGCCCGCTACAGGGGCTGAAGAACATGATCCTGACGCCCCACATCGGCGGTTCGACCGAAGAGGCGCAGGAAGCCATCGCCGAGTTCGCGGCCGAACGGCTGCTGGGCTATCTGAACCGGGGCGACACCACCTTCAGCGTCAACCTGCCGAACGTGCAGCTGGCCGATGTGTCAGGCGCGCACCGCATCCTGCACATCCACAGGAACCAGCCGGGCGTCATGGCCGAACTGAACCGCGCCCTGGCGTCGGCCGGCCTGAACATCCTGGGCCAGCATCTGAAGACCGACGAACGCACGGGCTATGTCATCACCGACGTCGACCGCGACTACGACCCGGAGGCCCTGCGCGCGCTGAAAACCGTGCCCGGCACGCTGAAGTTCCGCACCCTGCATTAGGCGTCCGCAGTCCCATCCAGGCTTGCAAGAAACGCGGCCACGCTTCCTTCTCCGTCATCCTCGGGCTTGACCCGAGGATCGGGCGTCCAGCCGCAAAGACTTGGGAACAGGTCGACCCAATCGGGATTGGTTCGTTCGATCAGTTCTAGTTTCCACACGCGATTCCAGCGTTTCAGCGCCTTCTCGCGACGTATCGCGGTGGTCACGAACTCATGCTGTTCGTACCAGACGAGCATTCCACATCCATACCGACTGGCGAAGCCCTGGAAGGCGCCTGTCCGGTGTTGGCCGGCCCTTTCGTAGAGGTTGGCGGTCATGCCGATATACAACACGCCGTGGAGACGGCTGGCCTCGATATAGGTAGCGATCAGAGGTCGGCGGTTGCTCATCAATGCAGAGTTGCGGACGCTCCGATCCTCGGGTCAAGCCCGAGGATGACGGCGTTATGTAAGTCGTGGGAGGATTTTTCTTCCGAAGGCTGACGTAAAGGCATCTTGCGCTCTGCGCCAACTGGCGCATCCTCCGCGCAACGGCCGCGATGCACGACGGCCTTGGGAGGATCAATGTCACGCTTTCTCACCGGCGGCGCCGTCGCCGCACTGGCGCTAGCCGCCTGCGCCTTCGCGGGATCGGCCTCGGCTCAAACCTACAACCGGCTCGTCGTCTTCGGCGACAGCCTCAGCGACAACGGCAATCTGTATCTGATCTCGGGCGGGACGCAGCCGCCGTCGCCGCCCTATTATCAGGGCCGCTTCTCCAGCGGACGCACCTTCGTCGAACTGCTGGGCTTCAACGCCGCCAACTTCAACGGTTCGGTGACGGGCAGCATCAACTACGCTTTCGGCGGGTCGCGCACGGACGCCTCGGCCGGCGTGCCGTTCGGAATGTTGAACCAGCTGTCGCGCTACACCGCCGCCGGCGGCCGGTTCGGCGCGACCGATCTGGTCAGCGTGTTGGGCGGCGCCAACGACATCTTCCAGGGCCTGCCCGTCGCCGGCGCATCCAGCAATCCGGTCGCATCCATCACTCCCGTCGCGACGGGCGCGGCGTCCAACGTCAACAGCCTGGTCGACACCGTGGCCGGCGCCGGGGCCGGGACCATCCTCGTCACCAACCTGCCCAAGCTCAGCCTGACGCCGCAGTTCCGGGGCACGGCCGCCGCGCCTCTAGCCGACTATGCGGTAACGACCTTCAACACGGCGCTTCAGACCGGGCTGACGACCACGGCCGCCGCGCGTTCGGGCAGCAACATCATCATGATGGACCTGTTCAAGGTCGGCGACACCCTGGCCGCCAATCCGGGCCTGTTCGGCGTCACCAACATCACCGACCGCTGCTTCAACGGCGTCACCGTCTGCTCGAACCCGGACAGCTATTTCTACTTCGACGGCGTCCACCCGACGGCGGCGGGGCATCGGATCATCGCCCAGCTGGCGACCGACTACCTCTATTATGGCGACATCGGCGCCCAGTCGGCCCTGCAGGGCGAGACGACCTATCGCCACCGCGAGGATGCGCTGGACGCCGCCAGCGACGCCCTGTCGGGTCGGCAACCGTGGCAGGCGGGCGTCGCCGTCACCGCCTCCGCCCTGATCGACAACGTCAAGACCGACGCGCGCGGCCCGATCACAAGTTCGTCCAGCGACGGCTGGGGCGGGCGGATCGCGCTGGAGGCCGGCCCGTCGGAGAACTGGCGCTTCGGCCTGGCCGGCACGGCGCGCAACACCGACGTCGACAGCCAGACGCTGAAGTTCAACGTCGAGAGCTTCGGCCTGGACGTCTATGGCGGCTGGCGCTCGGGCGATGTGTTCGTCAACGCCGCCGTCGGCGTGGCGCGCGACAACATCGACGACATCAAGCGCACCACCAGCCTGGCCCCCATCGTCCATACGGCCGAAACTCGCGCGCTCAGCACCGGCGCGCGGCTGCAGGGCGGGATGTGGTTCGACATGGGCGGCGTCGCCCTGTCGCCCCGCGCGGCCCTGGCCTATGTCTCCAGCGACGTGGACGGCTATTACGAGCAGGGCGTCGCGGCCCAGTATCAGTATGGCGACCGCACGGTGAAGGCCCTGACCGGCGAGGTCTCCCTGCGCGCCGAGGCCGAGATGGGTCGGTTCGGCCTGTTCGCCGAGGGCGGCTATCGCGACGCGCTGGACGACAGTTCCGATCCGGTGCGCGTCGGCATTTACAACAACCCGGCCAAGGTGCTGTCGCGTCAGATCGACGATCCGTTCGGCGGCCAGTTCCTGGCGTCAGCCGGGGTCGAGGGTGCGGTCGGGCCGGTCAAGGTCACGGTCGGCTATCGCGGCCGTTTCGGCGACCACGCCGACAGCCACATGGGCGGCATCCAGCTGAAACTGCCGCTGTAAGGCGGCGGGGCGGGGAGGGGCGCGTTCAGCGCCCCTTCTTCCTCACCCACATGGCGGCGTCGGCCTCGGCCAGCCAGGCTTCGGCGTCGGTATGGCCGTCCCACGCCCGCACGCCGAACGAGCCGCCCAGTTCGGTCTTCTGGCCCTGCCAGACGAAGCCTTCGGTCTGTAGCGCTTCGGCCAGTTGACGCGCCTTGGCCCGGCCCTCGTCCAGCCCGGCGTGCAGCATCAGCAGCGCGAACTCGTCGCCGCCCATCCGGCCCACCGCATCCGATTCCCGCAGGTTGGCCAGGAACAGACGGGCCACCGCGACCAGGGCGGCGTCGCCCGCCGCATGGCCCAGCCGGTCGTTCACGCCCTTGAAACCGTCCATGTCCAGATACAGCAGGACCGCCGGCACGCCGTGCCGCTGGCAATAGGCCATGGTCCGCTGCAGCGCCGCCACGAAGCCGCGACGGTTCAGGGCGGGGGTCAGCACATCGTGGTCGGCGGCGGCCTCGGCGGCGGCGGCGCGCGACTTCCAGGCGTCCAGCTCCAGTCGCAGGCGCGCGATCTCGGCGGTCAGGTCGTGTTCGGCCACGTCGGTCACGGCGCAGGAAGGGCTCCGGTCGCGCGACTCACTTAAGGCGTCACGCAGGGTCGAGGGATGGTAGAGCGTGATTCCGCGACATTGAAGCCGCCGCGCGTCGGAAACCGCCGGCTTGCGGTTGCGGGCGCCCCGTCGGTGCTGTAACGGGCGCCTTTCCGCGAGGGGCCTTGCAGACATGGCGACTTCCGAAACCCCGGTGGCGATCATCATGGGCAGTCGTTCGGACTGGCCGACGATGAAACTGGCCGCCGATCGCTTGGATCAACTGGGCGTCGCCTGGCAGGCCAAGGTCGTCAGCGCCCACCGCACCCCCCAACGGCTGGTCGAGTTCGCCACGGGCGCCAAGGCCGCCGGATACAAGGTCATCATCGCCGGGGCAGGGGGCGCCGCCCACCTGCCGGGCATGGCCGCCTCCATGACCGAACTGCCGGTGCTGGGCGTGCCGGTCCAGTCCAAGGCGCTGAAGGGGATGGATAGTCTGTTGTCCATCGTCCAGATGCCGGCGGGCGTCCCGGTCGCCACCCTGGCCATCGGCGAGGCGGGCGCCGCCAACGCCGGCATACTGGCCGCCCAGATCCTGGCCCTGTCGGATCAGGCCCTGGCCGAACGGCTCGCCGCCTTCCGCGCCGCCCAGACCGACTCCGTCGCAGAATCCGTCGAGGACTGAGTGCCTGATCTTCCGCTTCCCCCCGGTTCGACCCTCGGCATCATCGGCGGCGGCCAGCTGGGCCGGATGCTGAGCCAGGCCGCCTCGCGCCTGGGCTTCGACGTCGTCATCCTGGACCCTGAGGCCGACAGCCCGGCGGGCCGCGTTTCCGCGCACCAGATCGTCGCCGCCTATGACGATCCCGACGCCCTGACGGCGCTGGGCCGCGCCGCCGACGTGGTGACGTTCGAATTCGAGAACGTCCCCGCCGCCTCCATCGAGCGTCTGGCCGAGGCCGGCGCCTTGGTCGCCCCGGGGCCGACGGCGCTGCGCGTGTCGCAGGACCGCGTGGACGAAAAGACCTTCCTGAACGCCGTCGGCGCCCCGACGGTCGAGTTCGCGGTGGTGGACACGCTGGACGATCTGGTCGTCGGCCTGACGACCCTGGGCCTTCCCGCCCTCTTGAAGACCCGTCGCGAAGGCTATGACGGCAAGGGCCAGGTCTGGATTCACGCCATCGAGGACGCGCCCGCCGCGCTGGAAAGCCTGGGCGGTCGTCCGGCGATCCTTGAGGCCAAGGCCAGTTTCGTGCGCGAACTGTCAGTCATCGCCGCTCGCGACTGGGACGGCCATATGGCGGTCTATCCGCTGGGCGAGAACCGGCACGAAGGCGGCGTTCTGCGCACCACCCTGGCACCCGCCGCCGTGGACGAGAAGACGCAAGGGCGCGCCCGCGCCATCGCCGAGGCGATTCTGGACGGTTTGGATTACGTCGGCGTCCTGGGCGTCGAACTGTTCGATCTCGGAAACGACGTGCTTCTGGTCAACGAGATCGCCCCGCGTGTCCACAACACCGGCCACTGGACCCAGGACGGCTGCGTCTGCGACCAGTTCGAACAGCATATCCGCGCCGTGACAGGCTGGCCGCTCGGCCCCACGACCGCCCACGCCCGCATCGAAATGACCAACCTGCTGGGCGACGAGATCGACCAGTGGCGCGCCCTGTCCGCCAAATCCGACGAACGCCTGCACCTCTACGGCAAGGCCGAGGCCCGCCCCGGCCGCAAGATGGCCCATGTGAACCGGGTGTTGGGGGCGGTTTGACCTAGACTCCGTCATCCTCGGGCTCGACCCGAGGATCGGGCGTGGATCGGGATGTGCGTCTGCCCATACGTAATGCGGCTGATAACCCGATCCTCGGGTCGAGCCCGAGGATGACGGCAGGGCAGGGAGGGGAAGCTAAGACGCCGCCTGATCCCGCGCCCCATACCGCATCCGGCTCAGCGCATCACTGACCTTCCTGAATGGCGCGTCGAAGTCCTTGCCGGCCTTCCACTTCTCGAACGCCATGACGTTCTCGATGCGGCGCGCGACGAAGGCGTCCGCCGACTCGCGGCCGTCGAACCAGCGCATCGTCAGGGCCGGAATCAGGATGCCGGACAGGATCGTCCGCTTGGAATAGTGGTTCCAGTCCGTCGCCTCGTCTCCGGCCCAGCGCCACAGGTGATCCGCGCTCTCCCACGCCAGCTTCAGTCCCAGATCGGCGTTGACGGGCAGGGCCAAAAAGGCGGCGCAGCGGCGCGCGGCCTCCAGATCGGCGGCGCCGGCCTCCATCCGTTCGGACACGGCGCGGGCGATTCGCTCGCGAATCTTCAGCGTCTTGGCGTCTATGGCCGACAGGGCCGTCAGCGCGCGCGAATCGTGGCGGCGCGACAGCAGGGCGGCCAAATCCCGCGCCCCGTTGGGCAGCAACAATTCCTCGTCGCCCAACGACAGTCCGCCGGCCTCGCACGCCTCGCGCACCAGACGCGCGTTCCAGCCCAGAGCCGGTGCCCGCGCGATGGCGGTGTCCAGCACGGTCTGTTCGGTCCGTTCGGCCCAATCTGTCGCATCGGTCATGGCGGCGATCATACGCCCGTCGGACGGCGGTTTCGAGCCATGAAGAATGGTCGCGACGATCTGGACAGGAAGGGGCGGCTCGTGTATCAGCGCGCCTTCATCCGACGGCTCGGCCTTCGGAAGACGATTTTATTTTGTTCGCCCGTCTCCCTCACAGGACGCGGCGGGCGGCCAAAGGAGAGTTTAACCTGGTTCAGATTTTCGTCCGCGACAACAACGTCGATCAGGCGCTGAAGGCCCTGAAGAAGAAGATGCAGCGCGAAGGCAGCTTCCGTGAAATGAAGCGCCACGTGCATTACGAAAAGCCGTCGGAAAAGCGCGCGCGCCAAAAGGCCGAAGCCGTCCGTCGCGCCCGCAAACTGGCCCGCAAGCGCGCTCAACGCGAGGGCCTGCTGCCCGCGCCGAAGCCGCGCGTCCCTGGCGGTCGTTAAGACCTGCTCCACGAGGGATCTGGCGAAAGCCGCAAGATCAAAGGCCGCTTCCGAACGGAAGCGGCCTTTTTCTTATGTCCCCTCCCTGCGGAGCGGGGAGGGGGACCGCGCGCAGCGTGGTGGAGGGGCTGTCAAAGCGTCGCTGAACTTGCCCAGCGTCGCCGCGCGACTTCACCTGCCGCCCGTCACCGCCCGCGCGAACGTCTTCCAGCTCAGCTTCACGTCCGACAGCGCGCCCGCGCGGAACGCCCGTCCTGCGATCCAGACCATGAAGGCCGCCGTGGCGAACATGCTGATCAGGGTCAGGACGACTTCGATCAGCGGCGGGTCGCTGGGCGCCCGCGCGCTCATCAGGAAGGGGGTGAAAAAGGGAATCCACGACAGCACCTTGACCACCGGCGCGTCCGGGCTGGTCAGGGCCATCTGCATGACCAGGATGGGCACGACCAGGATCATCATGATCGGCCCCATCAGCGTCTGGGCGTCGCGCGGCGTCTCGCAGAAGGCGCCGATGGCCGCGAACAGCACCGCATACATCAGGTATCCGCCGACCATATAGGCGATGAAATAGAAGATCAGTCCGCCGTGCATCAGCGCCTGACCGATGCTGGCCGCCGCCTGGGGCGAGGCGGACATCAGCGTCGAGGCGCCGATCCCGCCCCACACCGCCATCACCGTCAGCGTCAGCAACGCCACCCCCAGCACCTTTCCGGTCAGGATCTCGGTCGCCGAGGCCGAGGACAGCAGCACCTCCAGAATCTTGTTCGACTTCTCCTCCATCACGCTGTTCAGCAGGATGGAGGCGCCGGTGATGACCAGCGACCACAGCAGGAACCCGGCCCCCAGACCGACGAAGGAGGGGATGCGGTCGCGCATCGACACCTCGGCGCCGCTGGCGGCGTTGGGCGAAAAGGCCTTCACCTCGGGCCGGAAGGTCTGGATTTCGGTCGCCACGGCGGGCGGCACTCCGGCCGCGTTCAGCAGTTCGCTGCGTCGCGCGTCGCGCAGGGCGTCGCGGACGAAGCTGGACACGGCGTTGTCCGTGGCGCGGGCGGTCCAGACCTGGGCGGCGGGCTTGCCGTCGATGCGATCCAGAAAGACCACGGCGTCCAGGCGCCGGGCCGTGGGCGTCTGCTTGTCCAGCGCGGTCTTGATCGCGGCGTCGCGCGCCGGGCCTGTCGCCTCGGCGATGGCGGGTGGGGCGGCGACCAGGCGAATCCTGGGCGCGCTGATGGAGGCTATGGCGCGGCCGGCGCCGGCCTGCCCCTTCTCGGCGGCGAGGCGCAGCTTTTCACTCTGCCGGTCCAGATCGGCCTGCAGCGCGTCGCGAACCGTGGCGGCCAGGCCCGTCGCGCCGGGGCCCTGTTCGATCACCGCCACCGTCTTGATCGGCTCGGCCGACCGGATCAGCAGCGGGATCCCCCCGCCCAGCACGGCGAACAGCGGAAAAGCCAGTAGCGACAGCCAAAAGCCCACCGTCTTGGCGTAGGCGACATATTCGCGGCGCGCGATCAGCAGGGTGCGCTTCATTGGACCGCCTCCGACGGCGAGACGATGGGGTCGGGATGGTCGCCGGTCAGGCCGATGAAGGCGTCGTGCAGCGTGGGCTCCTTCAGGGCGAAACCGCGCACGTCCAAACCGTTCAGGAAGGCCGCCTTCAGCGTCTCCTGACCCGCCGCGCCCGGCGACAGGGCGATCTTCAGCCGCCGCACGCCATCCTGTTCGGACACGGTCTCGACCCCCGCCACGCCGGGCAGGGCCGCCGCCGCCCCGGCCTCAATGGCGCCGTCCAGATCGAGGAAGCGGGGCGAGGTCGCCTTGGCCTGGTCGACCGTGCCCTCGAACGCTTTTCGCCCGCGCGCCAGCAGCACCACCTTGTCGCACAGCCGTTCGGCGTGCTGCATCACATGGGTCGAGAACAGGACCGTCGCCCCGCCCGCCGCCAGATCGCGGATCATCGTCTCCAGCCCCTGCTGGTTCATCGGGTCCAGGCCCGAAAACGGCTCGTCCAGGATCACGAACTCGGGCCGATGCACGACCGAGGCGATCAACTGCACCTTCTGCGCCATCCCCTTGGACAGGTCTTTCATCTTCTTCTTTTGCGCGGCGCCCAGCCCTTGCTGCTCCAGCATGGCCCTGGCGCGACGCCGCCCTTCCGAAGCGGGCACTCCTTTCAGCGCGCCGAAGAAGGCGATGGCCTCCACCGGCGTCATCTTCTTGTAGAGGCCCCGCTCCTCGGGCAGGAAGCCGATCCGGTCGCGCACCTGACGCCCGTCGGCGGCGCCCAGGATCTCGATCCGCCCCGATGTCGCCGGCTGAAGGCCCAGGATCATCCGCAGGGTCGAGGTCTTGCCCGCCCCGTTCGGCCCCAGAAACCCGCAGATCGAGCCCTTTTGAACCTGAAAGCTCAGATCGCGCACGGCGTCGAAATCGCCGTACCGCTTGCTCACGCTCTCCAGCGTCAAAGCCGCCATATCGCCTCCCGATGTCCGGGGAGCAGCCTATGGCGAGCCCTGCCCGGACGCCAGCGACAATGCGGAATGCTTACAGGCGGACGACGCGGTTGCCGACGCCGACGACGCTCTGACGCGGGCGGGCGCTGGAGCGCCAACGGACCGTCTGGCTCGTCCCTTCGACCGTCAGCCGCGCATTGGGGGCCAGGTCGATGGTGATCTGGTTGTTGGTCCCGCTCAGCCTGAGGCCCGCGCAACTGCCCGTGAAGGTCAGGTCGTGACCGGAGCCGGCGACTTCGACCGCGCGGCCGTCACAGGCGATGGTGTTGCGTTGTCCGACGCCGGCGATCTCGATCTTGTCGGCGCTTCTTGCCGTCGTGCCGACTTGAGGCAGGGCGACGGCGGCGGCGAAAACCAGGGGGGCGAACAACATCGGGACCTCTCTCGGATTCGAATGCGGAAGACTACGGCAACGCTCGATGCGGCGGTTTCGATCCGTCAGGCCGACACCTTCACCGCGATCTGGAAGGGGCGATCCATGACCTTGGCGGGATTGACCTGAGCGCCGTCGCGGCGGACCTCGAAATGCAGGTGCGGGCCGGTGGAGTAGCCGGTGGAGCCGACCAGGCCGATGCGCTGGGCGGGCGTCAGGCGGTCGCCGGTGGCCACGTCGATGCGGCTCAGGTGGCCATAGAGGGTCGTCATGCCGTTGGGATGGCGCACTTCGATGAAGTTGCCGTAGCCGCCGGCGTCATAGCCGGTGCGCATCACCTTGCCCTCTGCGGCGGTGAAGACGCTGGTGCCCTGGGGGGCGGCGATGTCCACGCCCTTGTGGGCGCGGGCCTCGGCCTCGATGGCCAGTTTCCTCAAACCGAAGGCCGAGTTGATCGCATAGCCGCGCACCGGGGCGGTGAAGACGATCTGGCGTGTCACCGGGCCGGCCTTTTCCGCCTCGGCCTGGATCGGCGGGGCGACGGGGGCGGCGACGGGCGTCGGCGTGCGGTCAGGTGCTCCGGCGACATTGGGTGCGGCGGCGGCGGCGAATACGGCGACGGCGCCGAAGGCGGCGGTCTGGCCGCAGTGGATCAAAAGGGTCTTGCAACGCGCCATCGGCGCGTTGGTCATCAGGCGTCGCATTCGGCGGCGTCTCCCAGCGTCTCTACGCTCTGGAATGAAGGGACGCGGCGTTCGACGACGCCCGGCGTTCCGTGGAGGCCGGCTTATGGCGGAGCGCTGGGGCGACTTTGGGGCCTGGATCGGGCGGCGGATGGTCGCAGGGCGGAACCCGGCCGCCGCGCCGTTCAGGCGATGATGTCGGGCAGGATGGCGTCCTCGATCTTCACGATCTCGTCCTTGATGGCCAGCTTCTTGCGCTTCAGCCGCGCGATCATCAGCTGGTCCGGCACCGCCGCCTGACCCAGGGCGTCGATGGAGGCGTCCAGATCGGCATGCTCCTGGCGCAGCATTTTCACGCGGGCGTGCAGGGCCGCTTCTTCTTCGCTGATGTCAGGCAGGTCGTCGTTCATGGTCTGGTCCCCACGGGCTTATAGCGACGCTGGCCTCAGGCCGGAAGGGCGTCGGCCAGGCGGATCAGCGCCGGGCGGGGCGTGACGGACGCCCAGACCCGCGCCGTGGCCGCCAGACCGTCGATGGCGGGTCGCGCCGCGCCCGTCGGCGGGGGCGCCAGCGCCTCCAGCGCCTCCAGCAGATGCCGTTCGGCCTCAAGCTCCAGACCCTTGATACGGGTGCGGATCGTCTCGCGCGGCCCGTCGTCGATGTCGGGCACGGGCGCCTTCAGGATGCGGCGCACGGCCCGCAGCGGGGCGACCACCACCCCGTCCCAGGCGCGGGCGGTGTCGCAGGCGGCCTCGATCGTCTCCGCATCCGGCCGACGGCCCGTGGCGGCGGCCCAGGCGGACCACAGCAACAGCGGCACGTTCTGTTCGTGACTGTCCTGCAGCGCCAGACAGGCCTCGGAAACACCCGGCGCGCCATAGGCGGCGACCGCCCAGTCCCACAGCGACATCAACTCAGACCCTTCCAGCGCTGCACGGCGTCCCAGTCCAGGCCGAAAAGGTCCAGCGCCCGGCCCACGGACTGATCGACCATCTCCTGGATCGAGGCGGGGCGGGCGTAGAGGGCGGGCAGGGGCGGGGCGATCACGGCGCCCATCTCGGCTAAAGCCGTCAGGGTGCGCAGATGACCCAGGTGGAACGGCGTCTCGCGCACCATCAGCACCAGCGGCCGACGTTCCTTCAGGGTCACGTCCGCCGCGCGGGTCAGCAGGGTCGAGGTCACGCCCGTCGCGATCTCGCTCATCGTCCTCACCGAACAGGGGGCCACGATCATGCCCAGGGTGCGGAACGAGCCGGAGGCGATGGTCGCGCCGACATCGCCCAGCCTGTGGACCACCGACGCCTTGGCCGTCAGGGCGTCGGGCGTCAGATCGGTCTCCTGCGACAATGTGAGCAGGGCGGCCTTCGTCACCACCAGATGGCTCTCGATTCCCAGATCGTTCAGCGCATCCAGCGTCCGCGCGCCATAGATCGCGCCGGAAGCCCCTGAAATTCCGACCACGATCCGCGCGGGCGGGTTCCGTATGGCTCCGTTCACATCATCGACCATTTTTGGGGTCAGCCTCCTGGGTGTCCGGCGCGTCGGGCTGTCACCGGAATGTGATTCCACAGCCTGCCAAACCGGGCGCTCACTCTACTGGTCCCTAACCTGAGGAGGCGCAAGCCATGACCATCGAGGCTCGTATTCGCGAACTGGGCAACCGTCATCGCAATCTGGATCAGACGATCCAGAAGGAGTTGGCCCGGCCGTCCGTGGACACGTTGCAGGTCAGGGAGCTGAAGCAGAGGAAGCTTCGGCTCAAGGAAGAGATCACCAGTCTGGAGGCCCGCGCGACCTAGCGCCTGGCCTCCCTGAAAACGACGACGGCCCCGGAGATCGCTCCCCGGGGCCGTTTTTATTGCCTAAAGCCGGATCAGTCCTTCGTGCCGAACACCGATTCCGCCGTGGGTTCGGCGGTCGGGCGCTGGCGGGCCTCGGGGACGAACTCGGGCTCGGCCTCGACCTCCTCGACGGGCTGGATGGTGCCGCCGCCCTTCTTCAGGTCGTCCTTGGCCTTCTTGTCGGCGGCCTTCTTGACGATCTCGTCCAGGGCCAGCTGGCCGACCAGGCCCAGGGTCACGGGATCGACCGGCTTGATGTTGGCCGAGTTCCAGTGGGTGCGGTTGCGCACGCTCTCGATGGTGGACTTGGTGGTGCCCAGCATCTTGGCGATCTGGGCGTCCGTCACCTCGGGGTGGTTGCGCACGAACCAGGCGATGGCGTCCGGCCGGTCCTGACGACGCGAGACGGGCGTGTATTTCGGCGCCGGCTTGGCCGACTTCAGCAGTTCGGCGTGGCGGCTGACGATGGCCTTCATCCGATAGTTTTCGTCGCCCTGGGCCTTGTCCAGTTCTTCGCGCGTCAGCTGGCCGCCGGTGACGGGATCGACGCCGCGAATGTCGCGCGCCACGTCGCCGTCGGCGATGCCGCGAACTTCCAGCGGGTGAAGGCCGCAGAAGTCGGCGATCTGCTCGAAGCTGAGGGAGGTGTTGTCGACCAGCCAGACCGCGGTGGCCTTGGGCATCAGAATGTCGCTCATGGGGCGTTCGTCCCGGTGTTGTAGGAGCCGCCGAATGAGGCTTCGGCTGGCGTTGGATACGACGGCGCCCGGCCTTTCGACCGGGCGCTTATGAGTTCGATATAGGCCTATTCGCGCGAAAAGAAAACGCCGCCCGACAATCGCATACAGCAACGGTTCATCCGTCCGGGTGCAACCTTCGCGGTAGTGAGGACTTTCAGCCTCCGGGAGAGGAGAACCATCATGTCCATTCTACTTTCGGCCGCCCTGGCCGCCGCCATGGCGGGTCAGGACTACAGCCTGCAGCGCGTCGCGCCGCGCGGCAGCTACGCTCAGAGCTGCACCGAATCCTACACCAATCGCGGCCGGCTCTATGCCGACTGCCGCGACATGCGCGGGCGGATTCGCGGCACCTCCATCGAACTGGCCCGCTGCGGCGACGAAGAGATCGTCAACAACGACGGCCTGTTGGTCTGCGGCCGTTTCCGTGGCGATTACGAGGATAGCCAGCCCGGTCGTCCTGGTCGTCCCGGCGGCGGTTGGGGGCCTGGCAACGGCGGCGGCTGGGGACCGGGCAACGGCGGGCCGGGTCGACCGGGCCGGCCGGACTGGGGGCCGGGTAATGGCGGCGGCTGGGGCCGCTCCTCCATCGTCGTCTATGACAACCCCAACTTCCGGGGCGCCTCGCGCGAGTTCACGAGCGAGGATCGCAACTTGGGCCGCACCCCCTTCAACGACCGCATCAGCTCGATGCGCGTTCAGGGCCGGTGGGAGGTCTGCACCGACGCCGAATTCCGGGGTCGCTGCCGCATCGTGGACGGCGACGTCCGCTATCTGAACGGCGGCTTCGACGACAACATCTCGTCCCTGCGTCCGGTCGAGGGGGGCTGGCGTCCCCGTCGCTAGACCCGAAGCATGATCTTGCCGATGTGCCCGCCGGCCTCCAGTTCGGCGTGTGCATCGGCGGCCTGCTCCAGCGGATAGACGGCGTCGATGCGCGGCGTCACGGCCCCGGACGCGATCCAGGGCCAGACCGTCGCCTCCACCGCCGCCGTCAGCCGGGCCTTCTCGTCCGCCGGCCGGCTCCGCAACGTCGATCCCGTCAGGGTCAGGCGTTTCACCATGATCCGCTGCAGATCCATCTCGACCTTCGGCCCGGTCAGGGAGGCGATGACCACCCAGCGTCCGCCCGCCTTCAGGCTTTGCAGGTTCAGATCGGCATAGTCGCGCCCCACCATGTCCAGAACCACGTCGGCGCCGCCCGCCGCCTTGATGTCCGCCGCCAGATCGTCGGTGCGGGCGTCCAGGCTGACGTCTGCGCCCAGGGCGGCCGCCGCCCTGGCCTTGTCGGCGCCGCGCGAGGTGGCGATGACGGTCGCCCCCGCCGCCTTGGCCATCTGGATCGCCGTCACGCCGATGCCGCTGGTGGCGCCGTGGATCAGCAGGGTCTCGCCGGCCTTCAGGGCGCCGCCCTCGAACACATTGGCGAAGACGGTGAAGACGGTCTCGGGCAGGGCCGCCGCCTGAATGAAGTCCAGACCTTCGGGAATCGGCAGGACGTGGCGGGCGTCCACGACCGCCTGTTCGGCGTATCCCCCGCTGCCCAGCAGGGCGCAGACCCGGTCGCCGATCCGCCAGCGCGTCACGCCCTCGCCGACCTGGGCGATCTCGCCCGCGACCTCCAGCCCCATCACGTCGGATGCGCCCGGCGGCGGGGGATAGACGCCCGTGCGTTGCAGCAGGTCCGGCCGGTTCACGCCCGCCGCCCGCACGCGGATCACCACCTGGCCCGGTCCCGCGGCGGGATCGGCCCGTTCCGCGATCCTCAGCGCCTCGGTCGGCCCTGCACCGCCTTCGATCTCGATGACCCGCATCGCACCCGCCTTGCTTTCGTCCGTGTCAGGGCGTTCAGATAGGCGCCCCGGCCCGCCTTGGCCATCACCGGAACGAAAGGCGCAGACGATGTTCGAGGATCTGGAACCCCGGCCTCAGCGCGGCGAACCCCTGCGCGCCCTGTCGCGCGAGGATCTGGACGTCTATTCCATCGAGGATCTGGAACAGCGGATCGCCGCCCTGGACGACGAGATCGCCCGCGCCCGCAGCGCCATCGAGGCGAAACGGTCCAAGAAAAACGCCGCCGACGCCCTGTTCAACTTCGGAACCTGATCGCGAAACCGATCCTGGCATGGCATGAGCGTTGCATCGTCTCGACCAGCGGCTCCTTCGGGGTCGATTGCAGGACGGCCCCGCTTACCCGATGATCAACGCTGACATGACCTTCGCCCACGCCTCCGCCGACCGCAGCCGCACGGTGCGCGACTTCGCCCGTTCGGAACTGTTCGACCGCACCTTCCGCGAGGGGATGGAGCTGGTGGAGGAGACGGCCGCCTATCTGGACGGGGAGGGGCGTCGCGATTCCAAGATGCTGTCGCGCGCTGCGGCCCTGGCCTATGCCGCCGAGAGTATGAAGCTGACCACTCGGCTGATGCAGATCGCCTCGTGGCTGCTGGTCCAGCGGGCCGTGCGCGAGGACGATATGTCGCCCGAAACGGCATGCGAGCCGCGCTACCGCTTGAATGACCGCCGCAGCGAGGGCGAGCCCAGCCACGCCGAACTGCCCATCGCCCTGATCGAATATCTGGTGCGGTCGGAAAAACTGTTCGAACGGACGCTTTATCTGGATCGCCGCATGTATCTGGACGATCAGGATCAGGCCCCGGAAAACCCCGTCCTGTCCCAGATGGGCCGGCTTGAGGCCGCCTTCCGGGGCTGATCCCGACTAAGGCCTACGGCCCGACGTCGTTGGCGTCGGCGCGGCCGTCGTCGATCGGCTTGGGCAGGTTGACCCCGATGCCCAGCGCCTGGGCCAGCTTGTCGTCGCGGCCATAGACATCCTCGCGGAAGGCCACGCGCCCCTGACCGTCCACGAAGGCGGTCCAGTACAGCAGGCGCACCGAAATCTCGCGGCCCGTCGTCACCCGCGTCGTCTCGCGGCTGTCCTGGGCGGTGTCGAACTGACCCAGTTTGGCCGGATCGGGCGACAGCAGCAGGCGCGCGAACTCCACCGCATTCTGCACCCGCACGCAGCCGTGGCTGCGCTGGCGCGTGGACAGGTTGAAGGCGGCCTTGGACGGCGTGTCGTGAAGGAAGATGGCGTAGCTGTCGCGCAGCTCGAACTTCACATAGCCCAGGGCCGAGCGTGGACCGGCGCGCTGGATGACCATGCCGTCCTTCACATACATGTCGTTGGCGGCCAGATAGCCCGGCCCCTTGGGCAGGATTTCGCGGCGCGCGATGCCGGCCGGCACATACCAGGGCGGATTGGCCACGACCGAGGCGAACGGCTTCTCCAGGCTGGGCGTCTGGTTCTCCGGCGAGCCGACCACGACGCGGTTGGAGTGAACGGGTTTGCCGTCCTTCCAATAGACCATGATGGCGGCGGCGGTGTTGACCTCGATCCGCTCGGGGGCGAGATCGCGCTTCAGCCAGCGGCGGCGTTCCAGATTCAGCGCGATCTGGCGCGCGCGATCCTCGGCCGTGGCGGACAGCGAACGCTGGGTTCCCGCGCCGATACGCCCGTCCGCGCCCAGGCCGTGCCGGTTCTGGAAGCTTTGCACCGCGCGTTGCAGTTCGGCGTTGTAGGTCAGGCCCTGCGCCTTCAGACGCGCGCCGTCGGCGGCCGACAGATCGCCCTCGGCCGTCAGCCGGTCGATCAGGGCGGGGATGCGGCGGTCGCTGTTTCCCGGCTCGATGGTCGCGCCCTGGGTGAAGCGGGGCCAGCCGCCCTGGGCCGCCAGCCGGCGATAGCGCACATAGCCCGCCGACAGGTTCTGATAGCCGATGTCGGTCGGGGCCAGGCCGTCGTACCAGTTGGCCAGCACGTTGCGGTTCAGGGCGTCGGTCAGGCCGCGCGGCAGGTCGACGCGGTTCTTCTGCATCTCCCACAGCTCTTCGACCGTTTCAGGCCGCACCTTGCCCTCGGCCAGGACGCGGGCATAGGCCAGGGCCGCCGCCGTCGTGCGCAGGTCCGCGCTGGCCGGGTCCGCCGCCAGACCGACGAAATCGAAATAGTCGTTGGTCGCCAGGCCGTGCTTGTCCGCGCGCGACGCCGCCGTGTTCAGGGCGCGCACCCGTTCGGCGTTCCACACCGGGCGCCAGTTGTTCATCTCGTAGAAGGCGCGGACATCGGCCTGCTGGGTCTGCGGCAGGCGCGAGATCTGGTCGTTGAAGCTGTTGTAGAAGGCGGTCGCCTCCGGGCCGCGCTGCACGAAGACCTGCTGCGCGCGCGCCGTGGAGCCAAGGGCCATGGCCGCCGTGGCGACGCCCAGACCCAGTTGCCGTCTATTCATGTCCTGTCCGCTTCTTCGATCGCTTCGGCCAGCGTGGCCGATGCCCCTGGTACCCGAACGTCCCTACATTATCGGTGTTCCGGGCAAACAAAAAGCGCCGGCCTTGCGACCGACGCTTGTTGTGATGTCTTTGCTGCAACATGTCGCAGCCAGGACGCGCTTACTTCTTGATGAAGCCGGCGAACTTGTTGTTGAAGCGCGAAACGCGGCCGCCGCGGTCCATCAGCTGGGCGTTGCCGCCGGTCCAGGCCGGGTGCGTCGTCGGATCGATATCCAGGTTCAGCGTGTCGCCTTCCTTACCGTAGGTCGAACGGGTCTGGTAGGAGGTGCCGTCGGTCATCACCACGGTGATGAAGTGATAGTCGGGATGCGTGTCCGCTTTCATGGTCGTCGTCCGGTCTCTGGCGCGGTGACGATGCCGACCGTCTGTGCGCGTGAAAATGAGAATCCCGCCGAAAGGTCCGGCGGAAAAGAGCGCGGCGTTTACACCGGGGGGCGTTCCGGGGCAAGAGGCGGGCGCCATGACCGATCAGACCGCCTCCGCCCCCGCCCATCGCGCCTCCGGTCTGGCCTCCGTCGAGGGGCGGCCCAGCGCCGGCGCCCTTTTAGCAGACCAGATGTCCGAGGCGGGCGAGAAACGCGCCAAGCGCCGCGACATCCGCCCCCTGGCCCGCCTGATCCCCTTTGCGTTGCGGCACAAGGGGCACGCCCTGATGGCGGTCTTCTGGCTGCTGCTGTCCACCGCCGCCTCCCTGGGGCTGACGGCCTTGGCGCGCGGCGCCATCGACCATGGGTTCGAGGCGGGCGGGGCGCACCTGAACCTGTGGTTTCTGCTTCTGGGCGGCAACGCCCTGTTCCTGGGTCTGGCCACCGCCGCCCGCTACTATTTCGTCACCCGCACGGGCGAGCGCGTCATCGCCGATGTGCGTAAGGGCCTGTTCGGCCGCATCCTGACGCTGGACCCGTCCTTCTACGCCCATATGCGGACGGGCGAGGTGCTGTCGCGCCTGACCACCGACATCGCCCTGGTCGAGACGCTGATGACGACCTCGATCTCCTATGCGCTCAGGAATTTCCTGACCCTGATCGGCGGCGTCGCCCTGCTGTTCTTCGTCAGCCCCAAGCTGACCGGCTTCGTCCTGTTGATCGTGCCCTTCCTGCTGGGGCCGATCTTCATCTTCGGCCGCCGCGTCCGCAAACTGACCGTGGCCTCCCAGGATCGGTTCGCCAACGCCGTGGGCTTCGCCGGCGAGAGCGTGGACGCCATCGAGACGGTTCAGGCCTTCGGGCGCGAACGCAGCGCCATCGACCGTTTCGGCGCGGCGGTGGAGGACGCCTTTTCCGCCTCGCTGACCCGGATGCAGGCCCGCGCCTGGATGACCGCCCTGATCATCGTCGTCATGTTCGGCGGCGTGACCCTGGTGCTGTGGCTGGGGGCCCAGGACGTGGTGAAGGGCGCCATGACGCCCGGCGCCCTGCTGCAATTCGTGCTGCTGTCGGTCTTCGCCGCCGGGGCCGTGGGCGCCCTGGGTGAAAGCTGGGGCGACGTGCAGAAGGCGGCGGGCGCCATGGAGCGGATCGAGGAGCTGATGCGCGCCGTGCCCGACATCGCGCCGCCGGCCCAGCCTTCGGCCCTGCCTCGGCCGCCGCGCGGCGAGCTGTCGATGTCCGCCGTCGGCTTCGCCTATCCGGGCCGGCCCGACCTGCCGGCGCTGAAGGGATTCAGCCTGACCGTGCGGCCGGGCGAGACGGTGGCCCTGGTCGGCCCCTCCGGCGCGGGCAAGTCCACGGTCTTCCGCCTGCTGCTGCGCTTCTACGATCCGCAGACCGGACTGGTCTCGGTCGACGGCGTGGACGTGCGCCAGGCCGATCCCGTCGCCGTGCGCGACCGCTTCGCCTGGGTGTCGCAGGAAACGCCGCTGTTCTCGGGTTCGGCGCTGGAGAACATCCGCTTCGGTCGCGAGGACACGACCCTGGAAGAGGCCCGCGCCGTCGCCGAAAAGGCCCAGGCCCTGGGTTTCATCGACGCCCTGCCCGAAGGGTTCGACACCCCGCTGGGCGAGCGCGGCAAGAGCCTGTCGGGCGGTCAGCGCCAGCGTCTGGCCATCGCCCGCGCTTTGGTCCGCGACGCGCCCATCCTGCTGTTGGACGAGGCCACCAGCGCGCTCGACGCCGAAAGCGAACGCCTGGTCCAGGTCGCGCTGGATCAGGCGATGGAAGAGCGCACCACCCTGGTCATCGCCCACCGCCTCGCCACCGTCCTGCGCGCCGACCGCATCGTCGTCATGGACGACGGCCGCGTGGTGGAGGAGGGGACGCACGAGCAACTGGTCGCCAAGGGCGGTCTCTACGCCCGCCTGGCGGAGTTGCAGTTCCGGGCAGGGTGAGCGAATTGCACCCCGGGTGTGCAATTCGGTTCATATAAATCAAGGGGTTAGGTGAAATTGCACTCTTTTCGAGGGTGCAGTGCAATTGTGCGGCGGGTCCGGTGAGATCGGACATTATCCATTTAAATCAATGATTTGACAGATTTTCGCGCGCCAGGCCGGGAAAGTCGCTGAATAGGGCGTCCACCCCCGCCTCGGCGAAGGCGGCGGCATAGGCCGCCATGGCGCCATGATCGGCCAGACCCTCGCCCCGTCGCAGTTCGGCGGGCAGGAAGGCGTTTTCGGCGCGCAGGGTCCAGACCACGACCTTCAGACCTGCCGCATGGGCGTCCGCGACCAGCGAACTGGTCGCGGTCGTGCGGCCCTGGGCGTCGCGCGGCAGAACCAGCGTCATCTCGGGCGCCACCCAGGCGGCGTAGGCGGCCATGGTCTTCAACCCCTCGGGCGTGATCATCTCGGCATAGGTCAGGCCGGGCCGATCCGCCGGCCCGCCCGCGCCCGCGACCAACTGGGCCAGCGGCGCCTTGATCCGCCCGGCCAGCCGTTCCAGCGGCCCGACCTCGAAACACTGGATGATGATGGGGGCGTCCGCGCCGGTCAGGTCCAGTCGCTCCAGTTCGGCGACGAAGGCGTCCTCCATCGGCAGGTCGATACCGGCGAAATAGGTCGGGTGTTTCAACTCCGGGGCCACGGCGATGGTCCGCCCCGTCCGGGCCGAGGCCGCGCGCGCGATGGCGACCACCTCGTCTAAGGTCAGGATCGGCTCTTGCCCGTCGAAAGCCGCGCTGGACGGGCGAAAGGCGGGCAGCCGCTCTTTGGCCCTCAGCGTCTTCAACTCGGCCAGGGTGAAGTCTTCGGTGAACCAGCCGGTCGTCTGGACGCCGTCGATGATCTTGGTTGTCTTGCGCGCGGCGAACTCGGGATGGCGTTCCACATCGGTCGTGCCGCCGATCTCGTTCTCGTGCCGATCCACGAACACCCCGTCCCGGGTTAGCACCAGATCCGGCTCGATCACGTCCGCGCCCTGTTCGATGGCGAGGTCATACGCCGCGCGCGTATGTTCGGGCCGCTCGCCCGAGGCCCCCCGGTGCGCGATGATCAGGGGCTGGGCCAAGGCGGGCGTTCCCATCAAGAGGACGACGGCGATCAGAATGCAGCGGATCATCCCGCCTGGATAGGGCAGGCCGGCGACAGCCCCGTGACGCCTACGCCCCCTGCAGCACCTTGCGCAGGTGCGGATGCAGTTCGGTGTTGGACGCCAGGATCGACACGCCCGTCTTGGGATCGCCGTCCTCGTCGATGGTCGTGACCCGGCCGCCGGCCTCGGTGACGAACAGGATGCCCGCCGCCACGTCCCAGGGCTTCAGGCCCCGCTCGTAGAAGGCGTCGTAGCGGCCCGCCGCGACCCAGGCGAAGTCCAGGGCGGCCGAACCCAGGCGGCGGATGCCCGCGACGCGCTGGCCCACGGCGTGGATGTCCTTGATGGCCTGGGCGTGGCCAGACTTGCCGATGAAGGGCAGGCCGGTGGCGATCAGGCTTTCCGACAGGTCGCGACGGCCCGCGACGCGGATGCGCTGGTCGTTCAGATAGCAGCCCTTGCCCTTTTCGGCCCAGAACAGCTCGTTCATCACGGGGTTGTAGGTGACGCCGGCGACGATCTCGCTCGACCCGTCAGGCGCGCGCCGCTCCAGCCCCACCGTGATGGCGAAGTGGGGCATGGCGTGCATGAAGTTGGTGGTGCCGTCGATCGGGTCGACGATCCAGGTGTGGGACTTGTCGGTCCCCTCGACCATGCCGCGCTCCTCGCCCAGGAAGCCGTATCCGGGGCGGGCCTTCATCAGCAGCTCGAACAGGGTGTCTTCCGCCTTCAGGTCGGCGGCGGTGACGAAGTCGCCGGGCCCCTTGCGCGACACCTGCAGCTGGGAGACTTCGCCGAAGTCGCGCAGCATCGGGCGGGCGGTCTTGCGCACCGCATCGGTCATGACTTGGAGCAGGGCGGAAGCGAGGGCCATCGGCGGATCTCCTGGTCCGAAAGTCCTTCAAGGCCGCAGCCCGGACAGACGGAGAAGTTCAAGGGGCGACGTCAGAGCGGCGTCGTTGAGGAGTGTTAGTGAGCAAGGGGTGAGCTAGGATCGCTTTCGCTCACCTCTTGCTCACTACCACCCCTCGCTCACCCGAAAAGTCAGTCCGCGCGGCGGACGTATTCGCCGCTGGTCGTGTCGACGATGATCTTTTCGCCGGCCGACATATAGGGCGGGATCATGATGCGGACGCCGTTGGAGGCGATGGCGGGCTTGTAGGACGAAGAGGCGGTCTGGCCCTTCACCGTCGGCTCGGTCTCGGCGACTTCCAGCACGACCTGATCGGGCAGTTCCAGGCCGATCGGACGCTCTTCGTGCATCTCGATGACGACCTTCATGCCCTCTTGCAGATAGGGGATGCGTTCCTCGCCGACCCAGTCCTTCTGCAGTTCGATCTGCTCGTAGGTGGCGTCGTCCATGAAGACCAGGCTGTCGCCGTTGTCGAACAGATAGGAGAAGTCCTTCTGCTCAAGCGTCACGCGCTCGACCTTGTCTTCCGAACGGAAGCGCTCGTTCAGCTTGTTGCCGGTTTCGAGGTTCTTGGCCTCGACGTTGGCGAAGGCGCCGCCCTTGCCGGGCTTGACGTGGCTGGCCTTGGTGACGACCCACAGGCCGCCGTTGTGCTGCAGGACCATGCCGGGCTTGATGGTGTTGCCGTTGATCTTCATGGGGTCACATCGGAATTGGGGTTGCGCCCGCGCGACCGTCTCGGAGCGTGGCGAAGGGCGCGATCCCTAGAGGAAGCCCCGCGAAAGGGCAAGGCGATGCAGTCTAATGCAGGGTGCGCCCGTGCGAGGCGTCGTCGGCCTTGCGATGCAGGAAGTTGCCCAGACGCACCCCCGATCCGGTCGGCGCGGCCATCTTGCCCGCCCCCTCGTCCAGCTTGCGCGCCTCGTGGGCGAAGGCGGCGGCCAGACCCGCCGACGACATGGCGGCCATCACCTGACGCGCCATGGAGGAGGGACGCAGACCCAGCCAGACGGCGTTCACCGTCTGCGCCGCGACCCACAGGCCCATGGCGCGCGTGCGTTCCTTTTGCGGCGGGGCGTTCCACACCCGCACGGCCGACAGGGTGGTCGCCGAAAACACCGCCGGCAGGATCAGGCTGAACGCCCCCTTCGGCTTTTCGGTGATCGGCAGATCCCTGTCGCGCACCTGTTTCAGGTTTCGTCTCGGCTTCAAGGCCCCCGAGGCGATGGTGTGGGCCAGAAGGGCGAAACCGACGGTCAGGGCGATCCCGGCGACGACGTGGCCGGCGCTGCGTCCCTGGCTGTTCAGCAGGTCCACGGCGGCGTCGCGCACGTCGTCGATGGTTTCGTCAATGTCGGTCATGGCGCGCTCCAGCTTAACCCTTGCAAGGCTAATGACCGGAGCGGGCCACGGTTCCCGTCAGTTGCCGGTGGCGGCGGCGTCGGTCACGATCTCCTTCATGGCCGACTGCAGATAGTTCTGCGCGCCCATCAGCTGGATCAGCTTGTGCTGGTTTTCCAGGAAGTCGATGTGTTCCTCGGTGTCGGCCAGAATCTTCATCAGCAGGTCGCGGCTGACATAGTCGCGGGCTTCTTCGCACTGGGTCACGGCGGCGGCGGTGGTCGTGCGGCTGTCCAGCTCCAGCTGCAGGTCGGCGCCCAGGCATTCGATGGGGTCTTCGCCCACCTTCAGCTTGTGCAGGTCCTGCAGGTTGGGCAGGCCGTCCAGGAAGAGGATGCGTTTGATCAGCATGTCGGCGTGCTTCATCTCGCCGATCGATTCTTCGTAGATGACGTTGCCCAGGTGGGCCAGACCCCAGCTTTCGAACATGCGTGCATGCAGGAAATACTGGTTCACCGCCGTAAGTTCGTTGGTCAGCACTGCGTTCAGCGTGCGCAGGATTGCGGGATCGCCCTTCATGGCCATGGTCCTTGATCTTTCCACGGCGCGGTCGCCGTCTGTCGAACCCGGCAATAGCACAGTAAAACTCGCGTAGTTTATTTGCGAGTTTTTATCACTACATTGATAGTGCGAGTGATTTTCGGCCGCGATGGACCGTCGGGACTATTCGGCTGCGAGTGCGAACGCTTCGCGGCTGTCCTGGATCATCTGGCGCATTTCACAGACGCATTTGGCGCACTGGGCCTGGCACTGATGGCTGGCGAAGATATCGCGCGGACGCTGGGCGCCCGCCTCGATGGACTGGGCCACATCCCGCTTGCGAAGGCCGTTGCAGTTGCAGACGTACACGATGTTCTACGCGATCCACCGACTGAGAATGGTTCGCTATAGCATCCCTCATGGCGATTGCAAGTCGTTCGCACGGCCTGGCGCGGCCTGGACCGTTGACGCGACGCCGCAGGGGAGGGAAGGACAGCCATGGCCAAGACACCCTCCGTCCCCGACCGCCCGCCGTGCCGGCTGTATCTGATCACGCCGCCGGCCATCCCCGACCTGGACGCCTTCGCTGAAATCCTGGATCAGGCGCTGTCGGCCGGCGACGTGGCGGCGTTGCAGATCCGGCTGAAACCGGCGGAGGAGGCGGTGATCCGCCAGGTGGTGGCGGTGCTGGCCCCCGTCGCGCGCCGACACGATGTGGCGGTAATCCTGAACGACCGGCCCGATCTGGCCCGCGCGACCGGCTGCGACGGCGTCCATATCGGTCAGCAGGACGGCTCCCTGGCCGAGGCGCGTCGGATCATGGGGCCGGACGCGATGATCGGCGTCACCTGCCATGACGACCGCGATCTGGCGTGGGACGCGGCCGAGGCGGGCGCCGACTACGTCGCCTTCGGCGCCTTCTATCCGACCACGACCAAGGCGACGGTCCACACCCCGCCGCTGGAGCTTCTGACCGTCTGGCAGGAAACGGTGGAGACTCCCTGCGTCGCCATCGGCGGCATCACGGTCGAGACGGCCGAGATCGTGGCCCGCGCGGGCGCGGATTTCATCGCCGTCAGCGCCGGAATCTGGAGTTACGACGGCGGTGCAGCCGAAGCGGTTAAGCTATTCAATCAAAAGTTGAACTTCTAACTTTAAGGGATGTTAGGAACCCTGTGGTCATTTGCGGCTGACGCTATTCGGTCAGGACGCTTTCATGATGATGAGCCGCGCGCTCAACAGCGACGTCCCTCCCGCCTCTTCCACGACGGCGACGCCGAAGGCTGGCCGGTCTTCTACGGATCGCCGCAGCGGCCCTGAGGGCTTTCAGCCGCTGGCGCCGGTCCTCACCGGCGTCGCGGTGGCCATCCTGGTCGCGACGGCCGTCGCCTATGGCCGATCCGCTGGTCTGGTCGTGGGGCTGTGGGGCGCCAGCGGCCTGGCCATCGCCGTCTGGCTGCGCACCAGCCGGGGACGCGCCAACGATCTGACCTTCGCTGGCGTCTTGATGGTCAGCATTCTGATCGGCGAGATCATCGCCGGCAACAAACCTCTGCTGGCGCTGGCCTTCGCCGCGATCAGCATGATGGAGATCATCGGCGCGGTCCTTCTGGCGCGGCGGTTCGCCCTGACCCTGAACCTGTCCAGCCTGAACGGCGCGGCCGGCTTCCTGTTCTTCGCGGCGGTGCTGGCGCCCATTCCCGCGGCCCTCTGTAGCGTGCTGGTCCAGATTCAGATGGGCGAACCCCACGTCTGGAAAGGGTTTCAGACCTGGTGGTTCGGTCATGCGCTGGGCATCGCCGTCCTTGCGGCCATGGGGCTGTCGCTGACGCGGGCCAGCGTGGCGCGGCTGACGCGACCGGCGAAGATGATCGAGGCGGCGGTGCTGCTGGCCTGTGTTCTGGGCTTCTATTACGCCAGCTTCAGCGGGGCGGTGAAGGCGGGTTTCCTGCTGTTGCCGGTTCTCATGGCCATCGCCGTGCGGCTGGGCGTTACGGGCACGGCCTTCGCCCTGGTCCTGGTGGCCCTGCTTTCCGTCGGCGGCGCCATGATGGGACATGGGCCCTATATGCAAGGCGAGCGGGCCGATCAGGTCATGATGGCCCAGATGCTGGTCCTGATCGGCTATATGCCGATCCTGCTGGTCGCCTCCCTGTTGGAGGAGCGCGACGTGCTGGCCGAGCGCGCGCGTATCGGCCGCGAGCGGGCGGAAAAGGCGTCCGAGGCCAAGTCGCGCCTGCTGGCCAACGTCGCCCACGAGATCAAAAGTCCGGTCGCCGGCATCATCGGCATCGGCGACCTGTGGCGTCAGGGCCAGTTGGGCCCGGTCACGCCGCAACAGGCCGAGATGTCCGACATGCTGGTCTCCACCGCTCGCCAGGTCGAGGCCCTGGCGCACGACCTGCTGGACGTGGCGCGGGCGGAATCGGGCGCCGTGCGCGTCGACCTGCGGCCCACCGACATTCCCGGCCTGCTGGAGGATGTCAGGCGCATCTGTCTGTTGCGCGCGGAGGCTGACGGCCAGGTGTCGATCGACGTCGTCTATGAGGGCGACGGCCTGGTCGCCGTGGCGGATTCGCAGCGCCTGACCCAGGTCGTGACCAATCTGACGATCAATGCGCTGAAATACGGCGCATCGGGCGGATGCATCATCCTGCGGGCGTCGCGCGCCGAGGATTGCGTGCGGATCGAGGTCACGGACTTCGGCCCCGGCCTGTCGCCGCAGAAACAGGCCCAGCTGTTCGAACCCTTCAACCGTCTGGGGTTGGAGCGCTCGACCATCGAGGGGCATGGCGTCGGTCTGGCGCTGGCCAAGCGACTGGTCGAACTGCAGGGCGGCTCCATCGGCGTGATCTCGGCGCCGGGCGAGGGCGCGACCTTCTGGGTCCAGATTCCCAAGGCGTGAGGCGGCGCTTGCGAACCCGGCCTCGCCGGGCGATGGTCCGGCCATGACCCTGATCGCCCTCGCCGCCGCCGTCGCTCTTTCAGGTCAGGCCGCGTCGCCGCCCCGCACCTCCAGCGACCTGACGCGCGATCTGAACAGCGCGCCGCCCTCCGCCGCCTCGGCGTCGCCGCGCACGACGACGCCATCGACCGCGCCGGCCGCGACGCCCGCGCCGTCTCCTCGCGCCACGACCTCCACGCCTGCCGCTGCGCCCGCGCCGGCTCCGCGCGCAACCCCGTCTGCGCCCGCCGCGACGCCCGCACAGGCCCCGCGCGCCACGACGTCTGCGCCGACCCGCGCTCAGACCCCTGCGCCCCAGACGACAAGCCCCGCGCGCTCCGCACCCGCCACCCGACCCGCGACGACGCAGCCGAGCGCGCCCGCGCCGACGATCCAAGCCCAGGCCCCGGCCCCGGCCCCGACATCAACGCCGGCGCCCGCCCCAACGCCGCCCGCCGCCGCTCTGGATGCGGCGGGGATTGCCGCCCTGCCGTTCCGTATCGAGCTTCCGGCCGGCGTGGTGATGGTTCCGGCGCGGGCGGGCGCGGACGCGGCCATCTATCGCATCCAACGCGGCGACCTGACCCTGGCCATGATCTACGCCGGGCCGTCCTCGCAATTTCCCATCTATGACGGCGACATGGTCCGCACGGGCGGCCGCACCTCCATCGTCGTGAACGAAGGCGGCCGGCGTCTGGCGATGGAGCATCTGTTCCAGCGCGACGCTAGCCCGAAGGAAATCCACGTCTGGATCGCCAGCGTCGTCGGCGCGGACCGCGATCTGGCCGAACGAATCGGCCAGTCGGTCGATCCGCGATAGGGGTCAGGTCTCGGACCAGACCGCCATCTCCGTCCCCGCCGGATCGACGAAGTGGAAGCGCCGACCGCCGGGAAAGGCGTAGATCGGCTTGACGATTCGCCCGCCCGCCGCCTCGACCCGGCTCAGCATGGCCTGCAAGTCGTGGGCGTACAGCACGGGCAGGGGCGCCGTCGTGCGGTCGGCCGGATCGGCGTCGAAACCGCCGTCCAGCCCTTGGTCGAAGGCGGCGTAGGTCGGGCCATAGTCCACGAAGGTCCAGCCGAACGCCTGGCTGTAGAAGGCCTTGGTTTCCGGCAGATCGGCGGCCGGCAGTTCCAGATAGTCGAGTTTTCCGTCTTCACGCACGGTTGATCTCCTGCTGTTCAAGCCACCGACCACAGCCTCTTGCACGGCGGCCTGACTTGCGCAAACCTGCAAACGGTTCGCAGTTGCAGGAGTCGAGCGGTGATCGTGATGACCACGGGATTGGCGGGCCTGGTCGCCCTGATGCAGCGCGAGGAACGTCCGCCGCCGGTCGTTCGGCCGGTTCCCGCCGCCGCCCCGGTTCAACCCGCTGCGGTCGCGCGGCGACGATGACCTATCCGACCTGGGCGCGGTGTCTCAGGAAAGCATCGGCCAGGACGCAGGCCGCCATCGCCTCGACCACCGGCACGGCGCGCAGGGCGACGCAGGGGTCGTGGCGGCCCTTGGTCCGCAGATCGGTTTCCTCGCCGTCGCGGGTGATGGTCTGGCGCAGCGTCAGGATCGAGGACGTCGGCTTGAACGCCACCCGCGCCGTCACCGGCTGACCCGTCGAAATCCCGCCCAGCACGCCCCCGGCCTTGTTCGACAGGAAGACCGGCCGGTTGTTCGGGTCCAGGCGCATCTCGTCGGCGTTCTCCTCGCCGGTCAGCTCGGCGGCGTCGAAGCCCGCGCCGATCTCCACCCCCTTGGCGGCGTTGATCGACATCAGGGCGGCGGCCAGTTCCGAATCCAGTTTGCCATAGATCGGCGCCCCCCATCCGGCCGGAACGCCCGTGACCTCCAGCGCCACGATGGCGCCGACCGACGACCCGGCCTTTCGCACGCCGTCCAGATAGACCTCCCAGTCCGCCACGACCTCGGCCGAGGCGGCGAACAGCGGATTGCCGTGAACGGCGTCGAAGTCGATCCGGTCGGGCGCGATCCGGTGCGGCCCGATCTGCACCACCCCGGCGCGGATCTTCACGCTGTCGCCCAGCACCCGACGCGCCACGGCGCCGGCCGCCACGCGGCTGGCCGTCTCCCGCGCCGAGGATCGGCCGCCGCCGCGATGGTCGCGCACCCCGTATTTGGTCTGATAGGCATAGTCGGCGTGGCCGGGCCGATAGGCGCGGGCGATCTCGCCATAGTCCTTGGACCGCTGGTCCTCGTTCTCGATCATGATCGAGATCGGCGTGCCGGTGGTGACGGGGCCCGCGCCGTCGTCGAACACGCCCGACAGGATGCGCGCGGTGTCGCTTTCCTTGCGCTGGGTCACGAAGCGGCTAACGCCCGGCTTCCTCTGATCCAGCCACGGCTGGATGTCGGCCTCGGTCAGGGGCAGCAGGGGCGGGCAGCCGTCGACGACGCAGCCGATGGCCGGGCCGTGGCTCTCGCCCCAGGTGGTCACGCGAAACAGATGGCCGAAGGTGTTGTGCGACATGGCCCCGACTTAGGCCGCCAGACGTTCCTGCGTCCAGACCCGCGTGAACCGGACCAGCAGGTCTTCGGCCGCCGACGGCGTGTCCGACGACGGCGTCAGGGTGACGAACAGATGCCCCGCCGCCCGCGATCCGCGCGCGGGCAGGCCCAGACCCTTCAGCCGCACGCGAACGGGCGCCGCCCTGTCCGCCGTGATCCAGGCCGAGCGGGTTCCGGCGTGGGTCTCGATCTCCACCCGCCCGCCGTCGGCCATCAGGCGGCGCTCGACCGGCCAGGACATGAACAGGTCGTCGCCCATGGCCGACAGGCCGTCCTCGGGCCGGATCAGCACCGACAGATAAAGATCGCCGCCGTCCGCCGCCCCCTGTCGCAGCCGCAGATGGTCGCCGGTCCTCAGGCCCTTCGGCGCCGTGACGCGAACGGTGCGGGCGCCCAGCCTGACCTCCACCTTGCCGCCCGCCAGCGCCTGCATAGGCGACAGGGCCAGGACCGGCGCGGGCGCGGGGCGAAGGCGCGGCGCGGCCAGGGCGGGGCGCCCGGGCTGGTGCGCCTGGATCAGGCGATAGGCCGCGATCACCCGCCGGAACCGTTCGGCGTCGCCGCCCGCCTGGTCCGGCCGCGCCGCCTTCACCGCCGCGCGGAAGGCGGCCTTCAGCGTCGGCGCATCGACATCGGTCGCCACGCCCAGCACGGCCAGGGCCTCGCGGACGCCGGAAACCTCGGCTGAAGAACGATGGGCGCTCATGACCCCAACCGTTCGCCGATCAGGGTCAATGGGCGGTTAACCGTGATCGAATCGGCGCCGCTTTGACCTCGATCATTTGCACGGCCGACCCCAGCGGCTAAACCGGCCCCATGACCGCATCCGTGATCCCGCCCAGCCCGTCGCGTGAGGAATACGCCCGCGACTACGTCGCCGCCCTGGCCGCCAATGGCGACGAGAGCCTGTTCCAGCGCGCCGAGCCCATCGGCCTTTTCGTCGAATGGCTGACCGATGCGCGGGCGCACGAGCCGAATGACGCCAACGCCATGACCCTGTCCACCGTCGATGCGGACGGCCTGCCGGACGCGCGGATCGTGTTGCTGAAGGACGTGGATGCGCGCGGCTTCACCTTCTATTCCAACGGCGAGAGCGCCAAGGGCGTCGAACTGGCGGCCCATCCCGCCGCCGCCCTGACCTTCCACTGGAAGACCCTGCGTCGTCAGGTGCGGGTGCGCGGCGCGGTCGAGCCGGTGACGGCGGCCGAGGCGGACGCCTATTTCGCCAGCCGCGCGCGCGAAAGCCGGATCGGCGCCTGGGCCTCGGACCAGTCGCGCCCGCTGTCGGATCGCGCGGCTTTGGAAGAGGCCGTGGGTCGCGAGACCGCGCGCTTCGACGGCCAGGACGTGCCGCGCCCCGAACGCTGGACCGGCTGGCGCATCGTGCCGCGATCGGTCGAGTTCTGGCGCGACCGGCCGTTCCGCCTGCATGACCGGCTTCTGTTCGAGCGCGATGGCGAGACCTGGAAGACGCAGCGCCTCTGGCCCTGACGCTCGTTCAGAGTCTTCGGCGACCGAGCTGGGCTCGCAGAATAAGGTTCATCACAACGCGCACGGCGAGGTCACGGCGAACACGACGGCGCCGTGCCCGCTTCGGAACGTCTTGATGCCTGCGGCGGCGAAGCCGCAGATTGATCGACGGTATGGACATGGCGTTGCGGGACGCCGACGCGCGTTCGGTCTCGTCGTGTTCGCCGTGACCTCGCCGTGCCCGTTGTGATGAACCCCTTCCAGGCCAACGCCGACGACTCTAGGCGCGGAACAGCAGCGACCCGTCGCCATAGGAATAGAAGCGATAACCCTCGGCCACCGCATGGGCGTAGGCCGCCTTCATCGTCGCCTGACCGGCAAAGGCGCTGACCAGCATGAACAGCGTCGATTTCGGCAGGTGGAAGTTGGTCATCAGCACATCGACCGCCCGGAACCGATAGCCGGGCGTGATGAAGATGGCCGTGTCGCCGTGGAAGGGCTTGATCTTTCCATCCTCGGCCGTGGCGCTTTCCAGCAGGCGCAGGGAGGTGGTGCCGACGCAGACGATGCGGCCCCCCTTCGCATGGACGGCGTTCAGGGCGGCGGCGGTTTCGGGCGACACCTCGCCCCATTCGCTGTGCATCCTGTGGTCGGCCAGATCGTCGACCTTGACCGGCAGGAAGGTGCCCGCCCCGACGTGCAGGGTCACGGCGTGGGTCGAGACGCCGCGCAACCGGATGGCCTCCAGCAAGGCGGGGGTGAAATGCAGGCCCGCCGTCGGCGCCGCGACCGATCCGTCATGTTCGGCGAAGACGGTCTGGTAGTCGGAACGGTCGCGGTCGTCCTCGGGCCGTTTGGCGGCGATATAGGGCGGCAGGGGCATGACCCCGACATCGCGGATCGCATCGTCCAGCGCCGGCCCGGACAGGTCGAACCTCAAGGTGATCAGGCCGTCGTCGCCCTTGGCCAGGACGGTCGCGTCCAGACGGCCCAGATCGCACGCGGCGTCGCTTTCATTTCCAAAACGAATCCGGTCGCCCGGCTTGATCCGCTTGCCCGGCTTCATGAAGGCGGACCAGACGTTTGGCGCGTCGCGGTGGTGCAGCGTCGCCTCGACCTCGACCGTCAGGATTTCGCCCTCGGGCCCGACACGCTGTCGCACGCCCGACAGCCGCGCCGGGATCACCCGCGTATCGTTGAACACCAGCGCGTCGCCGGCTTGCAGGAAGTCCGGCAGATCGCGAATGACCCGATCCTCCAGCGCGCCGCCCCTGACCACCAGCAGCCGGGCGGAATCGCGGGGATCGGCCGGACGCAGGGCGATGCGGTCCTCGGGCAGGTCGAAATCGAAATCGGCGGTCTTCATGGGCCGCTCTATAGGGGCGTCCGCCGCCCCGCGCCACGTCGAGCCCTCTTGGCAGCGCATTGGCGTCGTATCGGTGTTTGATTTCCAAGGGGTTTTAACCGCCGAACGGCTTTTGACCTATCGCACCCCGGCGGTGGGTTAGGATGCGCGTCGATCTTTGACAGCGTGAGTTCAGACGATTCAGACGGTTCAGACGAAAAATTCGCCTCGGGCGCCCGATGTCGTAATCGCCCGATTTCAGACTATTCAGACGGTTCAGACGATAAAAATCGCCAGTCCGCGTCCGGCGTCAGTTGAACCCCGGCGCGAACGCCCCCGCCCAGGCGCCGTAGCGGTTCAGGGACAGGTCGTGCGTGTCGATCTCGGGCGCTCGGCCGTCGATCATGTCCGCCAGGACGCGGGCCGAGCCGCAGGACATGGTCCAGCCCAGGGTGCCGTGGCCGGTGTTCAGATAAAGGCCGGCGACCTTGGTGGCGCCGATGACGGGCGTGCCGTCCGGCGTCATGGGCCGCAGCCCGGACCAGTAGCTGGCCCCCGCCAGATCGCCGCCGCCGGGGAACAGGCTGCCGACCGAATGGGTCAGGGTTTCGCGACGCAGGGCGGGCAGGGTGTTGTTGTAGCCCGACAGCTCGGCCATGCCGCCGACCCGGATGCGGTCGCCCAGGCGGGTGATGGCCACCTTGTAGCTCTCGTCCATCACGGTCGAGACCGGCGCGCGTTCCGCGTCCAGGATGCGGGCCGTGATCGAATAGCCCTTCACCGGATAGACGGGCAGGTCCAGACCCAGCGGCCGGGCCATCATGGGCGAATAGGACCCCAGGGCCAGCACCACGGCGTCGGCGGTCATGACGCCCTTGCTGGTCACGGCGCCGGTCGCGCGCCCGTCCTGGGTCGTGATCGAGCGGATGTCGGTGTCGTGGTGGAAGACCACGCCCCGCTCCGCCGCCAGTTTCGCCAGGGCGTTGGTGAACAGGAAACAGTCGCCCGTCTCGTCGTGCGGCAGACGCAGCCCCCCGACGAAATCCACGTCGGAAGCGGCCAGTCCGGGCTCGGCGGCGATGCATCCGGCGCGGTCCAGCACCGCGCACGGCACCCCGGCGGCCTTCAGCACGTCCACGTCCTTATGCACGTCGGCCAGCTGCTTCTCGGTGCGGAACAGCTGCAGCGTACCCTGCTGGCGGCCGTCATAGGCGATGCCCGTCTCGCGGCGCAGCAGGTCCAGCTGGTCGCGACTGTATTCCGCCAGACGCACCATCCGGCTCTTGTTCAGCGCATAGCGGTCATGGGTGCAGTTCCTCAGCATGGCCATGGTCCAGCGCACCATGGCCCTGTCTAGCCGGGGACGCAGGATCAGCGGCGCATGGCGCATCAGCAGCCACTTCATCGCCTTGACCGGGATCGAGGGCGCGGCCCACGGCGCGGAATAGCCGGGCGAGACCTGGCCCGCGTTGGCGAAGCTGGTTTCCAGCGCCGGGCCCGACTGGCGATCGACCACCACCACCTCGTGTCCCGCCTGGTTCAGATACCAGGCGGTGGTGACGCCGATGACGCCCGAACCCAGCACCAAAACCCGCATGTCACGTTTCCCAGCCAATTGGTCTTATTGGCCTGAAGCTACCTCTGCATTGGTCGATGATCCTGCCTGTTTGCGCAATGATCGGCGGCTGTTAGAGAATGAACGCAATTATCTACGGCCTTGTGGTGGAAAGTTGTGACCCTGTTCGATCCCGTCGATCAACGCATCCTGCAACGGCTTCGCGCCGAGGGGCGGATCAGCAATGCGGACCTGGCCTCTGCGGTGGGCCTGTCGCCCTCGGCCTGCCTGCGGCGGGTGCGGCGGCTGGAGGAGCGGGGCGTGATCCGGGGCTACGCCGCCGTCCTGGCCAACGACGCCGACGACGGTGTCGTGGCCTATGTCGAGATCACGCTGGAGAAGCAGACCGACGACCATATGCGCCGGTTCGAGGCGGCGGTCAGGAACCACCCGGAGATCCGCGACTGCTATCTGATGGCGGGCGAGGCGGACTATATCGTGCGGGCCGTGGCGCCCGACATCGCCGCCTATGAGGTGATCCACAAGGACGTGCTGTCGCGCCTGCCGGGCGTGTCGCGCATCCACTCCAGCCTGGCCATCCGCAACGTGCTGGCGGCGCGCGGGTAGGGTGGGATCATGGAGGGGAGAGGCGACAGGCCTCGACACGCTGCGGTTCATGCCGATAGGTGCCGAAACTATCTGACAGGAGGCTTTCCATGATCACCCGCATCCAGCCCGGCGCCCGCATGAGCGAAGCCGTCATCCACGGCGACACCGTCTATCTGGCGGGCCAGGTCGGCGAGCCGGGCGATGACGTGATCGCCCAGACCCGGACGGCGCTGGCCGAGGTCGACACCCTTCTGGCCCAGGCGGGCAGCGACAAGTCCAAAATCCTGATGGCTCAGATCTGGCTGGCCGACATCGCCGACTTCGACGCGATGAACAGCGTCTGGGACGCCTGGGTCGACACCGCCAATCCGCCCGCCCGCGCCACGGGCGAAAGCCGGCTCGCCTCGCCCGATTACAAGGTCGAGGTCATCGTAATCGCCGCCAAGGCCTGATCGCGGCGGCTAAGCGGTTGACCGGGCGGAATGCAGACTGCAAACCGCCGCCCATGTTGCAGAACCTCGAAACCCTCGCCCGCGAGGCCAAGTCCTGGCCGTTTGAGCAAGCCCGCAATCTTCTGGCCCATGTGCTGAAGAAGCGGCTGGCCGAGGCCGACCGCGCCGAGGCCAAGTCCCTGATCGACGCGGGCAAGGCCGACGAGGCGCTGGCGAAGTTCGAGACCCTGCGCCGCCCGGTGATCCTGGAGACGGGTTACGGCCCATCCGGCCTGCCGCACATGGGCACCTTCGGCGAGGTCGCGCGCACGACCATGGTGCGCAACGCCTTCCGCGCCCTGACCGGCGATCACTGGAAGACGCGCCTGATCGCCTTCAGCGACGACATGGACGGCCTGCGTAAGGTGCCGGAAGGCATCCCGAACCCGGAGATGCTGCGCGAAGACCTGCACCTGTCGTTGACCCGCGTGCGCGACCCGTTCGGCACCCACGACAGTTTCGGGGCGCACAACAATGCCCGCCTGCAGGCGTTCCTGGACTCGTTCGGCTTCGACTACGAGTTCATGTCCTCGACCGAGACCTACAGGTCCGGGCGGTTCGATGAGACACTGCTGACCCTGCTGGAACGGTTCGACGCGGTGCAGGCGATCATGCTGCCGACGCTGGGCGAGGAGCGGCGGGCGACCTATTCGCCCTTCCTGCCGATCAGCCCCATCACCGGCCATGTGCTGCAGGTCCCGACGCTGGACCGAAACGTCGAGAAGGGGACCATCACCTTCGAAGACCCCGCGGGCGAACCGGGCAACCGCACCGAGGTTCCGGTCACCGGCGGCCATGTGAAGCTGCAATGGAAGCCCGACTGGGCCATGCGCTGGACCGCACTGGACGTCGATTACGAAATGTCGGGCAAGGACCTGATCGAGAGCGTGCGCGAAAGCTCCAAGGTCTGCCGCGCCCTGGGCGGCACGCCGCCGGAAGGCTTCAACTACGAATTGTTCCTGGACATCGAAGGCAAGAAGATCTCGAAGTCCAAGGGCAACGGCCTGACGATGGACGAGTGGCTGCGCTACGGCACGCCCGAGAGTCTGTCGTGGTATATGTTCCAGTCGCCGAAGTCGGCCAAGAGCCTGCACTTCAACGTCATTCCGCGCGCCATCGACGACTATCTGGCCTTCATCGAGGCCTATAAGACGCAGGAGCCGGCCAAGCGGATCGACAACGCCGTCTGGTCGATCCATGCGGGCGATCCGCCGACCCACACCTCGCCTGTGTCGTTCGCCCTGCTGCTGAACCTGGTGGGCGTGGCCAATGCGTCCGACAAGGCGCAACTGTGGGCCTATTTCGCCAGATATCTGCCGGAGGCGACGCCCGAGAACCAGCCGCTGCTGGACCGGCTGATGGACCATGCGCTGAACTATTACGAGGACTTCGTGAAGCCCTCCAAGTCGTACCGCCTGCCGGACGACAAGGAAAAGGCGGCCCTGCTGGATCTGGCGGCGCGGCTGAAGGCCCTGCCGGCCGACACGACCGACGGCGAACTGATCCAGAACGAGGTCTATGCGGTGGGCAAGGATCACGCCTTCGAACCGCTGCGCGCCTGGTTCGGGGCGCTGTACGAGGTGCTGCTGGGCGCTTCGCAGGGGCCGCGCTTCGGCTCCTTCGCCGCCATCTACGGCCTGCCGCAGACGATCGCCCTGATCGAGGCGGGCGCGAATGGAGAACTGGCTGGCTGATCTCCTCGCGGCGGGCGCGACGAAGATGAACGGAAAATAACGGCGAAGCTCCGGGAGCCTTCAGGTTCGTCCGTGCATTCTCCCGTCATCGGCAAACGCGCTGACAGGAGAAGAGTTATGTCGAACAAGATTTTCAAGACGGGTCTGGCCACCGCTGCGGCTCTGGCCGCAATGGTTACGGCCGCCCCGATGGCCGCTCAGGCCCAGGCCAACGGCGTCACCAACTGCGACGCTCCCGGTGGTCGCCAACGCGCCGGCGCCCTGATCGGCGCTGTCGTCGGCGGCGTGGTCGGGTCGAACCTGGCCCGTAACGAGCGCACAGCCGGCACCATCGTCGGCGCCGGCGCCGGCGCGGCGGCGGGTTCGTATATCGGCTGCAACCAGCAGCGCGCTCGCGCCGCCTCGGTGTCGCAAAGCGGCCAGTACCGCGCGTCGTCCAACCTGCGCATTCGCAGCGGCCCCGGCACCCACTATCGCACCGCCGGCACCCTGTCGGCTGGCCAGCCGTTCACCGCGATCGGCTCGCAGGGTGAGTGGGTCCAGATCGCCGGCGGCGGTTGGGTGAACGCCCACTACGTCACGGCCAACTGAGACGCATCAGGCTGAAAACCAAGGCCCCGCCGGCTCGCCGCGCGGGGCCTTTCTACTGGCTGACCCACAGGATGCGGGCCATCCATTCGATGTCGCGTCGCGCCACGATCCGCGGCGGATAGTCCGGGTTGATGGACGACAGGGTGACGGCCCGGCTGGTCAGACCCGCCACCTCCTTGGCGATGGTTTCGCCGGTCATCAGCCGCACGACGACGCGGTCGCCACGTCGCACCCGCGTTTCTTCCTGATCCACCAGAACCCTGTCGCCCTGCCGATAGAGCGGCGACATCGAATCCCCCTCGATGGTCAGGCTGAACAGGGTGTCCTTGGCGCGCGGCAGTTCGGTCTGATCCCACCCATCCCCGGTGGGCAGGCCGGCGTCGTCGAAAAAGCCGTCGTCGCCCGCCTTGGCCAGCCCCAGCAACGGAACCGTCGCCGGCCGCTCCGGCGCGTCCTCGGCCAGGGCTGCGAAATCCGCCAGCGAAATCCCCGTCGCCTGCAGGATCAGCGTCATGCTCTCGGTCGAGGGCCAGCGCGGCCGTGGCGGATCGCCGGCGCCGAAGCGTTTGGACGGGTTGAAGCTGGTGGCGTCCAGTCCCGCGCGTCGGGCCAGACCCGACGGCGTCAGACCCTCTCGCCGCGCCAGATTATCGACGGCTTTCCAAAGCTTGGCGTGCGACAGCGGCATGGTGTCCCGACGACTGATTCGCCGCAGGATAGGCGGTCAGTGTAGGAATTTCTACCTATTCATTTCCGCCGCTCGTCGCTCTTGCCAAGCGAAGAAGGTGCCGAAAATCAGACAGAGGATGATCAGATAGCCCGTGAAATTCATGATGGTGTAGAGCGAACCGACCATGACGGGTTGCCCGGTCAGGATCATGATGTGCGACATCACGGCGATCAGCTGTAGCCCGCTGGCCCATACCGGCCATGACTGGCGGTATCGCCAGGAAAGCCCGACAAACACAAACAGCAATGCAAGGTCGATCAGGAACACGCCGATGGGCACGCCGCGAAAACCGCTGCCCTCTTGCATGATGATGGTCGCGAACCAGGCGAAAAGATAGGCTCCCGCGCCTAATCGTTCGGCCGACCCGCCTTTAAGGAAGGCGAACACCGCCATGCCGAGCATGAAGACTGCACCGACGATCGCATAGGCGATGTTAAGCATGGCAAATCGCCCCCGTGCAGAAATGCACGGGGGCGATAATGACCGAAGTCAGATGAAACTGAAATCTCGGTAAGCCAAGCTTACCAAGAATTCACGCCACGCGGTGAAGGTGGGTCGGCGTCAGGGCGGACTTCGGGTCCAGCCAGTCGTCGGGCTTGGCGACCGGGCCGGCGGCGTAGGTGCCGTAGCCGAGGCGACGGTGATCCTTTTGCAGTTCGGCGTGGCAGGCGACGATGGACTCGCGAGCGGCCGACAGGGCGGCGATCGTTTCCATGGCCTTGGCCTGAGACACCGTGCCGCTCACCGGCGACAGGGACAGGGCGGCGCGGGCGCCGATGAAGGATTGAACGAGGGTCGTCGCCTGAGTGATCGCGGCGTCGATCGCGAGTTCGGTAGCGTGCAGATCGCCAGCAACGCTGGAGATGACTTCAGTCCGGTCCATGAAAACCCCTCAAGAAATGGTCAGCGAACCTTATGGTTATCACGCCTTAACCCTGTTTGGTAGAGGTATGTTCATATCTTGGGCCGTCGCGCGTCGAATCGCCGTCGCGGGGCGCGGCGTCGAATGTCGACGGCGATGGGGCTTCCGGGCGAACGCTGTCCGCGCCGGACGGTCAGCTCTGGGTGTCGAGCAGGAAGTGGGCCGTCAGGCTGGCGATCGGCTGCAAACGCTCTTCCTGCCAGGCCTCGGCCTGGACATGGGCCACGCGGCGTCCGGCGCGGCTGATCCGCGCGCGGGCGAAGACGTCGATGGGCCGGCCCGTGCGCAGATAGGCCACGGTGACGTTGATCGGCCGGGGCAGGCGGGGGCTGGGGAAGGCCAGGGCCAACTGCGCCATGGCGGTCATCTCCAGCAGGGCGGCGGTCGATCCGCCATGTAGCGCCGGCAGCATCGGATTGCCGATCAGCTTGTCCGCGAACGGCATGATCACCGTGACCTCGTCGCCGCTGACGAGCGTCTTCAGACCGAGAAAGCGGGCGTAGGGCAGGGTGGCGAGAAGATCGGTCATGCCGCCTCTCCCGCCAGCCGTTCGCGCGACGGGTTGAAGATATAGGCCGACTGGGCCGCCGCCACCGGATCGGACGGATCGTCCTCGAACGCCCAGGCGCGCACGAAGGCGATGGTGTGGGTCATGCGATAGCAGACGCCCTGGGCCAGCAGGTCGCGATGCGGCCGGGCGGCGCGCATATAGTCCACGCGCAGATCGACGGTGGCGATGGGTTGGTAGGCGTCCAGCGCCGTCCACACCGCCAGCCCTCCGATATGGTCCAGCAGGGTCGTCACCAGCCCGCCCGCGAACACGCCGCTGTCGGGATCGCCGACCAGATCCTCGCGCCAGGGTACGCGAATGCGCGGCTCGCCGTCGTGCAGGCCGTCGAAGGCGAAGCCCAGCGCCCCGGTGTGGGCCGCGCCGGCTGCCAACTGGGGCAGGATGGTCAGGAAACTGTCGGACATCGTGAAGGGACGGTCTTTCCGGCGCTGATTTTTCAAGGGCCCTGTATGGATCGGCGACCCGACGGCGTCGAGTGCGTTAGGGGACCATGATCCGCGCCGAAGATTTGCTGCATCCGACGCCCGCCGGCCTCTATTGCCCGCCCGGCGACTTCTACGTCGATCCGGTGCGTCCGGTGGATCGGGCGGTGATCACCCACGGCCATTCCGACCATGCGCGCGCGGGTCACGGCGCGGTGCTGGCGACGCGCCAGACGCTGGCGATCATGGCCGAACGCTATGGCGCCGACTTCACCGGCCAGGCCCAGTCGGTCGAATATGGTCAGGCGACGGCGATAAACGGCGTCGATCTCAGACTGGCGCCGGCCGGGCACGTGCTGGGTTCGGCCCAGGTCGAGGTGCGCTGGAAGGGCCTGACCATGGTGGTTTCCGGCGATTACAAGCGCCGCCGCGACCCGACCTGCGCCCCGTTCGAGCCGATCCCGTGTCACGTCTTCATTTCCGAGGCCACCTTCGGCCTGCCGGTATTCAGCCATCCCCCGGCCGAGGAAGAGGTGGGGCGTTTGGTCCGCTCCCTGGGGCAATTCCCTGAACGGGCGCATCTGGTCGGCGCCTATGCGCTGGGCAAGGCGCAACGGATCATCCGCCTGTTGCGCGAGGCGGGGTGGGACCGGCCGATCTATTACCACGGCGCGATGGAACGGCTGAACGCCCTCTATGAGCGCGAAGGCGTCGATCTTGGGCCTTTGCTGCCGACGCGCGACCTGCCCAAGAACGCCCTGGGCGGCGAAGTGGCGATCGCGCCGCCGTCCGCCATTCAGGACCGCTGGGCGCGGCGGTTCGCCGACCCCGTCACCGCCTTCGCCTCGGGCTGGATGGGGGTGAAGGCCCGCGCGCGCCAGAGAGGGGTGGAGCTGCCCCTGATCGTGTCCGACCACGCCGACTGGAACGAGCTGACGGCGACCTTCACCGAGTTGAAGCCGGAAGAGGTCTGGATCACCCACGGGCGCGAGGAAGGTCTGCTGCGCTGGGCCGAGATCAACAGTCAGAAGGCGCGGGCGCTGCGTCTCGTCGGCTATGACGAGGAGGACGAGGAGGCGCTGGACATCCGGCCGGACTGAGGCGTCAGGCGGCGGATCGGCCCGATGCGTCCTGATCCTCGGCGTCCTGAGACGCCGCAAGTGCGGCGTTCATGGCCATGCGCAGACGCTCGGGCTTGATCGGCTTTTCGACCACGGCGGCCATGCCGATGGACAGATAGTGTTTGGCGTCCTCGGGGTCGGCGTTGGCGGTCAGGGCGACGATGGGCACGCGGCCGACCGCGCCGGGCAGGGCGCGGATGGCCTGCGTCGCCTGCACGCCGTCCATGCGCGGCATCTTGATGTCCATCAGGACCAGATCGTAGCGGCTTTCCTGCACGGCCTGCAGCGCCTCCAGCCCGTCCTCGGCCAGTTCGGAACTGCAGCCGAACATTTCGCACAGGGCCTGGGCGACCACGCGGTTGGTGGCGTTGTCATCGACGATCAGAATGTGCGGCGCCGCCTTCAGGTCGAAACCGGCCAGATCGGAGACGTTCGATTGAACCTCGGCCTCCATGATCGCGCGCGGCGCGGTCAGGTCGAAGGCGAAGGTCGCGCCGCGTCCCTTGTTGTTCTCGGCCCAGATCCGGCCGCCCATCCGGTCGATGACCTGACGGCAGATCGACAGGCCCAGGCCTGCGCCGTCGGGGCCGGAGCCGTGGACGAAGGGTTCGAAGATGGAATCGACCCGGTCGACGTCCACGCCCGGCCCGTCGTCGCGGACGCGGGCCTCCATATGGATGCCGTCGCCCTCGACCCAGGCCTTCAGCCGGGCCTCGATCACGCCGTTGCGGGCGAACTTCAGGGCGTTGCCGATCAGGTTGTTGAACACCTGTTTCAGGCGCACGCCGTCGATCATGGCCGCCAGTTCGGTGTCGCCCTCATAGCCGACCAGCAGGGTGACGCTGTCCTGAGAGGCGCGCGGCTCCCACATCGACTGGATGTCGTCCATCACGGCGCGCAGGGCCGTCGGGGTGCTGGACAGCTCCAACTCGCCTGCCTCGGCCTTGGACAGGTCCACCGCGTCCTGCAGGATGCGCAGCAGGGTCTCGGACGAATCCATGATGGTCTGGACGTGCGCATGGGCTGCTGACGTCAGCGGTTGACGGCGCAGCAGTTCGGCGACGGCCAGCACGCCGTTCATCGGCGTGCGCAGTTCGTGGCTCATGATGGCCAGGAACTGGCTCTTGGCGCGGGCTGCGGCCATGGCCTGGGCGCGGGTGTCGCTGAGGATGGCGGCCTGTTCGGCCAGTTGGTCGTTTTGTTCGCGCTGGCGCGTATTGACCGCCTGAAGCAGGGTCGCGGCCGTGCCGACGCCCAGATAGGCGCCGTTGCGGGTGACGATGAAGCCCCGCAGCAAGGCCGCGGGGCCGCCCTTCAGCATGATGTCGCAAAAGGCGTCGATGCGGACGCCGGCCTCCACTACCGCCGGCTCGGCGTCCATGGCGAAGGTGATGGGGCGAAGATCGTAAAGGGCATGACCGAACCGGGCGGCGATCTTCTCAAGAAAGGCGGTGCGCTCGACCAGGCCGACGGGCTTGTCGCCATCGACGACGGGTATGACCAGCGTATCCGGCTCGCGTTCGAAACGCGCCAGAACCTCGCACCCGAGCGTCGTCGGGCCCACGGGCTTGGGACGCTCGGAAAGGGTTTCGATGGTCGGCATAATGCCCGGAACTCCTACTCATTGTGAGTATAAGTCAGAAATCGCTTGCGGATTGGTTAAGCGTTGTCAGGCACGACGCAAATCCGCCCATTTTGCCCCCGGCGCGGGTCTGGTGTATGAGGCCCGCCCGTCCCATCTGGGGCTTCATCCCTTTGTGCATGCGCGCGGCCGACCGGCCGACCGCAGGTTTGTCATGAGCGTCATCCTGGAAAAGACCCCCACATCGGCCCTGGTTCTGTTCTCCGGCGGGCAGGACAGCGCGACCTGCCTGGCCTGGGCGCTGGAACGGTTCCAGCGGGTCGAGACGGTCGGTTTCGACTATGGCCAGCGGCATGCGGTCGAGATGCAGGCGCGCCAGACCGTGCGCGACGGCATGGCGAAGGCCCTGCCACACTACGCCGACCGGCTGGGCGACGATCATGTGGTGGACCTGACCGGATACGGCCGGATCGCCGAAAGCGCCCTGACCGCCGACCGCAAGATCGAGATGGATGCGCGCGGCCTGCCGACGACCTTCGTGCCGGGGCGGAACCTGATCTTCCTGGTCGCGGCGGCGGCGCTGGCGGACCGGCGCGGGCTGGAGGTGCTGGTCGGCGGCATGTGCGAGACCGACTTCTCGGGCTATCCCGACTGTCGTCACGACACGATGGAGGCGATGGCGCGGGCGCTGTCTCTGGGGCTGGACAAGCCGGTGGTGATCGAGACGCCGCTGATGTGGCTGACGAAGGCCCGGACGTGGGAACTGGCCCGTCAGATCGGCGGAGAGGCGCTGGTCCAGATGATCGTCGAAGACAGCCACACCTGTTATCGGGGCGACCGGACGCATCGCCACGCCTGGGGCTATGGCTGCGGCGAATGTCCGGCGTGCGAACTGCGCGCTACGGGCTATGACGAATGGGCGTCGGGCCAATGACGTATTCGGCCAAGGAAGTCTTTCTGACGGTGCAGGGCGAGGGCGGGCAGGCGGGCCGTCCGGCGGTCTTCCTGCGCTTCGCCGGCTGCAATCTGTGGAGCGGTCGCGAGCAGGATCGGGCCAGCGCCGTCTGCACCTTCTGCGACACCGATTTCGTCGGCGTGGACGGCGGCGGGGGCGGCAAGTTCGCGACGCCAGATCTGCTGGCCGATCATGTCGCGGCGATGTGGCGGGGGCGGGCGGGCGATCCGAAACTGGTGGTCTGCACCGGGGGCGAGCCGCTGCTGCAACTGGACGCGCCTCTGATCGCATCCCTGCACGCGCGGGGCTTTGAAATCGCCATCGAGTCGAACGGCACGCTGGCTGCGCCCGACGGGATCGACTGGATCTGCATCAGCCCCAAGGCCGATGCGCCGGTGGTGCAGACGCGCGGGGCCGAGCTGAAACTGGTCTTTCCCCAGGCCAAGGCCATGCCGGATCGGTTCGAACATTTTGATTTCGAACGCTTCTGGCTTCAGCCGATGGACGGGCCGGATCAGGCCGCCAATACCGCCGCCGCCATCGAATACTGCCTGACCCACCCCCAATGGCGCCTGAGCGTCCAGACCCACAAATACATCGGCGTCCGCTAATGCCCGTCTTCGAGATCACCAAACAGGCGACGTTCGACGCCGCCCATCACTTCCCCAACGAGCCCGAGGGCAGCATCTATCGCCGCGTCCACGGCCATTCCTTCACGGTCGAGGCGACGGTGCGGTCAGAGGTGCTGGACGTCGAGCATGGCTGGGTCGCCGATCTGGGCGCGCTGGACCGGGCGTTGAAGGCGGCGGCGGAGGTGCTGGACCACGGGATGCTGAACGAACATCCGGGACTGGAACTGCCCAGCCTGGAGAACCTTTGCCTGTGGTTCGCCCGGACGCTGAAGCCCGAATGGCCGGGCCTGTGCCGCATTCAGGTGGCCCGCCCGACGATCAACGAGCGGTGCGTGCTGAGCCTTTAGGCGTTCAGCCAGTCCAGCAGGGCCGCATTGACGACGGCCGGCTGTTCCAGTGTCGAGGCATGGCCGCAGTCGGGGACGATGACCAGTTGGGCGTTGGGCAGGGCGTCGGCCATTTCGCGCGCTCGGATCGGCGGGGTCAGGGGATCGCGGTCGCCGACCAGAATCAGCGTCGGAACGTGGAGGCCGGGCAGGTCGGGGCGTGAATCCGCCCGGCCGATGATCGCCCTTTGCTGGCGCACGAAACCGGCGGCGCCGACGTCCAGACCCATGCGGACCTGGACGTCGATTAAGGTCTGATCCCCCTTATGCAGCGGGTGCAGCAGGCGTGGCGCGATCTCACGCATGATGGTCTCAAGCTGACCGTCCTCGGCGCGGGCGATCAGGGTCTGGCGTTGGGCGGTCTGTTCCGGCGCATCGGGGCGAGCTGTGGTGTCCAGCAGCGCCAGACGCTCAACCCGATCCGGCGCCTGACGCATGATCTCGAAGGCGATGTAGCCGCCCATCGAAATCCCGCCCAAGGCAAAGCGGGGCGGGGCGTCGTGCAGGATGGCGTCGGCCATCCGCGCCATGCTGTCGCCTTCGCGTGTCGAGGCGATGCGGACGGGCCTGTGGGGGCTGAGCGCCGCGACCTGAGGAGCGAACATCTCGGCCGTGCAGGCCAGGCCGGGGATCAGGATCAGCGGCGTCATGCGGCGCAGCCTAGCAGCGTTTGCCCTGACGCTGGCGTTGTTCGCAGCGGCGTTGTTCGCGTTCGAAGTCGCGCTGCTCGCGTTCGCGCTTGAGGCGGGTCTCCTCGTCCGAGGTCGTGACGGCGTCGAAGCCGGCGCCGACCACCGCGCCGGTGGCTTGGGCCGCGCCGCCGACGACGGCGGCGGTCCCGCCCACGACGGCCCCGACCAGACAGCCTTGCAGCGTCAGACAGCCCGTCGCGACCAGGACGATTTGAGATACGCGAAACAGGGGATTTCGACGACGCATGGGGACGACTCCAGAGATACGGGATAGTCGCCGATAATGATGAACGAGCCCTGACCCGTTCGGCTCAACCGCCGCGTCGGGGCAGCAGCTTGCGCCGCTGTCGCGACAGGGCCAGCGGGACGCCGTCCGCGCCCCAGGCCGTCGCCTCGTCCACCGTCCAGCCCGAACCCAGGTCCAGCATCCGAAACTCGAAGAAGGCCCAGCCGTCCGGCGCGTTCTCGGGCGTCGGATCGTTCAGGATGTCGATGCGCAGGTCCACCGTCGTCATCGGCGCCGGCGTCTTCGACAGGGTCCAGGCGGGCGGATAGAGGGCGTCCAGCAGGTAGCACAGCCCGACCTCGTCCAGCGGACGCCGATCCGCCATCCGCATCCATGTCCGCTCGACCGCCGGCCTGCCTTCGTTTCCGCCCAGGATATTGGGTCCGCCGTCGAACCGATAATCGACGTGGCGCGAGAAGTGCGGGGCCATCGGCCCGTGGATCGTGGCCTCGGGGCTCAGGCTGTCCAGCGGCGGGGGCAGGCTGTGGAGCGGCGACACTCCCGGCGTCCGGGCGTCCAGACCATAGGTTCCGGTGGCGTGATGGGTCATGCGGCCGTTCTGATCCGCCTCGACCGCCGCATAGATCACGTTGCGGCCGCCGCGCAGCAGGCGGGGACGAAACGCGACCTGTTCGCCAAAGGCCGCCGCCGACAGATATTGCACCGACAGGGTCCGCAGCGGCGCGGTCAGGCCCAGCCCTTGGCGCATGGACCGCGCGCACAGGGCTGCGAGCAAGCCACCGAACGGAAAGCCCTTTTCCGGAGGCAGGGCGGAAGGGCCATTGGAGAAATGGCCCGGCACCGGGGCGGACAGGCCGCCGTCGGCTAGGGTCTGAAAGGACAAAGCGGCGTCGAGCGGCACGGGCGATTCAACATCGGGCATGGCGCGATCCTGCGTCAGGAGAAAAAACGGCGGAAGCCCCAAGGCGAGGGCTTCCGCCAGTCGAAGGAACAAGGTCGCGGACCAAAAGGGCCATGCGTCCGTTGCTAAACGAGACTGACCTAGAGGGTTTGGATTTGCAACCCTTGCCAAATGGCTGACGTGGGGTCACTTTCCGTGCATGGGACGCACCGCCGACTACAGCCGCCAAAGCTGCTCCATCGCCGCCACGCTGGAGGTGATCGGCGACCCGTGGACCCTGCTGGTCATCCGCGACGCCTTCAACGGCGTCAGCCGCTTCGAACAGTGGCAGGACAATCTGGGCGTGGCGCGCAATGTGCTGGCCTCGCGGCTGAAAAGTCTGGTGCAGCACGGGGTTCTGGAGCCGCGCCTCTATTCCCAGCGACCGCCGCGCAACGAATATGTGCTGACGGCCAAGGGCAAGGATCTGTACGGCGTGCTGGTCACTCTGCACGGCTGGGGCGCCAAACACGTCTATGGCGAGACCGACAGCGGCATCGACATGATCCACAAGACCTGCGGCCATACGCTGACGCCCCGCATCGCCTGCGGCTGCTGTGGCGAGATCGTCAAGCCGCGCGACATCAAGCTGACCCGCGCAGAGAACCGGCCCACCGTCGGCGAGGTGATGCCCAAGGAAGCGGCCTGAGCGACGTTTCTGCTGACAGTTTCCGGCGGGATGTCTGCTAGGGTCGTCCGGTGTCCCGCTCCGAGCGCCTTCTCGATCTGCTGAATGTGTTGCGACGGCATCGCCGGCCCGTGAGCGGGCAGGTGCTGGCCGACGAGATGGGCGTCAGTCTGCGCACCCTGTATCGCGACATCGCCAGCCTGCAGGCGCAGGGGGCGACCATCGAGGGCGAGGCGGGCGTCGGCTATGTGCTGAAGCCGGGCTTCATGCTGCCGCCGCTGATGTTCACGCCCGAAGAGATCGAGGCCCTGGTGCTGGGGTCGCGCTGGGTGGCGGATCGGGCCGATCCCAGGATGCGCGATGCGGCCCTGGCGGCTCTGGGGCGGATTTCGGCGGTGCTGCCGCCCGATCTGCGCGAGGAGATGGACACCTCGGCCCTGCTGGTCGTGCCGAGCGCGCCGTTTCCGGTCGACGCCGTCGATCCGGGCCTGTTGCGAAAGGCCATCCGCACGGAGCGGCGGCTGAGGCTGTGTTATCGCGACGAGGCGGGGGCGGCGTCGGAACGACTGGTGTGGCCCTTCGCCCTGGCCTTCTTCGACCGGGTGCGGCTGCTGATGGCCTGGTGCGAGCTGCGCGGCGACTTCCGCAGTTTCCGCACCGACCGGATCGTCGTGGCCGAGGTGATGGAGGCGCGCTATCCCGCCCGGCGTCAGGTTCTGATGAAGCGTTGGAAGGAAACGCACGAACGGTCGCGGGACACGCGCTGCTGACGGAAACTGGCAGTAGTCGGGCTTAGCCTGTCTTCAGTCGAGATGAGGGACAGGGCCGATGGGCGAGATCGAGGACATTCTTCTGACCGTGGCCGACCCGGAGGTCAGCGCGCGCTTCTACGCCGGGCTGCTGGGCTGTCGGCCGGTGGTGACGCGGCCGGATCGGGCGCTGTTCAGGCTGAGTTCGGGGCGGGCGCTGGGGCTGATGCGACGCAGCGGCGACGCCGCTTCGGTCTGCGAGATCGACTTTCCGATGGAGGGCGCGGCGGCCGTGGATCAGGCCCATATCGACTGGTGGGATCGCGGCGCGCGCATACTGACGCCGCCCCACGATCTGGAGAACGGGCGCAGCTTCGTCGCCGGCGACCCGGACGGGCATCGTTTGCGGGTGTTCGCGGCGGCGTGAGGCGCCCGGCCGTCAGGCCTCCGCCTCCAGACGATAGCCGACGCCGCGCACATTGGTCAGCAGGCCGGCGGCGTCGGCGCCCTCCAGCTTGCGGCGCAGGTGGCTGACATGGCTGTCGATGGTGCGTTCCAGAACCGCCTGATTGTCGAAACAGGCCTGCATGATCTCGCCGCGGCTGAAGACGCGCAACGGCGTGCGGGCCATGTGGGCCAGGATGCGGAACTCGGTCAGGGTCAGATCCAGCCGCCGGCGTTCCCCCGCCTTCATCACCGCCGCCATGTAGTTTTCGAGCTGAACCTCCAGCGGCCCGACGCGCAGCACCTTGGCGGTGCGGCCGCCGGCGGCGCGACGCAGGATGGACTGAATGCGGGCCACCACCTCGACCGGGGCGGTCGGGCGGACCAGATGGTCGTCGGCGCCGATCCGCAGCGCCTGCAGCCGATGATGCGGTTGATCCGGCGCCCCGATCATGACGACCGGCGTATCGCCGCGCCGACGCAGCTCGCCCAGCACGTCCCAGCCGTCGCGGCCGGGCAGGGCGACGGCCAGCAGCACCAGATCGGGCTTCAGCCGGGCGTGCAGATCAAGGGCCTGTTCCCCGTCCTCGGCGACGACCGTTCGCAGGCCGTCGCGGCGCAGGGCCGCGTCCAGCGTCTCGACGCTTTCGCGGTCGTCATCGGCGATCAGGATCAAGCTGCTCATGGCGCCTCCGGCCGCCGCCATGACCGGCGCCGCCGCCGAAATCCAGCGAAACCGGAGGCGTTCGGACAAGTTTCATCGCCCCGTCGCAAAGGCTTCACGCAGACGAAGAAAAACCCCCTCCCGCCGAGGCGGAAGGGGGCCAGTCGTCGTTCGGGGAGGAACGCTTAGTAGGAGGCGCGCAGTTCGATGCCGAACGTGCGCGGATTGTTGAAGTTGCCGTAGTCGCCCAGGGTGTTCCGGTTCGACGGGTCGCGGCGATAGACGTAGGTTTCGTCCAGCAGGTTACGCGACCACAGGGCCACTTCCAGCAGCGGGCCGCCTTCGCGGGTGGCGATGTCGGCCACCGCCACGCGGGCGTTCACGATGAACGACGAGTCGTTCTTGATTTCGAACTGGTCGAAGCTTTGGCTGGCGTCGGCATAGTTCGCATCGACGTGGGCCTTCAGGGTGGCGCCCATGAAGGGCGAGTTCCAGTCGGCGGACACCGTCGCCGCGTTCTTGGGCGTATAGGCGATGAAGACCTGTTGGGTCTGGCCGTTGAACGGATTGACCGTGTCGGGAATCTTGGCGTCCGTATAGGCGTAGCCGGCCGACAGCGTCAGATTGTCCGTCGCGCGGAACTGACCTTCCAGCTCCAGACCCCGGATTTTCGTGGTGCCGGGGGCGTTGATCGTTTCCAGCGTGTTGCGGGTCGAGGCGCCGATCACCGTGACCAGGCTGAAGTCGATCTGGCTGTCGGTGCGGTCCATCGCATAGATGGCCGCGTTCAGGCGGACGCGACGGTCGAACAGGTCGCTCTTCAGACCCAGTTCGTAGGCCTTGACCTCTTCCGGGTCGAACGAGCGGTAGGTCAGCGAGCGCGAGGAGGCGCCGCCGGCGCGGTAGCCGGTCGAGTATTTGCCATAGACGTTGATGTTGTTCGTCAGGTCGTAGGCCAGCGTCACCAGCGGGTCGAAACGATTGACCTTGGAGTTGAAGTGCAGTTCGCCCGAAACGCCGTTGACGACGGGCAGGGCGTTATTGACCAGCTCCAGCGTGCCGTCCTTGTCGTCCCAGGTGTAGCGGCCGCCGACGGTGAGGTGCAGGGCGTCCATGCTGGCCGGCGTCCAGGTCGCCTGGCCGTAAACCGCCTTGGACTCGGCGTGTGCGGTCGAGGCGCGGTCCAGGAAGCGGGAGCCGCGGATGGTCGGGGTCGGGTCCAGGATGGTGTAGCCGGTGCCGTCCGAGTTCCACTGGTTGGTGGAAGGCGTGGCCGCGTCGTCGGACACCGTTTCCTTGAAGTAGAAGACGCCGCCGACGTAGTCGATGCTGTCGCCCAGCGAACCGACGGCCTGCAGTTCCTGGCTGAACTGATGCTGCCAGAAGCCGGCCAGCGAATAGCGGCTGAACTTGCCGTTCGGGCCGGTCACGGGCGGGCGGTGGGCGCCGGCGATGTTGTCGTACTGTTGGACGTCCAGATCGCGGTAGGCCGTGATCGAGCGGATTTCCAGGGTGTCGCTCGGGCGATAGGACAGGTGCAGATCGACGCCGCGCGTGTCATCGACGCTCCACTGTTGCGGCACGCCGATGTCGGCCTGCGTCATGCGCTTGGAGCCTTCGACCTGAACCAGCGGCGACAGGGCGCGGATGCTGCCCGACGGCACGGAAGCCGAGGTGAACGGCACCACGGTCAGGCCGTTCGGGTTGAAGTTCAGCAGCTGGCTGTAGAACGGGGTGTTCTTGTCCTTGCCGATGTCGGCGGCCAGGTCGGCGGTGAAGTTGTCGGTCGGGGTCCAGCGCGTCTGGAAGCGCAGGCCGCGACGGTCGTATTGGCCGAAACCCGTCTCGCCGGGCAGGGTGTTCTCGGTCACGGGACCCTGGACCTGCAGCACGCCGTCCACCTTGAAGGCGAAGTCGCCCAGGGCGGGGAAGTCCACGTGCAGTTCGGTGTTGTAGGATTCCAGATTGCCGACGCCGGCGATGGCGCGCATGCCGAACTCGCCCGTGGGCTTCTTAGTGACGAGCGACAGGGCGCCGCCTTCGGTGTTGCGGCCGAACAGGGTGCCTTGCGGACCCTTCAGCACTTCGACGCGCTCGATGTCCAGAAGGGCGGAGGCCAGGCCGTGCTGGCGGGCCAGATAGACGCCGTCGACATAGACGCCGACGCCCTGCTCGCGGGCGGGCTGGTTGGCGTCGTTCGGCACGATGCCGCGGATGCCGATGGTCAGAGCGGACTGACGGGCCTCGAAGGTGGCGACGCGCAGCGACGGAACGGCGCCGTCGGCCAGGTCCATCAGGCTCTGGACGTGACGGTCCTGAAGCGCTTCGGAGTTCATCACCGAGATCGAGATCGGCGTGTCCTGCAGATTGGTTTCGCGCTTGGTGGCGGTCACGACGATGTCGTCCAGGCCGACCGGCGCATTGGCGACGGGCGCCGGAGCGGTCTGCGCGGGCGCGGTCTGGGCGAAGGCGGAAACAGGCGCGGCGAGAAGCGCGGTCCCCAGCAACAGCTGGAGGCGCAGTTTGGTTTGACGGTGCATTTATATCCCCTGCTTGGTCGAGCGGGGGATTACGCCGCCTTTGCGATATGCAGTTCACAACCGCGCGACACTGGGATGCATGTTTGATGTCTGAGGCCGTGACCGATCTGCTGAGAAAATCCGGTCAATCTCCACTTCGTCTCCACAATCGGGACAAGGCTCCGTCGCGAACCGCCGGACTTCTGATCGTGGGGAAGGGGTTAGGCCGCCGCCGTCGTGTCGCGGATGAAGCCGCCGCCCAGCACGCGATCGGGGTCCGCCGGATCGTAGAGCGCGCAGGCCTGGCCGGGGGCGACGCCTTCCTCGCCCCGGTCGAATGCGACGGTGATCGCATCGTCGACCAGCCCCAGCCGGGCGGGGGAGGGTTGGCGCGTGGAGCGGACGCGGGCCAGGACGGGGACGCCGGCCTCCGCCGCCTCGCGAATCGTGGCCTCGTCGCCCAGCCAGTTGGTTTCTTCCAGCGTCAGGCGTGCGGTCAGCAGGGCCTCGCGCGGGCCGACCACGACGCGGCGGGTTTCGGGCTCAAGCCTGGTCACGAACAGCGGTTCGCCCACGGCGACGTTCAGGCCCCGGCGCTGGCCGATGGTGTAGTCGGTGATGCCGGAATGCCGACCCAGCACGCGGCCGTCCATATGCACGATCTCGCCCGCCTCGCGACCTTGCGGCCGCAGGCGGTCGATCAGGGTGCGATAGTCCCCTGAGGGGACGAAACAGATGTCCTGGCTGTCGGGCTTGGCGGCGATCTTCAGGCCCAGTTCGGCGGCGACGCCGCGCACCTGGGGCTTTTCCAGATCGGCGAGCGGGAAGCGCAGATAGTCGAGCTGGTCCTGGGTGGTCGCGAACAGGAAGTAGGACTGGTCGCGCGAATGGTCGATCGCCTTGCGCATCTGCGAACGATTGCCGGCGACGGCGCGACGGACATAGTGGCCCGTCGCCATCGCCTCGGCGCCCAGATCGCGGGCGACGTCCAGCAGGTCGCGGAACTTGACCGTCTGATTGCAGCGGATGCAGGGGACCGGCGTCTGGCCCTTCAGATAGCTGTCGGCGAACTGGTCGATCACCGCGTCCTTGAACCGGCTTTCGTAGTCCAGGACATAATGAGGAATGCCGATCATGTCGGCGGCCAGGCGCGCGTCGTGAATGTCCTGGCCCGCGCAGCAGGCGCCCTTCTTCTTCAGGGCTGCGCCATGATCGTAAAGCTGAAGGGTGACGCCCACCACGTCATAGCCGGCCTTATGCAGCAGGGCCGCGACGACGGTGGAGTCCACCCCGCCCGACATGGCCGCCACGACCCGCGCCCCGACCGGCAGGCCGACCGCCGCCCGCGCGCTCTCGACCGCCGCGTCCATGCTGGCGCGCGCAATGTCGGGAACGGGACAGAATTCTTCGACCAAGGTCATTGCGGCCATTTAGTGCGGAACCGGCGCGATTTCGAGGCCTCAGCGCAGTCGGGCCGGAATATCCATGCGATCATGCAGCACCTGAGCGATCTCGATGCGCAAGTCATCGTGGCGATAGGCGATGACATGCCGAGGCGATGCGACGCGATCCCTTGGCGTCATCAGATGACGCGCATGTCGAAGATGAAACAACCGCACAGTCTCATGATCCAGCGAGAGCGATCTGGAAACGGCGTGAGTGGGATGTTCCGCCAGCAATCGGAAAGCGGACGCCAGCAGCATCCTGTAGCGAGCGCCGGCCGCCTCGCCGAAATCGACAGTGCTTGTGCGAAGGATCACATCGATCTGGCTTTGCGCCAGAGGCGCCACGACAAGACGCAGAGGCAAGGATCAGCGACCGAGGCTGTCCAGCCAGGCTTCGATATCGTCGACTTCTATGCCGAGACCTGCGTCCAACTCGTCCAGACCGTCCTGGATCTTGGCTTTCAGCGCAGTCAGTCGTGTGTCTTGCTGCAGCATATCGGCCAGAGCGCTTTCGATGACCGCGGATCGATCACGAAAGGCGCCGGACCCGACCTTCATGTCGACGAAGGATTCGAGCTGCTCGCTGAGATGCACGGCGAAAGTCGTCATGGCTGTAATTTAACACAGGCGCCTCCAACGACAAGGGCCGCACCCGTCGCCGGATGCGGCCCTCAACGTCTTCGGGGAAATCCTTCAGGAGCGGTAGCTCTGGATCCGCGTCGTGCGCAGGCCCTGCATGCCCCATTTGTCGATCGCCTTTTGCCAGGCCAGGAACTCTTCCGCCGTCAGGCGATACTTCGCCAGGGCGTCGTCGAGGCTGAGCAGGCCGCCGCGAACGGCGGCGACGACCTCGGCCTTGCGGCGGATCACCCACCGATCCGTATTGGACGGCGGCAGGTCGTTCAGGGTCAGGGGCGTGCCAGTCGGTCCGACCACGTATTGTTCGCCTTTGCTATTAAGGCGTCGCTCTTGCAACATGGGCTTATGCCTCTTTCACCAACACCGTAGTGTCGTGACGATAGGCCGGCCCGACTAAGGTCCGTTTAAGTGTCGTGGTGAAGAAACGGATAAAATCCGTCTCCGCCCGAACGACTCCGTAAACCTTGCTTTCGCGACGATTCATCGAGACTAACGCTTACTTACTCGCCGATCAGCGTTTGATGTTGATCAGCTCGGCCAGCATTTCATCGGCCGTGGTGATGATTTTGGACGAGGCGGAATAGGCCCGCTGGGTCGTGATCAGGCCGGTGAATTCCGCCGACAGGTCGACGGTGGAAGACTCCAGCTGCTGGGCCGCGATCGACCCCGCGCCGCCGGTTCCAGCGGCTTTCAGGTTGAAGGTGCCGGACTGGGGGCTGACGGTGTAGGCGTTGCCGGACGTCTCTTTCAGGCTGTCGGGGCTGGGGAAGGTGGCGACCGCGACCTGGGCGATGCGGCGCATCACGCCATTGTCGAAGACGGCGGTGACGAAGCCGCTGTCGTCGATGGTGATCTTGTTCAGATTGCCGAAGGCGGTGCCGTTGGTGACGGTCGACTGGACGACCGAGGTGGTGTTCAACTGGCTGAGGCCGCCGGCCGAGGTGTTAAGGTCCAGCGTCACCGTCTGGTCGGCGATGCCCAGGCCGTCGGCCCATTTGATCTTGCCGTTGTCGCTCGCGTCGTTCGGATCGATGGTGTTGCTGGGGTCCGACTTCAGGAAGGACAGGGTGGCGTTCTCGGGGTCGTCGAACAGACCCTTGCCCGCCGGCCAGGACTTCATCGTCGCCACGTCCAGCCGTCCGGCCGGGGTGAAGGCGATTAGGCCGGTCTTGACCTGGCCGTTCGAATAGGGCGCGCCCGTCACCACGTCGTCCGCCGGGACGGAGACGATTTCGGCATACCACTGGTTCGGCTGGTCGCTCTTGAGGAAGCGGACCTCCAGATTGCGCTGACCGCCCTTTGAGTCCGACACCGGGATGTTCATCTTGAAGTCCGGCTTCACGCCCGACGGATTGTCGCTGTCGGCGTTGTACATGGCCATCGAATTGACCTTGGGGTCGTATTTGGTCTTGGCGACGCCGTTGGTGGTCAGGCCCAGGTCGGACAGGTTCAGCGTGAAGGGCGTGCCCGCCACGCCCGCGCTGGTCGGGGTGATGGTCATCTGGGTGGCGGTGCTGGTCGCGGAGCCGTTGGCGCTGTTCGCGCTGTCGGGCGTGAAGGCGGTCAGGGCGCCGCTGGCGTCATAGGTGGCGACGCCGGTGATCTTGGTGATGCCGGTCTTGAGGGTGACGTTGTAGTTGTTGGCGTCGATGCGCGAATAGCCGACCGTGACGTCGTGCGAGGCCGGGGTGGAGGCGGTGTCCGACACGCCCTTGTACGACTGGGCCCCCGCCGCGCTCGACACGCTCTGGGTCGAGCGCAGGTTGGCGTTGATCTGGACCCGCGTGGTGGGTTCCGCCGTGCCGCCGACCGAGCCGATGTTGATCGAACGCAGGCGCGACAGGTCGGACGGATCGGTCGAGATGTCGCCGTTGGAATCGGCGGGCCAGCCCTGCAGGTACAGACCGGCGCTGTTCTTCAGATAGCCCAGCTTGTCGACGCGGAAGGCGCCTGCGCGGGTGAACATCCGGGCGTCCGTGGCGGCGACGCCCTCGGCCTGGGTGGTGGTGACGAAGAAGCCCTGGCCGTTGACCGCCAGATCGGTGCTTTCGGTCGTGCGTTGCAGCAGACCTTCCTGGCTGATGAAGGCGCGGGTGTTGGCCGCGACGCCGCCGGCGGAATAGCTGCCGCCCGACTTGCTCTGGCTGTTGACCAGGGTCTGGAACTCGCCAGCCGTGCGCTTGTAGCCCACGGTGTTCACATTGGCGATGTTCTGGGAAATGGCGGCCAGGGCGGCGGAGTTGGCGGCGAGGCCGGACACGCCGGCCCGCATGGCGCTGTTGAGGCTCATGGAAGAACGCTCCTTACAAGGAAATCATCGGGAAGGCGGCGAGACGCATCATGCGGCCGCCTCCTCGGTGGAGACGTTCGGATTCTCCGTATCGTCATTGTTGGCTTGAGCGGTGATCTCGTTCAGCGAGATCACGGTCGAGAGGGGCAGGATCGACTTGCCGATCACCAGATACGGCGCGCCGTTGTACATTTCGACGCCGGTGACGCGGCCCTGGATCAGGGCCTGGCTGTCGATGGAGGCCCCGGAGGAATCCGTCGCGGCGACCTTCAGCGTATAGACGCCGCCGGCGTCTGCCGTGCCGCCGTCCTTCATCTTGCCGTCCCAGGTGAAGGTGTGCAGGCCGGACGACTTGTCGGGCGCGGAGCCTTCCCAGACCACGGCGCCCTTGCTGTCCACGACCTGCAGCGTGGCCTTGTCGGCCGCCTTGCCCAGTTCGTAGGCCCAGGTCGCCTTGCCGTCGTTGAACTCGGTCGCCGTCCAGGCGGTCGTGACCTGTTTGCCGATGTAGTTGGAGGCGTTGTCCAGTCCCCCGGCCGACTGGGCCTTCAGCAGGCTGGTCAGAAGGTCGTTGGTCAGCAGTTGTTGCTCGACGCCCGCCATCTGGGTCAGCTGGGCGGTGAACTGGTTGGAATCCAGCGGCGACAGCGGGTCCTGGTTCTTCATTTGCGTGGTCAGCAGGGTCAGGAAGGTCTCGAAGTTCGAGGCCATGGCGCCCGCGCCCTTGGTGATGCGGCTGGTCGCGGTGTTGGTGGAGACGGCGTCGACCATGGGGTCAGACCTTCAGATCGACGCGCTCTGGCGTCAGGAAATGGTTGGTCCAGGCGCCGGGCGCCGGGATGACGGGGGCGTCGGCCTGGGCGGCCAGACGGTCGCCGCCGGCGAACAGGGCGTTGCGCTGCTGCTGACGGTCGAAGGCGCCGCCGCCGGCCGACGGATCGCGCTCCGAAAAGTCCAGGGCGTCGCCGGCCAGCTGGAACCCGGCGGCTTCGAGCTGTCGGCGCAATTCGTCCGCGCGACCGCGCAGGTCGGCGGCGGCGGCGGGATTGTCGAAGGCCAGACGCGCGGACAGCTGGCCGTCCTTGCCGATCTCCAGACTGACATCGACGCGGCCCAGGTCTTCGGGCGTCAACACCATGTCGAACCGCGTGGACCGGCCGTCCAGCCTGCGGGCGATCTGGGCCGCCAGATGGGCGGTGGTCTCGACCGTCGCGCGCGACAGGGTGGACAGGGGCGGGCTGTGATTGGCGGCGGCGGAAGGCTGGGCGCGCGGCGCATCACCGGCGGCGACGGTCTGGCCGGAGCCTTCGGCGGCTGCTGTCGGGGCGATGTCGGCCGGCGCCGCATCGGCGGTTGCGGGCTTGGCGTCTCCGGCGGCCGACTGGGACGCTCCCGCATTGGCCTCGGCCAGGGTCTTGATCTCGGCGCCTGTCGAAACGGGCCTCGGCGAGGTGTCGACGGGTATGAATTCGATACGCTGGCCGCCGTCGTGGCGGCCGGCGCGAAGCGGCGTCGGCGCGTCGCCCTTGGGCGCAGCGGAGGTCTTGTCCTCGGACTGTGCGTCGGCCTGTGCGCCGGTCTGGGCCTCGCCGATCAGGGCCGCGACGGCCACGGCGGCGTCGGACGCCGGAAGGCTCGGTCGAGGCGCAACCGTCGTCACCGCCACCTGGACCTGAGCCGTCGGAACCTGTGCGTCCGCCGCCATCTTGGCGACGGCGGCCTTCGCCGCGTCTGCGGCGCCGCCCGACGACTGGCCGGCGGCGTCGGCGCCGGACGACGACGCGGCGGCTTTCAGGGCGAGAGCCTGCATCTCCTCCGCTGACAATTGCGCGGCCTGTTGCGTCGCGACGGCGTGCGCGTCGGCGGACACGGATCGAGACTGGGAGGCGCCGGTTTGGGAGGCGCCGGCTTCGGTTGCGGCGTCGGCCTGCGTCCCCGCCGAGCCAGAGGCGGTCGGCGTCGGTTGAACGGTGGCCGGGACGGCCTGCGTGGGGGCGGTGCTGTCGGAGGTTTCCGCCGCCTGGGTCGAGGGCTCTGTCTCCGATCGGTCCTTGTCGGTCTCGGCGGGCAAGGGTTTGAGAGCGCCCGATCCGGCGCGTTTTCCGGGCGTTCCGATCGAGGCCGGATCGTCGGCCCTCGGCGTCGTGTCGGTGATCGGCTTGGCCGACTTGGCCAGCGTCCTGGAGAACAGGTCGCGGTCCGCCTGTCGCGCATGGGACGCAGCCGTCGACGCTCCGGTCGAAACCGGCGCGGCGGGCGCGAACAGGGCGGAGGCGGTCGACATGGTCGAGAGGCGGCTTTCGAAGGCGGAGACGGCGGCGCCTGCTGCGCCCAAGGGTTCGGTTCGCTTCAACGCAAGCGGCGGGCCAAACCAATAAGTCAGCAAAAACAAACGGAAAGCGCCGCTCCGCTTGTGGCGTCCTGACCGGCGCGGTCGATTATTGCCGCGCTATCGCCACTTTTTGCCCGGCTCGCCAATCGGTCGGCAGAGGCGAGGGCGCTGGCGAGCGAAACTGGCCCGACCTTTGCGCCTCTGTTCGATCATGACGGATGCCCAATCCACGATCTCTTTGAAAAACAACGCTCTGGTCGAGCGGCGTCCGGGCGTGGCTGGGCAAGAACTGCGTGCGGCCGTGCAGGGCTTGCCGGGTAGGGCGGGGGAGATGCGTCCATGTCGCTGAACTCGATCATGAACATCGCGACCTCGGGCATGAAGACCGCCCAGTCGCAGTTGCGCGTCACCGCCGACAATATGGCGAACGTCGACACCGCCGGCTATGTCCGCAAGATCGCCGATCAAACCTCGGTCGTCACCAACGGGTATGGCTCGGGCGTGGACGTCACGCGCGTTCGCCTGGCGACCGACCGCTTTCTCCAGGCGGCGGGGCTGAGCGCGGGCGCCGACGCGGCGCGCCAGGGTGTCCGCTCCGATCTCTATGGCCAGATGCAGAGCCAGTTCGGCGATCCCAGCAGCGATGCCAATTTCTTCGCCCAGGTCGACAAACTGTTCGCCAGCTACGCCACCCTGGCCGAAACCCCGACCTCGTCGGCTGCGCGTCAGGACACGATCTACAAGACCCAGACGCTGTTCAACCAGGCGGCCGACATCGCCTCCAAGATCCAGTCCACGCGGCAGGAGGCGGACTCGCGGCTGCAAAGCGCGGTCGAAACGATCAATCCGCTGCTGGAGCAGATCGACAAGCTGAACAAGACCATCGCCTCCGGCACGATCTCCAATCAGGACGTGACGGGCGCCCAGAACGCCCAGCGAGGGCTGATCGCCGAACTGTCCAAATATCTGGATGTGAAGGTCGAGTCCCGGTCGAACGGCGGCGTCACCCTGCGCACCAATGCGGGTACGACCCTGATGGGCGAGGGGCATGCGACCGTCTCCTATCAGGCGGCCGGGACGGTGGGGGCGACCACCGCCTTTTCCGACATCATGATCACCGAGCCCGGCGGCACGCGCTGGCCGCTGCTGGACGGGGTGACGTCGGGCCAGATTCGCGGCCTGGTCGAGATGCGCGACGTGGATGCGCCGGCGGCCGCCGCGCGTCTGGGAGAGCTGACGGCGAAGCTGGCCGACGAACTGAACCGGGCTCATAACGCCAACAGCAGCGTGCCCGCGCCGGCAAGCCTGACCGGCCGCAACACCGGCCAGTCGCTGCAGACCGCCCTGACCGGCTTCACGGGGACCACGACCATCACGGCGGTCAACGCCGCCGGCGTCGTCCAGGCCTCGGCCCAGATCGTCTTTTCCGGCTCCACCATGACGATCAACGGCGCCGCCGCCGATCCCTCGACCTTCCTGAGCGTGCTGAACGCCCAGATGGGCGGGACGGTCACGGCCAGCTTCTCCGAGGGGCGGCTGCAACTGAATGCGACCGGCGGAAACGGCGTGGCCATAGCCGACGATGCGACGACGCCCGGCAATAAGGGTGGACGCGGCTTTTCCCACTGGTTCGGGCTGAACGACCTGGTGTCGACCACCACCCCGACCTTCTACGAGACGGGTCTGACTCTGTCGTCGCAGCACGGCTTCGATGCGGGCGAGAGCCTGACCTTCCGTTTCACCGGCGAATCCGGCGCCCGACTGCGCGACGTCACCGTGTCCGTCCCGGCCGGGACGGGCGCGATGAGCGAACTGCTCGGCGCGCTGAACGACCCTATCACCGGCGTCGGACGCTATGGCGCCTTCAGCCTGGATACGGCGGGCAAGCTGGCGTTCAAGGCCTATGATCCCGCCGCCACGACGATGAGCGTGGTGGATGATGCGACGACGCAGAACCCGTCCGGCGTGTCGATGTCCCAGATGTTCGGCCTTGGGGCCGTCGGCGCGACCCGGGCCGGCGCCTATAGCGTCCGCAGCGACATCCAGCAGGACTCCGCCAAGCTGGCGCTGGCGCAGCTGAACCTGTCGGCGACGGCGGGAACGCCCGCGCTGAGCAAGAGCGACGGACGCGGCGGCCTGGCCCTGGGCGATGTCGGAAAGCGCAATGTCGCCTTCGGCGCGGCCGGAGACTCTTCCGGCGGAACCCGTACCCTGTCGTCCTATGCGGCGGATTTCGCCGGCGAGATCGGCGGCAAGGCCTCGGCCGCCAAGACCCGTAGCGAGACCGCCGCCGCCCTGTCCAAGGAGGCGGAAGGCCGCCGCACCTCGGCCGAGGCGGTCAATATGGACGAGGAGCTGGTCAATATGACCACCTTCCAGCAAGCCTATAACGCCTCGGCCCGCCTGATCCAGGCGAGCAAGGACATGTATGACGTCCTGATCGGAATCCTGCGATGAACCGCGTCTCCACCAACGGAAACTTCCAGTCGGCCCTGCTCAGCCTGATGAACGCCCAGAGCCGCGCCCAGCAGGCGCAGGAGCGGATCGACAGCGAGCGGATCGCCACCGACATGTCCGGCTATGGCCGGGGCGCCGAACAGTTGACCAGCCTGACCTCGACCCAGGCGCGACTGGAGGGATTCATCAACACCGGCAAGACCGTCGCGGCGCGTCTCAGCGCACAGGATCTGGCCATGAGCCGGATTTACGAAGGCGGAACGGGCGCGCGGGAAGCCATCGCAACCGGCCTGGCGGCGGGCAACATCACCAATCTGATGACCGAACTGGGCCTGCAGTATCAGACCGTTCAGGGCGGTCTGAACGCCGAACATCAGGGGTCGTATCTGTTCGCGGGCGGGCAAGGCAACATCGCCCCCGCGACCGCCGCGACCATGGCCGATCTGGCGGCGGCGCCCTCGACCGCCTCGACCTTCGCCAACGACACGCTGAAGCAGAAGTCGCGCATCGACGAAAACACTACGGTTGAAACCGGCTTTCTGGCCAGTGAGATCGGCGGCCCGCTGACGCAGGTGTTCCGCAACCTCCAGGCCTTCCAGAACGGGACGCCCGTGACGGTCAACGGCGTGACCTATACGCCGAGCGCGCCCGGAACCCTGACCGGCCAGCCCAACGCCGACGTCACCGCCTTTTTGAAGGCGCAGCTGAGCGAACTGGACAAGGCCAACGTCGGCCTGACCGACCAGACGGCCAAAAACGGCATCCTGCAGAACAACGTCGATGCGGCGCTGGACGCTCAACAGAACCAGAAGACGGCGCTGAAGACGATGATGAAGGACAAGGCCGGCTACGACTCCGCCCAGGCCATCACCGACCTGAGACAGGCCCAGGTGGCGATCGAGGCCTCGGCCCAGGTGATCAACACCCTGAAGAATACGTCGCTGCTCAACCTGCTGCGCTGATCTGACTGAATTCAAAAAGAAACGGCTACGCTGGACTTGATCTGTTTCGGGAACATATCATGAACTATGGCGCGTCTCGATCTTCGTCGAAAACTGTCGGTTCTGGCCGATGCGGCGAAATATGACGCCTCCTGCTCCTCGTCCGGCACGTCCAAGCGGAACTCGGTCGGCGGCAAGGGGATCGGTTCGACCGAGGGCATGGGAATCTGCCACGCCTATACGCCGGATGGGCGGTGCATCAGCCTGTTGAAGATCCTGCTGACCAACTTCTGCATCTACGACTGCGCCTATTGCATCAATCGCGCGTCGTCGAACGTGGCGCGGGCGCGGTTCGACGTGGACGAAGTGGTCGATCTGACGCTGAACTTCTACAAGCGGAACTATATCGAGGGCCTGTTCCTGTCGTCGGGCGTGATCCGCAACAGCGACTATACGATGGAGCAGCTGGTCCTGGTGGCCAAGACCCTGCGCGAGGTTCACGACTTCCGGGGTTATATCCATCTGAAACTGATCCCCGAGGCCGATCCGCGTCTGGTCGAGATGGCGGGCCTCTATGCCGACCGGCTGTCGGCCAATATCGAACTGCCGCGCGACGAGGCGCTGGCCCAGCTGGCGCCCCAGAAGGATGTCGGGGTCATCAAGAAGGCGATGGGGCAGGTGCGGCTGGGCGTCGAGGCGGCCAGGCCGAACAAGCGCGACCGGATCAAGCCGCCGAAGTTCGCGCCGGGCGGTCAAAGCACCCAGCTGATCATCGGCGCGGACGGGGCGCCGGATACGGAAATCCTGGATCGCAGCGCCTCGCTCTATGGCGGCTATGGCCTGCGCCGGGTCTATTATTCCGCCTTCAGCCCCATCCCGGATTCCAGCGCGGTCCTGCCGCTGTCCAAGCCGCCGCTGATGCGGGAGCATCGGCTGTATCAGGCCGACTGGCTGATGCGGTTCTACGGCTTTTCGGCGCCGGAGATCGGGGAGGGGGCGGCTGGCGGCATGCTGGACCTGGCGGTCGATCCCAAACTGGCCTGGGCGTTGAACAAGCGCGAACAGTTCCCCGTCGATGTGAACCGGGCGCCGCGCGAGATGCTGTTGCGGGTGCCGGGCCTGGGGGTGAAGGCGGTGGACCGGATCGTGTCCGTCCGACGCTATCGCACCCTGCGGCTGGAAGACATTGGGCGGCTGACGCGCTCGGTCGCCAAGGTGCGGCCCTTCATCACGGCGCTGGACTGGACGCCCGGCGCCCTGACCGACGCCGCCGATCTGAAGACGCGGGTGACGACGCGGACGCCCGAACAGTTGAGCCTGTTCTGATGCCGGCGGCGACGCTGGAGGGCGAAACGGACTTTGACGGATGGCGCAGGGCCGCGCGGGCGTTTCGGCTGGCGGGGGTGGAGCCGGCGGCGGCGCGGTTCGTGGTGCAGGGGGGCGCGTCGTCCGTTCAGGGCGGACTGTTCGACATCGCCTCATCCGCCCCTCCTCGCGAAAGTCCGGGTGAGCGGAGAGAAGAAGAGTTCACCGTTCCCGCCGCCTTCGTCGAACTGGCGCAGAACGTCATCCTGCACCGCTCCGAGGATCGGTTCGACCTGATGTATCGGCTGCTGTGGCGGCTCAGGGACGAGCCCGACCTGATCCGCGTGATCTCCGACCGCGACGTGGCCGATGCGCTGGAGCGGGCCAAGAACGTCAGTCGCGCCTCGCACAAGATGAAGGCCTTCGTGCGCTTTCGCCAGGTTCACGACGATCACGGCGAGGCGTGGGCCGCCTGGTTCGAGCCGCCGCATCGGGTGCTGGAAAAGACCGCGCCCTTCTTCCAGCGACGGTTCACGACCATGCGCTGGTCGATCCTGACGCCCGACGGTTCGGTCTTCTGGGACGGAGAACGCCTGCGGTTCGGCCCGCCCGCGACGCGCGACATGGCGCCGGCCGATGACGAGATCGAAGACTTCTGGAAGACCTATTACGCCTCGACCTTCAATCCCGCCCGACTGAAGGTGAAGACCATGCAGGGCGAAATGGCCAAACGCTATTGGAAGAACCTGCCGGAGGCAGCGCTGATCCCGGAACTGGTCGCCGCCTCGTCGGTTCGAACCGAGGCCATGGTCGCCACGCCCGCCCCGTCTCCGAACGCCCGTTTCAGCCGCGCCCTCGCGCCCGATCTGCACGCCGCGCGCCCCGCTGCTGAGGCGGTTCCCGATACCCTTGCCGAGGTGGGCGACGGGGTTCAGGCCTGCCGCCGTTGTCCCCTGTATCGCGACGCCACCCAGGGTGTGTGCGGCGAGGGGCCGAAGACGGCGCGGCTGATGATCGTGGGCGAGCAGCCGGGCGATCAGGAGGATCTGGCCGGCCGTCCTTTTGTCGGCCCGGCGGGCGAGGTGCTGGACGTCGCCCTGCAAGAGGCCGGGATCGACCGATCCGACGTCTATGTCACCAACGCCGTCAAACACTTCAAGCACGAGCCGCGCGGCAAGCGCCGCCTGCACAAGACCCCGAACGCCGGAGAGGTCCAGGCCTGCCGCTGGTGGCTCGACGCCGAGCGGCGGCTGATCAAGCCTCAGATCGTTCTCGCCCTGGGCGCGACCGCCGGCCTGGCGGTGCTGGGGCGAAAGCCGGCGGTGATGAGCGAACGCGGCGCGCCCCTGACCCTGCCGGACGGCGGAACAGCCATCCTGAGCGTCCACCCGTCCTATCTGCTGCGTCTGCCCGACGCGGCGGCGAAGGCCGAGGCGCGACGGCTGTTTCTGGACGATCTGATCGCCGTCCGCGCGCGTATGGACTGAAGCGAGAGAACGAATCTCTTTCGACTGCGTTTGGCATCCACGCCAGCGTCACCGTTTGGCGAAACGATCCTGGGGAGGCGGCCGCGACACGGTTCAGCGACAATCGTCCGTGCGAATGTCATCGCGCGTTGACATCGGGCGCCGCCTTGACCATTAGCGCGGCAGGGATTTCGGCTGTCCGACGGGGCGGCCAGGGGATGATCGCGATGTCCGACCTGTCGTTCGAGGTCCGATGAACCAGGCGCAATACGAGATCGTGGAGACGGACGGCGCGGCGCGGCTGCGCCTGACCGGCGACTGGACCACGACCGCGCTCGGCCGCTTGCCGACCGAACTGAGCCGCGACCTGGAAGGGCGCGAGATCGCCAGCATCGACACCTCCGACCTGGGACGGTTCGACACCGCCGGCGCCCTGGCCCTGGTCCAGGCGTCCAGCGGCCGTCTGTCCAAGAGCCAGTGGAAGGATCGTCCCGAGGCGGGCCGCATCTACCACATGATCGAACTGCTGGAGCGCAAGAGCGCCCCGGCCCCCAAACGCCCCAGCGCCTTTGTTCGAACCTTCGCCAAGATCGGTCGCGGGGTCTATGACTTCGGCGGCGAGGCCATGCTGTCCCTGTCCTTCCTGGGGCGGTTGATGGCTGCGGTGGTCGAGGCCGTGCGGCGTCCCGGCGGCATCCGCTGGCCCGCCTGGGTCAGCCAGGCCGAACGCTCGGGCCTGGACGCCATTCCCATCGTCATGATCACCAACTTCTTCATCGGGGCGGTGGTGGCCTTCATCGGCGTGGATCTGCTGACCGACTTCGGCGCCCAGGTGTTCGCGGTGCAGCTGATCGGCGTGGCCATGTTCCGCGAGTTCGCGGTGGTGATCGCCTCGGTGCTGCTGGCCGGCCGCTCCTCGTCGGCCTTCGCCGCCGAGATCGGCTCCATGCGGATGAACCAGGAGGTCGACGCCATGCAGGTCATGGGCGTCAATCCGTTCCAGGCATTGGTCGTGCCGCGCGTGGCGGCCTTGGTGGTGATGCTGCCGCTGCTGACCTTCCTGGGGATGATCGGCGGGCTTATGGGCGGTCTGGTGGTCTGCTGGAGTTCGCTGAATCTCGGCCCGTCCTTCTTCTTCCAGCGGCTGGTCGAGGACGGCAGCATGGCCCAGCACATGATGGTCGGTCTGGTGAAGGCGCCCGTCTTCGCCCTGGTCATCGCCGCCATCGGCTGTCGTCAGGGGATGTCGGTCGCCGGCGACGTCGAGAGCCTGGGGCGGCGCGTGACGGCGGCGGTGGTTCAGGCCATCTTCGCCATCATCCTGCTGGACGCCGTGTTCGCCCTGGTCTTCCTGGAGCTGAACATATGACCGACGCTGCGGCCGCCGGGTCCGAGCCGGAAAACCTGATCGAGGTGCGCGGTCTGCTGAGCCAGTTCGGCGAGCGGACCATCCACGAAAACCTGGACCTCGACCTGCAACGGGGCGAGGTCATGGGCGTGGTCGGCGGGTCGGGCGCCGGCAAGACGGTGCTGCTGAACACCATCATCGGCCTGAAACAGCCCGAGGGCGGATCGGTCAAGGTGCTGGGCTACGACCGGGCCACCCTGACCGACCCGCAGGCCGCCGACATCGAACGCCGCACCGGCATCCTGTTCCAGCAGGGGGCGCTGTTTTCGTCCCTGACGGTGCTGGAGAACGTGGCCTCGCCGCTGGTTGAACACACCAGACTGCCCAAGTCGGTGATCTATGAGCTGGCCGAGCTGAAGATCGCCATGGTCGGCCTGAAGCCCGAGCATCATTATCTGAAGCCGGCCGAACTGTCGGGCGGGATGAAGAAGCGCGCCGGCCTGGCCCGCGCCCTGGCGCTGGACCCGGAACTGGTGTTTCTGGACGAACCGACGGCGGGTCTGGACCCTATCGGGGCGGCGGCGTTCGATGACCTGATCCGCCAGCTGGCGGACGATCTGGGTCTGTCGGTCTTCATGATCACCCACGACCTCGATAGCCTTTACGCCATCTGCGACAAGGTCGCGGTCCTGGCGGACAAGCGGGTGGTGGAAAAGGCCACGGTGCAGGAGCTGGAACATTCCGACCATCCGTGGATCAAGGAATACTTCCTGGGGCCGCGCGGTCGCGCAGCCACCAAAAGTGCGGCCTGAGGAGAGCCGAGCATGGAAAGAGACGCACATTACGCCGCCGTCGGGATCGCCACCGTCTGCCTTCTGGCGGCGCTGGCGGTGTTCACCATCTGGTTGGCCCGGCTGCAGTTCAACCGCGACTACGACCTCTATGACATCGTCTTCTACGGGCCGGTGAACGGCCTGTCGGAAGGGGGAGAGGTGCATTTCAACGGCATTCGCGTCGGCGAAGTCACCGATCTGCACATCGACACCAAAAGGGGCGATCAGGTCATCGCCCGCGTCCGCGTCGACGGCACCACGCCCGTTCGCGTCACCTCGCGCGCCCAGCTGGAGCCGCAGGGGATCACGGGGCTGAACTATATCCAGATCACCGCCGGTTCGCCCAACAGCGCCCTTCTGCGGGACCAGTATCCCGACAATGTCGTGCCGGTGTTGCAAAGCCAGCCGTCGCCCATCGCCGAACTGCTGAGCGGATCGGGCACCGTTCTGGCCCAGACCGTGGATGCGCTGAACCGCATTAACCGCGTCATGTCCGACGACAATATCCGCAGCTTCTCGACCAGCGTGAAGAACGTCGAGGCCCTGACCACCGAGCTTGAAGCCCGCAAGGCCATCTTCCAGCAGTTGGAAGAGGCGGTGACGAACGCCAACGCCGCGGTGAAGGAATATCAGGCATTGGCCGTCGACAGCCGCCAGATCATCAACACCGACGGTCGCCAGGCCATCGCCAACATCAATGCGGCGACGGCGGAGGCCCGAACCGCCATCGCCTCGGCCAACCGTTCGATCACGGGTCTGGAACGGCCGCTGGGCGACTTCGCGACCTCCAGCCTGCCGCAGCTGACCGGCACGATCGAGGAGTTGCAGGACGCCACCCGGTCCCTGCAGGCGCTGATCGACGATGTCCGCGCCAGCCCGCGCGACTTCATCGGACGTCCCCAATCCAAAGAACTTGAGGTGCAGCCGTGATCCTTCGTCCCGCCCTTCAGCTGTCGGCCGGTCTGGCGATCGCGGCGGCGCTCAGCGGATGTTCGCTGCTGTCCACGCCCGATCCGGTGCAGAACTATCGCTTCGGCCTGCCGATGGCGGCGCCGTCCGCCGTGGGCGACCGGCCCTCGCCGTTGACGGTGTCGATCCGCCGCATCGAGTTTCCGCAGGCCGCCGGCGATGATCGCATCTTGGGCGTGACCGGACTGGAGACATCCTATATCGGCGGCGCGCGCTGGGTTTCGCCCGCCTCGACCCTGTTCGACGACAGCCTGAAGGCCGCCTTCGCCAATCGCGCCGACCGCATCCGCGTGCTGGGCCGCCGCGAGCCGGGCACGCCGCCGCTGGTGCTGCAGGTGACGGTCACGACCTTCGAGGCGCGATACGCCGCGCCGGGCGCGACGCCCGACGTCGTGGTCACGGCCCGCGCTCAGCTGCGCTCGACGCCCGAGCGGCAGGCGGGCGGCGCGGCCATCCGGCCCGAACAGGGCCGTTCGGTCGAACGGGTCTTCACCGTGACCCGGCCGGCCGGCGAAAACCGGGTTTCGGCCATCGTCGCCGCCTTCGACGCCGCCACGCGCGACATCAACACCCAGATCGCCGACTGGACCATTCAGTCCGCCACGTGAAGCAGGCGGGACGGCGGATGGCGGATGCGCTAGGGTGAGGTCGAATCTGCACCCGGAGCTGTCATGAGTTTTTCCGCCACCGACGCGGCCTTCGAAGGGTTCCGGGTCGTTCGCCGTCATCCGATGGTCGCCCTGGCCTGGGGCCTGACCTATCTGCTGCTCTATGTCGTCATGTTCGGCTTCGGCGCGGACAAATGGGCGGCCCTGATGGCGGCAGGCGAGACGCTGGAACAGTCGGCCAATCCGTCGATGGCCGATTTCCAGGCCCTGGGCCCCATCTACGCCAGCGCCTTCCTGATGGCCGCGCCTTTGGGCCTGGTGATCGGCGCGGTGTTGAGCGCCGCCGTGGCGCGCTCGGTGTTGCGGCCGAACGAGTCGCGTTGGGGCTACCTCCGTCTCGGCATGGACGAGCTTCGCGTCCTTCTAGTCAGCCTGGCCATCAGCCTGATCGTCGGCCTGACGTCGGGCGTGGCCATGATGGCCGTGGGCGTCGCCATGGGTGTTGGCGTCGCTTCCGGCCAGCCGCTGCTGATCCTGCTGGCCGTGCTGCTGATCTTCGCCGTCTTCGCCCTGGTGGTCTGGCTGGCCATCAAGTTCAGCCTGGCCGTACCCATGACGGTGGATCGCCGCAAGATCGTGATCCTGGAGTCCTTTTCCGCGACCAGGGGGCATTTCTGGTCACTGCTGGGCATGGCGGTGATCGCGGTGATCATGTCCCTGATCGTCAGTATTCTGGGCATGATCATCAGCGCGGCGGCCGATCTGGCGACCGGCGGGGTGCAGGGCCTGGCCCGTTACGCCGACATGGGCCTTGGGCAGATCCTGATTCAGGCCTGGCCGGCCCTGCTGATCACCTCCGTCGTCAACGCCTTCCTGTCGGCGCTGCAGCTGGCGGTGCTTTACGCGCCCTTCTCGGCGGCGTGGCTGGCGCTGCGCACGTCTCAGGGGCGTTGAGTTCGGGCGGGTAACGGAGCGATGGCGGGCATAGAGCTTTACGCGCCGCGCCAGCCGCGCGTCCGGCGGACCTGGACGGCCGCCGCGCTGATCCTGGCCGTGGTCTTCATCGCCCTGGGTCAGACCCTGACCGTCATACCCGCCGTGCTGCTGGGCTGGGTTTCGCTGCAGGGCCAGGATCAGGGCCAGAATCAGGGATGGGGCGCGATGGCCTATACCCTGTTCGGGTTCGCCTTCATCGCCCTGATCACCGTCGCTTGGGTCCGGTTGTTCGAGCGTCGCGGACTGGACGCGATCGGGTTCAACGGTCTCGGGTTGAAGCGTTTCGCCCAAGGCTATGGTCTGGGGCTGGCGGCTCTGCTCGCGGTCGTCGGCGTGATCGCCCTGTTCGGCGGCTATCGGATCGAGAGCGGGGGTGCATTCGCGACGGCGAATGTCGTCGGCGCCCTTCTGCCGATCCTGGTCCTGATGGCCGGTTTCGTGGTCCAGGGTTCGACCGAGGAGATCGTCACGCGCGGCTGGCTGATGCAGGTCATCGCCTCGCGCCACGGACTGGGCTGGGGCATCGGCCTGAGTTCGGCCCTGTTTGGTCTGCTCCATGCGAGCAACATCAAGCCGTCGCCGGAACTGGCCGTCGGGGTCTTCAATGTCGTGTTGTTCGGCGTGATGATCGGCCTCTACGCTGCGCGCCAGGGGTCGCTGTGGGGCGTGTGCGGTTGGCACGCGGCCTGGAACTGGCTGCTGGGCCTGGGCTTCGGGCTGGAGGTGTCGGGGCAGGTGATCGACACGCCGCCGCTGATCGTCGATCTGGCCGACCGGGCAGGCGCGCCCTGGTGGCTGACCGGCGCCGCCTTCGGACCCGAAGGCAGCGTGGTCACGACCGCCATGCTGGTGATCGCCGCCGTCGTGCTGGCCCTGCGCTGGCGCAGCCGGGACTATGGCGTGGTCGTGGAAGCCGCCACGCCGGTTGTCGTGGAAAAAGCGCCGGCCTAGGCCGACGCCTTCGCCTTCTTGCGAGCGGGTTTGGCGTCTGAACCGCCCAGAGCCGCGACGCGGGCCTTGCGGCGCTCCTCGTGCCGGTCCAGCACCTCTTTCAGGTATTTGCCGGTCCAGCTGGCGGTGTTGGCGGCCACCTGTTCGGGCGTGCCGACCGCGACGATCTCGCCGCCGCCGTCGCCGCCTTCGGGACCGAAGTCCAGCAGATAGTCGGCGACCTTGATGACATCGAGATTGTGCTCGATCACGACGATGGTGTTACCCGCCTCGACCAGTTCCTGAAGCACCTCCAGCAGTTTGCGCGTGTCCTCGAAGTGCAGGCCGGTGGTCGGCTCGTCGAGGATATAGAGGGTGCGGCCCGTGGCGCGTTTCGACAGCTCCTTGGACAGTTTGACCCGCTGGGCCTCGCCGCCCGACAGGGTGGTGGCGGGCTGGCCGACCTTGACGTAGCCCAGTCCCACCCGCTCCAGCGTCAGCATCTTGTCGCGGATCGGCGGCACGGCCTTGAAGAAGCTGGCGGCCTCTTCGACCGTCATGTCCAGCACGTCACTGATGGACTTGCCCTTGAACACGATCTCCAGCGTCTCGCGATTGTAGCGTTTGCCCTTGCAGACGTCGCAGGTGACATAGACGTCGGGCAGGAAGTGCATCTCGATCTTGATGACGCCGTCGCCCTGACACGCCTCGCAGCGGCCGCCCTTGACGTTGAAGCTGAACCGGCCGGGGCCATAGCCGCGCGCCTTGGATTCCGGCAGGCCGGCATACCAGTCGCGGATGGGGCCGAAGGCGCCGGTGTAGGTGGCGGGGTTAGAACGCGGGGTGCGGCCGATCGGCGACTGGTCGATGTCGATGACCTTATCGAAATGCTCCAGCCCCTCGATCCGGTCGAAGGGGGCGGGGGCCTCGGACGCATTGTTCAGGCGGCGCGCGGCGGCTTTGTATAGGGTCTCGATGGTGAAGGTTGACTTGCCGCCGCCCGAGACCCCGGTGATGCAGGTGAAGACGCCGACCGGGATTTCGCCCGTCACATTCTTCAGATTGTTGCCGCTGGCGCCGGAAATCTTCAGCATCCGCTTGCGGTTGATCGGACGGCGGCCCTCGGCGGGGATTTCGATCTCGCGTGCGCCGGTCAGATATTTTCCGGTCAGGGAGTTGGGATTGGCCATGACCTGTTCCGGCGTGCCCTCGGCGCAGACCGTGCCGCCGTGAACGCCCGCCGCCGGTCCCATGTCGATGACATAGTCGGCGGTCAGGATGGCCTCTTCGTCATGCTCGACCACCAGGACGGAGTTGCCCAGGTCGCGTAAGCCTTTCAGGCTTTCCAGCAGGCGGGTGTTGTCGCGCTGGTGCAGGCCGATGGATGGTTCGTCCAACACATAGAGGACGCCGGTCAGGCCCGAACCGATCTGCGACGCCAGACGGATGCGCTGGCTCTCGCCGCCCGACAGGGTGCCGGACGACCGCGACAGGTTCAGATAGTCCAGCCCGACATTGTTCAGGAACCGCAGTCGGTCGCAGATCTCCTTCAGGATGCGCCGGGCGATCTCCATCTGTTTTTCGGACAGGCTCTCTTCCAGCGTCGAGAACCACAGATAGGCCTTGGAGATCGACAGGGTGGAGATGTCGGCGATGTCCTCGCCCCCGACCTTGACCGCCAGGGCCTCGGGCTTCAGCCGCTTGCCGTGGCAGGCGTCGCATGGGGTCTCGGACTGATAGCGGCCCAGCTCCTCGCGCACCCAGGCGCTGTCGGTCTCGCGCCAGCGGCGTTCCAGGTTCGGCAGCACGCCCTCGAACGGCTTGGACACCTCATATTTGCGGGCGTTGTCGTCATAGGTGAATTTGATCTTTTCGGCGCCGGTTCCGTACAGGATGGCCTTGTGCGCCTGGGCCGGAAGATCGCGCCATGCGACATCCATCGAGAAGCCGTAGTGGGTCGAAAGCGACTGAAGCGTCTGGGTGTAGAGCGGCGACGGCCCGCGCGCCCAGGGCGCGACCGCCCCGCCGTGCAGGGTCTTGTCTCGATCCGGGATCACCAGATCGGCGTCGAAGGCCAGTTTGACGCCCAGCCCGTCGCAGACCGGACAGGCGCCGAACGGATTGTTGAACGAGAACAGCCGCGGCTCGATCTCGGCGATGGTGAAACCGGACACCGGACAGGCGAAACGCTCTGAAAAGACCAGGGTGCGGGGCGCGGTCTCGCCCTCATTGGTGGACGCCCATTCCGCCGTCGCCAGACCGTCGGCCAGACCCAGCGCGGTCTGAAGACTGTCGGCGTAGCGGCCTTCCTGATCCGGCTTGGTGACGATCCGGTCCACCACGATGTCGATGTCGTGCTTGAACTTCTTGTCCAGCGTCGGGGCTTCGTCGATGGGATAGAACTGGCCGTCGATCTTCAGGCGCTGAAAGCCCTGACGCTGCCATTCGGCGATCTCTTTCCGGTATTCGCCCTTTCGGCCGCGCACGACGGGGGCCAGCAGCAGGATGCGCTCGCCGTCGGGCAGGGCGGTCAGTTTGTCGACCATCTGGCTGATGGTCTGGCTCTCGATGGGCAGGCCGGTCGCGGGCGAATAGGGCACGCCCACCCGCGCCCACAACAGGCGCATATAGTCGTGAATCTCCGTCACCGTGCCGACGGTCGAGCGCGGGTTCTTGGATGTGGTCTTCTGTTCGATGGAGATGGCCGGGGACAGGCCCTCGATCAGGTCCACGTCCGGCTTGCCCATCAGCTCCAGAAACTGGCGCGCATAGGCCGACAGGCTCTCGACATAGCGGCGCTGGCCCTCGGCGTAGATGGTGTCAAAGGCCAGGGACGACTTGCCCGACCCCGACAGGCCGGTCATCACCACCAGCTGTTCGCGCGGAATATCCAGGTCCACGCCCTTGAGATTATGCTCGCGGGCGCCGCGAACGCGGATGAAGTTGTGCTTTTCGGTCATGGAATCCGGGAACGCGGGGAGGGCCGGACGGCTCCGGCGCGACATCGCTATATGGGGATGAATCGCGGAATATAAGCAAGAACATTGTGGGAACATTGCGACGTTCGGCCGGCTGGGTTATCGTCGCCGCATGGCCGACGGGTTCGACATTCACCTGAACGAGGATCAGGCGCGGCGCCTGAAGGCGGCGGCCGAGGCCGCGGGCATGGAGCCGACCGTCTATGCACTACAGGCGCTGGAAGACGTGATCGGCGACATTGGCGTCGCAGGTGTAAGCGAATATCCGGCGGTCTGGGTCGCAGAAGATGAGGAACGCTGGGCGGAGTATGAGCGCACGGGCGTGACCATTCCGCTGGATGACGCGCTTCGTGACTTTCACGCCAATCTGGAGCGGCGACTGGCGGAGAAGGCGTGAACTATCGGGTCAGGCTGCTGCCGCCCGCACGCAGCGATCTGATCCGTGTCTCGAACTTTCTGGCCGAGGTGTCGCCGGGCGCCGCCTTGCGCGCTGCGGATGTGCTGGACAAGGCGTTGAGAACCCTGGCGATGTTTCCAGAGCGCGCGCCCAAGAACCGGATCGGTGGTCGCGACATGATCGTCCGATTTGGGCAGGCCGGCTATGTCATTCGCTATCGTGTGGTTGGAGCGGACGTCATCGTCACGCGCATCTTCCACACTTTGGAAGATCGTTCCGCCTGATCTATTCCGGCGTCCAGGGCTGCGTCGGGCGGATGTAGCGTTCGCCCTTGACCAGCAGGACACTGTTGGCGTTGGCGACGCCCAGTTCCAGGCTTTCGGCGATGCGGCGGGCGCGTTCGATGAAGTGTCTGGCGGCGACCGGCGGGCAGAGGTCGTCGGCCGTAGCGACGAAGATCTCCAGCCAGCGGTCGAAATGGCGCGCGTCGATGGGCAGGGGCAGGTGTTTGGGCATGGGACGGCCCTGATAGACGCCGGTGGACAGGGCGATGGACGACCAGAACAGCTTCATCTGGGCCAGATGCGGCCCCCAGTCCGTAATGCGCTCGGCGAAGATGGGACCGATCAGGCCGTCGTCGCGGACGCGGGCGTAGAAGCCTTCGACCAGGGTGTCGATCATGGCCTCGTCGATGCCGGTCTCGTCGCGCAATTGCTGAACGGCGGCTTCGCGGCGGGCGGCGGCGCCTGCGGCGTCCTCGATGCGGAAAGGCGTGGTCATGAGGGTCAGATAGGACGCTGGATCGGGCCTGGCCATTGGACGTTCCGTCCCGGCTCACGCGGCCGTGTTCGTCGTCGGGCTTGCGCATCGCCCGATCTGGACCCATCCTCCGTGTTCTGAAGCGTTTTTGCAGAAGGCCTGAAGACCATGATCATCGCACTGGCAACCGGTTCCGCCCTGTCCGCCATGCTGCTCGTGATCCTTCATGCCAATACGCCAAAGCCCAAGCGCGTCCCCGTCCGCGTTCGCGACATTCGACAAGGTCGCCGCACGGACATCTGAGGGCGCCCCTCTCTTCGACAATCTGAGCCTGACGTTCGGGGCTGAGCGCACCGGCGTCGTCGGTCGCAATGGCGTGGGCAAGACCACCCTGCTGCATTTGCTCGCGGGTGAAATCGCGCCGGCCGAGGGCGCGGTCGCGCGATCCGGCGCGGTGGGGATGCTCCATCAACGCCACGATCCCGCACCTGGCGAGACGGCGGCCCGGACCCTCGGTGTGGACGAACCGCTGGCGGTCGTGGCGCGGGTGCTGGCCGGCGAGGCGAGCGAGCGTGATCTGGAGGACGCCGACTGGACGCTGCAGGCGCGGCTGGACGAGGTCCTGGCCGATGTGGGGCTGGGCGGTCTGGCGCTGGATCGCCCCACGGCCAGTCTCAGCGGCGGAGAACAGACGCGACTACGGCTGGCGGCCCTGATGATGCAGCGGCCCGATCTGTTGCTGCTGGACGAACCCACCAACCATCTGGACGTCCAGGCGCGGGCGCAGGTGACGGAGGTGGTCGGGCGCTGGAAGGGCGGGGTGGTGGTCGTCAGCCATGATCGCGGCCTGCTGCGCCGCATGGACCGTATTCTGGAGGTGTCCAGTCTGGGCGTCCGCCTCCATGGCGGCGGCTACGACGCCTATGTCGCGCATCGGGCCGTGGAGCGGGAGGCCGCCGCGCGCGACCTGATCGAGGCCGAACGCGACCTGGCCCGGATCGGCGCCGAGATCCAGAGGCGGGCGGAGACCAAGGCCCGACGCGACGGGGCAGGACGGCGCAAGGCGTCCAGGGGCGACATGCCCAAGGTCCTGCTGGGCGCGCGGGCCGAGCGTGCGGAAAACAGCGGCGGCCGCGACCATCTGCTGGCCCAGCGACAGGCGGACCAGGCGCAGTCCGCCCTGGTCGAGGCGCGCTCGCGGGTGGAGCGGACCCGCACCCTGACCATTCCCATGCCGCCCACGGGTCTGGCGGCGGGGCGCACGGTGTTGGCGCTGGACAGGGCGGTCTGGCGGGCGCCGGACGGGCGGGTCGTGGTCGGGCCCATCGACCTGCAGATGGTCGGGCCGGAGCGGATGGCGGTCGCCGGGGCCAATGGCGCGGGCAAGACGACCCTGCTACGGCTGGCCGTGGGGGACCTGGAGCCCAGCGCGGGCCGGGTGGATCGACCGGCGCCCGCCGTCCTGCTGGATCAGGACGTCGCCTTGCTGAGGCCGGACGAGACGGTGATCGCGGCCTGGCGACGGTTGAACCCGGGCGGTTCGGACAATGACGCCCACGCCGCCCTGGCGCGCTTTCTGTTCCGCAACACGGCGGCCCATCGGTGCGTGGGCGAACTGTCGGGCGGCGAGCGGCTGAGGGCGGGTCTGGCCTGCGTCCTGACGGGAGTTTCGCCGCCGCAACTGCTGGTGCTGGACGAGCCGACCAACCACCTGGACATCGAATCCATCGCGGCGGTGGAGGCGGCGCTGAACGCCTATGACGGCGCCCTGTTGGTCGTCAGCCACGACGCCGATTTTCTGTCCGCGCTGAACATCGACCGAACCCTGAGCCTTTAGGGCCGTGTCAGCCCCAGGCTTCGACCGTGCCCCGACGACGCACCATGGTCGGGGTGGGCAGTTGGACGCGGGGGTCCGCCTCGGCGCGGCCGAACAGCCAGCCCTGGCCATAGTCCACGCCGGCCGATTTCAGTTCGGCGGCGACCGCGTCCGTCTCGATCATCTCGCCGATGGTTTCCAGCTTCATCGAGCGGCACATTTCCACGATGCTGTGAACCAGGGTCTTGGATCGTTCTTCGGTCTGGACGTCGCGCACGATGGCGCCGTCGATCTTGACCGCATCCACCGCCATCTTGCGCAGATAGTCGAAGGCGGCGGCGCCGGCGCCGAAGTCGTCGATACAGACCTTGATGCCCGCCTCGCGCAGCCCGGACAGGCGACGATTGGCGGCCTCGATGTCCGCCACGGCCGAGGTTTCCGTGACCTCGACGATCAGGCGACGCCGCTCTTCCGACGCGCCGGCGGTCATGCGCAACAGCTGTTCGACATAGTTGTCGTCGCCCAGAGACGCGCCCGAGACATTGATCGCCATCTTCAGCAGGCCGGCGCCCGGCTGGCGCATCCGTTTCAGCACCTTCTCGGCGACGGCCAGGTCGAAGGATTTGATCAGGTCCAGCTCTTCGGCCATGCGGATGGCGTCGGCGGGACCGCTGTCGGCCTTGAACCGCGCCAGGGCCTCGAAATGATGCACCGCGCGCGAATCGAGGTTGACGATCGGCTGGTAGTGGACCTCGAAGTCGCGCGATTTCACCACGCTGCGGAAGCTCTCGGCCTCCTTGAAGGTGCGCTTCAGCGAGTCCGCGAAGGCGATCTGGGGATTGGCCAGGCCGTCGCCCTTCAGACAGCCTTCGATGGCGAAACGCATGGCGCGCAGCACGCACAGAGAGTCGGAACCGGCCGGCACCGGCGAGTTGAACGCCTCGGCGCCCAGCGACAGCCCCTCGGCGCGGCCCGCCTCGACGATCTCGGCGGCGATGTCGCGGCGATCGTTGGTGGGGCGCAACAGGGCGAAACGGGCGTTGGTCAGCTGGGCGGCGGCCGATCCCTCGACGGCGGCCGATTGCAGCGTGGCCTCGATGCGGCGGTTCATACGATCCGCGATGTCGTCGCCGACGGCGTCCAGCCCCTTGATGTCCAGGAAGGACAGGGCGACATCCGGGTTGGCGTTCAGCACCCGGCCCGCGTCGCTCAGGAACTCGTCCGGCTTCATCAGCGGGCGGACTTCGACGTCGGGCGTGGCGAAGGCCGGACCTTCATAGGATATGGCGCACGAGACGGCCGGGGCCATCTGGGGCAGGACGAAGGCGCGGAACGACGCCCGCCGCACCCGGTCGGGGCCGGCCGTGACCAGTATGGGCGTCGGCGCAATCCGCACGCCCGACTTCATGTCCTTCACCGCCGCCAGAACCGTCGCTCCATCGTGCAGAAGATCGATGAGCGGCCGTCCGGTCCAGGTCGCGCCGGCGTCCTCGCCTGCCGCCGCGCCCGCGCCGATGGCGAAGACGACGACGCCGTTCGCGTCCACCTCGACCAGGGTGTCGGCGGATGCGAAGGCCAGGCCAAGAAGACGGGTCGTCAGCGACATGAGGCTATGTTGGCACGCGCGCGTTTAAAAAATCGGCAATGCCGGATCAGGCCATGCGATTGAAGGCGACGGCGCGACCGTCGCCCTGGGCCGCGCGGCCGTCGGCGGCGTAGGCGGCCGCCGGAGTGCGGGCGGCGGTGACTTCCGCGGCGATGGTGCGGACCAGTCCCTCGGAAATCTGGCGGGCCGCCTCGACCGCGCGGGCGTGGGCGTTCAGCACGGCGTCGAAGACGCGCGTGGCCTCGACCAGCGCCTTGCGGTCATCCAGCGGGGCGTCGCGCAGCAGGTCGGGGTTGGCCTTCACATGGGCGGTGTCGCGCCGATACAGATTGGCCATCTCCTGGGTCTCGACCAGACCGGCCGCGACGTCCTGAGGCCGCCGGTCGGCGAAGGCCCGGGTTTCGGCCGACAGCCGATCCGTCAGCCGGCGGGTCAGGTCGATCAGCTGGCGCACGCGCGCCCTAGCCAGTTCGCTGTCGCTCATCGCCGTCCCTCCTGCATCTTCAGCATTTCGGACATGACCGGCCCGCTCAGGCCGATGCCGCCCGCCTTGACCGTCGTCTTGGCCATTTCGTCCAGCATGAAGCTGCGCCACGTCTCCTCGGCCTGGCCGCCGCCGAACAGGCCGTCGGTCGACAGGCCGTCGAACATCGGCTTCAGCATCTGCGAGATGAAGGTGGCCTCGAAGGCGCGGGCGGTGTCCTTGATCTTGTCGCGGTTGGCGGCGACGGGCGCGGCCGTGGTCGGGCGCAACAGGTCGGTTGAGACGGTCAGGTCGGTCATGCTCACATCACCTCGATGTCGGCCTGCAGGGCGCCGGCGGCCTTGATGGCCTGCAGGATGCTGATCATGTCGCGCGGACTGACGCCCAAGGCGTTCAGGCCGTTGACCAGGGTGGACAGATTGGCGCCGCCGCCCACCAAACGCATCTGGGTGCCCAGATCTTCCGCGACATTGACCTGGCTGGAGGGGACGACGGCGGTCTGGCCCTGGCTGAAGGGGGCGGGTTGGCTGACGATGGGCTGTTCGTCCACCGATATGGTCAGATTGCCCTGGGCGATGGCGACGCGCGAGATGCGCACGGCGTCGCCCATGACGATGACGCCGTTGACCTCGTCGATGATGACCTTGGCGGGGGTATCGACGCTGACCGGCAGGTTTTCGATGCGGCTGATGAAGCCCGCCATGCCCAGCTGGGCCGGGGCGCGCAGGGCGACGACCGTGCCGTTTTCGGCCAGGGCCGCGCCGGGATAGGCGGCGTTGACGACGGCGGCGACGCGCTGGGCGGTGGTGAAGTCCGGGTTGCGCAGGTTCAGCCGCACCTCGTTCATGTTCGCCATCTGGAAGCCCGTCTCGCGTTCGACCAGGGCGCCCGAGGCGATGCGGCCGGCGGTCGGCACGCCGCGCGTCACCGACGAGCCCGATCCGCCCGAGGCCGAGACGGCGCCGGTCTGAACCGACCCTTGGGCCACCGCATAGACCTGGCCATCGGCGCCCTGCAGGCTGGTCACGACCAGCGAGCCGCCCAGCAGGCTCTTGGCGTCGCACATTGAGGCGACCGACACGTCGATGCGCGAACCCGGCGTGGCGAAGGCGGGCAGGTCCGCCGTCACCATCACGGCGGCCATGTTCTTGGTGTTGGCGTTGGAGCCGCGAATATTGACGCCCAGCCGCTCGGTCATGCCCTCCAGCGACTGGCGGGTGAAGGGGCAGTTGCGCAGGCTGTCGCCCGTGCCGTTCAGCCCCATGACCATGCCGTAGCCGACCAGCTGGTTGCCGCGCACACCTTCGACGGCGGCGATGTCCTTGATGCGCGACTGCACCTGGGCCAGGGCCGGGCCGGCCGAAACCGTCAGGGCGGCGACGGCGCAGGCGGCAAGGCGGGCAAGCAGATTTTGCATCGGTCGAACGTCCACGCGGCTTTACGCGCCGATCCATGCCAGGATCGTGCCGCGCGATTAACCAAGGGAATTCAACGCCAGCCGATCCATTCGCCCTGACGATGCGGCAGGATTTGCCGGGGCGTTAACCAAACAGTCATCGCGGGGCCTCATCCATGGGCTCATGATGCGGAGCAACTGGGCATGAAGGTTGTCGGGCCAAACGGCGTCAGCACGCCGACAAGCACGCGCGCGACGCGATCGACCAGCGGCTTTTCGCTGGGTCAGACGGCCGCCGCCGCTGCGCCTTCGGCCGCGACGGCCAGCGCCGCCGCCGGAGGCGTGTCCGACGTCTCGGCCCTGATGGCCTTGCAGGGGGTGGAGGGGCCGCTGGAGCGTCGGCGTCGCGCCATCCGCCGGGGCGGCGGCCTGCTGGATCGTCTGGACGAACTGAAGCTGGCGTTGCTGAGCGGCGATGCGGACCAGGCGTCGCTGGACCGGCTGGCGCGCAGCCTGCGCGAGGAGCGGGCGGATGATGGCGATCCCGGTCTGAACGCTGTGCTGGACCAGATCGACCTGCGCGCCTCGGTCGAACTGGCCAAGGCGGAAATGCGCCGCCCGCGCGGCTGAAACCGGAAAAAATCCACGAATGTCAGACGGCTAAGCTTGGAGAGTGAGTGACATTTGTCACTCTCGCCGGGTCGTTCGCCCGATTTGGATCACGGAATCGAGAACCGCGTTGCCGCGACTCGTCAGGCTGACTATACGGCCAACTGCGCCACAGGGGGGCGTGTTAGAGAGCTTGAGATCGATGAACGCTTTGGCGTCCGTTGTGACCGACGAATCCGGCCGTTACCGCCCGTCCGACGACGAGCCGTTCATGAATGAACGGCAGCTGGCCTATTCCAAGAAGAAGCTGCTGGACTGGAAGGACGACATCCTTCGCGAGTCCAAGGGCACGGTGGTCAATCTGAAGGCCGAGACCGAGAACCACCCCGATCTGGTGGACCGCGCCTCGTCCGAATCCGACCGCGCGCTGGAGCTGCGCACCCGTGACCGCCAGCGCAAGCTGATCTCCAAGATCGACGACGCCCTGCGCCGGATCGAGGACGGCTCCTACGGCTATTGCGAGGACACCGGCGAACCCATTGGCCTGGGCCGTCTGGAGGCCCGTCCGACCGCGACCCTGTCGGTCGAGGCCCAGGAACGGCACGAGCGCCGCGAGCGCGTCCACCGCGACGACTGAGGTTTAACGGGCCGACGCCTTGACTTCGCCCGGTTGGGGGGCGACCTAGCCGCCTCGCTTTCGAGGTCGTTGATCCCCCATGTCCGTCAAGGTTCGTTTCGCCCCGTCGCCCACGGGTAAGCTGCACGTCGGCAATGTCCGCACCGCCCTGGTGAACTGGCTGTTCGCCAAGGGGCAGGGCGGATCGTTCGTGCTGCGCATCGACGACACCGACCTGGCCCGTTCGACGCCGGAGTTCGAACAGGGGATCGAGGACGATCTGACCTGGTTGGGCATGGTCTGGGACGAACGCTACAACCAGTCCAAGCGGTTCGACCGCTATGAAGAGGCGGCGGAACGGCTGAAGGCCTCGGGCCGGCTGTATCCCGCCTATGAGACGGCGGACGAACTGGATCGTCGCCGCAAGGTGCAACTGTCGCGCGGCCTGCCGCCGATCTACGACCGCGCCGCGCTGGACCTGACCGACGAACAGAAGGCCGGCTACGAAGCCGAGGGCCGCCGTCCGCACTGGCGCTTCAAGCTGGAAGGCAAGCGCGTCGCCTGGGAAGACTTGGCGCGCGGTCATGCCGAGGTGGACACCGCCTCCATGTCCGACCCGGTGCTGATCCGCGAGGACGGGCTTTTCCTCTACACCCTGCCGTCGGTGGTCGACGACATCGACATGGCCATCACCCATATCATCCGGGGCGAGGATCACGTCACGAACACCGGCGCCCAGATCGAGATTTTCGAGGCGCTGGGTGCGGCCGTTCCCGGTTTCGCCCATATGCCGCTGCTGGTCGGCGCGGACGGCGCGGCCCTGTCGAAACGCCTCGGCTCGCTGTCGATCAGCGACATGCGCGAACAGGGCTATGAGCCCATCGCCATCACCAGCCACCTGGGCCGGATCGGCACGTCCGATCCGCTGGAAGTCGGCGAGTCCATCGCGGCGTTGGGCGCCGGCTTCGCCTTCTCCAAGATGGGCCGTTCGCCGGCGCGCTACGACACGGCGGATCTGGACCGGCTGAACGCCCAGGCCCTGCACGTCATGGACTACGACACGGCCAGGCCCCGGCTTCAGGCGCTGGGCGCGGACCTTGGCGAGACCTTCTGGTCGGTGGTGCGCGGCAACCTGAACAAGTTCGGCGATGTCGTTGAAATGGCGAAGATCGTGCAGGGGCCGATCCAGCCGGTGATCGAGGACGCGGGCTTCATCGACGCGGCCGCCGGCCTTCTGCCGGATGTGATCGACGAGACGGCCTGGTCGACCTGGACCAATGCGGTGAAGACCGAGACGGGCGCCAAGGGCAAGGCGCTGTTCATGCCGCTGCGTCTGGCGCTGACGGGTCAGGCGCACGGGCCGGACATGGCGGCCCTGGCGCCGCTGATCGGCCGTGAGACCATCCAGCGGCGCCTGAGAGGCGAGGCGGCCTGAACCGCCTCGAACCGTCCCGGCGTCAGCCGTTGCAGACGGCCAGTTCTTCGGCGCTGAGGGCGACGCCCTTGTAGGAGAAGGCGGTCACGGGACCGAACTTCTGGACCACGCGGCGGCAGGCGCGCGTCGCGGGCTGTTGCGTGCCGCCCGAGGCGGTGCAGGTCGCGCCTTCGCAGGACCAGCGGGCGCCGTCGATGATGGTGGCGCGCGCGGGCGCCTTGGCGGCGTCCGCCAGGGTCAGGCTGGTGGCGGCCGGCGCCTGGGCCATGGCGGGAGCGGCGGCGAAAAGAACGGCGGCGGCGAACAGGGCGCGCATGAAAACTCTCCGATAAGAAGAACGGCGTCGTGCCGCTGCGCCCCAATGTCAGTTTCTGATAAAAACTGTCAATACGTAGTGATGCGAATGTAAGCGGTGATCACTTATCTCAGATCATGTTTCTGCGCCGGCGCGGCGTCGGGCGACTGGATCAGGGCCAGCGCCTCTTCCACCGTATCGGCGACGGTCCAGGCGTCCAGGAAGGACGGGGGGGTCATGCCCTCGTCAACGCTGTGGCGCATCAGGGCGAAGAAGCCGTCCCAGAAGCCGTTTAGGTTCAGGAAGACGACCGGCTTGTGGTGCAGGTCCAGCCGCTTCCACGACAGCAGTTCGACCACCTCTTCCAGGGTGCCGATGCCGCCGGGGGCGACCACGAAGGCGTCGGACTGATCGTACATCAGCTGTTTGCGCTCGTGCATGGAGGTGACGACGACCGTCTCGACCTCGTCGAACAGGCGCTCGCGGCTGCGCAGGAAGGCCGGCATGATGCCGACGACCCGGCCGCCCGCCTCGTGCGCGCCGCGCGCCGAGGCGCCCATCAGCCCAACGCCGCCGCCGCCATAGACCAGCCGCCAGCCCGCCTGGGCCGTCGCGCGACCGAAAGCGTAGGCCGCCTCGGTATAGGCGGGATCGGCGGTCTCGGAGGCGCCGCAGAACAGGCAGACGGAGGAGCCGTCGAAGGGCTGGAAAGAAACGGGGGGCAGGGACATGGGGCCTCGAACAAAACGAATGCCGGCCTGGCTTATGGCCAAACCGGCGGCGCTCGCGCTAACACCAGCGCGAGCCGCTGGGTCGCCAGTCCTATATCGTCGAGGCCAAGGATGAAACGTCGGATCAGCGTAACGATCGTCGCGGCCCTTCTGGCGCCCGGCGTCACGCTTTCGGCCTGTTCGCGGGGCGAGGGCGGCGCGGTCGGGCCGTCCGGGGCGCAAAAGGCCTCGTCTTGGGTGCGGCCGCCGATGATCGACGGCGTGACGCGCGACGGCGCGGTGCTGGTCGTGCGCGGCGCGGCCGATCCCAACGCCCGCGTGGTTCTGCGGGCGCCGGACGTGGCGGCGGTGGCGGTCAATGCGGACGGGGCGGGCCGGTTCGAACTCAGGCTGCCGCCGCTGCATGGCGATGTGCGCCTGACACCCGAGGTTCAGGTGGGCGAGGACGCCGCCGTCTCGCCCGAGACTCTGGTGGTCATTCAGGGCGGGGCGGGGCCGGTCGCCCTGATCGCCGCCGGCCAGCCGACCCTCCGTCTGGATGGATCGGGCGTGTTGAACGCGGTCGATTCGGACGGATCGACCCTGATCGCTTCCGGCCCGGCCGGGTCCAAACCGCCCGTGGTGATGATCGGCGGCGTGCAAGCCAATGTGGTTCAGGCCGCGCGCGGCCAGTGGCGGGCCATGGTCGGGCGCAGCGGTGCGGTCGGCGTCGCAGTCGACGGTCAGAGCTTCGCCTATCCGGGCGATGCGGACGGCGGCGGCTTCTCCATCGCCCGCGCGGGGCAGGGATGGCGGATCATCTGGCCCGTCGCACCGGGCGGTCATCAGAGCGCCTGGCTGCCGGATCGCGTCGCGCGTTAAGGCATCGGAAACCAATTCGGTTAACGAATGAGGCCAGCCCTCAGGGGCGCCATCACCGAACCTGTAGTCAGCCCGGCAGCTCTCTGTCGGGCTCTTTTTTGTCCGCTTCGGCCTTTTCCGTGCGGTCCCGGAACAGGGCGGCGCGCGCCAGAAGGATCAGCGTCACCGGCGTCGTCACCGTCAGGAACAGGCCGATCAGGATTTCGCGCGGCATGAATCGCCGCTCGACCGTGGTGAACCAGACGATGGACGCCAGCAGAATCAGGGCCATGCCCAGGGTCGCCCCCAGGGTTGCGGCGTGGACGCGCTCGTAAAAGGTCTTCAGCCGTGTCAGTCCGACCGCGCCCAGCAGCGACAGGGTCGAGCCGGCGATGGCCAGACCGACGACGACAAAGGCGGCCCATGCGGGAACGTCGGCCTGGGTCATTCGATCACCTCGCCGCGCATCAGGAATTTGGCCAGGGCCACGGTGGCGGCGAACCCCAGCATGCCGATCACCAGGGCGGCCTCGAAATAGAGCTGGCTGTTGGTGCGGATGCCGAACACCACGATCAGCAGCATCCCGTTCAGATACAGGGTGTCCATGCCCAGGACGCGATCCTGGGCGCGCGGGCCGTGGATGATCCGCCACGCCGCCAGACCCATGGCGCAGATCAGCATCAGCTGGGCCAGACCCAGCCCCCAGGTCAGCACCGCCGCTGTCATTCGAAAATCTCCATCAGCCGGCGCTCGTAGCGGTCCTTGATCGTCCGCACCCAGGTCTCCTCGTCGACCAGATCGAGGACGTGCAGCAGCAGGCTCCCGGTCGCGGACTCGTATTCGACCCACAGGGTTCCGGGCGTCGAGGTGATGATGATGGCAAGGACCGCCAGCCCGTATCGGTCCCTCAGATCCAGCGGGACGTGGATGAAGCCGGACGTGCGCTCATGCCGCCGACGTCCCAGGATGATCTGGGACACCGCCCAGTTGGACCGCACCACGTCGGCGACGACATCGACGGCGAGGCTGACCAGGGCCTTGGGCGAGTTCAGCCGCACGCGATCCACGCCTAGCGCCAGCATGATGATCGGCGCCAGCAGGGCCAGCAGCAGGGCCAGGAGCAGCGAGGGAGGCGCGACCGAGGCGCTGAGCAGGAGGGAGGCCCCAAACAGGCCCAGCGACAGGACGGGGTAGGGCACGAGGCGTCTCATCGGCCGCCTCCGCCCAGAACCGCTTGGATATAGCCTTGGGGTTCGGCCAGCCAGGCGGCGGTGTGGTCGGTGTAGATCAGGCCCGAACCAGCGAAGACGGCCAGAAGGACGCAGGCGCCGAGCAGGCCCGCGACTGCCGTGATCTCGGCCGCCCCGACCACGAAGGCCGGCGCATCGTCGTCCCGTGTCCAGATGGCGCCGACGCCCAGCCGCGTCAGGCCGATCAGGACGCCCAGGCTGGATGCCGACAGCACCGCCACCAGCATCCACTGCGTCGGCCCGCCGCCCCTGATCAGGGCGTCGATCATCGACAACTTGCCGACGAAGCCGGCCAGGGGCGGCATACCCGCCACCATCAGTGTGCAGATCAGAAAGGCGCCGCCCAGGGCCGCCACGGCCGCCGGAATGATCAGGCCGGGCTCGTTGCGTTCGTCGTCGTCGAACGGGTCGCGATATTCGTCGTCGAAGACGGCCCGCGCCTCTCCCACATCCGCCTCGCGCCCGCGTTGAAGGATTTCGGCCAGTAGGAACAGGGCCGCGCAGGCCAGGGTGGACCCGATCAGATAGAACAGCGCGCCGCTGAGGGCCGCCGTATCCCCGACGCCCAGGATGGACAGCACGGTCCCCGACGAGATCATCACCCCGAACCCCGCTGCGCGTGACAGGTCGCGCGAGGCGATCAGGCCGAAGGTGCCGAAGGCGATGGTCGCCAGGCCGCCGACCATCAGCCAGGACAGGCCGAACCCGGCCGAGGCGCCGGCCTCCGCGCCGAACAGCAGCAGGCTGAGGCGGATGACCACATAGACCCCGACCTTGGACAGGATGGCGAAAACGGCCGCCGAGGGCGCGCTGGCCGCCGAATAGGTCGAAGTCAGCCAGAAGCCCACCGGCCACATGGCGCACTTGATCAGAAAGGCCGTGCCCAGCACCGCCGCCCCGATGTGGAACAGGCCCAGGTCGCCCGCCGCGACGGCCGGCACGCGCAGCGCCAGATCGGCCATGTTCAAGGTGCCGGTCACGCCATAGATCAGGCTGACGCCGATCAGGAACAGCAGGGAGGCGGTCAGGTTGACGGCGATGTAGATGACGCCCGCCCGCACCCTGGCCTCGCCCGATCCATGCAGGGCCAGGCCATACGACGCGGCCAGCATTACCTCGAAGAAGACGAACAGATTGAACAGGTCGCCGGTCAGAAGCGCGCCGTTCACCCCCATGATCAGCAGCAGGAACAGGGCGTGAAAGCGCGGGCCGGCCCGATCCCATCGCGCCAGGGCGAAGATCAGGGCGCACCCGCCCAGAACGCTGGTCAGGGCCACCATCATCGTCGACAGCCGGTCGGCGACCAGCACGATGCCATAGGGCGCGGCCCACGACCCCAACCGATAGACCCGCGCGGTGTCGCCGCCCCCGACCGCGCCGTTCGCGCTTTCGTGCAGCAGAATCAGGGCCATGATCAGTATGGCCGCCATGGCCGCAAGGCTGAGCGACGCCTTCAGGATGCGCCGGCGCTCGTCCACCAGCAGCATGGCCGAAGCGATGATCATGGGCAGGACGATGGGGCCGATGATCAGATGGGCGTGCCAGTCGGTCATGCGTCCGGCTCCTTGCCGTCGACATGGTCGCTGCCGGTGATGCCGCGCGCCGCCAGGATGACCACCAGGAACAGGGCCGTCAGGGCGAAGCTGATGACGATGGCGGTCAGGACCAGGGCCTGGGGCGTCGGGTCGGTGTAACGCGCCGGGTCGGACACGCCGCCCGCCAGCACCGGCGGGGCGCCCGACTTCAGCCGGCCCATGGCGAAGATGAAGATGTTGACCGCATAGGACAGCAGCGACAGCCCCATGATGACCTGGAAGGTGCGCGGTCGCAGCAGCAGCCAGACGCCGGAGGCGGCCAGAACGCCGATGGCCAGGGCCAGAACCAGCTCCATCATGACGGCTCTCCTTCCTCGGCGTCCCTCTGTTTGGGTTTTCGCAGCGACTGGTGCGCCAGGGCCACCAGCGTCAGGACCGTGGCGCCGACCACCAGCACCACGACGCCCAGGTCGAACAGAACCGCGCTGGCCAGCGGCACGCGGCCCAGGATCGGCAGATCGGCGTACTGGAACCACGAGGTCAGGAACGGATAGCCGAACAGCCATGAGCCGACGCCGCTGAGCGCCGCGATCACCAGACCGGCGCCGATCCAGACGATGGGCCGGATCGCCAGCCGCTCCTCCACCCAACGCGCGCCCGACGCCATATACTGCAGCACGAAGGCGATCGACAGCGCGACGCCCGCCGCGAACCCGCCGCCCGGCAGGTCATGCCCGCGCAGGAACAGATGCACGGCCAACAGGATGATGAAGGGAAACAGCCAGCGCATGACCACGCGGGGGATCAGCATGGTCTCCTTCAGCGTATCGCCTTCCGACCGGCTCTCGTGCGCGCGATCCGAGGCGTTCTGAACCCGCTGCTGTTTGGGCCCCGACAGGGTGTCGTCGGCGGGCCGGAACCGGCGCAACAGGGCGAAGACGGTCAGGCCGACGACGCCCAGCACCGTGATCTCTCCGAAGGTGTCGAAGGCGCGGAAGTCGACCAGAATGACGTTGACGATGTTGCGCCCGCCCGCGTCCTTATAGGCGTGTTCGACGAAGAAACGGGAAATGCCCTCGACCGACGGCCGCGTCATGACGGCGTAGGCGATGGCGGCCAGAGCGGTCCCGACGGCGGCGGCGATGATCAGGTCGATGCGGCGACGGACGCGGGACCGTTTCTCCATGGCCGGGGGCAGGCGGATGAACTCCAGCCGTTTGGGCAGCCAGCGCAGACCCAGCAGCAGCAGAACGGTCGTCACCACCTCGACCAGCAACTGGGTCACGGCCAGATCCGGCGCCGACAGCCAGACGAAGGACAGGCAACTGGCCAGGCCCGCCCCGCCCATCAGCACCACGGCGGCCAGCCGGTGGTATTTCGCCTGCCACGCCGCCGCGACCGCGCAGCCCGCGCCGATCAGCCACAGACCGGCGAAGGCCCAGTCGGCCAGGCTCGGCGTCGGCAGGATCGGCTGGACGACCAGCCCGCCGCCTGTCGCGGCCAGCCCGCCCGCCAGCAGGGCGACCAGGACGATGGCGCGCAGCTGCGGCTGCTGGCGCGTCGCCCCGAACAGGCGAACCAGGGCGTCCGACCCCTTGAACAGGCCCGTCATGGTCTTCTCGAACAGCCAGCCGCCGTTCAGACGTTTCCAGCCCCACGGCCCGCCGCGCGGATTGGCGTTGATGCGTGAGCCGAAGGCGACGTAAAGCGCCACGCCGCCGCCCAGGGCGATCAGGCTCAGCACCAGCGGCAGGTTGAACCCGTGCCACAGGGCCAGGCTGTAATAGGGCAGGTTGAAGCCCAGCACCGAGACGGCGGCGCTTTTCAGGAACGGCCCCACGGTCACGGCCGGGAAGACGCCGACGACCAGACACAGACCCACCAGCACCTCGACCGGCCGCCGCATCCAGGCCGGCGGCTCGTGCGGCGTGCGATCCAGCTCGGTCGGCGGCGGGCCGAAGAAGGTCGTGTGGATGAAGCGCAGCGAATACAGGACGCTGAAGGCGCTGGCCAGGGTGGCCAAGGCGGGCAGCAGCAGGTTCAGCCCGTGGGTGTTCACGCTGGCCACGGCCTCGGCCAGGAACATCTCCTTGGACAGGAAGCCGTTCAGCAGGGGCACGCCCGCCATCGCCGCCGCCGCCACCATGGCCAGGGTGGCGGTGAAGGGCATGAAGCGGAACAGGCCGCTCAGCTTTCGCATATCCCGCGTGCCGGCCTCGTGGTCGATGATGCCGGCGGCCATGAAAAGCGACGCCTTGAAGGTGGCGTGGTTCACCGTGTGGAAGATGGCGGCGATACAGCCCAGCGGACTGCCCAGCCCCAGCAGCAGCACGATCAATCCCAGATGGCTGATGGTCGAATAGGCCAGAAGACCCTTCAGATCGTGCTGGAAGATGGCGCACCAGGCGCCGAGCAGCAGGGTGGCCAGACCCATGCCCCCGACGATCAGATACCAGCTCTCGGTCCCCGCAAAGACCGGCCAGAACCGGATCAGCAGGAAGACGCCCGCCTTCACCATGGTCGCCGAATGCAGATAGGCGCTGACCGGCGTGGGCGCGGCCATGGCGCGGGGCAGCCAGAAGTGGAAGGGGAACTGGGCGCTCTTGGTCATCGCCCCCGCCAGCAACAGCAGCAGGGCGGGCAGATAGAGCGGGCTGTCTTGGATCGCCTTTCGCGACGCCAGAACGACATCCAGATCGTAGCTGCCGACGATCCGTCCGATCAGGATCATCCCGACCAGCAGCGCGATCCCGCCCGTCGCTGTGACGGTCAGGGCCATGCGCGAGCCTTCGCGCGCGGCCGGATTCTGGTGCCAGTAGCCGATCAGCAGGAAGGAGAAGAGGCTGGTCAGCTCCCAGAAGACCACCAGCTGAATCAGGTTGCCCGACAGCACCACCCCCTGCATCGCCCCCATGAAGGCCAACAGGAAGGAGAAGAAGCGCGGCACCGGGTCTTTCGGCGACATATAATAGCGGGCGTACAGCACCACCAAGGCGCCGATGCCCAGGATCAGGGCGCTGAACAGCCAGGAAAGCCCGTCCAGCCGCAGCGCAAGATTGACCCCCAGCGACGGCAGCCAGGGGATTTCGAACTTCAGCGTCTCGCCGTCCTGGAACATCGGCCACAGCGCCGCCAGACACCCCAGGCTGATCAGGGCCACGATCCACGACAGGATGGCGGCGGCCGTTCGGGCGTGACGCGGCAGACCGGCCGCCGCGATCGCGCCCATGAAGGGCAAAATCAGGATGATCAGAAGGAGAAAGCTGATGGACATCGAGGCGGCGCGTCTCTCCGAATGATCGCGGGTGGCTTTGGCGAACGCTCAAGGTTCGCCATGGTTCTCACCTACGGACTGGAAAGCGGGGCGTCAAAGCGACACCAGGGCGCGGCTGGTTGGCGGTTTTCAAGGTCAGAGACGCGCTGAACACGCCATCGCGAATCGATGAACCGGATTCGTCGGGCGATCTTCACAAGTGAAGTGGCGAATACTGAAACGAACTTTTGAATGTCTGGTCCCGGCGACCACGCCTGACGACCTTTACACCAGAGTGGCTCCGCAGGTAGGATTCGAACCTACGACCAGCCGATTAACAGTCGGCTGCTCTACCACTGAGCTACTGCGGAACATCTGCTCGGGAGGCGGGCCTATAGCAGCGGGTGTTCCGATCTTGCAATGGGAAATCGAACCATCGAGCCGATAATTGTCGAAGACCCCGAGGACCCGCGCGTCGCCGCCTATCGCGACATTCGCGAGCGCGATCTGACGGGGCGCCAGGGCCTGTTCATCGCGGAAGGGGAGGTGGTGGTGCGCGGTCTGGCGTCCGGCGCCTCGCGCTGTCGACCCCTGTCGCTGCTGCTGGCGGAAAAGCGCGTGGCCGCCTTGGACGACGTCATCCGGGCGCTGCCGGCGGACGCGCCGGTCTATGTCGCGCGTCAGGCGGTGCTGGATCGGATCGCCGGGTTCGAACTGCACCGGGGCATTCTGGCCCTGGGCGAAAAGCCCGCGCCGCCGCCGTTGCAGGCCCTGCTGGCGGACGTGGCGGCGGACGATGTCTTCGTCGTCGCCAGCGGAATCGGCAATCACGACAATATGGGCGGTCTGTTCCGCAACGCCGCCGCCTTCGGGGCCAGGGCCGTGCTGCTGGATTCGACCTGCTGCGATCCCTTCTATCGCAAGGCCATCCGGGTTTCGGTCGGGGCGGTGTTGCGCACGCCGTTCGCCGTCGCCCCTTCGTCCGACATTCTGGACGCCTTGACCCGGGCGCGTGTCGAGGTCCTGGCCCTGACCCCTTCGGCGGGCCAGCGTCTGGCGGATTATCGACGCAAGGGGCCGGTCGCGGTGGTGCTGGGGTCGGAGGGGCCGGGCCTGCCGCAGGCGGTCATCGACCGCTGTCGCCCCATCGGCATCGCCATGGCGGGGGGATTCGATTCGCTGAACGTCGCGGCGACCAGCGCGGTCGCCCTGCATCATCTGACCACGACGGTTCTGGAGGCCTGAAACGAAAAGGCCGCCCCTGGGGGCGGCCTTCGTCCGTATCGTCGCAATGGAGGCCTGACCGGGAATCGAACCCGGGTGCAAGGATTTGCAGTCCTCTGCGTCACCACTCCGCCATCAGGCCGCTTTTGATCCCCGATTTCTCGGAGGCGGTCATTGCGAGGGGCGTTCGCTATCAGATCGGATTGTCCGCTGCAACGCACGGACCTATAAGCGCGCGAGTTTTCCTCCCGGATTATCGTTGAAGGCTGCCCACAGATGGATTTCACCGCCGAGCGCAAGGCTATGGTCGACTCGCAGGTGCGGGTGAACGACGTGACGGATCGCGCGATTCACTTGGCCATGATGGCCGTGCCGCGCGAACAGTTCTGTGCGCCCGACCGCGCCTTCGCCGCCTATTCCGAAGAGGCCCTGCCCATCGCCGGGGATCGCCGCCTGATGCCGGCGCGCGACGTGGCCAAGCTGTTGCAGGCCGCCGATGCGCGGGAAGGGGGAAAGGCCCTGGCCGTCGCCGCCCCCTACGCCGCCGCCCTTCTGGCCCGGATGGGTTTGACCGTCACGGCCCAGGAATCGGACGAGGCCGTGTTCGGCATTGTCGGAGAGGCCCTGTCCGCAGAGGGTGTCGCAACGATGGTTCAGCCGCTTTCGCAGCCGGCCGGCGAAAACTGGGATCTGATCGTGTCCGAGGGCGGGGTCGCGGCCCTGCCCGAATCGTGGAGCGCCGCGCTGCGTCCCGGCGGGCGCATCGTGGTGGTCGAGCGTCGCGGCGCCATCGGCAAGGCGGCCCTGTTCGTGAAGACGCCCGAGGGGCTGTCGCGCCGCGAACTGTTCGATTCCTCGCCGGCGGTCCTTGCCGAGTTGACGCCGGCGCCTACCTTCGCGCTGTAGTGGCGCCATCGCCGAGCGACGCATCGCGCGCCGGCGACCGTGAATAAAACTTAACTGGCGTGTGGTTCAGTCAGGCCGCAGTTACGCCTGAGAAACATTCGGGCGTTCCTTTCGGGGCGTCGGGCAAGGACGGACAATGTTGAAACGCTCGCGTGTGCTGGCTTCGGCCGCAGTTGTCGCCGTGATGACCGGCCTGGGCGCGCCGGCCTGGGCCGAGACGCTTCAGGACGCCATCGCCCTGGCCTATCGCACCAATCCCAACCTGCTGGCTCAGCGCGCCAGCCAGCGCGCGCTGGACGAGACGGTGGTTCAGGCGCGTTCGGGCCTGCGCCCGACGCTCAGCGCCTCGGCCGGGGTCGACTATTCCCGCAACGACTTCCCCGCCGTGACCCAGTTCGTCGACACCAACAACGACGGCATCCCGGACACCCAGGTCTCGACCTCCTCGTCCGAGACACAGGGCGCCAATGTCGGCGTCAGCCTGAGCCAGAATCTGTGGACCGGCGGCCGCACGGCGCGCGCCATCGACCAGGCCCGCGCCGGCGTTCTGGCCGGTCGCGAAAACCTGCGTCAGATCGAACAGTCGGTCATGCTGTCGGTCATCCAGGCCTATGTGAACGTGACCCGCGACATGGAGATCCTGCGTATCCGCCAGGAGAACCTCAGCGTCCTGCAACGCCAGCTGGAAGAGACCAGCGCCCGCTTCGAGGTGGGGGAGATCACCCGCACCGACGTCGCCCAGGCCGAGGCGTCCCAGGCCCAGTCCGAGGCCGATCTGGCCAACGCCCAGGCGCAACTGGCCACCTCGCGCGCCGCCTACGCCGCCGTCGTGGGCCAGTCGCCGACTGATCTGGAGGCCGCGCCGACCCTGCCGGACGTGCCGACCGACTTCGACGTCGCCATGGAGACGGCGTTGCAGCGCAATCCCGGCATCCTGGCCGCTACGTATCAGTTGCAGGGGGCCGAGGCCGCCGTCGCCGCCGCCCGTTCGGAATATATGCCGTCGGTGCGCGCCACCGCCTCCTATGGCGGATCGTCCAACGATCTGGGCGACCTGGGCCAGCTTGCCGACCGCCGCAGCTTCACCGCCGGCGCCACCCTGTCGGTGCCGCTGTTCACCGGCGGGCTGAACCAGTCGCGCGTGGCACAGGCGCTGGAGCGCGCCAACGCCGCCCAGATGGCCATCGAGGGCGAACGCCGCACCGTGCTTCAGAACGTCAGCTCGGCCTACGCCCAGGTCCTGTCGACCCGCGCCAATGTGACGGCCGGGACGGAGGCGGTGCGCGCCGCCTCCGTCGCCGCCGAGGGCGTCCGTCAGGAGGCGCAGGTGGGCCTGCGCACCACCCTGGACGTGCTGAACCAGGAAGTGACGCTGCGCGCCTCCCAGACCGCCGTGGCCAGCGCCCGCGCCGCCGAATACGTCGCCCGCGCCTCTCTGCTGGCCGCCATGGGCCAGCTGGAAGGACCGGCGCTGAACCCGACCGTCGACGCCTACGACCCCAAGACCAACTACGATCAGGTCCAGGGTCGCGGCGGCCTGCCGTGGGACGGCGTGATCGAAGGCCTGGACCGCGTCGCCTCGCCGCCCATCGTGGGCGCCTTGGACGCGCCAGACGCGCCCATCGACACCCAGCTGAAGGGCGAGACGGTGCGCACCGCGCCCCGCAACTGACCCCCTAACCCGCGCCCCGCGAACGCAGCCCGTTGATTCCAGCGGGCGAAGATGCGACGACAAGACAGAGATTCCAGACGATCCGTCGTCTGTCTTTGTCCCGTTCGCGGCGCGCGGATCGTTCCGTGAGCCATCTTTCGTCCCAGGCCTCGCCCAAGGTTGCGCCATGACCGATCAGTCCGCCCAGGAACCGACCATGGAAGAGATTCTGGCGTCGATTCGCCGGATCATCTCCGAAGACGAGGCGCCCGCCGAAACCCCGGCCGCCGAATCGGCGCCTGAGGTCGAAACGCCGGCCGAAGTCGCAGCCGAGGCCCCGGCCGCTGCGGCCGAAACCGTCTTCGCCGCCCCTTTCGAGGCCGAAGCGGCGCCCGCCGTCGAGGACGATGTGCTGGACCTGACCGATCGTTACGAGCCCACGCCGGTCGAGACCATCGGCGACCTGGATGTCAGCCCGGTCGAACCCTATCAGGCGCCTGAGCCGCCCGCCGCTCCGTCCGTCGCCCCGGCTTCGGAGCCGGCCTACGACACTCTGGTCGGCGACAGCGCCGCCGCCAGCGCCGCCTCGGCCTTCGCGGGCCTGGCCGCCAGCTTCAAGAAGCCGGAACCCGCGCCGGCCGCCTCGACCGGCGACCTGCCCTTCGTCAGCGGCAATACGGTGGAGGCCATGGTCGCCGAAATGCTGCGGCCCATGCTGAAGGACTGGCTGGACGCCAATCTGCCGGCCATCGTCGAGGCCCAGGTACGCAAGGAAGTCGAACGCATCGCGCGCAGCGCCTAGCCCTTCGCCTCAGCCCAGACTAATCCGAGGGGCGGCTCCTGAAGGGGCCGCCCTTTCGCATTTTGCAAAAGACCAGACGTCATGCTTGAGAAGACTTTCGAACCCCAGGCCGCCGAGCCTCGCCTCTATGCCCAGTGGGAGGAGAGCGGCCTGTTCGCGCCCCGTACCGAAGGGGCCGAGGGCGCCTATTCGATCGTCATTCCGCCGCCGAACGTGACGGGCAGCCTGCACATCGGTCACGCGCTGAACAACACGCTTCAGGACATCCTGGCCCGCTATCACCGGATGAAGGGCAAGGCGGTGCTGTGGCTGCCCGGCACGGACCACGCCGGCATCGCCACCCAGATGGTGGTCGAGCGTCAGCTGGCCGCGGCCGGCAATGTCGGCCGCCGCGACATGGGCCGCGAGGCCTTCATCGATAAGGTCTGGCAATGGAAAGCCGAATCCGGCGGGACCATCGTGCGCCAGTTGCGCCGCCTCGGCGCATCGTGCGACTGGTCGCGTGAGCGGTTCACCCTGGACGAGGGGCTGAACGCCGCCGTCCGCAAGGTCTTCGTGCAACTGCACAAGGACGGCCTGATTTATCGCGACAAGCGGCTGGTGAACTGGGACCCGCATTTCCAGACCGCCATTTCCGACCTGGAGGTCGAGCAGCGCGAGGTGGACGGCGCCTATTGGCACTTCGCCTATTCGCTGGCCGACGGGGTCACCTACGCACACCCGGTCGCTTTCGACGAGGACGGCAAGGCGACCGAGTGGGAGACGCGCGACTTCATCGTCGTCGCCACGACCCGACCCGAGACCATGCTGGGCGACACCGGCGTCGCCGTTCACCCCGACGACGAACGCTATGCCGGTCTGGTCGGCAAGTTCGTGACCCTGCCCATCGTGGGCCGTCGCATCCCCATCGTCGCCGACGACTATGCCGATCCGACCAAGGGCTCGGGCGCGGTGAAGATCACGCCAGCCCATGATTTCAATGACTTCGGCGTTGGGAAGCGCGCCGGTCTGCCGTCGCTGAACATTCTGGACGCTTTCGGCCGCGTCACCGACGCCGACACGTCGGACGTGCCGTCGGACTATGTTGGGCAAGACCGCTTCGCCGCGCGCAAGGCTATCGTCGCCCGCGCCGAGGCAGAGGGCTGGCTGCGCGAGATCGAGAAGACCAAACACGTCGTCCCGCACGGCGACCGCTCCGGCGTGGTCATCGAGCCGTGGCTGACGGACCAGTGGTACGTCGACGCCAAGGTCTTGGCCCAGCCCGCGCTGAAGGCGGTGGAGCAGGGCGACACGGTGTTCGAGCCCAAGTCCTACGAGAAGATCTATTTCGAATGGCTGAGGAACATCGAGCCGTGGTGCATTTCGCGCCAGCTGTGGTGGGGCCACCGCATCCCGGCCTGGTACGGCCCGAACGGCGAAATCTATGTCGCCGAAACGGAGGAGGACGCCCGCGAACAGGCGATGGCGGACTATGATTCCGAGGTCGCCCTGACCCAGGACGAGGACGTTCTGGACACCTGGTTCTCCTCGGCTCTGTGGCCGTTCTCGACCATGGGCTGGCCCGAGAAGACCGAGGATCTGGAGCGGTTCTATCCGACCAGCGATCTGGTCACGGCGGCGGACATCATCTTCTTCTGGGTCGCCCGGATGATGATGATGGGCCTGCACTTCATGGACGGCCAGGCTCCGTTCAAGCGGGTCATCATCAACGGTCTGGTCCGCGACGAGAAGGGCCAGAAGATGTCAAAATCCAAGGGGAACGTCATCGACCCCCTGGGCATCATCGACGAGCTGGGCGCCGATCCGTTGCGCTTCACCATGGCCATCCTGTCGGGCACGCGCGACATCAAACTGTCGAAACAGCGGATCGAGGGCTATCGCAACTTCGGCACCAAGCTGTGGAACGCAGCCCGCTTCAGCCAGATGAACGAGGCGCGCCGCGTCGACGGTTTCGATCCCGCAACCGTCGAACAGACGATCAACCGCTGGATCAGAGGCGAACTGACCAAGACCGAACGCGCCGTGTCCGACGCCATCGAAGGCGGTCGGTTCGATGATGCGGCGGGCGCCCTGTACCGCTTCGTCTGGAACGTCTTCTGCGACTGGTATCTGGAACTGGCCAAGCCGGTGTTCCAGGGATCGGACGAGGCGGCCAAGGCCGAGACCCGCGCCATGACCGCCTGGACGCTGGACCAGACGCTGAAACTGCTGCACCCGGTCATGCCCTTCATCACCGAGGAGTTGTGGGCCGAACTGGGCAAGGAAGGCCCGGCACGCGAGTCCTTGCTGATCGGCGCCGAATGGCCGGTGCTGCCGGACGCCTTCATCGACGCCTCGGCCGAGGCCGAGATCGGCTGGCTGGTCGATCTGGTTGGTGAAATCCGGGGTCTGCGCGCCGAGATGAACGTACCGCCGTCGGCCAAGCCGCCGCTGGCCTTCGTCGCGCCCGACGCCGTGACCGCCGAACGCGCCGCCCGCCACCGCGACCTGATCCTGACCCTGGGCCGCGTGTCAGAGGTCGGATCGGCGGACGCGGCCCCGACCGGCGCCGTGACCTACGTCTCGGGCGGTTCGACCGTCGCCCTGTCGCTGGCGGGCATTATAGACCTGACCGCCGAACGGGCGCGTCTGGAGAAGGAGATCGCCGCCTTCGACAGCGACATCGGCCATGTGAACAAGAAGTTGGGCAACCCCAACTTCGTCGCCCGCGCCGCGCCGGAAGTGGTGGACGAACAGCGCGCCAAACTGACCGAGGCCGAGGCTGGCAAGGTCAAGCTGCAGGCGGCGCTGGCCCGGCTCAGCGAGATCGGGTGAAGTCCCGCATCGATCAGCTTCTGGTCGCACGCGGTCTGTTCGACAGCCGCGCGCGGGCCAGGGCGGCGATCGAGGCCGGTCTGGTCCTCGCCGACGGCGTGGCGGTGCAAAAGCCGTCCGAGCAGGTGGACGAAGAGGCGGTGCTGGAGGCCCAGCCCGCGCATCGCTGGGTCGGACGCGGCGCGCTGAAACTGGACCATGCGCTGGGCCTGTGGCCGATCGCGGTCGAGGGGCGGGTGGCGCTGGACGTCGGCGCCTCGACCGGCGGCTTCACCGAGGTCTGTCTGGATCGCGGCGCGGCGTGCGTCTTCGCCGTCGATGTCGGTTTCGGCCAGATGCACGACCGGGTCGCCGACGATCCGCGCGTGGTCAATCTGGAGCGGACGGACGCCCGCGACCTGAACCCTGACCTGATCCCGCAGGCGCCGTCTCTGATCGTCTGCGACGCCAGTTTCATCAGCCTGTCGAAGGTGCTGCCCGCCGCCTTGGCGCTGGCGGCGGACGACGCCGATCTGGTGACGCTGGTGAAGCCCCAGTTCGAGGCGGACGGCCCGGGCGGCGTCGGCAAGAAGGGCGTAGTCAAGAACCCTGAGGCCCATGCGGCGGCGGTTCGGCGCGTCTCCGACTGGCTGGACAGCGTCGGCTGGACCGTCCAGGCCACGGCTGAAAGCCCCATTACCGGCGGCGACGGCAACGTCGAATTCCTGCTCTGGGCAAAGCGCGCCTAGCAGAGCGACCATGCGACAGGCCCACTAACAAAGAGAAACCGCCGGAGGACTGATCCTCCGGCGGCTCCCGTCACATCGTCGATCGACAGGGGGGCTGAAAATTAATCGACGACGCGATAGCGGCCGTACTGGTCGGGGCAGGTGCGGACATAGCGGGTGTCCGTGCGACCATCGGGCAGACGGATCTGGCTCTCGGCCAGGCGGCATCCGTCGGAGTTGCGATAGGAATCGACCGGGCGCGAACGGTCGTCGTAATAGCCGCCGCCGTCATAGGCGTAGTCGGAACGACGGTCGTAGTCGTCGTAGCGATAGCCCTGATCGCCGGTGTAGCGGTTGTCGTAGTAGCCGTAGGTCGGCTGGCTATAGCCCTGGTTATAGTAACCGCTGGAGCCATAGCTGCTCTGATAGCTGCGGCAGGCGTCGGAGCTGGAACGCCCGACCTGCGAACCGACCACGGCGCCGAGAACGCCGCCCAGGATGCTGCCTTCGGTGCGACGACCGCGCGCGGCCAGTTGCGATCCGATGACGGCGCCCGCGCCGCCGCCGATCACCGCGCCGGCGCCGGTTCGACCCTGACGCTCACGCGCGCACGGGTCGTAGGACGGGTAGCCGCGACCGTAGTTGTAGGACGGCGCATAGGCCCCGGTGCCGTAGTTCTGGCTGTAGCCGTAGCCATAGTAGTTCTGAGCCGAGGCCGCCATCGGGGCGGCCGTGACGCCGAGGGCCAGGGCGGCCGCGGCGGCGAGCGAAGACTTGGAGAGACGCATTTTTTCAACCCTTCCGAGGACCGAACGATTTCCGTCAACGGTTAACGGCAAGCCTCGTGTCTCGTTGCAGTCCGATTTAAGACAGCGAAGCTGAACGGCATTTGAGCGCCTTGTTCATCTTCGTTCATCTTTCAGGCGAGTGGCGCGTAGTCGAGCCCGCCGCGACTTGAGCGGCCTTTCGGCGGCGGCTAGAAGCCCGGCGATGGAGACCTTCATCATCGACCGCGTCGGCGGCCAGGGCGACGGCGTCGCCCGCACGCCTGCGGGGCCGGTGTTCGCCGGCCTGACCCTGCCCGGCGAAACCGTGCGCGGTCAGGTCGTGGACGGTCGGCTGGAAGGCGTCGAGATCGTCACGCCCAGCCCGGATCGGATCGCGCCGGTCTCGCCGCAATATGGCGACTGCGGCGGCTGTTCGCTGCAGCACTGGGCCGAAGGGCCTTATCTGGACTGGAAGCGCGAGCAGGTGCGACTGGCCCTGGCGCGCGAACGGATCGAGACGGAGATCGAGGCGACCATCGCCACCCCGCCCGGCAGCCGCCGCCGCGTGGCCCTTCATGCCCGGCGCGACGCCGACGGCCGGGTGGTGCTGGGGTTCAAGGCGCGGCGGTCCTGGCGGCTGGTCGAGGTCACGGCCTGCCCGGTGGCCGACCCTCGCATCGTTCAGGCGATTCCCGTTCTGGCGCAGGTGGCGGCGGCCTTCTTCGAACATCCGAAATCCGCGCCGACGCTACACGTCACCTGGACCCTGACAGGGCTGGACGTCGATGTGACGGGGGTGGAGCGGCGTTCGGGCGGCGGTCTGTCCGCCGACGCCCGCACCCAGGCGGTGCAGGCCGCGCATCGGGCGGACCTGGCGCGGTTGAGCCTAGCGGGCGAGATTCTGGTGATGGCGCGCCAACCGACGGTGGCCTTTGGACTCGCGACGGTCGCCCTGCCGGCCGGCGGCTTCCTGCAAGCGGCGCCCCCAGCAGAGGCGGCCATGACGGCCCGCGCCGTCGCGGCGGTGAAGGGCGCGAAGAAGGTCGCCGATCTGTTCTGCGGGGCCGGAACCTTCACCTTCCCCCTGGCGACGGTCGCTCCGGTGATCGCGGCCGACGCCTCCAAACCCGGCATCGACGCCCTGAAATCCGCCGTCGGTTCGGCCAGGGGCATGAAGGCGATCACCGCCGAGGCGCGGGACCTGTTCCGCCGTCCGATGACGCCCTATGACCTGAAGGGCTGCGACGCCATCGTCTTCGACCCGCCCCGCGCCGGCGCAATCGAACAGACGGCCCAGATCGCCACGACCAAGGCCGCCGTGGTCGTCGGCGTATCGTGCAATCCGCAGACCTTCGCGCGCGACGCCCGCGTCCTGATCGACGCCGGCTTCCGGCTGGATGCGGTGACGCCCATCGACCAGTTCCTGTGGTCCGCCCACGTCGAACTGGTCGCGGTTTTCAGGCGATAGGACAGATCATGACCGAGATGACCGACGACCTTGGCGAGGAAGACGGCGGCGGCTTCGACGCCGACGACTGGGGCCGGCTGAAGCCGTTCATTGGGGCGGTCGCGACGCTGGACGACGTGCAGGCGCGCCGCGCCATCTTCGCGCTTGGCGACACCGACGATCCGCGCCCCATTGCGATGGACCTGCCCCAGCCGGTGATCTGGTGGGACGATGACGGCGAACAGGCGGCGGTCGCCGTTCAGGCCGAAAGCCATCTGGGTTCGGACGGCGAGGAGATGGAGATACTGGGTCTGGTCCTGCCGGACGGGGAGGGGGCGGTCGCCCTGCTGGAGGACGTCGATCTGGTCGACGACAGCGACCCGACCTGGCGCGATCTCGTCACCCGCGCCATCGATCCCTCGGCCGCCGACGATTAGTTCAGGGCTGCTCCGACGCGCGCGGCGAAGTCGGGCTGGTCGGGAATGTCGCCGTGGCCCGCGCGCGGGAAGACCAGGCGCCGGACGTCCACCCCGCGCGTTTCCATATCCCTGGCCAGGATGCGGCTGAGCGCGGGCGGCAGGGTCTGGTCGCGACCGGCCTCCAGCACCACGACACGGCCGGTATAGCCGTTCAGCACGGCCGGCACGTCGATGGCGGCCAGAGGCGCGGCCATCTGGACGCGGATCAGGGGCCGCCACAGGCCCAGCATCTGATCCACCGCCGCGCGAGCGGTCGGGGTCGTGGCCTCCAGAACCACGGCGTCGGCGCGAATCAGGCGTGCGGCCTCGGCGCAAACCGGGCCGCCCAGCGAATGGCCCCAGGCGATCAGCCGGCGCCCTTCGGCATCGGCCTGGGCGCGGGCGCTGGCGGCGACGACCTGTCCGGCGGCGCGGTAGGTGGCGAAATCGGCCTGGCCCGGCGTGTCGCCCGATCCGGGATAGTCGAACATCAGCACATCGCCGAAGGGCGCCAGCTCGCGCGCGACCGCCGCCCCGTTGACGCCGCGCCGAAACAGATTGCCGCCGCAGTACAGGATCAGAGGCGCGTCCGCCCGGCCCGTTCTGACCCGCGTCGCGGCGACCGCGCCGCCGGAATAGGGCAGGGACAGGGTCTCGCCGCCCGCCACGGCGGGGCCGGGCGTCAGGACCATGTTCTCGGCCTTCACCCGCGCGTCGGGATAGAAGAACTCACCCTCCGGCACCTCCACGGTGACGCAGCCGGACAGAAGCGCGGCTGCGCCCAACAGCGCCGATAGACGTTTGATCATGATGTCCCCCAGGATCAGGGACGCTAACCGCAAGCGCGGCCGTCAGGCAATCCCGACTTCGGGCATGGCCTGCAGCAGGTCGAACAGGTCCATCTGCGGTCGCGCATCCGGCGGCACGCGGAACTGCGTCTCGTCCAGCAGGCGGCGAGGCGTGTCCAGGCCATAGCGTTTGATCGCCGCCTTGAACCGCGCTCCGATCAGTTCGGCGACCGGGCCGGCGCCCTTCATCCGCTGGGACCAGTCGGCGTCGTAATCCTTGCCGCCGCGCGTCTGGCGGATCAGGGACATGACGCGCGCGGCCCGGTCGGGACGGGCGTCTGCCAGCCATTCGCGGAACAGATCCTTGATCTCCAGAGGCAGGCGCAGCGTCACATACATGGCGCGCGTGGCGCCTGCCTTGGCCGCCGCCTCCAGAATCGATTCCAGTTCGTGGTCGTTCAGGCCGGGAATGACCGGAGCGAAGCCCACCCCCACCGGACAGCCTGCATCGGCCAGCCTGGAAATAGCCTCCAGCCGCTTGGCGGGGGTGGAGGCGCGCGGCTCCATCGCCCGGGCCAGTCCCCGGTCCAGGGTGGTGATGGAGACGAAGGCGGAGGCCAGACCCGCCTTGCCCATCGGTCCCAGGATGTCGGCGTCGCGTCCGATCAGCACCGACTTGGTGATGATGCTGAACGGATGGTTGAACCGCTGCATCACCTCCAGGATCGCGCGCGTCGATCCCAGTTCACGCTCGACCGGCTGATAGGGGTCGGTGTTGCCGCCTATGTGGATGCGCTTGCATCGGTATCGGGGTGCGAGAAACGCCTGTTCCAGCAGACGTGCGGCCTGGGGCTTGAAGAAGATCCTGCTCTCGAAATCCAGGCCCGGGGATAGGCCCATCCAGGCATGGGACGGACGGGCGTAACAGTAGATGCAGCCATGTTCGCAACCTTTGTACGGGTTGATGGAGCGGTCGAATCCGATGTCCGGGCTGTCGTTCCGGGCGATGATCGTGCGGGCGTGTTCCGGCGTGAGGGTGGTGCGCAGAGGCGCGGGCTCGGCGTCGTCGCGCGTCCAGCCGTCATCGAACGACACATGCTGTTCAGGTTCGTAGCGGCCTGTGGCATTCGAACGCGCGCCTCTTCCCTTGGCGGTTTCCATAGGAAGGACGATGGATCATTGACCGGAACAAAGCAAGAACATTTGTTCCGGTCGCGACAGGCGCGTCAGTTGGGGCCGATCACCATGCAGGTGACGCGCCGTTCGGCCAGGGCCTCGCACGCCGACTTGGCGCCCGTCTCCGTCAGGCCCGTGAAGCGCGAGCGATACCAGTCGCCGGCGGTCTGGACGTTGCGCTCGGCCGTAGCGAACTGGGTGCGGAAGCGGCGGTTCAGTTCGGTCAGCCAGTCGTTGGCGACCTTTTCGTCGCGGAAGGCGCCGACCTGAACCGCCCATCGGCCGGCGGGCGCGCGGGCGGCGGCGCGGGCCGGCTCGCGGGAGGGCGGCGGCGTGGTGCGGCGCGGCGTTGTCGAAGGGGCCGCGACGGCGCTCGCGGGCGCGCCGTTCAGAGAGGCGGTGACGTTGTGCGGCGCGCGGGGCGCGGCGGCGGCTTGGCCCGCCGCCTGGGCGGTCGCGGCGGCGCGCTGGCTGGCCGCGCGTTCGGACGGCGAGGGCGCGACGCGGGTCGGCAGGACCGCCGGCGCCGGGGCGGCCGTATAGGCGACGGCGGTGGAGCCCGGGGCCTCTCCCTCCTCGTCGTCGCGGATCGAGGCGTAGGCGATGGGGGCGTCGCCTGTCGCGGATTCCCCGCCGAGGCCGAAGCCGCGCTGTTCGAAGAAGGTCTGGGCGACCTGAATGCGTTCGCCCTGGGCGCGGCGGCGTTCGACCTCGAACCCGGTGTCCATCAGTTCGGCGACGTGGGCGTTGCGGCTGGCTGTCGAGCGGCCGCCCAGAACGATGGTGATCAGTCGCCGTCCGTCGCGCACGGCCGACGCCGCCAGATTGTAGCCCGAGGCGTTGGTGTAGCCGGTCTTCATCCCGTCATAGCCGCGTCCCGTCGGCAGCAGGCCGTTGGTGTTGCGATAGGTGCGCCCGTTGTAAGCCCAGTCGTGCAGGCCGAAATAGCTGTAATACTGGGGGAAATCGCGCATGATGGCCCGCGCCAGGATCGCCTGGTCGCGCGCCGAGGTCAGCTGGCGCGCATCGGGCAGGCCGTTGGCGGTGACGTAGCGCGTCTGGGTCATGCCCAGCTGTTCGGCCTTCATCGTCATCATATTGGTGAAGCGCGCCTCGGACCCGCCGATATGCTCGCCGATGGCCAGGGCCATGTCGTTGGCCGAACGGACCGCCGTGGCCCGCATGGCGTTGTCCAGGGTGATGGTCTGCCCCGCCGCCAGGCCCAGTTTCGACGGGGGTTGAGACGCCGCGCGCGGCGAAATCGTCAGTACGTCGTTCAGGTGCGCCTTGCCCTGCTCCAGCGCCTCGAAAGTCAGATACAGGGTCATCATCTTGGTCAGGGATGCAGGATAGCGGCGGCTGTCGGCGTGGCGGGCGAACAGCACCTCTCCGGTCGCCGCATCGATCACGATGGCTGCGTAACGGCTGCTTTCCTGCGACTGGGCCTCGATCGGGCGGACATGGACGCCCAGCACCAGCGAGGCGGCGAGGAGGGCGAACAGTCCGCGGCGGAGGAAGGCGATCATGGGCGATACAACCCCTTGGTAATCAAGCCCTTGGCGAGCAGGGTGCGGCAGGCCCCCCGGCCGACGCGATGAAAGGGTTAGCATAGGAACCGGGGGTTTCATGGTGGTTAACCGCCCGTCAACGCGAATTTGACCCGCCTATCGGGGTTATGCCTTCCAGCTTATCGACGATCACATTGTGCAGCGCACAAGGCGGCCTTGCATTCTCTTCGCACATGCAGCATATTGCGGTTCTGCGAGGGTTCGCCTCGCATCAGATTTCCGCACCGCCGTCCTCCCCCAAAGGCGGGCAATCACCGGAGAGACATCATGGCCGACGCCGCCGAAACGATGAAGAAGACCGCCGATCAGACCGCCGCCAAGGTCAAGGCCCAGGCCGAAACCCTCCAGGCCGCCGGAACCCAGGCTTTCCGCGAAGGCATCGACAAGTCGGTCGCCTCGCTGGGCGAACTGAACGCCCACGGCAAGAAGAACCTGGACGCCATGGTCGAGTCGGCCACCGTCGCCCAGAAGGGCGCCGAGGCCCTGTCGCAACAGGCCCTGGGCTTCGCCAAAACCTCGTGGGAAGAAGGCGTCGCCGCCTCCAAGGAACTGTCGACCGCCCGTTCGGTGCAGGAGTTCTTCGAACTGCAGACCGTCTGGGCCAAGAAGTCCATGGAACGCTACGTCGCCGAAATGACCAAGACGAACGAGATCGTCGCCAACACGGTCAAGGACAGCCTGAAGCCCCTGAACGAGCGCGTCACCGCCTCGGTCGAAAGCTTCCAGGCCGCGCGCTAAGCCACAGCGACATTATAATCGAAGAAGGCCCCGGGGTTCGCTCCGGGGCCTTTTTTCGTTCTGCATCCGTGATTTGCCATTCACGTAATCCGTGACTGGACGCCGCTTCAAATCAGGCCATCATTCCCTATCTGTTAGCCAAGACGACTCCCCGATTACGGAACACGAATGCCCATTCAAAGGCCCGGTGAGACCGGCGGCGGACAAGGAACCGCCGTCGTCACCGAAACCAAGCCGAAGCTTCAGAGACCCTCGCTGTATCGGGTGCTGATTCTGAACGACGATTATTCGCCGATGGAATTCGTCGTCTATGTGCTGGAGCGGTTCTTCCAGAAGAGCCGCGAGGAAGCGACCCGCATCATGCTGCATGTGCATCAGCATGGCGTGGGGGTCTGCGGCGTCTTCACCTACGAGGTCGCCGAAACCAAGGTCGCCCAGGTCATCGAGACCGCGCGCCGCCACCAGCACCCTCTGCAATGCACGATGGAAAAGGACTGAGAGGAGCCTCCCGATGCCTTCATTTTCCCGTCCTCTCGAAGAAACCCTGCACCGCGCGGTGGGATACGCCAATGCGCGCAGGCACGAATACGCCACGCTGGAGCATCTGCTGCTGGCGCTGATCGACGACCCGGATGCGTCCGGCGTCATGGGCGCCTGCAACGTCGATCTGAATGCGCTGAAGGCGGCGCTGACCCTCTATGTCGACAACGATCTGGCCGCCCTGGCCACCGCCGACGGCGAGGACGCCAAGCCGACCGCCGGCTTCCAGCGCGTGATCCAGCGCGCGGTGATCCACGTCCAGTCGTCCGGCCGCGAGGAAGTGTCCGGCGCCAACGTCCTGGTCGCCATCTTCTCCGAGCGCGAGAGCCACGCCGCCTATTTCCTGCAGGAGCAGGACATGACGCGCTATGACGCGGTGAACTTCATCGCCCACGGCATCGCCAAAAAGGCCGGCGCGTCCGAGGCCAAGCCCGCCAAGGGCGCATCGCCCGAGGAGGCCGAGGACCAGTCGGCCGTCAAACAGGGCGGCGAGGCGCTGGAGGCCTATTGCGTCGACCTCAACGAGAAGTCGCGCCAGGGCAAGGTCGATCCCCTGATCGGTCGTCAGGCCGAGGTCGAACGCTCGATCCAGATCCTGTGCCGCCGCACCAAGAACAATCCGCTGCTGGTCGGCGATCCGGGCGTCGGCAAGACCGCCATCGCCGAGGGGCTGGCCCGCAAGATCGTCAACGGCGAGGTGCCCGACGTTCTGAAGGACGCCACCATCTATTCGCTGGACATGGGCGCGCTCCTGGCCGGAACCCGCTATCGCGGCGACTTCGAGGAGCGGCTGAAACAGGTGGTCAAGGAGCTGGAGAACCACGACAACGCGGTCCTCTTCATCGACGAGATCCACACGGTGATCGGCGCGGGCGCGACCTCGGGCGGGGCGATGGACGCCTCCAACCTGCTGAAACCCGCCCTGGCGTCCGGCACCCTGCGCTGCATGGGGTCGACGACCTATAAGGAATATCGCCAGCACTTCGAGAAGGACCGCGCCCTGGTGCGGCGCTTCCAGAAGATCGACGTCAACGAGCCGACGGTCGAGGATACGGTCAAGATCCTGAAGGGCCTCAAGACCTATTACGAGCAGCACCACAAGGTCCGCTACACCGACAGCGCCATCCGCACGGCGGTCGAACTGTCGGCCCGCTACATGACCGACCGCAAACTGCCGGACAAGGCGATCGACGTGATCGACGAGGCCGGGGCGTCGCAGATGCTGCTGACCGAATCCAAGCGCAAGAAGGTCATCGGCCAGAAGGAGGTCGAGGCCGTCATCGCCAAGATGGCCCGCATCCCGGCCAAGTCGGTGTCCAAGTCCGACACCGAAAGCCTGCGCGAGCTGGAAACCGATCTGAAGCGCGTCGTCTTCGGTCAGGAACAGGCCATCGAACAGGTCTCGGCGGCGATGAAGCTGGCGCGGGCCGGTCTTCGCGATCCGAACAAGCCCATCGGCAGCTTCCTGTTCAGCGGCCCGACCGGCGTGGGCAAGACCGAGGTGGCCAAGCAGCTCGCCGCCACCCTGGGCATCGAGATGCAGCGCTTCGACATGTCGGAATATATGGAGCGGCATACGGTCAGCCGTCTGATCGGTGCGCCTCCGGGCTATGTGGGCCATGACCAGGGCGGCCTGCTGACCGACGCGGTGGACCAGCATCCGCACGCCGTCATCCTGCTGGACGAGATCGAGAAGGCGCACCCGGACGTTTACAACATACTGCTGCAGGTGATGGACAATGGGATGCTGACCGATGCGGTCGGCAAGAAGGTCGACTTCAGGAACGTCATCCTGATCATGACCACCAACGCCGGCGCCGCCGACAACGCCCGCGCCTCCATCGGCTTCGGCCGGGGCAAGGTCGAGGGCGAGGACGACAAGGCCATCCAGCGCCTGTTCGCGCCCGAGTTCAGGAACCGCCTGGACGCCATCGTGGCCTTCAAGTCGCTGGGCGCCGAGACGATCCGTTCGGTCGTGACCAAGTTCGTGCTGCAGCTGGAAGCCCAGCTGGCGGATCGCAACATCACCATCGAACTGACCGACGAAGCCGCGGACTGGCTGGCCAAGAACGGCTTCGACGAACTGTATGGCGCGCGTCCCCTGGCGCGGGTCATTCAGGACTCGATCAAGAAGCCGCTGGCCGACGACATCCTGTTCGGCCGCCTGACACGTGGCGGACACGTCAAGGTCCAGCTGAAGGACGGCAAGATCGACTTCGACATCGCCGGCCCCTCGGGCGCCCCGGCCAAGTCGGAAGAGGAAGAAGAGACGGCCTGACCGCCGGCAGGCGAGACGGCGGAAGGCCCGGCTGGAAACAGCCGGGCCTTTTTCTTTGTCGTGATCGTCGAACGCTCGGTTCATCACAACGAACACGACGGGACACAGCGATCACAACGGAGCGGATCTCGCTGTGTTCGTCGTGCCTCGCTGTGCGCGTTGTGATGAACCCATCCGTCCCGCTATCGCGGGATCAGGCCGTCAAAACTCAATGCGAGCCCTGTTTGAACGGCGATAGTTCGGCGGTCATCGCGGCCCTCTGTTCCTCGACCGCCGGGCCTTCGCCCTCTAGGTAGCGGGCGACGGGCTCGCGCAGGGCTGGGTCGGCGATGAAGTGGGCGGAATAGACGGGGGAGGGCAGGTAGCCGCGCGCGATCTTGTGCTCGCCCTGCGCCCCCGCCTCGACGCGGGACAGGCCGCGCGCGATGGCGAAGTCGATGGCCCGATAGTAGCACAGCTCGAAATGCAGGAAGGGCACGTCGTCCAGCGTGCCCCACTGGCGGCCGTACAGGGCGTCGCGGCCGATGAAGTTCAGGGCGCCGGCGATGGGCGTGTCGTCCCGAAACGCCATGACCAGGGCGATGCGGTCGGCCATCGTCGCCCCGACACGGGCGAAGAAGTCCCGCGTCAGATAGGGTCGCCCCCATTTGCGCGAGCCGGTGTCCATGTAGAAGGCGAAGAAGGCGTCCCAATGCGCCTCGGTGATGTCGGCGCCGGTCAGGATGCGGATGTCCAGGCCCGCCTGGGCGTCGCGCCGCTCACGCCGGATCGACTTGCGGCGGTTGGCCGACAGGGCGGCCAGAAAATCGTCGAAGGTCCGATAGCCGTCGTTGCGCCAGATGAACTGGATGTCCTGACGCGGCAGCAGGCCCGCCTCGGTCATGGCCGCCCATTCCGGCTGGGTCGGGAAGTTGACGTGCAGGGACGAGACGCCCAGCCGCTGCACCAGGGTCAGGGCGCTCTGCAGCAGGGCCTGACGCACCGTCGCGGCGTCCGCGTCGGGATGGTTCAGGAGGCGCGGCCCGGTCGCAGGCGTGAAGGGCACGGCGCCCAGCAGCTTGGGATAGTACCGCCCGCCGGCCCGCTCATAGGCGTCGGCCCAGCTGTGGTCGAAGACATATTCGCCCTGGCTGTTTCCCTTCAGATACAGGGGCATGACGCCGAGGACGGCGTTGTCGTCATCGCGCAGGGCCAGATGGCGCGGCGCCCATCCCTGACGCGGCGCTGCGCTCTCGGACGCCTCGCAGGCGTAGAGGAAGTCGTAGGAGACGAAGGGATCTCCGGTGGAACGCGCGCAGACGTCCCAGGCCTCGCGGCCGATGTCGGCGATCCCGTCGTGAACGGTGATGTGAAAACTCATCCCCGCTCATCCCCGCGAAGGCGGGGACCCAGTGCTTTTGGCGAACCCACTCGTCCCTTCGTTCCCGCTGGTCGTCCCAATACTGGCGGCGCGGAAAAACTGGGTCCCCGCCTTCGCGGGGATGAGCGGATCATAAGGTCGCCGATCAGCGGATCTCCACGATCGCGTCGATCTCGACGGCGAAGCCCAGCGGCAGCTTATAGACGCCGACGGCCGAACGGGCGTGCTTGCCCGCGTCGCCGAAGACCTGGACCATCAGGTCCGAGCAGCCGTTGATGACGGCGGGAATGGCCTCGAAGTCCGGCCCGGCCTGGACGAACCCGCCCAGTTTGACGATGCGGACCACCCGGTTCAGGTCGCCGTCGCAGGCGGCCTTGATCTGGGCGATCAGGTTCAGGCCGCACAGACGGGCCGCGTCCACGGCCTGTTCCGGCGTCACGTCCACGCCGACCGTGCCCTTGATCCCGCCGTTGGCGTCGTTCGACAGCTGGCCCGAAATGGTGATCTGATCGCCCGAGCGGACGAAGGAGACATAGCTGGCCACCGGCTTGGCGGGTTCCGGCAGGGTGAGGCCGAGTTCGGCGATGCGGGCTTCGATGCTCATGGCGGCTCCTGTTGATCTGGGCGCGGTTTAGCGCGCGGCGGGGGCGGCGTCACGCCTTCACGGGTTAAAGGTTCGCCAACCGCTGTGTGCCATGCTGGCGAACATGGATATGCACCTGACCCCCGACGTCGCCGCCTTCCATGCCGTCCTGGCGCGCCTGTCGCCCGACGACCGGGCGCGGGTCGACGCCGCCGCCGGACCGGCCGCGCAAAAGGCCGCGGAGGCCGCGCCCCACTGGGATTTCGAAATGCCGGCCAAGGCGGTCGACGCCCTGCTGGGGCCGGGCGCCTCGGACGACGTGCGACGCGGCCTGATCGCCGCTTGGGCGCTGCAGCTGCCCGACCGCGCAGCGGCGATGCGCCTGCCGCCCCAGGTCATGGCCCTCTATCCCTATTGGATCGAACAACTGGCGGCGTTTCTGGACAAGGCCGAGGGCGACTATGTCTTCGATCATTGGTCCAAGGACGTGCGCTTCACCCTGGCGCTCAGCGTGCCGGGGGCCAAGAGCCAGGTCATCGACCTGTCGTCGCCGGTCGGGCCGGGCCAGATCGTCAAACACGTCCGTGACGGCTGGGGCCTCAAGCCGCTGTTCCGTTATCTGGCGGCGGGGGCCAAACGCGAGCCGTGGCTGGAGGTCCATACCGAAAGCCGCTGGCTGCGCGGCTTCAACGAGGACGGCTGGAACGAGGCCTGGGCGACGGCGGCGGAACTGTGCCGGGCGCGTCCCGAACTGGCGGGCATGATCGGCTCCAGCTGGTTCTACGACCCGCCCCTGACCGAGATCAGCCCGCGCCTGGCCCACCTGCGGCTAAACCCCCTGAACGGCGGCGCCTTCATGGTCCATCAGGGCCCGGCCCCGATCCACACCGAACGCGCCGGCACGGCCTCGCCATCCAGGAAGGCGCTGATCGACACCGGCGAATACACCGCCCGCTCATGGCTGATGGTCTGGCCCCGCAAGGAGCTGATCGCCTGGGCGGATCGGCGGAAGGCGGCCGCTTGACCCACCTCCGTCATCCTCGGGCCTGACCCGAGGATCGGACGCTGATCGGGCCGTGCATCGCCGTTGGCGCAATGCGGCGGGACGCTCGGCCCTCGGGTCAAGCCCGAGGGTGACGCATCCTATTGGGTCGCCAACCGCCACGCCGCCGCGACCGGCTGGATGTCCAGATCGGCGGCCTTGGCCAGGCGGATCAGGCGGTCGATGTCCTCGGGACGACAGCCGTAAGGCGTGGGCGCGTCGCTGACGTCGTGGCCATAGGCGATCAGCCAGCCCTTCGACGCCGCCGTCTCCGCCACCAGCGCTTCCAGATCGTAACCAGGCAGGCGACGGCTCTCCAGACCCACGGCCTGCAGCAGGTTTCGGTCGGCCCTGGCGCGGTTCACACCGTCGCGCACGCCGCGCCCGCACAGGAACCGCCTGTCGATGACCGGCTTGGCCCCCAAGGCGCAGTCGCCGAACGGATAGGCGAAGGTCGCCATCTGATGACCGTCCAGCCGCTCGGCGACCCAGGCGGCGTTGCGCGCCAGGCTGGCGTCCAGTTCGGCCGGCGTCAGGGTCAGGGTCGAGACATGTTCATAGGTATGGCACCCGACCTCATGCCCGGCGGCGTGGAGGGCCTGCAGATGCTCGACCTCGAACTGGGGCAGGTCCATATTGCGCCCGCCCGACAGGCCGCCGCAGACATAATAGGTCGCCTTGATCCCATGCTGGGCCAGGATCGGCCCGGCCTCGGTCCAGGCCGAGGCGGGGATGTCGTCGAACGACAGGCTGAGGATGCCGCGCGCCGGGCGAACGGCGACGGGGCGGACGTCCAGATAGCGGCCGGCGCGGCGGCGCATCTTGTCGATGAAGGCGTTCATGTCCGCCTTATGACCTGCCGGCCTTAAGGGCGGGTTTCACACCGTGACGGGCTGGGCCGTCAGGCCGCGCACGCCGAACACGCGGCGATAGCGTTCGATCTCGGCCGGATCGCCCACGGCCTTGGCCGGATTGTCCGACAGCTTGACGGCGGGGCGTCCGCCTGCCTCGACCACCTTGCAGACCAGCGAGATCGGCTCCAACTCGGGCGCGAAGGCGGGCGAGCAGTCGCGGAAGTCGTTGGTCAGATTGGTGCCCCAGCCGAAGCTGAGGCGGGCGCGGCCGTGGAAATGGGCGTGGGTCGCCTCGATGCCGTCGATGTCCATGCCGTCGGAAAAGATCAGCAGCTTCTCCCTCGGATCGCGGCCCTTGGCCTTCCACCAGTCGATCAGACGCTCGCCCGCCGGGATGGGCGGGGCGGAATCGGGACGGAAGCCGGTCCAGTCGGCCACCCAGTCGGGCGCCTGTTCCAGAAACGCCTCGGTGCCGAAGGCGTCGGGCAGGACGATCAGCAGATTGCCCGCATAATGCCGACGCCATTCGTCCAGCACGGCGTAGGGCGTCCGCGCCAGGGCCGCGTCGTCGGGCGCCAGGGCCGCCAGCACCATCGGCAGTTCATGCCCGTTGGTGCCGATGGCCTCCAGATCGTTCTCCATCGCGTGCAGCACGTTGGAGGTGCCGATGAAGGACGACCCCAGCCCCTCCTTCAGCGCCTGGATGCACCAGCTTTGCCACAGGAAGCCGTGCCGCCGCCGGGTGCCGAAGTCGGACAGGGCCAGGTCGGGCAGGGTCCGCAGCCGCTCCACCTTGGACCACAGCCGGGTCTTGGCGCGCGAATACAGGATGTCCAGCTCGAACCGGCCCAGCCGCCGCATTCCGACCCGGCAACGCAGCTCGTTCAGTATGGCCAGCGCCGGGATTTCCCACAGGGTCACATCGGCCCAGCCGCCGGAAAATGTCAGCACATACTGCCCGTCCTGAACCGACAGGTCGTAGTCCGGCAGTCGATAGTCGGTCAGCCAGGCGATGAAGTCGGGCGAGAAAATCTGCTTCACCCCATAGAAGCTGTTGCCCGCCAGCCAGACCAGTTCCTTGTTGGTGAAGCGCAGGGTCCGGGCGTGATCCAGCTGTTCGCGCAGGGCGTCGATGTCGACCTCGTCGGCCAGACGGACGGTCTTGGTCCGGTTGATGACCTGAAACACGACCGGCACGTCGCGATGCTCGCGCCAGATCATCTGCAGCATCAGCAGCTTGTAGAAGTCGGTGTCCAGCAGGCTGCGGACGATCGGGTCCAGGCGAAAGCCGTGGTCATAGGCGCGTTTGGCGAGGTCCATCCGGGCATTTGAGCCGATAGAGCGAGGGAGCGCACGTTCTTTCCGCCCATACTCCCGTCATCTCACCCCCTCTCCGTCATCCTCGGGCTTGACCCGAGGATCGGAGGTTCAGCCGCATTGCGCTTGAGGTGAGGCGCGATCTGTCGAACGCCCGATCCTCGGATCAAGCCTGAGGATGAAGGGTAAGGGTGATCACCCCTTCAACGCCCGGCCCGCCACCACCGCATCCTTGCCGAACTTTTCGCGCAGGGCGTCGATGGCCCGTTCGGTCTTCAGGGCGCGGGTCTCGGTGGTCTGGAACAGGCCGGCGGGCGCGTCCTCGGCGTCCTGAACGTCGGCCATGCCGATGCCGATCAGGCGATAGGGGCGGCCAAGTTCGGGCTTCAGCAGGTCGCGCCCGGCCGCGAACAGGGCGCGCGCCGTCTGGACCGGATCGGGCAGGGTGATGCGGCGGGTCACGATCTTGAAGTCCGCGCGCCGCAGCTTCAGCACCAGGACGCGGCTGGCCACCCCGTCGCGGCGCGCCTTGGACGCCAGCTTTTCGCACAGGGGCCACAACTCGGCCTCCAGCGCCTCGGCTGTGGTCAGGTCCTCGTTGAAGGTGGTCTCGGCGCTCATCCCCTTGCGATCCCGTTCGGGGTTCACGGCGCGGGCGTCGCGGGCGTGGGCCAGGTCGTGCAGGCGCAGCCCCGATTCGCCATAGCGTTTGACCAGATCGCGCACGTCCGCCCGCGCCAGATCGCCGATGGTCGAATAGCCGTCGCTGCGCAACGCCTTGCCGAACACCGGCCCGACGCCGGGCAGGGCGGTGACGGGGCGCGGCGCCAGCAGGCTTTGCGCGTTCGCCGCCCCCACGACGGAAAAGCCCCGCGGCTTGTCCATCTCGGACGCCATCTTGGCCAGGAAGCGATTGGGCGCCAGGCCGATGGAGACGGTCAGGCCGGTCTCGTCCTCGATCTGTTTCTGGAAGCGGATCAGCTGCAACGCCGGCGGGCCGCCGTTCAGCCGCTCCGTGCCCGACAGATCGACCCATGCCTCGTCCAGCGACAGGGGCTGGATCAGCGGCGTCAGCTGGCCCAAGGCGCCCAGGATGCGTTGGGATTCGAAGACATATTTGGCGAAGTCGGGCTTGATGACCACGGCCTCGGGACAGGCCTTCAGCGCCTTGAACATCGGCATGGCCGAGCCGACGCCGTACTGGCGCGCGACATAGCAGGCGGTGGAGACCACGCCGCGCTTGCCCCCGCCGACGATGACCGGCCGGTCGCGCAACTCGGGCCGGTCGCGCTTCTCCACCGAGGCGTAGAAGGCGTCGCAGTCCATATGGGCGATGGACAACTGGTCCAGTTCGGGGTCCGCGACGATCCGACGCGACCCGCACGACGGACAGCGCCGGTCGGGCGGGCCGGCGGGGTCTTGGCCGGTCCACAGACAGTCGCGGCAGATGGCCTTGATGGCCACGTTTAAGGTCTCCGTAAGTTTGGCTTCACCCCAACTTAAGACTGGCCGCCTACGAATGCGACCAACGAGGCGTCCCGCGTTCCAGGGGCGCGCAGGTCAGGTGATGATGTCCAAGAAAGTCCTCATCGTCGAGGATAACGAGCTGAACATGAAGCTTTTTCATGATCTGCTCGATTCCCAGGGCTATGAGACCCTTCAGACCCGTGAGGGCCTGCAGGCGCTCGCCCTGGCCCGCGCCCACCACCCCGACCTGATCCTGATGGACATTCAGCTGCCCGAGATTTCGGGGTTGGAAGTCACCAAATGGCTGAAGGACGACGAGGAGCTGAACCACATCCCCGTCATCGCCGTGACCGCCTTCGCCATGAAGGGCGACGAGGAGCGCATCCGTCAGGGCGGGTGCGAGGCCTATATCTCCAAGCCCATCTCGGTCATGCATTTCCTCGACACCATCCGGCAGCATCTGGGATGAGCGCGCGCATCCTCGTGGTCGACGACGTGGACGTGAACGTCCGCCTGCTGGAGGCCAAGCTGACGGTCGAATACTACGACGTCCTGACCTGCAACGACGGGGCGACCGCCCTGGCGATGGCGGTGGAGCATCAGCCCGACCTGATCCTGCTGGATGTCATGATGCCCGGCATGGACGGGTTCGAGACGTGCCGGCGATTGAAGGCCGAGGCCCGGACGCGCCATATCCCTGTCGTTCTGGTCACGGCCCTGGACGGACGACAGGACCGCATCCGGGGGCTGGAGGCGGGCGCCGACGACTTCCTGACCAAACCCATCGACGACGTGATCCTGTTCGCGCGGGTCAAGTCGCTGACGCGGCTGAAGCAGGTGATGGACGAATTGCGGGAACGCGAGGAAAGCGGCCGGCGCCTGGGCGTCGATGCCGAAGGAGCGGCCCGTCTGCGTAGCGAGGGCGGCCGCGTGATGATCGTCGATGACGACCTGCGCCAGGCCGAAAAGATCGGGCGGGAGCTGGGCGCCGAACACCGCGTCACCATCGAATCCGATCCCGAGGCCGCCTTGGCGGCGGCGCGCGGCGCGCTGGACCTGATCATCGTCGATGTGACGGCGGCGGCGTTCGACGGTCTGAGGATCGTGGCCCAGGCCAAGTCCGGCGACGCCCGACGCGCGCCGATCCTGGCCATCGTCGACCCGACCGACCGGCCCCGCATGGTCAAGGCGCTGGAGCTGGGCGCCGCCGACATCCTGCCGCGCCCGGTCGACACCGAGGAGCTGTCGGCCCGCGTCCGCACCCAGATCCGGCGCAAACGCTACACCGACTTCCTGCGCCATAAGCTGGACAGCAGCATGGAGATGGCCGTCACCGACGCCCTGACCGGCCTGCATAACCGCCGCTACATGACCGGCCAGCTTCAGGCCCTGGTGGGGCGCGCGGCCCAGGGCGGGGCCCAGGTCGCCGTGCTGGTGCTGGACATCGACCACTTCAAGTCCGTCAACGACGGCTTCGGCCACGATGCGGGCGACGAGGTTCTGGTCGAGTTCGCCGTGCGCCTGGCCACCAATGTCCGCGCCGTGGACCTGCCGTGCCGCATGGGCGGCGAGGAATTCGTGGTGGTCATGCCGGGCGCCAGCCTGGAGGACGCCGGCCGCGTCGCCGAACGCATCCGTCGCGACGTCGCCTCCGCCCCCTTCCGCGTCATGGGCGGCAAGGAGCAGATCACCATCACCATCTCCATCGGCGTGGCCGCCACCGTCGGCGACGGCGACACGCCCGAGGGCCTGCTGAAACGCGCCGACGAGGGCGTCTATGAGGCCAAGGCCGCCGGCCGCAACAAGGTCATCGCCAAGGCGGCCTGAGGTTAGACCCGTCATCCTCGGGCTTGACCCGAGGACCGGGCGCTGATCGGGCTATGCGTCGCCTCAAGCGCAATGCGGCTGAACCTCCGGTCCTTGGGTCAAGCCCGAGGATGACGGTAGAAACGAAAAAACGCCCGGGTGGAGACCAGCCGGGCGTTTTCGATTTCAGCCGATCAAGGATTTACTTGATCTTGCCTTCCTTGAACTCGACGTGCTTGCGCACGACCGGGTCGTACTTCTTGACGACCATCTTTTCGGTCATGGTGCGGGCGTTCTTCTTGGTGACGTAGAAGAAGCCGGTGTCGGCCGTGGAGTTCAGGCGGATCTTGATGGAAGCCGGTTTGGCCATCGGAATTACCTCTGCGACGGCGAAAGCCGCTTAAAATAAGAGGCGCGGAACATACTCAGGATCGCTCCAAAGTCAACGGGCGCGATGCCGCGTTGATACGGGCGGATGCACAGATAGGGTGACGCCATGAAAATCGCATCCCTGCTGGCCGCTGCGGCCTTGCTTTCCCTGTCGTTCGCCGGCGCTGCGGCCGCGTCTTCCGCTCCGGCGCAGGACGATTTCATGGCGCGCCTGAACGCCCTGTGCGGCCAGCGATTCGAAGGCCGTATCGTCACCACCGACGCTGCCGACGCCAGGTTCGCCAGCGAGCGTCTCGTCATGCATGTGCGCGACTGTTCGCCGGACGAGGTTCGCATTCCCTTCGCCGTGGGGGCGGATCGGTCGCGCACCTGGGTCGTCACCCGCACCGACGCGGGTTTGAGGCTGAAGCACGATCACAGGCACGAGGACGGCGCGACCGACGTGCTGCACTGGTACGGCGGCGACACGGTCGATGAAGGCGCGGCGGAGCGTCAGGAATTCCCGGTCGACGCCGAATCGATCGCCCTGTTCAACGCCAACGACGCCTCGGTCTCGACCACCAACGTCTGGGCGATGGAGGTCCATCCGACGCGGATGTTCGCCTATGAACTGCGCCGCCCAAACCGGCATTTCCGTGTCGAATTCGACCTGACCCGGCCGCTGGCGGACTGAGGGTCGGGCGGGGCGTCATTCCCTGTGATCGACCAAATGCCGCCCATGCACCATTCGCACGAAGGGCAGGGGACGGTTCGGCTGGTCCAGCCGTTCGGCCAGTTCCCCCAGCACGAACCGGGTGATGGCCGGCAGGTCCAGCGCCCGCGCCTGATCCAGCGGCAACCAGGCGATCTCGTCCAGCTCGCCCGATCCGGCCGTCGGTTCGGGCGTCAGCAGGGCCTCGGCCGGCGCCATGAAGAACCGTGCGTCGAACCGGCGCGTGCGGCCGGGCGGAGTGATGGCGCGCGCGACATAGGACAGGACCGACAGGTCGGGCAGGGCGCCCGCCTGGCGATACTCCCGCCACGGCCCGGCGACCGAGGCGCGGGGCGCCGACCGGCCCAGGATCAGGCCCGTCTCCTCGAACGTCTCGCGCACCGCCGTCAGGGCCAGGGCGCGGGCGCGCCGCGTCGGCAGTTCGCCCTCCAGCCGCCGGGCGACGTCCGACGACAGATCGCCGGTCGCGGCGGCGGTGAAGTCGCTGCGGTCGATTCGACCGCCCGGAAACACCCATTTCGACGCCATGAACACATGTCCCGGCGCGCGTCGCCCCATCAGCACCTCGGGCCGCTCACCCCCCCGTGTCAGGATCAGGGTCGCGGCGTCTTTTGGCCTCTGCCGCGCCCCCGCCACGCGCGGGGCGTCGGCCAAGTCCTGAGCGGCGTCGAAGGGTTGATCGCTCATTCCGCCGGGATGAGCGGATGTCCGGGTCACTTCCTTTTGCCCTTCCTCACGCCTTTCAGGCCGCCGGAGGGTTTGGCGCCGTTGCGGGGCTTAGGGCCGCCGGGGCGGTTCTTGCCGCGCATGGGCGGGCCGTCGCCGCCCCGTCCACGGATGCCATAGCGGGGCGCCGGAGCGTTGGGGTCGCGAGGTTCGGGCTCGCTGAGCATTTCGAACACCAGTCCGCCGGTGACGGGGGTGGCCTCGCGCAGTTTGACCTCGACCATCCGGCCCAGGGTGAAGCGTTTGCCGGTGCGTTCGCCGACCAGGGCGTGGGCGCGGTCGTCGTGGGTGAAATATTCGCTGCCCAGCGTCGAGACGGGAACCAGACCGTCCGCGCCCGTGTCCTCCAGCCGGATGAACAGGCCGAACCGGGTGACGCCGGTGATGCGCCCCTTGAAGGTCGCGCCGATGTGCTCCTCCAGATAGGCGGCGATGTAGCGGTCCATGGCGTCGCGCTCGGCGGCCATGGAGCGGCGCTCGGTCGTCGTCACCTGTTCGGCGATGGCGGGCAGTTCTGCGATCTCGCGATCCGTCAGCCCGTCCTTGCCAAGGCCCAGCGCGCGGATCAGGCCGCGATGCACGATCAGGTCGGAATAGCGCCGGATCGGCGAGGTGAAGTGGGCGTAGCGGTCCAGGTTCAGGCCGAAGTGACCCACGTTCTCGGGGCTGTAGATGGCCTGCATCTGGGTGCGCAGGACGACCTCGTTGACCACGTCGGCGTGTTCGGTGTCGCGCGTCTCGTCCAGCAGCTTGTTGAACCGTTTGGTCGTGCCCGGCTCGCCCTTGTTCCACGGCTTGCCGATGGTGGACAGGAAGTCGGCCAGGTTGAAGATCTTCTCCTGACTGGGCGCGTCGTGGATGCGATAGATCAGGGGCGTCTTTTTCTGCTCCAGCGTCTCGGCGGCGCAGACATTGGCCTGGATCATCATCTCCTCGATCAGCCGGTGCGCCTCCAGCGACGTGCGCTTCTCGATGGAGGCGATGCCGCCGTCCGGCGCCATGCGGATGCGGCGTTCGGCCGATTCGATCTGCAGCGGGCTGCGCTTCAGCCGGCCCTTCAGCATGGCGTGATAGGCGTTCCACAGCGGATAGAGGATGGCCTCCATGATCGGGCCGGTCGCATCGTCCGGCGCCCTGTCTATGGCCGCCTGCGCCTGTTCGTAGGACAGTTTGGCGTGCGACCGCATCAGGCCGCGCACGAACCTGTGGCCGGTCTTGCGGCCCTCCTTGTCGAAGACCATCCGCACGGCCAGACAGGCGCGGTTCTCGCCCTCCTTCAGGCTGCACAGGCCGTTCGACAGCACTTCCGGCAGCATCGGCTCGACCCGGTCGGGGAAATAGGTCGAATTGCCCTTGTCGCGGGCCTCGCGATCCAGCTGCGAGCCGGGGCGGACATAGGCGGCGACATCGGCTATGGCGACCCAGACGATCCAGCCGCCGGGGTTCTTCGGGTCTTCGTCACGGGCGGCATAGACGGCGTCGTCGTGGTCGCGCGCATCGGCGGGGTCGATGGTGATGAAGGGAACCTCGCGCAGGTCTTCGCGCCCCTTCAGCGTCGGCAGTTCCTGATCCTCGGCCTCGCGCTCGACGGCCTCGGAGAAGCCGGTCGGGATGCTGTGGGCGTAGATGGCGATCAGGGAGGCGGCGCGGGGATCGTCCTCCTTGCCGATATGCTCCAGAATCTTGCCCCGCTTGGGACCATAACGATGGTCGCCCTTCTCGACGGCGGCCAGCACCAGATCGCCGTCACGCAGGTCGCCGGACTGGGCCTGGGGCACCAGCAGAACGTCCTTGGATCGGCGGTCGACCGGCTCCACGCGGGTCTCACGCGCCGATTTGCGGATGACGCCCAGGACGCGGTTGGTCCCCACGTCCAGCTTCTTGATCAGCCGGGCCTCCCAGCCTTCCGCGCCGTGCTGGAACTTGACCAGCAGGCGGTCGCCCAGACCGGGCGCGGTCCTGGACTTGTCGGGCATCAGCAGGGCGCGCGGGGCGTCGGGGCTGGCCTCGACCAGGCGAACATACAGTTCGCCCTCGCCGTCGCGCTCGATCACATCGGCGACGCCGACGGGGGGCAGGGCGCCGGCTTCGGAAAAGCCCTTGCGGCCGCGCTTGCCCAGCCGGCCTTCGGCCTCCAGTTCGCGGATCATTTCGCGCAAGGCCCGGCGGTCGCCGCCCTTCAGCCCGAAATGGCGCGCGATGTCGGTCTTCTCGGCCGATCCGGCCTCGCGCAGGAAGGCGACGAGCGTGTCTTTGTCGGGGAGACCGGCGGGCGGTCTCTTGGATGATTTGGTCATTATGTCTTTCGTAGCGCGGAACAGCGCCCTTGAGTAAATCTTGAGGGGTCAAATCTTGCGTGAGTTGACCACGTGAAGGCGGGGCTTCAGCTTCCGCCCGCCCCGAATGGAGTTTTCGATGTCCCTCAACGCCCCCGCCCTGAGCGCGACCGTCTCGTCGCCGCTGGATCTGATCGGCAAGACGCCGATGGTGGAGGTGACGAAGATCGACACCGGCCCGTGCCGCCTGCTGCTCAAGCTGGAGTCCCAGAACCCCGGCGGTTCGATCAAGGACCGGATCGCGGTGGAGATGCTGGATGCGGCCGAGCGGGAAGGCTGGCTGAAGGAAGGCGGCACGATCGTCGAGGCGACGGCCGGCAACACGGGCCTGGCCCTGACGCTGGTGGGCCGGGCGCGCGGATATAAGGTGCTTCTGGTCATCCCGGACAAGATGTCCAAGGAAAAGATTCAGCATCTTCGGGCCATGGGCGCCGATGTCCGCCTGACCCGTTCGGACGTGCCGCATGGCCACCCGGAATACTACACCGACATGGCCGAACGCCTGTCGCAGGCCATTCCGGGCGCCTATTACGTCAATCAGTTCGCCAATCAGTCGAACGCCGACGCCCATGTGAAGACGACGGGGCCGGAAATCTGGGAACAGGCGGGCGGCGACATCGACGCCTTCGTCGCCGGCATCGGCTCGGGCGGCACCATCACCGGCGTCGCCCGCTATCTGAAAAGCGTGGGATCGAAGGCCCAGATCATCCTGGCCGACCCGGTCGGCTCGACCCTGGCGGGCATCGTCAACGACGGCGTTCCGGGGCCGGAGGGCGGCTATACGGTCGAGGGCATCGGCCAGAACTTCGTGCCCGACACGGCCGACATGGGCCTGATCGACAGGGCCTATTCGATCCCCGACGCCGAGGCCATCGCCACGGCGCGCGAACTGCTGCTGAAAGAGGGCATTCTGGCGGGCTCGTCGTCCGGCACATTGATCGCCACGGCCCTGCGCTGGTGCCGTGAGCAGACGGAAGCCAAGACCTGCGTCACCTTCGTCTGCGACACCGGAGCCAAATACCTGTCCAAGGTCTATAACGACGCTTGGCTGGCCGATCAGGGGCTGGGCGAGCGCGAAATCCACGGCGACCTGTCGGACCTGATCAACCGCAAATACGAGAAGGGCGACGTGATCGTCGCCGGCCCCGGCGACACGCTTGACACGGCCTTCAAGCGGATGAAGGGCGCCGACGTGTCGCAACTGCCGATCATCGAGGACGGCCGCCTGGTCGGTATTCTGGACGAGAGCGACCTGATCCAGGTGATGAACACCGACGAGATCACGCGCAAGGAACGGTTCGCCAAACCCGTGTCCTCGGCCATGACGCGCGATTTGGACACGGTTCAGGTCAACGAGCCTCTGGACGCCCTGATCCCCGTCTTCGACCGCGACCGCGTGGCCATCGTGCTGGACGGCGAAACCTTCGTCGGCCTGATCACCCGCACCGACCTGATCAACCACCTGAGCCTGAATCGGTAGGCTGGCCCATGGTGACATTGCACCGAGCGCCGGCCTGGAAGATCGCTGTCTATGGCCGCGATCATGGCGTGCCGCACTTCCATGTCGAAGGGCGCGGCTGGCGGTGCTCGGTTGCAATCGCCACCCTGGAGGTCATCATAGGCACCTATGATGCCAGATCGCTGGCCGCCGCCATCGCCTGGGCCAGCGCGCGGCGGGCGGAGTTGGCGGACACCTGGAACGAGTTGAACCCATGATGGGCGTCGAAGACCAACATGAACTGACTGCGGTGAAAGCGTCCGCGCCCTGCTGGCTGGATTTACGCTGGGGCGACGGCCGCGAGGCGAGAATCGACCTGACCAGGACGCTGGAGAACAAGGCGTTCGAGGCGTTGCGCGATCCGGCCGTCTTCACGGCCGTCGATCTGGGCGACTGGGGCCACAGTCTGGTCTGGTCCGACGACATCGAAATCGGCGCCGATTCCCTTTGGCTCGACAGCCTGTCGGCCTGGGGCAGGGAGGACACGCGGTCGTTCCTGGAATGGCGTCTTCGCAACGGCTTCTCCGCCACGGCGGCGGCCGAAGCCCTGGGCATCTCGCGGGCCAGCGTGATCCGATATTCGACCGAGGCCACGGTGCCTCGCTCCATTCAACTGGCCTGCAAGGGCTGGGATGCGTTGAAAGCCGCGTAATGACTGACAAGAAGAACAGCCAGGGTTTCTCGACCCGCGCCATCCATGCCGGCCAGCGTCCCGATCCGACGACGGGGGCGGTGATGACGCCGATCTACGCCACCTCGACCTACGCCCAGGAAAGCCCCGGCGTGAACAAGGGCTATGAGTATGCGCGGGGCAAGAACCCCACGCGCGAGGCGTTCGAGGCCTGTGTCGCCGATCTGGAGGGCGGGACGCACGGCTTCGGCTTCGGTTCGGGCATGGCGGCGACCTCGACGGCGCTGGAACTGCTGGACGCGGGCGATCATGTCGTGACCGGCGACGACCTGTACGGCGGATCGTGGCGGCTGTTCGAACGGGTGCGTCGGCGCTCGATGGGGCTGGACTTCGCCTATGTAGACCTGAGCGACATTGCGGCGGTCGAGGCGGCGATCACGCCCAAGACCAAGATGCTGTGGGTCGAGACGCCGACCAATCCGCTGATGAAGCTGGCCGACATCGCCGCCCTGTCCAAGGTGGCCAAGGCGCACGGCCTCTTGCTGATCGTGGACAACACCTTCGCCACCCCCTTCTGCCAGCAGCCGCTTAGCCTGGGGGCGGACGTTGTCATGCACTCGGCGACCAAATATCTGAACGGCCATTCCGACATCATCGGCGGGGTGCTGGTCACGGGCGACGCCGATCTGGCGACGCGCATCAAGTTCCTGCAGAACTCGGTCGGCGGGGTCATGGGGCCGTTCGACGCCTTCCTGGCCAACCGCGGCCTGAAGACCCTGGCGCTGCGGATGAAGGCGCACTGCGAGAACGCCCTGACCATCGCCCGCTGGCTGGAGACGCGGGCGGGGATCGCCAGGGTGATCTATCCCGGCCTGATCGCCCATCCGCAGCACGAACTGGCCGCGCGCCAGATGCACGGCGGCTTCGGCGGCATGGTGACGGTGATCCTGGACGGCGACCTGGAACGCACCAAACGGGTGCTGGAGCGGGTGCAGGTCTTCACCCTGGCGGAATCGCTGGGCGGGGTCGAAAGCCTGGTCAACCACCCGGCCATCATGACCCACGCCTCGGTGCCGAAAGAGGTCCGCGAGGCGGGCGGCGTGACCGACAATCTGATCCGGCTGTCGGTCGGCGTCGAGGACGTCGCGGACCTGATCGCCGACCTGGATCAGGCGCTGGGCTGACCCGTCAGAAGTCGTAGGCGACCTTGGCCACCAGCGCCTGCTTGTACTGCTCGCCATAGGTGTCGGCGTCGGTGTCGTGATAGCGGACGTCCAGCGACAGGGCGTCGGTCAGGTCATAGGTCACGCCCGCGTTCCAGCCGGTGTAGTCGGGGCCGCCGTCCTGCTCGCGCCGTCCCACCGCCGCCGTGCCGTTCAGCCGGGGGGTGAAGTCCCAGCCGAGCCGCGCCTCGACCCAGGTGAAGGCGCGCGTCGCGCCGGCGGCGTCGGGCGAATACTGGACCTGCAGCCGGGCGTCGGCCGGGCCGATGGCGCGGCTGACGTTGCCGGTCAGCTCCCACGTGTCCTGATCGTAGCCGGCGTCGGCCCCCAGCCGGTTCTTGTAGGCGAGGTTGAAGTCGAACCGATAGCCGAACGCCTCGGGCTGATAGCCGGCGACGAACTCGGCCTCGATCCTAGAGCCGCCCGACTGGATCGTGTCGAAGCCGGGGCCGGCGTAGAACAGGCCGTTCGCGCTCTGCCAGGTCGCCGAGCCGAAGGCGTAGCCGTCGTTGCCCGATTTGGAGGCGTTCTTGGAGCGGTTGTCCGTCCCGGCCCCCAGTTCGAACGACCAGGCGTCCCGCGCCGAGGGACCGGATGCCGCCTGGGCCGCGACGGGCGAGGCGGCCAGGGCGGCGAAAAGGCCCAGGGCGGCGAACGTGGGGACGGCGGTGCGGATCATGACGGCTCCAACGCGCGAAATGCGGTTCGGCGCCTTTAGCGCGCTCCGGTCTTGATGGCGAATTGATCCGTGGCCTGAGTGAACTCCTGTCGCAGGCGCGCGACCAGTTCGGCGGTCGGCAGGACGTCGTGGACGGCGCCCGCGCCTTGTCCGGCGGACCAGACGGTCTTCCAGGCCTTGGCCTCGTCGCCCATGTCCAGCTTGTGTTCGGGCAGGTGTTTGGGGTCGATGCCGTTCTCGATCAACGACTTGCTCATGAAGTTGGCCGGGATGCCCGAGACGGCGGGGGTGTGGACGATGTCGGTCGAGCCGCTGTCGACGATCATCTGCTTGTAGGCGTCGGCCGCCATGGCCTCGGTCGTGTTGATGAAACGGGTGCCCATATAGGCGAAGTCGGCGCCCAGCATCAGGGCGGCGGCCACGTCCTGACCCGTCGAGATCGCGCCCGACAGGATGATGGTCCCGTCGAAGAAGCTGCGCACCTCGTTGACCAGGGCGAAGGGGTTGATGATCCCCGCATGGCCGCCCGCGCCGTTGGCGACCAGGATCAGCCCGTCCACGCCCGCCTCGGCCGCCTTCCGCGCATGGCGGATGTTGGCGATGTCGTGGAAGACCTGACCGCCATAGCCATGCACCGCGTCCACCACGTCGCGCACCGCGCCCAGAGAGGTGATGATCAGCGGCACCTTTTCCTCGACCGACACCATCATGTCGGCCATCAGCCGGGGATTGGTCGGATGGACGATGTGGTTGACGCCGAAGGCGGCGGCCTCGGGCTTCAGCCGGCCCTTGATCTCGTGAATCCAGTCGCGATAGCCCTCGGTCGTGCGCTGGTTCAGCGACGGAAAGGTGCCGATGACGCCCGCGTTGCAGGCCTCCACCACCAGATCCGGCCCCGACACCAGGAACATGGGCGCCGAAATCACCGGCAGGGTCAGGCCCTTTTGCAGCGAAGCGGGAATGGCCACGAGCGTCTCCTTGGTTTTCTTTCGCTACGCATAGCGGGCTGTCGTGGGGGAAGGCAATCGGGGCGTTTTCAGACGGTGGTCGGAAAAAACACCGTCTGAAACGTCTGAATCGTCTGAAATCGGGACGGGGCGAAATTGCACTGCACCGGCGAAAAAAGGTGCAAAGTGCAAGATGGTCCAATTCGCGGGGCTTCCAATCGTCTGAAACCGCCCATCGTACAGCCGTTTGCAGTCGTGGATGGTCGATTGACGCTGGCGCCGGGCAGGGCGTTGAAACGACGCGGGAAGTTCGCGACCGATAGGATGGCTGGGAACCGCATCCTTCCCGATGGGGAAGGATTTTCATGTGCGCCGCAAGCGCCTAAATCCCACCCATGACCCATTACACCGACAACCTGAGCCAACTGGGCGCTCAGACCGCCGCGCCGACCAGCCCGGAAACCGCCGTGCTGGAGCGGGTGCCGAACCCGCACGCGGACACCCTGTATCTGGCGCGGTTCACGGCGCCGGAGTTCACCAGCCTGTGCCCCGTAACGGGCCAGCCCGACTTCGCCCACATCGTCATCGACTATGCGCCCGGCGAGTGGTTGGTCGAATCCAAGAGCCTGAAACTGTACCTGACCAGTTTCCGCAACCACGGCGCCTTCCACGAGGACTGCACCGTCGCCATCGGCCGCAAGCTGGCCGACCTGCTTCAGCCGAAATGGCTGCGCATCGGCGGCTACTGGTACCCGCGCGGCGGCATCCCCATCGACGTCTTCTGGCAGACCGGCGCCCCGCCCGAGGGACTGTGGCTGCCCGACCAGGGCGTGCCGACCTATCGCGGGCGGGGATAACTCGACGCGCTGGCAACTTTAGTGAACACTGCGATGGGAGCTTATCCAAGCCAGTTCAGAGGGCCATCGTGATCGCAATCTTCTTGGCCACCGCAATCGCGATCTCGATCCCCGGCCAGGAGAGCAACGAACTCCGCGTGCCAGTAAGTTGGGCCGATACGCCCTTCGTTGAGCCGTCCCAAGCCTTTCTAAATCAGGGAGGGGAAGGCGTCGTGCACCTCGCATGCGACGTGACGACTGAGGGACAAGCAAGTTCCTGTGTCGTGATTGATGAAAGCCCCTCTGGATTAGGCCTCGGAGACGCAGCGCTTGCGGCTCGGCCCAACTTTAAGTTCAATCCAGCCACGATAGGCGGCGTTCCAGTGGCGGACAGGATCACCTTCGCCGTAGCTTTCAGAGCGTCCGTGCCCGAGCCGCGCCGTGAGGGCGCACGTAGGGCGACACCCGAGATGGAGCGGGCTTTCGCTCCAACTGATTTTTACGGTTTTACAGCCGGTTCTTGCGCCGCGTATCTGACTCAGGACGAGCGCGATCGTCTCCAAGCGGGCTTGGTGCAGTTCAACGAAAACCAGAAGGCGTTGCCCGTATTCGATCAGGTCTTATTCGGAGCCTATGGTCGCGGACTTAAGGACAGCCATTTGTCGAACCGGACCGAGGATTACTGCGTCGCCGCACTTTCGTCGGCAAAGGCAAGACTCGAAAACGCCGCCGATGTGATTGCGTCTGTGGAGGCTTCGTTTCCGCCAGCTGGGCGTCGCCAGTAATGGCGTATGCTTTCAGCGGCCATGAAGCGGCGCAATAATCTCGTCTGTTTGAAATGACGCATCGTTCGCAATCCCTGCCGCTCGAAACCTGGGGCCGCCGTCTGATGATGCGGGCGGAAACGTGGGCCGACCAATCCCGCGCTCGTCGCCATGCCTACGAGTTTCTGTGGTTCGGGCTGAAGCAGGGGTGGGCGTGTCTGTTCGGGGGGCTGATGCTGGCCCTGATCCTGGGGACGTTTCTGCTTTGGCCGGAGGGGGCGCCGGTGTCGCGTTACGATTTCCTGGCGGTCGGGGCGGTGGTGATCCAGGCGGCGATGCTGGCGTTCCGGCTGGAGAGCTGGGAGGAGGCGCGGGTCATCTTCCTGTTCCATGTCGCGGGGACGATCATGGAGCTGTTCAAGACCGCGCACGGGTCGTGGGTCTATCCCGAGGACAGTCTGCTGCGGATCGGCGCGGTGCCGCTGTTCTTGGGCTTCATGTATGCGGCGGTGGGCAGCTATATCGCGCGGGTGCAGCGTATCTTCCATATCCGGGTGCGCGGCTATCCGCCGATGTGGACGACCTGGGTGCTGGCGGCGGCCATCTACGTCAACTTCTTCGCCCATCACTGGCTGCCGGACGTGCGGATCGCGCTGTTCGTGGCGACCGCGCTGTTGTTCGGGCGAGGGTGGTTCTATTTCACGGCGGACCGCAGGCGCAGGTCGATGCCGCTGCTGCTGGGTTATGGGCTGGTGGCCCTGTTCATCTGGTTCGCCGAGAACCTGGGCACGCTGGGGCGGGCCTGGGTCTATCCGGGGCAGGCGGACGGATGGGAGATGGTGTCCCTGGCCAAGCTGGGCAGCTGGTTCCTGCTGATGATCATCTCGGTCGTGCTGGTGTCCATCGTACACAAGCCGGAGGACGAGATCAGCGGCTCTCCAGCGCCCCGCGCATGACGGCGGACTTGCGGCTCATGCGGGTCTTGAGCAGGCGGTAGGCGACGGCGACGATCAGGATGGCCAAGGCGATGGCGCCGATCAGCAGGGTGGGGCCGTGGGCCTCGCTGAGCAGCTCCATCCGGGCCAGGCCCTTGGCCGCCAGATAGCCGGGCGCCAGCATGGCCACGACCCAGACGATCCCGGACGTGACATTGCCGAACTGGAAGGCGCGCTGGCGCATCCTGAGCATACCCAGCGTCAGGGGCACGAAGGCCCGCAGGGGGCCGAAGAAGCGGCCGACGAAGATCGACATGACGCCGTAGCGGCGGCAGTACAGGCGCGTCCAGGCGATGCGGCGACGATGCGGCTTGAACATCGGGCGCTGCAGGAACCGCACGCCCAGGCGCCGCCCGGCCCAGTAGGACACGGCGTCGCCGATCACCGCGCCCACGACGCAGCCGACGATGACGTTGACCGGGTCCAGCACCCCGGCCGCGATCAGGCCGCCCGCCGCGACCAGCAGGCCGGTGGCGGGCACGAAGGCCCCCACGACCGCCAGCGATTCGAAGAAGGTGATCAGGCCCAGCAGGACGCCGGCCCACATATGGTTGCGGGCGATGAAGTCGCCCACGGCTTGCAACAGGGAATCCATACGAAGGCCTTGGGGGAGAAAGGCGGGGTCGGTCGAGGTCGAACCGACGCAGGGCGACCTTATGTCACCGGCTTACGGCAGGCGTGTGACCTTGGCGGACATCTCCGGGCGGGGACGCTCCAGGGCCGGTTCGTTCAGCGTGCCGATGTGGATGAAGCCCGCGACGCTCTCGCCCTCGCCCACGCCGAACAGGGGCAGGGCCTGCGGATCGTAGCTGTACCAGTCGGTGATCCAGCTGGCGGAATAGCCGAAGCCGCCGGCGGCGTGTTCCAGGTTCATGCAGACCGCGCCGGCCGAAAGCTGCTGCTCCCAGATCGGCTTGGCGCCGGGGACGGGGCTGGACACGACCAGGATGGTGACGGGCGCGGCCGTCAGCTTGGCCAGCACCGCCTGATCCTTGGCCGGGCCGTTCCTGAGTTCGACCAAGCTCGCCAGACGGGACGCGATCTCGGCGCGCGACTGCGGCCCCAGGACCACGAACCGCCAGGGAAACAGCTTGCCGTGATCCGGCGTGCGGGCGCCCAGGGCCAGGATGTGGTCCAACTCGGCCTGCGACGGGCCGGGCGTGGTCAGGGCCTGGGCCGGGGCCGAACGGCGCAGGGCCAGCCGGTCCAGAAAAGCCTTGGACGGAACGGGCGGAGGGAGGGGCTCGTTAAGCGCGGTCATGCCGTCTAGCTAGGCTTTCAACCCCCCATCCGCCATAGGTGGCCCATGCGCAAAAGCGACGAACCGAAATGGGCCGAAGGGCGGACCAGGCCGCCGGCCTGGCGCAGCGACGGAACCGAGACGCTGTTCGACAGCCCTTGGATGGCCCTGACGCGGCATCCGGCGACGGCGCCCACGGGGATGAAGGCCGACTACGCCGTGGTGCGGTTCAAGAATGTGGGCACCGGCGTCCTGCCCGTCCACGACGACGGGACCGTGACCCTGGTGGGCCAGCAGCGGTTCGCCCTGGCCAACTATAGCTGGGAAATGCCCGAGGGCGGGGCGCCGCTGGACGAAGACCCGTTCGACGGGGTGCGGCGCGAACTGGCGGAAGAGGCGGGGCTGCACGCCGAACACTGGGCGCCGGCGCTGACGATCGAGATGTCCAACTCCATCACCGACGAGATCGGCCGGACCTGGATCGCCTGGGGCCTGTCGCTTGTTCCGACCGCGCCCGATCCGACCGAGATCATCGCCGTCGCGCGCGTGCCGTTCCTGGATCTGCTGGACGAGATCGGGCGCGGGACGGTGCGCGACGGACTGACGGTGGCGACGGCCTACAAGGCCTACCATATGGCGCAGAACGGCGACCTGCCCGAGACGCTGGCGCAGGCGATGCTGAGGCGGGTAGGATGAGGGGGAAGGAGCCGATCATGGCCAAACTGGAAGTCGTCGCGGAAACCCAGGTCGACAGCGTGTGGCGACAGCTGCGCGCCTCGGCCGAGGCCGCCTCGCGCGAGGAGCCGCAGCTGGGCTCGCAGATGAATGCGGTGATCCTGTCGCATGACGATCTGGCGGGCGCGCTCAGCTTCCAGATCGCGCGCAAACTGGCCGATGGCGAAATGAGCGCCATGTCGGTGCGCGAGGTCTGCCTGTCGGCGTTCAAGGCCGACGCCGCGATGGTCGAGGCGGCGGAAGCCGACCTTCAGGCCGTCGCCGAGCGCGATCCGGCCATCCGCAACCTGTTGCAGCCCTTCCTCTATTTCAAAGGCTTCCAGGCGCTGCAGGCCTGGCGCGTGGCCCATTGGCTGTGGGGGCAGGGGCGCGAGACCCTGGCCTTCCATTTCCAGAGCCGGATTTCGGAACTGTTCCAGCTGGACATCCACCCGGCGGCGCGGCTGGGCAAGGGGCTGTTTCTGGACCACGGCACGGGCATCGTGATCGGTGAGACGGCGGTGGTCGCCGACGACGTCTCCATGCTGCACAACGTCACACTGGGCGGCACGGGCGCCGAGCGGGGCGATCGTCACCCCAAGATCGGCAAAGGCGTCCTGCTGGGCGCGGGGGCCAAGGTGCTGGGCAATATCCACGTCGGCGACTACGCCAAGGTGGCCTCGGGCTCGGTGGTGCTGAAGGCCGTGCCGTCCGGTTGCACCGTGGCGGGCGTGCCCGCGCGCCTGGTCAACTGCCCGACCGGCGCCGAACCGGCGCGGACGATGGACCACACCCTGGCCGACGTGGTCTATGATTTCGTGATCTGAACGGGATCAGCCGTTCGAGATCGGCCCGTGATGGAACAGGGCCAGGGCCGTGACCGCACAGGCCAGGATGACCGGCGAGGCCAGAAGCGCCCGCCGACAGCGGTGAGCGATATAGAGCGCTTCGCCGACCATGATCGACAACAGCATCTGCGTTTCCCCCGAAACGAACGGTGACACTTATTTGACGTCGCCGCGCGCCGGGGGCCGTAAAGGAAAATGAACGGTGACGCGCATTTTTCTTTCGCGGTCGCCGCGGTGGAAAATGACCGTCGGCGGTTCCCCTGACCCCCGGACTTCTCTAGGGTCCGCCGCCAATCCAGGACTATGAGGCCATCCGTGAAAGACACCGACCTGAAGCGCATCGAGGGCCACCTCAAGCGCACCTTCAACACCGGCGGCATCATCGTGAAGGCCCGCCCCAAGCAGAACGATTCGGCCGAGGTCTATGTCGGCGACGAGTTCATCGGCATCGTCTTCGAGGACGAGGACGAAGAAGGCTCCTTCATGTTCGAAATGGCCATCCTGTCCGAAGACCTGCCGGACTGACGATCATAAGCCCCGCCTGACCTTCAGCCCGCGTGCGCGATGAAGGTCAGGGTGTGGGTGTAGCTGCGCCAGGGCGTGGCGGCGCCGGGCGGGGCGGCGATGCGGTGACGCACCTGGGTCATATAGGCGCCCGGTTCGGCGACCCTCAGCGTGATCCGGCCCGAGGCGTCGGTGCGGGTTTCGCTCTCGATCTTCTTGCCGTCGTATTGGCCCGCCTCGCGAAATACGGTCACGTCGGCGCCTGCGACCGGCCGGCCGTCGAACAGCAGGCGGAAGGGCGCGTCCTCGCCCGCCACGATGTCGCCGGGCTGGATCAGGGGCTGAAGCTCCAGCCCCTGGCCCGAGGGTTTCAGCGCCGCCTCGTCCGGCGCGCCGCGCACCACATAGACGTCCGCGACCGTGATGCTCTGCACATCGACCAGTTCGGCGCCGGGCGGGGGCGGCGCATCCTCCTCGCCGACCATCTTCCAGCCCGAGGGGGTCTGGTACATCTTGGCCGCCCGACCCTCGCGCGCGCCGGACGACAGGCGATACAGGCCGTCCACCGGCGTCGGCGCCTCGAACACCGCCAGGTCGCGCAGATAGGTGACGGTGGTGATCGGCGTGTCGCCGTTCGGCCCCACGACATGGAAGTGATCCGAGCGCATGACCACCTCGGCGTTGAACACGTCCTCGGTGAAGGCCGCCTCGACCGTCACATGGTCGCGGTTGGTGGCGTCGAAGACGTTGGGTCGCAGATAGGGCGAATGGGCCTGGGCGGCGCCGGCGCTCCATACGGCCAGCAGGCTAGCCAGAAGACTGGCGTGGAGGATGGGTCTGCTCATGCTGCTGCGCCTCTCGCGTTCGCGCGAACAATATAAGATTGAGAGGCGTTTGCAACATTAAGGGCTTGCCTAACCCAACCCTGTTCGCCCAGGCTCGACCTCCCCGAAACCACCTCCGAGGTCGTCATGCCCGTCAAAACCGTCGCCGAGTTCGTCGCCGACTACAAGGAAAAGGACGTCAGTCCCGAAGCCTTCGAACTGGAGAACGCCTATCTGCTGGAAGTCCGGCTGAACGGCTCGGTCTGGGCCAAGTCCGGGGCCATGGTAGCGCGCACCGGACAGGTGAAGTTCACCCGTCAGGGCCTGATGGAGCAGGGGCTCGGCAACCTGCTGAAGAAGGCCGTCAGCGGCGAGGGCATGGTGCTGATGAAGATGGAGGGCCAGGGGCGCGTCTATCTGGCCGACACCGGCAAGAAGATCACCCTGCTGCGGCTGGACAACGAGACCATCTTCGTCAACGGCAACGACGTGCTGGCGCTGGAAAACGGCGTCAGCAACCAGATCACCATGATGAAGCGCGTCGCGGGCATGCTGTCCGGCGGCCTGTTCAACGTGAAGCTGAGCGGCAGCGGCATCGTGGCCATCACCTCTCACTACGAGCCGCTGATCCTGAAGGTCAGCGCGGCGACCGGCCCGGTCTTCACCGACCCGAACGCCACCGTGGCCTGGTCGGGCGGCCTGTCGCCCGAAATCGCCACCGACATCTCTCTGAAGACCCTGGTGGGCCGAGGCTCGGGCGAAAGCATCCAGATGAAGTTCGCCGGCGAGGGCTGGGTCGTGGTCCAGCCCTACGAGGAAACCTATATGCAGGCCAACAGCGGCGGCTGACGGACCAAATCAATCGTCATTCCGGGGCTGAGCGAAGCGAAGAACCCGGAACCCAGGGCCAAGAACACGCTGCTGGCTCCATCCAACGCCTTGTGCCCGCCTCCTGGGTTCCGGGTTCGTCCTTCGGACGCCCCGGAATGACGTCATCAGGCTGAATGTCGTTTGAACCTGACCCCTCGGTCGTCATCCGCGTTCTTGTGGCCAGGAGAGGGGGCCGGGCGGCGTCACTCCGCCCGTTCCAGGCCGGCGACCGCCTCGGCGAGGTCGTCGGCCTTCTTCTTCAGCACGGCCTGGGCGTCATAGAGGGCGCGGTTGTAGAAGAAGGGGCCGATCTCGCGGGCCAGGAAGTCGATCAGCATCTCGGCCGGCAGGTCGCGCAGTTCGACATCCATTTCGTCGCGGAAATAGGGGCGCAGCTTCGCCGTGATGGCGGCGACCTCCTCGCGGCTGAAGCGGATCGGCGTCATGCGACCTCGGCCAGGGCTTCCTCGGCCGCGACCCAGGCGGCTTCGGCGGCGGCGAGATCGGCCTCGGTCTTGGCGCGGGCGCGGGTCAGGCCCTCCAGCGCCTTGGGATTGCTGACCGAGGCCGTGGCCATGTCGTCGTCGATGCGGGCGATCTCGGCGGTCAGGCGGTTCATGGTCTCCTCGGCCTTCTTGACCGCGTGACGGAGAGTGGACGGCGAGGGACCGGATCGCTTCTTGTTGCCCCTATCGTTCGCGCCCCCGACTTTCGAAGAATTGGCGCTCTCTGCTTGAGGGGCGCCTGAGCTCGCCTTGGCTTCTTCCTTCTTGATCTGGCTAGGCTTGGCGATGGCCTGTTTGGCGCGGTCGAGGACGAACTTGGCGTAGTCGTCCATGTCGCCGTCGAACGGCTTCACCGTGCCGTCGGCGGCCAGCCACAGCCGGTCGGCCACCATCTCCATCAGCGAACGGTCGTGGGTGATCAGGATGACGGCGCCGGAATAGTCGTTCAGCGCGTCCAGCAGGGCCCGGCGGCTGTCGATGTCCAGGTGGTTGGTCGGTTCGTCCAGGATCAGGACGTGGGGCGCATCCATCGCCACCATGTTCAGCAGCAGGCGCGCGCGCTCGCCGCCCGACAGGCTGTCGACCGTGGTTTCCTGCTTCTCATAGCCCAGGCCGAACTGGGCCAGTTTTGAGCGGCGGGCGCTTTCGGGCGCGTCCGGCATGGCGCGGCGGATGATCTCCAGCGGCGTGTCCGTCGGGTCCATCGCCTCGATCTGATGCTGGTGGAACCAGCCGACGCGCATCTTCCTGTCGCGGTGCAGTTCGCCCTCGGACACGTCCAAGGCGCCGGCGATCATCTTGGCGAAGGTCGACTTGCCCGCGCCGTTGACGCCCAGCAGGCCGATCCGGTCGTCCAGGTCCATCCGCAGGTTCAGGTTCCGCAGGATGGGCTTGCCCGGCTCATAGCCGACATTGGCCCGCTCCAGCCGGATCAAAGGCGGCGCCAGCGGACGCGGCGGCGAGGGCAGGGTGAAGGGGGCGACGCGCTCCTCGATGGTGGTCGCCACCGGCTGCATCTTCTCCAGCCGCTTCATGCGCGACTGGGCCTGGGCGGCCTTGGACGCCTTGGCCTTGAACCGGTCCACGAAGGCCTGAAGGTGGGCGCGTTCGGCGTCCTGCTTGGCCTTGGCCGACAGCTGCAGCCGGGCCTTCTCGGCGCGGGCCTTTTCGAAGGCGTCGTAGTTGCCGGTGTAGAGGGTCAGGGTGTGGTTCGCGAGGTGCAGGATGTGGGTGCAGACCTCGTTGAGCATTTCCCGGTCGTGGGAGATGATCAGGGCGGTGTGCGGGTATTTCTTCAGCCGCGCCTCCAGCCACAGGGCGCCCTCCAGGTCGAGGTAGTTGGTCGGTTCGTCCAGCAGCAGCATGTCCGGCTCGGCGAACAGGGCCGCCGCCAAAGCGACGCGCATCCGCCAGCCGCCTGAGAACTCTGACATCGGCCGGGCCTGGTTCTCCTGATCGAAGCCCAGACCGACGAGGATTTCGGCCGCGCGCGCCGGGGCGGCGTCGGCGTCGATCTCGATCAGGCGCGACCAGATCTCGCCCATCTCCTCCGGTTCGGCGGTTTCCAGACGGCCCAGCAGGGTGTGGCGCTCGACATCGGCCTCAAGGATGGTGTCGATGACGCTGACGGGCGTGGCCGGATGCTCCTGATCGACCGAGCCGATGCGGGCGGTCTTGGGCAGGCTGATCTCGTCGCCATTGGCGTTCAGTTCGCCCAGGATCAGCTTGAACAGCGTCGATTTGCCGATGCCGTTGCGCCCCACCAGCCCCACCTTGGACCCCGGCGGCAGGCTGACGGAGGCGTCCACGAGGAATTTGCGGCCCCAGGCGTTGAAGGTCAGGTCGGTGATCTGGAGCATGGGCGGCGCATGGACTTTCTGACTGGTCATCTCTATATGACCAGTCATGACGTATGATCTTGTAAGCGGCGAGGTCGTCATAACGGCGACGGAGTTCAAGGCCAAGTGTCTGGACCTGCTGGACCGCGTGAACTCGGGCGAGATCCGCAAGGTTCATATCACCAAGCGGGGCAAGGAGGCCGCCGTTCTGGTCGCCCCTGAAGCCGCGACCAAGGAGCCTTGGGACCCCCGCAGCATGTTCGGCAGCATGAAGGGCTCGCTGACCATCGACCCAGGCATTGATCTGGCGAAGCCCATTTACAAACAGGTGTTCGGAACGACGGTCGAGGCCGATATGGACCTGAACGATCCTGACTATGACCTCGGTCTTGGGCTGCGCGAGGAATGAGCGACGGTGTGCTGCTTGACACCCACGCCTTGATCTGGACCGTTCTGGGGGAGCCTATCCGTCAGGAAGCCGCGACTGCGATCGTGGCGGCCAGCACCGGCGGCGGTGTCCATGTTTCCGCAGCAACGGCTTGGGAGCTTGGAATCATCAGCCAGAAACGGTCATTGGAGGTTGTGATCGCCGGAGATGTCAGGGGCTGGCTGGCCAAGGCTGTCAGGGCCACGCGCGCGCGACTGCTGGCGCTTGATTTCGATCTCATGATCGATGTGGGCGAGTTGCCCGATCTGGCGCACAGAGATCCGGCGGATCGGATGCTGATCGCAACGGCGCGATCTCACGACCTGATCCTCGTCACCCGCGACCGGGCCATTCTGGCCTATGCGGAGGCCGGTCATGTGCGGGCGATCGCCTGCTGAAGACAGCGGCTTGGCGCGGGGGTTGGCGCAGGTGCGGCGCGTCGCTATAAGCCCGCGACCCTCAATCGACTAAAACAAAAGAAGTCACTCCCATGACCGAACGCACCTTCTCGATCATCAAGCCCGACGCCACGCGCCGCAACCTGACCGGCGCGATCAACGCCGTGATCGAAGGCGCCGGCCTGCGCATCGTCGCCCAACGCCGCGTCAAGCTGACGACCGAGCAAGCCAAGAAGTTCTACGAAGTCCACGCCGAGCGTCCGTTCTACGGCGAGCTGGTCGAACAGATGACCGCCGAGCCGGTCGTGGTTCAGGTTCTGGAAGGCGACAACGCCGTCGCCGCCTATCGCGAAGTCATGGGCGCCACCAACCCGGAACAGGCCGCCGAAGGCACCATCCGCAAGCAATTCGCGCTGTCGATCGGCGAAAACTCGGTCCACGGCTCGGACAGCCAGGACAACGCCAAGATCGAGATCGCCCAGTTCTTCACCGACGACCAGATCGTCGGCTAAGGCGCTGGGGCCGCGCTCGGGACCGCGTCCCGAGCATGGCGACAAGATGCTCGCTCAAGTCGTGAGGCGCCGCGCGCCGAACATAGCGACACCTCTCATGAAAGGCCCGCGTTCGGAACCGGACGCGGGCCTTTTCAGTTCGGTCAACATCGTCCCCCTCGCTGTCTCGGAGAAGACTCATGAAGACCCTCATCAAACTGGCCCCCGTCGTCGGCGTCGTGGCCCTGCTGGCCGCCTGTGGTCAGACCATGGAACAACGCGCCGCCACCGGCGCCCTGGGCGGCGCGGTCGCCGGTCAGGTCATTGGCGGCAACACCGGCTCGACCGTGGCGGGCGCCGCCATCGGCGCCGTCGCCGGCGCGGCGACCAAGCCCCGCTGATCGCGGGCTAAAACCCCGGATGACAAAAAGGCCCGGAGCGTTCGCTCTGGGCCTTTTCCACGTCCGAGATCCGGCGCGCTTACCAGATGCGCGCGCGGGCGTCGGGCGCGATATATTCCTTCTGGTCGGGCGACACGCCGAAGGCGGCGTACCAGGCGTCGATGTTGCGCGGCGAGGTGGCGGCGCGCACCGGGCCGGGCGAGTGCGGATCGGTGGTCAGCTGTTCCTTCATCGCCGCCTCGCGCGACTTCTCGCGCCAGACCTGCGCCCAGCCCAGGAAGACGCGCTGATCGCCCGTCAGGCCGTCGATGACCGGCGCCGGCTGGCCGTTCAGCGACTTGTGATAGGCGTCCAGCGCCAGCAGCAGGCCGCCCAGGTCGGCGATGTTCTCACCCATGGTCAGGTCGCCGTTGACGTGCATGCCGGGGATCGGCTCCAGCTTGTCGTAGATGGCGCCCAGCACCTTGGCGCGTTCTTCGAAGCGGGCGGCGTCTTCCGGCGTCCACCAGTCGCGCAGCACGCCGTCGCCGTCGGACTTGCGGCCCTGGTCGTCGAAGCCGTGGGTGATCTCGTGACCGATCACCGCGCCGATGCCGCCATAGTTGATGGCCGGGTCCGCGTTCGGATCGAAGAAGGGCGCCTGCAGGATGGCGGCCGGGAAGACGATCTCGTTGCGCGGCGGGTTGTAATAGGCGTTCACCGTCTGGGGCGTCATACCCCATTCCAGCGGATCGACGGGTTTGCCGATCTTGCCGCGCTGCCACGCCCATTCGAAGGCGGCGGCGCGTTCGACGTTGCCGTACAGGTCGCCGGACGTCAGCTCCAGCCCGTCATAGCTGCGCCATTTGTCGGGATAACCGATCTTCACCCCGAACCTGGACATCTTGTAGAGGGCCTGTTCGCGCGTCGGCTCGCTCATCCAGTCCAGGGTCTTCAGCCGCTCGGTCATGGCGTCGCGGATGTTGCCGACCAGGGCGTCCATCTGGGCCTTGGACGAGGCCGGGAAGTGCAGGCGGACGTATTCCTGGCCCAGGACTTCGCCCAGCTGGCCGTCGACCAGGGCCACGCCCCGGTTCCAGCGCGGACGGTTCTGCGGCTGGCCGCGCAGCGTCTTGCCGCGGAAGTCGAAGCGGGCGTCCACGAAGGCCTTGGACAGATAGGGGCTGGCCTGATCGACGATCTGCGTCGCCTGCCAGGCCTTCAGCGTCTCGACGGGCGTGTCGGCGAACACCTGGGCGATGGCCGGAATGGCGGTGTTCTCGGCTAGGACGAAGTTTTCGACATCCGCGACCTGGGCGCCGGTCAGGAAGGCGCGCCAGTCGAAGCCGGGGGCCAGGGTCGGCAGGTCGGACGCCTTGGCGGGATTGTACAGCTTGTCGATCTGGCGACGCTCGACCTGGCTCCACTGCTTCTCGGCGACCTTGGTTTCGAAGGCCACGATGTCGGCGGCGGTCTTGGCCGGATCGGTCCAGCCGATGGCGGTCAGGGTGGTGGTCAGATAGGCCAGATAGGCCTCGCGCTGGGCGGCGAAATCAGGCTTCAGATAATAGTCGCGATCCGGCAGGCCCAGCGAGCCCTGGCTGATATAGGCGGTGTTGATCTTGGGATCGCGCAGGTCTTCCGACACGCTGATACCGAACAGGGAGCCGCCGAAGCCGGAGTGGCTCTCGCCCATCAGGCGGGCCATGTCGGCGTGATCCTTGACCGCCTTGACGGCCGCGAGGTCGGCGGCCAGCGGCGTCGCGCCCAGCTGTTCGATCCGGGCCTCGTCCATGAAGCTGGCGTAGAGGGCGCCGACCTTCTGGGCGTTGGCGTTGACGGGGTTGGCGGCGCTGGCCTCGATGATCGACTTCAGCTGGGCCTGGGCGTTTTCATACAGGACGTCGAACGGGCCGAACCGGGCCTTGTCCGCCGGGATTTCGGTCGTGCGCAGATATGTGCCGTTGGCGTATTCGTTGAAGTCGTCACCCGGCTTCACCGTCATGTCGCGCCCGGCCAGGTCGAAGCCCCAGGCGCCGAAAGGATGCGCGGCGGCGGCGCCGTGCGAATGGTCCTGAGCCGAGGCCGCGCCGCCGGTCAGGGCGACGACGATGCAGGCCGAGCAGGCGGCCATCAGACGAATGCGAGTCATGAAGAAAAGAGGTCCCGATTTTGAACGGCCGCACCATCGCGCCGGTGCGGCGGTCTGTCGCATGACGTTTTCGTAATGTTCGATCGTCCTCCCCATCCGCTCATCCCCGCGAAGGCGGGGACCCAGTTCTGTCGCAGGATGGGTTGTCGTGGATTTCTGGACAGACCCGCATCCAAACACTGGAGCGCCCAAAACACTGGGTCCCCGCCTTCGCGGGGATGAACGGGCAGGGAGGGGGCTAGCGAATGGAGAAAGGGCTCAGCCCCGCTCCAGATCCCGGCAAAACGCAGCCAGCATGCGCGGATAAAGCTCATGCTCGGCCGTCTTCACCCGTTCGGCCAGGGCTTCCGGCGTATCGCCCGCCACGATCGCCACGCGCGCCTGGCCCAGGATCGGGCCTTCATCGACGCCTTCCGTCACCAGATGCACGGTGCAGCCCGCTTCGGCGTCGCCGGCGGCGATGGCGCGGGCGTGGGTGTCCAGGCCCGGATAGAGGGGCAACAGGCTGGGGTGGATGTTCAGCATCCGCCCGCGCCAGCCGCCGACCAGCCAGGAAGTCAGCACGCGCATGTATCCAGCCAGGGCCACGACCTCGATCCCGGCGTCCCGCAGCACGGCGTCCACGGCCCGCTCGTGCGCCTCGCGGTCCTTGCCGAACGGCCTGTGCGGCGCCGTCGCCGTCGCCACGCCCTTCGCCGCCGCAACGGCCAGACCGCCCGCGCCCTCGATATTGGACAGCACCAGCGCGACCTCATAGCCGCTGTCCGTCTGCTGCGCCGCATCGATCAGGGCGGCCATGTTCGATCCGGTCCCGGAAATCAGGACGGCGACGCGGACGGGTGTGACGGCTTGGGACGACATGGCCCCGCATTGGCCGGGCGGGCGACGCTTGGCAAGGCGAAACGCGAATGGCCCTTGTCGTCGGCTGCGCCGGGACGTTAGCGTGTAACGTCGATCGCGCGGCGAGGGGTTGCGGGTCGGCGCGTACAGGGGAGTATCGCATGAACAGACTGATCTGCCTCGCGGCCATCGCCGCGATGCTGGGTGCGCCCGTGGCGGCGCTGGCTCAGGACAGCGGCGCCAACAGCAGCAGCACCAACGGCGGGGGCGCGTCCATGCGCTCGGCGGCCGACCGTTTCCGCAACGCCAACGCCGAGGTCATCGAGAAGGACTGGGCCCGCGCCCCGGTGCAGGAAACCGAGGTCGTCACCGCCCATTCGGTCAACGCCCACGGCAAGACCCTGCGCTATCATGCGACGGCGGGGACGCTGACCATTCGCGACGATGCGGGAATGCCGACCGCCAGCCTGTTCTACACCGCCTATACGCTGGATGGTCAGCCCGTGGGGACGCGGCCTGTGACCTATTTGTACAACGGCGGGCCGGGCTCTCCGACCGTGTGGCTGCACATGGGGTCGTTCGGGCCGATGCGGGTCCAGACCGACGAGCCGACCGTGGTGCGGCCCGCCCCCTTCGCCTTCGGTCCCAACGACCAGACCTTGCTGGACCAGACGGACCTGGTCTTCATCGACATGGTGGGGGCGGGCTTCTCGCGCCCGCTGGGCGAGACGCCGGGTTCGACCTTCTGGGGCGTGGACGGCGACGCCGACGCCTTCGCCCGCGCCATCATGCGCTACACGACCAAGTTCAGCCGCTGGTCCAGCCCGAAATACATCATCGGCGAATCCTACGGCACCCTGCGGACCGGCGCTGTGGCCTTCCAGCTGGAAGACCGGGGGATGTCGCTGAACGGGGTGGTGCTGCTGTCCTCGATCATGAACTACGGCGTGCGCCAGCCGGGCTATCCTCAGAACTATGTGACCCTGCTGCCGACCTATGCGGCGACCGCCTGGTATCACCGCAAGCTGGCCAATCCCGCCGCGACCGTGGAGGAGCAGGTCCAGCGGGCGCGCGACTTCGCCCTGGGCCCCTACGCCTCGGCACTGGCCAAGGGGCATATGATCTCGGACGCCGAACGCGCCCAGATCGTGCGCCAGATGAGTGAGCTGACCGGCCTGTCGACCACCTTCATCGACAACGCCAATATGCGGGTGGACCTGAGCGCCTTCCGCAAGGAGCTTCTGCGCGACCGGCGCCAGACCATCGGCCGTCTGGACACCCGCTATCTGGGTCTGGACGAGGACGCCTCGGGCGGCGAGCCGGAGGACGATCCGTCCAGCTCGGCGGTCACGGGGGCCTATTTCGGCATCTTCCGCGACTATGTGGCCAATCAGCTGAACTACAAGACCGACGTGGAATATCGGATGTCGGCGCGGGGCCTGCCCGGTTTCAACTGGAACTGGAGCCACCGTCCGCCGGTCGGCGGGCCGCAGACGACGCCGAACACGGCCATCGATCTGGCCACGGCGATGCGGCGGAATCCGTATCTGAAAGTGATGTCGCTGAACGGCTATTACGACGCCGCCACGCCCTTCTTCTCGACCGAGTTCGACCTGGCGCAGATGATGCTGGAGCCCAGCCTGCGGCCGAATCTGGCGTTCACCTACTACGAGGGCGGGCACATGATGTACCTGAGCCACGACGCCCTGGTGAAGCTGCACACGGACCTGTCCCGCTTCTACGCCGAGACGGCGAACGGCGGGGTTCGGTAAGGCAACCCAACCTTCCGTCACCCTCGGGCTTGTCCCGAGGGCCCACGGTGGATGCAGATAATAGCCTTTGGAGTGTCTGACAGTTGCTTGCCCCATTACCCATCGTTCCGCAGGAACGGTGGGCCCTCGGGACAAGCCCGAGGGTGACGAGGTGATGTTTAGGCCGCTTCCAGCTGGCCGCAGACGAAGGCGACTTCGCCGGCGTTGAGGAGGGCGGCGAGGACCGGCTCTGCGTTTTCGGGCGCGACGATCAGGATGAAGCCGACGCCGCAGTTGAAGGTGCGGCGCATCTCGTGGTCGCTGATGCCGCCGGTTTCCGCCAGCCACTGGAAGACGGCCGGCATGGGCCAGGCGTTCCAGTCGAAGCGGGCCTGAAGCCCCTCGGCGATGCAGCGGGGCGGGTTCTCGATCAGGCCGCCGCCGGTGATGTGGGCCGCGCCCTTGACCAGACCCGCCTTCATGATCGGCAGGACCGGCTTCACATAGATGCGGGTCGGCTCCATCAGGGCCTGGGCCAGCGAGCGGTCCTTGGCGAACGGCGCGTCATCGCCCCAGGCCAGGCCGGACTTCTCGACCACCTTGCGGACCAGCGAATAGCCGTTCGAGTGCGGGCCGGTGGAGGCCAGGCCGATGATCACGTCGCCCGCCGCCTGACGATCCAGATAGGGCAGGGCGTGGCCGCGCTCGACCGCGCCCAGGCTGAACCCGGCCAGATCATAGTCGCCTTCGGTGTACATGCCCGGCATTTCGGCGGTCTCGCCGCCGACCAGGGCGCAGCCGGCCTGACGGCAGCCCTCGGCGATGCCGGCGACGACGCGGCGGGCGGCGTCGATCTCAAGCCGGCCGGTCGCGTAATAGTCGAGGAACAGCAGCGGCTCGGCCCCTTGGGCCAGCAGGTCGTTGACGCACATGGCGACCAGATCGACGCCGACGCCGTCGTGGCGGCCGGTCTCGATGGCGATCTTCAGCTTGGTGCCCACGCCGTCGGTGGTGGTGACGATCAGCGGGTCCTCGAACCCGGCGGCCTTCAGGTCGAACAGGGCGCCGAAACCGCCCAGCGACGGCTCCGATCCCGGACGCGCCGTGGACTTCGCCAGGGGCTTGATATGTTCGACCAGCATTTCGCCGGCGTCGATGTCCACGCCCGCATCGGCGTAGGTCAGGCCGTTTTCGAGAGGCTTTTGGGTGTCGCTCATGGGTCTTGGGCCTGGAATCGGGGCGGAAATGCAGCGCGGGTCTTGCCACACATGGGTTGCGGGGGGCTATAGCATCGGAATGACGCCGATCACCACCACCGAGGCGCTGGCCGCGTTCTGCGCCCGCGTATCCTCCGCGCCCTTCATCACGGTCGATACCGAATTCATGCGGGAAACGACCTATTGGCCCCGGCTGTGCCTGATCCAGGCCGCCTCGGCCGATCACGCCGCCATCATCGATCCGATGGCCGAGGGACTGGACCTGACGCCGTTCCTGGACCTGCTGCGCGACGAGACGATCATCAAGGTCTTCCATGCCTGCCGACAGGACGTGGAGATCTTCGTGCGGCTGGGCGCCATGCCCAAACCCCTGTTCGACACCCAGGTCGCGGCTATGGCGGCGGGCTTCGGCGAGCAGGTGGCCTATGATTCGCTGGTCCGGCAGACGCTGCGGATCGAGGTGGACAAGGGCAGCCGCTTCACCGACTGGGCCCGCCGGCCGTTGTCGGAGAACCAACTGGTCTATGCGCTCGGCGACGTGACCCATCTGGCGGCGCTTTATCCCAAGCTGCGCGATCGGCTGCAGAAGGAAGGCCGTCTGGACTGGGTGATGTCGGAAATGGAGGGGCTGACTGATCCGGCCCTTTACGACACCAATCCAGAAAACGCCTGGAAGCGGCTGAAACCCAAGAAGTTCTCGGCCAAATACCTGGCCGCCTTCAAGGCCGTCGCCGTCTGGCGCGAGCGCGCGGCGCAGGAGCGCGACCAGCCGCGGGGTCGCATCCTGAAAGACGAGGGCGTGGACGAGATCGCCCAGCAGACCCCGACCGACCCGGACGCCTTCAACCGCCTGCGCTCCGTGCCCAAGGGCTTCGGCGGCTCGCGCCTGGGGTTGGAGCTGTCCGAGGAGCTGAAGCGCGTTCTGGCCGATCCCGAGGCGCATGCGCCGGAGATGGAACGCCCCGCCCATCGCCAGCCCGCCCCGCCGTCGGTGGTCGAACTGCTGAAGGTGCTGCTGAAGGCCAAGAGCGACAACGCCGGCGTGGCCTCCAAACTGATCGCCACGGTCGCCGATCTGGAGAAGATCGCCATCAGCGACGACGCCGACATCGACGCCATGAAGGGCTGGCGCCGCCAGATCTTCGGCGAAGATGCGCTGAAGCTGAAACGCGGCGAGATCGCCCTGGTCCTGAACGGCGCGCGCGTCGAGGTCGTCGAGATCGAATAGGGTCGTCCGTCTCCTCCCCATGTAATGGGGAGGGGGACCGCGAAGCGGTGGAGGGGCTTCTGAAGTCCCACGCGCGCCTGCGATGCGTTGAAGAACCCCTCCGTCACGGCGCTGAAGAAGCGCCGAGCCACCTCCCCGCGAAGCGGGGAGGAGACGGATTGTCTTATATTTTGAGCCCCAACTCCATCGCCTCGGCCAGGGCCTTGGCGCGCTTCTTCGTCTGTTCGCCCAAGAGGACGTCGGCATAGCCTTCGGCGGCGGTCAGGCGCAGGTCGCCGCCCTTCACCCTGGCCGTCGCATTGGCCAGCAGTTGGGGCGAGCGGCCGGACAGGTCGCAGGCCAGGCGGATGGCCAGGCCCAGGGCGCGGGCGCGTCGGGCCGCGTCGCCGCCCAGCAGCCGGTCGATCACCTCGGGCTGGGGTGTGGCGGGGCCGCCGCCGTAACGGGCGTTCAGGGCGCTGGCCAGGAAGGCGCGCTCGACGTGGCTGATGCCGGCGACCGGCGCGCGCAACACCTGGTCGAACACCAGTTCCAGCCGGTGATCGGGATGCAGGCGCGCACCCAGGTCGGCTAACCGGCAGGCGGCGGAGGTCAGAACCGCGTCGCGGTCCTGCCCGAAGGCCGGAGGCAGGGCGGCGACGATCTCGGAAATCCAGCCGTTCAGCGCGCCGGGCAGGGCCGGGGCCACGCCCTGGCGTCCGCCCAGCGCCTTGCAGCCCGCCAGCAGCGGATCGGCCGTGCGCGTCGCCTCGTCCAGCGTCTCGAACAGCAGGCCCTCGCGCACGCCCCAGGCCGACATCTCGATCTGTTTCAGGCCCAGGTGCCTGATCAGCGCCTCCAGCACCAGTCCGGCGTAAGGCAGGGTCTCGGCCCGCTTCTTTGACACGCCCGGCAGCTTGGCCAGACCCGCCGCCGACTGTTGCGCCACCAGCCGCGCGGTCTCCAGCGCGTCCTCGGCCGACATCTGATACTGATGCACGACCCGCAGCGGATAGGATTTCAGCGCCATCTGCACCTGGGCCAGGGTGCGCCAGGCGCCGCCCACGGCATAGAGGCGCTCGCTCTTGAACTGGGCCGCGACGGGTTTCAGGGCCTGGTCGATGCGGGCCTTGATACGGTCGGCGTCGAACCCCTTGCCGTCGGCCAGGGCGAACGGCCCCAGCGGCAGGGTCAGCCCATGTTCGACCCCGTCGCCGTTCAGCCGGGTCAGCTCCAGACTGGCGCCGCCCATGTCGGCCGAGACGCCTTGGGCCTGGGGGGCGCCGGCCAATACCCCCATGGCGGCGTATTTGGCCTCTTCCTCGCCCGACAGGACGCGGATGTTCAGCCCGGTCTCGGCGGCGACCCGCTCGCAGAACTCCGGCCCGTCCAGGGCCTCGCGCACGGCCGCGGTGGCGGCGATCAGGGTGGCGTCCGGGCGCACGCCCTCCAGCACGGCGGCGAAGCGGCGCAGCGCCGTCATCGCCATGACAACCCCCTCGGGCGACAGTTTGCGCGTCGTCGGCAGGTCGCGGCCCAGGCCGGCCAGCACCTTCTCGTTATAGACGGTCCAGATCGCCCGGCCCTCCAGCCGGTACAGCACCAGCCGCACCGAGTTGGAGCCGATGTCGATGGCCGCGATGTCGCGGTCGGTCAGCACGGGGTCGGGCATCAGCGGCCGGGACGCTCATAACGCAGGACGGCGGGCAGGCTCTTGGCCTTGCGGCCGCGCCCGGACAGGCTGGGGTTGGTCATGAAGTATTTGTGGGCCGAGAAGGGCCGTTCGGGATCGGCGGGCGGGACGCGGGTATAGCGCCCTTCGGCGTCCAGAACCCAGCTTTGCGCGTCGTCTTTCAGATTGGCGACCATGATCTGGTCCAGCACCTGGTCGTGGACGGTGGCGTTGCGGATCGGCGTCATCAGCTCGACCCGGCGATCCAGATTGCGCGTCATCCAGTCGGCCGAGGAGATGAAGACCTTGGCCTTGTCGTGCGGCAGGTCCTTGCCGTTGGCGAAACAGACGATGCGGCTGTGTTCCAGGAAGCGGCCGACGATGGACTTGACCCGGATATTCTCCGACAGGCCCGTCACGCCGGGCCGCAGGCAGCAGATGCCGCGCACCACCAGGTCGATCCGCACGCCCCACTGGCTGGCCCGGTAGAGGGCGTCGATGATCTCCACGTCCACCAGCGAGTTCAGCTTGACCCAGATGGCGGCGGGCTTGCCCATGGCGGCGGCCGACATCTCTTTGCCGATCAGTTCGATCAGGGTGGACTTCATGTTCAGCGGCGAGACCACCAGCGCCTCCAGATGGTCAGGCGTCGCATAGCCGGTGATGTAGTTGAACACCTTGGTCGCGTCGCGCCCCAGGACGGGATCGCAGCTGAACAGCGACAGGTCTGTGTAGATCTTGGCCGTGACCGGGTGATAGTTGCCGGTGCCGAAGTGGCAATAGGTGCGCAGGCCCTCGCCCTCGCGACGCACCACCACGCTCAGCTTGGCGTGGGTCTTGTATTCAACGAAGCCGAAGACGACGTGGACGCCCGCCCGCTCCATCGCCCGCGCCCAGCGCAGATTGGCCTCCTCGTCGAACCGCGCCTTCAGCTCGACCAAGGCGGTGACGTTCTTGCCGTTCTCGGCCGCCTCGATCAGGGCGGCGACGATGGGGCTGTCCTTGGAGGTGCGGTACAGCGTCTGTTTGATCGCGATGACGTTGGGGTCGCGCGCGGCCTGACGCAGGAACTGCACCACCACGTCGAAGCTCTCGAACGGGTGGTGGATCAGCATGTCCTTTTCGCGGATCGCCGCGAAGACGTCGCCGCCGTTATCGCGCACCCGCTCGGGATAGCGCGGCTCATAGCCCTTGAACTTCAGGTCGGGATGGCCGCCGCCGATCAGGTCCGACAGCTGGGCCAGACCCAGCATTCCGTCCACCAGAACCACGTCCTGGGGCGCGGCCTCCAGCTCGCCGACGATGAAGTCGCGCAGGTCGTCGGGCATGGCGGCCTCGATCTTGACCCGCACGACCGAGCCCAGGCGACGCTGCTTCAGCGCCTCCTCGAACTCCAGCACCAGGTCTTCGGCCTCTTCCTCGATCTCGATGTCGCTGTCGCGGATCAGGCGCAGCACGCCCTTTTCCTGGACCTCGCAGCCGGGGAACAGGTGGTCGATGAACAGCAGCAGCACGTTTTCCAGCGTGATGAACCGCTTGTGCCCCGGCGTCGACCGGCCGTCGGTCGGCAGGACCCAGAACCGGCGCACCTGGGTCGGCACGGGCACCAGGGCGTAGAAGGTCTTGGTCTCGCCCTTCCGCTTCAGCTTCAGCGCCAGGGAGAAGCCCAGGTTCGGCAGGAAGGGGAAGGGGTGCGCCGGGTCGATGGCCAGCGGCGTCAGCACCGCGAACAGCTGGTTCAGGAACTCGGGTTCCAGCCGGTCGCGCTCGGTCTTGGTGATCTTCTGACGATCGACGACCTCGATGCCGGCGACGGTCAGCTCCTTCTTCAGCTGACGCCAGCGCAGCTGCTGTTCGGCCATCAGCTCGCCGGCGGCGATGTTGATCCGCTCCAGCTGTTCGGCGGGCGTCAGGCCGTCGGCCGACAGCACCCGCACCCGCTCGCGCAACTGCCCCTTCAGGCCGGCCACGCGGGTCATGAAGAACTCGTCCAGATTGTTGGCCGAGATGGACAGGAACCGCAGGCGTTCCAGCAGCGGATGGTTCGGATTGGCCGCTTCTTCCAGCACCCGCTCGTTGAAGGCCAGCCAGGACGTCTCGCGATTGAAGAACCGGCTGGGCGAGGCCATCAACTCCTCGCTGAGGGCCAGCTGCGGGGCGCGAGAGGCGGGAACCTCCTCGCCTCGGGTGTCGTCATGGATCGCGGCGTCGGTCATGGTCCGGTTCTCGCGCGCGTCTGTGACGGCCGCAAGCGGGCGCGGCGAAAAACGTGAAGGGCCGGGACCACCCGCAGGGCGCCCCGGCCGTCCCGCTTATTGGACGATGGTGTTCGGCGCCGTGCCGGCCGGGCAGTCGCCCAGGCGTTTGGCGTCGACGGTCATCTTCATGTCGGCCATGGCGGCCGGCACATTGGGGCCGGTGGTCTTGGTGGTGATGTCCACCTTGTAGGCGGTGCGCATGTCGCCCGACACCTTGCCGTCGGACGTCACCGTCATGCCCTGAGCGTTGCAGACGGCGTGGAATTCGGCGCCGCCGGGGACCGACTTGACTGAGTTCTCGCTGCAGGTGACGCCGGCCTGCTGGGTGTTGAAGGGGTTGGAGCCGGGCGTCGCTTCGCCAATGCAGATCTTCATGGTCGTCGGTTGCGGCATATTGGCGCTGGACACCGTCTGTTGCCACAGACCGGGCTGCGGGGCCGGCATCGACGCCGGGGTCGGAGCCGCCGCCGTCTCTTCCTTCTTGGTCTTGGCCTCATTGCCGTTGGAACAGGCCGCGAGCAGGGCGACGGCGGAAATCATGACAAGCTGAACACGCATTTGGACGTTTCCCGTTTGTAGGAGCGCAAGACGGCTCCACGGTGCCTAACGAAAAGGCCAAGCTAAGCGTTCAAAATTAAGCTTCGCTTTTGTTCGGGAAGCTGTGGGTATCCCCGAACGGCGGCCGGTCAGGGGGCATCCATGCCGTCCAGCACCTGGCGGGCCAGAACCCGCGTCACCGGTCGGTGCAGGGCGTCCAGCCGTTCGACCACCTGGGCCGCCGCGTCCCCGGATCGGTCCAGCCGGCGCACCAGATAGTCGATCACCTCGTCGGCGGGGGCGATGCTGCGTTCCGAGAACCGGGCGCGCAATATGGCCGACAGCACGGCGTCGTCGGGCGGCTGGACCGCCGTCGTCCGCACCGCATCCAGCCGCGAACGCAGGTCGGGCAGGGCGACCGACCACTGGCGCGGCGCCAGGCGCGACACCAGCAGCAGCGCCCCGCCGCCGGAGCTGGCCAGGTTGATCAGGTGAAACAGGCTCTCGTCGTCGGCCCGGTCGGCGTCGTCCAGCAGGACCGGCCGGCCCTCCAGCTCCTGCGGATCGATCAGGGCCGCTTCCGCGCCGGTCAGGGGCGAGGCCCCGACCCGTTCGGCCCAGTCGGCGCCCAGACGGCTCTTGCCCGACCCCGCCGGGCCATGCAGCGCCAGCACCGCCCCGACCCCGTCGGGCCAGCGGGCCAGGGCGGCGGCGGCCTCGGCGTTGCTGTCCGACACGACGAAGGCCTCGCCCACGGCGTGGCGCTCCAGCGGCAGACGCAGCTGTTCGGTGGTCGGACGGGACGGGGCGCCGAGCGCGGTCATGCCCTCGTCTTAGCAGAGGTCGACATTAACCGCGTCGGCGCCCCTCTGTTGGTTCCGGGGAGGGAAGCTGCGTCGTTGTGGATGAAATCAGGCGAACGGGACCATGGCGGGGTTCAGCTTGCCCGCCTTGAACTCGGTGATCTTATAGTCGGCCAGATCGTGAACCATGAAGGGATCGTCCTTCAGCAGCGTCGCGAGTTCGTCCTTACTGATCCGGCTGGCGACCACCAGAATGCCGCCGGTGCGCGGAACCATGGGGCCGGCCGCCACGATCAGCCCGCTGGCCACGTGCTGGTCCAGCCATTCGCGATGTTCGACCGTCCGCGCCTCGATCGCTTCGATCGGCTGGGTGTAGGTGATGGTGACGATGAACATGGCGGCCTCGTATGGGAGATGCGGGTGGGTATGATGCGCGACACAGGCCTTTGCAACGGCTGAAACCTTGACTTTCCGGGGCGATGATGCGCCCTACGCCGCTTCGATTTCCGGCGCCGACGGCGACGGATTCCACCGCCAGAGTCTCCAGACGGTTCGTTCCATGCACGCCTATCGCTCTCACACCTGCGGCGCGCTTCGCGCCTCCGACGCCGGTTCCGCCGTCCGCCTGTCCGGCTGGGTGCATAGGAAGCGCGATCACGGCGGCCTGTTGTTCATCGACCTGCGCGACCACTACGGCCTGACGCAACTGGTGCTGCACCCCGAGACGCCGGGCTTCGCCGCCGTGGAGCGCCTGCGCGCCGAGAGCGTCATCAAGGTCGACGGCGAGGTCGTGGCCCGCGACGCCTCGGTGGTGAACCCGAACCTGCCGACCGGCGAGATCGAGGTCCGCGTCCAGGGCGTCGAGGTGCTGTCGGAAGCCGCCGAACTGCCGATGCCGGTCTTCGGCGATCAGGAATATCCCGAGGACATCCGCCTGGCCAACCGTTTCCTGGACCTGCGCCGCGAGCGTCTGCACAAGAACATCGTCCTGCGTTCGCGCGTGATCTCCTCGATCCGCCGCCGCATGGTCGATCAGGGCTTCCTGGAATATCAGACCCCGATCCTGACGGCCTCGTCGCCGGAAGGCGCGCGCGACTTCCTGGTGCCGTCGCGCCTGCATCCGGGCAAGTTCTATGCGCTGCCCCAGGCGCCGCAGCAGTTCAAACAGCTGCTGATGGTCTCGGGCTTCGACCGCTATTTCCAGATCGCGCCCTGCTTCCGCGACGAAGACCTGCGCGCCGACCGTTCGCTGGAGTTCTACCAGCTGGACGTCGAGATGAGCTTCGTGACCCAGGAAGACGTCTTCGCCGCCATCGAACCCCTGATGCACGGCGTGTTCGAGGAGTTCGGCGAGGGCAAGCCCGTCTCGGCCATCGACGGAACCCACGTCTTCACCAACGACTTCGGCGAGACGTTCGAACATAAGGGCTTCGAGCGCCTGACCTACGCCCAGTCGATGGCCTGGTACGGTTCGGACAAGCCGGACCTGCGTAACCCGATCAAGATGCAGGTGGTGTCCGACCATTTCCGCGACGGCGGTTTCGGCCTGTTCGCCAAGATTCTGGGCGCGGACGACAAGAACGCCGTCTGGGCCATCCCGGCCCCCACGGGCGGTTCGCGCGCCTTCTGCGACCGCATGAACAGCTGGGCGCAGGGCGAGGGCCAGCCGGGTCTGGGCTATATCTTCTGGTCCGAGGATCAGGGCGCCTGGGGCGGTCCCATCGCCAAGAATCTGGGGCAGGAGCCGACCGAGGCCCTGATGTCCTCGCTGGGCCTGGGGCAGGGCGACGCCGCCTTCTTCGTCGCCGGTCTGCCCGCCACCTTCGCCAAGTTCGCCGGCCTGGCCCGCACCCGCGTCGGGACCGAGCTGAAGCTGGTCGACGAAAACCAGTTCAAATTCTGCTGGATCGTCGACTTCCCCATGTTCGAATGGTCGGAGGAGGAGAAGAAGGTCGACTTCTCGCACAACCCCTTCTCGATGCCGCAGGGCGGTCTGGAGGCCCTGGAGGGCCAGGACCCGCTGACCATCCGCGCCTATCAGTACGACATCGTCTGCAATGGCTATGAGCTGTGCTCGGGCGCCATTCGGAACCACAAGGCCGAGATCATGCTGAAGGCCTTCCAGATCGCCGGCTACGACGCCTCGGTGGTCGAGGAGCAGTTCGGCGGGATGCTGAACGCCTTCCGCTTCGGCGCCCCGCCGCACGGCGGCCTGGCCCCCGGCATCGACCGGATCGTCATGCTGCTGGCGGGCGAGACGGCCATCCGCGAGGTCATCGCCTTCCCGCTGAACCAGCAGGGCGAGGACCTTCTGATGAACGCCCCGACCGAAGCCGAGGAGCGCCAGCTGAAGGACGTCCACATCCGCACCGCGCCGCCGATCAAGGTCTGATCGGCGCGGTCATCGCCAATATGAAGAAGGGGACGCCGCCGGGCGTCCCCTTTTTGCTGTTCAGTTCTCGCCGGGCGAGACGAGGTTCCTGATCCGGGGCGGCGTGGGCGGCGTCGGCGTTCGGATCACGCGGATCGAACTGCTGCGGCAGGCCTGGGCTGTCAGGCCGCCGGGCAGCCGGGTCGAGCCGTCGCCGCAGGCCGTTCGGATCTGCTCCTGCGTCAGGCCGCGCGCGCCCGACAGGTCGGCCCCGCGAATGTCGGTGCGGTGCATCGAGGCTTCGGAGAAGTCGGCCCTGTTGAAGCGGGCGCCGGTCAGGCGCGCCCCGTCCAGGGTGGCGGAGTTGAAGCGGGCGTTGCTGAAATCGCCGGACGACAGGTTGGAGGCCTGAACCTCGGCGCCGGTAAAGTCCGCGCCCACCGCCACCACATTGGCAAGGGTCGCGCCGAACAGCTCCGAGCCGACGAATTTGGTCCCCGACAGGGTGGCGCCGTTGAAGTTGACGCCGTGCATTTCCGCGCCCGACAGGTCCGCGCGGCCCAGATTGGCGCGCACGAAGCCCGCGCCCTGCGCCTCGGCCCCCGTCAGGACGGCGTTGGTGAAGTTGGTCGAACCGAAGTTGGCGCCCACGATCTGGACGCCCGTCAGATTGGCGCGGCTGAAGTCGCTGCCCGAGAAGTTGGAGCCCATCATCTCGGCCCCGCGCAGATTGGCGCCGACCAGGGTGGCGTTCATGAAGCTGGCGCCGGTGAAGGTGGCGCCGGTCAGGTTCCGGCCCGACAGCTCGCAGCGGTTGCACGATCCGCCCAGGGATACGGTGCGGGCCACGTCGCGGTCCTGCATCGACATCTCGACGCCGGCGCTGGCGGGGGCCGCGGTCAGCAGCGCGCCGGCCCCCAGGCCGAGGGCCAGAAGGATCAGGGGGCGTCGGGACCGGATATGTTCTGCGATCTGTTTCACGAGACTTGAATGCCCCGAAACCCCCGCGCCACCTACTTAAATCGAGGTAACTTCGTTAAATCGCGGCAAGGTCGGCGGCTGTCAGCAGGCGGGAATGCGAAGACCGCGCGGCAGGACGGTGGAGGCGTCGCCGCAGGCCCGGTTCAGCTGGCCCTGCGTCAGGCCGGTGGCCCGCGCCAGCTGGGCGCCCGACAGGTTCAGGCCCGACAGGGTTGCGCCCGAGAAGTTGGCCCCTTCCAGATAGGCGCCCACGAAACTGGCGTTGGTCAGGTTGGCGCGCGAGAAGTTGGAGCCGGAGAAGACCCCGCCATATCCCTCCACGTCGCGCATGTCGGCGCCCGAGAACCGGGTGCGGTTCATCACGCTCAGGCTCATGTCCGACTGGCGCAGGCGCGACCCGGCCAGGTTTAGCCCGCGCGCCTCAAGACCCGAGAAATCGCCCTGGAACAGGTTGCAGCCGGGGCAGGACGCGCCGCGCTTCACGCTGGCGATCTGGCCGGCGTTCTGGGCCAGGGCGGGCGCGGCGACGGCCAGCAGGGCCGTGGCGATCAGGCCGAGTGAGAGTGTGCGTTTCATGGACCGGGCTCCGACGTTTGATCGTCCTGAAGCAAACCCTAGGCCATAACCCTTAACCTAGCCCTGATCGCCGCCCTTCGATGCGGGGGCGGGGACGGGCGCCGCCCCGCAGGTGTCGCAGGTCCAGCCGCCGCCGCGCTGTTGCAGGGTGAAGTCGCCGCAGGCGGGGCAGGCGACCGCCTCGCCCCCCGTCGCCGCGCGGGCCTCCGGCTCGGCCTTCTTGCCGAACGGCAGGACCACCAGATTGTCGGGCGCCGAGCCCCGCGCGAACCCCTTGGAGATGAAGCGGGCGGCGGGCACGGCCTCGCCCTGCGGCGCGGCGCCCTCCAGCCCGTCGCCGTCCAGCGTCTCGGCCTCGCCATTGGCCAGTTCGTGCCGGTCCAGATAGGAGACGCCCAGCTCCCGGAAGATATAGTCCAGGATCGAGGTGGCCGAACGGATGGAGTCGTTGCCGGTCACGCGGCCCGCCGGCTCGAACCGGGTGAAGACGAAGGCGTCCACGAACTCGTCCAGCGGCACACCGTATTGCAGGCCGATGGAGATGGCGATGGCGAAATTGTTCATCAGGCTGCGGAAGGCGGCGCCTTCCTTGTGCATGTCGATGAAGATCTCGCCCAGTTCGCCGTCTTCGTATTCGCCGGTGTGGATATAGACCTTGTGGCCGCCCACCGCCGCCTTCTGGATATAGCCCTTGCGGCGGTCTGGCAGTTTGCGGCGGGCGCGTTCGCGCTCGACCACCCGCTCCACCACCCGTTCGGTCGGACGCGGCGCCTCGCGCGCGGCCGCGGGTTCCGGCCGCGCGGCCGTCTCGACGGCGGGCAGGGTCAGCAGGGGCCGGGCGGGCGGCTCGGCGCGTTGCAGGCGGACGGCGCGGCGGCCGTCAAGCGCCGCCTGACCCATCAGCCGCGCGGCCTGAGCCGCCGTGGTGCGCCAATGGGTGATCTCGGGGGCGATGTCGGCCAGGTCGCTGAACGGCGCGACGGCGCGGCGCAGATCGGCGGCGGCCCCCTCCGGGTCGGCCAGCAGGAGGGCGACGGCGGGGGGCGCGTCAGGCCAGGTCGCCAGTTCGCCGTGACCGAAGACCCAGCGCGCGGCGGCGGCCTCGGCCTCGTCCGACACGCCCAGCAGGGTCAGCAACAGGCCGTCGCCGTCCTCGATCCCCAGCACGTCGCGGATGAAGCCGGGGTCCAGCACGGGGGCGGAGAAGACCGCGTCGAAATCCTCGGCCCAGGCCAGGGCCTGTTCGATGGCCGCCAGTTCGATGTCGGTGAAGCCCAGGGCGCGCAACGCCGCATGATCCAGCCCCGGCGCCTCCGCCAGGGTGCGACGGCCGAAGACATGGCGTTCGGCCGCCTCGACGTCGCCGCCCGCCGCGCCCAGCGCCGCCGCCAGCGCGGGATGCAGCCGCCGCCCGATCTCCCCGTCCGCCGTCTGGAACACGTCGACGGCGGCGATCCGCCCCCGGCCCAGCCGCAGCCGCGCCTCCGCATCGTCCACGAACAGGCCGATGGCCGAATGCCGACGCGGCCGGGGCTTGGCGGTCAAGACCTTGAGAGCGGCGACCGCGACCGGGTCGGCGCTGTCCTTCAGCGCCGCGCGCCGTGCGGCCTGGGTGTCCTGCGCCGCGGCCCGAACGTCGTCCCAGTCGGGCGCCGCGCCTCGGACAGCCGCCAGATCGGCCGAGGTCTCGCCCGCCGTCGCCGCGACCAGCGCCGCCAGGGCTTGCGCCCGCGCCGTTCCCGCCTCGCCCAGCGGCGCTGCGGCCTCCAGCAGACCCTCAAGCCCCAGCGCCAGCACGCCGGGCGTCGGGCGTGTCAGGTCCAGCGCCGTGGTCAGCAGCCGCGTCAGGGCGGCCAGATCGTCCGCCGTCTCGCCGTCCAGCGCGCTCACGGCGGCCAGGTCGATGACCATGCGCGCGGTCGCCGGGGCCGTCGCCGCCTCCGCATCGCGCGGGTCGAAGGTCAGGATCAGCCCGCCGTCCAGCGCCGCCCTGGCCGCCAGCAGGGCCTCGGGCGCGCCCGCCGCGATCTGCGTTCGGTTCGCCAGGGCGACCAGAGGCGCGCTTTCGACGGCGGGGGCCAGGTCGGGCAGGGGACGTTCGCCGTCCACCGCCCTCAGAATATCGGCGTCCGAGGCGCCGCAGCGTCTGGCCAGCGCCGCCGCCCGCCCCAGCGCCGGATTGCGCGAAGGATCGCCGCAGTCGCCGCGCGGCCCCTCGCAGCGATCCATCGCATCGGCGACCCCGGCCAGGGCCTCGGCCAGGGCCTGGGCCGACTGGGCTCCCAGGCGCGCGGCGGAACGGCGTCCGCCGTGATCGGCCAGGATGGCGGCCGCGCCCGGATCGTTCAGATCGACCACCCCCGCCGCCGCCGCGCCCGACCGCGCGGGCGCCGCCAAACCCAGGATGACGACGGCCGACAGTTCTTCGGCGAACCGTGCGGCCTCGGCCGGGTCGAACACGCCCTCGGACACGCCGGTTTGCGCCAGCCCGGCGGCCCAGGCGTCCACGCCCCCGTCCAGTCCGTCGCCCGACGCCGCGTCCGACAGCCCCTCAGCCGCGATCCAGTCCAGCCAGGCCTCGATCTGGGCGTCCGACCAGCCGACGGGCGCCAGCACCGGCCGCACGCCGGCGGGCCGTTCCACGACACGATGCTCCATCGCGACTCGTTCGGCGCGAGGGGCGAAGCCGGATTGAAGGCGCATGGCGGTCCCTCCGATGGGTTGGCTTCAGCCTAGGTCGAACGCCGCCCTTCGCCAATACATCTGGTGTCGCAGCGGCGGTTTGCCCACAAGATATCGATTCGCCCTTCCGCCGCTTCGTCGCCGCCTGGACGCTGGACGAAGCGGGTCCGTGTTTCTATGATCCGCGCCAACCGTCGGACCTTCAGTCCGGCGACCCTTTACGGTTGGATTTCACGACGTGTTGAGCAAGATTTTCGGCTGGTGGGAGGGCGCCACGATCGGCACCCGTTTCACCATCGCCAAACGTGGTCGCTTTGTCGGTCAGGACGAGAACGGCAATCGCTATTACGAGAGCCGCGACAACGTCAGCTATGACGGCCGCAAGCGTCGCTGGGTGATCTACGACGGATACGCCGAGGCGTCCAAGGTCACGCCCGACTGGCACGGCTGGCTGCACTACACCTTCGAACAGCCGCCGACCGAGCAGCCGCTACCGCGTCGCGCCTGGGAGAAGGACCATCTGCCCAATCTGACCGGCACGCCTCTGGCCTGGCGTCCGCCCGGCTCGCTGGCCGCCGACGCCAAACGTCCGGCCGCGACCGGCGACTATCAGGCCTGGACGCCCGAGTGAAAATCCGCCGGACCCTGATGGGCGCCGGCGCCCTGATCGGCGTGCTGAGCGCGGGGGCCGTGACGGCCAGCGTGCTTCAGGATTCGCCGCGCGACGCGCGCCCGGTCCAGGACCCCATCGGCGACATCCTGCGCAAGACCCCGGCCCAGCCGGCCAACGCCGTGCCCACCGAAACCCCGCCCGCCGGCGCGCCCGCGCCGCGCGCGCCCGTCGCGGTGACGCCGCCCCCGGCCGTCATCGTCGCCGAGGACGCCGCCGTCGAGGAAAAGGCCGAGGACGAGGTCAAGGCTGAACGTCCCGTCGCCGAAAAGGCCATCGACCAGCCCGCCACGCCCGGCCGTCGCCAGCGGCGCAAGTTCGCGGTCATTCAGGCCATCGACAAGGTCACGGCCGAGACGATGAAGTTCGAGGTCGAGGTCGGCGGCCGCCCCGTGCGCTTCAACCGCAATCTGGTCTTCGCCGCCCGCGCCTGCGAGGTCACGACGCCCGACGAACTGACCGAGGACGCCATCGCCTATATGGACGTTTCGCTGCAGCCGCGCGGCCAGACCGCGTCGCGCCAGATCTTCCGGGGCTGGATGTTCGCCTCGTCCCCGGCGGTCAGCGGCGTTCAGAATCCCTATTACGACGCCTGGGTGGTCGGCTGTAAGAACTGACCGACGCGAGGAGGCCGGCATGGATCGCAACAGACCGTTGAAGAAGGACGAGACGGTGGAAGTCCGTCTGTCCCACGCCGCCAAGACCGCCTTCATGGCTCGGTGTCAGGCCGAGGGCCGCACGGCCAGCGAGGCCATCCGCCGCTTCATCGACGCCGAACTGAACCAGACGACCGCCGCGCGCCGCTCCGTCCCCGCCGGCTGGCGCCAACTGGCCGCCGCCGCCTTGGCCGGCCTGGCCCTGGGCGCCGTGGCCGTTCCGGCCCTGGCCCAATCCCATGCGGCCCCGCCCAGCCGCGCCGCCTTCGACCGCCTGGACCGCAATCACGACGGCGTGGTCAGCTTCGACGAATATCGGGCAGGCTAGGCCCAGCCTCCAACCCGCCGTCATTCCGGGGCCGCGCCCCGCGCGGAACCGGGACCCGGAGGACCGCTTCTATCGCACCCGCACCAGAAACCGATCCCATTGCAGGTTCAGCCAGGTCCAGGGCTTGAACAGGCCCGCGCCGGGCTTCCACGACGCCAGCACCATCTCGGCCCGCCCCACGATGTTCTCGGCCGGCAGCAGGCCCACCCCGATCTCGCGCGGCCAGCGGCTGTCCAGCGAGTTGTCGCGGTTGTCGCCCATCATCAGATACTGTCCCGCCGGCACGCGGCGCGGCGGCGTGTCGTCGCCCGGCAGGTTCGGCCCGCCGTCATAGGTGACATAGCTGCGGCCGTCGGCCAGGGTCTCGCGCACCCGCTGCACGGTGCGGCCCGGCGCATCGTGATCGGCGACGACGTCCAGCCGCGTCTGGCGGACGGCCGCGCCGTTGACGAAGACCGCCCCGCCGCGCACCTGAACCGTGTCGCCGGGCAGGCCCACGACCCGTTTGATCCACACCTGTTTCGGATCGCTGGGGCGGCGGAACACCACCACGTCCCCGCGTCGCGGCTGGCCCCCCATCAGCCGCCCCGGCCGGATCGGCGGGCTGAGCGGCAGGGACGCCGTACTCCAGCCATAAGCGAACTTGGACACGACGATATAGTCGCCGACCACCAGCCCCGGCTCCATCGACGACGAGGGGATGGTGAAGGGCTGGAACAGGACGATGCGGATCGCGAGCGCCAGGATCACGGCGAAGACCAGCGTCAGGGCGATCTCTCGCAACTCGCGAAGAACGGAAGGGTGGGACGGGGCTCTGGGCGGGGTCTGGGTCATGCCGCCATTGACCGTCAGGCCGAGCGAAGACGCCAATCCGAACGTGTCGGGACAGGCCCCAAATCGTGTCCGGACAAACTTGACGTCATTCCGGGGCGTCCGAAGGACGAACCCGGAACCCAGGAGAAGCGCATCAGTCGTCGAGTAGGGCCGGCATCGGACATGTAGCCCTGGGTTCCGGGTTCTTCGCTCCGCTCAGCCCCGGAATGACGAACTGAGAGACCTATGTTCTCGACTGTCGATTGGACCTAGGCGCTGGCTAAAGCGACCGCCTCGGCGCCGGTCAGGGGCGCGGTCAGGGCCGTCTGGTCGGGCGCGACCTTCAGGGCGGGCGCCAGGCGCTGCAGATAGGCCGCCTGGGGCGTCTCGACCGCCCCGAACTGGCTGAGATGTTCGGTCAGGAACTGGGCGTCAAGCAGCGTCCAGCCGCCCTTCCTCAACCGCGCGACCAGATGCACCAGCGCCACCTTGGAGGCGTCGCGTTCGCGGCTGAACATGCTCTCGCCGAAGAAGGCGCCGCCCAGCGACACCCCGTACAGCCCGCCGACCAGCCGCTCGTCCCGCCAGCATTCGATGGAGTGGACGAACCCCTGCGCGGACAGGGCCGCATACAGCCGCCGGATCGGCGCATTGATCCAGGTGTCCTCGCGATCCGGCCCCTGCGCCGCCGCACAGCCGTCCAGCACCGCCTCGAAGGCGGTGTCGACGCGGATGTCGAACGGCTCGCCCCGCACGGTGCGGCGCAGGCGGCCGGGAATGTGGAAGGCGTCCAGCGGTATGACGCCCCGCTGGTCCGGTTCGATGATGAAGACGCGCGGATCGTCGCGCGCCTCGGCCATCGGAAACACGCCCCGGGCGTAACAGGCCAGCAGATCCTCGGGGCCGAAACCGCCGAAAGGACCGCTGGCGCTGAAATCGGGGTCGGTCATCGCCAAAACCTCAAGTCCGTCATCCTCGCCCTTTTGGCGAGGACCCATATGCCCGGTGTCGAGCGTGATGCGCTCCACTGACGACGGTGTTCACGGATTCTCGGCACAAGGCCGAGAATGACGAAAAGAGGGTCAGGCGTCGCCCTTCTGACGGGCCGCCCACTTCTCCAGCCAGTGGATGTCGTAGTCGCCCGACAGGATGTCCGGTTCGGCCAGCAGCTTCTGGAACAGGGGGATGGTCGTGTCGACGCCGCCGATGACGACCTCGTTCAACGACCGCTTCAGGCGCGCGATGGCTTCTTCGCGGTCGCGGCCGTGGACGATCAGTTTGCCGATCAGGCTGTCGTAATAGGGCGGGATCGAATAGCCGGCGTAGATGGCGCTATCCAGACGCACGCCCAGGCCGCCCGGCGCGTGGAAGTCGGTGATCTTGCCCGGCGAGGGGGTGAAGGTTTCGGGGTTCTCGGCGTTGATCCGCACCTCGATGGCGTGGCCCTTGAACGCGATGTCGTCCTGGGTGAACGACAGCGGCAGACCGGCCGCGATCCGCACCTGTTCGCGCACCAGATCGACGCCCGTGATCATTTCCGTGACCGGGTGTTCGACCTGCAGGCGGGTGTTCATCTCGATGAAGAAGAACTCGCCGTCCTCCCACAGGAACTCGATGGTGCCGACGCCCAGATAGCCGATGGCGGCGATGGCCTTGTTGACCGTCTCGCCGATCTTGGCGCGTCCCTCGGCCGACAGGGCGGGCGAGGGGGCCTCTTCCAGCACCTTCTGGTGACGGCGTTGCAGCGAGCAGTCGCGTTCGCCCAGGTGGACGACATTGCCGTGGCTGTCGGCGATGACCTGAATCTCGATGTGGCGCGGCTTCTGGAGATAGCGCTCCATATAGACCGCGCCGTTGCCGAAGGCGGCCAGAGCTTCCGACTGAGCGGTCTGCACCGCCTCGACAAGATCGTCGGGCGTCAGGGCGACCTTCATGCCGCGTCCGCCGCCGCCCGCCGCCGCCTTGACGATCAGGGGGAAGCCGATGGATTTCGACGCTTCGATGGCGGCCTCGACCGTCTCGACCTCGCCGTCCGAGCCGGGAACCACGGGGATGCCCGCATCCTTGACCGTCTGTTTGGCGCTGATCTTGTCGCCCATGACCCGGATATGTTCGGGCTTTGGACCGATGAAGGTCATGCCGTGGGCTTCGACGATCTCTGCGAAGCGGGCGTTCTCGGACAGGAAGCCGTAGCCGGGGTGGATCGCCTGGGCGCCGGTGATTTCGGCCGCCGCGATGATCGAGGGGATGTTCAGATACGACTTGGCGGCCGAGGCGGGGCCGATGCAGACGCTCTCGTCCGCCAGCCGCACCCACATGGCGCCGCGGTCGGCCTCGGAATGCACGGCGACGGTGGAGATGCCCATCTCCTTGCAGGCCCGGTGGACCCGCAGCGCGATCTCGCCCCGGTTGGCGATCAGGACCTTGGTGAACATCAGGGCGCCTTAGGCTTCCAGCAGGACGAGGGCTTCGCCGAACTCGACCGGCTGGGCGTCGCCGACCAGGACGTCGGCCACCACGCCGTCGCGCGGCGCCTGGATCGGGTTCATCGTCTTCATCGCCTCGACGATCAGCAGGGTCTGGCCCTTCTTGACCTTGTCGCCCGGCTGGACGAACGGCGCGGCCTCGGGCGAGGGCTGCAGATAGGCGGTGCCGACCATCGGCGACTTCACCTCTTCACCGGCGCGGGCGACGATGGTGGCGGGATCGGACGGCATCGAAACCGGCGCGGCGGCCGCAGCGGCAGGGGCCGCGACCGGCGCCGGGGCGGCGGCGTACTGCACCGGGGCGGCGTTGACGGTGACTTCGCGAGCGACGCGGATACGCAGTTCGCCGCGCTCGACCTCGACCTCGGTCAGGTCGGTCTCGTTCAGGATTTCGGCCAGCTGGCGGACCAGGGCGGCGTCGATCTCGGCGTGTTTCTTGTCATCGGCCATTGGAATGCGCCTTGTCTTTCGTGTGTGTAAGCGAACGGGCGGCCTTCAGGGCCGTTCCCGGATCAGGTTGAGGGCCGCCTGGACGGCCAGTTCATAGCCGTTTGCGCCGAAACCGGCGATCACGCCGGTCGCCGCGGACGACACATAGGAGTGATGGCGAAACGCCTCGCGCGCCGCCGGATTGGACAGATGCAGCTCGATCACCGGGATCGACAGCGTCTTCAGCGCATCGTGCAGGGCCACCGACGTATGGCCATAGGCCGCCGGATTGAGGATCAGGGCATGGGCGCCTTCGCGGGCTTCCTGAATCCAGTCCACCAGAACGCCCTCGTGGTTGGTCTGGCGGAACACGATCTTGGCCCCGCCGCCCGCCTTCACGCACCGCTGCTCGATGTCCGCCAGCGTCTCGTGGCCATAGATGTGCGGCTCCCGAACCCCGAGCAGGTTCAGATTGGGGCCGTTCAGCACATGAATGACGGGCGTTTCAGCCATGGGTCCAGGAATCGTTCCGGCGCAGCGCAGCGCAAGAGGGGCCTTTTAGCGGACCCGGCTCGCGGGTCAAACGGTCGCCGTGTCGAAGTTTACGCGGGGGCAGTCGGCCCGGAAGCTCCGGCGCTCTGGCGAAGCGGCCCGTCGCCGTCTATCTGCCCCTTCAGGCCAGACGGAGACGTGCGATGACCCAGATCCAATTGAACGGCGAACCGCGCCTGGTCCAGGCCGTCACCATCCTGGCCCTGGTCGAGGAACTGGCGCTGGACCCGCGCAAGGTGGCGGTCGAGCGCAATCTGGAGATCGTGCCCCGTTCGCTGCACGCCTCCACCCCCGTCGCGCCCGGCGACCGGATCGAACTGGTCCAGTTCGTCGGCGGGGGCTGATCGCGATCAAATCCCGCAACGACGCCTTTCCCTGACGCGCCGGGGTGTTTAGGTCAGGCCCATGACCGATACAGCCTCCGAAACCTGGTCCGTCGCCGGCCGCACCTTCACCTCGCGCCTGATCGTGGGCACCGGCAAATACGCCGACTACGCCCAGAACGCCGCCGCCGCCGAGGCCGCGGGGGCCGAGATCGTGACCGTGGCCGTGCGCCGCGTGAACCTGTCGGACCCGACCCAGCCGATGTTGGTGGACTATGTGAAGCCCGACCGCTTCACCTTCCTGCCCAACACCGCCGGCTGTTTCACCGGCGAGGACGCGGTGCGGACCCTGCGCCTGGCGCGCGAGGCGGGGGGCTGGAGCCTGGTCAAGCTGGAGGTGCTGTCCAACACCGCCCACCTCTATCCCGACATGATCGAGACGCTGCGGGCGCTGGACCTGCTGATCAAGGACGGGTTCGACGTCATGGTCTATTGCACCGACGACGTGGTCATGGCCAAGCGGCTGGAGGACGCCGGCGCCGCCGCCATCATGCCCGCCGCGGCCCCCATCGGCTCGGGGCTGGGCTTGCAGAACCCCATCAACGTCCGTCTGATCGTGGAACAGGCCAAGGTGCCGGTTCTGGTGGATGCGGGCGTCGGCACGGCCTCGGACGCGACCTTGGCGATGGAGCTGGGCTGCGACGCCGTCCTGATGAACACCGCCATCGCCGGCGCCAAAGACCCCATCCGCATGGCCCGCGCCATGAAACACGCCGTCATCGCCGGCCGCGACGCCTATCTGGCCGGCCGGATGCCGAAACGGATGTACGCCGACCCGTCGTCGCCGCTGGCGGGACTGATCTGATTTCATTTCTTCTCCCCTCGCGGGAGAAGGATCGCGCGCCATCGTCTCGTTCCCACGTGTGGGGGAGGGGGACCGCGAAGCGGTGGAGGGGTTTTTGAAGCCCCACAGGCGCCCCCCTCTTTCGTCATTCTCCGGCGAGCGCAGCGAGACCGGGGAACCCAGCGGCGCGCGTGAGCGCGAACCTGTCGCGGAGTGGCTGGCGACGCATGCGGCGGAGACATCGCCTTCGGCGCCGCTGGGTCCCCCGGTCTGCGCCGCAAGCGGCTTGCCGGAGGATGACGAAAGAAAGGTGATCGGAACGTGCCCCTTTTGAAACCCGGAGAATTCCGGGTCGGGGATGTCTTCGCTAATCGTCCAGCAGGGCCTGCAGCAGCGGATGGGCCAGCACCGGCGCCGCCAGGCGCACCACGGCCTGTGGGTCTTCCAGACGAACCGCCGCCGTGGCGTCGGCGACGATGAAGTCGGCGTGGGTGCGCGACGGTTCGGTCAGCCGCTCGTGGCCCGGCCGGACGGTGGCCAGATATTGCGACACGACCGAATCCGCCGACCGGCCGCGCTCGGTCTGGTCGCGCAGCAGGCGGCGGATGAAGCGGATGTCGGCCGGCGTGTCCACGAACACCCGGATGTCGAACAAGGCGGTCAGGTCGGGGGTGCAAAGGACATGGGTGCCCTCCACGATCACCACCGGCGAGGCCGGGATCGGCTCGCCGCCCGGCTCGCGCCCGTGGTGGATGAAGGAATAGACCGGCGCCGTCACCGCGCGCCCGGCCTTCAGCGCCCTCAGGTCCGCGATCATCAGCGCATGGTCGCGCGCCGACACGTCGTCGAAGTCGAAGGTCGCCGCGTCGAAGCCGGGCAGGGCGGCCGCGTCCTTGTAATAGCTGTCCTCGCGCACCAGCACGGCAGCGCCCTCGGGCAGGGCCGAAACCAGCGCCTCCGCCAGGGTGCTCTTGCCCGAACCGGACCCGCCGGTAATCGCGATCAATATGGTCATGGGCCGCCTTCTAGAGCGGTCGCGCGGCCTGCGCCACGGGGGACGATCCGTCGCGCCGGGCTTACGTCGCGTCACGTTGCTTATCGGCGATAACCAATGTTAGCGTCGGGCCAAGCGTCGGATCAATCAGACGCACCCAAGGGACAGGAAACGATATGCTGGGCTTGATGCAGGACTGGCCGCTGACGGTCGACAAGATCATCGATCACGCCAAAAACTGGCACGGCGACCGCGAGGTCGTGACCCGTTCGGTCGAGGGGCCCGTGGTCCGCACGACCTATGGCCAGATCCACGAGCGTGCCAGGCGCGTCTCCAACGCCCTGAAGGACTGGGGGATCAAGCCGGGCGACCGCGTGGCCACCCTGGCCTGGAACACCGCCAACCATATCGAGGCCTGGTACGGCATCATGGGCATCGGGGCGGTCTGCCACACCCTGAACCCGCGCCTGTTCCCCGAACAGCTGATCTACATCATCAACCACGCCGAAGACCGGATCATCTTCGTCGACCTGACCTTCGTGCCGCTGCTGGACGCCATCCTGCCGCATATGCCCAAGGTGGAGCGCGTCGTGATCATGACCGACGCCGCCCATATGCCCCAGACCAAACTGCCCCGGGCCGTGGCCTATGAGGACGCCATCGCGGGCCAGTCCACGGACGTCGTCTGGGGCGACTTCGACGAACAGACCGCCTGCGGCCTGTGCTACACCTCGGGCACGACGGGCAATCCCAAGGGCGTGCTGTATTCGCACCGCTCCAACTTCCTGCACACCTTCATGGGGCTTCAGGCCACCGTCATGGGCGCGACGCCCAAGGAGGTGATCCTGCCGGTCGTGCCGATGTTCCACGCCAATGCCTGGGGCATCGCCTTCGCCGGCCCCGCCGCCGGGACCAAGCTGGTCATGCCGGGCGCCAGGATGGACGGCGCCGCGATCTACGAATTGATCGAGCAGGAGGGCGTCACCTTCTCGGCCGCCGTGCCGACCGTCTGGCAGGGGCTGTTCGCCCATATGAAACAGAACGGCCTGGGCTTCTCGACCCTGAAACGGGTTCTGATCGGCGGTTCGGCCTGTCCCGAAAGCCTGATCCGGGGCTTCCAGGAGGACTTCGGCGTGGAGGTCACGCACGCCTGGGGCATGACCGAGACCTCGCCCATCGGCACCATCGCCAACCTGCCGCCCGAAATCCTGAAGCTGCCCTATGACGAGCAGATGAAATACCGCCTGAAACAGGGCGTGCCGCCGCTGGGCATCGAGCTGAAGCTGAAGGACGAGGCCGGGACCGAACTGCCGCACGACGGCGAGACCTTCGGGCGGCTGATGGTCAAGGGGCCGACGATCAGCAAGGGCTATTTCAAGGAGGAAGGCTCCATCCTGGACGACGAGGGCTTCTTCGACACCGGCGACGTGGCCACGGTGGACGAGATCGGCTTCATGCAGATCACCGACCGCGCCAAGGACGTCATCAAGTCGGGCGGCGAATGGATCAGCTCCATCGAGATCGAGAACATCGCCGTCGGCCATCCCAAGGTCGAGATCGCCGCCGTGATCGGCGCGGCCCACCCCAAATGGGACGAACGCCCCGTGCTGATCCTGAAGCTGAAGCCGGACCAGACGTTGGACCGTCAGGAGCATCTGGACTTCCTGCAGGGCAAGATCGCCAAATGGTGGATGCCCGACGACGTGGTCGCGGTGGACGAAATCCCCCTGGGCGCCACGGGCAAGATCGACAAGAAGCTGTTGCGCGAACGGTTCAAGGACTACCGTCTGCCGACCGCCGCCTGAATCTCGCCCGGAGCCTGAATGCCGATTCGAAAGCCTGTCCCCGCCGTCCTGCCCTGGCTGACGGCGCTCGCGGCGGCGCCGGCGGTCCTGATGGTCGCGGCCGTCGCGGCGACCCGGTTCGGCGGCGTCGATCTGTCGGTCAGCTATGATCTGTTGACCTGGACCGTGGCGCGTATGCTGGGCTGGATCGGCCTGGCGGGCGCCTTGGTCGCGATGGTGCTGGCGCTGCGCGACATTCGGGGCAGGGGGCTTTACGCCCTGGCGGCCCTCGTGCTGGCGGGCGCCACGGTCGCGGGCTTCGTGGAGCGGCAGGGGCGGGACGCCGCGCCGACGCCGCGCGATGTCGCCACCAATGTCGAGGAGCCGCCGGCCTTCTCGCGCTCGGTCGCCGCCCTGCATCGCGGATCGATCCCCGCCGCCTGCGATGCGGTGGTCGCCATCCCCAGCCAGGTCCTGGCCCAGCAGGCGACGTCCGCCCTGGTCGACGCCGGATTCGTCGTCACTCGCGCCACGACCTTCGAGGTCGAGGCCGTGCATGAGGGCGCCTGGTTCGGCTTCGTCACCGACGCGGTCGTCCGCATCCGCCCCGGCCGCACCGACATTCGCGTCGCCGCCCGCGACCCTCGCCCCGACGGCGGCGCCACGTGCCGTCTCGCCGCCCGCATCGCGGGGGAACTGGCCGCCGCCCGCTGAAACTCAGATCAGAGAGGCTGGAACCGCGCCGCCAGACCGGGCGCCCCATCGCAACTCGCCCGCCCGTCCTCGACCAGCTTGATCAGATGGGCCAGCACCGACAGCGACGCCGCCGGCCACAGGCGCGGATCGACCGCGGCGTAAAGCGCCGGAACCATCTCGGCGATGGTCCGATCCCCCGCCGCCAGCCGCGCCGCGATCTGCGCCTCTCGATCCAGCCGGTGGGCGCGATAGGTCTCCAGAAACGGCCGAACCCTGGTGATCGGCGCCCCGTGCGTCGGCCACAGCACGTCGAAGTTCCGCTCGATCACCGCGTCCAGACTGGCCATATACTGGCGCATATTCCCGTCCGGCGGCGCCACGACGGTCGTGGACCAGCCCATGACATGATCGCCGCAGAACAGGCCGTTCTCCTCGCGCAGGACGAAGGCCATATGGTTCGACGCATGGCCGGGCGTGAACATCGCCTCCAGCGTCCAGCCGTCGCCGGCGATGATTTCGCCGCCGTCCAGAACGCCATCGGGCGCGAAATCGCCGTCCTCCTCCTCGTCCAGCGCGCCGGACGCATGGGTTTCGCGCAGCGGAGGACGCGCCGCCAGAATCGGCGCCCCCGTCGCCTCCGCGAACGGCCGCGCCAGCGGCGCATGATCCCGATGCGTATGCGTCACCAGCACATGGCTGACCCGCCGCCCCGCCGTCGCCGCCTTCAGCGCCTCCAGATGCGCCAGGTCCATCGGCCCCGGATCGATCACCGCCACCGCCGATCCCGCCTCGGCCCGCCCGACGATATAGGTCCCCGTGCCGGTGAAGGTGAACGGCCCCGGATTGTCCGCCACCACCCGCTGCACCAGGGGCGAGACCTGGTCCCGCCGCCCATAGGCGAAGTCGAACGCCCGAACGAAGGGGATCATGCGGGCGCCCCTTCACCGCTCTGGCGCGCCCCTTGCGTCCGCATTTCGGTCATCATTGCCGGAGCGCTCGCCATGGCCCGTTCGATCCTCGCCGCTGTATCAAATCGGCCCGCCCTCGTCGTCGCCGCCGTGCTGTGTCTCGCCGCGATCCAACTCGCCGCCTCCTGCACGCCAGAGCCTGCGCCGTATGCGTCGCGCGTGGCGATACAGCGATAAGGCCTATTCGCGTTTGACGCGGAATGCCGGGGTGTCCCCGACTTTCATCATATAACTGCCCAAGGCGGCGCGACGCACCGTCACAGGATACTGACGCCGCGCCGAGAACAAGACATCGACGCTATCGGTCTTACGCCATACCGACCCGTCGTCCAGCGTGATCAGCCACTCGCCCCGACCCAGATCGCGCGCGCTGGTCATCGTCGCCGAAATGGATTGAAGACTGTTTCCGCTGTCCGCTCCATCGAAGGGATTCAGCGCGGAAACGTTGAATCCAAACAGGCGGCGCTGATTCTGTTCAACGTCGCGCCGACTAACGACCGCTACCTCTCCTGCGGCCGCAAGCGATGCTGCAGCGGCGTCGAAACACGCTAGCCGGGCGGTGTCGTTTTGCACCTCCCTGCATTGTATCACGGGGCGGATCAGATCATCTGGACGTGGTGTGGAACTCTGCTGCGCGTAAGCGGTATGGCTTGAAAAAATGGTCGCCAGAATGACCGAAAGGCCCATTTTCGATCTCCTGAAATGCACGATATTGGTCATTCTGTTCTCGCAATGAAAAAGGCCGATTGCGAGTATATCACTAGATTTCGTGACTGACCCAATGTCGCGGTCGCGACTGTGGTGTGTCGTCTTTGCGACAGGCGTGTCTTCATTGTGTCGGAGGATCGCCTTCGCGCTAGACATGAGGACGGGCTTGGTATGGTCTCCCGGCCAACCGATCAGATGGTCGGTAAATGGCTATTGGACCGTGTCATCATTTCTTGACGACAGTGATCCAATCTCGGGAGAACAAGCTTTGAACAACATCAGATATCGCCGCAGCCTTCTGGCGACCACGATCATTGGCGGCGCTGCCCTGGCTATGGCCGCCACGCCGTCCTTCGCTCAGTCGACTGATCAGGCGACAGAAGTGGGCGAGATCGTCGTCACCGGTTCGCGCATCGCACGTCAGGACTATCGCTCCACCAGCCCGATAGTCACCGTCAGCGCGCAAGATTTCCAGGCGACCGGCGCCGTCACGATCGACAGCCTGATCAATGATCTGCCGCAGTTCACGCCTTCGATCTCCTCGACTTCGAACAACCCGTCGAACGGCGGCCAGGCTAACATCAACCTGCGCAACCTGGGTTCGAACCGCACGCTGGTTCTGATGAACGGCCGTCGCGTCGTTCCGTCGAACTCGGACGGCACCGTCGACGTCAACCTGATCCCGACCGCCCTGATCAAGAACATCGAAGTGATTTCGGGCGGCGCCTCGGCCGCCTATGGCTCCGACGCTCTGGCGGGCGTAGCCAACTTCATTCTGGACGAGAACTTCTCGGGCGTTCAGTTCGACGCCCAATACGGCGAAACCGATCGTAGCGACGGCAAGACCGAAAGCTATTCGATCACTGTCGGCGGCAACTTCGACGACGACCGCGGCAACATGGTGCTGTCGCTAGGCCGTTCCACGCGCGGAACGATCTACAATGCGGCTCGCGACTTTTCGAAGGTGTCGGGACCGTCGGGCACCTCGCCGCTTGGTTCGACGATTTTCGACAGCAACAACCTGCCCAGCCTCGCGGTCGTTCGCTCCTATTTCAACAACCAGACCCTGTCCAACACGGACGCCTTCGGTTTCAACGACGACAACACCCTGTTTGCCTATCCGGGCAAGCTGAACGTCAAGAACCCGGCTGGTGCTGGTCCTGAATATACTGCACCGGGCGCCAACTACACGTTCAATACTGGCCCGCTGAACTACCTTCAGTTGCCGCTTGATCGCTATAACGTCTATGGGGGCGGTCGCTACAAGATCAACGAGAACGCCGAAGTCTATGCCAACGCTCTGTTTACGCAGTATGTCGGCGATACCGAATTGGCGGCTAGCCCCGCGGCTAACGGTACCGGTTTCCGCGTTCCTGCGACCAACCCGTTCATCCCGGCGGATCTGCGCACCTTCCTGAACGCACGCGCCAATCCGAACGGCTCGTTCCTGTTGAACAAGCGCTTTACGTCGCTCGGCGGCCGCCACTCGACCGAAGAGTATAACATCTATCAGATCACGGCTGGCGTTCGTGGTCAGGTGCCGCAAAGCACTTGGACCTATGACGTGTACGGCACGTATGGCCGTGTCTCGAATACGACGACGCAAACCGGCAACGTGTCTCGTTCATCGGTGCAGCGCTTGCTCGACGCGGCCGACGGTGGTCGTAGCCTGTGCTCAGGCGGTTTCGATCCGTTCGGCGTCACTGATCTGTCTGCCGATTGCATCAGCTATATCGGTCGCTCGGCTCGTAACTCCACTGTCACCGAGCAGCGGGTTATCGAAGCCAGCCTTCAAGGCAAGGCCTTCGATCTGCCCGCTGGCGAAGTGCGCGTAGCTCTGGGCGCCCAGTACCGCCAGGATGACTTCGCCTTCGGCGCTGACTCGTCGTTGGCGCAATCGAACGCGGTCACGCCTCACTTGGGCGCCAACGGTCAACCTGACGGCGGTAACATCGGCGGATCCGAGATCGCTGGCTTCAATCCGACGCCTTCGCTAGCTGGCGGCACTCAGGCCTATCGTGCCGAACTGGACTGGACCATCGCGGGCGGTTTGCGCGCGCGCGGCGGTTACAGCCGGTCGGTCAGGGCGCCTTCGATCGGCGAACTGTTCGCCACGGCGAGTTCTGACTTCCCCAATATCGGCGCGCCTTCGGCTGGCGGTACGGGCGGTGATCCCTGCGACGTGCGCGGCAGCTTCCGTACGGGCGCCAATGCGGCGGCCGTTAAGGCGCTCTGCTTGGCTCAAGGCATCTCGCCGTTGGCCATCGACAACTATCAATATTCGAACAATCAGGTTGAGAGCCGTACGGGCGGCAACCCCAATCTGAAGGAAGAGACGTCGGACAGCTGGTCTGTCGGTTTGGTCTATCAATCGCAGCTTCAGTCGCCTTGGTTGTCTGGTTTCTCGGCTTCGATCGACTACTACAATATCGAAATCACCGATGCGATCGGCTCCATCAAGGCTGGTGACTCGTTGAAGGGTTGTTTCAACGTCACGGGCGAAAATCCGAACTTCGATGCCGGAAACGCTTATTGCCAGCTGTTCCGTCGGGACTCGCTGTCTGGCAACATCGTCGGCGCTATTGAAAACAAAGCCAATTTGGGCATGGTCAAGACTTCGGGCATCGACCTTCAAGCCGATTGGACCTTGAGCATGGCTGACATCGGTGCGGGCGACTGGGGCAGGTTGAAGTTCAATACTGTCATCAGCTGGCTGGAGAACTATGAAGACAACGTCGTCGCTGGCGGCGCCTTCACGGATCGCACGGGCACGATCGACAGCTCGTTCGGCAACACCTTCCCCGAATGGAAGGCGTTGACTTCGGTCACTTGGTCTGATGGCCCGTTCTCGATCGGCGCACGTTGGCGCCGGATCGGTGAAATCACGGTGATCAACACCACCGAGGTTCTGCCGTCGATCGACTATTTCGACCTCAACGGCTCGTGGGCGATCAACGATACTGTGTCTCTGCGCGGTGGCGTGAACAACCTGACCGACGAACAGCCGAACGTCTTTGTGCCGGGCGTTCAAGCCAACACTGACCCGTCGACCTATGACGTCCTGGGTCGTCGTTACTACGTCGGTCTGACCGCCAAGTTCTAAGGCCGGTCTTCGACACCAGAACTGAGGCGGCGGAGCAACGCTCCGCCGCCTTTTTCGTTTGAGCGTCGCCGTAGAAAAACCATCGGGGCGGGCGAGCGTTGGTGATCGGCGCTCGTGCGCGTCGCCTTGAAGGAAGATCATGCTGAAACTGCTCGCTCCCGCTCTCTCCATTCTGTCCGTGCTGGCCGTTGGGCCGGTCATGGCGCAATCGCAGGACGGTCCGATCGTCACGGGCAATCGCTCGGTGGAAAGCGCGGATGCGCTGAAGACGCGCGAGGCGATCGCCTATGCGCGTCCGCTGCCGCGTGGCGCGCCGAACGGGGACTATCCGCTGGTGGCGTGGTGCGACGCGCTGGTCAGCGGTCATGCCGATCTGGGCGACACCCTGCCGGCGCATGCGCCGGAGGACGTCGAACTGGTGCGGCTGGGACGGCTGGAGGCGCAGGACTTCCGCACGGCCCTGGCCGCTGCGGCTCCCCGTCAATCGGCCGCCAGCAAGGCCGAGGCGGATCGCGCCGTCGCTGCGGTCAAGGCCCAATGGGCTACGCTGATCGAAAACCCGGATGCGGAGGCGCGCAGCCAGTCGTTCGGTCTGTTCTTCGGTCTGCCGGGCCGTTGCGAACACGCCGCGCGCCGTATTCGCGAGAACATCACGACGCCGCCCGCCACTCTGGAAAGCGTCGGCATCAACTAAGCTGCGTCAACTCGGTCGAGTTGACGGCGGACGGCGAACGGCGGTCTGGCCTCGGTCAGGCCGCCGTTTCGCGTTTCAGGGCGTAGGGATCGTAGTTCAGGATCGGGGCCAGCCAGCGTTCGGCCTCGGCGACCGACATGGCCTTACGACGGGCGTAGTCCTCGACCTGATCGCGGTCGATCTTGCCGACGCCGAAATAGTGGCTGCCCGGATGGCCGAAATAGAGGCCCGAGACCGAGGCCGGAGGCGTCATGGCGTAGCTTTCGGTCAGGGCCATGCCGGCGTTTTCGCCCGCGTTCAGCAGGCGGAACAGCATGGCCTTTTCCGTGTGATCGGGCTGGGCCGGATAGCCGGGGGCAGGGCGGATGCCCTGATACTGTTCGGCGATCAGGTCGTCGACGCTGGTGGCCTCGTCCGGCGTGTAGCCCCAGAGCTGGGTGCGGACTTCCTTATGCAAGCGTTCGGCGAAGGCCTCGGCCAGGCGGTCGGCCAGGGCCGTGGCCATGATGGAGGAATAGTCGTCGCCCGAGTCCTTGAACCGTTTGGCGATCTCCAGTTCGCCATGACCGGCGGTGACGGCGAAGGCGCCGATATAGTCGTCGCCGTCCTCGGCGATGAAGTCGGACAGGGCCAGGTTCGGCTTGCCGTTCGACTTCTTGATCTGCTGGCGCAGGGTGTGGAAACGGGCGATTTCCTGAGCGCGGCTTTCGTCGCTGAAGACGGCGATGTCGTCGCCGACGGCGCGGGCAGGCCAGAAACCGACAACGCCTTTCGCCGTGAACCATTTTTCCTCGACGATGCGCTTCAGCATGGCCTGGGCGTCCTTGAACAGGTCGCGGGCGGCCTCGCCGACGATCTCGTCGTCCAGGATCAGCGGATAGCGGCCGATCAACTCCCAACTGGCGAAGAAGGGCGTCCAGTCGATGTGGTCAGCCAGATCCTGCAGATCCCAGGCGTCGAACGCCCTGACCCCGATGAAGGACGGGGCGCCGGACAGGGGCTGGGCGGGATCGGGCCGGAAGCGGTTGTCGCGCGCCTGTTGCAGGGTGGCGCGGACCTTGACCTCCTGGCCCCGGGCGTACTGTTCGCGGATGCGGATGTATTCGTCGCGGGTGGCGGCCTCGTTCCGGGCCTTTTCCGTGGGCGAAAGCAGACCGGACACCACGCCGACGGCGCGGCTGGCGTCGATGACATAGGTGGTCGAGCCGCGATGGTAGGCGGGTTCGATCTTCACCGCCGTGTGGGTGCGGCTGGTCGTGGCGCCCCCGATCAGCAGGGGAATGTCGAAGCCGCGCCGCTCCATCTCGGCGGCGACGAAGACCATTTCGTCCAGCGACGGGGTGATCAGGCCGGACAGGCCGATGATGTCGCAGTTGTTCGCCTTGGCCTCGTCCAGGATGCGGTCGGCCGGGACCATGACGCCCAGGTCAATGACCTCGTAATTGTTGCACTGGAGAACGACGCCGACGATGTTCTTGCCGATGTCGTGGACGTCGCCCTTGACCGTCGCCATCAGGATACGGCCGTTGGAGGTGCGTTCCTGACCGGCCTTTTCGGCCTCCATGAAGGGCTCCAGATAGGCGACGGCCTGTTTCATCACGCGGGCGGATTTCACCACCTGCGGCAGGAACATCTTGCCCGAACCGAACAGGTCGCCGACGACGTTCATCCCGTCCATCAGCGGGCCTTCGATGACGTGCAGCGGGCGTTCGGACTGGCTGCGGGCCTCTTCTGTGTCGGCCTCGATGAACTCGGTCACGCCGTTGACCAGGGCGTGGGTGATGCGTTCGCCGACCGTGCCCTGGCGCCAGGTCAGGTCGACCACCTTCGCCGCGCCCTTCTCGCCCTTGTAGGACGGGGCCATGTCCACCAGCCGCTCGGTGTTGGACACGTTCGTCCGCTGAGGCCGGTTCAGGATGACGTCCTCGACGGCTTCCCTCAACACCGGATCGATGTCGTCATAGACGGGCAGGTCGCCCGCGTTGACGATGCCCATGTCCATGCCGGCGTTGATGGCGTGGTACAGGAAGACGCTGTGGATCGCCCGGCGCACCGGTTCGTTGCCGCGGAAGCTGAACGAGACGTTGGACACCCCGCCCGAAATGCGGGCGTGGGGCAGGGTGGCCTTGATGACCCTGACCGCCTCGATGAAGTCGACGGCGTAGTTGTCATGCTCCTCGATCCCCGTCGCCACGGCGAAGATGTTGGGGTCGAAGATGATGTCCTCGGGCGGGAAGCCGACCTCGTTGACCAGGATGTCGTAGGCGCGGGTGCAGATTTCGATCTTGCGGGCGGCGGTGTCCGCCTGACCCGCCTCGTCAAAGGCCATGACCACGACGGCGGCGCCGTAACGCAGGCATTTGATCGCATGGTCGCGGAAGGCCCGTTCGCCCTCCTTCATGCTGATCGAGTTCACGATGGGCTTGCCCTGGACGCACTTCAGCCCCGCCTCGATCACCTCCCATTTGGAGCTGTCGATCATGATCGGGACGCGGGCGATGTCGGGTTCCGCCGCGATCAGGTTCAGGAAGGTCCGCATGGCGACGACGCCGTCCAGCAGGCCCTCGTCCATATTGATGTCGATGATCTGGGCGCCCGCCTCGACCTGCTGGCGGGCGACGTCCAAAGCGGCGGAATAGTTGCCCTCGACCACGAGTTTGCGGAATTTGGCCGAGCCGGTGACGTTGGTGCGTTCGCCGACGTTGATGAAGACGGGTCTCACGCAAAAACTCCGTTCATCCCGGCGAAAGCCGGGACCCAGTGCTTTTGTGAGGCACGGTGACTGGGATGACGGGCGACCACCACGCATCGGCGGCTATCGCTCAAAGAACTGGGTCCCGACTTTCGCCGGGATGAGCGGGGTAAGGGAGTCATCACGAAGCCAACTCGAAGGGTTCCAACCCGCTTAGGCGCAAGGCCACCGGTCGTTCCGGGATCGCGCGCGGCTTCAGCGGCGCGACTTCTTCCGCGACGTGGCGAATGTGGTCGGGCGTCGTGCCGCAGCAGCCGCCGACGATGTTGACCAGGCCGGATGCGGCCCATTCCTCGATGAAGTGGGCGGTTTCGTGCGGCTGTTCGTCGTACTGACCCATGGCGTTGGGCAGGCCGGCGTTGGGATAGGCGGCGACCAGGGTGTCGGCGACGCGGCTCAGTTCGGCGATGAAGGGGCGCATCAGGTCGGCGCCCAGGGCGCAGTTGAAGCCGACGGCGAAGGGTTTGGCGTGGCGCACGCTGTTCCAGAAACCCTCGGCCGTCTGGCCCGACAGGGTGCGGCCCGAACGGTCGGTGATGGTGCCGGAAATCCAGATGGGCAGCGGCTCCAGCCCCTCGTCTTCCAGATCCTTGATCGCCTTGATGCAGGCCTTGCAGTTCAGCGTGTCGGTGATGGTTTCGATCAGATACAGGTCCACGCCGCCTTCGTTCAGCGCCTTCACCTGATGCCGATAGGCCTCATAGACCTGATCGAAGGTCACGCTGCGGGCGCCGGGGTCGTTCACGTCGGACGACATGGACAGCATCTTGTTCAGCGGGCCGATGGAGCCGGCGGCGAAACGGGGCTTGTGCGGCTCCTTTTCCGTCCAGCTGTCGGCGGCGGCGCGGGCCAGTCTGGCGCCTTCCAGATTAATGTCCCGCACGGCCTGGGCGTCCAGGGCGTAGTCTTCCTGGGCGATGGTGGTGCCGGAGAAGGTGTTGGTCTCGGAGATGTCGGCGCCTGCCGCGTAATACTGGTTGTGCAGGTCGGCGATGACGTCGGGACGGGTGATGCAGAGGATGTCGTTATTCCCCTTCATCTGATGCTTTTCGTCATAGCCGTTGGCGGCGACGAAGCGGTCGGCGCGGAAATCGGCCTCGTCCAGCCCGCGACGCTGGATCATGACGCCCCACGATCCGTCGAGGACCAGGATGCGCTCCTTGGCCGCCTGATGCAGGGCGGCGATTCGTTCCGCGCGGGTCATTGCGCCGCCGCCGTTTCACGCACGCCCAGTACGCGACAGATCGCATAGACCAGATCGGCCCGGTTGAGGGTGTAGAAATGGAAGTCCGAGAACCCTTCTTCCTGAAGACGGGCGCAGGTCTCGGCGGCGACGGAGGCGGCCAACAGCTTGCGGGTTTCCGGGTCGTCGTCCAGCCCGTCGAAATGGGCCTTCAACCAGTCGGGGATGCTGGTCCCGCAGGCGCCGCACATCCGCTTCAGGCCGGCGAAGTTCGACACCGGCATGACGCCGGGGATCAGGGGAATGGTCACGCCCGCCGCCCGCACCCGGTCGCGGAACCGCAGGAAGGCGTCGATGTCGAAGAAGAACTGGCTGACGGCGCGGGTGGCGCCCGCATCCACCTTGGCTTTCAGCACCTCGATGTCGTGATCGATGGAGGGGCTTTCGGGGTGGCGTTCGGGATAGGCGCCGACCGTGACGTCGAAGCCGCCGATCCGCTTGATGGCGGCGGTCAATTCGGTGGCGTTGGCGTATCCGTCTGCGCGGGGGCGATAGGCGCCGCCGATGCCGGACGCGCCGGGCGGATCGCCGCGCAGGGCCACGATGTGATCGACGCCGATGGCCTTGTAGCCTTCGATGACCTCATCCACCTCTTCCCGGCTGGCCTCGACGCAGGTCAGGTGGGCGGCGGGGCGGAGCGAAGTTTCCGTGATGATGCGCTGAACGGTGCGGTGGGTCCGCTCGCGGGTCGAACCGCCGGCGCCGTAAGTGACGGAGACGAAGGCGGGATTCAGCGGCTCCAGACGGCGGATCGCCTTCCACAGATTGGCCTCGGCCTCATCCGTTTTAGGCGGGAAGAATTCGAATGACACGCGCACGTCGTCGCGGTTGGACCCGGCGCGGGCCACGGGGCCGAGCGGCGACAGCAGGAGGGCGCGAGCATCGGCCAGGTTCAGGGAGGCGGGGGAGGCCATCAGGCGGTCTTTCTGTTCTGGAGACGGCGCTCGCCGGTCCAGATGGTCACGGTCAGGCCCTCGGCGTCGTGCGGCAGGGCGATGGGGGCGGAGGGCGTCAGGCCGCCGTCCAGCAGCCAGCCGGTGATCTCGCTGTCGGCGAAGCCCAGGCGGCGATGCTGATGCGCCTCGCGCATATGTTCGAAGTCGTGCGGCGCGAAGTCGATGATGACCAGACGACCGTTCGGGCTGACCAGACGGGCGGCCTCGGCGACGGCGGCGGCCGGGTCGGACAGGTAGTGCAGCACCTGATGCACGATCACCAGATCGGCGCTGGCGGCGGGCAGGCGGGTGGCGAAGATGTCGCCGTGGCGCAGCTCGACCTGCTCCACGCCCGCCTTGGTGACGTTGGTGCGGGCGATGTTGAGCATGTTCTGGCTGAGATCCAGCCCGACTGACATCTTGGCCTTCTTGCCGAACAGGGTCAGCATCCGGCCCGAGCCGGTGCCCAGATCGACCACGCGCTCGAACGGGCCGGGGCCGACGGCCCGTTCGAGCGCGGCCTCGACGGCGCTTTCGCTGACATAGAGCGAACGCAGGCGGTCCCACTGGGGCGCGACCTGTTCGAAATAGCTGGCGGCGGCTTCCTCGCGATCCTTGCGGACCTCGTCCAGGCGGCGGTGATCGGCCTCGCCCGCATCCTCGGCCAGGATGTCCAGCACCGTGTCGATCAGGCGGCGGGCCTGGGCGTCATGCGACAGGCGGTAATAGACGCGGGCGCCGTCGGGGAAACGCTCGATCAGCCCGGCGTCGGTCATCAGCTTCAGATGGCGCGAGACGCGCGGCTGGCTCTGGTCCAGAATCCGCGACATCTCCATGACCGACAGTTCTTCCCCCGCCAGCAGCGACAGGATGCGCAGGCGCGTGGGTTCGCCAGCGGCGCGCAGGGCTTCGACGGTTTGATCAGCGGACAGGCTCATATAATCACATAAGGATATCCTTATGTGATTTGGCAAGCAAAATCCGACTAAGAAACCGGGGTCTTCAAGGCCTCTCCCGCGAAATGCGCCTGAAGGTTCTCGATCAGAAGCACCAACATGCCCTGAACCCCGGCGGTCGTGGCGCCGCCGGTGTGGGGCGTCAGCAGGGTGTTGGGCACGTCGGCCCAGCGCGCCGGATCGGTCGGCTCCTCGGTGAAGACATCCAGCGCAGCCTGACCCAGCGTCCCTGACTTCAGGGCGGCGATCAGGGCGTCCTCGTCCACCACCTGTCCGCGCGAGACATTGACCAAGAGGCCGTCCGGGCCGAGCGCGTCGAGAACCTCGCGCGAGATCAGGCCGCGATTGGTCTCGTCCGCCTTGCAGGCGACCACCAGAATATCGCTGGCCTTGGCGAGAGACAGAAGCGTATCCGCCCGCGGCCATTCGGCCTCATGCGGGCGCGGACCCCACCAGCTGACGGCCATGCGGAAGGCTTCGGCTCGCCGGGCGACGGCCTTGCCGATATGACCCAGACCGACGACGCCCAGCTTCTGGCCTCCGATGGAGGCGGTGATGGTGCGGGTCTCGATGGTCCAGTCGCCTGAGCGGACCTGACGGTCGCCGGTGACGATCTGGCGGCGGGCGGCCAGGATCAGACCCAGGGCGTGATCGGCGACGTCCTCGTGATTGACGCCGGGCGCATGGGTGACGGGCAGGCCGCGCGCGCGGCACCATTCGATGTCGATGCCGTCATAGCCGGAGGTGAAACAGGCGATCAGGCCGAGATTGGGCAGTTTCTCGATCAAGGCCTTGTCGAGCGGATATTCCCCGGCGACGACCAGAGCCCGGATGTCGTGGGCGGCCTCGACCGGCGGACCTTCCCACAAGCGATAGACATCATAGGCGCTCTCCAGAAAGTCGGAGAGCGGCGCCAGATGCCGCTGCATGATGAGAACGGCGGGGCGTTGGGTCATGCGCGCACCTCGATCAGATGAACGCCCTCGTTCAGACGATCCTGAATCAAGGGCCATTTGGGCGTGAGCCAGATCAACAGGGAACGGGTCGTCGCATTGCCGATGCGAAGCCAGACGACCTGCGGTCCCTCGCGCCGATCCGAGGCCCACAGGGCGAAATCACGGTCCTTGGTGACGATGATGCGGCGCTCCGTCCTGGCCAGCCGCCAGATGTCGTCGTCGGACGCATCCAGTGAAAGCAGGCTGGAGACATGGTCTGCGTCGAACCCTTGCGTCTTCAGCCAGTCGGCGAGCGATGGCGGCAACTGGGCGTCGACGACGAACTTCATGCGGCGATGACGGCCGTGTCGCCAATCGATGCGGCCGCATAGGCCAGGCTGGCGCGGATGTCGTCCGGCTCAAGATAGGGAAAGTCGGTCAGGATGTCTTCGTGACTGGCCCCGCCCGCAAGCATGTCCAGCACGTCCTGAACCCGGATGCGCATGCCGCGAATGCAGGGGCGGCCCCCGCACTGGTTCGTGTCGATAGTGATGCGGGACAGAAGATCGCTCATGTCCCGCATCCTATCATGGTTTGATCAGCGACCGAACTTCTGGTGCTGGATGCGTTTGGGGATGATGCTGTCGGCCCCCAGGCGGCGCATCTTGTCCTGTTCGTAGGCTTCGAAGTTGCCCTCGAACCATTCCACATGGCCGTCGCCTTCGAAGGCGAGGATGTGGGTGGCCAGACGGTCCAGGAACCAGCGGTCGTGGGAGATGACCACGGCGCAGCCCGCGAACTCCTCCAGCGCCTCTTCGAGGTTCTGCAAGGTCTCGATGTCCAGGTCGTTGGTCGGTTCGTCGAGCAGGATCAGATTGCCGCCCGAGGCCAGGGTCTTGGCCAGGTGGACGCGGTTGCGCTCACCGCCCGACAGCTGGCCGACCTTCTTCTGCTGGTCGCCGCCCTTGAAGTTGAAGCTGCCGACATAGGCGCGGGTGTTGATCTCGCGCTTGCCGACCATCATCACGTCGGTTCCGCCGCTGATGGCCTGCCAGATGGTTTCGTCCGGCTTCAGGTCGTCGCGCGACTGGTCGACATAGGCCAGTTTGACGGTTTCGCCGACGCGGATCGTGCCGCCGTCGGGCGTCTCCTGGCCGGTGATCAGCTTGAACATGGTCGACTTGCCGGCGCCGTTGGGGCCGATGACGCCGACGATGCCGTTGGGCGGAAGTTTGAAGGTCAGGTTGTCGAACAGAACCTTGTCGCCATAGGTCTTCTGCAGGCCCTCGACCTCCAGCACGACATTGCCCAGGCGCGGGCCGGGCGGGATCTGGATATGGGCGTGCGTCTGGGCGCCCCGCATCGATTCCTGTTCCTCGACCATCCGCTCGTAGGCGGCCAGACGGGCCTTGGACTTGGCCTGACGGGCCTTGGCGCCCGAACGGACCCATTCCAGTTCGCGGGTGAGGGCGCGCTGGCGGGCTTCGGATTCCGACTGCTCCTGCACGACGCGCTTGGTCTTGGCTTCCAGCCACGAGGAATAGTTGCCCTCGTGCGGGTGGCCCTTGCCGCGGTCCAGCTCCAGCGTCCACTTGGTGACGAGGTCCAGGAAGTAGCGGTCGTGGGTCACGAGGATGACGCAGCCGGGGAAATTCTCCAGGTGGTGCTGCAGCCAGGCGACGGATTCGGCGTCCAGGTGGTTGGTCGGTTCGTCGAGCAGCAGCATGTCGGGCTTGGACAGCAGCAGGCGGGCCAGGGCCACGCGGCGCTTCTCACCGCCGGACAGGTTGGTGACTTCCCAGTCGTCGGGCGGGCAGCGCAGGGCGCCCATGGCCTGATCGATGCGGCTGTCGATGTCCCAGACGTCGCCGGCGTCGATCTTTTCCTGAAGGGCGGTCATCTCCTCCATCAGTTCGTCGGTGTAGTTTTCGCCCAGTTCGGCGGCGACTTCGTTGAAGCGGTTGACCCACTGCTTCTCTTCGCACCAGGCCTCGACGTTCTGGCGGACGTTCAGGGCGGGATCGAGCTGGGGCTCCTGCTCCAGATAGCCGCGCTTGACGCCGTCGGCGGCGCGGGCCTCGCCGGAGAACTCGTTGTCCAGGCCGGCCATGATCTTCAGCAGGGTGGACTTACCCGAGCCGTTGACGCCGACGACGCCGATCTTGGCGTCGTTGTAGAAGCTGAGCCAGATGTTTTCGAAGATCTTGCGGCCGCCGGGGAAGGTCTTGGTCAGACCCTGCATCTGGAAAATATATTGCTGCGCCATGAGGTGCGGTTTCGCCCTTCGGGTTCGTCTTGACGTGGGAGGTTCGGGCGGATGTAGCGACCCAAAGCGCGAAGGGCAAATAGGGCGACGGTCGGGCAGGGCGCGGGCGGCCGCAATCGGCCCTGTGCGAAACCCGGGCGCGCGGGTAATGAGCCTGATCGAGACAGCCGGGACGCCGCCATGACCGCGATTTCAGACCGACGATTGAAGGCGGCCATCGGCTTCATCTTCGTGACGGCGGTGCTGGACATCGTGGCGATGGGCATCATCATTCCCGTCCTGCCGCAGCTGATCAAGGATTTCGTCGGCTCGAACGCCCAGGCCGGGATCATCAACGGCGTGTTCGTGGCCCTGTGGGCGGGAATGCAGTTCGTCGCCTCGCCGGTCATCGGATCGCTGTCGGACCAGTATGGGCGGCGGCCGGTCATCCTGCTCAGCTGCGCGGGTCTGGCCATCGACTATGTGCTTATGGCGGTGGCGCCGAACCTGTGGTGGTTGGCGGTCGGGCGGATCATAGCCGGCGTCACCTCGTCCAGCTTCACCACCATCTACGCCTATATGGCCGACGTCACCCCGGTCGAGGGGCGGGCCAAGGCCTATGGGCTTATCGGCGCGGCCTTTTCCGGCGGTTTCGTGCTGGGGCCGGTGATCGGCGGTTTCCTGGGCGAGATCAGCCCGCACGCGCCCTTTTGGGCCGCCGCCCTGATGTCGGGGATCGCCTTCCTCTATGGCCTGATCATCCTGCCTGAAAGCCTGGCGGTCGAGAAACGGATGAGGTTCAGCTGGCGGCGCGCAAATCCGGTCGGGGCGATGGTGCTTCTGGGCCGTCACCCGGAGTTGACGGGCTTGGCCGGCGTGACCTTCCTGCTGCACTTCGCCCATCACGTCTTCTCGGCCGTGTTCGTGCTGTACGCCCAGTATCGGTACGGCTGGGGGCCGCGCGAGGTGGGTCTGCTGCTGGCCATGGTCGGCGCGCTGGACATGACGGTGCAAGGGCTGGTCGTCGGACCCGTCACCAAGGCGCTGGGCGACCGCAAGACCATGCTGCTGGGGCTGGTCGGCGGAACCTGCGGCATCGCCATGATGGGCTGGGCGCCGACCGGCTGGATGTTCGTGGCGGCCATGCTGCCCAATGCGCTCTGGGGCCTGGCCATGCCGACGCTTCAGTCGCTGATGACCCGGCAGGTGTCCGAAAGCGAACAGGGCCAGCTTCAGGGCGCGACGATGAGCGTGGCCTCCATCGCGGGCGTCGCCTCGCCCCTGTTCTTCGGCTGGATCTATTCGCTGTCGGTCGGGGGCGGGTTCGCGCCCCTGACCACATGGCTGGACCGGCATGGGCTGGGCGTCATCGACGCGGTCGTCCATGCGCCGGGGCTCAGCTTCTATATCTCGGCCCTGGTCCTGGCGCTGGCCGGCGTGATCGCTTGGATCACCGCCCGCCGCGCCGAACGCGCCGAACGGGTTTCGGCCGGAGACGCCAGCCTGAGCTGATTCAAAGGGGCCGAGTTCGCCTTTCCGTCACGGCGCGACGGAAAGGCGATGACGGATCAGTCCTCGGTCTTGGGCTTGGCGGCCTTCTTCGCCGGCGTCTTCTTGGCGGCAGGCTTCTTCGCCGCGGCCTTTTTCGGGGCGGCGGTCTTCCTGGCCGCCGGAGCCTTCTTCTTGGGCGCGGCCCCGGCCTTGGCTGCCAGCAGGGGCAGGGCATCCTCCAGCGTCAGGTCTTCGGGCGCCGTTCCCTTGGGCAGGGTGGCGTTGATCTTGCCGGACTTGACGTAGGGGCCGAAGCGGCCGGCCATGACGTGGATCGGCTCGCCCGTTTTCGGGTGGGCGCCCAGGTCCTTCAGCGGGGCGGCGGCGGAACCGCGCCCGGCGCGCCCGGCGCGTTTTTCGGCTAGCAGGGCGACCGCGCGGTTCAGACCGACCTCGAACACCTCGTCGATGTCCGACACATTGGCGTAGGTGCCCGCGTGCAGGACGAAGGGTCCGTAACGGCCCAGACCCGCCGTGATCATCTTGCCGTCCTCGGGGTGGACCCCGACCTCGCGCGGCAGGGCCAGAAGGCGCAACGCCTGGTCCAGACTGAGCGAGGCGGGCGACCAGCCCTTGGGCAGGGACGAGCGTTTCGGCTTCTCCCCATCCGGCGGCGTGATTTCGACATAGGGACCGAACCGGCCGATCTTCAGCTGCACCGGCTGGCCGGTCGCCGGGTCGGTTCCCAGTTCGCGGTCGCCGCTTTCCGCCGATCCGTCCTCGGCCGAGGGGCTGGCGACGGGGCGGGTGTATTTACAGTCGGGATAGCGCGAGCAGCCAATGAAGGCGCCGAAGCGGCTGGTCTTCAGGCTGAGCTGGCCCTGATGGCACAGGGGGCATTCGCGCGGGTCGGAGCCGTCGCCCTTGTCCGGGAAGATGTGGGCGCCCAGGCTTTCGTTCAGGGCGTCCAGAATGGCGGTGGTGCGCAGTTCCCCGGCGGCCTGGGTCGCGGCGTGGAAATCCTGCCAGAATTCGCGCAGCAGCACCTTCCAGTTCAAATCGCCGGCCGACACCTCGTCCAGGCGCGTCTCCAGCGCGGCGGTGAAGTCGTATTCGACCCATTTGGCGAAGAACTGCTCCAGGAAGGCCGTGACCAGCCGTCCCTTGTCCTCGGGATAGAAGCGGTTCTTGTCGACGCGGACATATTCGCGGTCGCGCAGGGTCGACAGGGTCGAGGCGTAGGTCGACGGGCGGCCAATGCCCAGTTCTTCCAGCTTCTTGACCAGGGTGGCTTCCGAATAGCGCGGGGGCGGTTCAGTGAAATGCTGGTCGGTGCGGATGGCGTCGACCTTGGCCCTGGCGCCTTCCTTCAGGGCGGGCAGGCGGCTGGTGTCGTCCTCGCCCTCGTCGCCCTCAGCGCCCTTCTGCTTCTCGTCGCGGCCTTCCTCATAGACGGCCAGGAAGCCGTCGAAGGTGACGACCTGGCCGGTGGCGCGCAGGCCGGTCAGGCCGTCGGAGGTCTCGATCTCGACCGTGGTGCGGTCCAGACGCGCGGCCTCCATCTGGGAGGCGACCATCCGCTTCCAGATCAGTTCGTACAGACGCTGCAGATCGGAATCGAGGCGCACGGAATCGGGATGGCGCGCGATGTTGGTCGGGCGGATCGCTTCGTGCGCTTCCTGGGCGTTCTTGGCCTTGACCTTGTAGAAGCGTGGCTCGGACGGGACATAGGCGGGGCCGTATTCCTTGCCGATCACCTCGCGCGCCTGGGCCAGACCCTCGGGGCTGACCGAAACGCCGTCGGTCCGCATATAGGTGATCAGGCCGCCGGTCTCGTCGACGCCTTCATACAGTTTCTGGGCCGCCTGCATGGTGCGCTGGGCGGTGAAGCCCAGTTTGCGCGAGGCTTCCTGTTGCAGGGTCGAGGTGGTGAAGGGCGGCGCCGGATTCCGCCGAACCGGCTTCTTCTCGACCGAGTTGATGGTGAAGTCGCCGGCCTTGATCGCGGCGCGGGCGGCGTCGGCGGTCGCCTCGTCCTTGATGTCCAGACGCTGCACGCGCTTTCCGGCGTGCTTGACCAGACGGGCGGTGAAAGGCGGGCTATCGGCGTTCAGGTCGGCCTCGATGGACCAGTATTCCTGAGGCTTGAACTTCTCGATCTCCATTTCGCGATCAACGACGATGCGAAGGGCGACCGACTGCACACGTCCGGCCGAACGCGCGCCCGGCAGCTTGCGCCACAGGACCGGCGACAGGGTGAAGCCCACCAGATAGTCCAGCGCGCGGCGGGCCAGATAGGCCTCGACCAGCTCCATGTCGATCTGGCGCGGGTTGGCCATGGCGTCCAGCACGGCGGACTTGGTGATGGCGTTGAAGGTGACGCGCTCGACGTGCGCGGCCTTCAGCGCCTTCTTCTTGTTCAGGACTTCCAGAACGTGCCAGCTGATCGCTTCCCCTTCGCGGTCGGGGTCGGTCGCCAGGATGACGCGGTCGGCGCGCTTGGCGGCCTCGGCGATTTCGGACAGGCGTTTGGTGCCCTTGGCGTCGGCCTCCCAGTGCATGGAGAAGTCGTCGTCGGGCAGGACCGAGCCGTCCTTGGACGGCAGGTCGCGGACGTGGCCATACGAGGCCAGAACCTCATAGTCCGAGCCCAGATACTTATTGATGGTCTTGGCCTTTGCGGGGCTCTCGACGATGACGAGCTTCATATCGGTCCGGTCTCGGGAAGGGGCGCGAACGTGGTTGGAGCGGAGCCGGGAGTCAATCGGCCTCTTGGTCTTACACCTACAGGTAGTTGTGTTTTGTATCGGCTCGGTTAGATTGTGAGCGCTGCAGCGGAGACGATCATGGCCAGCGCAACGAACTCGGCGGCTGCGCCGAGCGATCAGAACGACATCGAGGCGGGGGCCTTTCCGACGCGAGAATATATCGGGGCCATGGCGCTGGAAATGGCGCGGATGGCGCGCGAGGAGGGCGACGGCCGCCTCGCGGGGCTGCTGGAGGATGCGGCGGGCGCGGCGGCGCTGCCGCCTCGTTAGGATTGCTGCGGCTTTAAATCGACGCCAGGCCGCCGGGCAGAAGTTCGGCGCGGCCGACGAGGCTGAGTTCCAGAAGAGCGGCGGCGACCTGGGCGGCCGGGGCGTTCAGGGCGCGGGCGATCTCGTCGCGCGGCGCGGGCGTGGGTGACAGCAGGGCGGCGACCCGCTCCAGGAAGGCCTGATCCAGTTCGTCGTCGAAGCGCAGGGGTTCGGCCGGCGGCTCGCGCAGGGTGCGCAGGGTGTTGAAGGCGCGCTCGATGTCTTCGATTCCCTCGCAAAGGATGGCGCCCTGACGCAGCAGTTCGTTGGGACCGCGTGCGCGCGGGTCGAGCGGCGAGCCGGGCACGGCGAAGACGTCGCGGCCCTGTTCGGCGGCCAGACGCGCGGTGATCAGGGAGCCGGAGCGGACTTCGGCCTCCACCACCACGACGCCGCGCGAGAGGCCCGAGATGATGCGGTTGCGACGCGGGAAGTCGCGTGCCTGGGCGCGGGCGCCGACCGGACTTTCGGAGACGATGCAGCCGTTTTCCGTCAGCCGGGCGTAAAGGTCGGCGTGTTCCGGCGGATAGATGTCGTTCACCCCGCCGCCCAGGACGGCGACGGTCCCGGTCGGCATGGCGCCTTCGTGAGCGGCCGCGTCGATGCCGCGCGCCATGCCGGAGATGACGACATAGCCGCTTTGTCCCAGCTGCTGGGCCAGGCCGCGCGCAATTCGCTGACCGCCCGCCGAGGCGATGCGAGCGCCGACGATGGCGACGGACGGGCGGTTCAGCAGTCCGGCGTCGCCGCGCGTCCACAGGATCGGCGGCGGCGGGTCGAGCGCGGCCAACATTTCGGGATAGTCGGCGTCGCCCAGCACCAGCAGGCGCGCGCCGAGGGCCTCGCCTGCGGTCAGTTCGCGCTCGACCGCCTCGACGGGCGGCGGCGTGGAAGTCGCGCCGGACTTGCGGACCAGACCGGGCAGGGCGTCGAGGGCGGCGACGGCCGAACCGTAACGTCCGACCAACTGGGTGAAGGCGACGGGGCCGATGCGGTCTGTGCGGGCGAGCCGCAGCCGGGCGAACCGTTCGGCCGGGGCCAGGCTCACGCCTTCTTGGCCCCGATGCGCGGTTCCTCGCCTTTCAGCAGCCGGGCGATGTTCTGATGGTGGCGCACCCAGATCAGCACGGCGGCGAAGACGGTGAGGATCAGGACGGGCGCACCGACCGGCAGGCCCACCGCCGTCAGGGGCAGCAGCGCCAGCAGCGGCGCGGTCGCCGAAGAGATGAGCGCCGCCAGCGAGGAGTATCGGAACAGGAAGGCCGACAGCAGCCAGACGGCGCCGGCCATCAAACCCAGCGGCCAGGCGGCGGCGAGCAGCAGCCCATAGAAGGTCGCGACGCCCTTTCCGCCCTTGAAGCCCAGCCAGACGGGAAACAGATGGCCCAGGAAGGCCGCGCCGCCGGCGATGGCGCCGGCCAGCTCGCTGTCGAACAGATGCCGCGCGATCAGCAGGGCGGCGGCGCCCTTTCCGGCGTCCAGCAACAGGGTGGCCAGGGCCAGATCCTTGCGGCCGGTGCGCAGCACGTTCGTCGCGCCGATGTTGCCCGAACCGATGTTTCGCACGTCGCCGGCCCCCGCCGCGCGGGTGATGACCACCCCGAACGGAATCGAGCCGAGCAGATAGCCGCCCAGGGCGACCAGCGCCAAGGTTCCCACCGCCGGGCCCGCCAGATCCTGCACTTTGATTCGCTCCCCGCGTGTCGTTGCGGCAAAATGCGTCGGCGGACGACGCGGAGCAAGGGCGATCCGACCTCTTGACCCGGCGATCTGCGCCGCGTCTGGTCCGCACCCTTGCCGGAGAGTTCGATGCGCCAAATCCCGACTGTCGCCGCCGTCGCCCTGCTGATGTCCACGGCCGCCTGCGTCGGGGCGCCCGCGCCGACTGCGCCGTCGACCGCAGAGCCGGCCATGGCCGCCTATTTCGACTGCGTGCGCGACGGCGGCGTGGCGATCTCGGCTCACCGTGCAGTCTCGGCGCCCGACCAGCCGGAGAACTCCATCGCCGCCATCGAGGCGACGGGACGGGCCATCCCCGATGCGATCCTGGAACTGGATGCGGTTCTGACGAAGGACGGCCATCTGGTGCTGATGCATGACGAGACCATGGATCGGACGACGACCGGGCGGGGACGGGTGGCGGACCTGACCCTGGCCCAGGTGAAACGCGCGCGGCTGAGGGCGTCGAACGGCGCCCTGACGCGCGCGGCGCCGCCGACCCTGGGCGAGGCGCTGGACGCCGCCGGTCGCGTGGGCGCCATCGCCAGCATCGACCTGAAACCGGCGGAGGGCGGCACGACGGTCGATCTGGCGCGGGCGGTGATCGATCAGGTGCGGCGGTCGGGCGCCGGCGCCCGCGTCATCCTGATCACCTATAACGACGCCGACGCGCGGGCCGTGGCGGCGATGGCGCCGGAGATGATGATTTCGGCGGGTCTGAGCAGCGTGGCGGACCTGAGCGGGCTTAACGCGCCGCAAATCCTGGCCTGGACCGGCACGCGGGAGGAGCGACCGGCGCTGTGGCGCGCCTTGCGTCAGGCCGGGGTGGAGGTTCAGTTCGGCACCCTGGGCGCCGAAGGCGTGCGGCGCGACGACCGTTATGCGGCCGACGGCGACGTGTCGGAATATCGCGACTTGGTGCGTCAGGGCGTGACGGTGATCGCCACCGACACCCCGCTGGCGGTCAAGTCAGTGCTGGGCGCCGAGGTCGCCAAGGCCGCGACCTGTCCGCGTCCGCGCTGACGTCGGCTGGGTTTGCGCTGAATCAAGGGCGGCGGCCATGAGATCGGGCAGGAGCGCACGCATGAGCCAGGAACTGACGTTCGATATCGCCGTCGTGGGCGCGGGGCCGGCGGGCCTGGCCTTCGTCCGGTCGCTGGCGGGGGCCGGTCTGTCCGTCGCCCTGATCGAGGGGCAGGCCGAGGCTGACCTGCGCGATCCGGCGTTCGACGGGCGAGAGATCGCCCTGACGCATCATTCGATGCGCCTGTTGAAGACGATGGGTGTCTGGGACCGGATACCGGCGGATCACATCTCGGACCTGCGTCAGGCGCGGGTGCTGGACGGCGGCTCGCCCTTCGCCCTGACCTTCGGCGCGGAGGATGCGGATCGGCTGGGCGTTCTGATCCCCAATCACCTGATCCGCCGCGCCCTGTTCGATGTGGTCGAGGGGCAGGCGGGCGTCGAACTGATGGCCGGACGACGGGTGGCCGACTGTCGGATTGCGCCTGAAAAGCTGCGCGGGCGGCTGACGCTGGATGACGGGACGACGATCCGGGCGGATCTGATCGTGGCGGCCGATTCCCGCTTCTCCCTCATGCGCGACCGACTGGGCGTGGGGGCCGAGGTCAATCGGCTGGGGCGCTCCATGATGGTGTGCCGGATGCGGCACGATCAGGCGCACGGTCATGTTGCGACCGAATGGTTCGACCACGGCCAGACTATCGCCCTGTTGCCCGTCTCGGACCCTGACGAGCGGATGTCCTCGGTGGTCATGACCCTGGCGACGCCGGCCATCGCGGACCTGATGGCGCTGTCGCCGTCGGCCTTTGCGACGGCCATGGCGCGACGGTTGAAGGGGCGGCTGAGCGGATTGGAGCTGGTCGGGACGCGCCATGCCTATCCGCTGGCGACGACGTGGAGCCATCGGTTCGCAGGCGAGGGCTTCGCCCTGATCGGCGATGCGGCGGTGGGGATGCACCCGGTCACCGCCCACGGCTTCAACCTGGGTCTGCGCGGGCAGGATACCCTGGCCGGGGTGGTGCGCGGGGCGCGAGGCGCGGATATTGGGTCGGAACGGCTTCTGGCGCGCTATCAGCACACACACCGACTGGCCTGCTGGCCGCTGTATCAGGGTACGAACGCTCTCGTGCGGCTGTTCACCCAGGAAACTCCGCCAGCGCGGTTGGCGCGTGGCGCCATGCTGCGCGCCGGTCAGGCCACGGTCCCGTTCAAGGCGGTGGTGAAGCGGATGCTGACGGCCTGACGGTTGAAGGTCAGTGAACCTTGCGGCCCGCGACCCATGTGCCGACGACCTTGCCCTGCAAGCGGCGACCGTCGAAGGGTGAGTTCTTCGATTTGGAGTGCAGGGCGTCGGCGTCGATGACGACGGGCGCGCCGGGATCGAACAGGATCAGGTCGGCGGGCGCGCCCTCGCTCAGCACGCCGGCGTCCAGCCCCAGCAGGGCGGCGGGGCCCTGGGTCAGGGGACGCAGCACGTCCAGCAGGTCCAGACCATAGTCGTGGTGCAGGGTCAGGGCGGCGGGCAGCAGGGTTTCCAGACCGACGGCGCCGGGCGCGGCCTCGGCGAACGGACGGCGCTTGTCCTCGGCGGGGGCGGGGGCGTGGGCCGAGGTGATGACGTCGATCAGGCCGTCGCGCACGGCCTCGATCAGGGCCTGACGGTCGGCCTCTGAACGCAGCGGCGGGTCCAGCCGGTAGAAGGTGCGGTAGTCGCCGATGTCCACCTCGTTGAAGCACAGGTGGTTGATCGAGACGCTGGCGGCGACCTCCAGCCCCTTGGCGCGGGCGCGGGCCAGGGTCTCCAGCGCGCCTTCGGTCGAAATCTGATCGACCAGGAAACGGGCGCCCGTCTGTTCGACCAGGGCCAGGTCGCGCTCCAGCCCGATGCGCTCGGCGATGGCCGGACTGCCCGACAGACCCAGGCGGGTGGCCAGTTCGCCGGAGGCGGCGACGGCGCCCTCGGTCAGCCAGGGATCGGACGGACGGCAGGCGATCAGGGCGTTGAAGGCGGCGGCGTAGCTCATCACCCGTTGCAGGGTGCGGCTGTTGACGATGACCTTGTCGACGTCGGTGAAATAGAGGGCGCCCGCCTCGTCCATCAGGCCGATCTCGGCCATGCGTTCGCCGCCCAGACCCTTGGTCGCCGCGCCCGCCGCGCGCACGTTGACGAGGTTCAGGGCTGCGCCGCGTCGCTGGACGAATTCGATCACCGCCGGGTCGTCGACGGCGGGGTCGGTGTCGGGCTGGACGACGATGGTTGTCACGCCCCCGGCGGCGGCGGCCAGACTGGCGGACTTCAACGTCTCGCGCGGTTCGGCGCCGGGCTCGCCGGTCTTGACACGAATGTCGATCAGGCCGGGCGACAGGCACAGGCCGTCGGCGTCGATGATCTGGTCGGCGTCGAGGTCGGGGGCGGGGCCGTGGACCACGCGGACGATGCGGCCGTCGCGAACCAGAACGGCGCCCGGACCGTCATAGTCGCAGGCGGGGTCCAGAAGGCGGGCGTTGGCGATGGCGAATGTGGTCATCGGGCGTCTCCCCAACGGGCGGAGAGGGAGGCCAGGACGGCCATACGGGCGGCGACGCCCATTTCGACCTGATCCTGGATCAGCGAGACGGACAGGTCGTCGGCGACATCGGAATCGATCTCGACGCCCCGGTTCATCGGGCCGGGGTGCATGACCTTGGCGCCGGGTTTGGCCCAGGCCAGCTTCTCGCGGTCCAGACCCCAGAAACGGAAATACTCGCGCGTGGAGGGGACCAGGGCCCCGGCCATCCGCTCCAGCTGGAGGCGCAGCATCATAACCACGTCGCAGCCCTGAAGCCCCTCGCGCATGTCGTGGAAGACCTCGCAGCCCCAGCGGTCGGCGTCGCCCGGCACCAAGGTCGGCGGGCCGATCAGGCGCACCCGCGCGCCCATCATCTGCAACAGGGCGACGTTGGAACGGGCCACGCGGCTGTGGGTGATGTCGCCGCAGATGGCGACGGTCAGACTGGTCACATCGCCGAAGGCGCGGTGCAGCGACAACAGGTCCAGCAGGGCCTGGGTCGGGTGTTCGTGGCGGCCGTCGCCCGCATTGACCACGGCGCAGCCGACCTTCTGGCTGAGCAGTTCCGCCGCGCCCGAGGCCGAGTGTCGGATGACCAGAATGTCCGGCTTCATGGCGTTCAGCGTGACCGCCGTGTCGATCAGGGTCTCGCCCTTCTTCACCGAGGACGCGGCGACCGGCATGGTCACGACATCCGCGCCCAGACGCTTGGCCGCGATCTCGAACGATGAACTGGTGCGGGTCGAGTTCTCGAAGAACAGGTTCACCACGGTTCGGCCGTGCAGCACTTCCAGCGCCTTGGACGACTGGCGATTGAAGTCGACGAAGGCGTCGCCCAAGTCCAGCAGTTGCGGCGTCACGAACGGATTCAGGTCCGACGCGGCCAGGAAGTGGGATTTCGGGAACGGGACCAGCCGGTCGCGGATGGTCCGATCGGTGACTTGAGCGGGCTGGGTCATCGAGACGCGGCTATAGGCGTGACTCGGCCCCAATTCCAGTGTCGGGCGCCAGTCAGGTGAAGTGGAACAGGGCCAGCAGAACGGGAATGACCACGGCGCTGCCCACGGTGGTCAGGGCGATGACGCCCGCGATCAGGGGCGCGTCGCCGCCCATCTGACGCGCCAGTATATAGGAGGCGGCGGAACCGGGCGCCGCGCCGCAGATCAGGGCGATGCCTTGCGCCAGACTGTCGCCGCCCAGGGCCCAGGCGATGACCCACATCAGGGGCGGCATGACCCCCAGCTTGACCAGGGCGACGGCGGCGATGGTGGTGCGGCGGCGTTTGACCTCGGCGAAGGACAGTCCCGCGCCGGCGACGATCAGCCCCAGCGGCAGAGCGGCGGCGCCCAGCAGGTCCATGGCTTCCGACAGGCCGGGGATCAGCGGAACGCGCAGCAGGTTCAGCGCCAGTCCGATCAGACAGGCCAGCAGGATCGGATTGGCCAGCATCGACTTGATCAGGCCGACGACCGAAGGCTCGCGACGTAGCGCGCCCCATTTGGCCAGGACGGCGACGCAGGTGATGTTGGTGACGGGAATGATGAAGGCGATGGCCACGGCGGCCAGGGCCGTGCCTTCCGAGCCATAGACCGACTGGATCACCGGCACGAAGACGAAGCTGTTCCAGCGGATCACGCCCTGAAAGACGCTGGTGTAGGCCGGGCCGTCCAGAGTGATCAGAGGCTTGGCCGCCAGCGTCGCCGCCGCCACGATCAAAGTCGCTCCCACCGCCGCCGCGCCCGCCACGGTCGCTCCGCCGCCCGCCAGATCGGCGTGCCAGATCGCGGGGATCAGGAAGCTGGGATAGAAGATGTTGATCGACAGCTTCTCGATCGGTCGCCACGCCTCGTCGGGCAGGAAGCCGGATTTTCGCAGGCCATAGCCCAGGGCGATCATCAGAAAGACCGGCAGGACGCCGGCGACCAAGGCCGTCAAATCCAGCTCGCCTGATCCCGCACCCGATCCAGCGCCCCCTGCAGAATCCAGGCGGCGGCGGTGCGGTCCACGACCTGGGCGCGGCGCTTGCGGTTCAGGTCCAGGTCCTCGATCAGGAAGCGTTCGACGGCGCTGGTCGACAGGCGCTCGTCCCAGAAGGCGACGTTGACGGGCCGCAGCCGCTCAAGATTACGGGCGAAGGCGCGGCAGGACTGGGCGCGCGGGCCTTCCGTGCCGTCCATATTGACCGGCAGGCCGATGACCAGAGCCGACACCTTGCGGTGCGCCATCAGCTTGAACAGCTGCTCGGCCTCCAGCGTGAACTTGGACTTGCGGATCAACTCCAGCGGCGAGGCGATCAGGCGCGTGGCGTCCGACACCGCCACCCCGATGGTCTTCTCGCCCAGATCCAGCCCCATCCACGGCGTGTCGGGCGGGCAGGCGGCGGGCAGGTCGAGAAGGTCGAGAACGGGCACGGCCGGGCGGTAGGCCGCAAACCGGCGGAAGTCAAAGGCGTCGCCTTGTGAATCCGAAGTCGGAAGGCTATCCCGCCGATACATTCCCTATCGACGTGCATTGGAGGGCCGCATGGCCATCGACGCTGCGACGGTGCGCAAGGTGGCGCATCTCGCCCGCATCAAGACCCCCGAGGATCGGCTGGAGCCGCTGGCGCAGGAGCTGAACGGCATCCTGGCCTGGATCGAGCAGCTGGATCAGGTCGATGTCGACGGCGTCGACCCCATGACCTCGAACGTGGCCCAACCCTTGCGTCTGCGCGACGACGTGGTGACGGACGGCGACAAGATCGCCGACGTCCTGTCCAACGCTCCGAAATCCGCCGACGGCTTCTTCGTCGTGCCCAAGGTGGTCGACTGATCATGAGCGACCTGACCAAATTGACCCTGAAGGCGGCCGTCGACGGGCTGAAGGCCAAGGAGTTTTCCTCGGCGGAAATCACCCAGGCTTTCCTGAGCAATATCGAAGCCTCGAACCCGACGCTGAACGCCTATGTCGAGGTGACGGCGGACAAGGCGATAGACATGGCCAAGGCGTCCGACGCCCGTCTGGCGGCGGGCGATGGCGGCGTGCTGGAAGGCGCGCCTCTGGGGATCAAGGACCTGTTCTGCACCGAGGGCGTACAGACGACCGCCGGCTCCAACATGCTGCGCGGCTTCGTGCCGCCCTATGAATCGACCGTGACCGCCAATCTGTGGCGCGACGGGGCGGTCATGCTGGGCAAGCTGAACATGGACGAATTCGCCATGGGTTCGTCCAACGAAACCTCGGCCTTCGGGCCGGTGAAGAACCCGTGGAAGTCCAGCGGCTCCAACGCCGATCTGACGCCGGGCGGTTCGTCGGGCGGTTCGGCTTCGGCCGTGGCCGCCGACCTGTGCCTGGCGGCGACCGCATCGGACACCGGCGGCTCGATCCGCCAGCCCGCCGCCTTCACCGGCACCGTCGGGATCAAGCCGACCTATGGCCGCGCCAGCCGGTTCGGCATGGTGGCCTTCGCCTCGTCGCTGGATCAGGCAGGCCCGATCACCAAGACGGTCGAGGATGCGGCCCTGCTGCTGCAATCCATGTGCTCGTTCGACGCCAAGGATTCGACCAGCCTGGACATCGCGACGCCCGACTGGACCCAATCGGTCGGCCAATCGGTCAAGGGGCTGCGCATCGGCGTGCCGCGCGAATATGTCGTGGACGGGATGCCGGCCGAGATTCAGGCCCTGTGGGATCAGGGCGTGGCCTGGCTGAAGGATGCGGGTTGCGAGATCGTCGAGATCAGCCTGCCGCACACCAAATATGCCCTGCCGACCTATTATATCGTCGCGCCGGCCGAGGCGTCGTCGAACCTGGCCCGTTACGACGGGATGCGGTTCGGGCATCGGGCGGACGAGTTCAAGTCGCTGGACGACCTGTACGCCACCTCTCGCGCGGAAGGTTTCGGCAAGGAGGTCCAGCGTCGCCTGACCATCGGCGCCTATGTGCTGTCGGCCGGCTTCTACGACGCCTATTACGTCAAGGCGCTGAAGGTGCGTCGGCGCATCGCCGAGGACTTCGACAACGTCTGGGGTCAGGTGGACGCCATCCTGACGCCGTCGACGCCGTCGGCCGCCTTCGCGCTGGGCGACAAGCAGATCGACCCGCTGACCATGTATCTGAACGACGTCTTCACGGTGACGACCAATCTGGCCGGTCTGCCGGGCATTTCGGTGCCGGCGGGCGTGGATTCCGGCGGTCTGCCGCTGGGGCTTCAGGTCATCGGCAAGGCGTTGGACGAGGCGACGGTGTTCCAGGTCGGCGGGGCGCTGGAACGCGCGGCGGGCTTCATGGCCAAGCCGGGCCGCTGGTGGTAGGCCGTCCAGCGTAGGAAGGTCGCATTGACGCCCGCGCCCGGCGGGCGTCTGATGGCTCCCGACGACGAGGCCGTTGGGAGCCGAGCATGGGCGAGCGCGCAGGAAACGACCACCGCAGCCTGATCAAACAGGTGCTGGACGACGGGGCCGGGCCGGCCCGGTCGGCGCTGGCGGCGTCGTGGCGCCGGTCGATGACCCTGTATGGGCTGGACCCTGAAAGCCAGGGTCAGGTCGCCACCCTGACGGAGGGCCAGCTTCGCGCCGCGCGCGAGGCGATGGAGCCGGTGACGCAGGCGGCGCAGGGCGTGCTGGACCGGCTGTTTCTCGCCGTGGGCGACGCGGGGTGCTGCGTCCTGCTGTGCGACGCCTCGGGCGTGCCGGTCGAGCGTCGGGGTATGGCCAGCGACGACGACACCTTCCATCGCTGGGGACTGTGGCCCGGCGCCGTCTGGTCCGAAGCGGTGGAAGGCACCAACGGCATCGGCACGGCCCTGGCCGAAAAACGGGCCGTGACCATCCATCGCGACCAGCATTTTCACGCGCGCAACATCGGCCTGAGCTGTTCCAGCCATCCCATCTACGACCATCTGGGGCGGCTGGCCGGGGCGCTGGACGTGTCGTCGTGCCGGGCGGACCAGACCGAGGCCATGCTGGGCCTGATCACTGCCGCCGTCGCGGATGCGGCGCGCGCCATCGAATCCCAGGCCTTCCGCAAGGCCTTTTCCGAGGCGCGGATCGTGCTGGCCGGCGACGTGGCCGAGCGTAATACGGCGGCCCTCTTGGCCGTTGACCGCGACGATCTGGTGGTCGGGGCCACGCGGGCGGCGCGACTGGCCCTGTCGATCACGGACGAGCGGATCGCGGGCCAACTGGCGGCGTCCGAGGTTCTGGGCGGCGGCTCCATCGAGGCGGACCTGCTGGAGGCCGAGCGCGGGGCGGTTCGGCGGGCGCTGGCGCTGAACAACGGCAATGTGTCGGCGGCGGCGCGGGGGCTGGGCGTCAGTCGCGCGACCCTGCATCGCAAACTGCACCGGCTGGGACTGGCGGGCGCCGCCCACTGAACCGACCTGTCGCAAACCTGCGACAGGTTTGCAGCGCACCATGAACCGCCGGTCTGGCGCGCGCGGCCGGCGAGGACGAGCTTCCGGTCCCAACGACGTCGACAAGCGACGCCCGAGGAACACGTCAGGAAGCCATCATGACCAAGCCCGAATTCACCCGCGCCGCCACCCCCAAGTTCAAGGCGCGCTATGACAACTTCATCGGCGGACAGTGGGTCCCGCCGGTGAACGGCCGCTATTTCGAGAACACCTCCCCGGTGAACGGCCGCGTCCTGTGCGAGGTCGCACGTTCGGACGCGGCCGACGTCGAAAAGGCGCTGGACGCCGCCCATGCCGCCAAGGACGCCTGGGGCCAGACCAGCGTGGCGGAGCGCGCTCTGCTGCTAAACCGCATCGCCGACCGGATCGAACAGAACCTTCAGGCCGTCGCCGAGGCCGAGACCTGGGACAACGGCAAGCCGGTGCGGGAGACGCTGGCGGCCGACATCCCGCTGGCCATCGACCATTTCCGCTATTTCGCCGGCTGCATCCGCGCGCAGGAAGGCGGGATTTCCGAGCTGGATCACAACACCGTCGCCTATCACTTCCACGAGCCGCTGGGCGTGGTGGGACAGATCATTCCCTGGAACTTCCCGATCCTGATGGCGGCGTGGAAGATCGCCCCGGCCCTGGCGGCGGGCAATTGCATCGTGCTGAAGCCGGCCGAACAGACCCCGGCCTCCATCCTCATGGTGGTCGAACTGATCCAGGACCTGCTGCCGGCGGGCGTGCTGAACATCGTGTCGGGCACCGGCGTCGAGGTCGGCGAACCGTTGGCCACCAATCCGCGCATCGCCAAGATCGCCTTCACCGGCTCGACCGCCGTCGGTCAGAAGATCATGGAATATGCGACCAGGAACATCATTCCGGTGACGCTGGAGCTGGGCGGCAAGTCGCCCAACATCTTCTTCAAGGACGTGATGGATCACGACGACGCCTTCCTGGACAAGGCGCTGGAAGGCTTCGCCATGTTCGCTCTGAACCAGGGCGAGGTCTGCACCTGCCCCAGCCGTGCGCTGGTGCATGAGGACATCTACGAGGCCTTCATCGAGAAGGCGATCGCGCGGGTGAAGGCGATCAAACAGGGCGATCCGCTCGATCCCGCAACCCAGGTCGGCGCCCAGGCGTCGGACCAGCAGCTCAAGAAAATCCTGGGTTATCTGAAGATCGGCACGGACGAAGGCGCCGAGGTCCTGACCGGCGGCCATCAGGCGGTGCTGAAAGACGATCTGTCGGGCGGCTTCTACGTCGAGCCGACCGTGTTCAAGGGCACCAACAACATGCGGATCTTCCAGGAGGAAATCTTCGGCCCCGTCCTGGCCGTGACCACTTTCAAGACGCTGGAAGAGGCCATCGCCATCGCCAACGACACCGAATACGGCCTGGGCGCCGGGGTGTGGTCGCGCGACATGAACACCGCCTATCGCGCCGGCCGCGCCATTCAGGCCGGACGGGTGTGGACCAACTGCTATCACCAGTATCCCGCCCACGCGGCCTTCGGCGGCTACAAGAAGTCGGGCATCGGGCGCGAGAACCACCGGATGATGCTGGACCACTATCAGCAGACCAAGAACCTGCTGGTCAGCTACAGCCCCGACAAACTGGGCTTCTTCTGATCTGAATCAAGGATGGCCGGTTTCGGATCGGCCATCCTTCGCCTTGCACGCCGAACCACTCCCACGGCGCGCGAAACTCCCCGGCGGACGGGTCGATCTCCTGCTTTCGGCCCGTCCGTCGCCTTCCCTTGAAATCGAGGAGACGTTCCATGACCAAGACCATGAAGGCCGCCGTCGTGCGCGCGTTCGGCAAACCGTTGACCATTGAGGAAGTCGCCGTGCCCGAGCCGGGCCCCGGCCAGATCCAGGTCAAGATCGAAGCCTCCGGCGTTTGCCACACCGACCTGCACGCCGCCGAGGGCGACTGGCCCGTCAAGCCCAACCCGCCCTTCATTCCCGGCCATGAGGGCGTCGGCTACGTCTCGGCCGTGGGGGCGGGGGTCAAGCTGGTCAAGGAAGGCGACCGGGTCGGCGTGCCGTGGCTCTATTCGTCCTGCGGCCACTGCAAACACTGTCTCGGCGGCTGGGAGACCCTGTGCCACGAGCAGGAGAACACCGGCTATTCCGTCAATGGCGGGTTCGCGGAATACGCCATCGCCGATCCGAACTATGTCGGACACCTGCCGGCCAACGTCAGCTTCACCGACATCGCCCCGATCCTGTGCGCCGGGGTCACGGTCTATAAGGGGCTGAAGATGACGGACACCAAGCCGGGCGACTGGGTGGTCATTTCGGGCATCGGCGGCTTGGGCCACGTCGCGGTTCAATACGCCAAGGCCATGGGCATGAACGTCGCCGCCGTGGACGTGGACGACGCCAAGCTGGACCTGGCGCGACGGCTGGGTGCCACCGTGACGGTCAACGCCAAGACCTCCAACGATCCCGCCGCCGACATCAAGGTCCAGACGGACGGCGGCGCTCAGGGCGTGCTGGTCACGGCCGTCTCGCCCAAGGCGTTCGAACAGGCGGTCAACATGACCTCGCGCGGGGCGACCATCGCCCTGAACGGCCTGCCGCCCGGCGACTTCCCGCTGTCGATCTTCGACATGGTGCTGAACGGGACGACGGTGCGCGGCTCCATCGTGGGCACGCGGCTGGACCTGCAGGAAGCGCTTCAATTCGCCGCCGACGAAAAGGTCAAGGCGACGGTTGCGGTCGAGCCGCTGGAGAACATCAACGACATCTTCCAGCGGATGCACAAGGGCCAGATCGAGGGCCGGGTGGTGATGACCATCAACTGATCCGACATGGATCAGGCAGGAAAAGGGGCGGCCGGACGATCCGGCCGCCCCTTATCTTTGCGTAGTCGCCGCGATCAGGCGGCCGGCAGGGCCTTCAGATCGGCGTCGATGGCCGCGATCTTCTCATCGGTGATGTGGCCCTGAGAGAAGGGCGCGACCTGACGCAGGGTCATGCCCTTGAACTGGGCGTAGGCGGGATGACGGTCGATGCCGGGCAGATGCTTGTCCAGCACAGCCTTGGTCGCCGGGTCGGCCACCAGCGCCTCGATGGTGCTGTCGATGGTGGGGCGGGCGGCGTGATGGTCGGCGTGATGCTCATGCCCGGTCGCGGGAGCGGGGGCGGGCGTCGTCTGGGCCGAGGCGGCGCCAACGGCCAGAAGCGAGGCCGCGGCGGCGGCGAACAGGGTCTTGGTCATGGAAATCTCCGTTGAGAGACGGAAGTTGAGCGCCTTTCGCGACATCATCAAGACAGCCCCCTTTCTCGTCGCCGACGAGGGCGCTAGGACGGGCGCATGACCGACACTGTTTCGAACGCGAAAACCATCAAGGGCCGCACCGGCGATTGGGAAATCGTCATGGGGCTGGAAATCCACGCCCAGGTGGCGTCCAGGGCCAAGCTGTTTTCCGGCGCCGCCGTCGGCTTCGGCGCGGGGCCGAACGAGCAGGTGTCGCTGGTGGACGCGGGCTTTCCCGGCATGCTGCCGACGCTGAACAAACACTGTGTCGAACAGGCGGTGAAGACCGGCCTGGGCCTGCGTGCGCAGATCAACAAACGCAGCCAGTTCGACCGCAAGAACTACTTCTATCCCGACCTGCCGACCGGCTATCAGATCAGCCAGCTCTACTACCCCATCGTGGGCGAGGGCGTGGTCGAGGTGGAGGCCGAGGACGGCAGCTTCTTCAACGTCGGCATCGAGCGGCTGCACCTTGAGCAGGATGCGGGCAAGCTGATCCACGACCTGTCGCCGACCGAATCCTATGTCGACCTGAACCGGGCCGGTACGGCGCTGATGGAGATCGTTTCGCGTCCCGACCTGCGCACGCCGGAAGAGGCGGTGGCCTATGTGAAGAAGATCAGGACCATCCTGATCTATCTGGGCACCTGCGACGGCGACATGGAGAAGGGCAATCTGCGTGCCGACGTGAACGTGTCGGTGTGCCGCGCCGGAAACTACGACAAGTTCAAGCAGACGGGCGACTTCGGCTATCTGGGGACGCGCTGCGAGATCAAGAACGTCAACAGCTTCCGCTTCATTTCCCAGGCGATCCAGTATGAGGCGCGTCGCCAGATCGAGATTCTGGAGGACGGTGGTTCGATCGTTCAGGAGACGCGGCTGTTCGACCCGACCAAAGGCGAAACCCGGTCAATGCGCTCCAAGGAAGAGGCGCAGGACTATCGCTACTTCCCCGATCCCGACCTGCTGCCGCTGGATCTGGAACAGGCCTGGATCGACGACATCAAGGCGTCGCTGCCCGAACTGCCGGACGACAAGCGCAAGCGGTTGATGGCCGATTACGGCCTGTCGCAATACGACGCCATCGTGCTGATCTCGGAACAGGCCAAGGCCGACTATTTCGAGGCGGCCGCCAAGGGCCGGGACGCCAAGCTGGTGTCGAACTGGGTCACGAACGAGGTTTCGGCGCGTTTGGCCGCCGAGGGCAAGGACTTCGCAGAAAACCCGCTGCCGGCGGCCCATGTGGCGCAACTGGTCGAACTGATCGAGACGAACGTCATCTCATCCAAGATCGCGAAGGAAGTCTTCGACCACGTCTGGAACGGCGAGGGTTCGCCGGCCGAGGTTGTCGAGAAGCACGGCCTGAAACAAGTCACCGACACCGGCGCCATCGAAAAGGCCGTGGACGAGATCATCGCCGCCAACCCGGACAAGGCGGCGGCGGTGGCCGAAAAGCCGCAGGCCATCGGCTGGTTCGTCGGTCAGGTGATGAAGGCGACCGGCGGCAAGGCCAATCCGGCCGCCGTCAACGACATCCTGAAGTCCAAGCTGGGCCTCTGACGGCCAAGGCCGCGCCAAAGTCAAAGGCCCCGCAGATCGCTCTGCGGGGCCTTTTCGCTGGTTGATCAGGCCGAAACCGGCTCGATCTTGCCCGCGATCACCAGCGCCAGGCGTCGCGAACGATGTCGATGATGTAACCGTCGTCATCGTCGATCAGATACAGGGTGTTGTCGACCGACACCCAGCGGGTTCCGGGCGGCGGATAGCCCAGTCCATAGGTGCGCCAGTCCTGAAGCTGATAGCGCCAGAAGGCCTCCGGCAGATATTGGCCGACGGACCAGTCGCGCCCCCAGTAGGAGCGGGGAACGCTGTAGTAGCCCCAGCCCGGCGCGAAGTAGAAGCCGGACCGGAAGCCGTCATAGCCCCTGAACCGATAGTCGTTGCGCCACCAGTCGGCGCGATGATCGCGGTAGAAGTCGCGCCGCCAGCGTTCGGCGTCGAACCTCTGACGAAACTCGCGGCGCAGACGTTCGCGCTCGCGTTCGTTGTTCCAGTCCGGGCGCGGCCGATCCGGCCGGTCCCATCCGCCCGGTCTGTCGGGTCGGTTCCAGCCGCCGTCGGGACGTTCGGGACGCGGCCCGCCGGGATGCGGTCTGTCGGGCCGGTTCCATCCACCCTCGGGACGATCCGGGCGCGGGCCGCCGGGATGCGGTCTGTCGGGCCGGTTCCAGCCGCCGTCGGGACGTTCGGGGCGTGGGCCGCCGGGGTTCGGTCTGTCGGGCCGGTTCCATCCACCCTCGGGACGATCCGGGCGTGGACCGCCGGGATTCGGGCGGTCGGGGCGGTTCCATCCGCCTTCGGGGCGGTCGGGGCGCGGAGCGTCGGGGGTGGGTCGATCAGGCCGGTTCCAACCGCCTTCAGGACGATCAGGACGCGAGGGACCGCCTTCGGGGCGTTCGGGACGGGTCCAGCCATTGGGACGCTCGGGCCTTGGCGCATCGGCGTCGCGACGCATGGGCCGTTCGAAGCGGGGTTGCTCTTCCCTCATCATCGTCGGGCGGTCAGGGCCGCGCGTCGGACGTTCGCGATGCGGTGCGGGCTGGTCCGGCGTCTCCTGGGCCAGGGCCTGTAGAGGGGCGGAGACGGCGGCGACGGCCGTGAAAGCCATCAGGAGACGTTTCATGATCTTCTCGTTCCTGCACGCCGGTTGTCCGGCGGCTTGGGATGGACGATGCGATCCTGGCGATGAACCCAGACTGAACATGGTTTTCAGCGGGGTGGGCGCAAGAAAAAGGCCCCGCAGAGGTCTGCGGGGCCTTTCCATGGCGGGTTCAGTCCGGGCTCAATAGACGCCGGACATGACGCTGGCGATCAGGCCCGTCGCGACCGCGATCATCAGGATGTCATTGCCGGCGTGGACGTAGCGATAACCGCGCGGGGCCTCGCGCAGGCCGTAAACATACGGGTCGCGGACGTAGTAGGTGCGGTACTGGGACGGCAGATATCCGCCCGTGCGCCAGCGGTAGTCGTAGTAGCGCGGCTCGACCCGGTAATAGCCATAGCTGGGCGCGTACCAATAGCCTGCGCGCGGCCCGTTATAGCCGCGGAAGTCCGCCCGTCCGCGCCACCAGTCGCGATTGTTGCGGTCCCAGCGGTCGTTTCGCCAGTCGCGGCGGTCTTCGCGACGCTCGACCCAATAGTCGCGGCGGTCGTCGCGTCGGTCACGCCAGTATTCGCCGCGATCAGCGTAACGACCATCGCGCCAGTCGCGACGATCATCGCGGCGTTCGAGGCGGAAGTCCCGGCGGTCGTCGCGACGGTCATGACGATGTTCGCGGCGGTCGCGCTCCTGGGCCTGGACGAGCATGGGCAGGGCCGTGGTCGACAGGGCGAGGGCGACGACGGCGGCCTTGGTGAGGCGGTTCATCTGATTGCTCCCATTCTTGGGCGGCCGACAGAGGCGCCGGATCGACCCGTTAATGACGATCAGGGTCGCGCCGGGCGGCTGAATGCCCGCTGAATGGCGCGGTCAGGTTTTCGGACCCGTTCGCAACGGGGTTTTCGATGGGTGAATCGACGGTTCAGTATTCATTTCTGCTTTACTCAAAAGGTCGGCTGGCCCCTTTCGCCGTTAACTTTAACTTCAAACCACCGGTATTTGATTGGGTCTCGTAAGGCGGGCCCAGAACGGCGCCCGTTCAGGAGATACGGTGATGAACGCGCAAGAATTGGCGCACGACCTGCAGGCCCAGGACGAGGGACTGCCGCTGCCGACGCCGGATATGTCCGGCGACGACCTGTTCAAACTGGGCATGATGTATTCGGCCGGATCGGGCGGCTGTCCGATGGACCGGGTTTCGGCCCATATGATCTTCAATCTGGCGGCCATGAAGGGCTCGGTCGAGGCGCGCGTCTATCGCCGCGAGATGAGCATGGAGATGGAGCGCGAGGAGATCGCCGAGGCCCAGAAGGCCGCGCGGCGCTACATCGATCAGGGCGTGGTGCAACTGGTCGCCTGACCGACGTTCCGGCGGCCCGTCAGAACTGGGCGAAGCCGTTGCCGCGCGTTCCGTTGATCGAATAGCTGAAGCCGATGGGCAGGGCGGCGCGGACCTGGGTGAAGAAGGCCGCCAGTTCGCCCAGGGTCGAGCGGGGCACGAACAGGATGTCGCCGCGTCTCAACGGAACGACCTCGCCGCGACGCGGCCGCAGGTCGACGACCCGCATCATGCGCGATCCGCCCGGACCGCGACGGATCAGGGCCACCTGATCCGGCCGCGAGGTGGGGGCGAAGCCGCCGGCCTGAATGATCGCCTGATAGGCCTCCAGATCGCCCCCCATCTCGAAGACGCCCGGCGTCCTGACCTCGCCGTCGACCCAGACGCGGATGGGTCCGGCCTGACGCAGGGCGACCTCGACCACGGGGCGGATCAGCTGGGACGCATAGGCGCCGGAAAGGGTCTGTTGCAGTTGCGGCAGGGTCTGATCCGCCGCCATCACCGACCCGATCAGCGGCAGGGCGATGCGGCCATCCGGCCCGATCTTGACCGTGCGCGTCAACTCCGCCGCCGTCGGCGTGGCCACCTCGATCTCGTCGCCCGGATACAGCAGATATTCCGGCTCTCGATCCGTCCATTGCGCGAAGGGGACGCCGGGGAGATCGTCGTCCTGACGGCGCGGCCCATCGAATGAGGAACGCGGCGCGCCCATGCCGCCGCCGCATGCCGCCAGCGAGGCCGCGAGGGAGGCTGAACCCAGGGTCAGCAGGAACAGGCGGCGATCAGACAGCATGGGAATCGTTCGGCCCTTGAACGGCGGTTGGATGCAGCCTCGTCGGTTATGGGTAATCATCGGTTAACGCCGGTGGGCGAAGGGTGACGACAACAGGGTTTCAAGGGATTCGGGTCGCCCGATGCGTTCCACGGCATACGTCACGGCAAGACCGCGCTACGGCGTGCTGGACGTGATCGCCCTGTTATTCCGCGAACTGCTACTGATGTTGCTGGTCTTCGTGGTGATCCTGGGACTGGGCTTTGCGGCCGCGATGACGCTGAAGAAAAGCTACACCGCCACCGGATCGGTCTTCGCGGGCGTGGGCCAGGAATATGTCTATCAGCCGCGTGTCGGCACGGCGGAACGCGGGCAGGCGCCGCAGGGCGACGAGGTGGCCAATTCCGAAGCCGCCATTCTGGGGTCCAGCGCCGTGCGTCAGAAGGTGGTCCAGGCCCTGGGCCCGGCCGCCATCCTGGGCGAGGCCCCCAAGGGCGGGCCGGAACAGGCCCAGGCCGCCGCGATCAAGACGCTGGGAAGCAGCCTGGGCGTCGCCACGGCGCCGGGCAGCGCGGTGATCCATCTGACCTACAAGGCCGACGAAGCCGAGCGCGCGGCGCGGGTGCTGAACGCCATCATCGAACAGTATCTGATCTATCGACGCGAAGTGTTCCAGGACAAGACGCCGGCCATCGCCAGCCAGCGCGTCGCCTTCGAGGACGAACTGGGTCAGGCGGACCGGGCCTATGAGAACTTCCTGACCTCGAATCAGATCGGCGACTTCGCGGCGGCCAAGGCCACCCTGGCGGCGACCTATCAGACGGTGTTCACCGACCGGATGTCGACCCAGAGCCAACTGAACCAGACCAGCCAGCGGCTGAACACCCTGACGGCGCAGCAGGCGGGCACGCCGGCCGAGGTGGCGTTGCAGCAGGATCTGAACATCTCGGCGCAGGATCAGGTGCTGCAACTGCGCACCGAGCGCGAGCAACTGCTGTCGCGCTATCAGCCCGACGCCCAGCCGGTGAAGGACATCGAGGCGCGGATCAATCAGCTTCAGGCCTATGTCTCGACCGGGACGGCGGTGGGGGCCAAGGAGGTCCGCACCGGCCCGAACCCCGTCTGGACCGAGCTGGAGACGAACCGCATCAACATGCGGGCCGAGCGGGATTCGCTGGCGGCGCGTCTGTCGGTGCTGGATCGCCAGCTGAACGACATTCGCGGCCGCCAGGCGCGGCTGACCGCGCTGGAATCCGAGAACACGACCCTGGCCGGCAACCGGGAGGTGCTGAGCGCCTCGATCCGCGAGTTCCAGCAGCGCGAGACCCAGAGCCGGGCCGACAACGCCCTGGTCGCCGCCGGCGCCGACAATGTCACCGTGATCGAACGCGCCCAGCCCCCGGCGACGGGCAAGAGCCTGAAGATCCCGCTGCTGGCCGCCGTCTTCCTGTTCGCCGCCTTCACCGCCCTGTGCGTCGGCCTGTTGCGGGTGTTCACGCGGCGCGGTTTCACCACGCCGGCCTCGGTCAGCCGGACGCTGGACATGCCCGTCCTCGCCGTCGCTCCGGCGAAGGCGGCCTGACCTCAGCCGTGCTAGGCTAGGGGTTCGAGGGAGCGCCTTGGCGATTCGATGGTCGATCTGACTTCAGAAATGGCGGGTTTGTGGGCCGCGCTGGGACCGGCGCCGGCGCACCGTGCGCGCGTCATCCAGTTCGCCGCCGCCGCGACAGGCGAGGGGGCCTCCACCGTGGCGCGAGAGTTCGCCCGTCTGGCGGCCGTGCGGGCCAGAAAGCCCGTCTGGCTGATCGACGGCGACCTGGCGCAACAGGGCCAGCTGGAGGCCGTGTCGGCCGAGCCGGATCGGTTCGGCCAGATCGGCAAGGCGGCCCAGGCCTCGCCCGACGGTTCCAGCTTCTACGCCGTGACGCCGCGGGTGACGGGGCGCGACGGCAAGCCGGTGCCGGATGCGCGCCTTCTGACCGCCCGGTCCTGCCTGGGCGGGCGGCTTTGGGTGACGCACTTCCATATGGAGGCGCTGCGTTCCGGCCACCGGGTCGAGGCGCTGGGCGATCCCCGCTACTGGGAGGCGCTGCGTCCCCATGCGGACACCATCGTCATCGACGCCCCGGCGGCCGACCGCAACGACATGGCCATCATCCTGGCCCCCTTCGTCGACACGACCGTTCTGGTGGTCGCGGCCGAAAGCACCGCCGCCAGCGCGCCGGTGATCCTTCGCGACGAGATCGAGGCGGTGGGCGGACGGATCGCCGGCGTGGTGATGAACCGCTCGACCTATAGCGCGCCCGGTTTCCTTCAGCGCCTGACGGGCTGAAGCCGGATCAGTCGGCGCGCGCCAGCATGGCCGCGCCATAGAGTTTGGGCTCCAAACCCTTGGTCCAGAAGACCTTGCCGAGCCCTCGGGCGCAGCGGTCATAGGTTTCTGCGCGGTCGGGTCGGCGCAGTATGGCGAACAGCAGCGACAGGGCGCCCCAGACCCCGGTCTGGATCAGGCCGACCAGCATCCATTTGACGACCCTGGCCCAGTCGCCCCGGTCGGCCGCCATCTGACTGGGGCTCTGGCCATAGGCGAAGGCGCGGGTCAGGGCGTAGCGCAGGGTGGCGCGGTGCGGCGGGGCGTACTCGTCCACCCAGGCCCCAGCGGCCCAGCCGAAACGGCCGCCACGCATCATCAGGGCCGTGAACAGCCGGTCGTCCTCGCCGCCGGTCTCGTTCATCGCCACATCGAACGGCGCATCGCCGGGCAGGGCGGCGGCGCGCACCATCAGACTGTTGCCGCAGCCGTGGATGTCGTCGGTCAGGCCGATGACATCCGGTCCGTCGCGGCCGAAGAACCGCTCCAGATAGGCGGTGGTCCAGCCAGTGTTTTCCGGCACACGACCCCGGATCGGGCCGAACAGGACATCGGCGCCGGTCTGGGCCTGAGCGTGCAGCAAGGCCGCCAGCCAGCCGGGCGAGGCCGCCTCGTCATCGTCCAGAAAGGCGATCAGGGGCGCATCGGTCGCGGCCAGACCGATATTGCGCGCGGTCGCCACGCCTGGAACCGGCGCATGGGCGTAGATCAGCGGGACCGGCGTCTGGGCGCCCAGTCTTTCGACAAGGGACGCGGCCGAGCCGTCGGGATCGTTGTCGGCGACGACGACGGCGGCGATCCGGTCCAGCGACCCGACCTGGGCGAAGACCGACCGCAGGGCGCGCTCCAGACCCTCGGGCCGGCGCAGTGTGGGGATGATGACGGCGACGTCGGGGGACATCAGATCGCATCCGCATAGACGGCGGCGCGATAGAGCCTCAGCGCAAAGGCCCGCGCCTTGACCGGCAGCGCCGTCGTCAAGGCGGCCTGTTTCATCAGCCGTCGGGCGAGGGGCAGCAGAGGCAGGCGCTTCAGCGTCCGCGCGGCGCGATAGCTGGGATAGGTCTGAACGATCGCGGGGTGCAGGGCGACGACGCGCGAGAAATTGGCCGCGCCCTGATCGAACTTGCGCGCCAGGTCCTGAACCGTGTCCAGCCCCATGTGCGTCGCCGGATTATCGATGTGGACGACGGAGAAGCGACGGGACACGCGCATGGCCCATTCCACGTCCTCCCACCCCCAGCCTGTGAAGGCGGGATCGAAGGATTCGGCGGCGAAGACGTCGCGGCGAACCAGAAGGTTGGAGGTATAGACGTATTTCTCGGGCGTCAGGGCGCGGGTCGCGGCGGGCACGCACTCGGACGCCGCCGACAGGGCGCGGTGAACGGCGAAACGCGCGTCGGACGGGGCCTGGTCCAGCGAAAAGCCGCCAAAGGCCGCCGCCGGATCGCTCTCGACGACCAGGGCGCGCCAGGTCTGCAGAAACTGCGGCGTGTCGGGCCGCATGTCGCTGTCCAGAAACAGATAGGCGTGTCCGCGTGCGGCCAGGGTCAGGCGGTTTCGGCCACGCGCCCGGCCCTCGTTGGAGGACAGGGTGATCAGACGGACGGGCAGGCGCAGGGCATCCGCCGTGGCCCGAAGCCGGTCGGTCAAGGCCGCGTCCGCCGTGCCGTCGTCCAGCAGGATCACCTCGACCGCGCCGTCTAACGCCTCGGCCTCTCGATCCAGCAGTTCCATCAGTGTCTGCGGATCGTCGCGCAGGAAGGGAATCAGCACCGAAATCGTCGGCCGGGCGACCGCCCAGGCGGCGTTGTCGTGCGTGTCGGCTCCGGTCATGCGGTCACGCCGCGTCGGGCCTGGATCAGGCGGTTCAACACGTCTCGCACCCCGGCGGCGTTCAGCGTCAGCGCGGCGGCGGCATAGACCAGGCCGCCGACGCCGGCATCCATGATCAGCTCGATCAGCCCTCCCAACGGCGGCAAGACCAACACCACGGCCGCCATGACGGCCGACGCCAATCCACAGCGGATCAGAGCCTCCCACGGCACGGGCAGGGCGATGGCGCGGCGGCTGAGCAGCAGGCAGGCGATCAGGCCGATGGCGAAGCTGGCGGCCGTGGATATGGCGGCCCCGACCACGCCCAGTCGCGGGATCAGCACGAGGTTCAGCACTACATTGCTCAACGCCGGGATGGCCATCGTGACCAGCAGCAGCCCGGTCTTCTTGCCCAGGGTGAAGCCGAATCCGAAATAATAGGCGATCAGGCCGGACAGGAAGGACGAGGCCGCGATCCACGGGGTGACCAGGGCGGCGGCGTCCCTCAGATCGCGCCCGATCATCAGTTCGGCCATCGGCCGCGCCACCAGCGACAGGCCGACGGCGGCCGGCAGGCCGATCAGGATCAGCGTCGATCCCTGCTCCAGCGCCGTCTTTCGCAACGCCTCGCGCCCGCCGCGCTCCAGCGCCATGACCATGGCCGGCGCGCCCGCCGCGCCCAGCCAGATGAAGATGACGTCCAGCGTCCGGTTCGCCAGACTATAGCTGGCGTGATAGGCGCCCACCGCCGCCGCATCCATGAAGGCGGCCAGCAGGAAACGGTCGGTCGAGGCCAGCACCAGCGCCAGGGTCAGGGACGCCGCGATCGGATAGCCATAGGCGGCATAGGCCCGCAGCCGCGTGCGATCCACGGTCCCGCCCGTCGTCTGACGCAATTCGCCCGGCAGGATGAAGGGCAGGGCGAAAAGAGGGGCGATGGCCAGGCCCAGCATCGGGGAGGCGGCGCCCGCGCCCGCCACGGCGAACGCGGCCCCGACCAGGAAGCCCAGAACGGCGACCAGAATATCGACCCCGGCGGCCTTGGACACCTCGCCCGCCGCGCGGAACCGTTCCTGCGCCAGTTTGGCCAGGTTGCGCACGGGCGCGCCCGCCAGGCCGAAGGCGACCGCGACCTTGAACGCCGGCGTCAACGGCGCCAGCCACACGATCAGGGCCGCGACGGGGATGAAGGCGGCGATGATGGCGAAGGAGGTGCGATACAGGCTGGCGAAATGAGCGGCCAGGCCTTCGGGCGTCCGCTCCGCCGCCCAGAACCGCGCCATCGACGCCTCCAGCCAGCTGAACGTCACCGTATGGGCCAGGGTCGTCACCGAAAACGCCAGGGCGTAATGGCCGAAATCGGCGGGGCTGAGCAGGCGCGTGAAGACGTAGAGGGTCAGGAAGCCGACCACGCCCTGGACGATCTGGGCCGGCAGATAGCCCCAGACGCCGCGCCAGAACATACGCTGCTCGCTCAACGCACGGCCGCCCGGTCGCCCAGCAGGACGGGGATGGTCACGGCGATGATCCACAGATCCAGCCAGAAGGACTGGCGCTCGACATATTCGATGTCCAGCTGGACGCGCTCTCGCACCTGGGCCTCGGTGTCCACCGGGCCGCGTGACCCCTTGATGGCGGCCCAGCCGGTCATGCCGGGCTTGATGCGGCAACGATGGGCGTATTCGGCGACCAGCAGGGCGGATTCGGTCTCGCCCGTCTTCATGCCGATGGCGTGGGGCCGCGGCCCCACCAGCGACATCTCGCCCGACAGGACGTTGAAGATCTGGGGCAGTTCATCCAGGCTGGTGGCGCGGATGAAGCGGCCCACGCGGGTTACACGGTCGTCGTCGGCGCAGACCTGACGCGAGGCCGTGGCGTCGGCGGCCGCGTGGCGCATGGAGCGGAATTTCCACACCACGATGCTCTCGTGATTGAAGCCGTGACGACGTTGGCGGAAGAGGATGGGCCCCGGGCTGTCCAGACGTACGGCCAGGGCGACCAGGGCCATGATCGGCGCCGCCGCGATCAGGGCCAGCGATCCGATCAACAGATCCTGTATCCGCTTGTTGAAGGCGCGCCGGTCGCGATCGGCGGGGCCGTCCAGCGCGGCCAGGGGCGCATTCGCCAGACGGTTCAACACCCCGTCGCGGCCCAGCTCCGAATCGACCAGCACCGTCAGCGGATTGGGCAGGGTCTGCAGCCGCTGGGTCAGGTCGCGCACCCTCTGGCCGGCCTCGGGGTCGATGGCCAGAACGATTCGGTCGATATAGGGCATGATCCGGTGCGTCATCAGGGCGTTGGCGTCCCCCAGCACCGGGACGCCGGCGACGCTGCGCGGGGCGCGGGCCAGCCGGTCGTCGAACACGCCCAGCACATTCATGTCGCGCCGCTCCAGCGCCTGTTCGATCAGGGTCTGGGCGTTTCGGGTCGCGCCGACCACGACGATATTGGGCGACAGGGCGCCCTGCCGACGCCAGCGGGCGATCAACCCCAGCCAAACGCCATGAAGACCGATCAGGCCGACGGCGACCGTCGCCGCCCAGACGCCGACGCGGCCCAGGTCGTCTGCATCCACCGCCAGACACGCCAGCAAGGCGGCGCAGCCGGCGATCAGCCCGCACGCGGCGACGCCGACCAGATGCAGGGGCCAGGTCGTGTCGCGCGCAAAACGATAAAGCTGAAACGCCCGCAATGCGGTCAGCGCCGAGGCCGCGCCCAGCACCAGGGGCGCGACATCGACTATCATCAGGGCGCCCAGGGCGACCGGCCGGTTCGCGAAAACCACGACCAGGGTCACGCCGATCACCGCCAGCACGTCGATCAGCCGGAAATAGTGTGCCGAAAGCCGAACCGCCGAGCGCTGACGCGCGTTCAGCCAGACCTCGGGCCGGAACGGTCCCCGCGCGGCGCGCCCCCCGGCCTGCACGGCGCCGCCCTGGCCCGGCGCGTGGGCGGCGAGAGTGTCGGTGTGGTCGAGCATCAGAGTCCGGGGCCGTTTGACGAAACGCCATTCTGCCGCTTCGGCCTCTATGTCGCGTTAACATGACCGCTTTCGCGCGAACCGCATTGCGCGACGCATCAGCCTCCGCTATCGACGCCCTCGCAGGAGACGTGGCCGAGTGGCTGAAGGCAACGGTTTGCTAAATCGTCGTACCGGGTAACCGGTACCGAGGGTTCGAATCCCTCCGTCTCCGCCATTCCCTTTTCGGGCTTGGAAAAACCAGCAAATCAAGGGCTTGTCGCGAGTGCGTGTTGCATCTGGATCAGATGTAGCACCAATGCCGACCTATCTTGCCAAACGCGGCGCTGACTGCTGAGAGCCATCGCGGCGAGTTAGATGAGGGCTGCGGAAGGTCTGGGCTGTAAGGCGAACTCGCCAGACATGAGTGGAACCATCAAAGATGGGTCTCTGAGCCAGCGCTTCTCCCTATCCACTTCTGAAAAAATGGTTGTGCGTTTGTGTGCTACTTAACGGTGAAGGCGCGGCAGCTTTGCCTGTCGTCGATTTGGGAACACCTCAGCCATCTGCATCTTCTGATGTTCGGAAGATGCTCAACTTTGTTGATCTGTGGTCGAAGCGTGGAGGGCGTCGGTCCACTTTAAAAGCTCGATATTCAGGAGCGAACTGCCAGCCTTTTCATTGCGTAATGATGACTTCCGTATTTCGAAAATAACCAGCGCCAACTACTGCGCTGGCTATCTTTCTGTACTGGCGGCGCAGGTGAAGTTGGTTTCATCTGTAGTCGATCCTTCCCCCTTCCAGCGGGCCACGGCGGGGTAGGCGCATAGGGGGCGGGTGCTGAGGGTTGGGCCGGTCGGCATGTTCAGCAGGGGCGCCAGATCGTTGGCGTATTTGCTGGCGACGATTCGGTTCGGCGCTGAGCCGTCATCGACCCAGGCGTCGAGGATGGCCAGGCTGTCGAAGGCGTTTGGTCCCGGTCCGCCGAAGCAATGGCCCATTCCCGGGACCATGAAGAGGCGCGCGAACTGGTCCGTCTCATCGGCGCCCATGACGTCGCGAATCTTCTCGAAATACTGGATCGTGCCCTCGGCGGGCAGGGCCGGGTCATTCCAGCCGTGATACATCAACAGCTTGCCGCCCGACGCCTTAAAGGCCGCCATGTCCGGGTTGTCCGAGTCGGTGATCTGGGCCATCCGCGCGCGCGCCATGTCGAAGCTCTTGTCGAAATCGAACTGGTCCAGGGTCCAATCGGCGTCGTTGAAGACGAAGTTGGCGAAGAAAGAACGGGCGAAATCGGGGTGCTGGGCCGCATCGCCGGTGATCCACAGATCCCAGCCCGCGCGCTGGGCCTCGCCGCCCGGCGCGAAGCCGGGATAGAGGGCGGCGCCGGTCAGTCCCCGTCGCGGGCCGCCGTAAAGGCTCTGCACCGCTGAGAGCTGTTCGGGGGTCAGGCAGCCCTGCGCCGCATCACGGCTGCACAGGATCGAGGCGGGGTCGAAGCGGCACTGACGCGGGTCTTCGATCACGCCGTCCTTGACGCCGTCCAGGGCGTCGCAGCTTTCGAGAGCGGCGGACTGAAGGCGGTTCAGGTTGGCGGCGTTCAATCGGCTGGCCGGGTTCTGATGCGCAACCTTCCAGGACCAGGCGAAGCTGGTCATCAGACGTGTCCAGGCCGCGCCCGGCGCGCCGGCCACAATCCCATCGAAGTCGTCGGGATAGCGTTGGGCCGCCATCAGCGCCTCGCGTCCGCCGTCCGAACAGCCCTGGAAATACGAAAGGCGAGGCGCGTGACCATAGTAGGCGGCGATGATGGTCTTGGCGGCGGCGGCTGTGACGTGGTTGGCGCGATAGCCGAAGTCGATGATGCGTTCCGGCTGGTTCAGCGCCCAGGCGGCGGTCTTGCCGTCCGCTCCTGGCTCGACATGGCCCATGTCGGTGGCCGCAACGGCGTAGCCCCGCGCGAGGGCGGGACGCATCGACAGCCGGGGCGGGCCGAGCGATCCCCCGAAGCCCGCGTTGCCCATGGCTGCAAACTTGCCGTTCCAGCCTTCGGCCGCAGGCAGCCAGACCTCGGAGTGAATCTCCGACCCCGCAACAGGCGTCAGGGTGAGCGAGACCCGACAGTAGGGCGTCGAAACGGGCAGGGCCGGAAGACCGAAGGCGTCGATCGGCTGACGGTCGCCTGGCTTCATCGTCATCGCGGCGTCGATCCGCACATGGGGCGACCGAAGACCCAGCAGGGCCGCGCAGCGCGGATCGACGGCGGACGCGGCCGGGGCGGACGGCGTGCTCGTCTGGGCCTGAGCGGCGCAGGCGAAGGCGAGAACGGCAAGGGCGGCGGCGCCGGCGAGGCGGGTTCGGGTCATCATCGGCTGATCTTTCAGCGAGAGGGATGAGGAGGAAGGGCGCGGGCGGCGATGTCGGCGACCATCCGGGCATGGGCGCGTCGATCGATGGGATAGAGGGCGATCAGCCCGGCCGAGATCAGGGTTCCGGCCAGGGGCGCCCAGAACATCAGGTTCTTGATGCTCTGCAGGGTTTCCGGGCTCTGGGCGACATTGGGGGTATAGCCGAAATGGGTCAGGGCCAGACCAAGGGCCCCCGCGCCCAGTCCCAAGGCCACCTTCTGCCCCAGAACCGTCAGGCCGAAGACCAGGGACTCGGTTCGCACGTCGGTTCGCCATTCGCCGTATTCGACGGTGTCGGGCAGCATGGACCAGAAACAGACCACATAGGCCGCCGCTCCGATCGCCTGCAGCACCAGCGCGCTGAACAGCAGCGCCAGCGACTGACCGTCGGCGGCGTGCCACAGCACCAGGCCTGTGACGGTCGGCGCCGCACCGACCAGCCAGCTGTTGCGCTTTCCAATCAGACGCAGGGCGACCGCCCACAGAGGCGTGGCCAGCACGATGGTCAGGGCCATGACGCCCAGGGCCATGCTGCCAAGCTCGGCGTTTCCGACGATATATTTGAAATAATACAGTAGGTTCTTGGAGAACATGGTGGTGGAGAAGGCGCTGATGACGATGGCCGCCAGCAGAAGGTGAAGCGCCCGATTGGCGGAAAGACTGCGCCAGGCCTCCTTGAAGGGACGTTGAGGCGGGTCTGCCTGATCCGCGACGTCCAGACCCCGGCTGCCCCAGGCCGCCGTCAGAAGACAGGCCGTCGCAACCACGCCATAGGCGGCGCCGAGGATGAGCCATCCCTGTCGACCGCCGACGCCGTCCCCCATCGCTGAGGCCAGGGGCAGGGTGAGCGTGGCGACGATGATGGCGGCCAATGCGCCGCAGACCATGCGGAAGCCGGTCAGATCCCCGCGCTGGGCGCTATCGGTCGTGACGCGCGCGAAAAGCGAGGCGTAGGGAATGGCGACGACCGCATAGAGTGTGCGGAAGACAAGCTGACTGAACAGGGCGAAGGCGACCGCCCCCGCTGTCTGGGCGCCGGGGCCGGCAAACAGGACCACGAAGGCCGGCGCCAGCACAGGACCGCCCAGCACCAGATAGGGGCGGTAGCGTCCCCAGCGGCTGCGCGTGCGGTCGGCGACAAGCCCCACGATCGGGTCCATCGCCGCATCCCAGATCAGCGCGATCATATAGATGAGGCCCGCCGTCTGCGCCGGCAGACCCACGACGTCCGTGTAGAAGAACAGCAGGTAAAGCTGCGTCATCTGCCAATACAGATTGCAGCCGCAATCCCCGATGCCGATCGCCAGCTTGCGGCCTGTCGATATCCGCCCTGGCGTCGTCGCGATGTTTCCCATTCTCAGCAACCCCTTACAGACCCAAGTTTTTTAGCTGGACATGCGTCCGCCTGATTTTTTATTGTGCAAGTGTATAACGAGTTTTGCGCAAGGTCGATAGACGAATGCAGCACCTGATGTTTGACATTGACGGCCCCCGGTTTGTCGACGCCCAAGGGCGGCACGCCATTCTGCGCGGCGTCAACCTTGGCGGCGACACCAAGGTCCCTCTCAGCCATGCGGGACTGAACCCGCCACGCGACTTTTCAGACCATCGCGACGTCAGTTTCATCGGCCGACCCTTTCCTCTCGAAGAGGCGGACGAGCATCTGGGCCGCATCCGGCGGTGGGGGTTCAATGTCCTGCGTCTGCTGACCACCTGGGAGGCGGTGGAGCATGCCGGGCCGGGTCAGTATGACGAGGCCTATCTGGACTATCTGACCGCCGTCTGCGCCAAGGCCGCCGAACACGAACTGGCTGTCTTCATCGATTTTCACCAGGATGTCTGGAGCCGGATGAGCGGCGGCGATGGCGCGCCGGGCTGGGTGTTCGAGGCCGTGGGCCTGAACCTGGAAGCCTTTGACGCGGCCGACGCGGTGCATGTGATGCAGCAGCGTTACGACTACGCCTCGCCTGAGCGCCGCCAAGAAGACCGCTATCCGATGATGAGCTGGCCTCGGAACTATCAGATGCCGGTCAACGGGATCATGTGGACCGCCTTCTTCGCCGGCGCGGCCCTGACGCCGGATTGGCGGGCAGGCGGGCGCAATGTGCAGGATTTGCTGCAGGAAACCTATCTGGGCGCGGTGCGGGCGGTGGCGGAACGCCTGCGTGATCTGCCCAACGTCCTGGGCTTCGACAGTCTGAACGAGCCGAGCCTGGGCTGGGTCGGTCAGCCCCTGTCGCGGCGACGGACCGGGCCGGACGCGGATTGCGCCATGCCCGTCTGGCCCGGCCCGTCATGGACGCCTCTGGATGGATTGAAGGTCGCGCGCGGTCTGTCGGCAAGCGTGCCGATCATGGCGCGCGGCGAGGGGCGTGAGATGCAGGTGGCGGGCGAAAGCCTCGTCAATCCCGATGGGGTCTCGATCTGGCTGGAAAACGCAGCTGATCCCTTCGAGGCGGCGGGAGCTTGGTCTGTTGTCGATGGCGAGGCGATGGCGAGGGACGAGGATTTCTTCCGCGTCAAGGACGGCCGCGTGCTGGATCACGAACGGGATTTCATGGCGCCCTTCTTCGCGCGGGTAGCGGCGACGATCCGCAGCGTTCGGCCTGACTGGCTGTTGTTCGGTGAGATGTGCCCCTACCTGATGTTGCAGGGAAAGACCTTCCCTCGGCCGATGCCGGAGCGCACCGTCAACGCAAGTCACTGGTACGACATCGAAATTCTGGGGACCAAGCTGTACGACCCGGATCAGGATCATGGCGGAGACCGCCAGAGGTACGAGTTCCAACTGGGCTTCATTCGCGCCATGGGCCTGTCCATGCGCGACGGCGGCGCGCCGACCCTGATCGGCGAGTTCGGCATTCCCTATGACCTGAACCACGGTCAGGCCTTCGAACGCTGGGCGGATGGCGAGCGCGGGGCCGGCGTCTGGCGTGCGCACTCCCAGGCTCTGGGCGTCATGTATGATGCGATGGACGGGCTGCTGCTGTCCTCGACGCAGTGGAACTATTCCGCCGGCAACCGGAACGATCTTCGTATCGGCGACGGCTGGAACCAGGAGGATCTGTCGATCTTCTCGCGTGACCAGACCACAACGGCCGACGATCCGGCGTCCGGCGCGCGGGCGCTGGAAGGTTTCTCACGCCCCTACGTTCAACGTGGGCAGGGGGTGATCACGGCGATGACGTTCGAAGGCGGCGCCGACACGCTCACGGCGATGATCGATGTCGATCCCGGCATCGACGCCGCGACCGAAATCTTTGCGCCCCACTGGCGCTATCCCGACGGCGTGTGCGTCGCGACCTCTGGCGTCGAGGCGGAGTGGAGCCATGATTCGCTTCGACAAGTCGTCGTCGTGAAGGCGCTTGCTGCGGGCCGACTGAAGATTGTCGTGAGCCCGGTCGCGGACTGAACGAAAGCGGGATCAGACGGCTTTCCCGCCTGATCCCGTCGTCGTCATCGTCCAGAGGCCTGCGCGTCACGCAGCCGGGTCAGGGCGTCCAGCCGCTCGACCTGCGGCAAGGCCCCGGCCCTGACGCCCTGGTTCTCGATCAGAAGAACACGATCGGACCGAACCTCATAGCGCGGCCAGGCGGGTCTGTCGGCGGCGTCGGGGCGGCCGTCGCGGGCGAAGGCGATCCAGTAGTCGGCCATGGTGTCGGCGATCCGCTGATCCGCCTCGGTGAAGTCTCCCTTCATCCGGCCCAGGGTGTCGAAGCTGAAGGGCACGTCGGTGGCGTGGCCCGCGCCCGCCGTGTCGCGGCGTTTGGCCTCTGGCACATAACGGAAGCTGTAGAGCCAGACCGGGCGATCCTTCGCTGAGTCCAGCGCTGCAAGACGACGCGCCGGTTCGATGAAGGTCAGTTCGGAGGGCATGTTGGCGTTCAGTCGGTCACGATCGCCATAGACGGCCATCAGGGCGTCCCGCGACACGCCGACGTCCGCTATCGTTCGATCCGCCAGCATCCCCCGGAACAGGGCCGGGATGACGCCCAGCTCCATGTCGGTGGCGCCGATGACCATAGGCACGTCGGCCTGGGCGCCGCGTGCAAAGGCGTCCATCACCTGCGATGCGACAAGGCGGCCGTCGATCATGGGGCCGGAGTAGGTGTCCTTCTCAGGCGTCAGCAAATCCAGCCGTCCCTTGACCTTGTCCGCCGGAATGGCGCGCAGGTCGGCGACGGTCGCGTCCCGCAGATTTTGCGACGCGGCGAAGGCGACGCCCACGCTTTCGGCCGAGCGGGCGCCGTCGGCGGCCTGCAGCGTCGGCCATTGGTCGCGGCCCCCGCCGGACTGGACGATGGCGCGATGGAACAGGCCGCGCGCCTGCGGAATGTTCATCAGCTGCAACACCGATCCGCCCCCCGCCGACTGACCCATCAGGGTCACGCGGTTCGGGTCGCCGCCCAGGGCCGCGATATTGTCGTGAACCCATTTCAGAGCCGCGACCTGGTCCATCAGGCCGTAGTTGCCGGTGGGTTCGGCGCCGGCTTCGGCCGTCAGGGCGGGGTGGGCGAAGAAGCCGAAGCGGCCCAGACGATAGTTGAAGGTGACGACCACGGCGCCGCGCGCAGCCAGCCGGGCGCCGTCGAAGATGGGCTGGCTGCCAGAGCCCATCACGAAGCCGCCGCCGTGAATCCAGACGATCACCGGCGCCGGCCCGCCCGTGTGCGCCTTGGGCGTCCAGATGTTCAGGGTCAGGCAGTCCTCGCTGACGGGCAGCCGGGTCTGGGTGTCGTCCCACATCGGGCGCGACTGGATGCAGTCGTCGCCATAGGCCGCGGCGTCGCGCACGTCCGTCCAGCGGGGCGCGGGGCGGGGCGCGCGCCAGCGCAGGTCGCCTGTGGGAGGCGCGGCGTAGGGAATGTTCTTGAATGACAGGACCGCGCCTTCGTCGACCCCGCGAACCGGCCCCTGGGCGATGCGCATGTCAACGGATGGTCCGGCGGTCGCCACGGCGGCGACTGGACCCTGAGCGCAAGCGCCGACAGCGGCGAGGGTCAGGCCGAGGCCAAGGGCGATCAAGCCGAGACGACTTCCGGGGTGTCTTGTGGGCGAGGTCATAGAAGGTGGTTCTCCCGATCGATGCGGCGCGCAGGGCGCGTCGCTTGCAAATTACGCTATGCAGATGCATAATGAATGTCGAGCGGGTTTTGACACTGCGGCGAATGTCGTTCGGAATGGCGCGCTGGATTAACGATTTCGAGCAGGCGTTTTGGTCAAGGTGAACCTTAGAGTCCAACAGCGGGAAGCCACGCAGGCCAGTCTGTTGCAGGCCGCGTTGGAAGTTTTCTCCGAAAAGGGGTTCGACGGCGCTTCGACGCGCGAGATCGCGGCCCTGGCCGGGGCGCATAACGCACTGATAAAATATCACTTCTCCAGCAAGGACGCCCTTTGGCGCGCCGCCGTGGCCTTTCTGTTCGAGCGACAGGCCAGGGAACTGGCCATGCCGCGCCACGACGATCCGGCCTATCCCGACTTCAGGGCCTATGCCCGGGCCGTGATCCGCGCCGTCGTCCTCTATTACGCCAAACACCCCGAGCACGCCCGTCTGATGGTGCAGGAGAGCATGCGCGAGAACGAGCGTCTGAACTGGGCCGTGGATGCCTTCATTTCGGACATCAGCCGCGTGTCGGGCCGGTTCATCGAGATGTGCAAGCGCGAGGGCATCCTGCCGGACGTCTCGACGCCGGCGCTCGTCTATATCTTCGTGGGGGCGGCCCAGACCTTCTATGCGCTGGCGCCGGAGGTGCGGCGCGTCTGGAACATCGACCCTGCCGACCCTGCCGTCATCGAGGCCCACGCCGACGCCTTGATCAAGGTGCTGGTGCGCTGAGGCGCGCCGCCGACATCATTCAAAATAACCAACGAAGGAAACGACCATGATCCGCAACATCGCCCTCGCCACCGCCCTGGTCCTGACCGTCGGCGCGACGTCCGCCCTGGCGCAAGCAACCGCCCCGGCGACGGCCGCGCCTGCCGCCGAAGCCACGGCCGCGCCCCGCTTCACGGTCGACACCACCATGGCCGAGCTGATCGCCGATCCTCAGGCCAAGGTCGTCGTCGGAGCCTTCTTCGAGAAGCGCCGGATCGCCGCAGGCGCGCCTGCGATGACGCCGGAGGAGTCCGCCGGTCTGGCCGAGATGATCGGCGGCCTGTCGCCCCGTCAGTTGGCGGAGTTCCCGCAGGCCAATCTGGACGACGCAGCGGTCGCCGAGCTGGACGCCTTGCTGCGCGCCATCCCGGCGCAGCCCGCCCACTGAAGACTTCGTTTCAGGCCGGGCCTCATCGCCTGGCCTTGCCGAGACCATCGGCCGTTCAGACAGCGGAGAGGACCCCGCCATGTCGATGCTCAAGCTTGTCTTGGCGGGGTTCGCCTGTCTTGCCGTCGCAGGAACGGCGCAAGCCGGGACGATCGACCGTCCTTCGGCCCTGGCGGTCGACGGCGCGGTCAATCCCATCGGAATCGATGCGTCTCGGCCGCGCCTGTCCTGGCGTCCCCCAGCGGGTCGGACCCAAGGCGCCTATCAGCTGCGTGTCGGGGTTTCCGAACAGGCGCTCCTGGCGGGCCAGGTCGTCTGGGACACCGGCCGGACGACTTCAAGCGACGCCGTGGCGGTCGTCTATCAGGGGCCTGTTCTGTCCTCGCGTGAGCGTCGCGTCTGGCAGGTGCGGACCTGGGACGGCCGGGGCCGCGCCTCGCCCTGGAGCGATGTCGCTTCGTGGGAAATGGGGCTCTTAGGTCCGTCGGACTGGACGGGGGCCTGGATTCAGCGAAACGCCGAGGCGCCCAAGGGATGGTCGGACGCCACGGTGAGCGTCGATTTCACCCTCAAGGGCCGCCAGTTCGACATTCTGTTCCGCGCCTCGCCGGAAGGAAAGACCTATGGCGAGGCCTATGTCTGGCGGATTGGCGAGGGGGACGGGGGAGGGGCCGTATTGAACGCCCAGGTCCGTCGATACCCAGGGGGAACGCGGGCCTCGGTCAATCAGACGACGCTAAGGACCATCGACCTGGGCATGACGGCCGACGATCTGCGCCAGCGCCGTCACAGCCTGAGCATCGAGGCCGTGGGCGACCGCATCCTTACGCGGCTGGATGGCCGCACGATCGATGAAATGCATGACGGGTCGCAAAAGCAGGGCACGGTGGGCCTGCTGTCCGCCGCTCCCGACGCGGCCGTCATTCACCGTCTGGCGGTGGCGCCCGTGGACGGCGAACCGTGGGCGACCGACTTCGCCGATGGCGACAATCCTTTGTCGGGCGGAAGCCTTGGACCCGATGGGCTGATCCTGGCGTCAGGCGTGCCGACCAAGGACATCGTGATTCCGCTGTCTCATCCCGCCCCGCTGTTGCGCCGATCCTTCCAGCTCGGCGCCGACCAGATCGCTTCGGCGCGCCTCTACGTCGCCGCGGGCGGATGGGCGGATCTGACCGTGAACAATCGGGCGGTCTCCGAACTGCCCATGGCGCCCGGCTGGACCGACTACGGCAAGCGGGTGCTCTATCAGACCTATGACGTGACCAGCCTGTTGCAGGCGGGCGAGAACGTCCTGGCCGCCGAACTGGGACGCGGATGGTACGGCGTGACCGAGCCGAACGAATGGTATTTCCACAAGGCCCCCTGGCATGCCGAGCCGTCGCTGCGCGCCCAACTGGAGATCGTGTTCGTCGACGGCCGGCGCCAGGTCGTGACGACCGGACGCGATTGGGTTACGGCCGATGGGCCGACGCTGCACGACTCCATCTATGCGGGCGAGCGTTATGACGCTCGTCGGGCGCCTGCCGGATGGCGGTCGTCGGGCTTCGTCGGCGAGGGATGGACGCCCGCGCTTGAGACGGCCGGCCCCGCAGGCGCGCTGGCGGCGTCATCGGCCGAACCCATTCGACCCGTGGAGACCGTCTCGCCCGTCGGCCGCGTGGAGATCAGGCCGGGCGTCTGGGTGTTCGACTTCGGGCGCATCCTGACCGGCCGGCCTGTTCTGCGCTGGAAGGGCGCCGCCGGGCGGACCGCCACCTTGGTCCTGACGGAAAAGAAGAACGCGGACGGCTCGGCCCAGACGACCAGCGGCCTGATCGATGCGCAACTCCAGACCTATCGCTACACCTTCGCGGGGCGGGATGTGGAGACCTGGGCGCCGCGTTTCAGCTATGCGGGCTTCCGCTATGTGCAGGTCGAGGGCTTGGATCGTGCGCCGGACGAGGGGATGCTTTCGGCCGAAATCATCCATTCCGACGTGCCCTTCATCGGCGCCTTCGAAAGCGGCGAGCCGCTTTTGAACCGCATCCAGCAGGCGTCCCGGAACGCCTTGCTGAACAATATGCACGGACTGATGAGCGATACGCCCAGTCTGGAGAAGAACGGCTGGACCGGGGATGGCCAGGCCTCGGCCGGAGCGGCCGGCGTCAACTTCGACATGGCGCGGGTCTGGACGAAGTGGCTGGCCGATTTCCGGGACGCCCAGGCCGTCAGCGGCGAACTGCCCGAGATCGTGCCGTCGACGCCCTATTACGGGTTCGACCAAACGCCGGGCTGGTCCTACATCTGGGGGCCGACCCCCGCCTGGGATGCGGCCCTGTTCGTCATCTCGGACGATCTGGTGCGCTACTATGGCGACGAGCGGGTCGTCGCTGATCTGTACGAGGTGCAGAAGCGGTTGGTCGACTACACCTCGACCTTCATCAAGTCGCCGGATTTCACCTATTCGCGGGGGCTGGGGGACTATGCCGGGATAGGGCCGTTCGGCCCGACGGACGCGACCTCCAGCGCCTATTATTTCCATATGGTCTCCACCCTGGCGCGGAACGCGGCGCGTCTGGGGCGAACGGAGGACGCCGCGCATTATCAGGCCCTGGCCGCCGATGTGCGTGACGCCTACAACCGAAAATACTGGGATGCGCAGACCCATCGCTATGTGACCCCGGCCGTCGCGGGCGGTCCGACGCCTCCGTTCAGCCAGACCCAGAACATCCTGCCGCTGGCGTTCGGCATGGCGCCGTCGGGCGAGGCGCAGAACATAGCGGACGCCGTGGCGGCCGATCTTGAGGCGCGCGATTACGCCCTGACCATGGGCGTCTATCCCCTGCGCCATGCGCTGACGCTTTTGACGGACTATGGACACGTCGACACCGTTTATCGCGTCGTGACGCGCACGGATCAGCCGAGTTGGGGCTTCTGGCTGGCCAACGACATCTCGACGATGCTGGAGGGCTGGGGGCTGAATTCGCGATCCTGGAACCACCACTATTTCGCCTCGGTCAGCGACTGGTTCTACAAGGGGTTGGCGGGCATACGGCCGGGATCGCCGGGCTATGCCGATGTGGTCATCCGTCCCGCCATGCCCCAGGCGCTGGACCACGCCTCGGGACGGATCGAGACCCGGAGAGGCGAGGTGCGTTCCGCCTGGCGCAAGGCGGGCGACGCCGTCGTGCTGGATGTGACCATCCCCGGCGCGACCCGGGCCGAGGTCTGGCTGCCTAACGGAGGCGAACGTCTGAAGCGCGCCCCGCGCGGGTCACGCTTCCTGCGTGTCGAACAGGGACATGCCGTGTATTCGGCGCCGCCCGGCGCCGCCACCTTCACGTTCGCGTTGAAATAAGGGCCGACCATGACCCCCGCGTCTCTATCGGAAGCGATCACGGACCATGCGCAGAAGGCCGGGGATCGGCCTGCGCTGATCGAGGGCGGGGTCTCTCTGACCTATGCCGGGCTGGACCTGTTGCTGAACAGGGCTGCGGCCGCTCTGCGAAGAGATGGGCTTTCCGCCGGTGATCGCGTCGCCCTGCTGGGTGAGCCGAGCATCCAATATGTCGCGGCCTTCCTTGCCGCAGTCAGGGCCGGGATCACGCCGGTTCCGCTGGCGCCAAGCGTCACGGACGAAACCCTGGCGTCCATGCTGGAGGACGCAGGGCCGCGGCTGGTCTTCTCCGACGCCAGTCAATCCGCGCGGCTCGGCGCCGAGGCGACACGCGGTGCTGTCGTCACCCTCGATGGGTCGCACGGCGGCGCGCCCTGGGCGGAGTGGCTGGAAGGCGAGGGGACGGCGTTCGTTCTCGATCCGGTCGCTCCGAGTGCGCCCTTCAACATCATCTATTCGTCCGGCACGACGGGCGTGCCGAAAGGCATCGTCCATTCGCACGCGATGCGTGAAGGCCAGATGGCGGCGCTTGGCGGGCTTTTCGCGCCTGAATCCGTGACGCTTTTGACCACGCCCCTCTATTCGAACACGACCTTGGTGATGCTGCTGCCCGCGCTGCGAACAGGCGGTTCGGTCGTCATCATGCGCAAGTTCGACACAGCCGTTTTCCTGAACATGGCCCAGAAGCACCGCGTCACCCACGCCATGCTGGTGCCGGTCCAGTATCAGCGCCTGATGGCCGAGCCCGCCTTCGACGACGCCGATCTCTCCGCCTTTCAGATCAAGTTCTGCACCAGCGCGCCCTTCTCGGCGGAGCTGAAGTCCGAGGTTCTGCGGCGGTGGCCGGGCGGGCTGCTGGAGATTTTTGGAATGACCGAAGGGGGCGGAACCTGTTTCCTGCCCGCCCATCTGTTTCCCCACAAGCTGCACACGGTCGGCATGCCCGCGCCGGGTTCGGACATGCGCATAATCGACGAGGCCGGGGTCGAGCAGCCGATCGGCGAGATCGGCGAGATCGTCAGCCGCTCTGACATGATGATGGCCGGTTACAACAATCGCCCGGAAGCCACGGCGGCCGGTCTTTGGACCGCGCCGGACGGCCGCGCTTTCATTCGTACCGGTGATCTGGGGCGCTTCGACGCCGAGGGCTTCCTTCAAATCGTGGGCCGCAAGAAGGACATGATCATTTCGGGCGGCTTCAACATCTATCCGATCGACCTTGAGGTTCAGATCGACGCGCATCCTGACGTGGCCGAGTCCGCAGTCATCGGCGTGCCGGACGCCAGATGGGGCGAGACGCCGATGGCCTTCGTTGTGCGAAGAGAGGGGGCCGTGATCGAGGCCGAAGCCCTGCGCGTCTGGGTCAACGAACGGCTGAGCGCGGTGCAGCGGATTTCAAGGATCGCCTTTCTGGACGCCTTGCCGCGAAACGGCCTGGGCAAGGTGCTGAAGACCGCGCTGGCGGAGACCGTCGCCCCCTGAAAAGGGGGCTCAGTCCTGCGGCCGGGCCAGACCCTGGACTTCGAGCCAGTTCAGCAGGTCTTTGATCCAGAAGTCGCTGCTCTTGCCCTGTCGGTTCATGCCGAACCCGTGTCCGCCGTCGGCATAGACGTGCAGTTCGGGCCGGGTGCCGCCTTCCGCTGCGGCCTGATAGAATCGCAGCACAGTGGGTTCGGCCAGTTTGTCGTCGCCGGCCACCGCCAGGAAGACGGGCGGCAGATGAGAGGGCAGGGGATCGTCATTGAAGGCGGCGCCGTAGATCAGACCGCCGAAGGCGGGACGGGCGGCGGGCTCAGGCGAGAGCAAGGCGCCTGCTGTGACGCGCGCACCGGCGGAAAAGCCGATCATCCCGACCTTGGTCCGATCGACGCCCCATTCGGCCGCCCTTTCACGCACCAGGTTCAAGGCCTGAAGGCCGTCGGCGACCGCTGGTCCTGCGGCCTCGTCGAGGTTGAGCCGTCCCCCGGAGCGCGCCGCCTCGGCCATGAACAGAAAGAACTGGTGCCAGTGCGCTCCATCGTCGACTGGCGTCTCCAGGGTGCGGTATTTGAGAACGAAAGCCGTCACGCCATGCTGGGCCAGGGTTCGGGCGACGGCGCGCCCCTCCGCCTCGATCGTCAGATAACGGAAGCCGCCGCCAGGCGCGATGACGACGGCGGCCCCCGTCGCTGTTCCCGGTTCCGGTCGAAACACCTCCAGGGTCGGCCGGGTGACATTGCGAACGACCTCGAACCCGCCGCCCGGAAAACGGCTGACGACTTCGTTCTGTCGCGCGTTTTCCGCGCCCGGCGCGACGCCGCGCCAGACAGCGACGGTCTGAGCCGAGACGGGAAAGGCCAGTACGAGAGCGGCCAGGGCGCTGATTCCCAGGCGCGGGAAGAGGGACGGCATGAGCGAGGCCTCTGAAAAATCGAGTGTGGATCAGTGCGCAAACTATCGCTTCGATTTTTCGTTATGCAAACGCTCAAATTAATCTTGACGGATTTTTCGGAATGTCAGAACCTCGGTCCACAATCTGGGACGACGGATCAACCGTCGCCGGGAGTGCGTGGCGGCCGGAAGAACCGGCCGACTGTCCAGGAACACCCGCGTGAAGGCGGGGACGGGCCTATCAGGCCCTGGGGAAACGAAATGCGAAATGCATCCTTGAATGCAAAGCTGCTGGCGACCACGGCGTTGGTCTTTTTCAGCTTGTCGGCAGCCCATGCCGCATCCGCCCAAACGCGGGCTCCGAAGGCTGAGGCCGAGGCGGAGTCTGCAGCGCAGGTGGACGATGTGGTGGTGACGGGCACGCTGCTGCGCGGCGTGGCGCCGACGGGCACGAACGTCGTCAGCCTGGCGCGCGAGGACGTGATCGCGACCGGCGCGGCTTCGTCAAACGACCTGCTGGCGCGCATTCCGCAGATTTCCAACGCCTTCAACAGCGCGCCGCAGCCGGGCGGGACCATCGCGCTTCCGATCAATCGCCCGAATATCCGCAATCTCGGCGCTTCCGGCGGCTCGACCACCCTGGTGCTGTTGAACGGTCATCGCATGGTCGGTGCGGGGATTTTGCAGACCTCGCCCGATCCCTCGGTCATTCCCCCGGCCGTGCTGGAGCGCGTCGAGGTGATCCCCGATGGCGGCTCGTCCATCTATGGTTCGGACGCCATCGGCGGCGTGGTCAACTTCATCACGCGCAAGGCGTTCGATGGCGTTGAAGCGGCCGGTCGATACGGCTTCGCCGATGGTTACGACCAGTTCGACCTGAACCTGACGGCCGGCAGGACCTGGCGCGGCGGCTCGGCCATCGTGGCCTACACCTATGCCGAACACAGCAATATCGCCGGGGCGGATCGCGATTACTTCATCCAGGATCTGCGCGCGCGTGGCGGGAGCGACTTCCGCTCCAAGGCCTGCTCGCCGGGCACGATCACCACGCCTAATCCGTTTTCCCCCCTGTTGCCGGGCGTCGACTATGCGCTGCCGGGGCGCACGCCCGGAACCAACCTGTGCGATGAAGCCAAGGCCATCGACCTCTATCCCGAAGAGACGCGCCACAGCCTTTTCGCCACGGTTTCCCACGATCTGAACGAGCGCCTGGCCTTCGACGTCACGGCCTATTACGCGCAGCGGGAGACGGGCCGACGGGGCATCTCTGCGGCGGAGGGAACGGGTATTCGCGGAGGCGGGTTGATCGCCATCACGAACCCCTATTTCCGGCCCATCGGAACCGAACTCGGCCACAACGTCACCTTCAACTACGCCGACGCCTGGGGCGCGGCGGCCCCCAAGAACACCAGTCGGTTCACGTCCGCCGGGGTCACGCCTTCGCTGACCTACCAGATCAACGACGACTGGCGGCTGAAGGGTGCGCTCAACTGGGGACGCAGCACGAACCTGGTCCGCACATGGCAGATCAACACGGCCGCCGAGGCGGCGGCCTTGGCCGGAACGACGACGGCGACCGCGCTCAACCCCTATGATGTCGGTGCGACCAATGCCGATGTTCTGCGCAAGATCATCGACTTCCAGAGCTATGGCCATTCGACGCAGGAAATCCGCGAGGCGCGCGCCGTCGCCGACGGCGGCCTGTTCGCCCTGCCGGCCGGGGAGGTGAAGCTGGCGGTCGGCGTCGAATATCATGAGGAGACCATCAAGGCCCAGCAGGGAACGGGCGCCCCCTCCGCGCTGAACCTGGCGAGCAGTTCCGCCAAGCGTGACGTGACTTCGGTCTTCGCCGAAATCCTCGCGCCTGTGTTCGACAGCCCGGCCTATGGCGCCTTGGATCTGTCGGCTTCGGTTCGCTACGACAGCTACAGCGATGTGGGCGACACCACCAATCCCAAGATCGGCTTCAACTATCGGCCCACGGCCAGCCTGACCGTGCGGGGCAACTGGGGCACATCGTTCCACGCGCCTAGCCTTTCCGATATGGGCGACGGCGTGGACACGCGGGTCCAGGTCATCAACGCCAGTCCCTGGCTGCCCGCAGGCGCGCCCTTCACCGACCTGTTCCGGCCGACGCTGATCCTGGCGGGCGGCAACGCCAATCTGAAGCCCGAGACGGCCGACACCTGGTCGCTGGGCGTCGATTGGCGGCCCCAGGGCGCTCTGGAAGGGGTGAAGGCCAGCCTGACCTACTTCAACGTCGCCTTTGAGGATGCGATCGGCCTGGCGCCCTTCCTGCGGGGCGCGCCCTTCTACGCCGATCCCGCCTATGCGCCCTATTATGTCTTGAACCCGACCCTGGCCCAGGCGACCGCACGGACGGCGGGGCTGGCCGTGGACGGCGCCCCCAGCATCGCTTCGCTCTATGCCGGGTTCCTGACGCCCGCCGTGCTCATCGACGCGCGTCGCAACAATCTGGGCGTCCTGGATGTGGATGGTCTGGACTTCAACTTCGAATATGCGCGGCCGGCGTCGTTCGGCCTGTGGCATGTCGGTCTGGCCGGGACCTACAACCTGAACCGTGAAAGCCGCGCCATCGCCGGGGCGCCCAAGACCAACGAGTTCGACAACGGCGCCAGCCGCTACTCTCTGGTCGGATCGGCGGGGGTGGTCGCGGGCCCTGTCATGGGAGAACTGACGGTCAACCACAGTGCGTCCGCCGACATGGCCAACGGGGTCGGCCAGACCCGGATCGGCAGCTTCACGACGGTCAACCTGTTCGCCGCCTATGATCTGAATCTGGGGGGCGCGTTCAGCGACACGTCCGTGACCTTGAATGTCGACAACCTCTTCGACGAGGAGCCGCCGTTCTACAACGCAGCGGGAGGCACGGCGAACGGCTCCACCCTGGGCCGTCTGGTCTCGATCGGCGTGCGCAAGGCCTTCTGAACCTCCTGAGCCTGCGGTTCCTTCTGACCGTCTGCTCACTGACTGGCCGGTGCGGATCAGCGTCCGCATCGGCCTTCTTTTTTTGAGGCGTCTTCATGCGACCAACCCTTCTTCAACGCCTTCTCGTCGGCGTGGCCGTCGTCGCCCTGACCACAACCTCGGCCGTGTCCGCCCCGACATCGGAGGCGGCTCCCACTGTTGCATCCGTCGCGTCTCCAGAGGCGCGCGCCGAGGCTCTGATCGCGCGAATGACGGTCGAGGAGAAGGTGGGCCAGGTCAGTCAGCAGTTCGTTCTGGGCAGCGCGGGGCCGGTCGAGGCTCGCGTGCGCGCCGGTCAGTTGGGGTCTCTGCTGTTCGTGCGCGACCCGGTGGTCGCCAACCGCCTGCAGAGGATGGCGGTGGAGGACACCCGCCTGGGGATTCCGCTGCTGTTCGGATATGATGTCGTCCACGGCTTGCGCACCGTGTTCCCGGTTCCGCTGGGGATGGCCGCGACCTGGAACCCGACCCTGGTGGAGCAGTCCCAGAGCGTCGCGGCGACAGAGGCGCGCGCGGTCGGCATCCACTGGACCTTCGCCCCCGCCCTGGATATGACCCGTGATCCGCGATGGGGCCGCATCGTCGAAGGGCCGGGCGAAGATCCCTATCTGGCTTCGGTTCTTGCGCGCGCCCAGGTGCGCGGTTTCCAAGGCGAGCGCCTGGGCCAGCCGGGCCGCATAATCGCCGGACCCAAGCACTTCCTCGGGTATGGCGCGTCCGAAGGCGGGCGGGACTACGACAGCGTCAACCTGTCGGACAACCAGATCCACAACCTCTATTTGCCGCCGTTCAGGGCGGCCGTCGACGCGGGCGCGGCCAATATCATGAGCGCCTACATGGAGTTCAACGATGTGCCGGCCGTGGCCAATCGCGGCCTGCTGAACGACTTGCTGCGGCGGGAGCTTGGCTTCGACGGCTTCGTCGTTTCCGACGCCAATGCGGTGCGCAGTCTGATTCCACAGCATTTCGCGACCGACGCGACCAACGCCGCCATTCGTTCGATCCGCGCCGGCAACGACATGGAGATGGCCATGGGGGCGGGGGCCTATGACAATCTGGCCGCCGCCGTTCGGGACGGAAAACTGGATGAGGCGGTCCTTGATCGCGCCGTCCGCCGTATTCTGATCGCCAAGTTCAGGATGGGTTTGTTTGAAAATCCCTATGTCGATGCGTCGCAGGCGGAATCGGTTCTTCAGGCGCCCGACCATCGGCGGGTGGCGCGACAGGCGGCTGAACAGGCCATGGTTCTGTTGCAGAACAGGGACGGGCTTCTTCCCTTGCAGCGCGGCGCGCATCAGCGGGTCGCCGTCATCGGACCCATGTCGGATTCGCTCGTCGATACAGTCGGGCCATGGTCCTTTGCCGACAGGCCGGAGGACACGATCACCCTCTTCAAGGGCCTCAAGGCCAAGCTGGAAGGCGTCGCCCAGGTCGAGACCGCGCCGGGGGTGCAACTGCGGCGAGGAACGACCTCCATGTTCGCGATCATGCGCCCTATGCCGCCGCGTTGGGACGCCGCCCGAGCGGAGGCGGAATACGCCCGCGCGCTGGACCTGGCGCGGCGCTCGGATCTGGTCATCCTGACCATAGGCGAGGACTTCTACATGAGCGGCGAGCAGGCCTCGCGCGCCTCCCTGTCACTGCCGGGCGACCAGCAAAGGCTGATCGACGCCGTGACCGCCTTGGGCAAGCCAGTGGTCATGGTGATGATCAACGGCCGTCCGCTGGACATCAGCAAGGCCTCGCAGCAGGTCCCGGCGATCCTGGAGGCCTGGCATCCCGGTTCCGAAGGCGGGGCGGCGATCGCCAATGTGCTGTATGGCGACGTGAATCCCGGCGGCAAGCTGCCGATCACCTGGCCTCGCGACGTCGGCCAGATTCCGATCTACTACGCCCATAATCGAACCAAGGACCCGGCGACCATCGACACCCGCTACTGGGATCAGACGTCGACGCCGCTTTTCCCGTTCGGCTTCGGGCTCAGCTATACGGACTTCCAGTTTTCGGACATCACGGTGGACCGGCCGGTCGTTCGCGCCGACGGCGCCGTTGTCGTCTCAGTCGTGGTCGCCAATACGGGCGCACGGGCCGGTGATGAAACGGTCCAACTCTACATCCACCAGCGCGCGGGCCGCGCGACCCGCCCGGTTCGCGAGTTGAAGGGCTTTCAACGTATCTCTCTGGCCGCCGGAGAACGCCGCACCCTAAGCTTCACACTTGGCGAGGCCGAACTGAAGTATTGGAGCGCGACGGAGCGGGCCTGGGTGGTTGATCCGGGCGTGTTCGACGTCTGGGTCGGCGGGGACTCCCGTGCGGAGTTGCATACGACCTTCGAACTTCAGTAATCGAACGACACGCCATGCGAGAAAGCCCGGACGTCTGCGACGCCCGGGCTTTTTCCTTGTGACGCATTGCAGGCTCAGGCGGCCGTGTTGGGCCGTCCCAGCGATGAACCCTTCCAGCCGTACCAGGCGACGACCGCGAAACAGAGGGCGGGCAGGAGGAAGGCGTAGTTCGCGCCGTAGAGATCGGCGATCCGCCCCATGGGCCAGGGCAGCAGCACGCCGCCGCCGATGGCCATCACCATCAGGGACGAGGCTTTCTTGGCGCGGGCGCCCAGTCCGGCGGTGCCCAGGGCGAAGATGGTGGCGAACATGGTCGACATGAAGAAGAAGGTGGCGATCAGGGCGACGGCGGAAACCTTGTCTATGCCTGCGACGACGACAAGCGTCAGCGCCACATTGATCAGGCCATAGATCGTCAGAAGCTTGCGGGGCGAAACGCGCAGCAGAAGCGCCGTCGCGGCGAAACGGCCGACCAGATAGCCGATGGCCCCCAGGGACAGCATGAAGGCGCCCTCCTGCGAGGTCAGGCCCTGCCATTTGTGCGTCACCAGGTTGATGAAATAGGCGCCGATGCCGACCTGGGCGCCGATGTAGAGCGCCTGTGTGATCACGCCTGCGATGAAGTGCGGCTGGCGGGACAGGGGGCGGTCCCGGCCGTCGTCCAGGTCGCTTTCGCCGTGGTCGGACAATCCGGTTTCAGGCAGGCGCGCACGCCAGACCACGGCCGCGAAGACCAGAACCGCCAAGGCGATCAAACCGTACACGATCTGGATCGAACGGGTGGTTCCGCCCAGAGCGGCCGTTGTCGCCGGACTGAAGAATACGGCGCCGCCGATGAGCGGTCCCATGAAGACGCCCAGCGCATTGAACGACTGCGCCAGGTTCAGGCGCTGGGCCGCCTTGGCCGGGTCGCCCAGGACGTTGACATAGGTGTCGGCGGAGGTCTCCAGCACGCACAGGCCCGCCGCCAGAACGAACATCGAGCCCACAAACGGCAGGAAGGTCCCCGCGGCGGCGGCCGGAATGAAAAGCAAAGCCCCGATCGCCGTCAGGCAAAGGCCGGACACGATGCCGAACCGATAGCCTCGGGCATGCAGCAGGGCGCCTGCGGGAAGGCTGAGCAAGAGATAGGCGCCGAAATAGGCGATCTGCAGCCACGAGCTGTCCGCCTGGCTGATGCTCAGCGTCTCCTGGAAATGCTTGTTCAGCACATCCAGCAGACCGTAAGCCAACCCCCAGATCAGAAAACAGCCGATAGCGAACGCCAGCGGGCCACGAAGACTTCCTGCAGGCGGCGTCGCGCCTTCGGGCGTGGAGCCCGCGTCGAATTCAGTAGTCATGTCGTCCTTCCTGTTCCCCCAGAGCCGTCCTCGACTTGATGCGGGCGTGGACGAATGGAGCAGGTGCGGGCCGTCCTCCAACCGTCCCATCCCTGTCCTTCAGCGCCCCATTGATTTGCCCAAGCGCGAAGCGGCATCTGCGCGACACACACTGTCACAGACGTCTCGACGACAAAACTAAATTTCTACATGTTGTATATGTAATCTATAAAATGGGATTTTGATGTTAGGCTGCTATGTCTTGGCGGGAGCGGCGTTCATGTAGATTGACCGTCTGATGGTGGAGAAGACGCGCTGGACCAGGGGTTCGAAGGCGGTCAGGGGCAGGGTGTCGTAGGCGGGGGCGAAGGCGGTCTGGTCATAGCGTTCGCAGAATTCGGCGGTCATCGTGAAGCTGGGGTGGCCGCGGAACGCCTCGCGCATATTCTTGTCCAGGCCCAGATGCTCGAAGAAATAGTAGCCCTGGAAAATCCCGTGGTTCTCGACCATCCAGTGCAGGTCTTCGCTGACGTAGGGTTTCAGTATGGCGGCGGCGATGTCGGGGTGGTTGGCCGAGGCCAGGGTGTCGCCGATGTCGTGCAGTAAAGCGCAGACGACATAGTCTTCGTCGCGACCGTCGCGCATCGCGCGCGTGGCGGTCTGCAGGCTGTGCTGAAATCGGTCGATGGGAAAGCCGCCGTGGTCGCCTTCCAGAAGGCGCAGGTGGGCCAGGACGCGGTTGGCCAGATTGTTCTGATAGGGGCCGTGGGCGGCGGCGATGATGCGCCAGTCGTCCAGGGTGGCGTTCTCCATCGCGGTGAAGGCGGCGCGGGGTTCGTTCTGCATGACAGGCTCCGTCACTGGACGCGGGCGGGAATGGCGAGGCGGTCGAACAGCGCGTCCAGAACCTCGGGCCGAAAATCGTTTTCAGGGCCCAGGGCGACGATGCGCGTGCGCGCTCGTGCTTTCGGAGGCGCCGGGCTGACGTTGATGCGTTTGCCGACCGCCTGGATCAGCCAAGAGGCGCCGTCCGATCCCAGCACCACCCCCTTGATGCGCAGCGCGCCGGTCGCGGCGCCGCGAAGGGCCTCGACGAGGGCGGGGATGGGGTAGGCGGCGTCGATGTCGCGGCTCCAACCCGCGAAACGGGCGTGCGGTCGGGCGGGGTGGCTTGTCTGCGGGCTGGCGCGGCGCGGGGCGGGCGTCAGCGCCCAGTCGGTGGCGACCGCCGCGTGATTGGCGGATCGGATTTCGGCGGAAGGGGCGATGCCGGACGCCCAGGCCATGACGAGGTCCAGCGCCGCCGACTGGTCGGCCTTGTTGATCACAAGGCGGTCGGCGACGGCGATCTGGTTCAACACGTCGCGCCCGACGTAGGGATCGGCCGACTGCTCCAGGGCCTGAGCGGCATCGACCACCACGACGACGCCGGTGGGCGCCAGGTCGCGTTCCGCCCGGGCGAAGTCGGCGATCCGATCCGGGTCGGCCACGCCCGAGGTTTCGACGATCAGATGATCCACCTGGGAGCGGCGGCGCAGAACCGCGTCGAACGCCCCCGAAAGATCGCCGCCGATGGAGCAGCAGGCGCAGCCGTTGGCGAGCGTCAGAACCCCCTCCGCCTCGCCCGCAATCAGGTCCGCATCGATGGGAATAGCCCCGAAATCATTGACCAGGATGGTCAGCCGACGTCCCCCTGCGTTGTGCAGCAGATGGTTGACCAGGGTCGTCTTTCCCGCGCCCAGAAAGCCGCCAATGACCGTGGTCGGCAGGGGCGCCGTCATCGGGCGCCCTGCGCGGTCGATATACCGCCCAGCGCAGTGTCGGTCACGGCGATGTCGCGAATATCCTCTGGGGGGACGTGGAAGGGGTCGTCGTTCAGGGCGACCATGTCGGCGCGCTTGCCGGGCGTCAGAGAGCCGATCTCATGATCCAGCTTCAAACTGCGCGCCGCGCCCAGGGTTACGGCTTCAAGCGCTTCCGCGACCGTCAAGGCCCGCTCGCCTCCCAGAATCCGACCGCTCTCGGTGCGGCGGTTCACGGCGCACCATGCCGTGACGAGGGGCGCCAGCGGCGTGACCGGCGCATCGGAATGGAGCGACAGCGGCACGCCGGCGTCGAGCGCGGCGCGGCCGTCGTTCAGCCGGGCGGCCCGCTGGGGGCCTATGGTCAGGTCGTGGTGCTGATCGCCGAAATAATACAGATGGTTGGCGAAAAGATTGGCCGAGACGCCCAGTCTGGCCATGCGTTCGAACTGGGCCGTGTCGGCCATCTGCGCGTGCTGGATGACATGGCGGTGATCGCGACGCGGCTGCGCCGAAACCGCCGCCTCGAAGGCGTCCAGGGCGGCGTCCGTAGCCAGGTCGCCATTGGCGTGAACGTGGATCTGCAAGCCTGCGGCGTGCAGCGCTTCGACGGTCTGGATCAGCTGCTGCGGCGCCATGTTCCAGATGCCGTGATCCTCGCCGCGATGATAGCCGGGCGGCCGAAGCTTGGCGGTGTAGCCCTGGATCGAGCCGTCGATCATCAGTTTGACGCCGCAGAAATGCAGCTTGTCGTGGGCGAACGACGCCAGGCGCTCGACCCTGGCGATGATGTCCGCGACGGGGCTGAACATGCCCATGGTCACGACGGCGAGGCGCACGGGATAGTCGGCGGTCGATGTCGTGGCGGCGGTTTCGCGGGCGTCGTCCTCGTCCACCATTCGCCCCATGTCGGCGATGGTGGTGACGCCGGCCCGGCGCGCCAGGCTGGCGAAGCGGCGCAGCGCATCCTCGCCGCGTCCGATGTCGGCGAGATCGACGCCCAGGCGGCGCAGGACCGGCATCATGGCGGCGAACTCGCGCAGTTCGCCCGTGGGCTCGCCCTTGGCGTCCATAGCGACGCCCGTGACGCGCGTGGTCGAATCATAGCCCGCCAGCGCCAGGGCGGCCGAGTTCACCGTGATCAGATGGCCGTTGGAATGATGCAGAACGACGGGCCGGGTGGTCGAAACGGCGTCCAGCAGGCCGCGATCCGCAACGGCCCCCTCGACGAACAGCGGATCGAAGCCCCAGCCGATCAGGGGGGCGCCGGGCGCAAGCGCGGGCTCGGCGGCCTTCAGCCGATCCAGCACCGCATCCATGCTGCGCGTCGCAGGCCACAGACGGCCCTGATCGTCCATCCGATCGGCCGGCCCCACATAGGGATAGCGCCAGATCGGTCCGGCCATGACATGGGCGTGGGCCTCGACGAAGCCGGGCAGGAGAAACTGATCGGCATAGCGATCGTCCCGCACACCCTGCCAGCCTTGGGCCTGGTCCGCATCGCCGACGGCGACGATCCGGCCGTCCTTGACCGCGACGTGGGTGACGGCGGGGTTCGCCGCGTCCATCGTCCATATGCGGCGTGCGCGAAAGATCGTCAGCGGCGCCATTGAGCCTCCAGTCAAGCGACAGCCAATCATCTTGGCCAGGATCGACGCTTGGTCCAGCACGATGCAAACCGGGGAGCCAGAAGCGGCGCCCGTTGCCTGCCCGAAAGCTTCGCCTAAGGTCGTCGCAAGGCGGCGTCACGACCGCATGGAAACAGGGGAGGGCGCGATGTCCGGCGGTGGAAAGAGGTTCTCGGGCTGGTCCGTGGTCGGGGGGGTTCTGGTCGCCCTGACCCTGTGCGGCACCAGTCTGGCGGCCTCGACCTTCGGAGTGCTGACCGCCCGGTGGTCCGCGGTGTTCGGCTGGGATCAGGCGGACATGTCGGGTGCGCTTTCGACCTTTCTGGTCTGCGCCTTGTTGGCCGTGCCGTTCGCCGGGCGGGCGGTGGATCGGTTCGGATCGCGCCGGGTGGCGACGGTCGGGATCGTCGCCTTCGCCGTTCTGATCGCGTCCGGCGCCCTGATCCGGCATTCGGTCGCCCAGGTCTATGTCTTCTACGGCGCCATGGGACTGGTGGGCGCCTTCACCAATCCGATCGTCTATCTGCGGGCCCTGTCATTGTGGTTCGACCGGCGCAGGGGGCTGGCCCTTGGCATAGCCGTGTCCGGGCAGGGGATCGGCGCCGCCGTCCTGCCCTGGCTGACGCAGCGGCTCATTCAGACGCTGGACTGGCGGCTGACGCTGCTGGTGCTGGCGGGCGTGCTGGTGGTCGTCATCCTGCCCGCCGTCTTTTTGCTGGTGCGCGACGATCCGGCCGAGGTCGGTCAGTTCGCGGACGGCGACGCCTCGCCGGATGCGACGATGGCGGCGGATCGCGCGACCCTGGGCCTGACCATGGGCGAGGCCCTGCGAAATCGCGCCTTCTGGCTCATTCTGGCGATCTTCGCCCTGGTCGGCTTCACCAACTATGCGGTGCTGGGCAACATCATCCATCTGCTGACCAAGGCGTCGTCCCTGACCATCGCCCAGGCCGCGATGATCCAGTCGATCTCGGGCCTGTCGCTGCTGGCGGCGCGCGTCATCTTCGGCATGCTGATGGACCGCTATCATGCGCCCTACGTCGGGGCGGCGGGCATACTGATGGCGGTCGCAGGGTCGTGGCTGCTGCTGGACCTGCCGGGGATGGGACTGGTCGCCGTTCTCGCGGCGGTGCTGCTGGGCGCGGCGGCGGGAGCGGAGACGGACCTGCTGACCTTCCTGGTCGGCCGCTACTTCGGCCCGCGCGCCCTGTCGCAGATCTACAGCTGGCACAATGTCGCCTTCCTGCTGGGCGCGGCCCTGGGACCGCCGGTGTTCGCCCTGGCGCTGGCCGGCGCCGGCGGCGCCCTGGTTCCGATCATCGGCCTGATGGTCGCCAATGTGGTCGCGGCGGCCCTGCTGGTGGTGCTGGGCCCCTATCCGACGTGGACCAAGTCGACCGATTGAAACTGGCGCCACGATCCGCACGAGGCTGGACCAATACGCAAGGGAAGGCGTGCGGCGAACATCGTCATCGGCAGAGTTGGCGCTCGACAGCCAGCCGCCTTTCCTGGGGAGGAAACATCTTGAACTATCGCCACAGCCTCGTTCTGTCCGCATCGGTCGCCGCGCTGGTCCTGTCGGCCGGCGTCGTGCAGGCGCAGGACAAGACGCCGGACGCCGCCGCTGCGTCTCAGCCCGCGACCAATCTGGAGGAGATCGTCGTCACCGCGCAGAAGCGGGCCGAGAACCTTCAGGACGTGCCGGTGTCGATCCAGACCCTGTCCGCCCAGAGCCTGGAGCAGATCGGCGCTGTCCGCTTGCAGGACATCGAACGCGCCGTGCCGGCCGTCAGCTTCGGCGACGGCAGCGAACAGGGGCGTTACGGCATTCGCGGCATCGTCGATTATTCGCGCAACGCCGGCTATGACGCCCGCGTCGGCGTCTATGTGGACGGGGTGTTCCTGGGGCGCTCCTGGATGAACAACCAGACCCTTTTGGGCACCCAGCAGGTGGACGTCCTGCGCGGCCCGCAAGGCACCTTGTTCGGCAAGAACACCAATGCCGGCGTGATCGCCATCACCACCAAACGCCCTTCCGCGACGCCCGAGGCCGAACTGGTGGCCGAGGCGGGGAACTTCGGTCACTACCGGCTGGCCGGACGGGCCAATATGCCGCTGAACGAGGCCTGGTCGCTTCAGGCCTCGATCGCCAAGGTCAAGAGCGACGGCTATTACGAGAACACCCTGCTGGGCCATCGCAACATGGGCGTCGATTCGCTGGCGGGGCGGCTGCAACTGCGGTTCCATCCCAATAACGACACCGACGTCAATCTGAGCATCGACGGGGTTCGCGACCGCAACTCGACCCTGCACTACACCGCCCGACCCGCCGCAGGGGCCGATCCCTATCAGTTCCGTTCCTACGCCGACGACCGCGCGGATCGGGACACGGGCGGAGCGTCCCTGACGGTGGACCAGAAGCTGGGCGACCTGACGCTGACGTCGATCACCGCCTATCGCTCGGGCGAGCAGGTTCTCTATTTCAACAACGAAACCGGCGCCGCCAACTTCCTGACCGTCGATCTGTCGCAGAAGTCGCGTCAGTTTTCGCAGGAGCTGCGCCTGGCCTCGTCGAAGGCCGGGGCCTTCGACTGGGTCGCGGGCCTCTATTACTTCGATCAGAACAACGAGGATCGCGGCCTGCAGCTGGCCGGCCCGGCCTTCGCCGTCCTGCCCGCGCCTTTCCCGGCCTACGCCAACCGCCAGGTGCCGTATGGCGGCAAGGTCCACACTCAGTCGCTGGGCGCCTTCGCCAACGCCAACTACCGCCCGACCGAGGCGTTGGAGATCGGTCTGGGTCTGCGATACACGCGCGAGCGCAAGAGCCTGAGCGACTATTTCGTCTCCGATCCGCTGGGGATCATCAACGGCCAGATCCCGGATTACGACGACTCCTTCTCCGACGGCTTCCTGACGCCCAAGGCCAACGTCAACTATCACCTGACCGACCGGACGATGCTGTTCGCCTCGGTGGCGCGCGGCTTCAAGAGCGGCGGCTGGAACGTGGAGGCGATGAGCCAGGCGCAGTTCAACGCCGGCATTCGCGTCGGCTCCGAAACCGTCACCAGCTATGAGGCGGGCCTGAAGAGCGACCTTCTGGATCGCCGCCTGCGGGTCAACGCCACGGTCTTCCTGCAGCAGTTCAAGGATTTCCAGGTCTTCAGCTTCGCCTCGCGGACGATCAACAACACCACCGTCCTGGTCTCCAGCCTGAGCAATGCGGGCGAGGTGGAATCGCGCGGTCTGGAGCTGGATCTGACGGCCGTGCCGATCCAGGGCCTGACCCTCAGCGCCAACTACGTCTATAACGACAGCGAATATACGCGCTTCCCCGGCGGCGGCGGTCTGGTCGCGGGCGTGCCGCTGGACGCCAACGGGGTGCAGACGCCCTATGCGCCGCGCAACAAGGCCTATCTGGCCGCCGACTGGCGCGGGCCGCTGACGTCCTGGGCCGACCTGTTCGCCCATGCGGGCTATTCCGTGCAGTCCAGCCAGAACTTCGATCCCAAGGTCATCCATCCGACCTTCGGCCCGGCCTATTACATCCCCGGCTACGAGTTGTTCGACGCCCGCATCGGGCTGGAGGCGCAGGACGGGCGGTGGGAGGTTTCGATCTGGGGCCAGAACCTCACGGACAGCGAACACATCAAGTTCGCTAACCGCACGGCGGTCATCGGCGTGAACGCGGTCCTCTACGATGCGCCGCGAACCTATGGAGCGACCGTCCGACTGCGCTTCTGAAGCCCGGTTATCAGTTCGCGCCCGACATGCTACGCCCAGCGTCATAGATGGAGTGACGGCAGGCGTGGCGAGTTCGAACCTGACGCCGCCGGTGTCCTGGACCCGGCAGATGTTTCTACAGGAGGCCGGATCGCTTCAATCCGGCCTCCGCCAGGCGATCATCGACGCCATCGCGCGCGGTCGGCTGTCGCCAGGTCAGCGCATGCCCTCGTCCCGGGCGCTCGCCGTCGAACTGGGCATCGCGCGCAACACCGTCATCGCCGTCTATGAGGAACTCAGCACGCGCGGCATCCTGAACGCCACGGCCCGGCGCGGCTGTTTCGTCGCCGACGCCCCGGCCCTGCCCGAAGGGCCTGCAGCCGCCTCGCCGGATAGCGCCGGCTCTCCCAGAGGCGAGGCGGGGGTGGATTGGCGCGCCCGCATGACCAGTCGGATCGCCGACTGGCGCCAGATTTCCAAGCCCAAGGACTGGCGCAGCTATCCCTATCCCTTCCTGTACGGTCAGGTGGACCAGAAGCTGTTTCCGCTGCCCGCCTGGCGGCTGGCGTCCAGAAACGCGCTTGGGCGCGCGGCCGTCGACTGGTGGTCGGCCGACAATGTGATCGAGGACGATCCGCTGCTGATCGACCAGATTCGACGGATCATCCTGCCCCGACGCGGGGTTCTGGCCCGCCCGGACGAGATTCTGATCACCCTGGGCGCGCAGGAGGGGCTTTATCTCCTGTCGCGGCTGCTGGTGAGGTCCGGCGATGTCGTGGGGGTGGAGAACCCCGGCTATACGGACGCGCGCCACATCTTTTCGCTGGGCGCCTGCGAGGTTCGCGACCTGCCGCTGGATCACGAGGGGGTGGTGGTCGGCGCCGCCTTGGACGGGGTGAATGTCGCCGTGGTGACGCCCGGACGGCAATGTCCGACAGGCGTGTCGATGGGGCTGGATCGCCGCCGCGCGCTACTGGACTGGGCGACGCGACAGGACGCCCTGCTGATCGAGGACGACTACGAGGGCGAACTGGCGGTCGACGCCGCCGCGCCGCCGTTGAAAAGCGGCGATGACGGCGGGCGGGTCATCTACCTCGGCACCTTCTCCAAGGTTCTCGCGCCCGGCGTGAGGCTCGGCTACATGGTCGGGCCGTCCGAACTGATCGCCGAGGCGCGCGCCCTGCGCCGGCTGATCCATCGCACCCCGCCGCTGAACAATCAGCGGCTGGCCGCCATCTTCATGGTCGAGGGCCATTACAACGGCCTGGTCCGGCGGCTGCGCTCCGAGACCGACCGGCGCTGGACCACGGCGCGCGACGCCCTCGTCCGCGATCTGCCCGAGGTGGAGATCACGGGCGGCAAGGGATCGTCGCTGTGGCTGACCTTCCCCGCCGGTCTGGAGGAAGAGCCGCTGGTGCGAGAGGCGGCGGCGCGGGGCGTTCTGCTGGAAAGCGGACGGCCCTTCTTCTCGGAGCCGCCTGAACGTCTTCACATGCGCATGGGCCTGTCGACCATCGACGCCTCCCGGATCGATGCGGGCGTCGGCCGTTTGGCGGAGGCGGTCCGGTCCCTCATGCCCTGAAGCCGGGATCGATCCGATCCAGCTTACGCAGCAAGGCGGGCCATGCCAGGTGATTGGCGGCCATGTCCAGCCCCTTCGAGCCCTGCTCGGCGGTCTTGGCGATCACGGCCTGTGGCGGCGACGTCAGCCCGCCCGAACCGCCGGTTCCCGCCATCACCTGCGCCTCGCAGGCGCGTTCCAGGAAATAGAGCCTCAGGAATGCCTCGGCGACGGTGCGGCCCATGGTCAGGGTTCCGTGGTTGCGCAGGATCATGGAGGACCGATCCCTCAGGTCCGCGACCAGCCGCGCCCGCTCCTCTAGGTCCGTCGCGACGCCTTCGTAGGCGTGATAGGCGACATCGTCGCGCACCAGCATGGCCGTTTGCGTCAGGGGCTCCAGACCCCCGGCCATGGCCGACACGGCCTGACCCTGGGGGGTGTGCAGATGCATCACTGCGTGGGCGTCCTCTCGCGCCATGTGGATGGCCGAATGGATCACGAAACCCGCCGGATGGGTCGGGGGCGATCCAGGGTCCAGCGGGCGACCCTCCACGTCGATCTTGACCAGGGACGAGGCGGTGATCTCCTCGAACATCAGGTGTTGGGGATTGATCAGAAAGGCGTGGTCGGGTCCGGGGATACGCACGGACAGATGGGTGAAGATCAGATCGTCCCAGCCATAAAGCGCGACCAGCCGATAGGCCGCCGCCAGATCGATCCTCAACGCGCGTTCGATGTCGTCCATGTCGCCGTCTCCCCCTCCGCGCCGATCCGTCCGGCGGGTCTGGTTCCACCTTGCGCCAATCGGGGGAGCCACACTGTCGCGCGCTTTACACTTGGTCGCGCGCTTGCCTTGATCGGGGGGTGAAGACGCCAGAAACCCTGCTCGACGGCGACCCGTGGTTCGCCGCTCTGAACGCCGTGCAACGCGCCGCCGTGTTGCGCGAGGCGACGACGATGACGGCCCGCAGCGGCCGACGGATCTATCGCTGCGGCGACGCGGGAAACGGCCTCTACGCCGTGCTGGACGGCGGCGTGCGGCTGGTCGCGCCGTCGGCTGACGGACGAGACGTCACCAATCTGGTGCTGGGAAAGGGCGACTGGTTCGGTGAACTGTCGCTGCTGGACGGTCAGCCCCGTCCCCATGACGCCGTCGCCGAGGGCGATTGCCGCCTGCTGTTCGTGTCTCAACGCCGATGGATGCGCCTGACCGGCGAGGACGGTCATCTGTGGCCCGCCTTGGCCAGGTTGACGGCGCGTCGGCATCGTCAGGCCCTGACGCACCTGGGTCGGCTTCTGGCGCAATCGCCCTTCGCGCGCCTGGCCGGGGTGCTGCTCGAACTCGCCGCGCCGGACGGGGCGGTCAGGTTGAGCCAGGACGCGCTGGCGACCCTGGTGGGCGTGACGCGCCAGACCCTGAACCCGCTCCTTCGGCGGATGGAGGAGGGGCGGCTGATCGAGCGGCGCTACGGCTGCGTGTCGGTGCGGGACAGGCAGGGGCTGATGCAGCTTTCGAGGGACAGGGCATGACTGACGACGACCTCTTTTCCGACGCCGCGATCTCGGACGAGACGCGCATGGTCAACGCCGCCATCGTCGCGGCGGCCAGCCAGCTGCCCGATTGGTGGGACGTGGGCGCTCCGGCCTTTCGCGCCCTGCGCGCCGCCGGCGGCGCGCCGTTTCCGCCTCTGGTTCGCTCGGCCCGCGCCCGCACCCTGACCATTCCCGGACCCGACGGCCCGCTGGCGTTGCGGATCATCCCGGCGGAAAGGCCGCACGGGCTGTTTCTGCACGTTCACGGCGGCGGCTGGGTTCTGGGCGCGGTGGATCAGCAGGACCCCTTGCTGGAGCGTCTGGCCGACGCCACGGGGCTGACCGTCGTCAGCGTCGACTATCGCCTGGCCCCCGAACATCCGTTCCCCGCCGGCCCCGATGACTGCGAGGCGGCGGCGGTCTGGCTGGCGACCGAGGGCGAGCAGGCGCTGGGCGCGCCCTTGAAGGCCATCGGCGGCGAATCCGCCGGCGCGCATCTGGCGGCCCTGACCGTCATCCGCCTGCGGGACCGTCATGGACTGACGCCCTTCCGTTGCGCCAATCTGGGTTTCGGCTGTTACGACCTGCGCCTGACGCCCAGCGCCCGCGCCTTTGGCGACGAGCGTCTGGTTCTCAGAACCCGCGACATGGCGGCCTTCATCGACGCCTTCGCGCCCGAACCGCTCGACCGGGCCGCGCCGGACCTGTCGCCGCTGTTCGCCGATCTGTCCGGCCTGTGTCCGGCCCTGTTCACCGTCGGGACGCGCGACGCCCTGCTGGACGACACGCTGTTCATGCACGCCCGCTGGCGCGCGGCGGGCAATCGCGCCGAACTGTCCATCGCGCCAGGCGGCGCACACGGCTTCGTGGCCTTCCCATGCGGAATCGCCGCCTCGGCGCTGGAGCGGATGTTCGCCTTCCTGGCCGAAACCGTGAAGGACTGAGCGATTGATAGGGGGCGTGGACGATCCCGAAGCCCATCCGGCTTCGTCGGGCGTATGGCCGCTTGCGGTCCTGATCGTCAGCGCCTGCGTGCTGGGTCTGGCGCCGATCCTGGTTCGTCTGACCGAGACGGGACCGGCGGCGGCGGGCTTCTGGCGTTTCGCCTTCGCCCTGCCTCTGCTGGCGATGCTGTGCCTGCGACGGGGCGGGGAGGGCGTCGGCGCGCCGGATCGGTGGATGGCGCTGGCGGGCGTCTTTCTCGCGCTCGACCTGGCCTTCTGGCATTACGGCATCGCCCTGACGTCGGTCGTCAACGCCACCGTGCTGTGCAACCTGACGCCCGTGGTCGTGACGCTGTTCGGGTGGATCGTCCTCAAGGAACCGCCGCGTCGGCTGTTCCTTCTGGCCCTCGTTCTCGCGCTTGGCGGCGCCTTCGGCATGGCGGCGGGATCGGACCCCGCCCAGGTGTCGCAGCCCGCGCTCGGCGACCTGTTCAGCCTGTCCGTGGCGGTCTGGTATGCGGGCTATTTCTTGGCGGTTAAGGCGGCGCGACAGGCGGCGGGCGCCCTGCGGATCACCCTGTGGGCCAGTCTGATCGGGGCCCCCCTGATGCTGCTCGCCGCGTTGGCCATGCGCGAAACCCTGCTGCCCGCGACCCTGAGCGGCTGGGCCGCCTGCGCGGGCATGGGGCTCGTTCATGTCGTGGGGCAGGGCGGGGTCGCCTGGGCGCTGGGTCGTCTGCCGACATCGACCACCGCCGTCACCATTCTGATCCAGCCCATCGTCGCCGGCGCCCTGGGCTGGTTCGTGTTCGGCGAATCGCTGACGCCGATTCAGGCCGCCGGCGCCGTCATCGTCCTGATCGGCGTCGCTCTGGCGCAGAGGGCCAACCTGCGACCCCGCGCCGTCGACGACCGTTCAAGGCTTGGACGGGCGGATCGTTAGTAGGACATCAGGTCGGCCGAATTGACGCCGCGTCCTCGGCGCAGCTTCGCCCACATCCCGCCGTTCTTGATGGATATGCGGCCAAATGACGCGGGATCGGCCGCGTGGGGTTGGGCTTGGCTGGGATGAATTCTGACGCTTCTAAACCGCATGGCGACGGGCCGGCGGTGTTTCTGGACGCGACCGGGCGTCGGGCGCGGCGGATGCGGATCGCCGCGATGGCGGCCGCGATCGTGGCGGGCGTCGTCCTGGCGGGCTTCGTGGCCAGTCTGATGATCCTGCCCAACCTGACGGGACTGTCCGTCGTGTCGCCGGCGGCCTCGGTGGTCGCGCGGCGCACCCACGGCGCCGAACGGGCCCTGCTGAACTATATCGCCCATCGGGAGCGGCGGCCCGCGCGCGCCATCTCGACCAGCGGCGCCCCCATCGCCGGCGCCTGGTTCGCCCCGTGGGAGGACGGCGCGCTGGATTCGTTCACGCGCCATGCGGGCGACCTGACCCATGTCTATCCGACCTGGATCGAGCTTCGCGACGACGGCGGCGACATCCTGACCAAGGACTGGGACCCGACGCGCAACCCGACCACCAAGCCCCTGATCGCGGCGGCGCGGGCGCATGGGGTCAAGATCGTGCCCGTGGTCGGCAACGCCACCGAGGGTCACTTCGACGCCGGGCGGATTGATCGGATGCTGGCCCCGGCCAACGCCCAGACCGTCATGAACCACCTGCTAGACTTCGTGCGCGTGAACGGCTTCGCCGGTCTTCAGATCGACTTCGAACAGGTGACGCCGGAACAGATCGAACGGCTGACGCCGTGGCTGGCCCAACTGCGTCAGCGCCTGCACGCCCAGGGTGGCGAACTGTCCATCGCCCTGGAAGTGGGGCTGAGCGACCACGACATTCGCGTCCTGTCCGATGTCGTCGATTACGCCGCCATCATGGCCTATGACGAACACGGGGAAGACAGCCTGCCGGGGCCGATCTCGTCTGCCCTGTTCGTGGACAAGGCGTTGACGCGGTTCACGCGCCTGGTTCCGGCGGACAAGCTGATCCTGGGCATCGGAGCCTATTCCTACGACTGGCGCGACGGGGATCGTTCGGCCGAATCGCTGACCACCACGGCGGCGCTGGCGACGGCGCGCGGTTATCGGCCCGAGGACAATCCGGCCAATGTGGTCGATTTCGATCCCCAGGCGCTGCAGCCCACCTTCCGCTACACCGACGATCAGGGCCACGCGCACGAGGTCTGGATGCAGGACGCCGCCTCGGTCGCCAACGCCATGACGATGGGGCGCCAGAGGGGACTGCGCGGCGCATCGCTGTGGGCGCTGGGCGAGGAAGATCCCGCCAGCTGGAAGGTGTTCGGTCGTCAGGCCGCGCCCGCGATCACCGTCATCCCCGCGCTGGAGCATGTCGCCCTGACCCAGCAGATCGCCTTCACCGGCCAGGGCGAGTTGCTGAACGTGATCGACACCCCCCATCCGGGCGAGCGGCGCATCGCCGTCGATCCGGTCAGCGGCCTGATCAGCGACGAGGTCTGGACGCGCTGGCCCTCGGCCTGGACCGTGCGGCGCACCGGCGCGCCGGATCGCACCCTGGCCCTGACGTTCGACGACGGCCCGGACCCCGAATGGACGCCCGAAATCCTCGACGTGCTGAAGGCCAAGGGCGTGAAGGCCACCTTCTTCATGATCGGCGGATCGGCGGCGGCCAATCCCGCCCTGGTCCGGCGCGTGCGTGACGAGGGCCACGAGATCGGCAACCACTCCTTCACCCACCCCAACATGGCCCATGTGGACGAGGAGCGGGTGCGGCTGGAACTGACCGCCACCGACCGGGCGCTGGAGAGCATTCTGGGGCGCCAGGTCACGCTGTTCCGTCCGCCCTACAACGCCGATTCAGAACCGGAATCCTATGGCGAAATCCTGCCGATCGCGGTGGCGTCCAAGCTGGGCTATACGACCGCAGGGGAATCCATCGACCCGAACGACTGGAACCTGAACCGTCCAAACCCGGATGGGGGAACCCATCGTCTGCGCCCCGACGAGATCGTGGCCGACGTTCTGGCCCAGGCCGATGCGGGCCACGCCGTCCTGCTGCACGACGCTGGCGGCGACCGTTCGGCGACGGTCAAGGCCCTGCCGGTGCTGATCGACGCCCTGAGGGCGCGGGGCTACACCCTGACCACCATCGGCGGTCTGGTCGGACGCACGCCGGATCAGACCATGCCGGCTCTGCCGAAGGGCGAGCGGTCGCTGATCGCGGCGGATTCGGCAGCCTTCGGCTTCTCCCACGCCGTCGGTGTGGTCCTGTTCGTCGGCTTCAACCTGGCCATCGGCCTGGGTCTGGCGCGGATCGTTCTGATGCTGGCGCTGGCGTCGCGGCGCAGGCGTCGGGCCGAGCCGCTGGACCCGGCGGCGCCCAAGCCGCGCGTGGACGTGCTGGTCGCGGCCTATAACGAGGCGACCGTGATCCGGCGAACGCTGGACAGTCTGTTGGCCAGTCGGGACGTGGATGTCTCGGTTCTGGTGGTGGACGACGGGTCGACGGACGGCACCTATGACGTCGTGGCGGCCGCCTTCGCCGATGATCCGCGCGTGCGGCTGACGCGCAAGGCGAACGGCGGCAAGGCTTCGGCCTTGAACCTGGCCCTCAAGGAGGCGACGGCCCCCGTGGTCGTGGGCGTGGACGCCGACACCCAGTTGTCGGGCGACGCCCTGGCGATTCTGGCCGCCTGGTTCGCCGATCCCAAGGTCGGGGCGGTGGCGGGCAATGTGAAGGTCGGCAATCGCAGCAATCTGGTCACGCGCTGGCAGTCCATCGAATATATCACCAGCCAGAACATCGACCGGCGGGCGCTGGCCCTGCTGAATGCGGTGACGGTGGTGCCGGGCGCCATCGGGGCCTGGCGCACCGAGGCGTTGCGAAACCTGGGCGGTTATCGCTCCGACACCCTGGCCGAGGACATGGACCTGACCTGGCGGGTGCGCGAAGCGGGCTGGGTCATCGCCAACGAGCCGATGGCCCTGGCCTTCACCGAGGCGCCGTCGTCGCTGGGCGGTCTGTTGAAACAGCGCTTCCGCTGGAGCTTTGGAACCCTGCAATGCCTGTGGAAGCACCGTCGCTCCACCTTCCGGCACGGCTGGTTCGGCGGCCTGGCCCTGCCCAGCCTGTGGCTGTTCCAGATCGTGGGTCAGGTGCTGGCGCCGCTGATCGATCTGCAACTGGCGGCCGCGATCCTGATGCAGGGGTTGGCCTGGTTGGCGGCGGCGCAGCACGCCGATGTGGATGCGGCGCCGAACCCGACGTTGTGGTTCACGCTGGGCGTCTATGTCGCCTTCACCCTGCTGGAGCTGGCGGCGGGCTGGATCGCCTATGGGTTTGATCGTGAGAAGCGCGGCGACCTGTGGCTGCTGCCCACCCAGCGGTTCGTCTATCGCCAGATCATGTATGTGGTCGTCTGGCGCGCGCTGGAGCGGGCCTTGTCGGGCCTGGGTCAGACCTGGGGCAAGCTGAAGCGCACCGGAGACGTCCAGGCGCCTGCCGGCTGAGGCGCCTAGCGGAAGACGGCCGGCTTCAGGCCGTGGCGGGCCAGCTTGTCGTACAGGGTCTTTCGCGGGACGCGCATCTCGGCCAGAACGGCCGCGATGTCGCCCCGGTGGGCCTGAAGGGCGTCGCGCAGCAGTTCCGCCTCGAACCGATTGAGACGGTCAGGCAGGCTCAGGCCGTCGTCGGCCGGGCGGGCGGCGTCATCCAGCGACAGGGCGACCCGTTCGGCGAAGTGCGCCAGTTCGCGGATGTTGCCGGGCCAGTCGGCCTCAACCAGGCGACGACGCACGCTGTCCGAGATCGCGGGTGGCTCGATCCCGTGGCGATCGGCGGCGCGGCGCAGGAAGTGGGCGAACAGCAGGGGAATGTCCTCGCGCCGCTCGCGCAGCGGCGGCACGCGCAGCCGCACCACGTTCAGCCGATAATAGAGGTCTTCGCGAAACGCCCCAGCACGTGCGGCCGCCTCCAGATCGATCTTGGACGAGGCCAGAATGCGCAGATCGAGCGCGCGCGGCTCGTTGGCGCCGATGGGATGAACCTCCCGTTCCTCCAGCACCCGCAGCATCTTGACCTGAACGGCCAGGGGCATGCTCTCGACCTCGTCCAGGAACAGCGAACCGTTGTGGGCGCGCTCGACATGGCCGACGCGACGGCGCAGCGCGCCGGCGAAGGCGCCCAACTCATGCCCGAACAGTTCGCTTTCGATCAGACCGTCGGGCAGGGCGCCGCAGTTGACCGCGACGAAGGGCGCCAGCCGACGCCGGCCGCCGTTATGCAGGGCGCGGGCGACCGCCTCCTTGCCCGTTCCGGTCTCGCCTTCGATCAGCACGTCCATGCGAGCGTCGGCGATCTGGGCGATGGTGGCGCGCAGGGCGACGATGGCGCGCGAGGCGCCGGCCAGCGGCAGTTCCTGGCCGCTGTCGGAAGCCATGGCCAGCAGGCGACGGTTCTCCAGCACCAGACCCCGCTTTTCCAGCGCCCGGTTAAGACTGTCCTGCAACCGCTCAAACGGAAAGGGTTTCGCCACGAAGTCATAGGCCCCCGTCTGCATGGCCGCGACCGCATCGGCGACGTCGCCGTGGCCGGTGATCATGATAACCGGCAGGGTCGCATCCAGCGCCTGCAGCCGGTCCAGCAACTGGCGTCCGTCGAAGCCCGGCATCCTGAGGTCGGTGACGACCACGCCGGGAAAGTCCGCGTCGATGGCCTTCAGCGCGGCGTCGGCGGCGGCGAAGGCGCGCACGTCTAGTCCCTCCAGCGCCAGCCGCTCGACCAGGGCCTGGCGGAAATCGGCGTCGTCCTCGACCAGGGCGACGGCGGTCAGGCGGGCGAACTGCATCAGGCGGTCCTCAGTGTGGCGACGAAGGTCGCGCCTTCGTTCGTTTCGATCAGATCCAACTCGCCGCCGAACCCGGCCACCAGATCGCGACAGATCACCAGACCCAGCCCCAGGCCGTTGGCGCGGGTGGTGACGAAGGGGGTGAACAGTTGGGCGCGAACCGGGTCCGGCACGCCCGGCCCGTTGTCGGCGACGATCAGGCGAACCCGGTCCGCCGACCGCTCGACCCGCAACGTCAGCCGGGCGCCGGGACGGCCCTCCAGCGCCTCGGCGGCGTTCTTGACCAGATTGACGATCACCTGTTCCAGACGGAAACGGTCGGCGCGAACGGCTACGTCGGCGTCGCCCTCGCGGATCAGGGCGACGCCGCCCTCGTCCAGACGCCCGCGCGTGAGCAAGAGGGCGCCGTGGATGGCGTTCTCCAGCCGCACCACGCCGATCTTGGGATCGGTCTTGCGCGAGAAGGTGCGCAAGCCCTCGGTGATGGCGCCGATCCGTTGCGTCAGGTCGCCGATGCGCGACAAGGCGGTGCGCGCCGTCGCGGCGTCCTGGCGATCCAGCAGGACGGCGGCGGTTTCGGCCTGGGTCTGGATGGCGGCGACGGGCTGGTTGATCTCGTGGGCCACGCTGGCCACGATCTGACCCAGCGCGGCCAGTTTGCTGGCCTGGACCAGTTCGTCGCGCAGCCTTTCGCGGGCCGCCTCGGCGCGCCGCCGCTCCTCGATCTGGTTGCTGAGTTCGCGGGTGCGCTCGTCGATGCGGCGCTCCAGTTCGTGCCGGGCGTCCTCCTCGGCGCGGGCGCGGATCAAGGCCTGTTGGCGGCGGCGCAGCAGGACCGCCGCCAGCCCCGCCAGCAGGGTCACGATCAGGGCCGCCAGGGCGCGGGCGCTGGCCACGGCGGCCTCCACGGCGCCCCGGCTGGGCGACAGCAGGTGCAGCGTCCAGCCCGGCGTGTCGGTCGTGACGGCGGCGTGCATCCACCGTTGTTCGCCGCCGATGGGCGAGGTCTGGATCAGGCGAGGCCGGTCGTTCGCGGGCGTGTCGAAGGGCAGGGGACGCAGGGCTTCGGGCCGCAGCGTCTGGCCGTTCAGGGTCAGGCGACGGCGCGTCTCATCCAGTGGATCAAGCGTTCTGAACCGCCAATCGGGGACGCTGGTGATCAGGACCACGCCGGTCGGATCGACGACATAGGCCGGCTCGCCCGACGCCCGCCATTCCGCCTCAAGCGCGTCGAACTCCACCTTGACCACGACGACGCCAAGCGGCGCGCCATCGGCGGCGTCGACGCGACGCGCCAGATAAAGGCCCGGCCGACCGGACACGGTGCCGAGGGCGAAGAATTCGGCCTGAGCGCTTCGCATCGCATTGATGAAATAGGGGCGGAAACCGTAATCGGCCCCGACGAAACTGGTCGGCAGGCGCCAGTTGCTGGCGGCGCGCGTGCGGCCACCGGCGTCGATGACATAGATGGCCGCCGCTCGCGTCTGACGCGCCAAACCTTCCAGCTTCGCATTGACCGCGTCGGCGGCCGTCGCGCGCGATTTCAGCAGGCTCGCGATGTCGGGATCGCCGGACAGCGCCAGGGGCAGGGAGCGGTGCTTCTCCAACTCGCTGCGCAGGACGGCGGCGTGAAGGGCGGCCGCAGCCTGGGCCTGACGGGCCAGTTCCGCCTCCGCGTCGCGTCGCGCCACTTCGCCCGCCGTCACGGCGGCGAGGACGGCGACGACGATACAGACGGCCAGACCCAGCCACAGATTCGTCCGTGCGGGTTTCTGGCGAGCAGGGTCCGATGAAGATAGCCACGACATGGCGTAATTGTGCGGATTATCACACGCGAATGCTAGTCGTCTGCGCGAAATACCGCACTGACGCGGCGCGTAGGAGTGATGAATGGCGAATATAATTCAGAAAATACAATGAAATGGCCGACTGTCCGTGTCCCGCTTTGCGTCGCTGGCGGAGTGCGGGATGGTCGTCTGGAACGGAGCGTGGCGAAGATCGCGCCCATCGAGGAGACTGCGGCCTCGCCGCAAATCAGGAGCCTTTCGTGATCCCAGTTCCGTCAGAAGCCGCGCCGGTGGTGCGTCGTCCTTTCTATCGGCACCTGTATTTCCAGGTGTTGATCGCCATCGCCCTGGGCGCGCTGATCGGTCATTTCTGGCCCGACTTCGGCGAGAGCCTGAAGCCGTTGGGCGACGGCTTCATCAAGCTGGTGAAGATGGTGATCGCGCCGGTGATCTTCCTGACCATCGTGACCGGCATCGCCGGAATGCGCGACCTGGGCAGCGTCGGGCGGGTGGCGGCCAAGGCCTTCGCCTATTTCCTGGTCTTCTCGACCCTGGCCCTGATCGTCGGACTGATCATCGCCAACATCGTGCGTCCCGGCCACGGGCTGAACATCGACCCGGCCAGCCTGAACGCCGGCGCCGTCGAGCAATATGCCGCCGCCGCGCATGAAAGCACCATCGTCGGCTTCCTGATGGGCGTCATTCCCGACACCCTGGTCAGCGCCTTCTCGACCGGCAACATCCTGCAGGTGCTGTTCGTCTCCATCCTGTTCGGCGTCTCCCTGGCGCTGATCGGCGACCGCGCCCAGCCGGTGCTCGACCTGTTCGAGACGCTGAGCGTGGCGGTGTTCAAACTGGTGGCCATCGTCATGAAGGCGGCGCCCATCGGGGCGTTCGGCGCCTTCGCCTTCACCATCGGCGCCTATGGCATCGCCTCGATCGCCAATCTGGCGGCGCTGATCGTCACCTTCTACGCCACGGCCATCATCTTCGTCGTCGGCGTGCTGGGCCTGGTGGGCATCGCCAACGGCTTCTCGATCCTGAAGCTGATCCGGTATCTGAAGGAAGAACTGCTGCTGGTGCTGGGCACCTCCAGCTCCGAGGCCGCCCTGCCCAGCCTGATCTCCAAGATGGAGCGGGCGGGCGCCGCAAAGTCTGTGGTCGGACTGGTCGTGCCGACCGGTTATTCGTTCAATCTGGACGGCACCAACATCTATATGACGATGGCGGCCCTGTTCATCGCCCAGGCGCTGAACATCGAGCTGACGCTGTGGCAGCAGATCACCCTGTTGCTGGTGGCGATGCTCAGCTCAAAGGGCGCGGCGGGCATCACCGGCGCGGGCTTCATCACCCTGGCGGCGACCCTGTCGGTCGTGCCGGACGTGCCGGTCGCCGGCATGGCGCTGATCCTGGGTATCGACCGCTTCATGAGCGAGTGCCGGGCCCTGACCAACTTCATCGGCAACGCCGTGGCGACCATCGTGGTGGCCCGCTGGGAGAACGCGCTGGATCGCGACGCCCTGACCGCCGCGCTGAACGGACAACCGCAACCGATCGCCGTCGGACCCGATCCGGCGGCCGGCCCCGGAGACGATCTGGTCCTCGCCAAGGACTGAGGCGCGAGCACGACAAACAACAGCAGACGGGACCGCCGGCACAACGGCGGCCCGGGAGGAGGAAACCATGAAGACCCAATTCAAGTTCGCCCTGATGGCGAGCGCGGCCTCGGCCGTGCTGACGATCTCGACCGCCGCCGCCGCGCAGCAGTCGGCGCCCCCGCCGTCGCCGACCGAGGACGACGCGCAGACGACCCAGGTCGAGGACATCGTCGTCGTCGGCTCCCAGATCCGCGGCGCCTCGACCACGGCGGCCCTGCCGGTGACGGTCGTCACCCAGGAAGAGATCGTCGCCACGGGCGCGGTCAGCGGCGACGACCTGCTGCGCTCCATTCCCCAGATGGGCGACGTGCTGTTCTCCAGCGCCAACAATCCCCAGACGTCGAATGCGGCGCGCGGCGACGTCAACTCCGTCAACCTGCGCTCGCTGGGCGTCGGCAACACCCTAGTCCTGCTGAACGGACGCCGCGTCGTTCAACACCCCACCAGTCAGGGCACGTCGGACACGGGCACGGTGCCGGTGCTGAGCTACAATTCCAACGCCATTCCGGTGTCGGGGCTGGAACGGCTGGAGGTGCTGCTGGACGGGGCCGCCGCCATCTACGGCGCGGACGCCGTCGCCGGCGTGGTCAATACGGTGCTGCGCGAGGACTTCGACGGGCTGCAGATGAAGGCCCAGTACGGCGGCGCCGAGGGCACCCATCGTCGGGAGTTCACCTTGGGCCTGTTCGCCGGCAAGGACTTCGAGCGCGGCAATCTGTCGGGTTTCCTGGACTACACCAACCGCACGGCCCAGCTGGCCAGCGACGAGCCCTATACCGCTAGCGACGACCGGCGCAGCCTGTTCGCCAATGTGCCGGGCTATGAGAATTCGACCGACGCGGACGGGCGGTCGTCCTACACCCCGTGGGCGAACTTCCTGGCGCCGTTCCAGGTGAAGCGCGGATCGACCAATCTGACGACCGGCGCCGGCGCCTTCCATAATCAGCCGTCCAGTTATGGCTGCACGGCGCCCGTGGGCGGCGACGTCTGTCTGGCCAGCGGCAACGTCAACTACACCAACGCGCGCGAGCTGCGTTACGATGGCGCGCGCGGCACGACCCAGTCCCCGGACATCGAACGGTTGAACCTGTTCGTTTCGGGCCATTACGACCTGGACAACGGCGTCACCGCCTTCGGCGAGCTGGGCTATTACACGGCGACCACCCAGAATATTCAGCCGCCGACCATCCTGCTGAACCAACTGTGGATTCCGGCCAGCAACTACTGGAACCCGTTCGGTCCGGTGACTTTCGCCGACGGCACGCGCAACCCCAATCGCCTGTCGGGATTGACCAATGTTCCCGTCGCCGGGACGCCGGTGAAGCTGGTCCGCTATCGGTTCAACGATCTGGGCGCCCAGGTCGTGGACGTCGACAACTGGCAGTCCCGGTTCCTGGGCGGCCTGCGCGGCGAATGGCGCGGCTTCGACTGGGAAAGCGCGCTGCTGTATTCGGAGGCCGAGGCCACCGACACCTCCAACGCCGTCAACCTGACCGCCCTGCAGGCCAATCTGGCCCTGTCGACGCCGGACGCCTACAATCCGTTCAGCGGCGGCTGCGTGAACGACACCAACTATGGCGACTGCACGCCCAGCTCCCAGGCCGCCATCGACGCCATCACAACCGATCTGACGCGGACGTCCAAGACGACCCTGGCGCTGTGGGACTTCAAGGTCAGCCGGGCGGACATCTTCACCCTGCCGGGCGGGCCTGTCGGCATGGCCCTGGGCGTCGAGGCGCGCAGGGAGACCCAGCGTGACGACCGCGACGCCGATCTGGACGGAACCAACGTCTTCCGCGACAGCGTGTCTGGCGACGTCAGCCAGTCCAACATCGCGGCCGTCAGCTCCAACCCCGACACCTATGGCAAGCGCGAGGTCTATTCGGCCTATGTCGAGTTCGCCGTGCCGGTCGTCTCGCCCGAGATGAACATCCCGCTGGTTCGCAGCCTGGATCTGCAACTGGCCGGTCGTTACGAGCACTATTCCGACTTCGGCGACGTGGCCAAACCCAAGATCGCCATGGCGTGGGACGTGATCGAGGGGGTGCGTATCCGGGGCTCCTATTCCGAAGGCTTCCGCGCGCCGAACCTTGAGCAGACGAATGCGGCCCAATACGGCCGCCTGGCCACCACCAACGACTATGTGCGCTGCGAGGCGCAGCTTCGGAAAGATCCCAACTTCAAGTTCAACGAGTGTTCCCAACCCGCCAGCGCGTCCTTGCTGGTGTCCGGCAACCCCGATCTGCAGCCCGAGGAAAGCACCAACCAGTCCATCGGTCTGGTCCTGCAACCCTGGTTCATTCCCGAGCAATTCGGCCGTTTCACCTTCACCATCGACCGCTGGAAGATCGAGCAGGAGAAGATCGTCGGCCTGCTGGGCGCCCAGCCCAATGTGGTGCTGGACTATTTGAACATCCTTCAGGGCACGCGAAACCCGAACGTGACCCGCGCGCCCGTCAACGCCGACGACATCGCGCTGTTCGACGGCACGGGCATCACGCCGGTCGGACAGATCGTCTCGATCAGCGATCAGTTCATCAATCTGCTGCCTCAGACCGTCGAGGGCGTGGACATCGGCATGCAGTGGCGACTGCGGGGCACGCCGTGGGGCAACTTCCGCGCCAGCCTGAACGCCGCGCATCTGACCAAATTCGATCGGTCGCCCGGCGCCCTGGTGGACTCGCTGTTCGAAGCGCGCCAGGCGGGACAGATCAACGCCCTGACGCCGCTGCCGCTGTCGCAGACCTTGCTGGCCCGCAACGGTCGGCCGGAGTGGCGGGTGACGGGCTCCTTCACCTGGTCGCAAGGCCCGTGGCAGGTCGGCGCCTTCACCCAGTACAACAGCGCCGTGACCGAGACCGGCTTCCTGAGCGCCCAGGGCGATTCCTGGCAGGTCGACAGCCAGATCACGGCCAATCTGTACGGCCAATACGAGTTCGGGAAGGCCGCCGGATTCGCCTCGGACGCCACGATCCGCGTCGGCGCGCGCAATATCACGGACGAGCAGCCGCCGCTGACGTCTTCGGGCTATCTGGGCGCGCTCTACAACCCCTACGGCCGCTACTGGTACGTCAACGTCTCCAAGACGTTCTGAGGAAAAGGGAAGGGCGGCGCGATGAGGCTTCCTGTGCTTTCGACCCTGACGACTCTGGTCGCCGCCCTGATCGCGCCGACCGCTTCGGCGGCGGCGCCTCGCACGGCCGTTGATCCCGCACCGACGGTCGCGACCTGTCCCGATTTCCTGCCGGCGCAGACGCGATGCTGGACGGGCAGGGCGGCCAAGGGCGGCTTCTACTGGATCGCCGTTCCCAAAACCTGGAACGGCGTGCTGGTGGTCCACGCCCACGGGGGGCCGCGCACGGGCGCGCCGGAGGCGAACGATCCGCTGGAGGACCTGGAGCGGTTCTCCATGACGGTGCAGGAGGGCTTCGCCTGGGCCGGCTCGACCTATCGACGGGGCGGCTATGGCGTGCGGATGGCGGCCGAGGACACCGACGACCTGCGCCAGATCTTCTGGGACGCCTTCGGTCGCCCGCGTCGCACCCTGCTGCACGGTCAATCGTGGGGCGGCAATGTCGCGGCCAAGACGGCCGAACTCTATGCCCGCGACGCCGAGGGCAAGGTGGTGTGGGACGGCGTGGTCCTGACCAATGGCGTGATCGGCGGCGGCACGCGCACCTATCGCTTCCGCGCCGATTTGAGAGCCGTCTATCAGTTCTATTGCCGCAACCATCCGCGCCCGGACGAAACGCAGTATCCGCTGTGGCAGGGCCTGCCGGCGGACAGCGGCATGACCCGCGCGCAACTGGCCGAGCGGGTCCAGACCTGCACCGGGGTCGGCCTGCCGGAAGCCCGGCGCTCCGCCGCGCAGAAACGCAATCTGGCCGACATACTGGCTGTGACGGGCATCCGCGAGGATCAGCTGGTCGCCCATCTGTCCTGGGCCACCTTCCTGTTCCGCGACATGGTTCAACGCCGTCTGGACGGGTTGAATCCCTTCGACAACAGCCGGACGGTCTATCAGGGATCGCATGACGATGCGGCGCTGAATGCCGGCGTTTCTCGGTTCACGGCCGATCCGATGGGCGTGGCGCGTCTGGCCTATGACGCCGATCTCAGCGGCCTGATCGTGGCGCCGACCCTGACGATCCACGCCAAGAACGACCCGACGGCCTTCGTGTCGAACGAGGCGCTTTATCGCGATACGGTCGCCGCTGCGGGGCGCTCCGACCTGCTGGTCCAGACCTTCACCGACGAAGACCAGCACAGCCGGCTGGCGACGCCGGAATATGTCGGTCTTTTCCAGGCCATGATGCGCTGGCTGGACGACGGCGTCAGGCCGACGCCCGCCGGCGTCGCGGCCCTGTGTCAGGCGGCGGCCTCGCGCTATGACGGCGGCTGCTATTTCGACCCGGACTTCCACCCTTCGGCGGATGGCGCGTCGCCTCGTCGGTAGGCGGATCAATCGTCGCCGGTCTGTCTTTCCGGCGTTGCGAAGACGACGCGGCGGCGTCGTTCGGCCGACATGGCCCGCGCGTAGGCACGGCCCCAGCTTAGCCGAATCTGGGGAATCCGATGTTCAAGACCACGCTGAAGGCGCGCCTGCTGGCCGCCGCGACCCTGACGACCGCCATGATGGGCGGGACCGCCGCCTGGGCGCAGGAGGCCGCGCCGGTCAGCACCGTGGACGAGGTGATCGTCACCGCCCAGCTGCGCGAACAGAAGACCATCGACGTGCCCTTCGCCCTGACCGCCTATTCCGGCCAGTTCCTGGAGAATTTGGGCGTTCAGGAGTTCGATCAGCTGTCGGCCTTCGTGCCCGGCTTCCTGGTGCAGAACCAGTCTCCGAACAATCCGGGCTTCGTGATGCGCGGCATCACCTCCGACTCGGGATCGGCCACGGCCGAGCCGCGGGTGTCGGTGTTCCAGGACGGGGTGTCCATCTCCAAGTCGCGCGGCTCCTACGTCGAACTGTTCGATCTGGAGCGGGTCGAGGTGGCCAAGGGGCCGCAGTCGACGCTGTACGGGCGCGGCGCCCTGATCGGGGCGGTCAATCTGGTGCAGAACCGGGCGCGGCCCGGCGTGACCGACGCCTACGCCAATATCGAGGCCGGCAACGAGGGCTATCGCATGGTGGAGGGCGCACTGAACCTGCCGGTGGGCGAGACCGCCGGCCTGCGTCTGGCCACGCGGCTGAAGACCCGCGACGGTTCGGTCGATAATCTGCTGGGCGGCGAGGACTATAATTCCATCGACACCCGCGCCGTCCGTCTGTCCGGCGCCTGGACGCCGTCCGACGCCCTGCGGTTCGACGTGATCGGCAACTATCAGAAGGACAAGGCGTCCGGCACCTCGTTCAAATCCATCGCCTATGCGCCCGCCGATCCGAACACCGGCGCGGTGCTGGGCGGCAAAGCGCCGTGGGACGGGGCGGCGCTGACGCCGGGCGCGGCCTTCGACGGCGGCAAGGCGCTGGGTCTGGACCGCGAGGTCTGGGGCGTGACGGGACTGGCGCGGGTCGACCTGAACGCCGACTGGACGCTGAACTCGACCACCGCCTATCGCGAGTTCACCAACTACGAGACCTTCGACGCCGACGGCGTTTCCCTGCCGATCCTGACGGCGGCAGAGGACACCCACGGCGAACAGTGGAGCCAGGACCTGCGCCTGGGCTTCGACAACGGCGGGCGGCTCAGCGGCTTCGTCGGCGCGGGCTGGTTCCACGAAAAGGGGTATCAGCGCACGCCTACGCAGTTCGACGAGCGGCTGCTGCTGGTCCAGCTGGCCGGTCTACTGGACGGTGCGCCCACGGCGGCCGGGGATCGCACCCTGCCGATGGCCGCCTATCCGACCATCGCGCAACTGGCGCTGGGCGGGCTGCTGACGCCGCTGGGCGCCGGCGCCTTCGCCGGCCCCATCGCCGCCAATCTGAAGCCGGCGCATATCGAGACGCCGATCAACAGTTCGGAACTGACCTCCTACGACGTCTTCGCCGATGTGACCTACGCCTTCACCGATCGGTTCGAGATGTCGGCGGGCGTGCGCTACACCCGCGACGACAAGACCACCGGCTTCGCCAGTTCGGTGCAGAGCCGCTCGACCCTGGGCGGTCTGTTGGCGGTGCAGGCGGGCGCCGTTCCGTCGGCGCAGGTTTCGACCTTCCTAGGGGCCTTGGCCAATCCCGCCTATCTGGCCTTGCCGGCCAGCGTCTTCCCGCTGTTCGGTCTCACCTCGCAGCCGACGGCGAACAACGGCGACTTCGGCTATTTCGACTCCAGGGACGACGGCGTGACCTGGCGCGTCACGGCGCGATACGCCCTGACCGACGACGCTAATCTCTACGCCAACTATGCGCGCGGCCGCCGTCCCGAAGTCGTCAGCGCCCGCCCGCCGTCCGCGCCGGGCGTGGCCGCGCGTTTCACCCCCGTCGATGCGGAGACGGTCGACAGCTACGAGGTCGGCGCCAAGTCGGCCCTGATGGACGGGCGGCTGCGGCTGGACGGCGCGGTCTTCCTCTACGACTACCAGAACTTCCAGACGACGGTGCAGCAGGGCACGACCTTCGTGACCACCAACGCCGGTGAGGCCAAGTCCTATGGCTTCGAAGGCCAGGCCAACTTCGCCCTGTCGCCGACGTTCGACCTGTTCGCCACCTATGCCTACAACCACTCTCGGTTCGGCAACGGCGTCTATGACGGCAACCAGTTCCGCCTGTCGCCGGACCATGCCGCATCGATCGGCGCGACGTGGCGGCTGCCGACGGCGGGCGGCGCGTTCGAGGTTCAGCCGACCTACACCTGGCAGTCCAAAATCTTCTTCGACGACGACAACGACCGCCCGGACCTGCAGACGACAGCCCGCGGCGCGATCATCGCCGACCTGATCCAGGACGAATATCAGGACGCCTATGGCCTGCTGAACCTGCGGATTCGCTATGCGCCCGACGGCGCCCACTGGGGCGTGGAGGCCTTTGGCGAGAACATCTTGGACGAGAAATACATCAAGGACGCCGGAAACACCGGCGACGGCCTTGGCATGCCGACCTTCATCGCGGGACGCCCGGCCGCCTATGGCCTGACGTTCAAGCTGAAGCTCTGAGGCGCCTGAGATGAAACTGGATCGCCGCAGTCTGCTGGGGCTGATGGGGGCGGGGGCCGCGACGCCCGCCCTGGCGCAGGGCGCCGCCACGGGCCGGGTCGCCTTTCTGCACGGAGTGGCCAGCGGCGATCCCGACGCACGATCCGCCGTCTTCTGGACGCGCGTCACCCCGGCCGATCCGTCGGGCGGGGAGGTCTCCGTGGTGCTGGAGGTCGCGCGCGATGCGGATTTCCGCGACATCGTTCGCCGCGTCTCGGGTCTGAAGGCGTCGGCCGAGAGGGACTTCACCGTCAAACATGATCTGGACGGGCAAGGGCTGTCGCCCGGTCAGGACTATGTCTATCGCTTCGTCGCGGGCGAAGCCGTCTCGCCGGTCGGGCGGGTGCGGACCCTGCCGGAAGGGGCGACGCCAGAGCTGACGCTGGGCGTCGTATCGTGCCAGCTTTATCCCGGCGGACTGTTCAACGCCTATGACGCCCTGTCGAAGCTGGATCGGCTGGACGCCATCGTGCATCTGGGCGACTACATCTATGAATATGGCGCGGCGGCCGACGACTACGGTATGACGTCGGGGGCGGCGCTGAACCGGGCGCCCCAGCCGCCGCATGAGATCGTGACCCTGGCCGACTATCGGACCCGTCACGCCCAGTACAAGACCGATCCCGATCTGCAGGCCGCCCACGCCCGCGCGCCCTTCATCTGCGTGTGGGACGATCACGAAGTCGCCAACGATACCTGGATGACCGGGGCGGAAAACCACCAGCCTGCGACCGAAGGCGACTTCGCCACGCGCAAGGCCGCCGCGCTTCGGGCCTATTACGAATGGATGCCGATCCGCGAGCCCAGGGCGGACACGCTGAAGGAGGCGATCAACCGCAGCTTCGACTTTGGCGATCTGGCCACTCTGACCATGGTGGAGACGCGGCTGCTGGCGCGGGGCCGGCAATTGACTTTCGCCGACATTCCCAAGACGGCGGAAGGCGCGCCGGACGTCGCGGCCTTCGAGGCCCTGCGTCAGGCGCGGGATCGCGACCTGCTGGGCGAGGCGCAGCGGCGCTGGGTCGGCGAGACGCTCACCCGGTCCAGGGCGGCCGGGCGTCCGTGGCAGATCATCGGCAATCAGGTGGTCATGGCGCGGGTCAAGGGACCGGACATCTCGCGCATGATGCCGGCCGAACAGGTGCAGCAGATGGTCGCCAGCCTGCCTGCCGACGTGCGGCCCCAGGTCGAGGCGGCGATCCAGCTGTTCAAACTGGGCCTGCCGTTCAATCTGGACAGCTGGGACGGCTATCCGGCCGGGCGCGAGCGCCTGTATCAGACCTTTGCGGCGGCGGGCGTTTCGCCGGTCGTGCTGGCGGGCGACAGCCACGCCTTCTGGGTCAACACGCTGTACGACAACGCCGGCGCGCGCCGGGCGGTGGAGTTCGGCACGTCCTCGATCTCCAGCCCTTCGCCCGGCGATCACGTCGGCGGTCTGCCGCTGGGCGTGGCCCTGTCCGCCGCCAACCCGGAGGTCAAGTTCTGCGACCAGACGGCCAAGGGCTATGTGCTGCTGAACATCACGCGCGAGCGGATGACCGGCGAGCTGTGGGCCGTGTCCACCATCATGGCCAAACCGTATGAGCTGAAACGGTTGAAGGCCTTCGTGGTCACGCCGGAGGGCGACATGACCGAAGCCTGATTTCGACGACTCAGCCGAAACGAAAACAGGGCCCGCAGCGACTGCGGGCCCTGTTCTTTTGCGTCGTCGCCGACTGCGATCAAACCGGCTTGGCGCGGTCCTTGTCGGAGGAGCTGCGCGCCAGTTCGCGGTTCAGCCACAGGGCGATCAGGGTGCAGATCGCGCCCGACAGCAGATAGGCGCCGGCGGCGATCAGGCCGAACTCGCTAGAGATCCACAGGGCCGCCAGAGGGGCGAAACCGGCGCCGAACAGCCAGGCCAGGTCAGAGGTCAGAGCCGAGGAGGTGTAGCGGTTGGTCAGGCTGAAGCTGGACGCCACCGGACCCGACGCCTGGCCGAACGACAGGCCCAGCAGGATGAAGCCCGAGATCATGAAAACCAGTTCGCCGACCGCGCCGCCGTTCAGCAGCTGGGGCGCAAAGCCCGAGAAGGCGGCGATGCCGGCGGCGGTGATGGCCAGCAGCGTGCGGCGGCCGTAGCGGTCGGCCAGAACGCCCGACGCAAGAATGGCCATCAGGCCGCAGACGGCGCCGACCATCTCGATCACCAGGAAGCGCACCGGCGTCTCGTTGGTGAACAGCAGAACCCACGACAGCGGGAAGACCGTGACCATGTGGAACATGGCGAAGCTGGCCAGGGGGGCGAAGGCGCCGATGGCGATCTTGGGGCCTTCGTCGCGGATGGCCTGACCGACGGGCGTGGGTTGTAGTTCGCGCGTTTCGAACAGGTTCTGGAAGGCGGGCGTCACCACGATCCGCAGGCGGGCGAACAGGGCCACGACGTTGATGGCGAAGGCCACGAAGAACGGATAGCGCCAGCCCCAGTCCAAGAAGTCGGGGGCCGACAGGGTGTTCAGGAAGAAGGCGAACAGGGCCGAGGCGACCAGAAGGCCGATGGGCGCGCCCAGTTGCGGGATCATGGCGTACCAGCCGCGCTTCTTCTCCGGCGCATTCAGGGCCAGCAGGGAGGCCAGGCCGTCCCAGGTGCCGCCGAGCGCGACGCCCTGACCGATGCGGGTCAGGGCCAGAAGGACCGGCGCCCACATGCCGATGCTCTCATAGCCGGGGATGAAGGCCACCGACACGGTCGAGGTGCCCAACAGCAGCAGGGCGGTGGTCAGCTTGGCGCCGCGACCGAACTTCTGGTCGATGGCGATGAACAGCACCGTTCCCAGCGGGCGGAACAGGAAGGCCAGGGCGAAGATGGCGAAGGACAGCAGCGTGCCGCCGACCGCGCCCGCATAGGGGAAGATCAGCTGCGGGAACACGACCACGGAGGCGATGGCGTAAACAAAGAAGTCGAAAAACTCCGACGTTCGGCCGATAATGACGCCGATGGCGATCTCGCCGGCGTCAACCTTGCCGTGCCCCTCGTGAAGGGCTGCGGCGTCGCGTTCCAGCGACTCGGACGAAGGGGTCGTCGAGGCGGACATGGGCTTGGTCGCTCCGTGTGAGACAGTAATCTTTTGAGGCTTACGGCGGTTGGCCGCATTATGAACGGGCGCCCTTTGCGATGAAAGCGGCCGCAAGAGGATAGGACAGATTGTCCAATGTCGTTCCAGATCGAAGCTGACTATCGGGCGCAGTTCGAACGCCAACCGTCGCGGCGCCTCCCCCTTGCCCGACGCTTTCCGATTGGATCCGCCTTGCGCCGTCTGCGCCTACTTTTGCTCGCGCCCGTCGTGGCCCTGCTGTCGGCCTGTGACCTGGTCGTCCTGAAACCCGCCGGCGACGTGGCGACCCAGCAGGGCGACCTGCTGATGGTCTCCACCCTGCTGATGCTGATCATCATCCTGCCGGTGATGGGGCTGATCGTCTTCTTCGCCTGGAAGTACCGGGCGTCGAACAAGGCGGCCGAGTACCAGCCGGACTGGGATCACTCGACCTCGCTGGAACTGGTGATCTGGGCCGCGCCGCTTCTGATCATCATCTGCCTGGGCGCCCTGACCTGGGCCGGCACCCACCTGCTGGATCCCTATCGCCCCATCGACCGGATCAAGCCGGGCCAGGCCGTCGCCGAGAACGTCGAGCCGCTACAGGTCAATGTCGTGGCCTTGGACTGGAAGTGGATGTTCATCTATCCGCAGTACGGCGTCGCCACCGTCAATGAACTGGCCGCGCCGGTGGATCGCCCGATCCGTTTCCACATCACCTCGTCCTCGGTGATGAACAGCTTCTACATTCCCGCCCTGGCCGGTCAGATCTACGCCATGCCTGGCATGGAGACGAAACTGCACGCCGTCATCAACCGCCCTGGCGAGTATGAAGGCTTCTCGGCCAACTATTCCGGCGACGGCTTCTCGCACATGCGCTTCGCCTTCCATGGCCTGGACCAGGCCGGTTTCGATCAATGGATCGCCAGCGTGCGCCAGAGCGGTCAGACGCTGGACCGCGACCGCTATCTGGAGCTGGAAAAACCCAGCGAAAAGGCGCCGGCGATGCACTTCTCCAGCGTGGACGGCATGCTGTGGGACGCGATCCTGAATATGTGCGTCGAGCCGGGCAAGATGTGCATGGGCGAGATGATAGCCATCGACAAACAGGGCGGCATGACCATGGCCTCGGTGCGCAACACCATGCCGCTAGTCTATGACAAATACGCCGGGCGCGGTAAGTCGCCGGCCTATTTCGGCTCCAACGACAGCTACGTCATGACCATCTGCACGCCGCTGCAGGCCGAGGCGGCCGCCGCCGACCGGGTTCGCCGCGCCGCGCTGGACACGGTCGTCGCGCCGACCAGCCTGGATCGTCTGACCGGGCGCGGCCTGTCGCCCAAGCGGTCTTCGCTGGCCGCACTGAACAATGGGGCGCCCGGCGCCTTCGCTGCGGCGCCGATCGGCGTCCGCTCCGCACCCAACGCCTGAGCGATCGAGTTCGATGAACGCTGACCAAATCCTTCCGCTGATCTTCGGGCGCCTGACGCTTGAGGCTCTGCCCCTGCACGAACCGATCCTGGTCGTGACCATGATCGTCGTGGCCCTGGGCGGCGTCGCCCTGTTGGGCGCCCTGACCTATTTCAAACTGTGGGGCTATCTCTGGAAAGAGTGGTTCACCACGGTCGACCACAAGAAGATCGGGATCATGTACATGATCCTGGGGCTGATCATGTTCGTGCGTGGCTTCGCCGACGCCATCATGATGCGCCTCCAGCAGGCCATGGCCTTCGGCGGGTCCGAGGGTTATCTGAACGCCCACCACTACGACCAGATCTTCACCGCCCACGGCGTGATCATGATCTTCTTCGTGGCCATGCCGCTGGTGACGGGCATCATGAACTATGTCGTGCCGCTGCAGATCGGCGCGCGCGACGTGTCCTTCCCGTTCCTGAACAACTTCAGCTTCTGGATGACGACGGCCGGCGCGATCATCGTCATGGCCTCGCTGTTCGTGGGCGAGTTCGCGCGCACGGGCTGGCTGGCCTATCCGCCGCTGTCGGGCATCGGCTACAGCCCCGGCGTCGGCGTCGACTACTACATCTGGGCGCTTCAGATCGCGGGGGTGGGGACGACGCTGTCCGGCATCAACCTGATCGCGACCATCGTGAAGATGCGCGCGCCCGGCATGGGCATGATGAAGATGCCCGTCTTCACCTGGACCTCGCTGTGCACCAACGTCCTGATCGTGGCGTCCTTCCCGGTCCTGACCGCCGTTCTGGCCCTGCTGACGCTGGACCGCTACGTCGGCACCAACTTCTTCACGAACGACTTCGGCGGCAATCCGATGATGTACGTGAACCTGATCTGGATCTGGGGCCACCCGGAGGTTTACATCCTGATCCTGCCGCTGTTCGGCGTCTTCTCCGAGATCGCCTCGACCTTCTCCAGCAAGAAGCTGTTCGGCTATACCTCGATGGTTTACGCCACGGTCGTCATCACCGTGCTGTCGTATCTGGTGTGGCTGCACCACTTCTTCACTATGGGCTCGGGCGCCTCGGTGAACAGCTTCTTCGGCATCACGACGATGATCATCTCGATCCCGACCGGGGCCAAGATCTTCAACTGGCTGTTCACGATGTATCGTGGGCGCATCCGGTTCGAGCTGCCGATGATGTGGCTGATCGCCTTCATGCTGACCTTCGTGATCGGCGGGATGACGGGGGTTCTGCTGGCGGTGCCGCCGGCCGACTTCGTGCTGCACAACTCGCTGTTCCTGGTGGCCCACTTCCACAACGTCATCATCGGCGGCGTGCTGTTCGGCCTGTTCGCGGCTATCAACTTCTGGTGGCCCAAGGCCTTCGGCTTCAAGCTGGACCGCAAGTGGGGCCTGGTCAGCTTCTGGTGCTGGGTGCCCGGCTTCTGGCTGGCCTTCCTGCCGCTTTACGTGCTGGGCCTGATGGGCGTGACGCGCCGGATGCGCGTGTTCGACGATCCGTCGCTGCAGATCTGGTTCGTGATCGCCGCCATCGGCGCGGGCGTCATCGCCCTGGGCATCGCGGCCATGTTCGTCCAGTTCGCCGTGTCGATCATCAACCGCGACAAGCTGCGCGACACGACGGGCGATCCCTGGGGCGCCCGGACGCTGGAGTGGTCCACGTCGTCGCCGCCGCCGGATTACAACTTCGCCTCGACGCCGGTCGTCCATGACGCCGACGCCTGGTGGGACATGAAGAACAAGGGCTATCAGCGTCCGCTGAGCGGCTACAAGGCCATCCATATGCCGTCCAACACCGGGGCGGGGGTCATCATCTCGGGCCTGTGCCTGGTGATGGGTCTGGCGCTGGTCTGGTACATCTGGTGGCTGGCGGCCCTGTGCTTCGTCGGCGTCCTGGCGGTCGCGATCGGCCATACGTTCAACTACAAGCGCGACTACTACATCCCCGCGGATGAGGTTCGTGCGACCGAAGAGGCGCGCACCCGCGCCCTGGCCGGAACGGAGGCCTGATCCATGAGCGCGACCGCGATCAAGCTGGACGATCCCACCGTCTTCCACCTGGAAGAGGAGCCGCACCACGAGGAAGGCTCCAGCACCATGCTGGGCTTCTGGCTCTATCTGATGAGCGACTGCCTCATCTTCGCGATGCTGTTCGCCGTGTTCGGCGTGCTGGGCGGCAACTACGCGGCGGGGCCGGGGCCCAAGGAACTGTTCGATCTGGAGCTGGCGGCGGTTAACACCGCCATGCTGCTGTTCTCGTCGATCACCTATGGCTTCGCCATGCTGGCGATGGACCGGAACAATGTGCGCCAGACCTTGGTCTGGCTGGCCATCACGGGTCTGTTCGGCCTGGCCTTCCTGGGCATCGAACTCTATGAGTTCGGCCACCTGATCCACGAGGGCGCCACGCCGCAGCGCAGCGCCTTCCTGTCGGCCTTCTTCACCCTGGTCGGCACCCACGGCCTGCACGTCACCTTCGGCATCATCTGGCTGGTGACGCTGATGGTGCAGGTGGGCATGAAGGGACTGATCCCCGCCAACAAGCGCCGGCTGATGTGCCTGTCGATGTTCTGGCACTTCCTGGACGTCATCTGGATCGGCGTCTTCACCTTCGTCTATCTGCTGGGCATGCTGCGATGAGCGCTGAAAATCACTCGCCCGAGTCCCGCGAGACCGATCACCTGGGGCACGAGGCCCATAACCACGGCTCCTTCAAGAGCTATATGATCGGGTTCGTGCTTTCGGTGATCCTGACGGCCATCCCGTTCGCCCTGGTCATGACCGGCGTCCTGCCGAAACAGGCGACGGCGCTGATCGTAATGGCCTTCGCCGTGGTGCAGATCGTGGTCCACATGGTCTATTTCCTGCACATGAACTCCAAGTCCGAGGGCGGCTGGACCATGCTGGCGCTGATCTTCACCATCATCGTGGTGGTCATCGCCCTGTCGGGTTCGCTGTGGGTCATGTATCACCTGAACACCAATATGATGCCCGCGACGCACGACATGACGCAGATGATGGGCTGACGAGGGCGCAATCAGCGGACTTTCCAAAGACAGGACCCGACGACCGATGCGGCTGGCCGTGTCGGTCGGCCTGTTGACGCTGTTCGTCGGTTTCGTGGCGCTGGGCGTCTGGCAGGTTCAGCGCCTGGCCTGGAAGACCGAACTGATCGCCCAGGTCAATGCGCGGGTTCATGCCGCGCCGACGCCCGCGCCGGGGCCTGCCCAATGGCCCGGCCTGACCCGCCAGAACGATCAATATCGGCGCGTGGTGCTGCGCGGGACCTATCTTCACGACAAGGAAACCCTGGTTCAGGCCGTGACCGATGCGGGGGCCGGATTCTGGGTCATGACGCCGCTGGTCGATGCGCGCGGCTTCACGGTTCTGGTCAATCGCGGCTTCGTGCCCCCGGGTCGCAAGACGCCCGAGACGCGCGCCGATGGTCAGACGTCGGGCCCACAAAAGGTCGTGGGTCTGGTCAGGATGACCGAGCCCAAGGGTGGCTTCCTGCGCGCCAACGATCCCTCGCATGACCGCTGGCGGTCGCGCGACGTCGCCGCCATCGCGGCGCGGCGGGGGCTGAGCGATGTCGCGCCCTATTTCGTCGATGCGGATGCGACGCCCAATCCGGGCGGCTGGCCGCTGGGCGGGCTGACCGTCATCCGCTTTCCCAACAGCCACCTGATCTACGCCCTGACCTGGTTCGGTATGGCGCTGCTGACCTTGGTGGGGCTGGCGCTGTTCCGGCGCGAATGGCGGCGGGGCCCTGATCGGAGCCGGGCGTGACGACCTCGCTTCAGCGGCTGCTGGGCCTGGGCGGGCCGAGCGGCGAGGTGGCGACCCACGGTGGGGCCAACCGGCGCAACATGCTGCTGCTGATCCAGCTGCGCTGGCTGGCGGTGGCGGGGCAGATGGCGACCATAGTGATGGTCGAATATGTGATGGGCATTCCGCTGCCCATCGGCTGGTTGCTGGCGGCGCCGGCCGGTCTGGTTCTGGTCAATCTGATCAGCGCGCCGCTGGCCGCACGTCAGGCGGAGGTCGAGGATCGGTCGCTGATGATCGCGCTTCTGGCCGATGTGGCGGCCCTGACCTGGCTGCTGTTCCTGACCGGTGGCGCGGCCAATCCGTTCGCGGCGCTCTATCTGTTGCAGGTGGTTCTGGGGGCGGTTCTGCTGGCGCCGGTCTATGCCTGGGCGCTGATCGCGGTGACGACCCTGTGTTTCGCCGGCCTGGGCCTGCATTCGCGACCGCTGAACCTGCCGGCGGCGCGCGAGGGTTCGCTGCTGGGCCTGTATCTACAGGGCAGCCTGATCTGTTTCGTGCTGATGGCGGTGTTGCTGGTGCTGTTCGTCACCCGCATCAGCCGGAACCTGCGCGACCGGGACGCTGCGGTCGCCGCTATGCGCCAGCAGACGGCCGAACACGATCACATCGTCCGCTTGGGGCTGCTGGCCTCGGGCGCGGCGCACGAACTGGGCACGCCGCTGGCCTCGCTGTCGGTCATCCTCAGCGACTGGAAGCGGATGCCGGCCCTGACCCAGGACGCCGATCTGGATCAGGACATGGCGACGATGCGGGCCGAGGTCGAACGCTGCAAGGCCATCGTGACCGGCATTCTGCTGTCGGCGGGCGAGGCGAGGGGGCTGGCGCCCCAGCGCACAACCCTGCGGACCTTCCTGTCCGATGTCGTGGCCAGCTGGAGCCGCGACGGGGTGGCGGTGGATATTCGCGACGAACTGCAGGACGACCCGACCATCATCGCCGATCCGGCCCTGCGTCAGGTGCTGGGCGTGCTGTTCGACAATGCGGTTGAGGCGGGGGCCGGTCGGGTTCTGGTTACGACCGCACGCATGGGCGACGACTTGATCATCGCCGTGCGCGACGACGGGCCGGGGTTCGCACCCGTCGTGCTGAAAGACTGGGGCAAGCCCTATAATTCGACCAAGCCCCGGAGCGGCGCGGGCCTGGGCCTGTTCCTGCTGATGAATGTGGTGCGGTCGCTGGGCGGCCGGGTCGAGGCTTCCAATCCCCCCGCAGGCGGGGCAGAGGTGCGTCTTACCCTGCCGCTGTCGGCCCTGTCTCCAAAGGATCGTCCATGACCGATGACGCCGCCGCCGACGCCCGCCTGCTGTTGATCGTCGAGGACGACGAGTCCTTCTCGGCCACCCTGCGCCGGTCGTTCGAGCGTCGCGGCTATACGGTCGTCAGCGCCGCCAACCCGGACCAGATGGCCGATGTGCTGAAGGTGCATCGGCCAGGCTATGCGGTCGTGGACCTGAAGCTGGGCGGGGCGTCGGGCCTGACCTGCGTGGAGGCGCTGCACGCTTTCGATCCGGCCATGAACATCGTGGTCCTGACCGGCTTCGCCAGCATCGCCACGGCGGTCGAGGCCATCAAGCTGGGCGCGCGCCACTATCTGGCCAAGCCCGCCGGCACGGACGACATCGAGGCCGCCTTCGCCCGGGCCGACGGCGACGCCGAAACGCCGCTGGGCGCCCGGCCGACCTCGATCAAGACTCTGGAGTGGGAGCGAATCCACGAAACCCTGGTCGAGACCGACTTCAACATTTCCGAGGCCGCGCGACGCCTGGGGATGCATCGCCGCACCCTGGCTCGGAAGCTGGAAAAGCGCCGCGTGAACTGAGGCGTCAGTCCAGCTCGGCCGCGATCCGGTCGGCCAGGGCGCGCAGGGTCGCCGCATCGGCCATCGGCGCATGGCCGTGACCCTTCATCTCGCGGTCGGCCCAGCGGGGCACGATGTGGAAATGCAGGTGGAACACCGTCTGGCCGCCCGCCTCGCCGTTGAACTGCATGACCGCCAAACCCTCGGGCCGCAGGGCCTTTTCGACCGCCTTGGCCGTGCGCTGCAGGGCGGCGGTCATGCGGGCCAGAACCTCGGGCTCGACCTCCAGCAGATTGCGCGCCCGGGACTGTTTGGCGACGATCAGGACATGGCCTTCCGACTGGGGAAACACGTCCATGAGGGCCAGGACGTGGTCGTCCTCCCACACCTTCACCGAGGGTATGTCGCCGCGCAGGATCTTGGCGAAGATGTTGTTCGGGTCATAGGCGCCGTGCAGGCTCATGGGCGTTCTCCGTGCGGTCTGCGCCCTCGATAGCAGCGGCGGACGCGAAGGGGGAGCCTTCGTCCGTTTCACGCATTATGGTCACGCTTGAACAACTGCGAGGCGCGACATGATCCGTTTCATCATCCAGGCCCTGGTCACGATGGCCGGCCTGTGGCTGTCGGCCAAGGTCGTGCCGGGCGTGGACTTCACCAGCACAGGCTCGCTGATCGCGGCGGCCGTCATCCTGGGCCTGGTCAACGCCTTCGTGCGGCCGATCCTGGTCGTCCTGACCTTCCCGATCACCGTCGTGACTCTGGGCCTGTTCCTGCTGGTCGTGAACGCGGCCATGATCGGCCTGACGTCCGTTTTCCTGGGCGGCTTCGTGGTCGACGGCCTGTGGGCCGGCATCGGCGCGGCCATCGTCACCGGCGTCGTCAGCTGGATCGCCGGCGCCTTCATCGGCGGCGGCGAAGAGGCGCGGGGCTAGGCCTTATCCGACCTTCACCCGCGTCGCCGCCTCTGGCAGATCCTCGCCGAAGGCGCGCTGGTAGAATTCGGCGATGGTGGGGCGTTCCAGTTCGTCGCACTTGTTCAGGAAGGTCAGGCGGAAGCTGAGCGCCAGGTCGCCGCTGAAGATTTGGGCGTTCTGGGCCCAGGTGATGACCGTGCGGGGCGACATGACGGTGGAGATGTCGCCGTTCATGAAGGCGTTGCGGGTCATGTCGGCGACGCGGACCATGGCGGCGATGCGGCGTTTGCCCTCGGCGTCCGACCATTCGGGGACCTTGGCGGCGACGATCTCGGCCTCCACGTCATGGTCGAGATAGTTCAGCGTCGTGACGATGTTCCAGCGGTCCAGCTGGGCCTGATTGATCTGTTGCGCGCCGTGGTACAGGCCCGTGGTGTCGCCCAAACCGATGGTGTTGGTCGTGGCGAACAGGCGGAAGAAGCGGTTGGGCCGGATGACGCGGTTCTGGTCCAGCAGGGTCAGGCGGCCCTGCGCCTCCAGCACGCGCTGGATCACGAACATCACGTCGGGACGGCCGGCGTCGTATTCGTCGAACACCAGGGCGATGGGGCGTTGCAGCGACCAGGGCAGGATGCCCTCGCGGAACTCGGTGATCTGTTTGCCGTCCTTCAGGACGATGGCGTCCTTGCCGATCAGGTCGATGCGGCTGACGTGGCTGTCCAGGTTCACCCGCACCAGCGGCCAGTTCAGCCGGGCGGCGACCTGTTCGATATGGGTCGACTTGCCGGTGCCGTGATAGCCTTGGACCATGACGCGGCGGTCGAAGGCGAAGCCGGCGCAGATGGCGATGGTGGTCTGGGGATCGAAGCGATAGGCCTCGTCGATCTCGGGCACATGGCTGTCGCGCTCGACGAAGGCGGGCACGGTCATGTCGCTGTCGACGCCGAACGCCTCGCGCAGGGTCACGCGGCGGGCGGGTTCGAGCGTCATCAGGGCGTCGGGGGAGGCGTCGAGCGGGGAGGTCATGGATGTGCGATTAGCGCACGTTCGGGATCACTTAAACCCCGCTCGTCCCCGCGAAAGCGGGTAGCTTGTTGTTTTGCCCGGCGGTGCGTTGGACGATGACCTGTTGAAGACGTCAGTGATCATCGCCCAAAGCCCTGGGTTCCCGCTTTCGCGGGGATGAGCGGAGGTCTTTTACTTGGCTTCGAGCCGCACATCGACGTTGCCGCGCGTGGCGTTGGAGTAGGGGCAGATCTGGTGCGCCTTTTCGATCAACTCCTCGATCACGGCCTGATCCAGACCGTGGTCGGTGACGGTCAGGTCCACATCCAGGTTGAAGCCTTCACCCCGGGTGTTCTTGCCGAAGCCGACGCCGGCGGTGATCTTGGTGTCGGGGCTGACCGGCGTGCCGGCCTTGCCGCTGACCAGCCGCAGGGCGCCGAGGTAGCAGGCGGCGTAGCCCGTGGCGAACAGCTGTTCGGGATTGGTCCCGTCGCCGCCTTTGCCGCCCATCTCTCTGGGTGTGGACAGTTTCACGTCGATCTTGCCGTCGTCGGTGGCCGAACGACCGTCCTCGCGGCCTCCGCCGGACGCGGTGGCCTGGGCGCGATAGAGAACTTCCATGATGGCTCCTTGGGGCTGGGACGCTTGAGATGGGCGTTTAACGGCGGACGCCAAGGGGACGTTGCATCGCGGCTCTAGCCAGCGACCGGCGACGCGGGCTAAAGCACCCTTTGGGGCGCGTCGTCGGAGTACGCAGTGAAGATTGCCGAACGCTGGTTCGTGTGGGCGGGCATGGTTCTGCTGGGCGCCATCGCCCTGGCGGGGCTGGTGGTCGCCGTCTATGCCGCGTGGCTGTTCCACGACCTGCCCGACGCCTCGGACCTGGCCGACTATCGCCCGCCGACCGCGACGCGCGTCTATGCCGGCGACGGCACCCTGATCGGGGAATTCTCGGACGAGCGGCGAATCTATGTGTCCTACGACCAGATTCCCCAGCCGGTGATCCACGCCTTCCTGGCGGCCGAGGATCGCAACTTCTTCCAGCACGGCGGCATCGACGTGGGCGGCATCGGCCGGGCGTCGCTGAAGAACGTCCTCAACCTGGCGCAGGGGCGCCGGCTGGAGGGCGGTTCGACCATCACCCAGCAGGTGGCCAAGAACGTCCTGCTGACCAATGAATCCAGCCTGAACCGCAAGCTGAAGGAAGCCATTCTGGCCAACCGGCTGGAAGCGACCCTATCCAAGCAGCAGATCCTGGAACTGTATCTGAACGAGATCTTCCTGGGGTATCGCTCGTTCGGGATCGCCTCGGCGGCCTATAACTATTTCGGCAAGTCGCTGGCCCAACTGACGCCCGACGAGGCGGCCTTCCTGGCGTCCCTGCCCAAGGGGCCGAACAACTATCACCCCAAACGTCACCCCGGCGCGGCCAAGGGCCGGCGCGACTGGGTGCTGGGCGAGATGGAGCAGAGCGGCTGGCTGACGCCCGCGCAGCTGGTCGAGGCGCGGGCGCGGCCGCTGGTCACGCGCGATGCGCCCCAGCGCTCGGACTACAAGGACGCCGACTTCTTCGTGGAGGAGGCGCGTCGCCAGGCGGCGGCCAATCCCCAGTTCGGCGAACAGCTGCGCGCAGGCGGCTTCTATATGCGCACGACCCTGGACCCGACGTTGCAGACGGCGGCGCGGCGCGCCCTGATGCAGGGGCTGGAGAACTATGACCGGCGTCACGGCTGGCGCGGCGGCTGGGGCACGACCGAGTTCGAGGAGGGCTGGCAGGCCAAGGCCCTGCGCGGCCAGATTCCGCCCGAGCGCCGCACCTGGGAAGCCGCCGCCGTCGAAAGCGTCAGCGGCGGCGCGGTGCGAATCCGCACCGCCAAGACCGACAAGACCGGAACCCTGCTGGGCGCCGACGTGGCCTGGGCCAACGCCAACCATCCGCTGAAGCGCGGCGAGCTGATCTTCGTGGAGGCCAAGGGCGGCCAGTACGCCCTGAAACAGGTGCCGCGCGTCAACGGCGCCCTGGTGGCGATCGAGCCGCAGTCGGGCCGGGTGCTGGCCATGGTCGGCGGCTACTCCTACGCCCTGTCCAGCTTCAACCGGGCGACCCAGGCCAAGCGCCAACCGGGTTCGGCGTTCAAGCCGTTTGTCTATGCGACCGCGCTGGAAGGCGACTTCACCCCGGCCTCCATCGTGCTGGACGCGCCGATCAGCTTCGCCGGCGGCCCGAACGGCCAGCGCTGGACGCCCGAGAACTACAGTCGCCAATACTATGGCCCTCAGACGCTGCGGCGCGGGCTGGAGCTGTCGCGCAACGTGATGACGGTGCGCCTGGCCCAGTCTGTCGGCATGAAGAAGATCGTGGAGCAGGCGGATCGGATGGGCCTGCCCGGCATGACGCCCAATCTGTCGGTGTCGCTGGGCGCGGGCGAGGTGACGCCGCTGGACATCACGGCCGCCTATTCCGCCTTCGCCAACGGCGGACGTCGGGTGACGCCCTATCTGATCGACTATGTTCAGGACCGCGACGGCGAGACCATCTTCCGCGCCGACAACCGCAGCTGCCGTGAATGCGGCCGGGGCTTCTCGGGTCAGGAATCGCCGCGTCTTCAGCAGCGCGGAACCCAGGTCATCGACCCGATCACCGCCTATCAGATGAGTTCCATGCTGGAAGGCGTGGTCCAGCGCGGCACCGCCGCCAGCGCGCGCGGCCTGGGGCCGTGGGTCGCGGGCAAGACGGGCACGACCAACGAATACCGCTCGGCCTGGTTCGTCGGCTTCACCACCGACATCGTGGTGGGGGTCCTCATCGGCTTCGACGACAACCGTTCGCTGGGTTCCGGCGAGGCGGGGGCGTCGGCGGCCGTGCCGGTGTTCACCGACTTCATGCAGACGGCGCTGAAGGAGCGGCCGGCCCGCCCGTTCGTGCGGCCCAAGAACGCGATCTTCCGCAATGTGAACGGCATCGAGGAAGCCTTCCGCCCAGGCACCGAGCGTCAGGCCCCGCCGCCCGCCCCGACCGGGCCGGCGCAGCCCGCCGGACCTCAGAACTACTATGAGGTCATCCGCCGCGAGCAGGAGGCCGCGAGCGGGGCCGCCGCCGCCGCCCCCACGACCTCGGCCCCGCCGCCGCCGAAGAAGGCGCCGGCCGAGGACTTGAGCGGATTGTACTGAGGCTCTAACACCCACGCTCCGTCATCCTCGGGCTTGTCCCGAGGACCCATCGGTGGGCCGCATGAACCGCGAGAGGGTTCGACGACATCGCCGCAACGGTGATTTCGAGACGGCTCCAGCCTTGGGTCCTCGGGACAAGCCCGAGGATGACGATCATCAACTTCTGTCGCTGGAGATTGCGATGAGACCGGATGTCGAGGCCATGAAGGCCGACATCGAGCAGAGCGTCGCTCTGCTCAGGAGGCGTCTTTGACTGGGATGTCGCTCTAAGAAAGCTCGATGAGCTGAACGCGCGGGTCGAGGACCCGACGCTGTGGGACAAGCCGGATCAGGCCCAGGCCGTCAGCCGCGAACGCTCGCAGCTGGAAGGCAAGATCAACACCGTCAAGGCGATGGAGCAGGACCTGGAAGACGGGGTCATGCTGGCCGAGATGGCGGACGAGGAAGGCGACGAGGGCGCGCTGGAAGATGCCCGCGCGTCGCTGCGCGCCATCAAGGAACGCGCGGCGCGGGCCGAGCTGGAGGCCCTGCTGTCCGGCGAGGCCGACGGCAACGACGCCTATCTGGAAGTCAACTCCGGCGCCGGCGGCACCGAATCGAACGACTGGGCCGGGATGCTGCTGCGGATGTATTCCCGCTGGGCCAAGGCGCACGGCTACGAGGTCACCGTCGAGGCCCATGAAGAGGGCGAACAGGCGGGGGTCAAGTCGGCCACCATCCTGATCGAGGGACCGAACGCCTACGGCTGGCTGAAGTCGGAATCGGGCGTACACCGTCTGGTCCGCATCAGCCCCTATGACGCGGCGGCCAAGCGCCACACCAGCTTCGCCTCCATCGGGGTGTCGCCGGTCGTGGACGACGCCATCGAGATCGACATCAACCCCTCGGACGTGCGCACCGACACCTATCGCGCGTCCGGCGCGGGCGGGCAGCACATCAACAAGACCGACTCGGCGGTGCGTCTGACCCACACCCCGACCAATACGGTCGTGGCCTGTCAGGCGGGCCGGTCGCAGCACCAGAACCGCGAAATGGCCTGGAAGATGCTGCGGGCGCGCCTGTACGAGCTGGAGCTGCAGAAGCGCGAGGCGGCGGCCCAGGCGCTGGCCGACGCCAAGACGGACATCGGCTGGGGCCACCAGATCCGGTCCTATGTCCTGCAGCCGTATCAGATGGTGAAGGATCTGAGGACCGAGGTGGAGACGTCGGACACGCAAGGGGTGCTGGACGGCGACCTGGACGCCTTCATGGGCGCGGCCCTGGCGGCCCGGGTCGGCGAGACGCGCGGGTCCAGCGTGGACTAAGGGAAAAGGGCGGTCCGACGGGCCGCCCTTTTGTTTGTCGGGGTCTGGTCAGGCCGGGGTCTTGGGTTCCGGCTTGTCCGCCTTGTCGGGCTTGGGAGCGTGGGCTTCCAGCATGGCGGCGCCGGGGGTGTCGCGCTTGGCCTGGTTGCAGCGGCCCTGAAACCAGGCGCCCTGGTCGATGGCCAGCTGCTCCTGGGTGATGTCGCCCTCGACGCGGGCGGTGGCGTAGAGCTTGACCTGTTTGGCCACAATGGCGCCCGAGACGCGGCCGCGCACGTCCAGCACGTCGGCATGGACCGTGCCCTCGACCGAGCCGCCTTCGCCGATGACCACGCGCGAGACGCGCACATCGCCCTTCAGCGAGCCGTCGACCTGAAGCTCCCCGGCGCCGGAGATGTTGCCCTCGTATTTCACGCCTGCAGACAGGGTGGACAGGTTGCTGGACCGGGGCGTCGGGCGCGACGGTTCCGGCGCGCGCGGGGCGGAGGCGGCCGTCAGGGCCGATGGCGCGGGGGCCGGCGTCGGCTCGGGCGCCGGGGGGATGCCCAGCCCCTGCGAGCCGTGGTCGTGGGATTTGCTCTTGGTGAACATGGTGCGCTCCGCATCTGCCAGCCAAGGCCGGCCAAGCCCCTGTAGCCCTCAAGGCCCCACTAGGCCGTGGAGGGGCGGCCCAGGTCAAGCACGGGTTCCGAACGGCGCTCGCCGATCACAAAACCTTCACGGCCTCCAGCACGGCGGCGGCGTGGTCGGCGACCTTGACGTTGCGCCAGACGCGGGCGACCCGACCCTCGGTGTCGATCAGGAAGGTGGCGCGCTCGATGCCCATATATTCGCGGCCGTACAGCTTCTTCTGAACCCAGACGCCCCACGCCTCGCAGGCGGCGCCGTCCTCGTCCGAGGCCAGGACGACGGCGAGGTCGTATTTGGCCTTGAAGCGGTCGTGCTTTTTCACCGTGTCCCGGGACACGCCGATGACGGTCGCGCCCAGGGCGGCGAAGTCGGGGGCCAGGGCGGTGAAGTCCTGGGCCTCGCGCGTGCAGCCGGTGGTGTCGTCCTTTGGATAGAAATAGATCACGGCGGGCTTGCCGCGCAGGGCGGCGAGCGAGACGCGGCCGCCGCTGTCGGCGGGCAGGTTCAGGGCGGGGGCGGGTTGGCCTTCGGTGGCGGGCATTGGCTTCTCCTGCCGTCATCCTCGGGCTCGACCCGAGGATCGGATGCTGGTCGTGGAGTGCGCCGCCCGCTCGCATATGCGGCGGGCGGTTCGGCCCTCGGGTCGAGCCCGAGGGTGACGGAGGTTAGGTGGGGCGAACCAGCACGATCTTCTTCTTGCCGGCGGCCAGTTTGATCACGCCGTCCCGGGCGTCGGACTCGGTCAGGAGTTGGGCGCCGTCGGAGACGGGGGCGTCGTTGAGGCGCAGGCCGCCGCCCTGGGCCAGGCGGCGGGCCTCGCCGTTGGAGGCGGTCAGGCCGGCCTTGGCGACGACGGCGGCGATCATGGCGCCGTAAACCTCGGCCGCCGGCAGTTCGACGGTCGGCAGGTCGGCCGAGACCTGACCCTTTTCGAAGGCGGTTTCGGCGGCGGCGCGGGCGGTGGCGGCGGCGTCGGCGCCGTGCAGCATGGCGGTCGCCGCGTCGGCCAGAGCCTTCTTGGCGTCGTTGATGGCGGCGCCTTCCAGGGCCTCGTATTCGGCGATCTGCTCCAGCGACAGGTCGGTGAACAGGCGCATGAAGCGGCCGACGTCGGCATCCTCGGCGTTGCGCCAGAACTGCCAGTAGTCATAGGGGCTGAGCTGTTCGGCGTTCAGCCAGACGGCGCCCTGGGCGGTCTTGCCCATCTTGCCGCCCGAGGCGGTGGTCAGCAGCGGCGTGGTCAGGCCGAAAGCGGCCTTCTGGTCCACGCGGCGCACCAGATCGACGCCCGAGGTGATGTTGCCCCACTGGTCCGATCCGCCCATCTGAAGCGTGACCTTCAGGCTGCGGTTCAGCTCCAGGAAGTCCACCGACTGCATCAGCATGTAGTTGAATTCGAGGAAGGTCATCGGCTGCTCGCGCTCAAGCCGCAGCTTGACGGAGTCGAAGGCCAACATCCGGTTGACGGTGAAATGCGTGCCGAAATCACGCAGGAACTGGATGTAGCCATAGCCCGACAGCCAGTCGTCGTTATTGACCATGACCGCGTCGGTCGGGCCGTCGCCGAAGGTCAGGAATTTGGCGAAGACCGTCTGAATCGAGTCGATGTTGGCCTGGATCGTGTCCTGCGTCAGCTGCGGGCGCGAGGCGTCCTTGCCGGTCGGGTCGCCGACCTTGGTGGTGCCGCCGCCCATCAGGACGATGGGCTTGTGCCCGGTCTGCTGAAGGCGGCGCAGCATCATGATCTGGATCAGGCTGCCGACATGCAGCGACGGCGCCGTGGCGTCGAACCCGATATAGGCCGGAACCACGCCCGACGCCGCCGCCTTGTCCAGTTCGACGGGGTGGGTGATCTGGTGGATGTAGCCGCGCGCCTGAAGGGTGCGGAGGAAGTCGGATTTGAAAGCGTGTTCGGTCATGGCGAAGCTCCGTTAGCAAAGATGCCGACGGGCGTCTTCCCTTTGCTGGCCCGAGGTGGGGGAGGAGGGGTGGTTCAGACGGTCGAGCGAAAAACACCGTCTGAAACGTCTGAAATCGGGCCGGTACGAAATTGAACTGCACCCTCGAAAACAGTGCAATATGTTGCGTCCTCGACCAGGGCCGGTTGCAGATGGAGTTAGGTCTGTTCGACGTCTCGCGCCAGACACAGGCTGACACGCGCACCCAGACTTGGGACGCCGGCGATCTGCTGGTTCGCTATGGTCTGGACGAGCTGACAGAAGTGCAGCTGGGCCTGCCCGTCTGGAACCGCCAGCAGGTCACCGATCGCGCGACCGGCGCCCGCGCACGGCCCAGGGTCTCGGCGACCTGACGCTTGGCCTGCGTCGATCCCTGGCCAATCCCGACGGGTCGGGCCTGTCGGTCGCTCTCGCGGGCTTCGTCGCCGCCGTCCCTGCCCGACGCCCAACTGGACTTCGGCCTGAACCTGGGCCTGAACGACGACAGCCCCGACGTGGCCTTCGGCGTCGGCGTCGCGCGTCGGTTCTAGGGGCGCGGTTGCGAACCGATCCAACGGCTGCGACAAACGCAAACATGGCCGACCCGACCCACATTCCCGACGGCGGCGTGACGGGGCCAAAGCGGGATCGTTCGCTGATCGGGCGCCTGCGCCGGTTTCCCGTCTGGCCCTATCTGATGCTGACCCTGCCGATGTGGGTGGTCGCGCTGATCCTGGGCGCTGTCACCCATTCGGACCTGCCCTATACGATCTGGGCCATACTCTGGGCGGGGCCGTTCCTGATCCTGATGGCCGCGCGGTGGATCTATTTCATCGTCACCCTGATCTGGGCGCTTCTGGTCGAGATCATACGGGCCATGCGAAAAGCCTCCGCACGGCCCGACTAGATCAGGCCGCCTCGACCACCGTTTCGTCGGCCGGAACCGTGCGGATCATATAGTCGAAGGCCGACAGGCCCGCCTTGGAGCCTTCGCCTATGGCGATCACGATCTGCTTGTAGGGCACGGTCGTCACGTCGCCGGCGGCGAACACGCCCGGCTGGCTGGTCTCTCCGCGGTGATCGATCTCGATCTCGCCGCGCTGCGTCAGACCCACCGCCCCGTGCAGCCATTCGGTGTTGGGCACCAGGCCGATCTGCACGAAGATCCCTTCCAGATCGACGTCGTGCTGGGCATCGGAGTTGCGGTCCTTGTAGGACAGGCCCGTCACCTTCTCGCCGTCGCCGTGAACCTCGGTCGTCAGGGCCGAGGTGACGATCCGCACGTTCGGCAGGGTCGCCAGCTTGCGCTGCAGCACCGCATCGGCCCGCAGTTCGCTGTCGTATTCGATCAGGGTCACATGGGCGACGATGCCCGCCAGGTCGATGGCCGCCTCGACGCCCGAGTTGCCGCCGCCGATCACCGCCACGCGCTTGCCCTTGAACAGCGGCCCGTCGCAGTGCGGGCAATAGGCGACGCCCTTGTTGCGATACTGGTCCTCGCCCGGCACGTTCATCTGACGCCAGCGCGCGCCGGTCGACAGGATCACCGTGCGCGACTTCAGCGAGGCGCCGTTCTCCAGAACCACCTCGTGCAGGCCGCCCGCGACCTTGGCCGGGATCAGCTTGGCCGCCTTGTTCAGGTTCATGATGTCCACGTCGTATTCGCGGACGTGCTGCTCCAGATGGGCGGCCAGTTTCGGCCCCTCGGTGTGGGGCACCGAGATGAAGTTCTCGATGGCCATGGTGTCCAGCACCTGACCGCCGAACCGTTCGGCGACGACGCCGGTGCGGATGCCCTTGCGGGCGGTGTAGATGGCCGCCGCCGCGCCGGCCGGGCCGCCGCCGACGACCAGGACGTCGAACGGGTCCTTGGCCTTGATCTTCTCGGCGGCCTTGGCCTCGGCGCCGGTGTCGATCTTGGCGACGATCTGCTCCAGCTCCATTCGCCCCTGGCCGAACAGTTCGCCGTTCAGGAAGACGGTCGGCACGGCCATGATCTTGCGTTCGTCCACCTCGTCCTTGAACAGGCCGCCTTCGATGGCGACGTGTTTGATGCGCGGATTGATCACGCTCATCAGGTTCAGGGCCTGCACCACGTCGGGGCAGTTCTGGCAGGACAGCGAGAAATAGGTCTCGAACAGATAGTCGCCGTCCAGGTCCTTGACCTGCTGGATCACATCCTGCGCCGCCTTGGACGGATGGCCGCCGACGTGCAGCAGGGCCAGCACCAGGGACGTGAACTCGTGGCCCAGCGGAATGCCCGCGAACCGCACGCCGATGTCCGTGCCCTTCCTGCGGATCAGGAAGCTGGGCTGACGTTCGTCGTCATAGTCGCGCCCCATCTCGACCTTGCCGTGCGAGACGGAAACGATGTCCTCCAGCAGGGCCTTCAGCTCCTGCGACTTGGGCCCGGCGCCCAGCGAGGCGACCAGCTCGACCGGATGGACGATGTTCTTGAGATAGCCCTCAAGCTGAGTTTTCAGATTGGCGTCCAGCATGGGTTTCTCCTCAAACGTATGCGGCGCGTCGCCTGCCAGCCCGGCGTCCGGGCGAGGCGATCTGCGCGAAAAATCTCGGGGCGCCGACGGGGCGCCGAAGTCGGCGGGGGCCTGGAAACGCTACTCGCCCCCGCCGATGGCTCAGGTCCGGCCGAAGCCGGACCCGAAGGGTCGAAAGGTCTTAGATCTTGCCGACGAGGTCGAGCGACGGCGCCAGGGTGGCTTCGCCTTCTTCCCACTTGGCCGGGCAGACTTCGCCGGGGTGGGCGGCGACGTATTGCGCGGCCTTGACCTTGCGCAGCAGCTCCGAGGCGTTGCGGCCCACGCCTTCCGACGTGATTTCCATGAACTGGATCACGCCTTCCGGGTCGACCAGGAAGGTCGCGCGGTCGGCCAGGCCCACGCCCGGACGCATGACGTCGAAGTTGTTGGTGATCACGCCCGACTGATCGCCGACCATATAGTAGTTGATCTTGCCGATGGCGGGCGAGGTGTCGTGCCAGGCCTTGTGGCTGAAGTGGGTGTCGGTCGAGACCGAGAACACCTCGACGCCCAGGCCCTGCAGCGTCGAATAGGAGTCAGCCAGGTCTTCCAGCTCGGTCGGGCAGACGAAGGTGAAGTCGGCCGGATAGAAGAAGAAGATGGCCCATTTGCCCTTTACGTCGGCGTCGGTGATGTCGACGAACTTGCCTTCCTTGTAGGCGGTCGCCGCGAAGGGTTTGATCGTCGTGTTGATGAGGGCCATGTGCAATCCATCGGCTGGGGTGGTTAGGAGGACTCACTCCTACCGCACCGCAACACATAAGCCCAATCACTTATTTGCAGATGCACAATAGATTTTAGTTATAAAGCGACGATTAGGGTTCCATCCCCGGCACGGCCCCGGCCTTGATCGCTTCCTGAATGCAGGCGGTGCGTTCCGAGGCGAACCCGGCGGCGTCATCGGTTGCACGTTTCGCCACCGCAGCCTTGACCTCCGCTTGCCGGTCGTTCGTGGATTGCGCCTCGTCCAGCCTGGCGCCCCACCAGTCGCGAATGAACCAGCTCGGTCCCGCCACCCGGCCGGTTTCGCGCGCGGCCTCCTCGATCAAGAGCATGACATGGGCGTAGCAAACCTCGGCCCGCTGCATATCGGCCGGATAGGGCGTCGCCTGCGCCCCCGAGACCTGCAGCACCGCCGCCAACACTGACGCAATCATGATCCCGTCTCCCCTTGTCTCTTGCGATCAATACAGCAGGAACCGCCTGCGCGTCTCTTCCCACGCCGTCTCGTCGGACCGTGTCACGGCGTCCAGATCGACCGGCGCGGCGTCGGCGTCGTCCACCCATTCGCGCAAGCCCGGCCCGCCGTTGATCACGTCGATGGGCAGTTTGCCGAACGCATATTCATACGGAAAATCGCGCCACAGATCATAGTCGGGATACAGCCGCCGGATCGCCTTGAATCCCAGCGCCTGCACCCGCCACGGCCTGAACGCCGCATGGTCGTAGGCGGGGTCGTCGACGTGGATCTGCACACCGCTGCACAGCGTTCCGACATGTTTGTGGAAGGTCGGCTCGAACCACATGGGCCGCAGCACGCAGCCCGCCAGCCAGTCGGGCGCCAGCCGCTGCATCTCCGCGATCACCGCCCGCGCGTCGATGTCGGGCGCCCCGAACAGCTCCAGCGGCCGGGTCGTGCCTCGCCCCTCCGACAGGGTCGCCCCCTCCAGCATCACCGTCCCGGCATAGGCCCGCGCCATCGACAGGTTCGGCGCATTGGGGCTGGGGTTGACCCAAGACCGTTCGCCCAGCGGCCAGCCGAAGCCCGGCCCCTGTTCCGGCGCCCAGTCCTGCATCTGGATCACCCGGTATTCGACCTCCAGCCTGAACTGGTCGATGAACCACAGGCCCAGTTCGCCCATCGTCATCCCATGCCGCATCGGCATCGGGCCGGCCCCGACGAAGCTCTCGTATCCGGGCCGCAGCGTCAGCCCCTCGACCGGCCGCCCCGCCGGGTTGGGCCGGTCCAGCACCCACACCGCCTTGCCGTGTTTCGCCGCCGCCTCCAGCACATAGAGCAGGGTCGTGACATAGGTGTAGATGCGGCACCCCAGGTCCTGCAGGTCGATCAGGATGACGTCGAACGTCTCCATCCATTCGTCCCTGGGCCGCCGCACCTCGCCGTACAGGCTGAAGACCGGGATGCCATGCACCGGATCGCGATCATCCGGGCTCTCCATCATATTGTCCTGCAGGTCGCCCTTCATCCCATGCTGCGGCCCGAAGGCGGCGCTCAGCCTGATCTCGGGACAGGCGGCCAGCGCATCCACCGCATGGGTCAGGTCGCGCGTCACCGAGGCCGGATGCGCCAGCAGCGCCACGCGCCGCCCCTTCAACGGCGCCCGCAGCGCGTCATCGGACAGCAGGCGGTCGAGACCGAAATTCATGGCAGTTCCAGCGCGAAGGAGTCGGGATGATGAAAGTCCGGCTTATCCGACGAATGCCTCAGCGCCCAGTATCCGACCGAACCGTTCATCCCCTGTATCACGGCGGTCAGGCCGATCGCCCCCGTCGCTTCGTCCGGCAGGGTCACGTCCGCCGTCAGCGCGAACTGCCCCGGCGCCCGGCGCGTCATAATGAAGGGCGCCGCCATGTCGAAGGCCCGCATCCCCTGCCGATAGCCGTCGAATCGATAGGCCGCCCACGCCCCCGACGGCGACAGATTGTATTCGACATAGCCGTCCGGCGTCGCCGCGAACGCCTCGAAACAGGTCGCCCGCCACAGGTCGTCGGTCCGCGCCCGCGACGCGCCTTGCGGCCACAGCACCGTCTCCACCGGCCCCGACAGCGCATAGTCCAGACTGAGCCGACCGCCCTGCCGCCGCGCCTCCACCTCCAGGGTCAGCCCGTCGTGGCGCGAAATCGGATGGGGGATCAAGGGCAGCCGCATCCCCCTTCGTATCGCACGCGGGGCGCCGGTCAACGCGCCCAGCGCCGCAGCCGTCCTATTTCGCGACGCCAATCCCTTGCCCGGCAAGGGTTTGCGCCCTCCGCCCCGGCTTTTGGCGCCCACGACCCGAGGCCGATCTATAATCGGCCGCGCCCGCACGTTTGGAAGGAGCCGCCAAATTGCACTCAACTGGGCGGCGTTCCCTTGCCGGGGCGGTCGGCGCAGAAGTCGCGGCCGTCCCGGGCCGCGGCGGGAAAGGCGGCGGCCGAGAGCAGAAGGGCAAGGGTGCAGGCGGCGATACGCATGGAATATCCTGACGCGAGTTCGGCGCCATGATGGGCGCGTCGGCTTAACCGGCGGTGTTCGCCGCGTGACGAACGGTGTAAGCGCCGATCGGGTTTCGAACGATGGAGCGAGCATGGCGGCGGCATCCCGCGAACGTCTGTGGGGCGTGGCGGCCGGATTGGGCGCGGGCGCGCTGTGGGGGCTGGTGTTTCTGGCGCCTAAGCTGTCGCCCGAGGCGTCGCCGCTGTTGCTGACCGCGGGGCGGTATCTGGCCTATGGGGTGATCGCGGCGGTTTTGATCGCGCCGCGCTGGCGACGGCTGGCGCCCTTGATCGATGTGCGGGCGTGGCGGGCCCTGGTCTGGCTGAGCTTGGCGGGGAATCTGGTCTATTTCGCCTTTCTGGTGGTTGCGGTGCATCTGGCGGGCGTGGCCGCCTCGGCCCTGATCGTCGGCATGGTGCCGGTGGTGGTGGCCCTGTGGGGGCTGAGGGATCGGAACGGACCGCCGCTGTCGCGGACGGCGCCGCCCATCGCTCTGGCGGCGCTGGCGGTCGGGTTGATCGGCTGGCGCGCGTTGGGGCAAGGGACGGCGGGCGGGCCGACGGGGGCGCAGGCCCTGATCGGCCTAGCCTGCGCCTTCGGCGCGCTGGCGTCCTGGACGGCCTATGCGGTGGGCAACAGCCGATGGATGGCGCGGCTGACGCAGGTGTCGCCGCACGACTGGTCGCTGCTGACCGGGGTGGTCACGGGCGGCCTGGCCCTGGTGCTGGCGGTCCCCGCCGTGATGACGTCGCCCGTGCTGGACGCGGAGGCGTGGGCGCGGCTGGCGGGCGTGTGCCTCGGGGTTGCGCTGCTGGCCTCCATCATCGGCAACGCCCTGTGGAATCAGGCCAGCCGGCGTCTGCCCCTGACCATGCTGGGCCAGATGATCGTGTTCGAGACGGTGTTCGCCTTTCTCTACGGCTATGTTCTGGAACGGCGCGCGCCGGCGGCGGTGGAGATCGTCGCCATCGTCCTGATGATCGTCAGCGTCGTCTGGTGCGTGCGCGCGCACGGCGTGGCCCACGCCGTCGAGGAAACGCCGCACTGAAACCCCGCACTGAAACGACGAACGCCGCCTCAGCGAGGCTGAAGCGGCGTCGGGAAAACGGGCGGAAGAGGCGGCGTCAGGCCGGCTTTTCTTCCAGCCGCTTGTCCAGATAGGCGCCGACGCGGGTTTCGACCGCGCTCATATGGTCCTGCCAGAAGTGGCTGGCGCCCTCTTCCAGTTCATAGTCGATGATGATGCCCTTCTGGGTCCGCAGCTTGTTGACCACGCGCTCGACCTCGACCGGCGGAACGATGGTGTCGGCCGTGCCATGCAGGAACAGGCCGGACGCCGGGCAGGGGGCCAGGAAGCTGAAGTCGTACATGTTCGACGGCGGGGACACCGAGATGAAGCCGTCCGTTTCGGGGCGACGCATCAACAGCTGCATGCCGATATAGGCGCCGAACTGATAGCCGGCGACCCAGGTCTGGCTGGCGCCGGGATTGTTGGCCTGAAGCCAGTCCAGTGCGGTGGCGGCGTCCGCCAGCTCGCCGATGCCCGAATCGAACTCGCCTTGCGACTTGCCCACGCCGCGCGAATTGTAGCGCAGGGTCGCAAAGCCCCGCTGCTGGAACAGCTGGTGCAAGGTGACGGCGACCGGGTTGTTCATATGCCCGCCCGCCTTGGGGTGCGGGTGCAGGATCAGGGCGATCGGGGCGTTCGGGCGCTTGCCCGGGGAATAGCGGCCTTCGATGCGACCGGAGGCGCCGGGCAGGATGACTTCAGGCATTGGGCTCTGGAATCCGTTCAACTGTCATTTCGCGAGTGCGTAATACTTGACCGCCGAGGTGGGACTTTATAAGTCCCTCCGCAAGCGCGCCGCCTTTGCGAAGGCGCGGGTTCTAGCACAGGAGCCCCGAAAAGCGCGCAATTTTTGAAGGTGCGAAATGCGTCTGTCGACCAAGGGACGATACGCCGTGATGGCGATGGCCGATCTGGCCAAGAACGGGCGCGGCGAGGGCGGCGAGATCCGGGCCGTGTCGCTGGCCGAAATCGCCGCGCGTCAGGAAATTTCGCTGAGCTATCTGGAGCAGTTGTTCGCCCGTCTGAGAAAGAGCGAACTGGTCAGGAGCGTGCGCGGACCCGGCGGCGGATACCGTCTGGCCAAGGGCGCGCACGAGACGGTGGTGGCGGAAATCGTGCTGGCGGTGGACGAGCCGATCCGGGCGACGCGATGCGTGGCGCATGGCTCGCCCAAGGGCTGCATGTTGGCCGGCGAACGCTGCATCACCCATAATCTTTGGGAAGACCTGGGCGACGAGATCCATCGCTATCTGGCCGGCGTGTCGCTGGAGGACGTGGTGATGAACCGCACGGGCCAGCGTCGGCGCAATGTCGAAGCCTCGGCCGTGGGGGTGGCGGCATGAGCGGCGTCTATCTGGATTACAACGCCTCGGGCCTGGTGCGGCCGGAAGTGCTGGACGTCATGGCGCGGGCGCTGGCCGACAACGGCAATCCGTCGGCGGTCCATGCGGCCGGCCGTCGGGCGCGGGCGCGGGTCGAGACGGCGCGGGCCCAGGTCGGCGAACTGGTCGGGGCGGACCCGACGGCGGTGATCTTCAACTCGGGCGGCACGGAAGCCAACGCCCAGGGGATCGCCAGCGCCCTGGCGGCCGGTTGCGAACGGCTGATCGTGTCGGCGACCGAACATCCTTGCGTGGCCGAGGCGGCGGCGAACGCGGGCGCGCCGGTCGAAGTTCTGCCGGTCGATGCCAACGGGGTGATCGATCTGGACGGGCTGGCCGAGGCGCTGAGCCGTCCGGGCCGGGCGGTCGTGGCCATTCATCACGCCAACAACGAAAGCGGCGTCATCCAGCCGATCGCCGAGGCGGCGAAACTCGTGCGGGCGGCGGGCGGCTGGCTGCACGTCGACGCCATCCAGTCGGCGGGCAAGATCGCGGTCGACATCCGGGCGCTGGACGCCGACAGCCTGACGCTATCGGCGCACAAGCTGGGCGGATCGCAGGGCGTCGGCGCCCTGATCCTGAAGGAAGGCGTGTCGGGCGTTCGCATCCTGCACGGGGCGGGGCAGGAGCGGGGCCTGCGCGCCGGGACCGAGAATGTGCCGGGCATCGCCGGCTTCGGCGTCGCCGCCGACTGCGCCGCGCGCGATCTGGAGACGATGGGGTCGCACGTCGCCTGGCGCGATGCGGCCGAGGCCAGAGTCAAGGCGGCGGGCGCCGTCATCATCGGCGGGTCGGTCGCCCGTCTGCCCAACACCCTGTTCATGGCGGTCGAGGGCTGGGACAGCCCGCAGCAGCTGATCACGCTCGATCTGACCGGCGTCATGGTGTCGGCGGGGTCGGCCTGTTCGTCGGGCAAGGTCAAGCCGTCCAAGACCATCAGCGCCATGGGCCTGACCGCCCTGGCGACCGGGGGCGTGCGCGTGTCCGGCGGCTGGGGGACCACTGAGAACGACTGGGTCCGGTTCGCCGACGCCTGGGTCGCCGCCTATGAAAAGCACAAGACACGCGCCGCCGAGCGCGTGAGAGAGGTCGCCTGATGGCCGCCGTCAAGGAAACCATCGACGCCGTCGCCGCGCTGGAAAAATACGCGCACGGCTTCACCTCGGACATCGAGCAGGAGTTCGCTCCCAAGGGGCTGAACGCCGACATCGTGCGCTTCATCTCCGAGAAGAAGGGCGAGCCGGAATGGATGCTGGAATGGCGCCTCGCCGCCTATGAGCGCTGGCTGGCGATGGAGGAGCCGACCTGGGCGGCGGTGAAATACGAGCCGGTCGATTATCAGGACCTGTTCTACTATGCGGCCCCCAAGCAGAAGGAGGGGCCGAAGTCTCTGGACGAGGTCGATCCCGAGATTCTGGAGGTCTATAAGAAGCTGGGCATCCCGCTGAAGGAGCAGGAGGTGCTGGCGGGCGTGCAGGGTGCGCCGCGCGTGGCCGTGGACGCCGTGTTCGACAGCGTGTCGGTGGTCACGACCTTCAAGGAGGAACTGGCCAAGGTCGGCGTGATTTTCATGCCGATTTCCGAGGCTTTGCGCGAATATCCTGATCTGGTGCGGCAATATCTGGGGTCGGTGGTGCCGGTCTCGGACAACTATTTCGCGGCTCTGAACAGCGCGGTGTTTTCGGACGGGTCGTTCGTCTACATCCCGCCGGGCGTGCGCTGCCCGATGGAGCTGTCGACCTATTTCCGCATCAATGCGAGCCAGACGGGCCAGTTCGAACGGACCCTGATCATCGCCGACAAGGGGGCTTACGTCTCCTATCTGGAGGGCTGCACCGCGCCGATGCGCGACGAGAACCAGCTTCACGCGGCTGTGGTCGAGATCGTGGCGCTGGACGACGCCGAGGTGAAATATTCGACCGTCCAGAACTGGTATCCCGGCGACGCCGAGGGGAAGGGCGGCATCTACAACTTCGTCACCAAGCGCGCCGACTGCCGGGGCGATCGGTCCAAGGTGTCGTGGACCCAGGTGGAGACGGGTTCGGCCGTGACCTGGAAATACCCGTCCTGCATCCTGAAGGGCGAGGAGTCGTCGGGCGAATTCTACTCCATCGCCATCACCAATGGGCATCAGCAGGCCGACACCGGCACCAAGATGATCCACTTGGGCCGGAACTCGAAGTCGCGGATCATCGCCAAGGCGGTGTCGGCGGGCCGGTCGGATTCGACCTATCGCGGCCTGGTCTCGGTGCATCCGAAGGCGACGGGGGTGCGGAACTTCACCCAGTGCGATTCCTTGCTGATCGGCAAGGACTGCGGCTCGCACACCATCCCCTATATCGAGGCCCGCAACGGCTCGGCCCAGTTGGAGCACGAGGCGACCACGACGCGCCTGTCCGACGACCAGCTGTTCTACGCCCAGCAGCGCGGCCTGTCGGAGGAGGAGGCGGTGGCCCTTCTGGTCAACGGCTTCGTCCGCGACGTGCTTCAGGAACTGCCGATGGAGTTCGCGGTGGAGGCGCAGAAGCTGGTGGCGATCAGTTTGGAGGGGTCGGTTGGCTGATCCTCTAAGATCGTCACCCTCGGGCTTGTCCCGAGGGCCCATGCTGCTGCAAGCTTTGGCGTATGCCGAATGCGCGCCCGTTCATCGCCGCCTACATCGTGACGAACAAGCCATACGGGACATTGTACACCGGCGTCACCAGCGACCTGTATCGGCGTGTGCGCCAACATCGGGACGGAACCTTCGACGGGTTCACCAAGACGCACGGCCTGTCGCAACTGGTTTGGTTCGAACCGTTCGAAATGATGACGGCCGCGATCAGGCGGGAAAAGGCCATCAAACGCTATCTTCGCGACTGGAAGATCAATCTGATCGAAAGAGACAATCCGCGCTGGGCGGACCTTTCGCTGGAATGGGATCGACCGGCAGTTTGGATGCACGGGCCGACGGAAGAGTAGCGGGCGCGGCTTTCGCTCCTTTCCGTCATCCTGGGGCTCGGATCAGCGCGTGCGATCCGTTGGTCAAGGCTCCAACCGGCCCTGCGTTGGAACAATGGGTCCTCGGGACAAGCCCGAGGATGACGATATTCAAGATTCAGAATTCAGGTTCATTCGCGTGCTGAAGATCAACAACCTCCACGTCTCCGTCGGTGAAAAGCCGATCCTCAAGGGGCTGACGCTCGATGTTCCGGCGGGCGAGGTCCATGCCATCATGGGGCCGAACGGGGCGGGGAAATCGACGCTGGGTTACGCCCTTTCGGGACGGCCGGGCTATGAGGCGACGCAAGGGTCGGTCGAATGGGCGGGCCAGGACCTGCTGGCGTTGGACCCGGCCGAGCGGGCGGCCAAGGGCGTCTTCCTGTCGTTCCAGTATCCGATCGAGATCCCCGGCGTGCCGGCCCTGACCTTTGTGCGGACGGCGCTGAACGCTCAGAAGCGCGCGCGGGGCGAGGAGGAGGTGGCGGCGCCGGCCTTCCTGAAGCTGGTGCGGGAAGCGTCAAAGGCGTTGAAGATGGACTTCGACATGCTGAAGCGGCCGCTGAACGTCGGCTTCTCCGGCGGCGAGAAGAAGCGGATGGAAATCCTGCAGATGGCGCTGCTGGAGCCGTCGCTTCTGATCCTGGACGAGACGGATTCGGGCCTGGACATCGACGCCCTGCGGATCGTGTCGGAGGGGGTGAACGCCCTGCGTTCGCCGGACCGCGCCATGTTGGTCATCACCCACTATCAGCGCCTGCTGGACTATATCAAACCGGACCGGGTGCATGTGCTGGCGGGCGGCCGCATCGTCGCCTCGGGCGGGCCGGAGTTGGCGCTGGAGCTGGAGGCGGAAGGGTACGACAAGTATCTGCCGCAGGCGGCATGAGCGCCCCAATTCGTATTGATTTGAAGGCCATCGAGACCATTCCGTCACGACGCACTGAGGCCTGGAAGTATTCCGATCTGCGTCGCTGGGTTCGTGATGAACCGCCGCTGTCCCCGGCCTTGCTCCAAGGCGAGCCGAACGACGGGCCGTTCAATACACTGACCACCAATGAAGTGCTGATCGCCAATGGTCGCTTGAACTGGTGGTCGGAAGACAGCCTGGAGGCAGGCGTCGAGGTTGTGCGTCACGCCGGTCCCGATGCGCCTCGGATGGCTGACGAGATGCCTATGGGCGCGTTGGCTGCCGCCAAGGCGCTGGAAGGCGTCTGCATCATTTCATTCAAGGCAGGCGAACCGCGCTCTATTGCATTGCGCCTGCTGAGCGATGCCGTGAAGACCGGCCACCATGCGCGCATCGGCTTGCTGGTCGAGGCCGGCGCCCACGCCACCGTTCTGGAGTCCCATGAGGGTTGGGGTGAAGCCTATCTCTCCAACACGCTGATCGAGTTCTTGGTCGATGAGGGCGCTACACTTGAGCGTATCGTTTTGATCGAAGAGCCACATGATGCGATTTCTGTCACGTCGGCCGAGGTGCATCTCTCGAAGAACGCCACCTATCGTCAGACCATTGTCGCGACCGGTGCGCGGTTGCAACGACTGGAAACCCGCATCGCCCATGCCGGGGAAGGCGCGACGGTTCGCATGGACGGCTTGTATGTCCTGAACGGGGAAAGGCACGTCGATCTGACGAGCGTTGTTGATCATCGGGGACCGGACGGCGCGACCTCACAGCTGATCAAGGGCGTGGCCCGGGATACGGCGCGGGGCGTCTTCCAGGGCAAGATCGTGGTCGAGCGCGGGGCGGACGGCACCGATGCGCGGATGGGCCACCACGCCCTGATCGCCAGCGAGCGGGCCGAGATCGACGCCAAGCCGGAACTGATCATCTATGCCGACGACGTGCAGTGCGCGCACGGCAATACGGTGGGGACGCTGGACGAGAGCGCCCTGTTCTACATGCAGCAGCGCGGCATTCCGGCCGAGGAAGCGCGCGCCCTGCTGACGCAGGCCTTCCTGATCGAGGTCATCGACCGGATCGAGCACGAAGGCGCGAGAGAGGTGGCGCGGGAATGGCTGACGGCGCGGTTGTGAACACCTTCGATCCCTATGCTGTGCGGGCGCAGTTCCCGATCCTGTCGCGACAGGTGAACGGCAAGCCGCTGGTCTATTTGGACAATGCGGCCTCGGCCCAGAAGCCGCGCGCGGTGATCGACGCCCTGGTCGCGACGATGGAGGGCGGTTACGCCAACGTCCATCGCGGCCTGCACACCCTGTCGAACGAGGCGACCGAGGCGTTCGAAAAGGCGCGCGAGATCGTGGCCCGGTTCCTGAACGCCGAGACGGCCGAACAGGTCGTCTGGACCAAGGGCGGAACCGAGGCGATCAATCTGGTCGCCAATGGCCTCGGCCTGTCGATTCGGCCGGGTGACGAGATCATCGTCACCGAGATGGAGCATCACTCCAACATCGTGCCGTGGCACTTCCTGCGCGAGCGGCATGGGGCGGTGCTGAAATGGGCGCCGATCCGGGATGACGGGTCGCTGGACATGGCGGCCTATGCCGACCTGCTGGGGCCCCGGACGCGGATGGTCGCCGTCACCCATATGTCGAACGTGCTGGGGACGGTGAATCCGGTCGCGGAGATCACGCGGCTGGCTCATGCGACGGGGGCGCAGGTGCTGATCGACGGCTGCCAGGGCGCGGTCCATGCGACGCCGGACGTGCAGGCCATCGGCTGCGACTTCTATGTCATCACGGGCCACAAGCTGTTCGGCCCCACCGGCATCGGCGCCCTGTACGGCAAGGCCGAGGCGCTGGAGGCCCTGCCGCCCTATCAGGGGGGCGGGGAGATGATCGAACGGGTCGAGCAGGACCGGATTACCTATGCCCGGCCGCCGCATCGGTTCGAGGCGGGGACGCCGCCGATCCTGGAGGCCATCGGCCTGGGCGCGGCGCTGGAGTGGCTGGCGCAATACGACCGGGCGGCGGTTCAGGCGCACGAACACGCCCTGTATCGTCACGCCGTCGAGCGACTGCAGGGCCAGGACTGGCTGCGGATTCTGGGGCAGGCCGAGGGCAAGGGCGCCATCCTGACCTTCGCCGTCGAGGGGGCGCACGCCCATGACGTGGCTCAGATCATGGACCGTTACGGCGTCGCCGTGCGGGCCGGGACCCACTGCGCCGAACCGCTGGCGAAAAGATTGGGCGTGACGTCGAGCACCCGCGCCTCCTTCGCCCTATATAACACCGTGGAGGATGCAGACGCCTTCGTGGACGCGCTGATCAAGGCGCGGAACTTCTTCGTGTAAGCCGATGACAGAGAACACCATTCAGGACAGCGACGCCTTCCAGGCCGCCTGGGACGAGCCGCAGAAAAGCGCCCTGTCGCAAGGGGAGCTGGACAAGCTGACCGAGGACCTGATCGAGGCGCTGAAGACCGTCTATGACCCGGAAATCCCGGTCGACATCTATGAATTGGGCCTGATCTATCGCGTGGACGTCAACGACGACCGCGACGTGGTGGTGGACATGACCCTGACGGCGCCCGGCTGTCCTGTGGCGGGCGAGATGCCCGGCTGGGTCGAGACGGCGGTGGAGAAGGTCGAGGGGGTCCGCAGCGCCAAGGCCAATCTGGTGTTCGATCCGCCGTGGGATTCCTCGAAGATGAGCGACGAGGCCAAGCTCGCGCTCAATATGTTCTGATGGCCGCCGCCGATAACGCCGTTACCCCCGGGCTTGACCCGAGGGCCGGATTGTCAGCCGCTCATGCGCGGACGCCGTGCGACGGCGTATCCGATCCTCGGGTCAAGCACGAGGATGACGGAGAAGGGAAGGCCCGATGACCGAGCTTCAAGCCACATCCCGTCCGCGCCGTCCGCGCCCCAAGGCCGTCACCCTGACCGACGCGGCCGCCGAGCGGGTGCGCGAAATTCTGGATAACGCCGACAACGCCCACATCGGCCTGAGGATCGGGGTCAAGAACGGCGGCTGCGCGGGGCAGGAATACACCTTCGCCTATGCCGACGAGATCGGGCCGCTGGACGAGGTGGTCGAGGACAAGGGCGTCACCATTCTGATCGAACCCAAGGCCGTTCTGTTCCTCATCGGCACCGAGATCGATTTCGAGACGACGCGGCTGGCCTCCAAATTCGTCTTCAACAATCCGAACCAGACCGACGCCTGCGGCTGCGGCGAGAGCGTGACCATCGTTCCGGCCGCCGGCGCCTGAGATGGCCTACGACGCCGACTTCGGGGAATGGGTCCGCGAGCATTTCCAGGCGCTGGGCCGGCTGGAGATCAAGCGGATGTTCGGCGGGGCGGGGGTCTATGCGTCGGGCGTGATCTTCGCCCTGCTGGACGACGGCGTGGTCTGGCTGAAGGGCGACGAAGCGCTGGGCGAGGCGTTCGAGGCGGCGGGCTCACGGCCGTTCACCTTTCCGACCAAGGACGGGCGGACGATGAGCATGAGCTATTGGACCCTGCCCGAGACGGCGCTGGACGATCCCGACGAGGCGGTCGACTGGGCGCGGCGGTCGCTGGCGGTGGCGGTCAGGAAGGCGTCGGGGAAGACGCCCAAGTCCGCTACTTCGTCGGCGCGTCGATCAGAACGGCGGGCGTGACGGGCCGACCCGTCGCCTCGGCGACCAGTTCGGCGGTGCGGGCCTCGATCACGGCCTCCAGCCGGGCCAGGAATTCGTCCTTGGGCAGGCCGGTGGGGATCGGGTCGAGGAAGTCGAGCGTGGCCGTTCCGGCGTGCTTCTCGTACTTCTCCTCGGGCCAGAACAGGCCGAGGTTGGTGGCCAGGGGCACGACCGGCATGTCGAAGTCGCGATACATGTGCCAGACGCCGGAACGGTATTTGTACTTCTGCCCGACCGGGGCCAGGTGGCCCTCGGGATAGATCAGGATCTTGCGGTTTTCGGCGCGGGCTTCGGCGGCCCGCATGGCCAGGGCCTTGCGGGCTTCGTGGCCGCCGCAGGAGTTGACGACGATGGCGCCCAGCTTCTTCAGCACCCCGCCCAGCAGGGGAAACTTCTCCAGATGGTCGCCGGTGACGAAGGCCAGGTCGTCGAACTGGTCGTAGGTGGCGAAGCCGTCGCCCCAGCTCTGGTGTTTCGAGGCGACGATGAAGGCGCCGGCGGGCAGGCGGTCCTTGCCCAGCACCCGCAGGCGGATGCCCGCGAACAGGGCCATGGCCTGAACCATCCGCTTCACATAGCGGCGGATGACCCAGCTGGCGGGGCCGCGACCGGGGGCCAGGGCGGCGAAGGCGGCGGTCAGGCCGTAGCCGACCGACAGAATCCAATAGGCGATGTTGAAGGCGAAGCTGCGCATGGGGCGACTATGGCAGAAAGCTTCGCCTTGTCAGAGGGCTTCAGGCGACCTGTCGCGCCGCCAGATCCGCCGAGGGGGCGGCGGTGATGCAGTTGCGGCCCTTGCGCTTGGAATCGTAGAGGGCGGCGTCGGCGCGTTCCAGCAGGCTGGCGGCCGTCTCGCCCTTGCGACGGAGGGCGAAACCGGCCGAAATGGTGACGGAGCCCAGGTCGTCGTTGGTCGAGCGGCGGCGCAGGGCGCGAGAGGCGACCTCGCTGCGGATGCTCTCCATCGCCGCCATCACCACGCCGGCGCTTTCGCCGGGGAAGATGATCGCGAACTCCTCGCCGCCGAACCGGGCCGCGAATCGGTGCTTGCCGCAGATGTTGGACAGGACGGTCGAGACGTAACGCAGCACCTGATCGCCCGTCTGGTGGCCCCAAGTGTCGTTGAACCGCTTGAAGTGGTCGATGTCGAGGATGGCCAGGGCCAGGGGCGAGCCGTCGTCGGGGGCGCAGGCGGCCTCCAGCCGTTCGTCGAACGCCTTGCGGTTGGCCAGGTTGGTCAGGGCGTCCGTCATGGCGTCGCGGCGAACCTGTTCCAGGTTTTCGCGCAGGCGGACGATCTCCTTGTTCGACTTTTCCAGCCTCTTTTCCAGGATGGCCGTCTCGCGGCGAACGCGCTTGGTCGCGGTGGACAGGCCGCCGACCAGGGATTTCAGCGCCGACGGGTCCTCGGCGTTCTCCATGGTATGCGACGCATCGGCCAGGGTCTCGCCATAGTCGGCCTGGGTCTTGTGCGCCATGGCGATGGCGTTGGCGACGCTGGCCAGTTCGCGGTCCAGCACGGCGCCGACGTTGCGAATCTGGTCCGGCAGGCGGCCGCGCGGCAGGAATTCCGCCGCCAGCATCTCGGCGGTCTTGTCGGAAATGGCGACGGATTGATCGAGAAGCAGGCGAATCTCGCGCGCCAGGGCGCCTTCGGGATCGCTGACGTAATGCAGCCAAAGCTCGAAATTCAGCGGCGTCGGCCAGACGCCCGCCTTCTCCATCTCGGCGATGACGTTGCGCGCCAGGGCATAGGCTTCAGGGCCCCTCAGCGCCGTCTCGACCTGCTTGGACATTCTTTAACTTCCCCCGATCCCCGTTCTGGGGACGTCTTCGAGGGGCAGACTAAGGGCTGTTCCGTAATGCAGGGTAAACGGCGCGGACTTTCTGCGCGCCGTTTCCGTTCACGGGGTCAGGCGCGGACAACCACGGGGCGGCGCAGGAAGGCGGGGATGTCGTCGCCGAAACCGCGCACGCCCTGACGCGGATTGTCGTCGCGGGCAGCCTTGCGGTCGCCGCGACGATCCGACTGGAGCAACTGGGGTTCGCGGTCGGCGCGTGGGGCGCGCGGGGCCTCGACCGAAGCGGGGGTCTCGACGGCGGCTGCGGCGACGACCGGCGTTTCGACCTCGGCCCTGGCCTCGGGGCGGGTCTTGCGGCGGCTGCGGCTGCGGGGAGCCTCGGCGTCCTGAACCTCGGTCGCGACGGCGACTTCGGCCTGTTCGACGGCGGGCGCGGCGCTGTCGCCGCTGCTGCGCGAGCGTCCGCGACCGCGTTCGCCCGATCGTTCACGGCCGCCCGAGCGTTTGTCGTCGCGGCGCGGGCCGTCCTTGATGGCGGCGAAGTCGATGCCGTCCAGGACCAGTTCCTCGGGGTCCTTCTTGATCAGCTTGAGCACCTTATCCAGCGACTTGTCGTCGGAGGGGGTGACGATCATGAAGGCCTGGCCCAGGCGTCCGGCGCGGCCCGTGCGGCCGATGCGGTGGACGTAGTCGTCGGCGTGGTGCGAGACGTCGTAGTTGAAGACGTGACTGACGTCGGGGATGTCCAGACCGCGTGCGGCGACGTCGGAGGCGACCAGGATCTTCAGATTGCCGGCGCGGAAATCGGCCAGGGTCTTCATCCGGTGCGCCTGGTCCAGGTCGCCATGGATGGGGGCGGCGTCGAAGCCGTGCTTCTGCAGCGACTTGGCGACGATATCGACTTCGGACTTGCGGTTGCAGAAGACGATGCCGTTCTTGACGTCGGCGCGTTCGACCAGGGCGCGCAGGGCGGTGCGCTTGGCCTTGGGGTCGCTGGTCGGGATGCGGACCAGATACTGGGTGATGGTGTCGGCGGTCTGGGCCGGACGCGACACCTCGATCCGGGTCGGGTCCTTCAGGAAGGCCGTGGTCAGGCGCGTGATCTCGGGCGGCATGGTCGCCGAGAAGAACAGGGTCTGGCGACGCGGCGGCGTCAGTTTGAAGATGCGCTCGATGTCGGGGATGAAGCCCATGTCCAGCATCCGGTCGGCTTCGTCGACGACCATGATCTCCACGCCCGTCAGCAGCATCTTGCCGCGTTCGAACAGGTCCAGAAGGCGGCCGGGGGTGGCGATCAGGACATCGACGCCCTTGTTCAGCGCGGCCACCTGATCGCCCATGGAGACGCCGCCGATCAGCAGCACCCAGCTGAGCTTGGTGCCCTTGGCGTATTTGGCGAAGCTTTCGGCGACCTGATCGGCCAGTTCGCGGGTCGGGGCCAGGACGATGGCGCGCGGCATCCGGGCGCGGGCGCGGCCCGTGGCCAGCCGCTCGACCAGGGGCAGGGTGAAGGCGGCGGTCTTGCCGGTGCCGGTCTGGGCGATGCCCAGGACATCGCGTCCGGCCAGGGCGACCGGAATGGCCTGTTCCTGAATGGGGGTGGCGGTGGTGTAGCCCGTCTCGGCGACGGCCTTCAGGGTCGTGGGCGAAAGGCCCAGTTGGGAAAATTCGGTCATGAATCCTAGGGAAGAAAAGCGTCTGCGTGCATAGCAGCGACGGAACCGCCCCTCTGTGGGCGAGCGGGCGGCGCGTATCGCAGACCTGTCCCGAGGCTGGGGCGCATATAGAAGCCCCTGCGTCAAAGTCAAGTATTCATGGTTTTTGCGGGCTGCCCGACACGGCCGGCTCGATCAGCGTTTCTTGCCCAGTTCGGCGGCGATGTCCTTGGTCATGCGGCCGACCTTGCGGTGGGCGGCCGTGATCTGGTCCTTGGTCACGCCCCAGCGCTTCATCCAGTATTCGACGGCCTGACGTTCGGACAGGTCCAGCCGGTCCTTGTCGATGAAGCCGCGTTTGTCCTTCAGTCCCGCCATCGGGTCGTCTCCGTCTCGTTTCTATTGGGGCCTAAACGCAAATCGCCGGGCGGAGTGATCCGCCCGGCGATCCCGTTCGCTGCAAATGCGAGATCAGCGCTTGCCGAAGATCATGTCGCCCAGCTTGGCGAAGAAGCCCTTGCTTTCCTCGACCTTGGGAGCTTCGGCCTTGGGCGTCGCGGCCGGCGCGGGCTTGGGGGCCTCGACGGGTTTGGCGGCCTCGACCGGCTTGGGCGCAGGCGCGGCGGCCGGGGCGGGCGACGGTGCGACAGCGGCGGGAGCCTTGGTTTCGGTTTTGGGCGCAGCGGCGGCCTTCGGCGCCGTGGTCTTGGGTGCGGCGGCCTTGGTCGCGGCGGGCTTTGCAGCGGGTTTGGCGGTCGCCTTGGGCGCGGCCTTGGCGGCCGGCTTTGCGGCGGCGGGCTTGGCCGCAGGCGCCTTGGCGACGGGTTTGAGCGTCGCGGTCTTTGCGGCGGTCTTCGGAGCCGCTGCCTTTGCGGCGGGCTTCGGCGCAGCAGCCTTCGGAGCCGCCTTGGAGGCGGCGGCCTTCGCCGCCACAGGCTTGGCGGTCGCGGCCTTCGCCGCAGGCTTTGCGGCTGCGGGCTTGGTCGCGGCGGCCTTGGGCTTTTCGGCCGGCTTCACGGCCTTGGGCGCAGCGGCCTTGGCGGCGGTTTTCTTGGACGCCGGTTTGGCGGTCGCCGACTTTTCGGCGGCAGGTTTAGACGCGGATGGTGCTTTGGCCATGTATTTCCCCGACCCCTCGGTTTAGACGAACGCGACAAACGGGCCGGCACAGCGCCGGGCCGCAATGATTCGCCATGATACCGGTGTTTGAGAAATGTCCGAGTCCGCTCTTCAGATAATCGCCCGCGGCCCCCGCGCCGCCGCCGAGGCCGCCGCAGAGGCCATCGACCTCGATCCCCGACTGGAGGGCGCGACCTATTCCATTCTGGAGGAGGACGAGGATCGCGAGATCTGGCGCATCGACGCTTTCCCGACGACCGACGACGAGGTCGAGGGGCTGAAGGCGGTCCTGGCCGGTCATGCGGTGACGGTGGAGGTTGAAAAGCTGGCCGACGCCGACTGGCTGGCCATGTCGCTGTCGGGCCTGCCGCCGGTCGAGGCCGGGCGGTTCTTCGTCTATGGGGCGCACGATCAGGGCAAGGTGCCGGAAGGGCGGGTCACGCTGAAGATCGACGCCGGCGCGGCCTTCGGCACCGGCCACCACGGCACGACGGTGGGATGCCTGGAGGCGTTCGATAATCTGTTGAAGACCGAGACGTTCGAAAAGGTGCTGGACGTCGGCTGCGGCACGGGCGTCCTGGCCATTGCGGCGGCCAAGACCGGATCGCCTATCGCGGTCGGCACCGACATCGACGAGCCGTCGGCCCGCATCGCCAACGAGAACGCCGAGATCAACGACGCCAAATGCGACTTCTATTTCGCCGACGGACTGAGCGATCCGCGCATCGCGCAGCATGCGCCCTATGATCTGGTGTTCGCCAACATCCTGGCCGCGCCGCTGGTGCATCTGGCGCCCGAGATCGGCGCTGCGCTGAAGTCGGGCGGGGTCGCCATCCTGTCCGGCCTGCTGCGGACGCAGGAGGAGCGGGTGCTGGAGGCCTATCTGCCGCTGGGCTTTGCGGTCGAGCAGACCATCCATCATGACGCCTGGAGCGCGCTGCAACTGCGCAAGGCCTGAGGAAAGACGATGCGCCAGACCTTCGACGAAACCACCGATCCGTCCTTCGGGGCCAAGCACCTGCCGCTGCTGCGTGCCGAAATGGCGAAGCAGGGGCTGGACGGCTTTCTGATCCCGCACGAGGACGAGCATCAGAACGAGTATCTGCCCGACGCCAACGAGCGGCTGGCCTGGGCCACGGGCTTCACCGGCTCGGCCGGGGCTGCGGTGGTGTTCCAGGACCGGGCCAGCATGTTCACCGACGGGCGCTACACTGTGCAGGTCAAGGCCCAGACCGATCCGGCCCTGTTCGAACGGCGCGACCTGAACGATGTCGCCGCCTATCTGGAGACGGCGGCGAAAGGGGCGGTGATCGGTTACGATCCGCGTCTGCACAGCCCCGACGCCTTGGTCGGTTTCAAGGGGGCGGCCGAGAAGGCGGGGGCGACGCTGAAGCCCGTGGACGCCAATCCGCTGGACCTGGCCTGGGGCGCGGATCGCCCGGCCCAGCCGACGGCGCCGGTCGTGCCGCACGAGGACGCCTATTCCGGCGAAAGCCATGCGTCGAAGCGGGCGCGGATCGGCAAGGCCGCCGCCGATGCGGGCGCGGACGCCGTTGTGCTGACCGCGCCCATGTCCATCGCCTGGCTGTTCAATGTGCGCGGCGGCGACGTGATCCGCTCGCCCCTGCCGATCGGTCAGGCCGTGGTCAAGGCGGACGGGCGGGCGCGGCTGTTCCTCGATCCGGCCAAGGTGACGAATGCGCTGCCTGAATGGCTGGGCGACGCGGTTCAGCTGGAGGCGCCCGAGCGGCTGGGCGAGGCGCTGGACGGCCTGGCCGGGCGCAAGGTGATGATCGACCCGTCCCTGTCGTCGGCCTGGTATTTCGACCGGCTGGAGCAGGCGGGGGCGACGGTGGTGCGGGCGATGGACCCCTGCGCCGTGCCGCGCGCCGTCAAGAATGCGGTCGAGATCGAGGGCAGCCGCCAGGCCCATATCCGCGACGGGGCGGCGCTGAGCCGGTTCCTGCACTGGGTCGATACGGTGGCGCAGGAGACGCTGCCGGATGAGCGCGAGGTGGTCGAGACGCTGGAACGGTTCCGCGAGGCGACCGGCGCGCTGAAGGATCTGAGCTTCGACACCATCGCCGGGGCCGGGCCGAACGGCGCCCTGCCGCATTACAAGCCGGTCGGCGCCACGATCCGCAAGGTCGAGAAGGGCTCGCTGCTGCTGGTGGACGGCGGCGGCCAGTATCTGGACGGCACGACCGACGTGACCCGCACCATGGCCATCGGCGAGCCGACCGAGGATCAGAAGCGCAAGTTCACCCTGGTCCTGAAATCGCACGTCGCCATGGCGACCATCCGCTTCCCGGCCGGGACCAGCGGCATGGCGCTGGACGCCATCGCCCGGGCGCCGATGTGGGCGGCGGGGCTGGATTACGATCACGGCACCGGCCACGGCGTCGGCAGCTATCTGGGCGTCCACGAGGGGCCGCAGCGGATCGCCAAATGGGGCACCAGCCAGCCGCTGCTGGAGGGGATGATCCTGTCCAACGAGCCGGGCTATTACCGCGAGGGCCATTGGGGCATCCGCATCGAGACGCTGCAGGTGGTGACGCCGGCTGTGGTCCCGGAAGGCGGCGAGCGGCCCATGCACGGGTTCGAGCAGCTGACCTTCGCCCCCATCGACCGTCGGCTGATCGCCGTCGAGATGTTGACCCCGGACGAGCGGGCCTATGTCGACGCCTATCACGCCGAGACCCTGGCCAAGGTCAGGCCTCTGATGGACGGCGCGGCGGGCGAGTGGCTGAAGGCGGCCTGCGCGCCGCTGTGATCCCGGACTGATCCGATGACCATGATCGGCGCCATCGCCCTGCTGCTGTTCTGCCAGCTGGCCGGGGAGGTGATCCATCGGCTGACGGGCCTGCCGCTGCCGGGCGCGGTCATCGGGCTGATGCTGCTGCTGGCCTGGCTGGCGCTGGTGCCGAAGGAGCGGCCGACGCTGACGGCGGTGACGGGCTGGCTGACGGCGCATCTGTCGATCATGTTCGTGCCGGCGGCGGTGGGGTTGATCGACGAGGGCGGGCCGCTGTCGCGATACGGCGTCGGGATTCTGGCGGCGACGGCCGTGTCGACGCTGCTGACCATGGTGGTGACGGCCGTGGTGTTCCGCTGGGCGGTCAAGCGGTTCGGGCCGCCCGAGCCCCAGCCGGAAGCGGTCGAGGAGGCGGCGTCGTGAAGGATTTGCTGACCACGCCGCTGTTCTGGCTGGCCCTGACGCTGGTGGTGTTCGAGGGCGCCGACCAGATGTCGCGGCGCAGCGGGCGCCATCCGCTGTGCCACCCGGTCCTGCTGGCGACGCCGGTGTTGATCGGCCTGCTGCTGCTGACCCGCACGTCCTATGCGACCTATGGGTCCGGGACGCAGGCGCTGAGCTTCCTGTTGGGACCGGCGGTCGTGGGGCTGGCGGTTCCGGTCTGGGCGCAGCGCGATCTGATCCGGCGGCTGGCCCTGCCGATCGGCCTGGCCCTGATGGCGGGCGCCGTGACGGCGGTGGTCAGCGCGGTCGGCGTGCTGGCTCTGTTCGGGGCGCCGCTCGAAATCCTGGCCTCCATCGCGCCGAGGGCGACCACGACGCCGGTGGCCATGGCGGTGGCCCAGCAGTTGGGCGGAGTGCCCGCCCTGGCGGCGGTGATCGTGCTGATCGCCGGGGTGATCGGGGCGATGACGGCGACGCCGTTGTTCAACGCCATGAAGATGACCGATTACCGGGCGCGGGGCCTGGCGGTCGGCGTCTCGGCGCACGGGTTCGGCGCGGCGCGGGCGTTCCAGGTCGATTCGACCGCCGGGGCCTTCGCCAGCCTGGGGATGGCGCTCAACGCCGTGGCGACGGCGACGCTGCTGTCGGTTCTGGCGCTCCTTCTGTAGCGGGCGCGGCGGGCGGGCAGCGGCGGATGCGCTGGACCGGGCAGGGCAGGGCCTCCAGCGCGGCGGTCATGGCCGCATAGCCGGTGGCGACCGGGCCGTCGTAGGTCTTCCAGTCGCGGATGTCGCTGCCCGCGACCTGAGGCAGGACCAGGACGTCGGCGTCGGCGCGGGCCTGCTCCATCTCCGTGTCGGTGGTGATGGTCGCCGACCGCATCAGGATGGAGACGATGGGCGGGCCGCTCTTCCAGGCGCCCGACAGCACCCATTTCCACCAGGAGGGCGGATTCTCCAGCGCCTGGGGATCGACGCCGCGCGTCTGGGACATATCCACGCCGACGATGGGGCCGCTGTTCAGCTGGCGCATGACGCTGGTGGGGAAGTTCTTCAGCACGGCGCCGTCCACCAGCACCTGACCGTCGATGACGACGGGCGGCAGGACGCCGGGAATGGCGATGGAGGCGCGCATGGCCCGGCGCATCAGGCCGGTGCGATGCACCTCGATCCGGCCCGAGGTCAGGTTGGACGACACCGCGAAGAAGGGCAGGGCCAGGTCCGCCAGGTCGATGTCGCCATAGGCGCGCTGCAACAGGCCCGCGACCTTGCGCGCGCGGGACATGGCGATGATCGGCACGGCGAGGTCCGACAGGGGATCGGATTCGACGAAGGCGCGGCGGATTTCGAAATCCAGCCGCTCGTGATCCCAGCCCAGGGCCGGGCCGGCGGCGACGACCGCGCCCATCGAGGCGCCGCCGGCGAAGTCGATGGGGACCCCGGCGTCCCGCAAGGCCTTGACCGCGCCGATGTGGCAATAGGCGCGCGCCCCGCCGCCCGACAGCACCAGACCGACCGCCGTGCCGGTGACGACGCGGGCGATCCGCTCGGCGTCGGTCGCCAGACCCTCGACGCAGTGGAACCAGCGGTCGGGCTGAAGCGCGTCCAGCCAGACGCGGGTGTTGGCCGGATGATGCATCCGGGGATCGCGCAGCAGGATCAGATCGGTCAGCCGGCGCCCGTCGCCGAAGCCGTGACGACGCGGCACGGACGACGGCGGCGCCAGAAGCCCGCTGCCGACGATGAACATCCGGTCCACCTGGCGCGCGCACAGATTGGACCAGGCGGGCTGATCGTGTTCGGCGACATAGAGGACGTAGTCGTGTTCGCCCTCGACGCGGCTGAACCATTCGGACGCCGAGGTCAGGGCCGACTGGTCGATGACCTGGCAGGTGAAGCCCATGGCCTGGATGGCCGCGCCGATCCGCTCCACGAAGGCGCGGATGGGGCGGGGGCGGGCCGAGACGAAGCCGAAGACGCTGGGCTCGGACGCGCCGGAGGAGCGTTCGCGCGCGCGCCGGATCATCAGGCGCGACAGTTCGACCATCAGGTCCGGCTCGGTGCGGGCGGCCTCGAAGAAGGCCTCGCGCGGCAGGGCCAGGATTTCGCTGTCGCGCAGGGCGACGACGGTGGCGGTGTGGGGCGTGCCGGCCAGCATGGCCATTTCGCCCACCGGCTCGCCCGCCTTGACCACGCCCAGCATATGCGGCGGCTGATCCGCCTCCATGCGGAAGACGCCGAGCCGGCCCGAGCGCAGCAGATACAGGGTGTCGGCCGGCTCGCCCTCGGCGAACAGCGGCTCGCCGCCGGTCAGGGCGAACCAGCTGGCGCGGTCGATCATGCGACCTTCGAAAATGCGCGCGAGCGACGCCGCCAGCGTATCGGGACGAACCGTGGCCATGGAAAGGGTTGTAGGCGAGATTCCGGGGCGGGTGGAATGGGTCTGACGCGGACACGCGAAAGCGGCCTCGCGCTTTCGCAGCGAAGTTGGAGGGCTGGGCGGAGCGCCGGGCCTTCGCCCGGAGTTTGGTTTCAGAGTTACCGTTTCGACGAAGGTGTTGACGCTCCGCGCGGAAGGTTGGCCTGCAAGCTCGGGGCGTCGAGCGGTGGCGGTCTTATCGCCTAACCCCATAAGCCTGCGACGGGTCGGCGGGGTCTGCGAAACCCCGTCCCGAGTGCGGCCGAGTATCCCCCTCGACCCTCCGACGGCGCTCCATGAGTCGCCGCCGGCGCGATGGAGTTTCACCACCGCTCCCGTTCCCTCCGCTCTCGCCGCCGCAAGGTCGCAGGCCAGGCGAGCCCTCCATGCGACGAGACGGGTTTAGAATACGCCCGTTTCGGAGGGGGGATGGGAGATGAGGGACATAATTCGGCAAGCGGTTGGATTCGCTGGGAATGCACCAGCCGCATTGTGATGGTTGGGGGCCTTCGTCTCCTCCCCATGTCATGGGGAGGTGGCTCGGAGCGGAGCGGAGAGCCGGAGGGGTTCTTAGCCGCATCGCAGGCGCCAGTGAGGCTTCAAGAGCCCCTCCACCGCTTCGCGGTCCCCCTCCCCATGAGTGGGGGAGGAGACGGTGGGCGAGTCCTTCTCCCGAGGGAAGAGGGGCGTTGTTTGGCTGCCTCGTCGGCGGTGTTGGCGTCGCTTCCCGCGTTGCCCGTGACCGCGCGGGCGGGTAGAGCGTTCGGCTTCTCCCGCCCAGCCGAAGTTTCAGACCATGCACGACATCAGAGCCATTCGCGAGAACCCGCAGGTTTACGTGGCGGGCTGGTCGTCGCGCGGGGTGGAGGAGGCGGATGGGCTGGTCGCCGACATCCTGCGGCTGGACGCCGAACTGCGTCACGCCCAGACGACGGGTCAGGACGCCCTGGCCAGGCGCAATGCGGCCTCCAAGCTGATCGGCGCCGCCATGGGGCGCAAGGACATGGCCGAGGCGGATCGCCTCAAGGCCGAGGTCGAGACGCTGAAGGGCGACATCGCGGCGGCGGCCGAGGTCGAGGCGCGCGTCGGCAAGGAATTGCGCGACCTGCTGGCGGCCCAGAAGAACCTGGCGGCCGAGGACGTGCCGGACGGCGAGGACGAGGCGGGCAATGTCGAGGTTTCGACCTGGGGCGAGCCCCGTCGGAGCGGCCCGGCCAAGGATCACGCCGACCTGGGCGAGGCGCTGGGGCTGCTGGACTTCGAGGCGGCGGCGAAGATGTCGGGCGCGCGGTTCGCGGTCCTGAAAGGCCAGTTGGCGCGGCTGGAACGGGCCGTGGGCCAGTTCATGCTGGATATGCAGACGGATCAGCACGGGTATCTGGAAGTGAACCCGCCCTATCTGGTGCGCGACGAGGCGATGTTCGGGACCGGGCAGTTGCCGAAGTTCAAGGACGATTTGTTCGCGGCGACTTCGTTTGATTTCGACAAGTTGCTTGAAGACTACAATGCCCTGACGGCCGCGATGTGGGAAAGCAAAGAGGCGGGCCAAGAGGTTGCGGCCATGAAGGCTTTCTTCCGTCGGGTTGCTGTCGCCCACAAAGGCCCTGAGATTGCAAAGCACTTTCTCATCCCCACCGCCGAAGTCTCCCTGACGAACCTCGTTCGGGAGACGATCCTGTCCGAGGACGAACTGGCGACGCCGATGCGGATGACGGCGCTGACGCCGTGCTTCCGGGCCGAGGCGGGGTCGGCGGGGCGCGACACGCGCGGGCTGATCCGTCAGCACCAGTTCTCCAAGGTCGAGATGGTGTCGATCACGCGGCCGGAGGACTCCGACGCCGAGCATGAGCGGATGACGGGCTGCGCCGAGGCGGTGCTGAAGGCGCTGGAGCTGCCGTTCCGGCGGATGCTGCTGTGCAAGGGCGACATGGGCTTTTCGGCGCAGAAGACCTTTGACCTGGAGGTCTGGCTGCCCAGCCAGGGGACCTATCGCGAGATCAGCAGCTGCTCGAACTGCGGCGACTTCCAGGCGCGGCGCATGGACGCCCGGTTCAAGCGCGCCGGCGAGAAGAAGACCGAGTTCGTCCATACGCTGAACGGCTCGGGCCTGGCGGTCGGCCGGACGCTGGTGGCGATCATGGAGACCTATCAGCAGGAGGACGGCCGCATCGCCGTGCCCGCCGTGCTGCGGCCCTATATGGGCGGGCTGGAATTCGTGGGCGGGCAATGAATTTTCCGCTCATCCCCGCGAAGACGGGGACCCAGTGCTTTGGGCGACAATCGGATGATGTTCGCGCGCCCTTGATCCAACGCACTGCCGAGCGACAGAACGGGGTCCCCGCCTTCGCGGGGATGAGCGGAGTTTGAAGTGCGGATTCTTCTGACCAACGACGACGGGATCGAGGCCGAGGGGCTGGCCTGTCTGGAGCGGATCGCGCGGACGATCAGCGACGACGTCTGGGTGTGCGCGCCCGCCGTCGAACAGTCGGGCAAGGGGCGGGGGATCACCCTGACCGAGCCGCTGCGCGTGCTGAACCTGGGCGAAAAGCGGTTCGCGGTGACGGGGACGCCGACCGACTGCGTCGTGCTGGCCGTCAACGACCTGATGCCGGACAAGCCCGATCTGGTGCTGTCGGGCGTCAATCGCGGGCACAATATCGGCGAGGACGTCAGCTATTCCGGCACGGTGGCGGGCGCCTTGCAGGGGATGGCGTTCGGCATCCGCTCCATCGCCCTGAGCCAGAGCCTGGAGCGCTTCCATGACGAGGTCGTGGCCCACTGGGAGACGGCCGAGGCCTTCGCCCCCGCCATCATCGCCCGGCTGCTGGAGCAGAAATGGGCGCCGGGCGTGGTGATGAACCTGAACTTCCCCAACCGCCGCCCCGAAGAGGTGGATCAGGTCGAGGTGACGACCCAGGGGTTCCGCGACGTGGGCGAGATGCACGCCGTGCGGCGCACCGACCTGCGCGGGCGCGACTATTACTGGATGAGCTTCCGCGGCGAAAAGCGCGAACACGCCGAGGGCACGGACCTGAGGGCCATCGACGAGGGGCGGATTTCGGTCACGCCGCTGCACATCGACCTGACCCATATGTCCAGCGTCCACGACCTGAAGAAGGTGCTGGGCGGGGCGCCGCCGAAGAAGACGGATCGCGCCGCTTGAACCTGCACGACGACCGCGCCGGCCGCCTGATCCTGTCGCTGCGCCAGCAGGGGGTCACGGAGCCGCGCGTGCTGAAGGCGATGGAGAGCATCGACCGGGCCGTCTTCGTACACGAGAAGTTTCTGGACCAGGCGTGGGAGGATCAGGCCCTGCCGATCGATTGCGCCCAGACGATCAGCCAGCCCTATATCGTCGGCCTGATGACCCAGGCGCTGGACGTGCAGGCGCGGCACCGGGTGCTGGAGATCGGCACCGGCAGCGGATACCAGTGCGCGGTGTTGAGCCGGCTGGCGCGCTATGTCTATTCGGTCGAGCGCTACCGCAGCCTGCTGATCGAGGCCGAGGCGCGGCTGCGGACGCTGAAGATTGAGAACGTCATCACCAAGCACGGCGACGGCGGACTGGGCTGGGCCGAACAGGCGCCTTTCGACCGGATCATGGTCACGGCCGCCTCGCCGACCGAGCCGACCGAACTGCTGAAACAGCTGAAGCCGAACGGGGTGCTGGTCGCGCCGGTGGGCCGGACCTCGGTGCAGATGCTGCATCGCTACGTCGGCCAGGGCGACGGCGCCTTCCGTCGCGAAAGCCTGACCGAAGTGCGGTTCGTGCCTCTGGTCGAGGGGACGGCGAAGGAGGGGTGACTGGTGAGTCGGGAAGAGTGAGTGGTGAGTAGTGAGCCAGAGGGCGACCGATCACGATTCACCACTCACTACTCACCTGCTTGCCTGCTCCATTAACCTTCGTGCCCCAATTCCGCGACGATTGCGGGGTTGGCTTATGGGGCGCGAGCGGGCACACCGGGCGGGCGAGTTTAACCATGCGAGGAGCGGCCGGTGGCGGTGATTTCGGGCTGGATGAGAGCGGCGTTGATCGCGGGGGCGTCGCTGAGCGCGGCGGCCTGCATGACCTATCCGTCCGAGCCGCGGTACTCCACCCACGCCTCGCCCGCGCCGGCGCCGGATCGCGGCGCCTATCCGCCCGCAGGCGGTCGGCCGTCGGCCTATCCCGGCGGGGCGCAGACCCAGCCCAGTCGCCCCGCGCCCTATGAATCGCCGCCGCCGGCGACGGCGCCCATCGGTCAGGTGGAGGGCGGGGCCCTGCCGCCGCCGGTGACGGTGACGCCCACCCAGCCGACCTATACGCCGCCCGCCGCTCAACCGCCCGCGTCGCAGACACCCGCCTATCAGTCCCCGGCTGCAGCTCCGTCGGGTTCGACGCGGCCCGGCGCGGCCTATGTGATCCAGCCGGGCGATACGATCTCGGGCGTCGGGCGGCGGTTCCAGACGCCGGTGCAGACCCTGATCGACCTGAACGGCCTGGGGCCGCGCGGCGCGATCACCAGCGGCCAGCGAATCATCCTGCCCGAGGCGGCGGTGGATACGGGCCACGACCCCTATGCGACCGGCGCCTCGCCCGTCGGGGTTCTGGTGCCCAACAACGGCGTGATTCCGCCGCCCCCGCCGCCGCGTTCGGGCAATGCGGCCCTGCCGGTGCAGACGCGGCCGACGCCCGCGCCTGTCACCCAGGCCGGAACGCAGGCTGGCGGGTCCGCCGTGGCGACGGGCCAGCCGAACCTGCTGTGGCCTGTGCGGGGCGACATCGTGCGCCGCTTCGGTCCCGTCGGCATGGGCGAGCGCAACAACGGCATCAACATCGGCGCCTCGGCCGGGGCGGCGGTCAGCGCCTCGGCGCCGGGACGGGTGGCCTATGTCGGCAGCGACCTGGTCGGCCAGGGGCTGACGGTGCTGGTCGTCCACGCCAACGGCTGGCGCACCGTCTATGGCCATCTGGGCTCGGCGACGGTGAAGGACGGCGACGACGTGCGCGCGGGCCAGCAGATCGGCACCGTGGGCCTGACCGCCGGCGACGGCCGCCCTTCGATCCACTTCGAGACGCGCCAGATGCGCGGCGACGACCCCGTGGCGGTCGATCCCCTGACCGTATTGCCGCGCTGACGTTTTAGCCGCGTTGCATTCTTCAGGGACCAGCCCTAGGTTCCGCGCCTCGTTTTAATGGGGGCGCCGACGAGGGCCGCCCTTTTTCGTATTCGGAGACTACCCATGGGCGGAGCGGCTGACGGCGGCTTGATGGCGCAACTGATCGGCTTCGCGCCCATCATCGGCATCTTCATCCTGTTCTACTTCCTGCTGATCCGTCCGCAGCAGAAGCGCGCCAAGGAACATGCGACCGCCATCGCCGCCGTCAAGCGCGGCGACACCGTGGTCCTGGGCAGCGGCATGATCGGCAAGGTGACGCGCGTCGAGGACGCCGAGGTCAATGTCGAGATCGCGCCCAGCGTCAATGTGCGCGTGGTCAAGTCGATGATCGCCGAGGTGCGCAACCGCACCGCCATCGCCGCCAACGATTCCAAGGCCTGATACGCGCTCGTATCGCTGAGACCCGGACCGCCTCATGATTCAGCTGTCGCGCTGGAAAGTCATCCTCGTCGTCGCCTCGGCGATCATCGGCTGCCTTCTCGCCTATCCCAACCTGTTGAGCCCGGCCCAGCGCGAGGCGCTGCCCGGCTGGTTGCCGAAGAACGCGCTGAACCTGGGGCTGGACCTGCAGGGCGGATCGTATCTGCTGCTGGAAGTCGACGTGCCGAAGATGCGCGAAAAGCGCGTCACCAACCTGATCGAGGACGTGCGGGTCACGCTGAACGCGGCGGGCATCGCCACCAACGGCTTCCAGCGTGAAGCCGGCGGCGTGGTCGCCACCCTGGCCAATCCGGCCCAGACCGATGCGGCCTTCAAGGCGCTGCAGCAGTTGGGCGGACAGGCGGGACCGGGCGGTCAGGTCGAGCGTGCGGCGACGCGCCTGGGCGACGGCCGCGTGCGCTTCGCCTATACCGACGCCGCGCTGAACGGCATGGGCGCGACGGCCGTGGATCAGTCGATCGAGGTGGTGCGCCGCCGGATCGACAGCCTGGGCACGCGCGAACCCTCCATCACCCGTCAGGGCGCCGACCGGATCGTGGTCCAGGCGCCGGGCGAGAGCGATCCGTCCAAGCTGGAGGAGGTCATCGGCCAGACGGCGCAGCTGACCTTCCAGATGGTGGACGTCGAAAACTCGGTGAACGACGCCCTGGCCGGCCGCGTGCCGCCGGATTCCGAACTGCTGCAAGGCGAGGACGGCACCCCCTATCTGGTCAAGAAGCGCGTCCTGGTGTCGGGCGAGAACCTGACCCGCGCGGGCGTCGGTTCGGATCAGAGCGGCCGCCCAGCCATCGACTTCCGCTTCGACGGCGCCGGCGCGCGCCGATTCGGCGAGGCGACGGCCGCCAACCTGCAAAAGCCCTTCGCCATCATCCTGGACGGCAAGGTCATCTCGGCCCCGACGATCCAGAGCGCGATCACCTCGGGTTCGGGCCAGATCACCGGCAACTTCTCGATCCAAGAAGCCTCGACCCTGGTGAATCTGCTGAACGGGGGCGCCCTGCCGGCGCCGCTGAACGTGGAGGAGCGCCGCACCGTCACCGCCGAACTGGGCGCAGATGCGGTCGCCGCCGGCGCCCTGTCGACCGCCGTCGGTTTCGCCATCATCGTGATGTTCATGATCCTGGCCTACGGCCTGCTGTTCGGCGGCGTGTCCGTGGTCGGCCTGGTGCTGAACGGCGTGCTGATCGTGGCGGCCATGTCGCTGACGCAGGCGACGCTGACGCTGCCGGGCATCGCGGGTCTGATCCTGACCTTCGCCGTGGCCGTGGACGCCAATGTGCTGATCTACGAGCGGATGCGCGACGAGGCCCGGTCGGGCCGCAGCGTGATCGCCTCGATGGACGCCGGCTTCAACAAGGCCATGGGCACCATCATCGACGCCAACCTGACCACCCTGGTCGCCGCCGGCATCATGTTCGTGTTCGGGGAGGGGCCGGTGCGCGGCTTCGCCTGGACCCTGACCATCGGCGTCTTCACCTCGGTCTTCTCCTCGGTCCTGGTCGCCCAGGTCCTGCTCGGCTACTGGCTCAAGAAGGCCAAGCCCAAAAAACTGCCGATCGCGGAGTGATGGCGATGCGTGGATGGCCCCTTATCAAGCTGCTGCCGCAGAAGACGAATTTCCATTTCGTCAAATATTCGCGCGCGGCCGGCGTTGTCTCAATCCTCCTGTGCGTGGCCTCGATCGTGGCCTGTTTCGTGCCGGGCCTGAACATGGGCATCGACTTCCGGGGCGGCGCCTCGATGGAAGTGTCCAAGCCCGCCGGTCAGGAAATCCAGCTGGATCGCGTGCGCGAGGCCGTGAACGGCCTGAACCTGGGCGACGTGCAGGTGCAGGGCATCGCCCGGCGCGACACCAACGTCGATGACGGATCGACCGCCATCCTGCGCTTCCAGGTGCCGGAGGGCCGCGACCAGACCCAGGTGGTCCAGCAGGTCGAGGGCGCGATCAGCAAGGCCGTGGGCCAGGTCAACTATTCGGGCGTCAGCGTCGTCGGCTCCAAGGTGTCGGGCGAACTTTTCACCTCGGGCCTGTTGGCGCTGGGCGTCGCGATCGGCCTGATGTTCCTCTACATCTGGTTCCGGTTCGAACCGCAGTTCGGCTTCGGCGCCGTGGTCGGCCTGCTGCACGACGTGATCCTGACGTTCGGGCTGATCGTGCTGTTCAAGCTGGAGTTCAGCCTGAACATGGTCGCCGCCGTCCTGACCGTGATCGGCTATTCGATGAACGACACCGTCGTCGTATTCGACCGCCTTCGCGAGAACCTGCGGAAATACAAGACCATGCCTTTGCGCGACGTGATCGACCTGTCGCTGAACGAGACCCTGTCGCGGACCATCATCACCGGCGTCACCGCCGTCATGGTGCTGGCGGCCCTGGCCATCTTCGGCGGCGAGGCCCTGTTCGGCTTCTCGGTCGCCCTGATGTTCGGCATCGTGATCGGCACCTATTCGTCGATCTATGTCGGCGCGCCGATCATCCTGCTGTGGGGCGTGCGGCGCGGGGGCGGGGCGTCGGACGACGCCAAGCCGATCAAGCTGGGCATGGCCAGCCGACCGTGACGAACCCTGGCCCTCTGACCGCGTTGATCCGTTCATGACCGACAAAGGCAAGGACACGATAGGCGAGAGCGAGGGCAAGCATCTCAGCCACTGGCGCCAAAGCACGATCAGCGAGCCGGGATTCGCCGACCAGAGCGACGTCTTCTTCGCCGCGATCCAGATGACGCGGATGCCGATGATCATTTCGGACCCGCGTCAGCCCGACAATCCCATCGCCTTCGCCAACAACGCCTTCCTGGACCTGACGGGTTACGAGGAGGCGGAGGTCAAGGGGCGCAACTGCCGCTTCCTGCAGGGCGCGCAGACGGATCGCGAGACGGTGCGGGAACTGCGCGAGGCAGTCGCGGCCAAGCGCGCCATCGCGGTCGAGATCCTGAACTATCGCCGGGACGGCAGCCCGTTCTGGAACGCGGTCTTCATGGGGCCGATCTTCGACGAGAAGGGCGAACTGCTCTATTTCTTCGCCAGCCAGCTGGACGTGACGCGCCGCCGCGAAAGCGAGCAGGTGTCGCGCCAGGCCCAGAAGATGGAGGCCATCGGCCAGCTGACCGCCGGTCTGGCGCACGACTTCAACAACCTGTTGCAGGTGGTGGGCGGCAGTCTGGAGCGGATTTCGGCCGCGCCCGACGATGTGGAACGGGTCAAGCGGTTCGTGACCGTGGCCTCGACCGCCGCCGACCGCGGGGCCAAGCTGACGCAACAGCTGCTGGCCTTCGCGCGCCGCAGCCGTCTGGAGCCCAAGGGCGTGGACATGACCGAACTGGTCAGCTCCATCTCCGACCTGCTGGACAGCGCCGTGGGGTCCAAGATCGACCTGTCGCTGCATCTGCGCCGGCGCCTGCCGCGCGTCATGGTGGACCCGGTTCATCTGGAGATGGCGCTGCTGAACGTGCTGGTGAACGCGCGCGACGCCTCTGGACACGGCGGGGCGGTGACGGTCAGCACCGAGACCCTGACGCTGAACGGCGACGCCGCCTCGCGCGACCTGACGCCCGGCGACTATGTGACGCTGACCGTTTCGGACGACGGCGAGGGGATGCCCCAGCACGTCCTGGCGCGCGCCACCGAACCCTTCTTCACCACCAAACCGACGGGGCAGGGCACGGGGCTGGGCCTGGCCATGGCCCACGGCTTCACCCAGCAGTCGGGCGGCCGGCTGGAGATCGAATCCCGGCCGGGCGACGGGACCAAGGTGCGGATGATCTTCCCCGTCGCGGCGGCGGCCGATGGTCAGGGCGACGCCCCGTTGTCGCGGTTCCGGCCCGATGCGGTGGACGACGATGCGCCGCCGAGAATCCTGGTGGTGGACGACAACGCCGAGATCGCCTCCCTGGCGCGCGATACGCTGGTCGAGACCGGCTACGAGGTCGCCGTGGCGCTGAGCGGGGAAGAGGGGCTGGAGCTGTTCGAGACGGCGCTGGCGGAAGACAATCCGTTCGATCTGGTGTTCACCGACGTCGTCATGCCCGGGGGCATGAACGGCCTGGTGTTCGCCGGACAGATCCGGGAGCGCAGCGAGACGGCCGCGATCCTGATGACCACGGGCTATAACGACCAGATGGCGCTGGACGGGCCGCAGGCGGAGGCGATGGACGTGCTGGGCAAGCCCTATCGTCGCAGCGAACTGATCGACCGCGTTCAGACGGCCCTGCGTCAGGGACCGCGCAAGGGGCCCGGCCGCCGCACGTCCGATTTCGGACCCGCGACGGCCTGACGGCTTAACTCAGCGCAGCGAGGCGGTGAAACGCTGGATGCGGGCGCAGGCCTCTTCCAGCACCGCGTCCGAAGTGGCGTAGCTGATGCGGAAATAGGGGCTGAGGCCGAAAGCCTCGCCCTGGACCACGGCCACGCCCTCGGCGTTCAGCAGTTCGGCGGCGAAGGTGGAATCCCCGTCGATGACCACGCCGCCCTCGGTCGTCTTGCCGATCAGGCCGGCGATGGACGGATAGACGTAGAAGGCGCCCTCCGGCGTGGCGCAGGTGACGCCCGACGCCTGGTTCAGCATCGACACGACCAGATCGCGACGCTTTTCGAAGGCCGCCTTGCGTTCGGCCATGAAGTCCTGCGGCCCGTTCAGCGCCTCGACCGCCGCCCACTGGCTGATGCTGGCGGGGTTGGAGGTGGTCTGGCTGGCGACCTTGCGCATCAGGTCGATCAGCGCCTTGGGGCCGCCGGCGTAGCCGATGCGCCAGCCGGTCATGGCGTAGGCCTTGGACACGCCGTTGACCGTCAGGGTGCGGTCGATCAGGTCCGGCGCGACCTGGGCGATGGTGGTGTATTCGAAGTCGCCATAGACCAGATGCTCGTACATGTCGTCGGTCAGCACCCAGACGTGGGGATGGCGACGCAGCACCTCGGCCAGGGCTTCCAGTTCGGCGCGGGTGTAGGCGGCGCCGGTGGGGTTGGACGGGCTGTTCAGGATCAGCCAGCGGGTCTTGGGCGTGATCGCCGCCTCAAGCACGGCGGGCAGCAGCTTGAAGCCGTCCTTCTCCTCGCCGACCACGGTGACGGGCTCGCCGCCCGCCAGCAGCACCATGTCGGGATAGCTGACCCAGTAGGGGGCGGGCACGATGACCTCGTCGCCAGGGTTCAGGGTGGCGACCAGGGCGTTGAAGATGACAGGCTTGCCGCCCGGCGCGACGTGGATCTGGGCCGTCGTATAGTCCAGGCCGTTCTCGCGCTTGAACTTGGCGACGATGGCGGCCTTCAGCTCGGGCATGCCGTCGGCGTCGGTGTATTTCGTCTCGCCGCGATTGATCGCGTCGATGGCGGCCTGTTTGACGTTGTCGGGGGTGTCGAAGTCCGGTTCGCCGGCCCCAAGGCCGATCACGTCGCGACCTTCCGCTTTGAGCTTCCGGGCCTGGGCGGTCACGGCGATGGTGGCCGAAGGCTTGACGCGGGCGAGGGCGGAAGATTGCAGGCTGGACATCATAATCCCGTCGATTTGAAAGATTCATGCCGGGGAGGCGGGGTTGTTTACGCGCCGTCGCCGCGCGGGACAATGCGCTGACGCTCGCTAATGCCGACAACGGGTGATAAGCGGCGGCTCTGATGCGCTGGATCGTCGATTTTCTGTCGAACATGGAGGCGCGCCGCTGGCGGGCGGTGCTGGCGACGGCCTTGCTGCTGGGCGCGATGGCGGCCCTGTTCGCGGTGGGCAAGAGCCAGCTGGGGCTGGAAGCCGAGGATCAGTTGGAAGCCTGGCTGGCCGGGTTCCGGCATGGGCCGTGGGGGCTGGTCGCCGCCATCGTGGTCTTCACCGTCTCGGCCTTCTTCGGCGCGCCGCAGTTCATCCTGATCGCCGCCTGCGTCGTGGCGTTCGGGCCGTGGTTCGGATTCCTCTACAGCTGGATCGCGACCGTGGTGTCGGCGGGCGTCACCTATTGGCTGGGGCGCGGGCCGACGGCGCGGCTGCTGGAGCGGCACGGCGGCAAGACGGTCGGGCGGCTGACGCGGTTCGTGGGCAAGAACGCCTTCTACGCCAGCTTCATGATCCGCAACGTGCCGTCCGCGCCCTTCATCGTCGTGAACATGGCGTTCGGCGCGGCGCGGGCGTCGTTCCCGGGCTTTCTGGCTGGTTGCGCCCTGGGGGTTCTGCCCAAGACCGCCCTGGTGGCCTTCTTCGGCGGATCGTTCATGACGGCGGTCAGCGGCGACGGCGTCTGGACGTCGGCCATACTGGCGGGCGTGGCCCTGGCCTGGCTGGTGCTGATGCTGTTGGTGCGAGAAGTGGTCAAACGGCGCGAAGCCGCCAAGGGAGACTGAACCGATGGCCCGCCCGATGGTGCAGCGCGAGGGACCGTCCGCCGTCTGACGATCCGGGAGGCGCTGCGGCCCGGTAATCCCCACGCTGCGGCGCGCATGTGCGGTTCTGTAATGACGAGACTGTCATCGGGGCTTGTATTCCCGGTTTCATACAGGCAAACCCGCCGGCGGTAGGCGTGGCGAAGACGATCAGGAACTGTCCGGCGTGGGGATGTCGAGGCAGTTGGGGCGTCGCCAGGTCGACTGCGAACACTGAAGACGCCCTGGCCAGCTAACAACGGTATCGATTCCCATGAGTTTTTCCCTTTTCGGCGCGATCTCGAACGACATCGCGATGGACCTGGGCACCGCCAACACCCTGATCTACATGAAGGGCAAGGGCATCGTCCTGAACGAGCCGTCGGTCGTGGCGCTGAGAAATGTCGGCGGCCGCAAGGTGGTTCACGCCGTGGGCATCGAAGCCAAGCAGATGCTGGGCCGCACGCCGGGCCACATGGAAGCCATCCGCCCGATGCGCGACGGCGTCATCGCCGACTTCGAAGTCGCCGAAGAGATGATCAAGCACTTCATCCGCAAGGTGCATAATCGCAAGGGTTTCGTGAACCCCAAGATCATCGTCTGCGTGCCGTCCGGCGCCACGGCGGTCGAGCGCCGCGCGATCAACGACAGCTGCCTGAACGCCTCGGCCCGCCGCGTGGGCCTGATCGACGAGCCGATGGCCGCCGCGATCGGCGCCGGCCTGCCTATCCACGAGCCGACCGGCTCGATGGTCGTCGACATCGGCGGCGGCACGACGGAAGTGGCCGTCCTGTCGCTGTCGGGCATCGTTTATTCGCGTTCGGTCCGCGTCGGCGGCGACATGATGGACGACGCCCTGATCAGCTATATGCGCCGCAACCATAATCTGCTGATCGGCGAAACGACCGCCGAGCGCATCAAGAAGGACATCGGCACCGCCCGCATCCCCGCCGACGGCGAAGGCCTGTCGATCGAGGTCAAGGGCCGCGACCTGATGCAGGGCGTGCCGCGCGAGGTCCGCGTGTCCGAACGCCAGGCCGCCGAAGCCCTGGCCGAGCCGGTGACGCAGATCGTCGAGGCCGTGAAGGTCGCGCTGGAAGCCACGCCGCCGGAACTGGCGGCCGACATCGCCGACAAGGGCATCATGCTGACGGGCGGCGGGGCGCTGCTGCGCGGCCTGGACGTCGAGATCCGCGATCACACCGGCCTGCCGGTCTCGGTGGCGGACGATCCGCTGTCGTGCGTGGCCATCGGCTGCGGCCGCGTGCTGGAACATCCGCGCTGGATGAAGGGCGTGCTCGACTCCGCGCTCTGATCGCGCCGTCGACCTCTTGCGCGGCCGGGCGAAAGCTTGGCCGCGAATCCTTTGCCCGCCTGCACGATCACGGTTTCATTCCGGCCTTGATTTTGCGATAGGCAGGACGTGCGGCGGGAGGCGTCCCGCCGATTCCAATCCTTTTGAGTGAAAGGTCGCCCGTGGCGTTTCGCGACGGACCTTTTGAGAACATCAAGGTGCCGCTGGCGTGGACCGCCGCGGTGGTCGCTGTCGTGGCCATCGTCGGGGCCGTGGTGTTGCTGCTGGGCGACCGGCCGACGGCCGAGGGCGGCTCCAGCATGGGCGCGGCGCGCGGCGGGTTCGAGACGGCGGCCGGGCCGGTGGGCGGCGTTCTGGCCGCGCCCGTGCGCTGGGCCGGCGGCGTGCGCGACTATATCGGCGGCTATTTCTTCGCCATCGGCGAGAACCGGCGGCTGAGGGCCGAAAACGCCGAACTGCGCGAATGGCGCGATCAGGCGATCGTGCTGAAGAACATCAACAGCCGCTATGAGGCCATGCTGGGCCTGCGGGTCGAACCGGCGGTGCCGATGGCGACGGCGCGGGTGATTTCGGACGCGCGCGGGCCGTTCAATCGCGCCAAACTGCTGGACGTCGGCTCGGCCCAAGGCGTGCGGATCGGCAATCCGGTCGTCAGCGAACACGGCCTGGTCGGGCGGATCACCGGCGTCACCCCGCGCGTCAGCCGTATGGTGTTGCTGAACGACGTGGCGTCGCGCACTCCGGTCATGATCGAGCGCACCGATGCGCGCGCCATGCTGACCGGCGACGGCGGCGACAGCCCGCGCCTGGAGTTCATTCGCGGGGCGGGGGCGGTGCAGGCCGGCGACCGCATCCTGAGTTCCGGCGACGGCGGCGGTCTGCCGCGCGGCCTGCCGATCGGCGTGGCGGCCAAGGGCGTGGACGGCGCCTGGCGGGTCAAGCTGTTCAGCGACCACGGCGCCATCGACTATGTGAAGGTGCTGCTGTTCCAGAGCTTCGGCCAGCTGGTCAGCCCCGAGGCGTTGAACGCGCCGGCGCTGGCGGGCCTGACCACGGCGCCCGAGCCGAACGCGACCGAACTGGGCGCCATTCGCGACGCCGCCGCGCGTCGTCAGGCGGCTCAGCAGGCTCAACAGGCCCAGGCCCAGCAACAGGCCCAGCAACAGGCCCAGCAACAGGCCGAGCGGGCGAGGGCGGCGACGCCTGCGGCCGCGCCGCCGGCCGCCGCCACGACCCGTCCGACGACCGCAGCGGCCCGTCCCGCCGCGCGCAC
>NZ_BDMM01000003.1 GCF_002157625.1 Brevundimonas sp. SH203
CCCCTTCACCAAACCGGCGATTCGATTGAAGCGCGGAAACTAATCAAACCAACCCAGGAAAGCAAGAAGTTTCTCAACCCCCGCTCCCCTCAAAACCCCGGAGAACCAGCCCCCAAGGCCCCGAAAGGCCAGCCCGTTCCCGAGCGAGGCAGCCCTATACGGGGACACATTTTCCGCAGCAAGTAGAATCTCGGGATTTTCGAAAAAACTGGCAATACAACGGTCGCCAAACCGTCACATGCCAGCCCCTGCCCGACCTCAGCCGGCGATATAGGACCGCAGACTGTCAGCCTCCTGGGCCTGTTCCGCGATCTGGCATTTCACGACGTCGCCGATAGAAATGACGCCCACCAGCCGTTCGGCCTCCAGCACCGGAAGGTGACGGATGCGCCGGTCGGTCATCCGGCTCATCAGAGCGGACATCTCTTCCCTGGGTTCGGCGAAGATCACAGTAGTGGTCATATAGTCGGCGACCTGCCGATCCAGAGCCGCCGCCCCGTCCGCCGCCAGGGCCCGCACCACGTCACGTTCGGAAAACACGCCCGCGACACGGTCGCCATCACAGACGACCAGGGCGCCGACCCGTTTCTGCTCCAGCGCCGCGCAGGCTTCGGCCACCGTCCGCTCCGGCGCGATGGCGAAGACGGTGTTTCCCTTGGTCTTGAGGATTTCGGCGACGAACATCGCGGCCCCTTCTCTGTCTATAGAGAAGCGACCACGGGGCCGGGATGGCGACAGGGCCGCATCTGAGCGCGATGATCGCTCAACCCGGCCGGCGAGGCAAACCGGCGTTCAGCCCCTCGCCGGCGCACGCTCGACCCGGCGGCCGAACGCCCGCGCCAGGGGGCCGATGGCCAGAAGCCCGACGACGAAACCGACCGCGTGGGCCTCCGAGGCGATACCCGCCCCATCCGCGCCGGGGGCAAAGCCGATCAGGCCGGTCAGGGCGTTGACGCCCATCCAGGCCAGCGAGGCCGTGACCACTCTTCTATCGGTCAGCGCCAGCACCCCGCCGCCGGGCGGAACGCCCATCAGCCGCGTCGCCGCGCCGATCAGGCCGAACACCGCCCCCGACGCCCCGACCATCGGCGCGGCGGAACCCCAGTGGATCAGCCCATAGCCCAGCGTCGCCAGCACCCCGCACGCCACATAGAAGAGCAGAAACACTATCGGTCCCGCTCGATTCCCCAGCAGACGGGCGACCGGCGCGCCGAAGGCCAGGGCGCCGATCGCATTCATCCAGGCATGGGCCCAGCCGCCATGCAGCAGCATGGCGGTCAGCAGCCCGCTCCATCGCCCCTGCTGCAGATCGGCGGGGACGAAGGCCATGCTCATGCCCAGGTCGGGCAGATCGCGTTGAAAAAAGTAAAGCACAGGGATCGAGGCGGCGATCAGCAACGCGACCAACGGCACGTTGAATATCGGCTCGCGTGGCGGGTTTCCGGGCTGCGGAGCTTCGAATCGACCGGGCGGTGACATTCGTCACAGATGCGCAGCAGCCCCGACGACATCAAGCGCTTCTTAATAACCTTAATGCAAGGGTGGCTGCGGATCGCCGAACAGGGGTCCGCGATTTGTCTGCGCGAGGAACCGACCAGTGGCCGTCAAGAGGCTGTTTCTAACCACCGCCGTCACGGCCCTCGCCGGCCTGGCCAGCGTTCCGGCCGTCGCGCAGTCGACCGGCTCGGGCGGCGCGTCTCGTTTCCAGCAAGGTTATGGCGGCGCCCGCTCGGCGGCGACCTCGCCCACGACGGGCTACACCCGCGACGCCAACGGCAATCGCCTGATCGTCAATGGCATCATTCAATCCGGCGCTTCGTCCTATTCCAGCCAGTCGGGCGGGGTCGCCTCGGCCTATGCCGGCGCGGGATCGTCCAATCACGGCGGCACGACCATCGGCGGGTCCACCGCCATCGGCAACCAACTGAACGTGGTGGTGCAGGGCAACCGCAACACCGTGATCGTCAATTCGAACCAGACCAACACCGGCGCGGTCAACGCCGGCACGGCCCTGAACGGGAACATCAACCTGCCATGAGCCGTCGTCATCTCATCAAGGGCGGCGCCGCCGCCTCGGCTGTCGCCCTGCTGCTGGCCGGCTGCGTCAGTCCGGTCGCGGGGCCTTCGGGCCAATACGCCAAGCCCATCGGCAATGCGCCGGTGACGGCCAATCCGACGCCCTATTCCGCCGCCCTGTATTGCCTGGCCGACTACGCCCGCCGCTACAACCTGCCCTCGCCGCGCATGGCCGTGGGCCGGATCAGCGACTACACCGGCACCGTCTCGGCCGATGGCGGCCGCCAGATCACCGGCGGCGCCTCCCTGATGGCGAACTCGGCCCTGGCCAAGGCCGGCGCGCGGATCGTCGAACGCTACGACACCTCGGTCTCCGAGCTTGAGCTGCGCTACGCCAACAACAAACTGATCGGCGACAATGCGCCGGACGCCCAGAACCCCGAGGACACCCAGTACCGCCGCATCCTGGCCGGCCAGGTGCCCGGCTCCGACTTCTATGTCGTCGGCGGCATCACCGAGGTGAACTACAATATCCGCTCCGGCGGCATCGACATCGGTCAGGGCGAGGTGGATTCCGCCCGCCCCGGCTCGACGATGCTGAACCACCGCGTCTATGTGATGAACATCGCCATGGACCTGCGCCTGGTGCAGACCACCACCCTGGAAGTGGTCGATGTCGTCTCGTATCAGAAACAGATCATCGGCCGCGAGATTTCAGCCGGGGTCTTCGACTTCCTGAACGGCAACGTCTTCGACATCTCGGCCGGAACCGGCGGGATGGAGCCGGTGCAACTGGCCGTGCGCGCCCTGGTCGAACGGGCCACGGTCGAGTTCATGGCCAACCTCTATGGGGCGCCCGGCCCCGAAATCTGCCTCAACCCCGCCAACGATCCGCTTGGCGGCTCCACCGTCGGTCCGACCGGCGGCTATTATCCGGCCTATCCCACTCAGGAGACGAACAATGGCCAAACCCGCGCCGATCCGTCTCGCTGGCATGATGGTCGCGACGGCGACGTTCGCCGTTCTCGCCACTGAGGCGAACGCCCAACAGACCCCCGCCTGCGATCTCGCGCTGGGCGAGGCCTGTTTCAGCCGTCAGACCCAGTCCGCCGACGTCACGGGCCAGATCGATCTGAACCAGACGGTCGATCAGCTGACCGTCATCACCAGCGCCCAGGGCAATGCGCTCGCGGGCGGGGTCACGTCTGCCTCCGCCGGCCTGGTGTCGCGTCAGACCATGACGGGCTCTGCGCGCGCCGAAAGCAATGTCGACCTGAACGGCGCGGCCGACGGTCAGGTCAGCGTGACGACCCAGGCGCGCGGCAATTATCTCGGCGTCACGACGAATGGCGCGACCTTCGCCGTGGAAGCCGACCAGTCGACGACGGGTGATCAGGTCCGCGCGCAAAGCGTCGTGCGCGCCCCCACCGGCCGGATGCTGCAAGGCGGCTTCGTCTCCAGCGCCGCAGCCGCCAACACCGTGGCCATGGGCGGCCCCTCGTCGTCCCTGACCGGCGTCATCGACCAGCGCGCCCAAACCAGCGTCCAGTCCGAGACGGTGGCGGACGTTCAATACATCCCCGCCCCGGCGGCCTTCAGCGCGCAGTCGGCGGCCAATGTGGTCCAGACCAACACCAACGGCGCCTCGCATCAGGATCTGGCGGTGCGCCAGTCCAACGCCCCCTCCACCGTCGAGGCCAGCACCGACGTCTATGTCGACAACGCCTGGAATCTGACCGCCAGCGCCAACGCCGGGGCCAACCAGGCGATCATGACCAACGCCGGCGGCTCCATGCTGGCGAACGTCGATCAGTCCAACGCCGGCCGGGTCCGATCCAACGCTCGCGTCCAGACCAATCTGCAAGGCCAGACCGTGCTGGCGGCCCGCAGCGTCGCCAACGAGACGGTCGCCGGCAACAACGACATCTATCTGAAGCTGGACAATACCCAGCTGAACACCGGCGGGGTCGAGGCGACCGCTACGTATGTCGGCGTCAACGGCTATGATTCCTATGTCGGCGCCGATGCGGTGGGCAATGCGGTGACAGGCTACGCCTGTTCGCGATGCGGCGGCGACGTCAACATCACTAACAACCAGACCAACACCGGCAATGTGACGGCGACCACCAACGCCACTGTCGGCTCCGGCCGAACCGCCGTCGTCGGCACGAACGCCGTGGGCAACACCGCCACCTTCTACATCAGCCGCCCCGGCGGCTGATCGAAGATGACAAGTCTGTAAGGTTCGCCGCGCCGCCTTGCCGAAAAGGGCAAGCTCGCTTTACACATCCGACACCGCGCCATCCGGGGTTGCGGTTTCGGAGTGATCCCATGCGTTCTGCGCGCCATCTGCTGCTCGTCGCCGTCTCTGGACTGGCCCTGACCACCGGGGCCTTCCCCGCTCTGGCGCAAGGCGCGGCGCCCGTCGCCGCCTCGGCCAGCCAAGTCGCGCCGTCGAACCCCTGGGCCCAGGCGGCCAGCGACATTCCGGCCGATCCCGCCGTGCGTTACGGCCTGCTGCCAAACGGGATGCGCTACGCCCTGCTGAAGAATGCGACCCCGCCCGGTCAGGCGTCGTTCCGCCTGCGCATCGACGCCGGCTCGCTGATGGAGCGCGACGACCAGAAGGGTCTGGCCCACTTCATGGAGCATATGGCCTTCAACGGCACCAAGGACGTGCCCGAGAACGAAATGATGCGGATTCTGGAGCGGCTGGGTCTGGCCTTCGGCGCCGACACCAACGCCTTCACCAGTTTCGACCAGACCGCCTATATGCTGGAGCTGCCGAACACCAAGGACGAGACGGTCGATCCCAGCCTGCACATCCTGCGCGAAATGATCTCGGCGGCCCTGATGGCGCCCGAAGCCATCGATTCGGAGCGCGGCGTCATCGTCGGCGAGGAACGCACCCGCGATACGCCGCAGTTCCGCGTGCTGAAGACACAGCTGGGCCTGCTGGCGCCGGGCCAGCGCTTGTCGCAGCGTCTGCCGATCGGCGACCTGGACGTCATCCGCACCGCGCCGCGCCAGCGTTTCGTCGATTTCTACGACGCCTATTATCGCCCCTCGCGCGCGACCTTCATCGCCGTGGGCGACTTCGACGTGGATGCGATGGAGGCCAAGGTGCGCGCCGCCTTCGCCGACTGGGCGCCCAAGGCCCCGGACGGGCCGGAGCCCGATCTGGGAACCGTCGCCGCACGCCAGCCCCAGACCAGCATCATCGTCGAGCCGGGCATCCAGTCCTCCATCCAGATCAACTGGATCAAGGCCCCCGACCTGAGCCCCGACACCGTCGCCGAGCGTGAGGCCGATATTCGTCGCGGCCTGGGGCTGGCCGTGCTGAACCGCCGCCTGGGCGAGATCGCCCGCGCCGACAATCCGCCGTTCATCGGCGCCGGGGCCGGCTATCAGTCGCTGTTCGACAGTCTGGACGCGGGCACCCTGTCGGTCGCCTTCAATCCCGGCGGCTGGAAACGGGCGCTGGAGACGGTCGAGCAGGAAAGCCGTCGTCTGGCCCAGTACGGCGTGACCGAGGCCGAGCTGCAGCGCGAGATCGTCAACACCCGCACCGCGCTTCAGAACGCCGTGGCCTCGGCCGCCACGCGCTCGACCCCGGCGCTGGCGTCCGCCCTGTTGAGCGCCGTGAACGACGAACAGGTCTTCAGCGCGCCCCAGACCAATCTGGACCTGTTCAACAAGGCCGTAGAAGGTCTGACCGTGGCCCAGGTCGATCAGGCCGCCCGCGCCGTGTTCGAGGGCCAGGGTCCGCTGGTCCTGTTCAGCTCTCCGGTCCCGGTCGAGGGCGGCGAAGCCGCCGTCACCGCCGCGCTGGAGGCGTCGCGCAACACCCCCGTCCAGGCCCGCGCCGCCGAGGCGGAGCTGAAGTGGCCCTATGACGCCTTCGGCGCACCGGCCCAGCCGGCCGCGCGCAGCGAGGTCGCCGACCTGGGCGCCACCCTGGTCCGCTTCCCGAACGGCACGTTGCTGAACATCAAGAAGACCGACTTCCGCGCCGATCAGGTGCTGGTCAGCGCCCGAACGGGTCTGGGCGAACTGGGTCTGCCCGCCGACCGGCTGACGCCCGTGTCGATGGCCAGCACCATCCTGACCGCCGGTGGTCTGGGCAAGCTCAGCCTGGACGAGATGAACCGCGTCCTCAGCGGCCGCACCTATAGCGCCGCCGTCAACCAAGCGACCGACGCCTATGTCTTCTCCGGCGCGACCAAGCCCGCCGACCTGCAGCTGGAGCTTCAGGTCCTGGCCGCCTATCTGACCGATCCCGGCCTGCGCGCCGCGCCGTTCGAACAGACGAAAGCCCTGTTTCCGCAAATCCTGGCCCAGCTGGGCGCCACGCCGCGCGGCGTGTTCCAGCGTGACGCCTCGGGCCTGCTGACCGGCGGCGACGCGCGCGAAACCACCCCGACGGCCGAACAGGTCGCCGCCATGCAGATCGACGACGTCCGCAACGGCGTCCGTTCGGCCCTGGCCCAGGGTCCGGTCGAGATCACGGTCGTCGGCGACGTGGATGTCGATGCGGTCATCGCCGCCGTCGGCTCCACCTTCGGCGCCCTGCCCCCGCGCGGTGCGGCGCCCACGCCGCCCGCCGGCTCGACCGAGCGCAAATTCCCCGCGCCGACCGCTACGCCGGTTCAGCTGCACCACACCGGCCCGGCGGAACAGGCCCTGGGCTTCATCGCCTGGCCGACCACCGACCAGGTCCACGACCGCAAGACGGCCCGTCAGCTGTCGATCCTGTCGGACGTGCTGCAACTGCGACTGAACGACGAGATCCGCGAGAAACAGGGTCTGGCCTATTCGCCCAGCGCCGGCTCCACCTCGTCCAACGTCTTCCCCGGCTATGGCTATATCGCCGTGACCGCCGAGACGCCGCCGGCGGCCCTGCCCAAATTGTTCGAGACGGTGGACGCCATCGCCGCCGACCTGCGCGACCATCCCGTCAGCGAGGACGAGCTGAATCGCGCCCGCCGCCCGGCGGTGGAACGCATCCGCCGCAACATGGCCGACAACGGCTATTGGCTGACGCAACTGTCCCAGGCCCAGTCCGATCCGGCCGGTCTGGACCAGACGCGCAACCAGCTCTCGACCCTGGAAGCCGTCACCGCCGCCGATCTTCAGGCCCTGGCGCGCCGGTATCTGAAGCCCGACGCCGCCTGGCGGGCCGAAGTCACCGCGCAGGCCGCCGCAAAATAGGCCAGACAAAAAGGCCCCGGCTCGCATCGCGGGCCGGGGCCAGTCGTTTCAGGATCGTCGACGGAGCGCCGACGCATCCGATCATGTCATCCGTCGCCTGAGCGGCGGCTGAACGGGACCGTCAGCCTGCGGTTCAGAACACCCGGCCGCCGACGCCGCCGTCCAGGGTGATGGCGCCCGTCAGGACGGTCGCGCTCTCGACCTGTTCTTCGCGGTACTCGGTGTATTCCTCTTCGCGATACATCGTCAGGATCTTGATCCCGGCGCCGTAGCGACGCAGCAGCGAACGCTCGTTGCAGTCCCGCTCGGGCTTCTCGGGCCGGCATTCCAGCTTGCCGCCGTTCCCGAACCACAGGGCCTCGTGCTTGCGGCAGGTCAGGGTCGTGCCGTGGTCGAAGTTCACATTGCCTTCGTAGTCGGCCAGCGTCGCCTGCAGCCAGGTGCCGGACAGGCAGCGATAGATTTCGCCCTCGAACCCGTCGGCGATCTCGCGATCCGGCCGCACCTGGGACGCGGGGTGCGGCACCTGGCGGTCGTCGATGCAGACGGCCTGGATGACGACGCGCTTCATCATGCTGCGGAAGGCGCTGTAGGGGGTGCGAACCGTCTGGGCGACCATGCCCTCGACCGCCAGACCCTGGATCGTGGTCGGATAGGGCTGGTCCACGCTGATATAGGCCGCGCCGCCGCCCCTGCCGTAGCCGCCGGAGAAGCCGCCGGCGCGAGCGTTCAGATATGACCGCACGCCGGCGTTGCCGTAACCGTTGGCGTTGGCGCCCGCATTCGCATTGGCGTTCGCGCCCAGGTTCACGTTCACATTGACGTTGTTGTTGATCGTGTTGCTGACGTTGTTGTTGTTATTGACGTTGTTGTTCCAACCGCCATTCCAGCCGCCATTGTCCCCGCCGCCGCAATTGCCGCCGCCGCCGCCACAGGGCGGTTCGGGCGGAGGCGGCGGTTCGCACGAGGTGCAGGGCGGCGGCTCGCAGCCCGATCCGCATTGCGCCAGGGCCGCGCCCGCGCCGGCCGAGACGGCCAGACCGGCGGCCAGACCCAGCATCCATTTCGTGATCCGCAGCCGCATCGGCGGGAACTCCCAAACGATCATTGCGTCGGCCGAACTGGATTTCGGCCGATCCTTGGCGTCACAAAACGGCAAAAGCCTTTCGTTTCCGTTGATGACGGTCGCGCTTCGGGATGGCGCAATGCCGCATCGGTCTGCTAGACCGCCCGCACAATGAACGTCCGCGTCTTCCTTCGCCTGATTTCGATTAGCCGCCCGGCGTAGCGCTTCAGGGCCATCTGGCCCCGTGCACGCCGGGACGACCGCCCATCAGGGTGAAGAGAACAGCGAACGACACATCTAGACGCCGAGACGACCCCATGGCCGACGCCCCCACCGAAACCACCGCTCGCGACTACCGCGACACCGTCTTCCTGCCCGAGACGCCGTTTCCCATGCGCGGCGGCCTGCCGCAGAAGGAACCGCTGATCCTGGAGCAGTGGGGCGACCTGTATGGAACCCTGCGCGCCGAGCGTCAGAAGCAGAACGCCCCCCTCTATGTCCTGCACGACGGCCCGCCCTATGCGAACGGCGACATCCACATCGGCCATGCGCTGAACAAGACGCTGAAGGACTTCGTGGTCCGCAGCCGGTTCCTGTTGGGCTATGACGTCGACTATGTCCCCGGCTGGGACTGCCACGGTCTGCCGATCGAGTGGAAGATCGAGGAACAGTTCCGCGCCAAGGGCCGCCGCAAGGACGAGGTGTCCAAGGACGAGTTCCGCCGCGCCTGCCGCGACTACGCCGGCAAATACATCGACCTTCAGCGCGACCAGTTCAAACGGCTGGGCGTCACCGGCGACTTCGCCAACCGCTACGCCACCATGGACTTCACCTCCGAGGCGGCCATTGTCGCCGAATTCCACAAGTTCAAGAACTCGGGCCAGCTGTATCGCGGCTCCAAGCCCGTCATGTGGTCGCCGGTCGAACGCACGGCGCTAGCCGACGCCGAGATCGAGTATCACGACCACGTCAGCCCGACGATCTGGGTCAAGTTCCCCGTCACGGGCGTCTCGGACGACCATCCCGACGATCTGCTGGCCTTCCGCTCCAACACTCCGTCCATCGTCATCTGGACGACCACGCCCTGGACCATCCCCGCCAACCGCGCCATCTCCTACGGCCCCGAGATCGCCTATGGCCTGTACGAGGTCACGGCGATGGATGAAGGGCTGGAGTTCGCGCCCTGGGCCGCGCCGGGCGACCGGCTGATCATCGCCGACAAGCTGGCCGAAGAGGTGTTCAAGGCCGCCAAGGTCGCCGCCTGGACGCGGGTCTATGACGTCAATCCATCGGGTCTGGTCGCCGCCCACCCGCTGGCCGCGCTGGACAGCGGCTATGGCTTCTCGGTGCCGCTGCTGGCCGGCGATCACGTCACCGACGACGCGGGCACGGGCTTCGTCCACACCGCGCCGGGCCACGGCGCCGACGACTTCGAGGTCTGGAAGGCCCACGGTCATCACGAGGTGCCCGACACCGTCGATCCCGACGGCGCCTATTACGACCACGTCCCCCTGTTCGCGGGGCTGAAGGTGCTGGAGACCGAAGGCAAGAAGACCGGCAAGTTCGGCCCAGCCAATGGCGCGGTGATGGAAAAGCTGATCGAGGCGGGCAATCTGCTCGCGCGCGGACGGCTGGAGCATTCCTATCCTCACTCGTGGCGCTCCAAGGCGCCGATCATCTTCCGCAATACGCCCCAATGGTTCATCCGCATGGACGAACCGCTGAAATCGGGCGACACCCTGCGCGAAACGGCGCTTCAGGCCATCGACGACACCGCCTTCCACCCCGCCGCCGGTCGCAACCGCATCCGCTCCATGGTCGAGGGCCGTCCCGACTGGCTGGTCAGCCGCCAGCGCGCTTGGGGCACGCCGCTGGCCATGTATATGGACAAGCAGACGGGGCATCCGCTGCACGATCCCGAGGTCGATGCGCGCATCGTCGCCGCCATCGCCGAACACGGCGCCGACATCTGGTTCACCGCGCCCGACAGCGACTTCCTGGGCGCCCACGACCCGGCCCGCTACGAAAAGGTCGAGGACATCCTGGACGTCTGGTTCGACAGCGGCTCGACCCACGCCTTCACCCTGGACCCGCGCCTGCCAGAGAACGGCTATGCCGGAAACCGCCCGGCGCACTGGCCCGCCGACCTCTATCTGGAAGGCTCGGACCAGCACCGCGGCTGGTTCCAGTCTTCCCTGTTGGAGGGTTGCGGCACGCGCGGCCGCGCCCCGTTCAAGGCGGTTCTGACCCACGGCTTCACCCTGGACGAGAACGGCGAGAAACAGTCCAAATCCAAGGGCAACACCACCGATCCTCTGGTGGTCATCAAGGAATCCGGCGCCGACATCCTGCGTCTGTGGGTGGCTTTGGTCGACTATTCGGACGACCAGCGCATCGGCAAGCAGATCCTGCAGACCACGGTCGACGCCTATCGCAAGCTGCGAAACACCGTCCGCTATCTGCTGGGCGCCCTGGCCGGTTTCGACGAGGGCGAACGCCTGACCGACTACGACCAGTTCCCGCCGCTGGAGAAGTTCATCCTTCACCGCCTGCACGAATTGGACGCCCAGGTCCGCGCCGCCTACACCGAATATCGGTTCCAGGACGTGGTCCGTCCGGTGCTGGAATTCTGCTCGGGCGACCTGTCGGCCCTGTATTTCGACATCAGGAAGGACGCCCTCTACTGCGACCGGCCCGACAGCCTGCGACGTCGCGCCGCCCGCACGGTGATGGACGCAGTCTTCGCCCGCCTGACCGCCTGGCTGGCGCCCCTGACCCCCTTCACGATGGAAGAGGCCTGGACCACCCGCTTTCCCGAGGCCGGGACCAACTGCGCCCGCGTCATCCCGGAAACGCCCGCCGAGTGGAGCAATCCGGCCGAGGCCGAACGCTGGGCCGCGATCAACACGGTTCTGGAAGAGGTCAACGAAGCGCTGGAAGCCGCGCGTCGTGAAAAGCTGATCGGCGGCGCGCTTGACGCCTGGCCGACCGTCACGGCGCCGGCCACGGCCTTTGCGCCGTTCGAGGGTCTGGATGCGGCCGAAATTTTCCGCACCTCGGGCGTTGAACTGGTCGAGGGCGAAACCATCGCCGTCACGGTCGCCGTCGCCGACCATCCCAAATGCGCCCGCTCATGGCGCCGGGTGCCGGATGTCGGCTCTGACCCCGCCTACCCCGACCTGTCGGCCCGCGACGCCGATGCGGTTCGGTATTGGGATCAGACGCACGGCTGATCCGTCGGCGCGATCTCTCCTCCCCACGGCGTGGGGAGGAGGCAGGATCGGCAATCAGCTGAAACGCCGGCGCTGTTCGGCGCTGCGCAGGGTGGAGCGCAGAAAGTCGGCCGGGGGATCGGTTTCGGCCAGGACCTGTTCCTTGATGGCTCGGGGTTCGCCGAACAGGTGGCCCTGGCCCATGGCGACATCGAGTTCGAGGATGTCGACGACCTGACGCTCGTTCTCGACCTTTTCGGCGATGACCTCGACACCGTAGCGGCGCGTCAGACCGGCGAAATCGGCGGCCTGGATGTCGGGCATGGAGCGCAAGGGCGCGCCGCCGTCCAGGTCCAGCAATTGCTCGATCATCAGGTCGGCCGCAACCTTGATGAACTTGACGTCCGAGCGTTGCAGGTCGGCGAAGTCCAGGTCCAGCGTCTGCACCTTGTCCAGCGAGAAGCGGAAGCCCAGGTCGGCCAGCTTGGCCATGTTGCGCGCCTCGACCGCGCCGCGCGCATCGAAGGTCGCCTGGCCCAGCTCGAAGATCAGCGCCTGGTTCAGGTCGCGGTTCTCGGACAGGAAGTCCAGGAACTGCGGGAAGAAGGTCTCGTCGCCCAGCGAGGTCAGGGCCACGTTGCAGAAGACGCCGACCTTGCGATCCTGACGCGCCAGCCGCCGCACGATCTGGGCGCAGCGGAACAGCAGCAGATTGTCGATGGCCGGCACCAGCCCCTCGCCCTCGGCCAGCGACAGATATTCCGCCGGCATCATCACCCGATCGGTGGCGTCGCGCAGGCGGGTGAAGCTTTCGTAGAAGATGGTCCGGCGCTGCGGCAGGGAGACGACCGGCTGCAGATACAGGTCCACGCGCCCTTCGCTCAGCGCCTCGTGAATGGTGCGCAGCAGGACGTTCGACTGGGCCTGACGACGGCCTTCGAAGGTTTCGACGCCGATGTGGGGCGCGGCCGCCAGCCGTTCGTCGATGCTCTCGCTCATCTGCTGGACCAGGGATTCCAGCATCCGAACCTCGCCGGTCAGGGCGTCGGTGTCGGACAGGACGCCGCTCTCGATGGCGTGGGCCAGTTCGGTCAGGGCGCCCTGGGTCGATTCCATCGCATCGGCCAGCAGGCGGTGCGCCTCGCGGACCTGGGCGATCTCCTTCTTCAGGGCGCGGCGCTCGGCGATGCCCGTGACGATGCCGTGGAAGGCGCCCAGCAGGCCCAGCGCGCCCAGGGTTCCGGCCACGCCCGCGCCGATCCCCAGACCCGCGCGCCACAGGAAGGCGCCCACGGTCATGCCGAGGAACAGATAGGCGAAATACAGAAAGCCCGTTGTTACGTTGCGCATCGGCTGGCGGTCGGCCACTCCCGGATGGAATCGCCTGAGTATCAGGCTATCAATGTCATTCGGCTAGAGCGGGGCGATAAATATCCCCGCAGAAACATACGGGAAACGCAATGGAACTGTTCGATCTGACCGGCAAGGTCGCCATCATCACCGGCTCGTCGCGCGGAATCGGCAAGGCCATCGCCGAACGGCTGGCCGAACACGGCGCCAAGGTCGTCATTTCGTCGCGCAAGGCCGGGCCGTGCGAAGAGGTCGCCGACGAGATCAATGGCAAGTATGGCGAGGGCCGCGCCATCGCCGTTCCCGCCAACATCGCCTCCAAGGAGGAACTGCAGCGGCTGGTGGACGAGACGAACAGCGCCTTCGGCCGGATCGACATCCTGGTCTGCAACGCCGCGACCAATCCCTACGCCGGGCCGATGGCGGGCATCGCCGACGATCAGTTCGAAAAGATCCTGCAGAATAACGTCATCTCGAACCACTGGCTGATCCAGATGGTCGCGCCGCAGATGGTGGAGCGCAAGGACGGGGCGATCCTGGTGATCTCGTCCATCGGCGGGCTTCGCGGCAATGCGCTGATCGGCGCCTATAATATCTCCAAGGCGGCGGACATGCAGCTGGTGCGGAACCTGGCCGTGGAGTGGGGGGCGTCGAACGTGCGGGTCAACTGCATCGCGCCGGGCCTGGTTCAGACCGACTTCGCCAAATATCTCTGGGAGAACCCCGAGCTGCTGAAGACGGTGACGGAGCCCGCGCCGCTGAAAAGGATCGGCCAGCCGGATGAAATCGCGGGCACGGCGGTCTATCTGTGCAGCCCTGCCTCGGCCTATGTGACCGGACAGACCCTCGTGGTGGACGGTGGATTGACGATTGCCTGGTGAAAACGCGCGTTCGAGCAGCCCTAAGGGCGGCGGCGCAAAAGACGTGAGGCAGGATCTGATCTGGCGTCTGGAGGCCCTTGGCTTCCGGGCGCTGTTCGGATTTCTGCGACTGCTGGGCGTGGAGCGGGCGTCGGGGCTGGGCGGCTGGCTGCTGCGCACCCTGGGCCCGCTGACCGGCACGCAGAAGACGGTGATCCGCAATCTTCGCATCGCCTTTCCCGACATGGACGAGGCCGAGCGCGAGGCCCTGGCGCTGGCCCAGTGGAACCAGACGGGCCGCACCTTCGCCGAACTGGCGGTGATGGACCAGCTGACGCCCGAGGGCGGCCGGGTCGAGGTGGTCGGCATGGAACGGCTGCATGCGCTGCGCGACAGCGGCAAGCCGGCGGTGCTGATCTCCGGCCATCTGGCGAACTTCGAGGTGATGGCGGCGGTCATCATGGCGGCGGGCGTGCCGTGCCAGGTCACGTATCGCGCCGCGAACAATCCCTATGTCGACGCCCTGATCCGCAAGAACCGGGAGCGGTACGGCGTGCGCCTGTTCGCGCCCAAGGGCGACGGCACGCGCGAGCTGATGGCGGGGATGAAGCGCGGCGATTCCATCGCCCTGCTGGTCGATCAGAAATATAATCAGGGGCCGGAGGTGCAGTTCTTCGGCCAGCCGGTCAACGCCTCGCCCGGAGCGGCGCGGCTGGCGGCGCGGTTCGACACGGTCATGCTGCCGCTGTCGGTGGTGCGGCTGCCCGGCGCGCGGTTCCGGGTCACGGCGCACGCGCCGATCGGCATCGGCCGCAGCGGGGACAAGGCCGCCGACGTCCTGGCGGGCATCCAGGCCGCCAACCGCTTCGTCGAGGATCGGGTGAGAGAGCATCCGGTGGACTGGTTCTGGGTCCACAAGCGCTGGCCGGACACGGTCTATGCGGCGCTGGACCGCGAGGCGTCCGAGCCGCGGCGGAACGGCCCGGCGTAGTCCGGCGCATCGCGACGCCGCCGGCAGGGGCCGATGTAGCCGTCGCTCTTGATGAAGGCGCGGGGCCGCAGGATGACGGCGTTCAGCCGATCCAGCACGGCCTTGGCGGTGATCGGCTTGGCGATGAATTCGTTCACCCCGGCGTCGCGGGCCTCATAGACGCGGGCCCGCTCGGAATGGCCGGTCATCATGATGATCGGCAGATAGGGATTGGGGCTGTCGGCGCTGGTGCGGACCAGGCGGGTGAACTCGACCCCGTCCAGCGGGAACATGTTGAAATCGACGATGGCCAGGTCGATCGGGTGGCGACGCAGGAGGTCGAAGGCGCTGGCCCCCTCGTCCGCCTCGCGGACGTTGCGGATGTCGGCGGAATGCAGGACGGCGGACGTGATGGCCCGCATGTTCTGATTGTCGTCAACCAGCAGGACGTTCAGCGATTTCAGAGAAGACATCTGGCCCCGACCGATCGAACGGCGACGCTAGGACGGCGGCCTGATCGTCGCAAGCTGAGCCGTGGATCAGGCGAGCGTTTTCGGCGCCTGGGCGCCGATCATCAGCGACGGGTCCAGATTGCGGTCGCGCCATTTCATGCGCCAGCACAGGTGCGGCCCCGTGGCGCGGCCGGTCATGCCGACGCGGCCCAGCGGATCGCCGCGCCGCACGCGCTGGCCCTGCTGTACGTCCAGACGGGATTGGTGCAGATAGCAGGTGATCAAACCCTGGCCGTGGTCGATCAGGGTCAGCCCCCCCTCGAAATGCATGTCGGGGCGGACGAAGGCGATGCGGCCGTCGGCGGGCGCGCGGATCACGCTGCCCTGCGGCGCCGCCAGATCGATGCCGTAGTGCGGCCGGGCGGGCGTGCCGTTCAGGACGCGCTGGGCGCCCCAGGCGCTGGAGACGCGGTAGCTGTCCAGCGGCCAGACGAAGCCGTCGCGAAAATCGTCGGCGTCGATCCGGCTGGCGAAGCCCTCGGTCTTCAAGGCGATCTCGCGCTGGATGCGGGCCAGCAGGGCCGGGTCGCTGGGTTCGACGGTCGAGGGCGGCAGGCCGTTCACGCGGGTCGAGGGAAAGGCGTAGGGGGCGATGTCCAGCGCGCGCCGGGCCGAGCGGGCGCCGTCGGCCGACCGGACCTCGATCTGCGCAGCCGGCCCGGCGTCGCGGTCGAAGCCGATCACGAACAGGCCGGCGGCCGAGGCGGTGGTCAGGGCCTCGCCGTCCACGAAGACCAGGGCGCCCGGCGCGGTGCGCCCAAAGGCGTAGCCGCCCTGACGCCAGGCCCCGTTCAGCGCCAGCGGCAGGGCGTTGCGATCCTGGGCCGTCAGCGGCCCGGCGATCAGCCCGGCCCCCGCCCCGGCCAGCAGCGCCCGGCGCGTGGCGATCATTTCGCCGCCGACGGAACGGCGATCTGGGCGGCGATGAACTCGGCGGGACCGGCGTAGGGCTGCTGGCGCGAAGGGCTCCAGTAACGCAGGACCTCCAGCGGGATCGGCCGATCCGTCACCGCGCACCGCACGAAACGCCCCGGCTTCAATACGGCGAATTCGCCGTCGCCATAATGAAGAACGGCCTGATCTGCTGCGGTCATGTCCATGTCCCGACGATAGCCCCGGCCCGCGTCGGCGAAAAGGGCCTCAGGTCGAGGCCACGGCGTCCGTGATCGGGCCGTCGGCGGCGGCGGGCCGCGTCGCCCCGGCCGGCGGAGGCTTGGGCCGCCCGCCCATCCGGTCGGTGAAGAGGAAGACGAACGGGTTGAGCGAGATCGACAGCAGGGCGGCGGCCAGGATCAGGTCGTGGGTCTCGCGGCTCATGGCGCCCAGGGACACGCCCAGCGCCGCCAGGATGAAGGAGAACTCCCCGATCTGGGCCAGGGAGGCCGCGACCGTCAGGCCGGTCGGGCGATCCAGCTTGAACGCCTTGGTGATGATCAGGGCGGCGACCGACTTGCCCACGATGACGATGCCCAGGACGCCCAGAACCGCCCAGGGCTGGCGCACCAGGATCATCGGATCGAACAGCATCCCGACCGAGACGAAGAACAGCACGGCGAAGGCGTCGCGCAGCGGCAGCGACCGCTCGGCCGCATTGTGCCCCAGCGGCGAGGCGTTCATCACCAGCCCGGCCAGGAAGGCGCCGAGGGCGAAGGAGTGGAACAGGAAATAGGCCAGCCAGGCGATGCCGAGCGCGATGGCCAGAACCCCCAGGGTGAACAGCTCGCGCGACCTGGTGTGGGCGATGCGGATCAGAAGCCAGGGAATGACCTTGCCCCCCACCACCAACATGCCGACCACGAACAGCACGACCTTGACCAGCGTCAGGCCGACATTGGTTCCAAGCGCCGCCAGGTCCGCCTGGGCGCCCGCCGGCGCCAGGATCATCGGCAGCATGACCAGGGCGATGACGATGACCAGATCCTCGACGATCAGCCAGCCCACGGCGATGCGGCCGATCTCGCCCTTGACCTGTTTGCGCTCCTCCAGCGCGCGCAGCAGGACGACGGTGGAGGCGACCGACAGGGCGAACCCCATCAGCAGGGCCTCGACATCGCCCAGCCCCAGCACGAACCGCCCCAGCCCCCAGCCCAGGCCGGTCGCCGCCGCGATCTGGACCAAGGCGCCGGGAATGGCGACCTTGCGGACCTGCATCAGATCCTTGGGCGAGAAATGCAGCCCGACCCCGAACATCAGGAGGATGACGCCGATCTCGGCCAGCTGCGGCGCCAGTTCGGTGTCGGCGACGAAGCCCGCCGTGTAGGGGCCGACCACGATGCCCGCGACCAGATACCCCACCAGGGGCGACAGTCTGAGCCGATGCGCCAACATGCCGAACACGAAGGCCAGGACGAAGCCCCCGACCAGGGTGAGAATCAGGCTGTCGGCATGCGGCATCAGGGCTCCTGTCGCGGGCGGGGTCTCGGTTTTGGATAGGCTTTGCAGTTGGGACGCGAGGGCGCGTTTGACAAGATGACGCAGTGTCGCGTCGGTCGGACAGGGGTGATCGTCCTCGCGCCGGACGGCTGCGAAGTTGGAGGGCTGGGCGGAGCGCCGGGCCTTCGCCCGGAAGTCTGTGATGTGAAGTACCGTTTCGACGAAGGTGTTGACGCTCCGCGCGGGGGGTTGGCCTGCAAGCTCGGGGCGTCGAGCGGTGGCGGTCTTATCGCCTAACCCCATAAGCCTGCGACGGGTCGGTGGTCCCTGCGAGGACCGTCCCGAGTGCGGCCGAGTATCCCCCTCGACCCTCCGACGGCGCAACCGTGTGTCGCCGCCGGCGCGGGCCGTTGCAGACCCGCTCCCGTTCCCTCCGCTCTCGCCGCCGCAAGGTCGCAGGCCAGGCGAGCCCTCCATGCGACGAGACGGGTTTAGAATACGCCCGTTTCGGAGGGGGGATGGGAGATGGGGGACATAATTCGGCAAGCGGTTGGATTTGTTGGGAATGCACCAGCCGCATCGTGATGGCTGGGGCTGCATTCCGCCCCACGGTCGTCATCCTCGGCCTTGTGCCGAGGATCCATACGCTCGGTGTTTCCAGATCGGGGCGTGGCGGCGGCGGCCGGGATTATGGATACTCGGCACAAGGCCGAGGATGACGGAGTTGTAGCGGTGGGGGCGTCCGTCTCCTCCCCATTTCATGGCGAGGAGACTTTCGCGCCTGCGTCCTAGCGGCTACTCACGCCCCCATGACCCTTCCCCATGCCCTGCCCCATTTCGGCGACATCGCCGGCGATTACGACATCCTGCTCTGCGACGTGTGGGGGGTGATCCATAACGGGCGCGAGAGCTGGGCCAATCCGTGCGAGGCGCTGACGCGGTTCAATCGCGAGGGCGGGCACGTCGTGCTGATTTCGAACTCGCCGCGCCCGGCGTCCGACGTGATCGCCCAGCTGGACGGGTTGGGCGTACCGCGCGAAGCGTGGAAAGCCTTCGTCACCTCGGGCGATGCGACGCGGGCGGAACTGGCCAAACGGGCGCCCGGCCCGGCCTGGATCGTCGGCCCGGAACGCGATGCGCCGCTCTACGCCGGCCTGGGGCTGGAGCGGGCCGCGAGCGCAGAGGACGCCGCCTTCATCTCCGTGACCGGCCCGGTGGACGACACCACCGAGACACCCGAAGACTATCGCGCGCGCTTCGCCGTCGGGGCGGCGCGCGACATCGAACTGATCTGCGCCAACCCCGACCGGGTGGTGCAGCGCGGCGACCAGCTGATCTATTGCGGCGGGTCGCTGGCCGATCTGTATGCGTCGCAGGGCGGGCGCGTGGTGATGGCCGGCAAGCCCTTCGCCCCCATCTACGACCTGGCGATGCGGGAAGCCGAGGGCCTGCTGGGCCGCCCCGTCGACCGTTCGCGCGTGCTGTGCATCGGCGACGGGGTCGTGACCGACGTGATGGGCGCCAATGCGCAGGCCCTGGATTGCCTGTTCATCGCGCAGGGCATCCACGGCGACCAGGCCAAGGGCGAGGACGGAACCCTGGACCCCGCCCGCGCCGGCGCCCTGCTGAAGGCCGAAACCACCTATGCGCGCTACGCCGCGCTGGAACTGGCCTGGTAAGGCTCGCCATTTTGTCGCACGGCGGCTAAAGCCACCCTCATGGTCGAATTGGTTCAGCAGCATCCGTCCGGTGGTTACATCCTGGACGAACTTCACGTCGGCATGGCGGCCGAGAAAATCGTCGTGGCGACGGAGGATCGCATCCGCCTGTTCGCCGAGGCGTCGGACGACTTCAATCCGGTGCATCTGGACGAAGCCTTCGCCGCCAAGACCGCCTATCGCGGGCGGATCGCCCACGGCCTGCTGAGCGCGTCGTTCGGATCGGCGGTGGTGGGGACTATCCTGCCGGGCGCGGGCTCCATCTATATTTCCCAGACCCTGGCCTTCCATCAGCCGGTGCGGATCGACGATGTCGTGCGCATCGTGATCACGGTGATCGAGGTCGAGGCCGAAAGCGCGCGGGTCAAGCTGAGCTGCGAAGGTTTCGTGGGCGAGACCATGATCATGGACGGCGTCGCCGTGGTCCGCGTTCCGCGCCGGCGCAAACCGTCCCAGCGCTGATGCAGGTCGTTCGCGACTGGCGCGACCTGCCCGACGCCGAGAAAGGCGCCGCCGTCGCCGTCGGGGCCTTCGACGGGGTGCATCGGGGCCATCAGGCGGTCATCGCCGCGGCGAAGGCGGCGGCCGACCGGCTGGGCGCGCCGCTGGGCGTGGTCAGTTTCGATCCTCATCCCCGCCGCTGGTTCCAGAAGGACGCCGCGCCCTTTCGCCTGATGACCGCCGACCAGATGACCGAGGCCCTGGGGCCGCTGGGCGTGGACATCCTGTATCTTCTACCGTTCGACGCCGAGATGGCGGGCATGAGCGACGCCGAATTCGCCGAGCGGGTGCTGGCCCGGGGGTTGGGCGTGCGACACGCCGCCGTCGGTTTCGACTTCACCTTCGGCAAGGGACGGTCGGGATCGCCCGAGGCCCTGCGCGCCTATGGCGAACGGCTGGGCTTCGGCGTGTCCACGGTCCAGCGTCTGGACGACGCCGACGGGCTGAAACTGTCGTCCAGCGCCGTGCGCGAGGCGCTGAAGGCCGGCGACATGGACCGCGCCGCCGCCATACTGGGACGCCCCTTCGCCATCCGGGGCGAGGTGATCCACGGCGACAAGCGCGGCCGCACCATCGGCGTGCCGACCGCCAATGTGCCGCTGGGCGACTATATGCGCCCGGCCTATGGCGTCTATGCCACGCGCAGCCGGCTGGCCGACGGGCGCGTGGTCGACGGGGTGGCCAGCCTGGGCGTGCGGCCCATGTATGCGCTGGAGACGCCGCTGCTGGAGGTCTGGTTGTTCGACTTCGACGGCGACCTGTACGGCCAGGCGCTGGACACCCAGCTGATCGCCTGGCTTCGCGGCGAGGAGACGTTCGACGGGCTGGACGCCCTGAAAACCCAGATCGACGCCGACGCGGCGGCGGCCCGGGCGGTTCTCAAACGGTCATAGGGGCCGAAGCCCGGCCGCGAACCGCTTCCAGTTCTGAACATAGTGTTCGGCCGACATCCGAAGCACGGCGACGTGTTCGGGGTCGCGTTCGCGCACCACCTTGCCGGGCTGGCCCATGACCAGGCTGTTGTCGGGGATGACCTTGCCCTCGGTGATCAGGGCGTTCGCGCCGATGATGCAGTTGCGCCCGATCCGCGCCCCGTTCAGCACCACCGCCCCGATGCCGATCAAACTGTAGTCCCCGACCTCGCAGCCGTGCAGCATGGCGTTGTGGCCCACCGTCACCCCCCGCCCCAGAGTGAGCGGCGATCCCAGGTCTGTGTGCAGGACGCCGCCGTCCTGAATGTTGCTGTCCGGCCCCACCACGATCGGATCGTTGTCGCCGCGCAGGGTCGCGCCGAACCAGACGCTGGCGTTCGCATGGAGAATCACATTCCCTATCACCGATGCGCTCGGCGCCACCCAGTATTCGCCCTCCGGCGGAAGCTGAGGTTTGCTGTCGCCCAATGCGTAAACTGTCATCAGAACACAACCTAATCTTTGAAAAACGAGGGCTTTAACGGAACGCTAACCACGATAGCATCATTCTGTTGATGCGATTCGCGGGTCGCCATTTCGGCCCTGAATCCGAAGCCGGATCAAGTTCGGTCCGGTCAATCGTCGGGGGCTTGTGCGTGGCGCGTTGGGATCCGGGTTCGGTTGTTCGGCGGCGGGTCTGTCCCGTTGCGGAAGGCCCTGCACTGGACCCGGGCGGCCGTTTCGCGGGCCGCGACCCTTTCCTCCCCAAGCCCATCCAAGGCGGCGCCCGTTCGGGTCCGCCTTTTTTCATGCCCTGGAGGCGTCCATGACCAAGCGTGCGGCTACGAAACGTCAGTCCCGTGAAAACGGCATCCTGGATTCGCGAGACTTCATCGAGGAGTCGAAGGTTCGCCGGCTCCATGCGCCGAACCCCTCCCGCTCGGGCTGGTCGCCCTATCCGTCGAACGACGACCGCGACCAGGGCTATCTGAAGACGCTGAAGCCCAAGTCGGACGGCCAGGCCGAGCTGATGCAGGCCATCGACCACCACAATCTGATCATGGCGCTGGGGCCGGCAGGCACGGGCAAGACCTATCTGGCGGTGGCCAAGGCGGTCGAGGCGCTGGAGGCGGGCAAGGTCGGGCGGATCGTCCTGTCGCGTCCGGCGGTCGAAGCCGGTGAGTCCATCGGCTTCCTGCCCGGCGACATGGAGGACAAGCTGGCCCCCTATCTGCGGCCCCTCTACGACGCCCTGTCGGATCGGCTGTCGATGAAGCGGGTCAAGGCGCTGATGGCCGAGGGGCTGATCGAGATCGCGCCGGTGGGCTATATGCGCGGCCGTACGCTGAACAACGCCTTCATCGTCGTGGACGAGGCGCAGAACTGCACCTACGTCCAGCTGAAGATGCTGCTGACCCGACTGGGCTGGCATTCGACCATGGTGGTGACGGGCGATCCGCAGCAGTCGGACCTGTTGCCCGGCATCTCGGGCCTGTCGGACATCTCGGCGCGGCTGGAGGCGGTGCCCGACATCGCCGTGGTGCGCCTGGCCGAACAGGACATCGTGCGTCACCCGCTGGTCGCCTCGATGATCGGCGTCCTCTGACATCTCCAACCGGCAGTCTGCGCCATGCGGCGCAGGCTGCCGTTGCACCCGGAAACCAAAAGCCATTGTCCCCAAGCGCACCGCCCCGCTAAAGGTCGGCTCGCCGCTAATGAGGGATTTCGATGCGCGTAGCGATGATTGGAACGGGTTATGTGGGCCTGGTGTCCGGCGCCTGTTTCGCCGACTTCGGCCATGTCGTCACCTGCATCGACAAGGACCCGTCCAAGATCGAACGGCTGGAGCGGGGCGAAATCCCGATCTACGAGCCGGGTCTGGACGATCTGGTCGCCGCCAATGTGCGCGAAGGGCGGCTGTTCTTCACCCTGGACGGAGCCGAGGCCATTCGGAAGGCCGATGCGGTCTTCATCGCCGTCGGCACCCCGACGCGGCGCGGCGACGGCCATGCCGACCTGTCCTATGTTCATGCGGCGGCCGAGGAGATCGCGGGCCTGATCGAGGGCTTCACCGTGGTCGTGACCAAATCCACCGTTCCGGTCGGCACCGGCGACGAGGTCGAGGCCATCATCAGGAAGGCCAATCCCGACGCCGATTTCGCCGTCGTCTCCAATCCCGAGTTCCTGCGCGAGGGCGCCGCCATCGGCGACTTCAAACGCCCCGACCGGGTGGTGATCGGCGTCAACGACATGGACGGCGAGGTGGGCCAGCGCGCCCAGAAGGTCATGAGCGAACTGTATCGCCCGCTGAACCTGAACGAGAGCCCGCTGCTGTTCGTAGGCCGCCGAACGTCCGAACTGATCAAATACGCAGCCAACGCCTTCCTGGCCATGAAGATCACCTTCATCAACGAGATGGCGGACCTGTGCGAGGCGGTCGGCGCGGACGTGCAGCAGGTCGCGCGCGGCATCGGCCTGGACAAGCGGATCGGGTCCAAATTCCTGCACGCCGGTCCCGGCTATGGCGGGTCGTGCTTCCCCAAGGACACCATCGCCCTGGTCCGCACGGCCCAGCAGTACGGCGCCCCGACGCGGCTGATCGAGGCGACGGTCGAGGTCAACGACGCGCGCAAGAAGGCCATGGCCGACCGCGTCGCCGCGACCCTGGGGACCAGCGTTCAGGGCAAGACCGTCGCCCTGCTGGGCCTGACGTTCAAGCCGAACACCGACGACATGCGCGACGCCCCGTCGCTGGACATCGCGCCCGCCCTGATCGCCGCCGGCGCGACCGTTCAGGCCTTCGATCCCGAGGGGATGCACGAGGCGGCCAAGCTGCTGCCGGACATCCAGATGAAGGACAACGCCTATGACGCCGTGGTCGGCGCGGACGCCGTCGTCCTCGTCACCGAATGGGACCAGTTCCGCGCGCTGGATCTGGACCGGATCAAGCTTCTGATGAAACAGCCCGTGCTGGTCGACCTGCGCAACATCTATCGCCCCGACGACATGAAGAGCCGGGGCTTCCGCTATATGGGCATCGGGCGCGGCTGATGCGCGGGCCGATCCTCGTCACCGGCGCAGCCGGCTTCATCGGCATGCACGTCGCCGAACGCCTGCTGGACCGGGGCGAACAGGTGATCGGCGTCGACGTCTTCAACGCCTATTACGACCCGCGCTTGAAGGCGGCCCGCGCCGCCCGTCTGGAAGGGCGCGAGGGCTTTCGCATGGTCCGCGCCGACATCGCCGATCATGAGCGGATGCGCGCCCTGGTCGCCGACGAGGGCGTGAAACGGATCGTGCATCTGGCCGCCCAGGCGGGGGTTCGCTATTCGCTGGAAAACCCCTTCGCCTATGAGCGGTCGAACCTGGCCGGCCATCTGTCGATGCTGGAGGCCGCGCGTCACGGCGGCGTGAGCCATCTGGTCTATGCCTCGTCCAGCTCGGTCTATGGCGACCGGCCGCTGGAGGGGTCGGGGTTTCGCGAGGACGATCCGACCGTGCATCCGGTGTCGCTGTACGCCGCGACCAAACGGTCGTGCGAACTGATGAGCCAGAGCTACGCCAGGCTCTACGGTTTTCCGCAGTCGGGTCTGAGATTCTTCACCGTCTATGGGCCGTGGGGTCGGCCGGACATGGCCTATTTCGGCTTCACCCAGAAGATCGTGCGCGGCGAGCCCATCGAGGTCTATGGCGAGGGGCGGATGGCGCGCGACTTCACCTATATCGACGACATCGTGGACGGAATCGTGGGGGTTCTGGATCGGCCGCCGGCCGCCGGGGCGCACGAAATCTACAACATCGGCGACAGCCAGCCGGTCGGCCTGATGGAGATGATCTCGACGCTGGAGACGGCCCTGGGCGTCGAGGCCAGAAAGGTCATGCGCCCGATGCAGCCCGGCGACGTCACCGCCACCTATGCCGACGTGTCCAAGCTGAACGCCCTGTGCGGCTATCGGCCCAATGTTCCGCTGAAGGACGGGCTGGAGAAATTCGTCGCCTGGTGGCGGCAGTATCAGAACGGCTGACGCGCCGGACGATGCGACGCGCTGTCCATCCCGCCGTCGTCGCGTCGATGGGCCTGTTCGCCGCGGATCAGGCCGCCGCCCAGACAGCGATCGCCGATCCCTTCTTTCGTCAGCGCGGTCAGGCCGTTCGCGACCGGCCCCAGCCCGCCTATGACGCCGTCGGATTGCGGCTCGGGGGCTTTACCGTCTGGCCGAGCCTGCGGTCGGCGGCCGTGCTGGACGACAATGTCTTCGCGGCCGAAAGCGACGCCCGCGCCGCCGCGAGCCTGCGTCTGACGCCCGAGGTCATGACCCGGTCCGACTGGGGACGGCATCAGGTCCAGGCCCACGCCCGGCTCGATCTCGGGCGGAACCTGAGCGCGCCACGCGAGGATGCGACCGACTGGCGCCTGGGCGGGGCCGGTCGTCTGGACGTGACGCGGGGCGCCCATCTGGGCCTGAGCCTGGATGTCGAGCATGGGCATGAGCCGCGCACCGCCGCCGGGAGCGATCCCCTGACCGTGCGGCCCGTCGCCTTCGACGGCGTTTCGGCGCGGCTGTCGGGCCAGCGGACGCGCGGGCGGCTGCGTCTGGACGCCAGCGCCGATCTGCAACGCCGCGACTATCGCGACGGGGTCGATACGGCGGGCGCCCCGGTCGAACAGGACGACCGCGACCGCACCACCCTGACCCTGAGCGGCCGCGCGGCCTACGCCCTGTCGCCGGCGACCGCCGTCTTCGTCCAGATCGTCGGGGACGACCGCGACTATCGCCGCGTTCCCGGCCGCCCCGACCGCACCTCGACCGGGCGCGAGGCTCTGGCGGGGGTGGATTTCGAACTGGGCGGCCTGATGCGCGGCGACATCGCCGTCGGTCATCGGCGCCGGAGTTTCGACGATCCGGCGTTCGGCGATCTGGACGGTTTCGGCGGGCGGGGGCGCCTGACCTGGTTCCCGACCGCCCTGACCACCGTGTCCGTCGCCGCCGAACGCACGACGGCCGACACCGGCGTGGTCGGCGCGGCCGGCGCGTCGCGCACCGACCTGTCGCTGAGCGTGGATCACGAACTGCTGCGCAACCTGATCGTGTCGGCGCGGGCGGGCCAGATCGAAGACGCCTATGTCGGGCGCGACCGAACCGACCGGCGCGTCGGCGCCGGTCTGGCCGCAGACTGGCGCCTGAACCGCCGCTACGGGCTGAACGCCGACCTCGACTGGATCGATCACTCGTCGGAAGGAACGGCGCGCGGCCCCCGCTATCGCGCCCTTCGGCTGACCCTGGCGGCCGTCGCCCGTTTCTGAAGCGCCGCGCCGATTGACAACCTGAGCGCGACGCCTCACCACTCAAACTTACGATCACCGTTCGGCGGCGCGATGACCCTGACCGACCTTTCGTCCGCCGGCGCCCGCGCGGCGGACGACGACATCGACATCGACGCCTGGATCGCCGGCTTCCGTCGCCGCGCGGGCCTGTTCGCGGGCGTCGCCGGTCTGGTCGCCCTGATCGTCCTGGCCGTTCTGCTGGGGCGGCCGCCCGCCTATACCGCCGCCGCCGGCCTGCAGATCAACACCCGCAAGGCGCAGGTGGTCGCCGGCCCCGCCGTGCTGTCCGCCCTGGACGCCGAAGCGGCCATCGTGGACACCGAGGTCGAGGTGCTGCGGTCGCCGCAGCTGGCCGCCGCCGTCGTGGACGACCTTGGCCTGACCCGCGATCCGGCCTTCAACGCCGCTCTCCGTCGCGGCTGGCTGACGCGACTGACCGGACGCGCCCCGCCCTCCCCCGATCCGGCGGTCGCGCGGCAACGGGTGATCGAGGCGGTCAGCCGGCGGCTGACCGTGCGCCGCGTCGGCCTGACCTATTCCATGACGGTCGGCTTCACCGCCGACGATCCGGCCAAGGCCGCGCGCATCGCCAACGCCTTCGCCGACCATTATCTGCGCGCCCAGCTGACCGCCAAGTTCGACGCCAACGCCCAGGCCAACGCCTTCCTCGGCGACCGGCTGGAGGATCTGCGTCGCCAGGTCGAGGCCGCCGACGCCGCCGTCTCGGCCTATCGCATCGACCACGGCCTGCTCAGCGCCCAGGGCGCGACCCTGACCGAGCAGGAGATTTCGGTCTATAATCAGCAGCTGGCCGCCGCCCGCGCCCAGCAGGCCGAGCAGGACGCGCGCCTGCGCACCGCCCGCGCCCAGATGGCGGCCGGATCGAACGGCGAGGATGTGGCCGAAGCCCTGACCTCGCCCGTGGTGCAGAACCTGCGCAGCCAGCGCGCCGCCATCAGCACCCGCGTCGCCGACCTGTCGGTGCGCTATGGCCCGCTGCATCCCGACATGGTCCGCGCCCGCAGCGAACTGGCGGACATCGACGGACAGATCCAGGCCGAGATCCGCCGCGTCGTCTCCAATCTGGACGCCCAGGCCCAGGTGGCCCGCCAACGCACCGCCTCGGTCCAGTCCAGTCTGGAGACGGCGCGCGGCGCCCTGGCGGACAACAACGCCGCCTCCGTCCGCCTGCGCGAGTTGGAAGGCGAGGCCGAGGCCGCCCGCGCCATCTATCGCGCCTTCCTGGACCGATACCGCGAGACGGGGGCCCAGACCGGCGTCGAACAGGCCGACGCCCGGATCGTGTCGCGCGCCACGCCGCCGACGGCCCCCAGCGCGCCGAATCTGACGATCAGCGTGGCGCTGGCGGTCGTGCTGGGTCTGGGCGCCGGGATCGCCGCCGTCCTGGCCGCCAACGCCCTGCAGCAGGGCCTGTCCACGCCCCAGGACGTGGAGCGGCGGCTGGGTCTGAACCCGCTGGGCGCCCTGCCCCTGGCCGCCACGGTCGCGGCCGTCGGCGAACACGACCTTCACCCCATCGATCTGGTGGTCCAGCGCCCCGCCTCGGTCTTCGCCGAGGCCGTGCGCGCCCTTCGCGCCGGCCTGTCGCCGACGACCTCCGACGTCGTGCCGCTGGCGGCGTCCGGCGGCCGGATCGTGGCCGTCACCTCGGCCCTGCCCGGCGAGGGCAAGACCACCGCCGCCCTGTGCCTGGGCCGGGTCGCGGCGCGATCGGGGGCGCGCGTCCTGTTGATCGACGGCGATCCGCGCCGACGCGGCGCCACGCGGATGCTGGGGCTCGACCCGAGCGTGGGCTTGGCCGAGGTGCTGCACGGCGCGGCGGCGTGGCGGAACATCGTCGTCATCGATCCCGCCTCGGGCTTGCAGGTGCTGCCTCTGTCCGCCTCCGGCCTGTCGGCCGACGACGCCTTCGCCACCCCGCCGATGGACGCCCTGCTGACCGAGCTGCGTCAGACCTTCGATCTTATCCTGATCGACACGGCGCCGGTGCTGGTCCTGACCGACGCCCGCATTCTCGCGGCCAAGGCCGACGCCGTCCTGCTGCTGGCCCGCTGGCGCCGCACGCCCGCGCGCGCCGTGGCCTCGGCCGCCCGCGCGCTGCGCCCCACCGGCGCGCGTCTGCTGGGCGTCTGCCTGACCCAGGTCGATGTCCGCGCCCAGGCGCGGCAGGGCCAAGGCTACGGCCTCTATCCCCACGACGCCTATCGCAAATACTACGCCGCCTGAGGGCGCGGCGTTGACAGCGGCAAGCGCCCTGACCTTGATGACGCATGACGATGCGCAAATCCCTGCTGACGGTCGCCGGACTGGTCGCGCTGAGCATGACGGGCGGCGCGAGCGCTCAGACGCGCCGCGCCCCAGCCCCTGACGTCCACAGCCTGGACCAGGCCTACGCCATCGTCGATTTCCAGACCGCGCTTTCGGGACGCGAGATCGCCCAGGCCCTGCAGCGCCATATCGCGAACGCCAATGTCACGGTCACGGCCCGGAACCAGACCGTCGCGGCGATCCCGCGCGCGCCCGGCCGTTTCACCCTGATCGATCCGGCGGCGCCGGGCGGCTTCGGCCTGGAAGGTCCGGCGAGCCGAGCGCCGGCCGGCTGGCTGCGGCCGGTTCGGGCGGCGGTCTGCGACGGCGCCAGCTGGCGCGCCGATGTGGCGCCGCGCCGGCCCGGCCGCGTCGAACAGCGCTATACCCTGTGTCTGTTCCCCTATCGCGACGGTCGGCGTCAGGGTCATCAGCTGGACATCTACGCCGTCACCCTGTTGCACGGCGATCCGGGCGCCGTCGCCCCGCGCGCAAGCGGGGAAACGCCCGCCGCCTTCATGCGCGGCGCGGTTCGGGCGGTCGAACGGCTGACCCGCGTTCAGGGCGTCTGGGTCGAGAACCGTCTGGCCAACGCCGACCGCCCCTTCACCCGGGACGACGACGCCTGGGCCGCACAGACAAACTGACCCCCGCCCGTCTGACCAAGACCCGAAACGCAATCGCGCCCCCGGCCGATGGCCGGGGGCGCGACGGTCTGGTCCGGGTTCAGGCCCCGATCAGAACTTGACGCTGAACCGTCCGTAGATGCGGTTGTCGCGGTATTCGTCCTTATAGACGCCGCTGTAGCCCATCTCGACGGCGGTGCGTTCGGTCGCCTGGATGTTGAAGGCCAGACCACCCGTGACCACGCCGTCGCCGGGGTTGGCGCCGTCGACCAGGAAGCGCGGACCATCGGCGAAGGCGGCGTCGAACACAGGACCATCGCCATTCAGGTCGTGGGTGTAGGCCAGCTGCGTCACCGCCGACAGACGCGGCCGACCCGCGCCGCCCGCCAGGACGGTGCGGGTGCGGAAGCCCGCCGTCAGCAGATCGGCCTTCTGCTTCACCTTGCCCGACAGGGCGGCGTCACCGCCGGTTTCGGCGACATCGGCGTCGTACTGGACATGGCTGTAGGCGCCGTAGGGTTCGAAGGTCGTGCCGCCGACCGCGCGGCTCCAGGCCACCTCGCCATAGGCCTGCCAGACATTGCCGTCATAGTTGCCGACCAAGGCGTTGTTGAAGGCGTTCAGCTGGGCCGTGCGATCGGTGCGGACATCGGTGTTGGCCCACGATCCGCCGACCCGGATCTGGAAGTCGCCCATGCCGACGCCGCCATAGACGCCGATCTGTTCGCTGTTGACCCGGCCCGTCGAGCGCAGGCGCGACGAACGCAGTTCCGAGCGGGTCTCGCCCAGGGCGACGCCGATGTGCATGTCGTTCGACAGGGCCTTTTCGGCGCCGACCAGATAGCCCGAGCCTTCGCTGCGGAAGCCGGCGATCCCGTCATGCGCCGAGCCGCGACCGTTGCCATAGACGCCGCTGCCCCAGACCGAGACGCCGTTGCCGACATAGGTCGAGGCGCCGTCCCGGCTGCGACCGCGCTCGGACATGGCGTCGCGGATCGCACGGGTGTCGGACACGGCCAGGCCGCCCAGCGAGGCGTGAACCTCGCCCGTCAGGCCGCTGAGGGCGCCCTGAACCGCCGGGACGCTGGCGTCCAGCAGGGCGTTCTCCAGCGACAGGTCGCGGTTCGTCCCGGTCGCGGTGTTGTTGATCATGACGTCCAGCGCGCCGCCGACCGACTTCTGATTGTCGGTCAGGCCCAGCGAAGCCACGGTCACGTCGTTGCGTCGCACCGTCAACATCACGCCGTTGGTGGAATAGGTCAGCACCGGCGACAGGAAGGCCAGATCGCTCTGCGCGCCGCTGAACTTGCCCGTCACCGCCCCGGTCGAGTTGATGATGTTCATCTGCGTGCGCAGATTCCACTCGCCATTGTCGGCCTTCAGGATCACCTGGCCGCCGTCGATCTGGGTCGCGCCGCCCACGTTCAGGCGGGAATAGGCCGCGCCGTTTACGCTGGAGCGAATCCACAGGAAGGAGCCGGGCTTGAAGTTCAGATTGCCGGCGACCGTCAGGGTTCCGAACGGATTGACGCCGTCGCCGGGCGAGACGACCCCGCCGCTTTCCGCCGTCAGGTTCAACAGGCGGCCCGTGCCGCCGATCATGCCGACGCCGCCGACCGTGGCGCTGGAACGCAGCAGGCTGCCGTTGACAGTCAGCAGACCGCCCTCGACCCGCGTCGGGCCGCTATAGTCGTTGGCGCCCGTCAGGATCAGCTGGCCGCCGCCCTTCTTGACCAGACCGCCGATGTCGTTGCCGAAGTTGGCCAGAACCTCGGCCGAATAGCGGTCGCGCGCATCGCCGATGTTGTTGCTCCAGATGTCGACCGTGCCGACCGCGACGGTGACGTCGCGGGTGTCGCGCAGCGCCGTCGGACCACGCAGCGCCACGTCCATCTGCGGCGCGCCCCAGCCCGAGCGCAGATCGACGCCGGGCGTGTCCAGATCCTTGGAGCTGGACACCAGAATGTCCGAGATCAGGGCCGTGGAATATTCGGGGAAGTTCTCCATCAGCAGGGCCGCGAAGCCCGAGATGTTCGGCGCCGCCATCGAGGTGCCGGTGTAGGCCGCATAACCCGCGCCGGTATATTGGATATACTGGTTCAGGACGCGCTGAAGCTCGTCGTTGGCGTATTGCAGCACGTCGCTGGAAAAGGCCGGGGTCAGGATGGCCATATTGTCGGGATCGGTCAGCAACCGCCCCAGAAGCGAGGTCAAACCATCCGGGTCACCCAGGCGCGCGCCGGCGATCAAAGTGATGGCGGCGGCCTGACGGCCGATTTCTCGACGCGCCGCTTCTTCATCAAAGCTCGCGCCCCCAGCCGCTTGCGCATCTAGATAATCGTTCAACACGACCAGAAACTTGTTAACCGCAGCGGACTGGAGCCCCGACACTGAGGTCGCTGTGAACAGGCCTCTATATTCAGTGCGAGAATAGAGCGACAGGATGCCGCGCCAATCCATCTCATAGTCCGGCACCGACGAAATCACCTGCGAGCCTGGCCCGGCGACGCACCAGGTCGCCGTCTGACCGCAGAAGCTGGTCGAGGGGTCGGCGGCGGTGAAGCTGGAATAGTTGGCGACCGACAGCCAGTTCGAACGCAGGCGCGGATCGTTCAGCGGCGCCGCCGCATCGATGCCCGCGTGGACGCCGTAACCGTTGCCAGCCGAGAAGACGACCAGCACGTCCTTGTCCAGCACGGGCTTGTAATAGTCGCCGTAGTTGCGGTTGAAGGACGCGAGAACCGTGGGCAGCGAGGCGTTGAACGGCAGGGAATTGCCGCTGCCCCAGCTGTTGTTGATGATCCGCACCTGGCCCGTATTGGCCAGATCGACGATGTTCTGATTGGAGGTGGCGACGATCTTGCCGTCGATGATCGCGTCCTTGAACCACAGGAAGTCGCCGGCCGCGAAATTGGTGGTCGCGGCGTAGAGCTTGGCGTTGAAGGCGTTGCCGAACATCGGCTGGCCCGCGATCCGGTCGCCCGCGATGGTGCCCGAGACGTGGGTGCCGTGGCCTTCCCAGCGACGACGCGGATTGATAAGGCCGTCGTTGCCATAGCCGTCGACGACCTGGGTGTGCAGGCCCGTCACCTTGCCGGCCGAACCGAACAGCGGGTGATCGACATAGACGCCCGCGTCATTGACGCCGATCGTCTGGCCCCGCCCCGTCAGCCCCATTGCGTAGGCATGTTCCAGGCCCAGGAAGCCCTTGGAATAGTCGACCGAGAACTGAGCGTCCGACCGCCACGAAGCCAGGGCCGTCTGATAGTTGGTCGTGCGCGCGCCATTGGCCATGTAGAAGCCGCCGGACGGCGGCGTTGGCGCCGACTGGGCGCTGGCGGCCGTGCCGGCCATCATCGCCACGCCGGCCGTTGCGGCCAACAGGCCGAGCTTGAAACTAAAAGCCACGATACTCTCCCCACCGCGTTCATCGAACGCTCAAGCTTGCAACCCCACGGCGCAATTCAAGCTCGCAGTCCGCACGACGCCTTGCCCACAGTCAACCACATTTCGGCCACAGGCGTGTTTTGCCGCATCATCCTTGTGGAGATGGTTTCAAGCGCGAAGCTGATCAGGACGTCAGCCGGCGGGCTGGCCCGCCGCAGGCATCAAGTCGGGCGGGGCAGCCTATTTCGGGGCGGTGGGGCTGGGCGGCGCGACGGCGGGGTTCCGGGTGCGGCGCGCATCGGCCAGCTCGTGGCGGGCCGTTTCGAAATCGGCCTGGAAGGCCGGGTTCGCCTTCAGGGCGGCGAACAGGGCGGCGCCGACGATGCGGCCGGCTTCGACGTCGCTGGCGTAGTGGACGCCGCAGATGGCGCGGCTGTCGCCATAGGCCAGGCCGCGCGCCAAAATCTGGTCGGCGCGGTCGGGGGCCATTTCGGACAGGACCAACGCCCAGGCCCAGCCCATGGCCGAATGGCCGGAGGGGTAGGAGCCGCTGGCGGCCAGCCACTGTTCAGGCGCGATACAGGTGTCGGCCGGCTCGGTCACGAACGGGCGCGGGCGGAAGAAGCCGCGCTTGGCCGGGGTCTGGATCGTCTCAAGGTCGCCGAGCATCCGCCCCAGCAGTCGCGTCAGGGTCGGCATTCGTTCGGGGACGAAGGCGACGCCCAGCGCCTGGTCGAACGCGCGCGGGGCGGCCGGGGTCTCGATCTCGTTATCGGCGCGCGCCTGGTCCCAGCGGGGCGTGCCCTTCAGCGCGCGGGTGGCGCGGTAATAGGCGACGTCGTCCTGTTCCCTCAGCGAGCCGGACGCAGGGGGCGGCGCCAGGAAGACGGCGGCGTTGGGCGCGGTCGCCTTGTCCAGATAGCCGTGCGGATGGTCGCTGAAACCGGCCCAGAAGGTCGGGGCCTGAGCCGGGGCGGAGGCGCAGCCGACCAGGGCAAAGGTCAGGGCGACCGCCGCCGACCGGGAACCGAAGGAGAAAAGACGCATGAAAACTCTGAGACAGTAGGACAATCAGGCGACCTGTGCGCCATGACGACCGTCCTCGACAACCCAGGTCTTCAGGGTGGAGAGCGACGCCTTGGGATCGCGAACGTCGCTGATCGCCTGATAGCGCGTCGTCATCGTTTGGGGCGTCACATCCATCGACATATAGCCCCGCACGCGGCTGTCGAAGAATTTGATGTGCGGATTGGCCGGCATGGCCGCCATCAGACTGTCGTAGGGCGGGCCGCCCGAGGTGATGGAGGTCCCGACGAACTCGGTCGCGACGACGGGAGAGCGTTCGTCGCGACTGTCCAGCAGGACGTCGTTGGTCCAGAAGGAGTGGTAGTCGCCGGCCAGGACCACCGGATTGCGCGGCCTGATCGTGTTCAGCGCCTGGGTCATGCGGTCGCGCGCGGCGGGGAAACCGTCCCAGGTGTCGGTCCAGTAGCGGGTCTCGCCGTTCGGACTCTCGAACCGCAGACCGGCCATGACCAGATCCTGACCCAGGACGTTCCAGCGCGCCTCGGCGCCCGCCAGACCGTCGTAGAGCCAGCGTTCCTGCTCGAAGCCCAGGAAGGTGCGAGAGGGGTCGGCGCGGTCCAGACACTGGGCGTCGGTCACGATCTGGCCCTTGGCGCCGCCCTCGTCCACGCAGGCGCCGCGCGAACGGTACTGGCGTCCGTCCAGCATGAAGAACTCCGCCAGCTTGCCATAGCGGACGCGCTTGTGGATCGGCATCTGCAGGCGGCGGTCCAGTCGGGTGCGGCGGATCGGCATGGCCTCGTAAAAGGCCTGATAGCCGGCGGCGCGGCGCATCAGGAAATCGTCGGGCCGCCCGCCCTTGTCGGCCCAGACGCCGGAATAGTTGTCCAGCACCTCATGGTCGTCCCAGACGACCAGACAGGGCGCCGCCGCGTGAAGACGCTGCAGGTCCGCATCGGTCCGGTGCAGCGCATAGCGGTTGCGATAGCCAGCCAGGGTGGTGGCGTCCTCGAAGCCGTAGGGGCGCACGATATTGGCCGCCCGCGCCCCGGTGCGAGTGTATTCGTAGATATAGTCGCCCAGGAACAGGGTCAGGTCCGGCGCCTCGTCGGCCATGTGACCATAGGCGCTGAAATGGCCGACCTCCCAGTTCGAGCAGGAGGCGACGGCCAGCTTCAGCCGATCCAGGTCCGCATTGAGCGCCGGCGCGGTGCGGGCCAGACCGACGGGGCTGCGCTGACCGGCGGCGCTGAACCGATACCAGTAGGGGCGGCCGGGGTTCAGGCCCTGGATTTCCACATGGATCGAATGGGCGGAGGCGGCCTCGGCCGTCACCTGGCCCGAAGCGACGATGCGGGAGAAGCCCTCGTCGGCAGCGATGTCCCAGCGCACAGGGATGGGGGCGGCCAGCCCCCCCCTGCCCGTCCGCGGCGACCGGATCGACGGCCAGCCGCGTCCACAGCACGAAACCGTCCGGCGACGGATCGCCGCTGGCGACGCCCAGCGGGAACAGATAGGCGCCGCCCGCCTGGGCCCGGCCGAAGCGCAGGACGACGGGGGCGGCGACCAGCCCGCCGATGAGGGCGCGGCGGGAAAAGCCGGCGTTCAGGACGCTCATCGGGCGACGCTCCCGGCGACCGCGCCAGCGCCGGGGCCGAAGCGGGCGCGGAAATCCTCCAGACGGATGACGAAGTCGTCGCTGGCGACGAAGTCTGCATCGCTCATCTGGGGTTGTTCGTTGGGCTTGTAGCGGCGGGCGTATTCGGCCTGGTCGGAGGCATACTGCCGGTAATGGGTCGAATAGGCGCGCACCCGCACGGTCGGCGTCTCGCCGGTCATGTCGAAGGTCATCAGCCGCATCCAGCCGTCGCCGATCCCCGGCGCGCGATCCGGCGCCAGCCCGGCGTCCAGCGCGGTCTGATTGCGGTCCTGATAGTCGGACAGAAGCTGATAGACGGCCCCGCCCTGACGGTTGGGATCGGTGCGGAACGCCTGGCCGTTGTGATGCCCGCTCAGGATCATGAAGATCTGCGGATTGCGGGCGATCAGCTTGTCCCACACCCCTTGCGTGTCGTTGTCGAACGGGTCGAGCGCGTGCAGATCGACCACCGGATGGGCGCGGCGCCGGCCGGTCTTGTCGATGAAGTCGTGGGTGGTGATCACGGTCGGCAGGCCGGGATGGGCGTGGATGACCGTCTCGGCCCATTTCAGGCTGGCGTCCGAGGGGGCCATCTGCAGGCCGATGTGCAGGAAGCGATAGCCGCCCGCCTCGAACAGCTGCGCACTGTCGGAGCCGCCATCGTGAGAGGCCACATACCAGGCCCGGCCCTTGAAGAATTTCGACTCGGCTCCGAAGGCCTCGTTCCAGGCGGTCAGGCCGCCGATGTGGATCATGCCCAGGCGGCGCAGATCGCCCGCCGGCGCGGTTAGGTCCTGGGGCCATTGTTCGTCCCACCACTGACCGTCGTAGTCGTGATTGCCCGACACGACCGAGAAGGGCAGGACGCCGTCGATACGGTCATAGGCGGCGACGGCGGCCGGAATCTCGACCGTCCGCACGCCCTCGACCATCGTGTCCAGATTGGCTCCGCCCGGCGCCGGACGGGGGCGGAAACCGCGCGCGGCGTGGTCGGGGTCGATGGTCATGACCGGATGCTGCCACACGTCGCCGACGGCGGTGGCGAAGACGATGTCGCCACCGCGCGAGACGGCATGGTCGGCGATGAATTGCAGCTGTTCGCTCATCAGGTCGCGGGCGTCGAAGGGAAAACCCGTCGCGCGCTGATGGGTGTAGTCCGCATAGTTCTGGGTGTCGGGAATGACGGCGATGGTGAACCGCCCTGGCGTCGGTTGGGCCAGGGCGACGCCGGACGTCAAGGCGACGCCGCCCGCCAGAAGGGCGCAGGTCAGGCGTGTCCAGAGGGTCTGCATGATGCGGCCTTTCGGCGGGGACCGGAGGGAGGAAAGGACGGGCTTCGGCCTGGCGACCGAAGCCCGCGCTGGATCAGTAACGATAGCTCAGACGCACGCCGAAGGTGCGCGGCGGATTGGGCGAACCCGTCGCCGCCGAGATGAAGCGGTTGCGCGATTCCTCGGAGTAGGCGTTCGTCAGATTGTTCACATAGACGCCGAACGCATAGTTCCCGTTCATCGGCCGCACCGTCACCCCGGCGTTGACCAGCCAGTAGGAGTCGATGATCGAGTTGGCCGAGGTCGAGAACTTCTCGTCGCGGAAGGCGTAGTTGGTCTGGGCCTCCACGCCCCAGTCGCCCATCTGCCAGTCATAGGCGATCGACCCCTTGTAGTCCCATTTGGGGAAGGGCAGCCGCTCGCCGGCGCGGTCGCTGTAGATGATGGTGTTGTACTGGCCCGTCACCGGGTCCTTGGCCGCCTCGGTCGCGGTGGAGTTGACGAAATAGAACTCGTCGTATTCGCCGTATTTGTAGGCCAGGGCCTGGGTGATGGTCAGGTTGGGCAGAGGCCGCCAGACAGCCTCGATCTCCGCGCCCTGGATGTGCGACCTGGGCACGTTGATCATCCGGCCGACGCGGCCCGTCTGGGTGTAGAGGACGCCCTGAAGCTGCTGGTCGCGATAGTCGTAGTAGAAGGCGGCGGCGTTGAACTGCAGCTTGCGGTCGAAGAAGCTGGACTTCACGCCGGTCTCATAGGCGATCAGCTCCTCGAACTTGAACGGCTCCAGCTGGTCCGGCAGGCCGCTGTTGTAGGTGGTGAAACCGCCCGACTTCACGCCGCGCGAGACGTTGGCGTAGGCCAGGATGTCGTCGCTGATCGTATATTCGACGCCCAGCTTGCCGGTCCATTGGCGCATCGACTGCGACTTGGAGGCGGTGGCCCGGACGGACGGGTTGGGGGCCAGGATCTCGGTCTTGAAGTCGTTCAGCGCGCGCGTCTCGTCCTCGTAGCGCAGGCCGCCGATCAGGGTCAGACGGTCGGTCAGCCTGTAGTCCAGATTGCCGAATACGCCGGTCGTCTCGACCTTCTGACCGTAGGTCGTGCTCATGTAGAAGCCGAGATTCCTGGCCTGGGAGAAGTCGGAGTAGAAGCCGCCGTCCACGCTTTCGTTGGCGTGATAGACGCCGGCCAGCCACTGGACCCGACCGCCGGTCGGCGAGGCCAGACGGACCTCCTGCGACGAGGTCTTGATGGCGTTGAAGAAGAAGGTGCCGGCCTCGTTCGAGGCGGTGGCGTCCCAGTCGTTGAACTCGTTGCGATCGAAGGTCTCGTGGCTGGCGATGGCCGTCAGGGTCGCCCAGGTCAGGTTCTGGTTCAGGCGCAGGCTGACGCCCTTGCCCTCGTTGTCGCGGAACGGCTTGGCGTCCGGCGCGGCGCCGATCAGCTGGGCGAAATAGGGGCTGATGCCCCAGCCGGTGATGCGGTGCGATACGTCGATCGGATAGACCCGGCCGCCGCTGGAGGTGAAGGGGCTGGTGATCAGGCGCAGGCCCCGGCCGTCCGACTGGTCGCGGCTGTAGTGCAGGTTCAGGTCGATGTCGGTCTGGGCGGTCGGGGTCCAGTCGACGCGCAGGCGGACGGCCCGGGTGTCCTTGTCGCCCAGGCTTTCGCCGGTGTCGCGGTTATACTGCCAGGCGCCGCCCGATTCCGCCGCCACCGACAGACGCGCCTTCAGGTTTTCGGCGACCGGGCCGGACAGATAGCCTTCCAGCTTGGCCGCGTCATAGCTGCCGTAGCTGAGGTTCAGGCCGGCGGCGACATGGTCGGTCGGGGCGTTGGTGATGACGCTGACCGCGCCGCCGGTGGTGTTGCGGCCGTACAGCGTGCCCTGGGGCCCACGCAGCACCTCGATGCGGGCGATGTCGAACAGCAACCCCTGCGTCATCACCCCATACGGATAGGCCACTTCATCGACATAGATGCCGACGGTCGAGGTGTTGTTGGCGGCGTAGTCGGTCAGGCCGACGCCGCGAATGCGGAACTGCGGCTGGCCGCCGCCCAGCTGGCTGTCGACCTCTAGGCTGGGGACCGTGTTCTCCAGATCGTTGACGGTCTGGATGTTGCGGTCGTCCAGCGTCTCGCCGGAGATGACGGTCAGGGCCAGGCCGACCTTCTGCGAGGATTCGGCGCGACGCTGGGCCGTGACGATGACGTCATCGACCGAGGCGGTCGCGGCCTGCGGCTGGGTTTCGGCGACGGCGGGCAGGGCCGCCAGGGTGAGCGCGGCGACCGAGGCGCCGAGAAGAAGACGTTGCATTTGATCATCCATCGGGCGACGCGCGGGGCCCCCGCCCTCGCGTGTCGATGTGTTTCGGGATGTCGCCGAACAGCCGCCGCCTCCACGCTTTGATCGAGACGTCCGCGGCGAGGGGGAGACAGGCCGGAAACGTCTTCGTCGCATTGGAAAAACAACTGTTCGACAACAATGCCGCAATAGGCCGCGCGGACAATGCTTTTGTGACGCTTGTAGGAAGTCTTCTTGTCAGATCAGCACCCGACGGCACGACAACTTGGTAACGCGCGTTCTGTTACATCTGACGCGCAACCAGCAGGCAGGCCGCAGCCTTCAGCGCCTGTTCGTCGAGGGCGCGGCCGCGCGCGCAGGCCAGAAGAGCCTCGGCCTTGATCCACAGGGCGAACCGGGTGGCGGCGAGGCGGTTGAGGTCGAAATCGGCCGGCCAGACGCCCGTTCGCTTGTAATAGGTGCCCCCGCCTTCCGGCCCGCGCAGCAGCATGGCCAGGTCGCGCAAGGACGGATCGCGCCGGGCCTCGATGCAGATGCTGGCGATCAGACGGGCGTAGCGGACATAGAAGCCCTCGGCCTCGCGCGCGATGGCCACGGTCGGCGCCATGATCGCGGCCCAGTGATCCAGATCGGCGACGGCCGGATCGCCCAGCGGCGCATGGCCCGCCAGATGCCCCGGCATGTCGCGGAACACGCTGTGCCAGACGGCGTCCAGCACGAAATGGCGCATGTCCGGCCAGTGATAGGCGATGGTCGAGGTCGAGGTCGCCGCCACGGCGCTGACCGAGCGATTGGTGATGGCGGTGATGCCGCCGGCCAGAATCTGATCGGCGGCGATGTCCAGCAGCTTGCGCCGCATGGCCTCGGGCTCGGCGCCCTTCGTCGGCGCCTGGGGCAGGACCATGGCGTCGCGATACCAGAAGGTCGCCGTGGGCGGGCCGTCGGCGAGGCCCAGCACGCGGTCGATCATGGCGCCCAGCCCCTCGGCGGCGACCACGCCGTAATCCGCCCGGCCGCGCAGGGCGCCCGCATAGTATTGCTCGAAGGTCAGCCAGGCGACCAGAGGCTCCACGAACGGGTCCAGACGCCCGTCGCGCGACAAATGGCGACGCCAGACCGCGCAGCGCATGGCGTGCCACCGCTCCACCAGAGCCTGCCGCTCCGCCGTCGGCTCTGCATCCAACACGAGGCTTTCCCAGATGCGGGCGAACCCCGCATCGTCCGCCGCCCGATGCCGCAGATAGGTCTGGGTCAGAGCCAGAAGGCCGTCGCGCGTCAGCGGCAGACCGGCCACCGAGCCGAAAAAGGCGCCGTGAAACACTTCATCGCGCCGCAGGGCCTCTTCGCCCACCGCCTGGATCAGCCCCGACTTGGCCCCGAACAGATTGACGATGACCGTCGTGCTTTTGCCGACCGACTGGGCCAGATCGCGCAGGGTCAGGCTGTGCAGCCCGTCCGAAGCGGCCTGGGCGATCGCCTGTTCGACGATCTGCTGCGCGGCGGCGTTGCGACTGATCCGGGAAACAGACATGCCCCTCCATGCCGGAGGCCGCCGGGGTCTGTCGAGATCGCGATCGATGCGGCCGCAGATTCCCGCGAAGGCTCGACCAGAGCCTTCACTGGCTGATTTGGGCCGGGAACGGATCAGCGTCGTTTAAAGGGTTCGTCACAACGGACACGACGGGTTCACGACGAACACAACGGAGCCGTGCTTCGCTTCGGAAGGTCTTGAGGGCCTGAGGCGGCGAAGCCGCAGATTGATCGATGGCCTGGACAAGGCAGATGGGAGCCGACGCACGTTCCGCTCTCGTCGTGATCTCCGTGACTTCGCCGTGTCCGTTGTGATGAACGCCTTTCAGGCCTGCATCAACCCAAGCGCCCATCGTTATGGCGGCGCGCCGGATCGACGCGCCGCCGGGGGAGGACCGAACCTCAGAACCTGTAGCTCAGACCCAGTTTGTAGGACGAGCCGTAGCGGTAGTAGCCCTGGGGCAGTAGCGGGTTGCCGTTGATGGAGTAGGTGTTGGCCTCGTCCAGCAGGTTCTGGCCGTCGAGCGCGATGCTGATGCGGTCGTTGACCTTGTAGGCGACGTGAGCCGTGACCCAGGTGATGGGGTCGGCGCGTTCGTTGTAGCCCTGGCCCAGCACATTGGTCGCGGTCGTGAAGCCGTCGGTGTGATCGCCCGACACGCTGAGCGACAGCGGCCCGTGGTCGTAGAAGACGCCCAGCGAATAGACCGACGGGGCGATGCCTTCCAACGGCCGTTCCTCGCCGCCGACATAGCTCTTGGACCAGTTGCGGGTGTATTGCGCGCGCACGCCCCAGCCGTTCGACAGGAAGTGCTGCAGGCCCACCTCGACGCCGTGAACCTCGGCCGTGTCGCCGTTGATGGGCCGGCTGACGTTGAACAAATAGCCCGGCACGCCGATGTCCTGCCCCGGCTCCCAGCTGGTCGTGATCTGGTCCTTGATGTCCTTCTTGAAGACCGCGACGTTGAAGATGGAGTTCGGCCGGAAATAGTATTCCAGCGAGGCGTCGTACTGGGTCGCCGAATAGGGTTTCAGGGCCGCATTGCCGCTATAGATCTGGGTGAACTCGCCCCAGGACACGCTCTCGGTGGTGTTGGTGGGGGCCAGCATCTGGACCGACGGCCGGGCCATGGTCTTGGCCGCGCCGAGGCGCAGGCGCAGGGCGTCGGTGAGGCGATAGTTGAAGTTCAGCGACGGCAGGACATAGGTGTAGTCGTTGTCCTGATTGATCGTCGTCGGGGCGGCGTAAACGGCGGTGTAGTTGAAGGCGCCGTTGGGCACGATGTCGAGGATCTTGGCGTCCCAGGCCTGAGCGCCGGTCTTGGTCTGGACGACCCGGACGCCCAGATTGCCGCTCCACCGTTCGCCGCGCAAATCGGCCTGCAGATAGCCGGCCCAGGTCTCCTCGCTGACGCGATAGCTTTGCAGTGGGTTCCACACCGGCGCCGCGTCGGCGTAGCGATAGACGCCGCCGCCCGGACGCGGCCTGCCGTCATAGGCCGCCAGCGCCGCCTGATAGGTGGCGATGTCGAAGCCCAGGAAGCTGCGTGGGAAGTCGGAACCCACCTTGTTCATGAAGTTGGGCAGGCTGAAGCTGTCGGAGATCACGCCCCCGCCCAGCGCGCCCACATTGATGGCGTTGGTGTTGGAATAGTAGTCCGCCCCGCCCGTCAGCGCATTGTTGATCAGGTCGCGCGACTTCTTGCGATCGGTGTAGGTCACGCCGAACTTGACCGTTTCCAGCCAGCGCCATCCCGAGGTCCAGGCGCCGTTGAAGGCCGCGCCGGTGATCTCGTCGTCGATATTGTCGCCGGCGAGCGAGAAATAGTGGGTGTTGAAGTCGGCGTCCCGGAACTGGCCGGCCGCCAGCCCCGCCGCCAGATCCCGGCCGTCGGTCAGATTGACGTCGATGTTGGGCACATAGTCGCCGCTGAGCTCGACGCGCGCCGTATTGGGCTGGTTCATCCGCAGCACGACATAGCTGTCCTGACCGCCGGAGTGGCGGCTGGAGGTCGAGCGATAGACGTCGGCGTTCAGCGTCAGGCTGTCGGTGACGTTCCATTCGGCGTTCAGGCCGTAAAGCTGGGTCTCGACGACGCGATAGGAGGTCTGGTTCAGCAGCTCGGGATTGAGGCGCAGTTCCGGGTCGGGGTCGGTCATGTCGAAGCGGGTGACGATGCCGTCCTGGACCACCATGTTCGACCAGCGGCCGGGCGCATACAGGGTGTAGAAGGATTGCTGATAGCCGACCTGGGGCGAATCCAGCTTGGTGATCAGACCGTCCGCGACCAGGCGGAAATTGTCCGACGGCCGCCATTCCAGCTTGGCGGTGTAGGCGTTGCGCTTCTTGCGTTCCAGGATCGAGCCGACGCGGAACTGGCCCGGGCCGATCAGGCCGTACTCCTCGGGGTCCAGCACGCCGTTGTCATTGGGGTCGATCGCCCCGCCCCAGGCGTTGCCGTAGAGCCAGCTGGGATCGTTGGGATCGGCGTTGCGCGTCCAGCCGCCGTCGTTGCCGGCGACGTCGGTGCGGTCGTCGCGGCGCTCGGCCACCACGCCCAGCAACAGGCCCAGGGTGTCGTTCAGGAAGGTGTTGCTATAGACGCCCGACAGTTTCGATCCGTCCAGTTCGGACATCTGATTACGGTCGCCCTCGACGCGGAGGATGCCGTGCTGGCCGCGCTGGTCGAACGGGCTGGCGGAGCGCAGATTGATCAGGCCGCCGATGGCGCCTTCGGTGTTGGCGGCCTCGGCCCCTTTGATGACGTCGGCGCCGCTGATCACGTCGGACGGCAGCACGTCATAGGCGAAGTCGCGGCCGGCGCCGTCGGTCGCCAGGATGCGGCCGTTGAAGGTCGACAGCGTATATTCCGGCCCCAGCCCCCGCACGCTGACGCTCTGGCCCTCGCCCCCGGCGGTGCGCGAAATGGCGACGCCGGTGATGTGGCTGAGGGAGTCGGCGACGTTGTCGTCGGGGAACATGCCCAGTTCCAGGGCGCTGATCGAATCCTGGACCGTGGCGGCGTCGCGTTTCAGGTTGACGGCGCGCGCGATGCTGGCGCGCACCCCGACGACCACGACCTCTTCGACGGTCTGGGTCTGATCGTCGGCGGCGGCCGGGGGCGTCGTCGGGGCCGGAGACTGGCTCTGGGCGTGGGCGGCGGCGCCCCAACCCAGGGCGCCGAGCGCGGCCCCCGCCATGATGGCCGAACGAAGCGATGAGCGACGTGACATTGCGATCCCCTATGCTCGCATGATCGACGTAGGCGGCGCGTTTTAGTGCGTTTCGGTTGGCCGCCTGAAACTGAATGGAAAGGAACTACGGTTTCGCGAAACTGTCAAATAGATATATAACGAAACTTATCAGATTTGTTTTTCACTCGTCATCAACGGCCTAACGGCGTCGCGGACACAGCCTTCGGCCGTAGCCAAGAGGTCGCGCCCTACGTCAAAGGCAGGGCGAATCCGGCAAGCCGCGCGGCGTAGATGGCGGCGCCGACGGCCGGGCTGAAGCGGGGCTCTACGATCCGGTAGTCGGGCGAAAAGGCCGCCAGGGTTTCACGGAACGGCGCCAGGATCAGTTCGCCGGACTGAAACACCCCGCCGGAATAGGACAGCATGACCGCCTCGCCCGGCGCATAGCAAAGGCGTCGGCGTATGGCGTCCGTGATCTCGGCCAGTCGCCGGCCCGCCTGAAGGAAGATGTCTCGCGCGCCTGCGTCGCCCTGCATCGCCGCCTTGGCGACCAGGCGCGAAACGGCGGCGATGCGATCCCTTTGCGCGCCCTCTCGCGCATAGATACGGGCGCACAGGTCCAGATCGTCTTCCAGTTCGAAGGCTTCGACCAGCAGGGCATGCAGCGGCCCGGTTTCGGCCCGTCCGTCGGACATCCGCGAGAACAGGTTGAGGCCCTGAACCGCGATCCAATAGGCCGAGCCTTCGTCCGAAAAGACCTCGCCCCAGCCGCCGCCGCGCGCCTTCAGCCCTCCCCGCTCGCCGTAGCCGATGGAGCCGGTGCCGGCGACGATGTTGATCCCGTCCTCGCCCGCCAGCGACCCCGCCCATCCGCAGATCATGTCGTTGCCGCAGGCGTAGCGCCTGTGCCCCAGCACCGCCTCGGGAATGACGTCCAGAACCGGCTGAACCTGCGAATCCTCGCCATGGGCGGGCAGGCCGAAGAAGGCGTAGCGGACATCCCCGGCCGACACGCCGGCCTGACGCAGGACGGCGTGGACGCCGTTGTTCAACAGCTCGTGCAGACGCTCCACGCCGATCTGGACATGGTAGCTGGAGCCGCCCTCGTGCCGGGCCAGTTCGCGGCCCGTGGGATCGACCAGGACGAAGGCGGTCTTCGACCCGCCCCCGTCGACCCCGAGAAAGCAGCCGTTCGCGCCCGCGGGTTCTTCGGAAACCGCCATCAGGTCAGCTCGTGAATCCGCACGCCCTGGACGACGCGATTGACCGTTCCGGCGGCGTTCGGCTTGTCCGGCTTCAGGCCCAGCCGCAGGGATTCGAAGAAGGCCAGGATCTGGGGCGCCGCGATATAGGCGAACAGCAGTTCGACGTCGTCCGCATCCGCCAGGCCCGGCACCTTGATCTGATCCGTCTCGGCCAGACCGACCCCGTCCTGGGCCGTCACGGCGATGACGCGGGCCGCGTCATTGTCGCGGCGCAGTTCGTCCAGCAGATCGACGTCGTAGCTGCGCGTATAGGCGTCGTTGGAGAAGAAGACGACGATCAGGGTCTGGTCGTTGACGATGGTCTTGGGACCGTGCCGGAAGCCGAGCGGCGAATCGAACATCGTCACCAGGGCGCCGTTGGTCAGCTCCAGCAGCTTAAGCCCTGACTCGCGGGCCAGGCCCTTGAAGATGTGGCTGCCCAGATAGACGACGCGCTGATAGCCCTCGCCCGCCACCGCCTGCATGACCGGGGTGTATTGGGCGATCACCGCCTGGGTCGCGCGCGCGATGCCGTCGATGCGCTGATCCAGGGCGGCGACGCCGCTGAACACCGCAAGGGCGGCGTAGGTCATGCACGAGAAGCTGGACGTCATCGCGAAGCTGCGGTCGTGCGTGGCCTCGGGCAGCTGGATGTTCATGCCCCGAGGGCCTTGACCATATCGGGCCAGGGCGCCGTCGGCGTTGCAGGTGATGACCAGATGGTTCAGCGTCGAAACCAATCGATCCGCCAGTTCGATCGCCGCCACGCTCTCGGGGCTGTTGCCCGACCGGCCGAACGAGACCAGCAAGGTGGGGGTGTCGGCCTCGAAATAGAGATGGGGCGCGCAGACCAGATCGGTCGTGGCGATGGCCTCGACCCGGCGGCCCAGACGCCGCGCCAGCGCGGGCGCCAGGCATTCGCCGGCGAAGGCCGAGGTGCCCGCCCCCGTCAGGATGATGCGGACCCCGGCCTGATCCAGGATCGGCTGAAGGAAGGCCTCGATCTCGGCGCGGCGCTGCATCAACAGCGCCTGGGTCTCGCGCAGCATGGCCGGCTGCTGGGCGATCTCGCGGGCGGTCCACAGGCCGCCCAGCCGCTCCAGTTCCGCCTCGTCCAGGCCGAGTTGCAGGGTGTCAGTCATGGATGGGCTCCAGATCGGGCTCGCAGGCGGCGCGATAGGTTTCCAGGGTCGCGCCGACATGGGCGACGACGAGGCTGGCGGGGGTCACGGGCAGGCCGGCGTCGCGCAGGGCGCCGTGCGCCTGCGACAGATACTGGCTGACCAGAGCCATCGGCGGCGGACTGTCCATCAGATTGGCGAACATGACCTCTTGGGCGGCGGCGATCTCGGGATCGGGCCAGTAGTAGCGGATGCGATCCGACAGGCTGTACTGCAGGTCGAACCGCAGCGCGTCTCCGGTCGCATGATAGTATTTGGCCCAGTTGCGCGGCTCCGCCTCCATGCGCTGGATGGCGACGCCCCGGAAGCCGGACGCGCGGGCCGGGTCGATCCATTCCCGCTCGATCGCGTCCAGCGCCCACAGGGCCTCGCGCAGGGCGAAGGTGACGCCGGGACCGACCTTCAGGATGGCGAAATGATCCTGGACCAGCGCCTTCAGGGCCGTCGGCGTCTGATAGTCGGTGGAATGGGCCTCGAACACCACATGGGGCTGGTCGTCCAGGGCGGCGCTGAGGGCCACGGCCTTGGCGCGGTCGTAGTCGATGACCTTGTGGTGATCGAACTCCACGCCCGGCTGGACGACGACGGCGATCACGCGGGGCCAGGCGTCGGCCAGACCCTGTTCCTCGAAGACGCGGCGATGCGCTTCAAGCGTCGCGACGGCGGCCTGGGGCGTCGTCACCTCAAGCTCGGGCAGATCCTCGGCGGCGCCGCCTGGCACCGGCACCTCGGTCCCGACCACATAGACGCAGGGCTCGCCGCCGATGCGGGCCTGGGCGGCCTCGGCGACGCGGATCAGACGCGCGGCCCGACGGGCGATCACGTCCTCCGGCAGGGGCGTGGGATCGTCGGCGCAGGACATGGAGCAGTCCGCGTGGATCTTGCGGAAGCCCGCCGCCACATACTGGTCGATCAGAACCTCGGCCCTGGCCATCGCCTCTTCGGCCGGCAGGTGGATCCAGGGGTTCGGCCCCAGGTGATCGCCGCCCAGCAGAACCCGCTCCTGCGGCAATCCGGCGTCGCGCGCGATGGCGAGAACGAAGTCGCGGAAGGCCGCCGGGGTCATGCCGGTATAGCCGCCGTCCTGATTGACCTGATTGCAGGTGGCCTCGATCAGCAGCGTCTCCAGACCCTTCGTCCGGGCATGGACGCAGGCGGCCCTAAGCACCAGCGGATGGGCGGAACAGACGGAGTAGATGCCGCATGCGCTGCCTGACTTGTGCCGCGCGACGAGGTCGAGCATCGCCTTCATGGAAACCCCTTTCGATTACGGTTCGACAATAGCGATTTATCGCTAGACCGCAACCAAAACAACGAAACCGAAACCCTCCGTGTTCAGGAGGCCGTCGCCAGCAGGGCGGCGGCGATGAAGGCCAGGGCCAGACCGACCATCTTCAACTGACCGGGCACGACACCGGCGATCAGCAGCGAAAGAACGGCCGTGACCAACGGCGCGCCGGCGTTGGTCAGGGGGGCGACGACGATCGCCTTGCCGTGCCGGAATGCATAGACGAGGAACAGGGCGCCGACCGCATTGAGCATCTGGATGGCGGCGGCCAGTCCCGGCCCGTCCCAGCCCCAGTTAATGGGCCGCGAAAAGTCCGTCATCGCCAGGGCGACCGGCGCCAGCAGCAGGCCGCTGACCATCATGTAGAAGAAGATGCTTTCCGCGCTCATCCTGTCGTTGGCCAGCTTCATGAAGAAGGCCTGCACGCCCCAGCACAGCATGATGACCAGGGCCAGCGGAAACCAGGTCGAGCCGTGGGCGAAGGAAAAGCCCTGGGGCGAGAAGTCGAACATCGGCAGCGCCGCCAGCGCCAGGACGACGCCCAGCGCCCCCAGACGCGAGGTGCGCTCCTTCAGCAGCACCAGCGACAACAGGATCGTCACCAGCGGCGACAGGGAGATGATCGGGAAGATCAGATAGGCCGGCCCGGTCGTGACCGCATAGAAGAGGATCATCTGACCGCCCGCCCCGGTCAGGCCGATCATCAGCCCGTACAGGATCGAGCGAGGATCGCGGTCCAGCGCCCACTTTTCACGCTGCATCACGACGACGGCGGGCACGATCATGGTCACGGCCCAGACGCAATAGACCAGGGTTTCAGGAAAACCGCGCTGGGCGGAGATGCCGGCATAGGCGCCCCACACGCCCCAAAGCCCGACCGTCAGGAAGGCGAACAGCAGCCAACGCCTGGAAGACGCCGGAGCGCGGGAAGCGGCGGACGTCACGGATTGGTCGGTCATTCGCCCTCTCCCCGCACGGGTATGGCTTCGATCAGAAGCGAGCGATCGAAACGCGCCGCTAGGCGCGGGGCGTCCGCCGTCGCCGTGCCCAGATCGACGCCGTTGACGTAGTCGGTCAGCCGATAGACGCCGCGTCCCAGGCCGCGCAGTTCGATCGTCCCGTCCCAGTGCGGGGCGTAGAAGGCGTAATAGAGCCGCCCGTCCTTCTCGATGGCGTGGGCCTCGGGCTTGTCGAAACCGATGTCGTACACTTCGCCCAGATAGCGGCCCCGGGGCAGCATCCGGGCGTTGTAGATGTCGGCCCATTTGCGCCAGACGGCCTCGCGCTGCGGCGTCAGCAGGAAGTTGGCGTCCTTGCCTCGCCCCTCGTGCGGCCAGGTGAATTTGGTCGAGATGACCGCGCCGATGCCGACGGACGAGGCGAAGTCGTCGCCGCCGTCGCTGAGTTCCACATGGTCGCCCGCATAGGCCGCATCGCGCCCCATCAGCGCCTTCAGCGACTTGCCCTTCAACCGCACCTGCCAGGACGACAGCGGGTCGGAGGCCGGGACCTGGTTCGTATAGGGCAGATTGTGGAAGGCGTAGGAGGTGCCGCAGGGGCAGAACTCGACCACCGCCTTCGGATTGGCCTCCAGGGCGGTGTCATAGACCAGCTTCCAGAAATCCTGGAGCTTTTCGACCGACTCCTCGGGCCGGGCGTGATTGTGCGCCGGGTTGTGGCACGGGGCCACGCCGTTCATGTGCTGGCCGTCCAGCTTCAGCCCTTCGTAGCCCCATTCGCCGATGATCTTGCGAACCAGCGCCTGGGTGTAGTCGCGCGTCGGCTGATAGGCCGGGCACAGGGTGAAGGCGTTCCACCAGCTGACGTCCTGGACCGCGCCGTTCTGGTCCAGCAGCAGCATGTCGGTGTGATCGTGCAGCAGGTCCGATCCCGGATCGACCGCCAGCGGCGCCAGCCACAGCTTGGGCTTCAGCCCCGCCGCGCGGATATGGCCGGCGAAGGCGATCATGCCCGCCTCGCTGCGGAACTTGCGCGGGTCCAGCGCCCAGTCGCCTTCGTTGGTCTGCCAGCCGTCGTCCAGCACGGCCCATTCGAAACCCAGCGACTTGACCTTGCCGTAGGTGCCTTCGATCTCCGCGACGGTGAAATCGCGGTCGTAGCCCCAGGCGCACCAGATGGCCTCATAAGCGCCGTCCGGCGCCTTGGGCGCCGCCAAACCCCGATCCGCCATGACCCGACGATAGGCGTCCAGGGTCGCATAATAGTCGCGCCGGTGAACCGCGACGAAGGCGTTGACGCTGGCCAGGCTTTCGCCGGGCTTCAGGCTCTCGGCGTGGTCGACGACCAGGGCCACCGACGCCCCCGACGCGGTGGCGACGATGGGCAGGGACACCAGTTTGGGCGTCAGCTCCACATGGCCGACGGCTACGCCGGCGTCAGGCCGCCAGACATCGGCGACGGGCGTGCCCGAGCCGTAGTCCGAAGCGTTCATGCCCATGAAATTGGCCTGGTCGAAGCCCTCGCGCACCGGCTGAACCCAGTCGCGGCGATCCGCATGGGTCGAGCCGGACCAGGACCAGAAGCCCGATCCCGACGCCCGCAACGTATGGCCGCCCACGCGATAGCTCTTGATCGACAGGGCCTCGCCGCGCGTCAGCCGCCAGGTCGTCGTCAGCAGGGGAAAGCCGGGATAGCGGTCGTAGAAGGTCAGATCGACGGACTTCTCCAGCCCCTCGACGGACACGCCCCGGATCGTGTGGCGCACCCCCTTGCCATGCGCATCGTTGACGCCGGCGCGCTTCTGTTCGGTCAGGAAGAAGCTGTCGATCACCCGGCCGTTCGCCAAGGTGACGGTTTCGGACGGTTCGAAATCGCCAAGGCGCGTCCGGGCGCCCTCGGCTCCCGCGATGACCAGCCGGCTGTTCAGGGCCGTGTCGAACTCGATGGTCAGGACGCCGTCGCCCGCCTGAGCCGCCACGGGTCCGTCGGAGGCGCGCCCCACGCCGAAAGTCCCCGCCGCCAGAACCGTCCCGCCCAGCAGCGACAGCAGTCCGCGCCGGTGGAAATGGGGTCGTGTGATCATCGTCGCACCCTCCGCTTGCGGAATGATCTTGCATAGAGCATTTTCGAAAGGCAAATAAAAAGATACATAACGAAACTCTCCGCCATGGAGGGTTCGGCTGGCAGGAGAGATGCGACGATGTCGATGGAAACCCGCTCTTTGGCGACGGCGGCCTTGGTCGCCGTGACCGGCAGCCTGGCCTTGTCCGCCTGCGCCACGCCGCGATCCGACACCTACACGGCCGCCGACTTCGCCGGATTCCGCAAGATCGACGCCCATGTTCACGTCAACGTCCAGGACGACGCCTTCATGGACCAGGCGACGGCCGACAATTTCGAACTCCTGTCGATCAACGTCGACTATCCGGCCTTCCCGTCCCTCGCCGATCAGGCCCAGGTCGCGCATCATTACGCCGCCGCCGACCCCCGGCGCTTTCACTATGCGACCACCTTTTCGATGAAGGGATTCGGCGCCCCGGACTGGGCCGCGCGCACTAACGCCCTGATCGACGCCGAGGTGCGTCGCGGCGCCGTGGCGGTGAAGGTGTGGAAGAATGTCGGCATGGTCGAACGCGACGCCGACGGCCAGTTGATCTTCATCGACAATCCGGGCTTCGATCCCGTCTTCGATCATCTGGCGGCGACGGGAACGCCGCTGATCGCGCACCAGGGCGAGCCGTATAATTGCTGGTTGCCGCTGGATCAGATGACGACGCGCAACGACCGGCTCTATTTCACCGCCCACCCCGAATATCACATGTATCTTCACCCGGAGATGCCGACCTATCAGGCCTTGATGGCCCGGCGGGATGCGATGGTCGCGCGCCATCCCGACCTGTCCGTCGTCGGCGCCCACATGGCCAGCCTGGAGTGGAACGTCGACGAGGCGGCGAAATTCCTGGACGCCCACCCCAATGCGGTCATCGAGACGGCGGCCCGCATGGCCCAGATCCAGTATCAGTCGGTGCGCGACTACGCCAAGGTCCGGGCCTTCTTCATCAAGTATCAGGACCGCATCCTGTACGGCACGGACCTGACCCTGAACCCCGGCGAGGACGCCCAGGCGTTCCGGCAATCGGCTCACGCGGTCTGGCGCTCGGACTGGACCTATCTGGCGACCGACGAAAGCCAGCGGATCGAGGACATCGACGCCGACGCCAAGGGTCTGGCCCTGCCCCGCCCGGTCATCGACAAGATCTATTACGCCAATGCGCGGCGCGAATTCTTCTCGCGCCGTCGGCCGCAGTAGGGGCCGTCTTCAGGCCTTGTGGAGGGTGAAGCCCAGACGCGCGGCCGCCTCGTCGATATAGGCGGGCGCCGCCGCGTCGGTGATCAGGGCGTTCAGTTCGCCGATCTCGATGATGCGGTGCAGACAGATCTTGCCGAACTTGGAGGCGTCGGTCACGGCGATGACCTCGCGCGCCGCCTCGACCATGCGGCGGTTCAACTGGGCCTCGGGCTCGTGGTGGGTCGTCACGCCGCGTTCGATGTCCAGCCCGTCGACGCCCAGGAACACCTTGTCCAGCAACAGATCGTCCAGCGCCGCGACCGTCTGGGCCCCATAGAAGGCCATGTTGCGCCGACGCAGTTCGCCGCCCAGCATGACGGTCTTTATCTTTCGCTTCTGCGCCAGGACGCTCAGAATGTCGAAGTCGTTGGTGACGACTGTCAAATCCTCGTCGTCCGGCAGGAAGCGCGCGATCTGCAGGGTCGTCGTGCCGGAATCCAGCATGATGGATTCGCCCGGCCCGACCATGCCCGCCGCCAGACGCCCGATCCGTTCCTTGGCCTCGGTATGGCTGGCGCGCTTGGTCTCGATGGCCGGCTCGACCGGCGCATTGACGACTTCGGTGCTGATGGCGCCGCCATAGGCGCGCGTCGCCACGCCGCGCCCCTCCAGATAATGCAGGTCCTTGCGGATGGTCTGCATCGACACACCGAACATCTCGGACAGAGCCGCCACCTGCACGCTGCCGCGCGACCGGATCATGGTCGTGATCTCACGCCGACGTTCAGACGTGTCGCGCGACGCCGCGCGAGCCCCATCCGCCATTCACCGCCCCCTCATCCGACCATTCGTTCGACAGTAGCGATGACATAGCCTGTTTTGGTTTCACCACAAAACGAAAGCCGCCGCATGGGGCTTGAGCCGCCGACACCGGGCGGCCGGTCTGCTTCCTTGAAAACAAGACGCCCTTCGTTATGGTGGGATAAAGTCCCAAAAAGTGGACAAGGCAGGAGGCGTCGCGGTTTGTTTCGGATGATACGACTAGGCGGACTGACCGTCTTAACGGGCGCAGGCTTCGCCCTGGCGCCGGCCCTCGCCCACGCCGAGGCGCCGCGTCTTGAGTCCTTGGACCGATCGGTGATCGCCACGGCGGCGCCCGACAACGGCGTGCTGGTGCAGTGGCGGCTGCTGGCGACCGACCCGGCGAACGCCCGCTTCGATGTGTTCAGGAACGGCGTCAGGGCGGCCCGAATCGGCGCCGGCCAGGCGACGAACTGGCGCGATGCGAGCGGCGACCTTCAGGCCCGCTACGCCGTGCGTCGCGTCGGCGAGCAGACCCGGTCCGAGGCGCTGAACCTGACCGACGGCTATCTGACCATCCCGCTTGACCGGCCCGAGGGCGGCGTGACGCCCGATGGGGTCGCCTATGAATACGAGGCCAATGACGGCACGGTCGGCGATCTGGACGGCGACGGCCGTTATGAGATCGTCCTGAAATGGCAGCCGACGAACGCCAAGGACAACGCCTTCGCCGGCTTCACCGGCCCGACGCTGATCGACGCCTATACGCTGGACGGGCGGCGGCTGTGGCGGATCGATCTGGGGCGCAACATCCGTTCGGGCGCCCACTACACCCAGATGGTGGTGCAGGACTTCGACGGCGACGGACGGGCCGAGGTGGTGCTGAAGACGGCGGACGGAACCATCGACGGCGCGGACCAGATGATCGGCGACGCCGAAGGCGACTGGCGCGAGGACGGCGGCGAAATCCCCAGCCGCGACCGCACCGGCGCCGAGCAGAAGCCGGACGGAACCCTGACGGTGGGCCTGAAGGGCCGCATACTGTCCGGGCCGGAGTTCATCACCGTCTTCGACGGCCGCACCGGCGCGGCCCTGGCCACCGCCCCCTATGTCCCCTCGCGCGGCCGATCCGGCGATGAGGCGACCTCTGAAGAAATGGCGGCTCTCTGGGGCGACGGCTATGGCAATCGGTCGGAGCGGTATCTGGCGGGCGCGGCTTATCTGGACGGACGCCTGCCCAGCATCGTCATGGCGCGCGGCTATTACGGACGCACCGTGGTCGCGGCCTGGGACTGGCGCGACGGTCGGCTGAGCCAGCGCTGGGTGTTCGACAAGGCGCCCGACGGTTACGCCGGTCAGGGCAATCATCAGTTCAGCGTGGCGGACGTGGACGGCGACGGCCGCCAGGAGATCGTCTATGGCGCCATGGCGCTGGACGACGACGGCACGCCGCTGTGGACCACGCGGCTGGGCCACGGCGACGCCATGCATGTCGGCGATCTGGACCCGACCCGGCCAGGGCTGGAGAAGTTCGGCGTCCATGAGAACGTCGCCGGCAACGGCGGCGTCGGCTCGGCCATGGTGGACGCTCGCACCGGAGAAATCCTGTGGCGCACGCCGGGCCAGCACGACGTGGGGCGCGGCGTGGCCCTCGACATCGATCCCCGCTATCCGGGCGCGGAGGTCTGGGCGTCGAACAGCAACGACCTGTATTCGGCCGACGGGCGGGTCATCGGCCACACCCGGCCGCAGCAGATGAATTTCGGCGTCTGGTGGGACGGCGACGTCCTGCGCGAACTGCTGGACGGGACGCGCATCTTCAAATGGGACTGGGAGAACCAGAGGTCCGTCCCCCTGCTGAGCGCCGAGGGCGCGGCGTCGAACAACGGCACCAAGGCCAATCCGGTTCTGGTCGCCGACATCCTGGGCGACTGGCGCGAGGAGGTGGTGTGGCGCACGGCGGACAGTTCGGCGCTGCGAATCTATGTGACCCTGCACCCGACCGCCATCCGCCACGTCACCCTGATGCACGACGCGCAATATCGGTCGCAGGTGTCGGGTCAGAACTCGGCCTATAACCAGCCTTCGCACCCCAGCTTCGCCTTCGATGCGGCGACGCCGGCGGAGCGCGGACGATGAGGGCGAACCGACGCGGGGTTCTGCTGGGCGCGGTCGGTCTGGCCGGATGCGCCGCCCTGCCCCGATCCGGCGCACGGCGTCTTTACGCCGACGACTTCCGCCACGGGATGGATCGGTGGCTGGTCGAACTGGAGCAGGGACAGGGAACCGTGCGGGCCGCCGACGGGGCGATGATCTTCGACGTGCCCAAGGGGGCCACCGCCTGGTTTCGGCCCGAACTGACCTCGCCCGTCGAAATCCGCTTCACGGCCGAAGCCGTGTCGGGCGGCGGTGTCCATGACCGGGTCAGCGATCTGAACTGCTTCTGGATGGCCGACGATCCGCGCAGTCCCGGCGACCTGCTTGCACGGCCCCGGTCGGGGGCCTTCGCCGACTATGACACGCTGCGGACCTATTATGTCGGGCTGGGGGGAAATTCGAACACCTCCTCGCGCTTCCGCCGCTATGTCGGGAACGGAGAAAGGCCGCTGCTGCCCCAGCACGATCTGTCGGCGCCGAACGACCTGATCGCGGCCAACCGGCCCTATCGCATCCGCCTGATCGCGGACGGATCGCGCATCGAATACTGGCGCGACGACCGGCGCATGTTCGCCCTGGACGACCCTGCCCCCTATCGTCGCGGCTGGTTCGGCCTGCGCACCACCTGGAATCACATGACCGTCCGGGACTTCTCGGTCTGGACCGTCGCCTAGTTAGAGGAAGCCGATGAAGAAGCACGCCCTGATCCTGGCGCTGGCCCTGGCGGCCGTGGCGCCCTGCGCCCAGGCCGAGACCCATTGGGCGCGAAGCTGGAACGCCTCGCCCGTGGCCGCCGCGCCCGACCGCCGTCCACCGACGCTGAAGGACGTCACCGTGCGTCAGGTAGTGCGGGTCAGCGCGGGCGGCGACCAACTCCGCCTGCGGCTGTCCAACGAATACGGCCCCGCCGCCGCCCGGATCGGACGGGTGCGGATCGTGCAGCTGGCCGACGACGGAAAGCCCGTGCCGGGCACGGCGCGCGACCTGACCTTCGACGGATCGGCGGGCGCCGTTCTGGCGCCGGAAGCGCCCCTGCTCAGCGATCCGGTCGATCTGGCCCTGCCCGCGCTTAGCCGCCTGTCGATCAGCCTCTATCTGCCGGACGAGGTGGCCGATCCGACCATCCACCTGCTGGGCCTGTCGTCCGGCTGGATCGCGCCCGGCGACCAGACGGCGGCGGCCGAACTGACGGACCCGGTGCTGGTCACTCAGCGCGTCCTGATCTCGGGCATAGACGTGCAGCGGGCCGAGCCGGGGCGGGTCATCGTCACCCTGGGCGATTCCATCACCGACGGCGCCAACGGCACGCGCGACGCCGACCGGCGCTGGCCCGACCTGCTGGCGGCCCGCCTGCAAGCGGTCGGTCTGACCTCAGTCGCCGTGGCCAACGCCGGGATTTCCGGCAACCGCATCCTGAAGCCCAAGCCCGGTCTGGGCGTCGCCGCCCTGGCCCGGTTCGACCGCGACGTGCTGGCCGTGCCCGGCGCGACCGACGTGATCGTGCTGGAGGGGGTCAACGACTTCGGCATGGCCTGGCGCGACCACGATCCGCAGCCGCCGACCCCGGCCGACCTGATCGCCGGCTATCGCCAGATCATCGCCCGCGCCCATGCGGGCGGGCTGAAGGTCAGGCTGGCGACCATCCTGCCCTATAAGGACGCCAACTACTGGTCCGAACAGGGCGAGGCGACGCGCCAGGCCCTGAACGCCTGGATTCGCACCAGCGGAGAGGCGGACGGCGTCATCGACTTCGACGCCGTGATGCGCGATCCGGCCGAGCCGCTGAAACTGGCCGCCGCCTATGACAGCGGCGACCATCTGCACCCCAACGATGCGGGTTTCCGCGCCATGGCCGACGCCATCGACCTGACGCCCTATCGGTGAGACGCGAACGGCGGCCTGACGCGGATCAGGCCGCCAGCATCTCGCGCGTCATGCCCGCGACGGACTTGGCCCCGGTCAGGGTCATGGCGACGCGCATTTCCTTTTCGATCAGGTCCAGCAGGGTCTCGACGCCCGCCTGACCGTCCGCCGCCAGCGCATAGACGAAGGCCCGGCCCAGCAGCACGGCGTCCGCGCCTAGCGAAATCGCCCGCACCACGTCCAGACCGTTGCGAACGCCGGAATCGGCCAGGATTTTCAGATCGCCCTTCACCGCATCGGCTATGGCGGGCAGAGCGCGGGCAGACGACAGAACCCCATCCAGTTGCCGCCCGCCGTGGTTCGACACCACGATCCCGTCGGCGCCGAAGCTGACGGCGTCGCGGGCGTCCTGCGGATCAAGCACGCCCTTGATGATCATCGGCCCGTCCCAGAAGTCGCGAATCCACTGCAGGTCTTTCCACGAGATCGACGGATCGAAGTTGTTGGCCAGCCAGCCGATGTAGTCCGCCAGGCCCGTCGGCTTGCCCAGATAGGCCGAGACATTGCCCAGATCGTGCGGCGTGCCGCGCAGACCCACGTCGAAGGCCCACATCGGATGGGTCATGGCCTGGATCATGCGGCGCAGGGGCGCATTCGGCCCGCTCATGCCCGAATGGGCGTCGCGGTAGCGGGCGCCGGGGGTGGGCATGTCGACGGTGAACACCAGAGTCTTCACCCCCGCCGCCTTCGCCCGCTCCAGCGCATTCTTCATGAAGCCCCGGTCGCGCAGCACATAGAGCTGGAACCACATGGGCCGGTCGATGGCGGGCGCCACCTCCTCGATGGGACAGACCGAGACGGTGGACAGGGTGAAGGGCACGCCGCGCGACGCCGCCGCCCGGGCCGCCTGCACCTCTCCCCTGCGCGCATACATGCCCGTCAAACCGACCGGCGCCAGCACGACCGGCAGGCGCAGGGTCTCGTCGAACAGCCGGGTTTCCAGGCTGAGGCTGGTCATGTCCTGCAGCACGCGCTGGCGCAGGGCGATGGCCTGCCAGTCCTCGACGTTGCGCCTCAGCGTCTGCTCGGCATAGGCGCCGCCGTCGATGTAGTGGAACAGGAAGGGCGGCAGTTTGCGCCGCGCGGCCTCGCGATAGTCGCTGGGGGACGAGATGATCATGGCCGCGCCTTACTGGAAGTTGGCGAAGGCCCCGCCGTCGACCAGCAGGGCCGCGCCGGTCATATAGCCGGCCATGTCCGAGGCCAGGAAGGCCACGACCGAGGCGATGTCCTCGGGCCGTCCCAGCCGACCCAGCGGAATGCGGCCTTCCATATATTCGCGCTTCGCCGGATCGGCGAGGTCGTCCTTGTTGATGTCGGTGGCGATGGTGCCGGGCAGGACCGAGTTGCAGCGGATGCCGTGTTTGCCCAGGGCCACCGCGCAGGACTGCATCAGACTGTGAACCCCCGCCTTGGTCGGGGTGTAGTGGGTCTGCATCTCGCCGCCGACCAGCGCCGAGATCGAGCTGATCGCCACGATGGCGCCGCCGTCGCCCTGTGCGACCATCTGGTTCGCCGCCGCCTGCACCATGAAATAGGCGCCGTGCAGATTGACCTCCATCGTCCGCCGCAGGGTCTCGACCGGCATGTCGAGGAAGGCGTGGAAGGGACAGATGCCGGCGTTGGACACGAAGACGTCCACCCGACCCAGCGCCTGAACGGCGGCGGCGACGAACTGCGTCGCGCTGTCGGGCTGGGCCACGTCGCCGTCGACGGCGATGGCGCGGCGGCCCAGGGCCTCGATCTCGGCGACCACCTCGGCGGCGGCCGCATCGTCCCGGAAGGTGTTGAGGGCGACGTCGGCGCCCTGACGCGCGGCCTCGATCGCCGTCGCTCGTCCGATGCCCCGCGATGCGCCCGTGACCAGGACGACCTTGTTCTCAAGCAGCATGGGGGCTCCGGCGTTCTTCAGGTTGCAGTCAGGATTTGGCCGACCAGCCCAGGTCGCCGCTGATGGCGTCTGCGGCCTCGGTGACGGTCTTGGTCAGTTCGGTCATGCGCGCGTCGGACATGTACTGGGCCGCCGAAGACACGCTGAGCGCGGCGACGATCTGGCCGTTGACCGAGCGGATCGGCGCGGCGACGCAGCGGATCTGGTCCTCGTTCTCTTCCAGATCGAAGGCGTAGCCCTTCTGGGCGTAACCGTGCATCCGCTCCAGCCAGACCGCGCGGGCGGTGGAGTCAAAGGCCTGGCCTGGTTCGGCGTACAGGTCGATCCAGTCCGCCTCGGTCTTGTCCAGGATCAGCGCCTTGCCCAGTCCGGTCGAGGCGATGGGGTGCCGTTCGCCCAGGCGCGAACCGATGTTGATGCGGCGTCGTCCCGCGACCTTGTCCAGATAAAGCGCATGGCGGCCGTCCAGCACGCCCAGATGCACGGTGTCGTCGGTCACGGCCGACAGCTGCTCCAGCCAGGGACGAGCGACACGCGGCAGGTGCATCTGCTGGCTGGCGGCATGACCCAGCTCCAGCAGTTTGGGCCCCAGCGAATAGCCCTCGCGCGGGCGGAAGGACAGCAGCCGCCGCTCCACCAGGGCCGAGGCCAGACGGTGGGTGGTGCTGCGGGTCAGCTCCAGCTTTTCGGACAGTTCGGCCAGCGGCAGGGAACCCTCGATCAGGGCGTCGATGACGTCCAGACCACGCAGCAGGGTCTGGCTGCCGGACGCCTTGGCGCCGACCTCTTCATCCCCATCGACCTGTGCGGTCTTGATTGACGGCGTTCGTCCCATTTCGTAATCCTCATTCTCAGAATGTAGCAAAACGCGCAAGTCGCTCCGTCACAAGAGCCTGACTTTGACGCCATGCACGGAGGAACGCCAGTGAAATCCCGCATTATGGGAGCGAATTGCCAAGCTTTGGTGATGACGCGATGACCCGCCTGCCCCGTATCAAACATGTGCGCGCCTTCGTCGTGAAGAACGACGGAACAGGCGGCGGCGCGGACTATCACGATCAGGGCGACGGCCACTGGATCGACGACCACATCGCCACGCCGATGGCGAAATACCCGGAATACCGCCAGAGCCGCCGCAGCTTCGGCATCAACGTCCTGGGCACCCTGGTCGTGGAGATCGAGGCCGAGAACGGCGTGGTCGGCTTCGCCGTGACCACGGGCGGCGAACCGGCGGCCTATATCGTCGAGAAGCATCTGGCCCGCTTCCTGGAAGGCCGCGATCCGTCCGAGGTCGAGAAGATCTGGGACCAGATGTATTTCTCCACCCAGTATTACGGCCGCAAGGGTCTGGTGGTGAACGCCATCTCCGGCGTCGATCTGGCGCTGTGGGATCTGCTGGGCCGCCTGCGTCAGGAGCCGGTCTTCGCCATGCTGGGCGGGGCGGTGCGCGACGAACTGACCTTCTACGCCACCGGCGCTCGACCCGACAAAGCCAAGGAACTGGGCTTCATCGGCGGCAAGATGCCGCTCCACCACGGCCCCGCCGAGGGCGAGGAAGGTCTGCACAAGAATCTGGCCGAGCTGGAGGCCATGCGCAACGCCTGTGGCGACGACTTCTGGCTGATGTTCGACTGCTGGATGGCGCTGGACCTCAACTACGCCACGCGGCTGGCGCACGAGGCCCACAAGCTGGGTCTGAAGTGGATCGAAGAGGCGCTCAGCCCCGACGACTACTGGGGCTATCAGGCGCTGAAGAAGAACGCGCCCAAGGGGATGCTGGTCACGACCGGCGAGCACGAGGCCACCCGCTGGGGCTTCCGCATGCTGCTGGAAATGGAATGCTGCGACATCATTCAGCCGGACGTGGGCTGGTGCGGCGGCGTCACCGAACTGCAGAAGATTTCGGCCCTGGCCGACGCCAAGGGCGTGCTGATGATCCCGCACGGCTCGTCGGTCTATTCCTACCACTTCGTGGTGACGCGCCATAACAGCCCGTTCGCGGAGTTCCTGATGATGGCCCCCGGCGCCGACGAGGTCGTGCCCATGTTCCATCCGCAGTTGATCGGCGAGCCGGTTCCCGTGAACGGCCGCCTGAAGGTTCCCGACACCCCCGGTTTCGGCGTCGAGCTGAACCGCGACATCGCCCTGCATCGCCCCTACGCGCGTTAAGACGAAAGCCCCTCCTCCACCATGAAACTGCTGCGTTACGGCCCCAAGGGCCAGGAAAAGCCGGGCACGCTGGACGCCGAAGGGCGCATCCGCGACCTGTCGGGCGTCGTCGCCGACATCACCCCGGATCAACTGCACGGCCCCGCGCTCGAAGCCCTGAAGGCCATCAATCCGACCACCCTGCCGCTGGTCGAGGGCCAGCCGCGTTACGGCGTGCCGGTCAACGGCAGCCGCAAGTTCATCGCCATCGGCCTGAACTTCGCCGACCACGCGGCGGAATCCAACCTGCCGATCCCCGAGGAGCCGGTCGTCTTCACCAAGGCCATCACCTGCCTGAACGGGCCGAACGACGACGTGATGATCCCGCGCGGTTCGCTAAAGACCGACTGGGAGGTCGAGCTGGGCATCGTCATCGGCAAGCCCGCGACCTATGTGACCAAGGCCGAAGCCCTGGATCACGTCGCCGGCTACGTCCTGATCAACGACGTGTCCGAGCGCGCCTTCCAGACCGAGCGCGGCGGCACCTGGGACAAGGGCAAGGGCTGCGACACCTTCGGCCCCGTCGGCCCGTGGATCGTGACCGCCGACGAGGTGGGCGACGTCCAGAACCTGGACATGTGGCTGGACCTGAACGGCCAGCGGATGCAGACCGGCAACACCCGGACCATGATCTTCGGCGTCGCCGAGATCGTCTCCTATCTGTCGGAGTTCATGACGCTGGAGCCCGGCGACCTGATCACCACCGGCACGCCCCCCGGCGTGGGTCTGGGCCAGAAGCCGCCGCTCTATCTGAAGCCGGGCGACACGGTGCGTCTGGGCATCCAGAAGCTGGGCGAACAGGGCCAGACCTTCGTGGAGTGGACGCGATGAACGCCTATCGGGACCGTTTCGCGGGCCGCGCCGCCGTCGTCACCGGCGGCGCCTCGGGCCTGGGCAAGGCCGCCGCCGCCCGCATCGTCGCCGAGGGCGGCAAGGTCGCCCTGTGGGACCTGAACGCCGACGCCCTGAAGGCCGCCGCCGAAGAGATCGGGGCCAGCCATGTGGTCGCCCTGGACGTCGCCGACGCCGATGCGGTGGCCGCCGCCGCCGAACAGACCCACCGGCTTCTGGGCGGCATAGACATCCTGATCGCCTCGGCCGGCATCACCGGCGCCACCGTGCCGGTGCAGGACTTCCCGCTGGACAGCTGGCGCCGTGTCATCGACATCAATCTGAATGGCGTCTTCTATTGCTGCCGCGCCATCACCCCCTTCATGCTGAAGGCGGGCTATGGCCGCATTGTCAACGTCGCCTCGGTCGCGGGCAAGGAAGGCAATCCCAACGCCAGCGCCTATTCCGCCTCCAAGGCCGGGGTCATCGGCTTCACCAAGTCGCTGGGCAAGGAACTGGCCGGCAAGGGCGTCATCGCCAACAGCCTGACCCCCGCCACCTTCGAAAGCCCCATCCTGGAGCAACTGCCCCAGAGCCAGGTCGACTATATGCGCTCCAAAATCCCTATGGGTCGCCTGGGCGAGGTCGACGAAAGCGCCGCCATGGTCTGTTTCATGGCCTCCGAGGAATGCAGCTTCACCACCGCCTCAACCTTCGACACATCAGGCGGAAGAACGACATACTGAAGGAATAGTCGGGTGGCGTCAGGTCTTCGCATCATCGATTCCCACGTCCATCTGTGGGACCTGTCGCGCGCCCGCTACGGCTGGCTTCAGGACGATCCCCTGCCGAACAATCCGGCGGGGGACATGACGCCCATCGCCCGCCGGAACTATCTGCTGGACGACTATCTGGCCGATACGGCAGGCTGGCGCGTGGACAAGATCGTCCATGTCGAGGCCGGTCAGCCCAGGGGCCGGCAACTAGCCGAGACAGACTGGCTGCAAGCCCTCGCGGACAAGCGCGGCTATCCCCACGGCATCGTGGCGGGCGCCGACCTGCTGGACCCCGATCTGGACGCCCTGCTGGAAGCCCACGCCGCGCGACCGAACGTGCGGGGCGTTCGCCAGATCGTCTGCTGGCATGAAGACCCGCTGAAGACCTATACCGACCGCGACCTGCTGCTGGACCCGCAATGGGTCGCGGGGTTCGCCAAACTGGCCCGGCATGGGCTGTCGTTCGACCTCCAGCTCTATCCGTCGCAGATGGCGACGGCGGCGGCCATCGCGGCGCGCCATCCCGACATTCCGCTGATCGTCAATCACGCCGGCCTGCCGACCGACCGCGACGATAGCGGCATGGAGCGCTGGCGCGCCGGTCTGCGCCTTCTGGCGGCCCAGCCGCAGGTGTCGATCAAGATTTCCGGCCTGGGCATCACCGACCGCGCCTGGACGCCGGAGTCGATCCGTCCCGTCGTGCTGGAGTGCATCGACGCCTTCGGGACCGAGCGGGCCATGTTCGCCTCGGACTTCCCGGTCGAAAGCGTCCACGGAAGCTTCGACGCCTTCTATTCCGCCTTCGACGCCATCACGGCCGACTTCTCGGCCGACGAGCGCGAGCGGCTGTTCGCGGGCGCCGCCGAGGCGATCTATCGACTCTGACGCCGCCCGCCGACGGCGTCAGGGCCTGTAGCCCAGCCGCGTCGCCGCCTCTTCCAGACTGTCGCCGATCAGGGCCAGATTCTCGATGGCCGCCAGGCTCCATTGCGCCGCGTCGTTGGTGGACACCTGCGCGTCCTCCTGAATGGGACGCAGCACGTCCACGCCGCCGACGGTCGTCGAACGCGCGCCGAGCAAGGCCTGCAGCTTGGCCGGGTCCTTGCCCAGGAACTCGCTCCAGGCCCGCAGGGCCAGGGCGGCGTCCTTCTCCTCGTGCGCGGCGAAGGCGGTCAGGCGCGAGTGCGCCTCCGTCAGCGCCCGCCCGCGCGGCGCCTGGCCCAGCAGACCGGCGATCTCGCTGTCCGGCGCATTGTAGTAGCGGCAGTATTCCAGCCAGGCGGCGCGATAGGACGGCACGTCCAGCAGGTCCAGCAGCTCGGCGTTCATCTCGGCCACGCCGAAGACGGCGTTCAGGTGCGACACGGCGACATAGTCGCCCTGGCCCTGATAGCGGCCGGTGGCCAGGTCGAACGGCGCCTCTCCGGCGAACCAGCGGCGCTTCAGCCCGCCGATGGTGGTCATGCCGTTGACGATCCGGTCGCGCCAGCGCCGGTCGCCGGTCCGCTCCCACTCGGTCAGCCAGGCGGAGATGAAGGCGCCCCAGCTGGTGCCGAAGCCGGACACCACCTGCCCCTCGGGCACGGCGCGACCCGGCGCGGGCGGCAGCTTGCGCGAGATGTCGACGTTCAGAAGCGCATGATCGGACGTGTTCAACTCACGCATCAGGTCGCCGACCCGCTCGTCCGCCGTCAGGAAATAGTAGATGCGGCGATAGGCGACGTTCGAGACGCGCGGCTGCTTGGACGAATCCGACCAGTGCTGCACCCCGTGGCGCGTGCCGAACCCCTTGAACCGGCCCAGGTGATAAACGTCCACCTCGCCCGTGTGGCGCGTCATGGCCTCGGCCAGTTTGAACACATCGGCGCGGCCCGTCCGCAGATAGCTGGTCCACAGCCACAGGTCGGTCGAAAGCTCGGAATTGTCCCAGGCGTATCCGCCCACGTCGTAACGCCACATATGACGATCCGGGTCGTAGGTGTGCATCACGTCGCCGTAGGACCAGAAGCCGTACCAGCGGCGCTGATCGACCTCGCGCACATAGTGATCCAGCAGATGGGTCAGGCGGCCTTCCAGCGCGGCGCGCACGGGCGTGGACGCATCCGGCAGGGACCAGTCGCCGAACACCCCCGCCGCGTGCAGCCGGGCCGGCTCGACCGTCAGCCGGGCCGGATCGGCGACCTGGGCCGCCATGTCCGAGAAGGTCTGGTGCGACGGGGTCGCGGCCAGCGCCCACAGGGTCAGCTCGGACGTGCGGGCGATGCCGTGCGCGTCGTCCCACCCGGCCTCGTAATCCTCATAGGTGATGTCCAGGCCGACCAGTTCCTCGGCCGTCGTGTCCATGCCGTTGGCGCTGCGATAGGGCCGCAGGTCCATGGCCGGCGCCTCGGGCGACCACATCCAGGCCGTCAGCTGGGCTGTGTCCGTATGGGCGTTGCGGATGTCCAGCGCGACCGGGGCGCGCTGCCAGAAATCCTTCAGACCCAGGGCCACCCCGCCCGAGACGCCGCCGACATAGGCCAGGCCCCGGCTGCGCTTGCCCGCGTTGGAATCGATCCAGGCGTGACCCTCGCTGGTCCGCTTGCGCAGGGTGAAGCCGTCGGGCGACAGCTGGTTGAAGGCGAAGTCGCCCCACTCCGGCACCCATTGCAGGCCGTCGTTCTTCAGGATGTCGGGCAGGTCGGCGAAGGCCACCGCCCGGCCCTCGATCTGGGCCTGGCGCACGGCGGCGGTCGGATTGGCGCGGGTGCGCAGGCCCGTCAGGGTGCGAACCGCCTCGCCCCACACGCCCTCGCCCTCACCGGCGAAACGGATGTGGCGGTTATAGCTGGCGTCCGTCATCGGCGTGTCGGCGACGACGCCCAGGCCGCGAATGAAGTCCGTCTTCGGATCGCCGTCGAAGATGAAGCTGTGGACGATCCGCACGGCGTCCGACCCGGCGTAGAAATACAGCCGCACCGACACCGGCAGCCAGTCGCGCGTTCCGTCCGTATGGACGCCGTCCAGCTTGATCACCGCCCGCACGGGGCCGGACTGTTCGACCACGGCCTGACGGATGCGGACGCCGTAGCGCGAGGACTTCACCGCCCCGCCCGCCTCCAGTTCCGGCTTGTCCTGAGACAGGGCGACCAGCGACAGCTTGCCGACCACGGACCGCCCGCCGCGCGTGGCGCCGGAAACCAGGGCGTCGCCCGACTTGGGCACCCGCCATTCCAGATCGCCGACGGTGACGACGATCTGCTGGCCCTGATCGGCCGCACGAACCGGCTGCGTCGGCGCGGCCGGGGCGCCGGGAACCAGCGTCAGCCCGTCCATCGCCGCATCGCCCGTCACGGCGTGGGCCGACCATTTCAGCGAGCCGTCGGGCCAATAGGCGATGGGCCAGGACTGAACCGGCGTCGCACGACCCGTTCCGTCACGGACGCCGAACGCCTGATTGGGGCGAAGCACGCCGCGCGGCCACGGCACGCCGAAGGTGGTCCCGTCCAGACGGGCGGGCTTGTCGCCGTCCAGCCAGCGCAGCGGCGTAGCGGGCGCGGCCTGGCGCGGCGCGGCGATCGCTGCGCCCGACATGGCCTGTGCCGCCGCGAGGGCGCCCGCGCCCATGAGCAGGTGACGCCGAGAAGGTTGGAACGACATGGTCAACTCCCGCCGCCCCAGCGGCGATTATACTCTGAAAGAAAAACGGCCGCCGCCCGCTGGGGCGACGGCCGTGATCGCCGCGACGATCAGTATTTGTAGGTCGCGCCCAGGAAGAAGCGACGGCCCGAATAGCCCCTGTTGATCAGGCGGATGTCGCCCGCGTAGGTGCTTTCATCCTCCTCCGTCAGGTTCTTGCCTTCCGCGAACAGCGTCAGCCCCTTCAGGCCCGGCTTCCAGGAGATCTTGCCGTCCAGATAGCCCGTCGGCTCCTTGATGACCGGATTGCCCGACTGATCGGCGGCAGTGACCAGATATTCCGACCGATAGTTGTAGGCCAGGCGAGCGTTGATCGGCCCACGCTCATACCACAGCGTCGCATTGTAGCTGTTGCTGGACAGACCGGGATAGGGCAGCGGCGAACCGTCCAGTTGGCTGAAGACGCCGACGTCCGAAGCTTCCTGATAGGTGTAGTTTACATCGGCGCCAAAGCCCGACAGCAGGCCCGGCAGGAAGGTGAATGCGGTCTTGGCAGTAAGCTCAATGCCCGAAATCTTGGCGCCTTTGCCGTTGATGTAGCTGTTGTACGAGTACAGCACGCCGTCGCCGAACACGTCCCGTAGACCAAGGTTGGTACGCGCCGGAACGTAGAAACTCTGGATATCCTTGTAGAAGAACCCAGCCGAGAACTGCGTATCCCGGTTCGGATACCATTCGAAGGACAGGTCGTACTGAGCCGCCTCATAAGGCTTGAGGTCAGGGTTGCCCGCCGAGCAGCTGTCCGGACCATCTTCTGCCGTGCTATCGTTGGCGTAGTTGATGGTGCAGGTCATGTTCGGCACCAAGAAGTTATACAGTGGCCGCGCCATCAACTGGGCGTAACCAACGCGCATGCTCAGTACATTGTCGATCAGCCAAGCGTTCACGTTGAAGCTGGGCAGCCATTTCGTATACTCGCGGGTCTGTTCAACAAGAGTGTTGGACACGACCGCTGTTGCAGCGGAGCCGCCAACCAGGCGCGTTTCGTTGCGAATAAACTTACCGAATGTCTGAGTCTGGGTATGCACTCGACGAAGGCCCAGGTTCCCGACCAGGTCCAAGCCGAAGATCGGCAACGCCCAATCCAGACGCACATACTGAGCATCTGTCTTCTCGTTCATTCCAGAAGGGATCTGGTTGTAGGTCTTACCGTCGTTAGCGACGCCCGAATAAAGGTTATCCAGATTGAAGTGGCTGGTGTCCAGATGTTGGGCGACGGCATTGAAGTTGGGGTAGAGCCAGTTCGCCGGCAGGGAGCCGCCGCCGTAGTGGAAATCTGACGGCAGCGGCGTCATCGCGTCCGCGAACACCGAATTCGAAAAGGCGCGGGACCAGACTTGGGTCGTGGACCAATAGTTTGTCTGATACGGGAACGGATTGGTGGGCAGGATAAGCGGATCGACGCGCGCCGTCGAATTGATCGAGTTTGAATAGAGGACGATGTTATCAATTTCGGAGGAAAGATTAGCGCCTGGATCGATAATAAATCCACCGTAATCGTAACCCTTGTTTTCCGATCTTGAATATCTTCCGCCAAACTTGATATTGGTCAGGAATGTCGTTCTCGGGTCGAAATCGACATCCAGCTTATACTGGTCTTCTTTCGCGCCCTGCTGAGAGGGTCGATACTGGATTTGATACTGACTGACAGCCGATAGATCCGAAGGTGAATAACCTTGAGCAAAGGTGAAAGTCGGCGCAGACGTCCCGGGCTCCAGGCTGACGACCAAGCCGGGGGTGTTGAAACCGACCGAGACATTGTTTGTCTCATTCAGGGTATCGGTTTTGGCGTTGGCCCCCAAGAAGTCGACCTTGAAGCGGTCGCTGTGCCATTTCAGGCCGTAGGTGATGTATTCGGAGGTGCTCTCCGACCGGAAGTCGCGCGACGAGATGCTGAACGCGCCTTCGCCGCCCCGCCCGGCAGTATTCACGCAGTTGCCGACGGTGTATTTAATGACGTTGTGGTTCGCATCGACCACCACGCCCGGGACGTTCTGGGCCGTCGCGGCGTTAACGCGGGAACAGTTCGCACCCGTGTAGTTTAGACGATCCAGAGATGTGAAGTCGGTGCCGTAGTTGATGTCGTTCAACTGCTGCGTCCGCTTGTTCGTCTGATAGGTGACGAAACCGCGCAGATTGTCCGTGAACTTGTATTCTGCCGTGAACTCGCCAGACGTGCGCTCATCGTCGCGGGTCCAGACGCGATAACGCGGGATACGCGGGTTGTAATCATACCATTGGCTTTGGCAGGCTGTGCGCGCCGCCGTTGTGGTCATAAGACTAGCGTCTGGCGTCGTGATGGTGGCGCAGGCCGCCTCGCTGTTGATCCCGGCGAAATAGTCATTCACCGCACGACTATAAGTCGGATTGTAGAAGGTGACCGTCTTGTCCGGCGAATTATCGAAGTCCCCCAACCGCGCCCACGAGTGATCGTCGTAGAAGTCGCCCCGCGTCAAAACATTGTCGTAGGTGACGTTGGCCATCAGGCCCAGACGGCCGTCAAGCAGTTGCGTCGCACCGAACAAGCTGGCGCGAGGCTTCCAGTCCGGCAGGGTGTCCAGCTTCTGTCCCGCCAGGGTCATGGAGAAGGTGGGCTTGCGGAAATCCAGGGGCTTGCGCGTCTGGACCGAAACCGTGCCGCCGATGGCGCCTTCGGTCATGTCGGCGGTGAAGCCCTTGAAGACGTCGATCGACTTGACGATCTCGGCCGGCAGTTCGCGGAAGTCGTTGGACCGGCCGCCGCCGCCATAGACGTTCAGATTGCCTGCCGTGGACAGGACGCTGACGCCGTTGATCTCGACCCGGTTCAGGTCCGGCTCGACGCCGCGGATGGAGACGGCGTTGCCTTCGCCGAAGTCACGCGACAGCTGAACCCCGGTGACGCGGCCCAGGGCCTCGCCGACGTTCTTGTCGGGGAACTGGCCGATGTCGTCGGCGACGATGGAGTCCGACACGGTGCTGGCCGAACGCTTACGGTTCATGGCCGACTGAAGGCTGGAGCGCGTGCCGACCACCACGACCTCGTCGACGGTCGAAACCGGGGCGTCCGACGCCTGGGTTCCCGTCGCCTGTTGCGCGGTCGCGGCGCCGGCGGACGCCAGCATGAGCGCGGCGGCGCCGGCGGTGTACATGAAGCGGCGAGCCCATCGCCCGTTCGACTGTGTCGTCACTGAAGTTCCTCCTCTGGCCTATGGCCTTATTGTTTGAGCGGCGCCTTCACCGCCCCCCGGCGGCTTTCATGGTTTGAAGGCTGTGGCGCGAGCATCGAAGGCTCGCCAGTTCGTCTGCGGCCGGTCCGCACGCCGACGTTCATTCGCCGGTCGCGAAGACGCGAACCTTCACGCTTTCCCTCCTGAGGCGGTCCTTGTCGGACTCGAATTCTCGTTGCGAGGCCAGCTATAGCACCGAGTGAGATTTGTGCCAAATATGAAATTGTTATTTCATATTGTGAGATTAAATCGGCACCTCCAGAAAATCTCGTGTCAGATCAGGCGATTGCGGCCCCACAGGCGCTCGAACTTCCAGCCAGTCAGGCTTTCGACGATCTGTCGCGCTTCAGGGTTGGAGGGTTCGGTTTCGCCCGCACGCAGACGGTCGATCTCGGTCATCAGGACCTTGTGGCTGGGCTGATCCAGACGGAACGACCAGGACAGGATCGCGCCCGCCGCCATGACCAGGATCGGTCCCGCGACCAGAAGACCGGCGACGGTGGCGACGGCGCCGGGCGTCTGGACGACGGCGGCCCCGCTGGCGGCCGCCTTGGGCGAGACATAGCCGCCCACCTCGATGATCCAGCCCGTCAGGATGATGGCCCCCGACTGGGCCACCTTGCGCACCAGGGTCATGACCCCGGCGAAGATGCCCTCGCGCCGCTGGCCCGTGACCGCCTCGTCCACGTCCGGCAGATAGTTATAGACCGACCAGGGCACGAAGTTCAGCGTGCCGCGCCCCAGCCCCGCCAGGACGATCGGCCCCAGCAGCCAGAAGGCGGCGCCCAGGTTGAACCCGCCCGACGCGGGATTGATCAGGGCGAACAGGTCGTGCCCGCCGATGCTGGGCCGCACGAAATAGAAGACCATCAGCAGCACCAGGGCGCTGGTGAAGAAGCCCGCTGCGATCCTATAGGCGATCACCGGGCCGATGCGGATGACCAGATTGATCGCCACCATCACCGAGATCAGCTGGGCGACATACATCACCGTCATCATCTGCGAGATCATCACCGTGGCGCCCAGCATCACCGTGGCCACGAATATCGGGAAGGCGGTGTTGAAGATGTCCTGCGAGATATAGCCGCCCAGATAGATCGACAGATGCTGGCGGAAGGCGCGGATGCGCAGCGTCGAGAACAGGTCGCGGAACATATTGATCGGGATCAGAGCCGCCCGGCGCAGGTTCAACGGCTCGGCCTTCATCGCCTTTTCGTCGTCGGTGAACGGCCGCTCCCAGGTGAAGATCACCACCAGGATCACCACGGCGCTGAACAACAGGCCGAAGATAGCCGCCATGATCAGGAAGGTCTGGGCCGAATCCTTGCCGCCGAAATTGTTGATAATCAGGGTCGGCAGATAGGAGGCCAGGATGGCCGAGCTTTGCGCCACCAGCATCCGCGCCCCGGCGAACTTGGCCTTTTCCTTGTAATCCTTGGTCATCTCGGCGGCGAGCGTCTCCCACGGAATGAGAAACATCGTGTAGAGCAGCTCGAAGAAGATGAAGGTCGTCAGATAATAGACGAAGGTCTGGCCGCTGATGAAGATCAGGGCGAAGCTGGGCAGCAGGGGAATGGTGATCAGGAGGAAGATCTTCCTGCGCCCCACCGTTCGCCCGATCCAGGTGTGGCGCAGATTGTCCGACACATAGCCGATCAGCGGACAGGTGACGGCCTCCAGCAGGCGCGGCAGGCCCAGGATCAGGCCCGCCTGCACCGGCGTCAGGTCGCAGAAGGTCGTGAAGAAGTAGAACAGCCAGCCGGTGATGACGGCCTGCGCCCCCGCCCCCAGCATGTCGCCGGAGCCCCAGCCCCAGTAGTTGTACCAGCGCGGGGTGCGGGGGGACGATTGCGTGGACGTCATCTCGACTTCTCCAGACCGCGCCGCGTCAGATGTACTGACGCAGGAATTCACCCAGGCACAGGATCGCCAGGGACTGGCCGTAAGGCATGGAGGTCAGGGGAATGTCCTTGTAGCCCTGCAGCTCGTCGAAGACCGGGGTGCCGAACGACACCTGCTGCAGTTCGCCGTCGTCGGAGATGTTGGCCAGGACGCCCTTGACCGCCTTCAGCGCCATCGGGGCGTATTCGGCGCCGATGTAGCGTTTGCGAACCGCCTTCAGGATGCCATAGGCGAAGCCGGCGGTGGCCGAGGCCTCCAGATAGCTGTCGTGATCCGGGATCAGGGTGCGCCACAGGCCGCTCTCGTCCTGATGCTGGGCCAGGGCCTTTACCTGGGCCTCCAGCGTCTCGATCAGGAAGCGACGCAGGCTGTCCTCGGGCGGCAGGTCCAGCAGTTCGATGAACTCCGGGATAGCGATCGTGACCCAGCAGTTGCCGCGCGCCCACAGGGCGTCGGCGAAGTTGTGGCGTCCCAGGAAGGTCCAGCCGTGGAACCACAGGCCGGTCTTGCGGTCGAACAGATATTTGATGTGGATGAGGAACTGCTTCTTGGCCTCTTCGACATAGTGCGGGCGGTCCAGAACCAGGCCGATCTTGGCCAGCGGCAGGACGCTCATCATCAAGGTGTCGTCCCAAAGCTCCTGCGGGTTCTCGTCGTTGAAGACGATGTGCTGGAAGCCGTCCTCCTCGGTGCGGGGCAGACCGTCCATCAGCCATTCCGCCCAGGTGTCGAGGTAGGGAATGAAGGTCTGGTCGCCCGTCTGCTCGTACAGATAGGCCAGGGTCAGGAAGGGCGAGACGGTGTTGATGTTCTTGGTCGGCGTCCCGGCGGCGAACCGGTCGCGGAACCAGTTGAGCATGATGTCCAGCGCGGCCGGATCATTGGTCTGCTCATACAGCTTGTAGATGCCGTACAGGCCGATGCCGTGCGTCCATTCCCAATCGTTCCAGCCCTTGGTGTCGATCACCCTGCCGTCTTCCAGACGCAGCAGGAACTCGCCGGTGTCGTCCTTGATGTTCACCAGATTGTCCATCAGGCGCGCGATGGCGTCGCGGACGTCGGCGTAGGGCAGGTCGTGGATCAGGTTCGGCATCGCGGATTCCCAAGGCGCCGGGGCGCCGTCATTCACATCAGGGCGGAGATGATCGGGCAGGGATTTCCACGGGCGCGACGGCGACAAGCCGTCACGCGCGTCCTTGGCCTTCCCGACAGTTTCCACCCTATTCTCGAAAACGACGCCTAGCAACGCCGTCCCATTTCTTATATGCCGCTCTCATTATGTGAGCATAAATGCCCCGTCAAGAACGCGGCTGACACTCTGCAAAGCCTTCGGGGCGGGCCGTTCGGCGAGAACGGCACGTCGCGATCAACCTGTTCGAGGCCAAAGACCATGTCCGACCCCATGTACGACAAGATTTATCAGGCGACCCACCCGGACATGATGGACGGCGCGACGAACCAGCAGCTGCGCGACCGCTATCTGGTCGGCGGCCTGTTCTCGCCAGACAAGGTCAGCCTGAACTATTCGCACAACGAGCGGATGGTGCTGGGCGGGGCCATGCCGGTCGCCGGCGCCCTGAGCCTGCCGACCCATTCCGAACCGCCGTCCCTGGCGGGCAAGCCCTTCCTGCACGCGCGCGAACTGGGCGTGGTCAACATCGGCGGCGCCGGTTCGATCACTGTGGACGGCGAAACGGTCGAGCTGGCCTTCCGCGACGGCCTGTATGTGCCGATGGGGTCGAGCGACATCACCTTCGCCTCGAAGGATGCGGCCGAACCGGCGCGCTTCTATCTGATCGCCATGCCGGCCCACGCCCGCTACGACCTGACCAAGATCTCGATCGAAGAGGCCGTGCCGCTGGAGATGGGGGCGCTGGAGACGTCCAACGAGCGCACCATCTATCAATATATCGTCCCGGCCAAGGTGAAGTCCTGCCAGCTGCTGCTGGGCGTGACGGTGCTGAAGCCCGGTTCGGTGTGGAACACCATGCCGCCGCACCTGCACGACCGCCGCTCGGAAGCCTATCTCTACTTCGGCCTGGGCGAGAACGACCGCGTCTTCCACTTCATGGGCGAGCCGGACAACGCGCGCCACATCGTCATGGCCGACGGCGAGGCGGTGATCAGCCCGCCGTGGTCGATCCACATGGGTTCGGGCACCTCCAACTACACCTTCATCTGGGGCATGGGCGGCGAGAACCTGGACTATACCGACATGTGCAAGCTCGACATCTGCCAGCTGCGCTGATCGGGACAGGGGAGAGAAACTTAAATGAGCAATCCGTTTGATCTGACGGGCAAGGTTGCGCTGGTGACGGGCGGCAACGTGGGTCTGGGTCAGGGCATCGCCCTGGCCCTGGCCGAGGCGGGCGCCGACATCGTTTCGGTGGCCCTGGCCGATTCCGACGACACCGTGGCCCGGGTGAAGGCCATGGGCCGTCGCGCCCACGCCGTCAGCGCCGACCTGACCTCCATCGAGCCCGTCGAGCGCGTGCTGGCCGAGGCGTTGGAGGCGATGGGCCGGGTCGACATCCTGGTCAACAACGCCGGCCTGATCCGCCGCGCCGACGCGGTCGACTTCACCGAGGCCGACTGGGACCTGGTGATGAACATCAATCTGAAGACCGTCTTCTTCATGAGCCAGGCGGTCGCCCGCCTGTTCATCAAGCAAGGCGACGGCGGCAAGATCATCAACATCGCCTCCATGCTGTCCTTCCAGGGCGGCATCCGCGTGCCCTCCTATACGGCGTCCAAGTCGGGCGTGGCGGGCCTGACCAAGCTGATGGCCAACGAATGGGCGCCGCACGGCATTACCGCCAACGCCATCGCCCCCGGCTATTTCGCCACCGCCAACACCCAGGCCCTGCGCGAGGACCCGGTGCGGTCGGCCGAGATCCTGGGCCGCATCCCCGCCGGTCGCTGGGGCCAGCCCTCGGACCTGGGCGGCGCCGCCGTCTTCCTGGCCAGCCGGGCCTCCGACTATGTCCAGGGCGCCATCCTGCCGGTCGACGGCGGCTGGCAGGCGCGCTGATCTGGAAATCGTCATCCTCGGGCCTGTCCCGAGGATCCATAATCACGGTTTCAAAGGTTGGCGCACTCTGCCGACCCACCGGGAGTATGGATCCTCGCCACAAGGGCGAGGATGACGACAAAAGACTGAAGGCGTTCGCTCTCGTCTCGCCTTCAGGCAAGGTGCATATCCGATCCCGCTGCGGTTAGTCTCATGTCCCAGAACGCCTTATCCAGACACATCCTCTGCTTCGGCGAGATGCTGCTGCGGCTGTCGCCGAACCAGAACGAACTGCTGCTGCAGTCCCCCGCCCTGACCGTGCGTCCGGGCGGGGCCGAGGCCAATGTCGCGGTGTCCCTGGCCCGGTTCGGCGTTCCGACGCGGATGGCCACCGTCCTGCCCGACAACGCCCTGGGCCGCGCGGCCCGCGATGCGGTGCGCCAGCACGGCGTCGACACCACCCCCATCGTCTTCACGCCGGGCCGGATGGGGCTGTATTTCCTGACGCCGGGCGCGGTCAGGCGTCCGTCCGAGGTTCTCTATGACCGCGCCGGTTCGGCCTTCGTCCAGCATGTGAACGCGGTCTTCGACTGGGACCGGCTGCTGGACGGGGTGGAATGGCTGCACGCCTCGGGCGTCACGCCCGCGACCGGCCCCAACGGCTCGGCCGCCGCCGTCGCCCTGATCGAGGCCGCCGTCCGCAAGGGCGTCAAGGTCAGCTATGACGGCAACTTCCGCGGCAAGCTGTGGGAGCAGTGGGACGGCGATCCGCCCGCGACCCTGGGCCGGATGCTGGCGGGGGCCAGCATCGCCTTCGCCGACGACCGCGACTTCGCCCTGGTGCTGAAGACGACGTTCGACAGCCCCGATCCGGCCGAGCGTCGTCGCCGGGCCGCCGCCGCCGCCTTCGCCGCCTTCCCTCGACTGGAGCGGATCGCCTGCACCCTGCGGGTTCAGGACAGCGTCGCCGACCAGGCCCTGTCCGCCGTCCTGCTGACCCGCGACGGCGACGAGGTGATCGAGACCCGAACCGAGGCCATCCATCTGACCGGCGTCATCGACCGCGTCGGCGGCGGCGACGCCTTCGCCTCCGGCGTCCTCTTCGGTCTGTGGAGCGGCTGGTCCGATCAACAGGCGCTGGACTTCGGCCTGGCCGCCGCCGGCCTGAAACACGCCATCCCCGGCGACTTCAACCTGGCCTCCGCCGAAGACGTCCACGCCGCCCTGGGCGACGGCGGGTTCGACATCCGGCGATAGGCCGAACCCTGACAAGGAAAGACCCGCGATGCTGACGGCGATCCTCATGGCGGCGGCGATTTCGACCTGGCGGTTCGATCTGGCGGCCCAGCCGACCGCGCCGGACCGGATCGCGGTCCAGCCGGGCCAGACCTATCAGCCGAACGCCTATGGGTTCGAGCCGGGCGCCGCGTCGGACGGCTATCTGTTTTCGGCCGCCGTGCCCGAAGGCGTCTATCGCGTCACCGTCCGCTTCGGCGGCTCCCAGGCGGGACGCACCACCGTCAAGGCGGAGGCCCGCCGGTTGATGGTCCGCGATGTCGTCACCGCGCCCGGCGCCTATCAGACCCGTAGCTTCCTGGTCCATGTGCGCGGCCCCGCCCTGCCCCCGCCGCCCGCCAATGCGCCCGGCGGAACGGCCGTGGTCCTGACGCCGCAGGAGCTGGCCTCGCGCACCTGGGACGACCGGCTGACGCTGGAGTTTCTGGATCGCCCGCAGGTGGCGGCCATCGACATCGAGCCGGTCGCGGCGCCGGTGGTCTATCTGGCAGGGGATTCCACCGTCACCGACCAACCGTCCGAACCGGCGGCTAGTTGGGGCCAGATGCTGCCCGCCCTGCTGACGCCCGATGTCGCGGTGGCCAACTACGCCCAGTCGGGCGAGACGCTGAAATCCTTCCTCAGCGAACTGCGCCTGGCCAAGATCCTGACCACGCTGAAGGCGGGGGACTGGCTGTTGATCCAGTTCGGTCATAACGACCAGAAGACCCAGTGGCTCCAGACCTATGTCGATCCCGACACCACCTATCCGGCCTATCTGAAGGTCTTCATCGCCGAGGCGAAGCGACGGGGCGCCCATCCCATCCTCGTCACCTCGCCCGAGCGGCGCAACTTCCGCGACGGGCGCATCCAGGACACGCTGGGAACCTACGCCGAGGCCGCGCGCCGGGTCGCGCGCGAGGAGGACGTGCCGCTGATCGACCTGAACGACGCCTCGCGCCGCATCTATGAGGCCCTGGGCCCCGATCAGGCGCCGCGCCTGTTCAACGACGGCGGCGCGGACCACACCCACCACGACAATGCGGGCGCCTGGCTTCTGGCCCGCGCCGTGGCCGCCCAGATCGCGGAAAAGGCGCCCGATCTGGCGGCCCATGTCGCGCCGGACTTCCGCCGCTTTACCCCCGACGCCCCGCCGATGGCCGAGACCGCCGTCGCGCCCAGCCTGACGGCCAGCCGCGAGCGCCCGCGCGGCGATTGACCGCGCCCAGACCGATTTGACGGGCGCGGCGCGACGCACTACCAAATGATGAAACAGAATACCGAATAATCGGAACTGGAGGAATCATGAGCTCGCTTCACGCCTTCCGCATGCAGCTGAAGCCCGGCGCGGTCCAGGAATACAAGGCGCGTCACGACGCCATCTGGCCCGAACTGGCCGAACTGCTGACCGCCAGCGGCGTCAGCGACTATTCGATCTTCCTGGACGAAGAGACCCTGTCGCTGTTCGCCGTGCTGCGCCGCGCGGACGACCACACGCTGGACGTCCTGCCCAACCATCCGCTGATGCGGAAGTGGTGGACGCACATGGCGCCCTTGATGGAGGTCGAGCCGGGCGACAAACCGTGCGAATGGCCGCTGCAACTGATGTTCCATCAAGCCTGATGCGCGCCCTTCTCCTCGCGGCCGCCGTCGCCGCCGCCCCGCTGGTTCAGGCTTCCGCCGCCGTCGCCCAGACGGCCCACGCCACCGCCGACTTCACCGCCCCCGCCCAGACCTTCGGCCGCGTCTCCTATGACGCCCGCTCCCTGATGATCGACGGCAAGCGCCTGGTCATCTGGTCCAGCGAGATGCACCCCTTCCGCCTGCCCAGCCCCGAGCTGTGGCGCGACGTGCTGCAGAAGATGAAGGCCAGCGGATTCAACACCGTCGCCTTCTATTTCGACTGGGGCTACCATAGCCCCAAACAGGGGGTTTACGACTTCACCGGCATTCGCGACCTGGATCGGTTGCTGAAGATGTCAGAGGAGGAAGGTCTCTATGTCATCGTCCGGCCCGGCCCCTACGCCAACGCCGAACTGACGCGCGGCGGCTTCCCCGGCTGGCTGGTCAATCAGCGCGCGCCGTCGCGGACGGACTCGCCGGACTATCTGGCCGCCGCCGACGAATGGCTGACCCACATCAACGGCATCATCGCCCGGCACCAGATCAACGGCGACGGCCGGGGCAACCAGGGTTCGGTCATCCTCTATCAGATCGAGAACGAGCTGGCGGTCACGACGCCCGCCCACCGGCGCTACATGGACCATCTGTACGCCAAGGCGCGGGCGGACGGCATCAATGTGCCGATCTTCCACAACGACCAGGGCCGCAACGGCTATTGGGCGCCCGAGAGTTCGCCCGTCGACAAGGTGGTCCACGGGCCGGTCGATCTCTACGCCTTCGACGGCTATCCGGGCGGCACCTGCACGGTCGGGGGCCAGACCACGCGCGGGGCGGCGGCGCCCGACTGGGGCTTCTATGGTCCCGGCGGAGCCAAGGGCGGGGCCTCGGCCTCGCCTTCGACGCCTGGCTTCATGGCCGAGATCGGCGGCGGCTGGTTCGACTACTGGGGCTCCAACGGCGGTTACGAGTGCAACGCCCGTCAGCGCGGCGAGCGGTTCCAGCGCGTCTTCTATGGCGTGAACCTGGCCAACGGCATTTCGCTGCAGAGCATCTATGTCGGCTTTGGCGGCACCAGCTGGGGCTGGCTGGCGGCGCCGGTGGTCTTCACCAGCTACGACTATGGCGCGGCCATCTCCGAGGCGCGCGACCTGCGGCCCAAGGCCGAAGAGATGAAACAGCTGGCGGGCCTGCTGGAGTCGGTTCCCGATCTGGCCGGGATGATCCCCGCCGGGCCGGTCGAAATCTCGTCGCCGAACATCCAAGTCTATCATAACCGCAGCCCGGAGACGGACGCCCGCTTCCTGCTGGTCACGCACAAGCCGTCGAACGGCCAGAGCCACGACGACTTCACCGTCACCGCCAGCCTGCCCGACGGCCGCTATGTCGTGCCGATGACGCTGAACGGGTTCGACGCCAAATGGCTGGTCGCCGGCGTGAACCTGGCGGGACAGCGGCTGGTCTATTCGACGTCAGAGGTTCAGGCCGTCCTGCCGTCCGCGCGCCAGCCGGTCGTCCTGATGTACGGCCGCAAGGACGAGCCGGGCCAGACGGTGCTGCGCTTCGCCTCGGCCCCGACGGTGACGGTGCTGGAGGGGCAGGTCCGTTCCGCCTTCGATCCGGCGACCGGCGACCTGAAGCTGGACTACGCCCATCAGGGTCTGGCCCGGGTGAAGATCAGCGGCGGCGGTCGTCCCGACCTGCTTCTGCTGATCGGCGAGGAGAAGGAGGCCGCGCGTTTCTGGCGTCAGGGCGATGTGCTGGTGCGCGGCCCGGCCCTGGTCCGTCACGCCCGCATAGAACGCGGCCAGCTGCTTCTGACCGGCGACACCAACGCCGAAACGCCGCTGGAGCTGTGGTCGTCGGCGCCGGTGCGGTCGGTGCGCTGGAACGGCGCGACGGTGGCCACGCGCGCCACGGCGTCGGGCGGGCTGGAGGCGCGCGCCGCCCTGCCCGGCCCCGCCGATTTCGCCCTGCCCGCCCTGACGAACTGGCGCGCAGCCCCCGGATCGCCCGAGGCCAAGCCGGACTTCGACGACAGCGGCTGGCAGGCCATCGACAACCGCGCCTACGCCAGCAACACCCTGCGTCCCGACGGCCAGCCGAATATGCTGATGGACGCCTATGGCTTCCACGAGGGGGACGTCTGGTATCGCGGCCGGTTCGAGGGCGGGCCGAACGCCCAGACGATCGAGCTGTTCTACGGCGCGGGCGGCGCGGGGATGTTGCAGCTGTTCCTGGACGGCGAACTGGTCGGTCAGGACGAACTGCCCACCGGAATGCCGCGCCCGATCACCACCGGACTGGCGCGCTTCCCCCTGCCCGCCGCCGCCCGCACGCCGGGCCCGCACGCCCTGTCGGTGATGGTGAGAAACAACGGCCACAACTGGAATCTGGACGCCAACGACTTCCACAAGGAGGCGCGCGGCCTGGTCTCGGTTTCGGTCGGGCCGCGCACCGGCCCCGGCTTCTCGGTCCCCGTCGCCTGGAAGATTCAGGGTCGTCAGGGCGGAGAGGACTTCACCGACGCCGTGCGCGGCGTCGCCAACAACGGCGGTCTGTTCGGCGAGCGGAACGGCTGGCACCTGCCGCAGTTCGACGACACGCGCTGGGGCGCCGCCACGGTGGGTCAGCCGCTGCCGCCGGGCGTGACCTGGTATCGCACCGGCTTCGACCTGAACGTGCCGCAAGGGCAGGACGCCTCCATCGGCCTGGCGTTCGGCGACATCGACACGTCGCGCTCTGACCGGGCCTATCGCGTCCTGATCTTCGTCAACGGCTGGCACATGGGCCAGTTCATCGCCAACGTCGGACCGCAGCGGGTCTTCACCCTGCCCGAGGGGATATTGAACGCGCGGGGCCACAACACCATCGCCCTGGCCGTCTCGACCGACGGGGCGCCGGGCAATGTGCTGGAGGACGTGCGCCTGATCACCCAGCGCAATGTGCGCGGCGGCGTCCAGACCACCACGGAAGGATCGCGTCGATGACTACGCCTCGTCTGCCCCGTCGCGCGCTGCTGGCGCTTGGCGCGGGGGCCCTGGTCGCCCCCGCCGTGGCCCCCTCCGTAATCCATGCCCAGACCCCGCCGACGACGCCCCCCGCGCCGTTCGAGGTCCGTCCTCTTTGGCCCGGCGCCGCGCCGGGCGGCGAGGCGGTGACGGTTCAGGAACAGGTCGTCCTGCGCAATCCGAACGGCGATCCCAACGACACAGCCTTCGTCCATGTGCGCGATCCGTGGATCATGCTGCGTCGCCCGGCGCGGCCCAATGGGGCGGCCATCCTGATGATCCCCGGCGGCGGCTATCAGCGCGTCGCGGTCAGCAAGGCGGGCGGCGCCATCGACGCGCGCCTGGCCGAGATGGGCTACACCGTCTTCATCATGGACTACCGCCTGCCCGGCGACGGCTGGGCCGCCGGTCCCGCTGTCGCCCTTCAGGACGCCCAGCGCGCCATCCGCATCGTCCGCTCGCGCGCGGCCGAACTGGGCTTCGATCCCAACCGCGTCGCCGTCGCGGGCTTCTCGGCCGGGGGCCATGTGGCGGGAATGCTGACCACGCGGTTCCACAGAGACGCCTATGCGCCCGTCGACACCATCGACCGCCTGTCGGCCCGGCCCGACTTCGCCGGACTGATGTTCCCGGTCGTGACCCTGACCCCGCCCTACGCCCACGGCCCGTCGGCCCGCGCGCTGGTGGGAAGCGATCCGACCGAGGCCGCCCGCGACGCCTGGTCCATCGAACGCCATGTCCCCGCCGACAGCCCGCCCGTCTTCATCGCCTCGGCCGCCGACGACCGGGTGGTCCCGGTCGAGAACAGCCTGATGCTGTGGCAGGCGCTGCGCGCACAGAACGTCGCCACCGAACTGCACGTCTTCGAAAAGGGCGGCCACGGCCTGACCGACCCCGGCCAGTCCGGCCCGCCCGCCTGGGAAGACCTGTTCGACGCCTTCCTGAAACGCGACCGGACGCCGAAACCCTAGCTGCGGCCGCCTGTCGCGCCCGGCGGCGTCGGACCGGACAGCCCTTGCGCGCAGGCCGCGATGGAGGAAACTGGCCCGGCCTTGCGTCTGGTTCGTAAGAGCAAAGTCAGGGGGCGTAGATCATGAGACTGAACCCAGCGGCGGCGCTTGCCGCGCTTGTGCTGGCATTGTGCGGGCCGGCGGCGCAGGCCCAGACGCAAACACAGACGCAGACGATCACCACGCCCGAGCAGGCGTTCGGTCATGCGGTGGGCGACGACTATCGGCTGATCAACTATCAGCAGTTCGAGCGGTATCTGCATACGCTCGCCGGCCAGTCGGACCGGATGAAGCTGCTGGAGATCGGCCGTTCGACCGAGGGCCGCACCCAGTATGTCGCCGTCGTTTCGTCGCCGGCCAATATCGCCCGGCTGGACCATTATCGCGACATCGCCCGGCGGCTGGCCAAGGCGGAGGGCGTGGACGAGGCCCAGGCGCGGGCGCTGGCGGCGGAAGGCAAGGCGGTGGTCTGGATCGACGGCGGGCTTCACGCCACCGAGACCGTGCCGCCCCAGGCCCTGATCGCCGCCGTTTACGAGTGGGTGACGGCCCAAGACCCCGAGGCGCTGCGGGTGCTGGACGACGTCATCATCCTGTTCGCGCCGCTCAATCCCGACGGCTGGGACCTGGTGTCGGACTGGTACATGCGCAACCCGGACCCGGAAAAGCGCGAGTTCGCCAGCCTGCCGCGCCTCTATCAGGCCTATGTGGGGCACGACAACAACCGCGACTATTACCTGTCGGCGATGACGGAGACGACCAACGTCAACCGGATGCTGTTCCGGGAGTGGTTCCCCCAGATCGTCTATAACCACCACCAGACCGCGCCAGCCGGAACGGTGGTGTTCATGCCGCCCTTCCGCGATCCCTTCAACTACAACTACGACCCGATGGCGATGACGGGATTGTCCGAGGTCGCCGCCGCCATGCACAACCGCCTGATCCAGGAAGGCAAGCCGGGCGCGACGATGCGCAGCGGCGCCTCCTATTCCACCTGGAACAACGGCATGGAACGGTCGATCACCTATTTCCACAACGCCATCGGCCTGTTGACCGAGATCACGGGCCACCCCACCCCCAGCCGCATCGCCCTGGTTCCCGACAACCAGTTGCCGCGCAACGACCTGCCGGCCCCCATCGCGCCGCAGACCTGGCGGTTCCGGCAGTCCATCGACTATTCCCTGTCGATCAATCGGGCTGTGCTGGACTACGCCTCGCGCAATCGCGACCGGCTGCTGTTCAACATCTGGCGGATGGGCGCCAATGCGATCGCCAAGGGCGAGACCGACACCTGGCGCGTGACGCCGTCGCGGATCGAGGCGCTGGAGACGGCGGCGGGCGAACGGTCGGGCCGAACGGCCGACCCCGCCCTCTACGACACGGTGCTGCGCGATCCGGCCCGGCGCGATCCCCGCGCCTATGTGATCCCGGCGGATCAGGCCGATCTGCCCACGGCGGTCGCCTTCCTGAACAGTCTGATCAAGACCGGGGTGGATGTGGATCGGGCCACGCGCGCCTTCACCATCGCCGGCAAGACCTATCCGGCCGGCTCCTATGTGGTGTGCACCAACCAGGCCTATCGCCCGCATGTGCTGGACATGTTCGAGCCGCAGGACCACCCGCATGATCTGCAATATCCGGGCGGGCCGCCGGCCCTGCCCTATGACGCCACCGGCTATACGCTCGCGCTGCAGATGGGGGTCCGGTTCGACCGTATCCTGGACGCCTACGCCGCGCCGCTGGAGCGCGTGCCGGACCTGATCGCCACCCCGCCCGGGCGGCTGAGCGGCCGTGGTCAGGCCGGGTTCGTGGTGGACCATGCGCCGGTCAACGGCTTCATCCTGACCAACCGCCTGCTGAAAGCGGGGCAGCCGGTCTTCTGGCTGCGCCAGCCGACGCGGGCGGGCGGGCGAACCCTGGACCCCGGCGCCCTGTGGATTCCGGCCAGCGACGCCTCGCGCGTCCTGGTCGATCAGGCGGTCAGCGATCTGGGTCTGAACGCCGAGGCGGTCGCCGCCAGGCCGGCCGGCGAGGCCATCGCGCTGAAGCCGATCCGCGTCGGCCTGGTCGACCGCTATGGCGGCTCCATGTCGGCGGGCTGGACGCGCTGGCTGCTGGAGCAGTTCGAGTTTCCGTTCGAAGTGGTCTATCCGCAGCGTCTGGACGCGGGCGATCTGAAGCGCGACTTCGACGTGCTGGTCTTCGCCCCGGACCTGCTGCCCAGCGACTTCCCGAACGGAAACGGCCGTCGCCAGCCCGCGCCGGACGCCATTCCCGAAGCCTATCGCGCCTGGCTGGGCGACATCACCGCCGAGCGGACCCTGCCCCAGATCGCCGCCTTCGCCCGCGCCGGCGGCACCGTCGTCACCGCCGGTTCGGCCCACCGTCTGGCCATGGCGCTGGGCGCGCCGATCGACGACGTGCTGTCGACCACAATCGACGGCCGCACCCGTCCCCTGCCCTCGACCGACCTCTTCATTCCGGGCGCCCTTCTGGCCCTGGACGTCGACCGGACCCATCCCGTCGCTTTCGGCGCGCCGGAGCGGCTGGACGTCTTCTTCGACGAGAACGCCGCCTTCAGGGTGCGCGACGGGGCGCAGGTCGCGGGCCGTTATCCCAGCCCGACCGTCGTCGCCAGCGGCTGGGCCATCGGGCCGGAGAAGCTGGCGGGCGCCGCCGCGCTGGTCGATGCGCCGATGGGCCAGGGGCGCGTCATCGTTCTGGGACCGGATGTCGTCAATCGCGCCCAGGCGCGGGCGTCGGTCCGCTTCCTGTTCAACGCCCTGCTCTATGGCCCGGCGACGGTGCGGTGATCGGCTGAGCGTGCAAACAAAAGGGGCGAAGACTGCGGTCTTCGCCCCTTCTTTCTGGTCCTGGAGAGGCGATCAGCGCGGGGCCAGTTGCGTCTCGAAGAAGGCGCCCAGCCGCTGGCGGACATCTTGGGTGGCGGCGGCGTTCGCAGGGACCGCCTGACGACTGCGGCTCGGATCGTCGAAGCCGTGGGCCGCACCCTCGTAAACGGTCAGTTCGACCGGCGCGCCCGCCGCCCGCGCCCGTTCGACCAGCCGCCGGCAGCTTTCGGGCGAGACTTCCTCGTCCGCCGTGCCGATGAAGACCTGCACCGGCGCATAGGTCTTGTAGCCCTGGCGAAAGCGGTTCTGCAGGCCGCAACCGGGATAGAGGGCGATCCCGGCGCGAAAGCCCAGACGCCCCATGTCGCCCGGCTTGTCGTCGGCCATGGCGGCCAGGGTCGCGCTGGCCCCATTCGAAAAGCCCATCAGGCCGATCCGGTCGTCCGCCACCCCGTCCAGCCCGCGCAGGAACCGCATCGCCCCATAGGCGTCCAGCGGGCGAACCGTGACCTCGTTGATCTCGGGCGGGCGGGTCGCATAGGTTCCGGCGGCGAAGCCGGTGGGATAGCCGCGCGGCCCGAAACTGTCGACGATCAGGGCGTAGTAGCCGCGATCGGTCCAGTAGTCGGCCCAGAACTTCAGCCGCCGCGTCAGGGTCGACGCCTCATAGACGCCGTTCGCCAGGGACGAATAGACCCCGCCCCGCCCGTGCATCAGCACGACCGCTGGCGCGCCCGCAGGCGACGGGGCGGCGGGCCTGAACAGATAGCCCACCAGTTCGGTGCGCGGCGCGTCCATGCTGCGGAACGTCACCCGCTCGGCCGCAGCCGGGGCGGATGCGGATGCGGGTGCGACGGCTGCGGCCTGCATCGCCCAGACCGGGCTCGCCGCCCCCATCAGAGCCGCAGCGATAGCGGCGGAAAGCGTGCGTTTCATCGCTCTCTTCTCCTGCATCGCGACCCGATTAGAAGGACTTGCGGATGCTGGCGTACCACCAGCGGCCGCGGTTGGAGTGGACGCTGCCCGAGAAGCCGAAACGGTCGTCGGTCAGCGGCGGATCTTCGTTGAAGATGTTGCGCGCGCCGACGCGAATGCGCGTGCCGCCGAACGGGCCGCTGCGGGGCAGTTGATACTGGACGTAGAGATTGTGGGTCAGCCACTCGTCCACGACCCAATACTGGTCGGAATTCACATAGGTCGCGCTGGTGTCGTAGAATTCGGAGACGTAGCTGGAATACCAGCCCGAGGTCCAGCGCCCCATGTTCCAGGTCAGGGAGGCCGTGACCTTCCACTCCGGGCGGCCGTTGCGGCGAACCAGATCCTCGACCCCGCCGATATTCACGCCCGCGATCGTGCCGGCCGCCAGGGCGTCCAGCAGGACCTGATGCTGGTCGCTGGCCTCCTGATAGAGTTTCAGCTTCTGGCTGGCGTTGAGGCTGAGGCGCCAGTCGCCCAACGGCGTATCGCGAAGGCTGTAATACAGCCTGAAGTCCAGCCCCTCCGACTCTCGCGGCTGGAGGTTCATATATTCGTCCTTGATCGACAGCAGCTTGCCGACCGGCGCCAGGCCCGCCGCCGCCCCGTCGGCGATCTGCTGGGCGTCGGGCGCGGCGCGGATGACGTTGGGATGGGTGCCGCCGATCTGGCGCAGATAATAGTCCATGATCAGCTGGTTCGTGCCGCCGAAGATGCCGACCAGATTCTCCTGCCGGATCTTCCAGTAGTCGACGGTGAAGGTCAGATCGCCGTATTTGTCGGACCAGAGCTGCGGCTCCAGCACCAGGCCGACGCTCAGGTTCTCGGAGTCCTCCGCCTTGAGGTTCTTGTTGCCCGACCGGCTCTCGATCCGATCCTCGCTGGTGCAGTATTCGTTGTTCGTAGTCAGCGTCGGGATGGCCTTTATGGCCAGTTGCACCGCGCAGGCCGCATAGTCGCGCCGCGAGTTCGAACGCTCGAAGTCAGACTGATGAAGCTGCAGAAGGTTCGGCGCGCGGAACCCTTGCGACCAGGCTCCACGGAACATCAGCCAGCCGTTCGGGCGATAGGCCACGGCCACCTTGGGCGCCCCGACCGTGCCGAACAGCGAATAGTTCTCCACCCGACCGGCCAGTTGCACATCGAAGGACCGCACGAACGGCACGTTCATCTCGGGCGAGACCACCGGCACGGCCAGTTCGACAAAGGCCGAATAGACGTTGCGCGCGCCGTGGCTGTCCGGCGTATAGGACACGCCCATGACGTCGCTCTGGGACACCTGGCCGCCCAGGTCGGTGAAGGTCGTCGTGCCGTCCAGACGAGGATCGCGATCCTCCGAAAAGGTCTCCCGACGGGCCTCCAGACCGGCCGCGACGCCGATATGGCCGGCGGGCACAGCGTAGAAGTCGCCCTTGGAGACCTTGAAGTCCCAAAGCATCAATTCGGTCTCGGCCTTGCGATAGACCTTGACCAGCATGGTGTCGATCGTCGCCTGGTCATTCAGGCCGAAGGCGCCGTCCTTGGGGCTGTTCAGATCGCCGCCGACGAAGGGATTGTAGGCGGCGCGGGTGGTCAGATTGATCGCGGCCTGCAGCCCCGTCATGCTGACCCCGTCCATCTTGTCGGTGGTTTCGGCCTTGCTGTACAGGACCGCGCTTTCCCAGTCGAAGCCGCGCCATTGTCCGCGCAGACCGCCCAGATACCGGGTGGTGACGTTATCCACGTCGATGGTGCGATAGCCCAGGTCCGAGAAGCGGAAGTCCTGAACCTGCACGGCCGCGCCGGTGCTGGGGAAGGCCGTCGTCCCCGTGCCGGTCGTCAGGCCCGGCAGACGCGCCGTCACCCCGACCGCGCCCAGCGGGTTCCAGTAGGCGGTGGGCGACATCAGCACCCGCTGGGTGTCCAGCGGCGTGTCCTGCTGACGCTGCGACCAGGTCTTGCCCCAGTAGTAGCCAAGCTCGCCGAAGAACTCGACGCCGTTGTCGAACTCATGATTGACGAAGGTGAACAGGTTGGCCCGATCCACCGCCGAGGTGATCGTCCGCATCGTGTCCAGATCGTAGCGGAGATTGACGTCTTCGCCCGTCGTGGCCAGGCTGGAATTGTCGAAACAGGTCCCGGCGACGAAGCCGTTGGCCAGACAGCCCGAATTGGTGCTGGGCTGGACGTGGAAGACGCCATTGGTCGTGCCGGTGGCGGAGGTCAGGGTCTGACCGTTGACGCGGGTGACGGCGCCGGCGGGCTGATAGGTCGTGGGGTTCAGGCGAACGCCCTCGGCCCAGGCGGTGATGGTGCTGTAGGTGCCGTAGTCCAACCCCGTGGCCCGGCCGTCGAAGCGCGCCACCCGGCCGGCGACCGTCGCATAGTCGCGCTCCCAGATGTAGAGCGGATCGCGGGTCAGATAACCGCCCATGACCGACACATTGGTCTTGCCGTTGTTGAAATCCTTGCCGGCCTGGAAGTCGAAGGAATATTCCTCCATCCCGCCCTCGTCCTGGCCCATGGCGGCCTGGGCGGTGAAGCCTTCGAAGTTGTCGCGCAGCACATTGTTGACCACGCCCGCGACGGCGTCCGTGCCGTACAGCGCCGCCGCCCCATCGGCCAGGACCTCGACCCGACGCAGGCCGAAGGTCGGTATGGCGTTGGTGTTGACCGTCTGGACCGGCACGAAGCTCTCGACCTGGGTGCCGGGGTGCGGCACCAGTCGCCGGCCGTTCAGCAGGACCAGGGTGTTGCCGGTCCCGATGGAGCGCAGGTCGATCGAGGCGACGTCGCCGCGCGCATTGTTGATGCCGCCATTGTCGGAATCCGCCTCGTTGAAGCCCACGTCGCCGATCTGGGCGATGGCGCGATAAAGGTCGTCCCCGTCGGCCGCACCGATGGCGTCCAGATCGGCCTGATCGACCACGGTGACAGGCAGGGCCTCGTTCAGCCGCGCGCCGGCGATGCGGCTGCCGACGACCACGACCTCCTGCACCTCAGCGGCGCGGGTGTCTCCGTCGGCCCGGCGTTGCAGGACGATGGTCAGGCCCTCGTGGGACGCGACATACAGATCGGTGTCGGCGAGAAGGGCGCTCAGCGCATCCTCGACATCCATGAAGCCGCTGACCGCAGGACCGCTGCGTCCGGCCAGATGCGCGGTCGGCGCCGAGATCGTCACCCCCGCCTGACGCGCCAGCTCGGGAATGGCCTGCGAAAAGGGCTGAGCAGGCACCTCGAACTGTTTGACCTGGGCCTGGGCGCCATGCGCCGCCAGAACCAGCACCGCCCCCGCCGCGCCTGCCGCCAGGCGCTTCTTCCACGACACCATGAGATCCCCCGATCCGTCAGCCTATGTTCCCCAGACACGCCGGGCTAAGGCAAAGACGAAGGATCGCGCGGATTTCCTCCACGCCGACCGTGATTTTCAGGCCTGGCTTAACAGAATTCTTTTCGGGCCGATCTCGGCGCGCAAATTCAGACTGTGGGCCACCGCCCGCGCAAAGCCCGCCGGGTCGTTGGCCTCGAACAGGCCGGTGATGCGCAACTGGGCGACCTTCGCCCCGCCGAACTGGATGGGCGCGCCGCGAAAGCGTGAGAACTGGGCGGCCGCGACGTTCAGGGTGTCGTCGTGAAACGCCAGCTTGCCGTCGCGCCAGGCCAACAGACTGTCCGCCCGGCCGGCTTCGATCAGGGTCGGCGCCGACGACGATCCGGCCATCGCTTCGTCGCCGAGGACGAGCGTCTGGTTCGCAGTCAGCGGAATGACCCGGTCCTGGTCCGACACCAGTTGCAGCGCGCCCTTCAACGTCGTCACCTGCAACGGCGACGCCTCCAGCCGCTTCACCAGAAAGGCGCCGCCCTGCGTCGTCATGGTCGCGTTCGCCGCCCGGATCAGGAACGGCCGATCACGTCGCGTCGCCACGTCGATCAGCGCCTCCCCGAACGACAGAACCACCTCCCGCACATCGCTGTTGAAGCGCACGTCGATGCGAGACAGCGTGTTCAGGCTGACGATGCTGCCGTCGTCCAGCGTCACGCTTCGGACCTCGCCTCGCGCGGTCTCGATCCGCCGCGACCGCCTCAGATAGGCCGCCGCGAACCCGACACCGCCCAGGGATGCGGCGCCGAGGCTGGCCGCGAGCAGAAGGCGGCGCGACGGCCGTGGCGCATCGCTCTTCGGCGCGGCGGTCAGGGCGGCCGCTCTTCGGCTGTGCAGGGCGACGGCGCGGGCCTTGGCATAGGCGCCCAGATGACGCGGATCTTCGGCGGTCCAGGCGTCCAGCGCCCGCTGCTCGGCCTCGGTGAACGGCGCGCGATCCAGCCGCGCCGCCCATGCGGCGGCCTGCCGGTCTATCGCCTCAGCCGTGTCCGTCTCGGCCATGAACCCTTCGCCTGCTACGTGCGTCACGCACCCTTGACGCACGCGGAGCATCATATCCTCCATCGGCATAGGCGGCCATCAACAGACCGAACGCCTTGGCGATGTGTTTTTCGACGGTGCTTTCCGGCGTTCCGGTCTGTTTCGCGATCTCCTTCTGCGACAGGCCGGAGATGCGGCTGAGGACGAAGATGCGACGGGTCTTCTCCGGCAAGGTCGCGATCATCTGCGCCAGCAGACGCAGTTCATTGCGCCCGACGACCTCGTCTTCCGGCGTGACCGCATCCTGCGGAACTTGCAGCCTGTCGAGGTCGGCGACCGCATCGATCGTCACCACGCTCTGACGCCTCAACCGATCGACAGCCGCCGAACGCGCCGTGCGAAAGAAATAGGCGCGCACATTGGTTATGCCGCTGACGTCCGGCAGCGTCACCAGCCGCGCATAGGCGTCCTGCACGATGTCGTCGACATCGGCGCTCTCCGCCCCGCGCCGCAACCAGGCGCGCACGGCCGGCTCATGCGGCATCACCTTGCCCGCAAGCCACAACGCCCTCTCGTCCGATACCCCCATGACCGAAAGGTGACACGCCCCTTCGCCGAACGACAAGCGTTGAATGATCTTGAAAATCGCGCGGCTGAAACGAGAGCCAATATTCAACCCCACGTGTCACCTGGCTGACACATTGCAGGGCAGGCGTGAAGGTTACGCCCGCCTAAGGCGACGGCGTCACGGCGAAGGTGCGGACGGCGTCGTCGAAGCGTCGCAGGTTGTCTTCGCCGTCATAGACGCCGTGCGGGCCGGCGAAATAGGCGACGGTCAGTTGGTCGGCCGGAACGCCGACCTGATCCAGGACATAGCGCCCGGCGTAGGCGGGGGTCGTCAGGTCGAAATAGCCGGCCGCCCAAAACAGCTTCATGGCGGGTCGCGCCTGCATCGCCCTGGCCAGCCCCTCCATGGCCTGCGGCGAATCTCCGTGGCTCCAGGCGGCGTTCACCAGGAAGTTGAGGCTGTAATAGGGGTCCGTCGTCGCGAAGCCGAGATCATGGCGGATGTAGTCGCCCAGAACCGTATTGACGATCGGGCCGATGCTGGCGGGGGTCGGGGCCGGCTCGCCCGCCTTGCTCTTGGGCGCGACGCCCAGCGACGGATCGTCCAGCGCGCCCAGGGCGCCGGGCTCCAGCGGCGCGGTCACGCGCACGTCCAGCATGCCGGTGCGGAGCCCCTGGTCTTTCAGCAGGTTGAACATCCACGCATTGCTGGAAATCCGCAGGTTCTCCCTCAGGATCAGTTCGACCGGCAGGCCGATCAGGGCCGACATCCGCTCAGCGATGCTGCGGCGGTCGGCCTCGGGCAGGCTCGCGCCCTGGATCAGGGCCGCGACATAGTCGGTACGGGCGAAGGCCAGCGCCTCCTGATAGACTTGATCGACGGTGCGTCCCGCCGCGTCGATCCGCCCGTGACGCCAGGCGCCCGCCGCCATGGTCGGCAGACTGACGACATAGGGCATTTCCAGCCCGGCCACAGGCGCGGCCAGGGCGACCAGCAGCACCCCGTCGAAGGTCAGGGTCCGGGTGTCCGCAGCGATCAGAGCGGCGCGGATCGTGCCATAGCTCTCGCCCATCAGATAGCGGGGCGAGGCTTCGCGTCCGTTCGTCTTCAGCCAGTTCAGGATGGCGGTCTGCACCGCCCGGGCGTCGGTTTCGCCGCTGTACCAATATTTGTCGTCCACGCCCGGCAGGGCGCGACTGAAGCCGGTGCCGACCGGATCGATGAAGACGATGTCCGCCGCATCCAGCGGACTGTAGGGATTTTCGACCAGTCCGCCCTGCCCCGACGGCGCCTTGCGAACCGGCCCCAGGGCCGACAGATGCAGGGGCGAGGACGAGGCGCCGGGCCCGCCGTTGAAGGCGAAGATGACGGGCCGTCTCGTCGGGTCCGCGACATCGTCGCGGGTATAGGCGATAGTGACGACCGAGGCGCCGGGTCGTCCATCCGGTCCCGGCACGAGGTTGTCGGCGACCGTGGCGCTATAGGTCACGGCCTGACCGTTGAACCGTCCGACGTGGCGGGTGATCGCGCGGCGAACGGGGATCGCGGCGGAAACGGACGGCGCCGCCTCCGTCGCGGGCGCCTGCGCCAGGACCGGCCCCGCCAGGACGAAGGCGGCGAGGATCAGGGCCGCTGCGCCCCTCATCGACGACCGCCCCGGATCAAGGCGCGCACATCGTCCGAAAAGGCCGCCGCCGTATCGCCGAGATAGAGCATATGGCCGGATTCATAGGTCTTCAGCGTCAGCCGATCCGTCGGCACGCCCGCCTTGGCCAGGGCGTCCTGCGCCGCGGCCGGGGTCGTCACCATGTCGTAATAGCCGCTGGCCACGAGAACCCGCAGATCGCCGTTGCGGCGCATGGCGGTCGCCAGATCGCCGGCGAAGGACTGGCCTTCGGGAACGCCGGTGCGTTTCCAGTTCCAGCCGGGGAGCAGATCACGCCAGACGATGGCGCCATAGGGCCGGTCCTCATGGACGTTCAGGTCCTCGCCTAGCATCTTGTGGAAGGCGGCGACGAAGCCGGGGACATAGCGTCCCATGGCCGGATCGTCGGCGACCGGCTCGCCGCCGTCATGCGCCGACGGCAGGGTGTAGCGGCCGTCGTACAGGCCGACCGTCAGGCCCAGATCCGCCAGCAGTTGCTGCGAGAAGGCCCTGGGCGACAGGACCAGCCCCGGCAGCCAAGCCTGGACCGGCAGGCCGGTATAGGCCGACAGCCGCGCCGCCATCGCCGCCCGCTCCGCCTCGCCCAACGTCCCGGCGGCCGCCTTGTCCAGCGCCTGGAGATAGTCGGTCGTCGCAAAGCGCGTCACCTCTTCATCAAAAGCCCGGATCGTCAGCCCCCGACGGTCGATCCGATGCTGAACCCAGGCTGTCGCGGCCATGGCGGGCAGGTTCAACGCCGCCTCACGGGACGGTCCCGGCCCCGCCGTTCCCGGCCCGTTCAGGCTTGAACCCAACAGGATGACGCCATTCACCGTGACGCCCCGCATGACCCCGCCATAGGTCGGGCCGCCCATCAGGGCGCGCGGCAGAAGCGCCGCCCGGGCGCTGCCATAGCTTTCGCCCATCAGGTATTTCGGCGCGTTCCACCGGCCGTTCCGCGTCAGCCACAGTTCGATGAACCGGGCCACGCTTTCCGCGTCCTCGTCCACGCCATAGAAGTCCTCGGGCCTGCCCTCGCCGACGATGCGACTGAAGCCTGTGCCGACGGGGTCGATGAAGACCAGATCGGCGACGTCCAGCAGACTGTCGGGATTGTCGACCAGACCGAAGGGCGGGACGCTGCCGGGGTTCACCTCCCGGTCCAGCCGCACGCGGCGCGGCCCCACGACGCCCATATGCAGCCACAGCGAGGACGACCCCGGCCCGCCGTTGAACACGAACAGCACCGGCCGGTCGCGATCCCCGCCCGTCTTGACGTAGGCGAAGCTGTAGATCGAGGCGATCGGCGCATCGCGGTCGTTACGCAGCAGAGTCGCCCCCGCCGTCGCCGTATAGGCGATCCGTCGCCCCCGAATGGTGATTTCATGTTCTGTCGTTACGGGCGCGGCGACCGCGACCGGCGGGTCCGCCCGAACCGGCGTCGAGACGCCCCCCACAGCCGCCATCGTCAGGGCCGACAAGGCGCCCGCGAACCATGTCGCGCGTCCCGGAAGCGTCCGCTCAGTGATCATGGTCGTCGTCCATCCCCTGGCCGAACAGGAAGGCTTCGCCCGCCACGCCCTCCGAGGCGTCTTCCCGCACCCTGGGCGGCTGGATGACGACCGGATCGGCGAAGGGCCTGACGCCGAGCGCCTGGTGAATCTCGCTCGGGAAATAGACCACGCCGCCCTTCATCACCATTCGGATCGCGCGGATGGCGTTGATGTCCTGGGTCGGATCGCCGGGGATCAGGAAGAAGTCCGCCAGCTTGCCGCGTTCGATGCTGCCCAGCGACTGGTCCCGGCCCAGATACTGTTCCGCCTTCAACGTGCCCAGGTTCAGCGCCTCGGCCGGCGTCAGGCCCGCCTTGACGTAAAGCTCCAGCTCGCGATGCACGGTGAAGCCGGTGCCCGCGTCCGTCCCCGGCAACAACTGTATGCCCGCGTCGTGCAGCAGCTTCACCGTGTCGAGAATCTTCTGGAACGCCGCCTTGTAGGTCTGATCGACCGCGGGGCTGTCGATGTCGACGAAGGACCGGCGCCGGTATCTCTGATAGCCGATGGGCATGTGATCGACATAGGCCGTCGCCGAAGGCGGGATTTCGCCGGCGCGGCTCAGCATCAGAACCTCCAGCGCCACGACGGTCGTGTCCAGGGCCACGCCCTTCTGTTGCATCAGTGCGACGGTGCGCCGAACCGGCAGGCTGCCCAGGTCCAGATCCGCCGCGCGCGCCATGCCCGTCAGACGCAGGGTGGTGCGGGAATCCTCGCCGGGCTTGAGCAGCCAGCCCAGCATCAGCTGGTTGACGTGCGCGATCTCGTCATATCCGGCCGCGATGGCCTGATCCGGCGTGACGAAGGCCGGGACGTGGCCCGTCACGCCCATGCCCAGACGATGGGCTTCCTGCGCCACCGGCGCGACCCAGTCGGGGTGCAGGGAGTTGTAGATCTTGATCTGACGATAGCCGCGCTGGCCGTACCAGCGAACATCCTCCAGCGCCTGATCCAGCGTGTCGGCCACCCGGCCGGTCCTCACCGAATAGGGACTGCGGCCCTCCAGCATCCCGTTTCTCGTAATGCGAGGACCGGCCACCAGCCCTTGATCGATGTCGCGCGTCAGGTTCAGCAGAAAGGCGTTGCCGTTGCCCATGTCCCGCACCGACGTCACGCCCGCGCCGAGGTAGAAAAGGCCGGTCTGCTGGCTGGAGTGCGAATGCATGTCGTGCAGACCGGGGACCAGCGTTCCGCCCTGACCGTCGATCACGTAATCGCCGGCCTCGGTCGGCAGGTCCGGTTCGGGCACGACGGCGGTGATCCGCTCGCCGAAGACCGACACCGACGACAGGGGCGACAGCGTTCCCGTCTGCGGCTGGAAGATGCGGACGTTTCGGATGCGGACGGGCGCATCGAAGCTATGCGCCAACTGGGCCTGAAGCGCATGGAGGCGCTCGTTCTCCAGCGCCGCCGTCATCTGCATGAGTTCCGGCGCGGTCGCCTCCAGCCCCTCGCGCACCGTCACCGACGCGCCCGAGAATTCCGCGACCATCCGCCCGGCCTCGTCCAGCATCACATAGCCCGGCTGAAGCTGAAGGCCGGTCAGGCGATAGATGACGACGGGCGTGTTCCGGGGCCCGAACGTCTGGCTGCGGACGACGCTGAGCGACAAGCGTCCGCCGGGGATGACGTCCAGGCTCTGCCCCGGCCTGGCCTTCAGGATGTTGGCGTAGAGCGCCAGACTCCAGGGGCTGTCGTCATTGGCGACGTAAAGCACCGGGTCCGCCGCGGCCCGCTCTCCGCCGTCCGCCTGACTGCGCCAGCGCGCCACGCCGCCCGCGCGTTCGAAACGCTCCTCGACCCGACCGCCGAACAGGGACACGCCGTCTATGGTCCACAGGTCCGGCACGCCGTCCGCGCCGAGGACCAGATGTTCCCGGTGTTTGGGGCCGCGCCCGTTGTCATCGACATGATAGTCGACATCGACGGTCGAAGCCGTCTGATCGACGACCAGCCATCCGACCTTTTCGCCATTGGAGACCACGGCGTAACGCTGGCTTTCCGCCAGAGCGGGCGCGGCGCCGAAACAGGCGGCGGCGACGGCGAACAGGGTCAGCCAGTGGCGCATGGGCGTTTCCTCAATGCGGGGACGCGAATCTGGAGATGGAAGGCGCGGCGTCCCGGCGCAGATCGAACAGCGCCTGATGCAGCCGGGACAGCCCACTGTCGATCGTCGCGGGTGGGATGCCGAAGCCCAGCCGCATATGCCCCGGCCGGCCGAAGAACTCCCCCGGCGCCGTGACGATCTCATGATCGCGCCACAGGGTTTCGGCCAGTCGGCGCGTATCGGCGTGACCGACGATGCGCGGGAAGGCGATGCAGCCGTAATCCGGCAGGTCGCCCTCGATCAGATCATCGGCCTGCATGGCCGCCATGTGACGTGCGACCACCGGCCGGCTGGCCTGCAGAACCTGTCGCCAGTGCGCCTCGAACGGCTCCGGCTTTTCCAGAACCAGGGCGCCTATGGCGTGGGTCAGCTTGGACACGCCGAACTCGCGCGCCGCATTGACGCCGGCGATGCGCCTCGCCGTCGCCCGCGTCGTCACGATCCAGCCGCATCGTAACGAAAACAGGCCGAACACCTTCGTCAGACTGTTGACGCTGATCAGATTGGGCGCGAGCCGCGTGGCGGGCGGATCGCCTCTGTCGGCGGCGAAGTCGGCATAGACCTCGTCGACCAGCACATGGGCGCCGACGGTCGCCGCCACGGCGGCCAGGGCCTTCAGCGCTTCCGCATCCAGATGACGCCCGGACGGATTGTGCAGATTGGTGATCATCACCAGCCGCGTGTTCGGTCTCAGCTTGTCGCGCAGTTCCTCAGGATCGATGTCGAAATGAACGCCTCGGCGCGGCAGCGCCTCGACATCCGCCCCCGCCAATCGCGCCAGCTCGCCCAGAACGTCGAAACCGGGCGTCTCGACCAGAACGTGGTCGCCCGGCGCGACAAGGGCGGCCAGCACCTGGGCGACGCCGTTGCAGGCCCCGGTCGTCGGCACGACGCCCTGTTCGTCCAAGCCATAGCGGTCGGCCAGCGCCGCCAGCAGATGGGGATTGCCGCGACCGAACACGCTCTCGAACCGATCGGTCACGCCATTGGCGAAGGCGTCGCCGACGACGCGGGCCAAAAGGGCCTCCGGCTCCGCCACCGTGCTTTCGAACAGGATGGAGGCCCCGGGCGGCAGGGGCATGTGGCGGTAGAGGGATCGTCCGAAGGCGGCGAAATCCTGGATGTCGTAGATCGCAGCCCTGGCTGCACGCTCGCGGCTCAAGGTCTCGGCTCCCGACGTTCTGGGCCTGGGGATCGGATATTCATGTGTCGCAAAGCCTGTCCCGCCGCGACCGAAGCCGCCCGTCCCTGATGCCTGCATTGTTAGCGCTGCGGCAGGGACGGTTCTTTGCGTTTCAGGGCTTGCCGTTTCCAAAGATTGAATAGCTAATGCCGAATATCGCCGAGTTGGAGACTAGACGATGTCCACGGGCCTGGACGCCATCGACGTTCGCATCCTGCAACAACTCCAGGTCGATTGCTCGATCTCGACCTCGGAGCTGGCCGAGCGCGTCGGCCTGTCGCAATCGCCGTGCTGGCGGCGTATCCAGCGCCTGCGCGAGGAGGGCTATATCAAGGCCCAGGTCGCCATTCTGGACCCGGAGCGGATGGGCTTCCAGATGCACATCTTCGCGCAGCTGAAGATGAACAACCTCGCCGAGAACGAGCGGGAACGGTTCATCCGCGAGATCGCCGCCATTCCCGAGATCGTCGAATGCTATTCCGTGCTGGGCGAACGGGACGCGATGATCAAGGTCATCGCCCCCGACATAAAATGGTATCAGGACTTCATCTTCCGAAAGATCCTGAAACTGCCCGGCGTCATCGACATCAGCTCGACCGTCGCCCTGTCGGAAATGAAACGCACCACCGCCCTGCCCGTGCGCCAGGGCGTCTGACCGGGCTCAGGCGGCCGTCGCGGCCCCTCGACGGGGCCGGGCGTAATAGGCCAGACCCAGGACCAGCCAGCCCGCCAGCAGCACATAGGGACGCCAGTCGGTCCCGAAGCCCAGGGCGGCGATGACGACGGCGGCGACGACGCCCAGCACTGACAGCAGCTTGACCGTGAGCCGGCTGAACCTAAGGTTCGCCTGGTCATGCACCTCGGGATGGGCGCGGGCGACATTGTAGGCGGCCAGGCAGGTGCCGAGATATTTCATCATCGTCGGCACGTTCACCGCCAGCAGCAGGAAAAGCAGGCTGGACGGCAGGAACAGAGCCGCCGACGAAGCGACGAAGGCGACGATGGTCGCCACGTGCGGCGTGCCGAACCGGGGATGGATGCGCGCCAGGGCCGACGGTAGGACGCCCGACCGTCCCATGGCGAACAGGAACCGCGAATAGACCAGGAAGACCGCGTTCATCGACTTGGCCAGGGCGATCACGGCCGCCGTGACGATCAGGGGCGCGGCCCATTTGCCCAAGGCGACCTCGGCGGCGGCCAGAAGCGGCGCCTCGCTGGTCGCCAGCACCTTCGGTCCCGCCAGGCTCAGGGCGGTGAAGGTGATCGCCAGATAGACCGCCACGGTCAGCAACAGACCCAGCGCGATCCCCAGCGGCACGACCACCCTGGAATTGCGCACCTCGTCCCCGACCTCGGTGGCGGTCTCGATGCCGAGAAACAGCTGGATCATCAGCGGCAGCGCCGCGACGATCGGCGTCCAGCCGCCCGAAACCGCCTGCGCCAGCAGACCCGGCTTCAGATCGGGCGCGCCGACGACGACGAAGACGGTGAAGATCGACAGCAGAACCAGCATCAGCACCGTCTGCGCCTTGGCCGCCACCGTCACGCCGACATAGTTCAGGCCGAAGACCAGCACGAACAGGCCGAACATGACCGGCTTGGCCGGCAGGGGCAGCACCATCGACAGATAGTTCACCAGAACCCGCGCCAGAACGATCATGACCACCGCATTGCTCAGCACCCTCAGCCAGACGATGGCGAAGGCGATCAGCGGGTGGGTGAAACGGCGCTGCCATTCATAGGAGGCCGCCGTGCTGGGCGCCGCCGAGGCCATATAGGCATAGACCAGGGCGAACAGGATCATGGGCAGGGCCGCGACCGCCACCGTGATCAGTATGCCCGCCCCGCCGACCGCCGCCGCCGGCCCCAGGACCGTGAAGATGCTGGCCCCGATCGCCGTGCCGGCGCCCAGCATCACCAGGTCGAGCAGGCCGACGCCGTGCTTGAGTTCGGTCGATGGGGCCGAGGAAGACGAACTCATGCAGCGTGTCCGGGCGAACGATCCGCGCCCATTTCAGGCGCACCTGATCCTAGCCTGCGACGCCAGACAGAACTATTCAAACCCATGCGCGCATCTGCCTAAGGGCGAATGCTTTAGTCGCGTCTGCGATTGACCCCGCATTGTCCATACCCTTTCGAGCGCATTCTCGAATGCAGCGCACCTTCTCTTTCCTCACAGCATGGGACTGCCCGCGCATTGATTATTCGCGTGAACCGAGGTTGCGGTTCCGGCGATGTCCGCGACGCCCGACTTGACGCCCACAAAGCAAGAAATGTGGCCGGGACATTTTCTAATGTAGATGTCGCAAGCGGAGTTGAAGATGACCGGACTTTCCAGACGACACCTTATCGGTGCGACCGCCGGCGCCGTCATTCTGCCCGCCGTCGACGCCCTGCCTGTCCTGGCCCGAACGCCGTCCGGGCGTCAGAGGCGGGTCGGCGTCTTCAACGGCCGGTCGATCGCCTATACCGCCGGTCTGGACGAGATCGTCGTCGCCGATGCTCAAGGCGCGCCCTTCGTCCGCTTCGTCTGCACCAGCTATGTGCGCGAGGACGTCGATCGTCGCGACCGTCCCGTCCTCTTCGCTTTCAACGGCGGCCCCAGCTCCTGTTCGGCCCCGCTGCATATGCTGGCCCTGGGTCCGAAGCGGATCGAACTGGAACAAGACCCGAAGGCCCCTGCCCTGTCGCCCGCCCGGCTGGTGGATAATCCCGAGACCGTGCTGGACGTCGCCGACATCGTCCTGATCGACCCGCCCGAAACCGGCTTCACCCGGCTGTTGTCCGAAAGCGGCCGCAGGAGCGCCTATTCGGTCGAAGGCGACGCGCGGGCGGTGTCGGACTTCATCCGGGGCTGGATCAAGGCCAACGGCCGCGAGACCTCGCCGAAATATGTCCTGGGCGAAAGCTACGGCACCATCCGCGCGGCGGTCATGGCCGGTCAGCTGGCCCAGGACATGCCGCTGGACGGCGTCTTCCTGTTCGGCCAGGCGGTCAACATGATCGAGACGTCCCAGCGCGTGGACAATATGATCGCCTATGCGACCAACCTGCCCGCGCTTGCCGCCATCGCCGTCTATCACGGCAAGGCCGACAAGGGCCGTCGCCCGATGAACCGCTTCATCGACGACGTCTATGCCTGGGGCATGACCGACTATCTCGCCGCCCTGGTCCAGGGTCGGTCCCTGCCGCAATCCCGCCGTCGCGCGGTGGCGGCCGAACTGGAACGGCTGACGGGGATCGACGCCGACGTCTATTTCGACGGCGATCTGACGATTTCGAAGGTCGCCTTCGCGGGTCGGCTGCTCGCGGACAGGGGGCAGAGGCTGGGCCTCTACGACGCGCGCTATGTCGGGCCGGCGCCGACCCAGGGCCAGCGCCCGCAGGACCCGTTCGGGGCCAAGGTGTCGGACGGCGTCCTGCCGATGATGCAGCAGTATCTGCGGAGCGAACTGGCGCCCGAACGCGACGCCGCCGACTATCGCCCGCTCGCTCCCGGCGCCGAGGCCTGGACATACGACCCTACCGGCGGCGGGGGCGGGCCGTTCAACGAATACGACTATCCCGCCCGGCTGGTCCCCGCCTTCAGGGCCAATCCGCGTTTTCGCCTGATGATCGGCACGGGAATCTACGACCTGACGACCACGGTCGGCCCGGCCCTCTATCTGGCGGCCCAGAGCGACTATCCCGCCGGGCGCGTCATCCAGCGGCGTTACGAGGGCGGACACATGGCCTACACCAACCGGCCGGCGCTGACGGCCTTCACCCGCGACATCCGCAGTTTCGTGACCGGAACCGCCTTCGTCGATTCCTGATCAGGCCCGTCCCATGCTCGTTCTGGACCGTGATTTCGTCCGCACCCATCTCGGCTACGAGGCCTGTATCCCCCTTATGCGCGAGGCCATGTCCGCCCTGTCCAGAGGCGAGACGCGCCAGCCGCTGCGTTCGATCGTCCCCCTCGACCGGGGCCGCGCGTTCGGCGTCATGCCCGGCGCGCTCGCGGCGGACGGCCCGTTCGGCGCGAAACTGGTCAGCGTCTATCCCCAGAACCACGCCATCGGTCTTCAGTCCCATCAGGGCGCCGTCGCCCTGTTCGATCCCGCGACGGGCGCTCTCGCCGCCCTCGTCCACGCCGGAGAGGTCACGGGCATCCGCACGGCCGCCGCCAGCGCCGCCGCCTCCCAGGCCCTGGCGCGCCCCGACGCCTCTCGGCTGGCGGTCCTGGGCACGGGCGAGCAGGCCGCAGCCCATGTGCGCGCCTTCCACGTCGCCTTCGACCTGTCGGCGGTGACGATCTGGGGTCGGTCGCGCGACCGCGCCTGCGCCCTGGCCGCCAGTCTGGCGCAGGAAACCGGCCTGCCGGTCACGGCGGTCCCGACCGTCGCAGAGGCTGCGGCCCGGGCCGACATCCTCTGCACGACCACCGCCTCGGCCGAGCCCATCCTGCGCTCCGGCGACGTGCCTGACGGATGCCATGTGAACCTGGTGGGCTCCAGCCATGACGGCCCTGTCGAGATCGACGACGATCTGGTGGCGCGCGCCCGGTTCGTCGCGGATTACAGGCCGGGCGTCCTGGCGCAGGGGGCCGAGTTCCTGTCGGCCAAACGCGCCGGGCGGGTGGACGACGCCCATGTCGTGGCGGAAATCGGCGAGGTCTTTCTGGGCCTGACGCCCGGCCGCACCTCAGAGCGGGACGTCACCCTTTACAAGTCGCTGGGCCATGTCGTTCAGGATCTGGCCAGCGCGCGCTATCTGGTCGACAGGGCCGTCGCCCTGGGACAGGGCGTGCAGATCGCCTTCTGACGGCGATCAGGCCGGCGGCGTCGCCGGCAAGGCTTCCAGCAGACGACCCACGTCGTTCATGTCGTTGAACACGGCCAGCGACACGCGGAACCGATGCTGGGACACGGTGATCCGCACCTTGGCGGCCGCCAGCCTGTCGGACAGTTTCGGCCGGGCGTCCTTCAAGGCGAAGGCGACCAGGGCGGTTCGGCTGTCCAGCGGCGTCAACGGTTCATAGCCGCGCCGCCTCAGCTCCGTCTGCACCGCATCGGCCAACGGTTGTCGCGCCCTCTGGATGGCGTCGACCCCCAGCCGGTTGATCCAGGTCAGCGAGTGATCCAACTGCACCGCCCCCGTCCAGGAGGTCGTACCCATGGCGAACCGGCCGGTCGCATCGTCCCGCGCCGCATAGTCGGCCGGCATCGGGCCGGGCGCATCGTAGGGGAAGGCGTGGCTCTGGAAGCTGCGAACCTGATGATAGCCCCACCAGGGCCGCCGGATTTTCTCCTGCACTTCCTTGCGGACATAGAGGAAGCCCAGGCCGAAGTCCCCCATCAGCCATTTGTAGGAGGCGCAGGCGGCGAAATCGACGCCCGCCGCCTTCAGGTCCAGGGGGGTCGATCCCGCCCCATGCACGATGTCGACATAGACATAGGCGCCGTGGGCGTGGGCCAGGTCGCAGACCCGTTTCAGGTCATGCTCGAAGCCGTTGATGGTGGAGACATGGCTGATCGACACCAGCCGCGTCCGCGCGTTCACCGCCGCCTCCATCGCCGCCATGTCGATCCGGCCCTCGGACGTCATGGGCAGGGTGACGACGTCCATCCCCGCCTTGGCCAGCTCGCCATAGGTGTAGAAGGAGCCGAAGAAATGCAGGGCGTCCGTGACGATCCGCCCGCCCGACGCCGGAATGTCCAGCGCCTGCAACACCAGATTCTCGCCCATCGTGGTCGACTGGACGAAGCACAATTCGTCGGGCTCGGCCCCGACCAGCGTCGCGAACTGCCGGATCGCATTCTCTTCCATAGCGCCGGGGTCCAGATCGGGCGCCCCGACCTCGCGCGTCTTGTAACGCAGATAGTCCTCCAGGGCGGCGCGCGCGCCCAGCGGCAGGGGGTGGGTCGCCCCGCTGTCCAGATAGGTCATCGGCATGGTCGCGAAGGCGGCGCGCGCGGGCAGGGTCAGCGGCGGCTCACCCGCGGCTTCGCGCGCCGCGACCGGCTGCGCCACACCTGTCGCCGGACCCACGGCGGCGGCGGCGATCAGGGCTCTGCGGGTGAAATGCACGGCGGACTCCGAAGCTGTTCGCAACGACCGGCGCCATATTAGGCGCGCGCCGTCGAATAATCCTTTCGTCTTCCGCGACGACGGCGGGACCGAAAGGCAGGAATAGTCCCCTGGCGTCTGTTAGCGTGCCGGATCATCGTTCGTCCGACAGGCGCCTTCATGTCCCCGGCCCGTTCCCTGAGCGTCCATGACGCCGCCGCCGTTCGCGCCGGCCTGGACCTCGCCGCCCTGCGCCCCGCCATCGCCGAGGCCATGATCGCCCTGTCCCAAGGCCGGGTGCGCCAGAATCTTCGCAGCTTCATCGGTCTGGGCGAGGGCCGCACCTTCGCCCTGATGCCTGCGGCCTTCGACGGTCAAGGCCTGTTCGGCGCCAAGCTGGTCAGCGTCTTCGCCGACGGCGCGGGACGCAAGGCGCACGAAGGCGTGGTGGTGCTGTTCGACGGGCGAACGGGCGTTCCCGTCTGCATCGCCGACGCGGGCGAGATCACCGCCCTGCGCACCGCCGCCGCCAGCACGGTCGCGACCCAGGCCCTGGCCCGCCCCGATGCAAGACTCCTGGCGGTTCTGGGCGCGGGTCGTCAGGCCGCCGAACACATCGCCGCCATCGCCCAGGTCCGTCCGTTGGAAGCCGTCCGCGTCTGGGGCCGCGACCTTGACCGCACCCAGGCCTTCGCCGCCGAAACGAGCGCCCGGATCGGCGTCGCCGTGACTGCGACGGAAACCCCGCGCGACGCCGCCCGCGACGCCGACATCCTTTGCACCGTCACAGCGTCGGTCGATCCGGTGCTTGAGGGCGCCTGGGTCGCGCCCGGCGCCCATGTCAATGTGGTGGGGTCCAGCGGCCCGACGGCGGCCGAAATCGACACCGATCTGGTGGCCTGCAGCCGCTTCATCGTCGATCACGCCGAACACGTTCGCGCCCACGGCGGCGAGTACCTGCGCGCCCTCGCCTCGGGGCGGATCACGGAGGATCATATCGCCGCCGAGATCGGCGCGGTCCTGTCCGGCGCCGAACCGGGGCGTCGATCGGACGCCGAAATCACCGTCTATAAGTCCCTGGGCCACGCGGCCCAAGACATCGCCGCCGCAGGTCTGTTGCTGGGCTAGGGTTTGCAGGCGGCGTCGGCGACGCCCTGAACCCGACGCCATTGATAGACGTCGACCTCTTCTCCGCGCGGCAGATAGGTCACGGGGAAGGTCCGGCCGTCCCGCGTCGTCTGAAGCGTCAGCCGGCGTGTCTGGTCGCCCTGAACGGCGTCCATCGCCACCGCATAGGTGACGACATCCCCGTTGCGGAGACCCGCCTGGTCCGCCGCCGAACCGGGGATCAGCCCCCGTATCGTCTTGACGTCCCCGACCAGCGAGCGGGGATCGAAACCCAGTTCGAAGCGCCGGGCCTTGCCCACCTCGCGGGTGAAACAGGGGCCGAAGTCGCCGGGCTCCGGCGTCATCAGCGCGCCCGCCTTCATGGCCGTATGCAGATCGCGCCCCGCCTCGCCCAGTTCACCGACCAGCAGCGCCACCCAGGCGGCCTCGTCCACCGTTTCGCCCGCGCGACGCCGGCGGTTCATTTCCGCGATCAGATCGTCGACGGATCGGGCGCCGTCGGAGGCGCGACGGATCATGCCGTTGACCGTCGCGAAATACAGGGCGCCGCGGTCATAGGGCAGAACGCGGATGCGGCTGTCGTCCCAGAACCGCGCCGCGATCTGATCGTCCGGCGTGCCGTTCAAAGGGTTGGAATAGTAGCGGCGCGCCGTATCGTTGATGTCCGCCAGATAGGCGTCTGCCGACATCAGCCCCGCCCGGAACGGCAGCAGCGCCTGATAATAGACGGCCACCCCCTCGCCATACCACTGGCCTCGCCCGTCCCACTGGGTCCAGGTGTGGATCATCTCGTGCGACAGGGTGGTCTTCAGATCCTCGGGATTGGTCTGGGCATTGTATGTGACCAGGAAGGATCGCGTCAGCGCCACGCCGCCCCCGGCGTTGATGGGGTTGAAGCGCATGAAGACCCGATAGGGCGGATCGCCGGGTTCGGCGAAGAAGCGGCTCATCCAGCCGTGCAGCCGATGGGTCCAGACCATCAACGGACGCGCCTCGAACGGCGTCTCGCCCAGCCAGGCGGCCGAGAACCCGGCGTCGCCGACCGTTTCCGGCTCGCGGTGCATCGGCCCGGCCATGAAGACGGTGGACGACAGCCGATCGGCGGCGCCCTGCCCCAGGTCCACGTCGCCCTCGCCATAGCTGGACGTCGCGCGCGCGCCTTCGCCCAGGCCGGCCAGATCCCAGCGCAGGGCGACGCGATAGTCCGTCCCGACTTCGGGCAGCAGGATGAAGGTGTTGCCGACGCCGGACACGCCGCCGCCCTCGGTCCTGAGGCTATAGGGCGGCCCCGACCCTCGCCGGGGCGGCGTATTGTCGATCGGCGCGCGATACCGCACCGTCACCTCGCCATCGACGTCGCGCGCCGCCAGCCAATGCCGGGAATAGACCAGGGCCGCGGGATCGTCCCGCACCGTCAAGGGCACGACGCCCCGGCTGTCGGTCACGACCAGACCGGTCAGGGTGTCGGCTATGGTGTCGGTGTTGGCGATCACCACCGGCAGCGTCAGCAGGGGCTCGCCCGCCTTCGCCTTCAGGTCGGAGGCGACCCACTGGACGTCCATCCGCCCCAGACCCCGCGCGACATCGACGGCGCCGGGCCGCAGGGTCACGGTCAGGGAAGGCGTCTCGGCCCAGACCGATGCGCCGCCAAGGACCGTCCATGCGACCAGGGCGGCCAGGCTGCGGCGCGAAAGGACAAAAAGGCTCATGACGACCGCATCCCTGGGAAAATGGCTCCGACGACACAGGCGTCGCCGGAGCCACGACGATCAAGATCAGAAGTGCGCGTTCAGGCCGACGAAATACTGACGGCCCAGAATGTCGCCATAGTTCCGCGTCGGATAGGACGGCTCCTCGTCGGTCAGATTGATCACCCCGGCGCGGATCGCATAGTCGCCGAAGCGATATTCGCCGGACAGGTTGTGACGGATGTTCTCGCTGATCACCGGCGTCGGCGTGGTCTCGATGGTGTCGAACCGGTTGACCCTCGAAACCGGCAGATAGTTCATCGTGTAGCTGAGCCGGATCGGCCCGCGCGCATAACGGGCGTCGAACCGCGACACCCAGTCCGGCGTCAGGGTGGTGTCGTCCGTCCTGTTGTAGTCGAAGCCGGTGACGGAGGTTTCCAGAAGGGCGTTGTGGGTGACTTCCAGCCCCAGTTCCAACCGGCCCCAGTCGGCGCTGCGACGGAAGGCGTCCGCCACGTCGAAGGCGTAGTTGACGGTGTAGATTTCACCCTCGTAGCGCACCGTGCCGGCGTTGAAGGTGGTCGATCTGGCGGTCGCCACCTGTCCCTGGCTGTTGAAGGTGAACTGGCTGCAGACATCCGCCGGCCTGGGCGAGGAATCGAAGCAGGTCGCCAGGAAGTTCTGCGGCGTGAAGGCCGACAGACCATCGCTCAGCTCCACCTCGACCCGGTCGGCCACCAGCGTCAGGCCCGGCGCGAACGTCGGCTGGAAGACGACGCCGAAGGTGGTCGTGTCCGAAACCTCGTTCTTCAGGTTCGGATTGCCGCCGGTCGTGACCAGGACGTTGGTGAAGTTCTCGCCCGGGTCCTGGAAGCCGGTCAGCGGCCCCCAGCCCGGATTGGCGGCGAACAGGGCCTGACAGTTGGCCAGACGCACGGAGGGATTGGGTCCGCTGTTGATCCGGTCGGAATCGCACGGGTTCTGCGCGATCGCATCCAGGCCCGTGCTGGACGGCGCGAACAGCTGATCCAGGGTGGGCGCGCGGAAGTTGCGGCTACGCGACGCGCGCAGGGTCAGGCCGCTCACGACCTCCCAGCGCAGGCCCGCGCCCCAGACGTTCTCCTTGCCGGCGATGGAGTTGTCGACGATGCGATAGGCGCCGTTCAGCTCCAGAGACTTGACGAACGGCAGGGTGAAGTCGCCGCCGAACACCGGCGCCAGGACCTCGGCCGAAAACTCGTTCGTATTATAGGCGCCGCGCGTTGCGGAAGTGGGCGTGCCCGATCCTACAAGGCCCTGCCGGTTGGCGTCGAACGGATTGAACTCCGCCTTCTCGCGCCGATACTCATAGGCCAGGCTGAAGCTGGCGGGACCGGCCGGCAGGGCGAACAGTTCGCCGCCGATGGTGGCCAGAAGGTCGTCCTGGGTGTTTTCGAACTTTTCTCCGACCGGCACGGCCACATAGTCGCGCATCGCGCTGGTGATGACGCCGGCGCCGAAGATGTTGATCGGCACGCAGCCGGGGGCGTCGTTGGTCGTCGAGGCGTCGGCGTTGACCGCGCAGACGGGCTGGCCTCCGCTGCTGACCGCGTTGACGGCGTTCTCCAGCCGCGAGGTCCAAGTGTCCCACCCGGACCGTTCGCCGCGGGTGACGCCCCGGCTGGCCGACACGCTCCAATAGAAGTTGCGATCCGCCCAGTCGAAGTCGCCTTCCAGCGCGACCAGACCGCGCCACACGTCCGTATCGCTCACGACCTCGCGGGTCGGCAGGATGTCCGCGAAATTCTTGGACAGCCATAGCGGCGCCCCGGCGGCGAAGCCCGGATTGGCGGCGCTGAGCTGGGCCAGGGCCGTCGGGGTCAGGAAGGGATTGGTGCGGAAGAAGGCGATGGGGCCGGCGCCGGAATCGGCCGAGTTCAGCACCGTGCGCGACGTGCCCTGCGTGCCATAGGGATCGCGCCCCTGGGTGTTGGCATAGAGCAGTTCGCCCTTCAGCTTGATCCGGTCGGTCAGGTCGTAATGGCCGATCAGGTTGGCGTTGAACCGTTCGACGCCGGTGTAGAGCGCCGCCAGATCGCGGAAGTCATAGCCGTCTCCGCCCGTGGCGAACGGCACGCCCGCCACCGCCCCGGTGTCATAGGCGACCAGACTGTTTCCATCGGCCGAAAACTGTTGGGGCACGCCGCCCGAACGCACCAGGAAACGCCCGACCGGCGCGGGGATCGAGAAGATCACCCCATTGTTGTTGAAGGGCCAGAAGTGCGCGTCCAGCAGCTCGCGCACGGACGGAATCCCGTCGGACGGGCCGGTGTTGGCCGAGTTGGACACCGTCAGCCGCGCCAGGTTCGAACGCGGACGGTCCTGACCATAGAGCGAGTCCGTCTTCGACCATTCCACATCGGCCGCCAGATTGGCGCGGCCGTCCAGGACGTTCTGGCCCAGCGTCATACGCAGGCTGCGCTGCGGATAGTCTCCGCGCGAAGAAACGCCGTACTGGGCGTCGACCTCCACGCCCTCGAAATCGTCCTTCAGCACATAGTTGACCACGCCGGCGATGGCGTCCGAGCCATAGACGGCCGCGCCGCCCGCCTGGACCACGTCCACCCGCTTCAGCAGGCCGACCGGGATCAGATTGGTGTCGACCACCCGGTCGCCCATGCCCGACGACGAGGTCACGAAGCGACGCCCGTTCACCAGCGACAGCGTGCGGCCGGCGCCCAGGCCGAACAGGTTGGGGAACTGCTGCCCCGAACCGGCCTCCGAACCGGACCCGTTGGCCACCGGCGCGGACGGCGTCGCCGAGGTGATCTGGTTCAGCGCCTGCCCCACCTGGACGAAGCCGCGCTCCGACAGCACTTCGGCGTCGATGACCGAAACCGGCGCGGCGGTCGTCGTCTGGACGCGACGAATGCGTGAACCCGTGACGACCACATCGTCAACGCTTTGGCTTTCATCCTGCTGCGCGACCGTCGGCGCCGTCTGGGCCAGGGCCGGAGCCGCGCCGCCGAACACCAGCAGGGCGGACCCCGCCATGGTCGTGGCCATCAGGCGCTTCTTCATCGACATGCGCGTCATCGTATCCCCTCGATCTGCGTTCTGACCGCGCGAGCGACATCCCCATCGCCGCGCCTCTGCCGAAAGGCTAACCCCGCCCAGCCGGCACATTCTTTCCTATTTCAGGCTCGACGCTGATCGTCACACAACTTTCATGCACGTGAGAGGACAAACAGGACTGAAATATCTCCACACATTCTCAGCGTTCAAAAGCGGCTTCATCCACGCCACGCTAGAGTCAGCTGCTGTTTCCCAACACTCATGCACCGGCGAAGCCGTTTCGGCGCCGCCCAGGGCGGCGACGCAAACCCGGGCCGCGACGCATAGATATTGCGGCGGACGACCGCGCCCCGCGAAACCCTCTATTCGCCGAGCCACAGACACGCGCGACGATCATGCCTCCGGCGCATCGGGAAAGCCTCCAGTTTGCATAACGCTTGCGCCCATAGCTGCGTAACCTGTTTCCAAACGACGGGGAGCGCAGGCATGAACCTTCTCACACGGATCGCCATGGGGTCGGGCGGCCTTGCCTGCGCGCTCGCCCTGACCCTCATGTCGGGACCGCCCGCCCATGCCGCCGAAACGCCTTCGGTCGCCTCTGGGCAAGACGCCGCGCCGCCCCCGACCGTGACCCACCACAGCCTTCGCCTGGCGCGCGGACGCCTCGACTATCAGGCCGAGATCGGCCGCATCGCCATCCGGGACGTCGAGACGTCCGAGGCGCGCGGCCATATGGGCTATGTCGCCTATCGCGCGCCCGGCCGCGAACCGCGCCCCCTGATCTTCATCTGGAACGGCGGCCCCGGCGCCAACTCCGCCACTCTGCATTTCGAAGCGGCCGGCCCCCTTCGCGGCGAGGACGATCATCTGGTCGACAACGCCGAAACCTGGCTGAGCGCCGCCGACCTCGTCTTCGTCGATCCGATCGGCACGGGGTTCAGCCGCCCGACCAGCACAGCCGCCGCCGACGAATTCTACGGCACGGTCGGCGACGTCGCCTCGGTCGCCGAGTTCGTCCGATCCTGGCTTCTGCTGCATGACGCCCAGGACCGACGTGTCTTCCTGGCCGGCGAAAGCTGGGGCGCCGGCCGCGCGGCGAACGTGGGCTATCGCCTGTTGAAGCAGGGCGTGCCGATCAGCGGCCTGATCCTGATTTCCGGCGGCGACGGCCTCGACACCGCCTATGTGTCGCCCGAGACGGCGACGGCCCTGCACGTCATCGACCTGGCGCCCGTCGCCCTGTTCCACCACAGGCTGCCGCCGGAACTGGGGCTGACGCCCGAAGCCGCCCGCGCCGCCGCCGAGGCCTGGGTTGGCACGACCTATGCGCCGGCCCTGGCCCGTCGCGCCGAACTGACCGACGCCCAGCGCAACGCCGTCATCGCCGACCTCTCGCGCTTCACCGGCGTACCGGCCGACCGGATCGACCCCGCCGCCCTGACCTTCACGCCCCGCCAGTATCTGCAGGGCCTGCTGCAGGATCAGGGCAGAACGCTGAACGTCTTCGACATGCGGCTGACCGAAAGCCCCCGGATCGGTTTCACCGGCGCCATCGACCGCTACCTGCGCCGGACGCTGAACTATGTGACGGACCTGGCCTATGTCGGCCTGGACGATGTTCAGGCCGGCTATGCGCCTTACGACCGTTTTCCAGCCGGCGTCGGCGCGCGCTGGAACTATGCGACCGTGGAAAATCCCAGCCCCGAGGCGGTCAAGGCGGCGATCGACGACGCCGTCCGTCGCGGCGGCGGACCACCCCGCATCGGCCCCCCGCTGCCCGCCACCGAAGAGGCCCTGGCCCTGTCGCCGACGCTGAAGGTCCTCATCGCCTCCGGCCGCTACGACTCCCTCGCCAGTTGCGCCCGCGACGCCGCTGTCGCGCAGACCCTGCCCCCGTCCCTGCGTTTCGCCCTGACCTACCGCTGCTACGACGGCGGCCACATGTTCTACCGCAACCCCGCCGCCCGCCTGCAGTTCAGCCAGGATGTCGCCGACATGGTTTCGCGATGAGGATTGTGACGAACTGAGCCGTCAAGTCGGGCGCTGAATCGCCGTCCGTAGGCGGCTGCGCGATCTTCACACGCCGTCCTGCGCCAGGATCAGGGCGCCCAGCACGCCCGCGCGGCCGCCCAGTCCGGGGGCGGTGATGTAAGCGTTCAGGGCGGTCGGGTCGTCGAGGTGGGGCAGGTAGCCGCCCAGTCGCTCGCCCAAGGCCCGGCGCACGCGCGCCAGAAGATGTTCGGCGCCGCCGACCCCGCCGCCGATGACGATCCGGCGCGGCGCCAGCACATAGGTCAGATTGGCGGCCATCTGGGCCAGGTGGCCGGCGACGATCTCCCAGACCGGATCGTCCTCACCCACGGTTTCGCCCGGCCGCCCCAGACGCGCGGCGACGGCGGGACCAGACACCAGGCCTTCCAGACAGTCGCCGTGGAAGGGGCAAATGCCCGCGAACGGGTCGGGATGGGCGGCGGTGCGGACCGACATATGGCCGGCTTCCGGGTGAAGCGCGCCGTGAACCAACCGCCCGTTGGCCACGACGCCCATGCCGACACCCGTTCCGACGGTGACATAGACGTGGTCGTCCAGTCCCCTGCACGCCCCCCATCGCCCCTCGGCCAGGGCCGCGCCGCCGACGTCGGTGGCCAGACCGATCGGCGCGCCGAACCGCCGGAGCGGTTCCAGCAGGTCGGCGTCGGACCATCCGGGCTTGGGCGTTCGGAGGATGCGGCCGTAATCCGGCGCGTCGGCCGCCACGCGAACGGGACCGAAACTGGCGACGCCGATTCCGGCCAGCCCGCCCGCGTCGGCCTGGCCTTGCAGCACCTCCACGACCGCGCCCAGGGTCGCCTCCGGCGTGGTGGTCTCGATACGGACGCAGTCGCCCAGATCGTTCGGTCCACGGCCAAACCCGACCAGGGTCTTGGTGCCGCCGATCTCGATCCCCGCATAGGTTTTCATTTGTCGGCGCTCCACCAGATCAATTCATAGGGCGCCAATCTGACGGGTCCGGCGGGGATGTCACGCCCCGTCAGCCGATCCCGACCGGCGACGTCCAGATGGGAGGGTCGGATCACGATCTGGGGCTCTGGCGTGAAGTTGGCCAGGCACAGGAAGGGCCGCCCTTCCGAGCGCGCAAAGGCCAGAACCTCGGCGCCGACATCGACCGGCGTCGCCCGCCCGGCGATCCCCGCCGGACCCAGCGCCCGCGCCCGATCCGCGAACAGACGCAGCGCGGACAGGGCGTCGCCGCCCTCCCCTCCGACCTCGGCCGCTTCGGCCCGCGCCCAGTCCATGTCCGGCCGATGCAGCCAGCGGCCTTCCGCCGCGCGGGCGGGGTCGTCCAGATAGGTCGTGTCGTTGCCCAGTGCGATCTCGTCGCCCATGTAGATCAGCGGCCAGCCGTCCAGCGCATGGATCACGCCGTACAGCAGCCGAAGCCGCGCCCGCGCCAGGTTCTGATCCACCCCGGACTTGCCGATGCCGACCAGGGCGGCCGCCATGCCGTTGGTCGAAGGCACGCCGCCGGGCGCGGTCTGGAAGCGCCGTCCGTCGGAGAAGCCGCCGCCGTCGTAGAAATCCGACCAACGGCGCAGATCCTCTGGCGGCGCATACTGGGCCAGGGCGTTCCAGATCAGGTCGTCATGACACCGGACATAGTTCAGCCAGGCGGCGTTGTCGGGCCGTTGGGCCGCCGCCGCCAGCAATCGGTTGACGATGCCGACATCGCCGTCGGCCAGCGCCCCCCACAGGGCTGTCATCACCCCGTTGTTGTAGGCCAGGCCGCACGCCGCCGAGGACACGCCGAAGAAGGGCAGCACATCGTCCAGGCTCTCGATCGCCTCGGCCAGCAGCACCACGCTGGGCGCCGCAATGTCCAGCGCCGCGCGGAAGGCCTCCACTATGGCGTAGGTCTCGGGCTGGTTGCGGCAGTTCGTGCCTTCCCGCTTCCAGAGGAAGGGCGCGCTGTCCAGCCGAAACCCCTGAACGCCCTTGTTGGCCAGGTGCAGCAGGACATCCAGCATCTCCAGGAAGACATCCGGGTTCGAATAGTCCAGATCCCATTGGAACGGATAGAAGGTGGTCCAGACCCAGGCGCCCATGTCGGCGTCGAAGGTGAAGCTGCCCGGCGCCGTATCGGGAAAGACATCGACCAGATGGGCTTCCCAACGGGCGACCTCCGCCTCATCCCTGGCCTGGCGATAGAAGGCGCGGAAATGCGGGTCGCCCGCGCGCGCCTTGACGGCCCACTCATGTTCGCGCGCCGTATGGTTGCAGACGATGTCCAGCAACAGCCCCATGCCGCGCGTCCGCAGTTCTGCGGCCAGCCGTTCCAGCGTCGCCATGTCGCCCAGGGCGGGTTCGACGGCCCTGTAGTCCTGAACCGCGAAACCGCCGTCGCTCTCGCCCTCGCGCGCCTTCAGCAGGGGCAAGGGATGAAGCCAGCGCACGCCGAGCGCCTGAAGATAATCCAGTCTGTCGATCAGACCGTTCAGGTCGTCGGCGAAACGGTCGACATAGAAGGTATAGACCCCCTGGCCCGACCGACCGATCCAGTTCGGGTCCGCCTTGCGCTGGACGTCCAGCGTCTTCAAGGCTTCGGGACGCGACTGGACGGCGCACGCCACGGCCTGGTCGACACGCGCCAGCAAGGCGGGCGCGGCGTCGCCGTACAGGGATTCAAGGCGATGGGTCAGGACCGCTCGCGCCGACACAGTGTCGAAGGCGGCGTCCGGCGTCGTTCGAACAGGCGCGCCGTTCATGCCGGAACCGACGGCTGTGCGGCGTCGGTCAAAGCCGGCCTATCGTGTTGTTCAACGACCACGACGGGCCTCCGTGACTTCACACGCCGACGACAGGCGCCGGCCATAACGAAAGAGGTGGCGGCGCGAAGGATCGCGCCGCCGCAAGTTGCTCAGTTCAGATCAAGGCGCAGGGTCAGGCCGATGGTGCGCGGACGCGGCCCCGCCAGCAGGGTCGGACCATTGGCGGCCGTCGGCCCCCGCTCGTCGCTCAGGTTCTCGCCATACAGACGCAGTTCGTACTGGTCGAACCGCACCCCCACGCTGGCGCGATAGAGCTGATAGGGGTCCAGGCTGTCGATAGTCGCATCACCGATCCGGTTGCGCCCGACCGCCGTGACCGACCCATTGGCGAAGACGTCGTACTTGCCGATGCTGCGGTCATAGTTGACGTCGAACCGGACATTGTAGGGCGGCGTATTGATCAACGTCTGACCGCCGGCCAGCCGAGGATTGGCCGCCGCGAAGCTGGCGTTGACGTCGGTGAACTCGGAATCGTTCACATTGGCCACCAGATTCAGGTTCAGCCCGTCGATCGGCGTGTCCCACGACGCCTCCACGTCGAGGCCGCGCGTTCTGGAATCGCCGAGGTTGGCGAAGGCCGACAGACCGATGGAGGTGTTGAAGGCGCTCTGAAGGTTCTTGTAGTTGATCTCGTACAGGCTGGCGGCGATCCGCACCTTGCGGTCGAACAGGCTGCCCTTCGTGCCGACCTCGACGTTCAGCAGTTCATCGGGCGTCAGGGCGATGCCGGTCGGCACGCCGTCGGCGATGACAGCGTCGGCCTGTGCCTTGGATTGCAGGATGCCGCTGCGGAAGCCCGTGCCCGCGTTGAAGAACATCATCCAGTTATCCGTCGGATAATAGGACAGGTTCGCGCGCCAGGTCAGGGCGTCGGGCTTGGAGGTGCTGGACACCGGCACGCCGTTCGAAATCGAGTCCGCCGAACGGGTGTCGCGGAAGTAGCGCAGCCCCACCAGCGGAACCAGCTTGCCGCCCATCAGGTCGTAGCTGACCTCGGAGAAGATCGAGGCGTTCTCGGTCCGGGTGATGGTCTGGCCGCTGAGATTCAGGGCGGGGAAGGCCAGGCTGAAGGTGTAGAGCCCTTCGGCCTTCTGGTAGAAGACGCCGCCGACCGCGTGCAGCGGCCCGGTTCCGTTGGTCGCCACGCGGAACTCGTTGACGAAGCTGTGCGAGTCGCCGCCGTTCGTCAGCGTCCCGATGCCCAGCGGCGCCCCCAGGTTCAGCCCCACCTGGAACCCGCCCGGCAAGGATTTCTGATAGGCGGTGGCGTTGGTCAGCGTCACGGAATCGAAGCGACGGGTGATGGTGCTGGAATAATATTCGGCGCGACGACGGTCATAGCCTTCGACATCGCCCTGGTAGGAGGCGTAGGGCGGATCGATGGAGTTCATCACGTTGAGGTAGTCCTGGTCCGTGCTGAACTTCCAGGCGCGCAGGCGGACCGAGGTGCGATCGTCCGGCGTCCACAACAGGACGGCCTGCATATCCTTGGCCACCACCGTATTGGCGTCGGTGACGCGCGGCGTGCCCGTCGGCGCGCCCGAGTAGATGTCGTTATAGCCCTGGCGATAGTCGTAGCCGCCGCTGACCCGCAGGCCCAGCTTGTCCTTGATCAGCGGCATCGAGACGGCGGCGGCGACGCGATAGTTGGGATCGCTGGCGTTCGCCGTGGTCGACACCTCGGTCTCGGCCTGGAAGGTCTCGTGATCCAGGTTGGGGTTGCGCGTCCGATAGATGATGGTGCCGCCCATCGAGCCGGAGCCGTACAGGGTGCCCTGCGGCCCGCGCAGCACCTCGACCCGCTCCAGATCGAAATACTGGACCGGCGGCGCGGCCTGGAAGTTCGGAACGCCGAACGGGGTGTCGTCGAGGTAGTAACCCACCATGCCGTCGCCGACGGGGCCGCCCGCGCCCGACCCCCGGAAGGAGAAGACGCGATAGCCCGCGCCGATTTCCTGGGCCTGGGAGGCGCCGGGGATCAGGGAGATCAGATCGGCGCCGTCCCGCACGCCCTTGTCCTTCAGCGTCTCTTCCGAGAAAGCCTGAATGGCGACTGGCGCGCGGTCCAGACGCTGGGCGCCCGTCTTCAGGGCCGTGACGACGATGTCGTCCACCGACGACGGCGCCTCTTGCGCCGGGGCGGTCTGCGCCCAAGCGGGCGCGGACGCCAGGGCGGCGCCGCACGCCAGAGCGATCACGCTGGCGGTGCGGACCATAGTGTCGCGCCTGTTGTTTTCCGATCTTCTCGTCATGACTTTGCCCCTCCCCAGGGCCGTTGCTTGTGCAATCGTTCAGGTGGTTTCGGGCGTGAAGTCGGACGCCCGGCCGTTTTCAGATCGCCTTCAGCCGCTGGCTGACGGCGGATGCAGCGCGGCCCTCAGTCCGCTTTTCCAGGCGGCGGCGAAGTCGCGCGACACCCGCGCCTGGGGCGCGATGAAGTCAAAGCCGTGATAGGCGCCGGGGGTCACATGCAGTTGAACGGGAACTCCGGCCTGGACTAGACGGCGCGCATAGTCGATGTCCTCGTTCACGAAGAGGTCCAGACCGCCCACGCCGATGAAGGCCGGCGCCAGACCGGCGACCGTGTCCAGGCGGGCCGGCACGGCGCCGTAGGGAACAACCGCCGACCCCGCCTCCAGGCCCAACAGGCAGGACCAGCCGAAACGGTTCCCGGCCTCGTTCCAGCCGATCGTGCCGATGAAGGGCGGCACGCGCATGGTCGATCCCGTCCGGTCGTCCAGCATGGGATAGATCAGCACCTGATAGCATAGCGGCGCATCGCCCCGGTCGCGCGAGGCGATGGCGACCATCGCCGCCAGACCGCCGCCCGCGCTTTCCCCCATGACCGCGACCCGCGCCGGATCGACGCCCAGCGCCTCGGCGTTGGCGTGAACCCAGGCCAGGACGGCGTAGCAATCCTCCATCGGCCCCGGAAAACGGGTTTCGGGCGACAGCCGATAGTCGACATTGGCCACGACGCAGTCGAACTCGGTCGCCAGATCCTGGCACATGACCGTCGTGTCCGAGACGCGGCCCAGGATGAAGCCGCCGCCGTGGATGTGGACGATGGCCGGGCGCAATGTGGCGCTGGGCTTGGCCCCGATCAGTTCGAACCCGACATCCGGCTGCCCTCGGCGGCCGGGCGCCGTGCGCCGTTCGACCGTCGCGGGGGATGAAGACGGCTGTGGATTCATGGGCGGAAAGGCGCGAAGCGCCGCCAGACTTTCCTCAGTCCAGGCCGGAAGCGGGCGCTCCAGAATCTTGATCGCGCCTTCGCGAAGCTCGGGATCGACACGGCTCAGGATCGGATCGGCGGCGGTCGCGGGCTGGCCAGCGGCGAAGGCGGCTTCGCCCCAGCCTGCAAGGGCCGTCGCGGCGACCCCGGCGCCCGCCAGGCCGAAAGCGAATGATCGGCGATTCATCGCCACCCTCCCCGTTTCGCGGTCTTCGCCGCTTCACAATCCTACTCTGACCGAAAAGCAATCGTTTGCAATAGGAGATTTGGCGTTTTGAAATCGATTGTGTCGGCAAAGACCCGATGATGGGTTCGAGCGGCGGCGCCCGCGCCAAGTTGATCTTGCCAGGTCGTGAAACCCGGCGCAGGATGAAAATGCAAACGATTGCGACGTCCATGGACGAAGAAGCGGTCGACACGCCAGGGAGGGCGGACAGATGAAGACGACGAAGGGGCGCGCTTGGACGCGCCTGGCCGGGCTGGTGCTGGCCGGACTGTCGCTGGCCGGGACGGCCGTGGCGCAGACGACCCCGGCGACGACGCCGCCGCAGGTTCTGGTCGACGCCGAGGGCACGGTGCAGGTTCCGGCCATGACCGTGCCGGTGTCCAGCCTGCTCAGCCCCCAGGCCCGCGCCTATGTGGCCGAACATCTGGTCCAGATGCAGAAGCCCGAACTTCTGGCCCAGAAGGACGGCGTGCCCATCTTCATGCAGCCCTATCTGGACCGCCAGAACGCCCAGTTCGCCTATGATCGCGCGGACACGCGCATCGGCGGCGTCCACGTCTATGACTATCGCCCCAAGGCGGGCGTCGCCGCCGAGAACGCCAGGCGCGTACTGATCAACCTGCACGGCGGCGGCTTCATGGGATGCTGGCCCGGCTGCGCGGAACTGGAGTCGATCCCGCTGACCGACCTGGGGCGCATCCGCGTCGTGGCGGTCGATTATCGCCAGGGGCCGGAGCATCGTTTCCCCGCCGCCAGCGAGGATGTGGCGGCCGTCTATCGCGAACTGCTCAAGACCTATCCGGCCCAGAACATCGGCATCTACGGCTGTTCGGCCGGCGGCATGCTGACCGGCATGTCGGTCGCCTGGTTCCAGTCTCACGACCTGCCCCGACCGGGCGCCGTGGGCGTCTTCTGCGCGGGCGCCACCCTGTCGGCGGCCGGTTTCGGCGGCGATTCCGACTATTTCAACGGGCCGCTGGGGGATTCGCGCCTGCCGCCGCCCTATCCCAATCCCGCCCAGGGCGACGCGGCCCGCCTGCCCTATCTGGTCGGGGCGGACCTCAGCGACCCGCTGGTGTCGCCGACCTCGTCCGACGCGGTTCTGGGCCGCTTTCCCCCCACCCTGATCATCACCGGCACGCGCGGCTTCGAACTCAGCTCCTCGGTCTATACCCATACCCAGCTGGTCCGTCTGGGCGTGGACGCCGAACTGCACGTCTGGGAGGGGCTGTTCCACGGCTTCTTCTACAATGCCGACGTGCCTGAATCCCGCCAGGCCTATGATGTGATGCTGCGCTTCTTCGACCGGAAGCTGGGTCGCTGATCCTTCCCATGACGACAGCGCCCGAAGCCGCCGGCTTCGTTCAGACGCCCGCGCCCTCGGGTCGCGGGCGTCTCTACGCCTCGACCGCCATGCCCTGCGCGCCCTTGCCGGAGCGCGAGGTCTTCGTCTGGACGCCGGACGGCTGGAACGGCGAAAGCCCCCTGCCCGTCCTCTATGTCCAGGATGGCCAGAACCTGTTCGACGCCCGCCGCGTCCCCTATGGCGCGGCCTGGGAAATCGACGCCTGCCTGTCGCGCCTGATCGCGTGCGGCGCCGCGCCGCCGATTCTGGTCGTGGGCGTGGCCTGTGCTGAAAACAGACTGGCCGAATATGCGCCCCATCCCATCCTTCAGCGCGCCTCGCCCTCGGCGCGGGCGGCCATCGACGCCGCCTGGGGCCGCCTGCCTCCCGCCGGGGCCTATGCGGCTCTGGTGGTCGAGCGGATCAAGCCGGTCATCGACCGGGCGTTTCCGACCCGCCGAGCCCCCGGCTCGACCTTGATCCTCGGTTCATCCATGGGCGGGGTCGCGGCGCTAGAGTGTCTGGCCCGCCATCCCGAGGTGTTCGGCGGGGTCGCGGCGCTGTCGGCCCACCTCAGCCTGCTGCCGGTCGATGGAACGGAGATGATCCCGCAGGATTTCGCCGCCGACATTGCCCAGGCCGTCGGCGCATTCGCCCAGGACCAGATGCCGCCGCCGGGCCGTCACCGCATCTGGCTAGACCGCAGCGAACTGGACATCGACCGTCACTACGGTCCCAGCCACGACGCTTTGGTCGCCGCCATGATCGCCAAGGGCTATCGGCCCGGCGTCGATCTGATGCGACGCGCCTTCACCGGCGTGGGCCACAACGAGGCGGCGTGGCGCGACCGTCTGGACGAAGTTTTGACCTTCCTTCTGGCCGACGTCCCTGCCTGACGGCCCCGCGCCTCAGACCGTCGCGGGCCTGGGGCGCGGCGTATGGGCCCACAGGGCGCAGACCGCCGCAATCCCCATCAGAACCCCGCACAGCGTCAGCACGTTTCGCGCGTCGCCGCCCAGCAGGCCGTTGAAATAAAGGGGCATGGTGACGGCGTTGATCAGCATGGGCGTCACGATCATCATGTTGAAGATGCCCATATAGACCCCGGTGCGCTCGGGCGGGATGCTATTGGCCAGCACGATATAGGGGTTGCCCATGATGCTGGCCCAGCCCAGTCCCACGCCGATTGCGGGCAGGAACAGCCAGATCTTGTCGTGGATATGCGGCAGGGTCGCCATGCCCAGGCCCGCCGCCAGCAGACAGGCGGCATGGGTGACGGCCGGTCCCCACCGCTTGGCCAGCGGCACCAGGGCGAAGGCGGCGACGAAGGCCACGCCGTTGTAGAATCCGCCCATCTCGCCATTGTCGATCACAGCCCGGCGGAAGCCCTCGGACAGCGGGTCGTGCTGATTGTAGATCGACCGGCTGATCGAATAGATCACATAGTTCCAGTAGCCGAACATCGCATACCACTGGAACAGGCTCATCAGGGCGAGCTTGCGCATCGTGACGGGCATGTCGCGGATGGCGCTCCAGATTTCCGACACCGTGCCCCAGGGCGTCATCGGCCGCGCCTTGATCGCCGCCCGCTCCGCCTCCGTCAGCGGCAGTTCGGGCACCCGCAGGATGGACCACAGGATGGTGCCCAGCGACAGCACCGCCCCGACGGTGAAGGCGATCCGGGTGATGATCGGGATGTTGTGCGCATCGACGGCGTTCACATCGAAGCCCAGCAGGTTCACCAGCAAGGACGGCGACAGATAGGCCAGCATCTGGCCCAGGCCGGTGAAGGCGCTCTGCGACAGGAAGCCGAGACGCCTCTGATCGTTGTTCAGCCGGTCGCTGACGTAGGCGCGATACGGCTCCATGGTGATGTTGTTGCCCGCATCCAGAATCCACAGGGTGCAGACGGCGGCCAGGATGGTGGGGCTCAGCGGCATGTAGAACAGGCCGATGGCGCACAGCACCGCCCCGACCACGAAATAGGGCGTCCTGCGCCCCCAGCGCGACGCGGTGCGGTCGCTCATCGCGCCGATGATCGGCTGGATCAGCAGGCCGGTGATCGGCCCCGCCAGCTGCAACAGCGGAATGCTGGCCTCGTTGGCCCCCAGATAGGAATAGATCGGCGCCATATTGGCCTGTTGCAGGCCGAAACTGAACTGAAGGCCCAGAAAGCCGATGTTCATCTCGATGATGCGCCAGAACGGCAGGTGCGGCTTATAGGACGTCACGGCGGATCACCTTGGAAAGAAGCACGGCGTCGGCGCGATCCGCCGACCGCGAAGATCAGTGAGAGGGGGCGAACAGGCGTCCCAGCCAGAGGTCGAACAGAACCGGCCATTGGCTGTTCGGCGTATCCGGCCGCCCCAGGCCGAACCCGTGCCCGCCCTGCTGGAACAGATGCGTCTCGACCGGCACGGCGGCCTGGCGCAGGGCCGTCAGCATCGACAGGCTGTTCTCCGGCGGCACCGCCGTATCGTCCAGGGCGTGGACCAGGAAGGTCGGCGGCGTCCGGGCGTCGACGTGACGGTCGGGCGACCGAAGCGCGATCAGCTCGGCCGACGGCTCCGCGCCGATCAGGGACAGGGCCGACTGGGGATTGGTGAAGGGCGGCGTCATGGCGATGACGGGATAGATCAGGCCGACGGCCGACGGCCGGGCGTCGATCCGGTCGATGGCGTCGCGGGGCGGCGTGGACCGAAGCTGATGCGCCGTCGCCAGCGAGGCGGCCAGATGCCCGCCCGCTGAATAACCCAGGGCCGCAATCCGGTCCTCGCCCACGCCATCGGCCGACGCGCGCGACCGGACGATCCGCAAGGCCCGCTGGGCGTCCTGCAAGGGCACGGTCCAGGGCGACGTCCATCCCTCGCCCGGCAGCCGGTAGATCAGGACATAGACGGTGTAGCCCATGCGGTTGAAGGCCTCCGCCGTCGCCGCCCCTTCGTGGGTTCCGACGACGAAACTATAGGCGCCGCCGGGCATCACCAGGAGCGACCGGCCGTTCGACCGCTCCGGCGCGAACCGCTTCAGAAAGGGCTCGGCGACATTGCGGAAAAAGCCGGGCGGGGCGTTCGCCGGAACCGGCACGGGCTTGAACCCGCCCTCGGGCGGCCCCTCGGGCCACAGCTTCAGTTCCTCGGCCCTGCGCCAGCTGTCAGGCAAGGGCCCGATCGGCGAACCGGCCGGCGCCGGGCTCTGGGCGGCGACGGCTGGACCGGACACCCCGGCCGCTGCGACCGCCGTAAGGCCGACCCCGATCAGATGACGCCTGTTCAGGCCATGGGGCTCGGTGCGCTTCATGGCTGCATCTCCGTCCGGCCGAACGCCGCCGCCAGGGCGGACCGCCAGGCCTGGGTGAACTGTTTGGACACGCGGGCCTCGGGGACCACGAAGTCGAAGGCGTGATAGGCGCCGGGGACCACCATCAGGGTCGTCGGCACGCCCGCCGCCACCAGTCGCCGCGCGTATTCGATGTCCTCGTCGACGAACAGGTCGATGGCCCCCACGCCGATGAAGGCCGGCGCCAGACCCGCCAGGCTCGAGACGCGCGCGGGCACGGCCGCCGCCGGAACCCCGGCCGATCCGGGCGTGGCATTCAGAAAGGCGCGCCAGCCGAAGGCGTTGGCGGCGGCGCTCCAGCCGATGGCGCCGATATGGGCCGGAACCGCGCCGACGCTGCCGGTGCGGTCGTCCAGCATGGGATACAGCATCACCTGAAGGCACAGCGGGACTTCGCCCCTGTCGCGCGCCATGATCGCCAGCAGGGCCGCCAGTCCCCCGCCGGCGCTTTCGCCCATGATGGCGATGCGCGCCCGGTCGACGCCCAGAGCGTCGGCCTCGTCGTGCAGCCATTTCAGGGCGGCGTACAGATCCTCGACCGGCCCCGGGAACGGCGTCTCCGGCGACAGGCGATAGTCGACGTTGACGACCAGACAGTCGAACCGCGCCGCCAGATCCTGACAGAAGGGCGTCAGATTCTTCGCCCGCCCGGAAATCATCCCGCCGCCGTGAATGTGCAGCACGGCCGGACGCTTCGGCCCCTCGGACCTCTGGCCGATGACCTCGACCGAGACGGGCGGCGCCGCGCCCAACCCCTTCACCGTCCGATCCACGACGGCGGGCGCCGGGGCTGGAAGACGCGCGGGCGCCGCCCAGGAAGCTCTCAAGGCGGGCAGTCCCGCCACGGTCAGGACCGGCAGCGGCTGGGCCATCTGCGCCTCGGCGCTGGCCCGCAGTTCCGGGTCGACCAGGCTCAACGGATCGACCGCGCCCGAGCGCGCCGCAGGCGACGCCATCGCACCCAGCGGCCTGATCGCGCAGGCTCCGGCCGCGGCCAGAGCGCCGGCGCCCAGCCAACGTCTCGAAATCAACATGACGCCTCCCTTGGCCACAATTGCAATCGATTGCAGCTCTTTCCATATCTCTACGCCGATTGCGACATTCGCGCAATCACTCGATGACCGCGTTGACCTGCGCGCGTGCGCGGGCCATCGATGATCCATGAGTTCCGGGTCAAAATCCGTCACCACCCTGGCCGATCTGGCCCGTTTGGCCGGCCTGTCGACATCGACCGTATCGCGGGCCCTGGCCGGCAATCCGGTGATCAAGCCCGCAACGCGCGAAAAGGTCGAGGCCCTGGCCAAGGCGCACGGCTATCGGCCCAATCTGGTGGGCCGCAACCTCCGAACCGGCCGGTCGCACGCCGTCGGCGTGGTCCTGCCTCTGGGTCACGAGGTGGGACAGCCCGTTTCCGACCCCTTCTTCATCACCCTGCTGGGCCATCTGGCGGACGCCCTGACGACGCGGGGGTACGATCTTCTGCTGTCGCGCGTGATCCCGCGTGGCGAGAACTGGCTGTCGGACATCGCCGAATGCGGCCGCGTCGACGGCGTCATCGTGATCGGTCAGTCCGACCAGATGGACGTGATCGAGGCCGTCGCCCAGCGCTATATGCCGCTGGTGGTCTGGGGCGCCCAGTTTCCCGGCTACGCCCAGACCGTGGTCGGCACGGACAATCGGCTGGGCGGCCAGTTGGCGACGCGCCATCTGCTGGACAACGGCCGTCGGCGTCTGGCCTTCTTCGGCAATCCCGAATACCCCGAGCTGGGCGAGCGGCATCGCGGCTTCCTCGACGCGCACGAGGCCGCCGGCGTCAGCGCCCCGGCCCACCTGTTGCCCGTCCACCTGACGCCCCAGACGGCCTATGAGACCATTCGCGCCTTTCTGGAGGTCGACGACACCATCGACGGCGTCGTCGCCGCCACCGACATCATCGCCATGGCCACGCTGAGGGCGCTGAACGAACACGGCCTGTCCGTCCCGTCCGACGTCGCCGTGGTCGGCTACGACGATCTGGAAATCGCCATCCACGCCTCCCCCCCGCTCACCACGATCAAACAGGACATCGCCGGCGGGGCGGAAGCCATGGTCGACATCCTGCTGGCGCGCATGGAGGGCCAGTCCAAGACCTCTGTCATCCTCCCCCCTCGACTGGTGATCCGCAACTCGGCGCCCCTGTCGTAGGCGCAAGGTCCGCAACGCCGCCTCGACAACCCTTGGCGAGCCCGCCTGTCCATCAGGGGATGAAAACGCTCGTTATTCCGATCACCCACATCATGAAATCAAGGACTTGGCCGCTCGCCGTAAAGGGCTTGTTGCGCAATCCATAATCAGGCCCACTGTCGGATCGACGGCTGCGCGGGCGCGGCCGCGAGGGGACGGACAGGAAGCGTATGACGACGGGCTTCGCCACGGATCGGGTCTTCATCGGCGGCGTCTGGCGGCCGTCGGACGGGGGCATGACCCTGCCGATCGAGAATCCGTCCACGGGTGAAGCGCTGGGCAAACTGGCGGCCGGAACCGCCGCCGACGTGGACGCGGCCGTCCAGGCCGCTCGCGCCGCGTTCGAGGGCGAATGGGGGCGGACGACGGCGGTGGAGCGCGGCCGCATCCTGGCCCGGATGAGCCGCGAGGTGGAGGCCCGCATCGACCAACTGGCCGAACTGGAGGCCCTGGATGTTGGCAAGCCGCTGAAACAGGCGCGCAACGACGTCGTCGCTCTGGCCCGCTATCTGGAGTTCTACGCCGGCGCGGCGGACAAGCTGCACGGCGAGACCCTGCCGTTCCAGGACGGCTACACCGTCTATACCCTGCGCGAGCCGCACGGGGTGACGGGGCACATCATCCCCTGGAACTATCCGATGCAGATCATCGGCCGCTCGGTCGTGGCGGCCTTGTGCGTCGGCAACGCCGTGGTGCTGAAGCCGGCCGAACAGGCGTCGCTGACCGCCCTGGCCTTCGCCCATGTCGCCGCCGACTGCGGCCTGCCGGCGGGCGCCCTGAATGTCGTGACCGGCGCGGGGGCCGAGGCGGGCGCGGCCCTGGCGGCCCATCCGGGGATCGACCACCTGTCCTTCACCGGCTCGACCGGGGTGGGCGTGGCGATCCAGCAGGCGGCGGCGGTCAACGCCGTGCCGGTGACGCTGGAACTGGGCGGCAAGTCGCCCCAGCTGGTGTTCGACGACGCCGATCTGGACAAGGCCCTGCCCTTCCTGGTCAACGCGGGCACCCAGAACGCGGGCCAGACCTGTTCGGCGGGATCGCGCGTCCTGGTCCAGCGCGGCGTCTATGACGAGGTCGTTCGCCGCATGGCCGAACGCTTCAACGCCCTGACCGTCGGGCCGGCGATGGACGACCGAGACGTCGGCCCGCTGGTCTCGAAGAAACAGCAGGCCATGGTCGAACGCTTCATCGACAGGGGCCGCGACGACGGCCTGATCGCGGCGCAGGCGACGTTGGGCGACCTGCCCCAAGGCGGCGCCTATGTCGCGCCCACCCTGTTCGCCGGGGTCGCGCCCGATCATCCGCTGGCGCAGCAGGAAATCTTCGGTCCCGCCGTCGTCGTCATGCCGTTCGACACCGAGGAAGACGCCGTCGCCATCGCCAACGGCACGCCCTACGGCCTGGTCGCCGGGGTCTGGACGGCCGACGGCGGGCGCCAGATGCGGCTGGCCCGACGACTGCGGGCCGGACAGGTCTTCATCAACAACTATGGCGCGGCGGGCGGTGTCGAACTGCCCTTCGGCGGCGTCGGAAAATCGGGCCACGGTCGCGAAAAGGGGTTCGAGGCGCTCTACGCCTTCACCGCCCTGAAGACCGTCGCGGCCCATCACGGATAACAGGGGAGCAGACGTCGTGGAGGGGAACAGATCCAAGCGGCTGGAGGGCAAGCGGGCGATCGTCACGGGCGGGGCCTCCGGCTTCGGCGCCGGCATCGCGCGCCGCTTCGCCGAAGAAGGCGCCCGCGTCATCGTCGCGGACCTGAACGGCGAGGCCGCCCGCGCCCTGGCCGCCGACCTGGGCGACGCCGAACTGGGCGCAGCGGTCGACGTCTCGAACGCCGCCGACGTGGCGGCCCTGGCCGAGACGGCCAATCGCCTGCTGGGTGGGATCGACATCGTGGTCAACAACGCCGGCGTCGGTCATACGCCCCAACCGCTGGACGAACTGGCGGACGAGGCTTTCGACCGCATCGCCGCGGTCAACATGCGCGCCATCTATCTGATGTCCAAGGCCTTCGTCCCGGCGATGAAGGCGCAAGGCTCGGGCGCCATCCTGAACATCGCCTCGACCGGCGGCGTCAGCCCCCGCCCGAACCTGACCTGGTACAACGCCTCGAAAGGCTGGGTCATCACGGCGACGCGGGCGATGGCGGTCGAGCTGGCGCCCTTTCAGGTGCGGGTGAACGCCCTGAACCCGGTGGCGGGCGACACCCCCCTGCTGAAGACCTTCATGGGGGCGGACACGCCCGAGGTGCGGGCCAAATTCCTGGCCTCCATCCCCATCGGCCGCTTCTCGACGCCCGAGGACATGGGCGCGGCGGCGGCCTTCCTGTGTTCGGACGACGCCTCGATGATCACGGGCGTAGCGCTGGAGGTGGACGGTGGCCGCTGCATCTGATCGGGTCTTCGACCTGCTGGTCCTGCCGGGCGACGGCATCGGGCCCGAGATCATCGGCGAAACCCTGCGCGTCGCCGACTGGTTCGGCCGAAACGCCGGCCTGCGCCTGAACCTGACCCAGGGTCTGGCGGGCGGGGCCAGCATCGACGCCGTGGGCGCGCCGGTATCGGGAACCGTCGTCGATCAGGCCCTGGCCTCGGACGCCGTCCTGTTCGGCGCCGTGGGCGGGCCGAAGTGGGATCACCTGCCCCGCGCCCAGCGGCCCGAGATGGGCATATTGCGCCTGCGTCAGGCGCTGGACCTCTACGCCAATCTGCGGCCCGCCGTCTGTTTCGACGAACTGCTGGACGCCTCGGCCCTGAAGCCCGAGCTGATCCGGGGGCTGGACGTATTGATCGTGCGCGAGGCGACGGCGGGCGTCTATTTCAGCCTGCCCCGCGCCAACGAGGTCGATGCGAACGGCGCCCGCCGCGCCTATGACACCCAGGCCTATACGGAAGGCCAGATCGCCCGCGTCTGCCGCACGGCCTTCGAACTGGCCCGCACCCGCAGGCGCCGCCTCTGTTCAGTGGACAAGGCCAATGTCATGGAGACGGGCGCCCTGTGGCGCGCGGTCGCCAGCGAGGTCGCGGCCGACTATCCCGATGTCGAGCTGTCGCACATGTACGCCGACAACTGCGCCATGCAGCTGGTGCGGCGGCCGGACCAGTTCGACGTCATCGTGACCGACAATCTGTTCGGCGACATCCTGTCGGACGCGGCGGCCGCCCTGACGGGATCGCTGGGCCTGCTGCCCTCGGCCTCGCTGTCGGGTCTGGGGCAGGGCGGACGCAGCCGGGGCCTTTACGAGCCCATCCACGGCTCGGCGCCGGACATCGCGGGCCAAGGCGTCGCCAATCCCATCGCCGCCATCCTGTCCTTCGCCCTGTGCCTGCGCTGGTCGCTGGACCGGGCGGACCTGGCCGACCGGCTGGAGCGGGCGGTGCGCCGGGTGGTGTCCAGCGGCGTGCGCACCCCCGACATAGCCCAGCCTGGCGTCGCCGCCGTCTCGACCACCCGGATGACCGACGCGGTTCTGTCCGCGCTGGACGCCGAGACCCAATGAGGTTCGACCGATGAGCGCCCCGACAATCCAGACCGTGATGGACCTGATCGACGGCCGCACCGACGATCTGGTGGCCCTGACCCAGGACCTGATCCGCTTTCCGACGGTGAACCCGCCGGGCGAGGCCTATCGTCCCTGCGCCGAATACATCGGCGATCGGCTAAAGCGGCGCGGCTTCAAGGTCGAATACGTCCGGGGCGAAGGCTCGCCCGGCGACAGCGACAAATATCCCCGCACCAATGTCATCGCCCGCTGGGAAGGCGCCGAGCCCGGCCCTTGCGTCCATTTCAACAGCCATATCGACGTGGTCGAGGTCGGCGCCGGCTGGACGGTCGATCCCTTCGGCGGAGAGGTGAAGGACGGTCGCGTCTATGGCCGGGGCGCCTGCGACATGAAGGGCGGGCTGGCGGCCTCCATCCTGGCGGTCGAGGCCCTGATCGATTCCGGCCTGCCCCTGCCCGGCGCGCTGGAGATTTCGGGCACGGTGGACGAGGAATCCGGCGGCTACGGCGGCGTCGCCTATCTGGCCGAACGCGGCTGGTTCTCCGAACCGCGCGTCAACCACGTCATCATCCCCGAGCCGTTGAACGTGGACCGGGTCTGCATCGGCCATCGCGGCGTCTGGTGGGCCGAGATCGAGACCAAGGGCCGCATCGCCCACGGCTCCATGCCCTTCCTGGGCGACTCGGCCATCCGCCACATGGGCGCGGTGATGGAGGCGTTCGAGAGCAAGCTCTATCCCGCCATGGCCGCCCGCCATTCCGACATGCCGGTGGTGCCGGAAGGCGCGCGCCAGTCGACGATGAACATCAACTCCATCCACGGCGGCCAGGCCGAGGGTTTCGACGGCCTGCCGGCGCCCTGCGTGGCGGATTCGACCCGCATGATCATCGACCGCCGCTTCCTGATCGAAGAGACGCTGGACGACGTTAAGGGCGAGGTGAAGGCCATACTGGACGGGCTGGCGGCTGGGCGTCAGGGCTTCCGCTACGAGATGCGCGACCTCTTCCAGGTGGCGCCCAGCATGGCGGACCGCGACGGGCCGGTGGCCAGCACCACCGCTGCCGCCATCCAGACCGTCCTGGGCAAGCGGGCCCAGTTCGTCTGCTCGCCCGGCACCTACGACCAGAAGCACGTCGACCGCATCGGCAAGCTGAAGGACTGCATCGCCTATGGTCCCGGCGTGCTGGACCTGGCGCACCAGCCGGACGAATGGGTCGGAATCGAAGACATGACCAACTCGGCCAAGGTCATGGCCCGCGCCGCCTACGACCTCCTGACCCGACGACGGAGCTAGGGCCCTTGGACGACGAGAACATCATCGGCCCGCGCCTGCGCGCCTTGCGCGACCGTCTGGGTCTGTCGCAGCGCGCCCTGGCCCGCAAGGCCGGCGTCCCCTCCAGCACCGTCAGCCTTGTCGAGAGCGGCCGGACCAGCCCCTCGGTCGGGTCGCTGAAACGCCTGCTGGACGCGGCGGGCGTGTCGCTGGGCGAGTTCTTCAGCTCCGACTTCGAAGCCCCGACCAAATATTTCTATCGCCACGACGAACTGACCGACATCTCGCGCGGCGAGGTGTCCTACCGCCAGCTGGGTCGCGGCCACGACAGCAGCCTGCAGATTCTCTACGAGACCTATCAGCCCGGATCGGACAGCGGCCGGGTCATGCTGTCCCACGAAGGGGAGGAAGGCGGGCTGATCATTTCGGGCCGTCTGGAGGTCACGGTGGACGGCCAGTCGCGGGTGCTGAAGGCCGGCGACGGCTATCTGTTCCCCAGCCCCCTGCCCCATCGCTTCCGCAATGTGGGCGACACGCCTTGCATCGTGATCAGCGCCTGCACGCCCCCGACGTTCTGACAACGCGATTATTTGATCAGAATCCTGATCAAGTTTCTTTATTTCCGAGAGATGTCAGCTATTTGCTGGCGACAAGAAATAGGCTTGCCGCGCCTCGCGTTTGGTCAGCTACTTCTCATGTGGCGACGGGGTGGAACGGGGAGCCGGCGGCTGGCGCCGCAGGGTTCGACGGGGGCCATCCGGGTCGATCACAGGGACGGCGGGCCCCGTAAGTCTCGCTGATCGGTCGCGCAAGATCGCTCAGAACGATCCGGCGACCACGCAGGGGGTGTGGACGATGAATCGTCTTTTGGTCAGCGTATCCGCCGGGGCGCTCGCCGCCCTGATGTCTGTCGGCCTGGCGTCCGGCGCCCAGGCCCAGGCTCAGTCCCAATCCAAGCCGCAAGAGGCCGAGCGCGCCGACCGTGTGGACGACGTCATCGTCACCGCCCAACGCCGCGAACAGGCGGCGCAGGACGTCGGCATCGCGCTCAGCGTCCTCAGCGGCGAGACCCTGACCAAACAGGGCGTCACCAACGTCAACCAGCTTCAGAACGTCACCCCGAACCTGGAGGTCGAACCGGCCTTCGGCGGCGGCGCGGCCCAGTTCCGCATGCGCGGCGTGGGCTTTCAGGACTACGCCTCCAACAACTCGCCCACCGTCGGCGTCTATGTGAACGAGGTCGCCTATCCGGTCCCGGTGATGACGCAAGGGTTGATCTTCGACATCGACCGGGTCGAGGTGCTGCGCGGGCCGCAGGGCACCCTGTACGGCCGCAACACCACCGGCGGCGCCATCAGCTTCGTGACCAAGCGGCCGACCGAGGATCTGGCCGCCGGCCTGATGACCGAATGGGGAACCTTCGAACAGTTCCGGGCCGAAGGCTATGTCTCGGGTCCTCTGGGCGGCGGTCTGCGGGGCCGTCTGGCCGTATCGACCGAACAGGGCGGCGCCTGGCAACGCAACCGCGACACGGGCGAAAGCCTGGGCGACGCCGACCGCACCGGCGCACGCGCCCTGATCGCCTGGGATCCGACCGAGAACCTGTCCCTGTTGCTGGACGTGCACGGCGGTATCGACAAGTCCGAGAACCAGGGTCTGTATCTGCTCAGCGACCTGACGACGCGCGGCGGTCGCGCGGGCAGCCGCCTCATCCCCGCCGACCGGGATCACTCCAAGACCGGCTGGGGCATCTCGCCCCGTTTCGCCGCCTCCATCGGCCGCAGCCCGGACGCCAAGCCCGGACGCGACAACTCCTCCTGGGGCACGTCGCTGAACGCCAACTGGGCGCTGAACGGCCTGAGCCTGATCAGCATCACCAGCTATGAGACGCTGAAGCGCAGCGAATACGGCGACTGGGATTCCAGCCCCTCGGTCGAGGCCGACACCTTCTTCGGCAGCGACGTGGACGTCAGTTCGCAGGAACTGCGCCTGGCCTCGGACGGCGACGGGCCGCTGACCTGGGTGGCGGGCTTCTATGCGTCCAAACAGGATCTGAACGAGCGCTATTTCTCGGACTTCATCGACATCTACGGCACCTACGCCCAGGTCACATACGACCAGTCGGTCAAGTCGTGGAGCGTGTTCGGCCAGGGCGAGTACGCCATCACCGACAGGCTGAAGGCCATCCTGGGTCTGCGTTACGAGGAAGAGACGCGCGAACTTCAGGGCTTCGGCTCGGCCTTCGGCGGCGCCACGGCCCTGCCGCCGACCACGGTCGAGACCAAGATGACGCCCCTGACCGGCAAGGCCGCGCTGGAGTTCAAGCCGACCGACAATCTGCTGATCTATGGCTCGGCCAGCCGGGGCGCCAAGTCGGGCGGCTTCACCACCTACAACACCGGCGACCGCAGCGGCATCCAGCCGTTCAACCCGGAAATCCTGTGGGCCTATGAGGTCGGGTTCAAGGCCGATCCGTCGCGCATGCTGCAACTGAACGGCGCGGCGTATTTCTACAAATACACCGACCAGCAGGTGCTGTCGGCGGTCTGGGGCCAGAACGGTCCCGTCGGACGGTTCGCCAATGTGCCGTCCTCGCACATCTGGGGCGCCGAGCTGGAGGCGGTGCTGCGGCCCGTCGCCGGCCTGCGGATCAGCCAGTCGCTCAGCTACAAGAAGGGCGAATACGACGAATACGAAGCGATGGACGTGCCGGCCTCGCGCCTGGCCGGTCGCGCCGTCTATGTCGACAAGTCGGGCGATCCCATCCTGTTCCCCGCCTGGTCCTATTCCGGGTCGATCAGCTACGACTGGTCTGTCAGCGGCTTCGCCGTCACGGCCGAAACCAACTACAGCTATCGCGATGAATATCCGTCCTGGCTGGGCGCCAAATACGACGTGCCCGCCTACTGGCTGGCCAACGCCAGCGTGACCGTGGGCCCCGAGAACGCCAACTGGTCGGTCGCCTTCTGGGCGCGCAACCTGTTCGATCAGGAATACGACCTGACGCGCAACTTCTTCACGACCGCCGACATCGCCCAGCCGGGCCGTCCCCGCACCATCGGGGTGCGCCTCAGCCTGGCCTATTGAGGTCCGGCCGGGCGGTGCGACCCCGCGTCGCATCGCCCGCCGCGCCCCTGATCGCGCCGCACGAAATCCTGATCGGAACGCGGGCGAAGCCCGTCTTTTCAAGATGTTGAAGCGTCGGAATAACAGGCTTTCCTTCGTGGGCCTTTCATCCGCTATTGGTCGTTGCGAAAGGACTTCTGCATGACCGCCCAGGCCGCCAACGACCTCGATCCCTTCTGGATGCCGTTCACCGCGAACCGCAGCTTCAAGGCGCACCCCAGGTTGCTGGCCTCGGCCAAGGACATGCACTATTTCACGCCCGACGGCCGCCGCATCCTGGACGGCACGGCGGGCCTGTGGTGCGTCAACGCCGGCCATGCGCGCAGGCCCATCGTCGAGGCGATCCAGCGCCAGGCCGAGGTGCTGGACTACGCCCCCACCTTCCAGCTGGGCCATCCGCTGGTGTTCGAACTGGCGGCGCGGCTGGGGATGCTGTTCCCGGGCGACATCGACCACGTCTTCTTCGCCGGTTCGGGTTCCGAGGCGGTGGACAGCGCCCTGAAGATCGCCCTGGCCTATCAGCGGGCGCGCGGCTTCGAGAACCGCACCCGCCTGATCGGGCGGCAGAAGGGCTATCACGGCGTCGGCTTCGGCGGCATTTCCGTGGGCGGGCTGGAGAACAACAAGCGCGGCTTCCTGACCCTGCCCGGCGTGGATCACCTGCCGCACACCCTCGATCTGGACCAGGCCGCCTTCTCGCGGGGACAACCGGCCTGGGGCGCGCATCTGGCCGGCGATCTTGAGACCCTGATCGCCCGGCACGGCGCCGAGACCATCGCCGCCGTCATCGTGGAGCCCCTGTCGGGTTCGGCCGGGGTCATCGTGCCGCCGGTCGGCTATCTGGAGCGTCTGCGCGAGATCACCGCGCGCCACGACATCCTGCTGATCTTCGACGAGGTCATCACCGGCTTCGGCCGCGTGGGCGGGGTGACGGCGGCCGAGACTCTGGGCGTCATCCCCGACCTGATCACCTGCGCCAAGGGGCTGACCAACGGGGCTGTGCCGATGGGAGTGGTCGGGGTCCGCAAGGAAATCTACGACGCCGTGGTGAACGGCGCGGCCGGGCCGGGGATCGAATTCTTCCACGGCTACACCTATTCCGGCCACCCGCTGGCCGCCGCCGCCGCCCTGGCGACCCTGGACGTCTATGAGGCCGAGGGGCTGTACGACCGGGCGCACGACCTGGGCGGCTATTGGCAAGAGGCGGTCCACAGCCTGAAGGGCCTGCCTAACGTCATCGACGTGCGTAATCTGGGCCTGGTCGCCGCCGTCGAACTGGCCCCCCGGCCCGAGGCGCCGGGCGCCCGCGCGACCGAGGTCTTCCACCGCGCCTTCGATACCGGCCTGCTGATCCGGGTGACGGGCGACGTCATCGCCCTGTCGCCGCCGCTGATCATCGACAAGGCCCAGATCGACGAACTGATCGGGGGTCTGGCGGACCTGCTCAAGACCACGCCCTGAAAGACGTCCTGACGGGACACGCGATTTGGGCGATGCTGCACCATCGGCGAAGAGGAGACGGCGCGACGTGACGAGGGGGGAGGCAGACAAGGTGTGGAGCCGGTTCAGCCGCGCCCTGCTGGCGGCCGCCCTTCTGCTGGGCCTGACCGCCCTGCCCGCCGTCGTTCAGGCGCAGGCGTCCCCCCGAACTCCCGGTGATCGGCTGGTGCTGGGCCTGCCGCTTGAACCGCCGAACCTGGACCCGACCTCGGGCGCGGCCGCGGCAGTGGACGAGGTGGTTTACGCCAACGTCTTCGAGGGCCTGACCAAACTGACCCAGAACGGCGCCGTCGCGCCGCTTCTGGCCGAAAGCTGGGAGGCGTCGCCCGACGGCCTGACCTGGAGCTTCCACCTGCGGCGCGGCGTGACCTTCTCCGATGGTTCGCCCTTCGACGCCTCGGTCGCCAAGTTCAGCCTGGACCGCATCACCGCGCCCGGCTCCACCAACGCGCAGAAGGCGCTGTTCGCCCCGATCCAGCGGGTGGAGGTCGCCGATCCGGCGACCCTTCGCATCCATCTGTCGCGACCGATGGCGACCCTGCCCTATGTCCTGGCTTGGGGCGATGCGGTGATGGTGTCGCCCAAAAGCGCCGCGACCGAGGCCGTCGCCCCGGTCGGCACCGGCCCGTTCCGCCTGCAGAGCTGGCAGCGCGGCAGCCAGCTGACCCTGACGCGCCGCGACGGCTATTGGGGGACGCCGCCCCGGCTGAACACCGTCGTCTTCCGCTTCATCGGCGACCCCACCGCAGCCTTCGCCGCCGTCAGCGCCGGGGACGTGGACGCCTTCCCCAACTATCCCGCCCCCGAGAACGCCGCCCAGTTCCAGCGCGATCCGCGATTCCGCGTCGTGGTCGGCGCGTCCGAGGGCAAGGTCATCCTGGGCATCAACAACGCCAAAGCGCCCTTCAACGACGTGCGGGTGCGCCGCGCCCTGTCCTACGCCATCGACCGCGACGCCCTGATCCAGGGGGCCATGTTCGGCTTCGGCCAGCCGATCGGCAGCCACTATTCGCGTCAGGCGCCGGGCTATGTCGATCTGACCGGCCTCTATCCCCACGATCCGGCCAGGGCGCGGCAATTGCTGGCCGAGGCGGGCTATCCGAACGGGATCGACGTGACCCTGCGCCTGCCGCCCCGCCCCTACGCCCGGCGCAGCGGCGAGGTGCTGGTCTCGCAACTGGCCCAGGCGGGCATCCGGGCCAGGATCGAGAATCTGGAATGGGCTCAGTGGCTGGATCAGGTGTTCAAGCGACATCAGTTCGACCTGACCATCGTCGAACACGTCGAGCCGATGGACTACGACATCTACGGACGGAAGGACTATTATTTCGGCTATGACAGTCCCGCCTTCGACGCCCTGCTGAAACAGGTCCAGGCCGCGCCCGACGAGGCGACGCGCACCCGCCTGCTGGGCGATCTGCAACGCCGCATCGCCGAGGACGCAGTCAACGGCTTCCTGTTCCAGTCGTCGCGCATCGGCGTGTGGAAGGCGGGTCTGAACGGCCTGTGGATCAACGCCCCCATCGCCGCCAACGACGTGACCGGCGCATCCTGGGCCGGAGCGGGCGCGGCGGGCGCGGCGACGGGGGACCGCAGCGCCGGCGGCCTGGCCTGGGGCTGGATCGGCCTGATCGCGGGGGCCGGCCTTCTGGCCTTCGTCGGCTGGCGGTTCGGCGCGGCCTGGCTGGCGAAGAAGCTGGGCGGCCACGCCCTGACCCTGCTGGCGGCGACGGTCGTGATCTTCCTGTTGCTTCAGGTCGTGCCGGGCGACCCGGCCAGCTACATGATGGGGCTGAACGCCAGCCCGGAAAGCATCGCCGCCCTGCGCCAGCAGATGGGTCTGGAGGGCTCGGGCCTCGAACGCTACTTCGCCTGGCTAGGCGATCTGCTGACCGGCCGCTTCGGGACCAGCTACACCTATCAGGTGCCGGTCGGCGGTCTGATCGCCGAGCGTCTGGCCGTCTCCGCCCCCCTGGCCCTGATGGCCACCGTTCTGTCCCTTCTGGTCGCCCTGCCCATCGGCATCGCCGCCGCCAGCCGTCGCGGCACGGCCGTCGACACCGGCCTGATCGGCCTGACCCAGATCGGCGTCGCCCTGCCCAATTTCTGGATCGCCATGCTGCTGATCCTGCTGTTTTCGGTGAACCTGGGCTGGTTCTCGGCCGGCGGTTTTCCGGGCTGGAGCGCCGGCTTCTGGCCCGCCTTCAAGGCCCTGATCCTGCCGGCCGTCGCCCTCGCCGCGCCTCAGGCCGCCATCCTGGCGCGGGTGCTGAGAACCGCCCTTCTGGACACGATGAACGAAGACTATGTCCGCACCGCCCGCGCCAAGGGTCTCAGCGTCAATCAGGCCCTGTGGCGGCACGCCCTCAGGAACGCCTGGATTCCGGTCCTGACCATCCTGGGCCTTCAGTTCCCCTTCCTTCTGGCCGGCGGCATCATCATCGAGAACGTCTTCTCCCTGCCCGGCCTGGGTCGTCTGGTCTTCCAGGCCATCACCCAGCGCGACCTGATCGTGGTGCAGAGCGTGGTGGTGGTGCTGGTCTTCGCCGTAGTCCTGGTCAGCTTCCTGATCGACCTGGCCTATCTGTTCGCCGATCCGCGTCTGAGGGGGCGTCGCGCATGACCGAAGCCGTCGCTCTTCCCACCTCGACACAGGCGCGCGCGCATTGGCCCCTGTCGCTGGTCGTCGGCCTTGTCCTGACGGCGGCGGTGATCGCCACCGCCCTGACCGCCCTGGTCTGGACGCCCTACGACCCGGCGGCGGTGGACATCGCCGCCAAGCTGACGGCCCCATCCGCCGCCCACTGGATGGGGACCGACCATTTCGGCCGCGACGTCCTGTCGATGATCATGGCGGGGGCGCAGAACTCCCTGATCGTGGCCCTGGTCGCGGTCGGCGTCGGCGCGAGCGTCGGCACGCCGCTGGGCCTGCTGGCGGCGGCGCGCGGCGGCTGGATCGACGAGCTGGTGATGCGCGGCAACGACCTGATCTTCGCCTTCCCCGCCCTGTTGCTCGCGGTCATGATCACCGCCGTCATGGGGCCGGGCGCGATCAATGCGATCATCGCCATCGGCGTCTTCAACATCCCCGTCTTCACCCGCGTGGCGCGCGGCGCGGCGCAAGGCTTGTGGACCCGCGAATATGTGCTGGCCGCCCGCACGGCCGGCAAGTCCAGGGCCCTGATCTCGGTCCAGCACATCCTGCCCAATCTGACGAGCCTGCTGATCGTCCAGGCGGCCATTCAGTTCGCCGTCGGCATCGTCGCCGAGGCGGGCCTGTCCTATGTCGGACTGGGCGCCCAGCCGCCGGCGCCCAGCTGGGGCCGGATGCTGGCCGAGGCCCAGACCATGATCGGCTTCGCGCCCTGGCTGGCCGTCATGCCGGGCCTGGCCATCTTCGTGACCGTGCTAGGCCTCAGCCTGACCGGCGACGGCCTACGCGACCTGTTCGACCCCCGCGTCCGGCGGGAGCGTTGACCATGACCGTGCTGGACATCCGCGACCTGACCCTGACCATCGGCGCGACGCCGATCCTGAAGGACGTGTCCCTGTCCGTCGCCCCCGGCGAGATTCTGGGTCTGGTCGGCGAAAGCGGCTCGGGCAAGTCGATGACGGCCCTGGCCGTTCTGGGCCTGACGCCGCCGCGCGCGACCCTGACCGGCGACATCCGCCTGAACGGCCGGGTGATCTCCAACGCCCCCGACGCCCTGATGCAGCAGGTGCGCGGGCGCGAGGTCGGCATCGTGTTTCAGGAGCCGATGACGGCCCTGAACCCTGTCATGACCATCGGCGATCAGGTGGCCGAGACGGTGCGCCTGCACAGGAAGGTGTCGCGCAAGGCCGCCCTGGCCGTGGCCCGTTCGGTGCTGGACCGTGTCGGCCTGCCTGCCGACCGCTTCCCTCTGTCCCGCTATCCCCACGAACTGTCGGGCGGCCAGAGGCAGCGCGTCGCCATCGCCATCGCCATCGCCCTGACGCCGAAACTGCTGATCGCGGACGAGGCGACGACGGCTCTGGACGTGACGACCCAGGCCCAGGTGCTGGACCTGTTGAAGCGGCTGGTGCGCGAGGACGGCATGGGCCTGATCCTCATCACCCACGACCTGGCCGTGGTGGCCGAGACCTGCGACCGCGTGGCGGTGATGAAGGACGGCGAACTGGTGGAGGCGGCGCCCGTCGGCCGCATCCGCACGGGCATGACCCATCCCTATTCGCAACGCCTGCTGGCCCATGCGACCCATGCGCCCGTGCGCCGCAGCCGCCCCCAAACCGACGCCGCCCCGGTGCTGGAGGTCCAGGGTCTGGTGCGCGACTACGGCGGCGCACCCGTCCTGTTCGGCAAGTCCAGAACCTTCCGCGCCGTCGACGACGTCAGCCTGTCGATCCAGCCGGGCGAGAGCGTCGGCCTGGTGGGCGAAAGCGGCTGCGGCAAGTCCACCCTGCTGCGCGCCATACTGGCGCTGGAGCCGCCCCAGGCCGGCCGCGTCCGGGTCAAGGGCCGCGACATCACCGCCGCGCGCGGCGCCGCGCTGAAGGCCATTCGCCGCGACATCCAGGTGGTGTTCCAAGACCCCTACGGCAGTTTCGACCCGCGCTGGAAGGTGCGCGATCTGGTCGCCGAAAACTTTCACCTGCTGGACGCCCGCCCCGCCCCCTCGGAGGCCCGCCGCCGCATCGACGAAATGCTGGAGCGCGTGGGCCTGAACAGCAGCGCCGCCGACCGCTATCCGCACGAATTCTCGGGCGGCCAGCGCCAGCGCATCGCCATCGCCCGCGCCCTGATCACCGAACCCTCGGTCATCTGTCTGGACGAGGCGGTCTCGGCCCTGGACGTCTCGGTGCGGGCCCAGGTTCTGGACCTGCTGGCGGACCTGTCGGATCGTCTGGGCCTGTCCTACCTCTTCGTCACCCACGACCTCGGCGTCGTCCGCAGGGTGACGGATCGCCTGCTGGTCATGCAGGCCGGACAGATCGTCGAACAGGGCGAAACCACCGCCGTCTTCGCCGCCCCGTCGCACCCCTATACGCGGAAACTTCTGGCGGCGACGCCGGATCTGGTCCGCAATCACGTTCTGGAAAAGGAAACCGCCGGATGAACCGCAGAACCGTCCTCGGCTCGGCCCTGATCGGCGCCGCCGCCTCCGCCGCCTCGGCCGCTTCGGCCAGGCAACCCGCCGCCGGATCGGCCGCCCGCGTGTCCGGCCGCACCGGCCCGCTGAACCTGATCACGGATGTCGAAGGCATCAAGATCGGCCAGGCCCACGACGCCGACGTGCGCACCGGCGTCACCCTCATCCTGGCCGAAAAGCCGGCGACGGCCGCCGTCGACGTGCGCGGCGGCGGCCCCGCCGGACGCGAGACCGACGTGCTGCGTCCCGAGAACCTGGTGCAGGAGGTGGACGCCATCATCCTGTCGGGCGGCTCGGTCTATGGCCTCGGCTCGGCCGACAGCGTCGCCGCCTGGATGGGGATGCGCGGGCGCGGCTACGGCATGGGCGGGGCGCCGGGCGTGCCGCCCTCGCCCATCATCCCGACCGCCTGCCTCTACGACCTGGCCAATGGCGGGAACAAGCAATGGGGGATGGAGCCGCCCTATCGCCGCCTGTCGGTCCAGGCGCTGGAAGCCGCCGGCGACCGCTTCGACCTGGGCACGGCCGGCGCGGGCTATGGCGCGGAGGCCGGGGCGCTGAAGGGCGGGATCGGCTCGGCCTCGGCGGTGATGGACTCGGGCTGGACCGTCGGCGCCGTCGTCGCGGTCAACAGCGTCGGCTCGGTCGTGGCGCCGGGCGGCAAGACCTTCTGGGCCGCCCCCTATGAAATCGGCGACGAGTTCGGCGGCCTGGGCGCGGCCGGCCTGCACGCCTCGGCCGAGGATTGGGGCCTGTCCAAATTCCGCCCCCGCCCGCGCGAGAACACCACCATCGCCTGCATCGCCACCGACGTCGCCCTGACGCGGGTGGAATGCCTGCGCATGGCCATCATGGCCCAGGACGGCATGGCCCGCGCCATCCGCCCCAGCCACGCCCCCTTCGACGGCGACACCCTGTTCTGCCTGTCCACCGGCAAGAAACAGATCGACAACCCGGCTCTGCGCCAGGTCGCGGTGGCCCAGCTGGGCAACGTCGCCGCCGACGTCCTGGCCCGCGCCGTCGCCCGCGGCGTCTATCACGCCGCCAACTACCAGGGCGTCACCGGCAAGACCTGGCGGGAACTGGGGGCGTAGATCGACTTAAGCGACTCGATTTACGCGCGTCCGGCGGGCCTCTGCGAATGTCGATTCACTCGAAGGCGTCGGATAAGGCCCCGTCGGCGCAAACAGGATTTGCGCGTCCTCTCATCTATCGCCTCTCAGCCGGAGTCTCCAGCTCCCTCGCCAGCCGTCCGGCACGGCGTCCGCGCTGCAGCGCACGAGGGTTCGGAATGGGCCGACTGGCGACTGGTGCACGGCGTTTGGCGCATGGACGGCGCACGTCAGCCCATCGACTTCAAAGGCTGACACCGCGCCCGTCTCGAATGTCACGCCTGCGGCCGTGGCCTGAGCGCCAGACGAAAAGCTTGCGAACTCCAGCTCGACTTTCGAAATGCGCACGCCTTCTCGTGGGACGGCCACGTCGTGACGGGTGATTTCGCCCGGAGAGAACACATAGTCCGTCGTCATGCTCAGCCGGTCATCTCGAATCGGAGCCGTCTCGCCCATCCGATCCAGCGCCGCCAACCGATAGGTCACCCGAGCGACATCGCCCTGGGTCGTCGTTCGAACGTCTTGGAACCAGGAAAGGGGTTGGAGCACCGTTCCGTCTGAAAGGGTGATCCGTGGGATCAGTTGAGGATATGTCTCATCCGCCGCACCCGCCAGAACGCCCGGAGAATAGGGTATGGGGAAATAAGGGGTGTTCATATGCTGGGTCGGGCCGCCGTTGACTAAAGGCAAGCCGATCACACGTTCGCCGTCGCGATAGGTGATCAGCGCTCGATCCAACGCCCCGCGCGCAAACCAGGTCGTCGTCGAACGCGGCAAGGTCTGCAACCATTGAGCAAACCCCGGGTCCGGTGCGCGATCCTTCCAACCGAGCCGATTCCAGATCGCATTGGTGTAGAACAACTGGTGCGAGAGGCTGATGTTTTCGCCCAGTATCCGGTGTTTGCCGCGATAGGCGTCCGTTCGGCGCCCATGATCCCACATGTTCACCGAGCCAGTGCCGCTATCCAGCCAGAAGTCAGCGTAACGCGCCGCGATCCGTGAAGAGAAGGCGTAGGCCATGGCCTCTTCCTGATCGGTCAGCAGGTCCAACGCCGCTGCGGCGCTCAAGATTTCCAGAAAGCTCGTCTCGCCATAGACGCCGATGCTGCGTCCGTATTCGAAGCCTTCCCCGCGGCGGTTTGATCGTAGCAACACCAGGTCCACCGAACGACGCAGCCAGTCTCGGACCTCTTGAGGGGGCTGGACGCCAGTTTCGATGAATCGTTGCGCGATCTCACCGATAAGAAGCACGCTATACCGATCGAAACGCCCCTCCCCATCGGTTTCATCGGCGAACCCAAACTCACCCGAATACTGCCGGAAGTGATCGAGCGTCTTCACCAGCAAGGCTTCGCTGGCGGTCGCATCCTCCCACCCCAGAAGGTATCGAAGTCGGGCGATGCTGAAGGCGACGCCGAAATAATTGTTCGGCAAATCGATCAGCGTCAGCTGGTCTTCACGGACGAAGGTGCGCCAGTCCAACTTCATTCGCAGACGCGCCAATACGTCCGGGGCCACCGCCTCGTCCAGCAAGCCGGCCTGCTGAAGCTGATGGAGCGCAGACAGGTAGTAGTAGATCCCCCAGGTCTCGTTGTCGTCTTCCATCGTCAGTTCGGACAGACGACGGAACCCTGTCAAAAGGCGGGTGCGGCGCGCATCGCCAGGCGCCGTATCCAGAACGGCCTCGGCCAGACCGATGGCGATCTTCCCGGGAAGGAATTTATCCTTCGCCTCGAACACCTTGACGTCGTCCAGCGTCATGGCTCGTCCACTGGTCGTCAGCTGATCCAACAGGGCGGACATCTGCGGCTTCACGCGATTATGGACGACGGCGTTCATGGCGGGAGCGTCATCGTAGAGGACGCCGCGTTCGACCTGCGCCTGCGTCGGCGCGGCGAGGCCGAGAAGCACGGCGGCGGCGGCGGCGCAAACGCCCGGTCCGCGATTTCGCGTCGAGAAATCCCCGATGAAGGCGCCCCCGGTCGAAGAAGATCCGCGCGCCCCCAGAGCGCATCGGCTCACAGCGACGTTTAGAGGAAAGCCTGCGCCTGAACGCCAAGCGTCGCGGATGCCAAAGGTCATGAAACGTCCCTCCCCAAAGACCGAAAGACCGCGCTGAGATTTTCGGCCGATTCTCATTACGCCAATCTTGCCACCGGTGTCATTTCCAGTCTAGCGTCTGCGACGACACGACACCCGACGAACGGGTGCGACCTGGAAACACTCCTGCTGGGGACTCAAATGTTCGATCAGAAACCGCGCCTGCGCACCATTCTCCTGGCCTCTGCGGCCCTGACCATGACCGCCGCTCCCGTCATGGCGCAGCAGGCGGATTCGTCGCCGCAGCCAATGCCTCAGGAAGGGCAGGCGCAGATCGACGATGTCGTGGTGACCGGCCTGCGGGCGACCCAGCGCAACTCGATCGAGTTCAAGCGCAGCGCCGCGGTCATCGTCGACGCCATCGTCAACGACGAGATCGGTTCGCTTCCCGACAACTCGGTTGGCGACACATTGGAGCGCGTTACCGGTGTCACCGCCGACCGCTTCAAGGGGAACGCCAACGAACTGTCGGTGCGCGGTCTTGGCCCGACGCTCAGCTTCTCCACCTTCAACGGTCGCGAGGTCTCGACCGCCGGACCCGACCGTTCGGTAGCCTTCCAACAGTTTCCGTCGGAACTGGTGAATGGCGTTCTGGTCTATAAGAGCCAGCAGGCCGACTTCGTGGACGGCGGCATCGCCGGCGTGATCGAATTGCGCTCCATTCGCCCCCTGGAAGCCAAGCCTCGACTGCAGTTCGAGTACCGCGGCGTCTATCAGGAGAAGGACGCGGCGATTAACGGTCGCGACGGGCTGGGCTATCGAGCCAATGTCTCCTGGACCAACCGTTGGCTGAACACGGGCGCCGGCGATTTCGGCGTGAGCCTCGGTTATCAGCATCAGGATCAGGCGTCGCCCGAAGACTATTACATCACCAACTCCGCCTTCATTCCCTGCAGTTCGGATGCTTTGAACCCCAGCCTCGTTACGGGGACATCCGCGGCCCAGACAGCGGCGGGAGCGAGCTTCAACTGCGGCCTGCGCGGCGGCATGACCACGGCGCAGCGCGCCGGAACGACGGACGCCCCGCTCTATTTCGCCACGACGTCACGCACGTTCCGGCAGAATGCGACGGACGAGACGCGCGACGGCTTCATGGGGGCGTTGCAGTGGCGTCCGACCGAGCGGCTCGATTTCCTGCTGGACACGCAATACTCGAAGCGTTCCAGCCTCGAAAACCGCAACCAGTTGGCGATCACCGAGGCGGCCCGAGGGATTGAACCGATCATCATCGGCGACGGCGGCCGTTACAGCGAAGGCGCGCTCATTTCCTATCGCGGCAACTCAAATCTGGAAATCCAGACCGAGAACCGTCTGCGCGATGAAGAATACCGGGCGGCCGGGCTGTCGGGACGATGGAACGGCGATCGACTGCAACTGTCCGGCGATCTGTCCTACTCCGAATCTCACCGCACCGAGACGCAGAAGGCCACGAACATGCGGTCGCCGACACGGGTGGCCTATACGTTGGACGCCTCGGCCGATGTCGTGCCCACCGTGGACTTCGGAGGGTTCGACATCACCAATCCAGCGTCTTTCCTGACGACCACGATCGCGTCCAACACCAACTACGCCCGTTATCGCCTGGCGACCGATAGGCGGGACAAGATTGCTGCGGTCCGGTTCGACGGCGTTTACGATCTGTCGCAGACTGGGTTTTTCCGCACTCTGAACATGGGCGTTCGCTACTCGGAGCATGAGCGCAAGACCGATCTGGCCAACAATGGCGACGTCAACACTCCTATCGCCCGCGACGGTCTGACCGCCGCTCAGCTCGTGGCCCAGGCCAACCAGAACTGCCGGGTGGCCTTCCCGGCCTCGGAGTTCATGACCGAGTCCACGACCAACGTCCGGTCTTGGGCCAGCTTCGACAACGATTGCCTGTTCCGCACCTACACGGGACGAGACACCAATCCCCTGATGGCGGACTCGCGCGGCCCCGAAGACATCGACGTCAAGGAGACGATCGGAGCCGCCTATCTGATGACGACCTTCGGCGGGGAACTGCGCAACACGCCCTTCAGCGGCAATTTCGGCCTGCGTTATGTGAAGACGGACGTGGACTCCCGCGGCTATCGCTCGGAGGTCCTGGTGACGCCGTCGGTCGGCGGTTCGGCGGCCACGATCACGACGGCGCCGGGCACCCTCAGCGAAGTCCGCGGCAAGGGGTCCTATGACTACTGGCTGCCCAGCGCCAATGTGAACTTCGACCTCAGTGATCGCACCCGCCTGCGGTTCGGCGTTTCGCGTTCCATCGCCCGTTCCGGGATCGAGGACTTCAATGTCGGCATCAATCCCCAGCCCGACACGACCGCCACGACGGTCCAGGGCGTCCTGGCCAACTCCCAGACCGGCAACCCCAATCTGAAGCCGCTGGACAGCTGGAATCTGGACGCCTCGATCGAATACTACCTCAATCGGGACACCGCCTTCTCGTTCGCCATCTACCAGAAGTGGATCAAGAACGCCTCCTTCGACGCGGTACAGCCCTTTACCACGTCGATTATCGCCAACGGCGTGGAAACGACGTTCAACGCCGTCGCCCCGGCCAACGACACGGCCCAGCGTCAGTTGACCGGATTCGAAGTCACGGGCGGCACCGTCTTCAGCCAGCTTCCCGGTCTGTGGTCCGGTCTCGGCGTCAGCGGCGGCTACAACTATGCCGACGCGGATTTCGAATTCCCAGACCCGTCAACCGTCGCGCCCTATGTCGCGCCGGCCGGCCTGCGCGGCCTGTCGCGTCACAACTTCAACGCCTCGGTGTTCTGGGAAGGCTCAGGTCTTCAGCTTCGGGCCGCCTACCGTTATCGCTCGGAGTATTCGAAGCCGAACAGCAGCACGAACCGCAGCGTTCGCGGCTCGGGCATTCTGAACCTATCGGCCAACTACAACATCAACCGAAACGTCCAACTGAAGCTTCAGGCGTTGAACGTGACCAACGCCCGCGACATCATGTTCAAGCCCGGATACGACGCCGTGACGGAAGTCAGCGAGAGCAATCCTCAGTACTATTTCGGCGTTCGCTTCCGCTACTGACCGCAAACACCCGGCCGTCGCCTTTTCTGGGCGACGGCCGGCCAGGACACTTTCCATAATGAAACGCCTGATCCCCTCGTTGACGGCGCTCGTCGCCGCCTGCGCCGCCCAAGCAGCAGCCGCCCAGTCTGCTGTCGTCGAGTCCAACGCGGCCCCCGTGTGCGACGGCTCCGCCGGCTACTCCGCCGTTTTCGAGGGAAGACGGACCTTTCTGTGGCGGCCCGACTGGCTATCGACGATCAAGGTCAGGTTGAGCGCAGACGCATCGCTGCAGCCGGCCTGGACCGCTCTGAAGGATCGCGCCGACGCCGCCTTGAGCCGCGCGCCCTACACTGTGGTCGACAAGACGATGACGCCCGCCAGCGGCGACAAGCATGACTATATGAGCATGGGCCCCTATTGGTGGCCCGACCGCTCCAAACGCGATGGCCTGCCCTATGTCCGCCGCGACGGTCAGTTCAACCCGGAGCGGAACACCGACGCCTTCGACGTCGTCCGGTTGGAGGCGATGAGTCAGGATGTTCAAGCCCTGGCGTTGACCGGCTATTTCACCGGTGATCCGCGCTACGCCGTCAAGGCCGGAGACATGATCCGCGCCTGGTTCCTGACCCCCGCCACGAGAATGAATCCGAACTTCAATCACGGTCAGGCCGTGCCCGGGCGCGTATCCGGGCGCGCCGAAGGCGTCATTGACGCCCATCGCCTGATGCGCGTGGTTGAGGCGGCGGGGCTTCTGTCGCCCACCGGCGCCCTGACCTCCGACGAAAACCAGGCGCTTCAGGACTGGTTCGGCGATCTGGTTCAATGGATGGCCACCAGCCCCATCGGCCGCCAGGAGAGGGCCGCAGAGAACAACCACGGCCTCTATTACGATACGCTGATCACCCATTTCGCCCTCTTCGCCGGAATGGATGATGTCGCCGCGGCCGTCGCCGAACGCGCCAAGACCCGACGACTGGCGGCCCAGATCGAACCGGACGGCAGTCTGCCCAAGGAACTGACGCGAACCCGGTCGCTGCACTATACGACCTGGACGCTGACCGCCGCTTTCGATCTGGCGGATGAAGCGCGTTGCGTCGGAGTCGATCTGTGGAACTATCGCTCCGACGACGGCCGTTCGCTGCGCGGCGCGACCGACTTCGTCGCAGCCTATGCCGGTCGCGAAACGGAATGGCGCTGGCCGGAACTGAACAAGGCGGAGACTGAAGGCATCTACGAGGTGCTGCAGCGCGCGGCATGGGCCTGGAGCGATCCGTCCTACGCCGACAAGGCCGCCCTCTACGCCGAACGCAACGCGGGCCTAAGCCTGAACCTGCGGACGCCGCCCTACACGCGATAGGTCGCCCGACCGCGCTGTCTTCAGCCGATCCACGGGCGGTTAAGCCGCACATCGCGCCTTGAATGTCGATCTTCACGGCGCCGATCGCCGTGCGGCGCCGTTGGCGTCCGCCTGTCCCGCCTCCTTCCGCTCGCGGTCGCGGGCGTCCCCGCCAAACGTCTGCAGGCGACGAAAAGGCCGGGCTTGCGAGCCCGGCCTTTCCGCTTTTACGAAGAGGTTTGGTCCTCAGACCTTGGCTGGCGCATAGTTGGGCGACAGCAGATGCACGACCAAGAGGGCGATCAGATAGGCCGATGCGGCCACGATGAAGATCGGCGTATAGGTGCCGATCTTTTCCAGGACGAAGCCGGCGTATTTTGCCATAGCCATGCCGCCGATGCCGCCCAACATGCCGCCGATCCCCACGACCGACCCCACGGCCGCACGGGGGAAGACATCGGCCGGAAAAGCGTACAGATTGGCTGAAAACCCTTGGTGAGCGGCCGTGGCCAGGCCGATGATCCCAACGGCGACCCACAGGTTCGAAGCGGAGGCTGCGAAGGCCACTGGAACCGCGCACAGGGCGCAGATCAGCATGGTGATCTTCCGCGCTCGGTTCAGCTTCATGCCCCGATGCATGAAGCGCGACGACAGCCAGCCGCCGCCTACGGACCCGACATCGCTGAGCAGATAGATGGCCACGATGGGAGGACCGAACGTCTTCAGATCCAGTCCATAGGTCTTGCCCAGGAAATCCGGCAACCAGAACAGGAACATCCACCAGATTGGGTCGATCAGGAACTTGCCCAGCGCATAGGCCCAGGTTTCCTTGACCGTCAGCAGCTTGGTCCACTTCACCTTTTCGATCACGTCGGCAGGGTCTTGTTCGATATAGGCCAGTTCTGTCGCCGACAGCCCCCTCACCTCTCGCGGGCGGCGATACATCAAAAGCCAGATCGGAAGCCAGATCAGACCCAATAGGCCTGTGATGACGAAGGCCATCTGCCACCCGAACGCCAGAACCAGACCCGGCACGATCAGGGGCGTGACGATCGCGCCGATGTTCGTGCCGGCGTTGAACAGACCCGTCGCCAGGGCGCGCTCCTTCTTGGGGAACCATTCGGCGACCGCCTTGATGCTGCCCGGAAAGCCGCCGGCCTCCCCCACCCCCAGAACCATGCGCGCCATCATGAAATGCGACAGATCACGGGCGGCGCCATGCATCATGTGGCCGATCTGCCAGATGCCGAACGCGATCCCCAGACCCCAGCGCGCTCCTATTCGGTCCATGATCCGCCCCCAGAGCAGATAGGCCACCGCATAGGACGCCTGAAACCAGAAGACGATGTCCGCATAGTCCGTTTCCGACCATCCGAACTCGCCCGACAGCGTCGGCTTCAGAAAGCCGATCATCTGGCGATCGACATAGTTGATGACCATGGCCGCGAACAGCAACCACATGATGATCCAGCGATATTTTCCTGGTGACGGCGCCTTGATCTTGATCGGCGGCGCGACTGAGGCGTCTGACATTCTCTTACAGCCCGTTTCTGATGTTTCCTCGACACGTCCCGTCTCTGATCGCCGAGGCGATGGACAGGTTGGCGTCCGGTGATGGTTTAGTCGCCGTCGGCCGGGACGACCGAGCAGTGAATCTCCGTCACACCGCGAAAGATGCACACCGCCTCGTCGCCGGCCTGCGCGCGATGAACGCCGGTCACGGCGCCGGTGGTCACCAGGGTTCCAGCCGTCAAGGGGCGGCCCCATCGGGCGCAATGCTCCAGCAGGAAGCGCACGGATTCCAGCGGACCTCCTTCCAGCGATCGCGAACCGCCTCGACCGACGCTGGCGCCGTTGATGACCGTCTCGACCGCGATGTCGTCGATCTGTTCGCGCCAGTTCTTCACTTCGGGCCCGACGACCACCCCTCCGTTGTTGCCGAAGTCCGCAGCGACGACGGTCGGTCCCAGGTCGTTGATGCTGGCCAACGGACTGCCGGCCAGTTCGACGCCGACGAAGACCTTGTCGACGACATTCCGCGCCTCGTTCAAGGTCCATTCCGTCTTGAGCGGATCGACGTCGGCGCCGATGCGCGCGATGAACTCGGCTTCGACCGCCGCAAAGCCCCCATTGATGACCGGCAGAAGCGTGGGCGCACGGCCGTCATAGAACCAGACATTGCGGTCGAACACCGCGCCGGCCAAGCGATGCACGCCCAACGTCGCCTGAAGCGACGCAGCGACCCCTCCGACTTTCCATCCCGCCAAACGATCGGGAAACAGATCGATGGCGATGTCCTGAATGGCGTAGGCCTCGGCCATCGCGCGGGGTTCGACCCCTGGAAACCCAGGCAATGAACGCCGTTCCAGACGCGCGGCGACAAATCGCTCCGCGATCTCCGTGCTTTTGGCTGGCTGGTGGGATGACGTGACGACCGTCGCGTTCATCGCCCGGAACTCAGAAAGGGAATCGTGGAAATCAAGGAAACGGCCTCGTGAAGACCCGTCGATAAAAACGACGATGGTAACCGGTGTCAATCTAGTTTTGCGGCTCACGATGGCGTCGCGCGTCGCGAGCGGCTATGCCTAGAGTTCAGACAAGGGAGGAGCCGGCCTTGGCTCAAGACGATCCGCGATCCGGCAAACCGGGCAAGCGGGCCACGATCAACGACGTCGCCCGTGAGGCGAAGGTCTCCAAAAAAACCGTCTCGCGGGTCATCAATCAATCGCCCTTCGTCAAGGCGGACACGCGCGAGCGGGTGAACGCCGTCATTGAGGCGCTGGGTTTCACCCCAGACCCCCAGGCCCGCGCACTGGCCTTTCGCCGCTCGCTGTTGGTCGGCCTCATCTACGACAACCCCAGCCCGACCTATGTAGTGAATATGCAGCAGGGCGTGCTGGACGCCCTGAAAGGTTCGGGCCTGGAACTCGTCGTCCACCCCTGCAACCGCGATATGCCGACCTTGCTCGACGACATCCGCGGCTTTGTGGAGCGTCAGCGCCTTTCCGGCGTCATCATGCCCCCTTCGGTGTCCGAGGATCAGAGGGTCATCGCTCTGTTGCGCGAAATGGACTGCCCCTATGTCCGCATCGCCTCCGTCGCTCTGGACGAACCCGAGGCGATGCTCGTCACCAACGACGGGATGGGCGCCGCAGAGGCCGCCAACCATCTGGCGTCTCTCGGACACCGGCGGATAGGGCTGGTGCGCGGGCCGGACCTCTTTCGGTCTTCCGCGGTGAGAAGCAAGGGCTTCCTGGACGCCCTTGCCGAGCGGGGTATTCCGCTGGACCCGTCTTATGATTTCAAGGGCGCCTATACTTTCGAATCAGGCGTGGCGGCTGGTCATGCCCTGCTGGCTCTGGAAACGCCGCCTACCGCGATCTTCACTCTGAATGACGATATGGCCATCGGCGTCATGCAGGCGGCTCGCGAGCGGGGATTGGAGCTGCCGCGCGACCTCTCGGTCGTGGGATTCGACGATCTCCCCATGGCCGCCAGGGTCTGGCCGAACCTGACGTCTGTGCGTCTGCCTATCCGCGACATGGGACGAATGGCGGCGGAAAAACTGTTGGCGCCGATGCGTGGCCTCGACCCGACAGGCCTGAACCAGGCCGAAGTCCGTCCGACCTTGATCGTGCGAAACTCCGCCATCAAAGCCGCCTGACCATTCAGGGCCTCGCAGGGGGGCGATACGTCGATCCCGACGTTTCGCCCCCGGCGCCTGTGAACTCTACGCCGTTTCGACAGCCGAAGACGAAGCGAGAACGCCCTTCAGATAGTCGCGGATGCCTTCGTCCGTGGCGTTGGCGAAGAAGTAGTCCTGGAAACGCTCGCCGGCGATGGCGGCCTTCAGCAGGTCCTGATCCATCGCCTTCAACACCGTCAGCAGATCGTGGCAGGCAGCCGCCTTCAGGTCGCTGAGGACGCCGCGGTTCTTGCGCATGATCTCGGCGCGCTCCTTGGGATAGCCCAGCCCCCGCTCGCCGTCGAACAGCTTGCGATAGACGTCCTGCAGGTTCAGTTCGGCCGCCCAGCCGAAGCCCTTGGCGTAGGGCATGGAGATGGCGTTGCCGTCATTGATCTGACCGAACAGGAAGGCGTCCGTCGGATCGATCACCAGACCACAGAAGACGCCCGGCATGCTGTTGCAGGCCAACATCGAACCCATGCCCGTCCCACAACCCGTGACGACGAAATCCGCCGCGCCTGAATTCAGAAGAATGGCGGCCAGCACCCCGTTCATCACATAGGTCAGCGACGCCTTATCCTCGGCCGCATACATTCCATAGTGAAAGACCTCGTGACCCAGCGGCTTCGCCACGGCGGTCAGCGCGGCATGCACCGTCTCGCTTTTGGCGGCCTGGCTGTTTTCGATGATGAGAGCGATCTTCATGGATGGGGATTCCTCAAAAGGGTGGCGGCGCAACACCGGACAGATGTCGATTATGGCCTAGTCCATTGCATCCTAATATGACACCGGTTACCAAGTCCACAGCAAGCGTATCGCAGACGTCATAGGCACGCCCGTTTCCAGCGCGCCATTAGCGATCGACAGCTCACGAAGAAAACAGGATAGGACGAGGAAACCAATGAGCAATCCGTTTGATCTGACGGGCAAGGTTGCGCTGGTGACGGGCGGCAACGTGGGTCTGGGTCAGGGCATCGCCCTGGCCCTGGCCGAGGCGGGCGCCGACATCGTTTCGGTGGCCCTGGCCGATTCCGACGACACCGTGGCCCGGGTGAAGGCCATGGGCCGTCGCGCCCACGCCGTCAGCGCCGACCTGACCTCCATCGAGCCCGTCGAGCGCGTGCTGGCCGAGGCGTTGGAGGCGATGGGCCGGGTCGACATCCTGGTCAACAACGCCGGCCTGATCCGCCGCGCCGACGCGGTCGACTTCACCGAGGCCGACTGGGACCTGGTGATGAACATCAATCTGAAGACCGTCTTCTTCATGAGCCAGGCGGTCGCCCGCCTGTTCATCAAGCAAGGCGACGGCGGCAAGATCATCAACATCGCCTCCATGCTGTCCTTCCAGGGCGGCATCCGCGTGCCCTCCTATACGGCGTCCAAGTCGGGCGTGGCGGGCCTGACCAAGCTGATGGCCAACGAATGGGCGCCGCACGGCATTACCGCCAACGCCATCGCCCCCGGCTATTTCGCCACCGCCAACACCCAGGCCCTGCGCGAGGACCCGGTGCGGTCGGCCGAGATCCTGGGCCGCATCCCCGCCGGTCGCTGGGGCCAGCCCTCGGACCTGGGCGGCGCCGCCGTCTTCCTGGCCAGCCGGGCCTCCGACTATGTCCAGGGCGCCATCCTGCCGGTCGACGGCGGCTGGCAGGCGCGCTGATCTGGAAATCGTCATCCTCGGGCCTGTCCCGAGGATCCATAATCACGGTTTCAAAGGTTGGCGCACTCTGCCGACCCACCGGGAGTATGGATCCTCGCCACAAGGGCGAGGATGACGACAAAAGACTGAAGGCGTTCGCTCTCGTCTCGCCTTCAGGCAAGGTGCATATCCGATCCCGCTGCGGTTAGTCTCATGTCCCAGAACGCCTTATCCAGACACATCCTCTGCTTCGGCGAGATGCTGCTGCGGCTGTCGCCGAACCAGAACGAACTGCTGCTGCAGTCCCCCGCCCTGACCGTGCGTCCGGGCGGGGCCGAGGCCAATGTCGCGGTGTCCCTGGCCCGGTTCGGCGTTCCGACGCGGATGGCCACCGTCCTGCCCGACAACGCCCTGGGCCGCGCGGCCCGCGATGCGGTGCGCCAGCACGGCGTCGACACCACCCCCATCGTCTTCACGCCGGGCCGGATGGGGCTGTATTTCCTGACGCCGGGCGCGGTCAGGCGTCCGTCCGAGGTTCTCTATGACCGCGCCGGTTCGGCCTTCGTCCAGCATGTGAACGCGGTCTTCGACTGGGACCGGCTGCTGGACGGGGTGGAATGGCTGCACGCCTCGGGCGTCACGCCCGCGACCGGCCCCAACGGCTCGGCCGCCGCCGTCGCCCTGATCGAGGCCGCCGTCCGCAAGGGCGTCAAGGTCAGCTATGACGGCAACTTCCGCGGCAAGCTGTGGGAGCAGTGGGACGGCGATCCGCCCGCGACCCTGGGCCGGATGCTGGCGGGGGCCAGCATCGCCTTCGCCGACGACCGCGACTTCGCCCTGGTGCTGAAGACGACGTTCGACAGCCCCGATCCGGCCGAGCGTCGTCGCCGGGCCGCCGCCGCCGCCTTCGCCGCCTTCCCTCGACTGGAGCGGATCGCCTGCACCCTGCGGGTTCAGGACAGCGTCGCCGACCAGGCCCTGTCCGCCGTCCTGCTGACCCGCGACGGCGACGAGGTGATCGAGACCCGAACCGAGGCCATCCATCTGACCGGCGTCATCGACCGCGTCGGCGGCGGCGACGCCTTCGCCTCCGGCGTCCTCTTCGGTCTGTGGAGCGGCTGGTCCGATCAACAGGCGCTGGACTTCGGCCTGGCCGCCGCCGGCCTGAAACACGCCATCCCCGGCGACTTCAACCTGGCCTCCGCCGAAGACGTCCACGCCGCCCTGGGCGACGGCGGGTTCGACATCCGGCGATAGGCCGACCGATGAGACATCCGCCTCGATCTGCACCCAGCCCCATCCAGGGCGAATGTGTCGAAAGCGGCCCTCTCTCGGCCTCGGCATAGTTATGGATCAGGCGACATGATCCCCGGCGAGCATTCCGGCCAGACGACGGCTGATTATCGTTTCGGCGTCGGCGATCATCGTGGCGAGCAGGTCGCGGCAGGTCGGGATGTCGTGGATCAGGCCCTGGACCTGTCCGGCCCAGATCAACCCCTTGTCCAGATCGCCGGTCTCAAGGGCTTCGCGCCCCAGCGCGCCCGAGACCAGCGGGCCAACGTCCTCGAAGACCGCGCCGGGCTTCAGGGATCGGGCCACGACCTCGTCCGACACGCTGTTGCGCGCGACGCGGCCGGTGTTGTGGAACTGGCGGAAGATCAGGTTCGTCGCCCGTTCGTCATTGGCGACCAGGAACTGTTTGATCTTGTCGTGGATCGGGGCCTCGACCGTCGCGCAGAACCGGGTGCCCATATTGACCCCTTCGGCGCCCAGGGCCAGGGCCGCCGCCAGACCTCGACCGTCCGCGATCCCGCCCGAGGCGATGACCGGGATCGCCACCTTGTCCACGGCCGCCGGGATCAGGACCAGACCGGCGATGTCGTCCTCGCCCGGATGACCCGCGCATTCGAAGCCGTCGATGGAGATGACGTCCACGCCCATCCGTTCGGCCGCGACCGCATGGCGGACGGCCGTGCATTTGTGCAGCACGGTCACGCCGTGGGCCTTGAAGTCCTCGACATGTTCCTGGGGCCGATGGCCGGCGGTCTCCACGATGGTCACGCCGCTGTCGATGATCGCCTTGCGATATTCGGCATAGGGCGGCGGACTGACCGAGGGCAGGATAGTCAGGTTCACGCCGAAGGGCTTGTCGGTCAGGGTCCGGCACCGATCGATCTCGCGACGCAGCGCATCGGGCGACCCCGGCGTCAGACCCGTCAGAATGCCCAGGCCGCCCGCATTGGAAACGGCGGCGGCGAGTTCGGCGCGACCCACCCACATCATGCCGCCCTGGACGACGGGGTGTTCGATGCCGAGCAGGGCGGTCAGGCGGGTTCTTATCGCCATCAGCCCGCAAACCTTCTGGTTACGCCCATCACAAGGCCTCGACGATGGTGACGTTGGCGACGCCGCCGCCTTCGCACATGGTTTGCAGCCCGTATTTCCCGCCCCGCGCGCGCAGGGCGTGGATCAGGGTGGACATCAGCTTGGTCCCCGAGGCGCCCAGAGGATGGCCCAGGGCGATGGCGCCGCCGTTCACGTTCAGCCGGTCGGGATCGGCGTCCAGCGCCTGGAGCCAGGCCAGCGGCACGGGCGCGAAGGCCTCGTTGACCTCATAGAGGTCGATGTCCTGAATCCGCAGCCCGGCCCGTTCCAGCGCGCGCTTCGTCGCCGGGATCGGTTCTTCCAGCATGATGACCGGATCGCCCGCCGTGACCGTGAAGTTGTGAATGCGCGCGATCGGCGTCAGGTCGAAACGCTTCAGCGCCGCCTCCGACACGATCAGCGCGCCGGATGCGCCGTCGCAGATCTGGCTGGCGTTGGCGGCGGTGACGACCCCGCCCTCCGTCAGGGTCTTGACCGAGCCGATGCTGTCCATCGTGGCGTCGGGACGAACACCCTCGTCACGAAGATGCGTTTGGGGGCCGTCGGGCGTCTGGATTTCAAGCGGCACGATCTCGGCGTCGAAGGCGCCCGCCCCGGTCGCCGCGGCGGCCCGCTGGTGGCTTCGCAGGGCGAAGGCGTCCAGGGCCTCGCGGTCGAAGCCGTATTTGCGCGCGATCATCTCCGCGCCCTCGAACTGGCTGAAGACGTCGCGGCCGTAGCGCGCCTTGATCCGGGCGCTCAGCGGGCCTTCGCCGATGCCCTTTTCCTGATGAAAGCTCATATTGGTGAACATCGGCACGCGGCTCATGCTCTCGGCGCCGGCGGCGATGACCACGTCCTGGGTTCCGCTGAGAACGGCCTGGGCGGCGAACTGCACCGCCTGCTGGGACGAGCCGCACTGGCGGTCGATGGTCACGGCCGGGACCGATTCCGGCAGACGCGAGGCCAGCACGGCGTTGCGGCCGAAGGCGAAGGCCTGCTCGCCCGCCTGGGTGACGCAGCCCATGATCACGTCGTCGATCGCGGCCGGGTCGATGCCCGAGCGCTCGACCAGGGCGTTCAGGATTTCCGCCCCCAGGTCCGCCGGATGCCATCCGGCCAGACGGCCGTTGCGGCGTCCGCCGGCGGTGCGCAGGCTCTCGACGATATAGGCTTCGGCCATGGCCGTTTCTCCCTGATCAGATTCAGCGCGGGGCCATGCGGATGGCGCCGTCCAGACGGATGGTCTCGCCGTTCAGCATCGGATTGGTCACGATGGCCTCCACCAGCTGGGCGTATTCGTCCGGGTCGCCCAGGCGGGCGGGGAACGGCACCTGCTGGCCCAGCGAATCCTGCGCCTCCTGCGGCAGGGTCGCCAACAGCGGCGTCAGGAACAGGCCCGGCGCGATGGTCGTCACCCGAATGCCGTATCGGGCGAACTCGCGCGCGATCGGCAGGGTCATGCCCGCGATGGCCGCCTTGGACGCCGCATAGGCCGCCTGTCCGATCTGGCCGTCGAAGGCGGCGACGCTGGCGGTGTTGACGATCACGCCGCGCTCCTCGCCCACGGTTTCGGCGTCGTGCAGCCGCTCTGCGAACTTGGACAGGACGTTGAAGCTGCCGATCAGATTGACCGTGACGATCCGCACGAAGTCGGCCAGGGGAATGGCCTTGCCGTCGCGGCCGATGACCTTGGCGGGCGGGCCGATGCCGGCGCAGTTCACCAGGATGCGCGCCTTGCCGTTCAGGCCCTCGGCCTCGGCCAGGGCGTCGGCCACCGCCTGTTCGTCGGCGACGTCCGCGACCGCGAACCGGCCGCCGATCTTGGCGGCGGTCTCGGCCGCCAGGTCGGGGTTGCGATCCAGGATCGTGACCTTGGCGCCGGCCCTGGCCAGGCGGGCGGCGGTCGCCCCGCCCAGGCCCGAAGCGCCTCCGGTGACGATGGCGGCATGTCCGGCGATGTTCATGTCTCGGTCTTCCTTGAAAGGGTGATCGCCGGGGCCAGCGGCCGACAGCGGCGCCGAGCCTCTCCAGCAGGCGATTTCACGCTAGGGCCGATCGGGGGCGAAGGCTTTGCCCTCGATTGTTGCAAGATTTGACGTTTCTTGCGCCGCCCTTGCGCCGCACCTCCGACTTCGGCTCGCATCGGCTCAACAAGATTATCGGGCGGCCCGGGATGGACCTGGCGCATGACCCGAAACCGGAGGAGTCCCTCGATGGCGCAGGCCGCACACCCGCTGGGCCATGCCCGGCGCGTGCCCGACAAACCCGCCTGTATTCTGGCCGAGACCGGCGAGGCGATGACCTATGCCCAGCTGGAGGCGGCGGCCAATCAGGGCGCGCGGCTGATGCGGGCGCTGGGGCTGAAGCGCGGCGACGTCGTCGCGGTGGTGCTGGACAACGGCTTCGACACCTTCCGCATCGCCTGGGCCGCCCAGAGGATCGGGGTCTTCCTGACCAGCCTGTCCACCAAGAGCAGCATCGCCGACCTGACCTATATCCTGAAGGACGCCGACGCGCGGCTGGTGATCGCCTCGGACGGTCTGGCCGAAAACGTCCGCGAGGCGGCCGCGACGCTGGACATCGCCGCCTATTCCATCACGGGCGCCGCCGGACTGAGGAACTGGACAGAGGAACGATCCGCCCTTTCGCCCGACCTGCCCCAGGATGCGGAGCCGGGGACGGACATGCTCTATTCGTCGGGCACCACCGGACGGCCCAAGGGCGTGCGTCCGACCCTGCCGACCGGCCCGCTGGACGCCTCCACGCCCCTGATGGCGATGGGGCGCGATCTGTATGGAATGGATCAGGACACCGTCTATCTGTCCACGTCGCCGCTATATCACGCCGCGCCCCTGCGCTGGGCCATGACGGTGCATCGGTTCGGCGGCGCGGTGGTCATCATGCGCCAGTTCGATCCCGAACAGGCCCTGGCCCATATCGAACGCTATCGCATCACCGCCAGCACCTGGGTTCCGACCCATTTCGTGCGGATGCTGAAACTGCCCGAGGCGGTCCGCGCCCGATGCGACATGTCCAGCATGACGGCCGTCATCCATGCGGCGGCGCCCTGCCCCGTGCCGGTCAAACAGGCCATGATCGACTGGTGGGGGCCGATCATCCACGAATATTATTCCGGCACCGAGACCTGCGGCATCACCGCGCTGTCGGCCCAAGAGTGGCTGGCCAAGCCCGGCTCGGTGGGCCGGGCGGTGCTGGGAAAGGTGCGCATCCTGAACGCGGCGGCCGAGGAACTGCCGGTCGGAGAAGTCGGAGAGGTGTTCTTCTCCGACGGCCCGGCCTTCGCCTATCACAACGACCCGGAAAAGACGGCCCAGGCCCACAGTCCCCAGGGCTGGGCCACCCTGGGCGACATCGGCCATCTGGATGCGGACGGCTATCTGTTCCTGACCGACCGAAAGGGGTTCATGATCATATCCGGCGGGGTGAACATCTATCCGCAGGAGATCGAGAACCTGCTGATCACCCACCCGGACGTGGCCGATGTCGCCGTCATCGGCGCCCCGGACGAGGAAATGGGCGAACGGGTCGTGGCGGTGGTGCAGCCCGTGCGCTGGTCCGACGCCGGGCCTGAGCTGGCCCAGGCCCTGACCCGAATGGCGAGGGAACAGTTGGGCGGGGTCAAGACGCCGCGCCAGATCGACTTCCGCCAGACCCTGCCGCGCGAACCCACCGGCAAGCTGCTGAAACGCCTGATCCGCGACGACTATCACGCAAAGGACGCCCCCTCTTGACCCCGATTTCAGACGAGGCGCGCGGCATCGCCGCCCGCGTCGAGACCTTTGTGCGCCGGCAAGTGGCTCCCTATGAGCGCGACGCGCGATGCACGGCCCATGGCCCGACCGACGACCTGGTGCGCGAACTGCGGGACCTGGCCCGCGAGGCCGGCGTGCTGACGCCGCACATCCGACCCGACGGGTCGCACCTGAGCCAGCGCGAGACGGCCGTGGTGCTGCGGGCGTCGGGCCTGTCGCCTCTGGGCCCCATCGCCGTCAACGTCGCCGCGCCCGACGAAGGCAATATGTATCTGATCGGCAAGGTCGGCTCGCCCGAAATCAAGGCGCGCTTTCTGGAGCCGCTGGTGTCGGGACGCGCGCGGTCGGCCTTTTTCATGACCGAACCGGCCGAGGACGGCGGCGCGGGTTCGGACCCGTCGATGATGCGGACCACCTGTCGGCTGGACGGCGATCACTGGGTCGTCAACGGCCGCAAGGCCTTCATCACCGGCGCGGACGGGGCGGACATCGGCATCGTCATGGCGAAGTCGGACGAAGGCGCCTGCATGTTCCTGATCGACCTGCCCGATCCGGCGATCAGGATCGAGCGCATCCTGAACACCATCGACACCTCCATGCCCGGCGGCCATGCGGTCGTGACCATCGACAATCTGCGCATTCCGGCCGACCAGATGCTGGGCCACAGCGGCGAGGGCTTCAAATACGCCCAGGTCCGCCTGTCGCCTGCGCGCCTGTCCCACTGCATGCGCTGGCTGGGCGCCTGCACCCGCGCCCAGGAGATCGCCGTCGCCTACGCCGTGAAACGCCAGGCCTTCGGCAAGCCCCTGATCGACCACGAGGGCGTGGGCTTCATGCTGGCGGAAAACCGCATCGCGCTGAAACAGGCCGAACTGATGATCGACTGGTGCGCCGGCGTTCTGGACACGGGCGCCCAGGACACCGGCGCCTTGGGCACGGTCGAAAGCTCGATGGCCAAGGTCGCGGTGTCGGAGGGCCTTTACGCCGTGGCGGATCGCTGCGTTCAGGTCATGGGCGGAACAGGCGTGACCGACGACAGCATCGTGGCCCAGATCTATCGCGAACTGCGCGCCTTCCGCATCTACGACGGTCCCACCGAGGTCCATAAATGGAGCCTGGCCAAGGCCATCAAGCGCGAGGCGCGAACCGATGACTGACAACCCCAACGCCGGTTTCACCGCCGTCAGCGACAAACACCGTTTCGACGAGGCCGCGCTGGCGCAATGGATGGCCGCGGCCATTCCCGACTTCGCCGGTCCCCTGTCGGTGCATCAGTTCAAGGGCGGTCAGTCCAATCCGACCTATCGGCTGTCCACACCGGGCCGGAACTATGTTCTGCGCCGCAAGCCGCCCGGTCAGCTGGCGGACGGCGCCCATGCGGTCGAGCGCGAGGCCCGCATCGTGTCCGCCCTGGGCACGGTCGACTTCCCCGTGCCAAGGGTCCACGGCCTGTGCGAGGACGCCTCGGTCATCGGCACCGCCTTCTATGTGATGGATCTGGTCGAGGGCCGCATCTTCTGGGACGCGACCCTGCCCGACGTCCTCGCCGCCGACCGGCCCGCCTATTTCCACGCCATGGCCGACACCCTTGCCCGGCTGCACGACATCGACTACCGGGCCATCGGTCTGGAGGACTATGGCCGCCCGGACGCCTATGTCGCCCGTCAGGTCAGGCGCTGGAGCCGTCAGTATCAGGCCGATCTGGCCGAGGCCGGGCCGGAGAAGAATCTTGAGGCCCTGATCGACTGGCTAACGCAGCATATGCCGCCGGACGGCGCCCCCTCCATCGTCCACGGCGACTTCCGCATCGACAATATGATCTTCCATCCCACCGAGCCGCGCGTGGTGGCGGTGCTGGACTGGGAGTTGTCCACCATCGGCCAGCCCATCGCCGACTTCGCCTACAATATGATGATGTACCGCATCCCGCCGATGATGCTGGCGGGTCTGGTCGGCGCGGACCTGAAGACGCTCAATCTGCCCGGCGAGGCCGAATATGTGGAACGCTATCGCCGCCGGAGAGGCTTGGACGCCGTGCCCGACCTCGACTTCTACGTCGTCTTCAACCTGTTCCGCCTGGCGGCCATCTTCCATGGCATCAAGGCGCGGATCGCGCGGGGCACCGCCTCGTCCGCCCATGCGCGCGAGATGGTCGCCACCCTGCCCCTGATTTCCGAAATCGCCCTGCAACAAGCCCGACAGGCCCGCCTATGACCGAACCCGCCCCCCTGATCGTCGAGCGCCAGGGCGCAGTCGTCCGCCTGATCCTCAACCGCCCCGCCGCCGGAAACGCCATCGACGTCGCCTTGGCCAAGGCGCTGATGGAGGCGGCGATCGACTGCGATGAAGACCCGACGGTGCGTTGCGTGGTCCTGACCGGGGCCGGGCGCATGTTCTGCGTCGGCGGCGACGTGAAGCTGTTCGCCTCGGCCGGAGAGCGCATCCCCCATCTGCTGAAGGAACTGACCAGCTATCTCCATTCCGCCGTCTCCCGGCTGGCGCGGATGCAGAAGCCGCTGATCACCGTCGTCAACGGCCCGGCGGCGGGCGCGGGCTTCAGCCTGGCCCTGCTGGGCGACATCGCCCTGGCCTCGCCCAGCGCCAGCTTCACCCTGGCCTATGGCAAGCTGGGCCTGTCGCCGGACGGCGGCTCGACCTGGCTGCTGCCGCGCCTGATCGGCCTGCGAAACGCGCAGGAGCTGATGCTGACCGACCCGACCCTGTCGGCCGCGCGCGCCGCCGAACTGGGTCTGGTGACGCGGGTTTGCGATGCTGAGGATGCAGGGACCGAAGCGTCGCTGTCGCATCAAGCCGAGCAACTGGCGGACCAGTTGTCACGCTCGGCCGTCGGCGCTTGGGGCCGGACGCGCGAGCTGTTGCTGGGCGCTTACGGCGCCTCTCTGGAAGCCCATCTGGAGGCCGAGGCCCGCGCCATCGCCCTGGCCGGACGCGCCGCCGAAAGCCGCGAGGGCATCTCCGCCTTCGTCGCCCGCCGTCCCGCGGAATTCATCAGCGCGACCTGATCCGGCGGATCAGGTCGCCAGCACCTCGGCCGTGGCCCCGTTCGTGACCCAGGCCCGGCCCTTCATGAAGTCCTTGGCGGCGTTGATGGCGTCCACGGCGATGATCCGCCCCTCGCGCAGATAGACGACCGAAAAGCTGCGCGCCGCCGGATCGCCGCGCACGATCTCCTGATCATATCCGCCCGACAGGCCGATGGTCTGCAGCTTCAGATCGTACTGGTTGGACCAGAACCACGGCAGGGCGTCATGGTCGCGCCCCTGCCCCGTCAGTTCGCGCGCGACGGTGGCGGCCTGCTCCGTCACGCTGGGCACGGATTCGATGCGGATGCGGCCAGTCCCGGCGAAACGGCTGGCCTGATTGACGCAGTCGCCGATGGCGAAGACGTCGGGCAGGCTGGTGCGGCAGCGGGCGTCCACGTCGATGCCGTTCGTCGTCCGGGCGCCCGCCGCCTCCAGCACCGCGACATTGGGGGTGATGCCGATGCCGACTATGACCAGATCCGCCGCGATCCGCTCGCCGTCCGCCAGCACGACCCCGGCGACCCGGCCCACGCCTTCCAGATGATCCACGCCCACGCCCAGCCGGAGGTCCACGCCCCGCGCCCGGTGTTCCTCGGCGAAGAAGGCCGACAGCTGCGGCCCCGCGACCCGCGCCAGCAGCCGGTCCTGGGCCTCAATCAGGGTCACGGCCTTGCCGAACTTCCGAAGAACCGCCGCCGCCTCCAGCCCGATATAGCCGCCGCCGACGATGGCCACGCGCGTCACGCCGGGCAGTTCGGCCAGGATGGCGTCGATGTCCGCCCGGCTGCGGACGGCGTGAACCCCGGCCAGACCGGCGCCCTCGCACGTCATCCGGCGCGGCGACCCGCCCGCGGCCCAGACCAGGACGCCATAGCTCATCCGTCGGCCGGAAGCCGTCTCGACCTCCCGACTCTCGGGGTCCACGCGCACCACCGTCTCGCCGGTGATCAGGGCGACGGCCTTTTCGCTCCAGTAGGCGGCGGGGCGCAGATGCAGCCGGTCGAAGGTCTTGTCGCCGGCGAAATACTCCTTGGACAGGGGCGGCCGCTCATAGGGCGGTTCCGGCTCGTCCCCGACGATGGCGATGGTCCCCTGAAATCCGAGCTGGCGCAGCGAGATCGCGGTCTGGGCGCCGCCCTGGCCCCCGCCCACGATCAGCACGTCCGCATGATCAAGCTGCGCCGTCATGTCTCACTCCTCCGGCGCGATGCGCACGACCAGCCCCGCCGTGGCCGCCGTCACCGGCAGTTGGCAGGACAGGCGCGAGTTCGGCTGGCGATAGAGGCTGCATTCCAGCATGTCGGCTTCGTCCGCCCCCATCTCGGGCAGGGCCTCCGCCCCCTCCTCCACGAAGACATGACAGGTGGCGCAGGAGCAGGAGCCGCCGCACAGGGCCACAACCTCGTCGATCCCGGCGTTGCGGATCGCCTCCATCATCGACACGCCGATCTCGGCCTCGACCGCGACGGCCTCGCCTTCGCGCAGGATCACCGTGACGCCGGGCATCAGAGACGCTCCATCGTGGATTGGGGTTTCGGTTGGGACAGCAGGAACATCGGTCGACTTTCGGGAAAGGGCCGCCGATCAATCGCCGCGGGGCGACGATCGGCGTAGTTTTCCGGGGAGGGAACAGGAGCGTGACGGCGCGGGCCGCCACGAAACGGATCAGGGGATCAGGACGGCTTTCACGCATTCACCCTTATGCTGCGCCTCGACGGCGGCGTTGATTTCGGACAGGGGCCAGGTCCTGGTCAGCTTTTCGATGGGGAACCGGCCCTCGCGGTGCAGGGCCACCAGCTGCGGAATGAAGCCATCCAGGTCGCTGTCGCCCTCAATGATGCCCTGGATGCGATGGCCATAGGTGATCAGCCCGGCCAGATTGACCGACAGGCTGCTTTCGGGCCTGGGCGGCACCCCCACCAGACCCAGGACGCCGTGGCTGGCCAGGCTGGCCAGGGCCGCCTCGACCACCGGCTCGCGCCCGCTGGTCTCGAAGGCGTAGTCCACGCCGTCGGGCAGGATGGCCCGGATCGCCTCGGTCACGTTTCCGGCCGCCGGGTCGATCACATGGGTCGCCCCCAGCTCCAGCGCCAGGTCGCGCCGCGCCGCGATCGGCTCGACCAGGATGATGGTCGCACAGCCCTGGATGACCGCCCCCATCACCGCCGACAGACCGACCGGCCCGCCGCCGAAGACCGCCAGGGTCGACCCCGCCGGACAGGCCAGCGACCGCATGATCCCGCCCGCGCCCGTCTGAAAGCCGCAGCCCAGCGGCCCCAGGATTTCGAGCGGCGCATCGGCGTCCTCGATCTTCACGATGTTGCGCTCGAACGCCAGGGCGTGACTGGCGAAGGACGACTGGCCGAAGAAGTTGGACGAGACGGGCCGGCCGTCGATGCTCAGGCCCGTCGAACCGTCCTTGCGCGCCCCGGCGTAGTTCAGGGCCGGAAACTCGCGGCAATAGGACGGCAGATGGTCGTTGCAGCGCGAACAATGGCCGCAGCTGGCGAAGCTCAGCACCACCCGGTCGCCGGGCGCCACCTTGGTCACGTCGGCGCCGACCGCCTCGACGATGCCCGCGCCTTCATGGCCCAGCACGGCGGGCAGGGCCACGGGAATGAAGCCGTCGCGCGTGATCAGGTCGGTGTGGCACAGGCCGACGCCGGTGATCCGCACCCGCACCTCATCGGCGCGCGGGCTCTCCATCTCGACGCTCTCGATCGAGAAATCGGCGTGCGGTTTGCGGGCGACGGCGGCGGTGATCTGCATGGAGATTATCCTTGGAACGCAAGACAGAGAGGCGCGGTCACGGCAGGGCCATGACGACGGATTTGGATTCGAGGTAGGCGTCCAGAACGTCCGGGCCGTTCTCGCGCCCGAGGCCGGAGCGTTTCATGCCGCCGAAGGGGAAGGCCGGGTCGGCCGACAGAATGCAGTTCACGAACACGGTCCCGGCCTCCAGCTCGGCCGCCGCCCGGTGCGCCGTGCCCAGATCGCGGGTCCAGATGTGGGCGGCCAGGCCGTAGTCGCTGTCGTTGGCCAGGGCGACCGCCTCTTCGAAGGTGTCGAAGGGGGTGACGGCCAGGACCGGCCCGAACACCTCCTCGCGCGCGATCTCGGCGTCCGGCGGCACGTCGCGCAGGACGGTGGGCGGATAGAAATGCCCGCCCTCAGGCGCGGCGGGCGCATCCCCATGACGCTGGATGCCCGACGCCAGGGCCCGATCGACGAAGCCTGCGACCCGGTCATACTGACGACGGCTGATCAACGGCCCCAGCTGGGCGCCGCGATCCGAACTGACGCCCATCGGCAGGGCCGCCGCCGTCGCCGCCAACCCATCCAGCACCGCCTCGTAGATGGAGCGATGCGCGTAAAGCCGCGTGCCCGCATAGCAGACCTGTCCCGAGTTGAAGAAACAGCCGAAGGCCGCCTCGGGGATGGCCTTGGCCAGATCGGCGTCCGCACAGAGGATCGAGGGCGACTTGCCGCCCAGCTCCAGAGTCACCCGCTTCAGGTCCGGGACCGAGGCGGACAGCACCGCCTGCCCCGTCCGGGTCGATCCGGTGAAGGCGACCTTGGCGACGCCGGGATGGGCGGCCAGCCGCGCGCCGACCTCGCCGCCGCCGGTCACGACCGACAGCACGCCCGGCGGCAGTCCGGCCTGAAGCGCCAGCTCGGCCAGACGCAGGGCCGACAGGCTGGTTTCCGGCGCGGGCTTCAGCACCACCGTGCATCCCGCCGCCAGGGCCGGGGCGATCTTCCACATCGACAGCACCAGCGGGAAGTTCCACGGCGTGATCGCCGCCACGACGCCCACCGGCTCGCGCCGCGTATAGACATGGTGGCCGCCCGGCGTGGCCGACAGGGCGCCCGCCCGCCCTTGAATCTTGGACGGCCAGCCCGCATAGGCTCTCAGCCAGCCGACGGTCGCGGGGATGTCGATGGTCTCGGCCATGCCGATCGGCTTGCCCGCATCCAGCGCCTCCAGCGCGGCGAGACGCGGCAGGTCGGCCTCGATGGCGTCGGCGAACCTGTGCAGCAGGGCCTCGCGCTGAAGCGGGATCAGGTCGCGCCAAGCCGGCGATTTCAGCGTCGCCCGCGCGCCCTCCACGATGGCGTCCAGGTCCGAAGCCGACGCCTCCGGGATCTGGGCGAAGACTTCGGCGCGTGACGGATCTTCATCGTCAAAGGCGTGGGTCGTCGCCAGAGCGTCCCCTCCGGCCCGGAGCGTCAGCTCCGGCAGCGACAGATCGTCGAAACCCTGTATTCCGGCCATCAAGCGGCCTCCTTGCCGCGCCGGCGATAATCGCTCGGCGTCTCCTGGAAATGTTGGCGGTAGGCCCGCGTGAAATGGCTCTGGCTCTTGAAGCCCAGATTGTCGGCGATCTGCGCCATCGACAGTTCCGACCCGCTCAGCAGGAACCGCGCCCGGTCCAGCTTGGTCCGCATCACGAACTGATGCGGCGTCGTGCCCGTCGCGCGCCGGAAGACGCGGCAGAAGTGCGAGGGCGTCAGCCCGGCGGCCGCCGACATCTCCTCCAGACTGTGATCCGCCTCCGGCGCCTTCTTGATCTGGTCCATCACCGTATGCAGCCGGAACGACGAACTGGCCGAACTGGGGATCAGCGGCGCCTGTCCCCGATCGGCGCCGCGCAGAACGTGAGACGTCAGGGCGGTCATCAGGGTCGCGACATAGCCGTCCCTCTCGGCCGAATCCGGCGCATAGAGTTCCGACAGCACCTGCCGCGTCAGGGCGGCGCCCAGATTGTCCGAAAAGGCGAAACGAAGCTGCTGGAACCGCGCCGACTGCGGCGAGGCGTTCAACAGATGCGGCGCCAGGCTCAGCGTGACCGTGTCCAGCTCGCCGTCGACGCGCCAGCGCGACGCCATCCCGGCCGGCACGATGGTCGCGTCGCCGGGCATGGAGCTGTTGTCCGTCCAGCCGTCCCGGTCCCAGGTCTTCACCGGCTTGCCGCCGATATGCATGACGAAGACCGGCGTGGGCAGGGGCGGCAGGGCGTAGTTGCCGACGAACCGCCGCCAGCGCGACAGCCGCCACCCCTCGGCCGGCCCGCCCAGGGCGATATCGGGCGTATCGCACAGGGTATCGCTGATGATCGCTTCGGTCGCCCAGTCATCGTCCGCCATGTTCGCTTCCTCAAGCCGGGACCAGCCTGGTATCCAGGTTCTTCAGTCCGTTGATGAAGTTCGATCTGAAACGGCGCGGTTGTGCAACGACTTCGAACCGGCTGACCCGCTCGCCCAGCAGCCGGAACGCCACCCGCAACTGCATCTCCGCCAGGCGGGAACCGACGCAGACGTGCTGGCCCGACCCGAAGCCGACATGGGCGACGCCCTTGCGCGTCACGTCGAAACGGTCGGCGTCCTCGAACACCGTCTCGTCGCGATTGCCCGAGGCGTAGAACAGCACGACCTTGTCGCCCTTGCGGATCGCCTGGCCGCCGATCACCGTGTCCTGCGTCGCCGTGCGCCGCATATGGATGACCGGGCTGGCGTGCCGCACCATCTCGGCGGTCGCGGTCTTCAGCAGCTCCGGCTCAGCCCGCAGGCGATCCCATTGCGACGGGTCGTTCGACAGGGCCAGTATGGTGTGGCTGAGGGAGTTGCGGGTGGTCTCGTTGCCGCCCACCAGCACCAGGATCAGATTGCCGATGAAGTCGCGAAACTGCGTCGGCTGGCCGTCGATCTCGGCATTGGCCAGCAGGCTGGCGATGTCGGGGCCGGGCTGGGCGCGACGCGCCTCGAACAACTGCTGACCGAAGGCGAAGAACTCGCCCATGATCGCACCCATGGCTTCCGGCGACTGGCGGAACTCGGGGTCGTCCTCGCCGACGAAGGCGTTGGTCCAGCGATACAGGTCCAGCCAGTCCTCCGACGGCAGGCCCAGAAGCTCGGCCAGGGTCAGCAGCGGCAGGGGCGCGGACAGCCGGGGCACCAGATCGACGGCCTCGCCCAGCGGAATCTCGTCCAGCAGGCGACGCGCCCGCGCCTCGATCCGCGCCTCGATGTCGCCCAGGCGCACCGGCGACAGAGCCGGCATGATCACCTTGCGATACTGGGTGTGGGTGGGCGGATCGATGGAGATGAAGGGGATGCCGACGGCGGAATCCCCCGCCCCCGTCAGCCCGACCTCGTTCTCGTTGAAGATGCGGTGCCCGCCGTTGGCGTAGGCCGACGAGAACAGCAACGGCTGTTTGGACACCTCGACGATGTCCGCATGGCGCGTCACCGCCCAGAATCCGGCCCCGTCCGTCTCGGGATTCCAGTGGACCGGGTCTTCGCGGCGCAGGGCCGCGAAGACGTCGTGAGGCATATGGTCGACATAGAGGTCGGGGTTCTTCAGGTCGGGACCATCGACCCCCGGCGTGTGGGCGAGCGCGCTCATCAGAAGGCCTTCGAGATTGTCAGCCCGTAGGTGCGCGGCGCGGCCGGCACCAGGAAGTTGAACGGGAAGCCCGCCCCGCGCAGGTCCAGACCATAGGAATAGGTCTTCTCCTCGAAGGCGTTGTTGACGAAGGCCCGAACCGTCAGGTCGTCGCGCACCCACGACAGCGACGCATTCACCTTGGCGTAGGCACCCTGCTGCAGTTCGGCGTTCACCTGCCCCGTGCCCGGCGCGTTCTTCTCGTTGAACGGCGAGAAATACTGGCGGCTGAAATAGCTGACCGTCGGCGATAGGGTGAGAGCGCCGCCACCCGGATGCGCGAACGTCCAGTCAAAGCCCAACTGCGCCGTGACCTTGGGCGCGAACGGCAGATCATTGCCCGACAGGTCCACGCCCTGCAGCGTCAGGTCCTTGTAGGTCGCGTCCAGATAGCCGAACGAGCCGTTCAGCTTGAAGTCCGGCGTGGCGCGATAGCCGAACTCGACCTCGCCGCCATAGACCTCGGACTTGGGCGCATTGACCAGGAAGGACACGGGGCCCGCGCGCAGGTCCTGCACCTGCTGGTTCGAATAATCATAATAGAAGACGGCCGAGGACAGCGTCAGCCGGTTGTCGAAGAAGCGCCCCTTCAGCCCCGCCTCATAGGCGTTGACCTGCTCGGGCTCGATATAGGTGATGCCCGCCGACGAGGTGTAGCCCCCGCCGTTGAACGCGCCCGACCGATAGCCCCGGCTGTAGCTGGCGTAGGCCAGAACGCCGTTGTCGAAGCTGTAGGCCAGCGCCAGCCGCCCGGTGACGGCGTCGGATTCGCCGTCGATATTGTAGCGCGCGGCCGGATCATAGGCGCAGGTGCCAGCAGGCGTGGGGCACGGCACGGTCGAGGCGATCGGCGTCACGGGTCCGCCGATGTTCCCGCCGAACAGATAGGCGAAGCCGTCGCGATACTGGCCGTCGTCCTTGGTGTAGCGAATGCCCGCCGTCGCCGTCAGCTTCGGCGTCAAGACAAAGTCCGACTGGGCGAAGACCGCCCAGGATTTGCGCTTCTGCCTGTAGTGCTGGAAGAAGCCGCCGTTGACGCCCGGCGCGAGCGCGCTGCCGATGTTGAACAGGTTGTCGGTGGTGATCTCGTCCTCGCCGTAGAAGCCGCCGAACACCGCGTGGATCTTGTCGGTGTCGTAGTTCAGGCGCAGTTCCTGACTGAACTGGTCGAAGTCGGACTTCCAGTTGATGTCCAGAATGTCCAGCGGCGCGCCGTCGGCGGCCTGCTGCAGATCCTGCTTGCCGCCGTCCTTGGAGGTGATGGAGGTGACGGTCAGCGTCGGGCTCAGTTCCGCAGCGATGTTCAGCGCCACGCCCCAGGCGTCGGTCTTGTTGTCGCCGACGCGGTTCTCGTTGATCTCGAAGAAGCCGGTTCCGCTGCTGGGGCCATACAGGCCGTGGATGCCGGCCTGGGCGCCCCGGTCGCGCCCGGCGTAGGCGCGCAGATTGACGTCCACCGGACCGTCCTTGGGTTTCCAGCGCAGGGACAGTCGGCCCTGCAGCGTGTCGACCGAGTTGGCGTCGCGTCCGTTGGGCGCCAGGTTCTTCAGCCAGCCGTCGCCCTTCACATAGTTGACCGCCGCCCGCACCCCGAACTCGTTCTCGACCGGGGTGAATTCCACCGCGCCCTGGGCGCTGACGGTGTTGAAGTTGGCGTAACCCGCCTCCACCCGGCCCTCGGTTCCCGACAGGTCCGGCCGCATGGTGATGAAGTTGATGGCCCCGCCGGTCGTGTTGCGCCCGAACAGAGTGCCCTGCGGGCCGCGCAGCACCTCGACCCGATCCAGGTCGAACAGGCCCATGCCCTGGCTGGTGCGCGAGGCGATATAGACGTCGTCGATATAGACGCCGACCGGCGACGCCTGGTTGGCGTTGTATTCGTTGGCCACCGAAATCCCGCGCAGCGAGAAGTTCGGCTGCGTATTGCCGTATGGGCTGGACACCTGAAGGTTCGGCACCGCCGTCGCCAGATTGGCCGAATTGGTGACGCCCTTGTTGGTCAGGGTCTCGGTGTTCAGCGCCGAAATCGCCAGCGGCACCTCCAGCAGAACCTGCGTCCGTCGCTGCGCCGTGACCACGATGTCGTCCACGGAAGACGCCGCCTCTGCCGGAGCCGGAGTAGCCGTCTGAGCCATGGCCGCCCCCGCAGCCGAACTCATCAAGGCGGCCAGCAAGACGCACCTGTGACGTTTAACGCCCATGTCATTCTCCTCCCAAAGGATCAAAGGCCGTGTTTCGACCCGTTCTTATTGACCCTGACGCTAGGTCGGATTTCCCCCGCTGGCTTTGCCCCCGCTTGCTTCACAATTTGACGATTCTTGCGGTGTGTTCGCGCGCTCGGACATGGGGTTTTCGGCGGTCTGAGAGAGACCTCTCTGATCGGCGAATGCCTCTTGGGCGAAACCTGGCCCGGAGTTTCCTCACCGCCTCCGGCGCGGTCGACAACACCTTCTACAGCCAGAAAACCTTGTCATTCGCCCACCCCCTGCGGTGCTTTCATGCCAGAGCAGAGGCGGTATGGTTGGCGGCGACTGTCTGACGGTTGGCCCATCAGGGTAAGCACGGCCGACGCCGGTTAAGCTGACAGCGCTCGAAGAAGGACTTTGATTATGAAAACGCCGCCGTCCGGTCCTTGGAGATTCTGGATCGACCGGGGCGGCACCTTTACGGACGTGGTGGCTCGCGCACCTGACGGCGCGCTTCGGACGCAGAAGTTGCTCTCGGTCAATCCCGAGCAATACGCCGACGCGGCGGTGGAGGGCATCCGTCGCGCAGTGGGCGCGCCGGACGGCCCGCTGCCGCACGGTCTGGTCGAGGACGTGCGGATGGGCACGACCGTGGCGACCAATGCGCTGCTGGAGCGCAAGGGCGCCCCGACCTTGCTGGCGATCACGGCGGGCTTCGGCGACGCGCTGCGCATCGGTTGGCAGGCGCGGCCCGAACTGTTCGTGCGCAACATCGTCCTTAACGACCAACTCTATGATCGCGTCGTGGAGATCGACGAGCGGGTCATGGCCGACGGGACCGTGGATCAGGCGCTGGACGAGGATAAGGCGCGCGCCGATCTGACGGCCGCCTATGCGGCGGGACTGCGCGCCGTCGCCGTCGTCCTGATGCACGGTTGGCGGTTCACGGCGCATGAGGCGCGCCTGGCGCAGATCGCGCGCGAGGTCGGGTTCCAGCAGGTGTCGGTCAGTCACGAGGTCGGGGCGCTGATCAAGCTGATCGGGCGCGGCGATACGACCGTGGCGGACGCCTATCTGTCGCCGATCCTGAGAGCCTATATCGAACAGATCGGCTGCAATCTGGGCGAGGCGACTCCGCTCCAGTTCATGCAGTCGTCGGGCGGATTGACGGCGGCCGACGCCTTTCGGGGCAAGGACGCCATCCTGTCGGGACCGGCCGGCGGCGTGGTCGCGATGGCGGAAACGGCCAGGGCGGCGGGATTCGATCGCGCCATCGGCTTCGACATGGGCGGCACCTCGACCGACGTGTCCCACTTCGCCGGCGATTACGAACGCACGTCCGACGCCGTGGTGGCCGGCGTGCGTCTGCGCGCGCCGATGCTGAGCATCCACACCGTCGCGGCCGGCGGCGGATCGATCTGCCGGTTCGACGGCGGGCGTCTCCGGGTCGGACCGGAATCCGCCGGCGCCGTTCCGGGACCGGTCGCCTATCGGCGCGGCGGGCCGCTGACGGTGACGGACTGCAACATCATGCTGGGCAAGTTGAGCCCGGAATTCTTTCCCGCCGTCTTCGGCCCGAACGCCGACCAGCCGCTGGACGCAGAGGCCGTGCGCGAAAGCTTCACAGCCTTGGCGGCCCAGGTCGAAGCCGCGACGGGACGCGCGACGACGCCCGGCGAACTGGCCGAGGGTTTCGTCACCATCGCCGTCCAGGACATGGCCGAGGCGATCCGCAATATCTCGATCCAGCGCGGCTATGACGTGACGCGCTATGTGCTGAACTGTTTCGGCGGAGCGGGCGGACAGCATGCCTGTCTGGTCGCCGACGCCTTGGGGATGACAAAGGTCATGCTGCACCCGTTCGCCGGGGTGCTTTCGGCCTATGGCATGGGCTTGGCGGAGGTCCGCGCCATCCGGCAGGCGACCGAGGCCGCCCCGCTGGACCCGGCGCGCGATCCGGCCTTCGCCGAACGCATCGCCGCCCTTGCCGACGCCGCGCGGGCCGACCTGCACGCTCAGGGCTTCGCCAGCGAGGCCATCTCCACCCACGCCCGCGCCGAGATCAAGTTCGCCGGGTCCGACACGCCGCTCGTCGTGCCTTTCGGCCCAGCCGAGGCCATGGCTGAAGCGTTCGAGGATCTGCACCGCCGCCGGTTCGGCTTCTTCGCCGAGAACAAGGCCCTGGTCGTCGAAACACTTGAGGTCGAGGCGATCGGTCATTCCGGCGAGCGGCCGTCAGGCCAGACGCCTTTGAGCATGGAGCCCCTCGCTACGTCCGGCCCGCCGGACATCGCCGCCGAACTGACCGTCCGCATGGCGGGCGAGGATCGGCGGACACCCGTCTATCGCCGCGACGCCTTTGCACCGGGCCATGCAGTCGACGGCCCGGCCATCCTGCTGGAAGACACCGGCACCACCGTCGTCGAACCCGGCTGGCGCGCGACCATCGACGCTCAGGCCAACCTGCTGCTGGAGCGCGTCGTCCCCCTGCCCGCTCGAACGGCCATCGGCACGGCGGTCGATCCGATCATGCTGGAGGTGTTCAACAGCCGCTTCATGGCCTGCGCCGAACAGATGGGCGAGGCCCTGCGCGCCACCGCCTATTCGGTGAACATCAAGGAGCGGCTGGACTTCTCCTGCGCCATCTTCGACGGCGCCGGCGCCCTGATCGCCAATGCGCCGCACATTCCCGTCCACCTCGGGTCGATGGGCGAGAGCATCCGCACGGTGATCGCATCGCGCGGAGAAGATCGCGATGGACGCGGCATGCGGCGTGGCGACGTCTATATGCTGAACGCGCCCTATAATGGCGGCACTCATCTGCCGGACATCACCGTCATAACGCCGGTGTTCCTGGACTGTGACGACGCGCCGACATTCTTCGTCGCCGCGCGGGGACACCATGCCGACGTCGGCGGGACGACGCCGGGCTCCATGCCCGCTTCGTCGCGAACGGTGGACGACGAAGGCGTGCTGATCGACGACTTTCTTCTGGTGGACTCAGGCCGGCTTCGCGAGGCGGAGACCCGCGCCCTGTTCGCCTCGGGCCGCTATCCATCCCGCAACGTCGATCAGAACCTGGCTGACCTGAAGGCCCAGATCGCGTCCTGCACCCGCGGCGCCGACGAACTGAAGCGAATGACCGATGAGTTCGGCCGCTCCGTCGTCTCGGCCTATATGGGCCATGTTCAGGACAATGCCGAAGAGGCCGTCCGTCGCGCCATCGCCGCCCTGAAACCCGGCGCCTTCGCCTATGAGATGGACGACGGCGCGATCATTCGCGTGCGCATCGACGTCGATCCAGCGAACCGCACCGCCGTTGTCGACTTCACCGGGACCAGCGAACAGAGACCGACCAACTTCAACGCGCCCCTGTCGATCACGAGGGCGGCGACCCTCTATGTCTTCCGCACCCTGGTCGATGACGCCATTCCTCTGAACGAGGGATGCCTGAAGCCGATCGAGTTGATCGTGCCGGAAGGATCGATGCTGAATCCCCGCTATCCGGCCGCCGTGGTCGCCGGCAATGTCGAGACCAGTCAGGCGGTCGTCGACACGCTTTACGGCGCCCTGGGCGTACTGGCCGCCAGCCAGGGGACGATGAACAACTTCACCTTCGGGGATGATACGCGCCAATACTATGAGACCATCGCCGGCGGCTCCGGCGCGGGCCCCGGTTTCGACGGAACCAGCGCGGTCCAGACCCACATGACCAACAGCCGCCTGACCGACCCGGAGGTGCTGGAGACACGCTTTCCCGTCCTCTTGGAAGAGTTCGCGATCCGTCGCGGCTCAGGCGGCGAGGGCCGCTGGCGCGGTGGCGACGGCGCGGTGAGGCGCGTGCGTTTCCTTGAACCGCTGAGCGCCGCCATCCTGTCCAACCACCGCCGCGTCGCGCCGTTCGGCGTCGAGGGCGGCGCATCCGGTGCGACAGGGATCAACCGCATCGAACGGGCGAACGGAACCGTCGAAACGCCCGGTTCGACGGCCGAGGTTTCGATGTCGCCCGGGGATGTCTTCGTCATCGAAACACCCGGCGGCGGCGGCTTCGGCGAATGAGGCTTTCGCCGCCGACCGAAGCACGCGATCCTTTCTGCAGAGGGGGATGAACCATGCTGGTGCTTATTGGAATCGCGGTGGTGGTCGCGGGCTTCGTCGCCCGGATCAATCCGCTGGTCGTCATTCTGGCGGCCGCCATCACGACGGGGGTGCTGGCGGCGGTCGGTCCCGGCGTCGACGCCCGCGACCTGGTGACGGCCGGGATCGACACGATCAGCCGGTTTGGAAAGGCGTTCAACGACAACCGATACTTCCACATCACCTGGCTGGTGCTGCCGGTCATCGGATTGCTGGAGCGCGCCGGGCTGCAAGAAAGGGCGCGTGATCTCGTCACCCAGGTCAAGGCGGCGACCGCCGGGCGATTGATGTTCACCTATCTGGTCGTCCGGCAGGCGACCTCGGCCCTTGGCCTGACCTCCCTGGGCGGCCATCCGCAGATGGTGCGTCCGCTGATCGCGCCGATGGCCGAAGGCGCCGCGGAGACCGAGCATGGCCCGCTGACGAACAAGGCGCGCTTCCGCATTCGCAGCATGGCGGCCGGCACCGACAATATCGGCCTGTTCTTCGGCGAGGACATCTTCATCGCCATCGGCTCCATCGTCCTGATCGTCGCCTTCCTGGAGCAGGCCGGGGTGCGGGTCGAGGCTCTGCACGTCTCCCTTTGGGCCATTCCCACCGCCATCGTCGCCCTGCTGGTTCACGGCGGGCGCCTGCTGATGTTCGACCGGCAGATCGGCAAGGACATGGCCGTCCCGGATGCCGCGGACGACACGCAGCCCGAGCCGGAAATCGGTCGATGATCACCCTCGAACACGCCTATGTCGCGACCGGACTGATGTTCGCCGCCTTTTCGGTCCTCAGCCTGCGCGATCCGCTCAACCCGACCCGGTTCCGCAGCGTCCTGTTGTGGGGGCTGATCGCCGTTTCCCTGCTGTTCGGCTCGTGGCTGGGCGATTTCGGCAACGGCCTCCTGGTCATCGCCCTGGTCGTGATCGGCGCGATGGGCAGGCTTGGCGTCGGCAAGCCCGTCACGACCACGGCGGAACAACGCCAGGCCAGCGCGTCACGTCGGCGCAACGCCCTGTTCGCGCCCGCCCTGATGGTGCCTCTGGTCGCTGTCGGCGGGACGCTTCTGGCCAAATACACGCCGGTCGGAGCCGGGCTGATCTCTCCCGTGCAAACCACCCTGATTTCGCTGGGCCTGGGCTGTGTCGCCGCCTTGGTCGTCGCCATGGTCTGGTTTCGACCGCCGGTCATGGCGCCGGTCCAGGAGGGGCGTCGACTGATGGATTCCATCGGCTGGGCCGCCCTCCTGCCGCAGATGCTGGCCTCGCTGGGCGCGGTGTTTCTCGCCGCAGACGTGGGCCAGGTCGTCGGCGATCTGGTGTCGCAGGTCATGCCGATGACCTCGGCCTTCCTCGCCGTCCTGGCCTATTGCATCGGCATGGCTCTGTTCACCGTCATCATGGGCAACGCCTTCGCCGCCTTCCCGGTCATGACCGCCGCCATCGGCCTGCCGATCGTGGTCCACAAGTTCGGCGGCGACCCGGCGATCGTCTGCGCCATAGGCATGCTGGCGGGTTTCTGCGGAACGCTGATGACGCCGATGGCGGCGAACTTCAACGTCGTGCCCGCCAATCTGCTCGAACTGCCGGATCGCAATGCGCCCCTGAACGGGGTCATCCGCGCCCAACTGCCCACGGCCGCCCTCATGCTCGCGGCCAATATCCTGCTGATGTACTTCCTCGCCTTCCGGTTCTGACATGCCCCAGATCGACGCCGCGCTCGCTTCCCGCTTCGCCTCTACCGCCCTTGGCCATGTGATGCGTGAATATCCGAACATCATCCAGCATGTGCTGACCGGCCCTCAGGACGCGCGAACGCCGCGTGATCTGCATCCGATCTTCTTCGGCAGCTTCGACTGGCATTCCTGCGTTCACGGTTGGTGGACCCTGTTCACCCTGTATCGCCTCCACCCCGACATGGCGGAAGCGGACGAGATCCGCGCCAGGGCCGACAGCCTGTTCACGCCCGAAAACGTCGCTGGCGAGATGGCCTATCTGGCCCGTCCCGAATCGCGAGGGTTCGAACGGCCCTACGGCTGGGCCTGGCTGCTGATGCTCGCCGCCGAGCTCGGTCGCCATGAAACGGATGAAGGCCGCCGCTGGTTCGCGGCCGTGCGACCGCTTGCCCAGGTCTTTGTCGAACGCTTCAAGGCCTTCCTGCCTCTGGCGGATTATCCCATCCGTGTCGGCGTCCATTCCAACACGGCCTTCGCCCTTCGTCTGACGCTGGATTACGCCGACGCCCACGATGCGGATTTGGCCGCCTTGTGTCGCAAGGCCGCTCTGCAATGGCATTCAAGCGACCGCGACTGCCAGGCGTGGGAACCGTCGCAAGACGAGTTTCTGTCGCCCGCCCTTATGGAGGCGGAGTTGATGCGGCGCGTTCTGCCGGCCGCCGAATACCGCGTCTGGTTCGCCGCCTTCCTGCCGCGCCTGGCGGAAAACGAACCCTCGACCCTGCTGTCGCCCGCCCGCGTCAGCGATCGCACCGACGGCAAGATCGCCCATCTGGACGGCCTGAACCTGAGCCGGGCCTGGTGCTGGCGAGCGATCGCCTCATCCCAACCGGCCTCCGACCCGCTGCACGCCATCGCGACCGACGCCGCGCAACGCCATCTCGACGCCGCCCTTCCCCACGTCACCGGCGACTATATGGGCGAACACTGGCTGGCCAGCTTCGCCCTCCTGGCGCTCCTGCAGTCTTCTGGCCCGTTGAAGGCAACTAAAAACTGAGACCCGTCTGAAGCAGTGCGATGGGCCCGCAATCGACCCTATCGCGGTTGATCGCCGTACAATCAAGCCAGGAATTATGGGTTTATTTACTCGTAGAAGTTGCTTTACACGATGTGGGTGAAAACTTAGGGGCGTAGTGTGAACCGACGGAGGGCGTCGATCGTCGAGGTTGGTCGTCTCTTGATCGGTGAACCGCGCAAGCAGTTCGAACTGCAACGTAACACTGGGGCCAGGTTTGGAGGCGCTTGGGGATGACGATGAGTGAGGCCGCCCTGACCGACAACCTGCAGGCGCTGTTCTCAAAGATGCAGGCCCTTGAACCCGCGCCGATCACGCACCGCCTTGCGCGCTTTTTCGAGGACTGGCGCTCGCTCCAGCGCGCATCCGTCTCGAATGGAATGGAGACGGCCGTTGCGCCGGTCGCGGATGCGGACGCGCTCCGGTGCATGTTCGAACGGCTGCGGCCGCTGCTGGACCAGAATCACCGTTCCGCAGCGGACCTCAACATCTGGGCGGTGAGCCGCCTGGGAACCGATGAGATACGCACGTCCGCCGTTCTGGCGTGGTTTCTCGACCCTTCCGGCTCCCACGGGGAAGGTCGGTTGTTCGCCGATGCCCTGTGGTCCGCAGTAGGCGCCGATCTCGGCTTCAATCTGCGGAACCTGCGGCGGACAGCGACCGAGGTTTGTCCGTTGGCCGATGCGGCCGATCGGGTGGACGTCGTGCTTGAGGGCGATGACTTCGCCGTCTTCATTGAGGTGAAGATTTATGCCGGGCTGCAGCCCGCCCAGCTTGAGCGGTACGCGGCTGCCGCCGAGCGCTCGGCGTCGTTGCGCGACAAGGCGCATGCCGCCTTGATCTATCTGGCGCCCTATCCGACCAGATTGCCGTCCGAACGGTGTCGGTGGCTGTCATGGCGAAGCCTCGCGCGCGCCTTCCGTCTAGCCGCCGAAAAAAGCGGCACGCCGTTCGTCCGCCAGGCTACCGACCAATTCGCTCAACATATCGAAAGACTCCGCTGAACATGAGCTCGCCCGAACTGGATCGTCTGATCGTTGAACATATCGCGGACCTCGACAGCGCCGCGACGCGCATCGATCTCATCGAAGAGCGCATCTGGAAGGCCCACGCCGAAGCGCTCGAAGACTGGTCGCGCGCCATGGGATGGGGCGGCGACTTCGATATCGAGGACGACCTCATTGCGGCGCCCGCACACTGGGAGGTCGACGAAAGCAAACAGGCCTGGTTCGAAATTGACTTCGGCCCCGAGGACGATGAACTCGGGCTCCATTTCAATCTCATGCGGCTCACGGGAGCGGGCGGACGAGTGTGCCTGAGGTTTGGATACAACGGTCTGCGAAAACCTTGGAAGGCTGCTGCGCGCCAGCACGCAGAGGCGCTGCAGCAGTTCGGGTTCGTGATGACGCCCTATGCCGATTTCTACACCGACTGCACGCCGGTCTTCACCAACATGATCGAGGCTGTCGAAAGCGGCGACTTCAGTCCGGCGACCGACCCGCTGCGAGCGGCGCTGGATCGCGCCAAGGCCGCCGAGCCGACCTTCACCGCCATCCTCAAACAGCTGAAGGCGATCTGAGCGGTCCCGCCTGGAAGACCGCAGCCTAAATCAGAAGCTGCGATTTCACGAAGCCCCCGGCCATCGACCTGGGGGCTTCGCTTGATCGTCGGATCGAGGCGTCCTCAGCCCTTCACCGCCCGGTCCAGCGCATCGTACAGACGCGACGGTTCCAGCGGCTTGGCCAGCCAGTCGGTCATGCCGGCCGCCCGGCTGGCGGCGACCTGCTCCGCCTCCGACCCCGCGCTGAAGCCGATCACCGGGGTAGCCGCGTTCAGTCCCCCCGACGCCCGCAGTCGTCGCGTCGTCTCGTTGCCGTCCAGCCCCGGCATGTTCACGTCCATCAGCACCACGTCGAACGCCTGCATCGCCAGCAGTTCCAGGGCGGACAGGCCGTCCGACGCCATCGAGAGATCGGCGTCCAGCGGGCTGAGGACCAGAGCGAGCGTGCGCCGGTTGATCTCGTGATCGTCCACCGCCAGGATTCGCAGCCGGCGGCTCTGCTCCGTCGGCGTGGCCGCCGTCTCGTGATGCTCTATGGTCGCGACGCCCGGAGACAGGGTGATCGCCAGTTCGAAAATCGCGCCCTCCCCCGCCACACTTCTTGCGGTCAGTTCGCCCCCCATCAGGCGGGCCAGGTCGCGGCTGACGGTCAGACCCAGGCCCGTCCCGCCATAGGTCCGCGCGACCTGCGCCGATCCTTGGGCGAAGGGGGTGAACAGACGCGCCATGGCGTCGGGCGGGATTCCCGGCCCCTGATCCGCCACCTCAAGGACCAGATCGACCCGGCCGTCCGCGCCGGTTCGGGTCGTCACATTCAGGGACACGGCGCCGCCGCGCGGCGTGAACTTCACCGCATTGGACATCAGATTGTTGACGATCTGGCGCAGGCGAAACGGATCGCCTTTCAGCCACAGGGCCTCGCTCAACGTCGCGACGTGCAGCGCCAGCCCCTTCTCCTCCGCGGCCGCCGCCCAGAAGCGTCCGGTCTCCGTCAGGAAGGTGGACAGATCGAAGTCCTGAACCTCCAGCGTCATGCCCCTCGCCTCGATCTTGGAATGGTCCAGAAGATCGTTGAGCATGCCGGTCATCAGGCGGCCGGCGTCCATGATCAGCTGCGCCGTCTCCGGCGTCGTCTCGGGCGAACGCCCCTGACGGATGACGTGCGCGCCCGCCAGAATGGCGCTGACCGGCGTGCGAAGCTCATGGCTGACGATGGCGGCCATCGCGGCGCGATCCGCCATGGCCTGCTGCGCCTGATCCAGACGGTTCTGCGCCTCCGCCAGCGCCGCCAGCTCCTGGGCCCTGGACGACTTCAATCGCGACCAGATCACCGTCACGGCCACGACCAGCAGGACGACCGACCCGATCAGCGGCGGCAGGGCCGGCGACCTCGGGTCCGGCGCGATCACGGGCATGGCGAACAGGGTCGTGAAATAGGGCAGCGCGCCGATCAGGAACAGGGTCTGGGACCCGATGCCGGACACCATATTGCTGACCAGCGTTCCGGCGATGGCCATGACGGCGATGGCCGCCATCACCTGATCCCCCTGGCTCCACATCACGCCGATGGCGATCGCGAAGGCGACCGAGAACAGGCCCGCACCCGACAGGGCCGCCAACACATAGGCCGGCGCCTCCAGTTCGGCCGAAGGGCGCCGACGATAGGGCTCCATCGCCGCATATTCGTAGATCTGGACCGCCGTGCTGATGACGAGCCAGGGCGCGACCAGATGACCAAGGCCGCCGACCCAGAAGACCCAGGCGATCAGCAGCCCCATCGTCACCCGAACCGGGGTCTGTTTCAGCCTCTCGCGCGCCGCCAACGCCAGATGCGGCGCCATCCTCGCATACCAGTTCACGCCATCCGCCTCCGCATTCGAATCGGCGACAAACCTAGCAATGTTTCGCGGAACATGGCGTCCAGAGCGAGATCGGACCACGAAGGCGCATAATGGGGCGATGCGAGTCCCCGCCGCGCGCATACAGGATTCCTAAAATCCACATCGGCGCCGACGCGACCGTGTCGGCGTCAGCGCTCCGGCGGCGCCAGTTCGTCGACCATCCGCACCAGATCGGTCAGGGACGCCGCGCCCATCTTCTTCATGGATTTGGCCCGGCGGACTTTGACGGTGATTTCCTTGACGTCCAGTTCGGCGGCGATCTGCTTGTTCAACTGGCCCCGCACGACCAGGCGCACCACGTCGCGTTCGCCGGGCGTCAGGCTTCGCCAGCGGTCCTGAAGCGACGAGGTCGAGACGGCGCGGGCCAGCCGCTGGCGGTCGCGTTCGAGGGCGACCTGAACCGCGTCCAGCAGTTCCTGATCGCGGAACGGCTTGGTCAGGAAATCGACCGCCCCGTCCTTGATCGCCTTGACCCCCATGGCGATGTCGCCGTGGCCGGTGATGAAGATGACCGGCAGATGGACGCCCAGCCGCTCCATCTGCTGATGAAAGTCCGTGCCGCTCTGGCCCGGCATACGCACGTCCAGGATCAGACAGGCGGGGCCGTCTCCGCGCGGCTCGGCCAGAAAATCCTGCAACGACGCAAAGACGCGGGCGTTCAGCGAGACGGACTCCAGCAGGTCCGCCAGACCGGCGCGCAGCGCGGCGTCGTCGTCGATGACATAGACTGTGGCCCCCGGAACCTGAGGCGAGGATTGATCCGAACTCATGTGTCGTCTCCGGCGACAGGCAGGTCAAAGACGAAACAGGCGCCGCCCAGGGGCGAGGCCTCGGTCCAGATGCGCCCGCCATTGGCCTCGACGATGGCGCGGCAGATGGTCAGGCCCAGGCCGAAGCCGCCGGCCTTGGTGGTCCAGAAGGCGTCGTACAGATGTTCGGCCGCCTCCGCCGACAGCCCCTCGCCATCGTCGGCGACGGCGACCCTCAGGCGATCCCCGACTGCGCGGGTCATGACGGCGAGACGACGCAGACGTTTCGAAACGGCGGGCGCCTCCATCCCGTTCAGCAGCAGGTTGCTGACCACCTGCTGCACCTGCACCCTATCGGCGAAGGCGGACGGCAGGCCCTCGGCGAGGTCGGCGTCGATCATCGCGCCGCTGGCGCCCGCCGCCGACGACGACAGGGCGATGATCTCGGTCACGGCGGCGTTCAGATCGAAGACGGACGAGGCCGGCGCCTCGTTGCGGGCCAGGCGTCGCACCCGGTCCAGAATCTCGCTGGCGCGGTCGGCCTCGCGGATGATGCGATCGACGGCCGCCAGGGCCTTTTCCGTCCTGGGCTCGGGCTGCACCAGCCAGCGGCGACCGGCTCCGGCGCTGGTGGCGATGGCGGCCAAGGGTTGGCTGACCTCATGGGCGATGGAGGCGGTCAGCTGACCCAGGGTGGTCAGGCGGGCGATGCGGGTGATGCGTTCGCGGGCCTCATGCACCTGCGCTTCCGCGCCCTTCAGCTTCAGGCCCAGATAGGCGGTGACGCCGATGGCCACGACGCTGATGCCGGTGTTGATCAGGCCGATCTTGTAGTCGCCCGCCGGCGTCAGGACGAAGCTGAGGCAGGTCAGGACCACGCACGCCGTCGCCAGCGCCGCCACCGCCCGCACGCCCACGAACCGCGTGGCCACCAGCATCACCGCCGTATGGAAGATGGCCACGGCGACCGCATAGTCGGTCACGGTGTCGGCGATGAAGATGGCCGCCACGGCGACGACCAGGGCGGCCAGCACGACGGCGTAGTTCGATCTGATCCGCGCCGCGCTCGCCAAGTCCGTCGTCCCCTTTCCGGCGCCCAGCTTAGGTCAAGGCGCCGCTCTTGTCGCCCGCTTGTCAGGCCTCGGCGATGCGCCAGCGGGCGGCGGTGATGCGGGGTTCCAGGCTGAGGCGGCCGACGATCTGTTCGACCAGACGGTCCTGCCGGTTCTCGGCGTGGATGGCGGCGCGCACCTCGACATTGGTGGACCCCGTGAGATCGGCGCTGACCAGTTCGCGGATGTGAAGCCTGTCGCCCAGCCCGCCCAGCAGCAGGGCGCGGACATGGGCCTCGGCCTCGCTGCGGCAGATCACGCTGATGGCGTAGCAGCTTTCCAGCTCGGTATGGCTGACGGGCTGGCGGTCCAGCAGTCGCACCAGCGGCCGCAGCAGGGCGTTGACCGCGATGACGAAGCCGGCGGCGACGGCGGCGTGGAAGAAGAAGCCCGCCCCGCACATGGCCCCCACCGCCGCCGAACACCACAGGGTCGCGGCGGTGTTGAGGCCGCGCACGTTCAGCCCTTCCTTGAAGATGATGCCGCCCCCCAGAAAACCGATGCCGGACACGATCTGGGCCGCCACGCGGGTCGGGCTGGCGTCGCCGTCGAACTGGGCCGAGAACTGCACGAAGGTCGCGGCGCCCAGGGCGACCAGGGTGTTGGTCCTGAGCCCGGCCAGCCGCTGACGCCACTGCCGCTCGAACCCGATCAGTCCGCCCAGCAGAAAGGCGCCGCCCAGCGCCAGCACCGCCTGCCCCAGGGTGTTGAAGTCGGTCATGACCCGTCCTTTCGTCTCAGTTCCAGCGGTGGCGACGCCCCGCAAGGTCAGTCCTCAGCGGACGAACGTCAGTCTGGACAGGGCCAGACGGTTGAATCGGGAAAAGGGCGGTCGGGGGCGATCCCGCCGACCGCCGGCTGGACGGCTCCGATCAGAACCACTGGCCGAAGCGGCGCACGTACAGGGTCTTCACGCCCTGGGTCAGCACGCAGTAGGCCAGCAGGATGCCGACCAGCCACGGGAAATAGGCCAGTGGCAGAGGCGTCAGGCCGATCATCGACCCGACCGGCGAAAACGGCAGATAGACGCCCAGCGCGCACACCAGAGCCGTCGCCAGCAGGACCGGCAGGGCCGCCGTACTCTGGACGAAGGGAATCCTGCGGGTCCGCAGCATATGCACCACCAGCGTCTGGGACAGCAGCCCCTCGACGAACCAGCCCGACTGGAACAGCGACTGCACCTGGACCGAGTTGGCCGAAAACACGAACCACATGACCGCGAAGGTCGTGATGTCGAAGATCGACGACGTCGGCCCCATCCACACCATGAACCGGCCGATGTTCCTGGCGTCCCATTTGCGCGGCGTCTTCAGGAACGCCTTGTCCACCCGATCCCACGGCAGGGCCAGTTGCGAGAAGTCGTACATCAGGTTCTGGATCAGCAGGTGAATGGCCAGCATCGGCAGGAAGGGGATGAAGGCGCTGGCGACCAGCACCGAGAAGACGTTCCCGAAGTTCGAGCTGGCCGTCATGTTCAGATATTTGATGATGTTGCCGAAGGTCTCGCGCCCCTTGATGACGCCCTCCTCCAGAACCATCAGGCTCTTTTCCAACAGGATGATGTCGGCGGATTCCTTGGCGATGTCGGCGCCGCTGTCGACCGAGATGCCGACGTCGGCGTCGCGCAGGGCCGGGGCGTCGTTGATGCCGTCGCCCAGGAAGCCGACCGTGTGGCCGTTGGCCTGAAGGCTTTTCAGCACACGCGACTTCTGCATCGGCGTCAGCTTGGCGAAGACGGCGCGTTCCTCGACCAGGCGGGCCAGGGCGGCGTCGTCCATCGCCTCGATGTCGCGGCCCAGAACCGGCTCGCCGGGCTCCAGACCCACCTCGCGGCAGATCTTGGCCGTCACCACCGCATTGTCGCCGGTCAGGACCTTCACCGTCACCCCATGCTCGGCCAGGGCGGCGATGGCGGGGCGAGCCGTCTCCTTGGGCGGATCGAGGAAGGTCAGGAAGCCTTCGACGACCAGATCGGCCTCGTCCTCGACCCCGTAACGGATGCGGGCCTGATCGGCGGGCACGGCGCGGGTGGCCACGACCAGCACGCGGAAGCCGTCGGCGTTATAGCCGCGCGCCATCAGTTGCAGGCGGCGACGCTCGGCGTCGTCCAGCGGCCGGGTCCCCTGCCCGTCGCGCACGGCGACGCAGATGGCCAGCATCTCCTCGACCGCGCCCTTGCAGATCAGCCTCTGTCCGCCCCGCTCGTCCTCGACCACGATGGACAGACGACGCCGCACGAAGTCGAAGGGCAGTTCGTCGATCTTGCGATAGGCGGCGGCCGTGGCCACGGCCTCCGGGCGACGCCCGGCGAAGTCCACGACGGCGCGGTCCATCAGGTTCTTGACCCCGCTCTGATGACGGCTGTTCAGCCAGGCCAGTTCCAGCACCCGGTCGTCCGCGCCGCCCGACAGGTTCAGGTGATGCGCCAGGATGATCCGGTCCTGCGTCAGGGTGCCGGTCTTGTCGGTGCAAAGCACATCCATCGCGCCGAAATTCTGGATGGCGTTCAGGCGCTTGACCACCACCTTGCGGCGCGACATCGCCATCGCCCCCTTGGCCAGATTGGACGACACGATCATCGGCAGCATTTCCGGCGTCAGCCCGACCGCCACCGCCAGGGCGAACAGGAAGGCGTTCATCCAGTCGCCCTTGGTGAAGCCGTTCACCAGCAGCACGATGGGAACCATGACCAGCATGAACCGGATCAGCAGCCAGCTCACGCTGTTCACCCCCCGGTCGAAGGCCGTCTCGGCGCGCGAGCCGACGATGGCCTTGGCCAGCGACCCGAAATAGGTGCGCGGCCCCGTGGCGACGACCAGCGCCGTCGCCGCGCCGCTGACGACGTTGGAGCCCATGAAACAGACGCCGGGGCGGTCCAGAGGATCGCTGTCGTCCGCGACGCCCGCCTCGGCGGACTTGGCCGAAACGGCGCCCAGGGCGTCGTATTTCTCGACCGGAATGGCCTCGCCGGTCAGGGCCGCCTGGCTGACGAACAGATCGCGGGAATCGATCAGGCGCACGTCCGCTGGCACCATGTCGCCCGCCGACAGATAGACGACGTCGCCGACAACGACCTGGGCCATCGGGATTTCACGCAGTTCGCCGGACGTGGCGTCGTCGGCGCGGCGCATCACGGTCGCCGAGTTGCCGACCATCGCCTTCAGCGCCTCGGCCGCCCGGGCCGAGCGGAACTCCTGCCAGAAGCGCAGCACCGCGCTCAGCCCCACCATCACGAGGATGATCAGCACCCCGACATAGTCCGGCGCCTCGCTCGCCCGGATCGGCAGGACGATGTCGGTGACGCTGCTGATCGCCGCCAGGGCCAGCAGCACGCCGATAAACGGGTTCCTAAACGCCAGCAGGAACTGCACCGGGGCCGACAGACGGCGCTCGCGCGCCACCAGGTTCGGCCCGTCCTGCAGCAGCCGACGCGCCGCATCCTCTTCGGTCAGGCCGTCGGAGGAACGGGGCGTGATGGCGATGTCGGCCGCAATCCCTGCGGGGTGCGGCCCGCCTGCATCGACCGGGCGGCGTTCGCGCCCTGCGAACTTGACGATGGTGTTCATGGCTTGGGTCTCCTGGCGTCATCGAGACGGGCGGCGCGACCCCGCCGCACGCAGCGCGCACGGAAAGGCCGGGCCGGACGCCGTCTGCGGCCGGATCGAAAGGGGTCAGGGTCTGATCAGCCCCGCGAAGGGGCGCAGGCGTCCGCTAGGGCGCGCGGTCTCGCGGCGGATGCAGCACAGCCGAATGCGGCGGCCTGCAGAGGATGCGGATCGTGCGCCTCATGGCCGAAGCCCACCCTCGACGCCGCGCGCCTGATAGGCGCCCAGCATCAGCCCGGCCCGCACAAACCACGGACGACCCCAAAGCGGTGTTTTCGTCATCGCGCGAACGCGCAGGCAGGTCGGCGATACGGCCGCCCGCCGCGCCTGAAGGACGAGGTTCATGTCTCTCACTCCTCGACGGCCGCACAGCCCTCAAGACGAGACCGATCCCTCAGCCCCGTCCCAAAACCCCGTGCGCCGCCATGTGTCGACGACTGTCGTCTGGCATCTGGGTTTCCTGTTTGCATCCAGCCGACGATCGCCGCCTGAACGGGTTCCATTCTAGCGAACCCCGGCGCCGAAGCCATGCCGCATCGGGTTTACGCCAGCATGGCTTTGGGATGCGCCGGATATACTTTGGTTCACGGGCTTTTGGCATCCGCCAGAAAATACGACGCGAGCGGTCACTCGCTCCCCGTTCGAAGCCGACGTCCACAAGCCGTCATCGGCCCTTGGCGCTCAGGCCTTCTTGCGTCGTCGTTTGGGCGATCCGCTCGGGTTGCCCCAGAAGGTGACGACGGCCAGTGATCCCAGAAGCGTCAACGCCAGGCCCGCCACAGCCACGACCAGCCGATAGGCCAGTCCCCCGACCTTGGCTGCGTGGATAGGATATTGGGCGTTGGCGACCCGCAATCCCAGCGGCAGGGTCAGGGCGTCACGGGCGCCGACGATGCGGCCATCGGCAGGGTCGAACCACACCTGGGTCCGGCCGTTGGGCAGCCATTCCGCCGCCCTTCGCAGGCGCAGGCCGATCAGCCCGCCAGGCTTGGTCGGCAGGGACAGGATACGCGGCTTGGCGTCGGGGAAACGGTTTTGCGCCGCCGTCATCATGGCGGGCCAGTCCAGATCGGGCGACAGCGCGCCGCCCTCGACCTTCGGCGCGGCCATAACGGCCTTCAGGTTCTTGCCCGGCGACAGGGCCATGGCCAGGCCGTCGTACAGGGGCAAGGCCAGGATGGCCCCGGTCGTCATGACCAGCGCCAGCACCGGCGCGGCCCAGACGCCCATGTCGCGGTGATGTTTGACGATCCCGGCCCGCTTCAAGGTCCTGGGCAGGACGGCGAAGACGAATGTCCGCCGCGTCGGCCACCACAGGATCACGCCGCTGACGACGAAACCCAGACCCGCCAGGCCCGCGATCCCGGCGATGGTCTTTCCGACATCGCCGATCAGCAGATAGTGGTGCAGGTCGAACAGCCAGAGTTCGGGCCGCACCCACAGACTGTCCCAGCGCGCGACGACCTGACCCGACTGGGCGGCGTAGGCCCCGCGCGTCTTGTCTTCATAGTTCAGGCGGTGAACGCCCAGCCGGTCGTCCGCCAGAACGACCGAGCGCGGCCGGTCGGCGGCGGAAAACACCCGGTCCAGCGCCGCACCGATCCGTTGCGGGTCCGCCTCCCGCGCCTCGCCGGCGTGGGGCACGACGGCCCGCAGCCAGTCGTCCTTGAACACCAGGATCGTCCCGGTCAGCCCAAGCACGAACAACAGAAGCCCGACCAGCCCCCCGGCCCAGCGATGCGCCAGTCGAACCAGACGCATCAGAAACGACGGTCCCACCCGAGGGTGAAGGACCGGCCCCGACCGGCGAAATAGCGCAGATTATCGGTCGGATTGCTGGTGTCCGAGGCGTAGGTCACATAGTCCGCATTGAAGAGGTTTTGCACCGCCAGCGACACGCCGCCGAACGCGAAGTCGTAGCGCACATAGGCATCCGCCACGGTATAGCCTTCGAAATTGTTGCGCGGATCGCCGCCCTCGAAGTCGCGCGCCAGATAGGTCTGAACCTGCAGGCGCGCCGACAGGGGGCCGTTGGCATAGACGGCGGCGGCGTTGATGCGATCCGGCGAGATGTTGGCCCCGTCCAGATCGCGATCCACCCGCCCGTCGTCATTGGTGTCGGTCTGGCCGCGCAAACGGGCGTAGCCGGTCGAGAGCGTCAGCCCCTCGATCGGGGTGCGGGCGCTCACATTCAGCTCCAGGCCCTCGATCTCGACCGCTTGCCGCTGCACGTCGTAGATTCCGTCGGCGTTTCGGACCAGGAACTGACCCAGATCCGACGCGGACCAGAAATAGGTCGCGCTGGCCTCGAACGGCCCGCGCTTCACCTCCAGGCCGATCTCCTGATTGTCCGAGATCACCGGACTGATGTCGAGGAAGCCGTCGACCTTGACCCCGTCGACATTGATCGAGCGCAGGATGCGGCCGACGTCCGGCACGGTATAGCCCTCGGCGTAGCTGGCGTAGGCGCGCACCCCCTCCAGCGGTTCATAGACGACGCCGCCATTGACCAGGGTGGCCTCGAACCTGGGCTTGCCGCCCGTCACGCGACGCGAGCCATAGGAGGCCAGGGTGGTGAAGTCGTCGACCGACAGCTCGACGCTCTCCTGACGCACGCCGCCCGCCAGACGCACCTTGCCGTCGAACAGACGCATATTGGCCTGAACGAAGGGGGCGACGCTCTGGAACTCGGTCGGCGGCACCCAGGCGCGGTTGGTGGCGATCAGACGCTGCTCGGTGCGGTCGGTCATCGCGTCCAGACCCAGGGTCGCGGTCAGGCCCGGCACGCCCGGCACGGCCCGTTCGTAGCTGGCCCGCGCGCCCAGCTTGCGCGAGCGGTTCGAGGACTGGTCGAACAGGGTTCCGATCGGCGCGATGCGGGCGTCCTGCATGGTGTTGGAACGGTCGCCGCCGAAGGTGTCTCGCGTGCGGTTGAAGAAGACCTGGGCGCTGAAATCGCCGCCCCACAGATCGCTGTCGGTCAGCGAGGCCGAGACCGTCTCGCCCCGGTTGCCGGCGGGCTCGCCCTCTATCCGGCCGCGCCGGCTGCTGGCCGGACGGCCGACGGTGCGGTCGCCGGGAACGATGACATAGTCCCCGTCGCCCTTCAGCTCGAAGCGATTGGCCAGAAGGTCCAGCCGCACCGTGTCGGTCAGGTTCCAGCCGAAGCGGCCGAAGAAGGACAGGGCCTTGGAATCCTGCACCTCTCCCTGGGTGTTGTCGACGCCGACGCGACGACCGTTGGCGTCATAGAAGGCCCCGCGCTGGTCATAGGCGACGCCGAAGACGCCATCGAGATCGCCATGGCGATAGGCGGCCAGGCCGCCCAGCTTGGCCCCGATCCCGTCGCCCTCCGGCCCGCCCGAGCTTGAGACCTGGGCCAGCGTCCGGCCCGTCAGTCCGTCCCGGGTCGGCGCCCCCACCGTCACCTGATTGACCACGCCGCCGGTGGCGCCGATGCCCTGAAGGGCGTTGGAGCCGTAGATCAGCTCCACCCGGTCCACGAAGAAGGGGTCGATCGTATAGCCGTCGCGCGAGCCGTCGCGGATCGGCGTCGATTGCGGAATGCCGTTGATGGCGTACAGCGGCGAGCGCCCCCGCAAGCTTTCGCCCGAGCCCGTCAGCTTCTGCCGCGTCGGCGAGAAGGACGGCGACAGGGTCGCGACCGCGTCGATCACCGAGCCGCTGATGGCCACCTGTTCCGACAGGCTCTTGCGGTCGATGACATCCACCGTCATCGGCAGGGCGCTGGCCGGCAGGATCGTCCGCGCCGCCGTCACCACCACATCCTCGACCCGACCCACCTCGACCTCCTGCCGCGTCGCCTGGGCGGCGGCGGTCGAGGCGAAAGCCGTTCCAGCCAGCAGGGCGGAACCGGCCAGCAAGCCGGATGACCGGCGCAGCGACAAGGCGGACGAGACGAAAGACATGCGGAGCCTCCTGAAGACGGCCCCGCGCTTAAATGAAATTGCGAGCGAGTTGCAATATACGATCTACAAAAATCGCCTCGATCGACGGGCGCTTTCCACATCGCGCAGTCGCCCCAATGCCCGACACTATCAGTCTGTCGTCGGCTTGGCCCGTGGGACGGCGCGGCCTCGCCTAATCTGACAGAGCGACCCTATCGCGATACCTCGTAATCCGCGCGAAGGCCCTGAGCCGGCACGGGAGCCTTTAACAGTTCGCCATCTCCCAGCACGCCGTGGTCGAACGGGCGGTGGTCGAAGACCTGGAAGGTGATGGTCGTGTCCGGTCGGACGGTGGTCGTGTAGCGATAGAGGGTCGGGTCCGCGGCGTCCGGGGCGAGGCGGATGGCGATGTCGTTGGCGCCCAGGAAGTCGCCCCAGAGCCACAGCGGTCCCGAGGCCCCGGCGGGGCGGCGCAGCGTCAGGGTCACGGGGGCCGCTTCCTGATAGGCGGCCTTGGCGAAGCTGGCGGCGGGGGTGGCCTCGTTGTCGCGACGCCAGTCGAAATAGGTGGCGTTCTCCCAGTTCGAACCCTGTCCCCAGCGCGTCGAACAGGGGGTGGAGACCCAGGCCGGCTCCCAATAGACCACGCCGACGCCGCCCGCGAACTTCACGCGCTGGGTCAGGTCGACCATGTAGCGGCGCTGACCCTCGTAGGTCGCGGGATAGTCGGGCAGCAGGGAATCGGCGCCCAGCAGATTGGGCGAGGAATCGGCGGCGTCCGTGGTGAAGGGATAGGCGGTTTCGACCACCACCACCTCGGCCGGATAGCGATGCCGCAGGCGGTTGATCGTCTGCTCCAGCCCGTCCAGATCGCGCGTCGACCATTTGCGATAATAGCTGAGGCCGATCAGGTCGAAGTCGCGAACACCGTTTGCCCAGGCGGCCGCGAACCAGGGTTCGACATTCTCGGGCTGGGCGATGTGCAGCATGACCAGCGGCTGGATGGCCGATTGCGCCCCGGCGTCGCGCACCGCCTTGATCCCGGCGTTCAGCAGGGCGGCGTTGCGCGCCCAGTCGATGCCCGGCCGGGTCGTCTTCCAGTCCGCCTCGCCCATCAGTTCGGGGTTGGTCTCGTTGCCGACCTGGACCTGATCGGGCATCAGCCCCTCGGCGTCCAGCGTGCGCAGGGTCTGGAAGGTGTAGTCGTACACCGCCCTGGACAGGGCGGGCGTATCGTCGCGAATGGACCGCCAGGCGGCGGGCACGATCTGCTTGTCGCCATCGGCCCAGTCGTCCGAATAGTGGAAGTCGAGCAGGACCTCCATGCCCGCCGCCCGGGCGCGTCGGATCGTCTCGCGCACGTCGTCCAGGTCGCTGTATTTCGTCCATTGCGCGTCATGCCACAGACGCACCCGCACCAGGTTCGTACCCAGATCGGCGAACAGGGCGTAGGGATCGCGCGCCTGGCCGTCCTTGCGATAGACGGCGCCGCAGTCCTCCATCTCGTTCACATAGGACAGGTCGGCGCCGAAGTAGAAGGGCGGCGCCGGCCGCGCCTCCTCGGCCTGCGCGGGCAGGGCGAAGAGGGCGACGAGGGCGGAAAGAACCAGACGACGCATGGTCGGCCTCCGAAAGTGATCGAGAACGGATGGGCTGCGGCGCGTCGGCTCAGTAGCGGAAGGTGGCGTCCAGGCTGAACCGGCGTCCGAACCGGGTGTCGCTGGCCAGTCGGTTCTCGGTGTTGTCGTAGTGAAGCCGGACACGCTCGTCGGTCAGATTGCTGGCCTGGAAGCGCAGGCCGACCTGGCTGGTCAGCTGATAGGAAGTGCTGAAATCCAGCGTCTTCTCGCTCTCCAGGGTGCGAAGCGCCGAGCCGTCCCAGCCGGAAATAACGGTGAAGGGGCTGTGGTATTTGAAGCCCAGACGGCTCTCCAGCCTGCCGTCCGAATACCACAGATCGACGGTCGCGGTTTCCTTGGCCAGGCCCGTCGCCGACAGCGGATTGTTGGACGGATAGAACTCCTTCAGATCGGAATCCACATAGGCGAAGTTGGCGTAGATGCCGAAGTTCCGCAGCGCCGGGATGAAGCTGAACGGCGTCTGGAAGGTCAGTTCCGCGCCGGTGATGCCGCCGCCGCCGCCATTGAACGGCCCCGTGACATTGTAGGTCGTGCCGCCGATGGTCACGGGCTGGGTCGAATAGCCGATGTGGCTTTCGACGTCCTTGTAATAGACGGCGGCGGCGAACAGGGCCTCGGGCGCGAAATACCATTCGTAGGAGAGGTCGACCTGATTGGCGATGTAGGGCTTCAGCAGCGGGTTGCCGGCCGTTCCCGTCGGCGGCGGCGTGGTGTTGTACAGGGTGCGTCCCGCGCGCAGTTCGTCCAGCGGCGGACGCGCCATGGTGCGGGCCAGGCCGAAGCGCAGCTGCCGTCCCTCGGCCAACGTCAGGGTCAGGTTCAGGCTGGGCAGAAGCTGGAAGTCGTCGTTGTCGACGCTGACCGGCCTATAGGCGCCGTCGTTGACCGATTCCTGGCCGTGGCTCGATGTGTCGACCTGAACCGCGCGGGCGCCGAGGTTTCCGGTGAAGGGCAGGCCCATCATCGTTCCGGCGAACTTGGCCTTCACATAGGCTTCGGCCACGGTCTCGTCGACGGACCAGCCGGACTTGGGATCGGCGCTGTTGGCGGGCTGGACGAAGCCGCCGATGGCGGCCTTGGCCACCGCGTCGAAATCGCCGTTGATGAAGGACGGCGTGTCGAAGTCGGGAACCGTGAAGCTGGTCAGCAGACCGGCCGGCAGGGTCGCGATGATCGGCGTCTGGGTCCAGAAGGTGCGGTCGTAGGACTTGGTGCGGTCGGTCACGCGCGCGCCGAACGACAGTTCCGTGATCCCGCTGTCGCCCAGGTAACGGGTGGCGTCGAACCGGGCTGAAGTCAGTTCGTCCGACAGATCGCCGCCGTCCGCCTGGGCCGGTCGATAGCTCTGCAGCGGCTGATTGGCCGGGTTGCCGGTGTCATAGACGGCATAGGCCGACGGCCGCCGACCGGGGGTCATGTCGACGCCGGCCAGCGACGGATACTGTTCGGTGAAGATCGCGCGCCACAGGTTCTCGCGCTTGGCCGACGAATAGGCGACATCGGCCACCAGGGTCCAGTCGCCCAGCGACCACTTGCCGTTCAGGCCGGTGGCGAACAGGGTCTTGTCCTCGGTGTATTTGGCGATGACGTTCGTGACCGAGGCATAGGGCAGACGCGCCGCGACCACCGTGCCGTCGATCAGGGTGTAGGAGGCCTGAGGGTCGCTGTAGGCCCAGGACGAGCCGCCGCCCCAGTTGCCGTAGGTTCCGTTGTTTCCGTACCAGATCTGGTTCTGGTCCTCGTCGATCTTGATGTCGGAATACAGGGCGTCGAAGTTCAGTTCGAACCGATCCGACGGCCGCCATTGCAGGGCGCCGTTGACGCCGTTGCGCGTCTCGGTCAGCCGCTTCACCTGGCTCTGCGCGCCATAGAAGGTGGCGTCGGGGCGGCCGTCGTTGTTGATGTCTCCGGGCGATCCGCCCGTCGCGGCGTCGTTCCAGCCCCAGCCTTCGAACGTCGCATAGCCGTTCTTCTGCACCTGGCGCGTCACGCCCAGGTTCACGCCGAGCGTGTCGCTGAGGGCATGATTGACGTTGGCGCTCAGGCGATAGCCCAGCGGATCGTAGTCCGGCAAATCCTTGCCGGCGTCATAGTAGGCGGCGCCCGCAGTGCCCACGAAGCCGGGCCCACGATAGTCGAGCGGGCGGGCGGTGCGGATGTCGATGGTGCCGGCGATGCCGCCCGAGACCAGATCGGCCGATTGAGACTTGTACACCTCCACGCCGGAAACGATTTCCGACGGATAGATTTCCCAGCGGATATTGCGGTCGGGCTCGGACGAGGCGACCTCGCGCCCGTTGACGAGGCCCAGCACCAGACGCGGCCCCAGGCCGCGGATCGCCGCCTGGCTCTGGTTGCCGCGGTCGCGCGTGCCGTTGATGCCCGGCAGGCGCACCAGCTCCTCGGCGATGGTGACGTTGGGCAGCTGGCCGATGTCCTCGGACGAGATCGCCTCGACCACCAGGTCCGAGCGACGCTTGACGCCGATGGCGCTGCGAAGCGCGCCGCGAATGCCGGTGACGACGACCTCGTCCACCTGCGTCGCCGTGTCGGCCTGCGCCGGGGCTTGGGCGGGGGCCGGCGTCGTCTGGGCCAGGGCCGGCGCGGCGGCGAAGAGTGCAGAGACGGAAACCCCTGCGGCGATGATGGTCTTGCGGTTGATGGTCATGGTGGTCCTCCCCTGGTCGCCTGATTTCAGGTCGATTGTCTGGTTTGTCTGGCGTCGAGCCGCAGCGAAGCGGGGCGCAGGCCCTGCGCGCTGGCGGTGATGGTGATCGGCCCGCCCTGGCGACCCGTTTGCAGGATGGCCTGGGCCAACCCGTTGAAGAGGCGTCGTCGGTCGGCGCGGTCGGCTTCGTGACTGACGGGATTTCCATTGCCGACGCCGATGATCCGGCCGTCGCCCGTCGTCTGGAACTGGATCAGGTCGTCGGCGCGCGGACACGGACGCCCCCGCGCATCCACCACGCTGACCGCGACCATCGCCACGTCTTCGCCGTCGGCGGCCAGCCTCGACCGATCCGCCGACAGGCGCAGGGCGGCCGGCGCCCCGGCGGTTTCGCGCCGTTGGGTGGCGACCAGCCGTCCGTCCTTCCACCCGCGCGCTTCCAGCACGCCCGGCGCATAGGCCACGGTCCAGGCCAGATGGCGGTTACGGACCACAGGCTTCGCCCCCAGCGAGCGACCGTTCAGGAACAGTTCGACCCGGTCCAGGTTGGAATGGACCCAGACCTCAATGTCCTGACCCTCGCGGCCTTCCCAGTTCCAGTGCGGGAAGAGGTGCAGCAGCGGCTCTGGCCGCCACCACGCGCGGTAGTACCCGTAATTGTCCTTGGGAAAGCCGCAGGAATCCATCGCGCCGAAATAGGAGCCGACGCTGGGCCAGCGGTTGTAGGGCGTCGGCTCTCCGCGATAGTCGAAGCCGGTCCAGATGAAGCCGCCCGCGATGTAGGGGCGATCCGCCGCCAGGGTCCACCAGTCCTCGGCGGTCGACGCCCACCAGGGATGTTCGCGGTCATAGGCGGGCACGATGTGGCGTGCGGCGTCCAGGATGTATTCGCCGCGCGTGGCGACGGTGCTTCCCGTCTCGGTGCCCATGATCGGCTGGTCCGGGAAGCGGGCGTGATAGGCTTCCATCTGCGGCGTGCGATAGTTGAAGCCCAGGATGTCGACGACGCGCGACACGCCCGTCCCGAAATCCTGATCCTTCGCCGCCGTGACCGGTCGGGACGGATCGAGGCGATTGACCACCCGCTTCATCGTACGGGCGATGGCGGCGCCGACCGCCGTGCCCTGGATCGCCTGTTCCTCGTTGCCGATGGACCAGGCGATGACCGAGGGCCGGTTGCGGTCGCGCCGCACCAGAACGGCCAACTCCTCCAGCGAGTCCGGGTCGGACGACATCCGCCGGGTTTCGGCGACGACCAGCATCCCCAGCCGGTCGCAGGCGTCCATCAGCTCCGGCGTCGCGGGATTATGAGAGGCGCGATAGGCGTTGCAGCCCATGGCTTTCAGCTGCTGGATGCGCCAGACCTGAAGCGCGTCCGGGATCGCCGCGCCCACGCCGGCGTGGTCCTGATGGCAACAGGCGCCCAGCAGTTTCAGCGGCTGTCCGTTCAGCAGGAACCCTCGCTGCGGATCGAAGACGGCGGTGCGAACCCCGAACGGAACGTCGACCGCGTCGCGCACGACGCCGTCCAGTTCGACCTGGACCGAAAGACGATGAAGCTGCGGATCGGACGGCGACCACAGCGGCGCCGCGTCCCAATCCAGTTCCGCCTCGCCCCGCCCTTCGCCCCATGCCGCGACCGCCACCGACCGCTCGGTCGTCGCCATCGCCAGTCCGTTCGGCGCCAGGACCGTCATTCGCACCCGCGCCTGTCGGGGCGCGTCGGACTGGTTGCGCAGCGCGACCTCGATCTTGCCGACCGCCCCGTCACCGCGCGGCGCGGCCTGGATGAAGACCCCATCGGGCGCGACATGAAGCGGATCGGTCGCCGTCAGCCAGACATGGCGATAAAGCCCCGCGCCTTCGTAGAACCAGCCCTCGCCCAGGCTGGCGTCGACCCGGACGACCAGTCCGTTCGCCTCCCCCGGCCGGGCCACATCCGTAATGTCGATGTCGAACGGGGTGTAGCCGCCGGCGTGTTCGGCGACGATCACGCCGTTCAGGAAGACGATGACGCTGCGAAACGCGCCGTCGAACGTCAGGCCCAGACGCCGGCCGGCCCAGTCCGCCGGAATCTCCAGCTTGCGTCGATACCAGCCGACGCTGTTTTCGGGATGGTCCCGCCCCAGGGCCTTGTAGCCATGCGCGGCCCGCGGATCGTCCTGCCCCTCGGCGACCACCGCCGCGCCGGGATCGTAAGGCAGGTCGATCGCCCAGTCGTGCGGCAGCTGAACGGACGCCCAGGCGGAATCGTCGAAGCCGGCCATGGCGGCCTGGGCGATGGGCGCCGCCTCCGACCCGCCTGTCTTGGCATAGGTGCGCTGGTCCCGCCCGAAGCCGAAATCCTTGTCCTGATCCGCGGCATGCCCCAGGGCGTGCTTCCATCCGAACGCCAGCTTGACGCGGCGTCGCGAAATCTCTGGCCCGGCTGCGGCCTGCGCGGCGCGCGCGTCCCCGGCGGACGACAGCCCCGCCGCCACCGCCAGCCCGCCCGCCCCCTGGATCAGAGCGCGCCGGTCAACGCCCGACCTTGACCCCTGATGCCGCAACACACCGCCTCCCCGCCACGGAGTTTCATCCCCGCCTGTGGCCCAGAGATGCTACCCGCACCCATATTCTGTCAATGAAAGAATTTTTACAGGTAGTTTTATTAGTTTTCTTTACGCACTGGGTCGTGTGGCGAAGGGCAAGTCCCTCGCCGCATCCAATCGCGGAGTCGATCGCCCTCGTCGCGCAGCGCGCCGAGGGCGATGACGTCGCCGGCGAACTTGTGACGACATCGACGACGGCTCCGTTGCCACGGCGGTTTCGCGGCCGCGGCGGACGATGTGACACCAAGCGACGTTAAACTGCAGATGAAACGGCTTGAAGAATATCTGGGCCAGCCCTGTTCGGCCGATCCGCGCGAACACCCGCCTAACGCCGCTGGCGCCTGAATTGTCTGAGAACATCCGCATCGCCCTGGAATCCGTCGAGGCGGCCAGGACGCGCCAGACTGTGACCCTGACAGGACGTGTCATACGGAAGACGATCCGTTCGCGTCAGCCGACCCTGGCGCCGCTTGTTCTCGCCGAGATCAGCCAGCGCCACCCCGACCTCAGCGTGCGCGTTATTCAGGGTGATCCCGTCGAACTGCCGGATCAGTTGAAGGCAGAGCGTCGCGGCGGTGTTCAGGAAATGCGGGCGTGGTTGAGCCATAACATGACGAGACAGCGAGAAGGGGACACGGCGCTCGCCGCCTCCCCTCCTGCCAACCTCGGCTCTTCGCGCGTTAGAACGGCTTGGCGATCGTCAGTCGCACTGAGCTGACCGTCTCCTTGGCCCCCAGACGTGCGCTGAGGTCGCCATCGACTTTCCATCCGCTCTGCGAATACATGCGCAGGGTGGCTCCGATCAGCGCACGTGATCGATCCCAGCCGTTCTCATCGAGATTGTAAGCTGGACCGGTAAGGAAGTCGGCGTATCGGATCGTCTGGCTGCCGGCGTCGCCGAACTCGTGCGACCACTCCAGGCGCAGGCCTGGCGTCCACACGGTTGTTCCGCTCACGGTTCGACGCTCGTAACGGACGCCCAGCGCCGCCTGACGCGACTCGACGGTCCGGTCTTCGAAGGCGAGAGACCAAGACGGCGACCCCGTCTCGGTATAGCCGTCCAGCGAGGCGGTCATGAGATCGAGGCGACCATAGCCGATCCAACGGGCCGGTCCGGACATCCGGTCGATACCGCCTGTGACGGACCCGAACCACATCCCCCCCTCACGCTGGCCGAACACGAGACTCTGGTCGGCGGTGACCCTGCGGGTCAGATCGTAGTCGAGAGCGCCGTAGCCCGTCAGACCGTCCACGAAGACGCCGTCGGTCGGCCGCCAGCTGGCGTAGATGACCCCCACCCAGCTTTCGGCGCTGACATTGGAGCCGGTCGTACCCACGTCGGTGTCTTCCTGACCGAAGCCGACGCCAAGGCCAATATCCAGCGTGTCGGAGGCGCTCATGTCCGCCCCCACGCTGATGCCCGACGTGTGGATCGACAGCTTGGCCGTCTGGCTAGTGGCGTCCCGCTCGCCAAGGCTGATCGCCCCGCTGGTCCAGACCCGCACTCCGCCGGCCTCCGGACGCGATCCTGCGGGACCGGACACAGGCATGCTGTCGGTGGTTTGGCTGTCGGCCGCCCGCAGGGCATTCATCAACGCTTCCGCCTCGCTACGGATGCTGCGTTCGCGAGCACCCATCAGCGTTTGGCCCAGCGGCATCGCCCCCTTAGCCCTGTTGGCCTGGTCCCCTCCCCGCCCCATCAACGCGGAGGCGTCGAGCGAAAGATTCATCGACGACGCGGCCGATCCGCTGTGCAGTTGCTCAAGGCGGCTCTGGAAGTTGCTGATCTGCGTGTCGGCGAAGCGACGGACGGCGCTGGCTTGGGCTGACGCAAGACCCCGGACTTCCGGGTCCAACGCGGGGTTCGGCCGCGCCGTGACGGTAAGGGAAAACGCCGCCATGCCGGTGTTGCCGAAGGCGTCGGTGGAGCGGATGGTGAAGCTATAGACGCCGCTCGCCGTCGGACGACCGCTGATCAGGCCTGACGTCGAGAGCGTCACATCGGCCGGGAGAGCCCCGGACGTGACGGCGTAGCTATAGGTCCCATATCCGCCGGCGGTCGACAGCTGTTGGCTGTAGGACATGCCTTCCACAACGGAAGTCAGGGCGCCGGGCGTGATCGTCAGGGCCGCCGCCGAAATCGAAACCGAATAGGCCTGAACGCCGGTATAGGGTCCGCCGCCTGTCGAGCTGTCACGCGCGGTCACGGTGAAGTTGAAGGTTCCCGTGCCGGTGGGCGTGCCACGGAGGACACCCTCCGCCGTCAGGCTCAGGCCTGCGGGCAAGTCGCCTGACGTGACGCTATAGGTATAAGGGGCCGTGCCGCCCGTGGCCGACAGCGTCTGGCTGTAGGCCGCTCCGCGCGTGCCGCCGGGCAGGCTGGCCGGCGTGACGGTGATGGCCGCAGCCGAAACCGCCAGCGTGTAGTCGCCCGTCGAGGTCAGCCCCGGAGTGTTGGAATCGGTCGCAAGGATGGTGAAGCTGAACGATCCGCCCGAGGTCGGCGTGCCGGAAAGAACACCATCGGCGCTCAGCGTCAGACCCGTTGGCAGGCCCCCGCCGACGATCGTATAGCTATAGGGAGCCACGCCGCCGGAAGCGGTCACCGTTTGCGAATAGCGCGTTCCGACCTGCGCCGTCGCCAGCGCCCCGCCAGGGACGGCAAGGGGGGTGTAGGTGAAGGCGCCGCTGGTGAGCGCCGATGTATTCCCGGCTTCGTCCATCCCACGCAGTCCATAGGTGTGCGAACCCGCGCTCAGGGCAGTCGGCCAAGCATAGCGCCATGCCCCGTCTGCATCGACGGCGATCACGGGAGAAAGCGTGGTCTCGTCCAGCAAGATCTGGATCACCGATTTGGCTTCTGCGGTTCCCTGGAACACGACGGAACCGGACAGGGTGAAACCGTTCTGCGGCGATGTGACGATGGGTGCGGCCGGCGGTGTCGTGTCGATAATCATGACGACAGGCCGTGAAGCGCCACTGACGTTGCCGGCGGCGTCGCCTGCTTTGGCCGTGATCGTATAGCTTCCGTCCGCAAGCGGCGTGGCGGGGCGGTAGGTGAAGACGCCGGCGCCGTCCGCTCTCGCCTGCCCCGAACCACCGCCGCCATTGATGACGATATCGACGAGCAGGTCAGGCTCTGTCTTGCCCACGATCAGGGGGTGGTTCGAGTTGGTTTTGGAGCCGGAAAGAGGATCGGTGATCTCCGGCGCGGCGGGCGCGACGCGATCGACCGCATGGGTCTGGCCCGTGGCGAACGCCTGTGTCGTGCCGTTGACGCCGCCCCCGTTGCCGTCGAGATCGCGAATGGCGTTCTGGGCCAACAGATCGACACGAAGCGTCCCCTCGCCCTGGACGTTGCCGACGACGACCTCCACGGTCGAGCCGCTGGTCGATACTGAGAGGATTTCGCCGGTGGCGCCGCCCGTCGTGGTGAGGCCGAAGTCGCCAGCCGTCACATTGGCGACCGGCTCGTCGAAGCTCGCGCGGAAGGTCACGCTGTCGGCCGTCGAACCGGCCGTCAGCGGTGCGATCGCCGTGACGACGGGAGGTTTCGGCGGAGCGGTAAGCGCCAGCGTAAAGTCGCGGCTATCTAAACCGTAGGCCGATCCTTCATCCGCGGTGATCCCGAGAGCGAATGCGCCGCCGCCGGAAAGGGACACGGCGTTGATTTCGGCCAGGGCGTCCGGACTCAGCGTGATCGTGAAAAAACCGCTAGCCCTGCTCGCCTGTCCGTACGTCTTGCCGGATCGAAAATCGGCGGCGGCGGACATGACGTCTGTCAGCGAACTTGTGGACCCATCCCACGTCGTAATCGGGCCTGATGAAGTCCCGGATACCGAGACCACGCCAAGACTCAGTACGGCGCCAGAGAAGGTTTTTCCGGCTGGTATCGTGAAGACCATCGCCGCCGAGACATTAACACTGGCAACCTTAAAGGTATTGACGGTGTCCCCAGCGCCCAGCCGGGTCAGGCTTCCTGGGCTGGATGATGTGTCGATCTCGTAGATCGCGGTCGGGGCGAGGGCCGTCTGCGCGAGAGCGGGATGCGCAAGGGCCGCCGTCATCAGCGCCAGCAGACCCAGAGCGATATGGGATAGGCGGCGCGTGACGGCGCCGAAAGCCTCAGACAGGCCTTTGAGACGAAGCATAACGAAAATCTCGACGACAAATGCCGCGCCCGGCCGTCGGGTCGCGGTTGGGCTTTCGCCCATGGTCGCCGCGTTATCAGGCCGCCTGAAATCTGAAAGACGGCGCAGCGGGCCTTTCATCTCGTTGCATGCATTTGATAGCGGATGACATCATTTTCGAAGGCCCCGGATAGAGCGGCGGAGCGCGTCCCGAGGTCAGCCGAGAATGCGTTCGAGCAGGGGACCGATTTCCGGGTCGGTCCGCCAACGCGCGAAGGATGCGCCTGGAAACCGAAGGTCTCGCCAATTTTCCCCGCTCGCCTCTACGATCCTGAGCCTTTTCAGCAGTGCGCCACGATCGCCGATCATGGATGCCGCGATCGACGCCGGCAGATTGCCGCCATGCCAGAACGAACTCGGCATGGCCTCCGAGGCCGCCATCATATGCAGCGTTGCGGCCGATCCGCCCTGTTCGAACGCCAGATGTTCGCGGCGCACACGCGCGATCTGGTTCGGGTCGCCGATCAACGTCGCCCACCGCGCTGAATCTTCCAGATAGCCCTCGACGTCGCCGGCCTGGAGACGGAACAACGCAGCGGCGCCCGGAGCCCCCGAGTGGGTCGGAAATCTGCGCTCTACGTCGGCCAGTCTGCGCAACGCCTCATGTGACTCGCCGGTCTGCCATAGGGCGATCGAATAGTCGGTGATCACCGCCGGCGAGTCTGGCGCAAGCCTGACCGCCTGCGTCAACTGTTCGGTTCCATCGGCGATTTCACCCGCATCGACCAGGGCGTTGCCGTACCAGAGATGAGACAGATAGCCCCTCTGATCCGCCCCCAGTGACCGCCGGAAATAGGGCCGCGCCGCAGCGATGTCCCGGTCCGTCCAGTAAACGAGGAAGCCCATGATGCGGTTTGCGTCGGCGTCGTCAGGCTCTAAAGCCAAAGCGGTCGTCGTCGCTGCTCTGGCGTCTCGGAAGGCCTGATTTCGGCTGACGTCGCCGAACTCGCAGGAAAGAATATAGGCATCGGCCAAACCCGAAAAGCCGAGCGAAAAATCAGGATAGCGTGCAACTATCGTTCGGAACTTTACGATCGCGCTCCGCAAGCTTTCAGGCGTTCGCGCGGCCCAGTCCGATCTTGCGTCAAGATACAGCTCCTGCAATTCGGTATCGCGGATCTCCTTCGGTCGCTCTGTTTCCCGCGGGCGCAGGAGCAACAGTCCGCCGCCCACGCCGCCTGTAACGACCACCGTCAGCACCGTTCCGATCAGCAAAGCTCGACGACGCAGCTTGACGGCGGGGGGCGAAATCGTCTGCGCCGCTTGAGGCTCATCGTCCTCAAGTCTCCGCCTCAGCCAGGCGTCGAGGTCCGATGGGCGAGCATAGACCGTCGCGCCGTCCGAAGCACGCTGGACCGGAAAGCCCGGCTGTTTGGACCAGCGGATCGCGGTGCTGGAAGTCACCCCCAAATAAGCCGCGATGGTCTTCCAGCCCTTCAACGATTTCTCGGTCGAGGCCATGTCGCCTGCTGCGGTTGAACGATGATTGTAAGAGGCCGTCCGCTTTACCCGAAGACGGAGGCCCCTGACCAGCGCCCCAGTGGGGTGCCGTCAGTTTAACGCCAACAAGGGTGCTGTCAGTCTAACGCTAACTTGTCTCCACTGAAGGCCGGCGCAGGCGGCGGATTGGGATGAGTTTCGTTGAAGCCGTTATCGTTCAACCGCCATCGCTTCCCGGCGGAGGTCATTCGCCATGCCGTATGGCTCTACTTTCGCTTCAGCCTGAGCCTTCGGGACGTTGAAGAGTTGCTTGCGGCGCGAGGGATCGACGTCAGCTACGAGACCATCCGCTGCTGGACGATCAAGTTTGGACCCCAGATCGCAAAGCGGCTGAAGCGGCTCCGCCCCTCCCCTTCCCCTCGCTGGCATCTGGACGAGGTCGTCTGTTCGATCGGCGGAAAGCGCATGTTCCTGTGGCGCGCCGTGGACGACGAAGGCGAGGTGTTGGACGTTGTCGTTCAGCGACGGCGAGACACGGAGGCGGCTCTGGTGCTGTTGAAGCGATTGCTGCGGAACCAGCCTGTCGAGCCAGAACGCATCGTCACCGACGGTCTTCGATCATATCCAGCTGCTCTTGAGGCGTTGGGCCTGCGCCATCTGCATTCACCCGGCCGGCTTAGGGAGAACAATCGGGCGGAGAATTCACACCTCCCGATCCGACGACGCGAGCGACAACAGCAGCTGTTCAAGTCCCAGGCTTCAGCCCAGCGTTTCCTCATCACCCACGCAGCGATCTACAACACCTTCTACACCCAACGTCACCTCATCGGCCGGCCCACGCTTCGACGCTTTCGCGCTGAGGCTGCCTCGGCTTGGGTGGCGGCTGCGGCTTGAGATTTCGGTAGGTTGGGCAAGTTGCCGCTGCCGGCGACTAACCTGACAGTGCTTAACCACGGACTTGGCTCGGATCATCGTGGTTCGGCCTTCTTCGATGTCCTCAGGTGCTTATCGCGACAAATAAGGCGTTCTCAGTTTCCTTGCTCGGAAACTTGAGCTTTGCATCAGCTCAATGCGCATTGCATTGCTCACCGCGCCGAATGCGAAAAATGAGCGCAAACTCAAGCGTAACCGCGTTGGTGGGTGAACACCCAACGACATCAAAAAATCGTTCTAAAACAACGCGCGTGGCGGACAGAGAGGGATTCGAACCCTCGGTAGGCTTTCACCTACACACGCTTTCCAAGCGTGCGCGATCGACCACTCCGCCACCTGTCCGTTTCACGCCAACTCGTGCGCGCCGCCGGAGGTCGATCCGGCGGGAGGCGGGCCTGATAGAACACCCTCGCCCCCTCGGCAAGCGCCTCTCGCGTCCCCATATGCGGATCGAAGTCATTTTCCGCCGAGGAACCCGCCCATGCTGTTCAAGAAAAGCGCCGAACTGCCCACGCCAGAGACCGCCCTGCCCGGCCGCGCCGAGCCGCTGGCCACCGACGCCCACCACTATGTTAGCGGCCATCCGCTGAAGGGCCCCTATCCCGACGGGTTCCAGACGGCGATCTTCGGCATGGGCTGTTTCTGGGGCGTGGAGCGCATCTTCTGGCGGTTGCCGGGAGTGTGGGTGACGTCGGCCGGCTATTCCGGCGGGATCACGCCCAATCCGACCTATGAGGAGACCTGCACCGGCCGCACCGGCCATACGGAGGTGGTCAAGGTCGTGTTCGATCCGGCCGTCATCACCTACGCCGAACTGCTGAAGACCTTCTGGGAGAACCACGATCCGACACAGGGAATGCGCCAGGGCAACGACGTCGGCACAACCTATCGCTCGGCCATCTATACGCTGAACGCCGAGCAGCAGGCCGAGGCGCAAGCCTCGCGCGACGCCTATCAGGCCGCCCTGACCCAGGCCGGGCGCGGGACCATCACCACCGAAATCGCGCCGGCGGGCGACTATTTCTACGCCGAGGGTTATCATCAGGGTTATCTGGCCAAGAACCCGGCCGGATACTGCGGCATCGGCGGGACGGGCGTGGTCTGCCCCATCGGCGTCGGCGTTGAAGCCTGACGCCTAGCCGCCCATCCGACGGCCGCCGGGTTTCGTCCGGCGGCCGACCGGCCTATGGATCGGCGAAAAATGGGAGCCATCATGTCCGCCTTCGTCCATCCCGACGACATTCGCAGCCGGTTCTCGGCCGCCCTGTCCGCCATGTACCGGGCCGAGGTGCCGCAGTACGGCGATCTGCTGACGCTGGTGGCGGACATCAATGCGAGCGTGCTGAAGGCCGATGCGGCGGGCGCCGACCGGCTGGCGGCGTCGGGCGAGCTGGCGCGTCTGTCGGAGGAGCGCCACGGCGCCATCCGCGTCGGCACGGCGGACGAACTGGCCACCATCGCCCGCGCCTTCGCGGTCATGGGAATGGCGCCGGTCAGCTATTACAATCTGGCCCCGGCGGGGGTGCCGGTGCATTCCACCGCCTTCCGGCCGGTCGATCCGGCGGCCCTGGCGCGCAATCCGTTCCGGGTCTTCTGCTCTCTGCTGCGGCTGGAGCTGATCGAGGACGAGGCCCTGCGGGCCGAGGCGGCCCAGACCCTGGCCCGGCGCGACATCTTCACCCCCGACGCGCGCGCCCTGATCGAGACGGCCGAGCGCGAGGGCGGTCTGGACGCGGACCAGGCCGACCGCTTCGTCGCCGAACTGCTGGAGACCTTCCGCTGGCACGCCGAGGCGACGGTCAGCGCGGCGACCTATGAACGGCTGGTGGCGGCCCACCGGCTGATCGCCGACGTGGTCAGCTTCAAGGGGCCGCACATCAACCATCTGACGCCGCGCACCCTGGACATCGACGCGGCCCAGGTCGCCATGCCCGCGCGCGGCATCGCGCCCAAGGAAACCATCGAGGGGCCGCCCGCCCGCGCCTGCCCCATTCTGCTGCGCCAGACCAGTTTCAAGGCGTTGCAGGAGGCGATCACCTTCCCCGGCGCCGACGGCCCCACGGCTGGCGCCCACACCGCCCGCTTCGGCGAGATCGAGCAGCGCGGCTGCGCTCTGACGCCCGCCGGCCGCGCCCTGTACGACCAGGCGCTGGCGACCCGGGACTTCTCCGCCCTGCCCGACGACTGGGACGCGCTGCGCCGGGGCGAACTGGCCTGGTTCCGCTATCGCCCGACGCCCGAGGGTCTGGCCAGCCGGGCCGAGACCGCCGATCTGGACGCCCTGATCGCCCTGGGCCGCGTCGTCGCCGAGCCGATCACCTACGAGGACTTCCTGCCGGTCAGCGCGGCCGGCATCTTCCAGTCCAACCTGGGCGCCGAGGCCCGCCAGACCGCCTACGCCGTCGACCCCGCCCGCGCCGACTTCGAAACCGCCCTGGGCCGCCCCGTCCAGGACGAGATGGCCCTGTATCGGGCCGAACAGGACGCCAGCATAGCCGCCACTCTGAAGGCGTTGGGGCTGGCGACGACGGCCTAAGTTTTTCCGCTCATCCCGGCGAAAGCCGGGACCCAGCACTTTGGGCGTTTCGATGCGAGACCAAGGACTCGGCGCCGATCCCATGCCGCTGCCCCATGGACGGACTGGGTCCCGGCTTTCGCCGGGATGAGCGGATGAGGAGTCTGCCCGAGACCATCCGTCGTCTTGCCTGACCGCGCAGCTGGTCGCATAGACGCGGCCGTGAACCCGCCCGCTTCCACGACCCAGCGCCGTTACGATCTCGACTGGATACGGGTCGGCGCCTTCGGCCTGCTGATCCTGTATCACGTCGGCCTGGTCTATGGCGTCTATGACTGGCACGTCCACAGCGCCCACACCTTCGAGTGGATGCGCGAGGCCATCCTGATCACCAATCCCTGGCGGCTGACGCTGCTGTTTCTGGTGTCGGGCGCGGCCTTGCGGTTCATGACCCTGCGTCGCACCCCGCGCCAGGTGGCCCGCGCCCGGTTCGAGCGGCTGGTCCCGCCCCTGCTGTTCGGGGCGGTGGTGCTGGTGCCGATCCAGGCCTGGATCGAGGCGATGGACAAGGGCGGCTGGCCCGGCGGCGTCGCCGGATACGTCGCCTGGATGGGGCGCGAGTTCGGGCCCAGCGGCCTGGCCGACGGGGTGCCGGTCAATCACCTGTGGTTCATCGTCTATATCGCCGCCTACAGCATCGTGGCGATCCTGCTGTGGCGTCGGGCCGGCCTGATCGAGGGGCTGGGGCGCGGGCTGGAGCGCGCGCTGAGGGGACCGTGGCTGCTGGTCCTGCCCATCCTCTATCTCTTCGCCATCCGCTACAGCCTGTTTCCCACCTTCGGGATCACCAACGTCCTGCACTGGGACTGGTACAACCACGCCCTGTCGCTGGCGGCCTTCGTGTTCGGCTTCGCCATCGTCGGGCGCGAGGATCTGTGGCGGACCATCGAACGCTATCGCTGGATCGCCGCCGGACTGGCGGTCACGGCCCTGCCGATCATGATGATCCAGGTCTGGCATCCCGGCGCGCGCGCCTTCTGGGACGTGCCGCGCGCCCTGGTCTATGCGATCGACCAGTGGGCCACCATCGTCGCCATCTTGGGCTTCGGCTCGAAGCATCTGCGCGACCACAGCGGGCCGGTGCTGACCTATCTGACCCAGGCGACCTTCCCCCTCTATCTGGCGCACCAGACCGTTCTGGTCGCCGCCGTCTGGATCATCCGGCCCGCCGCCCTGCCGGCGGGGCTGGAGGCGCTGGCCCTGGTCGCCGTCACCTTCCTGGGCAGTCTGGCGATCTACGAGGTCGTGCGCCGCATCCCCGCCATCCGGCCGCTGTGGGGGCTGAAGCCGCTGGACGACCGCCCCTGGCCGCTGGACCTCAAGGCCCTGCTGAAGCCCAAGCTGCGCTATCACCGTCGCCGTCGCCTGCTGGGCGTGGGGGTCGCGGCGCCCCTTCTGGCCCTGACGGTGGTGGCCGTCGCCATCCTCGCCTACCCCGGCTTCAACAACGCCACCCAGTATCTGAGCGAGCTGGGCGGGGCCAAGGCCCAGGCGCCGATCATCTTCAACGGCGGGGTCTTCGTCGCCGGGATCATGGCCGGGCTGGCGGGCGTCGGATTCGGACTGGCCATCTACGCCCTGACCGGCGCGCGGGTGGCGGGCTGGGTCGTCGCCGTCGTCTTCGTTTTGGCGGGCGGGGGCATGTCGGCCTCGACCCTGTGGCCCTGGCCCGATCCGCGCCACATGGTCATCAACCTGGCCCTGGGCATCCAGCTGGCCCCGCTGCTGCTGCTGTGGGGGCTGGCGAAACGGCGCGACATGCCGCGTCTCAAGGTCTTCCTGATTGCGACCTTCGTGGTCATGGCCGTCCTGACCGTCCTGACCAAACATCTGGTCCTGCCCGGCACGGTCAACGACGCCAACGTCGGCTGGTGGGAGCGGCTCTACGCCCTCGTCCTGGTGTGCTGGGTCGGGGTTGCGGCCTGGGTTCTGGACCGTAAACTGCTGTCGGTCGCCACAGAGTCGCCGCCGCATCGCCCGACCGTCGCCCCCTTCGACGTCCCGGCTTGACGAAACCCCCACAATTTTCGGTTTCATCAACATTGCGTGATTGAAAATCGCGCGAATGTGATCGATTATGCAGGGCGTGTTGCAGTGCAGCACTCCGCGTCGTTCCCAGCCCTCGGGACGGCGTTCGGTTCACTCGGGGGCGTCCAGAGCGGCATGAACAAGCTGGCGATCCGGCCTGTCGAACAGGCTGAAATCCAGACCACGATTCCCGGCGCGAACACGCCGTCCTGGTCGTGGCTGCCCGACGAGGCGCGACTGGCCATGCCGGTGCAGTCGCTGGCGGCGCCCGACGCCGTCGCCGAACTGACGCCCGCGACCTCGCCGCGCACGGTGGCCCTGCGCCGTCTGGCCCTGCTGGCCGGCACAATCGTCATGACGGGCCTGTCCGCCATCGCCCCCTTCTACCTGTACGCCCGCAAGGGTTGGGACGGGACCGAGATCCTGGCCTTCAGCCTGTTCATGGTGCTGATCACCGCCATCTCCTGCTGGTTCGTCAGCGGCCTGATGGGCCTGTTCGTCATGCTGCGCGGCAAGGATCAGCAGGATCTGGCCTTCTCGCCCCATCCGGCCATGCCGCGCACCCGCACGGCCCTGTTGATGCCGCTGTACAACGAGGACGCCCGCGCCTCCTTCGCCCGTCTGGCCATGATCGACCAGTCGCTGGCCCGCCTGGGCGCCGCCTCGGCCTTCGACATCTTCGTCCTCAGCGATTCGACCAAGGAAGACGCCGCCGCCGACGAGCGTTCGGTGTTCCAGTCGTTCCGCCTGACCGCCCATTCCAAGGCCTTCTACCGTCGCCGCACCGACAACGCCGAGCGCAAGGCCGGCAATCTGGCCGAATGGGTCCGTCGTTTCGGCGGCGCCTATGAGAACATGATCGTCCTGGACGCCGACAGCACCATGGCCGGCGAGACCCTGCTGCGCATGGTCGACGCGATGGAGCGCAATCCCGGCGTCGGCCTGATCCAGACCGCCCCGGTCATCATCAAGGCCCGCACCATCTTCGCGCGCGTGTCGCAATATTCGGTGCGTCTGTACGGCCGCGTCGCCGCCGCCGGCCTGGCCTACTGGACCGGCTCGGAGTCGAGCTACTGGGGCCACAACGCCATCATCCGCACCCGCGCCTTCGCCGCCTGCTGCGGTCTGCCGCACCTGAAGGGCCGCAAGCCCTTCGGCGGCCACATCATGAGCCACGACGTCGTCGAGGCCGCCCTGATGCGCCGCGCCGGCTGGGCCGTCCACGTCACCGCCTCGCTGGACGGATCGTGGGAGGAAACCCCGCCCTCGATCACCGACTTCATCCGCCGCGACCACCGCTGGTTCCAGGGCAATCTGCAGCACCTGGGCCTGATCACGGCCAAGGGCCTGTCGCCGATGAGCCGCCTTCAGCTGCTGATGGGCTGCATGGCCTATATGTCCTCGCCCCTGTGGCTGGCGTCGCTGATGGTCGGCCTGTTCATCCAGATGTTCTATCCGGTCGACTGGTCCAGCTTCTTCTACATCCTGAACCCGCAGTTCACGCCCTTCATGCTGGCGTCCTTCCTGTCGGGCATCCTGCTGATCGGGCCCAAGTTCATGGGCGCGGCCCTGGTGCTGAGCCGCCCGGCCGAGCTGCGCGCCTTCGGCGGCCGCCGCGCCATCGCCCGCGGCATGGCGGCCGAGATCGCCCTGTCCGCCATCCTGGCCCCCATCCTGATGGTCGCCAACACCAAGGCCTTCCTCCAGATCGTCTCGGGCCACGACACCGGCTGGTCGACCCAGCAGCGCGAGGCCGACGGCCTGGCCTGGTCCGACGCCTTCCGCGCCATGCGCTGGCAGATGGTCGCCGGCGTCGGCTTCCTGATCCCGCTGGCCGTCCGCCCCGACCTGGCCACCTGGTTCGCCCCGATCGTCCTGCCGCTGCTGCTGGCCGCCCCGATCGCCGTCTGGACCTCGCGCGTCCGTTCCGGCGACGCCCTGGCCAAAAAGGGCTTCCTGGTCACGCCGGTTCAGGATGGCGTCAGCGTTTCGCCGGCCGTCCTGCACACGCCCCGTTCGCCGCTGCGCGCGGTCGCCGGCGGCGTCCTGGCCCCCGTCGCCGCCCCCGCCATGGTCCCGGCCCGCGCGCCGGAGCTGTAAGGGTCCACCGATGCGTGGCGGCCACAGTGTCGCCACAACCGTTACGGTCAAGCTCGACGCGGAGGCGACTTCGCATCACCTTCGACCTCTGACCTTTTCGGGGAGACGTGATTCCATGGCCGCCAAGTCCAACGGTTCCGACACCAAGCCCGACCTGCGGCTCGTCGCGGCCGAGGCCGAGATATACGATCTGATGAAAGCCCCTGAAACCACCGCCGACCGCGTCAAACGCCTGCAGCTCGAAGCCCACGCCCTGGCGCTGGAAGAGATCGAGGCGCTGGAGAAGCTGCTGCTGGACGCCGCCGCCAAGGCCAAGGCCATCGCCGACGGCGGCGACGCCTATCCGGTCGGCGCCCGCGAGATCGCCTCGCGCCTGGCGACCGACCTGCCCAATCGCGCCGAGACCATCAAGACCATCGTCCACCGCGTCGGCTGACCGCCGAACCTGAGCCGTCGGAACGACTGGCGCTCCCGACCGCTCTCCTGAGGCCCCCCTCTTCAGGAGACGATCCATGGACGACAAGACCCACGCGCGCGCCGACGCCGTCGCCGACCACGAACGCGCCATCCAGCGCGACATCGACGCCAGGGACCGGGCGTCCGGCGACGCCACGCCGTCCGGCGCGGTCCAGGCCGGCGCCCGGCCCTATCCCGAACCGCCCTTCCCCAGGCAGCACCAGACCAAGCCCGGCGACGAGGCGGCGCTCGATCCCGCCCCCTTGTATGATGCGCCGTTCTGGAAAGGGTCGGGCAAGCTCGACGGGTTCGCCGCCCTGATCACCGGCGCGGATTCCGGCATCGGCCGCGCCGTCGCCGTCCTGTTCGCGCGCGAGGGCAGCGACGTCGTCATCTGCCACCTGGACGAGGACGCCGACGCCGAGATCACCAAAGCCGCCGTCGAGGCCGAGGGCCGACGCGCCCTGGTGCTGAAGGGCGACGTCTCCGATCCCGCCTTCGCCGAGGCCGCCGTAAAGGCCACGCTGGACGCCTTCGGTCGCCTCGACGTCCTGGTCCCCAACGCCGCCTTCCAGGAACACGTCCCCGCCTTCGAGGACCTGACCTACGACCATTTCGACCGCACGCTGAAGACCAACCTCTACGGCTATTTCAACATGACCAAGGCGGCGGTCCCGCATATGCGGAACGGCGGCGCCGTCGTCATGACCGGCTCCGTGACGGGGCTTCAGGGCAACAAGGACCTGCTGGACTATTCCCTGACCAAGGGCGGCATCCACGCCTATGCCCGATCGCTGGGCACGCATCTGGCGCCGCGCGGCATTCGCGTGAACGTGGTCGCGCCCGGCCCCGTCTGGACCCCGCTGAATCCCGCCGACAAGGATGCCGAAGCCGTCTCGGAATTCGGGTCGCAGACGGTCATGAAACGCCCCGCCCAGCCTGAAGAGATCGCCCCCGCCTACGTCTTCTTGGCCTCGCCCCAGATGTCCAGCTACATCACCGGCGAAATCCTGCCGATCATCGGCGGCTATTCGGGGGGCTAGGACGCCGCGTCATCCTCGCCGCGCCGGCGAGGATGACGGCCCGCACGGAACCTACGCCAGCACGTCGTCGTAGTCTGGATGTCGCTTGTGCCAGGCGACGGCGTAGCTGCACTGCGGATACAGCTTCATCCCCGTCTCGCGCGCGCGTTCGGCCAGGGCCTGCATGAACCGCCCCGCCGCGCCCGATCCGCGCAGGGCGTGATCCGCCTCGACGTGCAGGATCATCCGCGCATCCCCGCGCACGGCGTAGTCGGCCCAGACCTGGCCCGCCCCGCCCTCGCTGTTGAAATCCTGTTCGAAGCGGTTCTCGTCCGCCTTGTCGATCAGTTCGCCCCGGCCGTCGGTCATGCGTCGCTCCTGTGTGTCCAGGCATCAACCGCCGACCGGGCCGCCGCGTTCCCGCCCTTCAGATCGGCCGGTTCTGCACCAGATTGATCAGCCCCAGCACGCTCTTGACCGTGAACCATACGCTGAGCAGGAACCAGATCAGCACGAACAGCAGCAGGAACGGTATGCCGATCAGAAACACCGAGGCGACGGCGCTGATCCCGATGCCGATCCAGGCCGCGATGGTCCACCAGAACACCGACCAGAACAGGGCGATCTGCGCCTCGACGTGCTGGCGCGCCACGCCCGTCGCCGTGCCGCGCGTGACGTAGGACACGACCAGGCCGATCAGCACCAGCACGTTCGCGCTGGGGATCGACAGGATGAACAGCGCCCAGGCGATCAGGGCGCCCACCTTGCCCTCCGGCTCGCGTCCGGCGGAGAAATCGGGGGCGTCGGTCATGGTGATCCTTGGGTCTTAGAACAGCCAGCTGCGGGGCTTGGGAACGGCCTGGCCGCTCTTCAGTTTCAACACCCCATAGGCGCCGCGCGCCAGAATCCAGATCGCCACGGCGAACAGGACGATCACTCCGATATTGACCACCACCAGCACGGCGCCGAGGACGGCGGCGGCGATGGCGCCGACGATGGTCCGCTTCTGATACTGGGCGTGGCTGCCTTCCAGCGTGTCGGTCGCCGCGTCGCGCCGCATCACCGCCAGCAGCGCAACCAGGCACGAGGCGCCCAGCGTCGGCACCGCCAGCAGGATCAACACATAGACCGCATACAGCCGCATCGGCACGGCCGGTCCCGGAACGCGGTCGGGAACCCGCGACGCCTCGGCCCGCATCTGCTGGCGCACGGCGGCGTGGGGCGCGGCGGCGCGCGACGGCGCATGCGGCGCGAACCGGGCCACGGGCTGCACCCCCTCGCTGCGGTCGAACGGCCCGGGTTCCGCAGGCAGGGATTCGGGCGGCAGCGGCGGATCGAACAGGTCCGGCTCCTCGTCCGGCTCCGGCGCCGCGACCGGCTCGGCCGCGCGCGTCCGCCCGGCCAGAGAGGCGGGCGAGACGAAGCCGACGTGCGCGTCGTGATCGGTCTCGTCCTGCGCTTCGGCAGGGGTCTTGGGATCGCCGGGCTCGGCCATGAACAACGCTTCTCTCACGCCGGACGCCCGGCTGGACTCATCGGGGCGACAATGGCGGTCGATGCGGCGCGAAGCAACCGGCCTTCGCCCTCTAGGGTCAATCGACATTCAGCCCAAGACAGTCATTCCGGGGCGTCCGAAGGACGAACCCGGAACCCAGGAGGCGGGCATCAGGCGTTGGATGCGTTCAACAACGTGACCGCCCCCCTGGGTTCCGGGTTCTTCGCTCCGCTCAGCCCCGGAATGACGAGCCGAGACACCTGCCTTCACGACTGTCGATTGAACCTAGCGCCCCAGCACGATCTCGCAGCCCGGCGCCGCGACGGCCGCCAGGGCGCCCGGCTTTTCGATCCGCACCGTGGCCCGCCGCACCCGTCCGTCCTCCAGACAGGCCCGCGCCAGCCGTTCGGCGAAGGTCTCCACCAGCCCCACATGCCCCGCCTCGGCGATGGCGCGCGCCGCATTGGCCACGGTCTCGTAGTTGATGGTGTCGCCCAGCCGTTCGATGGGGCGCGGCTCCAGCTCCAGCGTCACGTCGATCACCAGCCGCTGCAGCCGCCCGTGTTCGTGGTCATAGACCCCGATGCCCGCCTCGACCTCCAGCCCGCGCACGAAGACGCTCAGCCGTTCGACCCGCACCGGATCGGGCGCCGGGAACGGCGAAACCTGCGACGACTGGACCACGCGGCCTACTCCTGGATGTCGGGGGTGCGCCAGGCCAGATGCTGGCCCCCGTCGACGGCGATCATCTGGCCCGTGACCATCCGGGCGTCAATCAGCCACAGCACCGCCTCGGCCACCGCCTCCGGGCTGCCGGGCGTCTCCAGCAGGGTGGCGCGCGCCTCGGCGGCGAATTCCTCGGGCGTCTGATGGATGGACGGCAGGGTCGGCCCCGGCCCCACCCCGTTGACGCGAATGCCCGGCGCCAGCGCCTGGGCCAGGGTCTGGGTCGCCCACCACAGCCCGTTGCGCGACAGGCTGTAGGAGAAGAAGCGCGGGTCCGGCTTCAGCACCTTCTGGTCCAGCAGATTGACGATGGCGCCCCGATCCGTCTGGGCCGCGAACGCCTCGGCCAGCACCAGCGGCGCCCTCAGATTGGTCTCGATATGCGTGTCCCAGCTTTCGCGCGTCAGCCCGCCGATCCGGTCGTCGTGGAACACCGAGGCGTTGTTGACCAGAACCGTCACCGGCCCCAGCGCCTTGGCCGCCGCCGGGATCAGCCCGCGCACCCGCGCTTCGTCCGCCAGATCCCCCTGCACCAGACACGCCCGCCGCCCCAGGCCCGCGATCTCCTCGGCCAGACCCCGCGCCTCGTCGCCCGACGCATGATGGTGGATCGCCACGTCGAACCCGGCCCGCGCCAGCCTCAGACAAATGGCCCGCCCGATCCGACGCGCCCCGCCCGTGACCAGGGCGACGCCGCGAGGCGAGTCAGTCAACCCGACCGAACTCGAACACATTGAAAGCCGCGATGACGGCGATGAAGCCGAAGATAATGCCGAGCGCCAGCATGATATGCTCCTGTTGTCCCCCTTGGCTTAGAGCGGGACGGGACGGGGTTCAAGCGGGGATGGATCGGAGTTTATGTCCAAGAAGCGCTTGATAGCGGCTTCCGATCACCGTGTGCGGCCCAAAACGATGAGCACCATAGTCCGTGGACTTATAGTCGCCGTCCGAACAAGCATTGCACTGTGAACAATGCCAATCTTGTCATCCTTGGTCAGCGCATAAGGGAGCGTCGTAAGACGTTCGGTTGGACGCAGGAAGAACTGGCTGACCGCGCCGGGATTGATCGCTCCTACGTCGGCGGAGTGGAGCGAGGATATCGCAATTTGACGTTCACAGTCCTCTGTCGATTGTGCGCGCCACTTCAATGCGATGTCGCAACACTGACCGTTGGCCTTCCGGAAATTGACCAATGAAATGGCTGCGGACTTTGATCTTGTTTGATCAAGGGGATGTCCTGTCTTCCATGGATTGGAAAACGCTCCATGAAAGCTACCTCCGCTCCATACAAAGTATCGACAACCCTGCTGGCTCAAAGACCCTCACCCTCCGGCGCAAATTACGGGCGCCGAACGGTCAATGGTCCCGTAACGGCGTCGGCTTTCTCCGAACGCGATTTCTCGAACACATCCGCGATGTCGAAGGCTGGAAACCCGAGGGCGTCGTTGATCTTAAGCGTGATCGGGAGCAACCGACCATCCGCCTATACCCAAGTCTTGAAAGCTACCAAGAGCCGATAACCTCAGATTTCGGTGGATTTGATCTTGTGACCACTGGAGAAAACGGTACCAAGATTGCTATCGAATGGGAAACGGGAAACATCTCGTCATCCCATCGCAGCATGAATAAACTAGCGATCGCGCTTGGCGCTGGCATCGTTCAGGTTGGCGTCCTAATCCTTCCAAGCAGGGCGCTCTACGAACACCTAACGGACCGGATTGGAAATATCGGCGAGTTGTCGGGCTATATTTCCATGTGGGAAAGCCTCAAGGCGAGCGTCGGAAAAGGACTTCTTGCTATTACAGTCGTCGAGCATGACGAACTAACCGATGACCCCTCTTTGCCGTTCTTGAGACTTGGCAACGATGGACGTGCAGCAGAGGGCCGCGCGAAAGTCTAAAGGATCAATTCTCGTCGCCCATCGACGCGTTCACACGCGCACTCACGTTCATCCTGCGCAACCCTGTAATCCGGATGTAGAGGACGACCCGCTTTACGCCGCTGCGTTAGATCGGCCCGAGTGAACAAGACATTCTTATTCTGATGGATTTCTTTCAGGTGCTCCCGGTCCCCCTCAAGGGAACTGAATCTATCTACTATAGCAGAACAATCGAGTTCGCTGCCAATCCACTGGCGCTTATTGAGTTCGGCCGCTACGAAGGTAGTGCCCGAACCGCCGAATGGATCAAGAACTAGCGACCCAGGGTCGCTCGCCATACAGATGATGCGGTCCATGAGTTTCAGGGATAACGCATTAGCGTCACGACGCTTGTACTTTGCGTGTCGAACCGGGGGAATGTCTGTCCAAACATCCGTGAGACTTACCCCCCTAGGGTTCATCTTAGCTTTATAACCGCCATAGTCCCGTTGCTCGCCACCACAGTGGCGGCAGCAAGGAACGGGGAGGCGGTCAGGATGGAATATCGCCGGCTTTTTGCCCTTCACAAAATACAAGAGCGCGTAATGAGACGGATAAAGCCTGCCCTGAATGGGAAGAGAAAACTTTATATCGACCGAGATCCAGTGCCGGAAAGTCAACGATTGGCCAATATACGCCCCGAGTGGCAGTGACCACTTTGGTAGGTTCCAAAAGAACAACGCCCCCCCAGGCTTAAGCGTCCGGATCATTTCATCGATCCAACTCTCCGACCACGCGATATAGTCGTGGTCGGCCATGTTATCATCGATACCTGACGTGTACTTTTTCCCGAGATTGAAAGGGGGATCGGCGAAAGCCAAGTCAACACTGTCGTCTTCGACTGAGAGCAGGAAATCTAGGCAGTCCGCTTGATGAAGCTGACCCAACGGCGTTTCTAAAATGGGTATCATAGACATCATTGTGACAGCTAAAAAGAGAGAACGCAATTGCACAGCTGCATGGGGTGAGGATGAACACGGAGCAACAGTTTCTAATGCCCCAAGCCGCTTTCTAATCATATCTGACGGCTCGCTCCTTACCTCGTCAAAGATCGTGAACCGATCTTCGCCCTTCCCCAGCACACACCCATGACCTGGCGCACCCACGTCGAACCCTTCACCCGCCCCCTCTTCTTCGCCTGGTCGCGCCTGACGCGCGGCAAGACGCTGGGCGTGCGGGCGGTGGCGGTGGATGCGCAGGGGCGGGTGTTGATGGTGCGGCACACCTATCTGAAGGGCTGGTGGCTGCCGGGCGGCGGGGTGGATCGGGGCGAGACGACGCAGGCCGCCGTGGTGCGCGAACTGCGCGAGGAGACGGGCCTGATCGCGCGCGGGGCGCCGCGTCTGGTCTCCATCCATGCCAACGACCGTGTCTTTCCCGGCGACCATGTGGTGGTCTTCCGCATCGAGGCCTTCGAGGCGGGGCCGCGCGCGGGCGACGGCGAGATCGCCGAGATCGGCTGGTTTCCTCCCGCCGCCCTGCCGGACGATGTGAACCGGGGCTGTCGCGCGCGTCTGGCCGAACTCTTCGACGGCGCCCCAGTCGATCCCAACTGGTGAGACACGTCCGTATCTGACGCAGGCGCGTGGCAGGCTGCGTCCATGACCCAAGCCGCCCCCGTCTATCGCGTCCGTTCGCCCGAAATCTGGGACATGGCGCGCAAGGACTATCTGGCGGGCGAGCCGGCGCGCGTCGTCTGCCGCCGCTACGACCTGGGCGTGTCGGCCTTTCGCATCCGCGCCCGCAAGGCGAAGTGGCGGCGCGAGGATCAGGACGACCCCGACCTGTATGATCCCGCCGTCGAGCTTGAGGCGGTCGAGGACATCGCCCTGTCCGACATGGCCGTCTCGGCGCGCCGTCGACTGCAGTTGGCGCTGGAGGACGGCGAGGCGACCGAGGCCCAGCGCTGGCTGAAGATCTTCGAGACCCTGTCGTCCATGGCCGCCGACGCCCCGCCCGCCGCGAACGACGATCTGCACGGATTGCACCCCGATTTTTCGCCCCGCCCGTCCGATCCCGACGCCGCGCCCACCCCTCGCCCCCTGACCGGCGACGCCGGGTCCGACCCGGACGAACTGCACAGATTGCACCCTGTTTTATCGCCGCCCCCCCCGACCCGGCCCCGTCGCCAGCCCCGTCGCCGCCCCCGAACCGGGCCGAGCGCCGCCGCCTGCGTCGCGCGGATCGCCGAAAGCCGGTCTCCGCAACCGGCGACGGCCGTGCTAGCCAGGGACCATGAACCCGTCGCTGATCGCCCTCTTCGTCGTCGTCCTGGCCGGGGGCGCCACCGCGCTTCAGGCCCCGACCAACGCCCGGCTGGCGACCGCCGTGGCCTCTCCGGTCAACGCCGCCTTCATCTCCTTCGCGGTGGGGACGACGGTGCTGGGGGTGCTGGCCGCCGTCCTGCACACCCGCCCCGACATGACGGCCGTGCGCGCCCTGCCCTGGTACGCCTGGATGGGCGGGGCCTATGGCGCCTGTTTCGTGGTCGCCGCCGCCTGGGGCGTGCCGCGCCTGGGGGTGGCCATGACCATCACCCTGATGGTCGGCGGCCAGCTGCTGCTCAGCCTGGCGCTGGATCATTTCGGCGCCCTGGGCGTGCCGCGCCAGCCGCTGAACCTCGGCCGCATCGCCGGCGTGGGTCTGGTTCTGGCCGGCGTCCTTCTGGTCCGGCGCTCCTGACCCTATATCCCGCCCGATGACCGAGGCGCCGCCCGATTCGAAACTGACCGCCGCCGCGCTGATCGCCGACGAGGCGCGCCGCGCGCCCGACAAGCCCGGCGTCTATCGCATGTATGGCGAGGACGGATCGTGCCTCTATGTCGGCAAGGCCCGCAGCCTGAAGAAGCGCATAATCCAGTATGCGCAGGGCCGCTTCCACACCCAGCGCATCGGCCTGATGGTGGCCCAGACCCGGTCGATGGAGCTGGTGGTCACGGCGTCGGAAACCGAGGCCCTGCTGCTGGAATCCAACTTCATCAAGAAGCTGAAGCCGCGCTTCAACGTCGTGCTGCGCGACGACAAGTCCTTCGCCGAACTGATGATCCGCAGCGACCACCGCGCGCCCCAGATCCGAAAGCATCGCGGCGCCCACACCACGCCCGGCCAGTATTTCGGCCCCTTCGCCTCGACCTGGGCGGTCAACCGGACGCTGAACACCCTGCAGAAGGCCTTCCTGCTGCGGTCCTGTTCCGACAGCGTCTATGAGACCCGCACCCGCCCCTGCATGCTGCATCAGATCAAGCGCTGCTCGGCCCCCTGCACCGGCCTGATCTCGCTGGAGGACTACGGCGAACTGGTCGACGAGGCCGAGGCCTTCCTGCGCGGCAAGTCGCGCGCCGTCATCGGCCGTCTGTCGGGCGAGATGCAGGCCGCCTCGGACGCCATGGACTTCGAACAGGCCGCCCGCGTGCGCGACCGCATCCGGGCGCTTTCGGCCATTTCGATGGAGAACTCCGTCAGCGCCGACAGCGTGGCGGAGGGCGACGTCTTCGCCCTGCATTCCGACGGCGGCCAGGCCTGCGTCCAGGTCTTCTTCTATCGCGCGGGCCAGAACTGGGGCGGGCGGGCCTATTTCCCGCGCGTGGACAAGTCCGACACCGACCCGGAGATTCTGGCCGCCTTCCTGGGCCAGTTCTACGAGGACAAGCCCATCCCGCGCCTGATCCTATCCAACGTCCGCCCGCATGAGCTGGAGCTGCTGGAGGAGGCCTTCTCGATGAAGGCGGACCGCAAGGTCGAGATCGTCCGACCCCAGCGCGGCGAGAAGCTGGCCCTGGTCGACCACGCCCTGACCAATGCGCGCGAGGCCCTGGGCCGCCGCCTGGCCGAAAGCTCGGCCCAGGGCAAAATCCTCGACGAGGTGTGCGAAGCCTTCGGCCTGGAGGCCCGGCCCGAGCGGATCGAGATCTACGACAACGCCCATATCCAGGGGACCAATGCGGTCGGCGGCATGGTCGTGGCGGGGCCGGAGGGCTTCCAGAAGTCCCAGTACCGCAAGTTCAACATCCGGGGCGAGGACCTGACCCCCGGCGACGACTACGGCATGATGCGCGAGGTGATGCGCCGCCGCTTCGCCCGCCTGGTCAAGGACGAGGAAGAGGGTGAAGACGTGGTACGCCCCGACCTGCTGCTGATCGACGGCGGCGCGGGCCAGCTGGCCGAGGTGCTGGCGGTCATGGCCGATCTGGGCGGGCTGGACGACATCGCCGTGGTCGGGGTGGCCAAGGGGCCGGATCGCGATGCGGGGATGGAAAAGTTCTTCATGCCGGGCAAGGCGCCCTTCATGCTGCCGCTGAAGTCGCCGGCCCTCTACTATCTGCAGCGGCTGCGCGACGAGGCCCACCGCTTCGCCAACGGCGCCCACGCCAAACGCCGCTCGATGGACATCAAGAAGAACCCGCTGGACGAGATCGAAGGCGTCGGCCCCGGCCGCAAGAAGGCCCTGCTCCACGCCTTCGGCTCCGCCAAGGGCGTCAGCCGCGCCTCCGTCGTCGATCTGGTCAAGGTCGAAGGCGTCAGCCAACCCCTGGCCGAACGCATCCACGCCTTCTTCAGGAAGGCGTGAACCGTGTCACCATTCCAGCAGCTTCAGACCAGGAATGTCACGAAAGTCGTCGCCATTGCGGGTGACGAGCGTGGCGCCCGCCGTGATCGCCTGCGCCGCAATCATGCGATCCAGCACCTTGCGACGCGAAAAACCGCAGGTCTCGATGATGGCCCGATACGTCTGCGCCTCGGCCGAGCCGAAAGGCAGCACCGGCACGGCGTCGAGCAAGGCGTTTAGCCTTGCTCGACGATCTCCTGCACTGGCGTCCAGCCGACCGAGATCCGCCTCCAGTTCCACCCTGCTCACGATCGAAAGCAGCAACGGCGGGCTCAAGGCGTCCACGCGCGCATCGATCACCGCATCGCCATCCCTCAGATGAATGGCGACGTTCGTATCCAGCATATAGGCCACGCCCTAGAGGCCCGGCCGCTCGGGGATTTCGACCTCGTGCCGGACGCCGATGGTGTCGGGCTTGGGCAGGCTGCGCAGCTTGGCCAGCATCTCCTTCACCGACTTGCGCTTGGGCGAGATGGTCACGACGTCACCCTTGCGCTCGATCTCGACCTCGACGCCCGGACCGAACGAGATTTCCTTGGGCAGCCGCACGGCGTCGCTGTTGCCGCTGCGAAAGGTTCGACTGGTGACGGGCATGACGGTCTCCTTCGTATAGACACGTATACACCATTTATCGCCGCCCCCCAAAACGCTACAGGCGCAGCATGAGCGACACCGAAGACGAACTGACCGCCGGCTATCGTCGGTTTCGCGCCGACCACTGGCCGGCCGCCCGCGCCGAGTATGAAAGCCTGGCCACCAAGGGCCAGAAGCCGCACACCCTGATCGTGGCCTGTTCGGACAGCCGCGCCGATCCGGCCCTGATCTTCGACGCCAAGCCGGGCGAGCTGTTCGTGGTCCGCAACGTCGCCAATCTGGTCCCGCCCTATGAACCGGACGGCAAGCTGCACGGCGTGTCGGCGGCGCTGGAGTTCGGGGTCAAGGTGCTGGGGGTCAAGCGGATCGTGGTCATGGGCCACGCCCACTGCGGCGGCGTCAGCGCCATGATCAACGGCGCGCCCGACATCGTAGCCGATTTCGTCGGCCCCTGGATCGCGCAAGGCACGCCGGTCGTCCAGCACGTCGCCGAAACCGTCGCCCCCGATCAGCTGGAGCGCGCCGCCGAGGAGGCCATCGTGCGCCTGTCGATCCGAAACCTGCGCACCTTCCCCTGGATCGCCGAGCGCGAGGCCAGCGGCGAGCTTCAGCTCAGCGGCCTCCACTTCGGCATCGCCGAGGGCGCCCTGACCGCCATGACCGACAAGACCCGGTTCGAACCGTTGGCCTGAATATCAAAGATTGATATGGTGAACCTATGGGAACCAACGTCCATCTTACCGCCGAGCTTGAGAAGTTCGCCCGGGATCGGGTGAGTTCCGGCCGCTACAACAACGTCAGCGAAGTTGTGCGCGAGGGTCTGCGCCTGCTTCAGGATCAGGAAATCGCCAGGCGCAGCGCCGAGGCTGCGCGCCTGGAAGAAGACCGCCGCCGCGAAATCGAGCGCGAACGTCGCAAGGCGGCTCTGCACGCCATGCTTGATCGATGGGCGGCCATGCCGACCATCGACATCGGCCCCTGGACCCGAGACGAGCTTTACGATTGAGGATCGCCCTCGACACGAACCTTCTCGTCTATGCCGAGGGCGTGAACGGCCCCGAACGTCGCGACGACGCCCGCCGGATCGTCGATCGCCTTCACCTTGAGCACGAGATCGTCATCGCCGTTCAAACCCTGGGCGAGCTTCACCGCGTCCTGACCGAAAAGGCCAGGATGCCGAGCGCTCTGGCGGCCGAAGCCGCGCACGGCTGGCGACGTCTGGCGCACATCGCCCCCAGCGACGAGACGACGCTGATCGCCGCCTATGATCTGATCGACGCCCATCCGCATCAGATCTGGGACGCCATCATCCTCTCCGCCGCCGCCGAAGCCGGGTGCGGGCTTCTGCTTTCCGAAGACATGCAGGACGGCTTCGTCTATCGAGGCGTGACCGTCGCCAATCCGTTCGCAGAGACGCTGCATCCCCTGCTGGCGTCCTTGCTGGAGACCCTGCCATGACCGCCCATCGCGCCAACCCCATTCCCAACATCCTGACCGGCGCGCGCCTGGCGGCCGGGGTGGTGATGTTCCTGATCCTGGCGGGGGCGACCAGCGGCTTCCCCCTGGCCGATCAGTGGATGAGCCCGGACGATCAGTTCGCCCTCTATCGCGTCGCCTTCTGGATCTTCGTCATCGCCGCCTCGACCGACTGGATCGACGGCTTCCTGGCGCGGCGCTGGAACGCCACGACCCGCTGGGGCGCCATCCTGGACCCCATCGCCGACAAGGTGCTGGTCACGGGCGCCATCCTGGGCGTGCTGACCTCGGGCTCGGTGCCGCAGATCATCATTCCCTGCGGCCTGATCCTGTTCCGCGAATTCGCCGTCTCGGCCCTGCGCGAGACCATGGCGGGGCGGATCGAACTGCCGGTCACCCTGGCCGCCAAGTGGAAGACCACCCTGCAACTGGTCGCCCTGGGCTGCCAGCTGTTCGCGCGCAACTGGGACGGTTTCGGCCTGTCGCTGGACTGGCTGGAGAACTTCCAGTTCTTCTCGGACGTGCTGATCTGGCTGGCCGCCATCATCACCCTGTGGACCGGCTGGCAGTATTTCCACGAAGCCCGCCGCCAGATGAAGGATCTCTAGGGCCTCAGCGTCAAACTGGTCGGCGTCGCCTCGAACGCCGACAGCCGGCCCAGATAGCTCATGCCCAGCAGGGAGTATTCCAGCCCCTGCTCGACCACCAGGGCCTCGACCTGATCGACCCGCGCCCCGGCGACCGAAACGGTCTTCAACCGGACCGGCGCGGCGCGCGCCAGGCCCGAGGCGGTCTGAACCTGGCCGGTGAAGGCCGCAGGCTCGGGATCGACGCCCAACCGCGCGGCGTCCGCCCGCGTCAGGGCGACCACGCTGGCGCCGGTGTCCACCAGCAACCGCACCGCCCGTCCGTCGATCCGGGCCTGGGCCCAGTAGTGACCGTCCGCGCCCTTGACCACCTGGGCGGCGGTTCCGACGGCGGCCGGGGCCACGATGGCCACAGGCGCCGTCGCCGCCTGGGCCGCGCCGTCCCCCTCCAGATGCCGGATCGTCAGGGCCGTGGCGAAGGACGCCGTCAGGGCGACGCCGAACACGATGACGGACTGGAGGTCGATGCGGATCATGCCCCCTGTCTAGCCGGGCGATCTTTGGATGCCGTGAAACGACGTGGCTGACGAAAGCTTAAGCCCGATCCCGCTCAGGCCAGCTTGGCCGGATCGATCCGGTCGCGACGCCCCGGCAGATCGGCCATCACCGCCGCCCGTTCGTCGTCGCTCAGCGCGCGCCAGCCGGCGATCTCCTTCAGGGTGCGAAAACACCCCAGGCACAGGCCGCTCTCGCCGTCGACGGCGCACACCATGACGCAGGGGCTGGCGATGGCCCTGGGCGGGCCGGGACGGTCGGGCGCGGAAACGGTCATTGTGACACCGAAACGAAAATCACTCCGACTCCTGACGAATAAATTTGCAAATTCACGAAACTGTCTTATCTTGTCCGATGACGCGAAACGACTGACGGTGGAATCCCATTGGTACGACGTGTCTCTTTTCATCGTTCTGCGAAAGGAGACGCCAAGATGAACGATAAGGAGCGCAACCTCCAACACGCCATGATGTCCTTCGCCCTGTGGGGCGGGATGCTGGTCAACAGTCGGCACATGCCGTCGAACTCGGGCCGGGTGGTCAGCCATCCGTCCAACTTCGTACCCTATACGATCAAGAAACGCTGACGGCGTGCAGACCGCCGAAAGCCCCGAAGAAGCCCTGGCCCAGCCGGGGCTTTTTCAATTGCGGGCTTGCCTGACGCGACGTTCCCGGCCGATGACGCAGGGGAACGAGGAGACGACGCATGGGCCTGATCGCCGAAGAGAGACGGGGCGCGATCCTGATCTGGACGCTGGACCGCGAGGCGCGGCTGAACGCCCTGCCCGACATGGGCGACGGCGACGAGGTGGCGACGGCCTGCGAGCGGGCCAACGCCGATCCGTCCGTCCGGTGCGTGGTGCTGACCGGGGCCGGGCGCGCGTTCTCGGCCGGGGGCGACCTGACGGCCATGCGCGACCGGCGCGATCTGTTCGAGGGATCGGGCGCGGCCATTCGCGAACGCTATCGCCGCCTGGTCCACCGGATCGTGCGGGCGCTGTACGGGCTGGAGGTTCCGCTGATCGCCGCCGTCAACGGGCCGGCCATGGGGCTGGGGTGCGACATCGCCGGGCTGGGCGACATCCGCATCGCGTCGGAGCGCGCCAGCTTCGGCGTGCCCTTCCTGAAGCTGGGCATCATTCCCGGCGACGGCGGATCGTGGCTGCTGCCGCGCAACATCGGCTATGCGCGCGCGGCCGAGATGCTGTTCACCTCACGCGCCATCGACGCCGCGACGGCCGCCGAATGGGGTCTGGTCAATCGGGTGGTCGCCCACGATCAGTTGATGGACGAAGCCCTGGCCACGGCCGCCCAGGTCGCGGCCCAGCCGCCCCAGGCGCTGCGGATGGCCAAGACCCTGCTGCGTCAGGGCCGCGACACGACCTTCGACCAGATGCTGGAGATGTCGGCGGCCATGCAGGCCCTGGCCCATCTGACCGACGACCATCAGGAAGGCGTCGCCGCCGTGCTGGAGAAACGCCCCGCCGACTTCTCCGGCCGCTGATCCCCCGATACGAAAAAGGGGCGCCGCGGCGCCCCTTCCCCGTCGTCGATGTCGAGACGCCGTTACTTCTGGCCCGCCGGACGCATGGCCTGGCTGGCGGTGACGCCGGCCTGGACCGGGCGGGCGACGCCGGCCTTCTGACCCGGCTTCATGAACTTCACCAGCACCCGCTGACCGATCAGGAAGGGGGCGTTGTCGGCCGAGACCACGACCTCGACCACCCGTTCGTCGGTGCGGGCCGAGGGGTCTTCGGACTGCAGCTGGCGGGCGCCGAAGACGGCGGCGCGGCGCAGGACGTGGCCCACGGTGATCTTGGTCGGGTCGCCTTCGGGAGTCAGTTCGACCTCCTGGCCGACCGTGACGTTGGGAATGTCGGCCTCGACGATCTCGGCGCGCACGATCCGGGCGGTGTCCGGCTCCAGATCGAACATGGCCGTGACGTTCAGGGTCGAGGCGCCGGCGCCGGGCTGGGCGTAGCGGCGGGCGATCCGGCCGTCCATCGGGGCGCGGATGACGGTCAGTTCCTGATTGTAGCGGGCCTCGGCGAGACGCGACTGGGCCGTCTGGATGGCGGCGTCCTGAGAGGCGATGCGCGCCTCGGCCTGGGCGATCTGGTCGCGGGCCTGGTCCAGGCGCTGGGCGGCGACGTTGTTGGTGGCGGCCAGTTTCGACAGGCGGTCGTATTCGCGACGCGCCGTGGTCAGCTCGACCCGCGACATACCCAGCTGAGCGCGCGCCTCGGTGACGGCGGCGGCGGCGCTCTGGGCGGCCAGGCGCGTTTCGTCGTCTTCCTGACGGGCCAGGATCTGGCCGGCGACGACCCGGTCGCCCTCGTTGACATAGACCTGGTTGACGATGCCGCCGCGACGCGCGGCGACCTTGATCACCCCGCCCTCGACGTCGGCCTTGCCGTTGGCGATGGCGGCGTAGGGGCTGTCGATCTTCTGGGACGCCTCCTTCTCGACCTGGGCCTTCTTGGCGGCGCCGGCCTTGGAGAAGGCGATGAAGCCCCCGACCAGCAGGACGACCAGCACGAGGCCGATCCAGAGCCATTTGTTCTTCAGGAAGGCGGGCATGACGGCAGGGTCCGTTGCAGAAGGGGCTTAGTGAGACGCCAGATGGGCGTCGGGATCGGGGATGCGGCGCTGATCGTCCAGGATCTTGCCGTCTTCGATATGGATGACCCGGTCGGCCCAGGCCTCCAGGCGCGGATCGTGGGTCACGCAGATGACGGCCGCGCCGTATTCGGTGGCGGCCCGGCGCAGCAGGCGGATGACCACCTGGCCGTTCTCGCCGTCCAGGGCCGAGGTCGGTTCGTCGGCGAACAGGATCTGCGGGTTCTTGGCCAGGGCGCGGGCGATGGCGACGCGCTGCTTCTCGCCGCCCGACAGGGCGCTGGGCCGCTGGTTCAGGCGATGGCCCAGACCGACTTCCTCCAGCGCCGTGGTGGCGCGCTTCTTCGCCTCGGACGGCGACAGGCCCTGGTATTTCAGGACGGTCATCACCTGCTGCAGCGCCGTCAGCGACGGGAACAGGTTGAAGCCCTGGAAGATGAAGCCGCAGTGATCCAGCCGGAACTTGTCGATCCGGCCCGAGCCGTAGGCCCACAGGTCGTCGACGTCCAGGATGTCGACCCGGCCCTCCTCGGGCTTCAGCAGGCCCGACAGATTGGCGATCAGGGTCGACTTGCCCGAGCCGGACGGCCCCATGACCATGGTCAGGTCGCCGTGGCGCGCGTCGAAGTCGACGCCCTTCAGCACCTCGACCCAGCTGCGGCCGGTCTTGAACCGCTTGACCAGCCCCTTGGCCTCGATGGCGAAATCGCCGTGCTTGCCGTGCGTCGTCGTATGAGAGGTCATCGCAGCAGATCCGCAGGCTGGCTCTTCTTCAGGACGCCCAGCGACAGGAAGCCGGACCCCAGGGCGATCAGCACCAGCATGGCCGAGACCATCAGCACCATCGTCGGCGGGAAGGACATGGTCAGGCCGGTCCCGGCGGCCAACAGGCTGACCAGCCAGGTCAGGACATAGGCCGCCAGCACCCCGGCGATGCCGACCCAGAAGCTCAGCTCCAGCACGATCCGGCGCAGCGATCCCATCGACACGCCCAGCGCCCGCAGCGAGGCGAATTCCTTGATGTTGGCCATGATGGCGCCGCGCAGCGTCTGCCAGGTGATGGCCACCCCGATCAGGACGCCCAGGAACAGCGAGAAGCCCAGCATGATGGCGATGAAGCTTTCCTTCATCATCGCGCCCTCGTTGGCCTTGGCAAGGTCCTGACGGGTCCAGGCCTTGAACTGGCCGTTGGCGATGGCGTTCAGCTGGGCCACCACGATGGGCGCGCGGGCGGGGTTCTTGATCTGAACCATCAGCGGGCCGACGCGCTCGCCGGTGTTGGCCTCGCCCAGCATCCGCAGGGTGTCGCGCGACATGACCACCGTGGCCTGCATCATGTTGGGATAGCCCTGGGTCACGGCCGCGACCCGAACGGTCTTGCCGTTATAGGACGCCTGGTCGCCCAGCTTGACGCCCAGCCGGCCCAGCGCGGTCTGGTCCACCGCCACCGCATAGGGCTGGCGCAGCGCCTCGACCAGATCGTCGGAATAGTCGATCGGCACCGTCACCGCGCCGGGCACGGCGTCGATGGTGGTGACGTTGACGAACTCCATCTTCTTGGCGGCGGCGTCGGACTTGCCTTCGCCGCCGGGGTTCTGGCCCTTGACGATGTTCTGCCAGCGGCCGCCCGATCCATCCAGATCGGCGACGGCGACCACGTCGGGGTGCTGATAGACGACCGGCATGATGCGGCGCGGCACGCCCGACGGCCCGCCGTTGAACAGGGCCGTGGCGCCGGGGCTCAGGATCATGATGTCGGCGCGCGCGCGGTCGATCTGGGCCGTGAAGGCCTTGCCGATGCCCATGAACATCCCGACCTGCGCCAGGACCAGAAGGCCGGAAAAGGCCAGCGCCACGATCGCCGCCATGTAGCGGCGCCATTCGTAGAGCAGCGTTGAAAGTGCAAGCGACATGAACCGGCGGTTCCCCCGAAACGGGTGCTATCTGACCGCGAGCCGTCGCACCGCCAAGTTAAATCGGCGTAAGGCGGAGCCGTATTGGGGCGGGCATGGTCGGTTGCGCCAAAAACCACGGCGGCCTAAGGCGGCCATCGGCTCTTGGCGCCGCACGCTGGTCGGCGCTAGTTACAACATAACAGACGGGACCCCCGTCCCGCGCTCCGGGAGATACCCTTGATGTCCTTGCCTTCGCTTCGCCTCACCGCCTCGCTCGCCGCCCTGGGCGCCGCGACCGCCGTCCTGTCGGCCCCCGCCTCGCCCGCCAGGGCCGACGAGGGGATGTGGACCTTCGACAACTTCCCCATCGCCACGGTGAACCAGAAATACGGGACCAACATCGACCAGGCGTGGCTGGACCGGGTCCGCAACGCCGCCGTCCGCCTTCAGGGCTGCTCGGCCTCGCTGGTGTCGGCCGAAGGGCTGGTTCTGACCAACCACCACTGCGTCGTCTCTTGCGTGCAGGACCTGTCCACGGCCCAGAACGACTACGTCAAGAACGGCTGGATGCCCGGCTCGCGCGAGGAAGAGAAGAAATGCCCCGGCCAGACGGCCGAGATCCTGACCGACATCGTCGACGTCACCGACCGCGTCACGGGCGCCGGCGCCGGGCTTGAGGGCGCCGCCTTCGTCCAGGCCCGCGCCGCCGAGATCGACAAGATCCAGAAGGAGACCTGCGGCGACGACCAGAAGCTGACCTGCCAGGTCATCAGCTTCTATCGCGGCGGCCAGTACAAGCTGTACAAGTTCCGCAAATACGACGACGTGCGCCTGGTCTTCGCGCCCGAGTTCCAGGCGGCCTTCTTCGGCGGCGACCCGGACAATTTCAACTTCCCGCGCTACGCCCTGGACGCCGGTTTCCTGCGCCTCTACGAGGACGGCAAGCCGGTCGCGACGCCGAACCACCTGACCTGGAACCCGAACGCGCCCAAGGAAGGCGACGTCACCTTCGTCGCCGGCAACCCCGGCTCGACCCAGCGCCTGCTGACGGTGGCCCAGCTGGAGGTCCTGCGCGACCAGCAGATGCCGCTGACGCTGATCCAGTCGTCGGAACTGCGCGGCCGCCTGATCGAATATTCGACCACCGGCGAAGAGGCCAAGCGCGTCACCGTCGATCCGCTGTTCGGCCTGGAGAACAGCTTCAAGGTCTTCTACGGCCAAGAGGGCGCCCTGACCGATCCGTCCTTCATGGCGACCAAACGCCGCGAGGAGCAGGAACTGCGTCAGCGCGTCGCCGCCGCCCCGGCCCTGGCCCAGCGCATCGGCGATCCGTGGGCCGATCTGGAGCGCGTCTCCACCGCCCAGCGCGACCTCTATCTGCCCTATCGCCAGCTGGAATCGGCGGCCGGCCAACGCTCGCAGCTCTACAGCTACGCCAAGGCCATTGTCCGCGCCGCCAAGGAGCGGGCCAAGCCTGTGGCTGAGCGCCGCGCCGGCTATTCGGACGCCGACATCGCCTCGCTGGGCCGCCGCCTGGCGACCGAGACGCCGATCTCGACCGATCTGGAAAAGATCTTCCTGGACTTCTGGCTGTCCAAGACGCGCGAATATCTGACGGTCGACAATGCGAACGTGAAGGCGCTGCTGGGCAAGGAAAGCCCCGAACAGGTCGCCGCGCGCCTGATCGACGGCACGCGCCTGGCCGACCCCGCCTTCCGCGCCCAGGCCCTGGCCATGACGCCGGAGCAGCTGGCCGCCTCCGGCGATCCGCTGATCCAGTTCGTGCTGGCCAATGACGACGCGGCCCAGGCGATCCGCACCCAGTGGGAATCGGCCGTGTCCGGCCCGACCAGCCGCGCGGGCGAAAAGATCGCCCAGGCCCGGTTCGCGGTGTACGGCGCCAACCTGTATCCCGACGCGACCTTCTCGCTTCGCCTGTCCTATGGCCAGGTGAAGGGCTGGACCTATCGCGGCGTGACGGTGGAGCCGTTCACCCACATCGGCGGCCTGTACGAGCGCAACACCGGCGCCGAGCCGTTCAACGCCGCGACCGACTGGCTGGCGGCCGAGAACAAGGTGGACAAGGCGACCGTTTATGACTTCGTCTCGACCAACGACATCATCGGCGGCAACTCGGGCTCGCCCGTCATCAACGCCAAGGGCGAGGTGATCGGCGCGGCCTTCGACGGCAACATCCACTCGCTGGGCGGCAGCTTCGGCTACGATCCCGAACTGAACCGCACGGTGACGGTCTCGACCGCCGCCATCACCGAGGCCCTGCGCAACGTCTATAACCAGCCGCGCCTGCTGCGCGAACTGGGCGTGCGTCGCTAGGACGACCACGAAGTCTCCTCCCCGCTTTGCGGGGAGGGGGACCGCGAAGCGGTGGAGGGGCTCTTCACCAGCGCACCGGCGCCTGTCATGTATTGAAGAGCCCCTCCGTCACGGCGCTGAAGACGCGCCGCGCCACCTCCCCGCAAAGCAGGGAGGAGACATCAAGGACTTGCCCATGCGCCCTCTTCTCCTCGCCTCCGCCGCCGTCCTCGCCTTCGCCGCCACTTCGGCGCGCGCCGAGGAAGGCATGTGGACCTATGACAACTTCCCCATCGCCCGCGCCAACCAGACGCTGGGCACCAACATCGATCAGGCGTTTCTGGATCGGGTGCGGCTGTCGTCGGTGAAGTTCGGCGGCTGTTCGGCGGGGGTGGTGTCGGGCCAGGGGCTGGTGATGACCAACAACCACTGCGTCGCCACCTGCGTCGCCAACCTGTCCACGCCCCAGCAGCAGTATGGCGAGACCGGCTTTACGCCCAAGACGCGCGAGGAAGAGCGCAAATGCCCCGGCGCCACGGCCGAAATCCTGACCGACATTTCCGACGTGACCGAGCGGATGCACAAGGCGGGCGAAGGACTGGACGGCCAGGCCTTCACCCAGGCGCGCGAGGCCGAGGCGGGGCGGATCGAGACCGAGGCCTGCGGTAACGATCCCAAGATCCGCTGTCAGGTCGTCAGCCTGTATCGGGGCGGCCAGTTCAAACTCTACAGGTTCCGCAAATATACGGACGTGCGCCTGGCCTGGGCGCCGGAAGACCGCGCCGCGACCTTCGGCGGCGATCTGGACAACTTCTCCTTCCCGCGCTTCGCCATCGATGCGGCCTTCATCCGCCTGTACGAAGACGGCAAGCCGGTGGAGACGCCGACCCACTTCGTCTGGAACGCCGACAAGCCGACCGAGGGCGAGGCCGTCTTCGTCTCCGGCAATCCCGGCGCGACACAGCGCCTGCTGACCATGGATCAGCTGGCCACCATCCGCGACGTGGTCCTGCCGCTGGACCAGCTGATCGCGTCCGAACTGCGCGGGCGTCTGATCCGCTATGCCGAGGAAGGCGAGGACCAGGCCTTCATCGCCATGGACCCCATCGTCGGCGTCGAAAACACCTACAAGCGCGGCCTGGGCCGGATGCGCGCCCTGACCGACGCCGGTTTCATGGGAACCAAGGCGGCGGCCGAGGCCGACTTCATGCAGCGCTACGCCGCCGCCAACGCCAACGGCTCGAACCCGTGGGAGGCGCTGAAGACCATCCAGCCGCTGGCCCGCGAACTGTATGCGCCCACCGCCTTGCTGGAAGGCGGCACGGCCATGGGCACGACCTCCGTGGCGGGCGGATCGCAGCTGTTCCAGTGGGCCAAAGCCATCGTTCGCGGCGCGCAGGAGCGGGCCAAGCCGTCCGATCAGCGTCTGGCCGAGTTGGCCGACAGCCGCCTGCCCGGCGTCGAATCCGGCCTGTTCGCCGAAAAGCCCACCTATCCCGAACTGGAGCAGATTCGTCTGGAGTGGTGGCTGTCCAAGACCCGCGAATGGCTGACGGTCGACAGCCCCTATGTCCGCACCCTGCTGGGTCGTGAAAGCCCCGAACAGCTGTCGGCGCGCGTCGTCGCCGGCACCAGACTGGCCGATCCGGCGGTGCGCCGCGCCCTGTGGACCGGCGGTCTGGCGGCGGTTCAGGCGTCGGACGATCCGATGATCCAATATGTGCTGTCGATCGACGCCGACGCCCGCGCCGTTCGCGCCGAATGGGAGAACAAGGTCAAGGCCCCGACCGACCGCGCCTCCGAACAGCTGGCCGCCGCCCGCTTCGCCGCCTATGGCGACGCGGTCTATCCCGACGCGACCGGCACCCTGCGCCTGACCTATGGCAAGGTCGAAGGCTCCGACGTGCCGGGCCAGCGGTTTTCCGCCTTCACCACCTTCGCCGGCCTGTGGGACCGGGCGACGGGCGCCGAGCCGTTCAAGGTCGCGCCCAAGCTCATGGCCGCCCGGGACCGGATCGACCCCAATGCGGTGATGGACATGGCCGTGTCCACCGACACCATCGGCGGCTCGTCCGGCTCGCCCGCCGTCAACGCGAAGGGCGAGATCATCGGGGCCAATTTCGATTCCACCGTCCTGACCCAGCGCAACGCCTATGGCTACGACCGCAACACCAACCGCAGCGTCATCGTGACGACCCAGGCGGTGACGGTCGCCCTGCGCGACGTCTATGGGATGGATCATCTGCTGGCGGAGCTGGGCGTCCGCCGTTGAGCGAGATCGTCTTTCGGGCGGCGACAGCGAACGACATCGCCGCCCTGCATCCGCTGATCGAGCGGGCCTATCGCGGCGAGACGGCCAAGGCCGGCTGGACGCACGAGGCCGACCTGCTGTTCGACGACCGGACCAGCGCCGAGGAGTTGGGCGGCCTGATCGCCGATCCCGCGCGGGTCATCCTGCTGGCTCATGACGGAGACATTCTGGTCGGCTGCGTCCAGGTCGCCCGCGCCGGTCGGGACCGGGCCTATCTGGGGATGCTGACGGTCGAGCCGACGGTGCAGGCGTCCGGTCTGGGGCGTCACCTGCTGGCCGCCGCGGAAACCGAAGCCGTGGCCCGTTTCGGCGCGCGGCGCATGGAGATGACCGTCATCCATCGCCGCGCGGAACTGATCGCCTGGTATGGGCGACGCGGCTATGCGCCCACCGGCGAGACCCGCCCCTTCCCCGTCGATCCGCCCCGGCCGGCGCTGGACTTCGTGGTGCTGGAAAAGGCGCTTTAGTCCTCTTCTTTCGTCATTCCGGGCGAAGGGCCGCTTGGCCCGAAGACCCGGAATGACGAAAACAAAGGGCTTGCAAAACGGACACGACTGTCCATTTAAGCGCCTCGTCATGTCGCGCCCCGCCCCCAAGCCTGTCCGAAAGGACGCCGTTCAGAACCGCGCCGCCCTGTTGCAGGCGGCGCGCGTCGTGCTGTCCGAACAGGGGCTGGACGCGCCGCTGGACCTGATCGCGGAAAAGGCCGGGGTCGGGCGCGGCACGCTTTATCGGCATTTCGTCGACCGCACAGAACTGGCCCTGGCGGTGCTGGAGGCCGATGTGGCGGACCTGGGGCGGCGCACGGCCGAACAGGGCGACGATCCGGCCGTCTTCTTCTGGTTCCTGGACCGGCTGGCCGAGGACATGATCCGCAATGCGGGTCTGGCGGGGCTGGTGCGGAACGTGCGGTCGCCGGATGCGCTTACCCCCCTGCGGCAGAGCTTGATGGAGGCGGGCGCCGCGTCGCTGAAGCGGGCCCAGGCCGCCGGTCTGGTGCGGGAGGACTTGCGGCCGATGGACATTCGTCTGATCGCCACCCTGCTGGGCGCCGGGTTCCAGGGCGCCGACGCGGCCGAGCGCGAGGCCGTGTCGCTACGCACGCGGGCGATCATCCTGGACGGCCTGAAACCGCGCGCGGAGGGCCGCTGATGGCCCGCAACAACTGGCATCTGCCCTGGGACCAGTATGTCGAGACGCTGAAGCCGCACGAGCGGCCGATGATGCCCGGCTCGCCCGCCACGCCCGACCATTCCTGGCCGATGCGGATTCAATACGCCCTGACCGGCGTGCTGGTCGCCATGGTCGGATCGCTGGGCAACGCCGCCGTCACCGCCAACATCCAGAACCTGCAAGGCTCGCTGGGCGTCACGGCGACCGAGGCGGCCTGGCTGCCGGTCGTCTTCGTCATGACCAACGCCTGCATGAACCTGATCCTGGTCAAGTTCCGAATGCAGTACGGCCTGCGCCTGTTCACCCAGATCTTCCTGGGGGCCTTCGTTCTGGTCTGCATGGCCCACCTGCTGGTCGACAACTATCAGTCGACGCTGCTGGTGCGCGCCATCGCCGGCATGGCCAGCGCGGGCTTGAGCAGCCTGGGCTTCCTCTATCTGATCCAGGCCTTTCCGGCGGCGCACCGGCTGAAGGGGCTGATCATCGGCATCGGCCTGGCCAGTTTCGCCGTGCCGATCTCGCGCCTGATCATGCCCAGCCTGCTGCAGATGGGCGATTGGCGCGCTTTCTATCTGTATGAGCTGGGGATGTGTCTGGTCGCCTGGGGCGCGGTGCAGATCCTGAAACTGCCGCCGTCCGAGCGGATGCGCGTGTTCGACCGGCTGGATTTCCTGACCTTCGCCCTGTTCGCGCCGGGCGTGGCCCTGCTGTGCGCCGTGCTGGGGCTGGGGCGGATCGTCTGGTGGACCGAGGCGGCGTGGCTGGGCTGGGCCCTGGTCGGGTCGATCGTGCTGCTGGCCGCCGCCGTCCTGATCGAACACAATCGCGCCAATCCGCTGATCAACACCCGCTGGCTGACCGGGCCGGACCTGCTGCGGCTGTTCGGCGCCATCCTCTTGATCCGCATGGTGCTGTCGGAACAGACCTCGGGGGCCGTGGGCTTTCTGACGGTCGTGGGTCTGGGGCCGGACCAGCTGCACGGGCTGTTCCTCGTCATCCTGCTGTCCATGATCGCCGGCACCCTGGTCAGCGCCTTCACCCTGAACATGGCCAAGCTGAACAAGCCGATCGCCATCGCCCTGGCCCTGATCGCCCTGGGCGCCTGGATCGACAGCCATTCGACCGTGCTGACCCGACCGGCCCAGCTCTATTTCAGCCAAGCGCTGATCGCCTTCGCCTCGGCCATGTTCATCGGCCCGGCCCTGATGATCGGCGTCGCCAAGGTGCTGACCCAGGGCAAGGAGAACCTGATCAGCTTCATCGTCATGTTCAGCGTGTTTCAGAACGTGGGCGGCCTGGCCGGCGCGGCCCTGACCGGCAGCCTGCAAGTCGTGCGCGAGAAATACCATTCCAACCAGCTGGCGGCCGGCATCTCGGCCATCGACCCGCAGGTGGTCCAACGCCTGCGCCAGCTGTCGGGCGCCTATGCCTCCACCCTGACCGACCCGGCCCAGCGCAACGCCGAGGGCGTGGTCCTGCTGAGCCGACAGGTGACGCAGCAGGCCAATGTGCTGGCCTATGACGACGTCTTCCTGGTCATCGCCATGATCGCGGCCCTGGGCTGCGCCTGGGTGACTGTGACCCACCTGCGGCCGCGCTGGGCCGCCCGGCGCACCGCCCGCCGGGCCGACAGCGACGCCGCCTCATCCGACACGGCCGCCAAGACCGCCGCCGTCGCCGCCGCCGACTGAACCGAGACCCGCCATGACCGACGCCGCCCCGCCCGCTCCCGCTCCACAAGCCCCCGCCGCCCCGGCCGCCGCGCCTGCCCCCGCGCCCAGGAAGAACGTGCTGTGGACGGTGATCGCCGCCGCCGTCGCCCTGTTCGGCGTCCTGCTGGTGCTTTACGCCTGGCAACTGCCGCCCTTCACCGGCGCGGTCCAGCGCACGGACAACGCCTATGTGCGCGGCCAGGTGACGCTGATCAGCCCGCAGGTCAGCGGCTATGTCACCGCCGTTCCGGTTCAGGACTTCCAGACGGTGCAGCAGGGCCAGCTGCTGGCCCAGGTGGACGACCGCATCTATCGCCAGCGGCTGGAGCAGGCCCAGGCCAGTCTGCACGCGGCCGAAGCGGCCCTGTCCAACTCGACCCAAACCCAGGCGTCGGCGCGCGGATCGGTGGCCCAGCAGCGCGCCTCCATCGCCGCCGCCGAGGCGACCCTGACCCGCGCCCAGGCCGACGCCCAGCGCGCCCGCACCCTGAAGGCCGGCGGCTGGGTGGCCCAGGCCAATGTCGACATCGCCGAGGCCGCCCTGCGCAGCGCCCAGGCCCAGGTCGCCCAGGCCCGCGCCGCCGAGGGCATCGCCCAGACCGGCGTCACCTCCGCCGTGGTCGGCCGCGACAGCTTGGCCGCCGCCGTCGAGAACGCCCGCGCCGCCGTGCGCCTGGCTCAGATCGACCTGGCCAACACCCGCATCGTCGCCCCGCGCGCCGGCCGCCTGGGCGAGGTCGGGGTGCGTCAGGGCCAGTATGTCACCGCCGGCACGCAGCTGATGGGCCTGGTGCCCGACGTGGTCTGGGTCACGGCCAATATGAAGGAGACGCAGATGCGGAACATCCGCATCGGCCAGCCCGTCGTCCTGACCGTCGACGCCCTGGGCGGCCAGAGCCTAACCGGCCGCGTCGAACGCATCGCCCCCGCCGCCGGGTCCGAGTTCAGCGTCATCCGCCCCGACAACGCCACCGGCAACTTCACCAAGGTCGCCCAGCGCATCCCCGTGCGCATCCGCATCGACCCGGGCCAGGACGCGGCCCAGCGCCTGGCGCCGGGCATGTCGGTGGTGGCCAAGGTGGATACGGCGGGCTGATCCGCAGAAAAGCTGGGGGAACAGGTTCGCCCGCCCCACGCTCCCTTCTGTTCAGGCAGGAGACGATCATGGACCGCAAACAGACCAAGGGCCGGGAAAAGAACGGCGCCGACCCCGCCGGCAAGCCGGACGGCGCCACCTCCGACAAGGCCGTGAAGCGCGTCGGTCAGGCAGCGCGCAAGAGCGCCGGGCCGGACGGCCCGGACGCCTCGGTCATCGGCGACACCTTCAAGCGCAAGCCCTAGGCGGCGCGGCGCGGCGACACGCGCGCCGCCAGCAGGTGGGCGTCGTGCGCCCGCATCCGTTCGAAATTGCCCAGGCCCAGCGCCAGGGCGCGCATGATCTCGGTCTGGCGGGTGTGTTCGGGACAGGCCGGCAGGGACGGCTCGGCCCGCGCCAGTTCGGCGTCCAGTTCGGCCATCATCTGGGCCAGGATTGCATCGTTCATCTGATCCTCCATCACGCCGCCGACCGCCGCAGACGGTTAGAGCATGGTTGGAACAAATGCGGAACACACAGTCTGTCGCCAAACTGTGGACGAACGAAAAAGGGCCGGGCGACGTATCGCCCGGCCCTTCGTTTTCAGCTTCGCGACGGGATCAGCCGTCGGCCTGCCAGCCGCCGGCCAGGGCGCGGAACAGGGCGATCTGATAGGTCGTGACCAGGGCGTCGGACTGGGCCAGGGCCGCGTCGGCCGCCGCCTGGGTGCGCTGGGCGTCCAGGACCAGCAGGAAGCTGTCGGCCCCGGCGTTGAAGCGCAGGCGCGACAGCTCGGCGGCGCGGGCCGCCTGGTCGCGCGCCTCGGTCAGGGCCGCGCGGCGGTCCAGCTCGTTGGCGTAGTTGCTGAGCGCCGTCTCCGTCTCCTGCAGGGCCGTCAGCACCGTCTGGTCGAACGTCGCCAGCGCCGCGTCCGACCGGGCGCCGGCCGCCCTGATCTGGGCGCGGGCGGCGAAGACGTTGGGGAAGGACCAGCTGATCAGCGGGCCGAAGCTGAAGCGGAAGTTCCGGTCCTCGCCCAGATCGCCGGACTTCAGCGCCGTCGAACCATAGGAACCGCCCAGGCTGATGCGGGGAAACAGATTGGCGGTCGCCACGTTCACGCGGGCGGCGGCGGCGGCCAGTTCCGCCTCGGCCTGACGCACGTCGGGGCGACGGGCCAGAAGCGCCGCGCCGTCGCCGACCGGGATCGGCTGGGTCAGCTGGGGCGGACGCACGCAGGACGCCGCCGCCTGGCTGGCCTCGGCCGGGGTGCGGCCGATCAGGGTCGACAGACGGAACAGCGCCTCGTTGCGGGCGGCGCGCAGGGTCGGCAGGGTCGCCGCCGTCTGGGCCACGGCCGCGCGGGCGCTGGCCACGTCCAGCCCCGTGCCCGCTCCGCCGTCGAGCAGGGTCTGGGTCAGACCGGCGGTGTTGCGTTGCAGCTCCAGCGTCCGTTCGGCCACCGCGATCTGGGCGTTGGCCGAGCAGACGTCGGCATAGGCGCGGGCGGTCTCGGCCGCGACCGTCACCTGGACCGTGGCCAGGGCGGCCTTGGCGGCGCGGGCGTCGGCGCGAGCGGCGCGGATGGTCGATTCCACCCGGCCGAACAGATCGACCTCATAGGCCGCCTGAACGCCGACGTCATAGGTGTCGACCTCGGGCGCCTTTTCGCCCGCCGGCAGGCCGGGAACCGTGGCGGCCGAGGCGCGGCTGCGCTGGGCCTGGGCGCTGGTGGTCGTGGTCGGGAAGCGGCCGACGCGAGCCTCCGACAGGGACGCCCGCACGGCGCGCAGATTGGCGAAGGCGGCCTCCAGCTGGTTGTTCTCGGCGAAGGCCTGCTGGATCAGGGCGTCCAGCGCCGGGTCGTCGTACAGCCGCCACCAGTCGTCGCGCGCCTGTGCGGTCGAGACCGTCGGGCTGGCCGAGCCGACGAAGGCGCCGGTTCCGGCCGTCGGCAGGTCCGCCGGCGGCGCCTTCGGCCCGACCGCGCAGGCGGCCAGAAGCGCGCTGGAGGCCGCGGCGGTCAGGAGGCTGAGGGTGGTCTTGCGGGTCATCGGATGTCCCCTCCCCGGCCGGTCGCGGGCGCAGGCGCGTTCGGATCGGTCAGGTCGCTGGTTTCGTCGTAACGCTCGATCCGGTCAGGGTTCGAGGTCGGTTTCGGTCCCGGCTTGTGGCCCTGCGGCAGTTTCGACGACAGCCAGCGGCAGACCACATAGAAGACCGGGGTGAAGATCAGGCCGAAGAAGGTCACGCCCAGCATCCCCGAGAAGACGGAGGTGCCCAGCGACTGACGCATCTCCGCGCCCGGACCCGAGGCCAGCATCAGCGGCACGACGCCGAGGATGAAGGCGAAGGAGGTCATCAGGATCGGACGCAGGCGGGTCTTGGCGGCGGCGACCGCCGCATCGAACCGGTTCATGCCCTGCTCTTCCTCGGCCTGTTTGGCGAACTCCACGATCAGGATGGCGTTCTTGGCCGCCAGGGCGATCAGCACCACCAGACCGATCTGGACCAGGATGTTGTTGTCCAGACCGCGCAGGTTCACCCCGATGATCGCGGCGAGCAGACACATGGGCACGATCAGGATGACCGCGAGCGGAAGCGTGAACGCCTCATACTGCGCCGCCAGCACCAGGAAGACGAACACCACCGCCATCAGGAAGATGACCGTCGCGCCCGAACCGGCCGCCTTCTGCTGATAGGCCAGGCCCGTCCATTCGTAGGAGAAGCCCTGGGGCAGGGTCTGGGCGGCCATGTCTTCCATGACCTTCAGCGCCTGGCCCGACGACACGCCCGTCGCGGCGTTGCCCTGAAGCTCGGCGGCCGGGAACAGGTTGTAGCGCACGATCCGCGCCGGCCCCGAGTCGTTCGTCAGATTGGCCACAGAACCGATCGGCACCATGGCCCCCGACGCCGACTTGGTCTTCAGATTGGCGATGTCGGCGATGTCGTCGCGCGCCTGCGGCTCGGCCTGCGCCGTCACCCGGAAGGTGCGGCCCAGCATGTTGAAGTCGTTGACGTAGGACGAGCCGAGATAGACCCCCAGGGTGTCGAACACGGCGCCGGGCTGGACCCCCATCATCAGCGCCTTGTCGCGATCGACGTCGGCGGTGATGCGCGGCGAGGCCGTGTTGTAGGTCGAGAAGACCTGGTTCACCTGGGTCGGCGCCTGGGCGGCGGCGCCCATCATGGCGAAGGTTGCGCCCTCCAGCGGCCGATAGCCGGCGCCTTCGCGATCCTGGATCATCATCGAGAAGCCGTTGCCGGTGCCCAGACCCTGAACCGCCGGCGGGGCGATGACGAAGATCTGCGCGTCCTCGATCTGACCCGTGGCCTGGGTGATGGCCCCGGCCAGGGCGGTCGCGGCCTCCTGCTTGGTGCGATGCTCGAACGGATCGAGGCGCACGAAGATGGTCGCGGCGTTGGAGCCGAACGAGAAGCTGGACCCGTCCAGACCGGCGAAGGCCACGGTGCCGTTCACCCCGTCGGTGCCCTGGATGATCTTGGTGGCGCGGCTCATCACCGCCTCCGTCCGATCCAGAGAGGCGCCGGCGGGCAGCTGGATGACGCCGATCAGGAAGCCCTGATCCTGCTCGGGAATGAAGCCCGAGGGCGTGTCCACCAGACGCCAGGCGGTCAGGCCCAGCAGACCGGCGTAGATGATCAGCACCAGACCGACCGTGCGCACCAGACGCGCGGTCAGGCGACCATAGCGATCCGACAGCCAGTCGAAGCCCTCGTTGAACTTCCGCCCAGCCCAGCCGCCGTAATAGACGACCGCGCCCAGCACGCCCGGCTTGCGGGCATGGTCGTGGTCCTTCCTGTGCGGCTTCAGCAGCAGGGTGGCCATGGCCGGCGACAGGGTCAGCGACACGAACAGGGAGATGATCGAGGCCGAGGCGATCACGACCGCGAACTGGCGGTAGAAGATGCCGGGGATGCCGGGCACGAACATGGTCGGGATGAAGACCGAGATCAGCACAAGGCCGATGGCGATCAGGGCGCCGGACACCTCCTGCATCGAACGATAGGCGGCCTCCTTGGGACTGAGGCCCTCGCCGATGGCCCGCTCCACGTTCTCGACCACGACGATGGCGTCGTCGACGACGATGCCGACCGCCAGAACCAGGGCGAACAGGGACAGGGAGTTGATCGAATAACCCAGCGCCAGCTGCACCGCGAAGGTGCCGACCAGGGCGACGGGAATGGCGATGATCGGGATGATGGCCGCGCGCCAGGTCTGCAGGAAGACCATGATGACGATGACGACCAAGATGACGGCCTCGACCAGCGTATGCTGGACCGACTCCACCGAGGCGGCGACGAATTCGGTCGGGTTGTAGGGCACCGAGACGGTCATGCCGGCCGGCAGGTCGGCCTTCAGCGCCTCGACCTCGGTCAGGACGCGGTCGGCGGTGCCCAGGGCGTTGGCGCCCGGCTGCTGCACGATGGCGATGCCGACGCCGCGCTGGCCGTCGAAGAAGCCGCGAATGCCGTAGTCCTGGGCGCCCAGTTCGATCCGCGCCACATCGCGCAGATAGGTGACGCGGCCCTGGGCGTCCGTCTTAAGGATGACCTTGGAGAATTCGTCGGGGTCGCTGAGACGGCCCTGAACCTGAACCGGCAGCTGGAAGGAGGCGGCGCTGTTGGCGAACGGCGGCTGGCCGATGGAGCCGGCGGCGGCCTGGACGTTCTGGGCGCGCAGGGCCGAGACGATCTCGGGGCCCGTCAGGCCGCGCTCGGCCGCCTTGGCCGGGTCGATCCAGACCCGCATCGAATAGTTGCCGCCGCCGAACACCTGGACCGCGCCCACGCCGTCGATGCGCAGCAGGCGGTCCCGCAGCGTGGAGTTGGCGTAGTTGCCGACATAGTCGTTATCCAGCGTGCCGTCCGGCGACGTCAGGCCCAGGATCATCAGGAAGCCGCTCTCGGCCTTGTTGACGACCACGCCGGTCTGACGCACCGCCTCGGGCAGGCGGGGTTCGGCCAGGGCGACCCGGTTCTGGACCAGCACCTGTGCGGCGTCGAGGTCGGTTCCCGGCTGGAAGGTCACGGTGATCGCCACCGCCCCGTCCGAGGTGGACGAGGAGGTGATGTAGAGCATCTTCTCGACGCCGTTCACCTCCTGCTCGATGGGGGCGGCGACGGTCTCGGCCAAAGTCTCCGCCGAGGCGCCGGGATAGGCGGCGTTGATGGTGATCGTCGGCGGGGCGATCTCGGGGTACTGCGACAGGGGCAGCAGCGGATAGGCGGCGATGCCGATGATCGAAATCACCACCGCGATCACGGCCGCGAAGATCGGCCGATCGATGAAGAAGCGGGAGATGTTCATGGCTTAGCCGGCCGGCAGGCTGTTGGCGAAGGAGGCGCTGGACGCCGGAGCCGCCTGGGTGACGGGCGCCTGGGCGGCGTCGCCGGCGACGGGTTCGATCTTGCCGTTTTTCGGCGTGACCTTGGAGCCCGGCTGGGCGGCGCGTTGCAGTCCGGCGATGATGACGCGGTCGGTCGGGGCCAGGCCCGAACGGACGACGCGCAGACCCTGGACGATGGGGCCCAGCTGGACCGCCTTGTTCGTCACCGTGCCGTCGGCGTTGACCACGGCGACGGTGCGGCGGGCCTGATCGGTGCCGATGGCCGAATCCGGCACCAGCAGGGCGTCGTAGGACCCGGCGCCGGCGACCTGGGCGCTGCCGAACATGCCGGGGCGCAGGAAGCCGTCGGCGTTGGGCAGGATGGCGCGCAAACGGATCACGCCGGACGCGGTGTCCACGGCGTTGTCCGAAAAGTCGAGACGGCCGGTGTGCTTGTAGGTGCTTTCGTCCTGCAGGCGCACATTGACGACGGCGCCCTGATTGGCCCCGCCCTGACGCAGATATTTCAGCAGGACCGCTTCCGACCCGTCGAAGACGAAGTGGATCGGCCCGCCCGAGATGATGGTGGTCAGGATGTCGCCGGCCGACGATCCGCCGGCGATGACATTGCCCGGATCGACGCGGCGATCCGACACCCGGCCCGAGGTCGGCGCCGTGACGCGGGTGTAGTCCAGGTTCAGACGCGCGTTGCGGACGGCGGCGTTGGCGGCCGCCAGATTGGCCTGGGCCGCGTCGACGGCGGCCTTGTTGGCGTCATACTCGGCCCGGGACACGGCCTGGGACGCCAGCAGGCTCTCGCTGCGGGCCAGGTTGGCGCGGGCCAGGGTCAGTTGCGACTGCATCTGGGCGACCTGGGCCTGGGCCTGGGCCAGGGCGGCCTGGGCCGGGCGCGGGTCCAGGGTGAACAACAGCTGGCCGCGCTGGACCATCTGGCCGTCGCGGAAATGGACCGCCTGGATATAGCCGCCGACGCGCGCGCGCACGTCCACGGTCTCGACCGCCTCGAACCGGCCGGTGAACTCGTCCCAGTCGCGCACCTTCTGCTGCAAGGGCGTGGCCACCGTCACCGGGGGCGCGCCCTGCGCCGGCGCTTCCGCCTTCGGCGAACAACCATAAAGCGCACCCGTCACCATGACGGATACCGCTGCAATCTTCAGCCCGCGCATCTGCGCAATCTCCCTGTCGGAGGCAAATCCCTGTCGAGCGGACGTCGGCCGATGGGGAGTCGGCCGTTGTCAACGCATGGTGACTTAATGGTCAGGGCCGTGGCGCTTGTCAACACGCGATGACAAAGCCATATGGAGGTTACGGTTATTGTTCTGTGGAGTGTCACACCCTTGTTATGTCCCGGCACACGCCCGAGAAACGCCGCCGCCACGCGCACGGCCATTCTCGATGCAGCGCGCGAACGGTTCGCGGCCGAGAGCTATGACGACGTCGGCATGCGCGACATCGCGCGCGACGTGGGCGTCGATGCGGCCCTGATCAGCCGCTATTTCGGCTCCAAGGACGACCTGTTCCTGGCCGCGCTGGACAGCTGCGGCGACGGCAGCAGCCTGATGCAGGGCGAGAAGTCCGAGTTCGGCGCGCGCGTGGCCAACGAGATCGTGTTCGAGCCCAAGACCGCCGAAAAGCTGAAGGGCATGTCGATCATGCTGCGCTCCATCGGCTCGACCAAGGCCGCGGAGATGGTCCAGACCACCTGCTCCCAGCGCTTCTTCGGCCCGCTGGAGGAATGGCTCAGCGGACCCGACGCCACGGCGCGCGCGCGGCTTCTGGCCGGCTTCATCATGGGGATGTCCGTCAGCCGCGAACTGGGCGGCGGCAGCTTCAACATCGAGCCGGCCCAGTGCGAGAAGATGCGCGACCGGCTGGCCCCCATCCTCCAGGCCCTGATCGACGGCTGATCCGTCTCGGAAACGAAGAAGGGCGCGGAGGTTCCCCTCCGCGCCCTTTATTCTGTCCGGGGACCGGGCCTAGTGGGTCACGGTCGTCGTCACCTCGGCCCGCGCCTTGGTGCGGATGCAGGCGATGGCGAAGACCGTCAGCCCGACATAGCCCAGCATCGGCACGATGAAGGCCGGCTGCAGATTGCCCGCCGCATCGGCGATGCGCGCCGCCACCTGGGGCAACAGGGCGCCGCCGATGATGCCGAACACCAGAAGGCCCGAGGTCGCCGAGGTCGGGGCGGTGGACCGCTCCAGCGTCAGGGTGAAGATGGTCGGGAACATGATGGAGTTGAACAGGCCGATGGACAGGACGGCATAGGCCGCCGTGGGTCCGCCCAGCTGGCTGACGGTCAGGCACAGGATGGCGGCCGCGACCGTGCAGAAGGCCAGGACGATGCCCGGACGCACCTTGGTCAGGACGGCCGAACCGATGAAGCGACCGACCATGGCGCCGCCCCAGTACAGGGCGACCATCTTGCCCGCCGTCTCGATGGGGGCGTTCAGGATGTCGGGGCTTTCCAGGAAGTTGGTCAGCATCCCGCCGATGGCGACCTCCGACCCGACATAGAGGAAGATGGCCAGGGCGCCGAAGATGGCCCAGGGCGAGGACAGGGCCTTCAGCGGCGAGACGGCCTCGGTCGTCGCGGGCGCGGCGGCGTTGATCTTCTTGCGCGCCGTGAAGATGAAGACGGCGACCAGGGCGAAGAAGGAGCCCATGCCCAGGAAGGCCATGTCGATGCTGCGCAGCGACTGGGTGCGGGTGGCGGCGGTCACGACGGCGCCGGCGGCGAAGACGCCCCCGGTCAAGAGGACGTGCGACCCCAGCCACGGCCCGACCGTGGTGCCCAGCGAGTTGAAGGCCTGCGACAGGTTCAGACGGCTGGAGGCGCCCTTGCGGCTGCCCAGTTCGGCGACCAGCGGATTGGCGGCGACCTGCAGCAGGGTGACGCCCGAGGCGATGACGAACAGGGCGATCAGCACGCCCGGATACCAGTCGGCGGCGGTGGCGGCCGGCACGATCAGACAGCCCGCGACCATGACAATCAGAGCGCCGATGATGGAGCGGCTGTAGCCCAGCTTGCTCAGCACCGAGGCGGCCGGCAGCGACATCAGCCCATAGGCGATGAACCAGGCGAAGGTCGTCAGGAAGGCTTCGGCGTTGTTCAGGTCGAACACCCGCTTCACCGCCGCGATCAACGGATCGATCAGCGAGGTGGCGAAGCCCCAGGCGAAGAACAGGGTGGTGACATAGGCGAAGGCCAGGCCCGCGCCCTGGCGTTTTCCGGCGTCCGGAACGGTCATTGGATGGAATCCCCCAGTGGAACAAGACGGCCGCGCTGGTTCGCGCGGTTCTCCTCGCCTGCTGGTTCCGACATCGGACGGCGGGCGTCCAGTGGAAAAGCGGACGCTGTAACGAAACTTGCCCGCCGAGCGGCCGAACGTGGGCAAAGAAAAGGGCCGCTGCGCGAACGCGGCGGCCCAGTTGCTCGGAGAGAAGGAGGATCAGAACTTGTAGTTCAGACCGACCGCGAAGGTGCGGCCGTAGTGCTGGTAGTCGATGGCCTGACGCTCATCGCCGTTCTGGAAGGTCTTGAACGGTTCGTCGGTCAGGTTGTTGACCTGGGCCAGGATGGACAGCCCCTCCAGAGCGCCCGACTGGAACTCGTAGCCGACCTGGGCGTCGACGACGGTTTCCGCCGCGACCGAACGCAGGGTGCGGCCGTTGCCGAAGCCGGAAACCTCACCCAGGAAATCCGAGCGATAGCGGGCCGAAATCCGCGACTGGAAGCCGTAACGCTCATAGTAGAGCGAACCGTTGATCACGTTCTCCGACAGACCCGGCAGGGCCGTGGGGGCCTGGGTCGGATCAGGCTGGACCTCGCTGTCGGTCGTGGAGGCGCTGAACTGGGCGCCGAAGCCTTCGAGCGCGGGGTGGAAGATGTCGAAGGGCGCCGAGATCGACAGTTCCAGACCCTTGATCCATCCGCCCTGACCGTTGTCGGGCGCCGACGACTTGCCGAAGTTGATGACGGGCGTCACGCCGCCGGTCGGATAGCCGGTGAAGTCGAAGATCTGGTCGTGATTATAAACGTAGCTTTCCAGATGTTTGTAGAAGGCCGCCAGCGAGATGTAGCCCTTGCGGTTGGCGAAATACTTCTCGAACGAAATATCCGCGACGTCGGCGATATAGGGCGTCAGCGTCGGATTGCCGCCCGAGGCGCTCCAGGGCGAATTCTGGTCCGCCGAGGCGCCCGGCACGTTCTTGCCGTTGTCGAACGAATAGTTCCGCGATGCGCGCATATCGTCCATGCGGGCGCGCGCCAGGGTGCGGGCCGCCGCGAAGCGCACGAAGCTGTCGTCCGCCACCTGAAGGATGAAGTTCGAGCTGGGCAGGATTTCCAGATAGTCCTTGCCGCCCGAAACGGCGATCGTCTGGGACACGCCCGGCCCGACCTGACGCGCCGAGAAGCCCGACGAGCTTTGGTCCGTATAGACGAACTGCATGCCGACGTTGCCGGTCAGGGGCATGCCGAACAGGTTGTGGTCGATGTTGGCGCGGACATAGGCGGTCGAGACCTTTTCCGTCACTTCCCAGTTGCCGGCGGCGACGTCGGCGTTCGGATTGCGGATGCGGTTCAGCGCGCCGCTGTTGACCAGGCCCAGGGCGTCGTAGCTCAGCACCTGCGAGATGCCGAGATAGCCCAGGTCGGTCGGGTCCAGCAGGAAGGCGGTCGGCACGGTCAGATCGCCGCCGCCGGGGACGCCGAGATAGTATTGATCGTTGACGAAGCTCTTCTGGCGTTCGGAATAGTTGAAGCCGAAGTCGATGGACTTGAACGGGCTCTGGTGCAGCTGGCGCGTGACCGAGAAGCGGGCGGCCTTCAGTTCGTCCTCAACGGACGGCGTATTCAGATAGCCGGCCTGCCCCTCGGGGATCACGTCGCCGCCCCAGCCTTGCGGGCTGGTGATCTTGATCAGGGTCGGATCGGCGTAGTTCAGGCGGCTGGTGAAGCGCGTCACGCCGTCGCCGGTCAGCTGGAAGCCCAGGGTGTCCAGGGCGCCGTTGATGTTGCGGCCCGTGCCCGCGTTGGTTTCCAAGACGATGTCATTACGCTCGACCTTCGAATAGCTGAGGTCCAGGTTCGCCGACCAGTCGTCGCTGAGGGTGAACTCGGTGTTCCAGCCCAGGGCCGTGATGTTGCTGTCGCGCTTGTTCAGGTCGTTGCGGACCACGCCCTTGATGTTGTCCCACGTCCCCGCGACGATCAGGCCGTTCTCAACGGTGTAGCCGGGACGCAGCGACGGGCCGGGACGGCAGATCGCCGACGGCACGTTCACGGTGCAGTTCCCGGCCGAACCGCCCCAGGCCAGCGGGAATTCGATGCCGCGCAGGACCTGGGTGTTCTTGAACTCGGAATAGAAGGCGTCGATCGTTGAGTGGATGCGGTCGTTGGGGCGCCATTCCAGCACGCCCATATAGCCGTCGCGCTCCAGCTCCGACGACATGACATAGGGCTTGACCCCGCCGGTGATCAGATTGCCGTCGCTGTAGTTGGGATAGCCCCAGGCGTTGAACCGCTCGGACTGATAGGGCGAGTTCATGTGGGCGTAGCCCAGGGCCACGCCCAGCGTGCCGTCCAGGAACTGGTCGACGTAGGAGACGGTGTAGCGGTCGCCCTTGTCGGTGGTGCCCGAGTTCAGGGCGCCGATGTCGTTCCATTCGTGGCGATAGTTCAGGGCGATGGCCTGACGGCCATAGGCCAGAGGGCGCACGGTGCGCAGGTCGACGGTGCCGCCCAGACCCTGGCCGATCAGGGCCGAATCCGGGGTCTTGTAAACGACGACGCTGGACAGCAGTTCGGCGGGGAACTGGTCGAACTCGACGCCGCGGTTGTCGCCGGTCGTGACCAGTTCGCGGCCGTTCAGCAGGGCGGTGGTGAAGTCCGGGCCCAGGCCCCGGATCGAGATTTGCTGGCTGCGGCCGTCCAGGCGCTGCATCGTCACGCCCGGCAGGCGCGCCAGGGATTCGGCGATGGACACGTCCGGCAGCTTGCCGATGTCCTCGGAGGAGATGACCTCGACGATCGAGGTGTTGTTGGCCTTGGCCGAGATCGAGGCTTCGATCGAGCGACGGATGCCGGTGACGACAATTTCGCCCACCTCGGTCGGCTGGTCGCCGGCCTGAGGGGTCGTCGCGGCGGTCTGGGCGTGGGCCGAGCCGACGGCCATGACGGCGGCGGCGCCGAAGGCGACGCCGGACAGCAGACGCGCGCGTCGGTTGAGACGTTGGAACATGATCATCCTCCCTGGGGCTTGTCGCGTTTCTGAACGTCGCGACCGCAAGCTGTCGCAAAAATATGCAAATCCGCGCGAACCTTGCAAGCAGTTAATGTCGCCGCCCCTTTCTCGCCCTCGAACGCGCGGGATTTTTGCAACTGTATCGCCCGCTGTCAGGCGGCAGGCGCGCTGAGACTTGGCGTCGCAGCAAAAACGACCCGCGTTGACAGGGCGGCCCATTGCTGCAAAATCTTGCAAACTGATCTGGAAGGCTTTGCATCGGCCAGACGTGTGGGAGCGACGAATGATCAAGACCGCCACGACACGGACCCGATGGCGCGCGGTTGCGGCCGCAACCGCCCTGATGTCGGCCGTCGCCAGCCCGGCCCTGGCCCAGACCGCCCCGACGCCCGCCGTGCTGGAGGCGTTGCGCCAGCGCCCGCCGCAGGACGAGGTGATCTATTTCCTGCTGCCCGACCGGTTCGCCAACGGCGATCCCGCCAACGACCACGGCAGCTATGCGCCCCGCCGACTGGTCAGCGGCTTCGACCCGACCAACGCGGACTTCTATCATGGCGGCGATCTGGCGGGGGTGATCCAGCGGCTGGACTATATCCAGGGCCTGGGCGCGACGGCCGTGTGGCTGGCGCCGATCTTCAGGAACAAGCCGGTCCAGACGCATGGCGACTACACCGGCGCGGCGCACCACGGCTACTGGATCACCGACTTCACCACGGTCGATCCCCATTTCGGCGACGAGGCGACGATGCGCGCCCTGGTCGATGCGGCCCATGCCCGGGGCATGAAGGTCTATCTGGACATCGTGGCCAACCACACGGCCGACGTGATCCGCTATCTCGAATGCCCCCGCAACGACTGCGCCTATCGCAGCCGCGCCGACTATCCCTATACGCGCAAGGGCGGGGTGGAGGGAGCGCCGATCAACGACGGCTTCGACGGTCGCGACTTCTCGCGCCTGACCCGGCCCGACTACGCCTACACCCCTTACGTCCCGGCGGGCGAGGAGAACGCCAAGGTCCCCGCCTGGCTGAACGACCCGATCCGCTATCATAACCGGGGCGAAAGCACCTTTTCGGGCGAAAGCAGCCTGGATGGGGACTTCGCCGGTCTGGACGACCTGCTGACCGAGGACCCGGTGGTCGTTCAGGGCATGATCGACGTCTTCGGCGGCTGGATCGACCGATACGGCATAGACGGCTATCGCATCGACACGGCCCGCCATGTGAACCCCGAATTCTGGCAGGCCTTCATCCCCGCCATGAAGGCCCGCGCCGCCGCCAAGGGCATTCCCAACTTCCACATCTTCGGCGAGGTCTATGACCCCGACCCGGCGGTCACGGCGCGGTTCACGCGGGTCGACGCCTATCCGGCCGTGCTGGACTTCCCGTTCCAGAAACAGGCGACCGATGTCGCGGCGGGAAAGGTCGGGACCGACGTCCTGGCCCGGCTGTTCGACGCCGACGCCCTCTATGCGGACGGGGCCGACACGGCCGCCATCCTGCCGACCTTCCTGGGCAATCACGACATGGGCCGGATCGGCTTCTTCGTGAAACAGGCCAACCCGAACGCCGACGACGCCGAACTGCTGGCCCGGATCACGCTGGCCCATGCGCTGATGATGTTCAGCCGGGGCGTGCCGACCCTCTATTACGGCGACGAACAGGGCTTCGTCGGCGCGGGCGGATACGGAAACGCGCGCCAGGACATGTGGCCCAGCCGCACGCCGGTCTATGCGAACGAGACGCCCGTCGGCGGGCGCCGACCGGCCTATTCGACCGAGGCCCCGCTTTACCGGGCCGTCGCGGAGATGGCGCGGCTGCGGGCCGCCGAACCGGCGCTGCGTCGCGGTCGCCAGATCGTGCGCGCCTCTGGCGACAAGCCGGGCCTGTTCGCCCTATCTCGCGTAGATGAGGCCCGCATGACCGACGACGGCGGCGAGGTGCTGGTCTTGTTCAACAGTTCGACCGCCCCCGTCAGCGCCAACGTCGAGGTGGAGCCCGGCTCGCTTCGGTGGCAGGCTCTGCGTGGCGATTGCGTCGCCCGTTCGTCGGCGCCCGCCAGCGTCGCCGTTCGCGTTCCCCCTCTCGACTACCTCGTTTGCAAGAGCGTTCCGTGACCGCCCAACCCCTCGATCTTTCCCCTGTGGACGCCGCATCGACCCCGGCCACGGCGCGCGACTGGTGGCGGGGCGCGGTTCTGTATCAGATCTATCCGCGCAGCTTCGCCGATGCGAACGACGACGGCGTGGGCGACCTGAAGGGGATCGCCGACCATCTGGATCACGTCGCCAGCCTGGGCGTGGACGGGGTGTGGCTTTCGCCCTTCTTCAAGTCGCCGATGAAGGACTTCGGCTATGACGTATCGGACTATTGCGACGTCGATCCGATCTTCGGCGACCTCGCCGACTTCGACGCCCTGGTCGCGCGCGCCCATGCCCTGGGGCTGAAGGTCGTCATCGACCAGGTGTTCTCGCATACCTCGGACGAACACCCCTGGTTCGCCGACAGCCGCGCCAGCCGCACCGGCGACCACGCCGACTGGTACGTCTGGGCCGACGCCAAGCCCGACGGCTCGCCGCCCTCGAACTGGCAGTCGGTGTTCGGCGGCCCGGCCTGGACCTGGGATGCGCGGCGCGGCCAGTATTACATGCACAACTTCCTGGCCTCCCAGCCCCAGTTGAACGTCAGGAACCCGGCGGTGCAGGACGCCCTGATCGCGGCGGCGCGGTTCTGGCTGGACCGGGGCGTGGACGGCTTCCGTCTGGATGCGATCAACTTCGCCATCCACGACCCGTCCCTGCGTGACAATCCGCCGATCGACGACGGCAAGAAGCGGACGCGGCCGTTCGACTTCCAGGACAAGATCTACAATCAGTCCCATCCCGACATCATCGGTTTCCTGAACCGCATCCGCGCCCTGACCGACAGCTATGACGCCCGGTTCACGGTGGCCGAGGTCGGTGGCGACCACGCCGACCGCGAGATGAAGGAATTCACCGCCGGGACCGACCGGCTGCATTCGGCCTACGGCTTCCTCTACCTCTACGCCGACACGCTGAAGGGCGAGCTGATCGGTCAGGGCGACCGGATGTGGCCGGACCAGCAGGGCGAGGGCTGGCCGTCCTGGACCTTCTCCAACCACGATGCGCCGCGCGCGGTGTCGCGCTGGGCCAGGGGCCGCGACGAGAAGGCGTTCTCGGAGATGGCCCTGCTGCTGCTGATGTGCCTGCGCGGCAATGTCTTCGTCTATCAGGGCGAGGAGCTGGGCCTGCCCCAGGCCGAGGTGCCGTTCGAACGGCTGGTCGATCCCGAGGCCATCGCCAACTGGCCCCAGACCCTGGGCCGCGACGGCGCCCGCACGCCGATCCCCTGGATCGCCGCGGCACCCAACGCAGGCTTCTCGACCGTGGAGCCTTGGCTGCCGGTCGATCCCCGTCACAAGGCGCTGGCGGTGGATGCGCAGGAGGCGGACCCGACCTCGATCCTGCACGCCGCGCGCCGCATCATCGCCCTGCGTCAGGCCCATCCGGCGCTGCGGATCGGCGGACTGGAGATCGAGCGCGCGGGCGACCTGGTGGTCTTCCGCCGGTTCGAGCGGGCCGAGGGCGGCGAGCGGCTGCTATGCGTGTTCAACCTGGGCTTCGAGGCCGTGGACTGGTCGCCGCCCGCCGGGGCGCGTCGGATCGCGGCGGTCAACTGGACCGAGACGGACGGGGCCGCGCTGAGGCCGCTGGCCGGTCTGATCTTCGCCGACGCCGGATGAAGGGGTCAGCCGCCGCAGGTCTCGCGAACGATCAACTCGGTCGGAACGCGCTCGGATCGGCCCGCAGCGGCGCCGCCGTGGTCCAGCAGTTTGGAGACCATCAGCCGACCGGCCTTCATGGTGTCCTGGGCGATGGTGCTGAGCGCCGGGCGCGAATAGCGGCTGAACGGCACATTGTCGAAACCGATGACCGAGACCTGGCCCGGCACGTCGACGCCGGCGTGCAGCAACGCCCTCACAGCTCCAAGCGCGATCTGGTCCGACGCCGCCACCACCCCGTCGAAGGCGACCCCGCGTCGGATCAGGGCGTCCACGGCGGCCTCGGCCGACTCGACCTCGAAATGGGCGGGCACGATCCGTTCGGCCTCCGCCTCCAGCCCGCTCTGGCTCAGGGCATCCAGATAGCCGCGATGCCGCTGCATGGCCTCGGGCGGATCGAGGTCGCCCAGGAAGACGATGCGCTTTCGCCCCAGCCGCGCCAGATGCAGGGTCGCGCGCCGTCCGCCCGAGATATTGTCCGAACCGATGGAGCAATAGTCCTGGTCCGGCAGTTCGGCGCCCCAGACGACGAACCGATGGTCGGCGTCCACCAGCCGGTTGAAGGCCGAATGCAGGCTGGACTGGCCCAGGAAGATCACCCCGTCCGCCCGGCTGGTGTTCAGCGCCGCCGACAGCTCGTCATAGTTGGCGGGCGAGATATGGCTCATCAACAGGTCGCAGCCGCGTTCGCGCGCCGCCTCGCCCACCCCGGCCAGAAGCTCCAGGAAGAAGGGATCGCTGAGACGCCCTTCCCGCCCCTGTGGGCGCGGCACGACCAGGGCGATGGTGCCCTGGGCGCCGATGGGGCCGGCCGGCATGTGGCGGCGGAACGGATAGTCATGCTCCTTGGCCAGCTTCCAGATCGTCTGTTTGGTGCGGTCGTTGACGGCGGGGCTGTCGTTCAGGGCGCGCGAGGCGGTGGCGATGGACACCCCGGCCAGGCGGGCGATGTCTTCCAGTCGGGTGGTCTTGCGGCTCAAGGTCGCGGGTCCTCACGGCAGCATGGTGAAGCTGCAAAATTTTCTGCAAATATTTCAGCCACCGTTCGCGGCGGTTGGCAAGAGGCGGCGTAACGGAGTTCCCATGATGCAGCGCAGATCCTTCCTGGCCCTCGGCGGCGTGTCGATCCTAGCGTTCGGCGCGACCGGCGTGCGCGCCCAGACCTCGCCCGCCCACGCCCGCGCCTCGTCGCCCGGCGGGGTGCTGACGATCGAGGCCTTCACCGACAACGACGGTCGGCCGATGTATTCGGTCCTGCGTCAGGGCCGGGTCGTGGTGGCGCCGTCCAAGCTGGGCTTCCTCTTGACCGACGCCCCGGCCATCGAACGCGGCCTGGCCCTCACCGCCGGCCAGCCCGTCACGGTGGACGAGACCTGGGAGCAGCCGTGGGGCGAACGCCGCTTCATCCGCAACCACTACAACGAATGGCGCGTCGCCTATGCCGAGACGGGCGGCCTGCAACGCCGCGTGGACGTGGTGTTCCGCCTGTATGACGACGGCCTGGGCTTCCGCTACGAATTCCCGGACCAGCCCGCGCTGAAGACCGCCCGCATCGGCTCGGAACTGACCGAGTTCAACCTGGCCGAAAACGGCGAGGCCCTGTGGTGCCCGGCCTGGGAATGGAACCGCGAGGAATACCTCTACAACCGCACCCCCATCGACGCGGTCGGCAGCGCCCAGACCCCGATGACGGTCAAGGGCCAGTCCGGCCTGCACGTCTCGATCCACGAAGCGGCCTGTATCGACTATGCGGGGATGAACCTGCGCCGATCCGAGGGAACCCGCTTCCGCGCCCAGCTGACGCCCGGCCTGACCAATGCAGCCGTGGTGCGCGACGCGCCGTTCGACACCCCGTGGCGCACGCTGCAGATCGCCGACAATGGCGCGGGCCTGATCGAATCCAGCCTGATCCTGAACCTGAACGAACCGAACAAGCTGGGCGACGTCAGCTGGTTCAAGCCGATGAAATACGTCGGCGTCTGGTGGGAGATGCACCTGGAGCTGAAGACCTGGAACTCCGGCCCCAAACACGGCGCGACGACCGAGAACGCGATCAAACACATCGACTTCGCCGCCCGGCACGGCCTGGGCGGGGTGCTGGTCGAGGGCTGGAACAAGGGCTGGGACGGCCAGTGGTTCGCCAACGGCTCGGACTTCAGCTTCACCGAGGCCTATCCCGATTTCGACATCGAGGCGGTCTGCGCCCACGCCCGGTCCAAGGGCGTGCAGCTGATCGGCCACCACGAGACGGGCGGCAACGCCTTCCACTACGAACAGCAGCTGGAACCGGCGATGGCGCTGTACGAACGGCTGGGCGTCCATTCGGTCAAGACCGGCTATGTCGCCGATGCGGGGGGGGCGCGCGTCGCCGGGCCGGACGGCCGGATGGTCATGGCCTGGCATGAAAGCCAGCCGATGGCCCGGCACCATATGCGGGTGATCGAGGCGGGCGCGCGCCACAAGGTCGCCGTCAACGCCCACGAGCCGTTCAAGGACACGGGCCTGCGCCGCACCTATCCCAATATGATCAGCCGCGAAGGCCAGCGCGGCATGGAATATTCGGCCTGGGGCAACCCCGGCAATCCGCCCGAGCATGAGCCGAACCTGGTCTTCACCCGTCTGCTGGCCGGGCCGATGGACTATACGCCCGGCATCTTCGGCATGGAGACGCGCAGCCCCGGCGGGGTGCAGACGACTTGGGCGAAACAGCTGGCCCTCTATGTCGTGATCTACAGCCCGATCCAGATGGCGGCGGACCTGCTGGTCAATTACGAGGCCAACCCCGGCCCGTTCCAGTTCATCAAGGACGTGCCCTGCGACTGGGCCGAGACCCGCGTTCTGGCCGCCGAAATGGGCGACTATGTCGTCATCGCGCGCAAGGACCGCGCCTCCGACGTCTGGGCCCTGGGCGCCGTCACCGACGAGCATCCGCGTGTCCTGACCGCCCCGCTCGACTTCCTGGACGCCGGCCGACGCTACCGCGCCGAAATCTATCGCGACGGCCCGGACGCCGACTATCGCGGCAAACGCGAGGACATCGTGATCGAGCAGCGCGAGGTGACGTCCGGCGACGTCCTGACGCTGGCCCTGGCCCCCGGCGGCGGCCAGGCGATCCGGTTCGTGCCGGTAGGAAGGGCGCGGAGGGGATGATGACTACTCAGCCGTATTCCCAGTCGTCGAAGTCACAGCGAAATGCGTCGTCGAATTCTCTCACGAATAGCACCCCCCTTTCGTCATCCTCGGGCTTGACCCGAGGACCGGGCGCCGATCGGGCGTTGCGTCGCCCGTTCGCACGAGCCGTTGACTGTCCGATCCTCGGGTCAAGCCCGAGGATGACGGGTCGAGGGAGGATCGCTTGACCCTGCTCGCCCACCGCCCGCGCCTGTCCGGTCTGGCGATCTGGAACATGTGCGTCGGCTTCTTCGGCATCCAGATCGGCTTCGGCCTGCAGAACGCCAACACCAGCCGCATCTTCCAGACCCTGGGGGCCGAGGTCGATACGCTGGCCATCCTGTGGATCGCCGCGCCGCTGACGGGCCTGCTGGTCCAGCCGATCATCGGCCATTTCAGCGACAGGACCTGGACCCGGTTCGGGCGTCGGCGGCCCTATTTCCTGATCGGGGCCATCGCCACCACCCTGGCGCTGATCGCCATGCCCAACAGCCCCGGCCTGTGGTTCGCCGCCGCCATGCTGTGGATCATGGACGCCTCGATCAACATCACCATGGAGCCGTTCCGCGCCTTCGTCGGCGACAATCTGCCCGAGGAGCAGCGCACCACAGGTTATGCGATGCAGAGCTTCTTCATCGGCGCGGGCGCGGTCTTCGCCTCCACCCTGCCGTGGATTCTGTCCAACGTCTTTCACGTCGCAGCGACCGCTCCGGCCGGGGTCGTGCCCCTGTCGGTCAAGATCGCCTTCTACGTCGGCGCCGCCGGTCTGTTCTCGGCCGTGCTGTGGACCGTGCTGTCGACGAAGGAATACAGTCCCGAACAGATCGCCGCCTTCGAACGCGCCCGCGCCCCGGTCGCCGACGACGACGCGCCCGAGGCCCCGGCCCGGTCGGTGCGGGGCTGGCTGGGTTCGGGCCTGATCTGTCTGGTGCTGGGGATGCTGGCGCTGGGTCTGATCGCGGCCTTACGTCTTGAGAAGGAACTGCTGATCCTGGGCGGCTTCCTCGCCGGGTTCGGCCTCTTGCAGATCGCGGTCGGCATGATGCAGCGCCGGGGCATGGTCAACGCCGCGACCGAAATCCTGAACGACATCTTCCGCATGCCCGAGACGATGCGTGGCCTGGCGGTGGTTCAGTTCTTCAGCTGGTTCGCCCTGTTCGCCATGTGGATCTACACCACCGCCGCCGTGACCCGCGTCCATTACGGCGCGACCGACGCCGCATCGGCCGCCTATGCGACCGGCGCGGACTGGGTGGGGGTGCTGTTCGGCGTCTATAACGGGGTCGCGGCCCTGGCGGCCTTCACCCTGCCGGTCATCGCCAGACGGATCGGGCGAAAGGCGACCCATGCGCTGATGCTGCTGCTGGGCGCAGCGGGTCTGTTCGGCGTCTTCGCCATTCGCGAGCCGGGCCTGTTGTGGCTGCCGATGATCGGCGTCGGCTTCGCCTGGGCGTCGATCGTCTCCATGCCCTACGCCATCCTGTCGGCGGCGGTGCCGGATCGGAAAATGGGCGTCTATATGGGGGTGTTCAACATCTTCATCGTGGTGCCGCAACTGCTGGCCGCCACCGTTCTGGGCCTGATCCTGAAGACCCTGTTCGACGGCCAGGCGATCTGGGCCCTGGTGCTGGGCGCAGGCTCCTTCGTGCTGGCGGCGGCCAGCGCCCTGCTGATCAAGGAGCATCGCGCATGAACCGGCGCAGCCTGCTGACCCTGATGGCCGCCCTGCCCTTCGCCGGCGCGGCCGAGGCCGAAGGCGCCGTCGCGGGCGGCCGTCTGATCGTCCATGAAGCCATGACCTCGGCCCATGTGAAGCCGCGCAACGTCTCGGTCTGGCTGCCGCCGGAGTACGAGGCGTCCGACGCCCGCCACCCCGTCCTCTATATGCACGACGGCCAGAACCTGTTCGATGCGGCCACGGCCAACTTCGGCGAATGGGGCGTGGACGAGCATCTGACGCGGCTGATCGCGGGCGGTCAGGTGCGCGCGCCCATCGTCGTCGGCGTCTGGAACACCGACCTGCGCCTGAGGGAATATGTCCCCGCCGACCTGATCGCCGCCCTGCCCGCCGACATGCGCGACGAGGTTCAGGCCATATACGGCGGGCCGTCGCTGTCCGACGGCTATCTGCGGTTCCTGGTCGAGGAACTGAAACCCTTCGTCGACGGCGCCTATCGCACCCTGACCGGGCCGCAGGACACGATGATCGCGGGCTCCAGCATGGGCGGGCTGATCTCGATGGCGGCGGTGATGAAGCGGCCCGACGTCTTTTCCGCCGCCGCCTGTCTGTCGACCCACTGGCCGCTCAAGGTCGAGGGGCTGGAGGCGGGCGCGGCGCTGGACGCCTGGCGCGAGCGACTGGTCGCGGCCTGGACCGGCGTGATCGAACGCGGCCTGCCCGCGCCGGGCGCCAACCGCTTCTATTTCGACCGGGGCGACGAGACGCTGGATCAGTTCTACGCCGCCTTCCAGACCCAGGTGGACCGGACGTTCCGCCGTCGCGGCTATGGCCCCGGCAATGTCCAGAGCCTGGTCTTCCCCGGCGCCCAGCACAACGAGTCGTCCTGGAACCAGCGTCTGGACGTGCCCCTGACCTTCCTTCTTTCCCCCGCCCCCACGCGCAACCCGTGAGGACCACAATGCGTCACTTCCGTACCTTCTGCCTCGCCGGCGCCGCCGGTCTGGCCCTCGCCTCCACGGCGGCCGCCCAGTCGGGCGTCGCCCCCGGCGCGCCCGGCGCCCCGCCCGTCTGGTCCAGCGCCGCCAAGACCGGCGCGGGCGCATCCTACGAAGCCTATGTCGACGGCCAGTATCGCGACGGCGGCCCGACCGGGGCGGTGTCCAAGGTCTGGTGCTCCATCGCCGACGGCGTCCTGACCGAAACCATGTACGGCCTGATCCACGAGGCCCAGATTAAGGCCCTGCGCTTCGCCGGCGTCACCGCCGACGGCCTGGTCGTCGAGGGGCCGGACACCACCAGCCGCACCGAATATCTGCACGTGGACGCGCAGGGCCGCCCGTTGTCGCCCGCCTATCGCATCACGACACGCGACAAGAACGGCCGCTTCCAGATCGAGAAACAGATCTTCAGCGACCCGGATCGCAACGCCCTGGTGCTGCGCGTCACCCTCACGGCGCTGAAGGGCGAGGTGACGCCCTATCTGATGCTGGAGCCGCACATCGCCAACACCGGGATCGACGACCGGGGCGCCGTGACGCGCGACGGCTTCCACGCCTGGGAGGGCGACACCCATCTGGTCCTGAAGCCCAGCCAGGCGTTCGAAAAGGCCAGCGTCGGCTTCGTCGGAACCTCCGACGGTCTGACCGATCTTCAGGACGGCAAGCTGGACTGGACCTACGCCTCGACCGGCGATCAGGCCGGCAACACCATGATGACCGGCGCCCTGCCCCGGATGCGCGAAAGCAGCCAGATCACGCGCGACTTCGTCATCGGCTTCGGCCACAGCGAGGCCGAGGCCCGCGCGGCGGCGGACGGGTCGTTCGCCACGGGCCTGGACGAGGTGCTGGCCCGCTTCAACGGCGAGGGCGACCGCGTGGGGTGGGAGGATTACATCGCCTCGCTGACCGAACTGCCGCGCATCGCCGAACAGGCGACCGACGGCGGCAAGCTGGCCTACGCCTCGGCCCTGATGCTGAAGGTGCAGGAGGATCGCACCCACGCCGGCGCCCTGATCGCCAGCCTGTCGAACCCGTGGGGCGACACGGTGGACGCCTCCAAGTCCTCGACCGGCTACAAGGCCGTCTGGCCGCGCGACTTCTATCAGGTGGCGATGGCCCTGGCGGCGCTGGGCGACAGGCAGACGCCGCTGGCGGCCTTCAACTATCTGCCCCAGGTGCAGGTGGGGCCGAACACGCCCGGCAACACCGGCGTCGGCGGCTGGTTCCTGCAGAAGACCCATGTGGACGGCGAACTGGAATGGGTCGCGGTCCAGTTGGACCAGACGGCCATGCCGATCATGCTGGGCTATCGCCTGTGGAAGATGGGCTGGCTGTCCGACGCCCAGATGACCGAACACTATCGCTCCATGCTGAAGCCGGCGGCCGACTTCCTGGTCGACGGCGGCAAGGTCGGCCTGCTGTGGAACGACGCCGAGATCAAGCCGCCCTTCACCCAGCAGGAACGCTGGGAGGAGCAGCAGGGCTATTCACCGTCATCGACCGCCGCCGTGGTCGCGGGCCTGACGGTCGCGGCCGAAATGGCGCGCGCATCCGGCGACGCCGCGAACGCCGCCCGCTATCAGGCCGCCGCCGACGATTACGCCGGCAAGATCGAGGCGCGGATGTTCACCACCAACGGCGACTTCGGCGACGGACGCTACTTCATCCGCATCACCCGGAACCAGAACCCCAACGACAAGGCCCCGATCGGCGCCGCCAACGGTCAGGTCGCCCCGCCGGAAGACAAGGTGGTGGACGGCGGCTTCCTGGAGCTGGTGCGCTATGGCGTTCGCAAGGCCGACGATCCGCACATCGTCGCCACCCTGCCCGTCTATGACGACCAGGCGCTGGAGCCGCTGTACCGCGTCCGCTACGACTTCGGACCCGAGGGCGACAAGACGCCGGGCTGGCGGCGTTACGGCGTCGACGGCTATGGCGAGGATCATGTCACGGGCGCCAACTACGGCGTGGGCGGCCAGATGAGCCCCGGTCAGCGCGGGCGGGTCTGGCCCTTTTTCACCGGCGAACGCGGTCACTATGAACTGGCGCGCGCCGGCGTGAACGGCGCGCCCTCGGCCGCCGACATCGCCGCCATCCGCCAGACCTATGTGCGCGGCATGGAACGGTTCGCCAACGACGGCCTGATGCTGGCCGAACAGGTCTGGGACGGGGTCGGCAATCCGACGGCGAAAGACTACGCCCTGGGTCAGAACACGGACTCGGCGACGCCCCTCGCTTGGACCCATGCGGAATATCTGAAGCTGCTGCGGTCGCTGGCCGACGGCAAGGTCTGGGACAGCTACGATCCGGTCCACGACCGTTACGCGCGATAAGAAAAAGGCCCCGGGGATCGCTCCCCGGGGCCTTCCTGCTTCTGGTTGCAGCGTGGATCAGAAGGTCAGCTTCAACCCGCCCACGATGCGGTCGTCGGCGGCAGGCGTGCCTTTGACGTTGGTGTCGTAGTAGCGGACATCCAGGCCCAGCTTGTCGGTCAGGGCGTAGCCGACGCCCAGGTTCCAGGTGTTGTAGTCCTTGCCAACGTCCAGCCACTGGCGGCCCACGGCGCCCGAGACGGTCCATTTCGGAGCCGGGGCGAAGGCGCCGTTGAGTTCGGCATAGGTCGCCTCCTTGTCCGCGCCGTAGAAGTCCGGCGAGTAATAGACGGCGGCGCCGAGAGTGGCGGGGCCCACGGCGCGCGAGGCGGCGGCCTTGAACTCGGCGTAGTTATAGTCGGCGCCCTTCGGCTCGCCGGCATACAGATAGCCGATGACGCCGAAGTCCCAGGCGAAGCCCGCCGCCTCGGTGCGATAGCCGCCATAGACATCGACTTCCGCATCGGTCTTGTCGCCGAAATCGACGTTCGAGGCCCAGGCCCCGGCGTAGAACTTGCCCGAGGTCAGATCGACGCCGCCCTGAATGGCCGGGTCCTCGCCCGTCTGGCTGAAGCCGCGGAAGATGTAGTCGCTGACGACGCCCACATTCCAGGCGACCTTGACGTCGCTCTGGGCCAAGGCCGGGCTGGACAGGCCGATCAGGGCCGTGGCGACGGTCGCGGCGGCGGCCGCACGAAACAGGTTCTTGCTCATAGTCTTATCCCCTTTTGTTGTCTTGGATGGTCGAACCGGCGGTGATGGCCGGGCGCGGGGATGGAGCCGCGCCCGGCCGCCGGGATCAGGATTCCAGCGCTTCGCCGTGCAGCGACGTGTCCAGGCCGGCCGCCTCTTCCGCCTCGCTGACCCGCAGTCCGGTGGTGAACTTGCAGATGAACAGGATGATCAGTGTGCCGACGGCGCTGTAAACGATGGTCCACAGCAGACCCAGAGCCTGGGCGCCGACATTGGCGCCGGCCGAAAGGCCGTTGATCGCGGTGGTGGCGAAGACGCCGGTCAGCAGGGCGCCGATCAGGCCGCCCGCGCCGTGGATGCCGAAGGCGTCCAGGCTGTCGTCGTAACGCAGCAGCTTCTTGATCCACACCGACGAGGCGTAGCAGGCCGGGCCGGCGATCAGGCCGATGATGACCGCGCCCTTGGGATCGACGAAACCGGCCGCCGGGGTGATGGCGACCAGACCGGCGACCACGCCCGACAGCATGCCGATCAGCGAGACCTTCTTCTTCTCGATATATTCGACGATCTTCCAGGTCAGGGCGGCGGCGGCGGCGGCCAGCAGGGTGTTCAGCAGCGCCACGCCCATCAGGTCGTTGGCGGCGCCCGCCGAGCCGGCGTTGAAGCCGATCCAGCCGACCAGCAGCAGCGAGGCGCCGATCATGGTCAGGACGGGGTTGTGGGCGGTGATGGCCTCTGTGCCGTAACCCTTGCGGCGACCCAGGAAGATGGCGCAGACCAGACCCGCGACGCCCGAGTTGACGTGAACGACCGCGCCACCCGCGAAGTCCAGCACGCCCGCCGAACCCAGGAAACCGCCGCCCCAGACCCAGTGGCAGATCGGCGCATAGACCAAGAGCGACCACAGGGCGGTGAACAGCAGAAGCGCGGAATATTTGAACCGCTCGGCGAAGGCGCCGGTGATCAGCGCCGGGGTGATGATGGCGAAGGTCATCTGGAAGGAGATGAACAGGAACTCGGGAATGCCCGGCAGCAGGGCGTTGGCGGTCTTCAGCGACACGCCGTTCAGGAACAGCATGTCCAGGCTGCCGACGAAGGGCTGAAGGCCTGAGCTCTCGTTCTTGCCGAAGGCCAGGCTGTAGCCGGCGATGAACCATACCAGCGACACCACCGCGAACACGCCGACGGACTGGGTGATGGTGGCGATGACGTTCTTCTTGCGCACCATGCCGCCATAGAACAGCGCCAGACCGGGGAGGGTCATCAGCAGAACAAGGGCGGTCGAGGTGCCGAGCCAGGATGCGCCGGCGCTATCCAGCACCAGGGCGGCCTGATGGCCCAGAAGGGCCGGCGCATCGGTCTGCGCCTGGGCGGCGCCGGCGCCGACAAGACAGAGTGTGGGAAGGACGAGGCCTGCGGCCCCGATAAGCCGTTTTCCGATCTGCGACATGAAATAGTACCCCCTATGCAATCTCGCAGTTGCGAAGGTTTTACCGCAATTGCGTGATGCGCAAGAGGTCACGTCGCGAACAGCGCAACTTTCTTGCAACGGTCAGGGCACAAAAAGTTAAAGGCGCACGATCCTTCGATCATGCGCCAGAAACATGATTTCAGATTGCCGTTACAGCCCAGGTTCGCGAAACGATTTTCGCGGGCTGTCGAGCGATTTCAGGCCCAGTGCATCTGCACCCGGTGCGCCGCCGCCCAGTGGATGGCGCGGATGGCGTCGATGACGGCCTCGGTGGCGGCGCGCGTGCCCAGTTCGCCGCCCAGATCGGCGGTCACGGCGCCGGCGGCCAGAACGGCGGCGACGGCGGCCTCGATCGAATCCGCCTCGTCCTCCATCTTCAGACTGTGGCGCAGCAGCAGGGCCGCCGACAGGATGGCTCCCACCGGATTGGCCAGGTCCTGACCGGCGATGTCCGGCGCCGAGCCGTGGATCGGCTCGAACAGGCCCGGCCCCTGGGTGCCCAGGGACGCCGACGGCAGCAGGCCGATGGAGCCGCCCAGCACCGAAATCTCGTCCGACAGGATGTCGCCGAACATATTTTCGGTCAGGATGACGTCATAGTCGCGCGGCTTGCGGATCAGGTGCATGGCCATGGAATCGACCAAGGCATGCTCCAGCTTGATCTCTGGGAACTCCTCGGCGTGAATGCGGGTCACGACCTCGCGCCACAGGCGGCTGGTCTCCATGACGTTGGCCTTGTCGACCGACGTGACCTTGCCGCGACGCTGGCGCGCGGTCTGGAAGGCGGCGCGGGCGACGCGCTCGATCTCCACCACCGTATATTCGCACAGGTCGGTGGCGCCCTTCTCGTCGCGGGTCTTCTTGCCGAAATAGACACCGCCGGTCAGTTCGCGGAAGACGATCAGATCGACGCCCTCGACGATCTCCTTCTTCAGTGGCGAGCGGTGCGCCATGACGGGCGAGACCTGCAGCGGGCGCAGATTGGCGAACAGGCCCATGACCTTGCGGATGGCCAGCAGCCCCTGTTCGGGCCGCACCTTGCCGCCGTCCCACTTGGGTCCGCCGACCGCGCCCAACAGAACCGCATCGGCCTCGATACAGGCCGTGCTGGTCGCCTCGGGCAGGGCCTCGCCGGTCGCATCGATGGCCGCGCCGCCGATCAGATGTTCGGTAAAGGCGAAGTGGTGGCCGTAGAAGTCGGCGATGACGGACAGCACCTGACGCGCGGCGCCCGCCACCTCGGGTCCGACGCCGTCGCCCGGCAGGACGACGATATTATAGGTCTTGGGGGCGGCGGTGGTCATCGGACAGTCTCTCTCGATCGCTCGTAGGCTTCGATCTCAGGCAGGTTTGATTGCAGCCAGCCCAGGGTGTCCACCCCGTCCAGCAGGCATTGGCGGGCGAAGGATTCGACCCCGAACGGCACGGGCTGGGCATTGCCGCGCCGAATCTCGTTCGCCTGAAGGTCGATCGTGACCGGTTGATCCGGCTGTGACGCCAGATCGTCCCAAACGGCCTGGCTGACGACGATGGGCAGAAGGCCGTTTTTCAGCGCGTTCGATGTAAAAATGTCAGCAATCTCGGTCGAGATCACAGCCCGGAAGCCATAGTCGTAAAGCGCCCAGGGCGCGTGTTCGCGCGACGAACCGCAGGCGAAGTTCCGTCCCGCCAGCAGGATGCGATGCTGCGTCGGGTCGATGCGGTTCAGGATCGCCTCGGGCTTCTCCGACCCGTCCGCCTCGTAACGCCAGTCATGGAAGGCGGCCTTGCCCAGCCCCTCGCGCGTGGTGGTGGTCAGGAAGCGCGCCGGAATGATCTGGTCCGTGTCGATATTGGCCTGGCTGAGCGTGACCGTCCTGGAGGTCAGGGTGATGAAGGGCTCAGACATGAAAAACTCCGCTCATCCCCGCGAAAGCGGGGACCCAGTTCTGTGGGCGAACGGCCTTTCCTGTCAGGCTTTGGCGGAGATCCCGCGCATGGTGCTGCGCGAAAGCACTGGGTCCCCGCTTTCGCGGGGATGAGCGGAAGGGAATGGCGTTACGCATTCATCGCCTCGCTCAAAAACACCCGCGGGTCGGTCAGCACGCCCGCCACCGCCGTCGCCGCCGCCGTGGCGGGACTGGCCAGAATGGTGCGGGCGTCCTTGCCCTGACGCCCTTCGAAGTTGCGGTTGGAGGTCGAGACCGCCAGCTGCCCCGGCGCGACCACATCGCCGTTCATGGCGATGCACATCGAACAGCCCGGAATGCGCCATTCGGCCCCGGCGGCGATGAAGACCTGGTCCAGGCCCTCGGCCTCGGCGTCGCGGCGCACCGCCTCCGATCCCGGCACCACCAGCATCCGCAGGCCGGGCTTGACCTTGCGGCCGCGCAGCACCTCGGCGGCGGCGCGCAGGTCAGGCAGGCGACCGTTGGTGCAGGAGCCGATGAAGACCACGTTCACCGGCTGGCTGGTCGTCGCCTCGCCGGCGGTGAAGCCCATATAGGCGATGGCCTTGCGGTCCGACTCCGATTGGGGCTGCGGCACGGGCGATCCGACGGGGGCGCCCGCGTCCGGCGTCGTGCCCCAGGTCGCCATCGGACGAATCGCCGCGCCGTCCAGCACGACCTCCTTGTCGAACACCGCGCCGGGATCGGTGGCCAGTTTCAGCCACTCGGCCGACGCCGCCTCGTAATCCGCCGGAACGTGTTTGCGTCCGCGCAGCCAGTCGAGGGTCGTCTGGTCGGGCGCGATCATGCCCGCCCGCGCGCCCGCCTCGATGGACATGTTGCACAGGGTCATCCGCCCCTCCATGTCCAGCGACCGCACCGCCTCGCCGGCGTATTCGATGACATAGCCGGTGCCGCCGCCGAAGCCGATGGCGGCGATGACGGCCAAGGCGACATCCTTCCCCGACACGCCGGGCTGCAGTTCGCCGTCCACCGTCACCCGCATGGCCTTGGCCTTGCGTTGCAACAGGCACTGGGTCGCCAGCACATGGCCGACCTCGGAGGTGCCGATGCCGAAGGCCAGGGCGCCGAACGCCCCGTGGGTCGCCGTATGGCTGTCGCCGCAGACCACCGTCATGCCCGGCTGGGTCAGGCCCAACTCCGGCCCCATGACATGGACCACGCCGCGATCCTCGGAGCCCCAGCCCGCCAGCGGCACGCCATGGGCGGCGCAGTTGCGTTCCAGCGTATGCACCTGGGCCTCGGCCTGGGCGGTGACATAGGGCTTCAGGCCGTTCGCCCCGGCCGGCAGGGTCGGGGTCGAATGGTCCAGTGTGGCGTAGGTGCGGTCGGGACGGCGGACCTTCAGGCCACGCGCCTCGATCTCGCTGAAGGCCTGTGGGCTGGTGACTTCGTGGACCAGATGCAGGTCGATATACAGCACCCCCGGCGTGTCGGCCGTTTCCGGGCGCACGACGTGGGCGTCCCACACCTTGTCGAACAGGGTCTTGGACTCAGGCATATTGGGCGACGACCTCGGAGACGCCATCGACCTGGTCGATGATGGCGATCAGTTCTGCATCGTTGATCTCGCCGATCTGGTCGGCCCGACGCTTGAAGCCGGCGACCACCCCGGCCAGACGCTCGCCTTCGATGGGACGGCCGATGGTCTCGGCGCGCTTGGCGATGGCGTGACGGCCGGAATGTTTGCCCAGCACGAACCAGCTGCCCTCGAATCCCACGTCCTGGGGCCGCATGATCTCATAGGTGCGGCTGTCGGCCAGCATCCCGTGCTGGTGGATGCCCGCCTCGTGGGCGAAGGCGTTGATGCCGACCACCGACTTGTTGCGGGCGATGACCGTCTCGGTGATCTCGCACAGGATCTTGGAGGCGCGCACCAGGTGGCGGCTGTCGGCGCCGGTCGTGACGCCATACAGGTCCTCGCGGACCTTCAGGGCCATGATGACCTCTTCGATCGAGCAGTTGCCGGCCCGTTCGCCGACCCCGTTGATCGCGCCCTCGACCTGACGGGCGCCGCCCTCGATGGCGGCCAGGGAGTTGGCGACGGCCATGCCCAGGTCGTCGTGACAGTGGGCCGAAAAGATAACATTCGGATGACGCTGCTTGATCCGCGCGGCCAGGGCGGCGAACCGCTCGCGTACCTCGTGCGGCGTGGCGTAGCCCACGGTGTCGGGCACGTTCAGGGTGCGGGCGCCGGCGGCGGCGGCGGCCTCCATCACGTCGGCCAGGAACTCCGGCTCGGTGCGGAAGGCGTCCTCGGCCGAGAACTCCACGTCGTCGAACAGGCTGCGCGCATATTCGACCGACCGCACGGCCGTCGACAGCACCTCGTCGGCGGACATCTTCAGCTTGGCGGCCCGGTGGATCGGGCTGGTTCCGATGAAGACGTGGCAGCGACGATGTGACCGGGGCGCCGGCGACAGGGCGCGGAAGCTGGCGTCGATGTCCTTTTCGTTGGAGCGCGACAGCGAACAGAAGATCGGTCCCTCGACCTCGCCTGCCACCCGCCGGATGCAATCCTCGTCGCCCGGCGAGGCGGCGGCGAAACCGGCCTCGATAACGTCGACGCCCAGGTCCTTCAGGACCTGGGCCATCTTCACCTTGGCTTGGGCGGACATCGAGAAGCCCGGCGCCTGCTCTCCGTCCCGCAACGTCGTATCGAAGACGATGACGCGGTGGGGATCGGCCGCGATCGCCTCGGTGCGCGACACGCCCGATACTCGGGGGTCTTCGGGAGGTTTCATCACGCGGCCTCGGATTGAATCATATCGTTGCCGATACGGCGAACGCCGAACAGCCGGTCGATCTGGCGGCCCAGATTGTCCTTGCAGCGGCCGGCGTCGCGGCCGCGCACGGTCAGGGCGATGCGGCGGAAGGCGCCTTCATCGAACATGCTCATGCCGTCGATGTGGAAGCCCCGGCGCTCCACCAGGCCGATGAGACGCTGAAGCGAACCGTCCGCACGGTCGATCTGGATGTGGATCGTGTCGCTCATCTCAGGAGCCCTCCATCATTTCAGCGTTGTTCTTGCCCGGCGGAACCAGCGGCCAGACATTGTCTCGGGGATCGATGACTACATGGGCCAGGCAGGGGCCGTCGGCGGCCAGCAGGCGCTGGATGCCGTCCGACACCTGATCGCGGCGATCGATGCGGAAGGCCTCGACGCCGAAGGCTTCGGCGACCTTCACGAAGTCCGGGTTGTCGGACAGGTCGATCTCGGAATAGTTCTCGGCGAAGAACAGCTCCTGCCACTGGCGCACCAGGCCCAGCGATGAGTTGTCGATCAGCACGATCTTGAGCGGAATGCCGTAACGCTTCAGCGTCGCCAGCTCCTGGATGTTCATCATGAAGCCGCCGTCGCCGGCGATGGTCACGACCGTCGCGGACGGATCGGCCAGCTTGGCGCCGATGCCGGCGGGCAGGCCGAAGCCCATGGCTCCCAGGCCGCCCGAGGTGATGTGCGCCTCGGGCTTGGCGAAGCGGCAGTGCATGGCCGCCCACATCTGATGCTGGCCCACGTCGCAGGCGGCGACGAAATCATCGCCCGCCGCTTCCGAGATTTCCTTCAGCAGGGCGGGCGCATAGACGCCCTCGCCCGGCGCGTCATAGCGATGCGCGCCGTCCCTCGCCGAGCGGATGCAATCGCCGGCCCAGTCCTGGATGTCCAGGGCCGCGCCCGCGCGCATCCGCTGGGTCAGGGCCTCGACCCCTTCGCGCAGTTCGCCGACCACGGCGACATTGGCGCTGCGCAGCTTGCCGACTTCCGAGGCGTCGATGTCGAAATGGACGATGCGGGCGTTCGGCGCGAACTCGGCCAGCTTGCCGGTGGCGCGGTCGTCGAACCGGGCGCCGACGACGATCAGCAGGTCGCTGTCCTGAACCGCGTGGTTGGCCGCGCGGGTGCCGTGCATGCCCAGCATGCCCAGCATGCTGGGCGCGTCGGTCGGGATGGTGCCCAGGGCGTTCAGGGTCGAGACCTGCGGGATGCCGGTCGCATCGACAAAGGCGCGCACGGCGTCGGTCGCGCCGCCGATCTTCACGCCGCCGCCGATATAGACCAGCGGCTTCTTCGCGGCCCGGATCGCGGCCTCTGCGGCGGCGATGGCGTCGTGATCGACGCGCGGGGCGTCGTTGGGAATGGAAAAGCCGTGGTCGTCGGCAGTCGTCTCGAACTGCACATCCTTGGGCAGATCGACCAGAACCGGCCCCGGCCGACCCGACCGGGCGATGTGGAAGGCTTCCTCGATGGCGGCCGGAACCTCGGCGGCCGAACGGACCAGGATGGAGTGTTTCACGATGGGCAGGGTGACGCCCAGGATGTCGATCTCCTGGAAGGCGTCCGTCCCCATCAACCCTTGGGCGACATTGCCGGTGATGCAGACCATCGGCACCGAATCCATCATCGCATTGGCGATGCCGGTGATCAGGTTCGTGGCGCCCGGACCGGAGGTGGCCATGCACACCCCGACCTTGCCGCTTTTGCGGGCATAGGCGTCGGCCGAGAAGGCCGCGCCCTGCTCGTGGCGGACCAGGATGTGCTTCAGCTTCGACCCGGCCAGGGCGTCATAGACCGGCATGATGGCGCCGCCCGGATAACCGAACACCACCTCCACCCCCAGCCGCTCCAGGGTGGAGACCAGCAGGCGCGCCCCCGATCGGGGAGCGGCCTCGGCTGAGGGTTTGAAGGCGGCGGCGGTCATCACGGTCATCCGGTCTTTCGTTTGCGGCTCAGGCCGCTTCGGCCTTGGGCGCGTTCAGCCAGGCCATGCGTTCGCGCAGACGCGCGCCGACCTGTTCGATCTGGCTTTCGCGATCCTGCTTCAGCCAGGCTTCGTACTGGGGCTTGCCGGCCTCGTTCTCGGCGATCCAGTTGCGTGCGAAGGTGCCGTCCTGGATCTCGTCCAGAATGGTCTTCATGCGGGCCTTGGTCTCTTCGGTGACGACGCGCGGGCCCGAGGCGACGGCGCCGTATTTCGCCGTTTCCGAGATGAAGTGGTGCATCTTGGAGATGCCGCCCTCGTAGAACAGGTCCACGATCAGCTTCAGCTCGTGCAGGCATTCGAAATAGGCGATCTCGGGCTGGTAGCCGGCCTCGACCAGGGTGTTGAAGCCCTGCATGACCAGTTCCTTGGCGCCGCCGCACAGGACGGCCTGTTCGCCGAACAGGTCGGTCTCGGTCTCTTCGCGGAAGGTGGTCTCCAGCAGGCCGCCGGTCGCGCCGCCGTTGCCCTTGGCATAGCCCATGGCGCGGTCGCGCGCCTTGCCGGTGACGTCCTTCTCGATGGCGAACAGCGAGGGCACGCCGCGGCCGCGCTGGAACTCGCGACGGACCAGATCGCCCGGTCCCTTGGGCGCGACCAGGATGACGTCCATGTCCTCGCGCGGCTTGATGCGCTCGTAGATGATCGAAAAGCCGTGGGCGAACAGCAGGGCCGAGCCTTGCTTGGCGTTCGGCTCGATCACGTCGCGATAGACTTCGCCCTGGATCATGTCGGGCGTCAGGATGGCGATGATGTCGGCGCCCTTGACGGCCTCGGCCGGCTCGGCGGTCGGGATGCCGTCCTCGGTGGCGTGTTTCCAGCCCGTGCCGCCGTGACGAACGCCGGCGATCACGTCATGGCCGCTGTCGCGCAGGTTCTGGGCGTGGGCGCGGCCTTGCGAGCCATAGCCGATGATGGCGATGCGCTGACCGGCGATGGCGCCCGGTTTGATGTCTTCGTTGGTGTAGATGGTGATGGCCATGGGGATCAGGCGTCCTGAGCAGCGTTGGTCTTGTGAGATGCCGGAACTTGCGCCGGCGGCGGGTTGGGAATGGTGACGGCGCCCTGGGCGGCCGAGGCGACCGAGGCGCGGTATTTGGCGAAGACACCTCGCGCCGGGCGGACTACGTGGGGCGTAAAGCCCGCCCGGCGCGTCGCCAGATCGGCGTCAACGTCGATCCGGCGGTTGGTGACGTCGATGGTGATGCGGTCACCATCGCGAATGAGGGCGATCGGGCCGCCGACGGCGGCTTCCGGCGAAACGTGTCCGGCGACGAAGCCATAGCTGGCGCCCGAGAAGCGGCCGTCGGTCAGCAGCGCGACGTTGTCGATCTTACGGCCCTTCAGGGCGGCGGTGACCTGCAGCATCTCGCGCATGCCGGGGCCGCCCTTGGGCCCTTCGTAGCGGATGATGATGACGTCGCCCTCGCCGACCGTTCCGTCCTGGACGGCGTGGAAGGCGTCTTCTTCCGAATCGAAGACGCAGGCCGGACCTTCGAAGACATCGACCTTGTGGCCCGTCAGCTTGATGACCGCGCCTTCCGGGGCGACGTCGCCATAGATGACGGCGTAGCTGCCGCGCGCCATGACCGGCGCGTCGAAATGGGCCACGACCACCTGGCCCGGCGTTTCCTCAGCCTCGGCCGCCTCGGCGAACAGGCTGCGGCCGGTGACGGTGGGGGTGTTCACGATCTTACCCGCCTCGGCCATCCGCTGTGCGACCAGTCGGGTGCCGCCCGCCGCGAACAGGTGCGAGGCCAGGAAACGGCCGCCCGGCTTCAGGTCGCAGATGACCGGCGCCTCGGCGCAGGCCTGGTGGCAGTCCTCGACGCCGAAATCCACGCCCGCCTCGGCGGCGATGGCCGTCAGGTGCATGACCGCATTGGTCGAGCCGCCCGAGGCGGAAACCGCGACGGCGGCGTTCTTCAGGCTGGCGCGGGTGATGTATTTGCGGGCGGTGTCGCCGGCGAAGACCCGCTCGACGATGATGCGGCCGCAACGCTCGCCCTCGGCCGCCTTGTTCGGATCGACGGCCGGAACGTCGTTGGCGCCCATCGGCGAGATGCCCATGACCGACAGTGCCATGGCCATGGTGTTGGCCGTGAACTGACCGCCGCAGGCGCCGGCGCCGGGGCAGACCGCGCTCTCGACCGCCTTCAGGCCCGCGTCGTCCAGCGCGCCGGCGGCATGGGCGCCGATGGCCTCGAACACTTCCTGGACCGAAACCTCCTTGGTCCCCCCAGGAGCAGGCAAGACGCCCGGCATGATGGTGCCGCCGTAATAGACCAGGCCGGGGATATCCATGCGCGCCAGGGCCATGGCCGCCGCCGGGATCGTCTTGTCGCATCCGACGATGCAGACCACGCCGTCCAGCTGATGGCCCTCGACGGCCAGTTCGATCGAGTCGGCGACGACCTCGCGGCTGATCAGCGAGGCCTTCATGCCCGCCGTGCCCATCGAGATGCCGTCGGTGACGACGATGGTGTTGAAATCGATCGGATAGCCGCCCGCCGCGACGATGCCCGCCCGCACGTCCTTGGCCAGACGGTCCAGATGCATGTTGCAGGGCGTGACCGTCGACCAGGTGTTGACGATGCCGATCATCGGCTTGTCGAAGTCGGCGTCCTGCATCCCGGCGGCGCGCAGATAGGACCGGGCGGCGGCCCGGTTCGGGCCAGCCGTCACCGCCGCGCTGCGCGCATTGGGCTTTTTGGGCTGAGGGGTAGAATCTTGCGTCATCGGTCCGGTTCTTTTCGAACCGCCGCGCACTAAAAACCCCGCGTCCTTTCGGAGGCGGGGTGGTGCGAGGCGATCCTGAGTGTCTCTAGGTCAGGTCGCGGGCATCCACGCCGCTTGCGTAAGCAGGCCGAGGAGTACGAGGAGAATAAGGGAAATCGGGCCTTCCAGGCCGATAGGCGCGCGAATGGTCGCAACCGCCTCGGCGGTACGTCCCTTCGTCATGTCGCGCATCATCGTGGCCACGGGCGGCTCCCTGTTCTGACGGCAAGAAACCATACCGCCGGGACGCGCACAAGCCCCGTCGCAAAAATTTTGCTCAATAGGAGCCGACAGACGCCGAGAGGGGTGTTTCTTGCCCGAACCTAGCCAGCCGCCCCTTCAAGCGTAACGGTTCATCACATCACGTTACAGCCGCAGGGTTGCAAGCCGCGCCCGACCGCTCCATTGAGACGCCCACCTATATAAGCGTCACCCCTATCCGTTCAGAGGAGCCTCCATCATGACCGTCCGCGTCGCCATCAACGGCTTCGGCCGCATCGGCCGTCTCGTTCTTCGTTCTATCGTCGAGCATGGCCGCAACGACATCGAGGTGGTGGCGATCAACGATCTGGGTCCGGTCGAGACCAACGCCCACCTGTTCCGCTACGATTCGGTCCACGGCCGCTTCCCCGGCACGGTGACGTCGGGCGAGGACTGGATCGACGTCGGCACGGGCAAGATCAAGGTCACGTCCGAGCGCGATCCGGCGAATCTGCCCCACGCCGAACTGAAGGTGGACATCGCCTTCGAATGCACCGGCATCTTCACCTCCAAGGACAAGGCCAGCGCCCACCTGAAGGCCGGCGCCAAGCGCGTGCTGGTCTCGGCCCCGGCCGACAACGCCGACAAGACCATCGTCTTCAAGGTCAACCATGAGACCCTGACCGCCGACGACATCGTCGTGTCGAACGGGTCTTGCACCACCAACGCCCTGGCCCCGGTGGCCAAGGTGCTGAACGACCTGTTCGGCATCGAGCGCGGCTATATGACCACCATCCATTCCTACACCGGCGACCAGCCGACGCTGGATACGATGCACAAGGATCTGTACCGCGCCCGCGCCGCCGCCCTGTCGATGATCCCGACCTCGACCGGCGCCGCCAAGGCCCTGGGTCTGGTCCTGCCCGAACTGAAGGGCAAGCTGGACGGCTCGTCGATCCGCGTCCCGACCCCGAACGTCTCGGTCGTGGACCTTAAGGTCGTCGCGGCCCGCGACGTGACGGTGGAAGAGATCAACGCCGCGCTTCAGGCCGCCGCCGACGGCCCGATGAACGGCGTCCTGTTCACCACCACCGATCCGCTGGTGTCGCACGACCTGAACCACATCGCCGCCTCCTCCACCGCCGCCCTGCCCCAGACCCAGGTCGTCGACGGCAAACTGGCCCGCGTCCTCAGCTGGTACGACAACGAATGGGGCTTCGCGACGCGCATGAGCGACACCGCGCTCCAGATGGCGAAGTTCCTGTAAGCCCTTCGTTTCCGCTCATCCCGGCGAAAGCCGGGACCCAGCTCTTTGGGCGCGCCGCTCCGCCCGTTACGCACCGCTCATGATCCCAGCCCTCTCGCCAGCGAAAGGACTGGGTCCCGGCTTTCGCCGGGATGAGCGGAAGGAAAAGCACATGACCTTCCGCACCCTCGACGACGCCAAGGACCTCGCCGGCAAAACGGCCCTGGTCCGCGTGGACTTCAACGTCCCGATGGAGGGCGGCAAGGTCACGGACGACACCCGGCTGCGGGTCGCCGTGCCGACCATCCAGCGTCTGCGCGACGCGGGCGCCAAGGTGGTGCTGCTGGCCCACTTCGACCGCCCCAAGGGCCAGCGCGTCCCGTCCATGAGCCTGAAGCCGGTGGTGGAGCCGCTGGAGACCGTGCTGGGCGGGCCCGTCCGATTCGCCGACGACTGCATCGGCGCCCCGGCCGTCGAGGCCATCCGCGATCTGGACGCGGGCGGCGTGGTCCTGCTGGAAAACGTGCGCTTCCATGCGGCGGAAGAGGCCAACGATCCGGTCTTCGCGCAGAATCTGGCGGACCTCGGCGATCTCTATGTCAACGACGCCTTCTCGGCCGCCCACCGCGCCCACGCCTCGACGGAAGGCGTCGCCCACCACATCCCCGCCTATGCCGGCGAATCCATGCGCCGCGAACTGGACGCCCTGGACGCTGCGCTCGGCAAGCCGCAGAAGCCGGTCATCGGCATCGTCGGCGGCTCCAAGGTCTCGACCAAGCTGGACCTGTTGAAGAACCTGGTCGGCAAGCTGGACAAGCTGGCCATCGGCGGCGGCATGGCCAACACCTTCCTCTATGCCCAAGGCGTCGACATCGGCGGCTCGCTGGCCGAAAAGGACATGGCCGACACCGCCCGCGAGATCATGGCGGAGGCCGAGGCCAAGGGCTGTGAAATCCTGCTGCCCGTCGATGTCGTGGTCGCCGTCGAGGTCAAACCCGGCGCCGAGGCCCGCACGGTCAAGACCGGCGAGACCCTGTCGGCCGAAGACAAGATTCTGGACGCCGGACCCGAGACCGTCGCCCGGCTGAACGCCGCCGTCGACGCCTCCAAGACCCTGATCTGGAACGGTCCGTTGGGCGTGTTCGAGGTTCCGCCCTTCGACGCCGCCACGGTTGTGGCCGCCCGACACGTCGCCGAACGCGCCAAATCAGGCGCCCTGATCGCCGTCGCGGGCGGCGGCGACACGGTCGCGGCCCTGAACCACGCCGGAACGTCGGACGACATGACCTTCGTCTCCACCGCAGGCGGCGCCTTCCTGGAATGGATGGAGGGCAAGGTCCTGCCGGGCGTCGAGGCCCTGCGCGCCTGAAGGCCGGAGTGCGGGCGCGTCCCGCCCGCATCTCCTCAAAGAATTGGTCTTGAAACGGCTGTTACACGGCGTGACTTCGCCGTGCCCTGCGGCTAATCTCCGCCCTAATCAAAAAAGACTATTCGGCTCAGGAGACTATCATCATGGCGCGCATCACGCTGCGACAGCTGCTCGATCATGCGGCGGAAAACGACTACGGCCTTCCGGCCTATAATATCAACAACATGGAGCAGGGCCTGGCGATCATGGAGGCGGCCCACGAGGTCAACGCCCCGGTCATCATCCAGGCCTCGCGCGGCGCCCGCAACTACGCCAACGACATCGTCCTGGCCAAGCTGATCGACGCCTTGGCCGAGCTCTACCCGCACATCCCGGTCTGCATGCACCAGGACCACGGCAACGGCCCGGCGACCTGCGCCACCGCCATCCAGTACGGCTTCACCAGCGTCATGATGGACGGCTCTCTGGAAGAGGACGCCAAGACCCCCGCCTCCTATGAATACAATGTCGACGTCACACGTCGCGTCACGGAAATGGCCCACGCCTGCGGCGTCTCGGTCGAGGGCGAACTAGGCGTGCTGGGCTCGCTGGAAACCGGCATGGGCGAGGCCGAGGACGGCCACGGCTTCGAGGGCAAGCTGGATCACTCGCAACTGCTGACCGACCCGGATCAGGCCGTCGATTTCGTCGCCGCCACCAAGGTCGACGCCCTGGCCATCGCCATGGGCACCTCGCACGGCGCCTACAAGTTCACGCGCCAGCCGGACGGCGAGGTCCTGGCCATGAACGTGATCGAGGAAATCCACCGCCGCCTGCCCAACACCCACCTGGTGATGCACGGCTCTTCGTCGGTGCCTCAGGATCTGCAAGACATCATCAACGCCTATGGCGGCGAAATGCCCCAGACCTGGGGCGTGCCGGTCGAGGAGATCCAGCGCGGCATCAAGCATGGCGTGCGCAAGGTCAACATCGACACCGACAACCGCATGGCCATGACCGGCGCCGTCCGCAAGGCCCTGATGGAGAAGCCGGGCGAGTTCGACCCGCGCCACTATCTGAAGCCCGCCAAGGAAGCGATGAAAAAGCTCTGCATGGAGCGTTACCTCCAGTTCGGCTGCGAGGGTCAGGCCTCCAAGATCCGTCCGCTCTCCACCGCCCAGATGGCCAAGCGCTACGCCTCGGGCGACCTCGATCCGTCCTTCCGGGGCGCATCGGTGAAGGCCGCCTGAGGCCGACGTCTAGACCGGGTAGCGGCCGCTGAGTTCGAGCCGCACCCGGCGAACGTCCCATTCGGCCTGGTCCAGCGCGTCGCGGGCCTCTCGGGCGTTTCGGCGCGCATCGCGGATTTCGCCCCGGACTTCCCGAATGCGGTCTCGGATACGGTCCCGCTCCTCGTCCGTCAGGCCCTCGCCGTGCAGTTCGCGCTCCTTGGCCTCCAGCTTGTCCTCGCGGTTTGCGATCCGGGCCTCAGCGCTGTTCAGCGCGCTTTCCGCCGTCTCGAACGCCGCCTCGACCGCGTGCAGCCGCAAGCCGTCCTGATAGGCCGGCATGAAGGCCCGCTCCTCCTCCGGCCGACAGACGCCGTGATAGGTATTGCCCGACCGACCTTCCGCCCATCCCCGCTCGAAGGTGCAATAGGACCGCAAGCCGTCCTCGCGCGCCGAGCCATAGGCGGTCGGATTGGGCGCGACCTGATATTTGGCGCAGGCCTTGGCGTGATCGTCCAGCCGGCTCATCGGATAGCCCGCCGCCCCGTCGGCATAGCCCTTCTCGCCCCAGTCGCCCGCCAGGCACTGGTCCTTGCTCATGGTGGCGCAACCGGCCAGCAAGCCGCCCGCCACCGTCAGCGCGCCGACCAGACCCCCCGCGATGATCCATCGCCTCATCGATCGTTTCCCTGAACGCCCCCGGCGTCACTATCGAACGACGCTCGCCCCTCGCGCAAGCGGCCTGTCATGCTAGGGAGGGCTGTGTCCGATCCCGACCTGACCGACGACGACGACCTGTCCTCCCCTTCCGCGCCCGCCGAGGTGATGGAGGCCCGGATCGACGCGCCCGGCGTGCGTCTGGATAAGGCCCTCGCCGAGGCCTTTCCGACCCTGTCGCGCGCCCGGCTTCAGGCCCTGCTGGCCGAGGGCGCCGTGCGTCGCGACGGCGTGGTCCTGACCGGCGGTTCCGCCAAGGCCCTTGCGGGTCTCTACGCCGTCGCCCTGCCGCCCGTCGCGCCCGCCACGCCCCAGCCCCAGGCCATCCCCCTGACCGTCCTCCACGAGGACGCCTACCTGATCGTCATCGACAAGCCCGCCGGCATGGCCGCCCATCCGGCGCCCGGCACGCCCGACGGCACCCTGGTCAACGCCCTTCTGGCCCATTGCGGCGACAGCCTGTCGGGCATCGGCGGCGTGGCCCGCCCCGGCATCGTCCACCGGCTGGACAAGGACACCTCGGGCGTCATGGTCGCCGCCAAGACCGACCGCGCCCACGCCGGGCTTTCGGCCCTGTTCGCGACCCACGACATCGAACGCACCTATATCGCCCTGACGCGCGGCGCCCCGTCGCCCGCGACCGGCCGCATCCACACCCGCATCGGCCGCTCCACCGGCGACCGCAAGAAGATGGCGGTGCTGAAGGCCGGCGGTCGCGAGGCCGTCACCGACTATGTGGTCCAGCAGACCTTCGGCGACCCCGCCAAGGCCGGCGGCGCCCCTATGGCTGCCCGCGTCGCCTGCACCCTGCATACCGGCCGCACCCACCAGATCCGCGTCCATCTGTCGTCCAAAGGATCGCCCATCCTCGGCGACGCCACCTATGGTTCGGGCAGCCCGGCCGTCCCCGTCCGCGCCGCCATCGCCGAGGCGGGCCTGACGCGCCAGGCCCTGCACGCCGCCGTCCTGGGCTTCGTCCATCCCGTCACGGGCCAGCGGATGCGCTTCGAGACCGCGCCGCCCACTGATATGATGCGTCTCGAAACCCTGCTGTCCGAACTCTGAGGGCCATCATGCTCGATCCCGACATCCGCGACGACGCCGAGTTGAAGCGCTACGAACTGCCTGTCGAAGGCGATGTGGCGGTCGTCACCTACAACCTCTCGCCGCCCAATCTGATGATCACCGAAACCCTGGTCCCGGAGCGTCTGGAAGGGCGCGGCATCGCCAGCCGCCTAGCCAAGCACGTCCTGGCCGACGCCAGGGCGCGCAACCTGCTGATCCTGCCGGTCTGTCCCTTCTTCTCGGCCTATCTGCAGAAACACCCGGAATACGCCGACGTGGTCCATCCGACCTATCGCGGCATTCTGGGTCTGTGACCAAGCCTCGCAAGCAGGTCTTGAATAGAAACTGACCCGTTCCTACATTCGCCCTCGTTCGGCGCGAGTGGCGCCGGGGTCACGGTCACGCCTTCGTGTGACGCTCCGCCTCTACAAAAGGCGGCAACCCATCGCCACTTGTCCGGTTGAGGGGTGAGGCGTCGGCGCACACAGGTGGCCGGCAACGAAGAACCCGCTCGTTCGATACGGTCGGAGGGACCTTGAATATGGCTGCCAATAGTACGCTCGCGGTGATGTCGCCTGAACAGGGCCTGTCGCGTTATCTGACGGAAATCCGCAAGTTTCCGATGCTGACCAAGGACGAGGAGTTCATGCTCGCCAAGCGTTGGTCCGAGCATCAGGACCCTGAGGCCGCCCACCGTCTCGTCACCTCCCACCTTCGCCTCGTGGCCAAGATCGCCATGGGTTATCGCGGCTACGGTCTGCCGATCGGCGAAGTGATTTCCGAGGGCAACGTCGGCCTGATGCAGGCGGTCAAGAAGTTCGACCCGGACAAGGGGTTCCGTCTGGCCACCTACGCCATGTGGTGGATCAGGGCCTCGATCCAGGAATACATCCTGCGCAGCTGGTCGCTCGTGAAGATGGGCACCACGGCGGCGCAGAAGAAGCTGTTCTTCAACCTGCGCAAGGCCAAGAGCCAGATATCGGCCTTCGAGGAAGGCGACCTGCATCCCGAACACCTGTCGGCTATCGCCACCAAACTGGGCGTGACCGAGGAAGAGGTCACGAACATGAACCGCCGTCTCGGCGGCGACGCCTCGCTGAACGCGCCCCTGCGCGCCGACGGCGAAAGCGAATGGCAGGACTGGCTGGCCGACGACACCGCCGTCTCCCAGGAAACCCAGCTCGCCGACGACGAGGAAAAGGGCATCCGCATGAGCCTGCTTCAGGAGGCCATGGAGGAGCTGACCGACCGCGAGAAGCATATCCTGACGGAACGCCGCCTCAAGGACGATCCGGTCACGCTGGAGGAGCTGGCCGGTCAGTACGGCGTGTCGCGCGAGCGTGTGCGTCAGATCGAGGTCCGCGCCTTCGAGAAGCTGCAGAAGGCGATGCGCGCCGCCGCCGAGGAACGCAATCTGGTCGACGCCTGACGGCGCCGGCCGTCGGCGTTCAGGACGCCTGGGCCAGGGGCTCGGCGTCTGCGGCGCGGGCGGCGTTCACCACCGCGTTCACCGGCTGCATCAGCCCGGCCTTCGTCACCTGTCCGGTGGCCAGATAGGCCTGCAGCGTCGCCACCACCATCGCCAGCTTGGCGTCGCCGGCCTTGATCGCCAGGCCGTTCAGCGTCTCCGCCTGCTGGCGAATGGCGCGGGTGGCCTGCGACGGGTCCTGTTCGAACTGGGTCATGGCCGAGATCAGGATGCGGGTGGCCTGATCGCGCACTTCCGCCGCGCCCCCGGCCGCGCCGTCGCTGCGGCGTTTCTTGGCCCCGGTGTATTCGCCCGAGTTGAACCGCCTGCGATCCGGCCCGACATAGCCGACCGCCTCGATCCACGGACGCGGCTTCAGGGCGACGTTCTCGACCCGCTTGAACAGATCGCCGGTCGTGAAAGGCTTTTTCAGGAACTCGTGGACGCCGGCGTCGCGCGCGCCCTTGATGGCGGCGGCCGTGGCCTCGCCCGTCACCATGATGATCGGCGACATCCGGCACGACATGCTGGAGCGCCGCACCCGCCGCGCCAGGGTCTCGCCGTTCAACGTCTCGCCCGAGCGTTCGATGAAGATCACGCCCGGCTCGACGTCGCGCAGCAACTCCAGCGCCCGCTCGTCGTCGCTCTCGCTATAGACCTCGCGCGCGCCCATCCCCTTCATGATGTCCGTCAGCAGCCGGACGGCCGAGACGTTGGGATCGACGATCACCACCCGCCGGATGGCGGGTTCGATACGGCTCAGGGTTCTGGCGTTGGTAGAGAACACAGCTGGCTCCGGGGTTGGAACCGTCAGGCTTACTTCGCCCGGGTTAAGGCCTGTTGAATCCGGCCTTTCCCTGCCTCACCCCTGGAACGGATCGCGCATCAATATGGTGTCGTCCCGCTCGGGGCTGGTCGACAGCAGGGCCACCGGCGCGCCGATCAGCTCCTCGATCCGGCGCACATATTTGATGGCGTTGGCGTTGATGTCTTTGAAGCTGCGAACGCCGGCGGTGCTTTCGCTCCACCCTTCCAACTCCTCGAACACCGGCTCGGCGGCGCCCTGCGCCTTCAGGCTGCTCGGCAGATAATCCAGCACCTCGCCGTCGACCTTGTAGCCGACGCAAATCTTCAGCGTCTTCAGCCCGTCCAGCACGTCCAGCTTGGTCAGGGCGATCCCGTCGATGCCGTTGATCGCCACCGACTGACGCACCAGAACGGCGTCGAACCAGCCGCAGCGCCGCGCCCGGCCGGTGTTGACCCCGACCTCGCGCCCCACGGTCGCCAGATGTTCGCCAACCGCGTCGTTCAGCTCGCAGGCGAACGGACCTTCACCGACCCGGGTCGTATAGGCCTTCACGATGCCCAGCACATAGCCGACGCCGCGCGGCCCGATGCCCGATCCCGCCGCCGCCTGGCCGGCCACGGTGTTGGAGCTGGTCACATAGGGATAGGTGCCGTGGTCCACGTCCAGGAACGCGCCTTGCGCGCCCTCGAACAGCACGCGCTTGCCGCCCTTCTGCGCCTGGTCCAGCACCCGCCACGCCGGCTTCACAAAGGGCAGGATTTTCGGCGCGATCTCCAGCAGCTGCGCCAGCAGCGCCTCGGGGTCGATCGGCTCCAGCCCCAGGCCCGCCCGCAGCGGATCGTGGTGCGAGCGCAGACGGTCGATCTTGACCTTCAGGTCGTCTTCGTTGGCCAGGTCGCAGACGCGGATGGCCCGGCGCCCCACCTTGTCCTCATAGGCCGGGCCGATGCCGCGCCCGGTGGTGCCGATCTTGGCGCCCGGCGCACTGGCCGCCGCCTCGCGCGCCACGTCCAACGCCGGGTGGATCGGCAGGATCAGACAGGCGTTGTCCGCGATGGTCAGAATCTCGGGGCTGATCACGACGCCCTGGGCCGCGATCTTCTCGATCTCGCCGACCAGATGCCAGGGATCGACCACCACGCCGTTGCCGATGATCGACGGCTTGCCCTGAACCACGCCGCTTGGCAGCAGCGCCAGCTTATAGACCTTGCCGTCCACGACCAGCGTGTGGCCCGCGTTATGACCGCCCTGGAACCGCACCACCATGTCGGCGCGATTGGACAGCCAGTCCACGATCTTGCCCTTGCCCTCGTCGCCCCACTGGGCGCCGACCACCGCCACGTTCGCCAAAGCACTGTCTCCGCTGAATGCGGGCGCAGCCTATAGCCGGGGAATCGTCCGGTGTCGTCCCAGAAGTCGGATTATCCGACCGTGTTCGCCGCCGTCTCGAACGCCCACTCCAGCCACGGCGTCGCCGCGACCACGTCCGCCGTCTCGACGGTGCAGCCGCACCACAGCCTCAGGCCCGGCGGCGCATTTCGATGCGGTTCCATGTCGAACACCGCCGCCTCGCCTTCCAGCAGGGCCTTGAAGCGGGTGACGAAGGCCTTTTGCCCCTTCTCATCCAATCCCGTCACGCGCGGATCGGCGAACTTCAGGCACACCGACGTCGTTGAGCGAATCTCGGGCCGTTCGGGCAGGAAGTCGATCCAGTCGGTCTTTTCCACCCACGCCGCCAGCGCCGCGTAGTTGGCGTCGGTCCGGCGGATCAATTCGCTCAAGCCGCCGATGTCGCGCGCCCAGTCCAGGGCGTCGATCCAGTCCTCGATGGTCAGGACCGAGAAGGTGTTGATCGCCACCCCGTCGGCCAGCGCCCGGTCGAAACCCTTACCGTCCGTCAGTCGCAGCAGCTTGGGAATGGGCCGATCCGGCCGATATGTGTCCAGCCGCTCCACCGCGCGCGGCGACAGAACCATCACCCCGATCCCCGCCTCGCCGCCCAGCGCCTTCTGGAAGCTGAACGTCACCACATCCAGCTTGTCGTAGGGCAGAGGCATGGCGAAGGCGGCCGATGTGGCGTCGCAGATCGCCAGCCCCTCGCGGTCGTCGGCGATCCAGTCGGCGTCCGGCACGCGCACGCCCGACGTGGTGCCGTTCCAGGGAAAGATCACGTCCCTGGACCAGTCGGCCCGCGACAGGTCGGGCAGTTCGCCCCACGGCGCGGTCAGGGCCTCGGGCTCCAGCCCCAGGTGGTCCTTCACGTCCGCCAGCCAGGTCAGGCCGAAATTCTCATAGGCGACCACCTGAACCGGCCGCGCGCCCAGCATCCCCCACAGCGCCGCCTCGACCGCGCCCGTATCGGACCCCGGCGTGTACAGCATCACATGGCTGTCGGGCACTTCCAGCACCTCGCGCGTCAGCCGCAGGCCATGGGCGAACCGCTCCACCACCTCCGGCGCGCGAATGCCGCGCCCCAGCAGGTCCGACGGCAGGCCGCCCAGCGCATAGCCCGCGCGTTTGGCCGTCGGGCCGGCCGAGAACCACGGCCGCGCCGGCTTCACATCGGGCTTCACACTCATCATCGTCTCCTGGCGGGCGGGTTCAGCGACCGGGCGTATAGGGCCGGTTGGCGCGCCAGTCTTCGGCGAACCGGGTCAACGCCTCGTCCGGCGCATCCGGCAGCGTCACCACCAGCCGCGCCAGCAGGTCGCCGCGCCGCCCCTGGGCGAACGCCCCGCGTCCTTTCAGACGCAAAACCTTGCCCGAGTTGGACCCCGCCGGCACCGTCATCTGCACCGCCCCTTCGGGCGTCGGCACGCGCACCTTGGCGCCCAGCACCGCATCGGGAACCGAGATCGGCAGGTCCATCGTCAGGTCGGCGCCCTCGCGGCGATAGATCGGATGTGTCTCGATCTTCAGCTCGATCAGGGCATCGCCGTTCTCCGCGCCCCGGCCCGGCGCGCCCTGTCCGCGCAGACGGATGGTCTGGCCGTCCGACGCCCCCTTGGGAATGGTCACGTCCAGCGTGCGTCCGTCCGAGAACTGGATGCGCCGCGTCGCGCCGGCGATGGCGTCTTCCAGGCTGACGTCCAGCGTCGCCTTGACGTCCTGGCCGCGCGCGGTGAAGTCCCGCGCCCCGCGCTGACGCCCCGCCCCGCCGAACATGCCGAACAGGTCGTCCAGATCGACGCCTTCGAAGTTGGCGCGCCCGCCCGGTCCCCCGCCCTGACCAAAGGGGTTGCCGCCCTGGCCGAACGGATTGCCGCCGGGACGTCCGCCGCCGAAGCCGCGGAACTGTTCGTTGCCGTCGCCGTCGATCTGGCCCGCGTCGTATTTGGCGCGCTTGTCCTTGTCGCCCAGGATGTCGAAGGCGGCCGTCACCCGCTTGAACTTGTCCTCGGTGATCTTGTCGCCGGGGTTCTTGTCGGGGTGCAGTTCCTTGGCGAGCTTGCGGTACGCCTTCTTGACCTCGTCCGCGCTCGCGCCCTTCGAAACGCCCAGTTCCTTATAGGGGTCGCCTGCCACGTCCGTTGTCGCTCCAACTGAAAACCGATGGGTGGTCAGTTAAGCCATGCCCCCGCCCCCGCAAAGGGCCGGGCCCGTCATATTTCGTCAGACCGCGCCGATTTCCAGCGGGACCGCCGCTTCCACGCCCCAGCCGAAGCCCTCGCCCCACTGCGCCACGCCGATCCGGGCCTCGTCTCCCGCCCCGTGCGGAAAATCCTCCGCGAACGCCGCCGCCGGATAGAGCAGGCGGGTCCCCTCGACCTCGAACGCCCGCGCCACACGCTCGCCGTCCAGCACCCGCACCCGGAACCGCAACGGATCGACCGCCGCCGGGTCGCCCTCCCACCCGTCGCCATACAGCCGCACGCGCGGCGTCCACCGCACCGTCCGCCCCGCCGCCGTGGGCTCGACGGTCAGGCCCGACGGCGACCACGGCCGCGCATGGACGCCCGTCAGGGTGAAGCCGACCTCCCGGAATCCGCCGCCGCCCGGCGCCGCGCCCACCGGTCCCGCGCGACAGACCAGCGTCAGACCCCGCTCGCCGCGCCCGATCTCGGCGCGCGCCAGCCGGTCGTCCAGAAACACCGCCGTCGCCCCGACCGGCGCCCCGGCCCTCATCTCCATCTCGGTCCCCTGTTGCGCGCGCAGCAGGTCGGTCAGCCGCCACGTCCCCGGCCCGACCAGGGCGGCCGAGCGATACTGGATCACCTCCCATCCCGCCGCCGTCTCGACCGCCATGGCGTTGGCCCCGCCCAGCACCGCCGCCGCGACCACGCTCTCAGGCTCCCCGCCCTCGATCCGCACGATCACGGCGTTGGCGACATCCCAACGCCAGCGCACGCCCGGCGCCAGCGGCTGAACCAGCGTCCCGACCCTGGCCGAGGTCTCCATGTCCGCGCGCGGCGTCAGGACATCGGCGTCGGCCCCGGCGTGCAGCCGCATCGTCCACCACGGCTCCCCCGCCGCCGCGACCAGCGGACGCCCATCGTCCTCGGCCCCCATCAACGGCGGCAGGTCCAGCAGCTTCAGGAACGGCGCCCCGACCACGGCCGGCGCCTCGCCCGCGCGCCAGTCGCCGTCGTCCTCATGACCGCCTCGCGCCGTCGCCGGCTCCAGCACGGCGGACGGCGTCTCGTCCGCCGTCGTTCGCATCACCCGCCAGTCGCCGGCCCGCTGCGCCAACCGCACGACATCCCCCGGCTCCAGCCGCATCGCCTCCAGCGGCCCCAGCGCCACGGTCACGGCCTCCATCCCGGCGCCCGCCAGCACGTCCAGCGCCGCCGCCCTGGCCAGACCGCCGCCGCACACGACGGGCAGGTCCAGATCGACTCCGCCGCCGGTCGCCCCGGCGTCGTCGCCCCGCACCACGACCGCCCCGGTCTGATAGTCCGCCGTCTCGTCGATATAGCGCACCCGCACGACGGACGGCCGCGCCTCCAGCGTCCGCGTCGCGCTGACCGACGCCCCGCGCTCGGGCAGGGCCAGGGCGTCCTCCGCCAGCTCCCCCTCGACCGCCACACGTCCCCTGACCGCGACCCGCCCGTCCCGTTCGGACGCGACCGCGTCGAAGGCGGCCAGCAGCGGCTCCAGCACGTCGCGCGTCCGCATCGGCCGGTCGATGACATAGCCGGCCGCCGCCCCCTCGACGCCCTCCACCGACATCTCGTCCGGGCTCAGGCCTCCCCGCGCCAGCACCGCCGCGATCAGGTCGCGCCCGTCGCCCGCCAGCCGCCCGTTCAGCCAGTGTCCGGCCCGCCACGCCCCCGCATCGGCCCAGACATCGCCCCGCGCCGGAAAGGCCGGATAGGGCCGCGCGTCCCAGCACCAGGCGTCCGCCGCCTCCAGCATCCGCCCGCCATAGACCGCCGACGTCGGATTGTTTTCGGCCTGACCGAAATGCGTCAGCACCGCCTCCAGCGCCGCCCGCTGCATCCCATCGTCGCGCGCGCCGGTCGAGGCGGGCGGCAGATGGCTCTCGCTGCTCTTGGGGTCCTGAAACAGATTGGGCGCATTGCCGCCCCGGTCCACCGCCGCACAGCCGAACTCCGACAGCCGCACCGGCTTCATCCCCGGAACCCAGGCCGTGGGCGTCGCGCGCCGGACCCCGCCCGGCCGGTCGTGGTGCGGGTTCGACCACCATCCCTTCACGTCCTTGGGCCGGAACACCCAGTCCTCGCCATACGCGCTGTCGACGATGGGCGTCCGCACCTGCGCCGCCCGGTCCGCCGCGCTGGCGTAGAACCAGTCGAACCCGTCCCCGCCCGCGACACCGGCCGCCAGACAGGCCGGGTCCGCCGCTCCGCCGAACGCCGCCGCATCGACCCCGCCGTCGCCGGCCCGCCAGTCGCTCAGCGGCGGATACCAGTCGATGGCCACATAATCGATGTTTGCATCGGCCCACAGCGGATCGAGATGGAACACCACCTCCCCGCCCGTCCGCCGCCCGAAATATTCGCTCCAGTCGGCCGCATAGGACAGCTTCACCCCCGCCCCGACCACCGCCCGGCATTCCGCCGCCAGCGCCCGGAACTGCTGGACCGCCGGAAAGCCCCCGTCCGCATCCCGCGTCCCGGTCACGCCCCGCATCTCCGAACCGATCAGCAGGCCGTCCGCCCCCTCCTCGGCCGCGATCCGCGCATAGTGCAGCGCCATCCGCCTCAAGCCCCAGCCGTCCGCCGTCCCGAACAGGGCCGCGATCTCCGCCGTCGCCCCCGCGCCGTCCACGCCCGCCACGCGCCCCCGCCACGGATAGCCGGGGCAGTCCATGAAGACGAACGGATACAGCGTCACCTCCAGCCCGCGCGTCTTCAGCTCGCGGATCGCCTGTCGCACGCTGTCGTCCGAAGGCGTCCCGCCATAGGCCGGCGCCCCGTCCACCTGACTGACGACATAGGCGTCTGCGCGCCCCACCCCCGCCACGGACCAGTCCATCGGTTCGGTCGGCTTGTCGCGTCGCTCCACGCCCGGCCGCACACGGCATTCGCCCGCCCTCAGGTCGCCGCCGAACCAGCCGACGACCAGACTGACCCGCTTCAGGTTCGGCAGTTGCGCCTGAAGCTGATCCAGCGAGACCAGCAGGTCCGCCCGCCCCTCGCCGTTATGGACGTTCTCCGCCGTCGTCCGCGTCAGCCCCTCGCGGCGCAACACCGCTTCCGTCGCCAGGGCGAACTCCCCCGCCCCGGGGATCAGGCACACGCCCTCCAGCCTATCCTCCAGCCGGAGCGACTGCCACCTCGGCCGCCGGAACACCTCGAAACTCAGCTGCGGAACCCGGTCCCCGAACGGCCCCAGCGGCAGGTCCTCGAACACCACATAGGCCACGCCCCGATAGGCCGGAGCATCCCTCTCCACCGCCTCGATCAGGGGATCAGGCGTCTGGTTCTCGCCGCCGCGATGCACCCGCATTGCGACGCCGTTCATGTCCATCGGCCGCCCGTCGGCCCACACCCGCCCGATCCCGTCGATCTCGCCCTCGCACAAGGCCACGGCGAAACTCAGCGAATAGGCATAGTCGACCGTCTTCGGCCCGCCCTTGCCCGCCCGCCCCTTGATCCTGCTCTCCAGAAACCGCGCGGCCCAGATCACCTGACCCGTCACCCGCGCCCGGCCGAAGACGCAGGCCATGGGCGACCCTTCCGCCGTCCCCTGCACCTTCAGCGTTTCGATCCGCGGCCCGATCTGGCGCGCCGGCCCCAGCGACGCGATCACCCGATTGTCGATCGCCCGCCCGATGGTCGCGCCGATCACGCGCCCGATCCCGCCCCCGACCTGCTGCCCGACCGCGCTCAGTACGACTTGCGCCATCTACGCCTCCAAAGATCCTCCCCCGTTCACGGGGGAGGGGGACCACGAAGTGGTGGAGGGGGCGACCGCACCTCCGACCTCTGAACCTGTTTCAAGAAAAGCTGTGGGACTTTCGCCCCCTCCACCCCGCTTCGCGCGGTCCCCCTCCCCCGCTTCGCCGGGGAGGATTGGAAACCGGAAAACCGCGACCAGCCGTCGCCGCCACCACGTCCCCATCCAGCTTTCGACCACCGCCCGCCCCCAATAGGCGTGGATCATCCTCGGCTCCGGCCCGTCGTCCGCGCTCAGGATGGCGCAGTGTTTCACCGCCGCCCCCGGCGACATCCGAAACAGCAGCACATCGCCCGGCCGCATCGCCGCCACGGCAACCGGCCGCATCCACCGCCCCGCCGCCTCCAGCAGCGTCTCGCGCCCACCCACCTCGGCCCAGTCCGCCGAATAGGCCGGCAGAACCTCCGGCTCCTCGCCCACGACCTCGCGCCACACCCCGCGCACCAGTCCCAGACAGTCCGCGCCCGCGCCCCTGACGCTGGCCTGATGCCGATACGGCGTCCCCAGCCAGGCCCGCGCCGCCGCGACGACCGCACAGACCTCTCCCTCCCCCTGCGGGGGAGGGTCGTCGCGCAGCGACGGGGTGGGGGCGGCCCAGCGACCGGGCTTCGATGGCTCGGCCGCCCCCGCCCGATCTCGCCTTCGGCTCGACCACCCTCCCCCACGGGGGGAGGGAGAGGTCATCTCGCCGTCCCTCACCGCCGGCTCCCGCCGTCATTCCGCGCCCCGCCCGCCGGATAGGCGGTCAGGAAGTCGTCTCCCGGCACGTCGGGGAAGCCGCGAAAGTTCACGCCGTTCGCGAACGTCCCCACGCAGGTCGCCCATCGCCTGTCGCAGGCCCGTCCCGCCGCATTGGCGACCCCGCACCGGGCGTCCCCCAGCCGCGCGTCGCACATCCGGCCATAGGTCCGCCCGACCACCCGCTCCAGCTTCGCCAGCGGCCCTTCAAGCTCGGCTATGAAAGTCCCCTCTTCGCGCCTGATCCGCGCCAGCGTCCCGACCCACAGCCGCACCCTCAGCGTCGGCTGCGTCCAGTCCACGCGCCACAGTTCGACCGACGCCTGATCGTACAGGCCCGCCGCCACGTCCGCCTCGGTGATCGCCGCACCGTCCAGCGCCCCCGCCGCCGAAACCGATCCGGCCGCCAGCCCCACGGCGCTTTCGCCCGCCCCCGCCGTCCAGCCGCTGGCCGCGCGGCAGATCACCCCGTCCATGACCAAATCCCGGTCGTGATCGGTGAACCCCATCGCTGCCCCGTCCCGCCGCCTCAGCCGCCAGACATGACAAAGCGTCGCCGCCCCGCTCTCGACGCGGGCGGCCAGGTCTTCCGGTATATGTCTCATGTTCGCTTTCGCTCGGGAGTGGCGAATGATTAGTGGTTAGTGACGAGTGGCGAGGGTCGCCGAAGCACGGCGAATGACGGCGCCACTGGCCTTGGACAACAGGAACGGCGACGCTCACTCGTCACTCGTCACTCGCCACTCGCCACTCGCCTTCAAACCCTCACCTCGATCAGCGGAACCGCCGCCATTCGGCCCGCCTCGAAACTTTCCAGCGTCGTCTCGATCCGGTCGGTGTCGAACCGCACAGGCGTGTCGAACAGGAAGCCCGCCGTCACCGGAACGCCCACGCCGGGCGCGGTCGCCAGCGTCACCCGTCCCGTCGCCGCATCGACCGCAAAGGCCGCAGTCTCCACCCCGCCGACCGCGACGCGCACCGATCCCTCGACCGGCTTGGCGATCGGCCGCGCCACATCGCCATAGGTCTTGATCAGGTCGAAGCCCGTCCGCGTCCCGTCGCCGACGCCCAGCGCCTGATCCTGGGCCGACGCCGTCCCGCCCGGCGCGCACGACTTGAAGTCGGCGAAATCCTTGAACCGGAACCCGTACAGCCGCCCGCGCCGCGCCTCGAAGAAGGCGGTCAGCGCCGCCATGTCGTCCAGCGACCTCAGGTTCGCCCCGATCAGATACCGTCGGCGGCCCAGCGCCCAAGGCGTCGAGCGCCGCTCGAACCCCGAGGCCAGGGTCGCGATCTCGGTCCTGCGCTCCACCCCGCCGGTCGACCCGAACGCCAGCCGCGCCGGCAGCCGCACCTCATGAAAGGCGCCCATGTCACTCTCCTGTTGTGTCCAACCGCCCGCCCGGTCCAAGATTTGGCGGCGGCGCCTCGGCCGCGTCTTTCAGGGAACCGGGCCTTGCGCGGCGAAATCCTCAGCTACGATCCCGCGACCGGCGACGGTCTGATCAGCGGCGACGACTTGCAGCGCTATGCTTTCACATCGGCCGCCGCCGGTCTCGAACCCGGCCGCCGCGTCGATTTCGTGGTTCAGGACGACCAGGCGCTCAGCCTGATGGTCCTGCGCGACGGCCCGCTGCCGCCGGCCGTCTATCCGCCCGAACCGGACCTGGGCCTATGGGGCTATTTCGTCCGCTGCATCACCGACCTCTATATCGAAGGCCACGGCCGGGCGCGGCGAAAGGAATACTGGTCCTTCGCCCTGTTCCACTTCCTGATCCTGATGCTCGCCTTCATGCCGATCATCGGTCTGGCCGTCCTCGAGGCCGAGGCCGGCTACGATATGGAGGTCTGGGGCGTCGCCTGGATCTGCATCGTCGCCCTGGTCTATTTCGCGCTGATTGTTCCCTACGTCTGCGTCACCATCCGCCGCTTCCACGATGTCGGGCTCAGCGGCTGGCTGATCCTGATCGGCCTCGTCCCGTATGTCGGCGGCCTGTTCACCTTCATCGTCAGCCTTCTGCCCTCGCAACCAGCCGTGAACGTCCACGGCGCGCCGCCCAAGGGCCTCGGCGCATTACAATACCGTCAGGTTTCGCCGGCCTGACCTTTTCCGGTTGCTGGGATTGCACGGGTCGGCGATGCTGCCCGCGCGCCGAACCGGGCGCCATTCATGGAGATCTCAGTGCGCGGTGAAATTCTCAGCTACGACGCCACGACCGGCGCCGGTCTGATCAGCGGCGACGACGGCGCCCGCTACGACTTCACCTCGGACGCGCTCCAGTCGCCGGCCGTGCCCGCAGCCGGCGTCCGCGTCGACTTCGTGCCCGAGGGCGCCGTCGCGACCCAGATCCTGATCCTGGCCGGCGCCCCCACCACCACCGGCGTCGCCGGCGGTTACGCCAGTTCCACCGCCCCGGCCGCCGGCGCCATCGAATGGCAAAAGCTGTTCCTGTCGTTCGAGGGCCGCATCCGCCGCTCGCACTTCTGGATCGGCTGGCTGGTCCTGCTCGGCGTCAATGTCGTCATCAGCTGGATTCCGATCATCAACCTGCTGGGCATCGTGCTGGTCTGGCCGAACCTGGCCATCTCGGTGAAACGCCTGCACGACATGGGCAAGTCCGGCTGGCTGATCGCCATTCCCTGGGTCGGCTCGGTCGTCGCCTTCGTCGGCGCCTTCGCCATGATCATCGCCGCCGCCGTCGCCAACGGCTATTCGGAAGACTATTACGAGGGCAATCCGGCCGCCGTCTTCGCCCTGATGGGCCCGGCCTTCGGCCTGTTCGCCATCGCCGGCCTGCTCGGCCTGGCCTTCCTGCTGTGGATCGGCCTGGTCGACAGCCAGAAGGGCGAAAACCGCTTCGGCCCCAATCCCAAGGGCGAATAAGCAACAAGTGGCGAGTGGCGAGTGGTCAGTGGCGAGACGCGCCGCATCGGCATCCTCACTCGCCACTCGTCACTAACCACTCGCCACTCTCTTCCTCACATCCTCCGCGCGCCCAGACTGACCGCCCGCGCCAGCATCTGGGCGATCTGCGCTTCGGACCGCAGCAAGGCCGGCGCCCCGCCGTCCACCGTCACATTGACCGTCACCCCGCCGCCTGAGACCGGCCCGATCTCGCCGCTCGTTGAGGGACGAAACACCTCCGGCCCACGTTCTCCGACCAGATAGGCGCCCCCGCCCAGCACCGGCCCGCCGTCCGCCCGCGCCCCGCCGAAGCTGGACATCGCCGCCTGGATCGCGGCGCTCAGTCCGCCGCCGTTCGATCCCGCCGCCGCGTTCACCGCATTCAGCACCGCCCGCGCCAGTTCGGCCAGCGACACCTCCCCGTCCGCCGCCGCCCGCGCCAGCGACCGGGTCAGGCTGTCCCCGGCCCGCCCGAACGCCGCCTCGATCGCGTCGGCCGCCTCCTCCGTCGGCGCCTTCAACGCCTCCAGCGCCGCCCCGGCCTCCGCCGCGCGCAGGGCGACATCGTCGATCCGGTCCCGTCCGAACTCATCCGCCATCCGGCCAAGTCTCCATCAATCGCGCCAATCCCTGTCGCCCCATCGGCGTCGCCGCCCGGGGCGTCTCGGTCAGCATCCGCCATTCCTTCAGCGACAGCCGCCAGAACGCTTCGGGCGCCACGCCCAGGGCGGCGGCCCGCCTCAACATCTCGCCCCAGGGGGTCATGCCGCGGCGGCCGCGAACGCCTGCGCCACCGCCACGGCCGCCTCGCGCGGATCGACCCCCGCCACGTCCGGCGCACTCTCCCCGCCCCCGCACAGCACCGCCGTCAGCACCACCATCAGATCCTTCGCCGACAGCGTCTTCATCCGCTCCGCCACCGCCGCCAGCCCATCGACGCCCAGCCCCGTCTCGATCTCCGCCAGCGCCCCCAGCGTCAGACACGCCCGACGCCGCTCGCCGCCCAGCAGCACGGCCGTTTCGCCTCTCGCCGCATTCATGGCGCCTCCAGTTCCGATTTTTGGTGAGTGGTGAATCGTGTTTCGTGATTGCTCCTCGCCTCACGACTCACGCATCACCCTTCACGCTCTCTCAAACCGCGCTGAACCCGATCGCCCCCGCGCTGGCCAGGCTCAGCGCAAACGTCGCCTCGCCCTCATGCTCACCGGCGTATTCCAGCGCCGCTACCAGGAACGGCCCCTCCAGCACCCCGAAATCCGGCACGATCAGCCGCCACCGCTTCGCCGCCTGATCGAAAAAGGCCTCGCGCACCAAGGCATCCGACGCCGCGTCGCGAAAGATGCCCTGCCCCGACACCGACGCCGACTTGACGCCCGCCCCCGCCAGCAGTTCGCGCCACCGCCCGGCGCTGTCGCCGTCCGTCGCATCCACGGTCTTGGCGTTCAGCGAAATCGTCCTCGCCCTCAACCCCGCCACCGTCGTGAACACGCCGGGCGCGCCCTCGATCTTCAGCAGCATGTCCTTGCCCGCCTGTGCGGTCATGTCGTCCTCGCTTTGCTTATTGATGGTGAGTGGTGAATCGTGAGTAGTGACGGGCGGCCGTCACGGTTCACCACTCACCACTCACCACTCACCTCTTCCGTCACCGCCCTCAGCCGCACCACCGCATAAGTCCGCCGCCCGTCGCCGGCCGGGAAGACATCGGCGAAGGTCGCCCTCAGAGTCGCCGTCCGCACCCCGTCGGCCTCCAGCCTCGTTTCGTGCAGACACGCCCTTGCCGCCGCCGCCATCGCCTTGGCCTCTTCCGATCCGGCGAAGCGCGACACGCCGGTCAGGGTCAGCCGCTGCTCGACCCCGCCCCCGTCCGCCGCCACCGGCCGGCTCTCGCACCGGCCCAGCGCCAGATAGGGGCACGTCGCCCCCTCCGGCGCCTGGTCGTAAACCCGCCCCTGGATCAGGGCCGACAGCGTCAGATCGGCCTTCAGCGCCGCCATCATCGCCTTCTGCAGCGCGCCCTCGTGATCCCTCATCGCGTCCGCTCCAGCTCCAGTTCGACCCGCCCCGGCCGCAGGTCCGCGACCAGCCGGATCGTCCAGTCCGCCCCGCCGAAGCGCAGCACCCGCCCGACCGCCAGCCTGGGATCGGCCCGCGTCTCGGCCTTCATCGTCTCGACCGCGCGGCGCTGATCGCCCTCGCCGCGTTCGACCCGCCGCCGCGTCCCGCCTTTCAGCCAGACCGACCCCATCGGCTCGAACGTCACGCTGCGCCCGCCATACGGCGTCTCGGCCTCGACCGGCTGAAACAGCCCCGCCAGCATCCTCATATCGGCGCTCAAGCAGGCCGACGGCCGATAGCGCCCCATCAAAGTCGCACCACGCGATAGGGCGCGATCCAGCCCTCCACCGGCTCCACGGCCATGTCGGGATCGCCCCGCTCATAGGCCCGCAGCACCAGCATCAGGATCGCCAGCCTCAGCGGCGCTGGAGAGGTCGCGGTGAGGCTCAACCCCACATCCGCCTCCACCCTCGCCCGCGCCGCCTCGATCAGTGTGGCGATCAGTCCGTCCTCGGCCTCATGCTCGACGCGCAGAAACAGCTTCGCCTCCGCCGCCGTCACCGGTTGCGCCATGTGTCACCTCGCTTTGCTCGGAAGTGGCGAGTGACGAGTGGCGTGTGGCCAGACCGCCACCCCCTTCTCCATCAAGACGCCGTTTCAGACATCAGCGGCGAGCGACCACTCGCCACTCGCCACTGACCACTCGTCACTCCGCGACTAGGTCGCGGCGAACTTCATCACCTTGATCGCGTCGAAGTTCTGCACCCCGCCGCCCACGCGCTTGGTCGTGTAGAACAGCACATAGGGCTTGGCCGAATAGGGATCGCGCAGCACCCGCACCCCCGCCCGGTCCACGATCAGATAGCCCCGCTGGAAGTCCCCGAACGCGATCGACAGGCTGTTGGCCGCCACGTCCGGCATGGTCTCGATCTCCGTGACCGGATAGCCCAGCAGGCTCGCCGTCTCGCCCAGCCGCGTCGCCGGCTGCCAGATGTAGTTTCCGTCCGCGTCCTTGAACTTGCGCACGGCCGAGACCGTCTTTCGGTTCATCACGAACCGCCCGTTCGGCCGATACTGGGCCTTGGGCGCATAGATCAGGTCGATCAGCCGGTCGGTCGGACTGGTCGAGGCGAACCCGCCCGCCGCGCCCGAGGCGACATAACCGATCTGACCCCAGGTCTGGCTCGCATCCGCCACGGTCGTATAGCTCAGGAAGCCGCGCGGCTTGTTGGTCCCGTCGCCGGTCACGAAAGCCTGCGTCTCCTGCGCGGCGAAGGCGTCCTCGACCTCGGCCGCCAGCCATTCGTCCAGATCGACCATGGCGTCGTCCAGCAGAGCCTGGGTCGCCGCCGGATTGGCGTAGAGGTCCGCCGACGGGAACTCCAGCAGGGCCAAGGTCGCCGGGTCCGTCTCCGGCCGCGCGGCGGTTTCCGCCACCCAGCCCGAGGCCACGCCCGCCGTCGACACCGGCTTTCTGAATACGCCCGCCGCCACCGTCCGCACCGTGGCGATCTCGCGCATCGGCGACACCGCCATCAGACGCCGCTCGATGGCCCGCTCGGTCTCATAGGGCACGACATAGCCGCCCGAGGTCGCGCCGCCCGACAGGCCCGCCTTGACCTCCAGATGAGGGGACTGGCCCGTCTTCAGATAGCCGTCCCACGCCGCCTTCGCCTCGGGCGCGGCCGCCGTCTCGACCGGCTCGCCGCCGATGAGCGGACGCCGGTTCTGGCTCATCACCCGATCCAGCCGCGCCTGGGCCGCCGCCACCGCCTGATCGATGCGCGCCACCTTCTCCTCCAGCAGCACGTCCGCCGCCGCCTTCTTCTCGATCTCCTCCAGCCGGACGTCGTTCGCCCCTTTGAACGCCTCGAACGCCGCCATCATCTCATGCACGGCGACGCGCGCCTCCGGCGAGGCGGAAGCCTGTTTGGTCTCTTTCATGATATCTCCGGTTGAAGAACCGCGTGTTGCGGTTAGGGTCGGGCTGCGCCCGAATTCTATCGGCAGCGCTCGGTGACCGCTGGACGTATGGACAAATTCAATCGTCGCCCAAGCCGAGCAACGCGCAGGAAGCGTCTGGCGTGGGCGGCGGCGGCCTTCGCCATTCCGACCGCCGCCTTCGCCCTGCTTTTCCTTTTCGGAAGCAGGCTAGATTCGGTGATTTGGCTTAAAGGCTTAGGGGGTCTCTACCTGATCGCGTTTGCGATCAGCCTTGCCCTCGGGTTGCGACAGGGGGTTCGGATTTACCGGGAATGGATCGACAAGCTTGGCTTTCAACCCACCCAAGGGCCGGGCTTCACCACGTTGGAACTGGCGGTGTTCGACGAACTGGAAAAAACGCTCATTGAAGAAGCGCCTGCCCTCCGCCGCTTCCTCGCTCAGGCCGAAGTGGTTTCTCGCTTCAACAGCGGGACCGGATGCATAACGCGCATCCGATCCAGCCACGCGCAAGCCGTCGCTCGGGCGTCGGAAGTCATCTTTTTCTTTCAACTAAAGACGCTTGCCGGACCCACGGGGTGTCGCGTTTGGACGGATGAAGCCGAGGTCATCGACCTCATGGAGTTCTTCACAGGAACCGTTGATACGAGAAAGTTCGACTGGGACACGACCGACTTTGAACCGATCGACCCACCAGAACACCTCAAGCCGCCCACCATCCGGCCGATTTCCACCATCCCACATCCGTCCTACAACAAGGTGCTTTTCGAGTATCATCCAGTTGAAGAACCTCGCGTCGTCGTTAGAGTCCGCCAATGATCGCTCCAGCGAAGCTCCCGCGCACCCGATTGGGTCGCCTCGTCCCCTTTTCCACCTGGAACGAAGGGGCCGGGTGGCTGGTGGTTTCGGCGTTGCTCGTTTCAAGGATCAGCCGCGAAACGACTTGGATTGACGACAGGGTCGGCGGCTTGCTGTTGGTAGTCTTTTTGGGACTCGCTGGAGCCATCTGGGTCTTATCTCGCTATCTGCCCAACCTATCGACCGCTCCTAAACGCAGTCCGTTAGAACGGCTTCAGGATCACGAAGACGCCTGATGTCCCACCTCACGCCGCTCGAGAGCGCCGTCATGGACGCCATGGCCTGGCAGATGGGCGACAGCGTGCCCGATCTGGCGGCGCAGGCGGCGTCCAGTTCGCCGGGGCTGCGGCGCAACACCGGCGCGGGCCTCTATTCCCAGGTCCTGGTCGACGCCAACCGGCGCACGGCCAATCCCGACGCCACCGGCCTGTTCGGCACGGTCCATGTCATGGTCGGCGACCTGCCCGATCCCCTCGGCTTCCAGATCGAGCTGCGTCAGGGCCGGCTGATGGCCCTGCACGGCCAGAGCTATGGCCAGGACACCCGCGCCATCGACTTCTCCAACACCCCCTTCGGCGAGGTCTTCACCGTCGACGACCGGGGCCAGTCCGTCCTCTACCGGCCCGCCCGCCGCGTCCCCGCCCCGGTCGCCCCCCGGCCGAAACCCGCCGCCCGGCCCAGCGTCCCGATCCAGCCGCCCGTCCAGCCTCAGCCCGCCGCGCGCCCGACCCCGGAGGCCCGTCCGGCCGATCACGCCCTGCCCGTCTCCGCCGCCCCGCCCGGCGTGGCGGACATGCTGTCCGGCCTGTCGGACCCGACCGCCTCGCGCGGCGGCCGGCTGGCCCTGGTCTATCTCGGCGCCTATGGGCTGATCCTGCTGGCCGTCCTGTTCGCCAAACTGGTGCTGCACACCGGCTGGGTCTTCGCCGTGATCGTCGCCGTCTGGCTCGTGCGCTACATCCACAGCCCCAAGGGCCGCGCCAAAATGGCCGACCTCGCCGACCGTCTGGAGCGCCAGGGCGCCTTCCAGGCCCTCAAACCACGCTGAACCGCGCGCCCGGCAGCATCGGAAACGTCACCAGCGACACCTCCCACAGCTCGACCGCGCTCAACACACGCAACCGCCCCTGACGCCGCGCGCGGGCGGCGCGATAGCCGATCGACAAACCGTCCAGCGCCCCCGCGCGGCTCAGCGCGCCGGCGAACCGCGCCTCGGCCGACCAGTCCTCGATCCGTCCGCGCACGAACAGGCCGCGCCCGTCCTCCTCGATCCGTTCCCAGACCCCGACCGGCGCCCGCGCATCATGCTGGTTCAGCATCCGCACGCCCTCGGCCCCGGTCCGGGCCAGACTGTCCGCGAACGCCCCTTGCGCCACCACGTCTCCGTTCAGGTCCGCCACACCCCACAGGGAGGCGTAGCCTTCGATCTGAAGGGGTGGGTGGTGACTCGTGATGCGTGAATGCTCTCGCCCAGTCACCAGTCCCGATTCACCCCTCACGCCCCACCCTCCAACCGCCGTTCGATCCGCTCCACGGCCGCCGCGGTCGCCTCGCCCTGGGTCTCCAGCCGGGCCAGCCGTTCGGCGATCAGCCTCTGTTCCCCGACCTGCTGCTCCAGCGTCGCGATCCGCGCCGCCGCGCCCCCGGCCCAGACCAGGCCGCCCACCGTCTGCACGACCACCGCGATCAGCAGCGCCGTCGGCACGCGCCGGATGTGATGTTCGGTCATTTCGCTCTCCTTTGCCGCGTGACTCGTGAGGCGTGACTCGTGATTGGGGACCGCCCCCAGTCACCAATCACCATTCACCCTCACGCCCCCACCCCCGCCATCCGGCGCCGCTCATCCTCGGTCAGGAAGCTCGCCGCCTCCAGCCGCGCCCACAGCGCATCCCGCTCGGGCTGCAGCGCCGAGACCGCATCCAGGTCCGCGCGCACCTCGCACCCCGCGAACCGTTCGCCCAGCCAGCCGGTCATCGCCCCTGCCGCCTTTCGAACCAGCGGGATCACCGTCTGGCGCCAGAAGGCCGCATTGGCCTCGCGATAGTTGGCGTAGGTCGCGTCGCCCAGTATCCCCAGCAGCTGCGGCGGCACGCCGAAGGCCAGGGCGATCTCGCGCGCCGCCGCATGTTTGCCGGCGGTGAAATCCATCTCGGCCGGCGTCAGGCTCAGCGGTTTCCAGTCCATCCCGCCCTCCAGCAGGATCGGCCGTCCGGCGTTCGTCACCCCGGCATAGACGTTCGACAACTGATCCTTCAGCGCCTCGAACTGCCCGTCGGTCAGCCGCTCGCCGTTCCTCGCGCCATAGACCAGCGCCCCCGACGGCCGCGCCGCATTGTCCAGCAGGGCCTTGTTCCAGGCGCCGGCCGCATTGTGCGCGTCCACCCCCTGCGCCGCCGCCTCCAGCGGCGACAGCCCGTACCAGTCGTCCAGCGGGTGCCACAGCTTCAGGTGCATCACCGGCGCCCAGCCGTCCGCCGACCGTCCGATCCGCACCGACCGTCCGTCCACGGAATAATCCCACGCCTCGGGCCATCCCGACCGGCCCGGAACCACCTTCACCCGGTCGGATCGCAGCGCCCACAACTCGTCCGGCGCCCCGTCCCCGTCCGCATCGCCGGTCGCCTCGACATAGGCGTTGCCCGACACCTGAAGCGCGCCATAGACCGCCTCCATCAGCTCCGCCCCGGACTGTTCGGGATTGGGCCGGCGGATCAGTTTCGCCAGCGGATGGTCATCGTCGCGCGCCCCGTCAACGAACACCGCAAACGGCGCGGACGCCGCCGCCTCGGCGATCATGCGGATGCAGCGATAGGCCACCGCATTCTTCTGATACCCCTCGCGCGCCAGGCTGGCGTAGTCGTTGGGCGTCCAGCGCGGCCGTCCGACGCCCGACAGGGCGATCACCCCGCCGGCCCGGCTCTCCTTCGCCTCGGGCGCACCCCTGCGCCCCGCCTGGCCGAACGGCCACCGGATCGAAACCATCGTGTCGATTTCCTTTTATTTCGTCATCCTCGGGCTTGTCCCGAGGATCCATACTCACGGTGTTCGCCGCTCGACTCCGGCGTCTATGGATCCTAGGCGCAGGGCCTAGGATGACGGCGTATTAGGCGAAAGGCGGTCTCTTGAAGTCGTCATCAACCGCAACAACGGCCGCTCGACCCACAGATGCACGACCACGCCCGCCGCCAAACTGACCAGCACGGTCGACGCCACGACCGCATCCCCCGGCGCCGCGACCACCCCGCTCTCGAACAACCGCCCCAGCGCGCGGATCACCAGCACGTGGACCAGATAGATCGAATAGGACGCATCCCCCATGAAGGCCGCCGCCCGCTCGACCCTGCCCGGCGCCCGGTCCAGCCGCTCCATCCGCACCGCGCCGAACACCAGCAGCGCGCCGGGCAGGCCCCAAATCAAGACGCGCCCCATCCCCGTCGCCGGATCGTTCAGGGCGTCCACCCCGTCGATCCGCCCGTATCCGACCACCGCCGTCAGGCCCAGCGCGACCAGCCCCAGCCCGACCGCCCACGCCCCGCTACTGCGCGGCATATACCGCCAGATCCCGGCGATCCCGACGCCCAGCAGAAACTCCAGAACGATCGGCGCGCCCCAGAACCTCAGCACCGGCGCCGCCACGTAAAACCCGGCGACCAGCAGGACCGCATAGACCCCGACCAGCCTCCATCCGACCCGCCGCCCGAACGCCATCGCCAAGCCGAAGGCGGCGTAGAACAGCATTTCGAAACACAGGGTCCACCCCGGCCCCAGCGCCGGAAACGTCATCTCCAGCCCGCTGAACGGCCAGAACAGGAAGGTCGCCGCCGCCACATCCGGCGTCAGCGTCCCGCCCCGCGCCATCCCGATCAGGATCGGCGCTGACAGCAGCCAGTAGATCGGCGCCACCCGGCGAAACCGTCGCCACAGGAAGGCGCCCGCCGCCTCTACGCCCGCCTGCCCCCGCGTCGTCGTGGCGATGATGAAGCCGCTGATGACGAAGAAGACGTCCACGCCCACCGCGCCGAAATCCGCCAGCGGCCCGTCCCCGGCCAGCGTCGCCAGCCCCAGCCGCGTCCCGGCCAGGTCCACGGCATGGGCCGCGACCACCGTCGTCGCCGCCGCGAACCGCAGCGCCTGCACCCCGTAGAACCGCTCCCCCATTCCTCACGCCTATCATTCGACGCGACGGATCGACAATCTCAGATCATCGCTCGCGCCCGCACGGCCTCGGCGATCCGCGCCTGCCCCGCCGCATTGGGATGGACCGCGTCGAACATCAGGCCGCCGGCGAAGGCGCCGCCGAACAGGGCCGCCCCGTCGATGGGCGCCGCCAGACCTTTGGCGGTCGCGACCTCGAACACCGCGTCGCGGATCGCGGTCTGGACCGCATAGCTGGCCTTGCCCTGCGACGGATCGGACGGACAGCCGGTCATCAGCAGCACGTCCCCCGTCGCCGCCGCCCGGTCGACCAGTTGCCCCAGTTGCGTCCGATAGGTCGCGACCGCCGTCCCCGCATTCCAGTCGTTGATCGTCAGACCGATCACCGTCAGATCCGGCGCCGCGACCGGCAGCGCTCCATAGGCGCGGTACGGCTGGTCCGTCGTAATCCAGTCCGCGACCCTGGCCCCGCCCCAGCCGGCGTTGATCACCCGCGCCCGCTTCACCTCGGATCGCCAGGCGACCCCGCCCACGACGAACACCGCCCCGCCCGAGGCCCAGCGCACGCTCACCGGCCCGCTGGTCTCTGGAAAGGCGACGGTCGTGATCTCCATCGACGCGGCTTTGGTGGTGTTGACCGTGGCCCGCACCGCGCCGTCGGTCTCGACCGTCAGAACCCCCAGCGCCGTATTGGTCACGGCCCACAGGTCGAACCGATCCACGGCCCCATCGGACTGAAAGCTCCAGCTCCCGGCCGACGACGCCGCGCCGGAAAACAGACGCCCGCCCAGTCCCGCCAGGGCGTTGACGCTCCAGCCGCTCCCCAGCGTTACGCGCGGATCATAGGCTCCATAGCCGCCGCTGGCCCCGTCCGCCGCGCCCGCTCCGGCGACACAGGCCGCCGAGGTCGGCAGGCCCCGCCCGCTCATCGCCGCCGCCAGCCGTTCGGGCCAGGCGCCGGCCCGCGCATTGGGCGTCCAACCGCCGGCGACCCCGCCGAACCCTTGCGTCACGCTGTCGCCGATGCACAGCAGCCGCGCCTCGCGCCCGCCCGCCTGCATCGTCCTGACCGCCGCCGACCAGGCGGGCAGGTCGGGAACGGCGAACCGCGCCGCCCCCAGCACCCCGCCCGGCGCCGCCGACGCCGCCCCCACCTCGACCCCCGGCATCAGTCGAAGACCGCCACGATCTGACCCGCCGTCGTCCCGGTCGCCAGCACCCGCCGGACCTGCACCGGCAGCCAGCCGACCGGATGGTTGGCGAAGGTCACGGCGTCCGCATCCTCGCCGCCGGTCGTCAGCACACGGACATTGCCCGCCGCCCCGACATACAGGGCCTTGGCGTAGGCGTTCAGATCCGTCGTGTCGCTGGGCGTCACCGCCTGCGCCCGCCGCGCCGGTCCCCCGGCCTCGCGCCCATGGCTCAGCAATCCGTCCCGCTCGGGAATGGCCGGCATATCGTTTCTCCTGTGCAATAAATGAGGTCGTCATTCCGGGGCCGCGCTCCGCGCGGAACCCGGAAGCCAGGGCCGCCTCTCAGCGCCGACCCCCGGCATTTCGAACGCCCCCTGGGTTCCGGGTTCGTCCTTCGAACGCCCCGGAATGACGGGTCGTGGTCCCCTAAAGCCGGCTTATCCTCGGCCCGGCCGCGCGCGTCTCCAGCATCAGCCGCGTGATCCCCCACACCAGGGCGTCGGCCCGGTCGGGGCTGGGTCCGCCTTCGGCCCCCAGGGCCAGCATCTCCTCCTCCAGCGCCGAAAAGGCGTCGCAGTGGATCACCCGCCCCTGTTCGTACAGCAGCGCCACCGGCTCGGCCCGCGCGACCTTGGACCGCGAGGCGTGGACCATTTCGATCCTGGCGGGACAGTCGCTGGCCCCCAGGACCGCGCGCACCATGTCGCCGCCCTGATTGCCTTCCGCGATCACCTCCTGCGCCCCGAACTCGCGCGCGGCCTGACAGACCACGGCGGCCCAGCCGCTGGGCGAGCGTCCCCGAACCGTCCGGTCGGCCAGGACGAAGGCCCGGCCGTCCTTTCGCCCGACCACCACCACGCCGCAGGCGTCGCCCCCCGCAGTCGCCGGCGGATCGACCGCCACCACCACCCGCTCCAGCTCGGGCGGCCGCGCGCCCCTGGCCCGCCTCAGTTCCTCGATGGAGAACAGGGCGCCCTCGCCCTCGACCACCAGCCCCTCCAGCTCCTGCGCCGCCAGCCGCGTGCCCCCATAGATGTCGTTCAGATGCGCCAGGAAGCCCGGCGACAGATTCTGCGCGTTCAGCGCCGTCCCGGCCCGCTCCGTCACCGTCCCGGCCTCGGCCATCAGCTGGCGCAGCGCCGGGATCGGCCGGGGCGTCGTCGTCACCGCCAGCAACGGATCGGTCCCCAGCCGCAGGCCGAACCTCAGGTTCGACAGCACCCGATCCGGCCGCCGCCAGGCGCAGAATTCGTCGGCCCAGGCCGCATGGAACTGCGGCCCTCTCAGACTGTCGGGGTCCTCGGCCGAAAACGCATAGGCCGCCGACTGGTTTTGCCACACCAGCCGCCGCCGCCCCGCCTCCCAGCGCGGCCGATCCCCCGGCTCGGCCAGCGCCTTGATCCCCGACGCCCCCTCCACCATCACCTCGCGCACGTCATGCAGAGCGGGGCCGACCAGGGCCAGGGTGATGCCCGCATTGTTGCGGGCCAGCACGTCGATCCAGACCGACCCGGCGAAGGTCTTGCCCGACCCCCGTCCCCCCAGCAGCAGCCAGGTCCGAAGGTCGAGGTCACGCGGCTTGTGTTGGTGCTCCAGCAGCCGCGCATGATTGCGCTTCAGCCTTAGCTCGCGCCCGTTCAGCTGCTTCAGCATCCTTTCTCTGGATGATGCCGTCGAGCCGCTCGTACTCGACAAGCAGTTCTCGTCGAATTCGCTCGTCTTCTGCGGGGTCGTAGGTTCGTCCACCCATCTCGTCCTCTTCGTTGTCGCTCAGGCACAGCAGCCGCATCGCCTCGACCGCCTTGGCCGCGCGCGCGATCACGCCGATCTGGCGCGCGACCTTCTCGGCCGCGCCGGCCTCGCCGACATCGGTGTTGCAGACGGCGTCGGTCGCCGCTTCGATCTTGGCCTTCATCTTCAGGAACAGGGGCTCCATCCACCCGGCGCAGGACGCAGCCGTCTCGCCGCCGCCGTTCCGGCCGCCCGTTTCGTCATCCCGATTTCCCGCCATGCCCAAACCATAGCGCACCAGCGTCCTCAGGCCGGAAGAACGCCCGCATAATTCGCCAATGGCTTGTTTCGACTGAACTTCGACCAGCCGCATTGCGCTGGCTAGGGGGGCCTACCCTATCGTTCGCGACCGCGTTCGACCGCCCATTCCGGCGCCTCGAAGTCCAGCGCGTCCTCCGGCTCGGCCAGCGACAGTTCCGAAATCGTCTGCCCCCGCACCGACACCCCGGCCGTATGCACCGTCTCGCGGCTGCCCGAGACCAGATAGTGCCATTTCGCCAGCGTCCGCCCCTCGTGCAGCCGCCGATAGGCGCAGGACTTGGGCATCCACGCCAGCGCCTCGATATTGCCGGGCGTCAGCTTGATGCAGTCCGGCACCTGGGCCTTGCGGTTGGCGTAATCCGAGCAGGAACAGGCCCTGGAATCGAACAGCTTGCAGTGAACCCGCGTCGGAATGACCTCGCCGGAATCCTCGTCCTCGAACCGGATCACGCAGCACAGCCCGCACCCGTCGCACAACGCCTCCCACTCGGTCGGCGACATCTCGTCCAGGGTCTTTGTTTCCCAGTAGGGCGTCATCAAATCCTCCTCCGCCTGCGGGGGAGGGGGACCGCGAAGCGGTGGAGGGGGCGGACGCCGCACCACGCGCGGCGAGGCCCCTTGTCAAAAGCACGGCTTGTGATGGTGATACGCTCCATGAGAGCGCCGGTCCTTACCCAAAAACGCGCCAGAAGTCTCCGCCGGACGATGTCTTTGCCGGAAGTCCTGATCTGGCGGCGCATCCGGGGCCACGGCTTTCGTCGCCAGCATCCCCTGGACGCCTTCATCCTGGACTTCTATCGGTCCCGCGACCGCCTCTGCATCGAGATTGACGGCCAACAGCACGACCTCGCCCATGACGCCCGACGCGACGCCTGGCTGGCTGGCCGACAAGGGCGTCCGCACGATCCGCATCCCCGCCACAGCCGTTCTGGACGACCCCGACGCCGTCGCTGAATACATCCTCTCCCTCTAGATCCTCCCCCGCTTCGCAGGGGAGGATCGTTTCAATGCCCGACGGTCCTGGAGAACAGGTTGATCACCACCACCCCGCCCACGATCATCGCCAGGCCGGCGAGGGCCGGCGGGTCCAGTCTCTGGCGGAACACGACGGCCCCGATCACCGAGATCAGCACCACCCCCAGCCCGCTCCAGATCGCATAGGCGATCCCCACCGGCATCTGACGCAGCGCGATCGACAGCAGATAGAAGGCCAGGCCGTAGCAGACCGCCATCCCAGCCGTCGGCCAGGCCCGCGTGAACTGGTGCGAGGCCTGCAACAGGCTGGTCCCCATGACCTCCAGCCCGATGGCGCCCAGCAGGGCGGCCCATGTGATCGGGCTCATGTTTCGAACCTCACGCGACGCGCGGCGTCCGCCGCCGGCTCCAGGCGACCCAGATCACCGCCGCGACGCTCAGCGCCATACCGCCGAACATGGCCCCCAACGCCGACAGCACCAGGCCGAACAGGCCCGCCACGAACCCCTTGCCGATCGCGATCACCGTCTGCGGCCCTGCGCCCCCGACATAGTCCGCCGAGACCCTGTAGGCGCCCGGTCGGTCGATGCGGAACGCCTGGAACGACTGCCCCTGTCGTCCGCCGAGGGTATAGGACGAACTGCCGCCCGGCGTGTGCGTCGCCACCGGCGCGCCATCCGCCGCCTCGACCTTGACCGCCAGACCGGACACGTCGTCCACGACGTAGAGCCGCCCGTCCACCACGCTGCGCGTCTCCAGAAACACCGTGTAGTCGCCGGGCGCCAGCGTCAGTTCCCGCGCGCCCGGCACGACGATCTGCTGCAGGCCGTCGTCCATGGTCGTCAGCTTCGTGACCAGCAGGATCACCATGGCGGCCGCCCCGCAGATCGCCGGGATCAGCGCCAGCAGATAGAAGATTCGCCCCGGCCTGCGCTCCGCCGCGCCGCCGCGCCCCTTCGACGTCATGTCCATCCCGGCCTCCACACCCTTTGCACGGACTACACCGTGTCGCTTCGAAACGGTCAACGCCGATGGCGGTTCGGCCTGCCCTCCTCTATATGGCCGCCCATGGCAGCCAGACCCCCTCTCGTCGCGCTCAAGGACGTCCGCCTTCAGGACGGCCAGCGCCCCCTGTTCGACGGCGTCGATCTTGCGGTCGAACCGCGCAGCCGCGCCGCCCTGGTGGGCCGCAACGGCGCCGGCAAATCCACCCTGATGAAGGTGGTCATGGGCCTGATCGAGCCGGACAGCGGCGACCGTTCGGTCCAGTCCGCCACCCGTTTCGCCTATGTGCCGCAGGAGCCGCTGATCACCGGCGAAACCTTGCTGGACTACGCCTCCTCCGGCGAGGCCGAGAGCTGGACCGCCGAGGCCTGGCTGGCCACCTTCGGCCTCGATCCCGCCAAGTCCACCAGGGGCCTGTCGGGCGGCGAGACCCGCCGCGCGGCGCTGGCCAAGGCCTTCGCCGAGGAGCCCGACCTGCTGCTGCTGGACGAGCCGACCAACCACCTCGACATCCTGGCCATCGAGCTACTGGAAAACGAGCTGATCTCGGCCCGGTTCGCCCTGCTGGTCGTCAGCCACGACCGCGCCTTCCTGAACCGCGTCACCGACACGGTGCATTGGCTTGAGGGCCGCCGCGTCCGCACCCTGAACAAGGGCTTCGTCCAGTTCGACGAATGGTCGACCAAGGTGCTGGAGGAAGAGGCCGAATCCCTGCGTCGCCTGACCAAGACCATCGAGCGCGAGACCGCCACCTTCTACTCCTCCATCACCGCCCGCCGCAGCCGCAACGAGGGCCGCGCCCGCTCGCTCCAGGCGCTCCGCGCCGAACGCGCCGAAAAGATGAAGGACGTGCCGCGCGAACTGTCGCTGGGCGTCGATTCCGGCGCCACCTCCGGCAAGCTGGTCGCCGAGATCAAGGGGGTGTCGAAGTGGTTCGACACAGTGGCGAGTGGCGAGGCGCGAGTGGCGAGCGAAACCGATGCCCCGCAACAGGCCGACGCCCCATCCCCCTCGTCACTCGCCACACGCCACTCGCCACTCCCTTCCCGCCGCACCCTCTTCAAAAACCTGACCACCCGCATCATGCGCGGCGACCGGCTGGGCATCGTCGGCCCGAACGGCGCGGGCAAGACCACCCTGGTCAAGACCCTGCTGGGCGAACTGGCGCCGGACGAGGGCACCGTCCGCATGGGGGCCAATCTCGAACCCGTCTATCTGGACCAGTCGCGCGAGGGGCTGAAGTCGGACATGACCCTGTGGGACGCCCTGACGCCCGGCGGCGGCGACAGCATTCTGGTGCGCGGCGTGTCCAAACACGTCGCCGCCTACGCCAAGGAATTCCTGTTCTCCGAGGCCCAGCTGCGCCAGCCGATCTCGACCCTGTCGGGGGGCGAGCGCAACCGCCTGCTGCTGGCGCGCGCCCTGGCGAAACCCGCCAATCTGCTGATCCTGGACGAACCGACCAACGACCTAGACATGGACACGCTGGACAAGCTGGAGGAGCTGCTGGAGGGCTACGACGGCACCCTGATCCTGGTGTCGCACGACCGCGATTTCATCGACCGCCTGTCCACCTCGACCCTGGCCCTGAACGGGCGCGGCGACATCGTGGAGACCCCCGGCGGCTGGACCGACTTCATCCGCCAGAATCCGGGCTTCCTCCAGCCGGGCGCCACCCCCCGCCCCCAGGACAAGGCCGCCGCCCAGCGGGCCGCCGAGGCGCCCCCGCCCGCCGTCGCCCCCAAGAAAACCGCCAAACTCTCCTTCAAGGACGCCCACCGCCTGAAGGAACTCGAAACCCTGATCGACACCCTCCCCGCCCAGATCGCCAAACACGACACGACCCTGGCCGACCCCACCCTCTACACCCGCGACCCCAAAGCCTTCGACGCCGCCATGAAGGCCGCCGAAAAGGCCCGCGCCGACCTCGACGCCGCCGAGATGGAATGGCTGGAGTTGGAAGAGAAGAAGGCGGCCCTGGCGGGCTAACCGCCTTGCGACGTCGTCACGACAGCAGGCGCGTCAGTCGCCCGTTCGCGGCGTATCGGCGGGCGGCGTCTTCGCCGCATCGCGCCGGTGCTGAACGCCGCCGACCGCCAGCGCCGCGACGATTCCGAACGCGAACCACAGGCCGAACTTGTGCGTCAGCAGGCCGATGAAACCGAAGATCGCCAGAACGGCGAAAGGCGTGAGCTTTTTCATGCCAGAGCATGACCACGATTCATCCCCGGGCTGAAGACGCGCGACGGCGCTTGAAACCAAAGCCTTCGCCGGTCACTCCTGACGCATGACCCTGCGCAGCCACACCGTCGACTTCCCGCCGCCGCAGCTGGCGGCCCAGCGGCGGATCAACGCCGTGCTGAGCCGCGCGCCGCGTCTGCGGACGGACGGCTGGCGGATCGATGCGGGTCAGCGGCTGTCGCTGTGGCTGGACGCGGCGGCGGGACGGATCACCCCGCCCCGGCTGAAGAAGCGCGGCGTGACGGTCGAGATCGTCCAGACCGACGGCGACCACCCCGTGCCTCTCCGCATCCTGCATCCGACGGGGACGCCGCGCGCCGTCATTCTGGACATCCACGGCGGCGGCTGGGTGCTGGGCAGCGCGGGGCTGAACGACCGGCTGAACGCCCATCTGGCGCATCACGGCTTCTGCGTCGTCTCGGTCGACTATCGCCTGCTGTCCGAGCGTCGCCGGGTCTATATCGACGCCGCCATCGCCGACTGTCTGGCGGCCGCCTTCTGGACCGTCACCAACGTCGACCGGCTGGGCGCGGCGACCCTGTTCATCGCGGGCGAATCCGCCGGCGGGCATCTGGCGGCCCTGACCGCCGTGGCCCTGCGCGACAAGGGGCTGATCGACCTGGTGAAGGGCTGCGTCTTCACCTACGGCGTGTTCGACCTGTCGGGGACCGAAAGCGTGCGCTCGGCCGGGCCCGAAACCCTGCTGTTCAACGGCCCGACGATGCGGGCCGACCTGGCCCGCCTGGCCCCCGACCGCGACGAGGCGGGCCTGCGCCAAGCCGACGTTTCGCCGCTTTACGCCGACCTGACCGGCCTGCCGCCCGCCCTGTTCCTGGCCGGCGAATACGATCCCCTGTTCGAGGACAGTCTGCTGATGGCGACGCGCTGGGGCGAGGCGTCCGACGCCGACCTGATCCGCGTGCCCGAGACCCCGCACGGCTTCCTGCACTTCGGCGGCCCGGCTGCGCGGGGCGCACGCCGGGCGATCCGGTCCTGGTTGGACGGCAGGCTTTAAAAGTCCCCTCCCTTCCGCTCATCCCGGCGAAAGCCGGGACCCAGTGCTTTGGCATCTCCGGCGCATCGGATGACCACCGGCCCTCAATCTCGCACAGCCTTCGCCCAAAGGTCTGGGTCCCGGCTTTCGCCGGGATGAGCGGGTGAAGGGTCTAACCCGGAGCGCTGTAACCCTAGCTCTCGATCAGCTCGCGAATGCGCGTGCCCAGGGCCTCCATGGCGAAGGGCTTGGTCATGACGTGCATGCCGGGGTCCAGCTGGCCGTTGCCGACCACCGCATTCTCGGCATAGCCGGTGATGAACAGCACCTTCAGGTCCGGCCGGTCGATCCGCGCCGCATCGGCCATCTGACGCCCGTTCATCCCGCCCGGCAGGCCCACGTCCGACACCAGAAGGTCGATCCGCGCATCGGACTGCAGCAGCTTCAGCCCCGACGCCCCGTCCGACGCCTCGATGCACTGATAGCCCAGCTCGTGCAGGATTTCGGCGACCAGCATCCGCACCGTCGGCTCGTCGTCCACCACCATCACCGTCTCGCCGGCCTGGGCGCGGGGGGCGTCGGCGATCTCGGGGGTCGGCTCGTCCTCCACCGCGCCCAGATGGCGCGGCAGATAAAGGCACACCATCGTCCCCTCGTCCCGCTCCGAATAGATCCGCACCTGCCCGCCCGACTGGCGCACGAAGCCATAGATCATCGACAGGCCCAGCCCCGTCCCCTCGCCCATCGGCTTGGTGGTGAAGAAGGGCTCGAAGGCGCGGGCCGCCACGTCCGGCGACATGCCGCCGCCGGTGTCGCTGACGCAGATGGAGACATACTGACCCGGCTCCAGGTCCTGGGCCCGTGCCACGCGCGGATCGATCCAGCGATTGCCGGTCTCGATAGTCAGCCGCCCGCCGTCCGGCATGGCGTCCCGCGCATTGATGCACAGGTTCAGCAGCGCGTTTTCCAGCTGGTTGGCGTCGATCAGCACGGGCCACAGTCCCGTCCCGGCCACGACCTCCAGCTGGACGCCCGGCCCCGTGGTGCGGCGGATCATATCCTCCATCCCCCGGATCAACCGATTGGGATCGGTCGGCTTGGGGTCCAGGGTCTGGCGCCGCGAGAAGGCCAGCAGCCGGTGCGTCAGGGCCGCCGCCCGCCGCGCCGCCCCTTGCGCCGCCGCCGAGAACCGCTCCACATCGTTGAACCGCCCCTGGGCGATGCGCGAGCCGATGATCTCCAGACTGCCGGTGATCCCGGCCAGCAGATTGTTGAAGTCGTGAGCGATGCCGCCGGTCAGCTGCCCGACCGCCTCCATCTTCTGGCTCTGGCGCAACGCCTCCTCGGCCTGCATCAGGGCGCTGGTCCGTTCGGCGACCTGGTCTTCCAGCGTCTCGTTGAACCGGGCCAGTTCGGCCGACTGGCGGCGCAGGTCCTCGATGTCGATGTTGGAGCCGACCCAGCGCGTGATCCGCCCCTCCTCGTCATGCACCGGCTCGGCCCGGACCATGAAGGTGCGGTAAGCGCCGTCGTGACGGCGCATCCGAAACTCGGTCTCATAGACCTGGCCGCTCGCCAGCGACCGTGACCAGCCGTCCGCCGCGCGCGCCCGGTCGTCGGGATGCACGACCCCGGCCCAGGCGTCGGTCCCGTCCAGCCGGCCCTGCTCCAGACCCGTATAGGCATAGACCTGGGGGTTGAACCAATACATCGACCCGTCCGGCCAGCTGGCCCAGATCTGGTTCGGCGTAGCCTGGGCGAAGACGCGGAACTGGGCCTCGCTGTCGCGCAGGGCCGCTTCGCTGCGGGCGCGCTCGGTCGCCATCCGCACCCGTTCGGCCACGTCGCGCATCAGCCGCAGGTCGTCTTCGCTGTAATGACGCGGCGTCGCATGGTTGACGAACACCATGGCCACCACCCGGCCCTGCTCCATCAGCGGCATATTGACGAAGGAGCCGGCGCTGATCCGCTTCAGCACGTCGGCGGTCGCGGCCGTGCGGGGGTCCAGGGCCACGTCGGCGATGGCCACCGTCTCGCCCCGCTTGATGTCCTCGATGTAGGAGCCGTGGTCGCGGAAGGCCAGCGTCCCGGCGATGCTGTCCACGCCCGGCTGGTTGAAGTCGCGCGCGATGGTGATGGTCTCGGCGACCGTATCGACCGTGCCGTATCCGGCCCGGCTGACCCCCAGGGCCTGGGCCAGGACGCGGGCCGAGACCTGGGCGATCTCGCCGGCGTCGGTCAGGTCGCGGATGGCGTCGTTCAGCTCCAGCAGGGCGATCTGGCGCGCCTCGCTCTGTTTGCGCTCGGTGATGTTGTTGAACAGGATGGCGACCTGCCAGGCGCCCGGCTCCCCGATCCTGAGCGCCTGAACGTCGTACCAGCGGCCGAAGATGTCGGCGGGATTCTCGAACCGCACCGGTCGGCCCGTGCGCGCCACGCCGCCGTACAGATCGAACCAGTGCTGCTCCAGCCCCGGCGCGATGTCGCTGACCCATTGGCCATAGGGATCGGCCAGACCCGTCATCTCCTCGAAGGCCTTGTTGCCCTCGACGATCTTGTAGTCGACCGGCCGGTCCTCCGCGTCGAACTTCATCTCGATGACGCAGAAGCCCGTCGCCATGGCGGCGAACAGGGCGCCGTAGCGCTGCTCGCTCAGCGCCAGGGCCTGGTCCGCCCTCAGCCGCTCGGTCACGTCCACGCCCTGGACGAAGACGCCCCAGACCTGGCCGTCCGCCGTCTTCATCGGCTGGAAGACGAAATCGACGTAGCGATCCTCGACCGGCCCGTCCGGCCTGGCCTGCACGGCGTAGAGGGCGCTCTCGGCGCGGTGCGCCTCGCCGGTGCGATAGACCGCGTCCAGCAGCGCCAGATAGCCCTGGTCCACCGCATCCTTCAGCACGTCGACCAGGGCGCAGCCCGTCACCGACCGATGGCCGATCAGGGTCTGGTAATTGGGATTGGTCAGCTCGAACCGATGCTGGGGTCCGACCAGCAAGGCCATGAACCCCGGCGCATGGGCGAACATCTGCACCAGCTGGGCGCGATTAAAGGCGATGGTTTCGCCTTCAGAGACCGTGATGGACAAGCCTTTTCCTCAAAGCCTTACGTCTGCCGACCACAGAACCCCCAGCCGGTGAAGTTGTTGCAGCCGATCTTGTGTTCGTCACCGGACATAAGCCTATTCGGGCGTCTTCCTGTGGAAAATCGCAACGGGCTGATCCGCAATCGCGAATTCGATCCGTCCACCGATGTTCACAGGCTTGTCCACCGCCGCCGGGCCAGTCGTGCACATCGGGGCGAAATCGGGCGCTTGCCTCATAGCCGCTTTCGTCGGAACGTCAACAGGCCAAGGGACACGGCGGCGCGGAAATCCAGGGGAGACCCCGGACATCAAGCGAACCGGCCCGGCTCTCCGACCCGGCGCTTCGGGCGATCCTCAGGGATCGTAACGTGCGGCGGGCGGGATCAGGCTCCGACCCTCGACGGTCTTCGGATCGACGCGGAACGGGGAACCGGATCGGGATCAGGGGACGACGCGGTCGCAAGGCCGCCGAACGCCCAAGACCCTGAGCGCGACAGGATACAGCCGACCGTCCTTCCGGGTCCGCCCGAAACGACGCCCAGGCCGAGGCCCTGACCCGAACGGCCAAGTCCAACCCGGACTTGGCGAGGGGACGAAGCAAACGGGTCCGCCCGCCGCTTCGTCCCCTCGCTCAATTGGGCCACGCCCCAACCACACGATCATGCTGGACAGACCACGCTCGACCTGCACCCATGGGGTGCAGTCGGAGACACCCATGCGCGCAGCCCTGATCGGCCTCGGCCTGACCCTGCCCCCATATCCCGCCCTGGCCGCCGCCTCGGGCCAGACGCTTGAACCATTGCAGGTCTCGCCTGTCCGCGAGGGGCGTCTTTTCTCGGCCGAGCCCGCGTCGCTGTTGCAGATTCCCATGACCGAGATCGCCTGCGACGGCCGGCCGATCCAGCCCCTCTACGCCGACGATCTGGCCATCGGCGTCGCCCGCAACGCCTATGACAGGGCGGCCGTCGTCCTGACCTTCTCGGTCGACGCACAGGGCCGCGCCCGCGACATCCGGGGGGCCCCGGCTGGGCCGGATGCGCCGTCGAATCCGGGCGTCCCGATCTTCATCCCCCGGATCGGCCAGGCGGAGGACGAACAGGCGGCGCTGGCCGCCTGGCGTTTCCAGGGCGGGCCGCGCGTCGACTGCCGCGCCACGATCCGCTATTCCAACAGGCCGCTGGATGCGGCGACGACCGACGATCTGCTGCGCTATTTCGCCGTCACCCGCACACGCGGCGCCTTGCGCGAGATCGTCGCCAAACGCCTAGGCGGCCCCGGCGCCGACTGCGGCGACGGTCGCGGCGACCGCGCGCCGCGCACCATCAGCGTGCCCGACTTCACGATCGGCCGTCGCCCGCCTCCGGGCGGTAGGTCCTGGACCGTGGTGCGCTGGAACGTCGATGCGGCGGGGCGCGCCACGGATGTCGAGACCCTGGGGTCTTCCGGCGACGTCGATCTGGATGGAGAGGCCCGACGCGCCATCTCCGAGACGGTGCTGCGGCCGGGCGCGCCCCTGACCGGATGCGTCTTCAACTTCAACCGCATCGGCGACACCCTGACGGCGCCGGACATGCCCGCGCAGGCAACCGACCCGCAGCAGTCCTGCCCGGCTGACGTGTCGGAACGGCTGCGGTTGACCATCGCGCCCGAGCGCTTTCCGCCGGCCTTCGCCAAACGCCGGATCGAGGGTTGGGCCCTGGTGCGGTTCGACCTGGCGACCTGGGGCCAGACGGGCGCCATAGAGGTGATCGACGCCCAGCCGTCGGCCGTCTTCGGCGAGGACGCCCGCCGGCTGGTCGCCTCCGCCCGCGCCGAGCCGGCCCTGACCGGCGCGGTCCGCTGCGTCCTGCCGATCCGCTACCGCCTGCCCGACGCCAACGGGACGGTCGCCGACCTCGCGACCGACTGACGCCCCGCCTTTCCAAGGCCGCCATCCCCCCTTAGATCAGAGGCATGAGTTTATCGGGGAATCGGTTCCTGACCCGTCGCCGCGCCCTGATCGCGGGGGCTGCGGCCGTGGGGGCGTCGGCGGTGGGGTTGCGCGCCTGCGGCCGGTCCGAGGCGCCGGTGGACGAACAGGGCCGGGTGCGGCTGCGTTTCGCCCTGGACTGGCGCGCCCAGGCCGATCACGGCGGCTTCTATCAGGCCCTGGCGACCGGCGCCTATGAGAAGCGGGGCCTGAACGTCCAGATCGTCCAGGGCGGCCCGGCGGTGAACGTACCCCAGCTTCTGGCCTCGGGCGCCGTCGAGTTGGGCATGGCGTCCAACAGCTTCACGCCGATGAACCTGGTCGCGTCCGGCGCCCCGGTGCGGGCCGTCGCCGCCTTCTTCCAGAAGGACCCGCAGATCCTGATGGCCCACCCGGACGCGGCGCTGAAGACCATCGCCGACCTGGCCGGACGCCCCTTCCTGGTGGCCCAGGCGGGGATCGAGACCTTCTGGGTCTGGCTGAAGGCGACCTATGGCTTCACAGACGCCCAGCTGCGGCCCTACGCCTACGACCCCGCCCCCTTCATCGCCAATGCGCGCGCGGTGCAGCAGGGCTTTCTGACCAGCGATCCCTATACGGTCGAACAGGCGGCCGATTTCGAACCCAGGGTCTTCCTGCCGGCGGACGAGGGCTATCCCTCCTACGGCGCCATCGTCCTGGCCCCCAACGCCTTCGCGCGCGACAATGCGGCGGCGCTCCGCAGCTTCATCGCCGGTTCGGCCGAGGGCTGGCGCGACTATATCCGGGGCGACGCCTCGGCCGGCGACGCCCTGATCCGCCGCGACAATCCCGACATGACCCAGGCCCAGCTGGATCAGGCGCGCGACCGGCTGCGCGACAAGGCCGTGGTCGACGGGGGCGACGCGGCCCTCTACGGCCTGGGCGCCCTGACGGCCGAGCGGTGGCAGACCTTCTTCGAGGCGATGTCCAAGGCGGGCGTCTATGAGACGAACCTGAACTGGCGCGACGCCTTCACCGACAACTATCTGCCCGGCCGGGGGTGATCCAGCGTCGTTAGCGCGGGGTTAAGCGGTGGGGCCTATCCTGACGGTTGATGTCCTCAGCCGGAGTGTCGCCTTGCGCCGCGCCCTCGTCCTCAAGACCCTCCTGACCGCGGCCAGCGCGCTCGCCTGCGTCTGGGCCGGCGGCGCCGCCGCCCAGTCGGCGCCGACCAATGGCGCGGGGCTGCGTTACCTGTCCTGGCCGGGCAAGCCGCCGGTCGGCGCCCGCCTGGCGCCCGTCCAGTCCCCGTCCCACGCACCCGCCTCGGCCGAGCCGACCCCGACCGTGATCGCCGCCAGCCGCACCCTGCCGCTGGCCCGGCTGGCGCCCCCGCCCGCCGCCACCCCGTCGGCTTCGACGCCGCGCCGGGGCCTGACCCCCGCCAGCGACTGGATCAACCCCCAGGCCGCCCGCAACGTCCCACAGGCCTATCCGACGCCCGCGCCCGCTCAGCGTCCCGCCGAAACGCCCGCCCAGATCGAGGCCCATACGCAGGTTCAGGGCCCGGCCGCCCAGGTCGCCGACGCCCCTGCGCCCGCCGCCTATCAGCCCGCGCCGCAGCACGCCGCGCCTCAACCGGCCCCCGCCCCCGTCCCCGTCCCCGCTCCTCAGGTCGCGGCGGCGACGCAGCCCGCGCCCGTCGAGCCCCCCGCCGCCCAGCCGACGCCCGATCAGCCCCCCTCGGCCCAGCCCCCCTCGGCCCAGGCGGCCGCCGACCCGATGGCCCCGCGTCGCGACGCGCCCATCTATCGGCTGATGCGGCCCCAGAGCGGCGTCGCCCTGGACGGGGCGGCCATCGCCGGCTCGCAACAGGCGGCCCAGCTGCCGCCGGGCGAACAGACCGCCCGCTACTATTCGGTCCACCGCCAGGCCGGTCGCCACCCGGACACCATCGTCACGCCGCAGCCGACCTATCTGGACGCCCTGCCGGTGCAGATGACCCAGACGCCCAAGTCCGACGACCTGGCCCAACCGGACGCCCCGCCGGCCCTGATCCGCAACGCCAACGGCTCGCTGCGCGCGGCGCCCCAGACCCAGGCCGACGACCTTCCATGAACGACAAGACCCTGGTCGAGACCGCCCGCGTCTCAACCTCGCGCCTGCCCGAACTGATCGCCCTGGCCGGCGAGGAGTCCAGCGACAAGCGCCGCCTGCTGCTGCGCGAGCTGACCAACCACTTCTTCGGCGCCCCCGACCACAGCCCCAGCGAGACCGCCCTTTACGGCGCGGTGCTGGAAAAGCTGTCCGACGAGATGGAACAGGCCGTCCGCGCCGAGCTGGCCGCCCGTTTCGCCCCCGCCGCCAACGCCCCCCACGGCCTGATCCGGCGTCTGGCCGACGACGATCTGGAGGTCGCCGAGCCGGTTCTGCGCGCCTCCACCGTCCTGACCGACGACGATCTGATCCGGGTGGTGCGCCGGCGCGGCCAAGGCCATCTGCGCGCCGTCTCGGGCCGCGCCGTGGTGCCCGAGGCCGTGTCGGACATCATCGTCGAACGCGGCGACGACGACACCCTGGGCGCCCTGTTGCGAAACGACGGCGCCCGTCTGTCGCGCGCGGCGTCCGAGACGGCGGTGGAACGGGCCAAGGCCAATCCGGCGCTTCACGCCGCCACGGTCGAGCGCCACAGCCTGCCCGTCGATCTGCTGAACGAGATGTATTTCGTCGTCGAGGCCCGGCTGCGTCACCAGATCCTGGAGCAGAACGCGCGGATGGACCCCGAACTGCTGGAGGCGGCCCTGACCGCCGGCCGCACCCGGGTCGCCACCGACGACGGCGCCCTGCCGGCCGACTACGCCGACAACCTGGCCTATGTGAACGAACTGCACGCGGCGGGCCAGCTGACGCCTCAGGTGCTGATACGCTTCCTGCGCTCCAACGGCCGCACCTCGTTCGTGATCGCCCTGTCCACCCTGGCGGACATCGACTTCCACACCGCGCGCGGCATCGTCGAGCGCAAGGACCTGGACGCCCTGTCGGTGGTCTGCAAGGCGGCCGACATGGACCGCGCCGTCTATCTGACCTACGCCGTCGCCGTCCTGGGATCGGAAGACAATCCGATGGGCAAGGCCGCCGCCTACGGCCGGATGTACGGCGAACTGACCCGCGACGCCGCGCTCCGCACCCTGCGCTTCTGGCGCATGCGCCGGACCGCGCAGGCGGCCTGACGCCGTCCTGACGTCTCCCTCCCCCTCGGGGGAGGGTGGCTGAGGCGCAGCCGAAGTCGGGCGGGGGCGGCGGAAGACGTCCCGCAGTTCTTCATGTGTAAGGTCAGCGTCCCTTGCGGGCCGCCCCCGCCCGGTCGCTGCGCGACCACCCTCCCCGGAACGGGGAGGGAGAAGAGCGTGCGTCCCCCAAAGCAAAAACGCCCGCCTCCTTTCGGAAGCGGGCGTCTCTATACCGAACAGGCTCGGCTTATTTCTTGGCGCGCGGCGCGCGGGCGGGTTTGCGGCCGCCCTGGCCCAGGCCCATCGACTTGGCCAGTTCCGAACGGGCCTTGGCGTAGTTCGGGGCGACCATCGGATAGTCTTTCGGCAGCCCCCATTTGGCGCGGTATTCTTCGGGGCTCATGTCGTATTTGGTGCGCAGGTGGCGCTTCAGCGACTTGAACTTGCGGCCGTCTTCCAGACAGATCAGGAAGTCGGGCGCGATCGACTTGCGGATCGGCACCGCCGGCTCCTTGGGTTCCGGCTCGGCCTCGACCGGACCATTGGAAACACCCGACAGGGCGGCGTGGATACTGGCGATAAGCGACGGCAGAGTCTCGGCCGAGACTGTATTGTTGCCCACATAAGCGGACACGATGTCTGCGGTCATCTCCAGCAGTTCGGGCTTATCTTCCATTCGCGTCTTCGCTTTCCTGATCTATTGCGTTCGACCGATTCCACAGCCGAAACATCCCGCTTCCGCTAATAGAGTTATTCGACGACGAAAGCAAACGCGGCCGTGGCGGCCGATCTATGCACGTTATTGCATATATCTGTAGTGGTGAGGTTCAGCGGCCGAAGTCTTTAGCCAGGACCATCATCGCCGCGCGCTCGGGCGCCGAATATTCGTCGACCACATCGTCCTCGCCCTCGCGTATGGCGCGCAACAGACTGGGCGTCAGGGCCGAGGACAGAGACCAGTTCCAGTAACGCAGCACCGTCTGCGCCCGGTCCACGGCCAGCATTTCATAGCTGATCTGCACCCGCTCCCAATCGGGATGGACATGACCGTCGGCGGTCGTCTCGGGCCGGCGCATCGACCGCCACAGACTGGCCAGGTCGGCGCGCGACAGGCCCGTGGCCTTGCACAATATGGCCAGCGGCTCCCCGCCCGGATCGCCCAGCAGCTTGGCGCCGGTCAGCGGCTTGACCCCCGACAGGAAGGCGATCTCGGACGCCGTCTCGCGCGTCAGCCCGTCGCGGCCCGCGACCATGACCGCCTGTTCCAGACTGTCGAAGGGGCCCTTGGCGATGGCGCCGCGATTGCGCTGGCGCCGCTCGATGAACTGCAGGGCCTTGCGCGCGACGGGGTCGGACCAGTCCTCGGCCGCCGCCATGCCGAACACGTCCTCGGACGCCTCCTGCATCACCTCGCGCGACACGGCGAACCGTTGCAGGATGGTGCGCCGGTCCTCGGGCCCGCACCACCAGAACATGACATAGGCGCCCGACGGCCTCAGCTCCGGCCGTTTCAGCAGGGGGCCGCAAAGGACGGGCGCCTGGCGGCTCAGACCCACCACCGCCTCGATCCCCACCTGCGACAGGCGGGCGGTCGCGTTGCGCAGCACCGCCTCCATCACCTCCATCTCGCCGAAGGAGAACAGGGTCTCGGTCACGATTTCCGACAGGCCGCGCCGTCCGGCGATCAGCAGCCGATGCTCCACCCCGGCGTCGCGGGCGCAACCGACGATGTCGGCGTCGCTTAAGGACGCGCACTGTTCGATCAGCAGGCCGGCGATCTCGACCTCGTCGCGCAACAGGATGCGCGCCACGCTGTTGGGCAGTTCGGCCAGGGGCGCCAGTCGGGCGGCGACGCGGCGGCGCTCCTCGCGCGTGGCCAGACGCAGCATCTCGACCAGCAGATCGCCCGTCACCGCGCGCTCGAAGGCGTTGATCCGGCTGGCGGGCAGAGACACCACGTCGGCCAGACGTTTCAGCAACGCCCGGCGCGCCCGGATCGGCGTGTCCGCCCCAGGCTCTTGCGCGATCATGGCTGTTCGTTCGCCCATACACCCAGTGTAACCGCCAGCGGTTAACCGGGCATGAGGGCCGTCAATGCTTGTAGATCACGACCACGATGGCCAGGACCACGAACAGGACCAGCGCCAGGACGCGCGCGATCCACGGCGCGGCGACGAACATCCCCAGCACGGTGAAGCCGCTCTTTACCGCCTCGGGCCGGGTCAGGGCCTGTTTGAACGTGCCGTTCGCGCCGCCCTTGTCGCCCGCGATCGGATGGCCGCAGTTGGGACAGGCGACGGCGGCGTCGGACACCTGGCGCGCGCAGGCGGGACAGGGGATCAGGGCCATGCTCAGCCTCCGGCCTTGGGGGTGATGCGGATTTCGACGCGCCGGTTCTTCTGGCGGCCCGCCGGGTCGTCGGACCCGTCCGGCTTGACGTTGGGGGCGACGGGCCGACGCTCGCCGAAGCCCTCGGCGCCTAGGGGGCGTCCGGCGGCCGCCTGCAGCCTTTCCGCCACCGCCCGCGCCCGCCTCAGCGACAGGCCGTCGTTATAGGCGTCGTCGCCCTTGGCGTCCGTATGGCCGCCGATGCTGACCTGGGCCGTCGGATAGCTTTTCAGCAGTTCGGCCGCCCGCGTCAGGGCCGGTTCGGCGTCGGGCCGGATCGTCGCCTTGTCGAAGTCGAACAGCACGTCGGCGGGCAGGTCGATGACGATCACCCCCTCGCTGCGTCGCGCGTTCAGCTCGCTCAGCAGGGTGCGGGTCGTTTCCACCCGTTCGGGCGCCACCTCGGACGAGACGAAGACGCTCTGAAGCTCGCTGTCCGGCCCCGCCTTCTGAAAGGTGGACATCGGCGCCTCGGCCTTTTCGAAGGTCGACTTCATGCCGATGGCGCTGCCGCTCATCAGCCGCACGGTCAGGGCCGAGGCCATGTCGGGCGTCAGGCCGGCGGCCAGCAGCGCCGCCGCCATCGCGGGCGCGTGCCGCCCCGTCATCCGGCGGCTCCGGCGCTCGCCGCCTGGGCCGTCAGCGGAATGGTCATCCGCAGGAACGGCCCGATGATGCTGTCCGACGTCGAGCCTTCGTTGAAGACCAGCGAGATCTGCGGCGTCCCCGCCGGCACCGCGCCCATGAAGACCAGGCGGCCGTTCATGGTGTCGCCCTTGACGATGTTCATGTTCGGATTGCCCTCGGGCGGCTTCAGACGCAGCTTCTGGCCGTTGGGCAGTTCGATATAGGTGGCGTTGGTCGCCATCTCGACATTGTTGGTCATGTCGCTGGCGAACGAGATGCTGACGTCCAGTATGGTGGCGTCCTCGGCCAGATCGACGTTCTTGACCCGCACCGTGGCGCCCACCTCGGTCACGCCCTGCACGTCCACCGGCACATTGCGCGTCTGGCGCGGCTGGGCGGTGACGGGGGTATTGGCGGCGGCGGCGGCCTGTTCGTCCGGCGACATCGACGCGGCGGCCTTGTCGTCGGTCTTGGAGCAGGCGGCGAGCGCAAGGGCCGAGACCCCGGCGGCGGCGATCAGGCGAAGGGCGACAGTCATGAAACGCTCCGGCGTTGTTGATCCTCCGCGCGCCGCGCCGATCAACAAGCGGAGCCGCACGCGCGTCCGTTATCGAACACGCGAGCGACCGAAAGGCTCCGCTTGGCGCTTGATCGTTTTTCGACGGCACCGTGCGGCGGTGGCGTCGAAAAGCGTGAATCAAGCGCCGTCTAAAGCCCTTCGAAAAGCGCCGTCGAAAGATAGCGTTCGGCGAAGGAGGGGATGATGACCACGATGGTCTTGCCCGCATTCTCCTCGCGCGCCGCCAGGCGGAAGGCCGCCGTCAGGGCCGCGCCCGAGCTGATGCCGACCGGGATGCCTTCGACGCGGGCGGCCTTGCGCGCCATGTCGAAACTGTCGTCGTTGGACACCTGCTCCACCCCGTCCACGACCGAGGGGTCGTAGATGGCGGGCACGAAGCCGGCGCCGATGCCCTGGATCTTATGCGGTCCCGGCTGGCCGCCCGACAGCACCGGCGACGCCTCCGGCTCCACCGCGATCATCTGGACGGAGGCTTTCTTGGCCTTCAGCGCCTGACCGACGCCCGAGATGGTGCCGCCCGTGCCGACGCCCGCGATCACGATGTCCACCGCGCCTGCGGTGTCGTTCCAGATTTCCTCGGCCGTCGTCGCCCGGTGGATGGCGGGGTTGGCCAGGTTCTCGAACTGCGAGGGGCTGATGGCGTTCGGCGTTGTCTCCAGCAGTTCCTGGGCGCGGGCGATGGCGCCCTTCATCCCCTTCTCGGCGGGGGTCAGCTCCAGCTGGGCGCCCAGCAGGGCCAGCATCTTGCGCCGTTCGATCGACATGCTCTCGGGCATGCACAGCACCAGCTTCAGCCCCTTGGCGGCGGCGACGAAGGCCAGGGCGATGCCGGTGTTGCCGCTGGTCGGTTCGACCAGCACCGTGTCCGCATTGATCTTGCCCGCCTGCTCCAGCGCCTCGACCATGGCCACGCCGATCCGGTCCTTGACCGAGGCGATGGGGTTGAAGAACTCCAGCTTGGCCAGCACGGTCGCCTTGGCCTCGTATTCCGCCGACAGCCGTGGCAGGCGCACGATGGGCGTGTCGCCCAGGGTGTCGACGATAGAGTCATAGACCTTGCCCCGCCCCGTCTTCAGGTGGCGGGAGGCGTCATAGCTGAAGTCGGACATGGGGAGGTCTCCTCGATTGGCTGGCGGTCAACAGATAAGGCCTCGGGCCGCCACGCAAGGGGGCCGAGACAATGATTTCTAAAACGAGCTGGTACAAGCGGTGGCCGCTTGCAGCCAGCCTGCGGCCCTGAGGCTGGCCACCCGCGCGCGCGACACCGGCGCGGTCAGCCCGCCGGTCAGAACCAGCCGCAGGCTCCGCCCCTCCTCGACCACCCCCACGATGGCCGACCGCGCCACCCACCACGAGCGATGCGTCTGCATCCCTTCGACGCCCTTCAGTCCCGCAACGGCCTGGGACAGGGGCATCAGCACCAGCCGGGACCCTCGCGCGGTGTGAACGCGGACATAGTGATCCTCCATCTGCAGACAGATCAGGTCGCGATCCAGCCGCGCGGACGGATTGCGGGGGAACGGGGGTTCGTCGCCCCCGACCGTCGGCGCCTCGGCGGGCGTCCGCATCCGCAACAGGGCGTAGGCGGTCGCATAGACCGCGCCGATCAGCAGGGCCTGACCATACCATTCGATCCAACCGACGCGCGCCCGGATGCCGGGCCACAGGATCACGGCGATGCCCCGGCTGATCCCGGCGGTCGGCACGCTCGCGGCGACGATCAGCACCGGCAGCCATCGCCACAGGGGCGCGGCCGCCCGTCGCGCCACGGGCCATGCCCAGCGGAGCCCCGCGCCGAACACCGCGCCGCTGATCACCAGCACCGCCATCCAGTAGCCGATCCGCACCGCAAGGCCGTCGTTGAAGAAGCTGCCGAACGGCCCAAGCGCGCCCAGCACCACGCCCGCCGCCGCGCAGGTCGCCAGATCGACGGCCCAGGCGCGCGGCGTATTCAGTCTGTCGGCGGCGTTGTGCGTCATCGTCCTTCTCGTCCTCACGCCCACTATCGTCGAACCGTTCGCCGGTCCACGCACCCGTTCGCCCATTGGCGAAATGCGCGTGGCGCCCATTCGGCCCGCCCCCGAAGACCGAGGCGTTCTAACCGATGGAAACCGACATGACACACCCCTCCGCCCCCCTTCGCGTGATCGCCGGGCTGACCCTGACGCTGACCTTGGCGCTGACCTTGGCGCTGCCCCTGCCGGCCGGCGCCGCCTCGCCCGTCCACGCAACGCCGTCACAGGCGCAAGGCCCGGCGCGCGCCCCGGCCGACCGCTTGGCCCCGGATCAGGTCTTCACCTTTCCCGGCGGACCGGACGGCGCGGTCGAGGCCGGAGTCTGGCTGCCGGCGCGCCCCGCCGACGGCCGGCCCGCGCCGCTCGTCGTGTTTTCGCACGGCAACGCCGGCGGCTTTCGGGGCCATGCCGACACCGCGAGAGCCCTGGCCGACGCCGGCTTCGTCGTCGCCGCCCTGACGCATCCCGGCGACAACTATCGCGACACGCGGCGTTCCACTCAGCTGACCGCCCGCGCGCCCCAGCTCAGCCGCCTGATCGACTATATGGTCGGCGAAGGAGCCATGCGTCCGGGTGCGGTCCCCGTCGATCCCGACCGCATCGGGGCCTTCGGTTTCTCGGCCGGCGGCTTCACCGTCACCTCGGCCATAGGCGGCGTGTCGGATGCGGCCGCGATCGGCGCGCATTGCCTGGCCCATCCCGCCGTCTTCGCCTGCCGCCTGCTGGACGCCAAGGGGATCGACCTGTCGACCTGGCGGCCGCGCACCCGCGACGGACGGATCAAGGCCGCCGTCATCGCCGCGCCGGCCCTGGGCTTCTCCTTCACCTCGGACAGCCTAGCCGCCATCCGCATCCCGGTTCAGCTGTGGCAGGCGGGCGCCGACGCCACCCTGCCCGCACCCGACAACGTCGAACCGATCCGGGATCGGTTGGGCCGGGCGCCGGAGTATCACCGGGTCACGGGCGCGGGCCATTACGACTTCATGCCGCCCTGCTCGCCCGGCCTCGCCGCCGCCGCGCCGCAGATCTGCGCCCCGACGCCCGGTTTCGACCGCGCCGCCTTTCATCGCGACTTCAACCGGGAAGTCGTCCGCTTCTTCCGCGAAACGCTCCAAGAGCCTCAATCACGCTCTAACGCCCCAGCACCGCCCGCGCCGGGTCGAACCCCACCACCTCGCGAATGACGATCATGCTCTTGAAGCCGCGCACGCCCTTTTCGGGGATCAGTTCGCGAATGCCGAAGGCCTCGTACTCCTGCATGGAGCGGACGGCGACGGTCAGCAGATAGTCGGTCTCACCCGTGACGTCCCAGCAGCCTTGCACCTCCGGGCTGGCCTTCATGGCGCGCTGGAAGGCGTCCATGACTTTACGATCCTGGGTGTTCATCTCGACCTGGGCGTGCAGGACGATGCGCGGCTCGATCCGCGCCGGGTCGATGAGGGCGACGTCGCGCACGATCACCCCCTCGGCCCGCAGCCGCCTGAGCCGACGCAGCACCGCCGATTCCGACAGGCCCACCGCCTCGGCCGTGACCCGCGCCGGTTCCTGGTTGTCGCGACGCACCCGCTCCAGCAATTTGTGATCGAACGCATCCAGCGTGACGAAATTCGTCATTTTATCTTTCCTGACGCCGAAATCCGGCGCATTCAGGCCGGAAATCGCCGGGAAGCGCAACCGTGTTTCGGCTACTCCTCGCCCATGACCGCCGTGGCCCTGAAATCGCATCTGACCTCGCCGCTGATGGCGCGCCTGATCCCCTATCTGGCGCTGTTCGCCGGCATGGCCGTGCTGGCCGGGGGCACCTCCTTCGCCAAGACCCTGTTCCCCCTCATCGGGGCGCAGGGGACGACCGCCTATCGCGTCGGCCTGTCGGCGGTCATCCTGGTGGCGGTGTTCCGGCCGTGGCGGTTCCGCCTGACCCGCGCCGACCTGGGCGCCGTGGCGCTTTACGGCGTGGTGTTGGGGGCCATGAACCTCAGCTTCTACATGTCGCTGCGGACCATTCCGCTGGGCCTGGCCATCGCCATCGAGTTCATGGGGCCGCTGACCCTGGCCCTGCTGCATTCGCGCCGGCCCGTCCATTTCCTCTGCATCGGTTTCGCGGTTCTGGGCCTGGGCCTGCTGCTGCCGCTGAAGCCGGGGGCGGGCGCGCTCGATCCGATCGGCATGGGTCTGGCCGCCTTCGCCGGCCTGTGCTGGGCGCTCTACATCGTCTTCGGCAAGCGGGTGTCGCACCTGCCGTCCGGCCAGTCGGTGGCTCTGGGCATGAGCGTGGCGGCCCTGGTCGTCGTGCCGTTCGGCGTGGCCCACGCCGGCATGGCCCTGTTCAACCCGGCCATCGTCCTGGCCGGCCTGGCGGTGGCGATCTTCTCCAGCGCCCTGCCCTATTCGCTGGAGATGGTGGCCCTGCGCGCCATTCCCAAACGCACCTTCGGCGTGGTCCTCAGCGCCGAACCGGCCGTCGGCGCCCTGGCCGGCCTGGTCGTCCTGCACGAGCATCTGACGGGCCAGCAGTGGCTGGCCATCGCCGCCATCGTCGCCGCCTCGGTCGGCGCCATCGCCACGACGCGCGAGCCCCAGACAGGGCCGGAGCCGGTCTGACCCTGCCCGCCCGGCGGCCCGCGATCCGGGTTCGACGGAACCGACTTCATCGGTCGTTAACCACGATGGCGCATCTCTGAGGCCCTGTTCCTGGGGTCGTCCGCTTGCGTAATCTCGTCGCCGCCGTCGAAGCGATCGACCCGCTGGTCGTCACCGGCAAGGTGGCGGGCGTGTCGGGCCTGCTAATCGAATCGCGCGGCGGTCTGTCGCGTCTGGCGGTCGGGGCGCGGGCCGAGATCGGGCGGCGCGGCCACGATCCCCTGCCGGCCGAGGTCGTCGGCTTTCGCGACTCCAAGGCCCTGCTGATGCCGTTCGGCCCCGTAGAGGGCGTGGCCCCCGGCGCCGACATCCGCATCATCGAGACCGCCGCCAGCGTGCGCCCGACCACCGCCTGGCTGGGCCGGATCATCGACGCCTTCGGCCAGCCCATCGACGGCAAGGGGCCGCTGCCGCAAGGCCCCGCCCCCTACCCCTTGCGCGCGCCGCCGCCCCCGGCCCATTCGCGCGGCCGGGTGGGCGAGCGGCTGGACCTGGGCGTGCGGGCGATGGACGTCTTCACCACCACCTGCCGGGGCCAGCGCCTGGGCATCTTCGCCGGATCGGGCGTGGGCAAGTCGGTGCTGCTGTCCATGCTGGCGAAGGAGGCGACCTGCGACGCCGTGGTCGTCGGCCTGATCGGCGAACGAGGCCGAGAGGTGCGCGAGTTCGTGGAGGAGACTTTAGGCGAAGAGGGGCTGAAACGCGCCGTCGTCGTGGTCGCCACCTCGGACGAACCGGCCCTGAAACGCCGTCAGTCGGCATACATGACCATGGCCGTCGCCGAATATCTGCGCGACCAGGATCTGGAGGTGCTGTGCCTGATGGACAGCGTCACCCGCTTTGCGATGGCCCAGCGCGAGATCGGTCTGGCGGCGGGCGAACCCCCGACCACCAAGGGCTACACCCCCACCGTCTTCACCGAACTGCCCAAACTGCTGGAGCGGGCCGGGCCGGGGCCGATCCGCCCGGACGGCACGACGGCGGCGCCGATCACCGCCCTGTTCACCGTTCTGGTGGACGGCGGCGACCATGACGAGCCGATCGCCGACGCCGTGCGAGGCATTCTGGACGGCCATATCGTCATGGACCGCAAGATCGCCGAGCGCGGCCGCTTCCCCGCCATCGACGTGCTGAAATCCGTCAGCCGCACCCTGCCCGGCTGCCAGACCCCGCCCGAGCGCGAACTGAACAAGCGCGCCCGCCAGTGCCTGAGCGCCTATGCGAACATGGAGGAGCTGATCAAGATCGGCGCCTACCGCACCGGCGCCGACCCCATCGTCGACCGCGCCATCGCCCTGAACCCCGCGCTGGAGGATTTCCTGGGACAGGACAAGGACGATGCGACCCGTCTGGAGGACTCCTTCGTTCGGCTGGAGGCCATCCTGAACCAGGGGATGGTAGGATCATGAGGTTCGAGGTTTCAGGTTCGAGGTGCGAGACCTGAAGATGGAAGTTCGCTCGTATCGTGACCTCATGGTCTGGAAGAAGTCCATGGACCTGGCCGCCGCAGTCTATCGGCTGACACGCCAGATGCCGAAGCAAGAGGAATACCGGATTACGTCGCAGATGATCCGGGCCTCGACATCGGTGCCCGCCAATATCGCCGAAGGGCACGGCCGAGGAACGCGCAAGGACTATGCGAATTTCGTCAGCATCGCGCGCGGTTCGCTTTTTGAACTCGAAACCTTCGTCCTGCTGGTGCAGCACTTGAAGATTGCCGAAGACGAGCAATGCGTCAGCATCCTCGAACAGGCAGACGAGGTCAGCCGTATGCTGACCGCCCTCCGTGCTCGGCTCGTCCCTAGAACCTGAAACCTCGAACCTTCGCTTAACATTTACAACGGCATTCTCTCCGCATGACCGCCTGGGCCCAATCCCTGATCCGCATCTCCAACTACGAGGTCGAGACGCTGCAGAAGCGTCTGGCCGAGATCGCCGAGCGTCGCGCCGGCGCCGAGGTCCGCATCGCCGTTCTGGACGCCGAGGCCGAGGCCGAACGCGACCGCGCCCGTCTGGACGCCGAGGCCGGCATGATGCTGGGCGCCTATCTGAACGGCTGGAAGGCCCGGAAGGCCCAGGCCGAGGGCGACCTGACCGTGCTGGACGCCGAGGAAGCCGGCGCTCGCGACGCCCTGACCGGCGCCTTCGAAGAGCTGAAGAAGTTCGAACACGTCGCCGAAACCACCCGCCTGACCCAGCTGGCCGCCCTCGCCAAGCGCGAAACCGCCGCCTTCGACGAACTGGGCCTGCGGAAACGTGCGGTCTGACAGCCGACAATCTCCCTCCCCCTGCGGGGGAGGGTGGTCGCTCAGCGACCGGGTGGGGGCGGCCGGGAGCCGTCGCACCGCCTTAAAACAAAACGAGTTTGTGGGCCGCCCGGCCGTCCCCACCCGACTTCGGCTGCGCCTCAGCCACCCTCCCCGAAGCGGGGAGGGAGAAGCTTGACCCCGACCCGCCGCACCCTCCTCGCCGCGCCTCTCGCCCTCGCCGCCTGCGACCGTTTCGCCTCGGCCGAGCCGACGCCTCCGAACGTCCCGCCGCTGAAACCCATCTCGCCCGCCCCCTTCGGCACGGCGATCAAGGCGCTCCAGATCGACGATCCCGACTGGGTCGCCCTGGCCCGCGCCAACGTCTCCCAACTCACGCCCGAGTGGGAGATGAAGATGGAATATATCCTGGCGAACGGACTGGACCGCCCGAACTTCGACCGTTCGGACCGCATCGCCGCCTTCGCCCAGGCTGAGGGCATGGCCCTGCACGGCCACACCCTGATCTGGTATTCTCAAGGGAAAGAAGCGTTCGCCAGCCTGTCCGGCGCCGCCTTCGACCGCGCCTTCGACGGCTATATCGCCACGGTCGCCGGTCGCTATCGCGGCAAGGTCCGCAGCTGGGACGTGGTCAACGAACCCATCCTGGACGACGGCTCGGGAATGCGCGACTGCCACTGGAGCGCCCGCTACGGCCACGACGGCTATATCCTGCGCGCCTTCGAACAGGCGCGGGCGGCCGATCCCGAGGCCGTCCTGTTCCTGAACGAATACAATCAGGAAAGCGTGCCGGCCAAGGGCGCACAGTTCCTGAAACTGGTCGAACGCCTGCTGAAGGTCGGCTGTCCGCTGCAGGGGCTGGGCCTGCAGTCCCACCTGTGGATCGACATCCAGCCCGGCGTCATCGCCGCCTTCATGCGCGAGGCCGCCCAGTTCGGCCTGCCGATCCATGTGTCCGAACTGGACTGCACCCTGCGCACCGAGGATCGGCTGGATTTCCGCAGCCAGGCCGAGCGCCTGACCGCCCAGTCCGCGCGCGTCGCCGAACTGGCCCGAGCCTTCGCCGCCCTGCCCAGGGCCCAGCAGTTCGCCTTCACCGTCTGGGGACTGCGCGACACGGACAGCTGGTATCGCCAGGGCGACAAGGACGACGGCAAGGACGAGCCCCTCCCCTTCGACAGCTTCGGCCGCCCCAATCCAATGGCCGCGGCCCTGGCGGCGGGGTTCGGCGGCCAATAAAAAACGCCCGCCGTTTCCGGCGGGCGTTTCATGATCTTTGGATCGTGGACCGATCAGGCGGCGACGGTGATGACGCCTTCGGCCGGGTCGCGCAGGACGTAGCCGCGGCCCCAGACGGTTTCGATATAGTGTTTGCCGTCGGCGGCGGTGGCCAGCTTCTTGCGCAGTTTGCAGATGAAGACGTCGATGATCTTCAGCTCGGGCTCGTCCATGCCGCCGTACAGGTGGTTCAGGAACATTTCCTTGGTCAGGGTGGTGCCCTTGCGCAGGCTCAGCAGCTCCAGCATCTGATATTCCTTGCCGGTCAGATGCACGCGGTGGCCGTTCACCTCGACCGTCTTGGCGTCCAGGTTCACGGCGATCTCGCCGGTGTGGATGATGGCCTGGGCGTGACCCTTGGAGCGGCGGACCACGGCGTGGGTGCGCGCGATCAGCTCGTCCTTGTGGAAGGGCTTGGTCAGATAGTCGTCGGCGCCGCCGCCGAAGGTCTTGACCTTGGTCTCGATCTCGGTCGAGCCCGACAGGATCATGACCGGGGTGTTGATCTTGCCCACGCGCAGCTGGCGCAGGACTTCCAGGCCGCTCATGTCCGGCAGGTTCAGATCAAGAAGAATGAGGTCGTAGTCATAGATCTTGCCCAGATCGATGCCTTCTTCGCCCAGGTCGGTCGTGTAGACGTTGAAGCCTTCCGACTTCAGCATCAGTTCGATGCTTTGGGCAGTTGCGTGATCGTCTTCAATCAACAGGACGCGCATTCGTGCCCCTCCAGGCCATAGCTTTGCGTTAAGCACCCTGGCGAACGGCCGGGTAACCTTGTTCGCAGGTTAAGGCGTGAAAACCTTAAGAAGGGTTAACGCCATTGGATTGAGTCGAATCTAGGCTGATTTGCGAATCGCCGTCGAGTGGGCCGAGTCAACGATTCGAAATTTATTAACCACGTTCGCCGCCGCCCCGTTTCGCCCCCATCGGGGACCGCCGCTCAGCCAGCCTATCGTCGAACCCACAACCTCAAGGCGGTTAAGGCGCCACGACCGATTTTGACGTTGGATAGGCTTTTATTCCTATCGCAGGGTCAGGATGCCTTAGGGTGTCGGTCTTGGGTTCAGAAAGGACAGAGAGGCGGTCGCCGTGGAAGACTATATCGTGCCGGTCAGCGAGGATGATCGGATCAAGGCCGGGCTGGCCATCCATCTGGTCGCCGCGCGGACGGGGGCGCGGCCGTCGCAGATGATGGGCCGGGGCCGGATGCATCCGCGCACCGCCCGCCCCCGCTGGGTGGCCATGTATCTGTCGCACGTCGCCTTCGGCTGGACGCTGGAGCGGGTCAGCCACGTCTTCGGCGTCAACCGCGCCAGCGTCGGGGCCGCCTGCCGCTGGGTGGAGGACGAGCGGGACCGGCGCACCCTGGACGACCTGCTGAACGAGCTGGAGACCTGCATCCAGGCCCTGTATCAGCCGCCCGTCCTGGACCTGGCCCGATGAGCCGGATCGTGGAGCGGGCGCGCAATCTGATGACCCGCCCCGGCGCCTGGCTGGCCCAGGACGGGGACGGCGCCTATGCCCTGCGGCTGTCGGCGGATCGGCGCAGCCGGGTCAGCCTGACGCTGAACGAGGCCGAGTTCCGCGCCCTGGTCGAGCGGCCCGGCCTGCGCGCCCGGCCCGGCGGCGGCTGGCAGGCGCGACCGGCCGGAGAGGCGGCGACGGCCTCGGCCCCGCCCGGTCGGCCGGGCGTCATCCTGGGCGAGCGCGACCTGATCCAGCCCGACGGGCGGGCGGCCAGACGCCCGGCCAATCTGGGCGAAAGCCCCATCGCCTGGCTGGCGCGGCGCAAGGACGTCTCGGGCCGCCCCTGGCTGACCCCGGCCGAGGCGGCGGCGGGCGAACGTCTGCGGCGCGAGGCCGAGTTCGCCCTGCGCGGCCCGTCCCTGACCATGCGCTGGGACGCCCTGCCGCAGAACGGATCGGGCGGCGCCGGAACCGCCGCGCGGCTGGAGCCCACCGACCGCGCCCTGTCGGCCTCGCGCCGGGTGGAGGCGGCCCTGGCGGCGGTCGGCCCGCGCCTGCGCCCGATGCTGAGCCGCATCTGCATCCACGGCGACAGCCTGCAACTGGCCGAAACCGGCCTGGGCCTGCGTCGCCGCCAGGGCAAGACGGTGCTGAAACACGCGCTGCAGGCGCTGGCCGAACATTATGGGATCGGGTGAGGGGGGAGGGGTGAGGAGTGAAGGGTGAGTCGTGACACGTGAATGGCAGGCGAAGGACGACGGCACGCGCCTACTCACGACTCACTATTCACCATTCACCCTTCACGCGCTCCCCAGCGCCGCCTCCCTGATCCGACCCACCATGCTGTTCAGGCCGTTGGCGCGCTGGCGCGTCAGGGCCGAGGGCAGGCCCAGCCGGTCCAGCGCCGCCTTGGCGTCGAAGGCCAGGATCTCGGCGGGGGTGCGGCCGGAATACAGTTTCAGCAGCAGGGCGATATTGCCCTTGGACAGGGCGCTGTCGCTGTCGGCGGCGAACCACAGGCGGCCGTCCGCCGGGGTCACGGCCAGCCACACCTGGGCCGCGCAGCCCGGCACCTTGTTGGCCTCGATGCGGTCGCCATCGTCCAGCGGGGCCAGCCCCTTGCCCAGTTCGATCACATATTCGATCCGCTGCTCCCAATCGCCCAGCAGGTCGAAGTCGTCGGCCAGCTCGGCCAGGGTCTGGTCCAGACTGTCGGTCGGGGGCGTGCGGTCGCGCGTGGTCATGGCGGGCTGGATAGGCCGCCGGGGCGTTAACGACAACCGGCCGTTTTGTCCCCCGATATTCATGGTGAACGCCGCGACGGGGTTCGCCTGAGGGGGGAGCGGCCTCGCACCGACTCAAGGCGGCGACTAATCTGGGATCAGACAGAACACCGGCTCGACGGATTGACACCTTCCACTCGCCATAACGTCCAGGACGACCCACGCCGCCCCCCGGACGACGACCGTTCGGGCGCGCCGCTCGTGGCCCTGTGGCACGCCGTCTGGGCCGTGGCGGTCAGCGTGACGGCCCTGTCGGCCCAGATGGCGGGCGGGCTGCATAACGGGCCGCTGGCGGCGCTGTTGATCATGGCCCTGCCCGGCGTGATGGGGGTGGCGCTGATGGTGCGCGACAGCCTGTCGCTGCGGCTGGCGATCATGGTCGGCTGGCTGGTCGCGGCGACGGCGGCGGCGGGCCTGACCGGGGGCGTCACCGGCGCCCTGCCCGGCCTGGTCATCCTGCCTCTGGCGGCGGGCGTGGCGCTGGATCACGAGCGGGACGGCCGCGACGGCCTGACCTGGCTGGGGGTGGGGGGCGTGCTGCTGCCCCTGCTCAGCGGCCTGACGTCCAGCTGGCTGAACGGGCCGGAGGCGCAAGGCCCGCTGCTGGCCGCCGCCTCGGCCTTCCTGGCCCTGGGCGCCGTCGGCTCGGCCCTGCGCCTGACCTGGGGCCAGCGTCGCCGCCGCCTGATCGAGGCGCAGGGCCAGGCCGAACGCACCGCCGCCCTGCTGCACGACCAGCCGGGCCTGACCCTGCTGCTGGAGCCGTCGGGCCATGCGGTCGCGACCTGGGGCGCCGCGCCGCCCGCCCTGTCCGTGCGCGCCCTGATCGACCAGGGCCTGGTGGCCAGCGCCCATGCGCCGGATCGGCCGGCCGTCTCCGCCGCCCTGTCGCGCGCCCTGTCGGGACAGCCGGCCGAGGTCCAGTTCAGCCCCCGCAGCGCCCTGGACCGCCGGGTCGTTCTGATCGTCGCCCCCTTCCGTCACGACGCCGCCGACCGCCCCCGCCTGATCGCCCAGGCGTTCGACGGCACCGCCCAGTTCGCCCGCGAACTGGGGCTGGAGACCGCCCGCGTCGAGGCCGAGGCCCAGTCCGCCGGCAAGACCCGTTTCCTGGCCAATATGAGCCACGAGCTGCGGACCCCCCTGAACGCCGTGCTGGGCTTCGCCGACATCATGCGCCAGCGGCTGTTCGGCCCCCTGCCCGACCGTTACGCCGGTTACGCCGACGCCATCCACCAGGCGGGGGGACACCTGCTGGACCTGATCAACGACGTGCTGGACCTGTCCAAGATCGAGGCCGAACGCTATCAGCTGGCGCTCGCCGAGTTCGACGCCCGCGACGCCGTCTCGGCCGCCGTCGCCCTGGTCCGGCTGCAGGCCGACGACAAGGGCGTGGGCTTAGCCGCCGTCCTGTCGGCCGAGCCGCTGACGGTGCGCGCCGACGCCCGCGCCCTGAAGCAGATGGCGCTGAACCTCTTGTCCAATGCGGTGAAGTTCACCCCCGCCGGCGGCTCCGTCACCCTGACGCTGGACGCGGATGGCCCGGATCTGGAGCTGGCGGTGTCCGACACCGGCGTCGGCATCGCCCCCGAAGACCTGAAACGCCTGGGCCGCCCCTTCGAACAGGCCGGCGGCGCGGATCAGAAGGCCCAGGGCACGGGCCTGGGCCTGTCCCTGGTCCGCAGCCTGACCGAACTGCACGGCGGCCGCATGACCATCGACAGCACCCTGGGCGAAGGCGCGGCGGTGCTGATCCGGTTGCCGGTGATGGTGGTGGAGACGACCGAGGCCGAGAAGGTTTCGCCGAGCGGTTCGCCGCAGCCGGCCGAAGCCGTTCCCTAAACCTGCCCCATCGCCAAAAACGCCCGGCCCGCCGCGAAGTCCCCGGCTTCGAAGGTGGAGCGGGCGATGCTGCCGTCGCGGAAGACGAATTCGACGGTGAAGACCTCGCGCGGGTCCAGACGCGACAGGGCGTCGGCGGCCTCGGCGGGGAAGACCCAGGCCTGGCCGGCGGCGCGGCCCTCGGCCAGCAGGGTGCGATCCGCCGCCTGAGTTCCGGCGGCCCAGAAGGCGCGGCGCTGGACCACAGGCGGCAGGCCCTGGGCCAGCCACGGGCGCGGCGCCACCTCGGTGTCGCGCATCACGATCCGCACCCCGGTCGGGCGCGACCGCCCCTGCCAGGACACGACGGCGGCCAGCTGGTCGGGCCGGGCCATGCCGCCCACCACCCCGAACCGCACCGGCGAGGCGCCGGTCACGGTGGCCTGCATCAGCCGCCAGGTCGGGCGGGAATAGGCGGCGCGGTCGGCGCTCCAGCCCCTGCGGTCGCCCGGAAACTGCATCCGCGTGGTGCGCGACCAGCCGGAAAAGGCGGTCTGCACCCGTCCCTGAACCGTCTTCAGATCGGCCGAGCCGCACGGCGTCGTGACCGCCCGCGCCCGCGCCCGCTGGGCCGTCTCGGCCAGTTGCCGGTCGTTGGCGCCCGCGCGCAGGGCCGCGCCCCGCGCCTGATACGCCGCCGCCGTCAGCGCGGCCGTGAGCTGCGGCTCGAACAGGCCGCAGCGGTCGTTGGCGGCCAGCACGAAGCTGCGCTCATAATAGCGGTCCTGCGGCGCGGCCATCGCCACGACGGGCGTCGCGGCGATCAGCAGGGCCGACATAAGGGCTTGGGTCCGCCGGGGGGAAAAGCCTATCCTCATGCCCCGACCCTAGCCCGCCAGGGTTGGGGTTCCGTGTCCGAGCAGGGTTAGCGAATTGCTTCTTTCCAGCGACCTGTGGGTCAGCGCCCTGATCCGCCGCGCCCAGATCGAGGGCGCCTACGCCACCGTGGTCAAAAAGGGCGACGACCGCGCCGGCTCGGTCATCGTCAAGGCCTACGACACCTCCACCCGCACCGCCCGCCTGTTCACCGAAGCCTTCGGCCCCGACGGCGACCGCCTGTGGATTCAGCCGGTCACCTCAGACAGCGAAAGCGAGCTGGACGCCTATATCGCCCGCCAGCGCGGGTATGACCCGGACCTATGGGTGGTCGAGATCGAGGACAAGCAGGGGCGGCACTTCATCACGGAGACGGTGCAGGGGTAAGGCGATGCACTGACCGCCTTGCCTATGGTTGACCCGCATCTAACGCAAGGCGTCTATGCAACGTCCTGACGCCGGGCGGCTCTACCGCTTGCACGATGTGTACATTACGCACTTCTGACCATTTCGGTGACGTCACCGAAATGGTCCATCATTGAGTTAAGGCGCCGTCATGAAACCGCTCAATGCGCGAACCTCATACGCCATGTCGAAAGTGCGCCAGAAAGGGACCGACGCAGAAGAAAGAGTGGCGTTTGCGTTGCGTGAGCTTGGAGTTCGCTATCGCCGAAACGTTAGGAGCCTTCCCGGAACTCCGGATTTTGCGAATAGAAAGCGAGGGTGGGTCATCCAAGTCCACGGCTGCTTCTGGCACGGTCACGACTGCAAGAGAGGAACGTTGCCAGCACACAATCGCGAAGCCTGGGAAGCCAAACTCGCGCGCAACAAAACTCGCGACATTGAAGTGGAGCAATCCCTCATCGCCCTCGGCCTAAACGTCGCCACGATATGGGAATGCGAGTTGAAAGACGTGGCTGCCCTCAAGAATCGGCTTAGTTCCTACGTCAGGTAGTAGGCATCGCTTTACCTACCATCTGTAGATGGCAGGCAGTTGACACGCGAATCATGTTCGCGTTTTGTTTTCTGCATTAACCGCAGCGGGACTCAGCATGACATTGCGCGTGATCGATCTGTTCAGCGGCGCAGGCGGCATGAGCCTAGGCTTCTGCGACAAACAGTTCTGCGGCGGTTTCAAAACCGTACTCGCCATCGACAACGATGCGGCGGCCGTGAAAACGCACGAACTCAATTTTCCTGGACGGGCCGTCCAAGCCAATATCGAGGAATGGCTCCTTCACAACGAGGTGCCGAAGGCCGACGTCGTAATCGGCGGCCCTCCGTGCCAAGGGTTCAGCCTACTGAACAAGAAGCGCGACGGCGATGCCCGCCGAGCACTGTGGGAGCCGTTTATCGAGATTGCTGAGCGCTCCGGCGCCCGCGTGTTCGTCATGGAGAACGTAGCCGAACTCTTCCGATCGCCCGAGCGTCAGTTGATCGAGGCGAAGGCTCGCCAGCATGGATTTCAAACCCAGGCGGCGATCGTCAATGCAGCCGATTATGGCGCTCCTCAGACGCGGAAACGGACGATCATTCTCGGCTGGCGACAAGCTTTCAATCTGCCGAATTTCCCGCCGCTGCCGTCACACGCTGATCCGAAGCTGAAATCAAATCTGCCGCGCTGGCGAACGGTTCGCGACGTCATCGCCGACCTTCCGATGGAAACGCTAGGCACGGAGATCGGCTCGCGGCCGACACTGAACCTCCACTTCGGCAGGACTCCGACTGAGAAGAGCCTGCAAAGATACAAGGCCGTTCCGCCAGGCGGAAATCGTTTCGACCTGCAGGCAAACCGGCCGGACATCACCCCGGACTGCTGGATTAGAAAGACGAGCGGTGGAACCGACCTGTTCGGCCGCCTTTGGTGGGATCGCCCGTCGGTCACGATACGCACCGAATTCTACAAGCCGGAGAAGGGTCGCTACTTACACCCAGAAGCGAACCGTCCGATCAGCCACCGCGAAGCAGCCCGACTGATGGGGTTCCCAGACAGCTTCAAATTTTATGGGACCAAAGTCGAGGTCGCTCGCCAAATAGGCAATGCCGTCCCCCCAAACTTGGCTGGGGCCTTGGCTCAGACCGTAAAGGCAATCTTGGTCCCGCAGCAACTTGCCGCTTAGCGGACGGCTAATAAACTCACCGGATGATGTGGGGCATGTCTCACATCAACCTCACCAACGATTCGGCGCTCCTCCGGTATTTGGCGAGCGTCCTCCGACGCTCGGTTTTAGACCCGGATGGCATCGAGGGAGCAACTGCTCAGTTAATCCGTCGCGCGGTCGACGAGGTCATCGACGCTCCGCGCACCAAGAGGTTGGTTCTTGCTGAATGCGAGAAAACCGAAAAAACCTACCTCGGCACTAAGATCGAGATTTTATTCAGGGATGCCATAGGCCAGCCCAAGGGCGAATTCTTGGACCTGAACTTGGGCGGTATCGACACCGATATTAAGCACTCAATCGGCACCGCTTGGATGATTCCAAAGGAGGCCATCGGTAAGCCGTGTGTTCTGATCACCGAGAACGAACTCACCGCACGGTTTAGCTTGGGCTTGGTGGTTTGCAGACCTGAGAATTTGACGTCAGGTGGCAATAGGGACCAGAAGTTGCAGATCTCTGCGTTTGGCAGAAGTCAGATTCTCTGGATAGCGTCGAATATGCCTTACCCGCGAAATATCTGGCAGGGGTTTGATCCCGAGCTTCTCGCTCTAATCAACTCTCATCGCGGAGGCTCGGCTAGGGTCGCAGAACTCTTTCGTAATGTTCAAAACACGCCGATACCGAGATCCGCGATCCCCGCGATTGCGCCGCAACTCGATCCGTTGAAGCGGGTGCGAAAAAACGGAGGGGCCCGGGATATTCTGCGCCCTGAAGGCATTGCCATTCTCTGGGGACGTAAGGACCGAGAGACCATCTCAGAGCTGGGTCTAGGGCCCGTGCTCTCAGATGAGTTCATAAGCGTCGAACCGGATAACGAACACGATCTGAGCATTCTCCGTCGCGAGGACCATCTCGACTGACCGTCCCAGCACAGATCATTCCGGTGACTTCACCCAAATGATCGCCCTCAATCCTCGTCCATCTTCAGCGCCGCGATAAACGCTTCCTGCGGGATCTCGACCTTGCCGAACTGGCGCATGCGCTTCTTGCCGGCCTTTTGCTTTTCCAGCAGCTTCTTCTTGCGGGTGGCGTCGCCGCCGTAGCATTTGGAGGTCACGTCCTTGCGCAGGGCGCGGACGGTTTCGCGGGCGATGATCTTGCCGCCGATGGCCGCCTGGATCGGGATCTGGAACAGGTGGGGCGGGATCAGTTCCTTCATCTTCTCGACCATGCCCCGGCCGCGCGTCTCGGCGCGGGCGCGGTGGACCAGCATGGACAGGGCGTCGACCGGCTCGGCGTTGACCAGAATGGACATCTTCACCAGGTCGCCGACCTTGTATTCGGTGATCTCGTAGTCGAACGAGGCGTAACCCTTCGAGATCGACTTCAGCCGGTCGTAGAAGTCGAACACCACCTCGTTCAGCGGCAGCTCATAGACCACCATGGCGCGGTTGCCGACATAGGACAGTTCGATCTGCTGGCCGCGACGGTCCTGGCACAGCTTGATAACCCCGCCCAGATATTCGTCGGGCGTCAGGATCGTGGCCTTGATCCAGGGCTCGGCGATGGTCTCGATCTGCATCACGTCGGGCAGGTCGGCCGGATTGTGCAGGTCCATCTCGGTCCCGTCGCGCAGGCCGATCTTGTAAACGACGGACGGCGCCGTGGCGATCAGGTCGAGGTTGAACTCGCGGCTCAGGCGCTCCTGGATGATCTCCAGGTGCAGCAGACCCAGGAAGCCGCAGCGGAAGCCGAAGCCCAGCGCCGCCGAGCTTTCCATCTCATAGGTGAAGGAGGCGTCGTTCAGCCGCAGCTTGCCGATGGCGGCGCGCAGGTCCTCGAAATCGGCGGCGTCCACCGGGAACAGGCCGCAGAAGACCACCGACTGGACCTCCTTGAACCCCTTCAGCGGTTCGGCGGTCGGCTTCTTCTCGTCAGTGATGGTGTCGCCGACGGCGGCGTGGGCCACTTCCTTGATCTGGGCGGTGATGAAGCCGACCTCGCCCGGGCCGAGCTGATCGACGGGCGTGTTCTTGGGCAGGAAGACGCCGACCCGGTCGATCAGGTGGGTCGAGCCGTTGCGCATCATCTTGACCCGCATCCCGGTCTTCAGCACGCCGTCGAAGACCCGCACCAGCACGACGACGCCGAGGTAGGGGTCGTACCAGGCGTCCACCAGCATGGCCTTCAGCGGCGCATTGATGTCGCCCTTGGGCGCCGGCAGCTTGGTGACGATGGCCTCCAGCACCTCCTCGATGCCAATGCCGGACTTGGCGCTGGCCAGGACGGCTTCGGAGGCGTCGATGCCGATCACGTCCTCGATTTGGGCGCGGACGCGGTCGGGCTCGGCGGCGGGCAGATCGACCTTGTTCAGGACGGGGACGATCTCGTGGTTGTTGTCGATAGCCTGATAGACGTTGGCCAGGGTCTGGGCCTCGACGCCTTGGGACGCATCGACGACCAGCAGCGAGCCTTCGCAGGCGGCGAGGCTGCGCGACACCTCATAGGCGAAGTCCACGTGGCCAGGCGTGTCCATCAGGTTCAGGATGTAGTCCTGCCCGTCGCGCGCCCTGTAGGTCAGGCGCACGGTCTGGGCCTTGATGGTGATGCCCCGCTCCTTCTCGATCTCCATGTTGTCGAGGACCTGTTCGGACATCTCGCGCGCGGTCAGGCCGCCGGTGTGCTGGATCAGCCGGTCGGACAGGGTCGACTTGCCGTGGTCGATGTGCGCGACCACGCTGAAGTTCCGAATGTTCGAGATAGGGGGAGTCGTCATCCGCGCGCCCCTATCATGCGTAAGCACTCGGGGCCAGTCGCACGGCCGATCTGTCGCGCGTCGGGCCGCATTACGGCTTTGCAACAAACCACTTCCGCGTTTGAGAACGGCTCTCGAACACGGTATGGATCGACCCCTTTCTCTCGACCGGCGCGAGCCGGCGATACGCTTCGCCTGCATCCGAGGAATTCCCCCGTGTCCAAGACGACCCGAACCGCTCTTCATGTCGGCGCCATGGCCCTTTCGGCGTTTCTGCTGGCGAGCTGCGGCGGGCACAAGGAGGAGAAGAAGGACGATGCGGCCGGCGGCTCGCGCCAGACCGTCAGCGTCGCGACCGTGACCCAGACCAGTCTGAGCCGCACCGTCAACGCCTCGGGCACCGTCTCGGCCTGGGAAGAGGTGCCGGTGGCGGCCGAGACCGGGGGCCTGACCGCCACGGCCCTGTATGTCGACGAAGGTTCCTATGTCCGTCAGGGCCAGCCGCTGGTGCAGATGAACGACGTCCTGCTGCGCGCCCAGTTGCGCCAGCAGCAGGCCCAGGTGCAGCTGGCCGAGGCCAACGCCGCCCGCGACGCCGCCGCCCTGGACCGCGCCCAGCAACTGAAGGAACGCGGCTTCCTCAGTCAGGCGTCGCTGGACACCGCCCTGGCCAATCAACGCTCATCGACGGCCAATCTGGCCGCCGCCCGCGCGGCCCTGTCCGAGACCCAGACGCGCCTGAGCCAATCGACCATCCGCGCGCCCGTGGGCGGGCTGATCATCAGCCGCAGCGTGACCAAGGGCCAGATCATCTCGGCCGGGACCGAACTGTTCCGCATGGTCCGCGACGGCCGGCTGGAGCTGGACGCCCAGGTGCCGGAGACGGAGCTGGGTCTGGTGCGCGCCGGCCAGTCGGCGACCGTGACCTCCAGCGAGGCGGGCCAGACGACCGGCTCGGTCCGCATCGTCACGCCCGAGGTGAACGCCACCAGCCGACTGGGCCTGGCCCGCATCTCGCTGGCGCCCGGCGCCCAGCTGCGGCCCGGCATGTTCGCCCGCGCCGAGATCGCGGTCAGCGACCAGGCGGCGCTGGTCGTGCCGGCGACCGCCGTCGTCTATCGGGAGGGCAAGCCGGGCGTCTATGTCGTCGTCCAGGGCGACGCCGTGCATTTCGTCCCGGTCACGGCCGGGGTGCGAAACGGCGATCGGGTGGCCGTGACCGGCGTTCAGGCCGGACAGCGCGTCGTGGTCCAGGGCGCGGGCTTCCTGGGCGAGGGCGACCATGTGACGGTGGCCCCGGCGGCGGCCCCTCAGGCTCAAGCGCCCGCGCCCGCCTCTGCCCCCGCCGGTCAGGCCGCGCGCTAAGGAACCGGACCGATGGGCTTTCAGAACATCTCGTCCTGGTCGATCAGGAACCCGATCCCCATCGTCCTGCTGTTCGTCGTCCTGACGATCGCGGGGACGATGAGCTATTTCAAGCTCCGCACCAACAACTTCCCCGACGTGGACCTGCCGGTCGTCGCCGTGACCGTGGTTCAGGCCGGCGCCGCCCCCACCGAGATGGAGACCCAGGTCAGCCGTCTGGTCGAGGATGCTGTGGCGGGCCTGGGGTCGGTCAAACACATCAACTCGGTGGTCAACGAGGGGGTGTCGACCACCTCCATCGAGTTCCAGCTGGGCGTGAACCTGGAGAAGGTCACGAACGACGTCCGCAACGCCGTCAGCGGCATCCGCCAGAACCTGCCCGCCGACGTGCAGGAGCCGATCGTCCAGCGCATCGAGTTCACGGCCATTCCCTTCGCCAACTATGTGGTGCGGGCGCCGGGCATGAGCCCCGAGGAGCTGAGCTGGTTCGTCGACAACACCGTGGCCAAACGCCTGCTGTCGGTGCGCGGCGTCAGCCAGATCAGCCGCGACGGCGGCGTCAGCCGCGAAATCCGCATCAAGCTGGACCCCGCGCGTCTCGCCGCCTCGGGCGTGACGGCGGCCCAGGTGTCGAACCAGCTGCGCGCCTCCAACATCAACCTGCCGGGCGGCCGGGGCGAGATCGCCGGCGAGGAACAGGCCATCCGCACCGTCGGCTCGGCCAAGTCGGTCGAACAGCTGCGCGAAACCCTGATCCCCATCGGCAGCCGCAGCGTGCGCCTGGGCGACCTGGGCCAGATCACCGACGAATGGTCCGAGCCGCGCGGCCGCGCCCGGTTCAACGGCCAGGAAGTGGTCGGCTTCGGCGTGTCGCGCGCCATCGGATCGTCCGAGGTGGACGTCTATGATCGCGTCAACGCCGAGATCAGGAAGCTGGATCAGGAGCGGGGCGACGTCACCATCGAGGAGGTGGCCAACACCACCACCGACGTCATCAACAACTTCCACGCCTCGGTCGAGACCCTGGTGCTGGGGGCGCTCCTGGCCATCGCCGTGGTCTTCATCTTCCTCAGGGACTGGCGCGCGACCCTGATCGCGGCGGTGGCCATGCCCCTGTCGCTGATCCCGACCTTCTGGGTCATGGACCTGACCAACCAGTCGCTGAACGTGGTGACGCTGCTGGCCCTGTCGCTGACCATCGGCATTCTGGTCGACGACGCCATCGTGGAGATCGAGAACATCGTCCGCCACATCCGCGACGGCAAACCGCCCTACCCGGCCGCCATCGAGGCGGCGGACGAGATCGGCCTGGCGGTCATGGCGACGACGGCGACCCTGGTGGCGGTGTTCGCCCCCACCGGCTTCATGCCCGGCATCGTGGGCCAGTTCTTCCGCAGCTTCGCCATCGCCACCTGCGTCAGCGTCCTGCTGTCGCTGTTGGTGGCGCGGACCCTGACGCCGTTGATGGGCGCCTATCTGCTGAAGCGCGACCAGGGCAAGGAGCATGGCGAGCCGTTCTGGATGGGGCCGTATCTGCGCGCCCTGAACTGGGCGCTGGGCGACGACTGGCGCAAGCGCCGGGCCGAGCATCACCCGCGCGCCGGCTGGTTCCGCCGCAAGGTGGCGGACCGGATGTTCGACCACCGCATCTGGGTTCTGGGCCTGGGAGTCCTGTTCTTCTTCCTGTCCATCTTCATGGCCAGCCGCCTGCCGGGCGAGTTCATCCCGGTCGAGGACATCTCGCGCTCCACCGTCACGGTGCAGTTCGCGCCGGGCGCGACCCTGGCCGAAACCGACCATGCGGTGCAGAGCATCAACCGCGAACTGCTGAAACGGCCCGAGGTGAAGTCGGTCTATTCCTCCGTCGGATCGGCCACCGTCAACTTCGGCCCCGGCGGCGGCGGCTCGTCGGGCGAGGTCCGCAGCGCCAATCTGACCGTCAACCTGGTCGGGCGCTGGGACCGCAAGCTGAGCCAGCAGGAATTCGAACGCGAGATGGGTCCGATCCTTCGCAAGACGCCGGGCGCGCGGGTGCAGTTCGGCACGTCGGGCGGCGGCGGCGGGTCCAGCCTCTTGTCCATCGCCCTGGTCGGCGACGATCCGACCGTGCTGGAGCCGGCGGCCGCCAAGGTGGAGCGCGAGATGCGCAACATCCCCGGCCTGTCGAACGTGGTGTCGTCCGCCTCTCTGGTGCGGCCAGAGATCCTGGTCACGCCGCGCGCCGACATCGCCGCCCTGCAAGGGGTGTCGACCCAGGACATCAGTCAGGTCGCGCGCGTCGCCACCCTGGGCGACGCCGATCAGCTGCTGCCCAAGTTCAACCTGGGCGACCGCCAGGTGCCGATCCGCGTCATGCTGACCGAACAGGCGCGCTCGGACCTGGCGGTGCTGGAGAATCTGCAGGTGCCGACGGCGTCGGGCCACACCGTGCCCCTGTCGGCGGTGGCGGACATCAGCTTCGGCGCCGGGCCGAACCAGATCAACCGTCTGGACCGCCTGCGCGTGGCCAACATCACCGCCGAGCTGAGCGGCCTGACGCTGAGCCAGGGGACGCAGGCGGTGAACGCCCTGCCCTCCATCAAGGACCTGCCGCGCGGGGTCAGCCAGAAGCCGTCGGGCGACGCCGAAAGCTTCCAGGAACTGGGCACGGGCTTCGCCTTCGCCATCGTGACGGGCATCCTGCTGATGTATGTCGTGCTGGTCCTGCTGTTCAAAAGCTTCTTCCACCCGATCACCATTCTGGCGGCGCTTCCGGTGTCGTTCGGCGGGGCCTTCTTCCTGCTGCTGGTGACGGGCAAGTCGCTGTCCATGCCGGCCCTGATCGGCATCATCATGCTGACCGGGATCGCGGCCAAGAACTCCATCCTTCTGGTCGACTACGCCATCATGGCGATGGAGAAGGGCATGAGCCGCCACGACGCCCTGATGGACGCCGCCCACAAGCGGGCGCGGCCGATCATCATGACGACCATGGCCATGGGTCTGGGGATGCTGCCCATCGCGGCGGCCTTCGGCGAGGGGACCGCCTTCCGCTCGCCCATGGCCATCGCCGTGATCGGGGGGCTGATCACCTCGACCGCCCTGTCGCTGCTGTTCGTGCCGGTGGTGTTCAGCCTGATCGACGGCATGAAGCGCCGCCTGGAAGGCCGGCTGGACAAGATGTTCCACGGCCAGCACGGGCATGAGGAGGCGGCGGCCGGAGACGACCGGCCCGGCTGATCCGCCGCCCTTGACGAAACGACGAAGGCCCGGCCGGAGCGATCCGACCGGGCCTTTTTCATGTCGCGACGACCGGGCGAGCGGACGGGTCGGATGGCGGGCCGATTCATCACGACGCACGCGACGAGGCACGACGAACCTGCCCCGCCGCCGACACAGCGCCCAAGGAAAAGGGCCGGCCGGTTTCCCGGTCGGCCCTTCGCCGTTCAGCCGTGGAGCCGAGCGATCAGTATTTGACCTTCAGCGTCACGCCCCAGGTGCGCGGGGCGCCCAGATAGGCGTTGTAGGTCGCCGTGTCGGTGGCCTGATTGTAGTAGGTGCCGTTCGCCTGCGGCGTCGTGACATTGGCGAAGGCCGTGCCCTGCAGCGGGGCGGCGAAACCGACCTGGGTGTATTTCTCGGCCAGCAGGTTCTGGGCCCAGACGTCCACGGTCCAGCGTTCGTCTTCCGACCCGATCGACACGCGGCCGTTGACCACCGTGAAGGCGTCCTGATGCTTGTAGGGCAACAGGTCCGAGCCGGTGTTGTAATCGGTCGAATATTTGGCCGACAGGTTGAACCCGCCGCGCAGGCCGCCGCCCAGCGAGCGGTCGAAGGCCAGGGCGCCGGTCAGCGACCATTCCGGGGCGAACGAGGCGCGCGCGCCCGGCAGCAGCGACAGCTGCGGGAATCGGCCGGGGCTGGACAGGTCGCCGGCGCCGAACTGGCCGTATTTGGCGTCGGTGTAGGTCACGCCGCCCTGGAACGACAGGCCCTCGACCGGGGTGAACCAGACCATGTCGGCGTCGACGCCGCGCGAGGTCAGTTCCGGGATCGATTCCACCACGAAGGCGGTGCCGAGGAAGGTGTTCAGCTGGAAGTTCTCGAACTTCTGGTCGAAGTAGGTCAGGTTCAGCAGCATGGTGCGGTTGAACAGGGTCGTCTTGACCCCCGCCTCATAGCTGTCGACCGTCTCGGCCTTGAAGAACAGCGAGGCGTCCGGCGTCACGCCCGTCTGCACCCGGTCCATATTGTAGCCCGCGCCCTTGTAGCCGCGCGCATACGAGCCATAGACCATGATCGAGGGGTTGAAGCGGTAGGACGCCTTGATCGTGCCGGAGATGTCGCTGTCGCTGAACTTCTCCTGGATGCGGCGACCGTCGTACTGCGGGTTGGACCAGGGCAGGCACAGCAGGCCCAGCGCCGCCGCCGGTGTGGCGACATTGGCGGTGCCGGGGATCGGCGAGACCGTGCGGTTGGCCGGGTTCTGGTTGGCCAGGGCGCCGCCGCAAGCCGCGCCGTTGCTGCCCAGATTGTCCTGCAGGCCCAGAAGACGCTTGCTGTCATAGGTGTAGCGCAGGCCCAGGTTGATGTCGAAAGCCTCGCTCACCTTCCAGGTGTTGTTGGTGAACAGGGCCACCGATTCCGACTTCTGAGAATAGTGGTCTTCATACGCCTTGCCCGCCGCGAAGGTCGGGGCGGCGGCGCTGGGCGGCACCGCGCCGATCACGCACAGAGGCTGGCCCGCAGCAGCGCCGGCGGTGCCGACCAGGAAGCCGTTCGGATTGGTGAAGCAGCCCAGACGCGAGGGGCTGGGACCGCCCACGGCCGCCGGCAGCGAGGCCGTCAGCAGCAGGGAGGCGAAGGCGTTGTAGTCCGAGCCATAGACGTAGTTGTCGTCGCGATAGACCGTCTCGCGCGTGGCGAACATGCCGACCAGCCAGTCGAACTTGTCCGTCGTGCCCGCCAGACGCAGTTCCTGGGTCAGGTTGCCGACGCCATAGCCGTTGGAGCCGTCGTTGGCGCGGTACAGGATGTCGGCGCCGGTGTAGTCCAGGTCCATCCCCTGCTGGAACGACCAGTCGCGCCACGAAGTCAGCGAGGTCAGGGTGGCGTTGATGCTGGGGAAGTCGACGGTGGCTTCCGCCGACAGGCCCATGTCCTCGATCTCCTGCGGCGTCTCGCGGTTCGAATAGGCCAGGCGCGAGAAGGGCACCGTGCCGAAGCCGGCGGAAGGCGAGGCCTGACCCTGGCCGTTCGGGGCCGTCAGGGCGGCGATGAAGGCTTGGGACGGGCCGACGCGGGTCTGCACGGCGACGCAGCAGTATTCGTCGCGCTTGGTGTAGTCGGCGATCAGGCGGATCGAGGCGTTGTCGCTGGGCAGGATCAGCAGCTGGCCGCGCGCGGTCCAGTAGTTCTGGTTCTGGTCGTCCTTGCGGGTGTTCGGGCCGTCGCCGTTGTTGACGTCGTAGAAGCCGTCACGCTCGCGGTGGGCGACGAACAGGCGGCCGGCGACCTGATCGGTCAGCGGCCCCGTGACCGAGACCGAACCGCCCCAGGCGCCGTAGTTGCCGCCGGTCAGCTCCGCCGAGATCGACGGATCGAACGACGGGCGCTCGGTGATGATGTTGATGACGCCGGCCGAGGTGTTCTTGCCGAACAGGGTGCCCTGCGGTCCCTTCAGAACCTCGATGCGGCTCAGTTCGCCCAGGTCGCCGAAGCCGACCGAGTTGCGCGAGCGATAGACGCCGTCGATCACCACGCCGACCGAGCTTTCCAGACCGGGGTTGTCGCCGACGGTGCCGGCGCCGCGGATGCGGACGGTGGTGGAGGCTTCGGACTGGGTCGAGGTGACGGTCATGCCCGGCGTCAGGATCTGCAGATCCTTGATGTCCTGGACGCCCGCGCCCTGCAGCAGTTCCTGCGACAGGGTCGTGACCACGATCGGCACGTCCTGCAGGCTCTGTTCGCGCTTCTGGGCGGTGACGATGATGTCGTCGACCGAGGCGGGCGCTTCCTGGGCGGCGGCGGCCCCGGCGAAACCGAAGGCGACGGCGCCGATCACGGCGGCGGCGGACACGGTGGTCCTGAGTTGAAGATTGCGGCGCATTGGCGTCCTCCCGGCTGAAGCCGCGACGCCTGGAGCGATCACGGCGTTTCCTGTTCCCATCGACGTCCCCTTCTTGGGGGATCGTTCGTTATCGCTAGGCTAAGCGCGCTTCGCCGCCACCGACAAGCGAGCGTTGTCCGCCGCGACGATTTTTCGCCTCACATCCGCCTTTGTGTGTCGAGGAAGCGACAGAAAACCCTGACGTTAGGTCATGTTTTGCCCGGTTTTCGGCCCCGGAGGCTCCACTCCGGGCTTCAGGACCGCAGGATCGGGCCGCCGCGCACGCCCCGCCAGGCCCAGCACCCCGGCCGCCGCGATCGCCGACAGAATCGAGCCGCCGATGACGCCCAGCTTGACCTCGACCTGTTCGGGGCTGTCGACCGCGCCGGGAAAGGCCAGGACGCCGATGAACAGGCTCATGGTGAAGCCGACGCCGCACAGCAGCGACACCCCATAGACCTGCAGCCAGCCGGCCCCCGACGGCCGCGCTCCGATCTTCAGCGCCGAGGCCAGCCAGGCGGCGCCGAACACGCCGACCTGTTTGCCGAGGAACAGACCCAGGGCGATGGCGACGACCAGAGGCGCGAACGCCTGCTCCAGCGTCAGGCCCGCGAAGGAGACGCCCGCCTTGGCGAAGGCGAACAGCGGCAGGACCAGAAAGGCGGTCCACGGATGCAGGGCGTGGATCGCCGCCTTCAGGGGGCTGTGGCCGCCCTCGACGCGCGGCGGGATCGGCACGATCAGGGCGAAGGCCACGGCCGTCAAGGAGGTGCTGAGGCCCGACCGGATCGTCAGATACCAGACGACAGCGAACCCCAGAATCCAGACGGGCGCGGGGATGCGGACGCGGCGCGCGACGACGGCGCCCGCGATCAGGACCGCCGCGGCCCCCAGCAATGGAAGCCAGTGCGTCCCCTCGCTGAACAGCAGCGCGATCAGGACGATGGCCCCCAGATCGTCGACGATGGCCAGGGTCAGAAGAAAGACCCGCAGCGACGGCGGCAGCCCCCGCCCCACCAGGCCGAACACGGCCAGGGCGAAGGCGATGTCGGTGGCCAGCGGAACGGGCCAGCCGGCGTGGGGCGCGCCGATCAGGCCGGACAGCGCCAGATAGACCGCCGCCGGCCCCGCCATCCCGCCCAGCGCCGCCAGGACCGGCGTCGCCAGCCGCCGGGGATCACTCAGTTCGCCGCGCACGATCTCGTATTTGATTTCCAGCCCCACCCCGAGGAAGAAGACCGCCATCAGCCCTTCCTTGATCCAGTCGGAGATCGTCTCCTCCAGCCGGATCGGGCCGATCTGGATGATGTGAGAGGACTTCAGCCAGCCGAAATAGTCCGCCGCCCAGGGCGAGTTGGCCACGATCAGGGCGGCGACGGCCGCCAGCGCCAGGGCCGCGCCGGATGCGGCCTCGGTCCTGAGGAAATCGAGAGTCAGTCTGCGCGCCACGTCGGCCTCCAAAAGGAAGTTTCGTCGTGACGCCAGGTTATCGACGGGCGTCGGACCGGATTCGCAGCCCATAGGAGCGCGCCGGCCTGGCCGCGCGGGGCGACCTGATGGCTGAGGCCAGAATAGCGAACTCGGCCCGGCCTCGCCACCCTTTCAGGCGTCCTTCCGGGGCGTCCGCAGGACGAACCCGGAACCCAGGAGAGCGTCTGCGGCGCTTGACGCGGCCGGCGTTCGCCTCGTCCCCCTGGGTTCCGGGTTCTTCGCGATGCTCAGCCCCGGAATGACGCGGTAAAGGTTGCACTCCTCCCCTCGGACACGCACCTAGCCGGTCATGCCCGTCTCCCCCGCCTATCGCCCCGAACCGCGCTTCTTCGATCTGGGCGCCGACTACGCCGATGCGGTTCAGGCCGCCGACTTTCCGCAGACGATCCTGCGGTTCCGCAACGACCGCGCCGCCGCCGAGGTGGGGCTGGAGGGACTGAGCGACACCGAATGGGTCGCCGCCTTCGGACGGTTCGAGCCCCTGCCCGGCCAGCCCGGCCCGGTCGCCATGCGCTATCACGGGCATCAGTTCCGCCATTACAATCCCGATCTGGGCGACGGACGCGGCTTTCTGGCGGCGCAGATGCGGGAGACGCCTCGCGCTCAGGCAGCGAGCGACCCCGTCGCGAGCGATAGCGCCCAAGGACGACTGCTCGACCTGGGCACCAAGGGCTCGGGCCGCACCCCCTGGTCGCGCGACGGCGACGGGCGGCTGACGCTGAAGGGCGGGGTGCGCGAGGTGCTGGCGGCGGCCATGCTGGAGGCGCAAGGCGTTCCCACCAGCCGCGCCCTGTCCCTGATCGAAACCGGCGAGGCGCTGGAGCGGGGGGACGAGCCGTCGCCGACGCGCTCCGCCGTCCTGGTGCGGCTGTCGCACAGCCATGTGCGGTTCGGGACGTTCCAGCGCGCCGCCTATCTGAACCGCCCCGACCAGATCGAGACCCTGATCGAACACGTCCGCAGCCTGTATCACCCCGACATCGCGCCCGGCGACGTTCCCGGACTGATGCAGGCGATCACCGCCGCCTCGGCCCGGCTGACCGCGCGCTGGATCGCGGCGGGGTTCGTGCATGGGGTGCTGAACACCGACAATCTGAACGTCACGGGCGAGAGCTTCGACTATGGGCCGTGGCGGTTCCTGCCCGCCTATCAGCCCGGCTTCACCGCCGCCTATTTCGACCACGGCGGCCTCTACGCCTTCGCGCGTCAGCCCGAGGCGGTGTTCTGGAACCTGACCCAGTTGGCCAGCTGTCTCGCCGTGGTGTCGGAGCCCAAGCGGTTGGCCGACGCCCTGAACGGCTTTGGTCCCGCCTATATCCGCGAACTGCGCGCCGCCTTCCTGATGCGGCTGGGCGTCCACAGCCTGGGCGAGGCGGCGGATCAGCGGCTGGTCGATGCGACCCTGGCCCTGCTGCGCGAAGGCGGCGAGGCGATGCGGTGGGAGCCGCTGTTCTTCGACTGGTTCGGCGGCTTCGCCTCCTCGGCCCGCGCCCTGTCGGGGCCGCGCGCCAAACTGTATCAGGGCGAGGCCTTCGACGCCTTCCGCTTCGCCCTGATGGAGCATGAGCCGGATCGGATCGAGCGGCTGGAGCATCCGATGTTCGCCGCCCGCGAGCCGGAGGAGATGCTGATCGACGAAGTCGAGACGATCTGGGCCGCCATCGCCGACGCCGACGACTGGGCGCCCTTCCAAGCCAAGCTGGATCGGTTGGAGGCGGCGCGTCTGGCCTGGGGCTTCACGGCCTGACGCCGAACCTTACGAAAGCTTCATCTCGTTTATCGATAATGTTCTTGCCCGTTTATCGATAAATCCATATCGATAGTCACCAAGGCGGTCGCGGAGGGCGACCCGAATGGAAGGGCTTTCGAGATGAAACTGATCGGCAAATATTCCGTCGCCAGCGCGCTGCGCTGGCTGCTGGGCTTGGTCAATGTGTTCGTGATGATCGGCGCCGTCGCCACCATCCTCGTCTTCCTGTTCACCCTGATCGTGCCCAGCTTCGGCGCAGGCCTGATCGACGGGCTGAAGGGCGCGAGCGCCGATCCGAGCAACACCTTGCAATGGACAGGTCGTCTGACCCTGCTGGGCGCGGCGATGGCCTGCGGCTTCACCTGGTGGATCATCAACCGGCTGCGGCGCATCCTGCTGTCGGTCAATCAGGGCGACGCCTTCGAGTTCGCCAACGTCAAACGCCTGCAGGGCGTCGGGTTCGGCCTGATCGGCATCCAGGCCACCGCCCTGTTGCTGGCCTTCGTCGCGCCCCGGGCCATCGGCCAGTCACCGTCCGACTATGACTTCGACCTGGGGTCCTGGCTGGGCATTCTGGTGGTCTTCATCCTGGCCGAGGTGTTCCGGCAGGGCTCGGCCATGCGCGACGAACAGCTGACCACGGTCTGAGGGCGCGTCATGATCCTGATCCAACTGGACCGTCTGCTGCTGGAACGGCGGATGTCCCTGACCGAACTGTCCGACCGCGTCGGCGTGACCCTGGCCAATCTGTCGATCCTGAAGACCGGCAAGGCTCGCGCCGTCCGCTTCTCCACCCTGGACGCCCTGTGCCGCGAACTGGACTGCCAGCCCGGCGATCTGATCGTCCAGACGGCGGGGCCGCAGCCGGAGGATTGAGCCGAAAGGAAAGCGTCATTGCCTCAATGTAAATGATACTTGACTCCCCATCTTTGCTTGTCGTAAAGCTCCCTTGTCACAACGACAGGGGAGCTTGTCATGAATATCTCTATCGAACCGACCCGCAAGACCGCCGGCGACAGCGCCGCCGTCGTGACCAGCCTTCTGGCGCTGGTCGTCGTGGGCGCGACCGTAAAAGCGCCCATGCCCTTCTGGCCCCAGGGTCTGGGCCAGCCGCCCGCCCTGGGCCAGGTCGTCCTGATCGCCGGCATACTGACGGGGGTGGTCGCCCATTCCGTCTTCTGGTGGCGCGATCTGGACGAGGCCGCACGTCAGGCCCATCGACGCGCCTGGTGGAGGGGCGGAAACCTGGGCATCCTGCTCGGCGCGGCCGCCCTGGCCGTCGCCTTGGCCCTGAACCTGCCGGTCGCGCCGGGGCCGATGGCGGGACGGCAGGAAGGCTGGGCCGTCTTCGGCTTCCTGTGCCTGCTGTTCGGTCAGGCCGCCGGCTATGGCGCGGCCTGGGTCGTCGAAAGACTGCGCGGATGAGCCGAACCTCCAATCGGGTTCGCGCCCTTCGCACCCTGCGGCGCCAGAGCCTGGCCCAGCTGGCCGAGCGCGCGGGGGTCTCGCGTCTGACCCTGCGCGCGGTGGAGGCCGGCCTCTATATGCCCTCGCTGACGCTGGCGGTTCGTCTGGCCCGCGTCCTGAACCATCCGGTCGAAGACCTCTTCGCCGTCTGATCCCCGGCGGCCTGTCGCCGCCCGAAACACCCTCAAACATCAAGGACCAAGACCATGACTCTCCAGATCGCTCTGGGGCGCGCCGCCTCGCGCCTGCAATCCATCGGCTTCGGCCTCGCCGTGGGCCTGGCCGCCAGCGCCGCCTTCCTGGCCGTGGACGCCCACGCCGCCGAAACGCCCGCCGCCCCCGCCCCCATCGCCCGCGCGCCCGGCGACGGCCCGGCCCTGTGGGCCATCCGCGACGCGGACTCGACCGTCTATCTGTACGGCACGGTCCATATGCTGAAGACCGGCGCGGCCTGGGGCTCGGACAAGGTGGACGCCGCCTTCGACAGCGCCTCGGACGTCTGGTTCGAAGTGACCGACCCCGACGACCAGTCCGCGCTCGGCCCCCTGTTCCAGCACTACGCCATGTCGCCGGACAAACCCCTGTCCAGCTGGCTGACCCCGCAGGAGCAGGCGACCCTGGACACGGCGGTTCGCGCCGTGGGCCTGAGCCCGCAGCAGATCGACCCCGCCCGCCCCTGGTTCGCCGCCCTGATGATCGCCACCGGCCCGTTGAAGGCCGCCGGCTTCCTGCCGGAAAACGGGGTCGAGCTGAACCTGCGCGCCCGGGCGCTGGCGGCGGGCAAGCCCATCCACGGGCTGGAGACGCTGGACCAGCAGATCGGCGGCCTGGCGCGGATGAGCGACGAGGGCCAGATCACCTATCTGCGCAACTATCTGGCGACCTATTCCACCGCCGCCGACCAGATGGAGCGCACCGTCAAGGGATGGAGCGCGGGGGATGTCGCGGCGATGGACCGCTTCGCCTTCGAGAACGGGCGCGGCATTTCCGAAGAGGTCCACCAGATTTTCCTGGCCCGGCGCAACGCCGACTGGGCGGACCAGATCGAGACCCTGCTGAAGGGTTCGGGCGTCAGCTTCATCGCCGTCGGCGCCGCCCATCTGGCGGGCGACGACAGCCTGCAACAGCTCTTGGCGGCCAAGGGGATCGTCGCCGTCCGGCAATAGATACAGAGGCGGGGCGGCCGGAACTTCGGGCCGCCCCGTCAGGCTGTAACACAAAGTCATCAACTGATGTCATCAATTGATGTCATCGATGGATGACAAACATCGGAAGCGCCGCTATATCCCCTCCTGCGAACGGCGACATCCTTCCGATTTCGCGGCTGTCACGAACCAGGCCCGCCCGATGACCACGACCACCCTTCCCGCCACCCAGGCCCGCAGCCGCGCCGCCTATCGCAACATCGCCCTGTGGACGCTGCAGGGCTGGATCGCGATGTTCTTCATCGCCGCCGGCTACGCCAAGCTGACCGAGCCGATGACCAATCTGATCAATCTGATGGGCTGGCCCGCCGTCGCGCCCGAGAACATGGTGCGCGGCCTGGGCATGGTCGAGGTGGTGCTGGCGCTGGGCGTGCTGAGCCCGCTGATCTCCTGGCGCGTCGGCCGCCCGCTGCTGCTGACCGCCACCGCCGGCCTGATCGTCATGGAGACGGCCATGCTGGCCATCCACGCCGTCAATCACGACATCGCCCTGGCGGCGGTCAACGCCGTCCTTCTGGCCTTCACGGTTCCGGTGCTGCTGGGTCGCCGCCGGGCCTGACAGGCCGACACGTTCGAGCGCCGGACGTTCTCCCCCCTCCATCCGGCGTTTCGCGCCCGGAACCGTCCCCCCGGTTCCGGGCATTTTCTTTGCCGCCCGTGAGAGCGGGACTTGGGCGAGAGGGTTCGTCACGACGATCACAACGAGTTCACGGCGCGCACGACGAGATCGCACGGGCGTCGTCGTGCGCGTTGTAATGAACGCCTTTCCATAAGGCTCGCTGGCGCGGGCGGAGCCGTTCCCGATGCCCCGCCGAAAAAGCTTACCCTTACGTGCGCGTAAACTCTTCCCTTTACGTGCGGGTAAAGTTATGGTCGGCCCATGGCCACAGCCGACGATCACAGAACCTATTCCATTCGCCAGCTGTGCCGCGAGTTCGGCGCCACGGCCCGCGCGCTTCGTTTCTATGAGGACAAGGGGCTGCTGACCCCCGCGCGCAAGGGCCAGACGCGGGTCTATGACGCCCGCGACCGCGCCCGGCTGAAGCTGATCCTGAGGGGCCGCCGCATCGGCTTCACCCTTCAGGAGATCCAGGACATGATGGATCTCTACGATCAGAAGGACCACAACGTCCACCAGATGGCCGTGGCCTTGGTCCGCCACCGCGCCCAGATCGCGGCGCTGAAACAGCAGCTCGAAGACATCGAAGGCGCCATCGAGACGGCGGAAACCGCCTGCGCCTGGATGGAGTCCAAACTGTCCGAACACCGCCCCGACCTGCTTCCGGGCGCGGAAGACTATGAGCGGCTGTTGAAGTCGCGCCTCAATCACGACCATCACCCCTTCAAAGCAAGAGCGTAATCCATGGCCTACAAGGCGCCTGTCCGCGACTTCACCTTCATCCTGAACGAAGTGCTGGAGATCGACCGCTACACCAACCAGCCGGGCTTCCAGGACGTCTCTTCGGATCTGGTCGACCAGATCCTGGAAGAGGGCGCAAAGTTCGCCGACGAGGTGATCGCCCCGATCAACAATCCGGGCGACAAGGAAGGCTGTCACTGGGCCGAGGGCGGGGTCGTGACCGGACCCAAGGGCTGGAAGGAAGCCTATAAGGCCATGTCGGAAGCCGGCTGGATGGCGCTGGCCGCCGACCCGGCCTATGGCGGTCAGGGGATGCCCAGCGTGGTGGCCTCGGCCTTCGGTCAGATGACGGCGGGCGCCTCGGCCGCGTTTTCGATGTATCCGGGCCTGACGGCGGGCGCCTATGCGGGCATCCACGCCAACGCCTCGGAAGAGCTGAAGCAGAAATACCTGCCCAAGATGGCGACCGGCGAATGGTCGGGCACCATGAACCTGACGGAGCCTCAGTGCGGCACCGACCTGGGCATGGTCCGCACCAAGGCCGTGCCCAACGGCGACGGCTCCTATTCGATCACCGGCCAGAAGATCTGGATCTCGGCGGGCGAACACGACTTCTCGGACAACATCATCCACACGGTGCTGGCGCGCGTCGAGGGCGCGGCGCCGGGCATCAAGGGCCTGTCCCTGTTCGTCGTGCCCAAGTTTTTGGTCAATGAGGACGGGTCGCTGGGCGAGCGCAACAGGCTGGAATGCGCCGGGCTCGAACACAAGATGGGCATCCACGGCAACGCCACCGCCGTCATGCAGTACGACGGCGCCAAGGGCTGGCTGATCGGCGAAGAAGGCCGCGGCATGAACAATATGTTCGTGGTGATGAACGAGGCCCGCCTGGGCACTGGCCTGCAGGGCCTGGCCATCGGCACCGCCGCCTATCAGGCCGCCGTGGAATTCGCCAGGGACCGCCTGCAAGGCCGTTCGCTGACCGGGCCGAAGAACCCGGACGGCCCGGCGGATTCGATCATGGTCCACCCCGACGTGCGCCGGATGCTGCTGGAATCCCGCGCCTTCGTGGAAGGCGGCCAGGCCTTCATCCTGTGGACCGCGCTTCACGCTGATCTGGAGAAGTCCGAGGACGCGGCCGTGGCGACCAAGGCCAAGGATTATATGGGCCTGCTGACGCCGGTGCTGAAGGCCTATCTGACCGACAAGGGCTTCCACGTCGCCTCGCTGGGGATGCAGGTCCACGGCGGCTCGGGCTACACCGAACACTTCCCCGCCTCGCAGTATCTGCGCGATGCGCGGATCACCATGATCTACGAGGGCACCAACGGCATTCAGGCGCTGGACCTGGTGGGCCGCAAACTGCCCGCCAACGGCGGTCGGGCCATCATGACCTGGTTCGGCGAGATCGACGCCTTCGTCGCCGAGAACGGCGGCAACGAGGCCATCAAACCCTTCGTCGACGGCCTGGCCGACGCCAAGGCCAAGCTGCAGGACGGCACCATGTGGCTGATGCAGAACGGCATGGCCAACCCGGACAACGCCGCCGCCGCCTCGACCGATTATCTGAACGTCTTCGGCCTGACGGCGCTGGCCTATATGTGGGCTCAGATGGCCAAGGTGGCGCAGGCCAAGGTCGAGGCCGGTTCGACCGATCCCTATTATGCGACCAAGCTTCAGACCGGCCGCTACTTCGTCGAGCGCATCCTGCCCGACACGGAGGCCCATCTGAAGAAGATGAAGACCGGCGCCGACGTCCTGATGGCCATGCCGGCCGAGGCGTTCTGAGGACGCCGCACGAACATCTCCCTCCCCCTGCGGGGGAGGGTGGTCGAAGCGAAGCGGACACCGGGTGGGGGCGGCCATGCAATCCGCCCTCATCCTGCGACGCTTCGCCTTGCCGCCCCCACCCGGCCGCTGCGCGGCCACCCTCCCCGGACGGGGAGGGAGAAAGCCGGATCACCCGATGAACGTCCTCAACAGCCCCGACCCCGACTTCATGCGTGAAGAAGAGATCACCCTCTTCTCCGACAGCGTCGGCAAGTGGATCGACGAACACGCGCCGCTGGACAAGGTGCAGAAGTGGATCGCGGACTCGTCAGTCCCGCGCCAGCTGTGGAACGACGCGGGCGACGCAGGGCTCTTGGGCCTTTCCTTGCCCGAGGAAGACGGCGGGTTCGGCGGCGACTATCGCCACGAGGTCGTGCTGATGCGCCAGCTGGGCTGGAAGGGCGCGGACCACTTCGGCATCTCGCTGCACAATGCGATCGTCATGCCCTACATCTGGCATTACGGCACCGAGGAGCAGAAGCAGCGCTGGCTGCCGCGCCTGCAGTCGGGCGAACTGGTCGGCGCCATCGCCATGACCGAGCCGGGCGCCGGGTCCGACCTGCAAGGGATCAAGACCAGCGCCATCAAGTCCGGCAACGGCTATGTGGTCAACGGCTCCAAGACCTTCATCACCAACGGCCAGCTGGCCAATCTGATCATCGTGGTGGCCAAGACCGACCCCTCGCAGGGTTCGAAGGGCACGTCGCTGATCGTGGTCGAGACGGACGGGGCGGAAGGCTTCGAGCGCGGCCGCAACCTGCACAAGATCGGCATGGAGGCCAACGACACCTCCGAACTGTTCTTCAACGAGGTCAAGGTTCCCGGCGACAACATCATCGGCGGCGTCGAGGGCCAGGGCTTCGTCCAGCTGATGCAGCAGCTGCCCCAGGAACGGCTGAACATCGCGGTCCAGGGCGTCGCCGCCGCCGAGCGCGGGCTGGAAGCCACTCTCGCCTACGTCAAGGAGCGCAAGGCCTTCGGCAAGTCGATCCTGGACTTCCAGAACACCCAGTTCAAACTGGCCGAGGTCAAGACCAAGCTGACCGTCGCCAAGGTCTTCGTCGACCACTGCATTTCTCTGCACCTGAAGGGTCAGCTCGACGCCGCGACCGCCTCCATGGCCAAATACTGGGTGACGGACATCCAGGGCGAGACCATCGACGAGATGCTCCAGCTGTTCGGCGGCTATGGCTATATGAACGAATACCCCATCGCCCAACTGTACAAGGACGCCCGCGTCCAGCGCATCTACGGCGGCACCAACGAGATCATGAAACTGCTGATTGCGCGGACGCTGTAAACCCCCTTTCCTTGTCATCCCCGACGAAGCGCAGCGAAGATCGGGGACGGGGACACAGCACACCACTTGACCACTCCCGGACAACCCGCAAGGGTTGAGCCGGGAGACGGCGTCATGACGAACTGCTTCTATGTCTATCTGCTCGCCAGTGGCCCGTGCGGCTATCTTTATGTCGGTGTGACGAACGACATCGTGCGACGGGTGGCCGAGCATAAATCGGGACTGATCCCCGGCTACACCGCCGAACGCGGCATCGACCGATTGGTCTGGTACGAAACCCATCAATACATCGACCAGGCGATCCTGCGGGAAAAGCGGATCAAACGCTGGTTGCGAGACTGGAAGTTCGCTCTGGTCGAGAAGGATAATCCGCAGTGGCTCGATCTTTATGGGGCGTTGCAGGCCAGGGCTGAGCCCGGTTCGGCGGGGCCGACCGGGCTGGGATAAGTGACAGCGGCGTTCCGTCCCGGCTCTTCGCTTCGCTACGGCCGGGATGACAAGTGCTGGCGTGCAAGTCATGTAGGGGCATGATCCGCCTTCACGTCACCTCCCCCCTCGCCGCCGCTGCGCCCGTCGCCCCGACGCTGGACCAGTCGCGCTATCTGACGCAGGTGATGCGGTTGAAGGCGGGCGATGACCTGTTGGCGTTCAACGGGCGCGACGGCGAGTGGCGCTGCACCATAGCCGAGGTGCTGAAGAAGGGCGTCATCCTGCGGGCCGAGGAACAGGTGCGGCCCCAGAGCTTCGGCCCTGATCTGGAGCTGATCGTGGCGGTGGTGAAGAAGGCCCGCGTCGAGACCATCGTGGAAAAGGCCGCCGAACTGGGGGCGCGGCGGGTGCGGCTTGTCCTGACCAAACGCACCAACGCCGACCGCATCCGCCTGGACCGGCTGGACGCCATCGCCGAGGAGGCCGCCGAACAGACCGGGCGTCTGGACGTGCCCGCCGTGGACGATCCGATCCGGCTGGACGCCCTGCTGGACGGCTGGGAGGCCGGAAGACGGCTGATGTTCTGCGACGAAACGGGCGGGGCGCCGGCGGTGGCGGCCCTGACGGCGGCCGGCCAAGGCGCCCAGGATCGAAAATGGTCCATCCTGATCGGGCCGGAGGGCGGATTCTCGCCGGAAGAGGGCGAACGGCTGCGATCCCTGCCCTTCACCACCGCCCTCTCGCTGGGCCCGCGCATCCTGCGCGCGGACACCGCCGCCATCGCCGCCATGACCCTGTGGCAGGCGGCGGTCGGCGATTGGGACCGTTAAATACTCCGCGCATCCTCTTGAGGAACGCCGCATTAGCCGCCATCTAGCCGCGACAGCAGGGGTTACAGATGGCCGAGAACGCGCCGCTTTCCAGAGACGCTCTGATCGAGGCCATGTCCAATGGCATCAAGCCCAAGGACCAGTGGCGGATCGGCGCCGAGCACGAGAAGTTCGGCTTCGACAAGAACACCCTGGCGCGCCCCGCCTATGAGGGGCCCGGCGGCATCAAGGCCATGCTGGAAGGGCTGGAGCGGTTCGGCTGGTCCCGCGTCGAGGAGAACGGCGTCCTGATCGGGCTGGAGCGTCGTAACGCGGAGGGCTTCATCGCCTCGGTCAGCCTGGAGCCGGGCGGCCAGCTGGAACTGTCGGGCGCGCCGCTCCTGACCATCCACGACATCTGCAACGAGACCGGCCAGCACCTGATGGAGGTCAAGCAGGTCGCCGACCAGATCGGCGTCGGCTTCCTGGGCGCCGGTTTCGACCCGCTGTGGCGGCGCGAGGACGTGCCGGTCATGCCCAAGGGCCGTTACGACATCATGCGCGCCTATATGCCCAAGGTCGGATCGCTGGGTCTGGACATGATGCTGCGCACCTGCACCATCCAGGCGAACCTCGACTTCGACAGCGAAGCCGACATGGTGATGAAGTTCCGCACCTCCCTGGCGCTGCAACCCATCGCCACCGCCCTGTTCGCCTGTTCGCCCTTCACCGAGGGGCGGCCCAACGGCTTCCTGTCGGCCCGCGCCAACGTCTGGACCGACACCGACGCCGACCGCACGGGGATGCTGGGCTTCGTGTTCGAGGACGGTTTCGGCTTCGAACGCTATGCCGACTATGCGCTGGACACGCCGATGTATTTCGCCAAGCGCGGCGGCCGTTACATCGACGCCTCGGGCCAGTCGTTCCGCGACTTCCAGGCCGGGAAACTGCCCGCCCTGCCCGGCGAATATCCGACGATCAAGGACTGGAACGACCATCTGACCACCCTCTTCCCCGAGGTGCGGCTGAAAGCCTATCTGGAGATGCGCGGCGCCGACGGCGGGCCGTGGAGCCGCATCTGCGCCCTGCCCGCCCTGTGGGCCGGGGTCCTGTACGACGCCCCGTCGTTGGCCGCCGCCTGGGATCTGGTCAAGGACTGGGACATCGCCGACCATGAGCGCCTGCGCCGCGACGTGACCCGCCTGGGCCTGAAGGCCGAGGTCGCGGGGCGCAGCGTGCGCGACATCGCCGTCGACCTGGTCGCCATCGCCAAACAGGGGCTGAAGAACCGCGCCCGATTCTCGGGCGGCATGGTGGACGAGCGCGGCTATCTGTCGGAACTGGAAGACATCGCCGACAGCGGGATCACCCCGGCCGAACGCCTGCTGGACCTGTATCACGGCGCCTGGCAGGGCGATGTGAAGCGCATCTACGCCGACTTCGCCTACTGAACCTTCTTGACAAGGTTTGCCAAAGATCGCCTGATCCCTGCACAGGAGGCGACCATGGCGACGATGAACATTTCCCTGCCCGACCCGATGAAGGCCTGGGTCGAGGAACAGGCGAAATCCGGCCGCTACGCCAACACCTCCGACGTGGTGCGCGACCTGATCCGTCGCGAGCAGATCAAGGCCGAGAAGATCGCCCATATGCAGAGGCTGATCGACGAAGCCTATGCCTCAGGCGTCAGCGATCAAACGCCACGAGAAATTTTCGAAGAGGTTCGCGCCGAGTATCTGACTGAAACGACACGCAAGGCAGGCTGAATTGGCCAAGCTGCGGGTATCCAGAGCCGCGCGCGCCGACATGCGTGGGCTGTTTCGTCAGAGCGTCGAGATGTTTGGATTGCGGCAGGCTGACGCCTACGTCGCCTCTCTTCAAGATACGCTCGATCTCATCGCGACCTACCCCAAATCAAATCGGGAAAGAGACGACACCGCTCCGCCTGTGCGCGTTCATCCTCACAGGGCGCATGTCATTGTCTACGCCCTCAATGATCAAGGTGTTTTGGTTCTCCGCATTTGACATATGCGAGAAGACTGGATGTCTGATCCATTGGGAGACCGTGAAATCGGAGACGAACCATGACCCACCCCATCCATGTCGGCATCGGCGGCTGGACGTTCGAGCCGTGGCGCGGGGTCTTCTATCCCGAGGGTCTGGTTCAGAAACGCGAGCTGGAATATGCGGCGTCGAAACTGACCTCCATCGAGATCAACGGCACCTATTATTCGACCTTCAAGCCCGACAGCTGGAGGAAATGGCGCGACGAGACGCCGGACGGCTTCGTGTTTTCGGTCAAGGCCAGCCGCTACTGCACCAATCGAAAGGTGTTGTCGGACGGCGCCGAAAGCTTCGACAAGTTCCTGTCCCAGGGCCTGACCGAACTGGGCGACAAGCTGGGGCCGATCAACTGGCAGTTCATGGGCACGAAAAAATTCGACGCCGAGGATTTCGAGGGCTTTCTGAAGCTGTTGCCGCCCGAGAAGGACGGGGTGCGGCTGCGTCACGCGCTGGAGGTCAGGAACCCCACCTTCGCCACCGAACAATTCCATGATCTGGCGCGCAAATACGGGGCGGCCATCGTCTATGCGGTGGACGACGAGGAGCCGACCTGGCCCCAGATCGACGAGGCGACCGCCGACTTCTCATATGCCCGCCTGATGTCCAGCCGCGAGGACGAACCGACCGGCATGACCGCGACCGAACTGGACGCCGTGGCGGACCAGGCCCGGACTTGGGCGAAGCGCGGCGAGGTCTTCGCCTATTTCATCTCGGGGGCCAAGGTGCGGAACCCGGCGGCGGCCCAGGCGCTGATCGCCAAGCTGAAATAGGCCGAACCGCCTTGCGACCGTTCGGCCGGGGCCGCATCCAGACCCAGCCGCCCGCCCAACTCTGAAGGACTTCCTCATGCCGATCGCCACACGCGCCTTCGCCGCGACCGCCGCCGACAAGCCGTTGACGCCCTATAGTTTCGAGCGTCGCGATCCGGGCCCGGACGATGTGCTGATCGACATCAAATATTGCGGCGTCTGCCATTCCGACCTGCACGCGGCGCGCAGCGAGACCGGCCGATCCACCTATCCGCTGGTGCCGGGCCACGAGATCGCCGGCGTGGTCAAGGCGGTGGGATCGAACGTCACCCGCTTCAAGGTAGGCGACCGGGTCGGCGTCGGCTGCATGGTCGACAGCTGCCGCGAATGCGCCTCCTGCCAGGAAGGCGTCGAGCAATATTGCGTCCCCGGCTTCACCGGCACCTATGGCGGCAAGGACAGGAAGGGCGGCACGGATCAGACCATCACCCAGGGCGGCTATTCCGACCACATCACGGTGGACCAGCATTTCGTGCTGTCGATCCCCGACAGCCTGCCGCTGGACGCGGCGGCGCCCCTGCTGTGCGCGGGGATCACCACCTATTCGCCGCTGAAGGAATGGGGCGTCGGGCCGGGGTCCAGGGTGGCGGTGATCGGCCTGGGCGGCCTGGGCCATATGGCGGTCAAGCTGGCGACGGCCATGGGCGCCGAGGTCACGGTCCTATCGACGTCCGACCGCAAGAAGGCGGACGCCGAACGGATGGGCGCCCAACACTTCCTGATCAACTCCGACAAGGATGCGATGAAGGCGGCGGCGGAAAAGTTCGACCTGATCATCAACACCGTCTCCGCCACGCACGAGATCGCCAGCCACATCCAGCTTCTGGCCCGCGACGGGACCATGATCATGCTGGGCCTGACGACCGAGGGACTGCCGGTCTTCGCCCTGCCGCTGCTGTGGCGTCGCCGCCGCATCGCCGGCTCTCTGATCGGCGGCATCCGCGAGACGCAGGAGATGCTGGACTTCTGCGCCCGGCACGGCATCGCCTGCGACATCGAGACCATCGCCCCGGACCAGATCAACGAGGCCTATGAGCGGATGGAGAAGTCGGACGTGCGCTATCGCTTCGTCATCGACATGGCCAGTCTGGCGGCCTGACGCATGGAACGCGACGGAAGCGTGAAACTTCCGTCGCGTCAGATTCTCGCCTTGCGCGCACGGCCTCGCGCGTTAATCCTGAGCATCGACAAGGCCGGCCCAACGGCCGGCAAGGGACAGGAGACGACATGGCGCGCGTGGCTTTCGTAACGGGCGGAACCCGGGGCATCGGCAAGGCGATCGTTCAGCGCCTGCACGAGGACGGCTATCAGGTCGCGGCCGGCTATTCCGGCAATGACGAAGCGGCCCAGGCCACGGCCAGGGAGCTGGGCGTCATGGTCGTGAAGGGTAATGTCGGCAGCTTCGACGACTGCGCCCGCGCGGTGAAGGCGGTCGAGGATCAGCTCGGCCCCATCGACATCCTGATCAACAACGCCGGCATCACCCGCGACGGCTTCTTCCACAAGATGAGCCACGACCAATGGTCCGACGTGATCCGCGTCAATATGGACAGCGTGTTCAACATGACGCGCCAGGTCATCAACGGCATGCGCGACCGGGGCCACGGCCGCATCGTCAACATCTCCTCGATCAACGGCCAGAAGGGCCAGATCGGCCAGACCAACTATTCCGCCGCCAAGGCCGGGATGATCGGCTTCACCAAGGCGCTGGCGCTGGAGAATGCGCGCAAGGGCGTCACCGTGAACTGCATCGCGCCCGGCTATATCGACACCGAAATGGTCGGCGCCATGGACCCCAAGGTTCTGGAAGGCATCATCAGCCACATCCCCGTCGGACGTCTGGGCAAGGGCGAGGAGATCGCCGACATGGTGTCCTGGCTGTGCGGCGAGCGTGCCGGATATGTCACAGGCTGCACCCTGTCGCTGAACGGCGGTCAATACCTGGTCGGTTGAGGCGGCCTTCGCCCAAAATCCGCCGCGCGTCCCTTTCATCAAGTCTGTCATGAAGTTGACGGGAACGGTCAGGGCGAAAAAATCGCCGCCCATGACCGCGATGGCGGTCGTCGCCCTCGCGGTCATGGGCGTGAGCCTCGCCGCGCCCGCCGTCCTGCCCGCCGACTGCCACGCCCAGACGCGGCGCTCCGTGCCGCCCACCGCCCGCTATGTCAGCGGAAACGGCCAGGCCTTCATCCTGGACACCTCGGGTTCGCGCGCCCTGATGCGGTTCGAGCGGTCCACCGAGGTCTGGGTTCTGCGCCCCACGCCCGCCCCGCGCGGCGACATCATCTATCGCAACGACAACGGCGATCAGGTGCTGCGCGTGACGCCGGACGGCGGCGTGACCCTGTATACCACCGCCACGCCGCAGGGGTCGCCCGTGTCGCGCGTGGGCGAGGCGCAAGGCTTGGCGAGCGCCACCCTGACCGGCGCCCAGCTGGTCGACTATTTCATGCGCCAGAGCTATCGCGCCAGCACGGCCATGGGCCGGCTGATCGTGATCGACGTGGACATTCAGCCCGGCTCCGAACAGGTCGCGGCCGAAACCGTCTCGGCCGCCAGCGACGCCATCGTGCGCATGGCCCGCGCCTCGAACCTGCGCAGCCAGGTCGAGCGGGTGCGCCGCGTGGTGGTGTCCGACCAGGGCCGACCGGGCGTCACCCTGGTTCAGGGCACGCTGCGCATCGTCATCGACGCCGACGCCGGCATGGCGGGACGTCCCTCGTCCGCGCGAATCGTGCGCGTCGTCGGCGGCGAGGCCCTGAACCGCTAGCCCCCTCCGGGACCATTAGGCGGCTGAGTAGGGCTGGCTGCTTTGCCGACCTCGTTCGAGACAGGGTTCGTCACAGCGATCACAACGAGGTCACGGCGAACACGACGGCGCCTTGCCGGTTCGGAACGTCCTGATGGCCTGCGGCGGCGAAGCCGCGGATCGATCAATGGCCCGAACAGGGCGACGAAAGCCGACGCGCGTTCGGTCCCGTCGTGTTCGCCGTGACCTCGCCGTGCCCGTTGTGACGAACCTTCCAGACCACCTCCGCCTTAGAAGGCGTCCTTCGCCGCCCGACGCGCGGCGAACTGGTCGGCGTCCGTCGCGGTCAGGAAGGGGTTGAACCGCTTCTCCACGCCCATCGTCGTCGGCACGGTCGGTTCGCCCCGCTCGTGCGCCGCGAAGATCGCCTCGGCGTGGGCGGCCGTCTCGGGCCGGTCGTCCAGGCTCAGGGCGAAGCGGGCGTTCGAGGCCGTATATTCATGGGCGCACCAGATCGCCGTCCGGTCGGGCCAGGTCTTCAGGATTTGCAGACTGGCGAACATCTGCTCCGGCGTGCCCTCGAACAGCCGTCCGCAGCCCAGGGCGAACAGGGTGTCGCCGACGAAGGCCAGGTCGTCCGCGACCGAGCGGAACACCACATGGCCCAGCGTATGGCCCGGCGTCGCCGTGACCTCGAACCGCGTCTCGCCTACCTGCACGACATCGCCGTCCGCGACCACGCGATCCAGCGGGGCGACGCGGCGCACCTCCTCCGGCCCCACGATCTCGCAATCCCATTCGGCCTTCAGCCGGGCGTTGCCCTCGGTGTGATCGGGGTGCCAGTGGGTGTTCAGGATCAGGTCCAGCCGGCCCCAGCCCAGTCGCTCCAGCTCTTCCAGGATGCGCGCCGCATCGGGCGTATCGACCGTCGCTACAACGCCGGTCGCCGCATCGCGGATCAGGAAACCGTAGTTGTCGCTGCGGCAGGGAAACAGATGAACGTCCAGGGTCATGCGGCCATCCTAGCAGCCGGGCGGTCGCCGGGCCTATAGTGACCCCATGCGGCGCAGCATCGACGAACTTCGAACCTTCTACGGCGAGCCGACCGGCGCCCTGGCGCGGCGGCTGGTGGCGCGGCGGCTGGACGACGCCTGGGGCGAGGCGGCCGATTGCGACGTGCTGGGCGTCGGCTACGCCACCCCCTGGCTGGACGCCTTCGTCGGCGCGCGGCGGGTGGTCGCGGCCATGCCGGGCGGCCAGGGGGTCGAGCATTGGCCGGCGGTCGGGCGCAACCGCACCCTTCTGGTCGACGACCGCCGCCTGCCCTTCGCCGCCGGATCGTTCGACCGCATCCTGCTGGTCCATGCGCTGGAAGAGGCGGACGACCCCGCCGCCCTGTTGCTGGAGGCGGTGCGGGCGCTGGCGCCGACGGGAAGGATCATCCTGGCGGCGGCGGCGCGCGGCGGCCTGTGGGCGCGGGCGGACAACACCCCCTTCGGCCACGGACGCCCCTTCACCCGTCGCCAGCTGGAGCGGCTGGTGCGCGACGTGGGACTGGAGCCGACGGCCTGGTCCCAGACCCTGTATGTCCCGCCGTGGGGCCCCATGCTGCCGCTGGCCGAAGGGTTCGAACAGGTGGGGCGTCGCGTCTTTCCCGGCGCCGCCGGCCTGATCCTTCTGGAGGCGACGCGCCAGACCTACGCCCGCATCCGCCCCAGCGGCCATGCCCAGCGGATCGCCGCCCCCGTCCTGACGCCCCAGCCGGCCGCCTCGGTGTCGTCGCGGCGAAACCCCGCGCCCGATCGGGGACTGACGGGGAGTTGACCGGCGCGGCGTCTGGTCGGACGACGCAAACCGCCTTATGGCGAAGATCATGCACCGACTGATCCTGATGCGCCACGCCCAGGCCGAAAGCTCCGCCCCGTCGGGCGGCGGGGACGAGGCCCGCCCCCTGTCCGCCGCCGGCCGCGTCGAGGCGACCCTGATGGGCCGCGCCCTGGCCGAACGGGGGCTGAAGCCCGACCTGGCCCTGGTCTCGACCGCCGTGCGGACCCGCCAGACCTGGGAGCAGATTCACGACGCCCTGGGCGACGTCGAGGTGCGCGACGAGGCCAGTCTGTACAACGCCCCCGCCGACGTCATCCGCCGCTTCGTCGAGGCCAGCGAGGACGAGGCCGGCTGCCTGCTGATCCTGGCGCACAATCCGGGCGTCCATGTGCTGGCGGCGGAATATCTGGTCGAAAGCGCCGCCTCGCCGGCGGTGACGGATCGGCTGGCGGGGGGCTTCCCGACCGGGGCCGCCGCCCTGTTCACCGTCGACGCGGCGGGCCGCTGCGCCTACGAGGGCTTTCTGACGCCCCGGTCGCTGGGCGCGCCGTCCCTGTGACCGACATCGCCTACAAGATCGTGGACGCGGCCGAATGGCGCGCGGCCGTCGCCGAGGGCCGCTACGACGGGGCGCCCGTCGATCTCGCCGACGGCTACATCCATATGTCCGCCGAACCGCAACTGGCCGAGACGGCGCGCAAACATTTCGCCGGGCGATCCGACCTGTTGCTGCTGACCGTGGACCTGGACCGTCTGGGCGAGGATCTGATCTGGGAGCCGTCGCGCGGCGGCGATCTGTTCCCCCACCTCTACGCCCCCCTGCCCGTCGCCGCCGTCGTCGCTTCGCGCGCTTTCCGGGTCACGGCCGAGGGCGAGATGGCGTTCGAGGACGCGAAATGAGCCTGACCGATCTCGGCGCCGCCCTGCTGCGACGGCTGGACCCGGAACAGGCGCACCGGCTGGCGATCAGGGGGCTGGCGCTCGCCCCCCTGCCCCGCCCGCCCGCCGACGATCCGATCCTGAGGACCGACCTGGCCGGGCTGGACCTGCCCAATCCGGTCGGCCTGGCCGCTGGTCTGGACAAGAACGGCGAGGCTCTACGCGGCCTGTCGCGGCTGGGCTTCGGCTTCGTCGAATGCGGCTCGGTCACGCCGCGCCCGCAGCCCGGAAACCCGCAGCCGCGCCTGTTCCGCCTCGGCGAAGACCGCGCCGTCATCAACCGGATGGGGTTCAACAACGCCGGGCTGGACGCCTTCGCCGCGCGGCTGGATCGGCGTCCGGCGGGCGTGGTGGTCGGCGCCAATCTGGGGGCCAACAAGGACACAGAGGACAAGGCGGCGGACTATGTGGCGGGTCTGGAACGGCTGGCCGGGCGCGCCTCCTATTTCACCGTCAACATCTCCTCGCCCAATACGCCGGGCCTGCGCGCGCTTCAGGGCCGCGAGCAGCTGGACGACCTTCTGGGCCGCATCGACGCCGCCCGCCCCGCCTCAGGCCCCGCTCGCGTACCCGTCTTCCTGAAGATCGCCCCCGACCTGATCGCCGACGAGATCGGCATGATCGTCGAGGCGTCGCTGGCCCACCGGATCGACGGTCTGATCGTGTCCAACACCACGCTGGAACGGCCCGAGACCCTGCGTTCGCCCCAGGCGCACGAGACCGGCGGCCTGTCCGGCGCCCCCATCCGCCCCTTCGCCGAAAAGGCGCTGCGCGCGGCGGCCGAGGCGGCGAACGGGTGTCTGCCCCTGATCGCGGTCGGCGGGATCGACAGCGGCGCCGAGGCCTATGCCCGCATCCGCCTGGGCGCCTCGGCGGTCCAGCTCTATTCCGCCCTGATCTACGAAGGCCCCGGCCTGGTCGCCCGGATCAAGCGCGACCTGGCCGCCCGCCTGCGCGCCGACGGTTTTTCCACCCTGTCCCAGGCGATCGGCGCCGGCCGTTGACGGAGCGTTAGGCTCAAGCAGGGCATGGTCGCCTCGAAGCGCCTGATGGCGCCAACGGGGAAACGCATGCCGCACACCACGGGCGCCGATACGGTCAGCGGCTGGACCTTCGCGGTTCGGCAACGCCGTGGCGCGATGCCGCAGCGCGTCGCCGTGGGTCTGGCCAGCAGCCTGGCGGCGACGCCCCTGGTCGGCTGGCGCATCGCCCTGGGCTGGTGCATGGCCTATGTCGCCATCCAGCTGTGGGAGGCGTTCGTCTTCTCCCCGCTGAACGCCCCGACGCCGCGCCCGATGTCCAGGGCGCGCAACATCCTCGGCGGGGCGACCATGTTCGCCAACACCGGCCTGTACGGCGCCCTGTCGCTGTTGTTGTGGCTGTATGGCGGCGTGGCGGGCGGCGTGTCGGCGGCGGTGATGCTGCCGGCGGCCATGGTCTATTCGATGGTCAATGCGCCCCGTTCGCTGACCGTCCTGGCCTGCACCACCGCGCCCCAGGCCCTCTATATGGCCGCCTTCCCCTTCCTGCTGATCCGTCTGGGCGCGCCGGTGGGGGCGGCGATCACGGCGGCGGCGGCGGTGACGATCTTCACCATCTACTGCCTGAACGTCTGGCGTAACCTGGCCGAGCGGGTGAAGACCGAACAGAAGGACCGGCTGCTGGCCGAGGCCCACGTCGCGCGGATGAGCCAGGAACTGCGCGAGCAGCGCGCCTTCCTCGCCGCCATCGGCCACGACCTGCGGACCCCCATCGGCGCGATCCTGAGCGGGGCGGCGGACCTGCGCGGCGGCGACGCCGGCATGCGTCAGAACGCCGAACTGATCACCGACGCCGGCCTGATGATGAAGTCCCTGCTGGACGACCTGCTGGACCATTCCCGCATCGAGGCCGGGCGGATGAGCATCGAGGTCAAGGATTTCGACCTGCGCCAGATGCTGGCCCATACGCTGCAGCTGTGGCGCGCCCAGGCCGACGCCAAGGGGCTGAGACTGCGGATCGAGGGCGCCGCCCTGACGCCGCGCATGGTCAAGGGCGACGTCATCCGCATTCGCCAGGTGCTGAACAACCTGTTGTCCAACGCCATGAAGTTCACCGAGACCGGGTCGATCACCCTGCGGGTCCAGGCCTGGCCAGAGGAACCCTCGAACTACGCCCTGACGTTCGAGATCGCCGACACCGGCCCCGGCATGACGCACGATCAGCTGGCGCGCCTGTTCACCCCGTTCGACCAGACGGCCGAGGGCGTCACCGCCCGTTACGGCGGGTCCGGGCTGGGGCTGGCCATCAGCCGCAATCTGGCGGACCTGATGGGCGGACGGCTGACGGTGCGCAGCACGCCGGGCCAGGGCTCGCGCTTCACCGTCTCACTGGTGTTGCCGCGCGGCGAGACGACCGGACAGGCCGTCGAGACGGTCGACGAAAGCCGGCTGGAGATCGCCCGCGCCTTGATCCCGGCCGCACCCCTGCCGGAGCCGCTGCCGGAGCCTCCTCCGGTCATCGAGGCGGCCGAACCCGAAGCGGAGCCCGAACAGGACGACGACGCCGACCGGCCGCTGCGCCTGCTGGTGGTGGACGACCACGACATCAATCGCCGCGCGGTCCAGCTGATCCTTCAGCCGCTGGGGTGCGAGATCACCACCGCCGCCGACGGCCTGATCGCGCTGGAACGCTGCGAGGAGACGGTGTTCGACGTCATCTTCATGGATGTGCGGATGCCCGAGCTGGACGGGCGCGAGACGACCCGTCGCCTGCGGGCCGGCCAGGGTCCGAACGCCCTGACGCCCGTGGTCGCCGTCACCGCCGACACGGCGCCCGAGGACGTCGCCGCCTGCCAGGCGGCCGGCATGGCCTATTTCGTCTCCAAGCCCCTGACGCCTCCGGCCCTGATCGGCGCCCTGCAGCACGTGTTGGAAGAAACGGCTCAGGCCCGCTCCGAGGCCGCCTGACCCGTCACCTCGGCGACCAGAGACGCGGCGAAGTCGGGCCGACGCATCTCGCATTCCCACACCACGACAACGCGCCATCCGTCCGCCAGCAGGGCCTGAACGGCGGCGGCGTCGCGGGCGCGGTTGCGGGCGATCTTGGCGATCCAGTAGTCGGCGTTGCTCTTGGGCCGGCGCGCGCCGCGCGGGCAGTCGTGGCCGTGCCAGAAGCAGCCGTGGACGAACAGGGCGACGCGCCGGCCCTTCATCACCACGTCCGGCCGACCGGGCAGGCCGCCGCCGCCCAGCCGATAGCCGATCCCGGCCGCGCGCAGAACCTTGCGCACGGCCAGTTCCGGCGACGTGTCCCGCCCCTTCACGCGACGCATCACGGCGCTGCGCTTTTCCGGGCTGAACACATCGGTCGTCATCCTTCTTCGGTCCAGACTACCGCTTCGCGACTTGAGCCTGGACCGAAGGCCCTCAAAGCTGCGCCAGCAGATGCTCGGCCGAGGACACCTTGAACTCGCCGCCCTGTTCGATGTTCAGCTGGGTCACGACGCCGTCCTTGACCAGCATGGAATAGCGCTGCGAACGCTCGCCCAGGCCGAAACCCGAACCGTCCAACACAAGGCCCAGGGCCTTGGTCAGGTCGCCGTTGCCGTCGGCCAGCATGACGATGCTGTCGTCCGCGACGCCCTGGCTGTCGGCCCAGGCCTTCATGACGAAGGCGTCGTTGACCGAGATACAGGCCACCGTGTCGACGCCCTTGCCCTGGATGTCCGACAGATGATCCTTGAAGCCCGGCAGGTGGCGGGCCGAGCAGGTCGGGGTGAAGGCGCCGGGCACGGCGAACAGGGCCACGGTCTTGCCGGCGAAGATGTCGGCCGTGTTGACGGGCTTGGGCCCTTCGGCCGTGGCCTGGGCCAGGGTCGCGTCAGGGATGCGATCGCCGATCTGGATGGTCATGGGGGTCTCCGCGGACAGGGAAGGGATGAAGGGGAAAGGCGGGGCGTCGCACGGATATGAAACGCCGCCTGCGACACATAGAGGCCGCCGGCCCAACCGCAAGCGTCCGTGTCTTGCGCCCGCCGCTTTCGCGACGGATGATGACCGGATCATGAGCGAAGCCTCCACCCTGACCGGCCGCCTGCTGGTGGCCATGCCCGGCATCGACGATCCCCGGTTCGAACACGCCGTCATCCTGATCTGCGCCCACGGGCCGGATCATGCGATGGGGCTCAGGCTGGACCGGCCCGCGCCGGGCGTGGATCTGAAGACGGTGCTGGACAAGCTGGACGCCCCCGCCCCGGACCAGTCGATCGGCCGGGTCGTGCTGATGGGCGGGCCGGTGGAGCGCGAGCGCGGCTTCGTCCTGCATACCGACGACTGGATGATCGGCGAGGACAGCCTGCCCTTCGGCGACGGCCTGGCCATGACCGGCACGCGCGAGGCCCTGACGGCCATGACCGACGACGTGGGCGGCCCGCGCCGCTCGGCCCTGCTGCTGGGCTACGCCGGCTGGGGCGAGGGTCAGCTGGAGGAGGAGCTGGCCGACAATGTCTGGCTGACCGCCGAGGCGGACATGGATCTGATCTTCGACGGCGAACACACGTCGAAATGGACGCGCGCCCTGGCCCAGCTGGGCGTGGACGCGGCCATGCTGTCCACCCAGGGCGGCCGGGCCTGACCGAACCCTATCGCGTCGCCATCGAGATCAGGAAGGCCAGCAGCAGGATCAGGCTGACGCCCTGCCAGAACCGCACCGGATCGCGTTCGATCAGCGACAGCTGACGCGGCGGCGGGGCGGCGACGGCGCTGCCCGTCTCCAGCACATGGATCAGCTCCTCGACATCCTGGAACCGCTCGTTCGGATCGACGGCCGTAGCGCGCAATATGGCCGCCTCCAGCCAGGCGGGCATGTCGGGGCGGTGACGGGTCGGGGGCGCCGGGGCGCGGTCGAAACGCGGCGCGTCCGCCGGATCGACCTCGCCCCACGGATAGGTGCGGGTGAACAGGCGATACAGGGTGACGCCCAGCGCGAACTGGTCGGTCAGGGCGTTGCCCGCCTCGCCCGCATACATCTCCGGCGCCTTGAAGCCGGCGGTGCCCGGCGCCTCGGCCTCGGCGAACTCCTCGGCCAGCCTGAGCCGCGCCACGCCCAGATCGACCAGCTTCAGCCCCCCGCCCGGCTCCAGGATCACATTGTCCGGCTTGATGTCGCGGTGCGTCACCCCCGCCCGGTGCAGGGCCGAGACGGCGCGCGCCAGCGGCAGGGCGACGGCGATCCCCTCGGCGATCGGATAGGGCCCCTCCTCGGCCAGATGCGCGTGCAGGGTGCGACCGGCGTGGAAGGGTTGGGCGATGTAGAGGCGGCTCTGGCGGCCCACGTCCAGCGTCAGAACCTTGCCGACATGGGGGCTGTCGATGCGCCGGCCGATGAAGGCTTCGCGCAGAAAGGCGGTGCGGGCGCCGCGTTCGGACACCACGGCGGGCTTGGGGAATTTCAGCACCACCACGCCCGCGTCGCCCAGCGTGTCCCTGGCCAGGAACAGGCGGGTGTAGCGGCCGTCCGCGATCAGCCGTTGCAGCACGAAGCCGTCCACCGTCTCGCCCACGACCGGCGGCGGCGCGATGGCCAGCCCCTCCGCCTCAGCGGTGATCGCCTCCCAGTCCGGCGCGCCGGTGCGGACCACGTCGATGACGATGACGGTGGCGTTGTCGCGCGCGCCCGCCGCCTCGACCTCGGCCAGGATGGCGCGGGCGTCCGCGTCCGGCGATCCCCGACGCGCCAGCAGACCCGCCAGCGCCGCCTCGCCCAGCACCCCATGCACCCCGTCGGTGGTCAGCAGCAGCCGGTCGTGCGGTTCCAGCCGCACCTGGCGCACGTCCAGCTTGACGTCCGCCTCTATGCCCACGGCGCGATACAGGACGTGGCTCATCCCCTGCTGGGCGCGGGTGTGATCCTCGGTCAACCGGGTCAGGGCGCCGTCGCGGAAATGCCAGGCGCGGCTGTCGCCGACATGCAGGGCCACCGCCTCGCGCCCGCGCATGACCAGGGCGGTGAAGGTGGTCGCCGCCCCCTCCATCGCCGGATCGACGCGCCCCTTGGCGTGAAGCCAGCGGTTGAAGCCCCTCAGCGCCTTGATCCCGTTGGCGGCGATGCCGTTCAGCGGATTCTGGTCCAGATAGCCGTCGATGAAGCTGCGCGTCGTCAGCTCGGCCGCCATCCGCCCGGCCTTGGAGCCGGACACCCCGTCGGCGATCACGGCCACCACCCCATGCTCGCGCTGTTCAGCCGTCGTGCCGATGTGGACGCCGCCGAAATCCTGATTGTCGGCCTTCGGACCCTGCGCGGTCGCGAAGCCGGCGGCGATCTCCAGTCGGGCGTCGGTCATGGGCGTACTGTGTGGGATCGCAGCGGCGATGGCTAGGCTGAAGCGCAGCTGTATGGATCGACCATATAGCGCCGCTTTCTGAAGTCGGTTAGGAGCGTTTATGACCTCTAGATACGCGACCGACCGTTTCCGATCCTATCTCGCCTCAGACGAAAATGTTTTGTGGGCGGGGCAGCCGAAACAGGGCCTGACAGTCAGCGGAAAGGACATTTTCCTCATTCCATTCAGCCTGCTTTGGGGCGGCTTTGCGATCCTCTGGAATGCAATGGTGTGGATTATGCCGGGCGGCGATCAAGGGGACCTGTGGTTCTTTCGCCTATTTGGACTGCCATTCCTTATCGTCGGCCTTTACCTGATCGTCGGCCGGTTCATTCACGATGCGATGATCAGAAAAACCCAGTTCTACGCCGTGACGAACCAGCGCGTTCTGATGTTGCTTGATCGCAAACAGCCCAAGCTCACATCCTTGGAAATTCGCCGCTTACCGAAGCTGGAGCTGTCCGAACACAGCGACGGAACAGGCAGCATCGTGTTCGAAGGCAACTGGATGACCTCGGCTATCGCCATGAATGGATTTGGGCTCTGGGCCCCGTCGCTTGGCGGCTCCTCGCAGTTCCAGCAGATCAGCAATCCGAGACAAGTCTACGATCTCATCAGGGCGCAGGATCGTCTCGGCTAGGTTCAATCGACATTCGTGAAGGCAGGTGTCTCGGCTCGTCATCCCGGGGCTGAGCGGAGCGAGGAACCCGGAACCCAGGGGGCCGGTCCCGTTGTTGAACGCATCCAACGCCTGATGCCCGCTCCTGGGTTCCGGGTTCGTCCTTCGGACGCCCCGGAATGACAGTCATGGGCTGAATGTCGATTGAACCTAGATGCCGACGGCGGCCAAGGCATGAAGGCTGATCATAGCGCGAGGATCGCGCGCACCGCCACATAGACGGCGACGATCAGGATCAGCCCGGCGAACAGCCGGCGCCCCATGACGACATTGGCGCCCAGCCGTTTCGACAGTGGCAGACCCATCGCCGTGCCCGCGACCCCGCCCACCGCCATGGCGGCGACCAGGGCGGGATCGACCCAGCCCGACAGGGCGTAGTTGCCGGCCGTCGTCGCGCCGAACGCCGCGACGCTGAGCAGAGAGGCGGCCTGCGCCGTGGCCAGGCTCATCCCCGTCGAGGCCATCAGGCCCGGCACGATCAAAAAGCCGCCGCCGATGCCGAAGAAGCCCGCCGCCGATCCCACCCCCGCCCCCGTCAGGCCGACGCCCGGCGACATGGACCAGTTCAGCCGGGGTTCGGGACGGGCGACCGCCGGTCTGGAGCGCAGCATCGACAGGCCCACGGCCGCCATGGCGACGGCGAAGATCAGCAAAAGCCGATGGCCGTCGATCATCTTGGCCAGGGACGACCCCAGCCAAGCCCCGGCCGCCCCGGTGACGGCGAACAGGATGGCGCAGGGCCAGCGCACCCGCCCGGCCCGGGCGTGGCCGGCCAGAGCCGTCAGGGCGTTCAGCGCCACCCCCGCCGCTGACACGCCGATGGCGATGTGCGGATCGCTGACCCCGACCAGATAGAGCAGCAGCGGCGCCGCCAGCACCGACCCGCCGCCGCCGAACAGCGTCAGCAACAGGCCCACGACGCCGCCGCTGAACACGGCCAGGCCCAAAGGCAGCAGATCGGTCGTCATGGCGTCAGGCGGCCTTCGGCGCGGTTCTGTTCCAGGGCATGACGGCCAGCACGCGCGCCATGCCGCAGAAGCCCGTGGCGCCCGCGACGAACAGGCCCGCCCCGACGAAGGCCGACAGCCCCCAGAAGGCGGGATGGACCAACAGGCCCAGCGCCGCCCCGATCAGGATCAGGCCGCCCGCCGCCATCTGGACCTGCCGCATCAGTTCGATGGGCTTGGACCGATCCGCGCGCACGTCCAGCCCGTGCGCCTTCCACGCCTCCAGCCCGCCTTCGAGAACGAAGGCCTGGCCCGACACGCACGCCGCCAGACGGTCGCGATTGACCTCGGTGCGGTTGCCGGTGCGGCAGGTGAAGATCACCGCGCGCCCGTTCGCCTGGCTCTGGGAGAACCGATCCAGGGACGACAGCGGCGCATGGACGGCGCCGACGACGTGTTCCCGGGCGAACTCGTCGGGTTCGCGAATGTCGATCAGAACCGCCTCGCCCGCCTTCAGGCGGCGCGAAACCTCGGCGGGGGACAGGGGGGTCAGGACGCTCATGGACATCAGGCCTTTTCGGAAGAGGCGGGGGGACAATAGATTTCGGCCAGCACGGCGATGACCTTCAGGACCGCCGGGTCGGCGATGCGGTAGAAGATGGCCGTGCCGTCACGCCGCGTGGCGACCAGCGCCTCGTCGCGCAGCCTGGCCAGATGTTGGGACAGGGCCGACTGCGACAGGCCGACCATCGGCAGAAGCTGGCCCACCGACAGTTCGCCCTCGCCCAGTTGGCACAGGATCATCAGACGCTTCTCGTTGGACAGGGCGCGCAGCAGCGCCGCCGCCTCGCCCGCGCTGGCCTGGAATTGTTCGATGCCGATGGTCTGAAGGTCGATCATGGCGACCATAATATGAGCAGTTGCTAAATAAGCAATACCTAATATGTTGGGCGTCGAAAGGCGTTCTTCCCATGATCCAACACCCCCAGGTTCGCGGCTTCTTCGACCCCGCCACCCACACCGTGACCTATCTGGTCAGCGATCCGGCCAGCGGCAGGGCGGCCATCATCGACCCCGTTCTGGACTACGACGCCGCCAGCGCCCGCACATCGACCCGTTCGATCGAGGCGGTGACGGCGGCGCTGAAGGCGTCGGGCCTGACTCTGGCCCTGGTTCTGGAAACCCACGCCCACGCCGACCACCTGACGGCCGCCGCCCATCTTCGCCACACGACGGGGGCGGGGGTCGGCATCGGGGCGCGCATCACCCAGGTCCAGTCGACCTTCGCCCCCCTTTTCGGCGCGGGCGACGTGCGGAGCGACGGCCGCGTCTTCGATCACCTCTATTCGGATGGCGACCGCTTCGCGCTGGGGGAGCTGACGGTTGAGGTGATCCACACCCCCGGCCACACCCCCGCCTGCGTCAGCTACCGCATCGGCGACGCCGTCTTCACCGGCGACACCCTGTTCATGCCCGACTACGGCACGGCGCGAACGGACTTCCCCGGCGGCGACGCCCGGACCCTGTATCGCTCGATCCAGCGCCTGCTCGCCCTGCCCGACGACACCCGCGTCTTCGTCGGCCACGACTATCTGCCCCAGGGCCGCGCCGACCATCGGTTCGAGACCACCGTGGCGCAACAACGCAACGAGAACATCCACGTGGGCGGCGGCGTATCCGAGGACGACTTCGTCGCCATGCGCGAGGCCCGCGACGCGACCCTGAGCGCACCGCAACTGATCCTGCCCTCGCTTCAGGTCAACATCCGCGCGGGCGACCTGCCCCCGCTCGAAAACGACGGCCGACGCTATCTCCGCCTGCCCCTAAATGCGATCTGATCGCCGCCGTCAGGCCGACCGCTGCTTGATGGGGGCGGAGCCGTCGGCCAGGCTTTCGGCCAGATAGACCTCGGCCTCCTGCGCCGGCAGGGCGGGGGCGTAGCCGAAGCCCTGGCCGTAGTGGCATTGGGCGTCCAGCAGCAGGCGGGCCAGTTCGGCGTTCTCGACCCCCTCGGCGACGACCTCCAGCGACAGGTCGCGGCCCAGGTTGACCACCGACTTGACGATCTTGGCCGAGCCTTCGTCCTTGTTCATCGTCAGCACGAAATAGCGGTCGATCTTCAGCGTATCGAACGGCAGGCGCGCCAGATAGGACAGGGACGAGAAGCCGGTGCCGAAGTCGTCCAGCGCCAGCGACGCGCCCACGTCCTTCAGCGACTGCAGCACCTCGGCGGCGCGCGCGGTGTCGCGCATGATGTCGCCCTCGGTCACTTCCAGCTTCAGCGCGCCCTTGGGCAGGCCGCTTTCCTTGATGACGCGGGCCACGTCCTCGCACAGGTGCGGGCGCTCGATCTCGCCGACCGACAGATTGACGCTGCAGAACAGCTTGCTGGCCTGCGGATGGCGCGCGATCCATTCGGCCAGCTGCCGCGCCGACTGGGTCATCATCAGCAGACCCAGTTCGTTCATCATGCCCAGGTCGGCGGTCAGGCCCAGGAATTCGTCCGGCGGCACCAGGCCCCGACGCGGATGGCGCCAGCGGGCCAGGGCCTCGAACCCCGCCACCGCCCCGGTGTTCAGGTTCACGATGGGCTGGAAGAAGGGCACGATCTCGCCGCGCACGAAGGCGTTTCTCAAATCCGCCTCAAGCGCCAGACGGCTGAGAGAATCGCTTTCCAGCGCCCGGCCATAGGCGGCCGATCCGCCGCGACCGGCGCTCTTGGCCGATTCCACCGCCAGTTCGACGCGGCGCAGCAGTTCGGCGGCGTCCGGCGCGTCCGGCCCGCCCTCCACCATCACCGCCCCGATGGAGACGGTCGGATAGATGTCGAATCCGGCGACGCGCAGCGGCTGCTCCAGCGCGTCGCGGACGCGATAGCTGGTGTGCGAGGCGCTCTTGGGCACGATGATGGCGAACTCGTCCTCGCCGATGCGGGCGGGCGAGGCGTCCTTGGGGAAGGCGGCCGCCAGACGCGATCCCAGGGCCGACAGCACCAGGTCCGTCCGCTCGTGGCCCAGGGCCTCGTTAAGGCGCCGCAGCCGGTCGACGTCGCCGACCACCATCTCGTATTCGCCCGCCTGGGTCAGAACCTCGGTGACGCGCGCCAGGAAGGCCCGGCGGTCCAGCAGCCCCGTCAGCGTGTCGCGATCCGACCCGGCGAACTTGGTCTCCAGCGCCACGACCCCGGCGGCGCGCAGCCCGTCCTCCAGCCAGACGCCGCGCCACAGACAGGTTTCCGATCCGCGCATCCGCAGGCGCACGGCCACCTCGGTCCCCTCCTCCTGGGGCTTCAGCATCCGTTCGGCCAGGCTGCGGTCCTGCGGCAGGGCCAGGGCGACGAAGCCGGCGGCGGTGCATTCCGGCGCCAGCGGCCCCAGGCCCAGGGCGCGGGTGGCGCCGGTGAAGCGCAGTTCGTTCTCGGCCGGCGTCCAGATCCACAGGGCGGTGTCGGCGGCGGCCAACGCCTCGATGGCGGTCGTGGCGTCCCAGGCCAGCGATCGGGATCGTGTCGTCACGCTATCCGCCCTTCCAGACGGCCCGCGACCGTCAACGCTCGTCCTCGACCAGGCCGAACAGAAGATGGTCTGCCCACCCGCCGTTAATTTTCAAATAAGCCCGCGCCCGGCCCTCCTGGCTGAAACCGGATTTCTCCAGCACCCGGCGCGACCCGTGGTTGGTCGGCAGGCAGGCCGCCTCCAGCCGGTGCAGTTTCAGCGTGTCGAACGCATAGCCGACCACCGCCCTGACCGCCGCCGTCGCCACGCCCTGACCGGAATAGGGCTGGCCGATCCAGTAGCCCAGCGTCCCGGTTTCGGCGACGCCGCGCCGCACGTTCGACAGGGTCACGGCGCCGGCCAGCGTCCTGCCCCGGTCGACCAGGACGAAAAAGGGCCAGGCGTGGCCCAGCTCCATCTCGCGCGCATAGATCGACAGCCGCCGACGGAAGGCCGCCTTGGTCAGGTCGTCCTCGGGCCAGGCCGGCTCCCACGGCTGCAGATAGTCGCGCGACCCGTCCCTCAGCGTGGACCAGGCGGCGTAATCGCCCGCGCGCGGCGGGCGCAGGGTCACGCCCTCGCCCCGGATCACGGGACCGCCGACATCGCTCATCCAGTCCAACAAGGCCATCGCGGGGACTATAGCACCAAGATCTTGGCTTGAACCTTACGCTTCGGCCAAAAGCGTCGCCGTCAGTTTCAGCGCCAGATCGCGGCCCAGACCGTCGGGCGCGCCCAGCATCGGCGTCAGTATGTCGCCGATCAGCCCCTCGGCGAAGGCCATATAGGCCGCGGTCATGACCAGCGACCGCGCCCGCTCGGCCGCGCGCGGATCGTCGGGCGCCATCGCCGCCAGCCGGTCGGCCAGATCGCGCACCACCCCGGCGAAGCTTTCGGCCCGCGCCTGTTCGCGCGCCAGCGCCAGCCAGGCCGCCAGCTGCGAGGCCCCGCCCCGGCCGAAGGCGTCGAACACCGCCGTCATCAGCCGCTCCGGCTCCACGTCGTCGCGCGCCTCGCCCAGCCCCGCCTCGATCCGGTCGGCCAGGTCGCGCACCATACGGTCCATCAGCGCGCCCTGAAGCCCGGCGGCCGAGCCGAAATGATGGATCAGATTGGCGTGACCCACCCCCATCCGCTGGCCCACCGCCTTCAGCGTCACCGCCGCCGGCCCCCCGGACAGCAGCAGGTCGCGCGCCGCCTCCAGCGCCTCTTCGCGCGCGACCGCCCCGCGTCGCCGCCTTGCCGGACCATTAGTTGACATAGATGTCAGTTATCTCCATATTCGTCTCGCAATCGAGGGGCCGATCCCAAGGAGCTTCACCATGGCGAAATCCGCCACCCCCGCCGACCTCCAGATCACGCCGCGCGACCTGCATATCGACCGCGAGGCCGCCACGCCACGCTGGTGGTTAAACGGCGACCCTTTCGGCACCGCCGTCATGAACGCGCTCAGCCTGACCTTCCCCGACGGAGAGCGGTTCTTCATCCAGTCGGTCAAGCGGTTCGCCAAGGACGCCCCGCCGCGTCTGGCCGCCGACATCCGCGCCTTCACGGTGCAGGAGGGGGCCCACACGCGCGAACACATGGCCTTCAACGCCATCACCGAACGCGCCGGCTACCAGACCGCCGAGATCGAGGCCTATGTCACCGCACGGCTGGGCATCGCCCGCGCCCGTCCGCCGCTGGCCCAGCTGGCGGCGACCATGGCGCTGGAGCATTTCACCGCCGCCTTCGCCCACCGGCTGCTGGCCGATCCCGACCTCTTGAAGGGATCGCCGCACGATCTGGCCCGCCTGTGGCGCTGGCATTCGATCGAGGAGATCGAACACAAGGGCGTGGCCTATGATGTCTTCCTGCACGCGACCCGCGCGATGTCGCCGCTTCAGCGCTGGCGGCTGCGGCGCTGGGCCATGCTGCTGACCACCCTGCTGTTCACAAAGACGGTGCGCGAGACCAGTCTGATGCTGTTGAAACAGGACGGCATCGTGGGCTGGCGCGCCCGGTTCGGCCTGTTCCGCTGGCTGTGGCTGAAGCCGGGCCTGTATCGGCGGATGATCGGCGACTATTTCGCCTTCTACAAACCCGACTTCCACCCGTGGCAGGTCGATGACCGCGACCTGATCGCCCAGGCCGAGGCGGGCCTGGCCCAACCGGCCTGACCTCACCGGATCGACGCCCCCTGTTCGTCATTCCGGGGCGTCCGCAGGACGAACCCGGAACCCAGGGGGCTCGCATCCGGCGTCGATGCATCAGGCGAACCGCGTGCGGTCCTGGGTTCCGGGTTCTTCACTTCGCTCAACCCCGGAATGACGGCGGGCCGCGTCTCGATTGAACCTGTCCCGCTTGTCGTTCTCGCCTCGTCGCTTTTCCGTCGCCGCGTCGCGACGGAAAGCCGCATCCTCCTGCGTTACAGGCTTCGGGGGATGAACGAGGACACAGGTCATGGCTTCATCACCCATCGACGCCGCCGTCGCCCTGACCCGGCTGGGTCTGGGCGCCCGCCCCGGCGAGATCGCGCGCGTGGCCGCCGATCCGCGCGGCTGGGCCATGGCCCAAATCCGGCGTCAGGGCGCGCCCCGGCCGCCGGGCGATCTGCCCGACACGACCGAACGGCTGGGCCAGTATTTCGACTATCAGTCCGCCGCTCGCGCGCCTGCGCCCGGCGCCGGCGCCGTCGATCCCGCCGCCGAGGCCCGGCGCGAGGCGCGTCAGGCCGCGCGACGCGACATCGTTCAGGACACGGCCCAGGCCTTCCTCTCCCGCGCCCAGCTGGGCGCCGCGACCGAGGACGGGTTCGCCGAGCGCTGGGCCCTGTTCTGGTCGAACGCCCTGACCGTCTCGGCCGCCAAGTTCGACAGCGGCGCCTTCATCGCCCAGTACGAGTGCGATGCCGTCCGCCCCCACGTCTTCGGCCGGTTCGAGGATCTGGTCATGGCCTGCGAACAGCATCCGGCCATGCTGCTCTATCTGGACCAGGCCCGCTCGACCGGCCCCGACAGTCCGGTGGGCGCCCGGCGCAGGGCGGGGCTGAACGAGAACCTGGCCCGCGAGATGATGGAGCTGCACACCGTCGGCGCCGATGCGGGCTACACCCAGGCGGACGTGACCGAACTGGCCCGCGCCCTGACCGGCTGGTCCATTCCCACCGCGCGCGAGGCCGAGAGCGCGGGCGCCGACGCCGCCCGTCCGCGTCGCGCCCGCATGGCCGCCCAGGTTCAGCCCGGTCCCAACGGCTTCGTCTTCCGCGCCAACGTCCACGAACCCGGCGCCCGCACGGTGATGGGCAAGACCTATCCCCCCGGCGGCCTGGATCAGGGGCAGGCGGTGCTGCGCGACCTGGCCCGCCATCCGGCGACCGCCAGACGCCTGTCGCGGCGTCTCGCCGCACACTTCGTCGCCGACAGCCCGCCCGACGCCCTGGTCGCCCGGCTGGAGGCCGCCTGGACCCGTTCGGGCGGCGATCTGGCCCAGGTGGCCCGCGCCCTGATCGCCGCGCCCGAGACCTGGACGCCCCGGCCCGCCAAGATCAAGACGCCCTACGACCTGATCGTCTCGACCCACCGCGCCCTGGGAACCCGGCCCCAGCGCCTGCCGCCCCTGCGTCAGGCCCTGGCCGACATGGGCCAGCCGCTCTACGCCCCGCCCTCGCCCGAGGGGTGGCCCGATACGGCGGCCGACTGGGCCGGCCCCGACGCCCTGGTCAAACGGCTGAACTGGGCCGCTGCCGCCGCCGCGACCGTTCAGGTCTCCGACACCGATGCGGTCGCCGCCGACGCCCTGGGCGCCCGGCTCGGCGAACGCACGCGCCTGGCCGTCGCCCGCGCCGAAAGCCGTCCCGAAGCCCTGACCCTGCTGTTCATGTCGCCGGAGTTTCAACGCCGATGAACGCCCTCTCCCTGAACCGTCGTCACCTGCTGGCCGCCGCGACCGCCGGCATGGGCCTGGCCTTCGCGGGCCGGGTCGCCGCCGGGACGCGCGGCCCCGCCAACAAGCTGGTGGTCGTCATCGCGCGCGGCGCCATGGACGGCCTGTCCGTCACCGTCCCCTATGGCGACGCCAACTATCTTCCCTTGCGGGGCGGTCTGGCCATCGGCGCGCCGGGCGAGGCGAACGGCGCGCTGGCGATGGGCGAGGGCTTCGGCCTGCATCCGACGCTGGCGGGCCTGCACGATCTGTATGGTCAGGGCCAGATGCGGTTCGCCCCGGCGGTGGCCCTGCCCGTTCGCATCCGCTCGCACTTCGAGGCCCAGGACGTGCTGGAGAACGGCGGCGAGGCCCTGCGTCAACAGACCGACGGCTGGCTGAACCGCGCCCTGGCCGCGGCCGGCGGAACCACGGTGAAGGGCCTGTCCATCGGCGCCCAGACGCCCCTGATCCTGCGCGGCGGCGCCCCCGTGTCCAGCTGGGCGCCGGGCGGGCTGGTGCGCGGCGGCGACCGCATCGCCGCCCTGCTTCAGGACCTCTATGTCGACGATTCGCTGCTGGGCCAGAATCTGGCGCGCGGCCTGGCGACCGAGGAGCGGGTCGAGAGGGTCGGCGGCCAGCCGGTGCGTCGCAACGACGTCCAGGCCCTGGGTCAGGCCGTCGCCCGACTGATGAGCGGGCCGGATGGCGCCGACGGGGTCGCCGTCTCGCTGGACGGCTGGGACACCCATGCGGGTCAGAAGGCGCAGCTTCAGAACCGGCTGATCGGGCTGGATCAGCTGGTCATGGGGCTGAAGGCGGGTCTGGGCGACGCCTGGTCGCGCACCGCCCTTGTGGTCGCCACCGAGTTCGGCCGCACCGCCCGCGCCAACGGCACGCAAGGCACCGATCACGGCACCGGCTCGTCCCTGTTGCTGGCGGGCGGGGCGATCAGGCGCGGCGGCCCCATCGGCGACTGGCCGACCCTGGCCGAGAACCGCCTGTTCGAGAACCGCGACCTGGCCCCGACCCTGGACATCCGTTCGGTGTTCAAGGGGCTGTTGCGCGATCACATGGGTCTGGATCGCGCCGCCCTGGACAACCGCGTCTTCCCCGGCAGCGCGGCCGAGGCCCCGGCGATGACCGGCCTGGTCTGACGGCCGGCCGTCCGCCGCCGGCTTGCTTTCCGCGCCCGTCTGACGCATCAGGACGCATCACCTTGGACCCGGCCCTGTTCGCAGGCGACGGGTGGCTATCCCCGCCGCCGATCCGCTGGGAAACCGAACCGCCGCAAGCCGAACAGTCGGGCGCGGTTCATTCCAGATGTAGTCCCCCCATGACCCTGATCGCCTCCGCGCGCCGGCAATGGCTCGCCAATCCGCGCCGCGACCTGCTGGCCGGCACCGTCGTCGCCCTGGCCCTGATCCCCGAGGCCATCGCCTTCTCCCTGATCGCCGGGGTCGATCCGGCGGTGGGCCTGTACGCCAGCGTCGTCATCGCCGTCACCATCGCCTTCGTCGGCGGGCGCCCGGCCATGATCTCGGCCGCGACCGGGGCCATGGCCCTGCTGATGGTCACGCTGGTTCGCGACCACGGCCTCGAATATCTGTTCGCCGCCTCCATCCTGTGCGGGGTGTTCCAGATCGCCATCGGCCTGCTGAAACTGGGCCGCTACATCAAGTTCGTCAGCCGCAGCGTGATGACCGGCTTCGTCAATTCGCTGGCCATCCTGATCTTCCTGGCCCAGATGCCCGAGTTGATCGGCGCGGGCCCGACCACCTACGTCCTGGTCGCGGCGGCCCTGGCCATCATCTATGGGGCGCCGCGCCTGACCCAGGCCGTCCCCTCGCCCCTGATCGCCATCGTGGTCATCAGCGCCGTGGTCATGGTGATGAAGCTGGACGTCCGCACCGTCGGCGACATGGGCCAGATGCCCACGACCCTGCCGATGTTCCACCTGCCGGCAGTGCCCCTGACGTGGGAGACGCTGGTCATCATCGCGCCCATCTCGGCGACCCTGGCCTTCGTCGGTTTGCTGGAAAGCCTGCTGACCGCCAATCTGATCGACGACGTCACCGACACCCCGTCCGACAAGGATCGCGAGACGCGCGGCCAGGGGATCGCCAACATCCTGTCGCCGCTGTTCGGCGGCATGGCGGGCTGCGCCATGATCGGCCAGTCGATGATCAATGTCGGGTCGGGCGCGCGCGGGCGGTTGTCGACCCTGTGGGCCGGTCTGTTCCTGCTGTTCCTGATGCTGGCGCTTCAGGACTGGGTGGCGCGCATTCCGATGGCGGCCCTGGTCGCGGTCATGATCATGGTGTCGGTCGGCACCTTCGACTGGAACTCGGTGCTGAAGCTGCGGACCCTGCCGCTTCAGTCGTCGATCGTCATGATCGCCACCACCGTCACCGTCGTCGCCACCCATGACCTGTCCAAGGGCGTGGTGCTGGGCGTCGTTCTGTCCGCCGTCTTCTTCATGCGGAAACTGGGCAAGACGCTTGTGGTGACCGAAATCGAGACGCCCGAGCCCGGAGCCCTGCGCTACCGCGTGTTCGGCCAGCTGTTCTTCGGCTCGGCCGATCTGTTCGCCGCCAGTTTCGAACACCACGGCCAGCCGACCCATGTCCAGATCGACATGAGCGACGCCCATCTGTGGGATCTGACCGGCGTCGCCGCCGTGGACAAGGTGGTGTTCCGCTATCGCCGCCAGGGCGCCCAGGTTCAGGTCGTCGGCATGAACGAGGCCGCCCGCACCCTGGTCGCGCGGGTGGGGCGGTTCGAGAAGATGCATCTGCCGGCCGAAGCCGGCGCGCATTAGGCGGTCAGGCCGCCTCGGGCTTGGGCATCTTGCAGATGCGGTTCAGGTCCGCGCGGATCGAACTGCCCTGGAAATGCGAGATTTCGGCGCCCGAATATCCCTCGCCGGACAGGGCCTTGACCACGTCCCCCGTGTTCAGACAGTTCTGGGTGCGGGCCAGCTGATAGGCGCGCTCCACGACGTGGGTGCGGTTCATTGGGAATGCCTTTCGTTCGCCGCATCAACGCCTTGCAAGCTAAACCGTTCCATCCGTTGAATTTTGTCGCCCCACGGCCCGCGCTTGCATTTGTCACAAAGACCTGCGCACATAAGCCTCGTCGATCTCTCTGCGTAACGCCCACTCTCTCTGCGAACGCACGAGTCCAGGCCGCTCCCATTCAGACCCGACAGGCCGCAGGGGCGTTCCCTCGGTCAATCTCTAACGGAGGTCTCATCATGGCTACCGGCACTGTCAAATGGTTCAACGCCACCAAGGGCTACGGCTTCATCCAACCCGACGACGGCGGCAAGGACGTCTTCGTCCACATCTCGGCCGTTGAAGCCGCCGGCCTGCGCGGCCTGGACGAAAACCAGAAGGTTTCCTACGAGCTGGAACGCGACAAGCGTTCGGGCAAGGAATCGGCTGGCCAGCTCCAGACCGCCTGAGTTCGGTCCAATCCGATACGGAAACGGCGGCCCCGCAACGGGCCGCCGTTTTCAATTGGGGCGCCGCTCTGCCCGCGACAGCGGAACCCGATCAAGGTCGGTTCATCACAACGGACACGGCGACCCCACCACGAACACGACGGCGCGGTCTCGTCGTGGTCGTCGTGAACTCGCTGTGATCGCTGTGACGAACCCGCCCCCGGCGACTATGCCTTCGTCTTGTCGATCCAGGCGGCGAACGCATCCATGAAGTCCTTGAGGAACTTGCGGGTGTCGTCCTTTGTCAGCTTGCCGTCGTCGTCCAGCAGGTCGGCGACGTTGCCGATATAGGCTTCCGGCTGCTGCATCGTGGGCATCCCCAGGAAGACCAGGGGCTGGCGCAGGTGGTGGTTGGCGCCGAAGGCGGCCAAGGCGCCGGGCGAGACGCTGACGATGGCGGCGGGCTTCTTGGCCCAGATGCTGTGGCCATAGGGGCGCGAGCCGACGTCCAGCGCATTCTTCAGCGCGCCGGGGATGGAGCGGTTGTATTCCGGCGTCACGAACAGCACGGCCTCGGTCGTCGCCACCTCTTCGCGGAACCGCGTCCAGGCGGGCGGCGGCGCGTCGGTCTCCAGATCGGGGTCGTAGAGCGGCAGGTCGCCGATCTCGACCAGCTCCAGCTCAAGCGCCGGCGCGGCCATCGCCTTCAATTCCAGACCGATGGCGCGCGAATAGGAGCCTTTGCGAAGGCTGCCGACGATCAGGGCGACGCGGACGGTCATGGGGGTCTCCGGGCTGGACGGGTTCAAGCGCCAGCATAACCGATGCGTCGGGCCGATGTTCCCTTGAAACCTGCGGGATCAGCCCCCGAACAGCGCCTTGGCGAACGCCTCGCCCGCCGGGGCGGCGGCCTTTGGCCCCAGCACGGCGCTGGCCGCCTGGCCCGAGGCCAGCAGCCGCCCGCCGACCGCCCGCACGTCCTCGGCCGACTGGGCCTCCAGCTGTTCGGTCATCGCCAGGCTGGAGCGGGGGGCGCCGAAAATCAGGGTTTGGGCGGCGTTGCGGCCCGCCCGGCTCATCGGGTTTTCGTCCGACATCCACAGACCGGCCTTCATCACCGCCTTGGCGCGCGCCAGTTCCTTGTCGGTCGGCCCGGTTTCGGCCAGCGCCCGCACCTCGGCCGCCGAAACCTCGGCCAGCTCCCTGGCCCGATCCGCCGCCGCCCCGGCGTAGATGCCCAGGACGCCCGCATCCTCATACGGCTCCTGATAGGCGTCGATGGCGTAGGCCAGCCCACGCTCCTCGCGCGCGCTCTGGAACAGGCGCGACGCCATGCCCCCGCCCAGGATTTCGCCGAACAGCCGCATGGCCGACAGGGCCGGATCGGTCGCCGACAGGGCAGGCAGCTGGAACACCAGATTGGCCTGTTCGATCTTGCGCGTCAGTTTCGCATGGCCGCCGACGAAGACGGCCGGGGCCGGGGCCTCGACCGGGGTCGCCACCGCATCCCCGAACCAGCGCTCGGCCAGGGCCAGCAGTTCGCCCTCCTCCACCGCGCCGGACACGGACACCACCATCCGGTCGGGCGAATACAGCCGCGCGCGCCAGGCCTCGACCGAGGACTTGTCGGCGGGCTTCAGGCTGGCGATGGAGCCCAGGATCGGCCGCCCCATCGGCTGGCCCTCGAAGGCGCGGGTCTGGACCATTTCGAACACATGGTCGTCGGGCGTGTCGAAGGCCTCGGCGATCTCCTGGGCCACCACGTCCTTTTCGCGCACGATCTCGGCCGGATCGAGCGTGGGGCGGAACACCAGATCCGACAGAACCTGCATGGCCAGCGGCAAGGAACCGTCCAGCCCCCGCACCTCGAAACTGGTCCGCTCGTATCCGGTGGAGGCGTTGATCGTGCCGCCCTCGGCCTCGATCCGCTCGACGATCTCGCGCGCGGCCATGTCGCCCGCGCCCTTGAACACCAGATGCTCCAGCAGGTGCGACCAGCCCGAGCGGTCCTCGGCCTCCCAGCGCGCCCCGCCCTTGACGGTGACGACGACGGCCAGGGTCTTCAGGCCGGGCATGGGATCGCAGACGACGCGGACGCCGTTGGACAGGGTGTGAAGGGAAGCGGTCAGGAAAGGACTTTCTTGGTTCGACGACGAAGCAGCGCCACATAGAAGCCGACGAGCGCGATCGCCAGTCCGAACCACGTCAGGGCGTAGCCGAAATGGTTGTTGGAGAAGGCGGCCGGCGGGGCCGAGGGGCGCAGGGCCGGGAACTCGGGATTGGTCGCGCTCAGGGCGAAGACCACCTCGGGCCGCACGGGGCCGGCGACCTTCAGCGCCCGGGCCATGGCCGCCGTGTCGCGGGCGTAGAAGCGAGCGCCGGTCGGCGCGGGGGCCATGCCGCCCGGCTTGGGCGCAGTGCGGAACTCGCCCATCAGCACCAGCGGCAGGGTGGTCTCGATCACGCGCGGCCGCGTCGCCACGCCCTCGCCGACGAAGCCCCGGTCAACCAGCAGGGTGAAGTCCCGACCGGCGGGACGACAGGCCGAGATCAGCCGCACCCCCGCCTCGCCGTCATGGATCGACTGCAACTCCACGAAGGGGGCGGTGGCCAGTCCGGGACAGACGATCAGGGTCTTGCGGAACTCCAGATCGCCTTCAGCCAGCACCTGATCCAGCGGCGCGGCCGGTTTCGCCGCCGCCGCATCCGCCGCCGCGATCAGCCCTTGCTTCCACTTCAGCCGCTCGACCTGCCAGACGCCCAGACCGACCAGCAGGACCACGGCGAGCGCCGTCAGCACGGTCAGCCCCCACGGGAAACGCCTCATCGCTGGTTCCTGTACTGCAACCCGATCATCAGCCCCCGCCCCGGCCGCATCAGCGCCAGCGACAGGCCCGCCACCATCGGCAGCCAGACGATCAGATGCAGCCACATCGGCGGGTGGAATTTGATCTCCACGAAGAGGGCCGAGAACACCACGATGAAGCCGGCGATCTGCATGATGAAGGTCGCCGGGCCGTCGCCGGTCTGGATGGTCGAAAAGTCCAGCCCGCACGCCTCGCACGCCGGCCGAACCTTCAGGAAGCCGTCGAACAGCCGCCCCTGGCCGCACCGCGGACAGCGCCCCCTTACCGCCGCGCGAACCGGGTGATCGCAAACGACGACGGCGCGGGACGATGGCTCGTCCCGCGCCGTTTCGCTGGTTTCAGGGCCGTCCTGGATCAACCGAAGACGACATAGACGAAGGCGAACAGGAACAGCCAGACCACGTCCACGAAGTGCCAGTACCAGGCCGCCGCCTCGAAGCCGAAATGCTTCTGCGGGGTGAAGTCGCCGGCCAGCAGACGGATCAGGCAGACCGTCAGGAAGATGGTCCCGACCAGGACGTGGAAGCCGTGGAAGCCCGTGGCCATGAAGAAGATGGAGCCATACAGGCCCGAGTTCACGGCCTCTTCGTTGAAGAACAGCTTTTCGTGCAGGATGTGGTGGTATTCATAGGCCTGGACGCAGGTGAACAGCACGCCCAGCGCCACGGTGATGGCCAGGGCGATCTTGGCGCCCTTGCGGTCCCCGACCTGGATGGCGTGGTGCGCCCAGGTGACGGTGCAGCCCGACAGCAGCAGGGTCACGGTGTTCAGCAGCGGCAGCTGCCACGGCGACAGCACCTCGACCCCCTTGGGCGGCCAGGTCGACCAGGCCTTGGCCGTGTCGGCCCAGGTGCCCACTTCCGGCGTCAGCGCCCGGGATTCGTGGAACAGGGCCATGTCGAAGAACATCCAGAAGAAGGCGACGAAGAACATCACCTCCGACGCGATGAACAGGATCATGCCGTAGCGCAGGCCGATGGAGACGACCGGCGTATGGTCGCCCGCCTTGGACTCCTTGATCACGTCCGACCACCAGCCGAACATGGAGATCAGCACCCCCGCCAGACCGGCGAAGAAGACGCCGGGCTTGCCCTGGGCCAGGAAGTTGGCGGCGATCGGGCCGCCGTCCGCCGGGGCCAGTCCCTTCATCCAGATCACCGCCCCGATGAACATGATGGTGGCGGCCATGGACGACACCAGCGGCCACGGGCTGGGCGGAACCAGGTGATAGTCGTGCTGCGGAGCGGCGTGCGCGTCGGCCATGCGGTCTCTTCCCCTCAAATCCATCCTCGGTCGGGCCTTTTGTCAGGCCTCGATCCTGCGATGAAGTCACCGTTTCTTCCGACATAACGCCGTCGAGCGCAACAGGCCAGACGCCGGACGGCCTTAATCCCGCCCCGCCAGAGCCGCGAAGGCGCGGGTCGCGAAGACCGACAGCGGCTGCGGCAGGTCGTCGAGGTCGAACCAGCCCATGTCCGACAGCTTGTCCGGCTCGGTCAGGCGCGGTTCGCCCCGGACCTCGCGCGCCAGATAGATCATCGACAGCCAGTGCTGGCCGTCGGCGGGCAGGATTTCCTCGGTCAGGCACAGGAAGTCGACGCCGCCGATGGTCAGGCCCGTCTCCTCCTCGGCCTCTCGCCGCGCGGCCTCGGCCGAGGGCTCCATCGCATCGACCTTGCCGCCGACGATGTTCCAGGCCCCGGCCTCGGGCGCCCCGACCCGCCGATACAGCAGCACCCGGCCGTCGTCGCGCCGGATCACCAGGCCGCACCCCACGCCGGGGAAATCCACGCCGGGCCGGGCCAAGGCGTCAGGCCGCCGGCGCGTCGACGGACGGATAGAAGGTGTAGCTGAGGGTGATCTCGCGCGCGCCCCGCGCATCGCGATCGGTGGCCAGTTCGGGCGCGATGAAATACTGCATCGGGAACTGGCGCGTCTCGCCTGCCGCCAGCGTCTGGTCGGTGAAGCAGAAGCATTGCAGCTTCTGGAAATACGGCCCCGTATATTCCGGCACGACATTATAACCGGCCCGCACCTGGATCGGCCGATCCGAGGTGTTGGTCACGTCGAAATAGGCCAGTCCCGTCTCGCCGATCCGCACCCGCTGCGTCGCCTGTTCCGCCTTGAAGGTCATGGGCAGGCCCCGGACATTGGTGTCGAACCGCACCAGCACGGTCTGGTCCAGCACCTGGTCCGGCGCCTTTTGCGCCCGCCGCACCGTGCCGTCGAAGCCCGTGACCTGGCAGAACATCCGATAAAGCGGCACCGCCGCGAAGGCCGCGCCCGTCATCCCCATGACGCCCAGCACGCAGACGATGGCGATCAGGTTCTTGCGGTCCGTCCTCATGGTTGGGACGTCGCGACGGCGCGCTCCAGCTCACGTTCCGCCGCCTGGTTCTGCTGCAGCCGCAGGACGGTGGTGGCGAAGACCAGGACGATGAAGGCGATCAGGGCGCTGGCGATCCAGACGTTGCGACGCTTGCGTGCGCGCAGCTCTTCGGGGGTCAGACGCATGGCTTATGCTCCCAGACCGGCCAGGGCCTCGACCAACAGGGCCGAGAACAGGGCCATCAGATACAGGATGGAAAAGGCGAACAGGTCCCGCGCCGGTTTGGCCTGGACCTTGACGTCATACAATGCGGCCTCGCGTCCCACAGTGTCGGCCTTGTCCGGCTCGTCGCCCGCGCGCGAGCGGAACAGCCGCCAGGCCAGGCCCAGAAAGCCCAGTCCGCCTGCGACCGACACCACCAGATAGATGACGCCGCCCAGACCGACCAGGGACGGCGCGATGGCCGTCGGCACGAAGATCAGGCTGTAGATCAGGATCTGCAACCGCGTGGACCGGGCGCCGCGCGCCACCGGCATCATCGGAATGCCCGCCTTGGCGTAGTCGCCGGTCGAATACAGCGCCAGCGCCCAGCTGTGCGGCGGGGTCCACAGGAAGATGATGGCGAACAGAAGCCAGGCTTGCCACGGCGCATGGCCCGTCGCCGCCGCCCAGCCGATCACCGGGGGAAAGGCGCCCGCCGCCCCGCCGATGACGATGTTCTGGGGCGTCCGACGCTTCAGCAGCAGGGTGTAGAAACCGGCGTAATAGACGATGGTCAGGGCCAGCAGCCCCGCCGCCAGCCAGTTGGCGTTCATGCCCAGCAGCATGACCGAGAACAGGCTCAGGATCACGCCGAACGCCATGGCGTCGTTCTTCCTGACCCGCCCCGCCGCCACCGGCCGGCCGCGCGTGCGCCGCATCAGGGCGTCGGTCTCGCCCTCCAGCGCCATGTTCAGCGCCCCCGCCGCGCCCGCGCCCACGGCGATGCACAGGATGGCGATGGCGGCGACCAGCGGATTGACCGATCCCGGCGCGACGATCAGTCCGGTCGCGGCGGTGAACACCACCAGCGACATCACGCGCGGCTTCAACAGCTGGAAGAAGTCCTCCGGCTGGGCGGTCGAGATCGGGGCTTGATCGAGGTCGGTCGGGGTCACGATGGTCATCTTCTACACCGTCATCCTCGGGCTTGTCCCGAGGGTCGCCGGGTCCGCGAAACAAAATGTCCGCGAAACAAAAAAGAAGGGCCCCGAACCGTTCGTCCGAGGCCCATCCCAGTCTTTACCTCGCCGCCTCGGCCGACCCTTCGGGGCAGGCCCGAAGGACGGCGCCGAGACCGGGCGTCAGTGCTCGTCGCCCTTGACCACCGGCAGTTCGTTGAACTGGTGCGTCGGCGGCGGAGAAGACAGGGTCCACTCCAGGGTCGTGGCGCCCTCGCCCCACGGATTGGCCACGCCCGGACGACGACGGATCGCCGCCTCGGCCAGCATGATCAGGAAGACCACCACGCCGACGGCCGTGATCGCATAGCCGATGGACGAGACGTGGTTCCACAGGGTGAAGGCCTCGGGATAGTCGATGTAGCGACGCGGCATCCCCTGCAGGCCCAGGAAGTGCTGCGGGAAGAAGACCAGGTTCACGCCCACGAACATGATCCAGAAGTGCAGCGCGCCCAGGAACTCGTTGTACTTCACCCCGAACATCTTCTCGAACCAGTAGTAGAAGCCCGCGAAGATGGCGAAGACGGCGCCCAGCGACAGAACGTAGTGGAAGTGGGCCACCACGTAATAGGTGTCGTGCAGGCTGTAATCGATGCCGGCGTTGGACAGGACCACGCCGGTCACGCCGCCGACGGTGAACAGGAAGATGAAGCCGATCGCCCACAACATGGGCGTCTTGAAGCTGATGGACCCGCCCCACATGGTGGCGATCCAGCTGAAGATCTTCACGCCCGTCGGCACCGCGATGATCATGGTGGCGGCGATGAAATAGGCGCGCAGATTGATGCTCATGCCGACCGTGTACATGTGGTGCGCCCACACGATGAAGCCGACGAAGCCGATGGCCACCATGGCGTAGGCCATGGCCAGATAACCGAACACCGGCTTGCGGCTGAAGGTCGAGACGATGTGGCTGATGATGCCGAAGCCCGGCAGGATCAGGATGTACACTTCCGGGTGGCCGAAGAACCAGAACAGGTGCTGGTACATGATCGGGTCGCCGCCGCCCGCCGGATCGAAGAAGTGGGTGTGGAAGTTGCGGTCGGTCAGCAGCATGGTGATGGCGCCGGCCAGGACGGGCAGCGACAGCAAGAGCAGGAAGGCGGTGATCAGCACCGACCAGGCGAACAACGGCATCCGGTGCAGGGTCATGCCCGGCGCGCGCATGTTCAGGATGGTGGTGATGAAGTTGATCGCGCCCAGGATGGAGCTGGCGCCCGCGACGTGCAGGGCGAAGATGGCTAGGTCGAAGGCGGGGCCGACGTGGCCCGTGGTCGACAGCGGCGGATAGGCCGTCCAGCCCCCGCCGAAGCCCTTGCCCGGCCCGCCGTCGACGAACATCGACAGGATCAGCAGGCACCAGGCGGCGACCAGCAGCCAGAAGGAGATGTTGTTCATGCGGGGGAAGGCCATGTCCGGCGCGCCGATCATGATCGGCACGAACCAGTTGCCGAAACCGCCGATCATGGCGGGCATGACCATGAAGAAGATCATGATCAGGGCGTGGGCCGTGACGACGGCGTTATAGCCGTGCTTGGACTGCTCGACGAGGCCCAGCAGTTGGATCGACGAACCTTCCTTGAAGATCTGGATGCCCGGTTCGGCCAGTTCCCAGCGGATCAGGCCCGACAGGGCGCCGCCGACAATGCCCGCCATGATGGCGAACATCAGATACAGGGTGCCGATGTCCTTGTGGTTGGTGGACAGGAACCAGCGGGTGAAGAAGCCCACCTTGTGGTCGTCGTGATGATGGTCGTGCGCGTGACCGATGTGGGTCGCGTCGCGGGTTGCGGTAGCGTCAGCCATGGATCTGTTCGCCTCTTACTGGGCGGCCGGCGCGGCGGGCGCCGCGGCGGGAACGGGTTGGGCGCCGGGAGCGGCGGCGGCCGGCGCAGCGGCGGCGGCTTCGCCCTCGGCCGGAGCGGCGGGAGCGGCGGCAGGGGCCGTGGCGGCGGGCGCGGCGACCTTGGGCTTCATCGAACCGCCCTTGGAGGCCAGCCACTGTTCGAACTGCGCCTGGGTCACGACCCGGATCTCGATGGGCATGAAGGCGTGATCGACGCCGCACAGTTCCGAGCATTGGCCGTAGAAGACGCCGGTGCGCTCGGCCTTGAACCAGGTGGTGTTGATCCGGCCGGGCACGGCGTCGGTCTTCAGGCCGAAGGCCGGCAGGGCCACGGCGTGGATCACGTCCGAGGCGGTGATGACCAGCTGGACCGTCTTGCCGACCGGCACGACCATCGGCTCGGTCGCCGCCAGGCGATAGGGCACGCCCCGCGCCTTGGCCTCGTCCTCGGGCAGCATGTTGGAGACGTATTCGGCCACGCCCTGATCGGGATATTCATAGGCCCAGTTCCACTGGTTGCCCGTCACCTTCACCGTCAGGTCCGGCGTGGGCATGTCGTGATAGGCGAACAGCAGCCGGAACGAGAACAGCGAGATGCCCGCCAGGATCAGGACCGGCATGACCGTCCAGATGATCTCGATGGTGGTGTTGTGGCTCCAGCGCGCGGGCGTCGGATTGGCCTTCTTGTTGTAGCGGAACACGATCCACGCCAGCAGGCCCAGCACCAGGAGGGTGATGGCGGTGATCACCACCAGCAGCCCGTTGTGGAAGGCGATGGCGTCATGCTTCAGCGGCGAGGCCGCGGGTTGCAGATCGATGCCCCCCGGCGTCGGCTGTCCCATCAGATCCTGCGCCCAGGTCGGCGCGGCGGCGAAGACCGCCAGTCCGGTCCCCAGCACGATGGAGGCCGCAGTCCCCCCCAGCGTCCTCCGGGCTCGCTTGCCCATCCCCATAGGAGTCTTCCCCATAAAACCGTTCTACAGCAGACACTTGCGAATGGCTCGCAAGTAATCACACTGGCGCGATTCCCACGCCCGGCGATGGATTTGACCTATCGGATCGCTTTCGGCTTGCCAAGCGAACAACGCAGGCGCCGCCGTAAAGCCGCCAAAGATCGGCCATGCGACGCCCGCGATTAAATCGCTGTCATGTTTCGACAGCTACCTTGCGTCGCCAGATACCTTGCCGTAGTCAATCTCCACACACAGGAGAGATCGCGGTGCCTGAAACCATCGAGATACAGTTGAAGAAGGGGGTGCTGGGCCTTTGCGTCCTGGCGCTTCTGAGCCGGGCGGACAGCTACGCCTACGAGATCGCCAGCCGCCTGTCGGACGCGATCGACATGGGCGAAGGCACCATCTACCCCTTGATGCGGCGGATGCAGTCGGAGGGCCAGGTCGAGACCTATCTGGTCGAATCCTCCGCCGGCCCCTCGCGCAAATACTATCGCCTGACCGAGGCGGGTCGTGCGGCCCTCGCCGCCCAGACCGCCGAATGGTCCGCCTTCACCAAGGCCGTCGACGCCATCGTGGCGAACGACGCCGATCAGGGAGCCGCCCAATGACGCGCGCCGATTTCATCAACCGCCTCAAGGACGGGCTGGTCGGTCTGCCGACCACCACGGCCAACGACATCGTCGCCGACTACCAGACCCATTTCGACGACGGGATCGCCGCCGGCCGCAGCGAGGCCGAGGTCGCCGAGGCCCTGGGCGACCCCGTGCGCCTGGCCCGCGAGCTGAAGGCCGAGGCCGGCATCCAGCGCTGGCATCAGGAAAAGAACCCGTCCGCCGCCGCCGGCGCCGTCTTCGCGGTCCTGGGCCTGGGCGCGCTCGACATCCTGATCCTGCTGCCCATTCTGATGGGGGTGGTGGGGACGGTGTTCGGCTTCTTCATCGCCGCCGTCGCCCTGTTCGTCTGCGGCGGGGTCATCATGGTCGCCGGCCCCTTCGCCGGCTTCCCCGGCGGGCCGATCGCGGCGATCCTGATGGGTCTGGGCCTAATGGCCGGGGCGGTCTTCATCGCCGCGCTTCTGGCCATCTTCACCATCTGGCTGGTCAACGGCGTCGTCTGGTTCGCCCGTCTTCACTATCGCCTGCTCAAGCCCGCGCTTGAGCCCACGCCCGCTCAAACCCCTGTTTCGGAAGCTTCGGCATGATCCGCACCCTGTTCATCATCGCCGGCGCCGCCCTGGTGCTGTGCCTCGTCACCGTGGGCGGCGCCGTCGCCATCGGCGGCAACGACCTGCAGCGCCACGGCTGGGCCTGGACCTTCAAGGACGACGACGGCGAGACCGTCCGCTTCGAGCGGGTCAAGGGCGGCGGGACCGAGGACATGGGCCCCTTCACCACCCGCACCCTGGCCTGGACCGGCGGCGAAACCCTGACCGTGGAGTCCAGCATCGACGTCGAATACGTCCAGGGCGACGCCGGCTCCATCGTCGTCACCGGACCCAAGGCCCTGGCCGACCGCGTGACGGTCGAGAACGGCCGCATCCGCATGGCCGACGGCGACGAACGGGTCGTGTTCGGCTGGAACGACGGCAACTTCTCGGCCCGCTCGCAACGCGACGAGCTGAAGGTGGTCGTCACCGCCCCGAACGTGCGCCGCTTCGTCTCCAGCGGTTCGGGCGACCTGACCATCCGTCAGTACGACCAGCCGTCCCTGGCGCTGGACGTGTCCGGCTCGTCGGACGTCACCGCCTCGGGCCGCGCCGACCGGCTGGACCTGGACATCTCGGGCTCGGGCGACGCCGATCTGGCCGGCCTGACGCTGACGGACGCCAAGGTCGACATCGCCGGCTCGGGCGAGGCCACGGTCGCCGCCAGCGGCACGGTCGACATCGACATCAACGGCTCCGGCGACGTCAACCTGGCCCTGCGCCCCGCCAAGCTGAACAGCAGCGTCTCCGGCTCGGGGCAGGTGTATCAGAACTGATCCCGACGAAGCGTCGAACCGAGAGGGGGCTGGAGCCATCCAGCCCCCTTTTTCTTTCGTCATCCCCCGGCGAGCGCAGCGAGACCGGGGGATGACGAAAACCGAACACGACGACGCGCGGTCTCGTCGTGTTCGTCGTGAGGGCGTTGTGATCGCCGTGATGAACCCTGCCACGACCAAGCCCGCCCCAGAGAATGAGGCAAAGACGAACCCGCGCCTTCACCCCCCGCACCATAACCGCTAAGTCGTGGCCATGACCTCCGCCCCCCTTCCCGACGCCGGCGCCAACTGGGTGGATCGCCATGCGCCGGAGGGGCTGAAGCCCTGGCTGAAGCTGGGGCGGTTCGACCGGCCCATCGGCATATGGCTGCTGCTGCTGCCCGGCTGGCAGGGGATCGCCCTCGCCCTGGCCCAGTATCGGCAGGCGCCCGGCCTCTATGACCTGTGGCTGTTCGTCGGCTTCGCCGTCGGCGCCTGTCTGATGCGGGCGGCGGGCTGCGCCTTCAACGACATCGTGGATCGGGATTTCGACGCCCGGGTCGCCCGCACCGCCCTGCGTCCCATTCCGTCGGGCCGGATCAGCGTCAAACAGGCCTGGGCCTTCGTCGTGGCGTGCAGCCTGATCAGCCTGACGATCCTGCTGACCCTCCCGACCGTCGCCATCCTGCTGGGCGTCGGTTCGCTGGCCCTGGTCGCGGCCTATCCCTTCATGAAGCGGATCACCTGGTGGCCGCAGGCGTGGCTGGGCCTGACCTTCAACTGGGGCGCCCTGATGGGCTATTTTTCTGCGATCGACAGATTCAACGCGCCTGTATCGGGCGACATCACCCCGATCACGATGTGCTTTGGCCCAACGCCTTTGGCGGCCATCCTCCTCTACGTCGGCGGCGTCTTCTGGACCCTGGGCTACGACACGATCTACGCCCTTCAGGACATCGAGGACGACGCCATGATCGGGGTGAAGTCCTCGGCGCGGCGCCTGGCCTCGGCCGTGCGTCCGGGCGTCGCCGTCTTCTACGGTCTCGCCGTCGTTCTGGCCGGCGTGGCGGGCGCCGCCGCCGGTCTGGGCGTCCTGTTCTGGATCGGCCTTGCCGCCTACGCCGCCCATCTGGCGCGCCAGGTCGTCCATCTGGACCGCGGCGACGGCGCGCAGGCGCTGAAACTCTTCAAGTCGAACCGCGAAGCCGGCCTTATACTGCTGGCCGCCATCGCCCTCGGATTCATCACGCTGTGAAGGAAAAGCTCATGACCTCCGCCCCCCGCATCCTGCTGCTGTCCGTCGCCGTCGCCGCGACCCTGGCGGCCTGCCAACGCCGCGAGGACAAGGCCCCCGCCCCCAAGGCCGCCCCGGCCCCGGCCGTCGCCGCCGCCGACAACACCCCGGTCGGCTATGACAGCAAGACCCCCTACGCCACGGTCAAACTGACCCTGCCGCAGACGGTCAAGGCCACCCCCGCCCTGCACGCCGCCCTCTATGCCGACATGGTGCGCGACCTGAAGCAGTTCGAGGAGGGCGCACAGGCCGATCTCAGCGAGGCCGGCGCCGGCCCCAACCCCTATGAGAAGTCCATCGCCTTCGCGCCCGGCGCCGAGACGGCCAAGCTGGTCAGCCTGGCCCGCACCGATTTCGAGTTCACGGGCGGCGCCCACCCCAACACCAGCTTCGCCTCGGTGATCTGGGACAAGACGACCAACAAGCGGCTGGGCTTCGCCGACCTGTTCCGCCCCGGCGCCGATCTGACCGTGCTGGACAAGGCCCTGTGCGCCGCCGCCAACGCCGCCAAACAGGCCCGCTCGCCCGGCTCCGAGGCCGCGACCCTGGACGGCAAGATGTGGACCTGCCCCAAGGCCGTCGCCACCCCCTTCGTCCTGACGCCGGGCACGACGCCGGGCAAGGCGGGCGGCGTCACCTTCCTGATGGGTCCGTATCAGATCGGCCCCTATTCGGACGGCCCCTACTGGGTCGCCCTGCCCCAGAGCGCCTTCCGCGCCCTGCTCAACCCCGCCTACGCCGACCAGTTCGACGGCGCCCCCGCCAAGGCCGGCGACGTGACGCCGAAGAACTCCTAATCAACCCGCTCATCCCGGCGAAAGCCGGGACCCAGTGGTTTGGGCGATTTAACCTGTCCGCTTTTACGGCGACGATGATCCGGGACCCAGCCCACGCGAAAGGACTGGGTCCCGGCTTTCGCCGGGATGCACGGATCAGGGGTGCGCCAAGAACGCCTCCACCAGCGCCGCGAACCGCTCGGGCTGGTCGGCCATGATGAAATGGCGCGATCCGTCCACCCGGATCAGCGTCACGCCCGGCAGGGCCGCATACTCCCGCCCCCACATCGCGTCCGCCCCCGCCGCCGGCGCCCCGCCGTCCGCATCGGCGGCGTAGAGCGCCGTCACCGGCGTCGTCATGGCCGCAAGGCCGGGCCGGGCGTCCGTGGTCATCACATCCTTCATGGCCGAGGCGACGGCGTGGCGGTCGCTGGCCATCGACCAGTCCACGATCCGCGCCTGCTGCTCCGGCGTCCGCGACAGGGCGCGCGCCGTCGCTTCCTGCTGGGTGCGGAACCCGGCCGCGTCGGCGTTCAGGATCATGGCGGCCGCACGGTCGGCGAACGGTCGGGCGCTTTCGGCCGTCGCGGTCGGGCCGAACAGGGCGCTGTAGAAGGGCAGGCTGTCCACCGTCATCAGACGCCCGACCCGGCCCGGCTGCTGCTGCGCCAGCAACAGGCCGCTCAGCCCGCCCATCGAATGGCCGATCACCGCCGGCCGGTTCAGCCCCGCCTGACGGATATAGCGGGCCAGTTCCTCGACCTCGGGCTGGACGAAGGCGCCGTCGCCATGCGTCCACGGCTCGCCCGCGAACCCGGCCAGCTGCACCAGATGCACCCGGTGCGTCGCCTTCAGCCGATCCGCCGTCGCCCGCCACACCTCGCGCGAGGACGCCAGACCGGGGATCAGGATCACGTCCGGCCCCTGCCCCACCACCTCGACCGACAGCCGGTCAGAAACGAAGGGTGCGGCGGCCGAGGTCTCGGCGCGCGCTACGGCGACCGTCACACCGGACGCCAAAGCGACAGCCGAGGCCAGAAACATGACGCGCAGCATCGGGCGCGCGCTCGACAGAGCGAACATCATCGTCATTTCTCCAATTGTAAGGTTATTCTGACATTGGGCTCAGCCCGAATGCGGGTTCTCGAAAATCTCTTCCACCGGCCGCTCGAAGGTGGCGGCGATCCGGTAGGCCAGGTCCAGCGACGGATCGTGCCGTTCGGTCTCCAGCGCGATCACCGCCTGACGCGACACCCCCAGCGCCTGGCCCAACTGCTCCTGCGTCCAGCCGCGCTCGACCCGCAGCAGTTTCAGCCGGTTCTTCATCGGCTGCTCCGAATGAAGGGCGACACCAGGCCGTACATCGCCCAGAACACCGGCACGATCAGCCAGGTCTGCATATGCGGCGCCCTGGCGAAACTCTCGCCGAAGCCCCAGAAGGTCGCGACCGCCAGCGTCAGGCCGGATGCGACGATGAACTGTTTGGCGGTCACGCCGCGCACGAACTCGTCGCTTTCGCGCATCAGCGCCAGCGTCGCCCAGATCTGACCGATCACGGGCGCCGACACCGCCGCCGCCAGCCCCCAGGCCGCCGGCTTGCCCATGACCTGGTCGAAGGCGTCGGTCGTCATCATCACCACGCAGATCGCCACATAGGGCGCGGTGAATGCGATCGTTCGGATCAGATAGCGCCGATGCGCGGCCGTTCCGGTCTTCCAGGCGGTGAACATCTGCGTCTCCCCGTGTAAGGCCAACCTGACATCGACCTCATGTCATGTCAACCTGACTTTTTGTCAGGACATCCCAACATTCACCCGCGGCTTCTCCAGACGCGACGACGGCGTTAGACTGCCCCATGCCCGCCGCTCCGCGCATCGCCCCGTCGGTTCTGTTCACGCCTCAGGAATGGGCGCCGTTCCAGAGGCGCTCGGCCTGGGCCGGGCCGCTGCTGGTCGCGCATTGCTGGGCGGTGATCGCCCTGGCCGTGGCGGCGGGCGTGGTTTTGCCCTGGCTGATCCCCCTGTGCGTCATGATCGTCGGCGCGCGCCAACTGGGCCTGGCCATATTGATGCACGAGGCGGCGCACGGCGGTCTGTCCAGGTCGCCCCGGCTGAACGACTTTCTGGGCCATTGGCTTTGCGCCACGCCCATCGGCGCATCCTTGGCGGCCTATCGCCCTTATCACCTGACCCACCACCGCTTCGTCCAGCAGGCCGAGGACCCCGACCTGATGCTGTCGGCGCCCTTTCCCGTCAGCCCGGCCTCGCTGCGGCGCAAGCTGATCCGCGACCTGACCGGCCAGACCTTTTTCAAACAGCGGGTGCTGCTGCCGCTGGCGCAGCGTCGTTCGACGGTGCCCCGCGAGGCCGCCCACGACTATGAGTCCATCGTGACGGGCCGGTCCGTCCTGCCCTTCCTGATCTTCAACGCCGTCCTGCTGGCGGGCTTCGTCGCCGCCGGGGTCTGGTGGGCCTTCTTCGTCCTTTGGCTGCTGCCGATGGCGACGTGGTTCCCCATGGTGACGCGGCTGAGGAACATCGCCGAACACGCCTGTGTCGAGGGTTCGGCCGTCGATCCGTTCCGCGCCGCCCGCACCACCCGCGCCGCCTGGTGGGAGCGCGCCTTCATCGCCCCCTACTGGGTCAACTTCCACGCCGAGCATCATCTGTTCATGCATGTGCCCTGCTGGAAGCTGCCGCGCCTGCACCGCGCCATCCACGCCCGGCCGCAAGCGGCGGCGATGGCGGTGTCGCCCGGCTATCTGGACGTGATCCGAACCGCGACCCGCCGCCCCGCATGACGATCGCCGACCCCGCCGCCTTCATCCGCGACAATACGCGGCTCCAGGCCGTGCCCCACGCGCCGGAGATTTCCCTGTGGCTGGCCGACGAGATCACCCCGATCTGGCGGCTGACCGAGGAGGAGCTGGGTGAAATGGGCGTGCCGCCGCCCTTCTGGGCCTTCGCCTGGGCGGGCGGTCAGGCGCTGAGCCGCTATCTGCTGGATCACCCGCAAGAGGTCGAGGGAAAGCGGGTGCTGGACTTCGCCGCCGGCTCGGGCCTGGTCGGGGTGGCGGCGATGAAGGCAGGCGCGGCCTCGGTCCTGTGCGCCGACATCGACCCCTTCTGCCAGGCCGCCGTCGCCGCGAACGCCGCCGCCAACGGCGTAACCCTGGCCTTCACCCAGACCGATCTGCTGGACGCCCCGCCGCCGGAGGTCGAGGTCATCTGCGCCGGCGACATCTGCTACGAACGCCCGATGACCGAGGCCGTCCTGGCCTGGCTGGCCCAGGCCCGCGCCAACGGAACGCGCGTCCTGATCGGCGATCCGGGCCGCACCTATTTCCCGCGCACGGGACTGGATTTCCTGGCCGAATACCGCGTCCCCACCTCGCGCGAGCTGGAGGATCAGGAGATCAAACGATCCTCCGTCTGGGCCATGCCCTGAACGCATCAACCGTCATTCCGGGGCGCCGCAGGGCGAACCCGGAACCCAGGGGGACATCGCCGCTGCGAAACGTGGCGCATCATGACCGTAGCCCTGGGTTCCGGGTTCCTCGCCTTGCTCGGCCCCGGAATGACGATGGGGTTTGGCGCCACACCGCCTTAGACGGATTGGCCCTCGTGCCGCCCCTCGCCGAACTCCTTGACCATCTTGGCGTTGAAGGCCGGGATGTCGTCGGGGCAGCGGCTGGTGACGAGGCCCTGATCCACCACCACCTCCTCGTTGACCACATCGGCCCCGGCGTTCTTCAGGTCGGTGCGGATGCTCTCGAAGGCCGTCATCCGACGCCCCTCGACCACCCCCGCCTCGATCAGCAGCCAGGGCGCGTGACAGATAGCGGCGACCGGCTTGCCCGCATCGAAGAAGGCCCGCACGAAGGCCACCGCATCCGCATCGGCGCGCAGCAGATCGGGATTGGCCACCCCGCCCGGCAGCATCAGCGCCGAATAGGCCGAGGCGTCCACCGCCGCCACCGCCTTGTCCGCCGTCACCTTCTCGCCCGGCGTCAGATGGTCGAAGCCCTGAAACTCGCCCGCCTTCAACGACACGATCTCGACCACCGCCCCGGCCTCCTTCAGCGCCTTCATCGGTTCGTTCAGTTCGATCAGTTCGACGCCGTTGGTCGCCAGGATGGCGACGGTCTTGCCGGAAAGGGTCTGGGCCATGGGGAATGCTCCGTTTTGGATGGGGGTTCGGGGCGATGAACCCACGACAAGTCAAAGGGTTGCGGCTCCGCTTGGCGGGAGCGGCCGCCCGCCCCATCTATGCTCCATGCGAATGCTCCTGACCCTGACGGCCCTTGCAGCGGCGACCACAACGCCGGTTCTGGCCCAGATCTACCCGACCCAGACCTATCCGGCGCCCGGCCGCCCCTACGGCGCCTATCCGGGCGGCATGCCCGCCGCCATCGCCGACCAGCACCGCTACGAAAACGACCGCCTGCGCGCCCAGTCGCAGTCCAACGCCGATCAGGCCCGCCAGCAGCAGATCGAGACCCAACTTCGCCTGCGCGCCATCGAGACCGCCCGCGAAACGGCGGCTCCTCCCGCCCTGCCGCCCCGCCCCCTCTACAGCCCCGAACAGGAGCGCGCGCTGCGCCAGTCCGCCTCCGAACGCCGCCGGCAGACCGCGCAGGGCGTCAGCCAGATCGACGCCTGGCTGGATCGGTCGCCTTAGGACCACGCATCCCTTCCCTCGCCCCCGCGTTCCGGCCTAGCTTAGGCGATCATCTGGAGAACGACATATGCGCTGGCGGGGTGGGGAGACGAGTGGTCGGATCGAGGACCGACGGGGCCTGGGCGGCGGCGCCATCGCCGGCGGCGGCATCGGCGTCGGCGTGCTGGCCCTGATCGGCTATTTCGTCTTCGGTATCGATCCCGCGACCACGACCCAGTTGGCCAGTCAGCTGGGCGGGGTCGGCGCGAGCGAGCAGCAGGGGCAGATGGGCACGCCCAAGGACGAGGCCGGTCGGTTCGTCGACGTCATCGGCACAAACATCGACAAGGTCTGGGCGCAGAAGCTGGAAGGCTATCAGCCTCCCCTAGTCAGAATCTACGAACAGGGCACCCAGACCGGCTGCGGCTACGGCCAGTCGGCCATGGGGCCCTTTTATTGCCCCAACGACAAGACCGTCTATCTGGACCTGAACTTCTGGCAGGAGATGGAGACCCAGCTGGGGGCCTCCGGCGCCGATTTCGCCCGCGCCTATGTCATCGCCCATGAGTTCGGCCACCACGTCCAGACCCTGACCGGAACCTCGGATCAGGTGCGTCAGGCCCAGCAACGGGCGCGGGGTCAGGGCGAGGCCAACCGCTATTCCGTCGCCTTGGAGCTTCAGGCCGACTGCTACGCCGGCGTCTGGGCCAGGAACGCCGCCGCCGTCTCCAACGGCCAGGTCGCGCTGGAGCCCGGCGACATCGAGGAGGGCATGAAGACCGCCCAGGCCATCGGCGACGACACTTTGCAACGCCGCGGCGGCGGCCGCGTCTCGCCCGAAAGCTTCACCCACGGCTCCTCGGCCCAGCGGGTCGAATGGCTGCAACGCGGCTATCAATCCGGCGACCCCGCATCCTGCGACACCTTCGGCGGCGCCTGATCGCCGCCCCGCCTTGTCTGAAACGATTGATTGACCAACGATGCATGATCGCGCCGGCCTGACCGCACGCCCCGAAGACCTGATCGATCTGGACGCCCTGCTGGGCGCCTATGAAGCGGTCCAGCCCGATATGACCGAGCCCCAGCAGCGCGTCGTCTTCGGCACCTCGGGCCACCGGGGGTCCAGTCTGGACGGCGCCTTCAACCAGGCCCACATCCTGGCCATCGCCCAGTCCATCGCCGAATACCGCGCGGCCCAGGGCGTGAACGGTCCGCTGTTCCTCGGCCGCGACACCCACGGCCTGTCCGAGCCGGCCTTCCGCACCACGCTGGAGGTGCTGGTCGCCAATGGGGTCGAGGTGCTGATCGACGCCCGCGACGGCTTCACCCCCACCCCCGCCGTGTCCCACGCCATACTGACGCACAACCGCGCGAACAGCCGACAGGCCGACGGCGTCCTGATCACCCCGTCGCACAATCCGCCCCGCGACGGCGGCATCAAATACAATCCCCCCTCCGGCGGCCCGGCCGGGGGCGAGGCCACCGCCGCCATCGCCGCCCGCGCCAACCAACTGATCGAGGGCGGCCTGACCCAGGTGCGCCGCGTCCCCTTCGCCCAGGCCCAGGCGGCGGCGGGCCGGTTCGACTATCTGTCCGCCTATATCGACGACCTGCCCCGCGTCGTGGACCTGGAGGCCATCCGAAACGCCGGGGTCCGCATCGGCGCCGATCCGCTGGGCGGCGCCGCCGTGGCCTATTGGGGCGAGATCGCCGAGCGTCACAGACTGGACCTGACCGTCGTCAACGACGCCGTCGACCCGCGCTGGGCCTTCATGCCGCTCGACGCCGACGGCAAGATCCGCATGGACTGTTCCTCGCCCTCCGCCATGGCCGGTCTGATCGGCATGATGAAGGGCGGCTCGGCCTATGATGTCGCCTTCGGCAACGACGCCGACGCGGATCGCCACGGCATCGTCACCCCCGACGCGGGCCTGATGAACCCCAACCATTTCCTGGCCGCCGCCATCGCCTATCTGTTCGCCAACCGCCCGGGCTGGGGCGCGGAGGTGGCGGTGGGCAAGACCCTGGTGTCGTCGTCCATGATCGACCGGGTCGTTTCCGGCCTGGGCCGCCGCCTGCTGGAGGTCCCCGTCGGCTTCAAACATTTCGTGCCCGGCCTGCAGGACGGAACCGTCGGCTTCGGCGGCGAGGAATCGGCCGGCGCCTCCTTCCTGCGTCAGGACGGAACGGTCTGGACCACCGACAAGGACGGCATCCTGCTGTGCCTGCTGGCCGCCGAGATTCAGGCCCGCACGGGGCGCAGCGCCAGCCGGCTCTATGCCGATCTGACCGATAAATACGGCGCCCCCGCCTACGCCCGCGTCGACGCCCCGGCGACCCGCGCGGAAAAGACCCGCCTCGCCGCCCTCAGCCCCTCGGATGTGACGGCCACCGCCTTGGCGGGCCAGCCGATCACCGACATCCTGACCCAGGCCCCCGGCAATGGCGAGGCCATCGGCGGGCTGAAGGTCACGACCGCCGACGCCTGGTTCGCCGCCCGTCCCTCGGGCACCGAGGACGTCTATAAGATCTACGCCGAATCCTTCCTCGGCCCCGACCATCTGGCCCAGGTTCAGGCCGAGGCCAGGGCGGTGGTGGCGACGGCGCTGGCGGGCTGAAACGCGGGCCTAGCCGACCGTGATCTGCATCGGCCGTTCGACGAACAGGCCGGAGCCGCCCAGGTCCAGCGCCAGACGCCGATCCTGAAACGCCGCCATGCCGATCAGGGCCTTGGGGAAGCCGGGCACGGCCACGTCGTCATAGATGGCCACCGCCGCCTGACGATACAGCTCGTCGCCGATGGTCAGGGTGCGGACGATCACTGTCTCGGCCCCCACCACCCCGCCCAGGACGATGCTCTGGCCCGGCGTCCGCGCCCGTCCGTCCAGCAGGCCCGCCGCCTGGGCCGTGCCTCGCGTGACGGCCAGCACCGCCGAGGCGCCGGTGTCGATCACCGCATCGACCGCCGCCCCTTCCACCGTGATCGCGGCCTGCAGAGCCCGGCCCGACCGCGTCACCGCGACGGACGCCATCCCCGGCGGCGGGGTCCAGCCCGCGCGCGCCGCCAGCCTGATCCGCCGCCGTCGGGTGTCCAGCTCCAGCACCAGTTCGCGCAGCACGTCCTGACCCAGGATCAGGGGCGCGCCCAACCCCTTGTCCCCCGCCAGCGGCCCCAGCCCCAGGATCGCCGTCCGCAGTCCCTCCAGCCGCAGCCCCTCTGGGCCGCCGATCCGCACGTCCAGCGTCGCCCCGCGCCCGACCTGGGCCTGACCGCCGACGCCATAGGCCACCATCGGAATGTCGAACATCCGCGTCAGGCCCAGCGTCTGCACTAGCCCCCGGTCGATGACCGAATATTGCGCGCCCGAATCGATCAGGGCCCGCACCGGCCGTCCGCCCACGGAGACGTCCACCGTCGGCGTCGCGGCGCGCGGCTCGGCATAGGGCAGCCAGCCGGTCGCCCCGCCGGCCGGAAACACCGCCTTCGGCCCCTTCCACAGCACATGGTCGCGCAGCCACCAGGCCCCGCCCACGCCCCCGGCGATCAACCCCAGCCGGATCAGAAGATCGCGTCGTCTCATGCCCCTGACATGGACCGTCCGACGCCGCGACGCCAGCGGGGCCTTGGTCGCAGGGGGCGCCGCCCTGGGACGCAAAACGGCAAGCTTTTGTCCGCCAGACCACCTTGGGGTGCCATAATGCGCGACGCCCTCGCCACATCCCGCCGAAACCCGACAAAATCGTCCAGAAAGCGGGTGACGCCGCGCCCCGGTCTGGTTACGACCAAGCCGCCATGAACATCGCCTCCGACCGTTACGTCTCGACCCGCGGCCTCTCGCCCGAAACCGATTTCTCCGACGCCCTGCTGCGCGGCATCGCGCCCGACGGCGGCCTCTATATGCCGTGCGCCTGGCCGACCCTGTCGCCCGAGGCGTGGTCGGGCGAGGCGGACTACAAGCGCATCGCCCTTCAGGCCATGTCGCCCTTCGTCGGCGACGCCCTGCCGGCCGGCGCCCTGGACCGGGCGCTGGATCGCCTGACCGCCGGCTTCGACCATCCGCTGGTCACGCCCCTGGTCGAGCTGGAGCCCGGCCTGTTCGTGCTGGAGCTGTTCCACGGCCCGACCGCCGCCTTCAAGGACCTGGCCATGCAGTTGGTCGCGGCCCTGACGGACGAGGCTCTGTCGGCCTCGGGCGAGCGGCTGACCATACTGACCGCCACCTCGGGCGACACCGGCGCCGCCGCCGTGCGCGCCTTCGCCGGGGCCAAGTCGGTCGATCTGGTCGTGCTGCACCCGCTGGATCGCGTCTCGCCGATCCAGCGCAAACAGATGACGACCGTTCAGGCGGACAACGTCCTGAACCTGGCCGTGCGCGGCGATTTCGACGACTGCCAGCGTCTGGTCAAAAGCCTGCTGGCCGACGAAGACCTGCGATCACGCGGCCGGCTGTCGTCGGTCAATTCGATCAACTGGGCGCGGCTGGCGGGCCAGATTCCCTACTATGTCTCGGCCACCGCCCAGCTGGGCCGGGCCGCGACCTTCGTGGTGCCGACCGGCAATTTCGGCGACGCCTTCGCCGGCATCGCCGCGACCCGGATGGGCCTGCCCTCCAACGGCTTCGTCGCGGCGGTCAATCAGAACGACGCCCTGGCCCGCGCCATAAACGACGGCCTGTATTCGCGCCGCGCGGCGGTCGAGAGCGGCAGCGTCTCGATGGACGTCCAGGCCCCCTCCAACTTCGAACGTCTGGTGTTCGAGGCGACCGGCCGCGACGCCGAGGCGACCCGCGCGGTATTCGAGACCTTCGCCCGCGACGGCGCCGTCGCCTTCGATCCGGCCCTGCTCGACGCCCTGCGCTCCGAGGTTTCCGCCGTCTCCATCGACGAGGACGAGACCCGCGCCGAGATCGCCCACGCCTATCAGACCTGGGGCCGCGTCGTCTGTCCGCATACGGCCGTCGCCCTGGCCGCCGCGCGTCGCCAGGACCGCGCCAAGGGTCCGGTCGTGGCCCTGTCCACCGCCCACCCGTCCAAGTTCGGCGCCTTCGTTTCCGACGTGCTGGGCTTCGAACCCGAACCCGCAAACGTCATCGCCGCCCTGGGCGATCAGCCCGAGCGGTTGACGGTCGTGGAGGGAACGCTGGAGGCGACGCTGGACGCCGTGGCGGCCTTTTCAGGCCGCCACTAAATCCGACCTCAGCGGCGTTTGCCGCCGGTCAGCATCTTGAGCAGCAGGAGACCGGCGCCGGCGACCGACAGGGTCGTGACCAGCGGGCGCTTGCGCGCCTCGGCCGCGACGGTGCGGGCCTTGTCGCGGTAATCGGCGGGCGCCTTTTCCACCAGGCGGTCGATGGCGTCCATGGCCTTGCCGAAGGTCTCCAGCGAGCGGCCCTTGGCGTCGTTGAAGGCGCCTTCGACCTGCATCTTCTGGTCGCCGACCAGATTGCCGAAAGCCTTCTGCGCCTTGCCCTGCACCTGCGAAGCGGCGCCGTTGATCTGTTCGTCGGTCATGATGTCATCCTCGGGGAGAAGTGCGGCGCTTTTCGCCGTTGCACATCAAAATCCCGGTTACGCTTTCGGTTCCAGCGATGCATCGCCTCTCCCTCCCCCTTCGGGGAGGGTGGTCGCGCAGCGACCGGGCGGGGGCGGCCCGGCCGGGACACGCGCTTAGCGGCTGCAATTCAGATCGGTGAAAGCCTGTTCGGCCGTCCCCACCCGACCTCGCTCCGCTCGGCCACCCTCCCCGAGCGGGGAGGGAGAAAAGCCATCGCTTCCGTCTTAAATTTCCAGGCGAAGCGCTACAACTTCAAATACTTAATGGTCGCCAGCGGCATTCGGCCATACAGGCCCGCAACCGTGCGATACTGCGCCTCTGGTCTTTGACATCGCCGCCCGGCGCAATTGCACTTGGCGCCCTTTTTCCGGGTGCAGTGCAGTCTCCCGGATTTCAGACGAATTGCACAGATTGCACTGTCTTTTTCGTCCGCGTCACGCCGGCTCCACCGCCCGCCAGTGGTCCAGCCGGCGCAAGAAGACGGCCGGGTCCTTGGGCGTCACCAGATTGGCCGGATCGTGGAAGATGCGGTCGTGCAGCCGGGTCGCCGTGAACCGCAGCGCCGCCGCTTCGCCCAGACGCGGCAGGGCCGCCCGCTCGACCGGGCTGAGGGGCCGCACGGCCTCGTAACCGCGCTGGAAGGCGGCTAAAGCCTGCGGCTGCGCCCGCCCCTCGGCGTCGAATCCCCAGGCCGACAGGGCGATGGCCAGGTCATAGGCGAAGGCGCCGTCGCAGCCGAAATAGAAGTCGATGACGGCCGAAACCGCCCCGTCCTCGAACAGCACATTGTCGGGGAAATAGTCGGCGTGGATCGCCCCGCCCGGCAGATCATCCGTGAACGGATCACCCAGCCGCGCCAGCCCCGCCTCCACCTGTTTCAGCAGGCCCCGATCCATGTCGGAGGCGCGCGCCACGCCCTCGGCGCACCGATCCGCCAGCCGCCGCCACGCCGCCGGCCCGACCGGATTGGCCCGACGCAGCGGGAAGTCGGCCGCCGCCAGATGCAGCTGCGCCAGGACCGCGCCCGCCGCCGCCTGATCCGCCTCGCCCGGCGCCCTCAGCCAGGCGCCGGTCTTCCATTCGATCACCGCCGCCGCCCGGCCGTTCAGCCGGCCCAGCCACTGTCCCGTCCGATCCTCTATGGGCATGGGGCAGGAGAAGCCTCGCCCGGCCAGATGCGCCGTCAGCCCCAGGCAGAACGGCAGGGAGGCCGCGTCGGTCCGCCCCTCGAACAGGGTCAGGACGAACCGCCGGGCCACGCCGTCGCGCACCGTGTCCAGCCGATAGTTGGTGTTCTCCACCCCCTCGGCGATGGCGGTCAGGGACACGGGCCGACCGATGTCGTAGCCGAGCAGGAACGCCCTGGCCTGGGCCAGGCTGACGGGGGTGAAGACGGCCATGACCCTAGTTCAGTCCCGCGTCGGCGCGACGCGCACGCACGATTTCGGCCAGGTCCGCCATGATGCTCTCTGTCGTGGCCCAGCGTCCGGCGCCGCGCCCCCGGCACCGCCACACCCGCCCGTCGGCGCCATAGACCTTCAGCGCATTGCCCTCGCCGCGCAGACCCGAGAACAGCGGATCGCCGTGATCGGCCGTCAGTCGCACCAACGGCGTGACCGCCCCGTCCTTCAGATAGGCGGCGCCGATCTGGCGCACCCCGCCGTCGGCCGAGGTCGTCTCGGTCAGGGCGTCGCGCGACACCTCCCCGTCCGGCGAACGACCGAACGCCTCGTGGCACAGCAGCCGCACCTTGGCCGCCGCGTCCAGACCCTCCAGGTCCGACGAGGGGTCTTCCTCGGCGAAGCCCGCCGCACGGGCGTCGGCTAAAGCCTCTGCGAAGGCCGCGCCGTCGCCCAGCCGCTCCAGCATGAAGTTGACCGTGCCGTTCAGCACCGCCTCGAAGCCGACGACCTCGCCCGCCGCGCGGGCGGCGCGCACCGTCTCGATCATGGGCGAGCCGCCGCCGACCGAGGCCGACCAGAAGACCCGCCGACCATGCTGTTTCGCCAACGCCTGCAACCCGCCGGGATCGCGGCTGACCGCCTGTTTGTTGGCGCTGGCCACGTCGCAGCCGGCCTCCAGGGCGGCGCGGATCACCGCATGGCCCGCCTCGCCCTCGGACAGGGCCTCCAGCACGATGTCGGGCTTGCGCGACAACAGATCCTCGGCGCTGGCGGTGAACAGCGAGGCCGGACAGGCCACGTCGCGCGCCTTGTTCGGATTGCGCACCAGCACGCCCACGACGTCATAGCGCGGATCGACCAGCAGCCGCCCCAGCACCCCGCCGCCGACCACGCCGCAACCCGCGACCGCCACCTTCAGCGGCGGCAGGGCCGGGGCCGGGCCGGGGGGCGCCGACTTCTCGCCGATGACCGTGCCGTCGGCCCGGTCCAGCGCCGCGACCTCGATCTCCACGCCCCGGCTTTCGCCCAGGTCGATGGCGTCATGCTGCACCAGGGCGCCGCCCAGCTTGCGCGCCACATCCCAGGACGCCCGGCGATAGCGCAGGGCCGGCGCGCTCTTGTCGTTGGGGTCGTGGTCGTAGAGGCCGTCCACATCCTTGACCAGCCGCACCTTCTTCAGCCCCAATTCGGCCGCCAGGAACACCGCCGTCAGGTCCGATCCGCCGCGTCCCAGAAGGGCCACCTTGCCGTCCGGCCGCACCGCGCCGAAGCCGGGGACCACCACCACCTCATGCCGATCCAGCGCCTGTTTCAGATGATCGGGACGCAGACCGCAGGGGCGCGAATGCTCCGGCTCGCCTTCCGCCACGATGCCCAGTTCCCTGACCGACAGGGCACAGGCGTCCAGGCCGATCCGGTCGCAGGCGATGGCCGTCAGGGCCGCCGACTTCTCCTCGCCCAGGGCCACATAGCCGGGCAGGAGGTCGTTGGAATGGGCCAGGCCCAGCGCCCGCGCCTCGCTCAGCAGCCGATCCGTGGCGCCGCCGAAGGCCGAGACCACCGCCACCACCTTCCGCCCGGCCCGCACATGGCCATAGACGGCCGAGGCGACCAGCGGCGCCTCGGCCGGGCTGCGCAGGATGGACGATCCGAACTTCAGCACCACCACCTCGGCGGCGGGTTCGGGCGCCCGCCGGTGATCGGGATCGAGCGGTTCGGGTTTCTCAACGACTGCGAGGGAGGCGGACATCGGGGTTTCTCGGAGTTCTGGATGGGGAGCGTGGGGTGAAAAGAAAAACCCCGCCTGGCGGACCGGGCGGGGTTCGGGTTCTGCGGTCGCCTGTGTTCGGCGCGCTAAACTCGTCCCGCCCGTCTGGGCATGGTGGTGGTGCCGGTCGTGCCGCCGATAATGGTTCCACCGAGGGTCGCGCCCATGCCGAAGCCCGTCGCGGCGGGGCCGGCGACGGTGGAAACTTCGACGATGAACGAGCGCTGCGGCACGGGACGGGTCCGGTTGAAATCTTGGCCTAGGGTGATTGGCGCACCCCCGGTCTGTCAAGCAGGCTTGGATGATTTTTTCACGACATGACCATTTTCACCCATTTCGCACCCGATGCACCCACGCAACACCGCGATAAAGGTGGAATTTTCCGCTTGACCGGCGCCGCCCGTTTGATCAACGTAAAGTCACTCATCAAGACCGGCTGAGGGATTAGGCCCTTTGACGCCGGGGCAACCATCGGGTTCCGCCCGAAACGGTGCCAACTCCTGCGGGGTTCTTCGGGACCGCGAGAGATGAGTGGAGCATCGGCGAGGCGACGCTCCACGATCTGTCACCGCATCGAGACCTTGCTGAGGCGAGAACGATGCGGACGACGATTGATGACCCTGGCTGAAACATCCCTGCTTGAAGAGCCCTTCTGTCGGCCCCAGCCGCTCGACACGCCCGTCGTCGCGCCGGTTCGCGAACGCGGTGGCGCCCGCGACGTCATCGTCCCCATCCCCGCCGACTTCCGCCTGGCCTCGGGCGAAAAGCTGAGCCAACCCAATATCGTGGGCCGCCTGCACGGCCGGGCCGGCGCGCCGGTCGTCGTCGTCGCGGGCGGCATCTCGGCCGGACGTTTCGTCCACCGCACCGAAACCAACGGCCTGGGCTGGTGGTCCGGCGCCGTGTCGGTGCGCGGCCCCATCGACCTGTCGCGCTATCAGGTTCTGGCCGTCGATTTCGCGCCCGGCGCAGAGTTTTCGGACACGCCCGTCACCATCACCACCCACGACCAGGCCCGCCTGCTGGCCCTGGTGCTGAACCATCTGAAGATCGCGCGGATCGCCGCCTTCGTCGGCTGCTCCTACGGCGGCATGATCGGCCTGGCCTTCGCCGAGCTTTATCCCGACTGGGCCGATCAGCTGATCGTCGTCTCGGCCGCCCACCGCGCCCATCCCCAGGCCACCGCCTGGCGTGGCATCCAGCGCCGCATCCTTCAGTTCGCCGTCGCCGCCGGCCGCCCGGAAGAGGGCGTCGCCCTGGCCCGCGAGCTGGCCATGACCACCTATCGCACGGCCGAGGAGTTCCACGACCGCTTCGACACCACCGCGCCCGCGGCGGTCGGCGGCGCCTATCCCGTCTGCGACTATCTGACGGCGCGAGGCCAGGCGTACCGCACCCACACCACCCCGGCCCGCTGGCTGTCGATGTCCGATTCGCTGGACCGCCACAGCGTGACGCCGGAGAAGATCAGAACCCCCGTCACCCTGATCGGCTTCACCTCCGACCGGCTGGTGCCGATCGACGACATCCGCGAACTGGCCGCGCGGCTGCCGACCCTGTGGCGCTTCGTCGAGGCGCCCTCCCTCTATGGCCACGACGCCTTCCTGAAGGAGGACGCCTTCGTCGGCGACATCCTCCGCGCCGCCTTCAAGGACATCAAAGCATGACCACCCGACCCGCCAATCCGCACACCATCGCCGCCCGGACGGGCGTGGATTCGGACACGGCCCACGGCGCGGTCATGCCGCCGCTCTATTTGTCGTCCAACTATTCGTTCGCCGGTTTCGACCAGAAGCGGAAGTACGACTACAGCCGCTCGGGCAATCCGACCCGCGACGTCCTGGCCGAGACCCTGGCCGAGCTGGAAGGCGGCGCCGGCGCCGTCATCACCGCCACCGGCATGGCCGCCGTCGACCTGCCGCTGAACCTGTTGCAACCGGGCGACCTGCTGATCGCGCCGCACGACTGCTACGGCGGCACCTGTCGCCTGCTGAACGCTCGCGCGCGCCAGGGGCATTTCGAACTGCTGCTGGTCGATCAGGGCGATCCCGAAGCGCTTGAAAAGGCGCTGGCGCTGAAGCCCAAACTGGTGCTGGTCGAGACCCCGTCCAACCCCCTGTTGCGTCTGGTCGACGTCGCCGACATCTGCACCCGCGCCCATGCGGCGGGCGCCAAGGTCGTCTGCGACAACACCTTCCTGTCGCCCGCCCTTCAGAACCCGATCAAGCTGGGCGCCGACTTCGTGGTCCATTCGACCACCAAATTCATCAACGGCCATTCCGACGTGGTCGGCGGGGCGGTCGTCTCGGCCGACGCCGAGGATCACCAGACCCTGGCCTGGTGGGCCAACTGCACCGGCGTCACCGGCTCGCCCTTCGACGCCTATCTGACCCTGCGCGGCGTGCGGACCCTGTTCGCCCGCATCGAGCGCCAGCAGGCGACCGCCGGCCTGATCGCCGAGCGGCTGGCCGCCCACCCCGCCGTCAAGGTCGTCCACTATCCCGGCCTGAAGTCCCACCCCGGCCACGCCCTGGTCGCCGCCCAGCAGGCCGGTCCCGGCGCCATGCTCAGCTTCGAGCTGAACGGCGGCACGGAGGCCGTGCGCGAACTGGTCGAGACGCTGGAGATCTTCACCCTGGCCGAATCGCTGGGCGGGGTCGAAAGCCTGATCGCCCACCCCGCCACCATGACCCACGCCGCCATGACGCCGGAACAGCGCGCCACCGCCGGGATCGGCGACGGCCTGGTCCGCCTGTCGGTCGGGCTGGAGCATGTCGAGGATCTGGTCGCCGACCTGTTCCCGGCGCTGGACGCCCTGGCGCCCGCGACCGCCCAGGCCGCGTAAGTTTTCGCTTGCAGAGGGGACCGAACCGGGGCAAATGCGCCGCCCCGGCCGCGGTCCCTTCGTCTATCGGTTAGGACGTCAGGTTTTCAACCTGAAAAGAGGGGTTCGACTCCCCTAGGGACTGCCACCGGCGCCGCATCGCGGCCTCCCCCCGATCCCGAAGCATCACGCCGCAGCGCGGCCGTCGGATTAACCTTCCGGTAAGACCTATGACCGGATCGCGGCGATAAGCCTTTAGATTCACGGACTTTTTTCGGACGCACTCAGGAACTATCCACAGCAACTGTGGTTAATTCACTCTGAACGGAGCGCAGAAGCGCCCTCCCCCTCCTGCACCGAGACATCCATGTTCATCGCCATCGCCCGCCCGGCGGTGGAGCCCCAAGGCCCCGACGCCGTCGCCGTCCCCGGCTCTCCCGCCATCGCCGAACTGTCGCCGCGCGCCCTGCATGCGCGCCTTCTCCAGAACGCGGCCCTGCGCCGGATGCGCGGACTGGAACGCCGCCGAGAGCGCCGCCTGGACGACGCCGACTACTGGCTGCACGCCGCCCCCATCGCCGTCCAGAAAGCCAGCGCCCTGCGCGAGAACCGCAGCTTCGCCCCCCTGCCCTGACCGGACAAACGCGACCTCAAATAGCAAGCTTGGCTATTTTCGGTTGCTTTACCGACCTCCGGTATCCGACAAGAGCGGATGGGCGGATCGGGGCTGACATCCAGGACGGCGATCCTGGTCACGGGGGGCGCGGGCTATATCGGCGCCCATGTCTGCGAGGCCCTGGCCGCCGCCGGCTATCGTCCTGTCGCCTTCGACAATCTGTCGACCGGGCGGCGTCGGTTCGTCCGCTGGGGACCGCTGGTCGAGGGCGATGTCTGGGACGCGGACAAGGTGCGCCACACCCTGGTCGCCCACGACATCCGCGCCGTCATGCATTTCGCCGGATCGTCCGTCGTGCCGGAATCGGTGCGGGCGCCGCTGGACTATTACCGCAACAATGTCGGCGGCCTGTTCGGCCTGCTGGGCGGGATGCGGGCGGCGGGGGTGGACCGGCTGGTCTTCTCCAGCACCTGCGCCGTCTATGGCGACCCCGGCGACGCCCCGATCACCGAAGCGACGCCCCTGGCCCCCGTCACCCCCTACGGCCGCTCCAAACTGGGGTGCGAACAGATCCTGTCGGACGCCAGCGTCGCGCACGGGCTGAACGTCGTCGCCCTGCGCTATTTCAACGCCGCCGGCGCCTCGGCCTCGGGACGGATCGGCGAGGACCGGCCGGTCGAGACCCATCTGATCCCGCGCGCCATGACGGCCTTGCTGGGCTGGATCGACGACTTCGCCGTTCATGGAACCGACTATCCGACGCCCGACGGCACGGCGATCCGCGACTATGTCCATGTGTCAGACCTGGCCCGGGGGCATCTGTCGGCCCTGAACCAGCTGCTGGCCGACCGACGCGGTTTCGCCGCCTATAATCTGGGCGCCGGCCGGGGCCATTCGGTGCGTCAGGTGCTGGCGGCGATCATGGCGCACAGCGGCGCGCGCCTGCCCCAAGTCTGCGGCGAGCGTCGTGCGGGCGATCCGGCCCATCTGGTCGCGGACATCGACCTGGCGCGGCGGGAACTGGGGTTCCAGCCCCGTCTGTCCGACCTGAAATCCATCGTCGCCAGCGCCTGGGCCTGGCACGGCCGGCTCAGCGCAGTTCGGGCATCCGGCGGCGCAGCGACGCCTTCAGCTTATCCAGCTTCTGGCCTGCGGATTTCGGCCGCACCCGCTTGCGATGCTCCAGCCCCGCGCCCCAGCGGGCATGGACCGGCGCGTCCAGATGCGGATGGCGGTCGTGCTGATGGACGATGGGGCTGATCCCGCCGTCGGGATTGACCACCCGCCCGTCCTCGAACCGCAGCCGCTCGCCGGGCGTCAAGCCCAGCGTCGCCACCCGGCCGTAGTTCTCCCGCACCGTCGCCCCGATCAGTCCCTGATGGATCGCCAGGTTGAAGGCCGCTTGATCGGCGCCGAACGCCCCGCCGATCTCGGAACGCGGCGCCGACGCCAGCGCCAGGATCAGCCGCGACAGACGCGACACCTCCGCGCGCGGCCCGACCAGCGTGCCGACGCACAGACAGGCCTTGTCGGCCAGCTGGTCCGCCTGGCCCTGGCCGAACAGGGCGCGCAGATATTTCATGTTGAAGGCGTGGTCCGCCAGCGGCCCGTCCGCCTCCACGAAGGCCTCCAGCCCTTGCGGCGCGGGCGCGAACGGCGGGGCCTGAAAGATCACGTCCCGCACGTCGCAGGCTAGGGCCGCGCCCGGCCGCTCGCCCAGCATCCCTGAGAAGGCCACGAACCGCTGCATCACCGGATGGGGCGCCCAGCCGCGCCAGACCGGCGCATCAACGGCGATCACCTCATGCCGGGCCAGAAAGGCGCGCAGGTCCGCATCCGGGTCCACCACCAGGGCGACCGACCCGTCGAACACGGCCCGCAGCGAGGTCACTAAGGGGGCGATGTCGGCCGCGTCGTATCCGGTGGCGTAGCCGACCACCGCATCGCCGTCGGGCAGGGGTTCGAACGCTTGCGTCGCCGCCAGCGCCTGGGCCAGCCAGTCCAGATAGTCCGACCGCGCCGCCCCCTGTTTCATGGCCTCAGCGGTCGCCCATCAGTTCGGCGAACCGGTCGAACAGATACAGGCTGTCGGTCGGTCCCGGCGAGGCCTCGGGGTGGTGCTGGACGCTGAAGATCGGCTTGTCCTTGACCGCGATGCCGCAGTTGGTGCCGTCGAACAGGCTGACGTGGGTTTCGGTCACGGCCTCGGGCAGGCTGTCGCGGTCCACGGTGAAGCCGTGGTTCATCGACACGATCTCGACCTTGCCGGTGGTCAGGTCCTTGACCGGATGGTTGGCGCCGTGGTGGCCCTGATCCATCTTCACGGTCTTGGCGCCGAGCGCCAGGGCCAGCATCTGGTGGCCCAGGCAGATGCCCATCAGGGGCTTGCCGCTGGCGACCAGCTTCTGGATCTCGGGCACGGCGTATTCGCCGGTCGCGGCCGGATCGCCCGGCCCGTTCGACAGGACCACGCCGTCGGGATTGCGGGCCAGAACCTCTTCCGCCGTCGTCGTCGCCGGGACGACCGTGATCCGGGCGCCGGTCGAGGCCAGGGCGCGCAGGATGTTGCGCTTCACCCCATAGTCGATGACCACCACGTCCTTGCGGCCGTCGGTCTTGGGATGACCTTCCGGCCATTCCCACAGCCCCTCGTTCCATTCGAACGCCTGCAGCGTCGAGGCGGGCTTGGCCAGGTCCAGGCCGACCAGTCCGGTCCAGGCCTTGGCCTGGGCGACCAGGGCGTCCAGGTCGAAGTTTCCGTCCGGGTCGTGGGCGATCACCGCATGGGGCGCGCCCTTGTCGCGGATGATCTTGGTCAGGGCGCGGGTGTCCACGCCCGCCAGACCCACCACGCCGCGCCGCTTCATCCAGTCGTCGAACGAGGCGTCGGCGCGGTAGTTGGCCGGATCGGTCGGCGCGTCACGGAAGATCGCGCCGCGCGCCGAGGTGTCGGACCCGCCGCCCATCTGTTCGATGTCTTCGACGTTCGTGCCGACATTGCCGACGTGCGGGAAGGTGAAGGCCAGGATCTGGCTCATATAGGACGGGTCGGTCAGGATTTCCTGATAGCCGGTCATGGCGGTGTTGAAGACCACCTCGCCCAGGGCCGAGCCCACGGCCCCGACGCCGATCCCCTGAAGAACAGTGCCGTCGGCCAGCGCCAGAACGCCGGTCGCGCCCGGAAGAATCTTGGTCGTCATGGGCGCGCTCCTAAAACCGAATCCTGCCCGAACCGGGGCGGGACGCAAACGGCGGGGTCGTTAGGCCCTGCCGCCCGCTCCGTCAACTACGGCTCAACGCCCATCGCTGATGGACGCCGGCCCGACCAGCTGGAAGGTCGCCGTCACCCCGCCCTGGGCGTGAGGCGCCAGCCAGAGATCGAACAGGCCCGGCTCGATCCGATAGGTCTCGTCCGCCCCGATGAAGCCCAGCTGGCGGGCGTTCAGGGTGAAGCCGACCTTGCGGCTCTCGCCGGGGCGCAGGGCCACCCGCTTGAAGTCCTTCAGCAGCCGCCCCGGCTGGGTCAGGCTGGCCACCCGGTCGTGGATATACAGCTGCACCAGCTCCTCGGCCGCGTGCCGGCCCGTGTTGGTGATCGTCACCGCCACGTCCAGCGTCCCGGCCCATTGCAACTGGTCCGACTCCATCTCGATCGGCCCATAGGCGATCGCCCCATAGGTCAGGCCATAGCCGAACGGATACAGCGCCGTATTGGGCGTCTCGCGATAGCGGGACTTGTATTCCTCGGTCGCCAGATCGGGATTGGCCGGGCGGCCGGTCGTCTTGCGGTCGTAGGAATAGGGCTGCTGGCCCGACTTGTGCGGGAAGCTGACGGGCAGGCGGGCGGACGGGCCGTGATCGCCGAAGATCACGTCGGCGACCGCATGGCCCATCTGTTCGCCCAGGAACCAGGTGACGACGATGGACTGGGCGTTCCTGACATTGCCTTCCAACGCCAGACCGCGACCGTTGCGCAGCAGGACCACCATCGGCTTGCCCAGGGCGGCCATCGCGTCGACCAGCGCCATCTGCGGGGCCGGGACCACGATCTCCGTGCGCGACTGGGCCTCGCCCGACATATTGGTCGCCTCGCCGATGGCCAGGACGATGACCTCGGCGTCGCGGGCGGCGGCGACGGCCTGTTCGATCCCGCCGGCCAGCGGCGTCTCCACCCCCGAACCGCGCGCGATGGTCAGGTTCTGCGGATCGCGCATCGCCGCGCGGAACCCGGCCTCCAGCGAGACCCGCCGCTCGGGCGCGCCCCAGATGGTCCACGGCCCCCAGACATTGTCCACGTCGTCGGCGAACGGCCCGATCAGGGCGATCTTGCGCCCCTTGTCCAGCGGCAGCAGGTCGCCTTCGTTCTTCAGCAGCACCACCGACTTGCGGCCCGCCTCGCGCGACAGGGCGATATGCTCGCGCGATCCGACCACGGCCTTCTCGCGCGCCGGATCGGTGCCGCGATAGGGGTCGTCGAACAGGCCCAGCGCCGCCTTGGTGGTCAAGACGCGGCGCACCGCCTCGTCCAGCCGCGCCATCGATACCTCGCCCGAGGCCACCAGGCCTGGCAGATGCTGCATATACAGGCCCGACACCATCGACACGTCCACCCCGGCGTTGAACGCCAGGCGCGCGGCGTCGCGGCCGTCCTCGGCGAAGCCGTGGGCCACCAGCTCCTGCTCGGAGGTGTAGTCCGAAACGACGAAGCCCTCGAAGCCCCATTCGCCGCGCAGGATGTCGGTCAGCAGCTTGCGGCTGCCCGAGGCCGGGACGCCGTTCACATCGTTGAAGGCGCTCATGATCGACAGGGCGCCGGCGTCCACCGACGCCTTGAACGGCGGCAGGAACACCCCGCGCAGCGTCTGTTCGCTCATGTCGGTGGTGTTGTATTCGACCCCGCCCACGGCGGCGGAATAGGCGGCCATATGTTTGGCGGTGGCCAGGACGGCGTCGCGGTCGTCCAGCCCCTTTTCGCCCTGGAAGCCGCGCACGCGGGCGGCGGCCAGCAGATTGTTCAGCAGCACGTCCTCGCCCGCGCCCTCGACGTTGCGGCCCCACCGCTGGTCGCGCGCCACGTCCACCATCGGCGCATAGGTCTGGTGAACCGCGGACGCCGCCGTCTCCACCGCCGCCGCACGCGCGGTGCGATAGGCCAGTTCGGTGTCGAACGCCGCCGCCTCGGCCAGAGGCACCGGGAAGATGGTCGACAGGCCGTGGATCACGTCGGCGGCGAACAGCAGCGGAATCTTCAGCCGCGATTCCTCCATCGCCACCCGCTGGATGCGACGGCCCGCCTCGGCGCCGATGCCGTTGAACAGCGACCCGACCTTGCCCTCGCGGATCAGGGCGGTGACGCGCGCCGGGTCGCCCGTGCCGTCCAGCGGGTTCACCGCCGTCGGCATCCAGCGGAACGGATCGGCCAGCAGGTTCAGCTGACCGGCCTTTTCCTCGACCGTCATGGCCGCGATCAGATCCTCGATCCTCTGGCGGTGACGGGCGATGGTGCGGGACGCTTGGGCGGAAACAGGCATGGGGAACACTCCGGCGCCCATCAGGGCCAAAAGCCCCAGGCCAGACAAGAAATTTCTACGGGAAGCCGCAGGCTTGAGAGGTCGCGTCAAAAGCGGCGCTCCTTCAGGGACGAGATCGAGCAGCGAAGCCAGACGCCTAACCTCTCGCGCCCGACCGCTTCAACCCCCGTCCGCCATGTAAATGATGTAACGCCCCCTGGCCCGATCAAGGTCGGTTTCAGCGCGCCGCCCGCCTATCCCAGGGCGATGTCCAGGAACATCATCCCCACCAGGCCGATCATCAGCCCGATCATCGACCCCTCGCCCGTGGACCGTTCGCGCGTCTCGGGAATGATCTCGGCGGTGACGACATAGATCATGGCCCCCGCCGCCAGACCCAGGCCCCACGGCAGGGCGCCGGGAACCAGACCCACCACGCCGGCCCCGATCAGGCCGCCGACCGGCTCGACCAGACCCGACGCCAGCGCCGCCAGAAACGCCGGCCAGCGCCCATAGCCCAGGGTCGCCATCGCCGCCGACACGGCCAGACCCTCCGGCATGTTCTGGATGCCGATGCCGATGGCGGTGGACAAGCCCTGATGCAGGTCGCCGCCGCCGAAGCTGACGCCCACCGCCGCTCCCTCGGGAAAGTTGTGCAGGGTGATGGCGATGATGAACAGCCAGATGCGCCGCGACAGGTCGCGCGATCCCGCCGGCCCGATGGCCAGCATGTCGACCGGCGCGAACCGGTTCATCAGGCCGATCACCGCCGCCCCGATCAGCACCGCCGTCGCCATGACCCCGGCGGCCATGGCCTGTCCCGCGCCGCCCGCCTGAAGCACCTCCACGCCGGGAATGATCAGCGAGAAGAAGGACGCCGCCAGCATGACCCCGGCGGCGAAGCCCAGCAGGGCGCTCTGGGTCTGCACCCCCGCTTTGCGGAAGAACAGCAGCGGAACCGCCCCCACCGCCGTCATCATGCCCGCCGCCAGACTGCCCAGCGTTCCGGCCATGATCGGGGCCAAACCGCCGGAGGCAGGGAAAAGGGATTCCATCATCCGCCTGCATTGCGGCGCGACGCGGCAAGAGACAAGCGCGAAAGCGCGCGTTAGAGACACCGTCATGTCGTCCGCCGCCGCCCAGCCCGTGTCCTTGACCCTCGACGCCGCCTCCGCCCTGGACGGCGCGCGCCGCATCGTGGTCAAGATCGGCTCGTCCCTGCTGATCGACGCCGAGACGCGCCGGCCGACGCGCGACTGGCTGACGGCCATGGCCGCCGATCTGGCCGCGCTGAGGGCCAGGGGGCGCGAGGTCATCGTCGTCTCCTCCGGCTCCATCGCCCTGGGCCGAGGCCGCCTGCCCGACCTAGGCGCGCGGCTGGAGGACAAGCAGGCGGCGGCTTCGGTCGGTCAGTCCCTGCTGATGGCCGCCTGGTCCGCCGCGCTGGAGCCGCACGGCCTGGTCGCCGGCCAGGTGCTGCTGACCCGCGACGACACAGAACGCCGCCGCCGCTGGCTGAACGCCCGCGCCACCGTCCAGGCGCTTCTGGCCCACGGCGTCGTGCCCATCGTCAACGAAAACGACACGGTGGCGACCGAAGAGATCCGCTACGGCGACAACGACCGTCTGGCCGCGCGGGCGGCCCAGCTGGCGCGGGCGGACCTGCTGGTCCTGCTGTCGGACGTGGACGGCCTCTACACCGCCGACCCGCGACGCGACGCGAACGCCGCCCACCTGCCGCTGATCGAGAGCCTGAGCCCCGACATCCTAGCCATGGGCGGGGGCGCCAACGCCGATGCCGGCGTGGGCACGGGCGGCATGGCCACCAAGCTGGCGGCGGCCCAGATCGCGCGTTCGGCCGGATGCGCCACCCTGATCGCCTCGGGCCAGACCCTGTCGCCGCTGAGCGCCATCCGCGACGGCGCCCGCGCCACCCTGATCGCCGCGCCCGACGGACCGATGGCCGCCTACAAACAATGGATCGCCGGCAGTCTGTCGCCGGCGGGAACCCTGACGCTGGACCCCGGCGCCGTCGCCGCCCTGCGCGCCGGAAAGAGCCTGTTGCCCGCCGGGGTCGCCGCCCTGTCGGGCGCCTTCGAAAAGGGCGACTGCGTGCGCCTGATCGACGCCGAGGGCCGGGCCGTCGGCGTGGGGCTGGCCGCCTATGCGGCGGACGAGGCCGCTCGTATCCGGGGCCGCCGCTCCGACGAGATCGAGGCCGTGCTGGGCTATCGCGGCGCCTCTGTTCTGATCCACCGCGACGACATGGTGCTGGACGACCGATGACCGACCTTTCGACCTCGATGCTGGAGATGGGCCGCCGCGCCCGCGCCGCCGCCACGGCCCTGCGCGAAGCCCCGGCCGCCGCCCGCACCCGCGCCCTGACCGCCCTGTCCGAAAAGCTTTCGGCGGCCGAGGCCGAAATCCTGGCCGCCAACGCCCGCGACGTGGCAGCCGCCCGCACAGGCGGCATGAGCGAGGCCCTGATCGACCGGCTGTCTCTGACGCCCGCCCGCATCACCGGCATGGTCCAGGCCGTGGCGACCATCGCCGCCGTGCCCGATCCCCTGGGGGTCGAGACCGAACGCTGGACCCCCGCCAACGGCCTGGACATCGCCCGCGTCCGCACGCCCATCGGCGTGCTGGGCGTGATCTACGAGAGCCGGCCCAACGTCACCGCCGACGCCGCCGCCCTGTGCATCCGCTCGGGCAATGCGGCCATCCTGCGCTGCGGTTCGGACTGTCTGCAGTCGTCCTTGGCCATCGCGGCCGTGATCGCCGAAGCCCTGGCCGAGGCCGGCCTGCCCGCCGATGCGGTGCAACTGGTCGATACGCCGGATCGCGCGGCCGTGGGCCTGATGCTGACCGGACTGGACGGCGCCATAGACGTCATCGTGCCGCGCGGCGGCAAGAGCCTGGTCGCCCGCGTCCAGGCCGAGGCGCGGACGGCGGTTCTCAGCCATCTGGAGGGGCTGAACCACACCTATCTGCACCAGTCCGCCGATCTGGAGACGGCCCGCGCCCTGGTGATGAACGCCAAGATGCGCCGCGTCTCGGTCTGCGGCGCCACCGAGACCCTGCTGGTGGACCGGGCGGCGGCCCGGCGTCTGCTGCCCCCCGTCGCCGCCGACCTGATCGCCGCCGGCTGCGAACTGCGCGGCGACGCGGAGGCGCAAGAACTGGTCCCCGGCATGGTCGCGGCGGAGGAGGCCGACTGGCGGACCGAATATCTGGCCCCCATCCTGGCCGTCCGCGTCGTCGCGGACATGGACGCCGCCGTCGATCACATCGCCCGCTACGGCTCGGGCCACACCGAGGCCATCGTCGCGACCGACGCCGAGGCCGCCGAGCGGTTCGCCGCCCGGATCGACAGCGCCATCGTCCTGATCAACGCCTCGACCCAGTTCGCCGACGGCGGCGAGTTCGGCTTCGGCGGCGAAATCGGCATCTCCACCAACCGCCTGCACGCGCGCGGGCCGGTTGGCGCCGAACAGCTGACCACCTACAAATACGTCGTGCGCGGCCAGGGCCAGATCAGGCCCTGATGTCCGGCTTGCAGCAGGTAAGGAAATTCCTTACCCTCGATGCATGATCAAAAGCCGCCTGACATCCAAGGCCCAGACCACGATTCCCCAGGCCGTGCGCGCCGCGCTCGGCCTGCAGGACGGTGACGAACTGCAGTACGACCTAGACGGTAACAGGGTGATCCTGCGCAAGGCCCGCCGGGCGCCGGCGGAAGACCCGTTCACGGCGTTCGACGAATGGGACAGTGACGCGGACCGCAAGGCCTATGCCGGACTTTGAGCGCGGCGACGTCGTCCGCGTCCCCTTTCCCTATACCGACCCCAGCACTCGCCAGCATCGCCCGGCCTTGGTGGTTTCCGACGGGCCGCTGGGCGACGGCGACAGGCTGTTGTGGGTCGTGATGATCACCAGCGCCGACAACCGGCCGTGGGCGGACGATGTGTCTTTGGGCGACGGCTATGCGGACGCCGGCTTGCCCGCGCCCTCCGTCATCCGTCCCGTCAAGATCGCCACGATCGACACAGCCGTGGCCACACGCCTGGGCCGCATCGACGACGAACGGCTGGCGCGAACGATGGCTGTCATCCGCGCCAACCTCTGAAGTCCACGCTCTCCGGCCTCAAGCAGCGCGAAGCGTGATAGGCCCCCTGGGAAGCCTATGCTCTGCCCTTGGGCAGAGCATAGGCGATCACGTAATCGCCCTCCGGCGTCTCCATGAAGTGATGGCCCGCCGCGACGATCACCAGATACTGGCGGCCGTTCTGCTCATAGATCATCGGATTGGCCTGGCCGCCTGCGGGCAGGACGTCGGACCAGACGGTCTCGCCCGTCTCGATGTCGATGGCGCGGATCAGATCGTCGGTCGCGGCGGCGATGAAGATCAGACCGCCCGCCGTGACCACCGAACCGCCGTTGTTCGGCGTGCCGATCTCCAGCGGCAGCATGGACGGAATGCCGAACGGCCCGTTCTTGCGCGCCGTGCCGAACGGACGGTCCCACAGGGTCTTGCCGCTCTGCACGTCGATGGCGCGGATGCCGCCATAGGGGGGCTCCTTGCACAGCAGGCCGGTGAAGGGCATCCGCCAGCCGGCGTTCACGTCGATGGCGTAGGGCACGCCCTCCTGCGGATCGCCCGCGCCCTCGGCCTTGGACAGGCTGCCGCCCCGGTTGGCCAGTTCCTTCTCGCGGGCGATGTAGCGGGGGTCGTCGCGCGAGAACCAGCCCAGCCTGTCGGCCTCGGCGCGCGGCGCCAGCCGGTTGTAGTTGGGCATGTCGTTATAGTTGGCGACGATCACGCCGCGACGCGGGTCCAGCGCCACGCTTCCCCAGTCCGAACCGCCGTTATAGCCCGGATATTCGATCCAGTGACGGTCGACCGTCGGGGCGGTGAACTGGCCCTGATACGACGCCTTTCTGAACTGGATGCGGCAGATCATCTGGTCGATCGGCGACATCCCCCACATGTCGGCCTCGCGCAGGTCGGGCTTGGCCAGGGTGTTGAACAGCGAATAGGGCTGGGTCGCCGCGCGCTGGGCCGGCTCGACCCCGCCGCCGGGCGCCGGACGATCCTGAACCCCGTGCAGAGGCTGGCCCGTGCGGCGGTCCAGCACGAAGATCTCGCCGCGCTTGGACGGCAGGATGACGGCCGGCGTCACCCCGCCCGCCGTGGGCATGTCCACCAGCGTCACCTGCGAGCCCAGATCATAGTCCCAGACGTCGCGGCGCACCGTCTGATAGCGCCAGCGCGGCTTGCCGGTCGTGACGTCCAGCGCGACCAGGGCGCTGGAATACTCGTCCTCCTGCGGTCGGCGCAGCGACGAATAATAGTCGGCGGCCGAGTTGCCCATCGGCAGATAGACGAGGCCCAGGGCCTCGTCGCCCGTCGGCGTCGTCCACATGTTCGGCGTGCCGGGGGTATAGGTCTGACCAGCCGGCGGAGCGGTGGTGATGTCGGGACGCATCATGTCCCAGGCGAAGCGCATCCGCCCCGTCACCGCGTCATAGCCCTGGATCACGCCCGAGGCGTTCCACCGCTTCTGGCCGTCCAGAACCTGATGGCCCGTGACGATAATCCCGCGCACGATGACGGGGGGCGAGGTGATCGACACCATGCCCGGATAGGGGTTGCCCATCCCCTCCTTGATGCTGACCGCCCCATTGGTCCCGAAGGCGGGGCAAGGAACGCCCGTCCTGGCGTCCACGGCGATGATGCGGCCGTCCAGCGTGCCTTCGATCAGGCGGGCGGCGCAGGGCTGGGCCTGATCCGCGTTCGGCACGGCGTAATAGGTCACGCCCCGGCACGCGGCCGTATAGGGGATCTGGTCGTCCGGCACCTTGGGATCATAGGCCCACTTCTGCCTGCCGCTGTTGGCGTCCAAAGCGAACATCCTGTTGCGCGCCGAGCAGAGATAGATCGTGTCGGCGATCTTCAGCGGGGTGGTTTCGGCGCCGAACCGCTGGCCCGGCAGGTCGCCGGTGCGGAAGGTCCAGGCGCGCTGCAGCTGGCCGACATTGTCCTTGTTGATCTGGTTCAGCGGGGAATAGCGCTGGGCGGCGTCCGATCCGCCATAGGCGGGCCAGTCGGCCCCGGCCTTGATCAGGGCGGGGTCGCCGAAGGGGCCGCGAGGGCCGGGCACGGGGCTATCGACGCCAGGCCTGTTGATCTGACCGACCACCAGGCCGAAGACCACCGTCAGCACCGCCAGGCCCAGGGCCCCGACGCCCGCCGCCCTGCCGCCGCCCCGACCGGGACGCAGCACCGGCAGCGTCGCCAGAACCAGGAACATCAGCACCAGCGGCCCGACCAGACGCGGGATCATGGCCCAGCCGTTCAGCCCCTTCTCCCACAGCGCCCACACCAGCGTCAGAAGGAAGATCGCGCCATAGATCCAGGCGCCGCGCACGTCGCGACAGGCCATAAAGAAGCCCGACACGATCAGCGCCAGGCCCGCCAGCAGATAGTACCAGGAGCCGCCCAGAACGGCGAGCTGAACCCCGCCCACGGTCAGCACCAGGCCGATCAGGGCCAGAAGCAGGCCGAGAAGCAGCGTCAGCCATCCTCCCAGTCCCACGGGGGTCGTCCATCGCGGCATGATCGCGCCTCTCCTGCTGGATTGCAGCCTCGGCAACGATCAGCGGGGCGGCCGGTTCCTATTGTCGCAGGGCGGAACCAAACAGTGTTGCACTGCAACCGCCATCAACCAGCATCATTTGACGACGAAACGTCCGATATTGGACGATTTATTCTTTCTTTCGCGCTGATAATGGCTCGCGGCAATAATATTTGCCTATGCGCCTGCCTTTGCGGCATATGCGAGACATGCATAAGACCCTGAAGCAAGGCGGGACATTCGTCGTCGAACCCCGCCGCCTGTCCAAGGCCTCGGCCGAACTGCGCGCGCGCGGGTTCGGAGAGATCACGATTCCGCCCTCGACCGAGACGGCCGAGAAACAGGCGTCGCGCTGCACCGACTGCGGCGTGCCGTTCTGCCAGAACGCCTGCCCGCTTCAGAACAACATTCCCGACTGGCTTCGTCTGTCGGCCGAGAACGAGGCGCGCGAGGCCTGGCGCGTGTCGTCCCAGACCTCGACCATGCCCGAAATCTGCGGCCGCATCTGCCCGCAGGACCGGCTGTGCGAGGGCGGCTGCACCCTGAACCAGTCCGGCTGGGACGCCGTGACCATCGGCTCGGTCGAGGCCTGGCTGGGCGATCAGGCGTGGGAGAAGGGCTGGGTCGAACCCATCCGCCCCGCCGCCGAACGCGGCGAGACCGTGGGGATCGTCGGCGCGGGTCCGGCCGGTCTGGCCGCCGCCGACCGGCTGCGTTCCGAAGGCTATCAGGTCACGGTCTATGACCGGCACGACCGCGCGGGCGGCCTGCTGATCTACGGCATTCCCGGCTTCAAGCTGGAGAAGCACGTCGTCCAGCGCCGCGTGGATCGTTTAGCCGAGGGCGGCGTCCGCTTCGTGCTGGGCTGCGAGGTCGGCAAGGACGTGACCCTGACCGAATTGCGCGACCGCCACGACGTCGTGCTTCTGGCCATGGGCGTCTATCAGCCCCGCATCCTGTCGGCGCCCGGTCGCGGGCCGGATTCGACGGTCGAGGCCCTGTCCTATCTGACCCATCAGAACCGCCGCGACCTGGGCGACGCCGAACAGGACGGCTGGCACGAGGCGCGCGGCAAGCGGGTGGTCGTGATCGGCGGCGGCGACACCGCCATGGACTGCGTCCGCACCGCCATCCGTCAGGGCGCGGCCTCCGTCACCTGCCTGTATCGCCGCGACCGCGAGAATATGCCCGGCTCGGCGCGCGAGGTCGTCAACGCCGAGGAGGAAGGCGTCGTCTTCGAATGGCTGGGCGCGCCCAAGGCCCTGCTGTCGCAAGGCGACACCGTCACCGGCGTCCGCGCTGCGCGGATGCAGCTGACCGAGGCCGCCCCTGGCCAGCGTCGCGACATCGTGCCCGTCCCCGGCGCCGACTTCGACATTCCCGCCGACATCGTCATCGAGGCCCTGGGCTTCTCGCCCGAGCCGTTCGCGGCGCATGAACCCGATCTTCGCCTGCGCGACGACGGCACGATCAAGGTCGGCGCCGTCAGCTTCGCCACCAGCCTGCCCGGCGTCTTCGCCGCCGGCGACGCGGTGCGCGGCGCCTCCCTGGTCGTCTGGGCCGTCCGTGAAGGCCAGGACGCCGCCGCCGAGATCGACCGCTACTTCAAGACCCGCACTGAGGAGGTCGCGGCATGACCCTCCTCAAACTTCCGCTCATCCCCGCGCAGGCGAGGACCCAGATCTCTGGGCGCTCCGACGGAGCAGACGGATCAACGATTTTTATCCCTGACGCCGGCGTCTCGCGACAGCACTGGCTCCCCGCCTTCGCGGGGATGAGCGGAGGGGTTGGGTAAGCTTATGACCTGGTTAGACACCTACAACGAAACCCGCGACCGGCTGGAAGCCGCCAACGCCTATGACCGCGCCTCAGAGCGCGACGCCTGCGGCGTGGGCCTGGTCTGCTCCATCGACGGCACGCCGCGCCGCGACGTGGTCGACTATGCGATCCGCAGCCTGAAGGCCGTGGCCCACCGGGGGGCGGTCGATCCCGACGGCCTGTCGGGTGACGGCGCGGGCATCATGGCCGAACTGCCGCAGGCCTTCTTCGCCGAACAGGTGGCCTCCATCGGCCAGAGCCTGCGGCCCGGCCCGATCTGCGTCGGCCAGATCTTCCTGCCGCGCACCGACCTGGGCGCCCAGGACCGCGCCCGCGCCATCGTCGAGACCGAGGCCCTGCGCGGCGGTTTCTGGATCTATGGCTGGCGCCAGACGCCCATCGACCTGTCGGTCGTGGGAACCAAGGCCGGCGCGACCCGGCCCGAGATCGAACAGATCATGCTGGCCCCGCCGCTGGACGACGCGGGCCAACCGCTGGACGGCGAGGCGCTGGAACGCGAACTGTATCTGTGCCGCCGCCGCATCGAGAAGACGGTCAAGACCGAGAACCTGCCCGGCGTCTATATCTGCACCCTGTCCGCCCGCTCCATCGCCTACAAGGGCATGGTGCGCGCCGAACTGCTGGGCGACCTGTATCCCGATCTGGAAGACCCGCGCTTCGTCTCGGCCTACGCCGTCTTCCACCAGCGGTATTCGACCAACACCTTCCCCGAATGGAAGCTGGCCCAGCCCTTCCGCATGTTGGCCCACAACGGCGAGATCAACACGCTGAAGGGCAATCTGAACTGGATGAAGTCGCACGAGATCCGCATGGCGGCCGGCGCCTTCGGCGACCGCGACCGCGAGGTCAAGCCGGTGGTCCAGCCGGGCGGATCGGACTCTGCCGCGCTCGACAACGTCATGGAGGTGCTGGTCCACGCCGGTCGCCCCGCGCCGATGGCCAAGGCCCTGCTGATCCCCGAAGCCTGGGCCAAGGACGACGTGGTCATGCCCGCCGAACACCGGGCCTTCTACGCCTATTGCAATGCGGTGATGGAGCCGTGGGACGGCCCGGCCGCCATCTGCGCCGCCGACGGTCGCTGGATCGTGGCGGGCAAGGACAGGAACGGCCTGCGTCCCCTGCGCGCCGTCGAGACCGTCGACGGCCTCTTAATGGCGGGGTCCGAGGCCGGTCTGGTGCCGATCCCCGAAAGCCGGGTGAAGCGTCGCCTGCACATCGGCCCCGGCAAGCTGATCGCCGTCGATCTGAAGCACGGCCGCGTCTATGACGAGCACGAGGCCATCGACGCCCTGGCCGCCGACCATCCCTATACGGAATGGCTGGACAATATGGTCGATCTGGAGCCGATCATCGGCCCCGGACCGGAACCGCGCTCGGTCTCGGGCGAGGCCCTGACCCGCCGTCAGATCGCCGCCGGATACAGCCGCGAGGACCTGGACCTGCTGCTGGACGCCCTGGTGCGCGACGGCAAGGAGGCGGTCGGCTCGATGGGCGACGACGCCCCGCCCGCCGTCCTGTCGGCCCTGCCGCGTCCGCTGAGCCACTATTTCCGCCAGAACTTCAGCCAGGTGACGAACCCGCCCATCGACCCCTTGCGCGAAGCGGGGGCCATGAGCCTGAAGACCCGGTTCAAGAACCTGGGCAATATCCTGGCCGAAGAAGAGGCCCAGACCGACGTCTTCGTTCTGGACAGCCCGGTCCTGACCAACGGCATGTACGAGCGGATGGTCGAGACGGTCGGCGCCGGTTCGACTGTGGTGATCGACTGCAGCTACGACCTGCCGTCCGACGAGGCCCGCTCCGGCGCCGGTCTGCGCGCCGCGCTGGACCGGATCATGGACGAGGCCGAGGCCGCCGCCCGCGACCGCGCGGCCCTGATCGTCCTGACCGACCAGCATGGGTCCGCCGATCGTCTGGCCGCGCCGATGATCCTGGCCACGGCCGGGGTTCACGGCCGCCTGACCAAGGCCGGTCTGCGCTCCTACTGCTCCATCGTGGTCCGCACGGCCGAGACGCTGGACCCGCACGGGTTCGCAGTCCTGGTCGGGGTGGGCGCCACCACCGTCAACGCCTGGCTGGCCCAGGACCTGTTCCAGGAGCGTCTGGACCGGGGCCTGTATCCCGGCCTGACGCTGCGCGACGCCTGCCTGAACTATAAGGCCGGCATCGAGGCGGGCCTGTTGAAGACCCTGGCCCGCAAGGGGATCAGCGTCATCTCCGCCTACCGCGGCGGCTGCGAGTTCGAGGTGCTGGGCCTGTCGCGGGCCCTGACGGCCGAGTTCTTCCCCGGCGCACCGTCGCGCATCTCCGGCATCGGTCTGGCCGGTCTGGAGCAGGCGGCGATGAAGCGGCACAAGGTGGCCTGGGGCGAGGCCGCGCCCTCGCCCGCCATCGGCGGCTTCTTCAAGATCCGCAGCGGAGGCGAGGCCCACGCCCACGAGGCCCGGACGATCCACCTGCTGCAGGACGCCTGCAACCGGGGCGACTATCGCCGCTTCAAGCAGTTTTCCGAGGTCGTCCGCGCCCAGGCCGACCTTTCCCTGCGCGACCTCCTGGACTTCCGCGAAGGCACACCCATTCCGCTGGATCAGGTCGAGAGCGTGTCGGACATCCGTCGCCGCTTCCTGACCCAGGCCATGTCGCTGGGCGCCCTGGGGCCAGAGGCGCACGAGACGCTGAACATCGCCATGAACCGCATCGGCGCCCGCTCGGTGTCCGGCGAGGGCGGCGAAGACCCCGAACGCTACCACCCGCGCCCCAACGGCGACGACGCCAACTCGGCGGTCAAACAGGTGGCGTCCGGCCGGTTCGGCGTCACCGCCGAATATTTGAACCAGTGCCGCGAGATCGAGATCAAGGTGGCACAGGGCGCCAAGCCCGGCGAGGGCGGCCAGCTGCCCGGCTTCAAGGTCACGGAATTCATCGCCCGGATGCGCCACGCCGTGCCCGGCACGACCCTGATTTCGCCGCCGCCGCACCACGACATCTATTCGATCGAGGACCTGGCCCAGCTCATCTACGATCTGAAGGCCATCAACCCCGACGCGCGGGTGACGGTGAAACTGGTGTCCGCGTCGGGCATCGGCGCCATCGCGTCGGGGGTGGCCAAGGCCAACGCCGACGCCATCCTGATCGCCGGCCACAACGGCGGCACCGGCGCCTCGCCCCAGACCTCGATCAAGCACGCGGGCCTGCCGTGGGAGATCGGCTTGGCCGAGGCCCATCAGGTGCTGACGCTGAACAATCTGCGCGGCTCGGTCACGCTGAGGACCGACGGCGGGGTCCGCACGGGCCGCGACGTGGTCATCGCCGCCATGCTGGGGGCCGAGGAATACGGGGTCGGCACCGCCGCCCTGATCGCCATGGGCTGTCTGATGGTGCGCCAGTGCCATTCCAACACCTGCCCCGTCGGCGTCTGCTCCCAGGACGACCGCCTGCGCGAGAAGTTCACCGGCACCCCGGACAAGGTCGTCAATCTGTTCACCTTCATCGCCGAGGAGACGCGCGAGATCCTGGCCTCCATCGGCGCCCGGACGATGGACGAGATCATCGGCCGCACCGACCTGCTGCGTCAGGTGCGTCGCGGCGGCTCGCATCTGGACGACCTGGACCTGAACCCCCTGCTGGTTCAGGTGGACGAGGGCGCGGCGGGCAAATGGGCCGACAAGACGGCGAGGAAGCCCATCGCCGAAAGCCTGGACGCGCGGGTGCTGAAGGACGCCGTCCGCTTCCTGGATCGCGGCCAGACGCTGGAGCTGTCCTATCCGCTGAACAACACCCAGCGCACGGTCGGCGCCGCCCTGTCGTCCGCCATCGTGCGGCGCTTCGGCGCGCAGGGGCCGGCCGGGCGGCTGAAGCTGCATCTGGAAGGCATCGCGGGCCAGAGCTTCGGCGCCTTCGCGGCCAAGGGTCTGGAGCTGCATCTGACGGGCGAGGCCAACGACTATGTCGGCAAGGGCCTGTCGGGCGCCGAGATTTCGGTCCGCACCCCCGAATGGCGCGAGGACCAGCTGATCTGCGGTAACACCACGCTCTACGGCGCGACCTCCGGCCGCCTGTTCGTGGCGGGCGCGGCGGGCGAGCGGTTCGCGGTCAGGAACTCGGGCGCGGAAGCCGTGGTCGAGGGTCTGGGCGCCCACGGCTGCGAATATATGACCGGCGGCCGCGTGGTCGTTCTGGGTCCGGTCGGCTGGAACCTGGCGGCGGGCATGAGCGGCGGCGAGCTGTTCGTGCTGGACCAGCCGGGCGCCGCCGAACGCGCGCTGAACGGCGATCTGGCGGGCATAGCCGATCTGGACGCGGCGGCGGCCGAACGCCTGAAGGGCCTGATCGAGGCCCATCTGGCGGCGACCGCTTCGCCCCTGGCGCGGCGTCTGCTGAGCGATTGGGACGCCAGCCTGCAACGCTTCGTCCGCATCGCGCCCCTGACCGAGATCGTCGCCCGGTCAGAACGGCTCAAGACCTCCGCCTGACCTGGTTTTCCTCTCTCCTGCCCGAGACCGCCGCATGAACCGAACCGCCGCCCTCGCCGCCTCTCTCGCCGCGGGGGCGGCGTTCGCGGCCTCGCCCGCCCTGGCGGCGCCCGCCCTTCTGCCCCATCAGGCGCCGCTGGTGCTGGACGCGGCGGCGACGGCCTGGATTCTGACCTCCACGGCCCTGGTCCTCTTGATGACCCTGCCGGGGCTGGCGCTGTTCTACGGCGGCATGGTCAGGAAGAAGAACATCATCAGCGTCATCGCCCAGTCGGCGGCGGCCTTCGCCATCGTCTCGGTGCTGTGGTTCCTGATCGGCTACGCCCTGTCGTTCGGTCGGGGACCGGGCGTCCTCGACGGCGTCGTCGGCGGGGTCCAGGCGGCCTTCCTGAACGGGGTGACGATGCAGACGGCCAACGCCCTCTTGCCCGGCCTGCCCGAACTGCTGTTCGTCAGCTTCCAGATGACCTTCGCCATCATCGCCCCGGCCCTGGTCGCCGGCGCCTTCGCCGAGCGGATGAAGTTCTCGGCCAGCCTGCTGTTCTTCGGCCTGTGGCACCTGATCGTCTATGCGCCGATCTGTCACCAGGTCTGGGGCGGCGGCTATCTGGGCCATCTCGGCGTGCTGGATTTCGCGGGCGGCGCGGTGGTCCACGTCAATGCGGGCGTCGCCGGCCTGGTCTGCGCCCTGGTGCTGGGGCCGCGTCACGGCTTCGGTCGCGACAACATGGCCCCCGCCAACCTGGCCTATAGCGCCATCGGGACCGGCCTTCTGCTGGTCGGCTGGCTGGGCTTCAACGCCGGATCGGCCGGGGCCGCCGATGCGCTGGCCGCCGTCGCCGCCTTCAATACCATTCTCGCCGCCGGGGCCGCCGCCCTGGGCTGGATGACGATCGAATGGTTCGACCGCAAGCGTCCGACCCTGCTGGGCCTGCTGTCCGGCGTCGTCGGCGGTCTGGTCGCCATCACCCCCGCCGCCGGCTTCGTCGATCCCAAGGGCGCCTTCTTCATCGGCCTGATCGCCGGCCCGGCCTGCTATGCGGGCGCGGTCTGGCTGAAGCACGCGCTGAAATACGACGACAGTCTGGACGCCTTCGGCGTGCATGGCGTCGGCGGCATCGTCGGCGCCCTCTTGACCGGCCTGTTCGCCACCACCAGCGTCAACGCCCTGGCCGAGGGCGCCGCCGTCTGGAAACAGGCCGTGGGCCTGCTGGGCGCCATCGCCTGGAGCGCGGCCGGCACCTTCGTCGTCCTGATGATCTGCAAGTTCACCACGGGCCTGCGCGTCAGCAAGGATCAGGAGGTCGAGGGGCTGGACTACACCCAGCACGGCGAGGCCATCCACTAGGGGCGCTCGACATTCAGCCCACCACCGTCATTCCGGGGCGTCCGCAGGACGAACCCGGAACCCAGGAGGCGGACATCCGGCGTTGGATGCGTTCAACAGCGCGACTGTGGCCCTGGATTCCGGGTTCTTCGCTCCGCTCAGCCCCGGAATGACGCGCCGGGACGCCTGTTTTCACGACTGTCCATTGAACCTGGGCCGTCAGCCTCGGGTCGAGCCCGAGGATGACGGGATTGGGGACGACGGGCGCCGAAGAGTTGATCCCGCCCCGGCCAGCCCCCATCTTCATCTGTGACGGACGGTCCTGCCGATTGCGGGGGACCGGCCGCCGGTCGCTTTCTCGCAAGGACCCCAGATGACGACGACGCGCACCATCCTGTTCGACAGCCCCTTCCTGCTGGGCTTTGACCACACCCGCGCCCTGATCGACCGCGCCGCCAAGGCCGCGGCCGAAAGCTATCCCCCCTATAACGTCGAACAGATCGGCGATGCGGGCGTGCGGATCAGCCTGGCCGTCGCGGGTTTCTCGCCCGAGGAGCTGGCCATCACCCTGGACGGCCGCCAACTGACCATCGCCGGCAAGCGCGACGACGCCGGCAAATCGGGATCGGGGGCCGACCAGACCTTCCTGCACCGGGGCATCGCCGCGCGCGGCTTCGTCCGCAACTTCGTCCTGGCCGACGGGCTGGAGGTGTCAGGCGCCCGGCTGGAGCATGGTCTGCTGCACGTCGATCTGATCCGGCCCGAGGCCGAGCGTCAGGTGCGGCGCATTCCCATCACGGCCGGCTGAAACCTGCGGCCGTTCCGAACCGCCCGGCGATCCGGGCGTTGTCAAATCGAAGGAGGCGGTCCTAATGACGCCGATGACCATGACCAAGGAAGATTTCGCCGGCCTGGGCGCCCCCGACCTCGTCTATGTGCGCGAGATCAAGGCGTCCGACCTGCTGGACGAAGCGGTGCAGATGAAGGACGTGGAGATCGATCCCGGCCAGTCGCTGTACGCCGTCCATAGCGCGGACGGCGAGCGTCTGGCGGTCATGATCGACCGCGACACCGCCTTCGCCGCCGCCGTGGCGCACGAGCTGGAGCCCGTCTCGGTCCACTGACCGGCGACGGGACCGCCCCGTCAGGCGGCGGTCGCTGTATTCTCTTTCACGAACAGGGCCCGCACCGCATCGGTCGTATGGGCCTGTCTCAACTGCTCGCGCAGTTCGGGCGAACGCATTGCGCGCGACACCGCCGCCAAGGCCCGCAGATGCTCGGCCCCCGCCTTGGGCGGCGCGAACAGGCCGAAGATCAGGTCGACCGGCCGATCGTCCACCGCATTATAGGCGACCGGCGTATCCAGCCGCATGAACACCGCCGTCACCCGGTCGATCTCGGACAGACGCGCGTGCGGCACCGCCACGCCAGACCCCAGCCCCGTCGATCCCAGGGCCTCGCGTTCCATCAATGCGTCGAACACCTTGGCGTCCTCGACGCCCAGCGCATGGCCCGCCGCCTCGGACAGGGCGTGCAGGGCCTGGCGTTTGGACGACGCCCCCCCGCGCAGCACCACGCCCTTGGGCGCGAGCAGATCACCGATGTCCATCAGACAACCCTCGATTACGCAAACGAACGGCGCGGGCGCCCGTTTAGAGGCTCCCGCGCCGAAGTCAAACTCAGCCGTTCAGTTCATGGCGGCGTCGGTCGTGGCCCCGTTGGCCTTATCGTTGTTCACATGACCGCCGTTGGTCTTGCCGTTAGTCGCCGAGGTCCGTTCCGGGTCGATCCAGCCCACGTTTCCGTCGGGGCGGCGATAGACCACCGCTAGGCCGCCGTGGGCCGCATTGCGGAACAGCACGACCGGATAGCCGGTCATGTCCAGTTCCAGCACCGCACGTCCGACCGTGATGGTGCGGATTTCGTGTTCCGTCTCGGCGATCACCATGCCCAGCGGCGGCGGGCCGTCGTTCTGGCTCGCGTCGCCGAAGACGTCGTCCTCCACGCTGTCGGGGTCCCGCAGCACGATGCTGCGGGCGACTTCGCGGGCGGCGTTCTCGGTCTTCTCGGGCGAAAGGCCCTTGGGGCCGATATGGTGATCCTTCAGGCGGCGCTTGTAGCGACGCACCCGGGTTTCCAGGCGATCCAGCGCCTCGGTGAAGGCCGAATGGGCGTCGCCGCCGAATCCGGTCGTCACCAGCGTCTGGCCCGACGCGAGGCGGACCCAACAGTCCACCTTGAAGCCATGGCCGTCCTTGGACACCACGACCTCGGCGTCGTCACCGCCGCGGGCGAAGTATTTTCCGACCCCGTCTTCGAGTTCCTGGGAGATGCGCGAGCCTAACGCTTCGCCGACATCCACTTGCTTGCCGCTGACTTGGACTTGCATGCCGATAGAACGCGCCCGCCCCGATTTGGTGTCAATCCAGATCACCATTTTGTGGTGAAGCTTGCACGATTATTTTCAGGCGGTCTTCAGCATCCGCCGACGTTGCACCGAGGACGGAATCCTCAAGGCTTCCCGATATTTGGCCACCGTCCGGCGGGCGATGTCGATGCCGGTTTCCTTCAGGATTTCGACGATCCGGTCGTCGGACAAAACGTCGCCCTCCAGCCCCTCGCCGTCGATCATCGTCTTGATCTTGTGACGGACGGCTTCGGCCGAATGGCTGGCCGCCCCGTCTACCGACTGGATGGCGGCGGTGAAGAAGAATTTCAGCTCGAACACACCGCGCGGCGTCGAGACATATTTGTTCGAGGTGACGCGGCTGACGGTCGATTCGTGCATGCCGATGGCGTCCGCCACCGTCTTCAGATTCAGCGGCCGCAGGAACTCCACCCCGAAGGCGAAGAAGGCGTCCTGCTGGCGCACGATCTCGGACGACACCTTCAATATGGTCTTGGCCCGCTGATCCAACGACTTGACCAGCCAGTTGGCCTGGGCCGCGCAGTCCGCGACAAAGGTCTTTTCCGTATCCGACCGCGCGCCCGCCTGGACCAGGCCGTGATAGCGTTTGTCCACCAGCAGGCGCGGCAGGGTGTCGGCGTTCAACTCCACCCGCCAGCCGCCCGCCGGATCGGGCCGCACATGGACGTCGGGCACGACCGTCTGGGCCGGCTCCCCGCCGAAGCCCGCGCCCGGACGCGGCGTCAGCGCCTTCAGCTCGGCGATCATCTCGGCGAGGTCTTCGCCGTCCACGTCGCACGCCCGGCGCAGGGCCGTCAGGTCGCGCCGCGCCAATAGGTCCAGATTGTCCAGCAGCGCCGCCATGGCCGGGTCGAACCGATTGCGCTCGATCAGCTGCAGCTTCAGGCATTCCGGCACCGACCGCGCCATGATCCCCGTCGGCTCGAACCCCTGACAGACGCCCAGCACCGCCTCGATCCGCGCCAGCGGCACGCCCAGCCGATCCGCGAACTCGGCCAGTTCGCCGCGCAGATAGCCGCCCTCGTCCGTGGCGTCGATCAGGGTCAGGGCGATGCCGTGGTCCGCCGCCGTGAACCCGGCCGAGGACGCCTGGGCCTGAAGATGCTCCCACAGCGTCGGCTCGTGGGTGTCGGGCCGTTCGCCCTCGCCCTCGAACACCGAGCCGCCCTTGCCGGCGCTGGACCAGTCCGACAGCCCCGGCTGGGCCTCGTCGGTCATCCGGTCGCTGGTGCGCTCGCCCGGCGCGGCGTCGCCATAGACGTCGTCCGATCCGGCGTCCATCGCCGCGACCGAGCCCTCGCCCACCCCGTCGCCGAAGGTCATTTCGACATCGCCGGTCTCGGCCCGCTCGACCGCCTCGGGCGTCTCGCCCTCCGGCTCCTCGCGCTGCAGCAGCGGATTGCGTTCCAGTTCCTGCTCGACGAAGTCGTCCAGCTCCAGGTTCGACAGTTGCAGCAGCTTGATCGCCTGCTGCAGCTGGGGCGTGATGACCAGCCCCTGCCCCTGCCTGACCTCTAACCTCTGCCCGATCACGTCCGCATCCCGCCGCCTGGGCCGAAGTGGCCCGGAACTTGCTGGGGCAGAATGTCGCCTAATCCGTTAACGTCCGACGAACGCGCTTTTCGTCTCCTCCCCATTTCATGGGGAGGTGGCGCGGCGCGCCTTCGCGCCGTGACGGAGGGGCTGTCCCCCGCATCGTAGGTGCCGGTGGGACGTTGAGAACCCCTCCACCGCTTCGCGGTCCCCCTCCCCGCTTCGCAGGGAGGAGACGCTAATCGTCAGACGTAGTTTTCGCCCAGATACACCCGGCGCACCTCGGCGTCGTGGATCGCCTCGTCCGACGTGCCTTCGAACAGGACCGCGCCGTTGGAGATGATCGAGACCCGGTCGGTGATGTCCAGCGTCTCGCGCACATTGTGGTCGGTGATCAGCACCCCGATCCCCTGGCTGGCCAGATAGCGGATCACGGTGCGGATGTCGGCGATGGCCAGGGGGTCGATGCCGGCGAAGGGTTCGTCCAGCAGCATGAAGGACGGCCGCCCGGCCAGGGCGCGCGCGATCTCGACCCGCCGCCGCTCGCCGCCCGACAGGGCCGTCGCCGCCGCATGGCGCAGGTGGTCGATATGCAGTTCGTGCAGCAGCCGCTCGGTCTCGGCCTTGATCTGGTCGGGGGGGTAGTTCAGCTCGACCACCGCGCGGACGTTCTTCTCGACCGTCATGCCGCGAAAGATCGAAGCTTCCTGCGCCAGATAGCCCAGGCCCATCCGCGCCCGCTGATACATGGGCTGGCCGGTGATGTCCTCGCCGTCCAGCCAGATCGAGCCCGAGTCCGGCGGGATCAGGCCGGTGATCATGTAGAAACAGGTGGTCTTGCCCGCCCCGTTCGGCCCCAAGAGGCCCGCGACCTCGCCCCGCTGAACGGTCAGGGACACGTCGCGCACCACCTGCCGCGCCCCGAACGAGCGGGCGATGCTGACGACCCGCAGGCCCTTTTCGGCCGGCGCGACGACGGGCGGCGACGCGGCCGCCGGCCGGTCGTCCAGGTTCAGGGCGGAGAGTTCCTTGCGCGCCAAATCAGTGATCCCGAGGCCGCGCGGCCTCAGTTCCCGCTGGGATAGAAGACGCCCTGCACGCGGCTGCCGGCGGCGCCGCGCGGCGCGCCGTCCATGCGGGCGGTCTCGGTGTTGATGTTATAGACCAGACGCGATCCGGTCAGCACGTTCTGGCCCTGGGTCAGGATGACGTTGCCCGTCACCACGATCTCGCCATTGCCCAGATTATAGACCGCACGGTCGCCGCGCATCGACTGGTCCGGGGTGACGAAATAGACGGTCCCGGCGGCTTCCGCCCGCTCCAGGCTGCCGCCGTCGCTGCTGACCAGCGTCAGGGTGTCGGCGCGGAAGCGGTTGCCGCCCTGGGTCGCCTCGGCCCGGCCGCGCAGGATCACCCGGTTGGGCGCGTACTCGACCGAGTCGGCGCCATAGGCCACCGGCTGGTTCGACGCCTGGGCCCGCGTCTGGCTCTGGCTCTGGGCGTCGCCCACGGCGGGCGCGGCGACGACCGCGACCAGCGCGACGGCCGCCAGGGCCCGGGAAATCTTCATCGTCATCATCGGCCTGCACCCGCGGGCGTCAGCACGCCCTTCACCTTGTTGTCGCCCGCGCCATCGAACACCACGCGCTGACCCTGGTCATAGATGGCATAGGACGATGCGTTGATGGTTCCAATAGGGCCTGAACCCTGAACGCCCTTTGAACCCGTCACCACTCCGGTCGCGGTGTTCACAACCGCCTCTGGCGTGGTCAGGATGAAGCCCGTGCCGCCGTCGGAAATCCGCACGTTCGGGCCGATCGTCACCGTCCTGGCCTGTTCGTCGTATGTGCCGCCGTCGGCGGTCAGCTCCGTCACCTTGCGCCCGCCCAGGTTCAGCTTCAGCGCCGGACCGATCAGGCGGAACTTGCCGGTGTTGGGATCGCGCACAGCCCCTTGCGCGCCCACGGTGAAGGCGCGGCCTTGCGAATCCTGGCCGTGGAACAGCGGGCTGTCCAGCCGCACCTCCTGGCTCTGGCTGGCCTTGCGCTCCACCCCCGACATGACGGTGCGGAACACCGTCCAGGTCAGGACGCCGCCCGCCAGCACCAGGATGACGATGGGCAGCACACGGCGATACAGCTTCACCCGCCGCGAACGCGCGCGCCAGCGGGCGCCGGCCAGGGCGACCCGGGCCTCGTCGGCCTCGATGCGGGACGGATCGACGGGGTCGGTCAAGCGCGCCTCAGCTGTGGGCGAAGATGTCGACCTCGTCCCATCCGGCGAGGTCGAGCGCCGAACGGGTCGGCAGGAAGTCGAAACATTTCGCGGCCAGTTCCGCGCGCCCCTCGCGCGCCAGCATCTGGTCCAGCCTGGCCTTGGCCGCATGCAGATAAAGGACGTCCGACGCCGCATAGTCCAGCTGCGCCTGGGTCAGGGTCTCGGCCCCCCAGTCCGAGGACTGCTGGGCCTTGGACAAATCCACGCCCACCGTCTCGCGCACCACGTCCTTCAGACCGTGCCGGTCGGTATAGGTGCGCGCCAGCTTGGACGCGATCTTGGTGCAATAGACCGGCCGCGTCTCGACGCCGAGGTGCAGCAGGAACATGCCGATGTCGAACCGGCCGAAGTGAAATATCTTGGTCACGGCCGGATCGGTCAGAACCCGCTTCAGGTTCGGACAGTCGTAGGCGGGCCGGTTCAGCCGCACGACATGGGCGTTCCCGTCCCCGGACGACAGCTGCACCACGCACAGCGGATCGCGGCGGAACCGCAGGCCCATGGTCTCGGAATCGATGGCGACCTCGGCCCCCAGGTCCAGATCGTCGGGCAGGTCGCCCTCGTGCAGGTAAACGGTCATGCCGAGGCTCTTACACGGCGAATGCGCTGGACGGAACGGGCTACAGCAATGCTGAACGCCGTGCGTCGCATTCACGAAACGGCCTCAAGCAGGAATGCGCCGCGCGCATTCCGGTAGGCCACAAAACAATGCAGCCGCGCGCGAGGCGGCAGGCCAAAACAAAGAAAGCGCCGCACCGTTCGGCGCGACGCTTTCTGAAAGATGGTGCCCAGAAGAGGACTCGAACCTCCACGGCCGTTAAGCCACTGGCACCTGAAGCCAGCGCGTCTACCAATTCCGCCATCTGGGCCCCGTCGGCAGCGCCTTGCGGCGTTTCCATCGGGAAGGCGCGGACCTCTAAGGGAGGCTCCGGGCGGGGTCAACAGGGATTTTCCGCCTTTGCGAGATTTCTTCCGAGAACGGCGTTTGAAGCGTGGCCGCAAGACGGGCTTCGCGGCCGTTTAACGCCCGCTAAGCCTGTTTTCTAACCGCGTCTTGAGGGGCGGCGGTCTAGAGGGAAACCATGACGGAGCTGTCCCCGCCCCTGCCGACGACCGAGCGCCGCGCCCGGCCCCGCGCGCCCTTCCGCACGCGCCGCCGCGCCAGCGAGCGGGTGCGGCTGATGGGCCAGTGGGTCGATCTGGTCCGCCCCGAAGAGGTCCAGCACCATATCCAGCAGGCTGTGGCCGAGGGCCGCAAGAGCCTGATCGCCAACCACAATCTGCACAGCCTGTATCTGATGCAGCGGACGCCGGGCCTGTCCGCCTTCTACGACCGGGCCGATATGGTGGAGGTCGATTCCACCCCCCTGATCGCCTTTTCGCGGCTGGCGGGCCTGAACAGCCGGGGCTTTCACCGCTGCACCTATCTGGACTGGCGCGACCATTTCTGGAGCGTGGCCGACCGCAAGGGCTGGCGCGTCCTGTCCATCGGCGGCGCGCCGGGCGTGGGCGAGACGGCGGCGGCCCGGCTGCGCGCCCTCTATCCCCGCGCGGACATCGCGGTTCACCACGGCTTCTTCGACGCCCGCCCCGATTCGCCCGAAAACGCCGCCGTCCTGGACCGCATCGCCGAATTCCAGCCCCACGTCCTGTTCGTCGGCATGGGCATGCCGCGTCAGGAGCTGTGGATCGCCGACAACTACGACCGTCTGCCCGACTGCGTCGTCCTGTCGGTCGGCGCCGCCTTCGACTATGAGGCCGGCGTCCAGAGCGCGGCGCCCCGCTGGATGGGGCGGGCCGGAATCGAATGGGCCTATCGCCTGTTCCGCGATCCCCGGCGGCTGTTCGTCCGCTACTGCATCGAGCCGTGGAGCCTGATCCCCCTGGCGCTGGCCGACCTCCGCGCCGGGCGGCGGCGTCGCTAGGCGACCATATTCCTACTGGTCAGATAGATATTTATCGCCATGATCCCTCCCTCCCGCCGTGTGCTATCGACACGGCGTCGAACCCGGACGGAGCGCGCATGTCACAGCGGGACGAACTGCGGATCGCCATCGTGGGCGCGGGGTTCAGCGGCCTGCTGACGGCCGTGAACCTGCTTCAGGCCTCGCCCGCCGTGCGGGTGACGCTGATCGAGCGGCGGGGCGTCTTCGGCCCCGGCACGGCCTATGACACCGGCAATCCCCAGCATCTGCTGAACGTGCGCCTGGACAATATGAGCGCCTTTCCCGACCGGCCGAGGCATCTGTCCGACTGGCTGGCGGAACAGCCGTCGTGGCGCGCCCAGGACGGTTTCATCACGCGCGGCGTCTATGGCGACTACCTGCAATCCCTGCTGGACGCGGCGCTGGACGACGCGCCCGAGCGCCTGACCCTGATCGGCGCCGAGGCCCGCACCCTGGACCGGCTGGACGACGGCTGGCGCATCGGGACCTCGGACGGCGAGATCGTCGTGGATCAGGTGGTGCTGGCCCTGGGCAATCTGGAGCCGGCCTCGCCGCCGGGCGTGGACGACGCCGTGCGCGCCTCGCCCGCCTATGTCGAGAATCCCTGGCGGCTGGACGCGGCCTCGGTCGAGGGCGCGCGCAACGTGCTGCTGATCGGGTCGGGCCTGACCATGGTGGACGCGGCCCTGACGCTGCGGCGGCCGGGGCGGCGCTTCACCGCCCTGTCGCGCCACGGCCTTCTGCCCCGCGCCCACGCCGTCGCGCCGCCCGCCCCGTTCGTGGGCGCGTTCGCGGGCGGCCCGGCCGAGGTGCTGCGTCAGGTCCGCGCCGCGACCGATCAGGCCGACTGGCGCGCCGTGTTCGACCGGCTGCGCCAGTCGGCCCAGGCCCTGTGGCGCGGCTGGTCGCCGGTCGAGCGGCGGCGGTTCCTGCGTCACCTTCGTCCCCTGTGGGACGTGCATCGCCACCGGCTCTCGCCCGGCGCGGCGCGCGACATCCATTCCATGCTGGCGGGCGGAGAGCTGACGGTGCTGGCGGGCAAGCTGACCGAACTGAAGGCCGCCGACGTCATTGAGGTCGCCTGGCGACCGCGCGGACGGCGCCGCCCCATCCGCGACCGTTTCGACCTGGTGGTCAACTGCACCGGCCCGCTGGGTTCCATCGGCCAGAGCGTCGAGCCGATGATCCGCGACCTGCTGCAAAAGGGCCACGGCCGTCCCGATCCCCTCGGCCTGGGGCTTCAGGTCGACGACGAGGGCCGCCTGTTGGACGCCGCCGGCCATTCCGCCCAGGGCCTTCACGCCATCGGCCCCCTGACGCGCGGCGCCTTCTGGGAGATGACCGCCGTCCCCGACCTGCGCGGCCAGGCCCGCGATCTGGCGAGGCGGATACTGGCGCAAGGCTAGCGTTCGTCGCTCGTCGTCATTCCGGGGCTGAGCGGAGCGAAGAACCCGGAACCCAGGGCCACATGCGCGCTGCCGACCCCATTCGACGCCCGATGCCCGCCTCCTGGCTTCCGGGTTCGTCCTGCGGACGCCCCGGAATGACGATCAAGCCAACGATGCGCTCTAGACCCGAACAATCATCGAGCATAGCCTGTACAGCTTCAACGTGCGTCCGGGAGGGACGACCATGCCGCGCCCCGTCCTCGCCGCCGTCGTCGGACTGGCTCTGGCGTTCGGCCTGACCGCCTTTTCAGACCCGACTCTAGGCGACTATCGCCTGGCCCCGGCCGACAGGGTGCGGATCGAGGTCTTCGGGGAACCGGCGCTGGGCGGCGATTTCACCCTGGACGGGCGGGGCCGCATCACCCTGCCGCTGATCGGCGAAATCCAGGCCTCGGGCCTCAGCGCGCCCCGGCTTCAGGCCGCCGTCGCCGACGCCCTCGCCAAGGGCTATCTGAACCAGCCGCGCGTCGCCGCCCAGGTCCTGACCTACCGGCCCTTCTACATCCTGGGCGAGGTCAACCGGCCGGGCGAATATCCCTATGCGGCCGACCTCACCGCGCTTCAGGCGGTCGCCACGGCCCAGGGCTTCACCTATCGCGCCAACAGCCGCCGCCTGTTCGTCCGCCGCGCCGGCGTCGCGGTGGAACAGCCCCTGTCCCCCGACGCCCGCATCCTGCCCGGCGACACCGTCCGCATCGCCGAACGCTATTTCTGAAGGGCCGACGCCCTCAGATCGGCATGGCCATGATTTCCTTGTAGGCGGAAATCACCTGGTCGCGCACCGAGATCACCGTCTCCAGCGACGCCTCGGCCGAGCTCAGCGCCGTCACCACGTCGATCAGATTGCCCTGCCCCTGGACCGAGCGGGTCATCTGGGTCTCGGCGGCGCGCGACTGCTGGGTCATGTCGGTCATGGCGGACTTGACCAGATCGGCGAAGCCCCCGTCGCCGGCGGCCGGGGCCGAGGCGGCGCCCGACAGGCCCGTCGGCATGGCGCCGCCTTGAACGGCGGCATAGGCCCTGGCGGCCATCATCGGATTCATGACCTAGCCCCTCAGCGTTTGATGATGTCGAGGGTGCGGCTGTCCATCGACCGCGCCGTCTCGATGACGTTCAGATTGGCCTCGTAGGCGCGCTGCGCCTCGCGCATGTCCATGGCCTCGACCAGGGTGTCGACATTGGGCCGCCGCACATAGCCCTGCGCGTTCGCCGCCGGGTGCGACGGGTCGTAGTCCATCTTGAAGTCGCTCTGGTCGGGCCGCACCTCGGCCAGAGTCACCCCCGTCGCCCCGTCGACCTCGCGCGCCTGAAACACGGGGATCTGGCGGCGATAGGGTTCGCCGCCAGGCGTGCGGGCGGTGGACTGGGCGTTGGCGATGTTCTCGGCGATGACGCGCATCCGCGACTGCTGCGCCTTCAGCGCCGAGGCGGCCACCGCCATGGCGCTGTTCGAGGGGGAGACGGAATCGGGCATGGCTTACTCTCCGCCTCAGCCGCCGGGCCGTTTGGCCGCCAGGCGGATCATGGACATGGATTTCTGGTAGAAGCCGATGGCGGCGTCATAGGCCATGCGGCTCTCGGCCATCTTCAGCATCTGCTCCTCGACCACGACCGAGTTGCCGTCCAGCGTGGTTTCCGAATCGGGCGATTTGGTCGGATCGAACCGCACCGGCGTTCCCGGCGGGGCGATGTGGGCGGCATTGGTCCGCGTCATCTGCAGCCCCCCGCCCCGCGCCATGGCGGCGGCGAAGTCGGTCGGCTGCTTCAGGTCGCGGCCGACGTAGCCGGGCGTGTCGGCGTTGGCCACGTTCTCGGCGATCACCCGCTGGCGCGCGTCCAGCCAGCCCAGCCGGCCCTTGATCTGCCCCAGCAGCGGTATGTCGGCGACGCCCATGGCGATCTCCCGTGCGACGCGGATGCGCGCGATGGGCAGAAAATGCCGCCTGCATGGTTAATAGGGGGTTATCTCAACGGGTCGTTAACCGTGGTGATTAACACTCGTCCGACAGCGCCGACTGCGCGGGGCCTTGCAGCGTATGAATTTCCTCGACCTCGTCCGGGCCGTCTTCGGCCTGGCCTTCACCCTCGGCCTGATCGGGCTGGCGGCCTGGGCCGCGCGCCGCTATGCGCCGCAGCTGCTGGCCAGGCTCAGCGCCGAACGCGGCGCGCGCCGGATGCAGGTGGTCGAAACCCTGGTCCTGGACCCCGCCCGCCGCCTCGTTCTGGTCCGCATCGACGAGGAGGAGCGGCTGATCCTGCTGGGCGAAGGTCGCGAATTGATCGAGCCGCGCCAGCCGGGGGGCGTGCAATGAAGCCGTCGCAAGCCCTTCTCCCTCCCCCCGCGGGGGAGGGTGGCCGAGCGCAGCGAGGTCGGGTGGGGACGGCCGGGCGGTTCCTCGCACGCCTGTTCCGCATCGCACCCCGCACTTGCGCCCCGCCGCCCCCACCCGGTCGCTCCGCGACCACCCTCCCCCGCGGGGGGAGGGAGAGCATTTTCAACACCCCCACCGGCGCCGAGTTAAAGCGCGCGGCCCTGCTGTCCCTCTTCACCACCCTGGTCTGCCTGGCCTGGCCCGTGGCCGCCCTGGCGCAGCAGGCGGCCCAGTCCGGTTCGGCCCTGAACATCGACCTGGGGTCGGGCGCCGGCCTGACCCAGCGGGTGGTGCAGCTGGTCGGGCTGATGACCGTCCTGTCGCTGGCGCCGTCCATCGTCATCATGACCACCAGCTTCGTGCGGATCATCGTGGTCCTGTCGCTGCTGCGAACCGCCCTGGGCCTGCAACAGTCGCCGCCGAACGCCGTCCTGGTGTCCCTGTCGCTGTTCCTTTCCGCCATCGTCATGGCCCCGACCTGGCAGGACGCCTATGATTCGGGCATCCGTCCGCTGATGGATCAGCAGATCGAACTGCCCCAGGCCTTCGATCAGGCGTCCGAGCCTGTGAAAACCTTCATGCTGGCCCAGGTGGACCGCGGCGACCTGGCCCTGTTCACCCGTCTGTCGAAGATCGAGCCCCCCAGGAACGTCCAGGAATTGCCCCTGCGCGTCGTCACTCCGGCCTTCATGATCAGCGAGCTGAAGAAGGCCTTTGAAATCGGATTTCTCCTTTTCGTTCCGTTCCTTGTGATCGATCTGGTGGTGGCCAGCGTGCTGATGTCCATGGGCATGATGATGCTGCCTCCGGTGGTGGTGTCCCTGCCGTTCAAGTTGATCTTCTTCGTGCTGGTGGACGGCTGGCGACTGGTCGCCGGAAGCCTGGTCGAGAGCTTCCAGCGGGCCTCCGGCGCCGGATAATCCCCCGTCCCATATGGCTTTGCCCGTCATCGGCGCTTGCAATGCCGGTGGAAATCCGTGTTGATCCCCCGGTCCTCGCCCTGAATCGGGCGATTAACACTGGAAACGCTTCTTATGACCACTCAAGCCGAACTGATCGCCGCCGTCGCCAAGGACGCCGGTGTCTCGCAGGCCGACGCCGGCAAGGTGCTGACCGCGATCGTCGAAAACATCCACTCGACCCTGAAGTCGGGCGGCGACATCCGCATCTCGAACCTGGGCGTCTTCGACACCGCCGCCCGCGCCGAGCGCGAAGGCCGCAACCCGGCCACCGGCGCGACCATCAAGATCGCCGCCTCCAAGGCCGTGCGCTTCCGCGTCTCCAAGCCGCTGAAGGACGCCGTCAACGGCTAAGCCTTTTCGGTCCCGTCTGACGGGATCGGCAATGCTCGACGGGCGGGGATCGCGACGCGATCTCCGCCCGTTTTCGTTTCCGGCGACTCGATGACGCCGTCCTTCCGGGGCGTCCGAAGGGCGAACCCGGAACCCAAGGGGGCCATCCCCGATGTCGGATGGATCGGCGGCGTCGCTGTGGTCCTGGGTTCCGGGTTCTTCGCTACGCTCAGCCCCGGAATGACGACCATGTGCTCGATCAGGCGGCGCTCTTGGCGTCCGCTTCCTTCCTGAACGCCTGTTTGGCGCTGTTGACCCAGCCGACGAAGGTGTCCGCCTGGCTGGACAGATTGGCGAAATCGCCCGCGCCCGCCACGCCCGACAGGGTGTCGTCCAGCGCCACCCGGATCGCCGCCGCCGACCGCGCGCCCGCCACGAACGGCCCGTAACGGCCGCTCAGCCGTTGCAGCGCGGCCAGGTCGCCGGCCAGCGAATAGCCCACGCCCGCCCGGATCAGCCAGCTTTCCTCGGCCGGCGTCAGGGCCGTTCCGGTCGTCTTGTAGCGGTCGCCCAGCCGCGCCTCATAGACCGGCGCCGCCTCGGCCCATTTCTGCTGCTTCCAGAAGATGTCGGCCCGCACCTCGCGCGCCGGGTTGGACTGATCCTTGTCCAGCACCTCCAGCGCATGGTCGAACCGGCCCAGGTCCATCAGGGCGCGGGCCTCCAGCGCGCGACGCTCGCTGTTCATCGCCGCCGGCAACAGGGTGGTGCGCGACCCCCAGATGGCCTGCAACGCCTTCTCGGGCTGGCGATCCATCAGATAGACGGTGGCCAGGTTGGTGGCGACCTGGGCCTTGGCCACCCCGTCCAGCCGTTCGTTGACCTGGTGCTGCAGCAGTTCGGCGGCCTGGCCCAGCAGGTCGACGTCGATCAGGCGGCGCGACAGGCGGCGCACCATCTCGTCCCCGTCCGCCCCGATGGGCGTCAGTTCGCGGAAGTCGTAGAACAGGGCCAGGGCCTGCACCGGCTGCAAGCCGTCGGCCGCCCCTTCCAGGAACAGGGCGCGGAAGGCGTTGGACTGATCCGCCTGGATCTCGGCCGCGCCCGGAATGCCGACCAGCCGCTTGCCCGCCCCGCGCAGGGCGTCCAGCGCCTCGCGGTATCGCCCCTGTTTCAGATAGATGTCGGCCAGTTTTCGGATCACCGCCAGTTCGGTCCCGTCGCCGCGCCAGCGCCATTTCAGCAGTTCCAGCTGCTGGGCCGCCTGGTCGGGGCTCAGCGTCCCCTTGTCCATCTCCAGTCCGATGGCGCCCAGTTTGGCGGGGGTGGCGATCCCGTCCAGCGGCGCGCGCGCCACGGCCTTGTAAACCGCCAGCGCCCGGTCCTTGTCGCCCTGCAGGTCGAACAGCCGCGCCTGCACCAGCCGCGCGGTCAGCTGGTCCGTCGCCGGCGCCTTCTGGCTGAAACTGTAGGCCAGCAGCTGCTGGGCGGCGGCCAAATCCCCCGTCTCGATGGCCGCCAGCGCATGGGCGGCGCCGAACCGCGCGCGCCAGGCGGGGGGGAAGTCGTCGATCACCGAGGCCCCTGCGGCGAAGTTGCGCCTGGCCCCTTCCCAGTCGCCCTGTTCGGAGGCGACATAGCCCTGCCACACCTTGGTCGCCGGATCATTGGCCAGGGCCGCGCCCGCGAAATCGACCTGGGCTTCCGCCAGCCGCCCCACCCCGACGCGGGCGACGCCGCGCAGGCCCCGAACCTCGGGCTCGCCCTGCATGTTCGGCGCCTTGGCGATCAGGGCGTTCAGCACGCCGATGGCCTCGTAGTTCAGTCCCGATCCGACCAGGAACCGCGCCAGCGCCAGCCGCGCCTCGATGGGCGCGCGCGCGTCGTCGCCCGCCGCGATGGTTTCCTGCCCCGCCGCGTCCTGCAGCCGGCGATAGCGATCCGAGAAGCCCGCCTCGCCCGTCGCGGCCCAGGTCTCGTCGATCATGGCCGGATAGGCGGCGCGTCTGGGCGCATCGGCCGCGCGGTCGCCGGCCTCCAGCCCCGCCGACGGCGCCGACAGCGTCAGCCCCCTGGGTCGGCTCAACGTCACCAGATCGCCCGCCGCCTCGATCCTCAGGTCGTCGGCTCCGGTCTCGACCGCCATCCCCTGCGCCGTGGGGATCAGGGTCAGGTCGACCGTGCGCCGGCCGCCGCCATAGCCCTTGCCGGGCGCCAGGGCCGTCACCGCCGCGAAACGGTCGCCCATCAAGGGGTCGGTCAGCCAGATCGCCTTGGTCGCCCCGGCCATCCGCGCCACCAGGGTCGCCGAACCGTCGTCGGACCGATCCACCTCGACCCCCGTGGCGGCCGGCGCGGTTCCGCCCAGGGTCACGGTCCAGGTTCCGCCCTGCCCCTGGGCCGCCACGCTCATGCCCTCGGGCGCGGCGATCCGCATGGCGGTGTATCCCGGCCCCGCCGCCCAACGCGCGTCCTTGGCCGGCCCCAGCTGCTTGGCGCCGGTCATGTCCATCCGCGCGGCGGTGTCGAACACGATCCACACCGCGTCGCCGCGCCGGAACACGGCCGCCCCGACCGGCGCGCCCCACTGGAAGGTCAGGACGGTCTTGTCCGCGCTGCTCTCGGCCTTGACCGGCACCACGGCGTTGGTCGTCTGCGGCTTGGCGGCGTCCTCGCCCTGCGGCGCCTTGCCCGGCGCATAGAGGTTCAGCCAGACCGCCCCGTCCGCCACGCCCGAGCGCGCGTCCGCGCCCTCCTCCAGCGTGATGATCAGGTCCGTGCCGCCGGCCCGCCCGCCGCCGGACTGGCGCGTCTCGACCGACTTGACCCCGGCGGGCGGATCGACCTTCAGGCGCGACACATCGGGCGCCGCCGTGGTCCCCAGATGCACCACCACCTTGTCGCCCTGGCGGCTGACGCGCGTCCGCACCCCGATGACGCCGCCGAATTCGACGCGGGTGAACTCGGCGTTCTGGCCGATGTCGATGGACAGCGGATCGCGCGACCGCCCCGCCTCCTGCGCCAGCGGCGCCATCGGAGACAGCACGACGGCGCCGGCCGCGGCGGCCGCCACGGTCGTCTTCAGAATACGCTTGGTCGGCGCGGCCCCGGACATATCCCCCGACCCATGCCGCAAAAGCCCTTTAATCGCGGTTAACCGCCGTTCACCGTGAAGACGGGGGCGATAGGACAACCCGTCCACGCGACAGCGCCGCTTTCAGCGCGCATAATCGGCCCCATGACGGACTATCCGCGCCTCAGCACGATCAAGACCGGCCTGGCCTGCCGCTGCCCCCGCTGCGGCAAGGGCCCGCTGTTCAAGGGCTACCTCAGCCTGCGCGAAGGCTGCACGGACTGCGGCCTCAGCTACGGTTTCGCCGATCCGGCGGACGGCCCGGCCTTCTTCGTCATGACGGCGGTGGGGGTGGTGGGCATGATCCTGCTGATGATCTTCGACTTCACCGTCCACCCGCCGATCTGGGTTCACGGCGTCGTCACCCTGCCCATACTGATCGGCCTGTGCCTGGGCTGCCTTCGCCCCTTCAAGGCCTGGCTGGTCGCCGAACAATACATCCACAAGGCCGCCCCGCCCGAGTTCTCCTCCAACGGCAAGCACGGGCCGTTCTAGGGCGTTCGGCGGTTGGGTTGAACCTGACCGCATCAGGGTTCGTCACGACGGACACCGCGAGGCCACAGCGAACACGACGGAGACGGGCTCCGGTCGAAAAGTCTTGAAGGCCCGCGGCGAAGCCGCAGACTTGTCGACAGCTTGCAGAAAACCACAACTCAACGCGCCTTCGGTCCCGTCGTGGTCTTCGTGACTTCGCTGTGTCCGTTGTGATGAACGCCTTTCAGGCCCGCATCCCCGAAAGCGCCGATTGCGCTAGGGCTCCACCACCGTCAGTTCCGGCCATCGCGCCCGCGCGTTCTCGATCACCTTGGGCCAGCTGCTGGCCACCGGCCGGTTCGGATTGGGTCGGATGGTCATGGAGAAGACGTCCTTCAGCCCGAACGGCGCGGCGACGGTGAGCCGATCGTCCGTCTCCAGCCGCACCCCGACCGCGAAGGTCGGCGCCACGAACCGCCCCAACGCCTCGTCCGTCGAGGCCAGCGGCGGATAGGGTTCGCCGAACCGATCCTGAAACCACAGATGCACCCGCGCCTGGTTCCGCACCTCGACCCGGCTGCGGAACGGTTCGTCGAAGGCGGCGGCGACCTGTTTGATGACGATGTCCTCGGCCGCGTAGGACAGGTCCGCCCCGTCGAAATAGGCCAGATCGTAGTCCTTGACCCCATAGCCCGCCGGTCGTCCGGTCTGGACGTTCCACACCGCCTGATAGACCGCCCCGGACACCAGCCGCCAGTCCGGCAGCCCCAGCGCCCGCACCGTCGTCAGCACATGCATCAGGCCGGGGTCGGCCCGGATGATGTCGGTCAGCTTCTGGGTCAGGGCGTCGGTCATGCCCATCCCTTAGCGGTCCCGCCGGGCGCGGGGGAGTGGGGGCGAACCACCATCCACAGTCGGCGCGAACAGGGCGTCATTCCGGGGCGTCCGCAGGACGAACCCGGAACCCAGGACCACGCCTCGAATGTCCGAAACGGCCTGCGCAGACGCCGTCCCCCTGGCTTCCGGGTTCTTCGCTGCGCTCAGCCCCGGAATGACGACAAGAGACCGTCTCGAAACCTACCCCCGCACCGGCCAACCGTGGTCCAGCGGCCCGTGCCCGCCGCCCAGGCCCGGCGCGCGGCGGATCGCCTCGCCGACATAGGCCCAGGCCTCCGCCACAGCGACCTCCAGCGGCCGCCCCAGCGCCAGTCCCGCCGCGCAGGCGCTGGCCAGGGTGCAGCCGGTGCCGTGGGTGTGGCGGGTGTCGATCCGGTCGGCCTCCAGCGCCGTCTCGCCCTGCGGCGTCAGCAGAAGGTCGATCACCGTGGCCCCCGGCACATGGCCGCCCTTCATCAGCACCGCCCGCGCGCCCAGCGCCAGCAGCGCCTCGCCCGCCCGCCGCTGGCCGTCCAGATCCTGCACCGCGATCCCGGTCAGGGCCTCGGCCTCGGGCGCATTGGGCGTCAGCAGCGCCGCGCGCGGGATCATCAGCCGTTTCACCGCCTCGACCGCCGCATCGGGCAACAGGGGATGTCCGCCCTTGGCCACCATGACCGGATCGACCACGGCGGGAGCGTCGGCGCCGTCCAGCAGGGCCGCGACCGTCTCCACCACCTCTACCGAGCCCAGCATTCCGGTCTTGAAGGCGTCGGTCCCGATGTCGTCCAGCACCGCCCGCCCCTGCGCCGCGATCAGGTCCAGCGGCAGCGGATGGACCCCGTGAACCCCCAGGGTATTCTGCACGGTGATGGCCGTGATGGCCGTCGCCGCATAGCCGCCCATCATCGTCACCGCCTTGATGTCGGCCTGGATTCCGGCCCCGCCGCCCGAGTCCGAGCCCGCCAGGATCAGCACCCTGCCCATTTTTCTGGCGCTATCGCCGCCCGCCCGGCGGGCGTCTGTTTGAGCGCTGCTCATGCCGTCGCCCCCGAAAACAGCTTCAACCCGACGATGCCCGCCACGATCAGCAGGATGCACACGGCTCGCACCGCCGTCGCCGGCTCGTTGAAGACCAGGACCCCGACCACCGCGGCGCCCACCGCGCCGATCCCGGTCCACACCGCATAGGCCGTGCCGATGGGCAGTTTCTGCGTCGCGACCCACAACAGGATCATGCTGCCCGCCAGCGCGACGCCGACGCCCAGCGAGGTCAGCGGCCGGTTCAGGCCGACGTGCTTCAGGCCCGAGGCCCACAGGACCTCCAGCAGACCGGCGACCACCAGCGTCGCCCACGGATTGATCGACAGAACCCAGGACATGAAGGGTCAGATGGCGCAGCCCGCCATTCAGGGCAAGCGATCAGGCGCCCAGCGGCCCCTTGAAGATGAAGAAGGCCCCCAGGCCGATGAAGGCGAAACCGACCAGATGGTTCACCGTCAGCTTCTCGCCCAGATACAGCACCGAGAAGCCCGCAAAGACCAACAGGGTGATCACCTCCTGCATCGTCTTCAGCTCGGCGGGCGAATAGACCTTGATGCCGATGCGGTTGGCCGGCACCGCCAGCCAGTATTCGAAGAAGGCGATGCTCCAGCTGGCGATCACCAGCAGCCACAACGGCTTATGCTCGAACTTCAGATGCCCGTACCAGGCGAAGGTCATGAAGACGTTGGACAGGGCCAACATGACGATGGGGGCGATATAGGCGGTCAGGGGCATGGGCGACGCTGCGGCGGTTGATGCCCGTCCTTAGCTCAACCGCGACCGAACGTCGCGTCCGTTCGACCGGCCTCGCGAACCGCCGCCTGCACCTTCAGCGCCTGAACCGTCTCGCGCACGTCGTGGACCCGCACCATCCGCGCCCCGCGCGCCGCCGCCGCCAGCGCCAGCGCCAGCGAGCCGCCCAGCCGGTCGGTCGCCTCGACCGCCGTGGGGTCGATCCCCTGGATCATGCGCTTGCGGCTGGCGGCGTACAGCACCGGAAACCCCAGATCGACCAGCGCCCCCAGCCCGGCCGTCAGCGTCAGATTGTGCGCCGGCGCCTTGCCGAACCCGATGCCGGGGTCCAGCCATATCCGCTCGCGCGCCACCCCCGCCGCCATCGCCGCCTCGGCCCGCGCGGCCAGATAGTCCCGCACCTCGCCCGTCACGTCGTCATAGGTCGGGTCCGCCTGCATGGTGCGCGGCCGGCCCTTCATATGCATCAGCACCACGTCGCACCCCAGTTCGGCGGCGACCGCCGCACTGTCCGGCGCGTGGGTCAGGGCGGTCACGTCGTTCCACATCGTCGCCCCGGCGGCGACGGCGGCGCGGGCCGCCTCGGGCTTCATCGTGTCGATGCTGATCGCCCCGCCCCAGCGCGCGCGGACAGCCGCGATTACGGGAACGACGCGCGCGATCTCCTCGGCCGCCCCGACCGGATCGGCGCCGGGCCGGGTGCTTTCGCCGCCGATGTCCAGCATGTCCGCCCCGTCCGCGGCCAGCCGCATCGCCCGATCCGTCGCCGCCTCGACCGAGACCCACCGCCCCCCGTCCGAGAAGCTGTCGGGCGTGACGTTGACGATCCCCATGACCTGGGGCCGTCCCGGCGTTTGACTTTCATCGGTCATGGGACCAGCCTCTAGCCGTGATCGCTCGTTTCGTCAGCCAGGCTCGACGCCTTTCCCACGCGGGACGCCTCGTCGCAGGCTCCTGACCCGGAACGGCCGCGCGCCCTTCGCCCCGTTCCGGGCGCCATCCGAAACCCCTTCCTTCCCCCGACGCACGACGCCAGGCGCGTGCGCCGCCCCCTGCCGTTCGCGAGCCATTCCATGCCCCAATCCGCCCTGCCCGTCCGCCCCGACATCTTCCTCAGCACCCACGACCACGACGCCCTGTCGCGCCTGGTCGGCGACATGCCCGGCGAGGGCGTGGCGGGCATGCTTCAGGAGGAGCTGGAGCGCGCCATCATCTGCGAACCCGGCGACCTGCCCCGGGGCGCCGTGCCGCTGGACCGCTGGCTGCACTATGTCGACGGCCGCAACGCCGATCCGCGCCGCATCCAGATCGTCCTGCCCAGGGACGCCGACATCGACGCGGGCAAGGTCTCGGTCCTGTCCCACGTCGGCGCGGGCCTGATCGGCCTGGTCGAAGGCTGCACCATCGTCTGGAGCGACCCCTCGGGCGCCGAACGCAGCCTGACGCCGGTGATGATCGAGGACGCGGATATCCTGCCGGCCTGACGCTCCGCCCCATGAAAAAGCCCGCCGGGAGATCGCTCTCCCGGCGGGCTTTTTCATTCCTTTCCGTCACCCTCGGGCTCGACCCGAGGGCCGGGCGATCCGCCGCCTTGCGCCAGACGAAGACTCACAGCCAGCCCGACATCCGATCCTCGGGTCGAGCCCGAGGATGACGGACGCCGAGGAAAGCCCTCAGTGAACCGTCGGCACGCTGGTCGCGGCGGGAGCGGCGACCGGAACCTCGATGTCGGTTCCGTCGGACACCGGCGTCACCGGCACCGAGACCGAAGGCCCGGCGTTGGGGAAGTTGTTCTCGTCGCGGTTCGGCGCGACGCCCTTCTCCAGCAGGTCCTTGATCTCCTCGCCCGACAGGGTCTCGTATTCCAGCAGGGCCTGCGACAGCTTTTCGTGATGATCGGCCTTGGTCGTCAGGATGTGGCGCGCCTCGTCCCAGCCCGAGGCGACCAGACGGCGAACCTCCTCGTCGATGGTGCGGGCCGTCTCTTCGGAGATGTTCTGGCTGCGCGCGACCGAATGGCCCAGGAAGACCTCTTCCTGGTTCTCGCCGTAAGCCACCGTGCCCAGCTTCTCGGAGAAGCCCCAGCGCGTGACCATCGCCCTTGCCAGCTTGGTCGCCTGTTCGATGTCCGACGACGCGCCCGAGGTGATGTTCTCCTTGCCGAAGATCAGTTCCTCGGCGACGCGGCCGCCCGCCATGATGGCGATCCGGTCGATCATCTGCTGATACTTCATCGAATAGCGGTCGCCTTCCGGCAGCTGCATCACCATGCCCAGCGCCCGGCCGCGCGGCACGATGGTCGCCTTGTGGACCGGGTCCGCCGCCTTGACGTTCATGGCCACGATGGCGTGACCGGCCTCGTGATAGGCGGTCAGGCGCTTTTCTTCCTCGTTCATGGCCATGGAGCGACGCTCCGAGCCCATCAACACCTTGTCCTTGGCGTCCTCGAAGTCGCGGTGCGTGACCATGCGACGGTCCTTGCGCGCCGCCTGCAAGGCGGCCTCGTTGACCAGATTGGCCAGGTCGGCGCCCGAGAAGCCGGGCGTGCCGCGCGCGATGGTCTTCACATTCACATCGGCGGCCAGGGGCACGTCCTTCATATGGACGCGCAGGATGCGTTCGCGGCCCGAGACGTCGGGGTTCGGCACCACCACCTGGCGGTCGAAGCGGCCGGGACGCAGCAGGGCCGGGTCCAGCACGTCGGGACGGTTGGTGGCGGCGATCAGGATGATGTTCTCGGACGCCTCGAAGCCGTCCATCTCGACCAGCAACTGGTTCAGCGTCTGTTCGCGCTCGTCATTGCCGCCGCCGAGCCCTGCGCCGCGATGGCGACCCACGGCGTCGATCTCGTCGATGAAGATGATGCACGGCGCGTTCTTCTTGGCCTGTTCGAACATGTCGCGCACGCGGCTGGCCCCGACGCCGACGAACATCTCCACGAAGTCCGAACCCGAGATCGAGAAGAAGGGCACGCCCGCCTCGCCCGCGACCGCGCGCGCCAGCAGCGTCTTGCCGGTGCCTGGAGGGCCGACCAGCAGGGCGCCCTTGGGGATCTTGCCGCCCAGACGCTGGAACTTGCCGGGGTCCTTCAGGAAGTCGACCACCTCCTGCAGTTCGTCCTTGGCCTCGTCCACGCCGGCCACGTCGTCGAAGGTCTTGCGCCCCTTATGCTCGGTCAACAGCTTGGCCTTGGACTTGCCGAAGCCCATGGCGCCGCGCGCCCCGCCCTGCATCTGGCGCATGAAGAAAATCCACACCCCGATCAGCAGGGCGATGGGCAGGATGCCCAGGAGCAGGCTCATCCAGATCGACTGGCCGCCGGACTTGGCGTCGATCTCGACGCCCGCCTGCAGCATGTTCGCCATCAACTGTTCGTTCGGATAGACGGTGGTGGAGGTGAAGCGCTGGCCGTTCTTCAGCTCGCCGTTCACCTTGTCGACGCGCACCGTCACCTTCTTGACCTCGCCGGCGTTCACCCGCTGCACCAGCTCGGAATAGCTCATGACTTCGGGCCGTCCGCCCGCCGGCTGACCGGCCATGCCGTTCATCGCGCCGCCTTGGGACAGGGCCGCATAGCCCGCCAGCAGCGCCAGAATGATCACGCCGGTGATCGCCAGATTACGCAGGTTCATTGAGGTCCTCGGTCGTCCGCCGCCCCGTTCGGGCCGCCGGTCTGGATGTGTCTGTCTATGGAAATAGGAGGTTCCATGGCGTTACGCCATCGCGGGGCGGAAATCAGGTCGTCTTCGTGCGTCGTTTCGTCCAGCGCCAGCCTGAGCCGTTCCGCGACAAGCCCGCGCCGTTCGACCCCTGCGCCTGCAAGAACCGGACCCCCGGCCCCGTCCTGGACCAGGACGGGCCAGGCCGCGCGCGCCTGCGGCGTCAACGGCGTCAGCCGCGCCCGATCCGCGTCCGACAGCTGCGACAATCGCCCACGCCCGGCCACGACCGACCAGCCCGCATCGGCGGCGGCGAAGGCGAACCGCCCGTCCCACACCGCCTCCACGCCCGGCGTCAGCCGCAAGGGTTCGGCGCCCCTCCGCGCCATCTCGCCCGCCTCGCGCACCAGGGTCACGGCCTCGCCCGCCGCCGTGATCCGCGCCCCGCACAGGGTGGCGGTGAAGTCCTCGCCCGCCCGCAACCGCCGGACCAGCGCCGCCAGCCGCTCGCCGCGCGGCGGCGTCGCCCCGCCTCCGACGCAGACCAGGGCCGCCGCCAGCGTCCGCGCCGCGATGTCGCGCGACGCCTCGACCGCCGCATCGCCGACCGTCCTCAGCCCCTGCGCGCCCGAAACCCCGCGCGCTTCGGACGTCCCCTGCGGCGTCACACCGGCCAGGGCCAGCCGCGCCCGGCTGCGGCCATAGCGGGGGTCGGCGTTGGCGGGGTCTTCGATCCAGTCCGCCCCCTGCCCCCTCAGCCAGTCGCGCAGAGGTTCGCGCCCTTCGTCCAGCAGGGGCCGCAGCAGCATCAGCCCCCGCCCCTCGGGCCAGACGGGCGACGGCGACCATTCACGCACCCGCCCCAGCGTCGCCCCCTCGCGCCGCATCAGATCGGCCTCGGCGATGTCGTCGGCCGTATGGGCGAACAGCACGACCCGCGCCCCGGCCGCCCGCGCCGCCTCGGCGATCAGCCGGTGCCGCGCCGACCGCGCCGCCGCCGTCAGTCCCGTCCGCGGCTTGTCGCCGTCCCAGCGCAGGCCGCGCCAGTCGGCCCCCGCCGCCGTCGCCGCCTGTTCCGCAAAGCCGTTCCAGCGCCCGCTGTCGGGGCTCAGCCCGTGATCCACGCTCAGGGCCAAAAGGCGCCGCCCGCGCGCGCCCGCCCATTCGGTCGCCAGCCGCAGCAGGGCGATGGAATCCCCCCCGCCCGACAGGGCGAGGGCCAGGGGCCGCGCCACGTCTCGGCTCAGCCGCGCGTCCAGCCGCGCGAAGACGCGCTCGACCAGCCGCCGGTCGCCTTCGTCGTCGGACGTCAGGCGGCGCACGCGCCCGTGGTCCGCAGCTGGGCCGCGCGGGCCTTCTGCGGATCGGACGCCGAGGGCGCATAGCGGCGGGTGAACTCGGCCAGGGCCGCGCAGCCTTGCGGCTTCCTCTGGGTCGCGAACAGGGCGTCGGCCAGTTTCAGCGTCGTGTCCGCCGCCCAGCCGATGCGCGGCCAGTCCTTCAGCGCGGCGGCGTAATAGGGCACCGCCCCCGCCTTGTCGTTGGCGACGACCCGCAGGTCGCCCAGACGCGAGTTGGCTTCGCGCGACTGCGGCGTGTCGGGCCAGGCGGCGATCACCGTCTCCAGCGCCCGCTCGCCGCGCGGCTTGTCGGTAGACAACAGGGCGACGGCCGCCGCCAGATCGCGCGTCGCATCGCCGGTGGGCGAGGTCGCCTCGATCGGCGCGTTCAGCTCGGCCTGGGTCTCCAGCTTCTGGATGCGGTTTTCGGCGTCCCTCAGCCGGGTCTGCAGGGCCTGGTTGTCGCGCGTGGCCTCGTCCAGTTGGAAGGTCAGCCGCTCGTTGTCGCCGTTCAGGCCGCGCACCGTGGCCTCAAGGTCGCCGAGGCGCCGATCCATCAGGGCGAATTGCCCCTGCAGCGTCACCACCTCGGGGTCCGGCTCGACCAGAACGGGCTGGCCGGCGGCGTTCCTCTGGGTCAGCGCCCGCTCCAGCCGACGCACGTTGCGATCCAGCTGGTCCAGGCGGCGGTTGTCCCATTCCGTCCGCTCCATGATGTTGGGCTGGGCCTGCTGGGCGAAGGCGGCGCCGCCGATCAGCAGCATCCCGACAGCGGCGGCGACGATGGCGTGGGTGGAGGCGTGGGCGCGAGAGATCGAGAGCTTGGTCATCCGTCTAGCTTTCACCGATTTGGGGCCGCCGCAAGGCCGTCCGCACCGCTCAGTGCCCCAGGCCCAGATAGATGATCGCCGTCACGAACAGGCCGATCACGATGTTGCAGAACACCAACAGCGCCGTCGTCCGCCACAGGGCCGAAAACACCCCCAGCGAATAGGCGCCCTTCATCTGGGCGAACATATGGACCGGCACGGCCAGCAGCCCCAGCGGAATGACGATCCCGCCCAGCCACCCGGCGACGCTGGCCGACACCACCATCAGCATCAGCAGCATGGCCATGAAGGTCAGCGAATACAGGACGAACACCCCGTGGTCGTACAGGGTGAAGCCGCGCTTCCACAGGAACAGCAGGGCCACGAACGGGATCGACAGCGGCGCCAGCAGGAAGGCGAACTTATACAGCGTCTGCTGCAGCTTGTAGAGCGCCAGGTCCGGGTTCTGCAGCTTCTTGGCGATGGTCGCGCCCAGGCCGTGGCCGCCGGCCTTGATCTCCTGGCCCATGACGCTGGCCTTGGCGTGCGGCTGCCCGTCCTGCGCATCGCCGGCCGCCATATCCTTCAGACTGGCCTGCCAGCTGCCGGGCTTCAGCCCGTCGGCCCGGCCGTCGCGCATTTCCGTCTCCAGCTTCACCAGCTGCTCGCGGCGTTGATCCACGATCATCTGCGCGGCCTGGATGGCCTGCGGCTGGGCGTTGTCGGCGCGCAGTTCGTTGACGGTCTGCTGGGCCGCCTCAACCACCGTCCGCTGCTCGGCGATCTCGGCGGGCTGGACCGACGCCTCCTCCTTGTGCGGCGCGAAGCTCAGGGCGAAGAACATCACGAACAGGGTGAACAGGAACAGGGCCAGCGGCGAGACGTAGCGGGTCCGCCGCCCCTGAACCCACTCGCGCGTCAGCTTGCCGGGGTTCAGCCACAGCAGCGGCAGGGTGCGCCAGATGCGGGCGTCGAAATGCATGACGCCGTGCAGCAGCTCTTCGCCCAGATGCAGCAGGCTGCGGTGGACATGGGTGGGCTGGCCGCACGCGGCGCAGAAGTTGCCGCTGGTCGGCGCGCCGCAATCCGAACAGACGCCGTGGGCGTGATCCTCGCCCGCCTTGCCGGTCGGTTTCTCGATCGCGCCCGCGATCAGACCGCCCGTCACGACGCCGCCCGCTCCTTCGATGTCCATCCGGCGATCCCCCAATCCCTGTCGCGACCTTCTGCCGTCGCGCGCCGCCGGGGACAAGCGCCGAAACGAAAAGAGGCGCCGGCCCGCGCCGACGCCTCTCTTTCCTACCCGTCATTCCGGGGCCGAGCGCAGCGCGGAACCCGGAATCCAGGGCCGCGCCGATGATGCCCGATCCGTCGAACGACGGCGCACGCCGTCTGGCTTCCGGGTTCGTCCTGCGACGCCCCGGAATGACGGCCCGGATCACCTCAGCGCGGCGCGCCCGACACGATGGCGGTGTGGGCGTTGCGGTTGCGGGCGAAGGCGTCCTCGTTGGAGCCCTCCGCGATCGGCCGTTCCTTGCCGAAGCTGATGGTGTCGATCCGGCCCGCCGGGATGCCCCGGTTGATCAGATAGGTCCGCACCGATTCCGCGCGGCGGGCGCCCAGGGCCAGGTTGTATTCGCGCGTGCCGCGTTCGTCGGCGTTGCCTTCGATGCGGACCGTCACGGACGGATAGCGTTGCAGCCACTGGGCCTGGGCGTCCAGGCGCGGCATGGCCTCGGGACGGACCTCATAGCTGTCCAGGTCGAAATAGATGCGGTCGCCGACGTTGACGACGAAGTCCTGCTCGGACCCCGGCTGGGCCGAACCCAGGTCGCCGCCCGTCACCGGACCGGTCGGGGCGGTCGGATAGGCCGGGCCGGTCGGCGCCGTGGAGGTTCCGTCGTTCGGGCCGGGCACGCCGGTCTCGACCGGGGGCTTGCGGGTGCAGGCGGCCATGGCCGCCACGGCGCAGCCGACCATCGCCAGTTTGATAATGCGTGAAGTCTTCATGGGGTCGTCTCCTGACGTGTCGTTTCTTGCAAGGGGGCGGGCCTCAAGCGTGACGTTTGTGTCTGCCTTGGCCCCCTTTCGGACGCCAGAGCGATAACGCACTGTTGAGCTTCAAGGCTCCGCCGGGATCAGTTCGGGCAGCTGTCGGCGCCCTGGTTCAGGCCAAGGTTGCTGGGGCCGCGATCCAGCAGCGGCGACCAGGCCGGGTCGGTGCCGCGTCCGTTGTATCCCGCCTGGGACACCACCCGTCCCGACAGGTCCACGGTCCACAGGCGCGTGTCCCCGCCCGGCGTCTGGCGCGCGAACATCACATAGCGGCCGTTGGGCGCCCAGTTCGGCCCTTCCTCGAAATAGCTGGAGGACAGGATGCGCTCGCCCGACCCGTCCGAATTCATCACCCCGGTCGAGAACCGGCCGCCGCCCTGTTTGGTGAAGGCGATCAGATTGCCGGTCGGGCTCCACGACGGCGCCGTATAGAGGCCGCCCCCGCGCGAGATCGGCCTCTGGCCCGATCCGTCCGACCGCATGACATACAGCCGCGCCGACCCCGAACGGTCCGAGGTGAAGACGATCTGGCTGCCGTCCGGGCTGAACGAGGGCGAGGTGTCGATGCCGGGATCGGTCGTCAGGCGCGAGATCTGACGGCTTCTCAGGTCCATCACATAGACGTCGGTGTTGCCGCCCCGGATGATCGAGAAGGCGATCTTGTTGCCGTCGTTGGAGAAGCGCGGCGCCAGCACCTGACCGTCGAACTCACCCAGGCTCTCGCGCCGGCCGGTCGTCAGATTGTACAGATAGATGCGGCTGTAATCCTTGCCCAGCGCGACATAGGTGATCTCGTCCGGCTGCGACAGCGAGAAGCGCGGCGACATGATCACCTCGTCGCCTTGCGTCAGATAGGTCGGGTTGAACCCGTCCTGGTCGGCGATGGTCAGGCGGTTGATCCGGTTCAGGGCCGAACCTTCCTCGGACACGAAGATCACGCGGGAATCGAAGAAGCCCGCCTCGCCGGTCATGCGCTGATAGATGACGTCGGAAATCTTGTGCGCGATCCGGCGCCACTGTTCTTGCGTCGCGGTGAACTGATAGCTGACCAGCTGGCACTGGCGGTAGGGGTCGTACAGGCGGAAGCCCACGTCCATCCGCCCGTCGCCGCGCATCGTCACCCCGCCGTACAGCACCGCCTGCGCCCCGATCTGGGTCCACTGGGGAAAGTTCGGCGCATTGGCCAGGATCAGGTCCGTCTCGATGAAGCTGGCCGGGTTCAGCGGCTCGAAGAAGCCCGACCGCCGCAGATTGGCGCTGACCACGCTGGAAATGTCCGACCCATGCGTCCCCGCAAACGGCACGACCGCGATCTGCAACGGCCGCAGCACGCCCTGGTCGATCTCGACCTCGACCGGCTGATTCTGTTGCGGCGCGGGGGCTTGCGAGGTCTGGGCCGCCGTCGTCAACGGCGCCGCCATCGCGACCGCCGCCACGGAGGCCAGAAGAAGGTTCAGACGCATCGAGTGCTCCCACAAGTCTCAAAGGATCGCCGCCCCTTATCGCCGGGCCGTTCGACTTTCGCCAGCTTGACGGCGAATGGGGCGACTTTCGGGACGGGGGCGATCACATTGATGCGTGATGCGTGATGCATTATATTCGACCCATGCGCACCACCCTCGCCATCGACGACGACGTGCTGAACGCCGCGCGCGCCATCGCGGTTCAGACGCGCACGTCCGTAGGCGAAGTCATTTCCGATCTCGCTCGCCGCTCCATCGCACAGGCTGCGCCAGAGACGTCGCCCGAGTTCCGCAACGGCATTCGTCTTCTGCCGCATCGCAAGGGCGCCGTGGTGACGACGGAGCAGATCAACGCCTTGCGCGACGAACGGCCTTGATCGCGCTGCTGGACGTCAGCGTCCTGATCGCACTGATCGATCCAGCCCATACCGAGCATCTCGCCGCCCATGCCTGGTTCGCGCGTGAACATCGGGCCGGCTGGGCGACCTGCCCGCTGACCGAGAATGGCGCGCTTCGAATTCTCAGCAATCCCAAATACCCGAACTCGCCCGGCGCCCCGGCGCAGGTCTTGCCCGCGCTTCATTCCTTGCTGGCTCAACCCGGCCATGCGTTCTGGCCCGACGACATCAGCCTGCTCGGCGACTCCTTGATCGCACAGGATCGACTGCTCACCTCGGGCCAGTTGACGGATACCTATCTGCTCGCCCTGGCCGTTTCGAACGGCGGTCGTCTGGCGACCTTCGACCGCCGCCTGTCGCCTCATGCGGTCATCGGAGGCCGCGAGGCGCTTCACCTCATCGGCCCGCCACACGCCTAACGATTCCGGCACGCCCGTTCGGTGTTGAACGTCGGGCGATAGACGCCGCCGGGGAAGCCCTGGGGCACGTCGAAGGGCGCGGTCTGGCGGAGAGCGCGCAAAGCACTATCGGCGGCGGCGCGATAAACTGCACTCGATTGAGTGTTGATCAGGTTCGGTCCCCGCGTGATCCGGCCGTCCGCCGATAGGGTCAATTCGACTTGGATGCGCAATTCATCGCCCCCCTGCATGCTGCAGGTGACGTTGATGTTCCAGTTATCATAGACCTGATTGAAGATGGCGGTGATCTGCGGCCCCGTCGCCTGCGACGCCGCGCCTGCGCCCTGCTGCCCCGTCGCCGGGCGACCCCGATTGTTGGTCGGGCGGGTCGGGCCGGCCAGGGCGTCCAGGTCCAGGCTGGGTTGGGTGCGTTGCGGGGCCGGGCGGGCGGGCGCCGACGTATTGGGGCGCGGGGTCGGCTGGGCCTTGGTCGGCGGCGAGGGCGTGGCGGCGGGCGGCGTGGGCCGGGGCTGCGGCGGCGTCGGGCGCGGGGTCGGCGCGGGCGCAGGCGTCGGACGCGGCGTGGGGCGCGGCGTCGGCTGGGTCTTCGTCGGGGGCGCGGGCGTCGGGCGCTGAGGCGTCGGCGTCGGACGGGGCTGCGGCTGGGGTTGAGGCCGCGGCTGGGGCGGCGTCGGGGCGGGCGTCGGCGGAACCGGATCGGGCTGGTGAACCGGGGCGGTGGCGGCGTCGTCAGGCGAGGGTTCGGGCTGGGGATTGTCGGCCGGCGCGGCCTGGACCACCGCCTCCGACACGATGCTCACGGGCACCGAGGCGACCAGCGGCTTCTCCTCCTCGACCTTTTGCGAAAAGGTCACGAAGGCGAGCGCGATCACCCCGGCATGCAGGGCGAGCGATCCGAGGATGGCCGGGCTCGGACGACGCAAGGGGTTCAGGCCTCCGGGGCCGTGTCGGTGATCAGGTTCAGCTTGGTGAAGCCCGACGCGCTCAGCCGCGCCATCACCCGCGCCACCGCCTGATATGGGGCGCGCCCGTCGGCCCGCACGAACACCGGCCGCTCGGCCGCCTTGTCCGCGCCGCCCGCCTCGGTCAGCAGCCGCGTGGACAGGGCGTCGAACGCCGTCTCGCTGTCGCCGACGAAGATGGCGCCCTGCTGGTCGATGCTGACCGACAGGGGCTCCGACTTGGTCTCGACCGCGCTGGCCTCGGTCTTGGGCAGCTCGACCGGCACCCCCACCGTCAACAGGGGCGCCGAGATCATGAAGATGATCAGCAGCACCAGCATCACGTCCACCAGGGGCGTGACGTTGATCTCTGTCAGAGGCCCTTTACGCCCCCTGCGCCCACGACGCCCGCCGCCGCTCGACCCACCGCCCAGGGCCATGGCTCAGCCGCCCCGCTTCAGGCTGAGGTCGCCGGACGGCGGGGGCGGAGGCGGCGGGGCCGAGGGAGCGCCCAGCCGGCGCGCGACCGCCGCCTGCAGGTCGTCGGCGAACGCCTCCAGCCGCCCGGTGAACTTGCCCGCGTCGATCGAGAATTTGTTGTAGGCGATATAGGCCGGGATGGCCGCCGCCAGGCCGATGGCCGTGGCGAACAGGGCCTCGGCGATGGCCGGCGCCACCGTCGTCAGATTGGTGTTGCCCGCCGCCGCGATGCGTCCGAACGCATTCATGATGCCCCAGACCGTGCCGAACAGGCCGATGAAGGGCGAGGCCGTGGCCACGACCGACAGCACGCCCAGACCGTTCTCGATCCGCTGGCTCTCGCGCGCGATCAGACTGTTCATCGCCTTGTCGATGCGGACCAACAGCAGGTCGCCCTGATGCTCGTTCAGAACCCCGCGCTGACGCGCCTCGCGCCAGTCCGACAGGGCGATGGCCAGCATCCGCGGCAGGGCGTGATCCGGCTCCGGCCCGGCCTGGGCCGACACATCCTCCAGCGACCGGCCCGACTGGACCGCCTTTTCGAAGTCGTCGGCCTGTCGGTTCAGGGCGGTGAACCGCACCGCCTTGTCGATGATGATGGTCCACGACCAGATCGAGGCCGCCGCCAGGCCGATCATGACGGTCTTCACCACCCAGTCGGCGGTCATGAACAGCTCGACGGGGTTCATCATCGCGGCGTCGACGGGCGTGGTCATTCAGGCGCTCCGGGCGGAATCGAGGTCTGTCACATCGTCTTCGACCGAGCCGACGTGACCATTGTGTGGCGTCCGGCCCGTTTAACGACGACCCGACCGCGCGTCATCTGACAGGCGCGTCATAAGGGTTAACAGCGGGTTACTCGGACGCCGTCCGGCGCGCATTCGGATCGACCGCCACCGACACCGGGGCGCCGACGCTGATGATGACCCCCTCGTGGCCTTCCTTGGCGATGGAATAGGTGGCGGCGTCCTTCAGCAGCTGCTCCTCGCACTGGCGGTCGCCGGAACGCCCCAGTTCGGCGCAGCCGCGTTTGGCCGCGTCGGTCCAGCCCAGAACCCGGCGCGTCGCCGCCTCGGCCCGCTTGATCGCCGCCTCGTCCTCGGCCGCCGCCTGGGCGATCAGCGCCTGACGCGCGCCCTGCTGGTATTGCAGTTCGGCCTGACCGGCCATCTTGCGTTCCCAGACCTTGTAATAGGGACACCCTGCCAGCCCGCCGCCGACCAGCAGCAGGACCAGCAGGACCGACACCCCGACCGCCCCGGCCGACATATTGTAGTTTTCGCTCGCCATGATCTTCCCCCGCGTTTCGCGACGATTCTAGAGCAATCGCCTATGAATGCGCCTAACTTTTCCGCTCATCCCGGCGAAAGCCGGGACCCAGTTCTTTGGACGACAGGCGCCCCAGGTCAAAGGCCGGCGGTCATCCGAGGCGCCTGCGATGCAAAAACACTGGGTCCCGGCTTTCGCCGGGATGCTCGGGAGGAACGTGTTACGCCGCCCCCGCCAGCCAGGGCGTGACCTTCTCCACCAACCCCTTCGACGGTCGCCGGGGCCGGCCGTCCAGGTGGATGCACACCGCCGTCACCTCGGCCCGGCACAGCACCTCGCCGTCGCGCTCGACCGATTGGCGGATGATCAGCCGCACCCCCTTCACCTGTTCATAGACGGTGCGGACCACCAGGGCGTCGTCGATCCGCGCGGGCTTCAAGTATTTGATGTTCAACTCTGAAACCACGAAGGCCAGCGGCTCGGCCTCTTCCAGCAGGTCGGCGTGGCCCACCCCGATGGCGCGCAGGAAGTCCGACCGCCCCCGCTCGAAATAGCGCACATAGTTGGCGTGATAGACCAGGCCGGTGAAATCCGTGTCCTCGTAATAGACGCGCACCGGCAACAGGTGGTCGCGCCCGTCGAATCGTCCGGCGGTGGGTTGGTCGATGCTCATGCCGCGATCCTAGCGCAAGCCGGGCCTCAGCGCGCCCCCGACGGCGCGATCAGGAAGCCGGGGCAGTAGCGTTGCCGCATCTCGCGGAACTCGGTCGGCAGGGGATCGTCGCTGAACAGGATGCGGTTGGGAATGGAGACGAAGGCCGTCGCCGGCACGCCCGCGCGGCGCCCGATATAGCCGCAGACCGCCCGCCTCTGCCCCGGCTCGGAATAGCGCAGCTCGGCGGCGTGTCCGGCCTGGACCTGGATCTGGCGCATCACCCGCGCGTCCGCCGGCTCGGGCGCCGGGGCGCCGGTCGGCCGCGTCGCCAGCCACACCCCGCCGGCGCACAGCGCCAGCACCCCCGCCGCCGCGATCAGGGCCGTGGTCCGTCGCCGATCGGAAAAGGCCCCGCGCATTTCCCTACCCCGCCGAGGCGGTCTCGATGAAGTTCAGCGGCGTGTCCGCCGCCGGCAGGCAGCTGCGGTCCACCGGCGCCGACGGATCGCGCAGGAAGTCGCGCGCCATCCTGCGCGTGCAGGGGCTGGCGTTGATGACGCCGTGGGTGGCGTTGGTCACGATCACCACCTGGCTGCGGGAATAGCCTTTGGCCGCCGCCTCCGTCAGGGGCGGGGGACAGCCGGGGTCGATCTCGGCGGCGACGAACAGGGTCGGGATGTCGGTCCTGACGGGCTGGTTCTCGATGGGCGCGGCCGGGGTCTCGCCCACCGCCGCGCACACGTCGAACAGGCGCGACAGCGACGGGACCAGCACCTCCGCCACCGGATCGCCCGCCGCGCCCGCCGCCAGCCGCGCTTTGGACTCGAACGGCAGCTCCTCCTTGCACAGATGCGCCATATGCTGGCCCTCGGTGTAATAGGTGCGATCCTCCGCGATCTCGGCGACCGGGTTCAGGTTCCCGGCGATGATCCCTTCCAGATCGGCCGGCAGCCGCCGCACCCCCGTCGCGCTATAGGTCGTGTCCATCAGGAAGGCCGACAGGTCGTCGACCGTGAAGGTCCGCCCGTCCTTGCCCGTCACCGGGCCGGCCAGCCATTTGCGCGCCTCGGCCTCGAACCGCGCCTGCAGGTCGGGGTGCCGCCCCGCGCAGGCGGCCTGCGCCTGACATTTGGCCAGGATCAGCCGCACCGCCGTCGACACCTGTTCCGGCGTGCCGACGGCCCAGTTTCCCTCGGGCGGCCAGGGGCTGTCCATCACCGCCGCCCGCACGATCCGGGGCTGGTGGGTGATCACCGCCGCCTCGATGCGCGGCCCGTAGGAGCCGCCCCACAGGTCGATCTTGTCGTACCCCAGCACCTGGGCCAGGTCGCGCACGTCGTCGGCGATGACGGCGGCGTTGTACTGGTTCAGGTCGATCCCCTTGGCCTGATAGGCTTTCAGGCACGCGATCAGCCCGTCGCGGTCGGCGTCGGACGGCGGCCCGGCGTCGGTCAGCTGCACGCCCGGACAGTCCATCGACGGATCGCCCCGCCCGCCCCCGCGCTGGTCGAACAGGACCACGTCCTGATCCACCGCCATCAGATCGGGCCGCCGCGACAGCGCCCGCAGCATGTCGCCGGCGCCGGGCGTCAGATCCCCGCCCGGCCCGCCGTGGAACATGAACACCGGCGGCAGCGCCTGCCCCGAGGCGTCGCGATAGGGATGGCTGGCCTTCATCACCACCACCGCCACGCCGATGCGCCGGTCGCTGGCCGTGCCGCGCGCCTCGTCGACCGTCAGGATGCCGCACTTCACCTTGCGCACATCGGTCGGCCAGTCGGCCGGACAGGGCTTTTCGGTGAAGACCGGCGCGGCGGCCCGCGCAGGCGGCGCGACCGCCAGACCGCCCCACAAGCCAAGGCTCAAAACCAATGCCGCGACAGGCCGAAAGATCATTGGGGCGCGCTCCGATGCCGCGCCAGCAAACGCCGATCCGCCCCGGCTTGGCAACGCCTATTCGAACAGGGCGCGGGGGATCAGGCCGCGCGCTTGTTCCGCGCCACGTCGGTCAGCGCCTGCGCCATCCGCTCGCGCCAGTCCTCGCCCTCCTCGGCGAAGGCCTTGATCGTCTCCGCCGACAGTTTCAGCGCCACGTCCTGCTCGCCGGTCAGCCGGGCGTAGGCCGCAGGCGACAACACCTCGTGCGCCGGGCGCATGCGCGCGATGTCGGCGTCCGTCAGTTCGGGATTGTCGTCGTCCAGGGGATCAACGGCGGCGGAGTTCGTCATACTTTCTGACCTCGCGGGCGTTGGCCCGCCTGAGACTGATCATCCAGGTCACGTCGCCGCGTTCGGTATAGATGGCGACATGGACCCGACCGTCGATCGGCAGATAAGCATACCACCGAAACTCGCCATAGTCGCGGCGATCGTCCAGGGCGATGAAGGCGGCCTTCCAGTCCCCCAGATCCGCATCCGCCAGCGACAATCCATGCTTGGCGCGATTGCTCGCATCCTTGCCGGGATCGAAGCCGACCTTCATTCGAACAGGTCGCCCGGCAGGGGGCCGGCGGACGGCGGCGGCGGCGCGCTCAGACCCAGATGGGCGTAGGCCTTGGCGCAGGCGACCCGGCCGCGCGGGGTGCGCATGATGAAGCCCTGCTGCAGCAGATAGGGTTCGATCACGTCCTCGACCGCGTCGCGCGCCTCGGCGATGGCGGCGGCCAAAGTGTCCATCCCCACCGGCCCCCCGCCATAGTTCTCGATCAGCGCCTTCAGGAACCGCCGGTCCAGGCTGTCCAGACCGGATTCGTCCACCTCCAGCCGCGACAGCGCCCGCGCCGAAACCGCCCGGGTGATGGTCTCGCAGCCGTCGGCGTCGGCGAAATCGCGCACCCGGCGCAGCAGCCGCCCGGCGATGCGCGGCGTGCCCCGCGCCCGGCGCGCGATCTCCAGCGCCCCGCCCTCGTCGATGCCCGCGCCCATCTTGCGCGCCGTGCCCCGCACCACGGCGGTCAGCTCCTCCGGCGTATAGAACTCCAGCCGCAGCGGAATGCCGAAACGGTCCCTCAACGGCGTCGCCAAAAGGCCCGCCCGCGTCGTGGCCCCGACCAGGGTGAAGGGCGCCAGGTCGATCCGCACCGACCGCGCCGACGGCCCCTCGCCGATGATCAGGTCCAGCACATGGTCCTCCATGGCCGGATACAGGATCTCCTCGACCTGGGGGCTCAGCCGGTGGATCTCATCAATGAACAGGACATCGCGCGGTTCCAGATTGGTCAGGATCGCCGCCAGATCGCCCGCCTTGGCCAGGATCGGCCCCGACGTCGCCCGGAACCCGACCCCCAGTTCGCGCGCCACGATCTGCGCCAGCGTCGTCTTGCCCAGCCCCGGCGGCCCGAACAGCAGCACATGGTCCAGCGCCTCGCCCCGCCCCCGCGCCGCGTCGATAAAGACCTTCAGATTGCCCTTGGCCTGCGACTGGCCCACGAATTCGGACAGGGTCTGCGGCCGCAACGCGCGGTCGTAGGCTTCGCCCGTTTCCGCTTCGGGAGAGATGATGCGGGTCATGAGTGCGCCGAGTGGCGAGTGGCGAGTGGCGAGTGGCGAGACGTGAAGAGTGCTAGTGAGCAAGAGGTGAGCCAGGCGGTCGCCGAGCTTGTGTCTCGCTCACCTCTACGCTCACTGCTTTGCTCACTTTTCACTCGCCACTCGCCACTCGCCACTCGCCACTCCCTTCCCCTCACCGCCCCAACTCCTGCAGCGCCGCCCGGATCACCGCCGACAGTTCCGCCTCGTCGCCCAGCCGGATCAGCGCCTGATCGACGGCCCGGCGCGCATTGACCTCGACCACGCCCAGGCTCAGCAGGGCCGACACCGCCTCGCCGGTGAGGGACGGCGGCGGCGGCGCGATCTCGACATGCATCCCCGGCGCGTGCGGCGCAAAGGTCACGTCGCCCAGCGGCTTGCCCTTCAGCTCGGTGACGATCCGCAGCGCCAGCTTCGGCCCCACGCCATTGGCCCGCGCCACCGCCGCCTTGTCCTCGCGCGCCACCGCCGAGGCCAGTTCGCCGGGCGGCAGCACGTCCAGCACCGCCAGCGCGGCCTTGGGCCCCACGCCCTGAATGGCCAGAAGGGTCGTGAACGCCCGCCGCTCGTCGCGCGTCAGAAAGCCGTACAGGCGCGGCCCCGCGTCCTCGCTCCATTGCGAATGGATGTGCAGCGTCGCCTCGTCGCCCGGCGCCGGCAACCGCCCCAGCGTCCGCGCCCCGCACGACGCCACATAGCCCACGCCGCCGCAGTCGATCAGGCAGTCCGCCTCGCCCACCTCGGCCAGCACCCCTCTCAGCCGACCGATCACGAAAGTCTCCTCCCCATCTTGATGGGGAGGGGGACCGCGAAGCGGTGGAGGGGTTCTTGACGCCCCACCGACAGCCGACGCGCGGAAAGAACCCCTCCGTCACGGCGCGAAGCGGCGCCGCGCCACCTCCCCATCTGCGATGGGGAGGAGACTTGATCTCCCGCCCTCACGCCGCACCCCGCGTCATGGCTTCCAGCAACGACCGCTTCCTCAGTTGCGCGTGGGTGATGGCCACGGCCAGCGCGTCCGCCGCATCCGCCTTCACGTCCCCGGCGGTCGGCAGCAGCCGTTTGACCATGAAGGCGATCTGGCTCTTGTCCGCATGACCGGCGCCCACCACCGCCTTCTTGATCAGGTTCGGCGAATATTCCGCCACCGCCAGCCCCGCCTTGGCCGGCGCCAGCATCACCGCCGCCCGCGCATGGCCCAGCTTCAGCGTCGAGGACGGGTTCACATTGACGAACACCTCCTCCACCGCCGCCTCGTCGCAGCCGTGATCGGCGCAGACCGCCGACACATGGTCCAGCAGATGCACCAGACGCTCGGCGAAGGGCGCGGTCTCGGGCGGCGTCACCACCCCGTGCGCGATCCAGCGCAGCCGCGCCCCCTCGGCCGAGATCACGCCCCAGCCTGTGCGCCTCAGACCGGGGTCCAGGCCGATGATTCTGATCGGTTCGTTCGCCATCCGTTCCCCTCATGCCGCAAAGAGGGTTAGCGGGCAATGAATGGTTCAGGGCGAGAGGTTCAGTGCTGCATCAACAACGGCCGACGCGGCGGCGTCGCTTCGACCGGCGCCTCGACGGGCGGCGGCGGCGCGACGGGCTCGACATCGCGCGCGACTGCGTCCGGCGGGGCGACAGGTTCGGGCGCGATGACCGGCGCTGGCGCTGGCGCCGGCGTCGTCGCAGCCGCAGGCTCCGGCAGCGTCTCCACGACCTCGATCCCAGGCTCGGCCTTTTCGGATCGATCGGTCAGGGCCGTCTGCACCCGCGCCACCAGCCAGGTCGCCACGGCGGCGGCGCACAGCAGCACGACGATCGCCCCGCCCCAGGCGCCGACCTTGACCCAGGCCCACCGGCGTCCCTCGACCGGCGGGCCGGCGTCGCCAGGCAGATCGGATCGGGGATCGCGCGCCTGGGGCATGGTCTGTCGCTCCTGCGTTTGTCAGCCGTGCTTTTCTATATAGGTTTCGGGGTCCTTGTTCACCGGCTTGACGCCCGTGATATGCTCGGCCTCGAAGGCGGCGAACTTGACCGCCAGGTCGTGGCGCATGTCGATGTCGGCGTTCATGCGGAAGTCGGTCAGTCCCTGCCGCTCCTCCTCGCCCATGTGTTTGGAGTTGACGACGTTGGCCTCGCCCACCGCCTCGAACCAGGCCTTGCTCCCGACCTTGTGGTTCGCCACCGCCTTGACGGCGTTCCTCAGCTTGTTGTGATCCTCGATGGCGTCCTCGGTCTCGCCCTCGACCGTGCCGTCCTCGGCGTCGTTGGCGCCGTCGCCCTGTTTCAGCAGCTCGGGATAGAAGAACCGCTCCTCGGCCTCGGCGTGGACGTCCAGAAACGCCGACAGCCGGCCCCACACCTTGGTCAGGGCGTCCGTGTCCTTCGGATCGATCTGTTCGATGATCGAAAACAGCCGGCGCTGTTCGGCATGGTCGTCGAGGATCAGCTGGGTGATGTCCATGGCAGGCGCTCCGGGCATATTGTGAAGCCCCGATACGCCCGGCGCACCGCCCGGTTCCGTGCGAACGACTCGCTGTTCCTCAGGCGAACGGTTCACGCGCGCCGTGCCACACCCGAGCGATCTCGATATGCTCCGCCCTGACGCGGTAGATGATCAGATAGCCGGTCCTGGCGACGACCAGCTGCCTCAACCCGTTCCCGACACCTCGCCCTGTTTCAGGAAAGACGCTCAGCCCATCGACGGCGTCGATGATGCGGTTTTCGACCAGGGTCGCGGCATTGACGCTATCGGTCGCGATATACCGCCAGACCTCTTCGAGGTCCGTGCGGGCGGCGGGCGACCAGATGACCTTCAACGCGGCGTCCGCGCCGCCTGTCGCGCGCGCAACTCCGCGACGACCACCTCGTGCGGGATGCCTCCGCCGGCGTCCAGCGACCTCAGCCCCTCGTCGACGGCAGCGTGAAAGGCGGCTTCTTCTTCAGCCGACAAGAACGGAACCGCCTCATCCTCGACCGCCATGTCCAGCACCGCCATGTCCAGCACCGCCATGGCCACTATGTCGTCGATCGGGGCCTGTCGGGCGTCGGCCAGGGCGTCCAGCTTGGCCTTGACGGCTTCGTCCAGGGCGATGGTCACATGCACGGTCATGCGGGGACCGTATCACAACCCCCGCCTGTCGCCCATCACCCCGCGTATTTGGCCGCGTCCTCGTCGGACACGTCCTCGTTGGAATAGACGGCCGACACGTCGTCCTCGGCGTCCAGCGCGTCCAGCAGCTTGAACAGCGTCCCCACGGCCTCGCCCGTGACCGGCACGTCCGACTGCGGCTTCCACACGATGGCGGTGGACTTGGGGTCGCCCAGCACCTTGGACATGGCCTCGGCCACCTCGTTCAGGTCCTCGTAGGCGGTCCAGATCACGTGGCCCGGCGCGTCCTCGTAGATGTCGGGCTTGACCAGGTCGCTCTCGACGTCGGCGGCGCCGGCCTCGATGGCGGCCTCCATCACCGCGTCCTCGCTACCCGCCTCGGCCGGATAGGTGATCTTGCCCACCTTGTCCCACATGAAGGCGACCGAGTTCATTTCGCCCAGCGCGCCGCCGTTCTTCTTGAACGCCGTGCCGATGTTGGACGCCGCGCGGTTGCGGTTGTCGGTCAGGGCCTCGACGATGATGCCCACGCCGCCCGGCCCCCGGCCCTCGTAGCGGACCTCTTCCATCGTATCGACGTCGCCGCCGGCGGCCTTGTTGATGGCGCGCTGGATCACGTCCTTGGGCAGGCTTTCGGCCTTGGCGTTGTTGACCGCCAGGCGCAGGCGCGGGTTGGCGGCCGGATCGGGCAGGCCCGACTTGGCGGCGACGGTGATGTCGCGCGACAGTTTGGAGAACAGCTTGGAGCGCTGCGCGTCGGCGCGCCCCTTGCGGTGCATGATGTTCTTGAATTTCGAGTGGCCGGCCATGGGATCGTCTTTTGCGCGTTCTGAAACCTTGAGCCGCGCCTCATAGAGCCTGATCCGCCGAAGTGGAAGCGCTGCGCGCTTCGACGAGACGGTGAATCAGGCTCCATGTTCAAACTGAGCCTTGATTCACGGCGCCTGCGAAATCACGAAGCGATTTCTCCTCAGCCGATCAAGGCTCGGCCGATGGACGCCATCCTGTCACGATGCGCCCTGGGGGTGGAACCTCCACCGTTTGCGCGTATTGATCCGTGCAAGACAGACGGAGCCTAATGTCATGACCGCCGACGACACCATCTATCAGGCCGAAGGCTATATGGACGACGACCTGCACGAGGCCGACATCGTCGAATGGTACGAGGCCCGCCCCGTCACCGTCTCCACCGCCGTCGCCGCCGGCGCCGTCGTCACCGCCTTCACCCTGGGCGCCCTCGCCGCCGTCGGCGCCCTCTTCCTCATCGGCCGTCTGGACGACTGAGCGCCGCGCCTAAGCTGAACTCGCAGTAGGGACCAGGAACCGACAAACGCTCGGCCGGATCGGCGACGTTCACTCCTGATCGTCTCGAAGTCGCTTCTCGATCTTGTCGGGTGACACGATACGCCCGGACGCCGTGGTCAGGGCCAGGGTCAACGCCTCGTGCGTATCCTGATCGCGCAGAACCAGCGGGGGCGCATCGTCGCGCATATGTCGATCGCCCCATTGCATGATCGCGATCAGGATGATCGCAAGTTCGCGCCCTTTCGGGGTGAGGCGATACTCATGGCGCAGGCGACTGTTGTTTTCCTTGTAAGGGCTGCGCTCCAGCACCCCGTCGGCCACCAGCGTATCCAGCCTTTGCGACAGGGCGGCGCGCGGGGCTGCAAGGTCGAGCCGTAAATCCTCAAATCGCGACACCCCGTAAAAGGCTTCGCGCAGGATAAGCAGGGTCCACTTGTCGCCCAGCAGCGTTGCGGCGCGCGCCATGCTGCACTCTTCAAGAGCGACCGGAGCGGTGGACACACGGGGGGAAGCTGGATTTGACATTTGAACTCAGATAGCCCACCCGTAGCTGAGTTCAAAAATGGAACCCACCTTCATGAGCTTCCTTGCGATCGTCCTTGCCGTCAAAATCCTCGTGACGGCCGTGTTCATGGCCATCCCCTTCCTCACCTTCCCAGCGAAACGTCTTGCTGAAAGGATCGGAGTGACAGGCGGCGGAGGCGTGTTTTTCCGGCTGTATGGCGTCGCCCTCACGGCCTTGCTGGCAGGATATGGGTCTGCGTTCCCGCTGCTGGCCAAGCAGGAATTCCCTTGGGGCGTGGTCGTCATGGGCATCATTTCCAATGGCGGGGCGGCGGCGATTCTGCTCGGCGCCGGCGCAAGACGAAAGACCGCGCCCGTCGCCCTCTTTCTGCTGGCGATAACGGCAGCCCTCATCGCGGCTGCGATAAATCCCGCCTGGGCTATCGGAACGCTGTGACGCCGCCCCCGCCCCCTCACCCCGCTTTCAGGTTCTCCACCACCGCCCTCAGCTTCGCCGGCAACGGCTTGGGACGGCGCGTCTCCGCGTCGACATAGACGTGGACGAAATGGCCGATGGCGGCGGGGACGTCGACGCCGCGCTTGAAGACGGCGAAACCGTAGCTGACGCTGGAGGTGCCGATGCGGTCGACCTTGATCCCCACCTCGATCACGTCCGGGAACTTCAGCGCCGAGGTGTAGCGGCAGCCGGAATCGACCACCAGGCCGATGGATTCGTTCAGGGCGTCGGCGATCAGCAGATGGGCGTTCACCGCCGAATCCACGAACTCGTAGAATTTGGCGTTGTTGATATGGCCGTACTGGTCGTTGTCGGCCCAGCGCGTGGAGACCATGTGATAGGCCTTGTAGGTCGCGCGTTCGGCCAGCGGCCCTTCTTCCCTCTTGGGCATCGGTCGTCTCTCCCTGGCGACGTCTGATCGGTCGCTTCGCACGACGCTCTAGCTTGGACGACGCGGCGTCAAGCGCCTATCGATGCCGCTCCGATCACGAACGCGCTGGCCGCAGCGCCGCTCCGGGAAACGCCGATGTCCTTCACGACCCGCGCCGCCGTCCTGTCCCGCACGGGCGCCGGCCGCCCCTATGCCGACAGCCGCCCGCTGTCGGTCGAAACCGTGACCCTGGACCCGCCCGGTGACCCTGGACCCGCCCGGCCCCGGCGAGGTCCGGGTCGCGATCAAGGCCGCCGGCCTGACGTTACAGTGTTACAGAACCTGGGCCGTGATCATGCCTCGGCCTGACGTTCGACCGCTACCGGCAAGCGGCGCAGATTGCGCTCGATCTTCACCAGCACGAACACGAAGACCAGCAGCAGGAACATCATGAAGAACCCTGCCGCCGCCGTCCCGGCGAGAACCGCCGTCTGACGACGCGCCTGTTCCTCGATGGCGCGGGTCGCGTCCTGCTGCATCGCCGTTTCCGCCGCTGCGCTGAACTGATCGAAATGCCATTGGATCAGTTGATCGACATCCACGGGCGTCGTCCCCGTCGGCGCTTGAACCAGATCCTTCGACAGCGAAAGAAGGCTGTCCGCATAGCGATCCTGAAGACTGGCCGGCAGCCTGTCCGAGAGGGTCTGGATATAGTCGATCACCCCGGCCTCGGGCGGGGCCATGCCGGTCTTGGCCTTGACGTAGCGAACGATGTTGGCGGCCGCCTCCTTGAATCGCCGGTCGGCGTCGCGGGTTCGATCCTCCAACGCGGCCTGATCCTGCGTCGCGACGCCCGGACTGCCCGAGTTGCGGTTCAGATAGTCGTTCAGACGGTCGTTGCGGACCAGACGCGCGGCGTCCGCCTCGCCCCCTCCGAATGACGACAACAGCATGGGTCCGGCGACGACGGCGCCGATCGCCGCGACCGCCAGCAGCACCGTCGCCAGCACGATGATGACGACGCGAAGGATGTTGAGATAAAGGGCTTCGAGCTTGTTGAGCATGGTGATCGATCCGATTGGCCGAGGCGTCGCGCCTCAGTCCAGGGGCCAGGAGAGGTCGAGACTGACCGATGACTCCACCGGCTGTCCGTCGATGGTGCGGGGGCTGATGCGATACCGCGACGCCAGAGCGACGGCGGCCTGACCGAACCTTTGTCCGGGCGGCGATTCCGACATGGCCATACAGCCGGTCAAAGTCCCCTGGGCGGTCGCCGTACAGGTCATGGTCGCCCCGAAATATTCTGATTGAGCGCTCGCGCAGGATAGACGGCCATCAGGTCCGCATCCGTCGGCCGCCGCAACACCCGCGCGTTCACGATCACGGGCGCGCGGCTCGCGGCTGGCTTGGCTACAGAGGCAGCGGCCGGCGGCGGGATGTCGGCGGGCGAATAGGTCGGCGTCGGCTCGGCGGCCCCCTGCCTCTGTTGAGCCGCCGCGCGACGTTCCAGCTGTTTCGTGATCGCCTCGAAGAACTGGCGACGAGGCTCCACCGCCATTTCGGGCGTGCCGAAAATGGCGGTTCGGGCCACATCGCGGGGCGGCTCTCCGTCCACGGACAGCTGCGTCACGGACCAGCCCTCGCCCTGCATGAAGCTGGCTTCCATATTGGCCGACGACGCCGGAACGACGACGCGCGCCAAATCGCCGCCGGGCGCCTGACTGACGGAATAGGCGACGGTCGCCGTACAGACGGCGCGGGTCAGACCGCCGGCCGACTGACAGTCCATCTTTGGAGAACCTTCGGCCTTCGCGTTCAGCCAGGCCGGCGCCGCGCCGCCCACGAACCGCTCTCCCTTTTCGGACAGGGCCAGATACGGGCCGTAGTATTCATCGTCCGCCAGCCGCAGATAGCCTTTGTTCCACAGCCACCAATCGACAGGTATCGAGCCGGAAGCCCCTTGAATCTGCAGTTCGTTCGGTTCGATGCGACCGTCCTGGGCAGCGTTGGTCAGAACCGCCTGCAGCTCGACCAGAGGCGCGTTCAAGTCGCCGGCGATCATTGCGACCGCCTCGTTGCGGGCCGCTTCGTTCAGGACGGGCGCCTCGACCGATGTCGTTGCAGGGCTGGTCTCATCGCCTTTTTTGTTCTCACAGCCGGCCAGAATGAAGCTGGCGACCAGACCCGACACGACGGCGCACGCACGTTTCGCGCTTGAACGCATTGAATGACTCCCCCTCGCCAAACACTCGCAAGACGGATGCATTCAGTCAACACTAGGTTGTATGTCCTGGGTATCTTATCCCGCCAGCAACGCCTCCACCTGATCCCGTTCCGGCGCGGACGGCTGGGCGCCCGGCCTTGTCGCGGCGAAGGCGCCGGCCGCGCAGGCGAAGGTCAGGGCCTCGGCCGGGGCCATGCCTTCCAGAAGGGCGACGGTGATGGCCGCCACGAAGGCGTCGCCGGCGCCGGTGGCGTCCACCGCCTCCACCGTCGGCGGGGTCGCCCAGGCCATTTCGACGCCGCGCTGGTACATGGCCGCGCCCTTGGCGCCCTTGGTGACGACCACCCGGCCGCCGCCCCGGTGCAGGCCGTCGCCATAGAAGGCGGCCTCGGTCTCGTTGACCACGATCAGGTCGGCGCGGCGCAGCAACAGTTCCGACACCGGCCGGGCGGGCGCCAGATTGGCGCAGACGAAGCCCGTCGCCCGACCCACCGCCGCCTCCACCGTCTCGACCGGCAGCTCCAGCTGGACGATCAGCGCGCCCTCGATCCGCTGCGGCAGCTGTTCGGGCGTGACCATATGGTTCGCCCCGGCCGCGACCACGATCTGGTTCTCGCCGGTCGGATCGACGGCGATCAGGGCGACGCCGGTGGGGGCGGCCACATCCACCTCCACCCCCGCCAGATCGACGCCCAGATCCTCCATCAGGGCCAGGGCCTCGCCCGCCATGGCGTCGTCGCCGACCCGGCCGATCAGACAGACCTCGGCGCCCAGCTTCTCGGCCGCCAGGGCCTGATTGGCGCCCTTGCCGCCCGGATGCCGCGCCAGGGTCGCCCCCGTCACCGTCTCGCCCGGCGCCGGCAGCTGGGGCGCGGTGGCCACCAGATCCAGATTGATCGAACCGACGACGGTGATCCTCATGCCGCGCCCTTCAGCTTGTCGACGATCAGGTCGAACACCCCTTGCGCGTTCGCCGCCGTGGCCCAGCGATGCCGCGCCGTCTCCGGCTCGACCCGGAACTCCACCGCCGTATGGCCGCGCGTCAGGTCGGAGCCCGTCTCGACCGCGATTCGGCACGCCCGCGTCTCGAACAGGTCGGGCCGGATCAGCCAGGCGATGGGACAGGGATCGTGCAGGGGGGCTGAATCCCAGCCCACGATCTCGCGCTCCACCCGCTGCGAGAACCGCAGCATCGCCGCCGTCGCCCGCGCCGCCGCGCTGTCGATGGCCTCGACGGCGGCGATCCGGTCCTCGGTCGCGCGCACCTGATGCGTCGCGTCCAGGCCGAAGGCGACCACGCGGCAACCCGAGGCGAACACCGCCGCCGCCGCGTCCGGGTCGGCCCAGATGTTGAACTCGGCCGAGGCGGTGATATTGCCGCCCTCGCTGCGCGCCCCGCCCATGACGACCACCGGACCCAGCCGTTCGGCCAGCCGCCCCTCGCGTTGCATCGCCAGGGCCAGATTGGTCATCGGCCCCAGGACGGCGACGGCGACCGAGCCTTGGGGCCGGCTCATCACCCGATCGACGATGGCCTCGGCCGCCGCCCCCTCGCCGACGCCCGCCGTCGGCTCGAACGGCGCCAGATCGCCCAGACCTTCGGCCCCGTGAAACTCGCCCGCCCCCGCCGGCGGCCGTTTCAGCGGCCGTTCCGCCCCGCCGAACACGGGCACGTCTTCACGCCCGGCGATCTGGCGCACGATCCGCGCATTGCGCTGGGTCAGGGCTGCGGGGACATTGCCCCCGACCGTGGTGACGGCCAGCACCTCCAGCTCGGGCGCCGCGAAGGCCAGAAACAGCGCCACGGCGTCGTCCACGCCGGGGTCGCAATCGATGATCAGGGACTGAATGCTCACCCCCCTGGTTTGGCGGCCCGAACGCCGGGGGGCAAGCCCGTCGCGGACGAAACCGCCCCCGCGAGCGTCTGAACGAACACCGTTCATTCTCCATTCACGGACGGTCAAGCTTCATGGCTCGGGCGTATCGCAATCATAAGAGGGGGAAAGATCATGAGCCTGAAATTGACCACGGGCCTGGCCGCAGGCGTCGCGCTGGCGCTCGCCGCGCCGGCGGCCAACGCCTATCAGATGATGTATTGCCTTGAGGGGCAGGCCTATGTCGTCACCTGCAGCGGCCCCAACAACGACGACTGCTGGACGAATGCGGCCGGCGGCTGCGTGGGCAGCTGGGCGATCGAGCTGGACCTGACGGCGGTCGTTCCCGACCCGCCGACCCGGGGATCGCCGCGCGACCCCATCCGTCAGACCGCCAGCCTTTTGCGCGAGTGGCGCCCGGACCCGAAGGGCTGGACCCGCCCCTCCGAGCGTTTCATGGCCGGCCTGCGCCAGCAGGGCGTTCAGGGCCGCCTCGCCGCGCCCGCCGAGCGTCTGAGGCCGCTTCTGCCGCCCGCGATGCAGGCCGCGCCGGGCTTCGGCGGCGCCTCCGGGGGCATTCCGCCCGGCCGGGTTCGCCCCGGCGGCCAGATCCGCAGCGCCGAACCCACGCCGCAGCCCACGCCGTCCACGCCGAGGTAGCCGCATCGGCAGGGCGGTCGCGGGTTCGTGTGGAGCGCCCTTTGCTCAGACGCCCGCGACCGCCTTGCCGATCCCGCGCCGCCCGATCGGCCCCAGATGCGTCCGCTCGAACGACGCGCCGATCTTCAGCCCATAGCCGAGCATCCGGTCGAACCCGACATGGGCGCCCCAGATCAGGGCCAGCGGCGTCAGCGTCGGCGCCGCCCACAGACCGATCAGGCCCAGCGCCACGGGGCCGATCTCGCTGTGCGCCAGATTATAGGCCCGCGCCCCGATGCGCGGCCCGAACAGCCAGGCCGCGAACGACAGATCGGGCGCCAGAAACCCAAGCGCGAACACCGGCCACGCCGCGCCCATACGGGCATAGAGTCCCACGCACAGGACCAGGATCGCCAGCCCCTCCAGCCGCAGCCAGGTCCGCATCGGCGGCTTCGTCGTCCACTCCGTCATCGTCTTCAATCCAAATGTCCCACTTGCGGGACATTGAGATATGTCTCACCATCGAGACATGTCAACCACGACGCCCCGCCCCCGCGACCGAACGGGCACCGAGACCGCCATCGTCGAGGCCGCGCGACGGCTGCTGCTGCGCGACGGCTGGACGGCGCTGAACATCCAGGCCCTGGCCGCAGAGGCGGGCGTGGATCGCAAGCTGATCTATCGCTACTTCACCGATCTGGACGGGGTGGTCGAACGTCTGGCGGGGCGCGCCGACATCTGGCTGGGCCAGGCCCTGGCCGAACGGCCGCCCTCGACCGCGACCACCTATCGCGCCTTCGTGCGCGAATCGGTCCTGGCCTATCTGCACGTCCTGCGCACCCAGCCGCTGGTGCTGCGGATGCTGGCCTGGGAGATGGCGCAGGACACGCCTCTGCTGCGACGGCTGGAGGCCGCCCGGTCCCGGGTCATGCAGGACTGGATGGCCGCGCGCCGTCCCGGACTGGCCATCCCGTCCGACGGCGACGCGGTCGCCCTGAACGTCGTCCTTCTGGCGGCGGTTCAGCATCTGGCCCTGGCCGGCGAGGCGCGGGGCCGGTTCGCCGGGGTCGAGCTGGACGACCGGGGTTGGGCGCGGATCGAGGCCGCCATCGACCGCCTGATCCCCGTCTGGCCCGACTGAACCCTTCGCCACCGCGCGTCAGGGAGCCAAAGCCGCCCATCGACCGTTGCCGTCGCATGACCCCCGCCGCGCCCTTCGTGAATCTGGATCGAGAGCGGGCCTATGTGTCGGATCTGGGCCGCGCCTTCGCGGGCGCCCTGGTGTTCAACATCCCGCTTCTGATGACGATGGAGATGTGGGAGCAGGGCGTGGTCATGGACCGCTGGCGGCTGCTGGCCTTCATCCTCGCCGGCCTGCCGCTGCTGTACGGCCTGGCCTATTATGCAGGCTTCTCGAAACGGCGCGGACTGGTCAACGATGCGCTGGACACGGCCGTCGCCCTGGCGGTCGGCTTCGTCACCGCCTCCCTGCTGCTGATCCTGTTCGGCGTGGTCGAATGGGACGCACCCCCGCGCGAGGCCCTGGGCATGGTCGCGCTTCAGGCCGTGCCCGGCGCCATGGGCGCGCTTCTGGCCCGGCGTCAGCTCAGCGGAGACGGGGGCGGCGACACGGACGAAAACAGCGCCTCCTATGTCGGCGAACTGTTCCTGATGGCGGCGGGCGCCCTGTTCTTCGCCCTGAACATCGCCCCGACCGAGGAGATCGTCCTGATCGCCTACAAGGCCTCGCCCGCCCACATTCTGGCCCTGATCGCCGTGTCGATCCTGCTGCTGCACCTGATCGTGTTCAAGGCGGGCTTCGCCGGTCAGGAAGAGGCCGACCATCCCGCCGCCGCCTTCCTGCACTTCACCCTGCCCGGCTACGCCATCGCCCTGGGGGTCAGCCTGTTCACCCTGGTCCTGTTCGGGCGCGTCGACGGCCATTCGTTCGCGGGCGTGGTCCAGACCCTGATCGTCCTGGGCTTTCCCGCCGCCATCGGGGCCGCCGCCGCCCGCCTACTGGTCTGAACGCCCATGCCCGCCAGGAAGAAAAGCCCCGCCCCCGCCGCCGCCCGCCCGATGCTTCAATGGCTGATGGCCGCCGTCGGCGCCGTCGTCACCCTGACCGCCGTCGGCGTCGTGGTGTGGGAGGCGCTGCAGCCGCCCTCGCCCCCGGCGTTCAGCGCCCGCATCGTCGCCGTCCAGTCCACCGCCGCCGGTCATGTCGCGACCATCCGTGTACGGAACGACGGCGACGACACGGCCGCCGCCGTCGACATCGAGGGCGTGCTGGGCGACCAGACCGCCACCGCAACCCTGGACTACGTTCCCGCCCACGGCCACGCCCGCGCCTACCTCCGCTTCGACGGCGATCCCCGCACGGCGACGGTCGCGGTCAAGGGCTGGTCGGCGCCCTAAGGCTGGGTTATGGTGTCCACGTTCTCCGGGGGGTCGCAATCGAGCGGCTGAGATAGAGGTTTCTCCTCTGACCCGTCGAACCTGATCCGGGTCATGCCGGCGAAGGGATGAGTAACGCTTTCGGTCCACGTTCCCGGACCCCTCGCGCCCGACGTCGGCGGACCTCACACCGTTTGAGGCCGCCATGAACATCCAAGTCACGCCCCCCGCCCTGCCCGAAGAGCCCAATGTCGACCTGGCTTTGAAGGACGCGCGCGAGCAGGTGATGCAGGAGACGGGCGCCATCCCGACCGGCGAACGGGCGGGCAGCCGCAAGGTCTATGTCGCCGGCGAACTCTATCCCAACATCCGCGTCCCCTTCCGCGAGGTCGCCGTCCACCCGAGCGCCAACGAGCCGCCGGTGACGATCTATGACTCCTCCGGCCCCTATACCGACCCGACCGTGACCATCGACATCAAGAAGGGCCTGCCCCGCGTGAAGTCGTCCTGGCAGCTGGACCGCGGCGACATCGCCCCGGTCGCAAACCCGCGCGAGGTCAAGCCGGAGGACAACGGCCACGCCAGCGGCCGACACCTCGCCCCCCGCTTCGACGTCTCGAACCACAAGGTCTTCAAGGGCGTCGAAGGCCGCCCCGTCACCCAGTACGAATACGCCCAGGCCGGCATCATCACGCCCGAGATGGAATATGTGGCGATCCGGGAGAATATGCGCCGAGAAGGGGCGAGGGTCGAGGGGAGAGGGCCGAGAGAAGATGCGACCATCACGCTCGCCGACGGCTCCGTCATCGACGCATCTTCCTATTCGAACCTCGACCCTCATCCCTCGCCCCTCAGAGACGGCGAATCCTTCGGCGCATCCATCCCCGACTTCGTGACGCCCGAGTTCGTGCGCCAGGAGATCGCCCGCGGCCGCGCCATCATCCCGCACAACATCAACCACCCCGAGGTCGAGCCGATGATCATCGGCCGCAACTTCCTGGTGAAGATCAACGCCAACATCGGCAACTCGGCGGTGCTGTCCAGCGTGGACGACGAGGTCGACAAACTGGTCTGGGCCACCCGCTGGGGCGCCGACAACGTGATGGACCTCAGCACCGGCCGCAACATCCACAACATCCGCGACTGGATCATCCGCAACTCGTCCGTCCCCATCGGCACCGTGCCCATCTATCAGGCGCTGGAGAAGGTGAACGGCATCGCCGAGGACCTGACGTGGGAGGTGTTCCGCGACACCCTGATCGAACAGGCGGAACAGGGCGTGGACTATTTCACCATCCACGCGGGCGTGCGCCTGCCCTTCGTGCCGATGACGGCCAAGCGCGTCACCGGCATCGTCTCGCGCGGCGGCTCCATCATGGCCAAATGGTGCCTGGCCCACCACAAGGAGAGCTTCCTCTACGAGCATTTCGAGGACATCTGCGACATCATGCGCGCCTATGATGTCTCGTTCTCGCTGGGCGACGGCCTGCGTCCCGGCTCCATCGCCGACGCCAATGACGAGGCCCAGTTCGCCGAGCTGCGGACCCTGGGCGAACTGACCAAGATCGCCTGGGCCAAGGGCTGCCAGGTCATGATCGAAGGCCCCGGCCACGTGCCGATGCACAAGATCAAGCAGAACATGGACGAGCAGCTGAAGCACTGCCACGAGGCGCCCTTCTATACGCTCGGGCCGCTGACCACCGACATCGCCCCCGGCTACGACCACATCACCTCCGCCATCGGGGCGGCCATGATCGGCTGGTTCGGCACGGCCATGCTCTGCTACGTCACGCCCAAGGAGCATCTGGGCCTGCCGGATCGTCAGGACGTCAAGGACGGCGTTATCACCTACAAGATCGCCGCCCACGCCGCCGACCTGGCCAAGGGCCACCCCGCCGCCCGCACCCACGACGACGCCCTGTCGCGCGCCCGGTTCGAGTTCCGCTGGGAGGATCAGTTCAACTTAGGGCTAGACCCCGAAACCGCCCGCAAATACCACGACGCCACCCTGCCCAAGGAAGCCCACAAGACCGCCCACTTCTGCTCCATGTGCGGCCCCAAGTTCTGCTCCATGAAGATCAGCCAGGACATCCGCGACGCCGCGGCGGCGCAGAACGACGCGGGCGCCTCACTATCGGAAGCCGAAGCCGGCATGGCCGAAATGAGCGCGAAGTTCCGGGCCGGGGGCGGGGTGGTGGAGGTGAAGGTTTAGTTCAGCAAACGATTCGAATTTGTGATAAACAACTGCTGATCGATAGGGCCTAGATAAACCTTGTTCAAAAGAAAGCTTAATACCGATTTCGCAGACTTTCTGTCTTGAGGAAGCTCTATTTTACCCCCCCTGTACGCTCAGGGGAAATCCGATTGCCTGCGCCTGTTGTAATAATTGATTAACGTTGTACGCAGCGAGAACACCTGATTTTGATATAGCCAACACTTGCTTTCGCATCACCTCGTCTGCTCCATTGATGAAAGCGGCCGTATTGGTAATGCTGAGACTATTGTGGGCACAAAAGGTCGCCAGTTCAGCGTCTGTAGCAGCCCTGAAAACTGGAGTAACATCCAGAATCCGTCGAATCATGGCATAACTTTTGAACTTGAGTTCGCCAGCGATATTGAGTGTGGCGACTAGATTGTTTGCGATTGAGAACGCAGGTTCCGTGATTTTACGGAACACGTTTCCATCAAACAGCAAAGAAAGCTTTCCTGGTCCGGCCATCAGTTGCTGGGGGCCAAAGTTTTGGATCAGGATGCGTTGAGCTGGCGCAGCGCCAATCGTCATGAACAAGCCGACAACTCCCTCCGTGGCAAACTGAGCCGCGTTGAGAGGCACCATTGCTAAGGCATTTTGCTGCACGCTGTTCATCAGCGTCATTGTGTCAGGTAGGTTTCGCAAAATTAACAGCTCGTCGGGGTCCGGCTTCCAGTCGCCCGTAAAGTCGATTTCTGCCGTGATGCCATCCAAAAACTGCATCTCTTGCGCCTGAAAAATTGCCTCCAGTTGAGCTAAAATCTGTTGTGTCAAAGGCACTGGTTTGATGACTAGCCCAGGCTGTCGACAAATCGCGTAAAGCATTCAACTCTCCACATCGATGAGAATATATTCCGTGAGTTGCCCCACTCTAATTCTGTTAGCAGCAGTCCTGATGTGTTTTCTTGTTATCAGAACGAACGTGACACCTTCTGTCGACTGTGTTTTATAAAAATGCCATCCCATTATTCCCAATAATGGGTTGAAGTGATAACTGTACCCAGTGGCCGTTATAACAGCAAAGATTGCTATTGTTGGAATCCAAAACTGCCAATCTAACGTGTTCATCTTCGACGTAAACAGCGGCATGACATATAGAAGAAGAAATGCCGTGTTTTCATGATCTGCTGCCTCAATAGAGGACGGCTTGTAGTCACTAACCGGTATTGTTTTTTTCGCTATACTCAATAAAATCAAACAAATCAGAACCAGCGCAACACTTGCTCCTGCCGTCAACAGCGCCACTTTTGTAAGAGATTGAGTCCACGCTACCCAAGCATATGTCAAACCTACAGGCGCAAGAGCTGTGCAGGTAAGCAAGATTCGTGCGATGGCGTTCAACATTTCGACTGGATCTCAACATCGCCATCCATGCGTGACACTAGGCACCCACTAAGTCGCCCACTACAAGAAACTAAGCTCATACGTGTCCTCACTACAACCAAATTTGCACAAAGGAACAAATAGTGAACAATAAAATGAAGCGAAAGACGTTTTGCCGCGCGATACGTCCGATTATGTCACAGCGCGGCTCACGCGAGAGGTTGAACTGTTAAGGGGCATCTGGTCACGGCCGCCGACGCCGCGCCCTCACCCCGGAAAAGGCGCGCCTAGTTTTCGTCATCCTCCGGCAAGCCGCGCAGCGGCGCGGACCGGGGGACCCAGCGGCGCGCGGGAGCGCGACCCGAAGGGCGGCGCGTAGCTGCCAACCTGTCGCGGGCAAGGCCCTTTCGACATCGCGCGGCGGGCGCATCGCCTTCGGCGCCGCCGGGTTTCCCAGTCTCTCTGCGCTCGCCGGAGAATGACGAAAGAAAGGGGCGGGAAGGCCGCCTTCCTGTACACGATGTCGACCATCACCCGACTGTAATCCCTCGCCTTTCGGCGAAATGCGCCGTCCCAACCTATCACCCTTCGGGGCCGAGTTAGACTGGGGGCGCCCCGGTTCGGGGGCGTGGTCAGGGGCCAGGGAAGACATGGAACGGAGCGAACCCCGCATCATCGCGCGCGGCGAGTGGGAGCAGAACGAGTTCGGGGACCTGTCCTATATTCCCCGGCACAAGGCGCCGCCGATGGGCGATGCGCGCGGCAATATCGGTCCCTGGCAGGAGGGGCGCGATCCCGACGACCTGCCGGTCGACGAATACGTCCCCGGCGCCCCGACCGATCCGGCGGTCGCCGCCGCCATGGCCGAGCTGATGGCCGAGCGGGACGCCGCCTCGACGCGCAGGGCGCGGGACACGGATAGAGACGGGGCCGGGTCGCGCGGCGGCTACGCCAGCGTCTCGGAAAAGATGTGGCAGGCGGCGGGCCAGGACTATCTGGCGGGCGACACCGCCGAGACGGTCGGCGCCCGTTACGGCATGGGCGTCAGCACCTTTCGCGCCCGCGCCAAGGATGAAGGCTGGCGGCGCCGGGACCAGCCCGACCCCGATCCCGTCGACGGGCCGCCGGACGCCGCGGACCTCGGCGACGAACCGGCCGATTTCGCGGTCATGGCCGATCAGGCCCTGGCGCGGCTGAACCGGGCGGTGCAGTCGGGGCGGGCGATGGAGGCCGCGCGCTGGATGCGGCTGCACCTGTCGCTGGCGGCCCTGGCGCGTCAGCAGGACGCCGCCCCGCCGCCCCCTGAACCGAAGGAGCCCGACCTGATCGACCGCGCCGGCGCCGTCGCGCGCGAGATCGGCGTCATCGCCCGCGAGGCCATGGCCCTGACGCGCGGCGACATCGCCGGCCGCGACGCCCTGATGGCCCGCGTGGACGCGCTGGACGACCTGAGCCCGCCGCCGATTTCAGACGAATTGCACCATTCAGACGGTGTTTTTGCGAACGGAGGGTCTGAAACGGGGCCGCAGGCTTCGCCGTGATGCGTGACGGGTGAATCGTGAGTGAAGCAGCGACCGCGCCTCGAATTCCGCTCACCCGTCACGCTTCACCACTCACCGACTAGACCTCCGACGCGATCTGCCTCAGCGCCTGTTCGAACGCCTGGGGCGGCTGGCCGCCCGAGATCAGATATTTGCCCTCGACCACCACGGCGGGGACCGAACTGACGCCCCGCGCGCGCCAGGTCTCCTCGGCCTGACGCACGGCCTGGGCATAGCGGTCCGAGGCGAGCACCTCGCCCGCCTCGGCCCGGTCCAGGCCCGCCGCTTCCGCCGCCTCGGTCAGGACGCGGGCGTCGGTGATGTTTTTGTTGTCGGTGAAATGGGCGGCGAACAGGGCCTGTTTCAGCGCCTTCTGCTTCTCGGGCGCCGTCTCGTGGGCCCAGTGCAGCAGGCGGTGCGCGTCGAAGGTGTTCCAGATGCGGCTGTCCGGCCCCATCCGCATGTCGAAGCCGACCTCGGCCGCCCGCTCGGTGATCATGGCGCGGTTGGCGGCGGACTGCTCCAGGGTCGATCCGTATTTGCGGGCGATGTGTTCGCCGACATTCTCGCCCTCGGGCGCCATCTGCGGGTTCAGTTCGAACGGCTGGAAGGCGATGTCGGCGGCGATCCCCTCGGCCTTCAGCCTGTCCAGCGCCGTCTCCAGCCCGCCCAGTCCCACCACGCACCAGGGGCAGACCACGTCGGAGACGAAGTCGATCTTCAGGGTCTTGATCGGAGCGTTCATGGGGACGGCGGCCTTCTGGAACAGAGAGTGTTGCGAAGCATATGGGGAGCCCGATCATGAGCGCCAGACCGTCTCAGCCGATCTTCAACTCCCTCGGCGGCCGGATGCGCCGCCAGCGCGCCTCCACGAAGGCGAAGGCCCCGAACGCCATCAGCCCCGCCGCCGTCAGCCCCAGGATGACCGCGCCGCCCGGTTGGGCCTCCAGCGCGTCCAGGGCCGCCGCCGTGGTCGTCACCTCGCCCGAGCGCGCATGAAGCCCCGCCAGCACCACGAACGTCCCCAGCGGCAGATAGGCGAACCCTCGCGCGGCGTATCCCGCCCGGGCCAGGGCCGTCGCCGCGCCGCAGAAGGCTTCTGGACAGGCCAGGGCGTCGTCGAAGTCGTCCCTGAACGCCCGCACGATATTGCCGACGCCGACGCCCAGCACGGTCAGCCCCGCCCCGATCAGCAGCGCCTCGCCGAACGGCAGGGCCAGCAGGGCGGCGGCCTTCTGCTGGTTCTCGGCGACGCTCTCGGCCTGGGCGGCGGAGGCGCCGGTCGCCTCGCCGAACTCGTCCAGATATTCGAACACGCCGGAGGCCAGCACGCCGTAGAACAGGCCGCTGACCGCCTGGCCCGCCCGCGTGGTCCAGCCCTTCAGGTCGGTCCCCTCGTGGTCGGCGTCGAACACCGCCTGCAGCACGCGCCAGCCGACGAAGGCCCAAAGGCCCAGTCCCAGAAGCACCAGCCACAGCTTGCCGAACGGCTGTTCCGCCAGCCAGCCCGCCGCCCCGCTGGTCCCCACCGCCTCGCCGATCCGGTCGGTCGCCGCCAAGAAGGTCAGGGCGCCCGCCGACAGATAGACGAAGCCCCGCGCCCCATAACCGACCCGCGCCGCCCCCTCGATCAGCACGGGCAGGCGCGGCGCCCGGCGGCGAACGGCGGCTTTCAGGCTGTTGGCGGCGGTCATCCCATCTCCGGCGGCGCGAAGCCCCTTAACGCCCCCGCCGCGCCAAAGGCTCCCGCAAGACCCCTGTGTCGACATCCGACAGACGCCGGGCTGCGTATGCGTCTAGGGTTGTGTTCCAGGGGGCCCTTCGCGTGCGGATCTACGAGTTCCACTTCTTCGACGCGGCCGACCGCCGGCCGCTGCTCGACTTCTTCGACGGGGCCGACGACGCCTCGGCGCTCGCGGCCGCACGCACGCAACTGTCGCGGCACGCCTCCTGTCACGGGGTCGAGGTGTTGGAGGCCGGTCGGATGGTCGGGCGGGTTCTGCGCGACTGACCGCTTCCGTACAGAAGACGGTAATCCCTGGCTTTTTCCCCAGAAACACGCATCAAATACAGCGACGCTGTGTCGGCTTCCGACAGACGCAGGGATCGGATCGCCTTATGCGCGAACTCATGCGCAGCCTCCCGCCGGGCAACCGGCTGATCCAGGGTCTGGACCCCGACGACCGCGACGCCCTTCTCGGCGTCGCCACCCCGGTCGAATTCGCCCTGGGCCATGTGTTCAACGAGCCGGACGACGTCATCGAACACCTGCATTTCATCGACAGCGGCTTCTGCTCGTCGGTGGCGGTGCTGGCGGACGGGCGCACGGTGGAGACGGTCATGATCGGGCGCGAGGGGGTGCTGGGGGTCGTCGCCTCGGTCGTGCCCCATCACGCCCATACCCGCAGCGTGGCCCAGATGGCGGGCACGGCGCGTCGGGTGGAGGCGGGCCGGTTCCGCGCCCTGTCGGCCCGGCGGCCGTGCCTGCGCGACGCGGCGGCGACCTATATGGCCCGGCTTCAGGGCGAGCTGGAGCAGTCGGCGGCCTGCAACGCCCTGCATCACGCCGGCCAGCGCTTCGCCAAATGGCTGCTGCGCTGTCACGACCGGGTCGAGGGCGACACCCTGAACCTGACGCAGGAATACCTGGCCTCGATGCTGGGGTCGCAGCGGACCACGGTGAACGAGGCGGCCCAGGGGCTGCAGAAGGCCGGGGCCATCGCCTATTCGCGCGGCCGCATCACCGTCCTGGACCGCAGCGCCCTGGAGCGGGCCGCCTGCGAATGCTACCGCCGCGGCGACGACTGACGCCCTCAGGTCTGGGCGGCGGGCAGCTCCAGCACGGCCTTCAGCCCGCCCATGTCGCTGTCCGCCAACGTCAGCCGCCCGCCATAGGCGCGGGTCAGGTCGTCCACGATCGACAGGCCCAGCCCCGACCCCGGCGCGCTTTCGTCCAGCCGGGCGCCGCGCTGCATGACCGTGTCGCGCTGATCGGCGGGCAGGCCCGGCCCGTCGTCCTCGACCACCAGGATCATCTGCCCAAGGCCGCTGCCGCCCGCCGAGACGCGCACCCGGCGCCGGGCGAACTTGGCGGCGTTCTCGATCAGATTGCCCAGGATTTCCTGCAGGTCCTGCCGCTCGCCCAGGAAGGCCAGGTCGTCGGGCGCGCGCCAGTCGATCTCGACCCCCTTGGTGCGGAACACCTGTTCGATCATGACCGCCAGTTCGTCCAGCACCTCGGGCACCGGCGTCGTCTCGCCCAGGCCGTGGGCGGCGCGGGCGGCGGCGCGGGCGCGGCGCAGGTGGTGATCGACCTGGCCCTGCATCACCTGGGTCTGGCGACGCACCAGCTCGGGCAGCTGCCCCTCCTGCGTCCCCGCCTCGGCCAGCATGACCGAGATCGGCGTCTTCAGCGCATGGGCCAGGTTGCCGACGTGGGTGCGCTGGCGCTCCACCACCTCCTGATTATGGTCCAGCAGGCGGTTGACCTGTTCGGCCAGGGGCTGGATCTCCAGCGGATAGGACCGGCCGATCCGCGCCGACTTGCCCTTGCGCACGTCCGCGATCTCGTCGCGCAGGTCGAACAGGGGCCTGAGGCCGATCCGCACCTGGATGAAGACCGCCGACACCAGCCCCAGTCCCAGGACCAGCAGGGCGATCCAGGCGACATGGGCGAACTGGCGCGTGTCGGCGTCGACCTCGGATCGGTCCACGGCGGCGATGAAGATGATCGGATGCTCGTGCCGGGGGATGGACTTCATGCTGGCGGCGACGCGCAGAGGTTCGCGCGTCTCGTCGTCGTCCTTGGGGCCGGTCGTATTGAAGGTGATGACGTCGCCGAAGGCCGCGTCCAGCCGCCGGGGCAGGTCCGCCGGCAGCGCCAGATCATAGCGCCACAGCGAGGTCGAGCGCGCCAGATTGACCAGCCGCCCGTCCGGCCGCACCTCCAGGATCTGCCAGTATTTGCCCGACAGCAGGCGCAGGGTGCGGGCGTCCTGGATCTGGGGCGCGACGTCGCCGGGCGGGGTGCGGCTGGCCGCCACCACGATCTCGTCGATGGTCTCGTTCAGCGTGGCCCCCAGCCGCCGCAGGGCCGATTCCTGGAAGGCCTGAGTCAGGACCAGGGCCGCGATCACCAGGGCCACCAGAATCCACGCCGAGGCCAGCCAGATCAGCCGGCGCGTCAGCGACCGGCCCGGCCGCCCGAACCAGCGCCCCCAGTCGTGTCGTTTCGCGACCGGCGCCTCGGTCACGCCGGTTCGGATTCGCCCGCCAGCGGGGTCAGCCGGTATCCCAGGCCCCGCACGGTCTCGATCCGGTCAGGTCCGACCTTCTTCCTGACTCGGCCGATGAAGACCTCGATGGTGTTGGAATCCCGGTCGAAATCCTGGTCGTACAGATGTTCGACCAGTTCCGTGCGGCTGATGACGCGGCCCTGATGCATCATCATGTAATGCAGCAGCCGGTATTCCAGCGACGTCAGCCGCAGCGGCTCGCCGTTGACGCTGGCCCGCGCCGCGCGGGGATCGAGCCTCAGGCCGCCGCACGACAGGGTCGCCGAGGCGATGCCCGCCGAGCGGCGCAGCAGCGCCCGCAGACGCGCCAGCAGCTCCTCGGTGTGGAAGGGCTTGGTCAGATAGTCGTCGGCCCCCGCGTCGAAGCCCGCCACCTTGTCCGACCAGGCGCCGCGCGCCGTCAGGATCAGGACCGGCGTGGTCTTGCCTTCGCGCCGCCAGCGCTCCAGCACCGACACGCCGTCGATCTTGGGCAGGCCCAGGTCCAGCACAATCACGTCATAGGGTTCGTTCTCGCCCAGATAATGGGCCTCCTCGCCGTCCGGGGCGTGGTCCACGGCATAGCCCGCGTCGCCCAGCGCCGCCTTCAACTGACGCGACAGGTCCGCGTCGTCCTCGACCAGAAGCACGCGCATCAGTTGGGCCTGCGGCGTTGAGCGTTGTCGGGACCACCCTGGCGGGCCTGGCCGGTCTGGCCGTCGACCACGACCTCGCGCACGCGGCCGTCGCGTTCGACCAGGACGGAATAGTTGCCGTCGCGGCGCGGCTGGGTGTCGATGGGGCGCCCGCCCCCGGCCTCGCCACCCCGGCGACGCGCCTCGTCGGGACTGACGCGCGGGCCGCGATCCGGCGACGGCTGGGCCTGGTCGCGCGACTGGGCGACCGCCTGCGTGGTCAGGACGGGGGCGAAAGCCAAGGCCATGATCAGAGCCATGATCGGGGCCATGATCGCGGGTCGGGCGGCGACGATGAGACTGGCGGGTTTGCGGGACATGGCGACCGATCTAGCCCCCTTCATCTGAACGGGTGCTGAATGCCTCGTATAGGTCAACAGCCGCCGCACGCCAAACCGAACGGCTCGGAAACCCGTCGATCCGCGACGGCGCGTTCAGCTCTCCCGTCGAAACAGCCCCACCACCACGACGGCGGCGGCGAAACAGGCGGCGGCGGCGATATAGAGGCCGCGCACGTCGATCTCGGCGCGTTCCAGGATCAGGGCGGTGATCGGGGCCAGGGCCTGCGGCAGGGCGACCGCCAGATTGTTCAGCCCCATGTCCCGCCCCCGGTTCTCCTGGGACGGCAGGGCGTCGGCCATCAACCCCATCTCGACCGAGCCATAGGCGCCCTGCCCCAGCCCATAGGCGGCGAAGGCGATCACCACGACGATCCAGGACTGGGTCAGGGCCAGGGCGACGGTCGCGGCGCACAGCAGGACCGCTCCGACCAGGGCCACGGGCTGGCGACGACTGATCCTGCGGCCGAACAGGGCGACCAGACCCGCGACGATCACCACCCCGCCGAAGCCCACGCCGGTCAGCAGGGCGTGGGCGCTCTCGGGCGTGCGGCCGGGCCAGCCGACCGCATCGGTGATGAAATAGAGCAGATAGGCGCTGACGAAGGCGTAGCCCGTCGCGATCAGCAGCCGACAGGTCCACACCACCACGAAGTTGCGCGACCGGAACGGGTCGAAAAAGCCGCCGCGCGGCTCGGGCGTTCCGGCCTGCGGGCGCTCCGTCGCAGCGGGCTCGTCATAAACGATCAGGAACAGGGCCGCGGCCGCCAGCAGGACGCCCCCCAGCAGGGCCAGCCGCCCCGGCTCATGCTGCGGCCCCAGCGCCATCAGACTGGACCCCAGGGCGACGGCCAGCGGATAGGACAGGCCCATCAGGGCCGAGGCGGTGCTTCGCAAGGCCAGCGGCACCCGCTCGGCGAACACGGCCGAGAGCGGCGCCATCAGGACGTTGAACGCCAGTTGGAAGCCGACGATGGCCCAGACGAACTGGTCCGCCGTCGCCGACCGCCAGATGCCGACATAGCTCAGCACCGTCAGCACGGCGCCCAGCGCGATCCAGGGCCGGCGTCGCCCGAAGCGCGAGCGCGTCCGGTCGCTGATCGCGCCCATCAGGATATTGGCCCCGGCCGCCGTGATCGCGCCCCAGACCATGGCCCGGCTCAGGATCGCGGTCTTGGCCCCGGCGTCCAGATGGCTGGCGTGCAGCGGCGCGACGACCTGGAACAGGGGCGCAAGGCCGATGAAGGCGGCGAGAAAGAGCAGCAGATAGGCCGCCACGACGACGGGCGTGCGGCGGGCGTCAGACCGACTGGAAACGGCACCCTCCTCCATCGAACGGCTCGCCTCCCTATGCCACGGCGCTCCCGGCTGTTGCTAGCGCGATCATGGCGCAGGCAAGGGAGGGGGCTGCAACATAAAGCGATCAGCGCGCCACTTGTGACAACGCTGTCAGATGATAGTCTTTTCGTAAAGTCGGGCGGCGCGACGTGGGCCGCCCGCATCAGAAACGACAGGATCTTGAGGGAGGCTGGGGTGAAGAAGAGATTTGCGGCGGGCGTGGCGGCGGCGGCCCTGGCGAGCGCGTTCGGGACGGCCCAGGCCGAACCCGAGGCCGGCGCCGTGCGGATGAGCCAGGTCGGGTTCGAGACCCAGGGGCCGAAGACGGCGACGGTCGAGGATCGGGCGAGCCGCCCCCTGCCCTGGCGCGTCGTGGATCGGTCGGGCGCCACCGTGGCGCAAGGGTCGTCCAAGGTGTTCGGCCAGGACGCCGCCTCGGGCCAGGCCGTGCATACGGTCGACTTCCAGTCGCTGCAGACGGACGGCGAGGGCTATCGGCTGATCGTGGGTTCGCACGAGAGCCGGCCCTTCTCGATCCAGCAGCATCCGCACGCCCGGCTGAAATACGACGCCCTGGCCTATTTCTATCAGAACCGGGCGGGCGTGCCGATCCTGGCGGCCCATGTCGCGCGCCCCGACCTGGCGCGGGCGGCGGGCCATCCGCACGAGGCGGCGACCTGTTTCAAGGGGGCGGACACCGCCGGGGTCGTCTGGCCCGGGTGCGACTATACGCTGGACGTCACCGGCGGCTGGTACGACGCCGGCGACCACGGCAAATATGTCGTCAACGGCGGGATTTCCGTCTGGATGCTGCTGAACGCCTATGAGCGGGCGATGGCGCGCAAGGGTCCGGGGGCGGACGCCTTCGCGGACGGCAAGGCCAGCATCCCGGAGGCCGGAAACGGCGTCAACGACCTGTTGGACGAGGCCCGCTACGAGATCGAATTCCTGCTGAAGATGCAGATTCCCGACGGGGTGAAGGCCCAGGTTCCGGTCGGCGCCCAGACGCCGGGCCAGCCGCTGACCCTGACCGAGATCGACGCCGGCGGCATGGTCCACCACAAGGTCCATGACGCCCAGTGGACCGGCATTCCGCTGGCCCCGGCCGACGATCCCCAGCCCCGCCTGCTCTATCCGCCCAGCACGGGCGCCACGCTGAATCTGGCGGCGGTCGGCGCCCAGTGCGCGCGCATCTGGCGCGAGATCGACCCGGCCTTCGCCCGCCAGTGCCTGACCGCCTCGCAGCGCGCCTTCCGCGCCGCCCTGCGCAATCGCGACGTCCGGGCCGGCGAACATTTCGCGGGCGGCGGCGCCTATGGCGACCAGGACTTCTCGGACGAGTTCTACTGGGCCACGGCCGAGCTGTTCGCCACGACCCGCAACCCCGCCTATCTGACCGCCCTGAAGACCTCGCCCTACTATCTCGGCGGGCCGATCTCGGGCCGGAGCGCTACGGGCGATCCGGGGTATTCCTGGACGGCGGCGCTGGGGTCGCTGACCCTGGCCACCCTGCCCGACGCCCTGCCGGCGGACGATCTTGTGACCGTGCGCGCCAATATCGTCGCGGCGGCCAAGTCCTACGTCGACGCCGGCTATGGCCAGGGTTACGGCCTGCCGGTCGCGGGCGACCGCTACGAATGGGGATCGAACGGCGCCCTGATGAGCCGGGCGGTCGTTCTGGGCTCGGCCTTCGACTATACGGGCGACTGGAACTACCGGAACGCGGTGATCGCCGCGCTGGACTATGTGCTGGGCCGCAACCCGCTGGATCGGTCCTATGTGACGGGCTACGGCGACCGGCCGTTCCAGAACCCGCACCACCGGTTCTGGGCGCATCAGGCCGATGCGGCCTATCCCCTGCCCCCGGCGGGCGCCCTGTCGGGCGGGCCGAACAACCAGGCCATGATCGACGACGTGGCCAAGACCCTGGTCGGCAAATGCGCGGCCCAGACCTGCTGGGCCGACGACATCAACGCCTATGCGCTGAACGAGGTGGCCATCAACTGGAACGCGCCCCTGGTCTGGGTCGCCGCCTTCATCGACGATCACTGAAGGCCGGGCCCCGTCGCGGCGACGCGGCGGGGCCTTCCTGTCAGGTGCGGGGCGCGGACGGCTCGTGATCCGCCGCGTCCAGACCGGCCAGCTCGCCCCGCTCGCGCGCCTTGCGGCCATAGACGGCCTCGAACAGGGGCGAGGCCATCAGGGTGGTGCAGATGGCCATCAGCACCAGGATGGAGAACAGGGCCGGGCCGATCACGCCGCGCTGCAGGCCGATGTTGATGATGATCAGCTCCATCAGGCCCCGCGCGTTCATCAGGGCGCCGATGCCCAGGGCCGTAGGGTTGTCCTGACCCGTCAGGCGGGCGGCGGCCCAGCAGGCCCCGCCCTTGGCCAGGATGGAGCCGATCAGGATGACGCCCGTCACCGCGATCAGGCCCAGATTGTCCACCAGGGTCAGCTGGGTGTTCAGCCCCGAGAAGGTGAAGAACATCGGCAGCAGCAGCAGGACCACCAGCGGCTCCAGCTGACGCCGCACCTCCTGGCCGAGCAGGCCGCGCGGCATGACCACGCCCAGGATGAAGCCGCCGAAGACGGCGTGGACCCCGACCACGTCCATGGCCCAGGCGCTGGCCATGAACAGGATCAGCACGACGCCCAGCACGGTCGGCCCCACCCGTCCCTCGCGCTCGGCGATCCGGCCCAGGGGCGCCAGCAGCTTCGGCCCCAGCGTCAGCATGAACAGGGCGAAGGCCCCGCCGCCGCAGATGGCCGCGACGGCCACCGCCGGTCCCGCGCCGAAACTGGCCAGGACCACGGCGAGGACGCACCAGGCGCCCGCGTCGTCTATGGCGCCCGCCGCCAGCGACAGCGAGCCCAGGCGCGTGCCGCTGAGGCCCCGCTCATGGATGATGCGGGCCAGCATCGGAAAGGCGGTGATGGAGATGGCCGCGCCCATGAACAGCATGGCCTGCCAGGTCGCGATCCCGGCGCCGAACAGGCCCATCGAGACCAGCCAGGGGGCGATGCCGACCGCGACCAGGAAGGGGGCGGCCATGCCGGCCAGGGACACGGCGGCGGCGCTCTTGACGTTGGCCTGGAAATGATCGCGCCGGAAGCCCAGGCCGACCAGGAACATATAGAGGCCCACGCCCAGCTGGCCGCCGACGAACAGGATCGAACGCGACTCCTTGGGGAACAGGGCCGCCTGCAGATCAGGCCAGGCCAGCCCCAGCAGCGACGGCCCCAGGATCACCCCGGCGATCATCTCGCCCACCACCTGCGGCTGGCCCAGATAGCGTTTGGCCAGCCAGCCGACGATGCGGCAGGCGGCGATGACGATCGCCATCTGAAGGAAGAAGGCGACGCTCAGTTCGGCATTCGTCATCGCGCAGCCCCCTGCCCCCCACGCGTCTTAGCGCATCGTGGGACAGATAGCGTCGCCTTCGTTTGAAGCGAGTCGGATATTTTCGACGGTGGCGGCGAAGGGTCCGGCGGCGCGCAGGCCCCAGGGCTGGTCGACGGCGGCGAGGTCGGCGCCGCGGTCGCGCAGGC
>NZ_BDMM01000004.1 GCF_002157625.1 Brevundimonas sp. SH203
GGCGAGGAGTTGCCGCCCGCCAGGATCGACCCCAGCGGATAGGTCAAGAGGTCCTCGGGCTTGATCGAGCCGATGTCGGCCTGGATCGTCTGACCGACCTTCTCCTCCAGCGTCATCCGACCCATCAACTCGGTGACGAACGCCTCCGTCGCCGCATCCGTCATCGCCGCCGGAGACGCCGCATGAGGCCACAACCCCGGATGCGCCCGAGAAGACTCCGTCACGATCGACGCCTCCGCCGATACCGCATGAACCGGTACGGGCCGGGACGGCATGGCCACCGCGCAGGCGCTCGACATGAGGGTGATCACCAAGGCGGTGGCGGTCTTTCGCATGGATGAGGCCTGATCTTTACGGCCGTCGCACCCTCCAAGCCAACCTCGGCGGCGCGCATTCAGGCCAGTCGTGACGTCCAGATGTTGCAGCGGACGCGGCGGACAGTGCCAAACGAATGACAGCGCTGTCAAGAACGGGTTTGCGTCAAACGCCTATTGGGCCGGCTCGGCCGTGGATTGTCGGGCGATCAGGTCGTGCGGCACGATGACACGGGCGTTCGGGTCGCCGGCCAGAAGGCGACGCAAGGGCGGGATCAGCCGCTGGGCGGCGGCGGCGGCCATCTCAGCCACCGGCTGGCGGATGGTGGTCAGGTCAGGCGTGCTGAACCCCGCGCCGGGCGAATCGTCGAAGCCGGCGACGGAGAGATCGGCCGGAACGGACAGGCCCAGACGCGCCGCGCTGTGCAGCACCCCCAGGGCGGTGTCGTCGTTGCTGGCGAAGACGGCGGTGATCTCGGGCGCCGTTTCGTGCAGCCCCTCCATGGCGACGGTTCCCGACTTGAAGGTGAAGTCGCCCTCGACCACCCAGTTCGCCTGCACCTCCAGCCCGGCCTGGGCCATGGCGTCGCGATAGCCGGCCAGACGGCGGCGGCTGGCGCCGTAGGCGATGGGACCGGTGACGAAGCCGATCCGGCGGTGCCCCTGTTCGATCAGATGCGCGGTCATCTCGCAGGCGGCCCGCCGCTCGTCCATCTCGATGCAATAGCCCCGGTCGAAGGCGTCTTCCGGCCCGATCCGGGCATAGGGGGTGCCGGCGGCGTCCAGCACGTCCATGACCATGGCGTTGTCCGAATTGGGCGGGGTCAGGATGACGCCCTCGGGCCGGATAGAGTTCAACAGGGCCATCAGATCCCGCTCCAGATCGGCCGAGTTGTGATCCACCAGTTCGACCATCAGATGATAGTCGACCTGACGCGCCTCCATCAGGGCGCCGAACTCCAGACGACCCAGATAGTCGCTGCCCCGGCCGCTCTTCCAGTGTTCGATGGTCAGGTCGGCGTCGACCAGGACGGCGATCAGGGACGAGGAGGCGCCCGCCAGACTGCGCGCCGACAGGCTGCGGCGATAGCCGAGGGCGGCGGCGGCGGCCTCGACCTTGGCGCGCAGGGCCGGGCTGACGTTGGGCTCGTTGTTCAGAACGCGCGACACAGACTTGATGGAGACGCCGGCGCTGGCCGCCACGTCATAGATCGTCACCGTCGCCAAAGCCCGCCCCCGAACACCACCCGTTCCCGTTGTTCTTAGCACCGCTGTCGGAAATAGCGATGTCGCAAGGCGACCTCGGCAGCCCCATAAAAAAGGGGCGTCGATCGGTGATCGACGCCCCAGGCCTTCGGCTCAAAGAAGGTCCTAGAAGGTGTAGCGCAGGCTCAGAGTCACGCGGCGGTCGCTGCGGAAGTAGGAGCGCGGCGCCAGCGGGCCGGATTGGTTGGCGCCGTTCAGATTGTAGGACGTCTGCTGCTGGGTGACAGTGACCTCGTCCAGCAGGTTGGCGCCGTACACACCGATCTTCCAGTTGTCGTTCAGGGTGTAGAAGATCGACCCGTCCAGCTGCCCCGTCGAGGCGTTGAAGATCGGCGAGAACGGATTCACGTCGTCGCGCGGCGTCAGCAGGAAGCCGTTGCGCCAGTTGTAGGCCAGGCGCGCCGACAGACGATCCCGCTCATAGAAGACCGAGACGTTGTAGGTGTGGCGCGACAGCTGTTGCAGCGGCAGCTCCAGACCCACGTAGCGCGCTTCCGTCACCGCATTGGGGAAGGTCGACGGCTCGACGAAGGTGTAGTTCGCCTCCATGCCCAGGCCGCTGAGCAGGCCCGGCAGGAAGGTGTAGGTCTGCTGGTAGCCGACCTCGAAGCCCTTGATCCAGCCCGAGCCGATGTTGACCTGCTGGTTGACCTGGACGTCGGTGGAGACGCCCTGGGCGTTGCTGAACTGCTGGACGGTCGAACCGCTGGCCAGAATGTCCGACAGGTCCTTGTAGAAGGCGTTGAAGGTCAGCGAGCTGCCGGGCTTGAAGTACCACTCCACGCCCAGGTCGTAGTTCCAGGACCGCACGCCCGTCAGCTGCGAACCACCCGTCCAGGTCGTCAGCAGCGGGGCGGTGTTGACGTCGCCGCCGTTGTCGCGAACCTGGTTCATGTCCGTATAGAACAGGGTGGCGGCGAAGGCCGTCACGCCGAAGTCGGGACGGGTCATGGCGCGCGAAACGGCGCCGCGGAACACCCATTCCTTGTACTTCAGATTGACGTTCAGGCTGGGCAGCCAGTCTTCATAGGTGTTGCTGCGCTCGACATTCTGGAAGCTGCCGTCGCTGAAGGCGATCAACTGGTTCAGGCGATCGTTCGACAGCAGGCAGTAGCCCGGCGCCGATTGGCCCGGCTGAACGGTGGAGCAGCGATAGCGCGCGATGTCTGCGGCGTTCGACTGGGTGACCGGGATATTCTGACCCGGGAAGCGCGGATCGTTGAAGTTCGCATCGCCGAAGTTCTGGCGCACGTCGGGGCTGGAGATGAAGCCGCGCGTCTGGAAGTCGGTCTTGGCGTAGCGAACGCCCAGATTGCCGGTGATGGCGGTGTCGGGGCCGAAGACGTCGTCCCAGCCGAAGTCGAACCGAACATAGGCCGATGTCGTCTGTTCCGCCGAGTTGTTGACGTCGCCCGGCAGGAAGGGCGTGCCGGCCATGACGCCGGGGCGTTGATCCAGGGGCTTCCAGGTGGAGCCGGAGCTGCTGGCCGCTTTCAGGGCCGCCTGAAGCGTGCCGTCGCGATAGGCCGAAGCCAGACCGATCGTCGGATAATAGCCGGTCATCGGCGTCGGATTATGGCCCCGCTGGAAGTTCGGGAAGTCATAGCTTTCGACGGCCAGCGGGCCCGAGGTCTGGAACGGCGTGGCGCCGCCGGCCCAGCTCTCGGAAATCGCACCCCAGTTATAGGTGGTGTAGCGGCGGGTCTGTTCGCGATCCGAGTAGCGGGCGCCCATGCGGATGGCGCGCAGCGGCGAATTGTCGAAGTCGTATTTCAGATCGGCCTTGAACGCCTTCTGCTCGCCCTCGGACTGTTCGATGTGGTCCATGGCGGCGCGATAGTAGAAGTTCGCCGGGTCGTTGGTGCGCGCCGAGGGCTGTCCCGAGGCGTCGACGAACTGGATGTCCGGCACGCCGTGACGCCCTTCGCCGATCAGGGTGTAGAGCGGCGTGGTGGCGCCATAGACGCTCATGTCCAGGTCGTCGGCGCTCGCCTTGGTGTACTGGGCGTCCAGCCAGATCGCCAGACGATCGATCGGGTGGAATTCGGCCGACAGCGAGAAGTCCTCGGTCAGGGTCTGCAGATCGCGCTGGCGCTTGGGCAGGACCTGGAGGTTCGGCGCATTGTTGACCAAGAGGCCGCTGGTGAAGACGCCGTTGGAATCATAGGTGAAGGACTGGCCCGGAAGAGGCGTGGGGTTGCCGCCGCTGCCTAGGTCCACCTCGACCACCCGCTCGGTCCAGCCGGATTGGGAGTCGGCGCGGATGTATTCGCCGGTCAGCTTGGCGCGGCCGTCGGTCGATTCCCACTGCAGCGAACCGTCCAGCGTCGAACGCGAGCGGTCGAACTGCTGGGTCCGCACGGCGCCGCCGCGCGGGACGTAGCGGCGATCATTGCCGTTCGACAGATCCGAGCGATAGGTGAAGTCCGTCAGGTGCGAACCATAGGCCTCGGAATAGAGGTCGGATTCGCCATAGCTCAGCAGGGCGCCGAACACGCCGTGCTGGGTGTCCCAGACGTTGCTGACCAGAGCCGAATAGCCCAGGCCCGGCTTCTCGCGCAGATCGCCATACGAACCCTCGGCCGTGGCGCCGAAGACGAACTTGCGGCTGTCGAAGGGCTTGCGGGTGCGCAGATCGACCACGCCGGCGATGCCGCCTTCGATGCGGTCTGCCGTGGCGTTCTTGAAGACCTGAACGCTGGACAGCAGTTCGGGCGAGACGTCGTTGAAGCCCAGGGCGCGGCCGGTGTTGACGCTGAAGGCGTCGCGGCCGTTGAACTCGGAGCGGACGTAGGACAGGCCGCGAATGATGACGTTGGAGCCTTCGACCGAGAAGTGGTCGGGGTCGGTCGGGCCCTGGAAGCGGTTGATGTTCACGCCGGGGATGCGCTGCAGCACCTCGTTGACCGACTTGTCCGGCAGGGCGCCGATGTCGTCGGCGGTGACGGCGTCGACGAAGGTGTCGGAGTCGCGCTTGATCGCCTGCGACGAGGCGATGCGCGCGCGGATGCCGGTGACGACGACGTCGTCGATCTGGGTCGCGCCGTCCGCGGCCGGAGCCGTCGTCTGCGGCTCAGAGGCCGTCTGGGCGTGGGCGGCGGTCGCGCCGACCACCGCGACCGTCAAGGCCAGGGCGGAAACGGAACGGCGAAGCCCGCGAGCGGCGGGCGCACGTCCGGCATGGAACATTTCTGACTTCACTTTTGGTTCCCCCGAGGTCCGACGGTCCTGCCCGTCGATAAGAGTATCGGCAGCCTTATCGACCGTCCGCGAGCGTCTATGACGCCCGATTGACAGCGATGTCAACGCTCCGCGACAGTGTTCGGCGCGTTTTTCTCGGCGTGAGTGATCGAGGCGACAGGCCGGGGCCGCAGACCTATGAGGCGCGACGGTCCATCGTGGCGGCCAGCATGTCCGTGTGCGACGGCAGGGCGTCGGCGGTGCGCCAGATGCTGTCCTTGATCGCCGCCAGCCGCCCCAGATTGGCGTCGCGCCCGATCACGTCCGAGACCGGATGACGCCCGCGCGGGGCCAGCCCCTGGCCGACCGCGACCGCCAGCCAGCTGGATTCGCCGAAGATGTCGTGATCGCGCCGGATCACGCGCCCCGTCTCCTCGAACAGGGCGATCTTTTCGGCCAGCCGATCCGGGATCGGCATGGTGCGGACCTGATCCCAGAACGGCCCGTCCCGCTGCGTGACCTTGTAATGGAGGATCAGGAAGTCGCGGACCGTGGTGAATTCCTCTTCCATCAAGGCGTTGAATTCGCGCCGCAAGGCCTCGTCGGTCGTGCGTGCGGGGAACAGGGCGATCAGCTTGGTGATGGCGCTCTGGATCAGATGGATGCTGGTCGATTCCAGCGGCTCCAGGAACCCGCTGGACAGGCCGACCGCCACGCAGTTGCGCTTCCAGCACTGGCGACGGCGGCCGGTGACGAACCGCAGCCGACGCGGCGGGGCCAGGGCCGGCCCCTCCAGCCGCGACATCAGGGCGTCCTCCGCCTCCTGATGCGACAGATGGCTGGAGGCATAGACATAGCCGTTGCCGACCCGGTGCTGCAGCGGAATGCGCCATTGCCAGCCGGCCTCGCGCGCGGTGGAGCGGGTATAGGGCGACAGGGGTTCGACCCGCTCGCACGGCACGGCGACCGCGCTGTCGCAGGGTAGCCAGGCGGACCAGTCGTCATAGCCGGCGTTCAGGGTCTTTTCGATCAGCAGGCCGATGAAGCCGGTGCAGTCGATGAAGAAGTCGCCCGAAACGACGCCGCCGTCCTCCAGCGTCACGCCCGACACGTCGCCATTCTCTGCCTGCTGGACCGCCACGATCCGCCCCTCGCGCCGGACGACGCCCAGACCCTCGGCGAACCGGCGCAGGAAGCCGGCGTAAAGGGCCGCGTCGAAATGATAGGCGTAGCCCAGACTGGACAGGGGCGATTGCGGGCCGCCCTGCGGGTGGGCGAACCGTCCGCGCCGCGCGGCCTGCCAGGCCATGGAATAGGTTTCCAGAGGCTCGACCTGACCCTCGGCGCAGGCCTTCAGCCAAAAATGATGGAAGGCGATGCCCTCCATATCCACGCCGAAGGCGCCGAACGGGTGGAAGTAGCGCTCGCCGTCGCGCCGCCAGCCGTCGAATTCGATCCCCAGCTTGAAGGTGGCCTTGGTCTCGCGCAGGAAATCCGCCTCGTCGATGCCGAGCCGGGCGTTGAACTTCAGGATTTCCGGGATCGTCGCCTCGCCCACGCCGATGATGCCGATGGCCTCGGACTCGACCAGCGTCACCGACTTGCCCGCCCCTTCGAACGTATGAGCCAGGGCCGCCGCCGCCATCCAGCCGGCGGTTCCCCCGCCGACGATGACGATGTTCTGGATGTCTGAAGGGGACTGGGACAAGGTCGGCCGCCGCATTGGGAAGGTGGGATGGCGCGCACCTAAAGCCTGCTCGCTCTCATCCCGCAATCTAAAGGGCGCAATTTCCGGCGCCGGCGCCTCACGTCACATCGGCGACCGGCCTTACGGCACCACGCCGGTTTGGGGGCCGATGCCGTCGCCTTCTTCCTCAAGGGTGGGCAGCACGCCGTCTTCGCGCGCGCGTTGCTCCAATCGGTCGGCGCGCTCGGCAAGCTGCTTCAGGCGGTCGTCGTCGGGGCGATCGTTCTGGTCGTTCATCGCGGTCTCCATGCGACGACATAACCCGCGACAGGCTGGGCCGTTGCACGGCCCGACCGCATCGTGCGCGGCGATATGGCGACCCCGGCAGGACTCCAACCTGCGACCTCGGCTTTAGGAAAGCCTTGCTCTATGCAGCTGAGCTACGGGGCCACGGGCGATGACCTAGCGGCTTGCGGGCGCTTCGGGAAGCGGCGCGGACGACGACGGGCGGAAAAAGTGGCGACACACCCGGCGGCGTCGAGGGAGCGGCCTTGTGGTTAAGGCCCCTTAACCTACCAGATGTCGCGGTGAACAAACGGCGAATCGGAGCGTGTCAGTGATTCGGTCCTGATTCGTTTCGCGCTTGTTCCGCCGATCCGGCGCGGCCGTTAATCTCCGGCGTCAGGACGCAAAAGCCAGAGCCCCTGGGTCGCCCCATCGCCGTGCGGCGCACCCTTGCCCCGCGTGAGGCGACGCGCCAGGCGGCGCGATTTTTCGCTTTAACTATAATCCCATAGCGCCCGCGTTCTCGTCTCGCCATCCGCTGTTACGTATTTCCACGGATAGGCGAATGGCCTATAGAGCGGATGCGCCGGAAAGTCGGCGAGAGGAGCGTTTGGCTGTTTTGCGTTCGCAAACATGAGCCCCGACCCGGACGATCCACACGCCGTCATCGCCGGCGCGACGGGACCGTTCGATCTGCATCGCGCGAGAACCTGGCAGGGCGGCGCCCTCGTCGCCTGCCTCGCCGTCCTGGCCGGAATGGGTCTGAGGCTGGCGCTCGAACCGTTCGCCAAATTCTACTATTTGCCCATGGTGTCGGCGGTCATGGTCACGGCGCTGATGGCGCCGCGTTCGTCGGTCATCCTGTCCATCGTCCTGTCGGTCGCGGGGATCGAGTGGACGGTCAGGCGGGGCGGGATGGCGGACACGCTGGCCAACGCCAGTCTTTTCACCCTGGTCGCTTTAGCCGTGGCGGAGGCGTGCAACCGCCTGCGCGCCGCGCGCGACGCCGCCCGGACGCTGGCGCGCAATCTGGAGCAGCGCAAGACCCTGCTGACCACCATCCTCAGCTCCATGCCGGTTGTCACCCTGGACGAACAGGGACGGATGCAGCGCATCACCAGGAGCGCCGCCGCCCTGTTTGACCTGCAGGCGTCCGAGGCGGTCGGGCGGCGGTTCGATGCGCTGGTTCCCGGCTTCGAGACGACGGCAACCGACGGTTCGGTGCGCGGAGAGGAGCCCCCGAAACTGTGGTCGGTGCAGCGCCAGGACGCCGATCCCGTGCTGTTGACGATCGAGGCGCACCGTCTGGCCGACGACGCGGCGCCCGAACGGTTCGTGCTGACCCTGACCGATCAGAGCCAGGCAGAGGCCGCGCGACGCCAGGAACGTGAACTGAACGACCGGCTGAGCAGCGTCTGGCGCCTGAACTCCATGGGCGAGATGGCGGCGACCCTGGCGCACGAAATGAACCAGCCGCTCAGCGCCGCCGCCGTCTATCTGCACGCGGGCCAGGCCGATCTGGCGCGTCTCGGCCCCACCGCCGAACCGGCTGTGCAAACGCTGGACCTAGCCAAGGCCCAGTTGCTTCGCGCCGGCGACATCATCCGGCGGATGCGCGAGATGATCGCCAACGGCTCGCGCGCCTTCGCCGAGGAACGGATTTCCCGCATGGTCCGCGACCTGGAGCCGGTGATCGCCCTGATCGGCCAGAACGCGGGGGTGGTTGTGCGCATCGAGATCGACGACGCCGACGATCGGGTGCTGGCCGACCGGATTCAGTTTCAACAGGCCCTGACCAATCTGATCCGTAACGCCGTGGACGCCGTGGCCGGGCGTGACGACGGCCGGGTGGTCGTGACCGGACGGTCGCTGGGGACCGAAGGCTATGAGATTTCGGTGCAGGACAATGGACCCGGCATTCCCGACGGCCGGATCGAGCGGATATTCGATCCCATGACCTCGACCAAGAGCGGCGGCATGGGGCTGGGCCTGTCGGTCACACGCTCCATCGTCGAGAGCCACGGCTCGGCCCTCGTCGTCGGCCGTCCGCCCGACGGCGGCGCCTGTTTCACCTTCCGCCTGTCGCGGTCGATGGAGGCCGAGGCCGCATGATCGCCCATTCCGTCTTCATCGTCGACGACGATCCGGCCATGCGCGACGCCCTGGCGCTGATGCTGCGCGGGGCCGGGTTTCAGGCCCGCGCCTTCGCCAGCGCCGACGACTTTCTGCGCGACCTGCCGACAGACGCTGACGCCTGCGTCGTCACCGACGTTCGGATGCCGGGGGTCGAGGGGCCGGAGCTGGTGCGGCGGCTGAAGGCGCTGCGCGGCGACAGCTGGCGGATCATCGTCATCACCGGCCATGCCGACGTGCCGCTGGCGGTGCAGATGATGAAGGCGGGGGTGGCGGACTTCATCGAAAAGCCGTTCGATCCGCAGCACATCCTGGACAGCGTCGGCCGCTGCATCGCCTCGCTGAGCGGGCTGGAGGCCGAGCGTGCGGCGCGTCAGGAGATGCAGGCGCGCGCAGACTCCCTGACCAACCGCGAGCGCCAGGTGTTCGACGCCCTGATCGACGGCTGCTCCAACAAGGAGATCGCCCTGCGGCTGGAGATCAGCCCCCGCACCGTCGAGATTTTCCGCGCTAAGGTGATGACCAAGATGCAGGCCCCGAACCTGTCGACCCTGGTGCGGATCGGAATGCGGTTAGGCGACGCTTGAGCCGCAGGGGAATCGTCGCCACCTTGAGACGATCATGAGCGACAGGTCCGCAGGCCAGGCCCCCTCGCGCGTCACCGCGGTTCTAGGGCCCACGAACACCGGCAAGACCCATCTGGCGGTCGAGCGGATGCTGGGTCACGCCTCGGGCATGATCGGCCTGCCGCTGCGTCTGCTGGCGCGCGAAATCTATGAGCGGATCGTCAGACAGCGCGGAGCCGCCGCCGTCGCCCTGATCACCGGCGAGGAGAAGATCGTTCCGCCCCGCCCGCACTATTTCGTCTGCACCGTCGAGGCCATGCCGCTGGAGCGGTCGGTCGAGTTTCTGGCCATCGACGAGATTCAGCTGGTCGCCGATCCCGAGCGCGGCCATGTCTTCACCCAGCGGCTGCTGCACGCACGCGGCCGGTTCGAGACCATGTTCCTGGGCGCCGGGACCATGGAGCCGCTGATCCGACGCCTGGTCCCGGACGTGGAGATCGTGACGCGCGACCGGCTGTCCACCCTGTCCTATGCCGGATCGAAGAAGCTGACCCGCCTGCCCCGCCGCAGCGCCATCGTCGCCTTCTCCACCGACCGGGTTTACGCCATCGCCGAACTGATCCGGCGCCAGAGGGGCGGGGCGGCGGTGGTGATGGGCAGCCTGTCGCCCCGCACCCGTAACGCCCAGGTGGCGCTGTATCAGTCGGGCGAGGTCGATTTTCTGGTCGCCACCGACGCCATCGGCATGGGGCTGAACATGGACGTGGACCATGTGGCCTTTGCGGGACTGAGGAAGTTCGACGGGCGGCGGACCCGCTGGCTGCACGCCCATGAGATCGGCCAGATCGCAGGCCGCGCGGGCCGTCATCTGCGCGACGGCACCTTCGGCGTTACGGCCGAGGCCGAGGACCTGGACCCGGATCTCGTGGAACAGGTGGTCGAGCATCGGTTCGATCCGGTCGAGGCGGCGGAGTGGCGCAACGCCCGGCTGGACTTCGACACCCTGCCCGACCTGTTGCGGTCGCTGACGGTGACGCCGGGGCGGTCGGGGCTCAGCCTGACGGCCGAGGCGCTGGACGAGACCCTGCTGCGCCGCCTGATCAAGGACGAGGAGATCGCCCGCATCGGCCGGTCGCGCGGGGCGATCATGCGGCTGTGGGAGGCGTGCCAGCTGCCGGACTTCCAGAAGACGACGCTGGACGAACACGCCCGACTGGCCAAGGACGTGTTCCACGCCCTGACCGGCAAACGTGGGCGGCTGACCGACGACTGGATGGCGCCGCGCTTCGCCTTCGTGGACCGCGACGACGGCCAGATCGACCAGCTGTCGGCGCGGCTGTCGGCGGTGCGGACCCTGTCCTACATCGCCAACCGGCCCGACTGGGTTCACGACGCGCAAGGCTGGCGCGACAAGACGCGCGCGCTGGAGGACCGGCTGTCGGACGTGCTGCACGAACGGCTGACCGCGCGGTTCGTGGATCGGCGCACCACCGCCCTGATGCGCGCCCTGAACGTGCGCAACGACACCTTTGCCGGCGTCGCCGACGACGGCGAGGTGACGGTCGAGGGTCAGGTGGTGGGCCAGCTGGAGGGGGTGCGCTTCCAGATGGAGAAGGGGTCGTCGGCCCTGGAGGACCGAACCCTGCGTCAGGCCGCCGTGCGCGCCGTGACGCCCGAGATCAACCGCCGCCTGGGCCGTCTGGCGTCAGAGCCGGACGAGGCGTTTTCCGTGACGCCCGACGGGGCGGTGCTGTGGCGCGGCGTGCTGACGGCCCAGGTTACGGCGACGCCGCAGGGGGCCGATCCGTTTTCGCCCCAGGCGCGTCTGCTGGGCGACCTTGGCCCCACGCCGGCGCGCGAGCGGGCGCAGCGGCGGATCGAGGCCTGGCTGGCGTCCGAGGCGGGACGGGCGCTGCGGGATCTGCGTCGCCTGCGTCAGGCGGTGGAGACGGGCGCCCTGAAGGGCCTGCCGCGCGGCGTCGCCTTCCGCCTGATCGAGGCCGGGGGCCTGATCGACCGGCGCGAGGTCGAGCGCGATCTGGCGGCGCTGAGCCAGGTGGAGCGGCGCACCCTCAGAAGCTTCGCCATCCGCGTCGGCGTCCATTCGATCTGGCTGCCGGGCCTGCAGAAACCCCGCGCGCGCCATTTCTCCCAAGCCTTCGTCGCCGCCCCCCTGATCCCGGCGATGCCCGACCTGATCCCCGCCCCGGTCGAGACGCCCTCGCCGCGCCTGTTGTCGGCCCACGGCCTGCGGCTGGCGGGGCGCTGGCTAGCGCCGGTCGAGACGCTGGAGACGATGGCCGAGCTGCGCGCCGCCAACCACGGACGGCTGTCGGACGAAGCCCTGACCGAACTGGGCTGGCGCGCCGATCAGGCGAAACAGGTCATCGCCGCCCTGAAGACCGAACGCGCCCGGCAGCCGGACAAACCGGGCGTCGCGCCCAGGCCGGTGAAGGACTCGCCGTTCGCGGCCCTGGCGGTCTTGACGGAAGCGCCCCCCGCACGCGCCAAACGCCGCCGCCCGCGCCGGAAGGCCGCCACGTGATCGACCTTTCTTTCGTCATCCTTCGGCGAGCGCAGCGAGACCGGGGGACCCAGCGGCGCCGCAGGCGAAATCCGAACGCCGCTGGATTTCCGAAGATCGCCGACGCGACAGGTTCGCGCTCTCGCGCGCCGCTGGGTCCCCCGGTCTGCGCCGCTGCGCGGCTTGCCGGAGGATGACGAAAGAAATGGAGACGGCCGCCTGCCGCATCGACATCTGGCTGTGGCGCGCGCGGTTCGTGAAGACGCGGGGGCTGGCCGCCGATCTGGTCGAGCGAGGGGCGGTGCGGCTGACGCATCACGGGCGCGAAACGCGACTGGACAAGGCCAGTCGCTGTGTCCACGTCGGCGACCTTCTGACCTTCGCCCAGAACGGGCGCGTTGTCAGCCTCAGCGTGGAAGCCCTGGGCGAAAGGCGCGGACCCGCCGAGGAGGCCCGCGCCCTTTATTCGCTCACAGGGTGAGGGTCGGAACCCAACTCTACTTCTGAATCACGAACTCGCCTTCGATGTGCAGCTTCACCTCGTCGGACACGGCCGGCAGGGCGTAGTTGATGCCGAAGTCCGAGCGTTTGATGGTCGCCTCGCCGTCGAAGCCGGTCTTGTAGGCGCCCATGACGGTTCCGGCGCCGTTGAACTCGACCTCGATGGTGACGGGCTTGGTGACGCCCTTCAGGGTCAGGTCGCCGACCACCGTGGCCTCGTTCGGATCGGACGGATCGACCGTCACCGACCGCGAGACGAAGGTGGCGGTCGGGTGATTGGCGGTGTCGAAGAAGTCGGCGGTCTGCAGGTGGGCCTTCAGCCGGTCGTCGTTCGGCGCCACGTCGGTCAGCGGGATGGTGGCGGTCAGGGTCGAGGCCGACGGATCAGCCGGGTCCAGCTTCAGCTGGGCCTTCACGTTCACGAACTGGCCCGTATAGGTCGACAGGCCGAAGTGGTTGACCGACCAGGTGATCTTGCCGTGGCTGGACTCCAGGTCGTAGTTCCCGGCGGTGACTTCGGCCGGGTTCTTGGTCAGGGCGGCCTGGGCGACCACGGCGCCGCCGGCGGCGAGGCTGAGGGCCAGGGCGCCGGCGAGGGCGTATTTCACGAAGGGCGTGCGCATGGAGAAATTCCTGTGGTGGGACGGGCGGATATGCAATCGATACAGTTGCGATTAGGCTTGACCGTTGTCAAGGTGCGCCTGGGTTTCGCTTCAGACGGCTTGCGAACGTCTCTCGCCTTAAGCCCCGCTGTTGACAGTTGGTTGCGTGGCCGCCATGTCGCAGGCCTCCCGCTCACAGACCGACGCCCGTTCCTCGCCCAATGACCTACATCGTCACCGACGCCTGCGTGAAATGTAAGTTCATGGACTGCGTCGAGGTATGTCCGGTCGACTGCTTCTACGAGGGCGAGAACTTCCTGGTCATCGCGCCCGACGAATGCATCGACTGCGGCGTGTGCGAACCGGAATGCCCCGTCGACGCCATCGTGCCCGACACCGAGGACGAGCCGGACGGCAAATGGCTTCAGGTCAACGCCGAATACGCCAAGGTCTGGCCCAACATCACCGTCAAGGGCACGCCCCCCGCCGACCGCGAGCAGTACGAACGCGAGACCGGCAAGTACGAGAAATACTTCAGCCCCAAACCGGGCAAGGGCTCCTGAAGTCGGGGCGCGGGGCCGGCCGGGCCTCGCCGCAAATCCGCGTCCGCCTTGTGGACGTTTTGAAATTCCGCAGATTTGTGATAGGTTCTGTTTCATTGGATCGGGCGGTCCGCGAAAACTTCGCGCCGCCCGTGTTTGCGACAGAATCCCGCCCATAGACGGGATCGGCCAGAGGTTTGGTGATCCGTTTCCGCATTTGACGCCCGACATCATCCCAGCCGACGGATCAATCCGGCGGTCGAGATCCTGTTTGCGTTCGACGCGCCTTCGCTTCGCCCGTCCCTGACCGGGAAAGGACGAATATGACGAGCAAGACTGGTCTGGAGTTCAAGGTTGGCGACGCGGTCGTCTATCCGGCGCACGGCGTCGGCAAGGTCGCCGCGATCGAGACGCAGGAAGTCGCCGGCATGTCGCTGGAAGTCTATGTCGTCACCTTCGACCACGAGAAGATGACCCTGCGCGTCCCGACCAAGAAGGCCGTGACGGCCGGCCTGCGCTCGCTGGCCGCCGACGACGTCGTGACCAAGGCCCTGACCACCCTGAAGGGCCGCGCCCGCATCAAGCGCACCATGTGGTCGCGCCGGGCCCAGGAATACGAAGCCAAGATCAACTCGGGCGACCTGATCTCCATCGCCGAAGTGGTCCGCGACCTGCACCGCGCCGACACCCAGCCGGAACAGTCCTATTCCGAGCGCCAGCTCTATGAATCGGCTCTGGACCGCATGGCCCGCGAAGTCGCCGCCGCCAACAAGATCGACAAGGACGCCGCCGTCGAACTGCTGGCCAAGTCGCTCAGCGCCAAGAAGCCCATCCCGACCGCCGAAGCCGCCTGAGGCTTTCGACGTCGGACAAAGGAAAAGGCCCCGGATCGCTCCGGGGCCTTTTTTGCTGCGTCCAACAGGAACCCGGTCAGATCTGGGCCAGGCCGCCGTCGACGAACAGTTCCACCCCGTTGACGTGGCGAGCCGCATCCGAGGCCAGGAAGGTCACGACATCGGCGATGTCCTCCGGCTGGCCGATCCGGCCGGATGGCGACGCCTCGGCCGCCCAGGCCTCGAAGGCGTCCAGAGACGCCGCATCCCCGCCTCGCAGACGTTGCACCAGCGGGGTTCGGACCGGCCCCGGGCTGAGCGTATTGACCCGGATGCGCCGTCCTCTCAGGTCGTTGGCCCACGACCGGGCGAAGGACCGCACCGCCGCCTTGGACGCATTATAGACGGACAGGTCCGCCATGCCCTTGATGCTGACGATCGAGCCGATCAGGATCACGGAGGCGCCGTCGATCAGCAGGGGCTCAAGGGTCTGGACAGTGAAGAACACCCCTTTCACGTTCAGGTCGAAGGTCCGATCGAAGGTCGCGATGTCCGTCTGACCCAGTTTCGTCGTCTCCGCCGTCCCGGCGTTGACGACCAACACCCGAAGCGTCGCGCCTTCGGCCCTTATGCGGTCGGCGACGGCCTGGATCGAGGCGAGGTCGGAAGAGTCGGCCTGGATGGCGGTCAGGCGCGGATCGGCCTGGACCGCCGCCTCCAGCCCAGGCGCAGATCGCCCCGTCACGAACACCTTGAACCCCTTATCAGCCAAGGCGACCGCCGAGGCCAGTCCGATGCCGGCCGTGCCGCCCGTCACCAGGACGGCGTTTTCGAGATCGCTCATATCTTCTTCCTTATTTCCGATGTTCGGTAGTTCGATAATACCGAACAATGGAAACGAGACAAGTCGTCTGGTAGGAGGTCAGGCATGACCGCCTTCATCCACCCCCCGGCCGACTCACTGCAGCTGCATCATGTGCTGTCGGCCCTGTCGGACCCGGTTCGGCTGAATATCGTCAAGGTTCTGCGCGGGGCCGAGGCCGGCCTGAACTGCACGGCCGCAACCTCTCCCTTCGGCCAGGTGCCGAAATCGACCCTGAGCCATCACTTCCGCGTTCTGCGCGAAAGCGGCCTGGTCGAAACCACCAAACGGGGCGTCGAGAACATCAACACCCTGCGCTGGGACGATCTGGAAAGCCGTTTTCCGGGCCTGTTGCCGCAGATCCTGCAACTGGCGTCAATTCAGACGCCGCCCAACTGACCCTGTGCGCCGCAAAAAAGGCGCGACCAACAGCGCCCTTAGAAATATTCCGCGTTGGCCGGGCATTGGGCGGCGAGGCGGCGCGCGGTGATGCTGGCGGGGATGTAGGGGGTGCCGCGCACCAGCTGGGCGCCGCCGCGGAAGCTGAAGCTGGTGTCGGTGTAGGTTCCGTTCAGGCGCACGGCGATGCGGCGGCCCTTGCGGTCCTGACACGTGCCCTCGAACCGGGCGTTTCCGTTGCCGACCACGCGGGTCGGATAGGTGCAGCGCCATTTGTTGGTCGACAGGCCGCCGAAGAAGCGATTGATCTCGCTGGGGCGCACGCACCTCTGTTCGGTGTCGCGCTGGCCCACCGCGCTGGTGGTGTATTCCCAATAGCCGGGCAGAATCTCGCTCTGGGCCGCCGTCTGGGCGGGGGCGACGGCGGGAGCGGCCAGCATCAGGCCGCCGACCATCACCGGGGCCAGAACGGCGAGCGCGCGCCTGGGCAGGCGGTCGATCAGAGACGGACGGGACATGGCGGCCTTCTGTTCAGCGGAGGTGTTCATCATATGGGGCATAGGCCGCGGGATTTGAACGAGGCCTGAACGTCGTCGTTCCCGAATGGCCAGGGATCGACGCCCTCGGTCCAGACTCGACTTGACGCCGAACCGCCTCTTCCCTTATACGGCCCCCTCTCGCGCGGGCTGGTTCCCGCGCGCAACTGTTTCATGCGTCTGCTCCAGCGTTTTCGGGGCGAACGCCGCACCTTAAGGATCTGACGATGTCGCGTCGTTGCGAACTCACCGGTATCGGCCCCATGGTCGGCCACAACGTGAGCCACTCGAACATCAAGACCAAGCGCCGCTTCCTGCCGTCGCTGAAGACGGTCAAGGTCAATTCGGAAGCCCTGGGCCAGACCTTCAGCCTGCGGATCTCGAACGCCGCCCTACGCACCCTGGACTACAAGGGCGGCCTGGACGCCTTCATCGTCAAGGCCCGCGACGAGCAGCTGTCGATTGCCGCCCAGCGCATCAAGCGCCAGGTTCGCGCCAAGCTGGCCGAGCAAGCCGCCGCCTAAGTCCGGCGACGCCATACAGTTCTGGAAGAGGCCGGTGGAAACGCCGGCCTTTTTCTTTGCGCGTCATGCCGACCGCGCTAAGCCTTTCGCGCCAGTGGAAGGGGAAGTCCGATGCGCATCAAGGCCCTGTTCGCCGCCGTCAGCCTGACGACCCTAGCCGCCTGTGCGACCGCGCCCCGGCCGGCCGTTCCGACGCCGCGCGAATCGACGGCCTTCACCCTGGCCACGGACCAGCCGCGCACGGCCGAACAGCGGGCCATGCAGTTCGACAAGGCCGATCTGACCCTCAAGGTCATCCCCGCCGACAAGGCCATCGACGCCGTCGCCGTGCTGGACTTCACCGCCACGGCGCCGCTGGAACGGCTGGTGGTCGAGCTGGACACGCTGCTGACCATCGCCTCGGTGCAAGTGGACGGGGTCGAGGTTCCCGCCGACCGCTGGTCCAACCCCGAGGGGCGTCTGACGGTCGCCCTGCCCCGCCCGCTGGCGGTCGGACAGAAGACGGCCCTGCGTATCGCCTATGCCGGCCGGCCGCGCGTGGCGCCCCGCGCGCCGTGGGACGGCGGCTTCGTCTGGTCCACCGCCCCGACGGGCGAGCCCTGGATCGCCACGGCGGTTCAGGGCGAGGGCTGCGACATCTTCTGGCCCTGTATCGACAGCCCGCACGGCGAGCCGGCCCGCGTCGATCTGCACATCACCGTCCCGTCCGACCTGTCGGCGCCGTCCAACGGCCGTTTCCTGGGCAAGGTCGATCACGGCGACGGCTGGACCACCTGGAACTGGTCGGCGAAATCGCCCAACACCTACGCCATCGCCCTGAACGTCGGGCCGTATGAGGCGGTGACGGGCGACTATCGCAGCCGGTTCGGCAATACGATCCCGATGGCCTACTGGCATCTGAAGTCGGACGCGCCGGAACAGGTCCAGGCCCTGTTCGCCCAGTTCCCGCAGATGCTGGACTTCTTCGAGGCGACGGTCGGCCCCTATCCCTTCGGCGACGAGAAGATGGGGGTGGTGGAGACGCCGCACCTGGGCATGGAACACCAGACCATCAACGCCTATGGCAACGGCTACAAGATCGACGGGCGGGGCTATGACTGGCTGCTGCAGCACGAGTTCGCCCACGAATGGTTCGGCAACCAGCTGACCAACCAGAACGCCGACGACATGTGGCTGCACGAAGGGCTGGGCAGCTATATGCAGCCGCTGTATGCGCGCTGGCTGCTGGGCGACCGCTACATGCAGCGCGAACTGGCCAATCAGCGCGAGGGGCTGGTCAATAAATATCCGGTCGTGTCGGGCGCGCCCAAGACCGAGGACGAGGTCTATAAGGGCGACGTCGGGCCGGGCAACGACATCTATTCCAAGGGCTCGCTGATCAGCCATAGCTTGCGGATGCTGATCGGCGACGCGGCTTTCCACGAGGCGATCACCCGGCTGGTCTATGGGCGGCCCGATCCGCGACCGGGCAATTTCGCGCCCCTCTATCGATCGACCGACGACTTCCTGGCCATCGTCAATGCGGTGACGGGCCAGGACTATGGCTGGTTCTTCCGGGGCTATCTCTACAACGCCGCCCTGCCGGTGCTGAGCCAGACGCGCGAGGACGAGGGTCTGCGGCTGGAATGGACGACCGGCGACGGCGGGGTCTTCACCATGCCGGTCGAGGTGGAGATCGACGGCGTGGTCCAGGTCGTGCCGATGACGGACGGTCGCGGGCGGATCGCGGTCCCGGCCGGCGCCCATGTGCTGATCGACCCGCAGAACAAGGTGCTGCGCCAGATGGACGTGATCGACGAGTTGCAGGCTTACAAGGCGGCGCAGAAGGCCGCGCGTTGATCCTGCACTCCAACGCCCGTCATCCTCGGGCTTGACCCGAGGATCGGCTGATCCGCCACCTAAAGAGAAAGTCAGGCACAGTGCGCCCTGCGCCCGATCCTCGGGTCAAGCCCGAGGATGACGGATATAAGAGACTGGGGCTCAGGCCGCCGCCACCGTCACCGACTGGCGCACCATCTGGCAGCGTTCCTGGGTGGTCAGGAAGGCGATGTCGGCGGCGTCGCGACCGCAGGCGATCCGCACCAGCCCCTCGACCGGGGCCAGGCCCGTGGGGTCGACCAGCCACCAGCCGTTGTCCAGCCAGACCTCGAAGATGGCGTGGAAGTCGGGCGGGGTCAGCTGATGGGCGAAGGCGCTGACGGCGCGCGCGGGAATGCCCGAGGCGCGGCACAGGGTCATGCCCAGATGGGTGAAGTCGCGGCACACCCCCGCCCGGTCGATGAAGGTGCGGGCCGCCGTCGTTTCGGTGTCCGACACCCCATGCTCGTAATCGACGTGTTCGGAAATCCAGTTCAGGATCGCCAGAACCCGCGCCCCGCCGGCCGTCTCGCCGAACTCGCGCGCGACGAAGCGGCCGAACTGGTCCGACGGGCAGTAGCGGCTGGGCTGGAGATAGGGCAGCACCTCGGCCGGCAGTTCGCCCCAGTCGTGTTGCGACACGTCGGGCGGCAGGCCCTTCAGCACGCCATTGTCCACCAGCGCCTCATAGGTCAGCCGCACCTCGCCCGAGACGTGGCAGCGCAGGGTGCGTGCGCCGAAATCGACGTCCTGATCCTCGTGAAAGTCGACCGGCGGATCGAAGGTCAGGCTTTCCTCCAGAATGTCCTGACCCGGCCAGTGCGCGACCTGAAGCTTATAGATGGCGTCCGTCGGCGGATCGAAACGATACAGAAGCTCGGCGCGCACGCGCAGTTTCATGAGGGCGACCGATCCAAGGCGAAAAAAGCGAGAGAGGCTGCTGAACGTCATGCGACCTGAGCCGTTCCGTGCAGCGCCGAGCCTTGTAGCGCGCCTCTCGCCGAGAGGAAATCGACAAGCCAACACAGTGTGTTAATCTGAACTCATGAGTGCTTCCCCCATTCTTCTCGCCCTTCGGGAAGCCACGGCCGCCGCGCACGAGACGCTGGAAAACGAGGCCCGGATCGAGGCGCGTCTGGCCCAGGTCGAGACGCGGCCCGACGCGGTGGCGGCCTTCTATCGGTTTCACGCGGGCCTGGAGCCGGTCAGCCATCCGCTGGCCGCCCGGCTGAACGCCGAGGTCGGCGGCGGTTTCGAACCCCGCTCTCGCGCCGACGGCATCGCCAAAGACCTGGCGGACCTGGGCGTCGCGCGTCCGACGGCGGCCCGCGTCGAGGGACCGGCTTCCGCCGGAGAAGCGCTGGGCTGGATCTATGTGGCGGAAGGCTCGATGCTGGGCGGGCGGATCATCCGTCGGCGTCTGACCACCGAGGGGCGGGGGCTGGACGGTCTGGCATTCCTCGATCCCTATGGCGAGGAAACCGGCGCCCGCTGGCGCGCCTTCATGACCCTGCTGGACCAGGCCTGCGCCGCCGGTCGCGCGGATGTCGACCAGATCGTCAAGGGCGGCGTGGACGGCTTCGCCTTCGCGCATCGCATCCTGCAGCCGCGCGTGCAGGAGGCCGCCGCTTGACCGAAACCCTCGATCAGATCGAGCCCGACCTGACCCAGTGCGATCGCGAGCCGATCCACATCCCCGGATCGATCCAGCCGCACGGCTTCATGCTGGTGCTGGACCTGCAGTCGCTGACGATCCGTCAGGGCGCGGGCCTGATCGAGGACCTGACCGGACGCAGCATCTGGATCGGCCGGTCCGTGGGCGAGGTTCTGGGCGATGTCGCGGATCGCCGCATCCGGTCGATGGCGGCGCTTCAGGAGACGGGCTTCGTCTGCCGCTGGCGGGCGACCAACCGGCTGGAATACGACGTCGTCGTCCATCTGGCGCCCGGCCCCACGCCCGGCCTGCCCAGCGGCCTGATGATCATCGAGGTCGAACAAAGCTCGCAGCAGGCGCGACTGGGCGTCGATCTGGTGTCCAGCCTGGACGCCGCCGGCGCCGCGCTGGAACGCGCCGTCACGGTGCATGGGCTGTGCGAGCGGGCGGCGGAGGCCTTTCGCCGCCTGACCGGCTTCGACCGGGTGATGATCTATCGTTTTCAGGACGACGAGGCCGGACAGGTCGTCGCCGAATCCCGCGCCGACGGGACCGGATCGTTCCTGAACCACCATTTCCCCGCGACCGACATTCCGCGTCAGGCGCGAGCCCTTTACCTGCGCAATCCGGTTCGGGTCATTCCCGACAGCCGCTATACGCCCCAGCCCCTGCGGCCGACCACGCCGGGCGAGACGCCGCTGGACATGAGCGACAGCGGCCTGCGGTCGGTGTCGCCGGTTCATTTGCAGTATCTGCGGAACATGGACGTTCGCGCCTCCGCCTCGGTGTCGATCATCGTGGACGACGCCCTGTGGGGTCTGGTGGCGTGTCACAACGCCTCGCCCAAACTGCTGCCGTTCGAGCTTCGGGTCGGCTGCACGACCCTGGCCCGCAATCTGGCGCGCCAGCTGAAGGCCAAGGGCGACGCCGAGCTTTATCGCGACCGCACCCGCCTGCGCCGGCTGGAGGACCAGCTGGTCGCCCGCCTGCCGACGGACAGGCCGCTGGCCGCCGCCCTGGCCGAACGGGCCGATCCGCTGATGGAGCTGGCCGGGGCGGACGGCCTGGCCATCGTGTCCGAGGGCGAGATCAGGACGTTCGGACACACCCCGCCGACCGAGGGCGTGCGCGTCATCGCCGACTGGGTCGCCGAACGGCCGGGCCTGCGTCCCGTGTCGTCTCGCGCCTTGTCGACGGTCCTGCCCCAGGCCAGGGCCTGGACCACCCACGGCAGCGGGCTGCTGGCCGTGAACCTGCCGCTCGAACACCCGCTGTCGATCCTGTGGTTCCGGGCCGAGGTGCGCGAGACGGTGCGCTGGGCCGGCAATCCCGCGATGGCCGAGAAGACCGACCCAAACGCCACGCTGAACCCGCGCGCCTCGTTCGAAAGCTGGTCCGAGGAAGTCGCGGGCCAGGCGAGGCGATGGGGACCGGCCGCGATCGAATCCGCCGGGCGGTTGCGCGACACCCTGGCCGACTTCGCCGCCATCGATCAGTTGCGGCGGCTGAACCGTTCGCTGCAGACCAGTCTGTCCGAGCGCGACCTTCGGCTGGAGCAGCAGCATTATCTGATCCGCGAGGTGAACCACCGCGTCCAGAACAGCCTGACCCTGGTATCCAGTTTTCTGGGGCTGCAGGCCCGCGAACAGACCGACGGACCGGCCGTCGCCGCCCTGAACGAGGCCCGTCGGCGCGTCCGGGCCGTGTCGGCGGTGCATAGTCTGCTGTATCGCGGCGACACCGCGACCACCGTGGACATGGCCCGCTACATCGGCGGTTTGGTCGAAGACCTGGCGTCCAGCATGGGCGCCGACTGGGCGGCGGCGACCGAGACCGATCTGGCGCCGGTCTGCATCGATGCGGGACGGGCCGTGACCATCGGTCTGATCCTGACCGAACTGATCATCAACGCCCAGAAATACGCCTATGGCGGCCGGCCCGGCCCGTTGCGCATCGCCTTCGAGGAAGACGGGGCGATCTTCAGGATGACGGTCGAGGACGAGGGCGCCGGCGGTCATCTGGCCGGCAAGGGGTTCGGCTCCATGATGATCCAGAGCCTGGTCGGACAGTTGGAGGGCGTGATCGACTATCGCGACCGAAGCCCCGGCCTATCCGTCACGCTGAAGGCGCGGATCGACCCGCTGGTCTGATGGCCGCACAGAAAAAGGGCGCGGAAGCCAGAAGCCGCCGCGCCCTTTTCCAGCCTTTGAAGGCCGTTCGACCTAGAGGAGTTTGAGCTCCACCGCCGACGTCTTGCCGCGCTGGTTTTCCAGCTCGTACTCGACCTTGGCGTTTTCATCGAGGCCCTGAAGGCCAGCCTTCTGAACGGCGGTGACGTGAACGAACACGTCCGAACCGCCGCTGTCGGGCTGGATAAAGCCGTAGCCCTTGGTGGGGTTGAACCACTTGACCGTGCCGGTCGCCATGTCTGCGTCTCCGTAAACGCGCTTTTCCAGGCGGGCCCCATCTCCAGGTGACCCGACAATCCAACTGGACAGCTCGTTCAGGCGAAGGAGCGAAACGCAGGTTTGGACCCCACGCGAAATCCGGACTGTGCCGATGTTGTCACCCGGCTTTCCCAGACGGTCAACAGCGAAATCGATTCGCAATCGCCGCATTCAACCTTAACGACAGATGCCCCCGGCCGAGCCGTCGAGGTGCAGATGGTCGGCGTGGGCGGCGTTGTAGTCGGGCGACAAGACCGTCGAAAACAGGCCGCAGGCGCCGTCGCGAACCCGGTGCAGGAAGCGCGACCCCGCCTGGCCCGCCGGCCCCTCGCCGCCCCAGTCCTTCGCCACGCGGATGGCGCGCCCGTCCTTCAGGGTGACGGCGGCGACGTCCAGGGCGTTGGCCCGGGCGTGTTCGCTGGGCCGCTCGCCCTGATCCTCCGAGCCATAGATGCGGCGGCAGGCATAGGTTCCGAAGTTTTCGACCCGCGCCGGCTCGGACCCCAGTTCCTCGCGCGCGACGGGGCGCAGCACCTGACGGTCCCAGATGACGTAGCGGACGGCCAGAGGACACTCCATGACCACGTTCGCGGGGGCCAGCGGCGTCACCGCCCCGCCCGCGATCCTGACCGCGCCCCGCACCACGCAGAAGCCGCCGTCGTCGCGATCCGCCGCACGCTCGACCTGGACCCCGGCGTCGCGGAGGGCCTTCATACAGGCGTCGGTCGCCCGTTCCAGCGCCTCGGCGGGCGCGGCGGCGTCCACGCCGAAGGCGGCGACCTTGGCCGCCGTCGCGCCGCCCACCGGCCGGTTGAGGTCCAGCGGCTTCCACGGCAGGTCCTGGGGCGGGGCGAAGACGTTCAGCAGGGCGAAACCGGCGCAGACCATCAGGCCGATCTCCTAGACCAGATTCCACATCTCCGCCAGATCGCGCTTCATCCGTCCCCCGACAGGCCCGCGTTCGATGCGAGGCCCCGCCCTCCTAACGCCTCACGCCCCGAACGGCTCCGCTTCGGCGCCCGGACGGCTTTTGCTTGCCGCCCGGTCGAACCTGGCCCACTCTTTCGTCATGGGAAAGAAATCCGACGCCTATGACGCCGAGCTGGAGCAGATCCAGCTGGCCATCGTCCAGGCCCAGGCCTGGAGCATCGAACACGGCTCGCGCGTGGTCATCGTGCTGGAGGGCCGGGACACCGCCGGCAAGGACGGCGCCATCAAGCGGCTGACCGAATATATGTCGCCGCGCCAGACCCGCGTCGTCGCCCTGCCCAAGCCCAGCGACCGGGAAACCAGCCAGTGGTATTTCCAACGCTATGTGCCCCACCTGCCGGCGGCGGGCGAGACGGTCATCTTCAACCGCTCCTGGTACAACCGCGCCGGGGTGGAGCCGGTGATGGGATACTGCACGCCCGAGCAGTACGCCCAGTTCATGACCGACGCCCCGCGCTTCGAGAGGATGCTGACCGACGACGGCATCATCCTGATCAAGATATGGCTGGACATCTCGCGCAAGGAACAGGCGACACGGCTGAAGGCGCGGCGCACCGACCCGCTGAAGAAGTTCAAGCTGTCGTCGCTCGACGCCGAGGCCGAGGCGCGGTTCGACGCCTATTCCGACGCGCGCGACCGGATGCTGGACGAGACCGACCGCGACTATGCGCCCTGGACCGTCGTGGCCACCGACGACAAGAAGACGGCGCGGCTGAACATCGGACGGTTCATCCTGTCGGTGCTGAAACACACTGACCTGCCGATCAGGAAGCCGGACCCGGACGTAGTGTTCGGCGCCCACAAGGCCAAGGAGCGGCTGGCGCGCTGAACGTCAGGCGGTGCGGACGATCCCGCCCGAGGCAGCGACCGGCCATGGCGTCAGCCGTCCGCCCGCGCAAGGTCCGCCCTGGCATTCGCCGGTCAGCGGCTCGAACACCGCCCCGTGCCAGCCGCACAGGATCAGCGTCCCGTCCGGCGTCAGATAGCGGTCGATCTCCATGGCGATGGGAAAGCCCGCATGGGGACAGCGGTCGACCCAGCCGGCCACCTGCCCGTCCTTCCTGACCACGAAGCCGTGGAAGAAGGCCTCGCCGATCTGCAGCACGAAGCCGCGCGAGCCGGGGTCGGCGATGTCACTCTCGGCGCACAGGGCCACGCCGGGCGGCGTCTTCCAGACCCGTTTGCGCTCGGTCGCGGCGGCGTCAGACACGCTCGGCCTTGAGCGGGCGCGACAGCAGGCCGTCGATCAGGCCGTCCACGTCGATCTCGCCCGCCAGCAGGGCCGCGACGCCTTCCGAGATCGGGATTTCCACGCCGAGACGCGCGGCCAGTTCCCGCACCGCCGGCGCGCTCTCGTAACCTTCGGCCACCGACCGTTTACCGGCCAAAGCCTGTTCCACCGTCTGCCCCTGACCCAGGGCCAGACCCAGGCTCATGTTGCGCGACTGGGGGCTGGAGCAGGTCAGGACCAGATCGCCCAGGCCACACAGCCCCGCCACCGTCTCGGCCTGACCGCCCATGGCGACGGCGAGACGGGTCATTTCCGCAAAGCCCCGCGTGATCAGGGCGGCGTGGGCGCTGCGGCCCAGCTGACGCCCCTCGGAAATGCCACAGGCGATGGCCAAGACGTTCTTCAGCGCCCCGCCCGCCTCGGCGCCGACCAGATCGGTCGCCAGATAGGGCCGGAAGCCGGGCGCCGACAGGGTGTTCAGCAACGCCTGACCCAGCGCCTGATCGGCGCAGGCCAGGGTCACGGCGGTCGGCAGGCCGCGCGACACCTCGCCCGCGAAACTGGGCCCCGACAGGACGGCGGCGGACGCGCCCGGCAGGGTTTCGGCCAGCACCTCGGTCATCAGCTTCATCGTGCCGCGCTCGACGCCCTTGGAACACAGCACCACCGGCACGCCGGCCCGTTGATGGGGCGCGAAAGCGGTCAGGGTGGCGCGCATATGCTGGGCCGGCGGCACCGCCAGGATCAGGTCGCAACCGCCCAGCTCGGACAGGTCCGCAGTGAACCTCAGCCCCTCCGCCAGCGGCACGCCGGGCAGATAGAGGTCGTTGGCCCGCGTCGCCCGCATCGTTTCGACCAGCTGCTGCTCGCGCGCCTGAAGCGTCGTCTCCAGACCCGCGCGCACGCACACCTGCGCCAGGGCCGTGCCCCAGGCGCCCGCGCCGATGACCCCTGCCGTGCGGAATTCCATACGCCCTCCCGAGGCGGTTTCGTTCGTCATGCTTTCGCGCCCTTGCGGCCCGGCCTGTGCGAAGGATCGGACAGGGCGCGCGCTTCGTCCAGCGGCCATCGCGGCCGGGCGACCACGTCGATGTCGCTGGTCAGGCCCAGCGCCAGCCGCTCGGCCCCCGCCAGGGCGATCATGGCCGCATTGTCGGTGCAATAGGCCATCGGCGGCGCCAGAAAATCGAACCCATGCTTCGCCGCCGTCGCCTGCAGGGTCGCGCGGATCGTCTTGTTGGCCGCCACCCCGCCAGCCACCACAAACAGTCTTTTTCGCCCTACCGGCCGGCTCGCGGAGCCTGCCTGCATGAGGGCGTCGTGCGTCTCCGCATAGGCCGCCAGCGCCCGTTCCGACCGATCCGACAGCTGGCGCGCGATGGCGTTCTGCACCGCGTCGGCCAGATTTGCCTTGTCCTGCTCCGTCTCGCACGTCTGGGCGATGCGGAAGGCGGCGGTCTTCAGGCCCGAGAAGGAGAAGTCGCAGTCCTTGCGGCCCAACAGGGCGCGCGGCAGGTCGATCCCGGACCCGTCGCCCTGCATCGCCAGCCGTTCCAGCGCCGGGCCGCCGGGATAGCCCAGGCCCAGGGCCTTGGCGATCTTGTCGAACGCCTCGCCCGCCGCGTCGTCGATGGTGGCGCCGATCCGGCTCATGTCGCCGATCCCGCGCACCTCAAGCAGTTGGCAATGGCCGCCGGAAACCAGCAGCAGCAGGAAGGGATAGGCGACCTCCGCCCCCAGTCGCGCCGAGACCGCATGGCCCTCCAGATGATTGACCGCCACCAGCGGCAGGCCGCGCGCCAGGGCCGCCGCCTTGCCGAAGCTGAGGCCCACCATGACCCCGCCGACCAGGCCCGGCCCGGCCGTCGCCGCAATCCCGTCCAGCCCGTCATAGCCCATGCCGGCCTCGGCCATCGCGCGGCGCGCGACCTCGGCTATCATCTCCACATGGCTGCGGGCCGCGATCTCGGGCACCACCCCGCCATAGGCCGCGTGATCGTCGATCTGGCTGTGGACCACCGACGACAGCACCTCGGCGCGCCCCCCCAATTCGGAAGGCGTCAGGCGGACCACCGAGGCCGCCGTCTCGTCGCAGCTGGTTTCCAGGCCCAGCACCGTCAGGGCCTGACCGGGACCGGGGGGGACATCCCGTCCAGTTGCCGCTGCCGGGCCGCTGCTATAGTCGGCGGACATCTCCATCCGGGTCGAGGTAGCGACCCGGCGTCCGGTACGCAACGCTCATGACCTTTCCTCTTCGCATCGGCACCCGGCGCTCCAAGCTGGCGCTCGCCCAGTCCGGCATGATGCAGCGCGCCATCGGCCGCGCCCTGGGCGTGCCCGAGGCCGAGATCGCGACCGCCGTGCCCCTGGTCGAGATCGTCACCACCGGCGACCGGGTTCAGGACCGCCGCCTGCTGGAGATCGGCGGCAAGGCCCTGTTCACCAAGGAGATCGAGGAGGCGCTGCTGGACGGCCGCATCGACATCGCCATCCATTCGATGAAGGACGTGCCCGCCGAACAGCCCGACGGCCTGTGCATCGCCGCCATCCCCGAACGCGAGGACGCCCGCGACGCCTTCGTCAGCCGCGACTTCGACAGTTTCGACACCCTGCCTTTCGGCGCGCGTCTGGGCACCGCCAGCCTTCGTCGGCAAGCGCAAGCTCTGGCCCTGAGGCCCGACCTGAAGGTCGAGATGCTGCGCGGCAATATCGACACCCGCCTGCGTCGCGCCGCCGATGGAGAGTTCGACGCCATCCTCCTGGCCGTCTCGGGCATGACGCGGTTGGGCGTCACCGATCACATCCGCGAGAAGCTGTCGCTGGATGCCTTCCTGCCCGCGCCCGGCCAGGGGGCGCTGGCGCTCCAGACCCGCGCATCGGACATCGACGCCCTGCGAAACGCGCCGTGGGTCGCCGCCCTGAACCACGCCGAGACCGCCCTGTGCGTCGCCGCCGAGCGCGGGGCCATGACAGCGCTGGAAGGATCGTGCCGCACCGCCGTCGGCGCCTATGCCCGCATCGCCGACGACATCCTGCATCTGACCACCGAAATGCTGAGCCCCGATGGGTCCGCCCGCTGGCGCCGCGTGGGCGAACTGCCCCAGGCCGATGCGGCCGCCGCCCGCGCCCTGGGCCAGCGGTTGGGGTCCGAGGTCCACGCCTTCGCCGGCGATCAGGAAGTCGATCCCGCGACGCTGGACGGATGACCGCCCCAGCCTCAGCCCCGCTCCCGGCCCGCGTCTGGATCACCCGCGCCGAGCCCGGCGCCTCTAGCACCGCCGCGCGCCTGACGGCCATGGGGCTGGAGCCGATCGTCGCCCCCCTGCTGGCGGTCGAACGCCTGACGCCCGTTCCGCCCGATCTGACCGCCTTCGACGCCCTGGCCTTCACCAGCCCCAACGGCGTCGCCGCCTTCGTCCCCCTGACGCCGCGCCGCGACCACCCCGTCTTCGCCGTCGGCGACGCCACCGCCCAATCAGCGTCCGCAGCCGGCTTTTCCGACGTCCGCTCCGCCCGGGGCGACCTGATCGCACTGGCCCGATTGATCGCGGCCAGCCTGTCCGGCGCCGCCGTCCTGATCCCCCAGGCCGAAACCCCGGCCGGCGACATGACGGCCGCCCTGACGCTGGCCGGCGCGCGCGACATCGCGGCCCACGCCCTGCCCGTCTATCGCACGACCCCGATCCCCCGAACGGCCCCCGCCGCCTTCGACGCCGTCCTGATCCATTCGCCCCGCGCCGCCAGACTGCTGGCCGACCGCCACGCCGCCCGGCTCCAGGACGCCCGGATCGCCTGCATCTCCCCCGCCGCGGCGGCCGCCCTCGCCGCCCTGGGCCTCGATCCGCAGATCGCGACCGCCCCGAACGAAGCCGCATTGCTCGCGATCTTGAATCCGACGCTTGGCAAGCGCGGCGCGTCCGTATAAAGACCCCCTCTCGCGCAGGGCCACGGCCCTCGCAGCCGGAGCCGCTTTAGCTCAGCCGGTAGAGCACCTCATTCGTAATGAGGGGGTCAGGTGTTCGAGTCACCTAAGCGGCACCACTACTTCCCTGTGCAGATGGACTGTGGCTAATGGGCCCCAAGCGTTGCCATTAAGATGTTCGATGCCTAGCACTCGGAAGTATCGGCCTCTTATCAATCATCTGAAGAGCGCCGTCGGCGACGAATTCACGATGACGATTGAGGAAGTCGAAGCTCTCGTCGGGCCGATGAAGAAGTACACTCGTACAAAGCAATTTTGGGCCAACACGGTCGATTACGGTGGGCGGCCAGCTTGGGTCATTCAACAAGAAGCCGGTTTCGACACCGCCTTCCAACTATCGCCCCAGAGGGTACAGTTTAAGCGTCGGAAGGCTTAGAAGCCGTCTTTGCGGCGAGACCCAGTCCTTCCCCCTCCACGTCGAGCAGTTCCGATACAGACGCCCCAAGCGCCACGGCGATGGCCTGTATGGTCGTGATAGTAGCGGCGGCTTTGCCCCGCTCAATCTTGCCGAGATAGCCGACAGATATCCCGGCCGATCCCGCCAGTTCGGCCCGAGACTGATTTACGGCTTCTCGCCACTCCCTCACCCGATCACCAACGGCGGCCGTAAACAGATCGGCCGGGGTAGGTTCGTTTGACATGAGCAGCCTCCAATAGGCTGCTTATCAGCCTACTCGGGCCGCTTCCTCGTCGGGGGTGACAAGGGCAACGGGTGTCGTGTCCAGCGCCTGCGATAATTCGTACAGGCTCAGAACGGTCAGATTTTGCAGACCGTTTTCGACCTGGCTGATGTACCGCTGATCAAAATCACAACGGGCGGACAGTTCTTCCTGGGTGAGCCCTTTCGCCACCCTATGGCGTCTGACGTTTCGGCCGATCAACATCCTGATGTCCATCTCTCATGCGTTGACGGCGGAACACGGCTGAGTTTATTCATTACGATGAATATCGGCCCTGTTGCCTCACTCAGCCGCCGGAGCGGAGGGTGCGTCGGGTTGATTGGAAGGGGCAATGATGATCAGAAAACTCATGATGGCGATGACGCTCGCCATAATCACGGCCCCGATGAGCGCCGAAGCGCAATCAAGCTTCGATTGTCGACGCCCTAGATCGGAGGCGGTGGCGACTATCTGTCGGGACCCTGATCTGTCGGCCAGGGACCGGCAGATTGATCTGGCTTACCGCAACGCTCTCGATGAGGCGACTGAACCCAATAGAGTACGGGATAATCACACGGCGTGGGCTAATGGCCTCTCGGCATGTGGAAGCGACCGACAGTGCATCGTTCAGGCCTATGCTGAGGAACTACGGGCGCTCGAATACGCCACGGCTAAAACCCCGCAAGTTGCCGACATGCCGGTCATAAAGGACCGAGTTTCAAGCCCTGTCGAACGACCATATCCACTTACTTCTAGGACGGATGCGCCTCAGCGGATCGATGGTCCGCTCAATCCGGCGCCCGCTGAACCCGAGCAACCTTTTATCGGTGAGTCTAATAATGCGGACCAGCCAACATATGATGGTCCGGCCCAGCCGGAGATGGCCGTTTCGGATCAAGAAGCTGCCCCAGCCTCGCAGCCCAGACGACAGGGATCTGGCCTAGGCAGCCTAGGTGTCGGCGCATTGTTCATCCTGCCGATCATCGCCATTGTGGCGTCGTTGCTCGTGGTCCGTGGCCTCGCCAATCACACGATGCAGAAATACGGATGGCCGCTGATCCTCAACTGGTGGAACGCCCTCTATCTCGTCGGCTTCTTTGGAGGTGTCTTCGTCGGCTCGTTGGGAGCGCAGACAGGTGATGCCCTACCGATGGGCTTCGGCTTCTTTGGGGCCATTTGGCTGATCCTGCTGATCGTCAACATCTACAAGACTAGCCTCCTGACAGGCTTGGCGATGACGCTGATTCAGCCATTCGTCGTCTTCATACTGTGGGCTTTCTACGGAGCCACCAAAGCCAAGATGGAGGGCCGGCGGATATGAGCCGCCGTCGCAATGGTCTCCCGCCAGGTTTCAGCTTCTCCCTGTCTCGGGCCGTTGGGCTGAGCGACGCAAAACGCAAAATTTCCAGGGATATTGGCATCCCTCTGACCAGAGCCGGGCGACAGCGAAAAGCCGGTGCAGCGGTCGGTTGCTGCGTTGCCCTTGGAATGCCGCTGGCGGGATTGGGCCTAACTGCATTTTTGGCGCTGGATATGTTCCCATGACCCACGACACGTCCTCGTCCGACGATGAGCCTGTCATTCCAGCCCTGTTCGCCACCATTCATCACCAAAGCGATGAACGCCCGGATGGGTACACGGCGGAGGATATCGAAGAACTGAACAGGCTGGCCAATCAGCGGCGTAGGAAGAGGCTGCCTCAACGCAGAACGCTATACATCGCCGGAGGGGCTTTCGTTCTCGTTGGAGCACTTCTGGCCGGAACCGTCTGGATCTCCCCTATGTGGATGCCTGGACGCATCGAAAAAGCTGCCGAGATCGGTGATCGATCTAAGCTGGAACAACTGGTCGATTTCCCAGCCATTCGGACGGCGCTGAAGATCGACGCCAAGGACATGATGAAGGCGACCTATCGCAGCGAAATCGCTTCGAGCGGTGATCCCTTCGCCATGATGTTCAGCGGCATAGGCGACTCTATCGTAGATGCCGCAGCAGACGCTCTTGTCGACCAATTGGTCACACCGTTGGCGCTGGAGAAGGCGGCAAGGGGTGAGGACGTGCCCTTCAACTTTCTTGGCGATACCCGAAGCGCCCTGCCGGACTTTCGCCATGTGCGAGACGGCATGCCGACCTTCACCGCCCGAGGGCGTTATCTGACCCTCGCCCGGTATGAATTCACCCTCCGGTCTATCGGCACCGACCAGAAATTCGACATTCAGATGCGGCGCACCGGCCCCTTTTCCTGGCGAATTGATAAAGTGAAGATCGATCCTTCGTTTCTGACGTCGTTACAAACGAAAGACCGGCAAGCTGGCACCGCACCTCCTGAGACACTGAATGCTGAACGGGCGTTGGAAAACGACGTCACGTCCGATCCAGGCGACTACAAGTGGGAAAGAACCGATGAGGATTACGCAGCCTCACGGGACGATGATGAACGCATAGGGGCTCTCTACAATCGATCTGACTGTGGCGACCTCGTAGGGCCTGAGCGCACCGGCTGTTGGGAATCGGAACAGCAGTTTCAGGACCAGCGTCTTAACGCTGAGTATGCAGCTTTACGTTCACGGCTCGATACCCCAGCGAAGGAGAACCTTCGACAGCTTCAGCTCTCTTGGATCAAGAGCAGGGATAGAGAATGTGCAAATCCCGAGCTTGGGTCTGTCGGTTGGGCTGCTGCAGCCTGCATGACGAACGAGACCGCCAAACGCCGACTTTTTCTGCAAGATTATCGGCCCTAACTCTTAGGGTGTGAGGATGCCGGTTCAAATCGTTTTTCCAGCGATTTGAGCCGGTGGATGGCATTGGCCTAGCTGCCGCCGTGAACCGAGCCGCAAGGCGGTTCAGACCGCCAAAATTCGCTCTCCTGCACGAAGATAATTTTCCCTTTGAATCGTGCAGGAGGCATCGAAACCGGCGTTGCCCGAAAACCGCACCCCGATTTGACCTCTGCCAACCCTTACGCCATCGGCATTTGCGGGCCGTTGAAAAAACGAAGATGAGGTGTTGCTCGACCGCACGGTTATGGGCGCACGTCAAGTCTAAAGGCTTGCATTTTCCGTCCATTTGAAGTATATTCTGCAAATCGAGTGAACAGCTCGCCCCCTTAAAACCCACTACTTCAATACCGCTTGGATCAAAATCCTAGCGCTCCCTTCTATACGTCAAATTCAACCCGTCAGAGCAGATTTTAACTTGTCGAAAGACGATAGCGAAGACCTATGCCTTGAGCCTTAAGATGAAGAATACAACCATTACATTTTCAGTAGCGGCAGCCGCTACTATAGCCGACGGCGAGGCAAGGGTCCTCATTGGCCAGAACAAGCCCCGAATGGTGGTGGACTATCGGGATCGCCTGAGGAAGCACTGCGAACCGTTTTTTAGCAGCACACCGCTCAGCAAAATCGACTCTCGGAAACTGCGAGAATTCCGTGACGTGCTGGCCGCCAAGGGGCTGAAGTCAACATCGATCGCCGCCATCCTATCATTCGTCAGCAAAGTTCTGCGGATGGCGCATGACGACGGGTTGATCCGTCAAATGCCCGCCATTCCAAGACTGCCGCAAAAGGCCAGCCCTCGCTCCGCCTTCAAACGGAACGAATACCATCGCTTTCTGGGATCCCTAAAAAAGGTCGAGGGCGGCAAACCGGCCCTCGCTTGGAAAGCATCTCCGATTGATAGGGAGTTGCGAGACTTCGTCACCTTCATGGTCAACGGCTTCTTCCGTCCGGGTGACATGTTTGTGCTTCGGCACAAGCACGTCACGGTCGTTCCTGCCGACAAGGACGGTCCGGCATATCTGCGGGTGGACGCTCCGCCGTCCAAGGGTCACGCCGACCCAATCATAACCATGCCTGTTGCCGTACTCATTTATAATCGCATTCTGACAACGCAAAAGGCGAGGGGCTTTGGCAAACCTGATGACTACCTCTTCCTTCCGCATCGACCCAATCGGGCCTACGCACACGAAATTATCCGTCGCCAATTCCGCCTAGCCCTCACCCACGCAGGGCTTCTGCAAGGGCCGAACGGGGACGAGCGCACTCTTTATTCTCTCCGCCACACCGCAATCACCATGCGGTTGCAACAGGGCGATGTCGATCTCGTAACGCTAGCCCGAGCGTGCCGAACCAGCGTCGAAATGATCGACCGATTCTACGCCAGTTCACTCACCGCCGAGTCCAACCGGGACAAGCTTTTCAGCTTCCGGCGGCCAACCCGATACCTCGATGTCAGCGACCTGATCGACTGACCTCGACGTATGCCCGGAATACCCAGGCTATTTTCAAAGCTTCATATTTTAAGGAGATTTCGATGAAGCAAACTTGGATCACCGCCGACGAGCATTGTCCCCAGCCCTGCTATGGCGACCAATTGATCGTTACACTTCCACAGAATGCGGACGATTGGGCTGGTCTACCGCCTGAGAACTATTTGTCCGCTCTGAAACGCCACGGCTATCTGCCGCTCACTGTTTCCGGCCCGTTTCCGGACTCGGCCGAGTTGACTCGCCTCATGCAGACAGCATCGATGGAGGACGCCAACGATTATGTGTTGTCGGCTATCAAACTACTCCGTCCCGAACTTGGCTCGCCTTCGCACATCGTATTGGAAGGTGACGAGGATCAGTCAGCGCTTATGACGGTGTGGGAGACGAATCCGTATTGGACCCTGGCTATCGGCACCGCCAAACCAGGCAAAATGTTCGATGATCCGACTGTTATCGTCAGGCTTAACGCTCGCCGCCATTAAGCCATTAAGGCCGCCATTAAGAATGTATCAGGCCGGAGCGATCCGGCCTGATCACCTTTTCAGCCTTTCGGACTGGGCGGGGTGCGAAACTTCGCTTGGAGAGCGTCAGCCGCAACCGCTAAGGCTTCGTCAAGGCCGCCCGCCAACACTTCCTGCCGCAACGACGGCAGTATCTTCTGAAGATGGGCCAGCGATGGCACGATCAGAGCATCTTTGCCATCTTTCACTGTCAATCTGATCGACCCGTATCGGATTGAGAACTTCACCACGCCGTCGTCATCGATCCACCACCATGGCGTGACCTTACGGCGCTGTTCGACATCCACCATTTCATCGGATTCGAGGTCACGAGCCCGTTTGATCTTCACCTTGCTATAGGTGCCGCCTGCCTGCGACGCTTCTAGAAGATGCAGTTGATCGTGAAGAGCAGCAGCCAGTTTTTTGCGCCGAACTCTCACCGGATCGTAGCCAAGCTTCCGATCATCGCTATTTGCCAACTTCAGGCTGTTCAAAACACTCATTCACGCCTCCTAAATCTCAGGAGGACCTCCATCGGGTTTCGATGAAGGACAACAGCCCTATCCATCCTCCGATCCTATTTAACTCAGCCGTCGGAGGAATTTGGCCGCTAAAGTTGACGGCCTAGACCTCAGCCCGGATGGGGCAAAACCGCCTGACGTTGGTTAGGCGGTTTTGTACGGCGCTCATGGAGGTACGAATGAAGGCGGTCGCCTACTATCGGGTCAGCACCGCTGCACAGGGACGAAGCGGTCTCGGCCTCGACGCTCAGAAATCTGCTGTCGACAATCTGGCTCAGCAGCGTCGCCTCGTTTTGTTGACCGAGTTTACGGAGGTTGAGAGCGGCAAGCGAAACACCCGTCCCCAGCTAGCGGCTGCCCTGAACCAGGCCAAACTCACAGGGGCCGTTCTGGTGATAGCCAAGCTTGACAGGCTTTCCCGCAACGCCGCCTTACTTCTAACGCTCAGAGACAGCGGCGTTCGTTTCATCACCGCCGACATACCCGACGCCAATGATCTCACGATTGGCGTATTGGCCGTGATCGCTCAGGCCGAACGAGAAGCCATTTCCCGCCGGACTAAAGAAGCCCTGTCGATAATCAAACAGCGTCTTGCCGATGGCCAGCCGTACACATCCCCCCGATCCGGGCGTCAGCTTATCCGTCTAGGCAACCCGAATGGGACCAAAGCCATCCAAGAGGCGATGAAGGCGAACGCCAATGCCGTAGCTGCCGTGCAGGCTGGGGCTGTCCAACGAGCTCGTGATCTAGAGGAAACCCTGAATCATTGGAGGACAGCAGGCGTGACATCCCCCTCTGCCATTGCCCGCCGTCTGAACGATGCCGGTATTTTGACAGCACGGTCGAGAACTTGGCACCCTTCTACCGTCCAAAATCTACTCAGGCGTATCGACCACGTAGAAGGCGATTCCGATAGAACTCCCTGACATTTCGCCCCTCGCTTACAGACTATTTCAGCTTCCATTTTATCGGTTGTGTTGCCACTTTGTTCGAAACACCAACGGAGTTCGAAGTGGACAATTCTGGAAATCTGAAAGCGCTCTCGGAAGACGAGGCCTCTGCGGCCGACGTCGAGGCGATCGATTTCGAAGAGGCCATCAAAGATTCTCCACTGGCTGAAGCTGGTGGTCTGGACAGTCTATTCATTGCCGCTGGCAAGACCGCCGAGGCAGATGGCGATGCTCAGGCGGTCAGGGTTTTCCGCCTTCTCGGCGGTGTGTGCAGTTTTCACTTCAAGCCTTCAGATCCCGCCGAGCCCTTCGGCTCAATGTTCTCCAACGGTCAAAATCGGTCGCCAATTCCATCCGACTATCGAAACGACCAGGCATCAGCCGCCTTAACCGCTGCACTTAAGAAGGCCAAACACCCAGGCCTTAGAGCGAGACTGGCTGATACACTCTGGCTGAATGACAAGAAGAACCGTTCTGCGGCCGAAGCCGCTATCTCGGGCTATATCGATTGCGCTTCCGGCTTGATCGAGGGAGCCCTTAAACCGAGATTTGGCAAAGAAGCTGAGTTTCCATACGAAGGTATAGATCTTCTTCGAAGAGCTCTTCGTATTGCCAGAAACATCAGCGGACGAGGCGATCTACCTGCGAACGTTGTGGACGGCGCAAAAGCAATGTTGGCTGCCACCACGGCGGACTTAGGTTGCTGGCTCAGCACAGCAAAGCTCTGCTTTCAATACGACATTTTTGAGCCGCTAACCATCGCTGTCGCCGCCGAACAATATGCAACTACGAGCGCAGATAAGGATCCGACGCTTCTCCAACGTGTCTGGCAGCTTGCAGCAGCCGGGTACAAGGAGGCTAAGGATCAAGACAACGCCACCCGTTGCGAGATCGAAGCTGCCGAACAACTCGTGCGTATGGCCCGGCAAATGAACGGCATGGCGAGCGCAAGTTGGCTCATGGATGCGATTAACACATTCCGCCGAATTCGAGGCACGAGGGAACGCCGTAAAATTCTTGAGGCAGAGCTTCGGGAAAGTCAGAAAGATGCACTCGATCAGATGGGGAGCGTAAGCCACCGAGTGGATCTGACCGAATTGGTTGAAGCCACGCTTTCAGAATTTGAGGGTCTCTCTCTAGGCATCAAACTAGGCCTACTGGCCGATTTAGCTCGCTCGAGACCGATGGAAGACCTCAAAAAGGAAGCCCTCAAAATATCTCGATCCTCCCCCCTGTCATCTTTGTTTGGAACGACCAGAGTGGATGCAGAAGGAAAGGTCATATTCCGATCACCGGGCGGGAACCTAGACGGCAACGAGGATGAGCAGGCGCTGCGCCATACGATTTCCCGCAACCAAGGCCCCTATCGACAGACAATGATTGCCGGGCAGTTTGAGCCAGTTCGTCGGCACATTGCCTCACTGTACGCCCTGGAAGAGCGGCACTTCATGCCGATTGTCAGCCACAGTCCATTCGTTCCTCCAGAGAACGAGTACATTTTCGCTCTGGGCTTCGCTCGGATGATGCAGGGAGATGCAGTGTCGGCTACTCACATCCTGCTGCCACAACTTGAAAATTCTTTGAGATACGTACTGAAGCAAGTGGGCACAGATCCATCCATGATTCAGTCTGATCTAATCCAAGAAGACCGATCCATATCTGCCCTTTTAAGCGACCATCGAGACCTTCTAGGGAAATTACTTTCAGAACCTGTCATCGACGAGATAGATCTCATCTTTCATGATCGAGCCGGACCAGCTCTTCGCCATGAAATGGCCCATGGAAAAATAACCACCGATCACTGCTTCAGTTATGAAGCAAAATATGCTTGCTGGTTTATATATCGATTAACTTGTATGAGGCTATTCGAACACTGGAACGATCACATCGTGCCAGCTATAGAGCGAGAAATTTAGCACCTTACCCGACCACCGTCCGCCCCGCTTAAATTAACCTCCTCACTTCGCTCGTCGGTGGCCTTCGGCCCTTTTATCCTTATCTTACAGTCAGCTTTAGACATGTCTCTATAATCAAGGCGATCCAGGCGGATCGCCAAGCTTGGGACTAGGGGGTCAAGGGAAACCGTCTGCGCTCGGCTTTATGGATTATCCCGTCAATTACGACAGGGCAGACGACCGATATGGAAGCGAGCAGTTGTGAAGATCGACGTTGTCGAACCCGTGACTGCTGCGAACGGTTTTGCGGGCATAGCTAGATGCTCCGGCGAAGTCGTAGACATCTTGGGCATCTTGAGCGGTGTGACGTCGAGCTTCTGGATCCGCATCAACCCACTCTGACACGATCAATGCCCCTGCATCCAAAGAGGCAGGGTTAGCTTTCAAGGCCAAGCTTCCTTCGGGCACGCCAACAATGAGGTGGGTGTGCAAGCCTTCATTCAGACTACGCTCTTGTACGGCATAGACGGCAAGCCGCACTGCTTTTTTGCGAGAATAATGCGTTCCAAAAAGTTTGCCGTTGACCCGATGCAAGACCTTGCCGACTTCAGCGGTCATGATGCCTGGGGTGAATGCCCGACGGGTTGTTAGGGTCACAAAATAGCGATCCGGGCAGCCACGGATGGCTCGCTCAAGCTCTGGAAGGCGAGCGAGTTCATTCCAGTTCCGGCCACTATCATCCAGCACGGAAATAGACACACGGGCGGTGTCATAGGGGTGGAAGTTTTGAGGCGTGGGGACAGGCATGAGGGAAAAGAAGTGTGACGTGGGAATGAGGTTGATGTTATTGAATTTACCTCATTATTTAGGCCACACGTCCTCCCAGTAGGCCGCCCACATGAAAGAAAATTTCGGTAAAATAATCCGACCAAGACCGATTTAAATAGCTGATTTTTCTATATAAATATGCGTCCCATCGCTTTCGTAATGAGGGGGTCGCGTGTTCGAGTCACGCAAGCGGCACCACCTTCCCAGAGCAGCGCTAGCTTTGACGCCCGGCCGGGATAAGCCGGAAGGCGCTTCCGCGTGGGAGTTGCGTGGGTATGCGGTGGGAAGGGCTTTGTGGTGCCTGGGCCTCATCCGGGTCGGTGGAAAAGCCGCACCAAGGCGGTATTGATTCGGCCAGCTACCGCCGGGTCACCTGACAGTCCGACCCAATAATCAGAACTGGCCCCTCCTGCTTGTACGCAGCGCCGTCCGCGAAGGCTCTGCGCTTGGCTTCGCATACTTGGGGCGTCAGCAAGTGAAGGTCGACGTTCTGGTGGGGCCCCACAGCGGAAAAGCCGGCCTCCACACTCAGACCACCACGATCCGTTAGCAAGTAGCGGGCGTGCATGTCCTCGCCTGCGTCGCGCTCGGCCCAGGCATGAAGCGAAATGGACATCCCAGCGGGTATGACGCCGGCCAGTGATCTTGGGATCCGTCGTTCAAGTTCGTCGGTCGGCGGACGCCGGTCATTTTCTCGATAGTGGATTTGAAGCTTGGCCCCGACATTTCCTGAGGCGGCTACTGCAGCCAAGCAGGTTCGCAAGGTTTCCACGTAGGGCAGTTCCAACACGCTGAAAAACGGGTCCACGAACCATATCTCTCGGGAATAGCTGAGCAGTGGCCCCATCGCCTCTGCCAGCGCGGCTCCGGTCCGTTGGACTTGCCATCCGTGAGAGCTCTGGAACAGAGGAACTTCCTCATCGACATCCGCGGCAACGAGTACATCGTCGCGCCCATCTGAGTTCTGGTCTGCTATGATCGCGTGGAACGGTGACACGGCCTGCTGGGCCACGGCATTGGCAAACCATTCCAGTTCTGGGTCGTAGTTTCGGCCACTGCGAACCAAAGCACTCTTCGCCCGTGCGAGGAGGGTTTCGACGCGCTTGCGGTCCATGTCACTTAAGTCGGCAGCCGCTTCGTGGACCGCTCTCTGCCACTGCTTGGGAAATGCCGCGATCAGCCGGCCGCGATCAAATCCGAACTTCTCAAGGAGATACTTGCATTGACGCCAGTCAGCGCCGACCACCTTGGGTTCAAGCCCGAATTCCAAGAGCACTAAAAAAGCTCCTCGGCGCGCTCATCAAAGAAGCCCTTCGGCCACCGATCAATGAATTCACCTTCGTTGTCGACGCGAAGGGGACGGAAGCGCACGCCATCGCCATCGTTCTCGACGTAGATGACTGAGAGGTTCTCGGGCGCTAGTCCGATCACGCCAGGTGGGAGCTCGCCTTCGCTCGCCTCGCGGATGCGGCGAAGCAGGCGCAGCATGATGTGCTCGCTGTGAGTCTCGATAAGCAGCGCCTTGCCCGGCCCAATGGTGCTTTCGCTGACTTGGACGGCGTGAATGAAGAGATCGCCAAGGCCCACCTGGACCGCAGGGTGAACGTGAAGTTCGGGCTGTTCGACCGCGAGGATGCCAGAGCTGTTTTGGAGGGCGCCGACGATGACAGGAACCATTTGCGATATGCCGACGCCGACATCGCTCGGAGCGACGACGATGCCTTTCTCGAAATCGCGAAGGGCAATGTCAGAGCGTGAGGCCAATCCTGCGTAGAGCTCTTGCAGTACGCCTAGATCATCTTCTGTGAGCCCGCGCTCGAAGAGCTGATGCATCGCTCCGGGCACCGGGATTTCTTTAAACTCGACTTTTTCCAGCCGATAGCCGGTTTGAAGCCGCTCGTCGCCCGAGAGCCACGCGTTGACCTCAACAAGGAGCTTCCCTGACGTGTCCGTGTAGAGAAGATCCCATGCCGCGAGGCCCTGCGCCCAGCGGGCCTCGTCCGGTGAAAGTCGGGGTCTGTAGGTTCGGCTCGGGATTTCACGGAGGGGGCCGATGTAGGTCACGGTGCCGAGGTAATCGCGGATGATGCGCACGGGGCCGAGTACTAGCTCGTCGAGCAGCCGGCGAAGTCCACGCACGCGCGGAGTCGAACTTTCCAGTTCGAACTTCCTCGCGTCGGGGTCACGAAGATCGACGACTAGGGGTCGATCCAGATCGGGCAGCGCTCCTAGCGTTGTCCCGACCGCAATTCGGAATTGGTCATCTTCGGTGTTCGTTGTCTGCCGGTCGAGCGCGACCTCGCGCGCAAGCTGCGCAACCTCATCCTCTAGGGGGCTACTGGCATAATGCGCTTCAACTTCATCAGGTTCGTCGTGCGGATCTGTGATCCGCCGCAGCAGAGGGTGCTCGAAATTGAACTCGGTCAGTTGTGCGCGGCCCGCCTGGGCTGGCGAGTGAATGGCCGCCACTGAATCGCCGTTCATCTCGACGCGGAGCGCCGCGATAAATGGGCCTCGCAGCTGCTCGCTCCAGCGAATCTCGACTTCAAGGCCGACTTCTTCGACGACCGCAAAGTCCTGTAGCTCCGTGTTTTCTCCGACCAGATAGCGGAGCCTTAGCTCTTCGAATTCGGCATCAGTGAGAGACCCGCCAGAGTTAAGCGGCAAGCGCTCATCTCCCTGCCGGTCGGTCAGGTCGAGCTTGACCTTGAGCCTGATCGGCCGAGCCAGGTCATGGTCATGAACGAGCGTCGCAAACCCGCCGAGATCAATCAGGCCGCCGGCGATTGTCTGGTCGGGGTCCGCGTTGTTGCGCTCAAGAATTTCGCGGAGGTAGTGCAGCGATTGAAGGATCGTGCTTTTACCGGCGCTGTTCGGGCCGAAGAGGAGCGTGATCGGCTTCAGATCGATGATCTGTGCGTTGCCGATCCCTTTGAAGTTCTCGATCTCAATCCGGCTTAGGCGCATGTGGCGTTCCTATAGCTCGCCGCAAAAAGCGCGTTGGGAAAGAGACGAGAATAGCGCTTCTGACGACAGCAGATCACTAGAAAGTCTGACATGAGCTGTATTTACGCCGTGAAAAATCCGGTCGAAGGAAGCCAAGCTTTCCTTGTCGGGAATCGCCATTTCAAGAGGATACAGATCCCCTTTATTAAGCTGAGGAACCGTGCTGCCGTTTGAAATGCTTGCCAAATCTAGCATCTCGAACCATACGCGAAGATATGGCCATGACACAGGCGAGTGCGTTTTTGGCGCAACCGCCATCAAGTTAGGATCAAGAATGCATGACCTTCCGAGCACACGCTTCTTGTTTGTTGCAATTGCTCCCCCCCTCTTGGGAAACACAATCGCGTTCTTCGGAGCGACGATCGCAGCGCCAGCCTTCGTCTTCTCTGACAACCATTCTCTAGCAGACATCACAGTCTGCTCGTTTCCCGGAAGATTGAGATCGCCAACCTTCAACAGAAGATAGCCGCCGTCCTGTTCGGAGTATGGTTCGCCAGCAGGCAACGAATTGCCGGCGAACAAATCACAAATCTCGGCGAGAGGGCGCGTCTTTAGGGCCGGACTAGGTTGCTTCGGTCGTCCGAACATCTCTAGGAACACCGACTTCAGGAACTCATCCGCAAGCACCAGCACCTGTTCGCGCTTGCGGCGGATGGCATCGGCCTTGTCGAGAGTCACCGCGATCCGGCGTTGTTCATCAAGGCTCGGAAATGGCACCTCATAGGAGTCTAGTTCCGACTTCCTGATGTTTTTGATGCCAACACCAGACGAGTTTCGTGTCCAGTCACGGAATCTCGGGGTCTGAAGGTAGTGAAATAAGTATCTCGGGTCGCATTTGCCGAGCTTGGGCCGAACAACTGCGCAGAACGCACCGAATGAACCAATCCAATCTTGATCGGCGAACGCCGTCTTGCCGACAATCTCCGCGCTGCCCGAAGACGTGCACATAACGATATCGCCGCCACGGAGCCGCTGCTTCTCCGATACCATTCCCTCTGGGATGTAAACCAAATCACTATCCAAAATCAGATGACTTTGAATGTTGCCTGCTCGCAGAACGGGGGTGTAACCCTCCCGTGGCTCAGCAACTGCGTCGCCCTTGGAGAAGGTGACACCTCGAACTACCTCGGCCTTTTCGGTCAGTGGTGATGGTGCCACACCGCTCATCCGAGCAGCTCTTCTAACTCGGCGAGATCGGCCGCGATGTCGTTGTTCAGCTTCTTCATACGCTCCAAAATGACCGCAGGCGCCTCGTACTCCTGCGCGACGTGCGGGCGAACCTTGTACTTGTTCAATGACAGGTCATAGTTGGCCTCACGGATGTCCTCCGCAGGTACCACGAATGCCTTCTGCGTGCGGTCCGTATCGCGCTTGCCGCTGCGATTGCGCCAGGCGGCAAGACAGGCTGGCAGATCATTCGCTTCCACGGGATCGCGCTTGTCGTCCAACGAATAGCCATCCGCTTCGACATCATAGAAGAAGACGTCGTCCGTTCGCCCGCCCTTGGTGAAAACGAGAATGCCCGTTGAGACCCCCGCATATGGCTTGAACACCCCGCTCGGCAGCGAAATCACTGCTTCGAGTTGGTTCTGATCCAGCAACAGCTTGCGGAGCGCAACGTGGGCGGTTGAGGAACCGAACAGCACACCGTCTGGCACAATTGTCGCCGACCGCCCGCCCTTCTTTAACATTCGCAGGATCAGCACAACGAAGAGCAGCTCTGTCTTCTTGGTCTTCACCTGGCGCAGCAGCGAGGCATGCACGTCCTCGAAATCCAGGCTGCCCTTGAAAGGTGGATTTGCGAGGATGACGTTGAAGCCGTCGCTGGCCGCCCTCGGGAACTTGTCGGTGAAGCCGGCGCTCAGCGTGTCCTGATAGTGGATGTCAGGATCATCGACGCCGTGCAGCATGAGGTTCATCGCCGCGATACGGAGCATCGTGGCGTCGAAGTCGAAGCCGTGGAACATCGCGCTGCGGATGTGCTCGCGGTGGGGCTCCAACAGGTCTCCGGAGTAGATCTTCTCTGTCTTACCCGTGTCGGGATCAGTCTCCTGAAGCACGCCCTCAGGCGAAGTGTAGGTCTCAAGGAGATACTGCATGGCCTGAACAAGGAAGCCGCCCGTGCCGCAGGCCGGATCGCTAATGGTGTCCGTCGGCTTGGGCTCCAGCATGTCGACCATTAGCCGGATGATGTGGCGAGGCGTGCGGAACTGGCCGTTGATTCCGGCCGTCGTCAGCTTACTGAGAAGGTATTCATAGAGATCGCCTTTCGCGTCGCCCTCGGTGAGCGGCAGCTGGTCGATCATGTTGACCGCTTTGACCAGAAGGCTCGGCTTCTGAATCATGAGCTGCGCGTCTTTCATGAACTCGGCGAACGCGGTGCCGCTCGTGGACGCTTTCCTGAAGTGTGGGAACACCTTGTCGCGGACGAGGGGAAGCATAGCGTCGGCCCCGAGGTGGCGGAACTGCGACCAGCGCAGGCTCTGCTCATCGTCCGAGAAGCGCCGCTGAAACGAACGGCCTGTGCGCTTCATGCGGTTCTCGTCACGCGTCTCGTTGATATCGAGGAGGCGTGCGAACATGAGAAACGTGATCTGTTCGATCACTGTGAGCGGGTTGGTTATGCCCCCCTGCCAGAATTCGGTCCAAAGCGCATCTACGCGCCGCTTTAGGTCCCCCGTAATCACTGCTCACCCGTCCTTTCTGGTGCGTTTTGTTGGTCGTCCGTCGCCTCAGTCGGGGGCGCAAACACATCGAGAATGTCGAGGAGGTCGTCGATCTCAGTCGGGTCGTTGAACACGCCGTCGAGACCGTCGGCATCGATGACCGTAAAAGGCTGTTCGTAGAGCCGGTCCAGCGTGACCGACCCGAACCGGGCAATGTGGTTCTGGAGGAGCCCGAGGAAACGGGTCTGCTTCGCCGTCAGCCTCGGATGGCGGCTCGCGAAATCTGCAAAGCGTGCGGCGACGGCCTCAGGGTCGAGGCCTATGATGGAGCGAATTGCAAAGTCGAGCGGAAGCGCCGTCTCAGAGAAGAATTCCTCGAGCACTTCGCGCGAAGCGTTCGGGCTTTGTACGAGAACGAGCGACGCGAGGGCCTGGAGGTCAGACTCGGAAACGGGTTTGCCCGCACGGATTTTCTTCAGCGTAGGATTGGTGTCGAAGTGGCGCTTGAGTTCGGCTTCGACCACCTGCTGATAGGCCCGCATGTCGACGGTCCGGAGGTTTGTGGCGCGGCGGTTGGTTTGAAAACCAGCATGGTCTTCGGCGACGTCGATGATTTTGGGCGGCAGCGGCGTACCGCCCCCCTTCTCGTGGTGGTGCATGATTTCGCGGAGCGGCTGGCGAACAGATTCTAGGTCCGCAGGGGTGACGTTCTTCCAGAACCCATCCGACTTCACCCGTCTGATGACCTCGGCCTTCTCGCGAACCGGGTTAAGGTGCATCTGAAGCATATTCAGGCGGTCGATGAGTTCAATTCGCAAATCGGCGAGAGCGGCCGAACCGCGCAAGACCGCGGCTTGGGCGCGTACGATCAGGAGATCGAGCGCGTAGGCATCGCTGCGGCCGCGGATGTTTCGCCACTGCATGAGCGGCGCAATGGTCTGCCGTAGCATGACGACGGTCGCCGGCTGGAAGGCGCGGAGTGTCGCCGGGACGGCCACGGCCCTTTTCTCCCGCCACTTGTCGCGAACGGCGACCGACTCTTCGGGGAGCGCCTCAATGTCTTGGCGAATGAGCTCGATCACCGCATCGAAGACGGCGATCTCGCTTTGACGGAGAGCGGCTTCTGCGAGAGCGACACGCTCTTCGAAGACAATCTGTAGAAGGGGCTTGGACTTCGTCGGCTCGGCCGGGCGGTAGCCCATGTCAAAGCGTTCGAAGTTCCCCCAGTGATCGAAGATCCGGAAGATCGACTTATTCTGGCCCGGACCGAAGAGGTCCTTACAGAGGCGCGTGCCGCGGCCGATCATCTGCCAGAATTTGACTGGCGACTTCACCGGCTTAGCGAAGACGAGGTTCAAAATCTCAGGGATGTCGATGCCGGTATCGAGCATGTCGACCGAGATCGCGATCGTCAGCTCGCTATTGGAGCCATCGCCCTTGAAGTCGTCGATGAGCTGCTCGGCTCTCGGGTCGTGGTTGTCGATGACCTGGCAGAACCGGCCGCCATATTGCGGGTACATCTCATCGAACATCTGGCGCATCAGCACGGCGTGCTGGTGGTTCCGGGCGAAGATGATCGTCTTACCGAGCACTTGGCCCGTCGCGTCGTGCAACCCGTTTTCCATGAGGTTGCGCAGGATCGCCCGGTTGGTGTCCTTGTTGTAGATGATCTTGTCGATCTGATCGGAAGGAAAGTCGTACTGAGACGGATCTTCGCCTTGCTCCTCCAGTTGGAGGATTTGCTCCTGCGTCAGGATATCGAGGCGAATGCCATCGCGAAGGAACTGGGTCGTATGCTCGAAGACTTCGAAGGGGGTCAGGAACCCGTCGCCGACGGCCTGTTCGAGATCGTAATTGGCCGTAGGCAGCTGGCCCTCGCAGCCAAAGAGGCCGAAGGTGCTCCGCGAGACGAAGTCGACCGGCGTTGCCGTCAGTCCGAGCTGCAAGCAATCGAAGTAGGCGAACATGTCGCCATAGACATTGTAGATGCTGCGGTGAGACTCGTCGGCGATGATCAAGTCGAAGAAGCCGACGTCGAAGGACTGGTAGACCTTCTGCATCGCCGGGTAGGTCGCGAGGAAGACGCGCTCCGTCGCGGTCTGGTTCACTCGTGAACTGACGATCCGGATGGGCTCCGAAAGGAAGTCGTTGAAGGCGTTCTTAGCCTGCTTTCTGAGCTCGCGGCGGTCGCAGAGGAAAAGCACCCGCTTCACCCATCCCGCGCGAATGAGGAGCTCCGCGAGCGCAATCGCGACCCGCGTCTTGCCCGTACCCGTGGCCTGCACCACCAGCGCCTTCCGGTGGCCGCCGGAGAAACGCTCGCTGACGCGCTTGATGGCTTCGATCTGATACAGGCGATTGACGATATCCGGACGCGGGCCGAGCGTGTCGAGCGCTTGCCGGCCCCCACGCTGGAACGTCACGAGATACTGGAGGCTGTCCTTCGAATAGTAGCCGAACACCTTCCGCGGCGGATAGCCGAGGACGTCATCCCACAGCCAGATGTCATAGCCGTTCGTGTAGAAAATGACGGGCCGCTGGCCGTACATTTGTTCGAGGCCATCCGCGTAGAGTTTGGCCTGATGGCGCCCCATTTCCGGATCGACGGAGGTCTTCTTGGCCTCGATGATGGCGAGCGGCTTTTCGTTGTCGTCCCAAAGGACATAGTCGGCATAGCCAAGACCTGAGGTTGTCGGCTGGTGCTTAACCTCGATTTCCTTGCCGACGCCGGTCGTCCAGCCGGCGGCCGCGATCATGCTGTCGATGATCCGCGTGCGTGTCGTCGCCTCGTCGAACTCAAGAAGGTTCGCGGTCGCTGCGCCCGCGGCGGCCAGCGCTTCGATTTCTTCGGCGCGCTTTTCTGCGCTTGCTGCCGTGCGGCGGGCCTCATCGAGTTCGCGGAGAAGCGCTTCCATCTGCGCTTCCTGGGCGGCCAGCTTTTCGAGAATCTGGCGCTTCTCGCGCTGGAGTTCGCCAGGATCAGCGGCGGCCGCCTCAGCCGCTGGCAGCGCAAAGGCCGGAAGGCTCGCGGGGTCAGTGCGGCTAAAGCGAACGACGAGCCATTTGGCTAGGTCGAAGGCTTCCCTCAGAAGCCAGAGTGCATTGCGCGCTGTCGCGGGCTCGCCGTGGGCGGCCTTGTTGCCGTGGATGCGAAGCGCATGGAGCTTGTCGAGCACCACCTTGGGCGTGATCGCGCGAAACGACTCATTCGTGAGGAGATCGACGAAGGACGCATGATCTGGTTTCGGAAGCTTGAGGTCCCGATAGATGTCCTTGGTGAGGTTCTCGCCAAACAGGCGCAGCTTCACGAGCGCACTCGCCGGGTCGGCATGCGCATAGGCCTCAGCAAACCCGCCAAGGGCTGAGAGTTCGGGCCAATGCGGCCGCAGCATTTCAAAATTCCGGGACTTCATCGCATCGCCTCAGCGAGCGCAGCATGGAAGGCGGACCGGTTCTTGACCACGGCGGGGGTTTCGCTCGGGCGATCCACGGCGTCACTGATGTCCAGCCGCAGGCGCTTGTTGAAGTAGTAGAGCAGGGCGCGCCGGACTGGGATGGTGACTTGGCCATCGGTCATCCCGTAGTCGTCAGCCACGACCTTCTGCTGGCTATCTGACAAAAGGGGGTTCGGGCAAAGCACCACGTCGAAGCGGCCAGTCCACATCGCGTCATCCGATCGCGACATGGCCTGGGGGCCAAGATCCCGGGCCCCGAGGCAGCGCGAGGCGATGAAGTCCAAGAAGCGCTCGTCGCGATGACAATAGGCCCTGACGTGCCAGCGCATGCCATCGTGAGCAAACGAATGCGGCGACACACGTCGCCAGAATGGTTCTGGCCGGTTTGGGCTCATGGACTGGTAGTTGATCTCAATCGACGCCCGCTCTCGAACAGCTGCTACGATCAGGCGAAGCACCTCAGGATCGATGCGCCGAGTTGGAACAGGCAACCACTCGGCAGAGACAAATTCCTCATTCGTCAACTCGCCTTCGGTTTCTGAGCGTTCGCGGAGGTAGGCATTGGCGTCGAGCCTAAAAAACAACGGCTCGAACGCGCCTGTTGCGACGTAGCGCTTCCGGGCCGAGTCGTACCGGAGATTGTTCGGCGCCTGCCCCTGATAGAGCGACAAGTCCTTCGATGCTTGGGGTACCGAAACATCAAACGTGGCCACTAGGTCCGCGCGGTTTACGCCGCCCTCCCAGAAGAGCCGAGATTCGATAAAAGCGAGGCGCTGTTCCACCCCCCACCGCAGCCCTCCCTTTTCGTTCGACATCGTCACACCAGAAGGAATAGTTTCTTTACCCGTTGCGTAAGTATGCGCGTTTCGAATTTTTGTCAATCTTCACGCCGCATGGATATCTAGCCGAAATGTCGAAAGGCCCTTAGCCGTCAGGGTTGGTCGCCAAGGCATCCCCGAAATCCTGAAGCAGTTTCGCTGGTTCGTGACCAAGCGCCTCCGCGACCTGACAGAACTCAATCACGTCCAGGCGTCGCTCACCCCGTTCCACCTTCGACACGAAGCTCTGTGGCTTCCCCAGCCGCTCCGCGAGCTCGACCTGAGTGATGCCGGCCGCCTTTCGCACCGAAGCGATGAAGGCGATGAACTCCTGATGCCGCTGCGTGAAGATCGATGACGGCAACGCGCGCCCCTGACAAGTGAGGCGCTTTCGCTAAATCCCAATCCGGGATATCCCAGATTCGGTTATTTGGGTGGGTGGGGGCCGCTGCTGTCCGCGCAGGAGCGATGCATTCAAGAACACAGCCTGATGCCGCGCCGAGCGCAAACCTCGGTATCTTATATGATGTGCAAATAACTGCACGTCTCAACACAGCATGAGATCGTATCAGATGAACAATCACACCGTCCGCATCGGACTAGCAGCCGTTGCTGCTTTCTACATGATCGTCGGCAGCTTATTTCTCCAGGCCTACATCCCGCTCCAACGCTTCTACGCTAGCGTAGAGGCAAGTGCTCTTTCCAGTGAACCGAAGGATAGAGCACAGCACCTCCAGGATGCCCTCAGCTATCCAGAAAACGAAGCCAAGGTCAGCCGCTACGGCTCGATCCTTCTGTGGGGCACCGTCGGGATCGCGACCTTCGGCGGCGTCTTCATTGCAACCCGCCAGAGGCGACGTGCTGACACCGCCCTCCCCGCCAAGGGAGACGGCCAATGAAGCGTTTCATCTACGCCATCCTCGCCGTCGGAGCCCTGACCATCGGTGGGTGTGCCTCCGCCCCTGCCATGACGCCGGGCAACTACGTCAGGCAGAACGAGCCCGTTTATCTGATCACCGAAGCCCAGGCCGATCAGATCCTGGTGGACGCCATGAACGCCGAGTTCGGCACCAGTCCGATCGTGCGCGTCGAGCATCCCAATCCCGGCTATCAGGCCACGATCAAGTTCCTGATCGACAGCCACCAGATCGTCGCCACCATGGTTCCGTCCAGGGGCGTCGCTTCCGATGGCGCGGTGCGGGATGGCTTCTACTTCAACGTCACCCACAGCGGGACCATGCCGCTGTCCGGCATCGCCCGTTCCAACCGCCTGAAGGAACGGCTGTCCAGGGCCGCCACCGCCCTGTCGCCCAGCGTTCCGGCGGCAAGGTAGGCGCGTTCCTCGACATGGCGACGGGGGCGAAGTCCTTGTGCGTCATCGATTTCAAGGCCGTTCACTAGGACGACCTGACGCCTTCCAAACCAACCATCTCAACCGACCCCCGTGGCCATCCGCTGCGGGGGTTTTTCGTGCCCGGAAAGGACACCCTGACCATGCTTTCGCTCACCGACCGAGACGCCGTCACGGCCGCGCTCACAGACCCTACCCTCGACCCTACTCTGCGCGCCCTGATCGGACTTCGTGTCTGGCAGGTGGATACCGACCGTAGGCGTCCTCTTGGCGAAACCCTCCAAATCATCGTCGTGCAGCCAGGAGATCAACCCGAGACTGTCCACGACGCTGTGGGCTTTCCGATTTGCTGGGACCAGGCCGACCAGCCCGGCTGGGAGTGGTTCAACGACCATCACAGCTATTTTGAGCTGGCCTACGTCCTGACTGACGACTTCGGCTTGTTGGTGTTCGTCGCCGACCATCCCGACACCAACGACACCCTACACTTTAACTGCCTCGGTTTTGCCGACCGCTCTAAGACAACCGACGCCGACTAACCCTCACCCAGCCATCCGACCCGCACCCTCCGACACCCCGTCGCGAGGGCTTTTTTGTGCCTGAAGGACACCAATCTCATGCTGTGCCTAACCACCCTCGCCGACGTCGCCGGCGTAATCGGCGAACCTGACCTAGACGACGGCCTACGCACCCTGATCGCTCATCGCGGATGGCAGGCTTATGCCAATCATCCGTCATACCTTGGCGAGGACACCCGGATCGTCGTCGTCCAGGGCGGCGATACTCCCGACGTCATCAACACCGCCGTCGGGTTCGAGATCACCGGCGACGATGCCGAGGAGCCGACCTACGACACCCTGGATGATCACGGCCTATGGGTCGAGATCGTCTACCGTGCCCGGTGCGGGCGGGACATCGTGGTCTTCGTCGAGAACGGTCCCGCGACGGAGCTGGGCCTACACCATCTCTGCCTTGTCCACTTCTGGACCGAGGCGGGCGATCGATGACGGGCCGGTTCCTTCTCCTGCTCGTCCTGTGCGTGGCGCTGGCCGTGCTCAGGGCCGTCATCATCGCCGTGGTGGCCTTGGCGTTGCTGGCCTTGATCGTCAGCTTTATCACCCGGCCGAGACAGACGCTGGTGTTCCTGGGCACCCTCGCCCTGTCCGTCCTGACGGTGGCGCAGCCCCTCGCCTGCATCATAGGCGTGGTTGTCGTGGCTTCGGCCATACTCGCTGCACGGTGCAGGCATCGTAGTAAGCCAAACTTGCAGATCGGAAATTAGGGCAAAAATTAAGTCCGTGTTCGGAGGATTTTTTCTCGCAAAGCACTGATTTGGCGAAGCATTTTAGCCCGTTGATTTAACCCTATTACCACATCCCGTGGAAAGGGCATTTCGAGGACGTATGAAAGAGCCAAATCCCAATGCAAATGACATTGGAAAATCCGACTTCCAATCTAGTCCCGGCGACGGTTCACCACCCCCTCAGCCACCCCATGTAACTTCAGACGGCGACTCCGAACCTGAGAAGCCAACCATCCGCATCGTGCCTGGCGAGATGCACCTCAATCGAGCCCAAGCCGAAAATGTGCTGGCCGATACAGGCGCCTACTACATCAGCGGCAGCGGCTTGGTTCGGATCATCGAAAAGGCTGGCGGCGGAGTCGCGGTCGAACTGGTCAATGAGCAGACCCTTAGAACCTTACTCTCCGCCTCCATAAACTGGGAACGGAAAGGGCGAGACAATCTGTGGCTCCGCTGCGATCCGCCCCAGAGCATCGTCAAGGCGTTGCTGTTCGGGCAGGATCGTGACCATCTCAAACTGCTTAACGGCATAGCCCGTCAGCCCTACTTTGGGGACGACGGAACGTTGATCGCCCAACCCGTCTACGATCCGGGAACAGGCGTATATGGCGTCTTTGATCCGTCGGATTATCGCGGGTTGGAGAACGCCAGTCGAGAAGACGCCGAACACGCGGTCAACTATTTGGACCATCTCCTCGATGAGTTCGAATTCGAAACGGATGCCGACCGATCCGCCGCGCTCTCGGCGATAATCACCGCCGTCGTCCGACCCTCTTTGTCCGTAGCTCCGGCGTTCAACATCACAGCTACCACCTCCGGCAGCGGCAAAAGCTATCTGGCGGATGTGATCACGCTGTTTGCCGGTCCAGACGAGCCCTACAGGGTCAGCTATCCATCGGGGGCTGACGAGGCTGGAAAGCTGATCGTCACCGTTCTGAACGAAAAGCCCGCTGCGGTGATCTTCGACGATATGCAGACCAACTGGAAGCCGTTCGGTGCGATCAACCGCATGCTGACCAGTCCGACCACGACTGAACGCATGCTGGGCACCAACCGAAGCGCTACAGTGCCTACACGGGCGCTGTTCCTAGCTACAGGTAACAACACCGAGCCAGAGCGCGACCTCAGACGACGGGTGGTCACGATACGGCTTGCCCCTCGCCACGAGACCCCGGCTCTTCGCTCATTTCATGGCGATCCTGTCGCCGACATGAGAAACCACAGGGCTATGGCTGTAGCCTGCGTCCTGACCATCATCTCGGCCTTCCGTGCGGCGGGCGAGCCGATGGCTGCGGTTCGTCCGATCGGTACATACGACGAGTGGTCAAGGCTATGCAGACAGCCCCTGATCTGGATGGGTCTACCCGATCCGGCCCAGAGCTTGATCGATCAGGTTTCGCACGATCCTGATCGGCAGGCGTTGGCTGCTCTGCTGGACGTCTGGTTCAACTTGTTCGGTTCCAAGTCCGTGACGGTTCGGCAGATCATCGCCAAAGCTGAAGAGAACTCGGCCTTGATGGAGGCTCTTGAAGACCTTCCCGTCATGGACGGTCGGCACATCAACCGGGGCAAACTCGGTTGGTTCATCAGCAAGAACCGGGGCCGAAGGGCTGACCAGCTTCGCATTGAAGCCGGTGACAGTTCCGAACGGCGCTCCTGGAAAATCGTCGCCTGACAGCGGCTTCGACTTAGTCGGCTCAACCACTGCGGCGGGGCCAATCGAAAGGGGGAAAAGGGGGCAACTCCCTCTTTCACCCCTTTCGAACCCGCCCGTCGCGATCGAAGCGACGCCAAACGCGGCCCGCAGGGTACGCTCCGGCCCACCTCATGGACCGGCCATCCCCGCCCCCGACGCGCCGCTCAGGCGACCGTCTCCGGGGCCACGCGGGCCTGACCCGCTCCAGACCACCCTCATCAACCCACCATCCCGCCGCGACGCCATCGCGGTTCACCGGTGCTCGCGCGCCGATCACTCATCGTGAAAGGAATCCACCATGCCTAAGGCCCATCTGACCCAAGCCTTCGTCAACAACGCTGGCTGCGAGGTCGGAAAGAAGAAGACAGACTGGTATGACACTGTTATTTCAGGGTTTATTCTTGAACGTCGCACTAGTGGCAAGGGGACCTACTACCTTCGCTACAATGACCTGAGCGGCCGTCAGCGGCAGCACAAGATCGGTGGTGTCGAGGACGTCACCTGCGCCGCAGCCCGAAAGAAAGCCCAGGAACTGCGGTCGGAGGTGGTGATGGGCGGCGACCCCGCCGCGAAGAAGGCGCTGGCCAAGTCCATCCCCCTCTACGGCGAGCTGGCCGCCCGGCATCTGGCCTTCGCCAAGCTGCACCTCAAGTCCTACGACGATCTGGAGTCCTGCATGCGGGTCCACATCGTGCCCAGGTGGGGCAAGACGCGCCTCACCGACATGACCAGCCAGTCGGTCGCCCAGTGGCTGAACGAAAAGCGTGTCGGCGGCCTGGCCGCTGCCTCGGTCGAGAAGCTGCGCGTGATCCTGGGCCGATCCTTCGTCCTGGGGGCTAGCTGGGACATTCCGGGCACGGAGCGAAACCCGACCAGGGGCATCCCCAGGAAGCCCCTGAACAATGGCCGTGAGCGCTTCCTGACGCCAGAGGAGACGGTGCGGCTGAAGGCGGCCGTGGCAGCGTCCCAGAACCCCCAGCTTCAGCACATCGTCGGTCTGCTCCTCCTGACCGGGGCGCGGCTGCGGGAACTGCTGGAGGCCAGGTGGGAGAACGTGGACGTGGCGCGCCGGTCCTGGTTCATCCCGACCAGCAAGACGGGCAAGTCCAGGCACGTCCCGCTTTCGACGCCCGCACTTGCGATCATCGAAAAGCTGCCGCGCTTCAAAGGCTGCCCCTGGCTTTTGCCGAACGTCGATACGCGAAAGCCCTATGTGTCGATAAAGCACAGTTGGCAGCACGCGATCAAGGAGGCCAATCTTCCGGGTCTAAGGCTTCATGACCTTCGGCATTCGGCGGCGTCCTTCATGGTCAATTCCGGTGTCGATCTGTTCGCCGTCGGGAAGGTGCTGGGTCACGCCAGCTATCAATCGACCCAGCGCTACAGCCACCTGGCCAACGATACCCTGCTGAAGGCCGTCGAGGCCGGAGCGGCGAAGCAGGCCGCCTTCTGACCCCAAGCGCTTCACCCGCATCCTGGCATCACGTCGGGGTGCGGGTGGGGCGCTATTTTTTTGCCCGCCCTGGTGTCCGCCATCAATCCACAAATGGGCGCGCAGAAAAACGAAAGCACGATATCCGCGCTTTCGTTCTCCGCTGTCAGGCGCAGCAAGCCCTTGTCGTCAGCTTCGGTCTTACCAAGCGAAGGTCGCACCAACCCGCCCGCCGTTCGAGCCGCGCACGCTCGACCCGGCGAAACCACCGGACAGATACATGTGATCGCTGGCGCGAACGACCGCCGAGAGGGAGTAGCCCTCTTCGCCACGATAGGTCGCCAGATTGACCGAGACGGCGAACCTGGCGTCAGCCGGCATGATCGTGCCGCCCAGAGCCATCGCCGCCGCGACCCCGCCGTTCGCCAGACGGTTGTTCATGTCCATCTGCGTCTGAAGATTGGTCTGGGTGGTTTCAAGCGCCGTCAGACGACCGTTCTGGACGGTGTCGAGCGCCTGCATGGCCGCGATCGTAGACGACTGGGCGGCGATGGCGGCCTGCAGCGAAGTGATCGCAGGACGAATAGTCGTATCCCGGCCGATCGTGCCTGCGGCGTCCACGGTGACGACATCGGTCGATCCGGTCTGGGCCGCCGTGGACGCGGCGATGTCGCCGACGCTGACGGAGCTGCCGGAACCGCCCAGGGCGACCTGATTCGCGCGCGTGGCGGCGGCCCCCGATCCCAAGGCGACGGCATTGGCGTAGCCGGCCTGGGCGCCGTTGCCGAGCGCCACCGCGCCATTGCCCGAGGCCGTGTTGCGGTTGCCGATCGCCACTGCGCCATCGCCGCTGGCGGTGTTGTCGGCGCCGATCGCCACCGCGCCGACGCCGTTGGCCGTATTCGGATCGCCGATCGCGACCGCTCCGTTGCCGTTCGCGATCTGACCCACGCCGATACCGACGGCGCCATTGCCATTTACGACCGGCGTCGCGCCGCTTCCGCTGACCCGAACATAGGCTGTGGCGGCCGCGGCCTGATTGGCCGTGGTCAAGGCGGTGTCGGCCGTCATCTGGGCCGTAGCGGCATTGGTCAACGCCGTGTTCGCCGTGGTTTGCGCTGTCGCCGCATTGTTGAGGGCGGTGTCCGCCGTGGTCTGAGCCGTCGCCGCGTTCGTCAAGGCGGCGTTCGCCGTCGTTTGGGCTCCAGCCGCGTTGGCCAAGGCCGTATCGGCCGTCGTCTGAGCGGTCGCGGCATTGGTCAGAGCGGTGTTCGCCGTCGTCTGGGCTGTTGCGGCGTTGGTCAGGGCCGTATTCGCGGTGTTCTGCGCCGCCGTGACGTTCTGGTTGGTTTGATACAGCTGGTCGCCCGTCACCGCATCGGTCGACCCGGCGGCGACCACGCCGTTGGACACATTGGTCACGGCGCGGGTGATCGACATCCCGGCCTGGCACAGTACGCCTTGCGAACAGCCAACCGACACGACGGCGCGGCCGTTCTCGCCGTCGTCGGAGCTGCCGTAACCCAAGGCGACATTGCCCAGGAACGCCCCGGAGCCGGACGTCACGCTGAACCCGCCCAGCGCCACGCCCCCGCTTGTCAGCGCGCGGCTCACCGGCCCTACGGCCGTTGCATTAGACCCGGCGGCGGTGCTGAAGGCCCCCAGCGCGCTGCTCTGGAACCCGCTGGCGGTGCTGTTGCCCCCGAAGGCGTTGGCGTAGAGGCCCGAGGTGAGCGAATAGCCGCCCAGGGCGACGCCGGAGTTGCCGGTCGATTGCGATGCGGTGCCGATCGCGATCGAATTCCCGCCATTGGCCATGGTGGGCGTGAAAGCCGTGGCCCCGTTCACGGTGACGGAATCCGACCCGATGGCGATGTTGCCCGACGTGCCGTTGGCGGCGCCGTTATAGATGTCGGTCCCGCCCAGCGCGCGAACACCGGACACGATGTCGCCGACGCCCGCCGCCGTCGCCGCAAATCCCAGGACCGAACTAGCGACGCCGCTGGCGATGTTGTTGGTTCCCATCGCTATGCTGGCCGCGCCGCTGGCGGTGCTGCCGTTTCCGAAGACGCTGCTGTTCGAGGCCGAAGCCGTGTTCTGGGCGCCGACCGCAAGGCTGTAGTTGGAGGACGCCGTGCTGTTGGAGCCGTAGGCCGAACTCCTGAAGCCTGACGCCACGCTGAAGCCGCCCGTCGCCGTGGCCCCGGTGCCGGTTGCGGAACTGTCGTTCCCGGTGGCTGTGGAATATTGCCCGCTGGACAGACTGTTCACGCCGGTCGCCGTGCTGGTGTTGCCGCTGGCCTGGCTGTTGTAGCCGGTGGCTGTGGCGTTCGCCGCCGAGGCGGAGGCGCGAGACCCCGTTGCGGTGCTTTGAAGGCTGGACGCAGAGCTGTACGCGCCCGTCGCGGTCGAGGCCTGACCGCTGGCTTCGCTGTTGTCGCCCACGGCCGTGCTTTGCTGGTCGCTGGCCTTGCTGCCTGCTCCGACCGCCGTGCTGGAACTTGCGGTCGCGGCGCTGTTGGCGCCCACGGCGGTCGCGTCGTTGCCGATCGCGCGGCTGGCGCCGCCGAACGCGCTGGCGAGCCTGCCGTTCGCTGTGCTTTGGATGCCCATGGCCGTCGCGCCCAGATTGGTGCTCGATCCCGCCGTCGCGCCGTTGCCGCAAGCGACGTTTTGCCCGGGAATATTCTGATTGCAGACGTCGCCGGTGGTCGTCGTGGCGGTTCCGCCCGTCACGGTCTGCGCGATCGCGGCGGTCGGCAAGAGCACGCCGAGCGCGATCAGGCTGGCGAGCGTAAGGGTCGGGCGAAGACTGGTTCTCGAACTGGACATGACGGCGTTTCCCCAAAAGCATTGCCGGGGTTCGTCCCGGAGCGGCGCATTGTTTAGGGAGACGCTGTTCGCTAGAATATTCCCCCTAGGGGGAGCTTTCGGGCGAAATGTCGATGCGGATGGACGCAGGGCGCGGGGGTGGACGCGCCGTTTCGAACCTGCGCCGGACATGGCTCGAACTTCGACTGCTCTGTCGAAGGGGGGTCGGCATCGGCGCCATCGCCCCCGAGCTTTGCCGGCTGATCCGTCAGATCATGCCCTGCGATTCCGGCGCGATCTGCTGGCTCGACGACGACGGAATGCCGACCGGCTTCTTTCACGAAAACTCGCTCCCGGAACTGAAGGAGCTTTTCGCCAACGAGTATCAGGCCCTGTTCGCTGGACCTGGCGAATACGGGGTCGCCTGGATGCTGTCACAGCGGGGGCGGACCATCGGCAATTGGTTGGCGGTCGATGGAGAGGTGGAGCGGTCCAACACCTACAATCTTTGGATGCGCCCCATGGGTCACAGGCATCTGATCGAGATGCGGGTCGAGGCGGGGGGCAAGCCTCGCGCGCTTCTGACCTTCTACCGCGAGCCCGGTTGGCCTTTCACGGACGAGGATGTCTCGCGCCTGGCGATGGTGGAGCCCCTGCTCCAACGCGCCGCCACCCCGGACGACGGCCTGATTTGGATCGGCGACGGCGTCAGCGAGGAACACCTCATCGTCGATGCGAGCGGGAAGCGACTGATCAGTCTCAGCTACGGCGCCGAAAGACTACTGCAGGAGGCGCATATGATCGGTCAGGGCGTCAGCCTTGTCGGTTCGCTTGACGCTCCTCCGCGTTTCGCCACCGATCTGTGCAACCAGTACCGCAGCGTAGGTCTGGATACGCTTCACTTACCAGCGGGTACGGGCAAGCTGCAGGTGACAGGCCGCCCGATCCGCACCGTATCGACCGACAGCGCAACAGACGGCGATCAGATGTTGATCACCATGCAGTTGGAAAGACCGCGAAGCGTGACCGTCGTGGCCGACATCATGGCGATGCAACTGTCGCCTTTGCGCAGCGAAATCCTGCAGTTCGCCGCCACTGGCGGTCGACGAACGGAAGCGCCACGCATGTTCGGCATCAGCAAGGAGTCCCTGAAGAAACACCTTGCTGAAATTTATCGCGTCACAGGGGCGTCGGAATGGACGGAACTCGCATCCTCATTGAACGCCGGTAAGTACTGAGGGATGTTTGCGGCCGATCCGAATCGACGATTTCGCCACATTTAGGGATGGCGATTGGGTTATGGAAGCTGGTTCAAGTTCAAGAACTGTGCTGAGCTTTTTGGGGAGTTGCGACGCAGATGCTCTATTGGATTGAAAGCTTCGAAAAGGTCACGAAACTACCCTTCGAGGATGACTACCGCCGCTGGATCAAAGATCTGGATTCCACTGAACTATCGGACATCAGAACGGAGCTCAATAAAATCTTCGACAGCAGCGAGATCGAGACGTCCAGTTGGATCCCGGGCGGTGATTGGGAGGGGACCGTCTACCAGGCGATCTATGAAAAGCCAGCTCAACGGAATCCTGAGATCGCCGCCCGCATTTTTGGGCTTATCGTTTTCAAGGTCGCCATGGATCGAACGGACAAGTGGGTGACGGGGCGCTTTGAACTGAACGGTGAAGCCATCAGGGGCCGCACCTATTTTCGACCGGGCAACCCCGACATTCTGCCTGACTGAAGCTGGCAGCGGTTGCTTCGAGATTTGTGTGTTGATGACGTCGCAATAATCTAAGCTCAACAGCCCTTGCCACCACTATCCCGCAGGTATGGCGTAGGTCGAATTTTAGCGTCGGAGTGAGCTATCGATCACAAACTAGGAAACAGCCAAAACTGCCCACCACGCCGATCTGGGAGGTCAGTGGGTCAGCATGATTTCAGATCACTCCAATAGGGCTAGAACCTTTGCCACGACTGGGTTTTCACGCCGAGCTTAAGTCGATTCCGTAATGAGGGGGTCGGGTGTTCGAGTCACCTAAGCGGCACCACCTTTCCAAAGCATCGTTAGCTTTGACGCCCGGCAGGGATAAGCCGGAAGGCGCTTCCGCTTGGGAGTTGCGTGGGTGTGCGGTGGGGAGGACCCAAGGCCGCTCCTGCTGATTGCCGCATCTGGTTTGCCTCATGGGACAACTCGCTGTCTTGGGCGCTTGCTACAGATGCGTCGTCCAATGTGCTTCGGACACAATGGAAATTGGGCTGTTTTCGTCGCACAAGTCGATACCTGTAGTCTTTCGTCGCCGAGTAATGAATGTTTCCGTGACTCGGTCGGGTAGGCGACGGCGACAAATACCTGGGTCTTGCGGTTCAATCCGCCATCGCGGCCGCCGCGCTCCGCCTGCATCCCCGCTTGACCTTCCCCCCGCAGGGGGATGAGCGAGGCGCCAGACTGTCTTCATATCGCGATCATGGGGTCAGGCGTGGCCCGGAGGTGCGATCATGATGGGGTTTGTCGTCGGCGCAATCGCGGCCCTGACGGTTTCAGGCGGGGTTCCGGTCCAGGAACCAGCGCCTTTGCTGATCTGGCAAGATCAGACGCTTTTTCTTCCTCCACCCGCCGACACGCCGCTTTACAGCGTCAAGGTGGGATGGGGCCGCATGTCGGAATGGACGCCTTGGGTCAACGGCGAGCAGGCATCTGAAAGGATAAGACGAATAGTCCGCCCAGAGCCTTTCGAGGTTGAAGGTTTTGACGACGCCGATCAGACACTGAATGTCCGAACTTCTGCCTACGGACGATCTCTATTACAAAGATCGCTCGTTCAAGTTTTCAATCCCGTCGATGAGTATGCATGGGGCAGTGAAACCTGCGACAGGACCTTTGTGACATTCAAGGTGGGTGCAAGCGCCCCGCCTGTGGAGCCAGTATCCAGAAATCGCAATTGGTTATGTCCCCACGGCGAACAGGTGGACACGGAACGAAATCTGATTGTGGAGGGGTTGGACGGGCAAGGACGCCGGATCTTCGTCGCCCTGTCAGACGACCCCCGTTGGAACATCCATGAGACGGGTGATTCATCGGGTCGGATCGAACTCCTGCGACGCGGCCGTGACGATGCCCCCGAGACCCATGTCGAGTTCACAGTCGCGCCGTTCGGGGACGATCTGGCCCAGCTCAAGATTTGGCAGTTCGAAGCGGACGGAGAAAGCCGGGTGATCGCTACCGTCGATATGACCCACCCCGCGCCGACGGACTAGGCCTTCCACCCTGTGAGCCGGCGGCAGATCCGGTTTCCCAAGACCGTCCGAAGCATCGGACGTATTCCCATGCGCACAGATACGGATCAAAGATGAAATCTCTGGCATCGTCGACAATGACTTCGGTCGTTCTTTCAGCCTGTTTCGCCCTTGGCGGCGTCGGCTATGCATCGGCCCAGAACGTCAATGGGACACCCACGTTTGGCAGGGCGACGCTGACTGCGGGATTCACCCCGGACCCCCATCGGGTCAACGTCTATGCGGGGGGCTCGATCGACGTTTATAAGGACACCAGTCTTCCTGCGGCCTGTGTCGGCGCCATCGCATCGGCGCCGGATTACAGCGTCACCTATACGGCGGGGAGCCTTCCGTTGGTGTTCCGCACGCTTTCCAACGCCGACACCACGCTCGTCATCAATGGACCAGACGGACGTTGGTATTGCGACGACGACAGCTATGGGGACGGCGACGCCCAGGTTCGGTTCCAGAACCCGCAAAACGGCAGATACGACATCTGGGTGGGCGCTCTCGGCGTCACGGGCGCCAACGCGACCCTGCTCGTCACCGAAACGCCCTGACGAGTTCAGGGGACAGGCGGCTGTTTGCGTTGGGATTTCGTTCCCTGGAGTTGTTGTCGCGGAGGCTGGATCAGCAGAAAATGGGAGCGAGCAGTCTCATCAAGCTCGCTTCCCCGGACACGCCGCATTTGGCTTGAAGCGCCTTGATCTGCCCCCGCACGGTTTCCGGCGTGACGTCTCTCTCATTCGCCACGTCGGCTCGGCTTTTGCCTTCGAACAGACGCAAGGCGATGTCGGCCTCCGCCGCTGTCAGGCCATAAAGCGTTCGGAGCAATTGCAATGAACCCACACGGTCACGACGGGGTGCATTTGCAACGAGGACAGCGTGGGGCAATCGCCCCAAGGACCAGGCCGGCTGAGGCAGTCGGAACCCTTCGATCACCAGAGCAGGCTCCGTCGGAGGCCGATGGATGAGAACCCGCAAGCTCTTGACGCCGCCCTGGCGTGTCAGCGCATCGATCGCCCCGCGTAGAGACAGCGGCGCGCCCTCGGCGTCCAGGCTGCCCCCCGACAGTCGGATATCTCCCCGACTCAGCAAGGCGTCGGCCGTCGCCGTGCGCGCAATCAAGCGACCGCGATGATCCAGAATGAACGCACAGACCCCGACCGCCTCATACGCCCCTGACAGAAACCGCGCCTGCTCGCCTTCGAGGCGTTCCTGAAGCCTGACCGCACGCCGTGCGGCCTCCGCGGCCTGGGCGAACACACGCCTCTGGGCAGGCGTGCTCCGGCCCTCACGACGTTTGCGAAGGGTGGCGAGACCGACCAGGCCGAAGTTGTCCAACACCAGATTGGTCTGACACCCGAACGGCACATCGATTTCGTCGCACCAATCGACGTATTCGCGCGTCGGCAACTGTGAAATCGCCTCGTCGTAGTGACGCTCGTAGACAAGAGGGTCGTAAAACCCGCGTTCGATCTCGCGTGTGGAGGCCGCGATCCGAAAATTCGCGTTCGGCGATCCCCCGCCTACATCGACGAACTTCCTGAAGGCCCAGTCTTCGAAATTGGTCGCCAGGTTGAACTCGATGTCTCGCCCCCCGCCGATCCCGATCAATTGACCGTGCGAGGCGCCGGTTTGACGCGCCATGAGGTCCAGCGCCTCCATCCACCGGTCCGGCTGCAAAGCGGCCGCCATGAAGACGTCGTCCCAATCCGGCTGATGCGCTTCCATATCCATCCGCCCCCAGCAGCGCCTGTTCGCTGAAATCCGGCGAAAGCCGCCCCGTACCAAACTCTACTGTTTGCAGAGCCGCGCAGCGCCCGCAACCAAGCCTGGGCGTCCATCGAATGATGCGCATTCAAACTTGCCGATGGAACGGCGGTTGAAATGCACCGACCAACCTCCGTTAGCTCAACGATCCGGGCCAGCTTTCATCCCCCTGAGAGGGGATGAAACCCATGCGTCGATCTACGACCTTGCATCCTGCGGCACCGCCCTACCCGAGGAATTCAAACATGCGCCTTCTACGATCCAGCCTCATCGCCTTGGGAGCGACCTTCGCTTGCGGCTCCGCCATGGCTCAGGAATCGGACTGGCATTGGGTCTGTTTCTCGGAGGTCGATGCCTCGCAGGGCGTCGGCATGCGAATGACGCTGCTCGGCCCCGCTCTGCGACGCAATATCGTGCACAATATCTACTTCACCGAGTTCACGACGCCGGCCTCGCAGCGAGACCAACAAACCAACTATGAAATCGGCTATGCGGCGGCCCTGACCCAAGCGGGTTATAGCGGCGTATCCTCTGCGAGCTGTGCGGCGTTCAACTCGATCGCCGGCGCGGAGAACCGGAAAGCCTGGTTGCGCGAGCCGGCGACGGGCGGTGGCGGCTCGGTCCGAATGACCTTCAACAATATTCCCGTAAGCTGGGCGCCTGAAGTCAAAGCGCCCGCGCCCTCACCGACCGCCCAGAAGAATGCGCCCGATACGCCCGCGACCTAGCGCCGCCGCACGGCGCATTACGGCGCTATCGCCGCACGTCCGCCAACGCGCGCGCCGTGGTCAACAGGGCGTCTTGCTGACGCTTGCCCATCTTGTCGTAGAGACCGGCGAGTTCGCCCAGCACATCCTGGCGTCCAGGCTGCGCGGCGTCGGCGTCGGCCTTGGGGTAGAAGTCGGTGACGGAGCAGTTCAGGGCCGCGGCGGCGCGGGCGAGCGTCGAGGCCGCCATCCGGTTGACGCCCTTCTCGTATTTTTGGACTTGCTGGAACGTCACGCCGAGCGCGCCGGCCAGTTCAGCCTGCGTCAGTCGAGCCGTCGTGCGGAGCGCCTTGAGTTGCGCCCCCACATGAATGTCGATCGGGTCGAGGTCGTCACGTTGCATCGTCATCGGCATAATCCCATCGTCGCCACCACGCTTCTATAGCGAAGGTTGTCTGCCGCGCCAGATGACGCCTGTCAAAAGTGCGGCGATGACCGCGATGTTCCAGACATAATAGGCCGAGACATAGGCCCACTGCTCCAACGCCCGATTGCTGGCGAAGGCGTAGTGGGTCGCCAGGATCAACAGTTGGAAGCCCGCAGCCGCCTGGGTCCAGCGTCGGCCGGATCGCAGGGCCGCGTACAGGAGGAACAGGAACACCATTCCATCGGCGACGACAGCCATCCAAGGGGTTTCGCGATGATCGAAAGGACCGAGAGCCGTCAAAAGCCAGGCGAGCCCCAGCACGCTGGCGACCGCCCGCTCCCACCCTCCTCCTCGCCAGAAGGCGAGCAAGGCGACGACGATCAGAAATCCCAGGGTGATGAGGTAGATGGGCGACATGACCCCATCACCCTGTCTGATTCAGGCGGCGTCCTCAACGACGCGCAGCCCCGTCGCCCTGGTCACACGCGGCACGGGGTCGTCCTGCTTGTCCAGCCCGCCCAGCCGAATGGAGCGGAAGCGGGTGCGTCCCTTCACCTCGGCCAGCGCCTCGTGCAAATCCACCATCGCGCTCTGGGCCTCGATCTGAGCGGCGAGCGCCCGGGCCAGGGCGTCGAAGGCGGGCTGGCCCACCGTTGCGGACAGACCGGCTTCCCGGCGGCTGCGCGTCATGACCTGTGTCAGTCGACCCAGGCGTTGAATGGATTGGTCCTGCCCGGCCTCGGCTTGAAGCAGGGCGTGTTGAAGACGAGCGGCGATGGCCGTCGCCTGGTCGGCGCGTTTCATTTCTCTGGTCCGATGATGAGCCGGGGCTCAGCCGCCGTAGCGCAGTTTCTGCAGCAGGAAGGCGAACTGTTCCGCCCCGGCGAGGGCGGTCACAATCCAGGCTGCAGCGGCGGCGACGCCGAAGACAACGAGGATGCTGCCGAGTTGCCGGTATCGACGGGCTGAACTTCACGTCCATCATGGCCGAGGCGATGTAGAACATCTCGGTCATGACCGCGCCGGGCGTCAGGAAAACCGCTTGCTTGCGCGTTCCCTCGACCAGGTGCCGGACCATCATCCGTTTCGTATCCGTTGTCGCCAGACCCATGAGAATGGTCTCCATCTCGCGCCAACTGACCGGCGGAATGGTGTCGTCGATAAGCGTCATGAGGCCTCCCTTCAGCCGCCTCATTCAGCGCGACAACGGTCGCTCCAGCCATTGGGAGCGTCTCGGGGTGCGAATGGTTCGGTAGGGTTTCCAGCGCCGCCAGCGCGAGGGCGGCGGCGATCCGGTTCTCCACCTGAAGCTTGCGCGCCGCATTCTCGCAATGTTTGTCCACCGTGCCCGGCTTGATGCCGAGCGCGCGAGCGATCTGCTTGGAATTATGGTGTGCGTGAACCAGCCGCAGGCATTCGCGCTCGCGTTCCGTCAGCATCTCCATGGACTGCGGCACAGGCTCTCCGTCTCCTCGATCTCCACTGAACTTTCACCCGCGCGAGCGCCTTAGACAACACCCTCTGGGATAGAGGTGGGTAGAGGGCGTCAAACACCCCATGCAGGTCTGGCGCAGGTCGAAATTCGGGCCGTTCCCCCGCTGACGATGACGAACGAGGAGACACGTGAATCCCGTCTCAAGCCCGTCTGGAAGTCGGCGGATTGCAAACGATACCATCCAGATATCCCTGGAGTTGAATTTCGCCTATTCGGCGCAGGTAACACCCCTTAGGTTGCACGCTTTGGCTTGACGCGCGGGGCGTTTTGGGGCCTTGGCACCGCATCAGATCTGACCGTAGGCCCACATGAACGACGCAGTTGATCCCGTTGACATCGCCATTGGCGGACGCATCCGCGCGCGTCGCGAGGAACTTCGCATCACCCAGGCCCAACTGGCCGCCGGCGCGGGCGTCACGTTCCAGCAGATTCAGAAGTACGAGCGGGGCGTCAACCGCGTGTCCGCCGCTCGCCTTCTGCAGATCGCCTCGGTCCTGAAGTCGACCGGGGCGGCCCTGTTGGGCGAGTTGGAGACGGCCGAGGGCGACGAGCTTGCGCTGGCCGCGCCGGGCGTTTCCGAGCTGCTGGCGGCCTTCCGCGGCATTCAGGACCCCGCTCAGCGCGACGCCCTGTTGACCGTCGCCAAGGGGCTGCGCGGCTGATCGGCCACGCCTTCCTGACGTCCTAAATCAGACCTTGGCCTGACGCAGCAGCCGCTCGACCGGCTGATCGTCGCCTTCGCCCGTCGCATGATCGGCCAGCCAGCGCTGGACGGCCGTGAGGGCGCGAAGGTCCAGACCGTCCGAACGGCCGGCGTCGATCATGTTCTGACGCACCACTTCCAGCATGCAGGCCGCCTCGGCGGCGTTGACCGGCGTGTGATTGAGCAGGCGCGGCTCGGCCTCGACCATGGGGCCCAGATCCAGTTCGGCCAGCAGGTTCTCGGGACTGCCCGACACGCCCACCTTTTCGGCCATGGCCGCGGTGTCGAACCAGGAGCGAAAGAGGGGCAAAAAGCCCTTGGCGGGTTCGGTGATCACGTTTCAGATCCTTTGAGGAACGCCGCCGGGTCTGGCCCGCAGCGATGAAGGAGAACGGGCGTAGGGCGCGCGACGGGCTTCCCAGACGCCGAAGAGAGCCAAGAACATGATCTCGACCCAGACGGTCATGCGCGCGGTGACGATGGACCAGGTCAGCGCGCCAGGTCCTAACAGCGACGACAGATGGGTGACGAAGGCCAGCACCTGGGCGCCGGCGGCCAGCAACAGCCACCACCGATCATAGCGAAGGGCGAGCCTGACCAGCAGAACCAGCAGGCCCAGAGAGATCGCCGCGACCGCCCATCGGAATTGACCGATGACCAAATGATCGACCCAGCCCGACAGAATCTGGGTGAGAAACAGACCCAGAGCGGCTTCACGCTCAGGCCGTCGCCCCTTCCAGACCAAAAGGCAAAGGGCGACCACCGTCACACCCCAGCCGAACATAAACAACGGCGAGGGCATGGGGTCGCTTCCGATCAGGCGGCCAGTTTGACGACGTCGAGATGGGCGGTCGGCTTGGGATCGGTCTTGCTCTCGCCCATCCCATCCATGCGCCAGCCGATGCCGTGATCGTCAGCGACCGTCGCCAGATCGGCATGACCGGCGACGACGCTGGCGCGCACGGTGGCCAGTTGGCCCAGGCCTGCGATGATATGTTCGATGGCCGATTGCCCCACCTCGGCCGCCAGACGGCTCTCAACACGGCCCTCCAGAGAGGTCTGCACTAGGCGGCAAACCTCGATCATGGCCTGGTCGATCGCATGTTCCGCTGTGCGGACTTGTCGTGCGACCCTGACGCCAACCTGCATATTTCTCATTGGTCGATCCTTTAGAATGATGTCCGCGTCAGCGAGCCCATTCGGGAGCGATCCGGTCGAAAAGCGCGGGCACCCCCAAGCCTGCCGTCACGATCCCGAGGGCGAGCAGCAGGGCGACGACAGCGCCGGCGGTTATGACCCCCAACCGCGCGCCGATCCCGCGAGGCGGGGAAGGCAGAGGCCAAGACGACAAGACTTCGACACTGTCGTCGACCGACTGTTCAGCCGACGCCGGATCAACTGGCCCGGAATCGACCGGCTCGGGAATGAGTATCGAAGCCTCTGAGTAGGCGATACTCAGTCGGCGCGCGGCCAGTTTGCGATCGGACACGCCCAGTTTGGCGTAGGCGCGGTGCAGGTGATTGCCGACCGTGCGGGGAGAGATGCCCAGACGCGCAGCGATCTCCTTGTCCTCCAGGCCCTGGCCGGCAAGGTGGACGCACTCGCTCTCTCTCGTCGTCAGGCTGTCGGGCATCTGATCTCCAGCGCCCTGTTTACCGTATTTAACAGAGGTGTCAGCCGCCTTGGCTGCCCATGCGGGCAATAAACATCGGCGTTTTCGCGCCGTCGGATCACTTGAACATATAAGCATATCTTTATATGTCTGACAGCCAGACACAGACAGGAGCCTCTCTTGGCCGCTCGTTCCTCCTTCCTCTTCACCTCGGAAAGCGTTTCCGAGGGGCACCCCGACAAGGTCGCGGATCGCATCTCGGACACCGTCGTCGACGCCTTCCTGTCCAAGGACCCGGAAGCGCGCGTGGCGTGCGAGACCCTGGTCACGACCCAGCGCATCGTGCTGGCCGGAGAGGTGCGCGCGACCCAGCCGGGCAACACCAAGGAACAGAACGAAGCCTTCACCCAGGGCATCATCGACAGCCTGGAGCCGCTGGTCCGCGCGGCGGTCAAGGACATCGGCTATGAGCAGGACGGCTTCCACTGGGAGACGGCCGACTACGCCTGTCACCTGCACGCCCAGTCGGCCGACATCGCCGTCGGCGTCGATTCGACCAACGAGAAGGACGAGGGCGCGGGCGATCAGGGGATCATGTTCGGCTATGCGTCGAACGAGACGCCCGAGCTGATGCCGGCGACCCTGCAATACAGCCACAACATCCTGAAGCGTCTCGCCGAGGTGCGTCACGCCGGCGGCAGCCTGCTGGAGCCGGACGCCAAGAGCCAGGTGACGATCGAATACGAGGACGGCAAGCCAAAGCGCGCGGCCTCCATCGTGCTGTCGACCCAGCACGCCGCCGGCAAGGCCGCCGAGGTCGAGGCGTTCGTCAAACCGATCATCCTCGACGTGCTGCCCGAAGGCTTCACCGACGAGAACACCGTCTGGCACATCAATCCGACCGGCATCTTCGAGATCGGCGGACCTGACGGCGACGCCGGCCTGACCGGCCGCAAGATCATCGTCGACACCTACGGCGGCGCGGCGCCCCACGGCGGCGGCGCCTTCTCGGGCAAGGACCCGACCAAGGTGGACCGTTCGGCCGCCTACGCCTGCCGCTACCTGGCCAAGAACGTGGTCGCCGCGGGTCTGGCCGACCGCTGCACCATCCAGATCTCCTACGCCATCGGCGTGGCCAAGCCCCAGTCGATCCACGTCGACCTGCACGGCACGGGCAAGATTTCCGAGGCGGTGCTGGAAGACAGGATTCTGGACCTGATCGGCGGGGCCACGCCGCGCGCCATCCGCCAGCATCTGGGCCTGAACAAGCCCATCTACGCTCGCACGACGGCCTATGGCCATTTCGGCCGCGAGCCGGACACCGAGGGCGGGTTCAGCTGGGAAAAGACCGATCTGGTCGATCAACTCAAGGCGCTGGCCTAAGGGCGAACGTCAGGCGGCCTGGTCGTCCACGATCAGGCCGCGCACGCCCGTCAGATTGGCTTCGGTCAGATCGATCTGACGGGTGTGGGCGCCGTGCAGGATCGCCCGACCCAGATCGGCCCCGGCCAGCACCGCCCGTTTCAGATCGGCGCCCGACAGGTCCGCGCCGCGCAGGACGGCCCCCGTCAGATCGGCCGGCATCAGCCGGTCCGCCGCGATCAGAAGCGGGCCCAGCTGCGCCTCGCGCAGGTCCGCCCCGCTCAACCGCGCGCCCTTCAGACGCGCCCCGCGCAGATCGGCGCGCCGCAGCCGGGCGGACCTGAGGTCGGCGTTCTCCAGCTGGGCGCCCTGCAGTTGCACCCCCTCCATATCGAGACCGTAGAAGACCGCCCCCCTGGCTGACAGGGCCGTCAGGTTCAGTCCGGTGATGGATTTCAGCGGACGCAGATCGACGCCGTCGAAGACGGACGGCTGGCCTTCCGCCCCGCCCGTCTCGCACCAGCGGGCGTGTTCGCGCAGCATCTCGGCCGCCGGCATCCGGTCCACGGATTCGCAGGACGAACGCTTGTCCGTCAGCGCGCCCTGCATGTCCGCCCCGTCGGCGCGCCACAGGGTCGTCTTGCAACCGACCAGGATGGTGTCGCGCAGGTCCGCGCCCGACAGGTCCGCCCCCGACAGATCGGCCCCGGCGAGGTCCGCGCCGCGAAAATCGGCCTGTTTCAGATTGGCGCGGACCAGTTTGCAGTCCTTCATCACCGCCCCGGAAAAGTCGGCCCGCATGGCGATGACGCCCGACATCTTGGAACGCTGCAGATTGGCGCCGGCCAAACAGGCGCCGCTGGCCTCCGTCTCATCGCGTTGACGCGGCTCGATGACCTTGAAACCCAGCTTGGCGTCGGCGGCGGCGATCGTGCCCTCGCGCAGGTCAGCCTCGAACATGTCGGCGCCCGACAGATCGGCCCCGCGCAGACAGGCGCCGCGCAGATCGGCGCGCCGCAGACTGGCCTCGGCCAGGATGGCGTCCTGCATGTCCGCGCCGAAGAAGTTGGCGTTGTCCAGCCTGGCGCCCGTCAGGTCGCAGCCTTCGAGGCAGGCGGCGGCGAAGTCGGCGTCGGACAGGTTGCGGCCCTTCAGGCTGAGGCCCGACAGGTCCATCCAGGCGAAGACCGCGCGGGCGCCGCCGGGCTTGGCCTGGAACAGTCGGTCATGCCGGGCGCAGACCACGTCCAGTTCCGCCTGCGTCAGGCGCCGTCTCACCACAGGTTCCGCAGCCAGGGCCATCGGACCACCTTAAGGCGTGTCGCTTAAGAAGCCTTGAACGGCGCCCCTGACCTTCGGACGCGGCTCAGACGGTCAGCAGGCCCTGTTCGGCCAGCACGTCGGCCAGTTCGCCCGGGCCGGTCCACAGGCGGGTGTAGCCCGCCTCGCCCAGCCGTTTCAGCTCCGTCACCAGATCGGCCTTGGGCGAGGCGACGAAACGGCCGTCGAAGCCGGCGCCGTCCGCGCTGACCCGCACCATGGGCCGGCCGGTCTCCAGCCGGTGCAGGAAGCCTTCGCACAGGGCCTCGCCCTCTTCGCACATCAGGCCGGTCTCGACCGTCAGACCTTGCGCGCGCAACCGCTCGGTGCCGCGCCCCGCGGCGAAGGGCGACGGGTCCAGACAGGCGATGACGACCCGCGCCACGCCCGCCTCGGTCAGGAAGTGGGCGCAGGACTTGCGGCCCGACGACCGGGCGCCGCACGGCTCCAGCGTAACATAGACGGTCGATCCCGCGACATCGGCCCCGCCGCCGGGCACCGCCTGCTCCTCGGCATGGGGGCGGCCGCCCGGCGCCGTGGCGGCCTGGGCGATCACGCGGCCGTCCTTGACGATGACGCAGCCGACGGCCGGATTGGGCCAGGTTTCGCCCATGCGGCCGGTCGCCAGGGCGATGGCCTGGGCCATGAAGCCCCGGTCGGCGTCGGTCCAGCTCATGACGCCTCGGGCAGGGCTTCGGCCCGGTCGGCGTCCAGATAACGCGCCGCCGTCGGCTTCAGTGCGGCGTCCAGATCGATCTCCAACGGGTTGCCGGTCGGGATTTCGACATCGACGATCCGGTCGTCCGGCACGCCGAACAACAGTTTGACGATGGCGCGCAGGGAGTTGCCGTGGGCGGCGATCAGCACGTCCTCGCCCGCCTTCAGGCGCGGCGCGATCTCGGCGTCCCAATAAGGCTTCACCCGGTCCAGCGTCGTCTTCAGGCTTTCGGTGTCGGGGATGGCCTTGCCGGCGTAGCGGGGATCGGCGTTGAAATCGAACTCGCCGCCGGGGGCCAGCGGCGGGGGCGGCACGTCATAGCTGCGGCGCCAGATCCTGACCTGATCCTCGCCGTGCTTCTCGGCCGTCTCGGCCTTGTTCAACCCGGTCAGGCCGCCGTAGTGGCGCTCGTTCAGGCGCCAGTCCTCGATCACCGGCACGTCTTTCAGACCGGCCGACTGCAGGGCCAGGGCGCCGGTGCGTCTGGCGCGCGTCAGGACCGAGGTGAACATGACGGCCGGCTTGAACCCGGCCTGGGCGATCAGTTCGCCGCCGCGACGCGCCTGGGCCTCGCCCTCGGCCGTCAGGTCGACGTCGACCCAGCCGGTGAAGCGGTTTTCGAGGTTCCATTGGCTCTGGCCGTGGCGGAGCAGGATCAGGCGCGGCATTCGGTCGGTCCTTGGGCGTCGGTCTGGCGGGCAGACGGGTCCCTTGCGGGGTAGGCCGCCGCCAGAAATCGGTCAAGGTTCGGCGACGCGGCGCATCCTTGTCGGCGGCCGCGCGGGGGCGTAACCAGACGCCATGTCCGACCGCGTCTTCTTCCCCCTCGCCCTCGGCGCCGCCGCCGTCATGATCGCGGTCGCCGTCGTCTGGCCCTAACGACCCGCGCGCGGGTCAGAACAGGATCTTGCGCAGATTGATGCGGAAGACGCGGCCCTGCGGGTCCAGATAGTCCGACTGATAGTTGATCGGGGTCGCCCCGTCGCTGCTGGTCACGGAAATCCGGTCGTCGAAGATGTTCTGCACCCCGAAACCGATGCGCGTGCCCTTCAGGATCGGGAAACGCTCCACCCACGCCTTGCGCTGGGTCAGGTCGGCGAAGGCGAACAGATTGACCGTCGTGCGGCCCGAGAAGTCCAGATCGGGCGAGCCCGACGCATCGCCGTTGACCCGCGTGCCCGAGCGCCAGTTGGCGTTGACGAAGGCGCCCAGGCCGTTCTTGAACAGACCCGTCTGCAGCTGAACCTCGTGACGGGACTGGCCGCCCGATCCCGAGATGGAATCGCCGTTCAGCAGGTCCAGCGGCGCCAGGCCGTCGCGGATCGTCACCTCGTCCTGAACGCGCCAGGTGTGGGTCAGCGACAGGTTGAACATCCCCTGCCCCGGCTGCATGCCCGGCCCGCGCGCGCCGCGCATCCGCCCCGGAGGGCCGCCGGGGCCGCGCGGTCCGCCAGGACCGGGGCCCATCACCATGCCGGGGCCTCTGCCTGGACCGCCCGGTCCTCGGCCCGCCATCGACGGGTCCGGCTTGCCGAACGGGCGCGAGAAGTTGAAGCCCCATTGAACGTCCTGCTGCTCGCGCTTGAAGAAGTTCAGCGGGCGGGCGTCGATGGACAGCAGGTTGCCGTCCGCATCGCGCACGAACCGATCCGGCAGGGCGGCTTCCAGGTCCGGCGTGATGGCGGGGAAGCCGGCGATCTCGTTGTCCGCCTCGGTGCGGGTATAGGCCAGGTTGAGACGGAAATCCTTGTCCGACACCGGCTGCCAGTTGACGCCCAGCTTCAGGATGCGCCGATCCTCGGCCTTCAGATTGGGATCGCCGCCGGTGATCTGGGTGATCTCGACCGTCCGGCCGGTGTTGAAGTCGAACACCGGCGTATTGGGGGTGGCGACGGTGGGATCGTTCAACTGCTGGACGGTAGGCGCCTTGCCCTCGTCCGAATAGTTGGCCGACAAGGCCAGCCGCTCGACCGGCGACCAGTTCAGGCCCGCGCCCACGGACGACACGCCGCCGAAATCGGACAGTTCCTGATAGGCCAGATTCAGATTGGCCGACAGGTCGCCGATCCCGGACAGGACGCCGCGCTCGACGTTGGAGATCGGCAGGTCGAAATTGGCCTGGACATTGCCCGCGTTGCGCGACTGCGACCGATCCACGGCGACGCCGCCGCGCACGCTTTCGGAATCCAGCGACTGATAGCCGGCGCCGACCTTGAAGGTCGACGTCACCTCGCCCGCCGGCAGTTCGAACGGCCGGCCGTTCAGCACCAGTTCGCCGGTCGCCGTCTGGGCGGTCGACCGGGCGGTGTCGCGCGCCCGCTCGCTCAGCCGGCCGCCGATGTCGCCGAACGGATTGACGGTGGGGTCGTTCGCCGTGATCGCCGCCTGCAAGGCCGTCGCATCCAGGCCGCGCCCGGTCGAAGTGTCGGTGACGACGCGGTTGTAATCGCCCGTCGCGGTCCAGCGCCAATCGCCGAGATAGCCGTCGAACACGGTCCCCAGACCGATGGTGCGGGTATCGGTCTGGCGCGTCAGGGCGTCGGGCCGGTCGACGTAGCGATACAGCAGCACGTCGTCGCCGAACGGCGAGAAGGGGTTGGCGGACGGCAGCGTCAGGGTGACGCCGGGCAGGCCCAGATAGCTGAAGCTGCTGGAATCCTCGATGCTGCCGCTCAGGGTCAGGCCGACCTTGTCGTTCAGGTCGTGCTTGTAGGTGCCGGCGATAGAGGCCTGATCGTTCTGGGGCAGCAGGGTGCGATAGGCGTTCAGGTCGCTCGCGTTCGCCACGCCCGCCGTGGAGACGAAATCGGACAGGGCGGGCGCGCCGCTCGCGGCCGAGCCGGGCACGCCCGCCACATAGACCGTCGATCCCGCCAGGGCCGACAGGGCGGGATCGACGCCGGTGTTGGTCGGATCGACCTGGCCCGCCCTGGGCACGCCCTTCAGGCCCGTGACATTGCCGCGCCCGTCGAACAGGACGCCCGAGGCCGTGCGGTCGATGTTGCGCTCGGTCTCGAACAGGGTGTTGGAGGTCGTGCCGTTGATGTCCAGCGACCAGCGATCCGACCCGGCGATGCGCAGGACGTTGTTCTCGCTGGCGGTCGTGGTGCGCCCCCCCTGTTCAGGCCGACTGACGTTGACCGAGGCGGTCAGCGACTTGAAGTCCGCCTTCAGGACGATGTTCACCACCCGCTGATTGGCGCTGTAGCCATAGGACAGGGCCGTCTCTTCCGGCAGGATGTCGAAACGGTCGATGGCCTCGGGCGGAATGCCCCGGATCTCCCGAAAGCCCGAAATGCGCCGGCCGTTGACCAGAAAGACCGGAGAGCCGCCGCGCGCGCTGCGGGTCTGGGCCTCCAGCAGAGTGACCAGTTCGCCGATGTTGGTCGCGCCGAACGCCTGGATCTGGGCCGTATCATAGGAGACGATCGGCTCCTGCCCGCCCAAGGCCACGCCGCGCCGCGTCGCTGTGACCTCGACGTCGGGCAGGACCACCGTCGGTTCGTCCTGCTGGGACGGAGGCGATACGGCCTGGGGCGCGCTCTGCGGCGCCGTCGTCGGCTCGGCGGCGGGCTGGACGGCGGCAGTAGGGGCCAGCGCGAGAAGCAGAAGCGCGGTCTGGGTCATGGAACGACGATCCGGGAGAAGATTTCAGCGCCCCGTCAGACGGCGCAAACATGGCCTTAAAACGACGCAATTCATGAAGAAACAGAAAGCGTTGCGCGCTTTCAACAGTGTCGAAAAAGCTGCGACGGAAAGGGCGATCCCGCGCGTTCAAGACTATCCGGCCGCATCCGAAACGCGCCCGGCGAGAGTCGTCCGACGCGCCGCGCCGCCCAACCGCAGAGTCGACGGATGAAGACTCCGCGTTGACCGCCTCCGGCCTTTCGGCTATAGGCCCGCCCTCTTGAGATTTCCGCGCCGTGGACGTGTGCTCCGCGGCGTTTTCCGTTCGAAGGTTTGACATGGCCAACAACCCCGGCGCCCGCAAGGCGATCCGCAAGATCGAAGCGCGTACCGAAGTGAACAAGGCGCGCCGTTCGCGCGTCCGCACCTATCTGCGCAAGTTCCAGGAAGCCTTGGCCGGCGGCGACGCCGCCGTCGCCAAGGCCGCCTTCGTGGAAGCCCAATCCGAACTGATGCGCGCCGTCTCCAAGGGCGTCGTTCACAAGAACACCGGCTCGCGCAAGGTGTCGCGCCTGGCCGCCCAGCTGAAGAAGCTGTCGGCCGCCTGAGCCGAAATCAATCTCGCAGACGACGGAACAGCTGTCGCTGTTTCGTTACGGGATTATCAAGCGATTACAACGGCGAAGAAGCAACTGCTTCTTCGCCGTTTTGCGTTTCCGCGCTAAGCCTCAATTGGTCTGAACCCCGCTCGTCGAGCGTCGATCCGTCGAAAATTCCAAGCGGGAACAGGGTTTGACGGAGTCAAACAATTTAACTGCGAATCGACCAACGAATCAGCGTTGACCCTCCCGGCTCGCGGCGTAAGTTTTGGCCTCTAACGCACTTCCATCCCAATACGGATGAAGACGGCGCGGGACTTCAGTTTCGCGTCGGCGGGAGATGTCTGTCCAGGAGCTCGGCCCCGTCCGAAAAGCATCGCTTTTCGGCGCAGGAGAAGTCGTCCCTGAACCATCCCCCTGAAGTGTGGACGGTCAGTTTGGTTATGGAGCGGCGGGCAAGATGGTTGGGGGCGCAACGGCGATGGCGGGCGGAACGAAGACGTCGGGATTGACGGACCCGGACCGCATCTGGAGCGAGGCCTCGGTGCGTCTGCGCGCCGAGATCGGCGACGGCCCCTTCTCGTCCTATATCGCCCCCTCCGCCGTGCGTCTGGACAACGCCGGCGGCCTGATCCTGGTCACGCCCACCGCCTACGCCCGCGACTGGGTGCGCAAGAACGCCCTGCGCCGCATGAACGAGCTGTGGCTGGGTCTGGACGGCCTGTCGCGCCGTCTGGAAGTTCGCTGCCGCGCTGAGGTGGGATCGGCCCCGCCGGCCTCGGCCGTGCTGCCCGGCAATGTGGTGGACGCCACGCCGCGTCTCGCCGCCTTCGCCGCCCCCCAGACCGGCCCGATCGGCGCCGCCTATATCAACGCAGACGGCGCCCGCGCCGTGCGCGCCGCCGGCCTGCAGGACCGCCTGACCTTCGACAGCTTCATCGAGGGTCAGGGCAACGCCTTCGCCCTGGCCATCGCCAAACAGGTGGCCAGCTGGGCCGACGGCCATTTCAATCCGGTCTTCTTCTGCGGCCCCTACGGCTACGGCAAGACCCACCTCTTGAACGCCATCGCCTGGGAGGCCCAGCGCCTGCGCCCCGAGGCCAAGGTGGTCTATCTGACCGCCGAGCGTTTCCTGTCCACCTTCGTCAAGGCCATGCAGGACCGTTCGACCGCCGCCTTCAAGGAAAGCCTGCGGTCGGCCGACATGCTGCTGCTGGACGACGTTCAGTTCGTGGGCGGCAAGACCTCGACCCAGGAAGAACTGCTGTCGACCCTGACCGCCCTGATCGAGGACGGCAAGCGGATCGTCTTCTCGGCCGACCGCGCGCCCATGGCCTTGACCGAGGTCGAACCGCGCCTGCGCAGCCACCTGGCCGCCGGCCTGACCTGCCCGGTCGAGGCGGGCGACCGCGAGCTGAAGATCGCCGTGGCGCAGAACCGTCTGAAGGCCCTTTCGGCCCTCGGCGTCGTCCAGGGCGAGGCCGCGCCCGAGGTGCTGGCCCAACTGGTCGATCGCACCCCCGGCTCGATGCGCGAGCTGGAAGGCGCCGTGAACACTTTAGCCGCCGCCGCCGGTTCGCGTCTGTCGTCGGTGTCGGTTGACGAGGCCTCGACCCTGCTGGGCATGGCGATGCGCGGCGGACCCGAGCGCCGCATCACGGTCGACGAGATCCAGAAGACGGTCGCCGACCACTTCAACATGAAACAGGCCGACCTGCTGAGCGAGCGCCGCACCCGTTCGGTCGCCCGTCCGCGTCAGATCGCCATGTATCTGTGCAAGCAGCACACGACCCGCTCCTATCCCGACATCGGCCGTCGCTTCGGCGGACGCGACCACACCACGGTCCTGCACGGCGTGCGCAAGATCGAGGAGTTGATGCCGCAGGACGACCAGATCGCCCGCGACGTCGAGGCGCTGACGCGCAAGCTGCGGGGCTGATTTCGAGGGACGAGTGGATAGTGGCGAGGGGCGAGCAGCGCGGGATCGACGTCGCGAACGTCCGATTTGTTCACTTATCCACTCGACACTCGCCACTATCCACTCGCCACTTCCTTGCCCTCGCCGCCTGATCCGCTAGTGTCCGAGGTCACTTAACCGCGACCTTTCCGAGTCGGTCGCGCCGGGCGAGACGACATGCAGCTGACCATCGAACGATCCGCGCTCCTCAAGGCCCTCGGCCACGTGCAGAGCGTCGTCGAACGTCGAAACACCATTCCCATCCTGTCCAACGTCCTGCTCAGCGCGGGACGGGATCGCCTGGCCTTCGCCGCCACCGATCTGGACATGGAGATGGTGGACGAGGCCGAGGCCCAGGTGCAGGTCGAGGGCCAGATCACCGCCCCCGCCCACACCCTGTACGAGATCGTCAGGAAGCTGCCGGAAGGCGCCGAGGTCTCGCTGCTCTATTCGGGCGACGATCCGCGTCTGGTCGTCTCGGCCGGTCGGTCGCGCTTCAACCTGCCGGTCCTGCCGGCGGGCGACTTCCCCGTCATGTCCACCGACAGCGCCGGGGCCGCCTATGTCCTGCCCAAAGAAGACCTGGCCCGGCTGATCGACAAGACCCGGTTCGCCGTCTCGACCGAGGAAACGCGCTACTATCTGAACGGCCTCTATCTGCACACGGTCGCCGAACAGGGCATCCCCCTGCTGCGCGCCGTCGCCACCGACGGCCACCGTTTGGCCCTGGCCGAGACCCCGGCGCCGGAAGGGGCTGCGGGCGGTCCCGGCGTCATCGTGCCGCGCAAGACCGTCGATCAGGTCCGCCGCCTGCTGGACGACGCCAGCGGCCCGGTCGAGGTCCAGGTCTCGGCCCAGAAGATCCGCTTCCAGATGGGCGAGGCGTCCCTGACGTCCAAGGTCATCGACGGCGCCTTCCCCGACTATCTGCGCGTCATTCCGCGCGGCAACGACAAACAGGCCGACATCGACAACGCCCTGTTCGCCAAGGCCGTCGACCGGGTCGCCACCATCTCGGCGGAAAAGAGCCGCTCGGTGAAGCTGGCTTTCGACAACGACCGGGTGAAGCTGACCGTGCGCAACATGGAGGCGGGTCAGGCCGAGGAAGAGGTCGAGATCGGCTATTCCGACGAACCGTTCGAGATCGGCTTCAACGCCCGCTATCTGCTGGACGTCGCCGGCCAGATCACCGGCGAAAACGCCGCCTTCCGCTTCGCCGATCCGGCCTCGCCGACCTTGGTGCTCGATCCCGGCGATCCGGGCGTTCAGTATGTGCTGATGCCGTTGCGGGTTTAGTCAGCGGCGAGTGATTAGTGGCGAGTGGCGAGCAAGATCAGGTTCGCATTGACTCGCCACTCGCCACTCGCCACTCGCCACTTGTGATCACCTCCCTCACCCTCACCGATTTCCGCTCCTATGCAGGGGCGCGGCTGGAGATGACTTCCGGGCCTGTGGTGCTGCACGGGCCGAACGGGGCGGGAAAGACCAATCTGCTGGAGGCGATCAGCCTTCTGACCCCCGGCAAAGGACTGCGGGGCGCGACCGCCGCCGAGATGGGGCGGCGCGAGCCGGGCGAGGCGGTCGGGCGCGCCTGGGCCGTCATGGTCGAACGGGATGATGAGACGCGGTTGGGCACCGGCGTTCAGACGGCGGGCGCGGCGCGGCGGATCGTGCGGATCGACGGCGAGACGGCCCCGCCCGGTCGATTGCTGGACTATCTGCGTCCCGTCTGGGCGACGCCCGAGCAGGATCGACTGTTCTCCGACGCCCGCGCAGAACGGCTGAAGTTCTTCGACCGGCTGGTCTTCGCCGCCGATCCCGATCACGCCGCCAGCATATCGGCCTATGACAAGGCGCTGCGCGAGCGGCTGCGGCTGCTGAACGACGCCGCCGACGGCCGTGAGGCCGATCCGGTCTGGCTGGATGCGCTGGAGGCGCGGCTGGGCGAGGCGGGGGCTCGTGCGGCCATGGCCCGTGTCGCGGCGCTGCACGCCCTTCAGGCCGCCATCGACGCGCGCGGCGACCGCCCCTTCCCCCAGGCCGACCTGGGTCTGGACGGCGCCGCCGAACAGATGGCCGAGGCAGGCGCCGAGGAGGACGAAATCGCCGCCGCGATCCGCGAGGGTCTGGCCAAGGCCCGCGCCCGCGACGGCGCCGCCGGGCGGTCCCTGTTCGGGCCGCATCGCACCGACCTGACCGCCCTGCATCGCGAGAAGAACCGTCCGGCGGCGGAGGGGTCGTCGGGCGAACAGAAGGCCCTGGTGCTGAACCTGATCCTAGCCCAGATCGCGCGCCTGTCTGACCCCGCCGTCGCCGGATCGGCGCGGCCCGTCCTGCTGCTGGACGAAGCCCCGGCGCATCTGGACGAACGCCGCCGCGACGCCCTGTTCGACGAGATCGCGGCCCTTGATCTGCAGGCCTTCATGACCGGCACCGAACGCGGCCTGTTCGCGGGTCTGGAAGGCCGGGCCCAGTTCGTCCGCGTCGCAGGCGGGGCGCTGGAAAGCGACTAGTTTGCCATTTTTTGCCATTCGAGTATCATTTTCCGCATGGCTACGATGAACATCTCGCTCCCGGACGCACTGAAGACCTTCATCGACGATCAGGTCAGTGATCAGGGCTTCGGAACCAGCAGCGAATATATTCGCGCCCTCGTTCGCCAGGAACAGCAGAAGAAGCGCATTCGCGACATGCTGTTGGAGGGGAGAAACTCAGGTCCCGGCGTTCTGGTCGACGACGCCTATTGGGAGCGCCAGCGCGAACGTATCCGTCAGTTCGAACGCAAGAAACCGGCGTGAGCAGCAAGCCGATCCGGCAACGTCCGGCGGCGATCGACGATCATGACGCCGTCGTAGACTACTACCTAGAACAGTCTGGGAACGGGCTTGCAACGCGGTTTTCCGCCGCGCTGAAAGACGCTTTCGAGAGGATAGGCTGTAATCCCGGCGTCGGCTCCCGTCTGGTTGGAGACCACTGCGGCTTGCCGGGTTTGCGGACTTGGCCGGTATCGGGCTTTCCTTATCTGGTCTGTTATTTCGACACGTCGGATTACATAGACGTATTGCGAATTCTGCACGGCGCGCGCGACCTCGACGCCCTACTCGCGGACCCTCCCGAGGGCATGGACCAAGCGTAGTCTTTCCTCGCAATTTGACCTAAATTTCCTATATGTTGCGGACTTCGGCGCGGTGCGATTCCGCCGTCGATTCGAGCGTTCCTCGCGACGCTCCATCCCCGTCCCGGTCGGGACTTCAGAGCCGATGACTTCATGACCGATCCGATTGCCGACCAGCCTGAATACGGCGCCGATTCCATCAAGGTTCTCAAGGGCCTGGACGCCGTGCGCAAACGCCCCGGCATGTATATCGGCGACACCGATGACGGCTCGGGCCTGCACCACATGGTCTATGAGGTGGTGGACAACGCCATCGACGAAGCCCTGGCCGGTCACGCCGATCTGGTCCAGGTCATCCTGAACGCCGACGGCTCGGTCACAGTCACCGACAACGGCCGGGGCATTCCCACCGACATCCACGCCGAGGAAGGCGTGTCGGCGGCCGAGGTCATCATGACCCAGCTGCACGCGGGCGGTAAGTTCGACCAGAACTCCTACAAGGTGTCCGGCGGTCTGCACGGCGTGGGCGTGTCGGTTGTGAACGCCCTGTCGGACTGGCTGCAGCTGAAGATCTATCGCGACGGCAAACAGCACGAGATGCGCTTCGAGCGCGGCGACACGGCCAAGTCGCTGGAGGTCACGGGCGTCGCCCCGATCCGCACGACCGGTGACAAGGCGGGCCAGCCCCAGAGCGGGACGGAAGTCACCTTCTTCCCCTCGATCACGACCTTCAGCCACATCGATTTCGACTTCAAGACGCTGGAACACCGGCTGCGCGAGCTGGCCTTCCTGAACTCGGGCGTGGTGATCCGCCTGGCCGACATGCGTCATGCCGAGCCGGTCGACGTCACACTGCACTACGAGGGCGGGGTCGAGGCCTTCGTGCGCCACCTGGACAAGTCCAAACAGCCGCTGCTGAAGGACGTCATCGTCATACGCGGCAAGAAGGAGGGGATCGAACTCGATCTCGCCCTGTGGTGGAACGACAGCTATCACGAGACCATGCTGTGCTTCACCAACAACATCCCGCAACGGGATGGGGGCACCCACCTGTCGGCCTTCCGCGCCAGTCTGACGCGGGTGATGGGCGGCTATATCGAAAGCTCCGGCGCCGGCAAGAAGGAGAAGGTCTCCGTCTCGGGCGAGGATGCGCGCGAAGGCCTGACCTGCGTTCTGTCGGTCAAGGTGCCCGATCCCAAATTCTCCAGCCAGACCAAGGACAAGCTGGTCTCGTCCGAGGTGCGGCCGGCGGTCGAGAGCCTGTGCAGCGAAGGATTGGCGACCTGGTTCGAGGAACATCCGGTCGAGGCCAAGATGATCGTAGCCAAGATCATCGAGGCCGCCTCCGCGCGCGAGGCCGCCCGCAAGGCCCGCGACCTGACGCGGCGCAAGTCGGCGCTGGAAATCTCAAGCCTGCCGGGCAAGCTGGCCGACTGTCAGGAACGCGATCCGGCCAAGTCCGAACTGTTCATCGTCGAGGGCGATTCCGCCGGCGGATCGGCCAAACAGGCGCGCAACCGCGAGAACCAGGCCGTCCTGCCCCTGCGCGGCAAGATCCTGAACGTGGAGCGCGCGCGCTTTGACCGGATGCTGTCGTCGGACCTGATCGGCACCCTGATCCTGGCGCTGGGCACCGGCATCGGCCGCGACGACTTCAACGCCGACAAGCTGCGCTATCACAAGATCATCCTGATGGCGGACGCCGACGTCGACGGCGCCCACATCCGCACCCTGCTGCTGACCTTCTTCTATCGCCAGATGCCCGAACTGATCGAGCGGGGCCACGTCTATATCGCCCAACCGCCGCTCTATAAGGTCTCTAAGGGCAAGCAGTCGCGCTACCTCAAGGATCAGGCCGAGATGGACGCCTATCTGATCGAGGAAGGCTCGTCCGAGGCCGAGCTGGACCTGTCGACGGGCGAACGCCGCCTGGGCCTGGACCTGCAGTCGCTGGTGCGCGAGGCCAAGGCCTTCAAGGCGGGCGTGGACCGTCTCAGCCAGCGCGCGCCCGCCTTCGCCATCGAACAGGCGGCTTTAGCCGGTCTGTTCGCCGAAGAGGCCGACATGGCCACGGCCTCGGCCGCCGCGGCCGCGCGCCTGAACCTCTATGCCGAGGAAGGCGACGGGGAATGGACCGGCGCGCCGGGCGAACAGGGCGCCGTGGTCTTCACCCGCACCCGCCGCGCGGTGCAGGAGACCATCGTGCTGGAGGAGACGCTGGTCCGGTCGCTGGACGCCCGGCGTCTGGCCGAACGCGCCACGGCCTTCGACGGAGTCTTCGCCGCCCCGGCCGTCTATCGCCGCAAGGACAAGTCCACCGACATTCGCGGGCCGCTGGACCTGCTGAACGCCGTGCTGGACGCGGGCAAGAAGGGCCTGTCGATCCAGCGCTACAAGGGTCTGGGCGAGATGAACCCCGAGCAGCTGTGGGAGACGACGCTGGACGTCAACGCCCGCACCCTGCTGCAGGTCTCGGTGGAACACGAGGAAGACGCCAACGACCTGTTCGCCAAGCTGATGGGCGACGTGGTCGAACCCCGCCGCGAATTCATCCAGGAAAACGCCCTGGACGCCGCCGTCGACGTCTGACGTGGAACGGGGCGCGGCCTACTGGCCGCGTCCCGCCGCGATGAAGGCCGGGATGGTGGGGAAACCGGCGGCTTGCGGCCGCAACGCATCGCAGGCGAAGGATTTGATGGCGCCGTAGATGCCGCCGGTCGGGGTCGCCTCCCACGGCGCGTCCTCCGAATAACGGTCGGTCTCCGCCCCGTCCTTGCCATAGGTCACGGTCGCGCCCGAGCGCGACTGACCGTCCGAGCAGCGCACCATCACCTCTTCGGTCTCGTGGCTCAGGTCCGTCGCCTCGCCGCGCGCATGGACCCGCGCCATCCTGGTGGTGACGACGCCGTCCACCGGCGTCAGGGCGTCGACGTCCACCAGATAGACCGTGGCGTCGCTGCGCGAGAACGCCGCCCAGCTTTCCGCGGCCGCCGGCGACGCCAGGCCGAACATGGCAAGACCGAGCGCCGACGTGGCGACGGTGATGTTTATCGCTTTGATCATCCTCTTCCCTCCCCAGGCAAGGCGATCATTTCATACCTGGGCGCGACGAATTTCAATCGCCGTCGCGCGGGATTTCCGTAAGTCGGGTCAGGGGCGGTCGCGCGACGGCAGGGCCGCGATCTCGTCCGCCGTCAGCTGGCGAAGGACGCGCACACGGCATGGTTCGGGTCCGGTCGTCGGACTGCGAAGGCGCGCCGGATCGCCCACGCACAGACGGCTGCTTCCATCCATCGGGACCAAGGCGATGGACAGGGCCTGGGGCAGGTCGCGGCACACGGTCGCGTCGATCTGGAACACCTCCGTCGCCGAGGTGCGGACATAGAGCGTCTGCTCGTTCGGCGCGGTGAAGTTACGCACCAGACTGGGCCGGAAACAGGGATTGGCGGCGGTGCGCGCGGCGGACGGCGACAGGCCCGGCGCGGCCGGGGCGCAGGCGGCCAAGGCCAAGACCGGCGCCAGAAGGGCGGCGGAAGGAAGGGCGAGACGCAGCATGGTGTTCTCCTGACGACAGCCCCCGTCTCAACCCTCTCGCCGGGGCGCGTCGGGCGCAAGTGAAATCGTCTGGACGGCGGGGCGGCGGGGTGAAACCCGGCCGGCCAAGTCGCGCGGCAGGGGCGACGGCCGGTTGAGGATCAGCGCCGCCAGATGCTCGCCCAGCAGAGGCGCGACGCAGAAGCCGCGCGATCCCAGCCCGCCCAGAACATAGAGGCCGTCGTCCAGTGCTCCGGCCAGGGGCAGGCGGTCTGGCGTCGTGGCGCGAACGGCGGCCCGACTGCGCGTCACCCCGGCGGACGCCACGCGCTCGGCCAGACCGGGCAGACGCGCACGCAGGGTCTCCAGATTGCGCGCGCCGTCGCCGTCGCGGGGCGCCACATCCACCTCGCCCCGATCATGGGTAGCGCCATAGAGGAATCCCGAGCCTGTCGGGGCGACATAGCCGCCCCAGGCCGTGGCCTGGACCGGCGCCGCATCCTCGATCCAGTCCGCCTGGCCGCGCACGGGCGACAGGCGCGGCGCGGCGGCGCAACCATCCAGCAGTTCGGCGCCGCCCCAGCCGGCGGCGACCACCACCACATCGACCAAGGCCAGCACCGCGCCGGCGTCGTCCAGCAGTCGCCAGCCCTCGTCGTCGCGCGACAGGCCCGCGACCCGCGCCGTCCGCATGTCCGCATCCGACAGCCAGTCGGACAGGATGGCGGCCGGATGGACCGCGCAGGCGTCCTTCATCAGCAGCCCGCCCGCCCCGACCGGCTCACCGGCCCTTGCGTCGGCGGCCCCGGCGTCCGGGATCGTCATGGCGCCGGCCGGCCAGATCGGCTGATCCGCGACCTTTTCGAACCGGCCCCGGTCTCGCGGCGTCTGGGGCAGTTGCAGCACCCCTTCGCCGACGACGGCGCCCGGCGTTTCGGCATAGAGCGCGCGCGCCCGCTCCAGCGCCTGGGCGTGCAGGGCGGCGATGCCCAGGTCGCCGGCGTCGAGACGCGGCGTGACCAGGCCGGCGGGAAAACCGGAACCGCCCGCGCCCGGCCGGTCGGCCTCGAACACCACGGCTGGCATGCCTTCGGCTCTTAATGCCCGCACGACGGACGCGCCGGCGACGCCCGCCCCGATCACGGCCACGCGGGGATGCGCTTCAGGCGCGACCGAAGTGGGCAGACGGGCTTCCAGCCGCTCGCGCTTGCGGCCGTGACCGGGGCGTTTGTCGACGACGAAACCATGCTCGGCCAGGCCGCGCCGCACCGCGCCCGCGACGGTGAAGGTGGCCAGTCGCGCGCCCGGCGCCGAGCGGGCGGCGATCAGGCCCATGACTTCCGGCGACCACATTCCGGGGTTCAGGGCCGGCGAAAACCCGTCCAGGAACCAGGCGTCGGCCGCCCCCGACCATTGCTCCAACGCCCAGGCCGCGTCGCCGATCGCCAAATCGAACACCGTGTTGAAGGCCGGCAGGTCGATGCGGTGAAAGCCGGGCGTCGCGGACGGCCAGGCGTCGATCAGGGCCTGGGCCGCTTCCGACAATTCGGGCCAGTTGGACAGGGCGCGCCCCGCCTCCTCCGCCGTCAGGGGAAAGCCCTCGATCGAGAAGACATGCAGCCGCCCGTCCGCCGGACCCGACCGCCGCCACAGGTCCAGCAGGGCCGCAATGTTCAGTCCGGTGCCGAAACCCAGTTCCGCGACCGTGAAGGCGCGTCGTCCGGCCCAGGCGTCCGGCAGGCCGCAACCGTTCAGGAACACCGCCCGCGTCTCGGCCAGACCGTCGTCGCGCGAGAAATAGACATCGCCGAACCGGCCGGAACGGGGTTCTCCGTCATCGGTCCAGGTCAGGCGGGGCGAGGCGTCGTCGGCGTGCATGGCGCGGCCTTAGCATTTCGGCCGCGCAACGAAAAAGGGCCGCTCCGGTTCGAAGCGGCCCCGCATCAGGATCGGACGTCGGGCGTCAGTGACCGGACGGCGCGGGAACCGGCTCGGGCGCGGGCGGCGTGGTCGGGGCGGCGCCTTCGACCGGCGGGGTCGCGGCGGGCGCGGCGGGCGCGGCGGCAGGATCGCTCTGGATGGCCTGGTTGGCGGCGGCTTCGGCGTCGCGCGCGGCCTGATCGACGGTGACGGCCGCCTCTTCGGCGCTGCCGGCGGCCTCGACCGCGTCGCTGGCCGGGGCCTCGGCCTTCTTCTCGTTCGACGAGCCGCAGGCGGCGACGGCCAGCAAGGCGGCCGATACGGCGATGAGGGCGGGCATGCGCATGAAAGGTCTCCGAACGGTTCGCGAGGCGGCGCGCCTCTGATCCCCGACGATAGGACCGCGCCGCCGACGGGGGCAAGTCGGGATCGCCGCTGCGGCGATCCGGCTCAGTCGGCGGTGATGCTGTTCAGCGCCTCTTCCATCTCGCCGAACGAGGGCTGGGCGGCGGAGGGGATGTCGCCCCGGCCGATCTCGACCGAGATCTGGGCGGCGTTGCCGTGCAGGTGGGCGACCAGCACCGACTGGATGATCTTATAATAGGCCGCTTCCTCGTTGATGATCGCGGTCAGGCGGGCGGCGAACGGGCCGACCAGGCCATAGGCCAGGAACACCCCCATGAAGGTGCCGACCAGGGCGCCGCCGATCATGCCGCCCAGAACCTCGGGCGGTTCGGTGATAGAACCCATGGTCTTGATGACCCCCAACACGGCGGCGACGATGCCCAGGGCGGGCAGGCCGTCGGCCAGGTTCTGAAGCGCGTGGGCGGCTTCCAGATGCTCGTGATGGTGCTTTTCCAGCTGCTTTTCCATCGCATCCTCAACCTGGTGCGGATCTTCCAGGTTCATCGTCATCATCCGCAGGGTGTCGCAGATGAAATCGACGGCGAAATGGTCTTTCAGCACCTTGGGGTATTTCTGGAAGATGGTGGACTCCTTGGGCTTTTCGATGTGGCTTTCCAGCGCCACGACGCCCTTGGACTTCATCGTCTTCGTCAGCTGGAACAGCAGGGACAGAAGGTCCTTGTAGTCCTGCTTCTTCCACTTGGGCCCGGCGAAGGTCTTGCCCAGACCGCCCATCGAACTCTTGATCACCGGCAGAGAGTTGGAGATCAGGAAGGCGGCGATGCCCGCGCCGCCGATGGCCATCAGCTCGTGCGGGGCGGCGTGCATGATGACTTCGAACTTGCCGCCCGAGATCGCATAGCTGCCGAAGACGAGGCCGAACAGCAGCACGATGCCGATGATCTGGAACATGGGGAAGGACGATCCTGACGCGAGAGGCCGGGATCATCCCCATTAATCATTAAGACGGCGTTTCGCGAACGGCGTCGCGCGGCGAGGATTTCGCCTCAGACGCGCTGTTCGCCGGCCAGGATCGCCTTGCGCGCCGCGACGGTCAGCTTCTGATAGCCGGTCTTGCCGCCCCGGACGTAGAGCGACGGGCCGGTCTTGTCGGAATCGAAGCCGTCGGCGACCAGATCGGCCTTGCGGTATTTGAAGGTGCCGGTCGTCTCCGCCGATTTGATCAGCCGCAGGAAGACGGGCTGGGCGTAGGTCGGCAGCTTGGCCTCGACGTGGTCCGAGAAGGCCTGGGCGTCGAACCTGCCCTCGACCACCAGGGCCGCCATGCCCGCCTTGCCGTCCTGGCCCGGCACCGGCACGCCATAGACGATGGCCTCCGCCACGCCCGGCGCATCCATCAGCACCTGTTCGACCTCGGACGTGGAGACGTTCTCGCCCTTCCAGCGGAAGGTGTCGCCCATCCGGTCCACGAAGTAGAAATAGCCCTCCGCGTCCTGTTTCATCAGGTCGCCGGTGCGGAACCAGCGGTCGCCCTTCTTGAACACGTCGGTCAGGATCTTCTTCTGCGAGGCGGCCTTGTCGGCATAGCCCGAGAAGTCGTGACGGATGTCGTTGCCGATCAGGCCGATGGCCTCGCCCACCTCGCCCACTCGCACCAGGCGGCACAGGCCGTCGGGGCCGCGGATCGGCTGTTCGGTCTCCACGTCGAACTCGACCAGACGGATGTTGATCTGGGACTTCAGATAGCGGGGCACGCGGCCGATGGCGCCCTGTCTGCCGTCGAAGTTGAACAGCGAGACATTGCCCTCGGTCGAGCCGTAGAATTCCAGGATTTCCGGGATGCGGAACCGCTTCTGGAAGTCGGGCCAGACGTCGGCGCGCAGGCCGTTGCCGAACGCCAGCCGCAGCTTGTGCTTGGTCTCGTCCTCACTCGGCGGACAGTTGACCAGATAGCGGCACAGCTCTCCGATATAGACGAACATGGTCGCGCCCGACGACCGCACGTCGGGCCAGAAGCTGGTGGCCGAAAACTTCTTGCGGATCACCAGACGCGCGCCGTTCAGCAGGGCGGCGCCCACCCCGACCAAACCGCCGGTCGAGTGGTACAGAGGCAGGACGTTGAAGATCCGGTCCTCGGGCGTCGAGCGCGTGGCCCCGGCGAAGGCGCGCATATAGGTTCGGGCGCGCGAATGCGGAATGCGCGCCGCCTTGGGCAGGCCCGTCGTGCCGGAGGTGTAGATGTAGAGGGCGGTGTCGCGGTTGGTCAGGCCTTCGCGCGCCGCCCTGGACGGCCGCACGGACGACCCGCCGCGCACCGGCTTGTCCAGCCCGCGTCGGTCGCTGGTCTCCAGATCGTCGGTCAGACCCAGCACCCACAGCGCCAGACTGTGATCGACCAGGGGCCGCGCCTCCTCGATCTGGCGCCAGCAGTCCTCGTCGGCGACGACGTTGAAGGCCTTGGAGATGGCCAGACAGTGGGCCAGCCCCTGACCGTTCAGATTGGTGTTGATCAGGGCCGTGGCGATGCCGACCTTGGAGAAGCCGATCCAGGCCGCCAGATATTCGATCCGGTTGGTCATCATCAGGGCAATGGTGTCGCTGCGGCGCAGGCCCCGATTCTTGGCCCAGTGACCAAAGCGGTTGGCCATGGCGTCCAGATCGCGATAGGTCAGGGTGCGCTGACCGTCGTCGATGGCGATGTTGTCTGGGAATTTGTCGACCGCTTCCTCGAAGTCGTCGCACAGCAGGACATCGCTATCCAGCTCGATCGGCTTGATGCGTTTGAGCAGGCGGAACAGGCCGCGAGCGAACCGGACGTCCCGACGGATATTCGCTACAAAACCCATACGCGCCGCAACTCCCGTTATGCGTTATCCGCCTCGTCCGGTGATGGACGAAGGCGAGGCGTCGGGTCAACCGCGCGGTCTGCACCGCGTTGCAAACCGGGCGGATTGCCGCCAGCCGTGACCCATTTGTTCGGTTGACGCGGGGGAAATCCAGAGCCGGGGCCTGCTTTTTATCGCCGCATTCGGTGCGATCGCGTTCGGAAAAGGCGCGATCCCCGCCCCATTCCGGGCGGAAAAGGTGTTTCTTCGGGGCTTTTGCGTCGAGGCCGGAACGACGTTGAGCGGGATCGGGTTGGTTGATCACCGTTATGGAGGACAGAAAATGTCTATGACCTACGCTGACACCCCGACCGAGGCCCGCCCCGAGACCGCGACCTTCGTGCCCCGCTACGCCCGCCCGGCCAAGTCCAAAAAGTCGGTGAGAACCTGGATGATCCTGGCGCCGATCGGGGCGGTGGTGCTGCTGGGCAGCGGCGTCGCCATGGTGATGGGCGGCGGCGAGAAGGCTGCGCCCGCCCCGGCGGAAGCAGCGCCGGCGATGGAAACGGCCCCGGCCGCAATGACCGCCGCCGAAACGCCGGTGACGCCGGCCGCTCCGGTCGAAACCGCCGCTGCGCCTGCCGCTTCGCCGGCTCCGGCTCCGGTCGCCCGTCGCTCGGAACCGCGCGCCGAGCCTGTCGTCCGTCGCGCCGCCCCGGCCGCCGAACGTCCGGCCGCAGCCCGTGTCGAGACGCCCGCCGCACCGACCACCAGCCTTCAACCCTATTCGGCTTCGACCAGCACAAGCCAACTGAACAGCGCACCCGTTGCGGCCCAGACGCCGGCGCCCGTTGTGGTGACGCCCGCCCAGCCGGCTGCCCCGTCGATCACGGTCCAACCGCTGAACTGATCGCGGTCAAATAAGGAAGGCCCCGGCTCCGGTCGGGGCCTTTTCCATGCGCGGCTGCCAGATACGATGGCTTGCCTGTTCCCGCCCGAACGAGTCTGGCGGCCCCGCAGCCCTGAACGCGGCACGGTGAAAATCTCACAGGATGCGGCAGTATCAATCGCTTGTCTTACGCGGCACATTGGCGTTGTGACCTCCGTTCGACGGAGACCTGCTGGTGGACATCGCCATTCTGACCGAAAGCCAAAACAGCCTGCCCCCCGCGCGCCTGACGCATCTTCAGCGTCTGGAGGCCGAGAGCATCCATATCCTGCGCGAGGTGGCGGCCGAGGCCGAGCGGCCGGTGATGCTGTATTCGATCGGCAAGGATTCCGCCGTCCTGCTGCATCTGGCCAGGAAGGCCTTCTATCCGTCCAGACCGCCCTTCCCGCTGCTGCATGTCGATACGACGTGGAAGTTCCGCGCCATGTACGCCATGCGCGAACAGGCGGCGGCGGACCTGGGCGTCGAGCTTCTGGTGCATCGGAACCCCGAAGCCGTGGCGCGCGGCATCAATCCGTTCGATCACGGCTCGGCCCTGCACACCGATCTGTGGAAGACCGAGGGGCTGAAACAGGCCCTGTCCCTGCACGGCTTCGACGCGGCCTTCGGCGGCGCGCGGCGCGACGAGGAGAAGTCGCGGGCCAAGGAGCGCATCTTCTCCTTCCGCACGGCCGAACACCGCTGGGACCCCAAGAACCAGAGGCCCGAACTCTGGCGTCTGTACAACGCCCGCAAACGGCCGGGCGAGAGCATCCGGGTGTTTCCGATCTCCAACTGGACCGAGCTGGACGTCTGGCAATACATCCATCTGGAGCAGATCCCCATCGTGCCGCTGTATCTGGCGGCGGAACGGCCGGTGGTCGAGCGCGACGGCGCCCTGATCATGGTGGATGACGACCGTTTCCGTCTACGACCCGGCGAAACGCCGCAGATGAAGTCCGTCCGCTTCCGCACCTTGGGCTGCTATCCCCTGACCGGGGCGGTCGAAAGCACGGCGGCGACCCTGCCCGAGGTCATTCAGGAAATGCTGCTGACCACCGCGTCCGAGCGTCAGGGCCGGATGATCGACCACGACCAGTCCGCCTCGATGGAGAAGAAGAAGCAGGAGGGCTACTTCTGATGGCCCACCAATCGGAACTGATCGCCCGCGACATCGACGCCTATCTGGACGCCCACCAGCACAAGAGCCTGCTGCGCTTCATCACCTGCGGCAGCGTGGACGACGGCAAGTCCACCCTGATCGGGCGGCTGCTGTATGATTCCAAGATGATCTTCGAGGATCAGATGGCGGCGCTGGAGGCCGACAGCCGCCGCATCGGCACCCAGGGCGGCGACATCGACTTCGCCCTGCTGGTCGATGGTCTGGCCGCCGAACGCGAACAAGGCATCACCATCGACGTGGCCTATCGCTTCTTCTCGACCGAGAAGCGGAAGTTCATCGTCGCCGATACCCCGGGCCACGAACAATATACCCGCAACATGGTGACGGGCGCCTCGACCGCCGACGCCGCCGTCATCCTGATCGACGCGCGGCGGGGCGTGCTGACCCAGACGCGGCGGCACGCCTATCTGGTCAGCCTGCTGGGCATCCGCCACGTCATCCTGGCGGTGAACAAGATGGACCTGATGGGCTGGTCCCAGGATGTGTTCGACGCCATCGTCGCCGACTTCTCCGCCTTCGCCGGACAGATCGGGCTGACGCGCTTCGACGCCATTCCGATGTCGGCCCTGCGCGGCGACAACATCACCGAGGCCAGCGCCCGGTCGCCCTGGTATGCGGGTGCGCCGCTGATGCAGCTGTTGGAGACGCTGGAGGTCGGAGACGATCTGCAGGCCGATCCGTTCCGCCTGCCGGTGCAATGGGTCAACCGCCCCAATCTCGACTTCCGGGGTTTCGCCGGCCAGATCGCGGCCGGGACCGTGCGCCCCGGCGATCCGGTGCGCGTCCTGCCGTCCGGCAAGACCTCGACCGTCGCCCGCATCGTCACCGCCGACGGCGACCTGGACCAGGCCGTCGCAGGTCAGTCGATCACCCTGACTCTGACCGACGAGATCGACGTGTCGCGCGGCGACGTTCTGGCCTCGGCCGATGCGCCGCCCGAGGTCGCCGATCAGTTCGAGGCCACTGTGGTCTGGATGGACGACGAGCCCCTGCTGCCGGGCCGCCCCTATCTGCTCAAGATCGGCGCCAAACTGGTCGGGGCGACGATCACCGAGCCCAAGCACAAGGTGAACGTCAACACCCTGGAGCAGCAGCCGGCGCGACGGCTGGAGCTGAACGAGATCGGCCTGTGCAACCTGTCGCTGGACGCGCCGGTCGCCTTCAGCCCCTACGCCCGGAACAAGGATCTGGGCGGCTTCATCCTGATCGACCGGATCTCGAACCGCACGGTCGGGGCGGGACTGCTGAACTTCGCCCTGCGCCGCGCCCACAACATCCACTGGCAGGCCCTGTCGGTGGACAAGGACGCACGCGCCGCGATCAAGAATCAGAAAGGCCGCGTCATCTGGCTGACCGGCCTGTCGGGCGCCGGCAAGTCGACCATCGCCGACCGGGTCGAAAAGCGTCTGCACGCCGACGGCCGCCACACCTATCTGCTGGACGGCGACAACGTCCGCCACGGCCTGAACCGCGACCTGGGCTTCACCGAGGAGGACCGGGTCGAGAACATCCGTCGCGTCGCCGAGGTGTCCAAGCTGATGGTGGACGCCGGCCTGATCGTCCTGGTCAGCTTCATCTCGCCCTTCCGCGCCGAACGCCGCATGGCCCGCGACCTGCTGGGCGAGGGCGAGTTTGTGGAGGTCTACGTCGACACCCCGCTGGCGGTGGCCGAGGCCCGCGACGTCAAGGGCCTGTACAAGAAGGCGCGGGCCGGCCAGTTGAAGAACTTCACCGGCATCGACAGCCCCTATGAGCCGCCCGAAACACCCGAGATCGTCGTGGACACCACCACCATGTCGCCCGAACAGGCGGCCGAGCGGATCGTGGCCTGGCTGGACGGCCGGTTCTGGAGCGAGGATTTCAGCATCTGACTTGCAGTCCGACCGCGCGCGCCGCACGGGAACCTTGACCGTTTCTGACGCGCTGTAGATGCCGATGACCCTGCCGATCCAAAAGCTCGACCTGACCGCCATCGAGCGGTCGCAGATCGCCCGCATCGCCGGGACGAACCTGACTGTGGGCGGGCTGGTCAGCGCGGGCGTCATCGCCCTGATCGCCTTCGCCGCCCACTGGCTGGTGACGCGCTCGCTGCGCCGCGTGCGCGAACGGGCGGATCGCAGTCGCCAGGCCGTCTATCTGCTGGAGCGTCTGGCGGGCTACGGCATCATCGTGGTCGGGGCGATGGCGGCCCTGTCGGCGGTGGGACTGAACCTGTCGTCTCTGGCGGTCTTCGCGGGCGCGCTCGGCATCGGCGTCGGGCTAGGCCTTCAGGGGGTGGTCAAGGAGTTCGTGTCGGGCCTCTTTTTGATCTTCGACCGAATGGTGTCGGTCGGCGACTATATCGAGATCGAGGATATCGGCATTCGCGGCGCGATCATGGAGATCGGCCCGCGCGCCACCCGCGTCCGCACCAACGACAACGTCAATGTGCTGGTGCCCAACTCGCGCTTCATCGAACAGCCCGTGACGAACTGGACGCTGAAGGGCGACACGCGCCGCATCCATGTGCCCTTCACCGTCGCCTATGGGTCGGATCGGGGTCTGGTGCGCGACGCCGTGCTGAAGGCGGCCAAGGCCAGCCCCTTCACCCTGCCCGAGACCGAGGCGCGCAAGAGCCAGGTCTGGCTGGTGGCGTTCGGGGATCGGGGGCTGGCGTTCGAACTGGTGGTCTGGCCCACGCGCGACGCCGTGAAACGCCCCGCCGCCATGCACGCCGCCTACACCTGGCTGATCGCCGATGCGCTGGACGGCGCAGGCGTGGAGGTGCCGGTGCCGCAGACGGACGTGCGCCTGCGCCGCGCCTTCGGGCTGGAGGGGGACGAGGCGTTGAAACGCCTGGGCCACGGCGACGCCGCTCCGCCCGCCCCGACCGGCCCTCAACGCAGCGCCCAGACCGCCAACGACGCCGCCGCCGACGTCATGGCCGCGGACGAGGACGAGGCGGCGGAGACGACCTCACCTCCTCCGTCCCGTCAGGCGGATTAAGCCGCCTTCGCCTTCAGCCGATAAGCGTGCAGCAGGGGCTCGGTGTATCCGTTCGGCTGTTCGACGCCTTCGAACACCAGGGCCCGCGCCGCCTGATAGGCCAGGCTGGCGTCCGGGTTGGGCGCCATCGGCCGGTACAGCGAATCGCCCGCATTCTGGCTGTCCACCTTGGCCGCCATGCGCCGGAAGGCGGCGTCCACCTGATCCGCCGTGCAGACCCCGTGCAGCAGCCAATTGGCGATATGCTGCGAACTGATCCGCAGGGTGGCCCGGTCCTCCATCAGGCCGATGTCGTGGATGTCCGGCACCTTGGAGCAGCCGACGCCCTGATCGATCCAGCGCACCACATAGCCGAGGATGCCCTGGGCGTTGTTGTCCAGTTCGGCCGCCACCTCTTCGTCAGACCAGTTGACGCCGTTCGCCAGCGGCGGGGTCAGCAGGGCCTCCAGACCCGGCGTGGGCTGGTCCGCGACCGTCTTCTGAACCGCGAACACATCGACCGCATGATAGTGCAGCGCGTGCAGGGTCGCCGCCGTCGGCGAGGGCGTCCAGGCGGTGTTGGCGCCCGTCTTCGGATGACCGATCTTCTGCTCCAGCATGTCCGCCATGCGGTCGGGCGCCGCCCACATTCCCTTGCCGATCTGGGCCCGTCCCGACAGGCCGCATTTCAGGCCGATGGCGACGTTTCGAGCCTCATAGGCGGCGATCCAGGCGCTGGACTTGATGTCGGCCTTTCGCACCACCGGCTCGGCCTGCATGGCGGTGTGGATTTCGTCGCCCGTGCGGTCCAGGAAGCCGGTGTTGATGAAGACGATCCGGTCCTTCACCGCGTGGATGCAAGCCGCCAGATTGGCCGATGTCCGCCGTTCCTCGTCCATCACCCCGACCTTGATCGCATGGCGCGGCAGGGCCAGCAGGTCCTCGACCGCATCGAACAGCCGGTCTGTGAAGGCCGCCTCGTCCGGCCCGTGCATCTTGGGTTTGACGATATAGACCGAGCCGGTGGCGCTGTTGCCGAACCCACCCCCATTCCTGCTTTTCTGGCCCTTGATGTCGTAAAGGGCGATCAGGCTGGTCACGATGGCGTCCATGATCCCCTCGGGCGCCTCGGACCCGTCCGCCAGACGAATGGCCGGCGTGGTCATCAGATGTCCGACATTGCGCACGAACAGCAGCGACCGCCCCTTCAGCGTCACCGCCCCTCCATCCGGCGCCGTCCATTGCCGATCCGGCTCCAGCGCGCGGGTCAGGGTCTCGCCGCCCTTCATGAAGGTCGCCGACAGGTCGCCGCGCATCAGGCCCAGCCAGTTGCGATAGGCTTCGGCCTTGTCCGCCGCATCGACGGCGGCGACGGAATCCTCCAGATCGACGATGGTCGACAAGGCCGATTCCAGCACCACGTCCGCCAGCCCCGCCGCATCGCCCCGCCCGACCGGATGGCTGCGGTCGATGACCAGTTCGATATGCAGGCCGTTGTGGGTCAACAGGATCGACGACGGCGCCGAGGCTTCTCCCCGGAAACCGACGAACTGCCCCGCATACCTCAACGCCGGCGACAGGGCGCCGTCGACCACCGACCAGCCGGCGACATCGGCGTGCGATCCCGTGGCCAGGGGCGCCGCCTCGTCCAGAAACGCCTTGGCGCGCGCCACGACCCGCGCGCCGCGTTCGACATCGTAGCCGCCGCCCGCAGGCAGATCGCCCAGCGCATCCGTGCCGTAAAGGGCGTCATACAGGCTGCCCCACCGCGCATTAGCGGCGTTCAGCAGGAAGCGGGCGTTCAGCACCGGCACCACCAGCTGCGGCCCGGCCATCCGCGCGATCTCGGCGTCCACACCCTCGGTCGTGATGGTGAACGGCTGCGGCTCCTGAACCAGATAGCCGATCTCGCGCAGGAAGGCTTCGGACGCCGCCACGTCATAGGGCTGGCCCCGCCGCGCCCGATGCCAGTCGTCGATCCGGTCCTGCAGGGCGTCGCGCCGGTCCAGCAGCGCCCGGTTCTCCGGCGCGAACCGTTCGAAGATCGTCGCCGCGCCCGACCAGAAGGCGGCGGCGTCGAGCCCCAGCCCCGGCAGCACCTCCCGTTCGATCAAGGCGATCAGTTCGCCCGCGACGCTCAACCCGGCGCGATCTTCATGGATGGTCATGACAGCGGCTCCCTGAGGTCGACGCCCATGCGGGGGGGCGACCTGTAACAATGCGTGATCAGGTAAGCGGAGCCGACACGACAGCGCAAGGGTCACGTCGCGTCATCGCCTTAGCTTTTCGTCTAGCCGCCCCGCCGACGGTCAGAAACGCTTAACCGCGTCCGTGAACGAGACCGCAAGCGGCGGCGCCTATTGTGACCCTACGGACGACATCGCGTCCGGCCCGGTCGAGTGCTTTTCCGATGCTGTTTCTTCTGAACGACGTGGTGTTCGACCTGGACGAGGCCTGCCCGGTCACGGCCGCCGACACGCGCCGGTTCGAGAAGCTGTCCTTCGACTATGTGCTGGAACTGGGCTGCGAACTGTTCGCCGAGGACCCGATGCTCCACCGCAACGATCCCCAGCGCGCGCGTCGCCTGGCCTGGCTGATCGCCGAACGCAGCCCGGACGTGAACGCCGCCCTGTTCGCCGCCCCCGCCGTCGCCTGCGATCCCGATCTGGTCGAACCGCGCTTCTGCGCCCTGCCCGACCTGGTCATGCATCAGCTCCAGGCCAAGGGCCGTCGCCTGAACGCCGTCGCCGCCGACCGCGCCGTCTGGAACCGCATGGCCGCCTGAGATCGGTTCCCTAAGACCCTCTAATCACATCACCGCGTTGAACACGATGTGTACGACCGTCGCCGTCGCAATGATGAAGCCGAAGCCGATCGCAAGTCCCAGGGCCGGATGCAGAGGTCGGCGCAGGGCGTTACGGTCGGCGCGAATGTGGGCGATGCGGTCTTGAGGATGGATCACAGCCATCGTTCGTTTCCTTTCCCTATGATCCCGGACAAATCCGGGCGAGGGCGTCGAACTCTGTCGGCCCGATCAGCGCCTCGAACCCGACCATGACTCCAATAGTCCCTGCTGACGAGGGGTTATTTGATCTGGCGCAACATCGTGATCCAGCGATTTCGCCCACTTCGAACTTTACTCGCCGGCACAACCCTTGCGATCATGAGGCCTAAGCGGGGTGGGATTATTCATGAGGCGTCTGATCGGGACCGGCGTGGCGGCGGTCGTTTTGGGGCTGTCGGCCTGGGCGACGCCCAGGGCCGCACATGCGGACTGGCTGCGCGCGGAAAGCGAGCGGTTCATCGTTTACAGCGATAGCGGCGAGCGCGCCTTGCGCGACTACGTTCAGAAGCTGGAAATGTTTGACCGCGTCATGCAATTCCGATCAGGCCTCCCAATAACGACGGAGCCGCCTCGAAAACTTCCCATCTATCTGGTCAGGGGAAGAGGCGCCTTGTTGCGCGTTCATCCTCAAAGCGGCGAAAACGTCGTCGGCACCTACTTCCCGACCGAAGAAGACATCTTCGCCGTCGCCATTCGCGGCGATGGAAACGGCATATCAGGCGACGAAGTGTTGATGCACGAGTATGCTCACCACTTCATGTTGGGGAATTTCCCCGGATCTTATCCGGCGTGGTTCGTCGAAGGCTTCGCCGAATATTATGCGACGGCGGAAATCGACGTGCGAGACCGCGAAGTCACGCTCGGCGGCTTCAACCAGAACCGCGCCTATTGGATCATGGCGGAGAGCTGGATTCCTCTGGAAGTGCTGTTGACGAAACGTCCTGGCGAAATCCGAAACTCAAGCCAGCGCTCAACCTACTATCCCATCGCCTGGCTGCTTACGCATTGGTTTTACAGTACGCCCGAACGACTTGAGCAGTTGCAAACCTATCTCACGACCGTCGCCGACGGGGAGGATTCCATCGCCGCGATGCAACAGGCGACGGGCATGACCTTGGAGCAATTGCGCGCCAGCCTGCGGCGCTATACGCGCGAACGGCTGACGCGCACCAAGATCAGCGGCCAATTCCCCACGGCGGAGATCGTGGTTGAACGTCAGTCACAGGCTGCGGACGATCTATTGTTGATCAACCAGCGCCTGAAGATTGGTGTGCCGAACAGTGACCGTCAGGCGCTTGGCCAGGAGGTCGCCCGACTGGCGACCCGACATGGCGACGATCCATTGGCGCTGCTCGCCACCGGCCACGCCGGTCTGCATTTCGGTGATCGCGCGGCTGGCGAGCGGGCGCTTCAACGCCTTCTGGAGATCGATCCTGACAATGTAGAGGCCTTGCAGTTTCTCGCCCAGGAACGATTGAAGCAGGCGCGAGAGGCCGAAGACGATGATGAGACCGTGCGCCTTCGCGGTCAGGCGCGCGCTTATCTGGCCCGCGCCTATGAGGTTGGCCAGAACGACTACCGCACGCTGATGCTGCTGTCCGAATTGCGTCGGACGCAGCCCGGTTATCCCAACGAGAACGACATTCTGACGCTGGGATTGGCGTTGGACCGCGCGCCTCAACTCGCCGCCATTCGGTTCCCCTACGCAAACGCGCTGGTCGAAACCGGAAAGAGGGATGAAGCCGTAGCCGCGCTTAACCCCCTGGCCAACAATCCGCATGGCGGAGTGGCCTCGACCCTGGCGTCGCGCATGATCGCGGCCATCGAAAACGGACAGGCTCTGCCGACGGTCACGCAAGACGCCGCGCCCCCCCAGATCAGCGAACCGGAGGAAACGCCGGAAACGCCACCTGAATCCACTCCCAAGCCCGCCAGCGAGTGACTTTCGGCGCGCGGCGGGGTAGTCGCGCGCCATGTCCTCATTGACCCTGCCCGAAGAAGCCGCGCGCCGGCGGACGTTCGCCATCATCGCCCACCCGGACGCCGGTAAAACCACCCTGACCGAGCATATCCTCTTGGCCGGCGGCGCCATTCGCGCGGCCGGCGCGGTGCGGGCGCGGGGCGAGAACCGCCGGACCCGTTCGGACTGGATGAAGATCGAGAAGGAGCGCGGGATTTCCGTCAGCGCCTCGGTCATGACGTTCGAGCACGACGGCAAGATGTTCAACCTGCTGGACACGCCGGGGCACGAGGACTTTTCGGAAGACACCTATCGCACCCTGACCGCCGCCGACTGCGCCATCATGGTGCTGGACGCCGCCAAGGGGATCGAACCGCAGACGCTGAAGCTGTTCGAGGTCTGCCGCCTGCGCGACATTCCGATCATCACCTTCATCAACAAGCTGGATCGCGAGGCGCAGGACCCGATGGCCCTGCTGGACGACATCGCATCGCGCCTTCAGCTGGACCCCGCGCCGATCTGGTGGCCGGCCGAGAGCGGCAATCGCCTGCGCGGCATGGTCGAGGTCGGGACCGGCCGCTTCCAGCCCTATACCCGCAAGGCCGCTGGCTCGGCCGAAGACCCCGAACACCCCGCCGCCCTGCCGCTGGATCAGGCGGCGCAGTATTTCGAGGCGGGCGAGCAGGATAATCTGGCCGAGGCCGTCGAACTGGTCGAGGGCGGCTATCCGGCGTTTGACCGCAAGGCCTTCCTGGAAGGGCATATGACGCCGGTTCTGTGGGGTTCGGCGCTGCGCCACTTCGGCATCGACGAACTGCTGAAGGCCATCGGCGACTGGGCTCCGGCGCCCAAGGTCATGAAGGCCAGGAAGGAATCCCCGCCCGAGACCCGCAACGCCCCCGCCCCCGTCGAAACCGAGGTCGAGCCGGGATCGAACGAGGTCACCGGCTTCGTCTTCAAGGTCCAGGCGAACATGGACCCCAACCACCGCGACCGGATCGCCATGTTCCGCATGGCGTCGGGCGCCTTCAAGCGCGGCATGAAGCTGAAGGTGCAGAACACGGGCAAGTCGTTGTCGGTGAACGCCCCGATCATGTTCTTCGCCTCGGACCGCGAACTGGCCGACGACGCCTTTGCGGGCGATGTGATCGGCATTCCGAACCACGGCGTGCTGCGCGTCGGCGACAGCCTGTCGGAAAGCGGGGTGGTGCGGTTCGCCGGCCTGCCCAACTTCGCGCCGGAAATCCTGCAACGGGTCCGGGTCAAGGACCCGCTGAAGGCCAAACACCTGAAGAAGGCGCTGGAGGGTCTGGCCGAGGAAGGCGTGACCCAGCTGTTCCGGCCCGAGATCGGATCGGACTTCATCGTCGGCGCCGTGGGCCAGCTGCAGTTCGAGGTCATGGCCGACCGACTGGGCGAAGAATACGGTCTGGACGTCGTCTTCGAACCCAGCCCCTACGCCGAGGCGCGCTGGATCGGCGGGACGGAGGCGGACGTCGAGGATTTCTCGGGCAAATACCGACCCCAGATGGCCCGCGACATCGACCAGGCCCCGGTCTTCCTGGCCAAGTCCAGCTGGGAGACCGGCTATGTCGGCGAGCGTTTCCCCAAGATCGCCTTCACCAAGACGCGCGAACGCGGCTGAGATCGGGCTGACCGGCCCACGGCGCCGCTTCGGACTTTATTCGGCCCCGCGTCTGGGCCATGGTCGGATGTCGGGCGCATCCGCGCCGAAGGACCGATGCCCTTGCTGTTCGCCCTAACCAGCGCCGCCCTGATGCTGCAGGCCGCACCGTCCGTGGTGTTGATCTCCTATGAGGAGGCCGTGCGCTGCGCGGGCCTGACCCAAGCGGCGTCGGAGCTGGAGGGCGGCGAAAGCGCTCAGGGACGCAGGCTTTACGATGCGGCGCTGTACTGGTCGCTGGCGGCGATGCAGGCCGCGACCGTCGCCGGCAAGCCCGCCCCCGCCGCAGAGGCCGACCAGACCCGCGCCCGCATCGCCGCCGTGCGCCAGTTGAGCGGCGATGCGACCCAAGCCAGGGCGACCCTGCAACGCTGTCAGCAGAAGACGCCGAACCTGGGCTGAGGCCCGCGCCCGCACCTGTGGATAAGCCGAAGCGAACCGCTTTGGCGGCGCTGCGTTTGCATTGGACGCTGCAAGCGACGCAGTCTGCGTCCCGAAGCGGGATTACAGAGGTCCAGCGCATGTTCGAATTCGGCCGCGATCTTCGAAAACTCTTCGCCCAGGCGCGAGAGAGCGAAGATTTGGGCTGGGTCGAGCTGATCGGTCCCGACCTGCTACGGGCGGAGGCGTTGCGCGAGTCCATCGATGCGGGTCGGGTGTCCTGCAACCGCCCGTTCGAGACCGAACACCGGGCCGCCGCCCTGTGGCGCGAACATGCCCGGCGGACGGGCGCCGCCGAAAGCCTGGACCGGGCGGACCGCTGCGCCGATAGCCTGGCGCGCGCGGCGTCGACCGAGGATCAGACGGCCCTGGCGGCGGCGGACGGCGCGGCGGCGGTCCTGCTGCGGTTCGACCTGTGCGGCGGCCCCGAGCGGCTTGACCGCGCCCTGGCGCTGCTGGCCAGCGTTCGCCGCCCGCGCGGGCGGCAGGCGGCCTCGACCTTGGCGGCGATCCATGCCCGGTTGAAGGCCCGCACGGCGCGGCTGGCCGGGGATATCGACAGTCTGGTCGAGGCCGGCGGCCTGATGGAGGCGGCGGTTCAGGGCGATGCGGCCAACGATCTGGACCTGAGGATGGATCACGCCGCTCTGACCCTGGAAACGGGCGTGGCGCGGCGTGACGTGCGCCTGCTGGACCAGGCGGGTCGCAGCCTGGGCGCCTTGGTCGAGACCGCTTCTCCCGATCACCGGCCGCTGACGCGCGCGCGGGCGCTGGCGCTGTGCGGCGCCGGTTTGTCGGCCTTGGCCGCCATAGCGGGACATCAGGCGGCGCGCGCCCAGGCGCGGACCATGTTCGACGCCGCCGCCGACCAGTTCACCCCGGATCACAGTCCCCTGGACTGGGTGGCCATCCAGATCCTGCGCGCCGGCGACGAGGCGCAGCCGCTGATGCTGCTGGCCCAGGCGGAAAGCCTGACCCAGGGCCGCGATCTGGCGCTGGGGGCCGTGGTGCGCGAACGGCGGATCACCCGCGAGGTCGCCCTGGCCGAGGCGGTCGGCGACCTGGCGGCCCTGATGACGCTGGAGACGCGGTTGCGCGCCCGGATGTCGGAGGCGACGCCGCTGGACTGGTCCGCGGACCAGATCGGCATGGCCGAGATTCTGCTGGCCCGCCGCCGGCTGACAGGCGCCGAGGCCGGCGGTCTGGGGCTGATCCTGGGCGAGGCGGCGATGACGGCGCGCGAACGGGGCGTCGATGTCCTGGCCGAACGGGCGGAAGGTTTGCTGGCCAGCGCGCGGAACTAGGAGCGCGCCTCAGCCGCCCATGGCGACGAAGGGGCCGTTGAGAAATCGGGGCTTGCCGTAGCCCAGCCGCTGACCGTCGTCGGCCAGAACGCGACCGCCGGCCGCCTCCAGAACCGCCTGACCCGCCGCCGTGTCCCATTCCGAGGTCGGGCCGGTGCGGGGATAGGCGTCGAACCGTCCCTCGGCGATCAGGCAGAATTTCAGCGAGGAATCCGTACCCTGCCAGCGGGTGCAGCCGTGGCGGGCGGCGAGACGCGCGGCCTCCTCGTCGGTGACGCTGTGGCTCAACAGGGCCAGACCGTCGCGCGGACGGTCGCGCACGCGAATGGGGCGCCAGTCCTCGCCGGCATGGGCCTCTCCGGCCTGAAGGGCGCCGAACTGACGCCGGAAGGCGCCGCCCTCGGGCCTGTCGGTGCGCCAGGTGGTCGAGGTCGCCGGCGCCGTCACCACGCCCGCGACCGGATAGCCGGCGTGCATCAGGGCGATGTTGACGGTGAAGGCCTCGCCCCCGCGCACGAAGCCGCGCGTGCCGTCCAGCGGATCGATCAGCCAGAACCAGTCCTCGGCCGAGGCGGGCGCGCCGTTGGCGGACACCGCCTCTTCGGCCACGGTCTGGACGCCGGGATAGGCGGCCGCCAGCCGCTCCAGGATCAAGGCCTCGGCGGCGCGGTCCGCCTGGGTGACGGGGCTGTCGTCGGACTTGGTCTCGACCGCCGTTCCGGCCCGCCAATAGGGCAGGATCAGCCGGGCGGCCTCCTCCGCGATCTCGGCGATGGCCAGGGCGAGGGCGCCCGATTTCAGATCGCGTTCGAGATCGACGTGGACGGGGGCTGTGATGGAGGAGGCGGTCGTCATTGGCGGGTCGATAGACCATCCGGGCGGTTCCATGAACCGGCAAATCACGTCAACTTCGCGCGCGACCCGAACTGTGATCCGAGCAACCCAGCCGCCATGACCCTGACCGACGACGCCGACGCCGCGCCTCTCGACCTTCCCGTCGATGGAACCGAACTGGCCACCTATGTCGCGGCCAAGCTGTGCCATGACTTCATCAGCCCGTCGGGCGCCATCGTTTCGGGCCTGGACCTGATGCAGGACCCGGCGGCCCAGGACATGCGCGACGACGCCCTGGCCCTGATCGAACAGAGCGCCCGCAAGATGGTGGCCCTGGTCCATTACGCCCGCGTGGCGTTCGGCGCCGCCACCACCAGCGAACGGTTCACCGCGCGCGAGCTGGAAAGCCTGCTGGTCGGCATGACCCAGGGCGGTCGGGCCACGATGGACTGGCGGATCGCGGACGGCGAATTCTCCAAGCCCCAGGCGCGGGCCCTGACCAATCTGGCCTATCTGACCGCCGGCGCCCTGCCGATGGGCGGTTCGGCGGTGATCCAGTCGCGGATCGAGGACGGCTTCCTCTATCTGGAGGGTTTCGCCGAGGGCGCCCGCGCGCGGCTGAAGCCCGAGGCGGCGGTGGGTCTGGCGGGCGAGCGCCTGACCGAAGGCTTGGCGGGCCAGTGGATTCAACCCTATTGGCTGTGGCTGACGGTGACGGAGGCCGGCGGCGCGCTGCACGTCAAGGTTGAGGACGGCAAGGTCGCCCTGGTGGCCCGAATGCCCGCCTGAGGCCGTTCCCAAACGACTCGTTAACTGGCATCAGGGCAATGATCGTCCTGAACATCCCGGGGCGAACCCTGTCGCAGCATCAAGGAGAGGGCCATGAATTTTCGAACCTGCCTGATCGTCGACGACAGCCGCATCATCCGCAAGGTCGCGCGTCGGGTCATCGAGGGCCTGGGCTATGAGGTCGACGAGGCCGCCGACGGCGCCGAGGCCCTGGCCTATTGCATCGGCGCCATGCCCGATGTCGTCCTGCTGGACTGGAACATGCCGGTGATGGACGGGATCACCTTCCTGCGCCGCCTGCGCGCCACCATCGGCGGGGACCGGCCCAAGGTGCTGTTCTGCACCATCGAGACCCGACCCGAGCGGATCGCCGAGGCCCTGGCCGCCGGGGCCGACGACTATGTGATGAAGCCGTTCGACGGCGAAATCCTGCAGTCCAAGCTGATGGAGGTCGGAGCGATCGCCGCATGACGCCGGACGATTTCGACAAGCTGCAATCCCTTCTCGCCACCCGCGCCGGCTATCGCCTGTCGCGGGATCGCATCCACCTGGCCGAACACCGGCTGGGGCCCGTGGCGCGGCGCGAGGGATACGCCAATGTCGAGGCGCTGCTGGCCAATCTGTGGGCCAATCCGGTCGCCTCCCAGGCCTGGGCGGTGATCGAGGTGCTGCTGAACGTCGAAACCTGGTTCCGGCGCGACCGCGAGCCGTTCCGCATCCTTCAGGCCGAACTTCTGCCGGCCCTGGCCAAGGCGCGCCCCGACGGGCGGGTCAAGATCTGGTCGGCGGGCTGCTCCACGGGCCAGGAAGCCTGGTCCATCGCCATGGCGGCGCTGGAGACGGACACCGCCGTCGACCTGATCGCCACCGACCTGTCGCAACGCGCCATCGAGAAGGCCCGCTCGGGCCTCTATACCGGCTTCGAAATCCAGCGCGGCCTGACGGCGCGGACCATGCTGCGCTGGTTCGAGCCGATGGAGGACCAGTGGATCGTCAAGGCGGAGCTGGCCGACGCCGTGCGGTTCGGACGCGCTAATCTGCTGGACGAACCGACCGACGACGCCCGGTTCGACGTCATCTTCTGCCGCAATGTGCTGAGCGACATGGAGCCGGCGCGGCGCGCGCGGCTGCTGGACGGGCTGGAGCGGCGGCTGGTGGACGACGGCTGCCTGTTCCTGGGCGCCGACGAGCGTCTGGAAGGCGAGACGGTGGCCTTCCGCCCCGTCAACGGCCGCCGGGGCCTGTACGTCAAGGCGCCGTCCGCCCTGCGCCGGGCCGCCTGACCCGGACGACGCCCGCCGCCGCCGTCAGGCCGCGTGCAGCTCCTGCTTCACCCGCTCGGCCAGGGTCTTGATGTCCAGCGGCTTGGGCAGGAAGGACACGCCCGTCTCGTCCTGCAACAGGTCCGAGAAGTCGCTTTCGGCATAGCCGGAGATGAACATGACCGGCGCATCGCCCAGATAGGGCCGCGCCTTCTTCAGCAGCGACGGACCGTCCAGGCCGGGCATGATGACGTCGGAGATCATCATGTCGATCTGGCCGGCGTGTTCCTCGGCCAGCAGCAGGGCCTCCTCGCCATCCGCCGCCTCGATCACCTCATAGCCGCGCTGGCGCAGAAGGCGGGCGGCGATGCCGCGCACGGCGTCCTCGTCCTCGACGAACAGGATGCGGCCGGCGCCGGACAGGTCGCGCGGCGCCTTGGCCTTGACCTCGACCGGCTGAACCTCGGCCAGTTCCGCCTCGCCGGCGGCCGGCAGGAACAGGCGGAAGGCCGCACCGGCCCCCTCGACATTGCTGACCGCGATATGGCCGCCCGCCTGCTGGGCGATGCCATAGACGGTGGCCAGGCCCATGCCGGTGCCCTCGTTGACCGCCTTGGTGGTGAAGAAGGGCTCGAAGATCTTGTCCAGCAGTTCGGGCGGCACGCCGGGGCCGGTGTCGGACACTTCGATCAGGGCGACCTCGCTGGTCGGGGCGTCGGCCCAGCCCAGGCCACGCGCCTCCTCGGCGGTCAGACGCCGCGTGGTGATGGTGACGACGCCCGATCCCGGCTCGACCACGCCGCGCATGGCGTCGCGGGCGTTGACCGCCAGGTTCATCACCGCCGTCTCCAGCTGGGACTTGTCGGCCAGAACCACCGGCAGGTCGCGGCCGTAGTCGGTCTCCAGCCGCACGTCCTCGCGCAGCAGCCGCCGCAGCAGGATGGCGAACTCGCCCACCAGTTCGCCCAGGTCCAGCCGCTCGCGCCGCACCGTGGACTTGCGCGAGAAGGCCAGCAGCTTCCTGACCAGATCGGCGGCACGAATGGCCGTCTGGCGGATTTCGTTCAACCCTTCGTAGGACGGATCGCCGACCGGGTGGCGCTCCAGCAGGCCCGACAGCTGAAGCTGGATCGCGGTCAGCAGATTGTTGAAGTCGTGCGCCACGCCGCCGGCCAGCTGGCCCACGGCCTGCATCTTCTGGGCCTGGTTGAGCTGAAGCTCCATCGACTTCTGCGACGAGACGTCGAACAGCCAGATTCGACGGCGCTCGCCCTCGGGCGCCACATACAGATGCAGCATCTTGTCGGGATAGGCGCGCGCGACCAGTTCGACAGGCCCCGACGATCCGGCCGCCAGCTTGGTCCGCGCCTCGGCCACGCCCGAGGGATCGAACAGATGGCCGAAGGCGGCGTCGCGCGCGGCGGCCGGGCCGGTCAGGACGGCCAAGGCCGGATTGGCCTCTTCCGCCCGCCCGGCGAACAGGTCGTCGCCGCCGATCACGGCCGAGCCGAACGGCGCCCCGGCGGCCATGGCGCGGGCTTCCCCGGTCACGGCGGCGACGGGCGACGGCAGATGGGTCGAGGCGATGGGTAGGACCGCGTCGGGCGCCGCCCGCATCAGGAACCGCCCCTCTCCGACCCGGCCGATCACCACCTCGACCTCGCGCTGGCCGATCAGGACGATGGCGCGGCCCGGCTCGCCCTTCCGCGCCTGGGCGAAGGCCATGTAGAGGGCTTGGGCCGACTTGCCGCGCGGCAGGGCGGTGGTGGAGCCGTTGGCCTCGGCCCAGGCGGCGTTGAAGGCCAGTATCTGTCCCGAATCCCACACCAGGGCCGCCGGTTCGGCCATGGCGTCCAGCATCTCTATGGCCGCGTCGCCGTTGGATTTGGCGTTCGCCGCCCGCCGGAAGCCGAACAGGCCGATCAGGGAAATCGCCCCCACCGTCAAAATCAGCATCAGCCCCGGCGCCGAGGTCGGATTGTCGCGAAACGCCGGATAGGCCAAGGCCGCGATCGCCACGACGACGCCGAACGCCATCACGGCGGACAACAGATCGAACGGAGAGCGGCGGGTGGACGTCATACGGCCTCGCGAATCAAGCACTTCATCATACGCTCAAATCCTGACGCCGCCTTACCGGCGCGCGCGCGACTGGAAGACGAAGCCGATGATCTTGGCGGCGGCGTCGAAATGCTCGCGCGGAATGACCTCGTCCACATCGACCGTCGCATAGAGGGCGCGGGCCAGGGGCACGTTCTCGACGATCGGCACCCCGTGTTCGGTCGCCACCTCCCGGATACGCATGGCCAGGGCGTCGACGCCCTTGGCCACGCAGACCGGCGCCCCGTCGCCCTGATCCGGCTCGTAGCGCAGGGCCACCGAATAGTGGGTCGGGTTGGTGACGATGACCGTGGCCTTGGGCACATTGGCCATCATCCGCTGGCGGCTGCGCTGCATGCGAATCTGCTTCAGCTTGGCCTTGACGTGGGGGTCGCCCTCGGACTGTTTGAAGTCCTCCTTCAGTTCCTCCTTGGTCATTCGCATCCGCTTGGCGAAGCGCATCTTCTGCCAGATGAAGTCCGCCCCCGCCGTCGCGCCCAACAGGATAATGGCCGAGACGAACAGCGAGATCGCCATGTCCCGCGCCAGCGGCAGGATGGCCAGGGGGCTGACGGCGACCAGGTTCTCGAACTCGCGGGCGTGGGGCTTCAGCACCATCCAGCAGACCACGCAGACGGCGACCAGTTTCAGGAAGGTCTTGAGGAACTGCACCAGACCGTCGGGACCGAACAGGCGTTTGAACCCCTGCATCGGACTGATCGCCGACCATTTGGGCTTGAGCTTCTCGGCGGTGAAGACCAGACCCGACTGGGCCAGATTGCCGCCCGCGCCGCCGACGATGGTGGCCAGCATGACGGCCCCCAGGAAGGGCGCGACGGCCCAGACGGCGCGCACCATGATCTGGTTGCCCGCGCCCGAGTTCAGCGTGCCCAGCATCTGATGCGGGGCGGCGATGAAGGGCAGCATCTGTTCGGCGATGGACGAGGCGAACCAGCCGCCGGTCATCAGGATCACCGCCGCCGCCCCGGCCAGGGACAGGACCTGGGCGACGTCCGCGGATTTGGCGACGTCGCCCTTCTTTCGCGCGTCCTCAAGCTTTCGCGGGGTCGCCTCTTCGGTTTTCGACTCGGGATCGGCGCCTTCAGCCACCGGCGCCTCCCATCACGAAATACTCCGCCAGACGACGGTAGCGGTCGATGAAGATGGTCCCCAGCGCCCCCAGGCTCAGGGCGAAGATCGACAGGCCCAGGATGACGCTGAGCGGGGCGGCGGCGAAATAGACCTGAAAGGCCGGCATCACCCGCGCCACCAGACCGGACGCTAGGTTGAAGATCAGGGCGAAGACCAGAACCGGGGCCGCCAGCTGGACGCCCAGCATGAAGCTGTCGCCCAGGGTCCGCACCGCCATCTGGGTGAAGTCGGCCATGATCAGCGGCTTGGCCGGAGCGATCAGCTGATAGGACCCCACCATGCCGGCGATGAACAGATGATGGGTGTCGGTGGCGAACAGCAGCGTCACACCCAGCAGGGTCAGGAAGGCGGCGATGGTCGTGCCCGGCTGCGCCTGCATCGGGTTGGCGGTCTGGGCGAAGCTGAGGGTGGTCTGCAGCGACACGATCTCGCCCGCCGTCGACAGGGCGCTCATGAACATCCGCATCAAGAGGCCGATCATCAGCCCGACCACCACCTCGCGGATGATCCAGCCGACCATCAGCCCCATGCTGTCGGGCAGGCCCGGCAGCGAACCGCGCACCACCGGCCACAGGGCCAGACTGACGACCAGGGCCAGCGACAGCCGCACGCGCGGCGGCACATAGGCTTCGCCGAAGCCGGGGATCAGCATCAGGATCGCCGCGATCCGGGCGAAGATCAGCCCCCCGGCCCAGACCTGATCGGCAGTGGCGTAAGCCTCCACCTACATCCCCGCGATACGGGCCGCGATCTGACGCATGAAGCCGCCCAGCAGCGCCCCCATCAGCGGCAGGAACAGGATCAGCGACACGAAGATGGCGATGATCTTGGGCGCATAGATCAGGGTCTGCTCCTGAATCTGCGTCAGGGCCTGGAACAGGCCGATCACCACGCCGACCACCAGCCCGACCAGAAGCACCGGCAGGCACAGCTGGATCGTCAGCCAGATCGCGTCGCGTCCGACGTCCAGAACTTCCGCGCCGTTCATCGGCCTGCGCTCCCAAAACTCACTGGGCAGAAAATGCCGATAGGATGGTTAACAGGCCGCTAACCCGCGCCTTCGCGACGCAGACCCTCCCCTTCCGTTACGCTTGTGTCTATGTAGCCGACCATGACCGACGCCCGCTCCTCCAAAGTCACCCAGGCCGAAGCCGAAGCCGCCGTGCGGACCCTCATCGAATGGGCGGGCGACGACCCCGCGCGCGAGGGCCTCTTGGAAACCCCCGCCCGGGTGGCCAAGAGCTATCGCGAGCTGTTCCAGGGCTATGAGGTCGATCCGCTTTCCTATCTGGAAAAGACGTTCGAGGAGACCGGCGGCTATGACCAGCTTGTGGTGCTGAAGGACATCCGGTTCGTCAGCTTCTGCGAACACCATATGCTGCCCGTCGTGGGCAAGGCGCACGTCGCCTATCTGCCGACCGACCGGGTCGTGGGCATCTCCAAGCTGGCGCGCGTGGTGCGCGGCTTCGCGCGGCGCCTGCAAATTCAGGAGAAGATGACCTCCGAGATCGCCGAGGCCATCCAGACCGTCCTGCGCCCGCACGGTGTCGGCGTGGTGATCGAGGCCGAACACAGCTGCATGACCCTGCGCGGCGTCAATGCGCCGGGCGCCAGCCTGTCGACCAGCCACCTGATCGGCGTCGTGCGCGACGATCCGCGCACCCGCGAAGAGTTCCTGCGTCTGGTGCGCGGCTAGGCCAGCGATCTGGCCCGGCCCTTGCGGCCGAGGGACCGAAGGAGGCGCTGACGATGCCCTGGTCCCTGATTTCGTCCCGAAACGAAACAGTTCGCATCGCGCGCGGCGGCTGGTTGGACGCGCTGCGTTTCATCGTGGCCTTCCTGATCATCCTGCATCACTTCCAGGCGGCCGGGCCCGAGCCTCTGGCCCATGTGATCAATCCGATCTTCGAGCGCGGCGGCTTTCTGCTGACCAACTTCTTCCTGATCGACAGCGGCTATGTGCTGATGCGCGTCTATGGGGCGGCGGTCGACAAGGGGCGGATGTCGCCGGGCGACTTCTTCCTGAAGCGGTTTCTGCGCGTGGTCCCGGCCCATCTGATCATGGGCCTGTCGCTGGTCGGGCTGGTGCTGCTGGCCATCGCCGCCGGGGCGCCGCCGCGCAATCCCGAATGGTTCGCCTGGGACCAGCTGCCGGCGCAGCTGCTGCTGCTTCAGTCCTATGGCGTGCATGGCGGCCTGGGCTGGAACGCTCCGACCTGGTCGATCTCGGCCCTGATCGGCTGCTATCTGGCCTTCCCCTGGATCATTCGCGGCCTGATGCGGCTGGGCCCATGGTCGGCCCTGGCGGTCGGGGTCGGCGTCTATCTGGCCGCCAACCAGCTGTGCTGGTCGTTCCTGGGCTATCCCGTCTATCAGATGCCGATGGGCTACGGCATCGTGCGCGCCCTGCCGCTGTTCTTACTGGGCATGTGTCTGGCCTGGTTCGCCCAGAAGGTCTGGATCGCCCCGCGTCTGGCCGGCTGGGCCGGGGCGCTGGCCGCCGTCGGCTTCTTCGCGCTGGAGCTTCACGACAAGCACGCCTTGATCGCCCTGGCGCTGATCTCGATCATCATCCTGGCGGCGGGCGCCGTGCCGGTGAAAAAGCCGTCCAAAGTGGTCGAGACGGCAGCCATGGTGTCCTTCTCCATGTTCATCTCCAACGAGGTGGTCCGCATCGCCTGGTTCGGGGTGGTCAACGCCGTGGAGGCCCGCATGGCCCTGCCCCTCGCCGTCCACTGGGGCCTGTGGGGCCTGGGCGTCCTGGCGGCGGTCGCCTTCGCCTTCGCCTTCCACTTCACCGTCGACAATCCCATGCAGAACCGCATTCGCGAGGCGTTGAAACGGCGCAGCACCCGTCGCGGCCAGCGCCAGCCGCGCCTGGGTCCGGTCATCTCCATCGACGGCTGAGCGACCGCCGAGCCCTCGACCAAAGTCGATCTCTCCAGCCGCCTTCCCTTCAGTCAATGTCGTCGTCAACGCGACCGCAAGGCCGCGCATAACGGCCGATAACGGCGACCTGGGAGGAATGAGACAATGGCGAGCGACGCATCCATGGCGTCCGGCGAGGGGGAGCATACCGTCGATCGCAGCGACAAGCTGGTGATCCTGGCCTCCTCGGTCGGCACCGTGATCGAATGGTACGACTTCTATCTTTACGGCTCGCTGGCGGCGATCATCACCGTCCAGTTCTTCTCGGGCGTCAATGAGACGACCGGCTACATCTTCGCCCTGATGGCCTTCGCCGCCGGTTTCGCGGTGCGGCCCTTCGGCGCCATCGTCTTCGGACGGCTGGGCGACCTGTGGGGGCGCAAGAACACCTTCCTCGTGACCATGCTGCTGATGGGCCTGTCGACCTTCGTCGTCGGCCTGTTGCCGCCCTATGCGGTCATCGGCATCGCCGCGCCGATCATCCTGGTGCTGATGCGCCTGATCCAGGGCCTGGCGCTGGGCGGCGAATACGGCGGCGCCGCCACCTATGTCGCCGAACACGCGCCCAAGGGCAAACGTGGCTTCTACACCTCCTTCATCCAGATCACCGCCACCGCCGGCCTGATCCTGAGCCTGGCCGTGATCCTGAGCGTGCGCTTCGCCGTGGGCGAGGAAGCCTTCGCCGAATGGGGCTGGCGCATTCCCTTCCTGGTCTCGATCCTGCTGCTGGGCGTGTCGCTGTGGATTCGGCTGAAGCTGGCCGAAAGCCCGTCGTTCAAGAAGATGAAGGCCGAGGGCAAGGGCTCCAAGACCCCGCTGAAGGACAGCTTCCTGAAGTGGCCCAATCTGAAGCTGGTGCTGATCGCCCTGGTGGGTCTGACCGCCGGTCAGGCCGTCATCTGGTACACGGGCCAGTTCTACGCCCTGTTCTTCCTGGAGCGTGTGCTGCGGGTCGACGCCACCCTGGTCTATGTGCTGCTGGCCATCGCCCTTCTGGCGGCCTCGCCCTTCTTCATCTTCTGGGGCTGGCTGTCGGACAAGGTGGGCAGAAAGCCGATCATCCTGGCCGGATGCCTGCTGGCGGCCCTGACTTATATGCCGCTGTTCAACGCCCTGACCCAGGCCGCCAACCCGCGCCTGGCCGAAGCCGCCGCCTCGGCGCCGGTCGTGATCTACGCCGATCCCGCCGACTGCCACCTGCAGTTCGACCCGGTCGGCAAGACGGTGTTCAACCACTCCTGCGACGTGGCCAAATCCTATCTGGCCAAGGCGGGCGTGACCTATACGAATGTCGCGGCCCCGGCCGGCACGGTGGCCCAGGTCCGCATCGGCGACCGCACCGTGGTCGACAGCTTCCGCGGCGACTCCATGGCCCCGGCCGACTTCACCGCCCGGAAGAAGACCTGGGACAAGGGCCTGGGCGAGGCCCTGACCGCCGCCGGCTATCCGGCCAAGGCCGACAGCGCCCTGGTCGACAAGCCGATGGTGGTGCTGATCCTGTTCGTCCTCGGCTTCTATGTGACCATGGTCTATGGGCCGATCGCGGCGGCGCTGGTCGAGATGTTCCCGACCAACATCCGCTACACCTCCATGTCCCTGCCCTACCATATCGGCAACGGCTGGTTCGGCGGCTTCTTGCCGACCACCGCCTTCGCCATGGTGGCCGCCACCGGCAACATCTACTACGGCCTGTGGTATCCGATCGTCGTGGCGCTGGCGACGGTCGTGCTGGGCTTCCTCTTGGTCAAGGAAGGCAAGGACGTCGATCTCAACGCCTGATCCTGCTTTCAGGCGCGGATGAGGGGGCGGGCTGTCGAGAGGCAGTCCGCCCTTTCTCTTGAGCAATCCCACCCGCCCGGTTCAGATGCCCAAATGTTCAGCCTGCTGATCCTCGGCCTCGTCGCGGCCTATATGGCGATCCTGTTCGCCGTCGCCTGGTATCAGGAACGGCCGGCGACCCGCGCCAGGGGCAAGGGGCTGGGCGCGTCGGTCTATGCCCTGTCGCTGGCCATATACTGCACCTCCTGGACCTATTACGGCGCAGTCGGCACGGCGGCGCGCGACGGGTGGGAGTATATGCCCATCTATATCGGCCCCATCATCGGCGTGACGCTGCTGTTCCCGCTGTGGCGCCGCATCGCCGCCGCCGCCCGGCGCGAGAACGTCGGCTCCGTGGCCGACTTCGTGGCCTCGCGATACGGCAAGAGCCAGGGGCTGGGCGCCGCCGTCACCCTGGTCGCCATACTGGGGGCCCTGCCCTATATCGCGCTGCAGCTGAAGTCGCTGTCGATGGCGGGCGAGCTGCTGACGGCGGGGACGCCCGTGGCGGGGTCCGAGCGGCTGACGGTTCTGGTGCTGGCCGGGGTTCTGGCCTTCTTCGCGGTCCTGTTCGGCGCCCGCCGGCCCGACCTGACCGAACACAATCGCGGCCTGATCCAGGCCATCGGCCTGGAATCGATGGTGAAGCTGGGCGCCCTGCTGTTCGTCGCCGTCTTCGCCCTGGTCATGCTGGCGAACCAGGGGTCGCCGCCCCGGATCGTCGAGGCGCTGGGGGGCCTGGCCGCGCCGCCCGACATCACGCCCCGCTTCACCGCCATCACCCTGTTGTCGACCCTGGCGATCTTCTGCCTGCCGCGTCAGTTCCACGTCGCCTTCGTGGAGGGCGCCCAGCCGTCCGACGTCCGGCGGGCGCGATGGATCTTTCCGCTGTATCTGATGATGACCAGTCTGGCGGTGCTGCCGCTGGTGGCGGCGGGCGCCCTGTTCGCGCCGACGGTCAATCCGGACCTGCTGGTGCTGGCCCTGCCGTTCGAGCGGGGTCAGACCCTGTTGACCGCCGTCGTCTTCGTCGGCGGCTTCTCGGCCGCGACCGCCATGGTGATCGTGGAGGCCGTGGCCCTGTCGGCCATGGTGTCCAACAGTTTGATCCTGCCCTTCCTGGCGCGCGACCGCTGGCGGATGCGCGGCGACGCCTCGGACATGGCGGGGGTGATCCTGCAGGTGCGGCGCGGCGCCATCGTCGCGGTGCTGCTGCTCGCCTGGCTTTATTATCAGGCCACGGACCAGTCGCGCGGTCTGGCGGCCATGGGGTTGGTGTCGTTCGCCGCCATGGCCCAGCTGGCCCCCGCCCTGTTCGGCGCGGTCCTGTGGCGCGGCGGTCATGCGAAGGGGGCGCTGGCGGGTCTGGGGGTCGGGGTTCTGGTCTGGCTGATCCTTCTGGCCCTGCCCCAGCTGACGCCCGGCGCCCCCTGGCAAATCCATGTCATGATGGGGATCAAGGACCCGCTGGCGCTGGGGGTCTTCCTCAGTCTGGCGCTGAATCTGGCGGTCTATGTCGGGGTGTCGCGCCTCGCCCGGCCGCGCCTGATCGACCGGGTCCAGGCCCGCGCCTTCGTGGACAGGATCGGCCCGGACTGGAGCGAGAACCGCCCCGCCCCGTCCGGCGCCTCGGTCGGCGACCTGCGCGCCCTGGTCGCCCGCTTCATCGGCGACGAGCGGGCCGAGCGCGCCTTTTCAGCCTGGGGGCGAGAGACCGCCGTGCGTCTGCGCGACGCCGATCCGGCCGACGCCGCCCTGGCCCGCGCGGCCGAGCGGATGCTGGCGGGGGCCATCGGCGCGGCCTCGGCCCGCCGCGTCATCGCCGCCGCCCTGGCCGGGGTGGGCCGGGCGCCCGAGGACGTGGTGCGGATGCTGGACGAGGCGTCCCAGGCGGTCCAGTTCAACCGCGACCTGTTGCAGACCACGCTCGACAACATCGACCAGGGCGTGATCGTGGTGGACGAGGATTTGCGCGTCACCGCCTGGAACCGGCGCTATGTGGCCATGTTCGACCTGCCCGTCGGCTTCGTCCACGTCGGCCTGCCCATCGCCACCATCTATCGCCTGAACGCCGAGCGGGGCGAGAGCCCGAACGACATCGAGGCCTGGGTCGAACGGCGGCTGGAGGCGCTGAGCCGCCGCATCCCCCACGACCATGAACGCCAGCAGCCCGACGGCCGTGTGCTGCGCTCGTCCGGGGCGCCGATCCCCGGCGGGGGCTACGCCACCAGCTATACCGACATCACCGCCCTGCGCCACGCCGCGCGTCAGTTGGAAGAGGCCAACGAGCGGCTGGAGGCGCGCGTCGCCGACCGCACCGCCCGGCTGGACGAGGCCCGCCGGATCGCCGAGGACGCCACCGCCTCCAAGACCCGGTTCCTGGCCGCCGCCAGCCACGACCTGCTGCAACCCCTGCACGCCGCCCGCCTGTTCATCGCGGCCCTGAAGGAGGAGCCGGCGGTGCAGGAGACGGCCAGCAGCACCCTGGCCGCCAACGCCGACCGCGCCATCGACAGCGCCCACCGCCTGCTGACCGCCCTGTTGAACCTGTCCAAGCTGGAGGCCGGCGGGGTGCGGACCAATGTGACGCGGGTATCGCTGGGCGGTCTGTTCGACGATCTGCGGCGCGAGTTCGCGCCGGTGGCCGAGGCCAAGGGCCTGCGCCTGACCCTGACGCCGACGCGGCTGTGGGTCACGTCGGATCGCGACCTGCTGCGCTCCATGCTGCAGAACCTGATCGCCAACGCCATCCGCTACACCGACCGGGGGCGGGTTCTGGTCGGGGCGCGGCGGGCCGGCGACACGGTGCGGCTGTTCGTCTGCGACACCGGGCGCGGCATTCCCGAGGCGCAGCAGGACACCGTCTTCGACGAGTTCGTTCGCCTGCCGGGCGCGGCGGTGGACGAACCGGGCGCGGGCCTGGGCCTGGCCATCGTCAAGCGGCTGTCGCATCTGCTGGACCATCCGCTGTCGTTGAGGTCCGCCTTGGGGGCCGGCGCGACCTTCCGCATCGACCTGCGCCGCTGCGCGCCCGACGCGGCCCCCGAGATCGCGCCGCCGCGCGACGTGCGCCTGCCGCTGGCGGGGCTGAGGGTGTTGTGCGTGGACAACGAGCCGGTGATCCTGGAGGCGCTGGACGCCCTTCTGACCCGCTGGGGCGCGCGGCCGACGCTGGCCGCCGGCGTGGAGGCGGCCGAAGCGGCGCAAGGGCCGTTCGACGCCGCCGTGGTCGATCTTCACCTCGGCGACGGGCCCGAGGGGTTCGCCGTGATCGACGGCTTGCGGGCGCAAGGTGTGCGACGCATCGCCCTCGTCACCGCCAACACCCGCGACGGCCTGAACGAACAGGCGACGGCGGCGGGCGCGGTCCTGTTGCCCAAGCCGATCAAGCCGGCGGCGCTGAAGGCCTTTCTGTCCAGCTGATCAGCCGGGGTCCATCTGCTTGGCCAGGATGACCGCCTGGGTGCGGTTCTGGACGCCCAGCTTGCGGAACACGCTGGTCAGGTGCGCCTTGATGGTGGCCTCGGACACGCCCAGGTCGAAGGCGATCTGCTTGTTCAGCCGCCCGGCCTTCAGGCCCTCCAGAATGCGAAGCTGCGAGGGGGTCAGGCTGGCCACCCGTTCGGCCAGACCGTCATCGGCGACCTCGGGCAGCTCGGGCGCCCAGCCGTCGCCGGCCAGGATGGCGGCGATGGCCTCGACCATCTGCGGCAGGGCGGCGGACTTGGGAATGAAGCCGGCGGCGCCCAGCCCCAGGGCGTTTCGCACCACGGGGGCGTCCTCGCTGGCGGAGACCACCGCGACGGGCACGGCTGGATGTTCGGCCCGCAACGCCGCCAGCCCCGCCATCCCCTCGCTGTCCGACAGCTTCAGGTCCAGCAGCAGCAGGTCGACGGGACCGGCTTGCAGCGCCGCCCGCGCCTCGGCCAGACTGGCGCATTCGATCACCTCGGCGCCCGGCGCAGCCTTGTCGACCGCCGAGCGCAGGGCGGCGCGAAACAGCGGATGGTCGTCGGCGACGACGATGCGATCCATCAGGCGTCCTTCCCTGCGCGGCGTCTGACCGGCCGCGTCGTCGCCCCCATGGCGCTGTTAGACTTTGGTCTAAACTAGACCAATGGCCAATGGTCTGGCGACCGCATCGGCGGAAAGCTTTCCTCAAGGACGCCTGCGAAGATGGGCGCGGAGGAGATCGATATGACCCGCAACACCCTCATCGCGGACGCCGCCGTCCTCCAGCCCAACTTGATCTGCTCGCCGGTTAGGGCGTTTGATGTGGGCGCCGAGCTGATGTTTGCGGATCGCGAGATCGAGACCGGCGCCAGCGGCGACATGACTCGTCTGATCCTGTTCGCCAAATATGGATTCTGATCCCCTGCCGGAGACGCCCCGCGTGCCTGACCAAGACCTCTATCCCGTCCCTGCGGACTGGGCCGACAAGGCCCATGTGAACCGGCAGACCTATGAGGCCGCGCGGGTCGCCGCCCGCGAGACCCCCGACGCCTTCTGGGCCGAACAGGCCAGGCGGCTGGACTGGATCACCCCCCCGACGAAGATCAAGGACGTCTCCTTCAGGAAGGAGGATTTCCGCATCCGCTGGTTCGAGGACGGGGTGCTGAACGTCTCGGTCGAGTGCATCGACCGCCACCTGCCGCACCGCAAGGACGAGACGGCCATCATCTGGGAAGGCGACGATCCCGCCGACAGCCGCCGCATCACCTATGGCGAACTGCACGCCGAGGTGTGCCGCATGGCCAATGTGCTGAAGGCGCATGGGGCCAAGAAGGGCGACCGGATCACCCTGTATCTGCCGATGATCCCCGAGGCCGCCTACGCCATGCTGGCCTGCGCGCGGATCGGGGCCATTCATTCGGTGGTGTTCGGCGGCTTTTCGCCCGACAGCCTGTGCGGCCGGATCGAGGACTGCGGCTCCAACCTGGTCATCACCGCCGACGAGGGGCTGCGCGGCGGCAAGCACGTGCCGCTGAAGGCCAATGTCGACGAGGCGCTGAAGAAGGTGAAGGTCGACACGGTTCTGGTCGTGCGCCGCACCGACCGCGACGTGCCGATGACCGAGGGCCGCGACTTCGACTACGGGCTGGAGGCGGCCAAGGCCGACGCGGACTGTCCGCCCGAACCGATGAACGCCGAAGACCCGCTGTTCATCCTCTACACCTCCGGCTCGACCGGAAAGCCCAAGGGGGTGCTGCACACCACGGGCGGCTATCTGTTCTGGGCCGCCTGGACGCACGAGATCGTCTTCGACTATCGCCCCGGCGAGGTCTTCTGGTGTACCGCCGACGTGGGCTGGGTCACGGGCCACTCCTATCTGGTCTATGGGCCGCTGGCGAACGCGGCGACGACCCTGATGTTCGAAGGGGTGCCCAACTATCCCGACGCCGGCCGGTTCTGGCAGGTGGTGGACAAGCACAAGGTCGAGATCTTCTACACCGCCCCCACCGCCTTGCGCGCCCTGATGCGCGAGGGCGACGGGCCGGTGAAGGCCGCCTCTCGCGCCTCGCTGCGCCTGCTGGGCACGGTGGGCGAGCCGATCAACCCGGAGGCCTGGCGCTGGTATCACGAGGTCGTCGGCGACGGCCGTTGCCCCATCGTGGACACCTGGTGGCAGACCGAGACGGGCGGCCATCTGATCACGCCTCTGCCCGGCACCACGGACCTGAAGCCCGGCTCAGCGACCCTGCCCCTGCCCGGCGTCGAACTGCAGATCGTGGACGCCGAGGGTCAGGAACTGACCGGCGCCGTATCGGGCAATCTGTGCATCACCGACAGCTGGCCGGGCCAGATGCGCACCGTCTATGGCGACGACCAGCGGTTCTTCGACACCTATTTCTCCACCTATCCGGGTCGGTATTTCACCGGCGACGGCTGCCGCCGGGACGAGGACGGCTACTACTGGATCACCGGCCGGGTGGACGACGTCATCAACGTCTCGGGCCACCGGATGGGCACCGCCGAGATCGAGAGCGCCCTAGTGCTGCACGATGTGGTCGCCGAGGCGGCGGTGGTCGGCTTCCCCCACGACATCAAGGGTCAGGGCATCTACGCCTATGTCACCCTGAACAAGGGAGTCGAACCGACCGAGGAGCTGAGGAAGGCCCTGGTCGCCCATGTGCGTCAGGAAATCGGCCCCATCGCCGCGCCCGACGTGATCCAGTGGGCGCCGGGCCTGCCCAAGACCCGCTCCGGCAAGATCATGCGCCGCATCCTGCGCAAGATAGCCGAAAACGAGATCGGATCGCTGGGCGACACCTCGACCCTGGCCGATCCGTCGGTGGTGGACGATCTGGTCAGGAACCGCGCCGGGGCCTGACGCAGGCTTGAGTAAAGGCCCGGGCTTCACCCCCGGGCCTGGGCGGCCTATCACCACAGCGCCCGCCCCATCCCGAGTTCGCCATGCCCCGCTTCCTGTCCCGCCTGCCGATCGACGGCTATCTCTTGGCCCTGATCGGCATGGTGGTTCTGGCGGCGTTGGCGCCTGCAGCAGGGCAGGCGGCGGTGGTGCTGGACGGGGTGGTCAAGGTCGCCATCGCCCTGCTGTTCTTCCTGTACGGCGCGCGGATGTCGCCGGCCGCCATCGGCGCGGGCCTGATGCACTGGCGGCTTCAGGGCGCGGTCTTCCTCAGCACATTCCTGCTGTTTCCCGTGTTGGGTCTGGGCATCGTCTTTCTGATGCGTGGATCGCTGCAGCCCGACCTGCTGACGGGCATGCTCTATCTGTGCCTCCTGCCGTCCACGGTGCAGTCATCCATCGCCTTCACTTCCATCGCCAAGGGCAATGTGGCGGGCGCCCTGACCAGCGCCAGCCTGTCGAACCTGCTGGGCGTCATCATCACCCCCCTGCTGGTCGCATGGCTGATCGGCGGGGCGGGCGGGGGCGTCCGCCTGCAGTCCATCCTGGACATCGGCCTGCAGATTCTAGCCCCCTTCGCCGTGGGTCAGCTGTTTCGTCCGCTGCTGGTGGGCTGGCTGACGAGACACGCCAGGCTGACCAGTCTGGTCGATCGCGGCTCGATTCTGCTGATCGTTTACGCCGCCTTCAGCGAGGGCATGGTCGCGGGCGTCTGGTCGCAGGTGTCGCCGGGCGATCTGGCCAAGGTGCTGGCCTTGAACGTCGTGCTGCTGGCCATCGTGCTGGGCCTGACCCTGACCATCGGCCGCGCGCTGAAGTTCGACCGCGGCGACCGGATCGTCATCCTGTTCTGCGGATCGAAGAAGGGGCTGGCCGCCGGGGTTCCGATGGCCAGCATCCTGTTCGCCAGCGCCTCCGTGCCGCTGATCGTGCTGCCGATCATGCTGTTCCACCAGATCCAGCTGTTCGCCTGCACCATCATCGCCCAGCGTTACGCCCGCGAAGATGCGGCCCGCCTGAAGGACGAGCCGCAGGTCGGAACCACCTAGCCGTCCGCCAGGCTCGGCGTCTTAGCCTTGATCGCTGCGCCGGCGCGGTTGGCGGCGCCCAGCAGGGCCTTCAGGGAGGCGGTGGCCACGTCCGGGTCCGTCGCCACGCCGAAGATGGCGCGGCCGTCCGCCGTTCGGCACTCGACATAGGCCGCCGCCTGGGCGTCGCCGCCCTGGCCGATGGCGTGTTCGTGGTAGTCCGCGATGTCCAGCGCCAGACCGCAATCTTCACGTAGAGCGTCCAGCACGCTGGACAGGAAGCCGTTGCCTCGCCCTGAAATCCGGCGTTCCTCGCCGTTCAGGCGGATACGGCCGGTGAAGCGGCGCTCCTTGCCGGGGGCCGAGCGGCCCTCTTCATAGTCGATCAGGGCGAACGGCCCATTGCCGCCTTCCGGCGCATAGACCGAACGGAACACGTCCCAGATGTCGGCGGCGGTCAGTTCGCGCCCCACCTCGTCGGCATAGGCCTGGACGTGCTGGCTGAAGTCGGCCTGCATCCGCTTGGGCAGTTTCAGCCCCTTGTCCTGCTCCAGCACCCAGGCGAAGCCGCCCTTGCCCGACTGGGAGTTGACGCGGATCACCGCCTCGTAGGACCGGCCCAGATCGGCCGGGTCGATGGGCAGATAGGGCACGTTCCAGATCTGGTCGTTGCGCTGGGCCTGGGCGGCGAAGCCCTTCTTGATCGCATCCTGGTGGCTGCCCGAGAAGGCGGTGAAGACCAGTTCCCCGGCGTAGGGATGGCGCGGATGGACCGGCAGGGCGTTGCAGTGTTCGACCGTCTGGATCACCCCGTCCATGTCCGAGAAGTCCAGCCCCGGATCGACCCCCTGGGTGTACAGATTCAGCGCCAGCGTCACCAGATCGACATTGCCGGTGCGCTCGCCATTGCCGAACAGACAGCCCTCGACCCGGTCGGCGCCGGCCATGACAGACAGTTCCGCCGCCGCCACGCCCGTCCCCCGGTCGTTGTGCGGATGGACCGAGATGATCACGCTGTCGCGCCGCGAGATGTGGCGGCAGAACCATTCCACCTGGTCGGCATAGACGTTCGGCGTCGCCGCCTCGACCGTGGCCGGCAGGTTGATGATCAGCGGCTTTTCAGGCGTGGGCGCGATCACGTCCATCACCGCCTCGCAGACCTCCAGGCTGAAATCCAGCTCGGCGGTGGAGAAGGTCTCGGGGCTGTATTCGAAGCGCCAGTCGGTGTCGGGACGGCGTTCCGCCTGCTCGCGCATCCGGCTCATGCCCTCGACCGCGATGGCCTTCACCTGCGGGCGATCCATGCCGAAGACGATCTGGCGCCAGGCTGGCGAGACGGCGTTGTACATATGGACCACGGCGGTCCGCGCGCCCTCCAGGCTCTCGAACGAACGGGCGATCAGATCGGCCCGCGCCTGGGTCAGCACCTGCACCGTCACATCGTCCGGCACGGCGCCCGAGCGGATCAGGCCGCTGATGAAGTCGAACTCGGTCGCCCCGGCCGAGGGGAAGCCGACCTCGATCTCCTTGATCCCGATCTTCACCAACAGGTCGAAGAAGCGCTGCTTCTTCTCGGCGTTCATCGGGTCGATCAGGGCCTGGTTGCCGTCGCGCATGTCGGTCGACAGCCAGCGCGGCGCCTTGTCGATGGTCCGGCCGGGCCACTGGCGATCCGGCAGGTCCACGACCGGAAAGGGGCGATATTTGATGGAGGGGTCGCGCAGCACCGTGCGTCTCCTGAACGTCTTGCGATCTTGAAGGGGTTTACGACAGCGTGTTCCGCCGCCGGGCAGCCGTCAGTCCCGGCGGCAGCCGATAAGTCGCAGACCCGCGCGCGAAAGCACGCAGGGCGAGGCCGTCAGGAGCGAGGCGAAAGAATTTACCACGCCCAAGCCTATCAAGGATCGCCGGGAGAAACAATCCACCCCCCGACCGACGACCGGCGTGGAAGAGAGACCGACTGGAGCGGGCAGCGGGAATCGAACCCGCACGAGCAGCTTGGGAAGCTGCCAGGCTACCACTACATCATGCCCGCATCGGGTCGGTCGAAGGCGGCGTGGACACGGCCCTCGCCCGACCCCTTAGCCCTTGGTCGGCGTCGGCTCAAGCGCGATGCGCGCCTATTGGACGGCCTGGACGTCCACGCCGCGCGCCTTCAGCTGGGCCTGGACGCTGTCGGCGCCCGCCAGATGTCCGGCGCCCACGGCGATGAAGGCCGTGCCCGAGCCTTGAAGCAGGGTCTGGATCTGGTTCGCCCAGTCGGCGTTCCGGTTCACCAGCAGCGCCTGATAGAGGGCCGGAGAGGCGTCCTTCATCTCTTCAACCATGACCCGGTCGATGGCGTCCACGTCGCCGCTGGCCCAGGCCGAGACCATTTCGTCCAGCTTGGTCGCGGCGTTCTCGTAGTCCTTCAGCGTCTCGCGCAGGAAGGCCAGCTGCACGTCGTCGGGCAGGTCAGCCAGAATGCCTATCTGTTTGTCGATCGTCTCGAAGCCGTGGATCGGCTTGCCCGCCGCCTCGGCCCGCGCCTTCAGCACCAGTTCGACGCCGGACTTGGGATCGTAGCCGGCCTTGACCAGGGGCGCGACCGACAGGCTGAGCGCCGCCAGCCAGGGCCGCATCGGCTGAAGCTGGGCGGCGGAGGCGCCCATCGACTGGGCGGCGGCGTCCAGCTGCGTATTTTCTTCGGGCGTCAGGCGGCTGGACAGCGGCGTGTCCAGCGACAGGCCCCGCTGCTGGATCAGGGGCATCAGGGCGGCCTGATCGTCGGGGTTGCTGATCTCGAACCAGATGTCCGAGGCGCTGTCGAAGGCGGCCTGGACGCGCGGACTGGCCCAGCCGGTCGTCGGACGCAGCACATGGACCGAGCCGAACAAATACAGGGTCGAATCCGCATCCTTGACCACCCACAGCGCCGGTCCCTGACCCTGGATCGGCGCCGGGGCGGCGGCGGTCGGGGCGGGTTGGGCCTGCGTCAGGGCCTCGGCATGGGCCTGAACGGGCGAACCCGCGACGGCGGCGAACAGGGCCAGACCGCCGGCGACGCCGACGGCGCCCCGAGCGACAGTGAAGACCGAGGTCTTGAGCAGGCGAACCAAGGTCATGTCGGGTCCTTGTTAGAACGGGAGGCGGCGATCGGCGCGGCGTGCCGGCCGGGCTATTCGCAAAAGATGGATTCGATGGGCTGGCCGAAGACGCGGGCGATCTTGAAGGCCAGAGGCAGGGAGGGATCGTAGCGGCCGGTTTCCAGCGCATTCACGGTCTGGCGCGACACGCCCAGCTGTTCGGCCAGCTGCGCCTGGCTCCAGTCGCGTTCGGCGCGCAGGACCTTGAGACGGTTGTTCATGGCTCAGCCCCGCATCCGCGCCAGCCACCACCAGCCCCAGGCCAGGGCGTAGTCGGCCAGCTGGAACAGCAGGATGCTCATCATTCCGCCGACGATCAGGTCGCCGGCGTTGGCGTCGGCGCTCATGAACCGGCCGAGATCGACGTTGCGGGTTGTCACGGTCAATACGAGGGCGAGCCCCACGGCCATTCCGGCGCTGCCGCCCCAGTACCACGCCCATTTGTGCGCCTCGCGGGCGGCCTCGTCGAGACGACGCCACCACCAGATCGTGACGACGAGAACCGCGGCCATGACGGCGATCAGGAAGGCGCCCGATCCGATCAGACCGCCGACGCCGGGTCGATCCGACAGGATGGCCGCGCCGATCCCGGCGACCACCCCCAGGACGAACAGCACGACGACGATGCCGATGACGCCGACTGCGCCGAGAGGTTTGACGGATTTCATGACGGGCCTCGCCGTTCGCCGAATGCTTAGACAAGCCTCTTTTACATCAGCCCTTCACGATGTCAAACACCCTTTCCAGAACGAGAAGGCGTCAGTCGTTGGGTTGCGCGGCGATCAGTTCGGGACGGCTCAGGATGCGCGGGGCGGTTTCCACCGGCGCCAGATCGGGCAGGGTCTTGCCCTCGTGATCGACCTGCAGGTCCTCGAACCGTTTGGCCGAGACCATGACCTGGCTCTCCAGCGAACCGACGAACTGATTATATTTGCCGACCGCCTGATCCAGCGCCCGACCGACGGCGGAGGCGTGGCCGCCCATGACGGACAGCCGCTTGTAGAGTTCGCGGCCCAGGGCGGCGACCTTGTCGGCGTTGGCGGCCTGCTCCTCGGCCCGCCAGCCATAGGCCACGGCCTTGCACAGGGCGAACAGGGTCGAGGGGGTGGCGATGACGACGCGCGATTCCATCGCGTCGGACAGGAGGTCCGGCGCATGGTCCAGCGCCACGGCCAGGAAGCTGTCGCCCGGCACGAACAGGACGACGAAGTCCGGGCTGGGCTTGAACTGGTCCTGATAGGCCTTGGATGACAGCTGGCGCACATGGGTCTTCAGGCTGGCGGCGGTGCGCAGGCCGACGGAGCGGGCGCGGGCCTCCTCGTCGCCGTCGTCGTCCTCGAAGGCCAGCGGCACCTTGGCGTCGATGACGAACATGCCGCCGCCGGGCAGGCGCACGATGAAGTCGGGCCGGTTCTGACGCCCCTCGTCGTCGGCGCTGGAGGTCTGTTCGGTGAAGTCGAACCGGCCCGCCATGCCGGCGGCCTCCAGCACGTTGCGGCAGGTCTGTTCGCCCCAGCGGCCGCGCCGACCGGTGTTGCCGCGCAGGGCCTCGGTCAGTTTGCGCGCCTCGTCGCGCGTGGCCGAGGACGCCGCCATCAGGGCCGCCAGCTGTTCGCGCAGGCCCCCCGTCTCTTCCGACCGGGTCTTCTCCAGCGCGGCGACGTGTTCCTGAAACTTGGTCAGGGTGTCGGACACCGGCTTCAGCTGGGCGGCCATCCGTTCGCGCGCCAGCAGGTCCTGGGCGCGGAAGGTCTCGGTGGCGCGGCTGACCATCTGGTCGGCGACGACCTGGGCCGACTGGGCGGCCTGGGCCTTGAGCAGTTCGGCCATGGTGACGCGGCTGTCCTCGACCGCCTCGACCCGCGCCTGGGCCGCCGCCAGTTCGCCGCGCGTCCTCTGCCAGCCCATGAAGGCCCACAGGAAGCCGGCCCCGAGGGCGGCGGCGAGAAGGGAGAGGACGACGGCGATCATGTTCATGCTCCGTTCCTAGCGGGAATCTCCGGCCATGAGAAGCGTCCACCCTTTCCCGGCGTCGGGGCGCGGGCGGCCGGACGTCGCGTTCAGGAACGCAGCCCTTCGCGTCACGTTGGTTGGCTGAAATCGGAGGAGGACCACGATGAACCCGCAAGAACCCGACCGTCACGACAAGGCCGCCGACGCCGTGCATCAGGGTCGGCCGGTCGACGCCGAATATGTCCGAGCCGGCAAGAAGAGCCCGCGCATCCTGGTGCTGCTGGTGGTGTCCACCCTGGCGGCGGCGTTGCTGCTGCTGGGCTTCTGGTTCGTGTCGAACGGCGCCTTCCAGTCGCAGAACCCGACGACTGGCGAACAGGCGGCCGATACGCGCGCCTTCGACGGCGACAGCCGGACGCCGCCCGCCGCCGACGCCCCGACCGACGCCGAAGGCCGCGCCCAGCCCGTGCCCACCGGCGAAGCGCCCAACGTCAACGCCCCGACCCAGCCGTCCAACTGATCCCGGTCAGGTCGGACGGCGGGCCTTCAGCGCCTGGACGATGGTGCCGTCGTCCAGCCAGTCCAGCTCGCCCCCGACCGGCACGCCCCGCGCCAGGGACGTAACCTCGACCTCCGCCCCGGCGATGCGCTCGGCGACATAGTGGGCGGTGGTCTGGCCGTCGACGGTGGCCGGCAGGGCCAGCACGACCTCGCGCACGCCGCCGCCTCTTACTCGTCCGACCAGTTCGGTGATCCGCAGATGCTCAGGCCCCACCCCGTCCAGCGCGGACAACAGGCCGCCCAGCACATGGTATTTGCCGCGAAAGGCGCCGGAGCGTTCCATCGCCCACAGGGCGCCGGCCTCCTCGACCACGCAGATCAGGCCGTTGTCGCGCGACCCATCCGAACAGATGGCGCAGGGGTCGCGGGTGTCCGGCGCGCCGCAGACGGAGCAGGACACGACCTTTTCCGCCGTCTCGGCCAGGGACGCCGCCAGCGGGACCAGCAGCTGCTCGCGCCGCTTCAACAGGGCCAGGGCCGCGCGCCGGGCCGAGCGCGGACCCAGACCCGGCAGTTTGGCGAGAAGTGAGATGAGCCGTTCGATCTCCGGCCCGGCGGAGGCGGCCATCAGAACAGTTTCGGCATTCCGGGAATGTTCATCCCGGCCATGGGCCCTGCGGCCTCGCGCATCAGGGCGTTGTTCTGTTCGTCCAGCTTGCGCTTGGCGTCCGCATGGGCGGCGACGATCAGATCGGCCAGGATCTCGCCTTCGCCCGGCGTCAGCAGGCTGTCGTCGATCCTGATGGCCGTAATCTCGCCCGGCCCTTTCAGGGACACGGACACCAAGCCGCCGCCCGAAGAGCCGTCGGCGGTGGTTTCGGCCATTTTAGTCTGGGCGTCCTGCAGCTTTTGCTGCATCGCCTGGGCCTGCTGCATCAGTTGGGTCAGATCTTTCATGGCTCCTAGATAGGGCGAAGACGCCCCGTGCGACAGAGGTTTCGGCGTCGGATCGCAGAATCGGAAACGCAGTGGCGCCGCATTGGCGCTTGCAGCCGTGGCGCGGCGCACTAATTAGCACCTGCATACGTTGCTATTGTAATCCGAAAGTCAGTCTCATGGCCTATGACGCCCTCACCCACCGCGACGCCCCGCTGTCGGACGCCGCCCTGTCGCAGCTGTTCACCGAGGCGCGGACGCGCAACGGCTGGACCGACCGGCCCGTGGCGCCGGAGCTGCTGCATCGGCTGTACGAGCTGACCAAGTTCGGGCCCACGGCGGTCAACGGCTCGCCCGCCCGCTTCGTCTTCGTTACCTCGCCCGAGGCCAAGGCGCGTCTGGTCCCGCTGATGAGCGAGGGCAATCGCGAGAAGACGGCCCAGGCGCCGGTGACGCTGATCCTGGGTCACGACCTGGATTTCCACGAACGCCTGGACACCCTGTTTCCCCATGCGCCGGGGGCCAGCGCCTGGTTCGCGGACGAGGCCGGGCGTCGCGAAACCGCCTTCCGCAACGCCGCGCTGCAGGGCGGCTATCTGACCATCGCCGCCCGCGCCCTGGGGCTGGACGTCGGGCCGATGTCCGGCTTCGACGCGGCGGGGGTGAAGGCCGAGTTCTTCGCCGACAGCAACGTCGAGCCGAACTACATCCTGAACCTGGGCTATGGCTCGGACGAGAACCTGTTCCCGCGCGCGCCGCGCCTGTCGTTCGAGGAGGCGGCGCGGATCGTCTGAAGCGACGGTTTCTCGCCGACAACGAAGAAGGGCGGCCCGTCGGGGCCGCCCTTTTGTCGTTCTGAGGTCGCCGGGGCGATCAGTGGTTGGCGGGCGCCGGGCTGGTCGCGGCGGGCGGAGCGGCCGGCGCAGCCTGGGTCGCGGCGGGCGCGCCCTCGGCGGGGGTCTTGGCCGTCGCCTCGGTCGCCGCGGCGCCTTCGGCCACGGGGGCTTCGGCGCCGGCGGCGGGAGCGGCAGCGCCCGGCTGACGCGCGGGATCGGGGGCGGGAATGGCGAAGCCGCTGGAGCCCTGGGTCCGCAGCCAGGCGATCAGATTGATGCGCGTCTGGGTGTCGCGGATGCCGGCGAAAGACATCTTGGTGCCCGGCACATATTTGGCCGGGGCGGTGATGAAGCTGTTGATCTGGTCATAGCCCCAGGTCGGCGCCTCGGCCTTGTGCTTGGTCATGGCGTCGGAATAGGCGAAGCCCGCGCGATGCTCGACCGGGCCGCCCAGCACGCCCCACAGATTCGGGCCGATCTTGTCGGCGCCCCCTTGGTGCGCGTCGTGACAGGCCTGGCAGCGCGCGAAAGCGGCCTCGCCGGCGGCGAGGTCGGCGGTCGGCAGGACCGTGCCCCAGTCCGGGGCCAGTTCAGGCGCTTCGCCGCCCGCCGCCTCGTCCGGCGCGTCGACGAAATAGCCCATCTTCTCCGGTGGCGCGGAATGATAGACGAGGCCCGAGGCCTGCTGCACCACCAGGATGACGAACGCCGTCCCCAAGGCCGCGCCGAAAATCTTGTTCCACTTCAGATCGCCGCTCATGCGCCCCGTCGCTCCCCTCTGCCGCTTCCAGGCCGTTGAGCCGCCTGGTCATAGTCTTGCCTTGGCGTGTCTGGCACGCTAGCGCGGCCTTCGCAACCGGCCGGGCGGCCGCCGGACATGTAAGGCGTCAGGGAAGCCGATGAATCCTTTGATAATGATACCCGCTCGCATGGCGGCGACCCGTCTGCCGAACAAGCCCCTGGCCCTGATCGGCGGCGTGCCGATGATCGTGCGCGCCTATCGCCAGGCCGAGGCCTCTGGCCTCCCGGTCGTGGTCGCCGCCGGCGATCCCGAGATCGTCGAGGCGATCGAGGCCAAGGGCGGGCGGGCCATCCTGACCGATCCGGCCCTGCCCAGCGGATCGGACCGCATCCGCGCCGCCGTCGACGCCATCGACCCAGAGGGCGATTTCGACGCCGTGATCAACGTCCAGGGCGACATGCCCTTCGCCAGCCCCGGCCTAGCCACGGCCTGCGCGGCCATCCTGCATGGCGAGCCAAGCTGCGACATCGCCACCCTGGTCGCCGCCGAGGCCGACATTTCCGACCGCGCCAATCCCGATGTGGTCAAGGCGGTGCTGGCCCTGGGGGAAGGCGAACGTCAGGGCCGCGCCCTCTATTTCACCCGCTCGACCCTTTATGGCGATGCGCCGGTGTGGCGTCATATCGGCGTCTATGGCTATCGCCGCGAGGCCCTGAACCGCTTTTGCGCCGCGCCGCAGTCGCCTCTGGAAAGGCGCGAAAAGCTGGAACAGCTGCGGGCGCTGGAGATGGGGATGCAGATCTGGGCCGCCGTCATCGACGAAGCCCCCCTGTCGGTCGACAATCCGGCGGACCTGGAGGCGGCGCGGGCGCTGGCCTGACCCAAAGGATTGCACCTCGGAAAACATGGTGCAATGAGTGCAATTCGCGCGGACGACGCTGATTTTGTTCGATTAATTTTTCGGCGAAATTGCACAGGTGCAATTTCCGGCTTTCCGCCCCGGCCGCACGACGATGTCAAAGACCCGGCGAGGATCATAACCCAGGCCGAAGCCCTGTATGGCAGACGGTCGATGCCGGGCCGCAAGTCGCTGGAATCAGTCGCGTTCCGTTTCGGAAATAGGATGAAGCCGATCTTTCCCCCTCCCCCTGCGGGGAGGGAGAGTCTGTTCACGCCTCCTCGACCCAGGCCCGGATCAGGCTATGGGCGATGGCGAAGGGGGGCGGGGCGCTGATGGTCGGGTGGTCGCCGTCCAGCACGGCCCTGGCCTCGGCGCGGGTCAGCCAGGCGACCGATTCCAGCTCGGTCTGGTCGGGCGCCGCCTGATCGTCGGACACCTCGGCCAAAAGCCCGATCATCAACTGGGACGGGAAGGGCCAGGGCTGGCTGGAATGATAGGTCGTGTCGACGACCGTCAGCCCCGCCTCCTCCTTCACCTCGCGGGCGCAGGCCTCCTCGATGGATTCGCCCGGCTCCAGAAACCCGGCCAGGGCCGACATCCGGCCCGGCGCCCAGGCCGCCTGACGCCCCAGAAGGCAGATCGGCTCGGCCCCGCCCTTGTAGATCGGCAGCATGATGGTGACGGGATCGACGCGGGGAAAATGCTCGGTCCCGCAGGCGGGGCAGCGCCGCTTCCACCCGCCCGAGGCCGTCTCGCACAGGGCGCCGCAGTTGGCGCAGAAGCCGTGCCTGCGCCGCCAGTCGAACAGGCTCTTGGCCCCGCCCGCCATGGCCGCGTCCGACGCCGGCAACAGGGCCGCCGCCGCGCGCATGTCGTGAAAGACGCCCAGCCCCCCGACCGGCCCGTCCGCCGGGTCGATGGAGCCTTCGAACTCGATGGCGAAGACCGGCTCGTCCTTCCACAGGCCTAGGAAGGCCTCGCGGTCGCGCACCAGGGTCCGCGCATGGGTCATCGACAGCCAGACCAGACGCGGCCCCTGCGCCGTCTCCTCGATCAGCGGCCGCCCCTCCCACAGCACCAGGGCCTGGGCGTAGGGTTTGGCCGCCTGTTCGGCCAGCCAGTCGGGATCGTTGCGCAGGTCCCCGGCCCGGTCGAGCGGATTGCCGGCGAAGATGTTCTGATGAGCCATGCGTCCTTGTAGCCCTTGATTCCCACCGCCGCACCCGTCATATCCCCAATCGGAGATCGCGGGCGAAGGCTTCGCCAATCTGGTCAGGGCCGGAAGGCAGCAGCCACAACGAATTCCCCTTCGGGTCGCGGTCTCCACCCTCTCCTTCTTTCTGGCGCTAACGCTCACGACGCGGTCGCGCGCTGTTTGAGCGCGTCCCGATGCTCGTTGTCGAGCGTCGCCGATTATGAGACTGTCGGTATATGAAGTGGCTGTGGCTCATTGCGACGTTGCCCTTGTGCGCCTGTGGATCGGCGCCCCCAGAGCCGCGCCATCAGCTGACTGAAATCCGCATGCCTCCCGGGATGATGTGCAGTTTCGGCATTTCCTACCGAAACCCGGCGGAGATTGGTTTGAATGCCGATGGAACGGTGGAAGTCTCCACCGGGTCCGGCGAGCGACGGGTTCTCGCTTCGAAGGCCGAGATAGGCCGAACACTTTATGCGTTCGGCGTTGACGTCGAGCAGCCGATCTATGTTCGAGCCGATGAGTCCGCTCGCTATCGAGAGGTCGAAACGATCATGCGCGATCTGTCGATGCGGGGCTATGCGCATATAAAACTGAGGGAGCTTCCCGTTTAGGTTCAACGTAACCGACAAGGCCGGGAAGTCATCTTTTTAACAGACGGCTGCTTCGCCCCGTCCTTTTGCCGCTGTAAGACGTCTCGCATGACGGACAACGACCCGAATCTCGACGGCCCGCCTTGGGAAGAGGACGACGTCGTCGAACGCGACGAGAACACCGACGACATGTTCGGCGCGCCTGCTGCGGCGCCCGAGGCGGCCGCTGCGCCGGCTGTCGTCCCTGTCGTTCCCAGTTCGGCTCCGGCCGAAACGGAGGCCCCCGCCGACGACGGGGCCGCCTATCAGGTGCTGGCGCGCAAATACCGTCCGCGCACCTTCGAGGATCTGATCGGGCAGGAGGCGATGGTCAGAACGCTGACCAACGCCTTCGCCACCGGGCGGATCGCCCACGCCTTCATGCTGACGGGCGTGCGGGGGGTCGGCAAGACCACGACCGCGCGTCTGCTGGCCCGCGCCCTGAACAACGAGACCGACAGCATCGACAAGCCGTCGCTGGCCCTGACCGCCCACGGTCGGCACGACGCGGCCATCATGGCCGGCCAGCATATGGACGTGATGGAGATGGACGCGGCGTCGCACACCGGCGTCAACGACATCCGCGACATCCTGGAAAGCGTCCGCTATGCGCCGGTCGAGGCGCGCTACAAGGTCTATGTGCTGGACGAGGTCCATATGCTGTCGACGCAGGCGTTCAACGCCCTGCTGAAGACGCTGGAGGAGCCGCCGCCCCACGCCAAATTCATCTTCGCCACCACCGAGATCCGCAAGGTGCCGGTCACGATCCTGAGCCGGTGCCAGCGGTTCGACCTGCGCCGGGTCGAGCCGGAAATCCTGGTCGAGCATCTGGGGCGGATCGCCGACCGCGAGGGCATGAAGATCGAGGCCGACGCCCTAGCCCTGATCTCACGCGCCGCCGAGGGGTCGGTGCGCGACGGCCTGTCGCTGCTGGACCAGGCGCTGGTCCAGGCCGAGCGCGGCCAGATGGTCAAGACCGAGACGGTGCGCGACATGCTGGGTCTGGCCGACCGGACCCAGACCATCGCCCTGTTCGAATCGATCATGGCGGGCCGCACGCCCGAGGCCCTGGAAAACTTCCGCACCCTGTACGGCTTCGGCGCCGATCCGGTGCAGGTGACGAACGACTTGCTGGAGCATTGCCACGCCGCCTCGGTGGCCAAGATGCTGGGGCCGAACGCGACGCGCCTGCCCAACGATCAGGCGCAGAAGCTGGCGGCCCTGGGCGCGGCGATCCCGGCGGCGACCCTGTCGCGGACGTGGCAGATGTTGTTGAAGGCGCTGGACGAGGTGCGGCGCGCGCCCAATCCGGCCGATGCGGTCGAAATGGCCATCGTGCGCCTGGCCTACGCCGCCGACCTGCCGGGACCGGAGGAGGCGTTGAAACGGCTGCAATCCGGCGAACCCATCGGCGGCGGCTCGGCGCCGCGAGGGGGCGGCGGCGGGGGAGGCGGAACCTCGGCCCAACTGGCCGCGCGGCCGGTGATGGCCCCCGCCCTGCCCGATCCGCAAAGCTTCGAACAGGTCGTGGCCCTGATCGGCGAAAAGCGCGAGGTCGGATTGCAGATGGACGTGGAGCGGTTCGTGAAGCCGGTCTCGTTCAAGCCCGGCGCCATCGTCTATGAGAGTGTTCAGGGCGCGCCGGTCGAACTGGCCCGCAAACTGGCCGCCCGGCTGCGCGAATGGACCGGCCGCACCTGGCTGATCGCCGCCAACGGACAGGGCGGGGCCGAGACGGTCATCGAACTGCAGAAAAAGGCCCGGATCGCCGAACGCGCCGAGGTCGAGGCCAATCCCTTCGTCCAGGCCGTGCTGCTGGCCTTCCCCGGCGCCAAGCTGGGCGAGATCCGCACCCTGGCCCCCACCGTCGTCACCCCCGAAATCCCCGACGTGGTCGAGGACGACGACGAGGATTAGAGCGTAAGTTCAGCGGAAGAGCTCGTTCTGATCTCAAACCCCGTCACCCTCGGGCTTGTCCCGAGGGCCCACGGTTGAGCAAGACGGCTGCATGGATATGGCCCGAAACCTGAACGCAATCTCCAACGACCGTGTCCGAACCTGCCGTGGGCCCTCGGGACAAGCCCGAGGGTGACGGATGAGGGGGGGGGATCAGCGCGGCGCGCGCTTGGCGAGGATGCGTTGCAGGGTGCGGCGGTGCATGCCCAGGCGGCGGGCGGTTTCCGAGACATTGTGGTCGCACAGCTCATAGACGCGCTGGATATGCTCCCAGCGGACGCGGTCGGCGCTCATGGGGTTTTCGGGCGGCTCGGGGGCCTCGCCGGTGGCGAGCAGGGCCTTGACCACGTCGTCGGCGTCGGCGGGCTTGGACAGATAGTCGACGGCGCCGGCCTTGACCGCCGCGACGGCCGTGGCGATGGCGCCATAGCCGGTCAGCATGACGATGCGGGCGTCCTGACGCTTTTCGCGCACCGCCTCGACGACCTTCAGACCGTTGCCGTCCTCAAGCCGCATGTCCAGCACGGCGAAGGCCGGGGCCTTGTCGCGCAGGGTCAGGGTCGCTTCGGCGACCGATTCGGCCGTCGTCACCTGAAAGCCGCGCGCCTCCAGCGCGCGTCCCATGCGGGTGCGCAGGGCCTGATCGTCGTCCAGCAGCAGCAGGGACTTGTCGGGCAGGGCGGCGATACGGGTTTCGAGTTCGGACATGATCTTGGTTTCTCCTGCCCCTTCAAGTCGGAAGCGGTAGCGCGCGGGTCAAGGCCAAGGTTCCGCCTGCGACGCTTCGACCCAGCGGATTCAGGCCGCGACCTCCAGCGCGGGACGGGCCCAGCGCACGGCGACGCGGGCGCCGCGCGGCGCGATCCTGGCGTCGGATGCGACGCCTGGCTGGGGCAGGCCCTGCCCCACGCTGACCGATCCGCCGGTGCGTTCGAGCAGGGTGCGGGCGATGAAGAAGCCCAGACCCATGCCGCCCTGGCTGGGCGCGATGGGGGCGTCGACGGCGGCGGGCGCGCGCCGCCGGGACGGGCGGGTCGCGGCGGCGATCTGGGCGGCCAAAGCCTGACGCGCCTTGCCCTGGGGCCGGCTGGTCACATAGGGCTCGCCCAGACGGGGCAGGATGTCGCTGGAGAAGCCCGGCCCGTCGTCCAGAATGTCGATCTCGATCCAGCCGGCGTCCACCACCGCCTGGACCCGCACGGTGGCGGCGGCGAAGTCGGCGGCGTTCTCGACCAGGGTGGACAGGCCGTGGATCACCTCGGGCAGGCGACGCACGCGCGGGGCGGGCTGGCCGGGCGGGGTCCTGACCAGAACGTCGAAGGCGAGGTCGAAGCCCCGGTGCGGCTCCACCACCTCTTCCAGCAGGGCCTTCAGGGAGACGTCGGCGTAGAGGGCGTCGTCGCCCTCGGGCTGTTGCGACAGCTGGGTCAGAATGCCCCGGCAGCGTTCGGCCTGTTGCAGGATCAGGGCCGCGTCCTCGGCCGCGTCGCTGTCGGGGGCCGAGGCGCGCTGCAACTCCTTGGCCACGACCTGAATGGTCGCCAGGGGCGTGCCCAGTTCGTGCGCCGCCGCCGCCGCCAGTCCGCCCAGCGCCGCCAGACGCTGTTCGCGCTGCAGCACGTCCTGGGTCGTGGCCAGGGCCAGCTCCAGCTTTTCGGCGTCCGCCGCCACCCGCCAGGCGTAGCCGGCGGTGAAGACCACCCCCGTCACCAGGGCCATGGCCATGCCCAGCCGATAAAGAAGTGGCAGGTGAAAATCCTCGTAGGGGCGCCACGGCAGCGGCTCGGACCAGAAGAACAGCAGGCCCACCGCCACCAGGGCCAGCACGCCCAGCATCAGGGCCTGACGCGCAGGCAGGGCCGCCGCCGCGATGGTCACGGGCGCGACCAGCAACAGGCAGAAAGGGTTCTCCAGCCCCCCGGTCAGGGCCAGCAGGACGCCCAGCTGGAAGATGTCGAAACCCAGGTGGATGGCGGTCTGCTTGCCGTCGGGCAGGCTGGCCTCCAGCCGCCGCACCCGCGCCATGGCGCCGACGTTCACCGCCGCGCTGACGGCGATCACGATCAGACAGGGCCACAGCGGCAGGGGGAAGTGCAGACCCTGATGCGCCGTCAGGATCGCCGCGCTCTGGCCCAGGATGGTCAGCCAGCGCAGCACGATCAGCGTCCTGAGCGAAAATCCCCGGCCCCGGCGCGGGACGTCGCGCCAGCCGTCCAGCGGATCGGACGGCAGGGCCTGGAACGATGGCGCGTCATGCGGCGCGATGCGGGCTTCTGTCGAGGTCACGCGGCTTCTATAGACCGGCTGGAGCCATTTCGTGAGAGGTCGTCATGCCGCGTCGTTCCGTCCTGCTGTTCGCCGGCGCCTGCATCGCCGTGGCGACGGCGCTGGCCATCATCACCATGGTGGTGGTCGGCGGACGCGGCGCCCCCTCGAACGGCGCGGAGACGACCTCGACCGGCCAGCCGCTGATCGGCGGCGACTTCCAGCTGGTGAACCAGGACGGCCGGACGGTCGACCAGACGATGCTGAACGGCAAATGGAGCCTGGTCTTCTTCGGCTTCACCTATTGCCCCGAGTTCTGCCCCACGACCCTGGCCGAACTGGCGGCCGTGCAGCAGCGGCTGGGCGACAAGGCGAACGACCTGCAGATCGTCTTCGTCAGCATCGACCCCCAACGCGACACGCCCCAGGCGCTGAAGGACTATCTGTCGTCGGACGGCTTTCCCAAGGGGACCATCGGCCTGACCGGCACGCCGGACCAGGTGGCGACGGCGGCAAAAGCCTATCGCGCCTTCTATCAGAAGGTCGGCGAGGGCGAGACCTATACGATGAACCACTCCCTGACCGTCTATCTGATGGGGCCGGACGGCCGGTTCCGCACCGCCGTCGCCTATGGGATGGGGCCGGAAAAGACGACGAAGATCATCGAGGACGCCATGGCGCGGGGATAAGGACGATCCCATAATCCTTTTGCAGGGCGCGGCGTTATATGTTGCCCTGCACAAACGGCGCCCGGCCGTAACGGATCGTCATGCTCTACGCCTTTCACGAACTCGCCTATCAGTCGGCCCTGCCCTTCCGTATCGGAGCGCAGATGGCCCGCAGTTTCTGGACCTCGCCGCTGAACCCGGCGGCCGACACCGCCATCGGGCGCACCGCCTACGCCTCGGCCGAACTGTTCGAGAGCGTGACGCGGCGCTACGGCAAGCCGGCCTGGAAGCTGGAGACGCTGGAGATCGGCGGCAAGACCGTGCGGACCACCGAACAGGTGATCTGGCAGAGCCCCTGGTGCCGGCTGGTCCGGTTCGCGCGCAACATCGGCGACCTGAAGCGTGCCAGGAAGCCCGCCGCCGGGCCGGCGGTCCTGATCGTCGCGCCGCTGTCGGGCCACTACGCCACCCTGCTGCGCGGCACGGTCGAGGCCTTTCTTCAGGACCACGACGTCTATGTCACCGACTGGATCAACGCCCGGCAGGTTCCGGTGCTTGAGGGACGGTTCGACTTCTTCGACTATATCGACCACATCCGCCTGATGCTGGCCGAGATCGGCGGGCGCGCCCATGTCGTCGGCGTGTGCCAGCCCGGCCCGCCGGTTCTGGCGGCCGGCGCGGTGATGGCCGAGGACGAGGACGAGAACCGGCCCTTGTCCATGACCTTCATGGGTTCGCCCATCGACGCGCGCCTGTCGCCGACCGTGACCAACCAGCTGGCCGAGGAAAAGCCCTTCACCTGGTTCAAGTCCAACATGATCCACACCGTGCCCCTGCCCTATGCGGGGTTCGGGCGGCGGGTCTATCCGGGCTTCGTCCAGCTCTACAGCTTCATGTCGATGAACGAGGATCGCCACCGCGACGCCCACTGGAACTATTTCAACAGCCTGATCGCCGGCGACGGCGACGGGGTGGAGAAGCACGAGGAATTCTACGACGAATATCTGTCGGTGCTGGACCTGACCGAGGAGTTCTATCTCCAGACCATCGACATCGTCTTCCAGCAGCATCTGCTGGCGCGCGGCCTGCTGGAGCATCGCGGGCGCAGGGTCGATCTGACGAAGATCACCGACATCGGCCTGATGACGGTCGAGGGCGAGAAGGACGACATCTCGGGCGTCGGCCAGACCCAGGCCGCGCATGGCCTGTGCCCCAACATCCCCGACGATCGCCGCGTCCTCTACGTCCAGCCGGAAGTGGGCCATTACGGCGTGTTCAACGGCCGTCGTTTCCGCGACGAAATCTATCCCCGCGTCCGCGATTTCATCGCCCAGAACGAGGCCCTCGGTGGCGTACCGCAACGGTCAGCGGCTGTCGCTTGACGAAGGCGGGGCCGGCGCCGGTCCCGTCCTGAGACTGTCCGTCAATCCGCGCGCGCGGCGCCTGTCGGTGCGGATTGACGCGCGGGCGGGCGAGGCGGTGGTGATCGCCCCCAGCGAGCGGGGCCTGACCCAGGCCGTCGCCTTCGCCCGGACCAAGGCCGTGTGGATCAGCGAACGGCTGGCGGTGCGGCCCAAGGGTCGGCCGCTGGAGCCGGGACAGGTCATCGCCTTGCGCGGTCGTCCCGTGCGGCTGGAGGCCGCTCCCGGCGCGGGGGCCGCGCGGCTGGTCGAAGACGGAACGGTCATCCGCTCGGGCGGCGAGGGGGAGGCCTATGCCCGGCGGGTCGAGAGCCTGCTGAAGCGCGAGGCGCGCGACACGCTGCTGGAGCGCACCGACCATCATCTGCGCGCCCTGGGCCAGGCGCCGGTCAGGGTGTCCATCGCCGACACCCGGTCGCGTTGGGGCTCGTGCAGCCCGCACAATCGCACCATCCGCTATTCCTGGCGCGTCGTCATGGCCCCGCCGCCGGTGATCGACTACCTCGCCGCGCACGAGGTCGCCCATCTGGTCCACGCCGATCACAGCCCGGCCTATTGGTCCGTGGTCGAACGGCTGGTCGGGGATCATCGCCCGTGGCGCAAATGGTTGAAGGACCACGGGGGCGCCCTGCACGCCGTGGGGCGCTGAGACGATCACGACGGACCACGGAAACTCCGGCCGCCCGGCGCGTTTCATCGGCGTCACCCCTACAGGAACGCCCCATGAAGACCCTCCTCTCCCTGTCCCTCGCCCTTGGGCTGGCGGTCGCCGCCGCCTCTTCGGCGTCGGCCCAGTCCCAGGCGACGATGAACGCCAACGCCGCACAGGCGCTGCAGCGCGCCGACAGCGCGTTGAACAGCCAGTACACGGCGACGATGGCCCGGCTGTCGCCCGCCAGCCGCACCCTGCTGCGCACCGCCCAGCGCACCTGGATCAGTTTCCGCGACCAGCAATGCCGCTTCGAAGCGTCCGGCGTTCAGGGCGGATCGGCCTATCCGATGGTCCATTCGACCTGTCTGGCCCAGCTGACGACCGAGCGGACCCAGCAGTTGCGCAATCTGGCGCAATGCAAGGAAGGCGACCTGTCCTGTCCGCGCTGAGGCGGGCTTAGCCTGAAAAGACAAAGGGAGGCGACCGCAGGGTCGCCTCCCTTTTCTGTGCGCCCCTGACCTGAAACCCGATCAGAAGAACAGGGCGTCGCCCTTGCGCTCGGGCTGAGGTCGTCCCTCGGGCTGCTGGTTCGGCGGATCGCGATAGCCGGGCGGCGGGCCGGAGGGGCGAGTCGGCTGCTGGGGAGTCAGCTGTTTGGGCTGCGTCGGCGAAACGACCGCGCCGGGCTGATCCACATAGGGTTCGCCCTGGTCGGGATCGACCGGATCGACCAGCACGCCGCCCTGGTCCAGCCCGCTCATCAGATCGCCGACCGGATCGGGGGCCACCCAGCCCTCGGGCATGGGGGGGCCGTTGGGGATGGCGGGGGCGTTCAGGCGCGGCAGGGCCGCCTCCATGAAGCCCTTCCAGATGGCGGCGGGGGACGAACCGCCGGTGACGCCGCGCATGGGGGTGCTGTCGTCCTTGCCCACCCAGACGGCGGTGACGAAGCCGCCGGTGTAGCCGACGAACCAGGCGTCCTTGTAGTCCGAGGTGGTGCCGGTCTTGCCCGCCAGGTCGCGGCCCGCGATCGCCGCCGACCGGCCGGAGCCGCCCGTCACCACGCCGCGCAACAGCTGGTTCATGTAATAGAGCGGCGGATTGTTGATGGCTTGGCCGCTCTGGCCGGTGTCGCGCTGATAGATGACGCGGCCCTGGGGCGTGCGGATGCGGCTGATGCCGTAGGCCTGAACACGACGGCCGCCGTTGGCGAAGGCGTCATAGGCGGTGGCCATCTCCAGCGGCGAGACCTCGACGGCGCCCAGGGCCATGGCCGGCTCCAGACCGATGCGGCTTTCGATGCCCAGGCGTCGGGCGGCGCGGGCCACGCTGTCGCGTCCCACCTGATCGGCGACCTGGGCCGCCACCGTATTGGTCGACTGGGCCACGGCCTGGGCGATGGTCATCGGGCCGCTGAAGGTCCCGGAATAGTTCTTGGGCGACCAGTTGCCGATGGTGATGGGCTGATCGACCACCGGGGTCTGGGGCGTGAATCCGGCCTCCATCGCCGCCAGATAGACGAAGGGTTTCCACGCCGAACCGGCTTGGCGGCGGGCGTCGACGGCGCGGTTGAACTGGCTGTCGGCATAGGACGAGCCGCCGATCATGGCGCGCACCCGCCCGTCGCCGTCCAGGGCGACCAGGGCCGCCTGCTGCACGCCCTTGCCGGCGTCGCGGTCCAGGATGCGGCGCACCGAACGCTCGGCGGCGGTCTGAAGCGTCAGGTCCAGGGTGGTCTCGACCACCATGTCCTCGGTCGGTTCGCCGACCAGGCCGCGGATCGACTTGTCCAGCCAGTCGATGAAATACTGGGCGTGCTGGGTCGCAAGCGTCCGCGAGACGATGACCGGCTGGGTCACGGCCTGTTCGCGCTGGGCGGCGGTGATGACCCCGGCCTCCTCCATTTCGTTCAGGACGACGGTGGCGCGGGCGGCGGCGCGCTCGCTCTCGGACACCGGCGAATAGCGGGAGGGGGCCTTCAGCAGGCCCGCCAGAAGCGCGGCCTCTCCGACCGTCAGATTCTTGGCCGACTTGTCGAAATAGCGTTGCGACGCCGCCTCGATCCCATAGGCGCCCGCGCCGAAATAGACCCGGTTCAGATAGAGGGCAAGGATCTCCTTCTTGGAGAATTTCATCTCCAGCCAGACGGCCAGCATCAGCTCCTGCACCTTGCGGCGCAGGTTCTGGTCGGGGGTCAGGAACAGGTTCTTGGCCAGCTGCTGGGTCAGGGTCGAACCGCCCTGCACCACCCGCCCGGCGCGCAGGTTGCGCACCATGGCCCGGGTCATGCCGATGGGGTCGAAACCGGGGTGGTTGTAGAAGCGCCGGTCCTCGATGGCGATGAAGGCCGCCGGCACATAGTCCGGCAGGGCGTCCAGATCGGCGGGCGGCGCCATCTGGGTGCCGCGCGTCGCGATCAGGGCGCCGTTGCGATCCAGATAGGTGATCGAGGGCTGGCGATCGACCCGGTACAGGCTGGAGGTGTCGGGCAGGCCGCGCGCGAAGACGGCGAAGAAGACGACCAGGAAGATCAGCCCCCAGACCGCCAGCACCGCGCTCCAATACAGCAGCCGCTGCAACGCGGACCGGCGGGGCTTGCCCTGGGCCTGTGGTCCGCCCGCGTTCACTGGTCCCGCCATGTCTGTCCTTCAGATGCCGCGCCGGAAGCGACGCGGTTCGCCTATGTCGCTGTCATATCCCCTAAGCGCCGCCGCCGAAACGCCCCCGCCGAGATCACGCGACCGTGAGCGGCTATTTCGCCGAAAGAAAGGCGTCCAGCGCGTCGTAGAAGGCCCGGGGCTGGTCGAACATGATGAAGTGGGCGCTGTCGTCGATCCGCTTCAGGGTCGCGCCCGGCAGGCCGGCGTAGGAGGCCTGATAGATGGCGTCGGTGATCTGGGGCGTCATGCGCGGGTCGTTGAACTTGACGTACAGCACCTCGGTCGGGGCGGTGATGCGGGACAGTTCGGGGCGCAGGTCGGTGGCGATCAGTTCGCGGAAGGCGGCGGCGGAAACCTTCTGGTCGCTGTCGCGCATGTTCTGCAGCGCCAGTTCGCGGCGGCTTTCGGTGTTGATCATGCCGGTGATGCTGGCCGTGGCCTGGGCGACATAGGCGTCGCGCGGGCTGTTGGACTGGGCGGCCCAGATCTGGTCGGCGACGGGGGCGACCGTCTCGGCCGTCGCGCCGGGGGCCGAGAACATCGCGCCCATGAAGGGCACCATGTCCACCACCATCAGCCGCCCCACCCGGTCGGGATGGCGCGCCGCCAGCATCAGGCCGATGGTCCCGCCCATCGAATGGCCGACGACGGCGGGCCGGGTCAGGCCCTGCTCCCGGATGTAGCGGGCGATCTCCTCGGCGACGGGGGCGGCGACGGGCGTGGGCGCGGTTCCCGTCTGGGCGTTGCCGGCGGGCGGCGCCCCGGCGAAGCCGTCGACCTGGATGCGGTGGATGCGCCAGCCCACGCCGTCCTGCGCGGCCAGATGGTCCACCGTCCCCTGCCAGATCTCGGGCGAGGAGCTGAGGCCGGGGATCAGGATGATGTCGCGCCCGTCCATGTCGCCGTCGACCGCCACCCGGATGCGGTCGGACTGGAAGGCCGCATGGCCGTGTTCGGGATGCGTCGCGTGACCGTCCTGGGCCCCGGCGGCGACGGGCGCGGCAAGGATAGCGGCGGCGATGGCGAATAGGCGGAGCATGGCGGAACGTCCCTTCGACGCGGCAGACGGCGATCTTGGATGTGGACTTAATCGCGTCCGGCCGCCGAGGGGAAGCCGCCGGGTGGACAAACCGTCCCGTCGTCGGTCGCGAGGGGGTCTATGGCGGCGGCGGCGGCGCTGTTAAACAGCGCGGATGACCGCCGAACCCGTCCAGCCTTCCGCCCCCGCCGCCAAGGCCCCGCCGACCGCCTTCGGCAAGGGGTTCGTGACGGACGCCTGGTATTTCGTCGCCCTGGGTCGCGACGTCGCGCCCGGCAGCCTGAAACGCCACGAGATCATGGGCGAGCCGGTGCTGATCGGCCGCACCAAGGCGGGCCAGGTCTATGCGATGCGTGACATCTGTCCGCACCGCGCGGCGCCCCTGTCGGCGGGCCGACTGGTCGAGAAGCCCGGCGAGGGCGAGACGGTCGAATGCCCCTATCACGGCTGGCGCTTCCGCACCGACGGGGTGTGCGCCGCCATTCCGTCGCTGGTCGAGGATCAGGCGTTCGAGGCCGACCGCATCCGCGTGCGCGCCTATCCGGTGCGCGAAAGCCAGGGGATCGTCTTCGTCTGGATGGCGTCGGACGCCCGCAATCCGATGGCCCCGGACCACGAGCCGCCAGTCTTCCCCGGCGTCGTCGGCGGCGAGGCCAAGCTGGTCGAGGCGATGGATTTCGACAGCCACATCGACCACGCCGTCGTAGGCCTGATGGACCCCGCACACGGGCCTTACGTCCACCAGCAATGGTGGTGGCGGTCCGAACATTCGATGCACGAAAAGGCCAAGGCCTTCGCCCCGACCGAGGCCGGCTGGGCCATGGTGCGCCACGCCCCCTCGTCGAACAGCCGCCTCTACAAGATTCTGGGCGGAGCGCCCGCGACCGAGATCACCTTCCGCCTGCCCGGCTATCGCTGGGAACATATCCAGGTGGGCGAGAAACAGGTGCTGGCCCTGACCTGCCTGACGCCGATCACTGAAACCAGGACCCGCATCACCCAGATGTTCTGGTCCGACCACTGGGTGTTCGACATCGCCAAACCCTTCCTGCGGATGGGCGTGGTCGCCTTCCTGAAACAGGACGGCGGAATGGTGAACCTGCAGAACGAGGGCCTGCGCTACGACCCCGCCCTGATCTGGATCGACGACGCCGACAAACAGGCGAAATGGTATCAGCAGCTGAAGCGCGAATGGCTGAAGAGCCGCGCCGAGGACCGGCCGTTCGTCAACCCGATCCAGCCCACGACGCTGAGGTGGAAGAGTTGAAGACGCACATCCCACTGTGTGGGGAGGGGGACCGCGTAGCGGTGGAGGGGCTTTTGAAGTCCCACAGCCGCCTGCGATGCGTTGAAGACCCCCTCCGTCACGGCGCTGAAGAAGCGCCGAGCCACCTCCCCACTGCGTGGGGAGGAGACACTCGGTCTTACAGCTTCAACCCATGCTCGGCGGCCAGGTCGACCAGTTTGACCATCGGGCGGGGTCCCCAATGGGCGATGACTTCGGAGGCGGCCAGCGAGCCGAGCCTGGCGGCGTCTTCCAGCGGCAAACCTCGGGCAACGCCAAGCAGGAAGCCGGCGGCGTACTGGTCGCCGGCGCCGGTGGTGTCGACGACCTTGGCGACCGGATAGGCGGCGACCGTGACGCGCTGATCGCCCCGGATCACGACCGAACCGTGCTCGCCGCGCGTGACGGCGGCGATGTCGACGATGGCGGCCAGTTTCGCGGCGGCGGCCTCGAAGTCTTCGGTTTCGAACAGGGCGCCCAGTTCGGCCTCGTTGGCCAGGACGATGTCGGCGGACTGGGTGACGAAGTCCAGAAGCTCGGCCCGCCAACGGGCGACGACGAAGGTGTCGGACAGGGTGATGGCGACCTTGCGGCCCGCCTGGTGCGCGGCCGTGGCGGCGCGCTCGAAGGCGGCGCGGGCCGGGGCCGGGTCGAACAGATAGCCTTCCAGATAGACGATCTCGCTGGCGGCGATCAGGGCCTGGTCGATGTCGTCGGCGTAAAGCTGGTTCGCGGCGCCCAGGAAGGTGGCCATGGTGCGCGCGCCGTCCGGCAGGACGTTGATCAGGCAGCGGCCGGTGCCGAAGCCCTGGTCGGCGCCGCCGGTCAGGACCGGGGTGTCGAAATGGACGCCCGCCGCGCGAATGTCGTGGGTAAAGACCTGGCCCAGGGTGTCGTCGGCGACCTTGCCGATATAGGCCGCCCGCCCGCCGAACGAGCCGACGCCCGCCACCGTGTTGCCGGCCGAACCGCCCGAGGCCTCCACGCCCGGCGCCATGGCGTCATACAGGGCGGTGCTGCGTTCGGCGTCGACCAGCTGCATCGAGTTGGGGGCCAGGTCCTGGGCCGTCAGGAAGGCGGCGTCGCAGGGGCTGAGGACATCGACGATGGCGTTGCCGACGGCGCAGACGTCGTATTGGGCGGTGTTCTGGGTCATGGTCGCGCCTTAGCGGCTGGAAGGCCGCGCGTCACCCGAAATCATATAAGGATGCCCTTATATGTAATCCGCAGCTTCGCTATGAGGACGCCATGACCCAGATCGCCGTCCTGACCCCCGATCCCGCCGACAAGTCCTACATCGGCCGCTGGCCCGAGGTGCTGGCCCGGCTGACGGCGGTGCTGGAGGACACAGGCGCGCGGGTGATCGCCACGCCCTGGACCGATCATGTGGAGGACGCCTCGGGGCTGGCGGCCCACGATCTGATCCTGCCGGTCATCGCCTGGGGCTATCATCGCGATCACGAACGCTGGCTGGCGGGGTGCGAGACATGGAGCCGCGCGGGCCTGCCGGTCGCCAATCCGGCCGAGGTGCTGCGTTGGAACTCGGACAAGGTCTATCTGGCGCGGCTGGCGGACCAGGGCGTGCCGATCCCGCCGACGCGCTGGACCGACCGCGTAACCCAGGATCAGGTGGACGCCGCCTTCGCCGAGACGGGCGCGCCGGTCCTGATCGTCAAGCCGACGGTGTCGGCCGGGGCGTTTCGCACCCTGCGCCTGTCGCCGGGCGAGGCTCTGACCGAGGCGCCCGAAGGGGCGGCGATGATCCAGCCCTATCTGAAATCCATCGAGACCGAGGGCGAGACCTCGCTGCTGTTCTTCGGCGGGCGGTTCAGTCATGCGGTCAACAAACGCCCCGTTCCCGGCGACTTCCGCATCCAGATGCAGTTCGGCGGGCTTTACCGGACCGTGACGCCGGATGCCGAGGCGATGGCCCTGGCCGAACAGGTGCTGGCGGCCATCGCCGAGCCGCTGCTGTACGCCCGCATCGATATGGCGCGCGACGACGCGGGCGCCTGGGTGCTGATGGAGGCCGAACTGATCGAGCCGGACTTCTATCTGGACCACGACCCGGCGAACGGCGCGGGCTTCGCCGCCGCCGTGGCCGCGCGGCTGAAGGTCTAGGCCGCCTCGCCCAGGGCGATCAGCCCGGCCCGCGACGGACACAGGTCGGCGATCAGGCACGACAGGCATTTGGGCTTTCGCGCCGTGCAGGTGTAGCGGCCGTGCAGGATCAGCCAGTGGTGCGCCTTGGGCAGCCAGTCTTCGGGCACGACCTTGAACAGCTGATCCTCGACCTTGTCGGGCGTGCCGGCGTTGGCCAGGCCCAGCCGGTGCGAGACGCGAAACACATGGGTGTCCACGGCGATGGCCGCCTCGATCCCCAGTTCGTTCAGCACCACCGAGGCGGTCTTTCGCCCCACGCCGGGCAGGGCCTGAAGGTCGGCGCGGTTCAACGGCACGTGGCCGCCGTGCTGCTCCAGCACGATGCGGCTCAGGGCGATGACGTTCCGCGCCTTGCCCCGATACAGGCCGATGGAGGCGATGTAGGGGATCAGTCCCTCTTCCCCCAGGGCCAGCATCTTCTCGGGCGTATCGGCGACCTGGAACAGGCGGTCGGTCGCCTTGTTGACCGAGACGTCCGTGGCCTGGGCCGACAGGGCGACGGCGACGACCAGCGTATAGGGGTTGGAGAAGTTCAGCTCGGTCTTCGGATCGGGCATGACCCCGGCCAGCCGCTCGAAGATGGCCTCGACCCGGTCCTCGTCGGGGGGCCAGCGCAGCACGGGGATGGCGGCGCCCGTCATGATCGACGGGCGTTTGGCGGTCGGTTTGGCAGCGGGCTTTCCAGCCTTGACGGGCTTCATGCCTCGCTGTCGCCGTCATGCCGTCGCGGGTCAATCCCCAAGGCGGTCAGGGCCGCCTCGGCGGCGCGTTCGCCCTCCATCCAGGCGCCGTGGGCCGTGCCGTAATAGACCGGGGCCGTCGCTTCGCCGGCCAGAAAAATGCGATCCTCGACCGCGACGCGCAGTTTCGCCCGGTCGCCCGCGCGGCCCGGCAGGGCGTGGGAGTAGGCGCCGCGAGACCAGGGATCGACGCCCCAGCCGCTGACCGCGACCGCATCCAGCCGCCGCCGCATGTCCGAGCCCAGGGCCGAGACCAGTTCGGACACGGCGAAGTCGGCCAGCGCCGCCGCCCCCTCGGCCTCCAGCCCCCAGGCCAGGTCGGCGCCGAAATAGGCTTCGATCATCGGCCGGCCGAACGGCCGCAGGTGATAGCCGCCGGTCTGGGCGGTGCCGGTGCGGGTCCACAGCTGGGTGTCGGGCTGAAAATCCCCCGCGCCGCGCACCGTCATATGCACCTTGGACGCGAGGCCCAGCGGCACGCCGGCCGTCGCCTCCAGCAGGGCCGGAACCGGCGGGTCGATGCGGACGGTCTCGTTGGCGATCAGGCTGTTGGGCGTGGTCAGGACGACGATCCGCGCCGTCAGTTCGCCGCGATCGGTATGAAGCCTCAGCACAGGGCCGGAACGGTCGATCCGACGCACGGCGCAATCCGTCACCGTGACCGGGGCTGCAGCCTCGCCCAGACGCGCGATCAGCCGGCCATAGCCTTCGCGCACCCGCCAGTTCACGCCGGTATCGCCATAGGCGTCGTAGTCCAGCGTCGAGACCTCGGCGAAGCGCGCGCCGTTCAGGGCGCCGGAGATGGCGTCCATATGGGCGTTCCAGCGGCAGTCGGGATCGAAGAGGTCGGCCGCCGGGCGGTCTTCTCCTCGCGCGGCGGCTTCGGAAACCCGCTGATCGAAGGCGGCGAAGGCCTCGCCGAACGCGGCCTGATCGGCGGGCGTCATCTCGTGGTCGAAGGCCTGTTTGCGCCAGGGCGGCGGGGTCCGGTCCAGCGTCAGCCCCTCGGCCTCCACGCGGCCCGCCAACACATTGTCGTCGGCCGAGTGCAACCAGCCGCAGCCCATGTCCAGGCCTTCGCCCTCGACCCGCCGGGTGAAGGCCCGCCCGCCGATCCGGCTTCGCGCCTCCAGCACCAGAACCGACAGGCCGGGCCGCATCAGGCGGCGCGCGGCCGCGATCCCCGCCGCGCCGGCGCCGACCACGACCACGTCGACCTGGGACGGAAGGGGATTGGAGGCCTTGGCGAAGTCGGTCATGCGACGGGAAAGATACACGAAATCCGCCCCGCCCGGACAGGACGCAAAACATTCGCATCAACGGTCATTGATTTTTGGACGGTTAAGTCCATTTTAGCCCCGCTTCAAACGGTCGCACCCCCTCCCCGGATTTCGCCATGTCGCCTGAACTCAAGAAACGTCTGCCGCTGTTCGCGGCGGTGATCGTCGGCCTTGCGCTGATCGTCGGGGGCGCGATCTGGTGGCTGAACGGCCAGCGGTGGGAAAGCACCGACAACGCCTTCGTCCAGGCCGACACCACCCTGGTCAGCCCGCAGCTGTCCGGTCGCGTGACCGAGGTTCTGGTCGGCGACAACCAGCGGGTCGAGGCGGGCCAGATCCTGGTCAAGCTGGACGATTCCGACCAGAAGGCCCAACTGGCCCAGGCCGAGGCCAATCTGGCCGCCGCCATCGCCGCCGTGGGCCACGTCGACGCCCAGGCCGAGCAGGAACAGGCGACCATCGCCGCCCGCGCCGCCGCCGTTAGTCAGGCCCACGCCCAGGCCGGCCTGGCCCGCGCCGAGGTGGATCGTTACGGCAAGCTGGCCGAACAGGGCTGGGTGTCGCAACAACGTATCCAGACCGAGCGCGCCTCGGCCGCCACCGCCGCCGCCAGCGTGCAGCAGGCCCAGGCCGCCCTGGTCGCCGAACAGCGCACCGCCGGCGTGCTGGGCTCGACCCGCCAGCAGAGCGTCGCCGCCGTCGAACAGGCCCGCGCCGTGGTCGATCAGGCCCGCATCGCCCTGGAGCGCACCGTCATCCGCGCCCCCGCCGCCGGCGTCGTCGGCGCCCGCAGCGTCCGCGCCGGCCAGTTCGTGAACGCCGGAACCCAGCTGCTGTCCATCGTGCCCCTGACCCACACCTATATCGTCGCCAACTTCAAGGAGACGCAGCTGGACAAGGTGCGGCTGGGCCAGGCCGTCGAGATTTCCGCCGACGCCTTCCCCGGCCGCAAGATCCAGGGCCGGGTCGACAGCTTCGCGCCCGCCACCGGGTCCGAGTTCGCCCTGATCCCGGTCGAGAACGCCACCGGCAACTTCACCAAGATCACCCAGCGCGTGCCGGTGCGGATCGTGGTCAGCGGCGACGACCGGAACCTGGCCCTGCGGCCGGGCCTGTCGGTGGACGTCAAGATCGACCTTAAGAGCCAGGGCGGCCAGAGCTTCGCGGAAGCCGCCACGACGACCGGAGCCGCAGGCCAGTGACCGCCGCCGTCCCCGCCGCCGACGGCGGGGCCCCCGCTGCGTCCAAGGGCCCCGTCGCCGGCCATCCCGAGATCAACTGGACCATGCTGCTGCTGGGCTTCGCCGGCATGGTGGTGGGCCAGTTCATGGCCATCCTGGACATTCAGATCGTCGCCGCCTCCCTGCCCCAGATCCAGGCGGGGGTAGGCGCCTCGGCCGACGAGATCAGCTGGATTCAGACCGCCTATCTGATCCCCGAGGTAGTGATGATCCCCCTGTCCGGCTTCCTGTCGCGACTGTGGGGGACCCAGCGGCTGTTCCTGGCCTCCTGCGCCGGCTTCGTGCTGATGAGCGTGGCGACGGGTCTGTCGTCCTCCATCGACACCATGATCCTGTTCCGGGCCATCCAGGGCTTCGTCGGCGGGGCCATGATCCCGACCGTCTTCGCCGTGGCCTTCACCGCCTTCCCGCCCGAAAAGCGGGTCACGGCCAGCGTGGTCATGGGACTGATCGTCACCCTGGCCCCGACGGTGGGGCCGACGCTGGGCGGGCACCTGACAGAGTGGCTGAGCTGGCGCTGGCTGTTCTTCATCAACGTCGGACCGGGGCTGATCGTGCTGTTCCTGGTCGGACGCTACGCCAATTTCGACAAGGGCGACCCGTCCCTGGCCAAGGGATTCGACTGGTGGGGGCTGGGGCTGATGGCCGTCTTCCTGATGTCGATGCAGTTCGTGCTGGAGGAAGGGGCCAAGAACGACTGGTTCGACGACACCCACATCCTGCTGCTGACCGTGGTGGCGGCCGTGACCGGGCCGATCTTCGTCTGGCGATCGCTGACCTATCGCCAGCCGATCGTGGAGCTGCGCGCGTTCGGCAACCGCAACTTCCTGGTCGGCTTCATCATGACCTTCATCGTCGGTTTCGCCCTGTTCGGCGGCACCTTCCTGCTGCCGTTGTTCCTGGGGCGGGTGCTGCACTATTCCTCGTCGGAGGTCGGCACCACCATGGTCGTGTCCGGCCTGGCCATGTTCGCCACCGCCCCCTTCGCCGGGCGTCTGGTGCGAAAGATGGACGCCCGTATCCTGATGTTCGGCGGCTTCATGCTGTGCGCCTGGGGCATGTGGGAGGCGCGGGCCGTCACCGAGAACTGGGGCTTCTGGGAGTTCGCCTCGGTCCAGGCCTTCCGGGGCGTGGGCGTGATGCTGGCCATGATCGCCTCGCAGCAGGTGACGATGGCCACCCTGCCGCCGCACATGGTCAAGAACGCCTCGGGCCTGGTCAATCTGGCGCGCAACGTCGGCGGCGCCTTCGGCCTGGCGATCCTGAACACCAGCCTGACCTCCAACACCGCCCTGCACCTGAGCGAACTGACCAGCGCCATCGGACAGGGCGACCAGGCGGTGCGTCAGATGATGGCCGGCATGACCCATCGGTTCGCCGGCACCATCGACCCGGCCGCCTCGGCGATGAAGGCCATCTACGGCATGTTGCAGAAGCAGGCGACGACCATGGCCTTCGGCGACGCCTTCGCCCTGTTGGGCGTCATGTGCGCGGGCGCGGCCTTCGTCACCCTCTTGGCCCAGCCGGTGAAGGCCCAGGCCGGCGCCCCGCCCTCGGACGCCCACTGATGGCGCGCCGTCGGGGTCAGGTGGACGAGAAGAAGAGCGAGGCGATCCTGGACGCCGCCGCCGCCCTGTTCGCCGACAAGGGGCTGCAGGCCAAGATGGACGAGATCGCCCGGCTGGCGGGCGTGTCCAAACAAACCGTCTATAACCGTTTCGCCTCCAAGCTGGAGATCGCCCAGGCCCTGGCCGCCAAACGGGTGGAGGACATCGTTGCGCCCCTGCGCACCGCCGGCGATCCGCAGACCGTGCTGGAAAACCTGGCCCTGACCCTGCTGAACCGGGTGTGCAGCGCCGACAAGGTGGGCTCGATGCGCGGCGTGGCCCTGGTGTCGGTCGAGGCGCCCGAGATCGCCCACGCCATCTATGAGGCCGGGCCGCTGAAAAGCCTGACGGTGCTGGCCGGCTGGCTGCAGGAGCAGACGCGACTGGGCTTGCTGGACGTCCGGGACGCGGAACAGGCGGCCGAGATGTTCTCGGGCCTGGTGCTGGGACACGGCCATCTGCGCGCCATGCTGGACGTGCCGCAACTGGCGCCCGAAAAGCGCGCGGCCCGGGCCAGGGAGGCGGCGCGCATCTTCGTCACCGCCCATCGGCCGAAATCGTCGCCTGACCGATCGGTTCAGGCGACTTCCTGATCCCGTCGCGCTAATCTCCGCGCGTCTGCTTTTTAGAGTGAAGGCCCGCCCATGCTGATCCATCTGTCCTCCTGGCCCGAGATCGACGCCCGCCTGAACGACGGCGGGGCGCTGTCCAGGACGGTGGTGGTGCCCATCGGCTCCAACGAGCAGCACGGGCCGACGGGGCTTCTGGGCACCGATTGGCTGTGCCCCGAGATCATCGCCCATGCGGCCGAGAAGACGGACGCCAACCTGATCGTGGCGCCGACCTTCAACATCGGCATGGCCCAGCACCATCTGGCCTTCGCGGGGACCATTTCCCTGCGCCCCTCGACCTTCATGGCCGCGATCACCGACTGGGTCTCGTCGCTGAGCCGACACGGGTTCGAGCGAATCTATTTCCTGAACGGCCACGGCGGCAATGTCGCCACCATCGAGGCGACGATCGCGGAAATCTACGCCGAGTGGAGCTTCGTCGAGGACAATCCGCCGTTCATCCTGAAGCTGAAGAACTGGTGGGACCTGCCGGGCGTCAACGGCCTGTGCAACCGGCTGTTTCCGACCGGACACGGGATGCACGCCACCCCGTCCGAGATCGCCGTGACCCAGGCCGCCTATCCCGACCGGATCAAGACGGCCGACTACAGCCCGCAGATCGCGCCGAACGGGCCGATCCGCGACGCCCTGGACTATCGCGCCCGCTTCCCCGACGGCCGGATCGGCTCGGACCCCGCCCAGGCCAGCCCGGAGAAGGGTCAGGAGATCATCGACGCAGCCATCCCCGCCCTGCTGTCCGACGTCGCGGCCTTCGCCGCCGAGGTCCAGCCGGGGGTCGCGTCCTGAGCCGCCGGACGCCCACGGTCGCCGACGCCGCCCTGGTCGGGGCCGAGCTGCTGGCCGCCTCCGCCGAGGTGATCGCCGCCCGCACCGGACGGATGGCGTCGGACCTGACCAGCGCGACGGGCCCGGACCTGAAGGAGCTGTCGCTGATGAGTTCGGAAAAGGCCGAGGCCCTGACCGCCTCGGCCGGGGCCGTCGCCGCCAGCGCCGGGGCCATCGGCCGACGGCTGGGCCAGGCGGCGATGGACGAGGGCGCGCATGTGCTGCGCGCCGCCGCCGCCATCGGCGAGGCGCGCACCCCGGCTCAGGCGGCCGAGGCGCAGTTCCGCTATGCTCTGGGATGGTGGAGCCGCGCGGCGAACCAGGCCCTGACGCTGAACGACGCCCTGATGAAGGCGCAGGCCGATGCGGTCGCGCCGATCCACAAGACCGCCACCGCCAACGCCAAACGGCTGCGGAAGAAGACCTAGGCCGGTTCCGCCGGCTTGGGCTTGGGCTTCTTGACCTTGGCGGGCTTGGCCGGGCGGTCGGCCTTGCGGGCCGCCTTTTCGGCCTTTCTCGTTTCCTTTTCGGCCGCCTTGAGCGCCTTTTTGGCGGCCTTGGCCTCGGCCTTGGCGGCGTCGGGGGCGGCGTCGGCGGCGGCGGCCAATTCGGCCAGCTGCGCCAGGAAGCTGTCGCGCTGCCCCTTGGGCAACAGGGCCATGATCCGCTTGTCCGCCGCCTCGACCAGCGGGCGGGCGGCCTCAAGCCGGGCCGCGCCCTCAGCGGACAGCCGCACGGCCTTGGCGCGGGCGTCCAGGGTCGAGCGTTCGCGCTCCAGCAGGCCCTTGGCGGTCATGCGCGTGACCAGATCGGCCAGGGTCGAGCGGTCGATGCCGGTCATGCGGACCAATTCGGTCTGGGTCAGGCCGGCCTTGAGCGACACGGCCTCCAGCACGGCGAACTGACGCTGGGTCAGGCCGTCGGCGCCGGTCTCCTCGGCGTAGATGTCCAGCGCCAGCTGCAGCGCGCGATGCATCAGATGGCTGGGCGAGGCGCCCAGCGGCCCGACTTTCCGGGCTGACTTGCCGGCCTTCACCATCGAACCGATCCCCTTCAGTTTCGTCCGAACACGTACCAGCCCAGCTTAACGATTTGACGGGAAAAGCGCGTCGATTCCGTGACAGTTCCGCCCGCCCCTAGAGTCCGGTGTCGGGCGAGACGGGCGTCGGCTCGTCGTCCTTGATCAGATGCTTCATGATGAAGAAGACCTGCCAGACGCCGAACACGGCCGAGGCGACCCACAGGCCGCCGCGGAAGGCGACCCATGTGTCGTCGGACTGGGTGCGCCAGACGACCTCGTTGACGACGCAGACGGCGGCGAAATACAGGCCGTAACGCAGGGTCAGGCCGCGCCAGCCCGCGTCGGTGATGCGGATCGCCTCGCCCAGCAGATATTTGAACGGATAGCGGTTCAGCGGCAGCGACCCCAGCAGCACCACCGCCAGCACGCCGTTCTGGATCGACAGCTTGATCTTCAGCAGGTTCGGGTCGTGGAAGACGATGGTCAGCACGCCGAAGATCAGGGCGAAACCGCCGGTCAGCAGCGGCAGGGGCGCCAGACGACGCTCCACCACATAGCCGACGATCAGGGCGATCAGCGATGCGCCGACCAGGACCCAGGTCGCCTGGACCAGGGCTTCCTGCCCGTCCAGACCGCGCGCGAACCGGTTGATCGCATAGGCGGCCATGAAGGCCACGAGGGCGCCGAAATCGACGGCCTGGCGGATGTTGGAAGCCTTTTTCGGCGTCTCGGTCATGTCAGTCTTCCAGTCCCACCAGCGAGCGGGAGAAGGCGCGGGCGTCGAAGGGTTGCAGGTCCTCCACCCCTTCGCCGACGCCGATCAACATCAGGGGGGCGTCGGACGCCTGGGCGACCGGCACCAGAACCCCGCCGCGCGCCGTGCCGTCCAGCTTGGTCATGACCACGCCGGTGACGAAGGCGGTGCGGCCGAAGATCTGTTCCTGGGCCAGGGCGTTGCGGCCCACGGTGGCGTCCAGCACCAGCAGGGTGTCGTGCGGCGCCTCCGGATCGATTTTCTTCAGCACGCGGACGATCTTGAGCAGTTCGTCCATCAGGGCGGACTTGTTCTGAAGCCGGCCGGCGGTGTCGATCAGGACGACGTCGTAGCCTTCGGCCCGCGCCTTTGTATAGGCGTCGAAGGCCAGGCCCGCGGCATCGGCGCCGTCGCGACGGCTTTCGAAGTCGGCGCCCGAGCGCTCGGCCCAGACCTTCAGCTGTTCGCGGGCGGCGGCGCGGAAGGTGTCGCCGGCGACGATCATCACCTTGGCGCCCTTGCCCGTCAGATCGGCGGCGATCTTACCCAGGGTCGTGGTCTTGCCCGATCCGTTCACCCCGACGAACAGGACGACATAGGGTTTGGGGCCGGACAAGGGGTCGAAGGTCGCCTGGCGCGGCGACAGTTCGGCGGCGACCGCCTCGGCCAGGGCCTCCTTGACCTCGCGTTCGGGCGCGTCCTTGCCGAACTTCAGGGTGCGGAACCGCTCGACGATCCGGGCCGAGGCGGCGGGCCCCAGATCGCTTTCCAGCAGATGCTCCTCCAGCTGCTCAAGCGACGCCTCGGACAGCGGTTCCTTGATGAAGGTGGCCACGACCTGATCGGTCATCTGCCTGGAGGAGCGCGAGAGCCCAGCGGACAGGCGCTGGAACCAGCCTTTTTTCGGCGTGTCGGTCATGGGATGGCTTTAGCGGGGGCGAAGGCGGCCGTCATCCGCATTCGCACAAACAGGCGCTTGCGTCGGCGCGCTCACGTTTTATACGCATCGCATACGTTTCATATATTCGAGAACCGGCATGGGCATCGTCAACATCGAGGACGCGCTGCACGAGCAGTTGCGGCGGGCCGCCAAGACCTCCTATCGCTCCATCAACGCCCAGGCGGCCTTCTGGATCAGGATCGGCATGTTGGGCGAGATGAACCCCGGCCTGACGTTTCAGGACCTGGTCGCGCGCGAGCTGAAGGCGGCGGGCGTTGATGCGCCGACCCCGACGGACGCGGCGGCGTGATCAAGACCCCGCAAGAGATCGCGCTGATGGCCGCCTCGGGCCGTCTGCTGGCCTCGGTCTTCACCCATCTGGACGGCCTGACGCTGGAGGGGATGACGACGCTGGAGATCGACGCCCGGGTCGAGGCCTTCATCGTCGACGAACTGAAGGCGCGACCGGCCAGCAAGGGCCAGTACGGCTATGGCTTCGTGCTGAACAGTTCGATCAATCAGGTCGTCTGTCACGGCGTGCCCTCGGCGAACGAGGTGCTGAAGAGCGGCGACATCGTCAATCTGGACATCACCCTGGAGAAGGACGGCTTCATCGCCGATTCCTCCAAGACCTATCTGGTCGGTTCGGTGGGACCGCAGGCGCGACGTCTGGTGCGGACCACCTATGAGGCGATGTGGAAGGGCATCCGCGACGTGCGGCCGGGCGCGCGCCTGGGCGACATCGGCCACGCCATCGAACGCCACGCCAGACAGGCTGGCTATTCCGTGGTGCGCGACTATTGCGGGCACGGCATCGGCCGCGAGATGCACGAGGAGCCGCAGGTGCTGCATTTCGGTCGGGCGGGAACGGGCGTCACCCTGCGCGAAGGCATGACCTTCACCATCGAGCCGATGCTGAACCAGGGCGTCCGCACGGTTCGCACCGAGGACGACGGTTGGACCGTCGTGACCGGGGACGGCAAGCTGTCGGCCCAGTTCGAACACACGGTGGCGGTGACGAAGGACGGGGTTCGGGTGCTGACCCTTCGCCCGGACGAGACGCCGGGGCGCTAGGTTCAAACCCCATTCGTTCGTCGTTCCGGGGCTGAGTGTCGATTGCCCCCAGGCGGGATCGTCCTGCGCTTCGCCCTTAGCGAAGGATTCCGTCCCTTCATCTTTCGCGCCTATATAAGGGTCCAAGGACCGGCGAGACCGGGCGCAGGACGATCCGATGGCTGACATCTCCTCCTTCCACTCCCCCAAGACGCACGGTTTCGTGCGCGTGGCGGCGGCGACGCCGGTGGTCCATGTCGGCGATCCGAAAGCCAATGCGGGCGAGCATCTGACGCTGATCCGTCAGGCGGGCGAACAGGGGGCGGACCTGATGGTCTTTCCCGAACTGTCGCTATCGGCCTACGCCATCGACGACCTGCATATGCAGGCGGCCCTGCTGGACGAGGTGGAGCGGCAGATCGCGGTTGTGGCCGAGGCGACGGCGGACGCCGATCTGATCGCCGTGATCGGGGCGCCGATCCGCAGCGGCGACGCCCTGTTCAACTGCGCCGTGGTGATGGGCGGGGGCGAGGTGCTGGGCGTGGTTCCCAAGACCTATCTGCCCAACTACCGCGAATATTACGAGAAACGCTGGTTCGCCCCGGCGACGGCGCGAACCGAGGACGTGATCCGGCTGAACGGCGAGACGGTGGATTTCGCGCCGGGCCTGATCTTCGAGGCGGCGAACCGGCCGGGCTTCGTCTTCGCGGTCGAAATCTGCGAGGACTATTGGGCGCCCCTGCCGCCCTCGACGCGCGCGGCGCTGGCGGGGGCGCGCATCCTGCTGAATCTGTCGGCGTCCAACATCGTCATCGGCAAGGCGGACGAGCGGGCGATGCTGAGCGCCAGCCATTCGGCGCGCACCCTGTCGGCCTATGTCTTCGCCGCCTCGGGCTGGGGCGAATCGACCACCGACCTGGCCTGGGACGGTCAGGCGACGATCCATGAACTAGGGTCCAAGCTGGCCGAGGGCGAGCGGTTCGCGCTGGACAGCCATCTGACGATCGCCGACGTGGACGTGGACCGGATCGGGCTGGACCGCCTGCGGAACGGCACCTTTTCCGAATGCGCCCGGAACGAAGGCGAGGCGGCGACCGTCGTGCCCTTCCTGGCGCGCGAGGACCATGAGGTCAGCGAACTGATCCGGCCGCTGGACCGGTTCCCCTTCGTGCCCGACGACGCCGGACGGCTGGACCAGGACTGCTACGAAGCCTTCAACATCCAGGTGCAGGGCCTGATGCGCCGGATGACGGCGACGGGGGCCAGGTCGCTGGTGATCGGGGTGTCCGGCGGGCTGGATTCGACCCAGGCCCTGCTGGTCGCCTGCCGCGCCTTCGACCGGCTGGACCTGCCTCGGACAAGCATCCTGGCCTATACGATGCCGGGGTTCGCAACCTCTGACGGGACGAAATCCAACGCCTGGGCCCTGATGAACGCGCTGGGCGTGACGGGCGCCGAGATCGACATTCGCCCCGCCGCCGAACAGATGTTCAAGGACATCGGCCACCCCTATGCCGAGGGTCGGCCGGTCCACGACATCACCTTCGAGAATGTGCAGGCGGGCCTGAGGACCGACTATCTGTTCCGGCTGGCCAACCAGCACAAGGCGTTTGTGCTGGGGACCGGCGACCTGTCGGAACTGGCGCTGGGCTGGGCCACATACGGCGTCGGCGACCATATGAGCCACTACAACGTCAACGGCGGGGTGGCGAAGACGCTGATCCGGCACCTGATCCGCTGGGTGGCGGCAGGCGACCTGATCGGCGGCGAGGCGCGCGAGACCCTGCACGCCATTCTGGACACCGAGATTTCGCCTGAACTGGTCCCCGCCAAGGACGGCGTGATCCAGTCGACGGAGGGGACGGTCGGCCCCTATGCGTTGAACGACTTCTTCCTGTTCTACATCAGCCGGTTCGGCATGGCGCCGTCCAAGGTCGCCTTCCTGGCGCATCAGGCCTGGGGCGACCGGACCATGGGCGAATGGCCCGCCAATACGCCCGAGGACGAAAAGGTCGAATACGATCTGGCCACCATCAAGGGCTGGCTGAGAAAGTTCCTGATCCGCTTCTTCCAGACGGCCCAGTTCAAACGCTCGGCCCTGCCGAACGGACCCAAGGTCGTGACGGGCGGTTCGCTGTCGCCGCGCGGCGACTGGCGCGCGCCGTCTGACGGATCGGCGCGGGTGTGGCTGGACGAACTGGACGCGAACGTGCCGGACGCCTGAGGGCAAATCCCGCACCTGACGTATGGATATTCGAACCGCCCGGCGCTAGAAGCTTGGCCATGACCGAAGACGTGACCAAAGACTCCAACGGCAACATCCTGGCCGACGGCGACAGCGTGACCCTGATCAAGGACCTGAAGGTCAAGGGATCGGGCGGCGTGACGCTGAAGCGCGGCACGATGGTCAAGAACATCCGCCTGACCGGCGACCCCGACGAGATCGAGGCCAATGTGGAGAAGGTGCGCGGCCTGGTCCTGCGGACCGAGTTCGTCAAGAAGGCGTAAGGCCCCTTTTCATCCGGGGACGCAACCGCCATCTAGCGGCCTATGACCGACACCCTCGCCGCCCCCGCCTCGACCGCCGCCACGAATGGCAATATCCCCGTCACCGTCCTGACCGGCTATCTCGGCGCGGGCAAGACGACGCTGCTGAACCGCATCCTGACCGAGGACCACGGCAAGCGTTATGCGGTGATCGTCAACGAGTTCGGCGAGATCGGCATCGACAACGACCTGGTGGTCGGCGCCGACGAGGACGTGTTCGAGATGAACAACGGCTGCGTCTGCTGCACGGTGCGCGGCGACCTGATCCGCGTGGTCGCCGGCCTGATGAAGCGCCAGCGTCCCGGAAAGCCCGCCTTCGACGCCATCATCGTGGAAACGACGGGCCTGGCCGACCCCGGTCCGGTGGCCCAGACCTTCTTCGTGGACGAGGACGTCAAGGCCAAGACCCAGCTGGATAGCGTCACGACCCTGGTCGACGCCAAACACGTTATGGCGCGGCTGGACGACTCCAAGGAAGCGCGCGAGCAGGTGGCCTTCGCCGACCGGATCATTCTGAACAAGGTCGATCTGGCGACGGCGGACGAACTGGATGCGGTCGAGGCGCGTCTGCGGGCGCTGAACCCGCTGGCCCCCATCGTGCGGGCCGAACGGTCGAACGTGCCGCTGGATCAGGTGCTGGGCCTGGGGGCCTTCGATCTGGAGCGCATTCTCGAGGTCAAGCCGGACTTCGTGAACCCGCCGCACGGCGCGGACGGCCATGTGCATGACGAACATTGCGGCCACGATCACCACGATCACGATCATGGTCATGATCACCATCACCACGACCATTCGCATGGCGCGCGCGGTCACGCACATCAGGACGACATCAAGGGCATCTCCCTGTCGCTGGACCGGCCGCTGGACGGCGCGAAATTCACCGCCTGGCTGGATCGGCTGCTGGGCGAGCAGGGCCAGAACATCCTGCGGGCCAAGGGCATCATCGACGTGAAGGGCGAGAACCGCCGCCTGGTCTTCCAGGCCGTGCACATGATCCTGGAAGGCGACCTGCAACGCGAATGGGGCGTCGCCGAACGCCGCTGGAGCCGCGCCGTCTTCATCGGCCGTGATCTGGACGAGGCCGCGTTGAAGGCCGGGTTCGAGGCGTGCGCGGCCGCGTAAAGTTCTTGCTTTGTTCTGATTCGTACACAAGAATGCGCTTCTCACTCAAGAGGAGCCGTCCATGCAGCCCTATCTCACTCTCGGCGTGAAGGACGCCGACGCGGCGAACGCCTTTTACGACGCCGTTCTGGCCACGGTCGGCTGGAGCAGCCATGTCAGTTTTCCGGGATGGCGCGCCTATTCGGCCGGCGGAACCGGCGAAGGGTTCACCGTCTGGATTTGCCAGCCCTTCGACGGCCAGACGGCGTCGGCGGGGAACGGAACCATGCTGGGACTGCCGGCTGAATCCCGCGAGGCCGTGGAGGCTTTCCATGCCGCCGCCCTGGCGCACGGCGGGACGGACGAAGGCGCGCCGGGCCACCGGGCGCACTATGGCCCCGACTGGTTCGCCGCCTACGTCCGCGACCCGTCCGGCAACAAAATCGGCGCCATCTTCAACGGCTGACCGGACGCGACTCCAATCCTTCTCCCCTCGGGGGAGAAGGTGGCTCGCGTAGCGAGACGGATGAGGGGGCTGGTGGATACGGATGTGGCAGACGCCGCCGAGAACCCGACAGTCACGCCGCCTTCGCGCCGACATGACAGGCGCGGAAGCGGTGTTGTGGTCGATGCTGCGAAACCGACAGCTGGATGGATTGAAGTTCCGACGGCAGGCGCCAGTCGCAGGTGCGATCGCTGACTTCGCCTGTCATGAGATCAGATTGATCATCGAACTGGATGGCGGCGTGCATGATCTGCACGAGGCGCGGGACGCCGTTCGGGATGAGCGGCTGCGCTTTGCAGACTATACGGTACTGCGGTTTCGGAACGCGGAATTTTCGAAGAATCCCGCCGTGGTGACGGAAGCCATACGGCGACATGCGAGGACGCGGACACAGCCCCCTCATCCGACCGGCTCCGCCGGCCACCTTCTCCCCCAAGGGGAGAAGGGACCGAAATAAGCTTACTTCCCGAACAGCTTGTTCCAGCGGCGCTTGTCGCGGGCCTTCCAGGCGCCGCGGTGGTAGGCGTCGGAGCCGATCAGGGGGACGACCGTGGTGGCTTCGGCGAAGACCATCTGTTCGTGGGTGGTCTGGACCTTGCCCCAGGAGGCGGCCTCTTTCAGCGTCGAGGACGAGCAGGCGCCGTCTCGGACGTCGGCGACGGTGATCTGGACCGCATAGCGGTGCATCTCGGCCTCGACGCCCAGGATTTCGGCGCAGACGACCGTGTCCTGGGCGAAGTTCTTGGGCACGCCGCCGCCGACCATGAACAGGCCGGTGACGCCGGCGGCGATCTTGATGTCGGTCAGTTCGCGGAAGTCGGCGATGGCGTCCAGCATCAGATAGGGCTGGCCGGCGGCGGCGCGTTCCTTCTGGTGCTTGACCAGACCGAAACCGGCCGAGGAATCCACGAAGGCCGGGCAGAAGATCGGCACGCCCTCTTCATAGGCGGTCTGGATCAGCGAGCCGGGCTTTTTCGCATTGCCCTCCGACAGCCACTTGCCCATCTCCCAGATGAACTCGCGGCTGGAATAGCCGCGCGGCTCCAGACGGTTGGCGATCTCCAGGATGGTGTGGTCGCAGGCCTGGAGTTCTTCCTCGTCGATATAGGTGTCGTAGATCCGGTCGATGTAGTTGTCGCGCAGGACGTTGTCGTCCACCTCGCCGGCCGCCTGATAGTGTTTGAAGCCCAGAGCCTCGAAGAAATCCATGTCCACGATGGAGGCGCCGGTGGCGACCACGGCGTCCACCATGCCGAACTTCACCATGTCGCGATAGACATCCATGCAGCCGCCAGCCGAGGTCGAACCCGCCAGGATCAGCCAGGGCGAGCAGTCCTTGTCCTCGATCGCCATCGAGAAGATGTCGGCGGCGCGTGCGGTGTCGCGCGACGAGAAGGACATCTTGCGCATCGAGTCGATGATCGGGCGAGCGTCGAAGCTGGTGATGTCGACGTGCTCGACGACGTTCTGCAGCAGCTGGGCCTTGGTGTTGGTGGTCATGGGTGACTCGTGAATCGTGAGGCGTGAGTAGGATAATACGGTCAGGCGTTCTGGCGTTGCTTCAGTCGCGTCGAGAGGGCGGAGAGCATGCGCCCTATGCGCTCCATGTCGGCAAGCAAGGGCTGAAGTTGGTCAGACGTTAGATAGCCCAGGCGTCCGGCGATGATGAGATGCGTTTCGACCTCGGCGAGCGATCCTCGGACGACGCCGATAAACTGGATGAACTCGCCCGTTCCCTTTCGACCTGCGCCCTCCGCAATGTTCGCGGCGACGCTGACGCAGGCTCGGCGGACCTGACTGATCAGACCGAACCGTTCGTCGGAAGGCCATGACGCAGAACACCGGTAAACGGCTTCGACCCAATCGATCGATAGTTTCCAGACATCGAGATCGCGGTGGGTTCGCAAGTCGCTCATGGTTGCCAATCACGACTCACGATTCACCTCTCACGATCAGCGTAGCGCCCTACTTCCGGCGCGACTTGCGCTGACCGGCCTTACCCTTGGGGCGTGACAGGCGCACGACCTTGCGGGCGTTCTCTTCCGCCGTGGTGCGCACGGTGGGGATGGAACGCGGCGCCAGGCCATAGAGCGAGGCCATCGGGGCGTCCTCGACCGCGGCGATGTCGTGTTCGCCATAGCCGTTGAAGCCCGTCGACATGGCCACGCCGTAAGCGCCCAGCATGCCGATCTCGATGAAGTCGCCTTCGCGCACATCGGCCGGCAGCCAGAAGGGTCCGGGCATATGGTCGATGGAATCGCAGGTCGGGCCGTAGAACTGGAACGCCTTAAGATCGCCCGAAGCCTCCCCGTCCCGGACCAGCTTGGTCGGGAAGGGCCAGCGCGAGTGGGTCGCGTCGAACAGCGAGCCATACGAGCCGTCGTTCAGATACAGGGCGTCGCCCTTCCTCAGATCGACGCGGGCCAGGATCGACGAGCTTTCGGCGACCAGCGCCCGGCCGGGCTCGCACCACAGCTCGGTCGTTTCCGACACCGGCATCTCGTTGAAGCCGCGATGGATGGCGTCGGCGTATTCGCTCATGTCCGGCGGGACCATGCCCGGATAGACGGACGGGAAGCCGCCGCCGACATCGACGATGTCGACGATCACGCCCGCACGGCTGATCGACCGGCCGACCTGGGCCATGGCGGCCTGATAGGCGGTCGGGCGCATGCACTGGCTGCCGACGTGGAAGGAAACGCCCATCAGCCCTTCCCTGACCGCCCGGCGCGTGGCCAACAGCAGGGCCGGGGCCTGGTCCGACGAGACGCCGAACTTGCCCGACAGGGTGTAGGCCGCGCCGTCGGCCGAGACGGCCATGCGCACGATCAGGTTCAGGTCGTCCGCGCCGCCGGTGGCGTCGAGGATCTTGTTCAGCTCTTCCACGCAGTCGAGAGAGAAGGTGCGGACGCCGTGGTCGAAATAGGCTTTTGTGATCGCAGACCGGCTCTTGACCGGGTGCATGAAGGCCAGACGCACGTCCTCGCTGACCGAACGGACCAGTTCGATCTCGGCGATGGACGCCACGTCGAAGGCGCGAACGCCGGCCTCGATCAGGGTCTCGACGACCCACCGCGACGGGTTCGCCTTCACCGCATAGAAGACGTCGGCCTTTAGATTATCCTGGAACCAGCGCGCCGCTACGGAAACCGAACGCGGCCGCACGAGGGCGACGGGACGTTCAGGAGGCCGCTCACGGACCAGGTCCAGGGGAAGCTGGTACGTGCGCAATTCACGTAACCCCCTGATAATTGTTAACCCAGACCGGCGTTAGCAGCGCGTAACGGTTAGACCTACGGGGTCCGCCGGAGAGCGCGATATGGGGGCTGTGGACTGTCATGTAAAGCGGTAATTTCATGGCGGGGCCTGGGTTTGGTCCGGGCTAGACCGTCACAAATGTCCGTTCACCCCCGGAATGGCGCCCGGACGGCAACCTTGGCCTTTGGCTGTCGTTCAGACGTCGGGAGGCGTGAATGAATCGCTGGATATTCCTGTTTCGGCGCATGTCGCGACAGCTGTGGTGGCGGGCCAGCCTCTATGCTGCGCTCGGCGTGGTCGCCGCCCTGGCCGGGGCCTGGGGCGCGCCTTTCGCGCCGCCGGTGCTGGCGGAACGGTTCGGCGGCGATTCCGTCGAGGCGGTGCTGACTATCCTGGCGTCCAGCCTGCTGGCCGTGGCCACCTTTTCGCTGGGGGCCATGGTCACAGCCTACACCAGCGTCTCCAGCGCAGCGACGCCCCGGGCCGCCGCCCTGATCACTGGCGACGAAAGCACCCAGAAGGCGCTGGCCACCTTCGTCGGCGCCTTCCTCTACGCCATCGTCGGGGTCACGGCGATCAATGCCCAATATTACGGGCCGGGCGGCCGGGCGATCATCTTCCTGTTCAGCCTGGTCGTGGTCGCCCTGGTGGCCTTTCGCCTGCTGACCTGGGTCAGCCGCCTGACGCGGCTGGCGCGCCTCAGCCACACGGTCGAACGGGTCGAGGCCGAGGCCCTGATCGCCCTGACGGCCGAGGCGCGACGACCGCGCATCGGGGCCGCGTCCGGCGTGCTGGATCGGGGGCCGGTCGTCGCGGCCCCGCAGACAGGCTATGTGCTGAACGTGGACGTCCAGCGCCTGCAGGCGGCGGCCGAGCGGGCCGACGGGCGCGTTCAGGTGATCGCCCGGCCCGGCGCCTTCGTCATGCGCGGGGAGCCGCTGGCGCGGCTGAGCGGCGACGCCGTGGACGCGGACGCGGTGCAGACCGCCTTCGCCCTGGGCCGCGAACGGTCGTTCGATCAGGACCCGCGTTACGGCCTGATCGTATTGGGCGAGATCGCGGACAAGGCCCTGTCGGCCGCCGTCAACGACATCGGCACCGTGGTCGGGGTGATCGGCTCGGGGGTGCGGCTTCTGGACCTGTGGGCCGACACCACGCCTGACGAGCGGGCGCCCTGCGACCGCGTGCTGGCCGAACCCTTGTCGGCGGACGATCTGCTGGACGACATCTTCGGCCCCGTGGTGCGTCACGGCGCACACGACCTGACCAGCGCGGTTCGGCTGCGAAAGGCGCTGACCTCCCTGTCCGCTCACCCGATCCTGGCGGACGCCGCGCGGGCCATGGACGCGCGGCTGATGCAGGATGCGGACTTCGCCAACGTCGCGGACGTCGAACGCCTGCGGCGCTGCGGCGGCGAGGAGCGGACAAGCGCAGGCTAGACGAAATCCCTCACGCCGTGCGATTAGGACTTGCCCAAACGCCTTCGTCGCGTCATGCGGCGCCCCTTCGCCACAGCCTCCTAGCGAGTTCATGAGTTCATCCGCAGCCGCCATCGCCCCCGGGCTAGTCCAGGCGCGTGACGTGTCGAAGACCTTCGGATCGCGAAAGGCGCTGGACGGCGTCTCGATCTCGGTCGCCTCGGGCGAGATGGTCGCCCTGATCGGGCCGTCCGGCTCGGGCAAGTCCACCCTGCTGCGTTCCATCACCGGGCTTCAGTCGATCGACGCCGGCAAGGGGACCATCCAGGTCTTCGGCGAGACGGTGCAGAAGGACGGCCGTGTCACCGGCGCCGTGCGCAAGGCGCGCGGCAAGCTGGGCATGATCTTCCAGCAGTTCAACCTGGTCGGGCGCCTGAGCCTGTTCTCCAACGTCATGCTGGGCGCCCTGGGCCGCCTGCCGTCGTGGCAGGGGCTTCTGGGGATGTGGCCCCAGTCCGACAAGGACAAGGCCATGGCGGCCCTGCACCGCGTCGGCGTCTCGGATTACGCCGCACAGCGCGCCAACACCCTGTCGGGCGGTCAGCAGCAGCGCGGCGCCATCGCCCGCGCCATCGTTCAGGGCGCCAGGGCCATTCTGGCCGACGAACCCGTCGCCTCGCTGGACCCCGTGTCCGCGCGCAAGGTGATGGAGCTGCTGGTCGAGCTGAACAAGCGCGACGGCCTGGGCGTGATCGTCACCCTGCACCAGGTCGACTACGCCATCCGCTATTGCGACCGTGTCATCGCGCTGCAGGGCGGCAAGATCGTCTATGACGGCCCTTCCACGGCGCTGGACCAAAAGCGCCTGATCGAAATCTACGGTCCCGAATTCGAGGACGCGTTCTGGGAGACCAAGGCATGAGCCTGTCCCGTATTGCCCCCACCCCCAAAGCCTTCCGCGGCCTGATGGCGGCGGCGGGCGCCGCCGTGATGATCCTGGGCCTGGCCGCGTGCGGCGGCGGCGACAAGAAGACCGAGGGCGGCGCGCCTGCGGAACTGACCTTCTCCATCCTGTCGGCGGAAGGCCAGGCCTCGGCCGGCCCGCTGTGGCAGCCTCTGCTGGACGACATGTCCAAGGCCGTCGGCGTGCCGGTGAAACCCTATTTCGGCTCGAACTATACGGTTCTGGTCGAGGCCATGCGCGGCAACCACACCCAGGTCGGCTGGTTCTCGGCCAAGCCCGAGGTCGAGGCCATCGACCGCGCCAAGGCCGAGGTCATCGCCCGCACCGTCAACCGCGAGGGTCTGGACAGCTATCAGTCCACCCTGATCGTCAAGAAAGGGTCGGGCATCACGCTGGATCAGGTCATGGCGTGCGGCAAGAAGTACAACTTCGGCATCGGCGACGCCCAGTCGACCTCGGGCACGCTGGCGCCCCTGACCTTCCTGTTCAATCCGCGCGGCGTGGTCCCCAGCCAGTGCTTCAAGACCGTGCGCTCGGCCAACCACCAGGCCAACGCCTTCGGCGTGGCGACCGGCGTGATCGACGTGGCGACCTCTAACAGCGTCAACACCCTGTTCATGCGCAAGGAGAACCCGCAGCTGGCCGCCCAGATCGAGGACATCTGGACCTCGCCCCCCATCCCCGAGAGCGGCATCGTCGTGCGCGAGGACCTGGACCCGGCGCTGAAGGAAAAGATTCGCAGCTTCTTCCTGACCTATGGCCAGGGCGAAGGGGCCGAGGCCGAACGCCAGCGCAAGATTCTGGCGGACCTGGAATATTCGCGCTTCGCCGCCGCCGACGACAGCTATCTGGACCCGATCCGCGAGATGATCGCCGACCAGAAGCTGGGCGAGGCCCGCGCCAAGGGCGATGCCGCCGGCGCGGCCGCCGCCGAGCGCGAACTGCAACGCCTGCGCAGCCTGCGCGAGGTCCGGCCTTGACCACAGCCGCGTCGCCCGCGCTCGCCATTCCGGCGGCGCCCAAGAAATCGACCCTGGCCTGGGTCGCAGACATCCTGGTCTGGGGCGGCGTCGCCGCCGTCCTGCTCTACAGCATCGACGCTGTGGACCTGGGCAATATCTCGCGCCTGTTCGCGGGCAACGAAAGCACCAAGCTGTTCGTCCACGACCTTCTGCGGCCCGATTTCGCCGACTGGAAGATGTTCGTCGCCAAGATGTGGGAGACGGTCCAGATCGCCTTGTGGGGCACCTTCCTGGCCGTGATCCTGGGCATTCCGCTGGGTCTGGCGGCGGCGCGCAACATCGCCCCCGTCTGGATCGTGACCCCGGTGCGCTGGGTGATGAACCTGCTGCGTTCGGTGCCCGATCTGGTGATCGGCCTGCTGTTCGTGACCGCCGTGGGCCTGGGGCCGCTGGCCGGCGTTCTGGCCATCACCCTGAACACGGCCGGCGTCCTGGCCAAGCTGTTCTCGGAAGCCGTGGAATCCATCGACAAGGGGCCGGTCGAAGGCGTGCGCGCCACCGGGGCCGGCAAGCTGCACGAGATCGTCTGGGGCGTACTGCCGCAGGTCGCGCCGCTGTGGACGTCGTTCGCCCTGTATCGTTTCGAATCCAACAGCCGGTCGGCGACGGTGCTGGGCCTGATCGGCGCCGGCGGCATCGGCCAGGTGCTGTTCGACAGCATGAACGCCTTCGACTTCCGCGCCGTCTCGGCCATCGTGATCGTCGTCGTGGTCGCCGTGACCCTGATCGACACCCTGTCGCAGGTCATGCGCCGCCGCCTGCTGTGACGGGCCGCTGAACGGAGGCAAAAACCGTCACAAACCTCTGGTCTAAGCGTCGCGAAATCGAGGCTCAGGGAGAGCGACTGATGATCCGTTCACTGAAATACGCCGTGGCGGCGACCGCCCTCATGGCCCTGGCGGCCTGCGGCGACGGCGGCGGTTCGGGCGGTTCGCCGTCTGGAACCCGGTCGGGCATCTGGGCGGCGGGTTCGTCCACCGTCTTCCCGTTCGCCACCCGCGTCGCCGAAACCTTCGCCCGCACCTCGGGCGGCGCCGCGCCGCGCGTCGAATCGCTGGGCACCGGCGGCGGCATCCAGGCCTTCTGCCAGGGCGTCGGCCCCAACACCCCCGACATCGCCAACGCCTCGCGTCAGATGAAGGCGTCCGAGTTCGACCTGTGCGCCAAGAACGGCGTCACCGACATCGTCGAGATCAAGATCGGCTTCGACGGCATCGTCATCGCCACCGCCCGCAACGGTAACGGCTTCAACTTCGAACTGAACGACCTCTATGAAGGTCTGGCCAAGGAAGTGCCGGGCGCGAACGGCGCCTTCGTCGCCAACCCGGCCAAGAGCTGGAACGAGGTGAACAAGGGCCTGCCGAACCAGCGCATCCAGGTCTATGGCCCTCCGCCCACCTCGGGCACGCGCGACGCCTTCCTGGAGCTGGGCATGACGCCGGGCGCCAAGTTGGTGCCGGGGGTCAAGGCCATCGAGGGCGACAAGAACCGGTTCGAGGCCATCGCCCATACCCTGCGCGAAGACGGCGCCTGGATCGACTCGGGCGAGAACGACAACGCCATCGTCCAGACCCTGACCCGCACGCCGGGATCGCTGGGCGTGTTCGGCTATTCCTTCCTGGAGCAGAACCTGGACACGGTGAAGGCCGAGACCATCGACGGCGTCTCGCCCACCGCCGACACCATCGCCAGCGGCGAATACCCGCTGTCGCGCAGCCTCTACATCTATGTGAAGAAGGCCCATGTCGGCGTGATCCCCGGCCTGCAGCAGTTCGTGCAGGAGTTCCTGTCGGAAGGGTCGGCCGGCAAGGGCGGCTATCTGGCCGACCGCGGCCTGATCCCGCTGCCGGAAGACCAGCTCCAGGCCCAGCGCGCTTTGGTCGTCGCCATGACGCCGATGGCCCGCCCCGCCAAATAAGGCGGAACCCGACCGCCGTCCCGCCCCTTCTTTCGCCGGTCCGCACCGGGTATGAGGGGCGGGATAGCTGTCAGGATGATTTGATGACCTCCACGCCCGCGCGTCTGCGCAAGGCCGTACTGCCCGTCGCGGGCCTCGGCACCCGCGTCCTTCCCGGCACCAAGACGACGCCCAAGGAGTTGCTGAATGTCGTCGACCGGCCGATCCTGTCCTACATTGTGGAAGAGGCGCGCGAGGCGGGGATCGAGCATATCGTCTTCGTCACCGGCCGCTCCAAGGAAGCGATCGAGGACTATTTCGATCACCAGATTGAGCTGGAGGCCCAGCTGGAGGCCAAGGGCAAGACCGAAATCCTGGCGGCGATGAACGCCGAACTGGCGCGGCCCGGCGAGATGAGCTTCACCCGCCAGATGCAGCCCAAGGGCCTGGGCCACGCCGTCTGGTGCGCGCGCGACATCATCGGCCCCGAGCCGTTCGCCGTCATCCTGCCCGACGTGATCGTTGACGGCCAACCCGGCGCCCTGAAGCAACTGGTCGAGGTCTATGCCGAGACGGGCGGCAATCTGATCGGGGTGGAATCGGTCGATATCGAACAGGCCCACAAATACGGCATCGTCGATCCCGCCGCCCGCGACGGCAATCGGATCACCATGAAGGGGATGGTCGAAAAGCCCGCCCCCGGCACGGCGCCGTCCAATCTGTCGATCGCCGGTCGCTACATCCTGCAGCCGGAAATCTTCGACCTTCTGGCGACGCAGGAGCGGGGCGCCGGCAACGAGATCCAGCTGACCGACGCCATGGCCCGGCTGATGGACACCCAGGCCTTCACCGCCGTCGAATACGCCGGCGTGACCCACGACTGCGGCGACAAGATCGGCCTGCTGCGCGCCAACGTCGCCCTGGCCCTGAAACGCGCGGACCTGGGCGAGGCCGCCCGGGCGGCGGTTTCGGCCCTGCTGTAAGGCCCCACGCCACGTTTCCCCTCCCTTGCGGTGGAGGGGTGAGGCGTTGAGCCTGCCGCCCTGCCCTGCTAACCCTCCGGCAAATCATCAGGAGACACACAATGGCGACGAGCGAAGGCTGGGACATGCCCACCGGAGACCTCATGAAGGGCAAGAAGGGCCTGATCATGGGGGTCGCGAACTCCAGCTCCATCGCCTGGGGCATCGCATCGCAACTGGCCGCCCAGGGCGCCGAGTTGGCCTTCACCTATCTGGGCGAAAGCCTGGAGCGTCGGGTGCGCCCGCTGGCCGAAAGCGTCGGCGCCCGGCTGCTGATCCAGGCCGACGTCACCGACGACGCCTCGATGGACAAGGCGTTCGAGGAGCTGGAGAAGGAATTCGGCACGATCGACTTCGTCGTCCACTCGGTCGCCTTCGCCAACAAAGACGAGTTGAAGGGGTCGTTCGTCGACAACACCACCCGCGACAGCTTCCTGTTGGCCATGAACATCTCGGCCTTCAGCTTCGTGGACGTGGCCAAGCGTTCGGCCCGGCTGATGCCCAACGGCGGCTCGATGATCACCCTGACCTATCTGGGGTCGGAACGGGTCATTCCGAACTACAACACCATGGGCGTGGCCAAGGCCGCGCTGGAGGCCGCGACCCGCTATATCGCGCGCGACCTGGGGCCGAAGAACATCCGCGTCAACGCCATCTCGGCGGGCGCCATGCGGACCCTGTCGCTGGCGGGGATTTCGGGCGGACGGGGCCTGCATTCCAAGTCGGCCCAGTTCTCGCTGATCAAGGAAGAGACCTCGATGGAAGGCGTCGCCGGCGCCGCCCTGTGGCTGTGTTCGGACCTGGGCCGTTCGACCACGGGCGAAGTCGTCCACGTCGATGCGGGCTTCCACGCCGTCGGCCTGCCGGAAGACATCGAGGGCTGATCCCGCCGCATCCGTGAACAATGAAGGGCCGCCGGAGCATCCGGCGGTCCTTTTTGCTTTCGGGGGGTCCAGCGTCGCGCCTATCCCTTGGGCCATGACGACGCCGCCCCTGCCCCCGCCCGCCAGCTTCTCCGCCGCCGCCGTGGCCACGGTCGTCGGGTTCGGCGGCACGGTCGCCCTGGTCGTTCAGGCGGGACAGGCGCTGGGGGCCAGCCCGGCCCAGATCGTTTCGATGGTCACGGCCCTGTGCCTGGGGATCGGCCTGCCGGGGATGCTGCTGAGCTGGCGGTTCAGGATGCCGGTCGTCCTGGCCTGGTCCACGCCGGGGGCGGCGCTGCTGGCGGCCTCCACGCTGGGCCTGGGCTGGGCCAACGCCGTGGGCGCCTTCGTCGTCGCGGCCGTGTTGATGGTGCTGACGGGACTGCTGCCCGCGCTGGGGCGGTTGGCGCAGAAGATACCGGCCTCGGTCGCCTCGGCCATGCTGGCCGGAGTGCTGCTGCCCTTTGTCCTGAGACTGTTCAAGGTGGCGCCGGATGAGATGGGGCTGGCGGTGGGCCTGCTGACCGTCTTCATCGTCACGCGGCGGATGTGGCCCGCCTGGAGCCTACCTGCCGTCCTGGTCGCCGCCTTTGCCGTTTTGGCCTTCAGGGGACAAGTCGGCCTGCCGCCGGGGACGGGCCTGTTCGGCGGGCTGGAGCCGGTCATGCCCGTCTTCGACTGGAAGATCGCGGTCAGCCTGGGTCTGCCGCTGTTTCTGGTCACGCTGGCCTCGCAGAACCTGCCGGGGCTGGTGGTGCTGAGGGCCGCAGGCTATGCGCCGCCCGCCAATCGACTGATCCTCGCCACAGGCCTGACCAGTCTGATCGCCGCCCCGTTCGGCGCCCACGGGGTTAATCTGGCCGCCATTACCGCCGCTCTTTGCACAGGCCCCGAAGCCCACCCTGATCCGGCCCGGCGATGGGTCGTGGGCGTAATCTATGGCGGATTCTATGTCGTCGTGGCGCTGTTCGCCGCGCCTCTGGCGGGCTTGTTCATCGCCATGCCGCCTGCGGTGCTGGCCATCATCACGGGACTGGCCCTGATCGCGGCCCTGACAGGGGCGCTGGGCGCCATGCTGGCCAAGCCGGACGAACGGGAGGCCGCCGTCCTGACCTTCGCCGCCACGGGGTCGGGCGTCGCCCTGTTCGGGATCGGCTCCGCCTTCTGGGGACTGGTCGTGGGGTTCGCCGCTCTGGCGGCGATGCGCTGGATCAGACCAAGAGCCTGATCCAGCGAGGGGTCTTACTTGTTCGCCCTACCGCGCTTCGCGCTGCCTGAGGGCCGTTAGTCCCGCAGCGAGGCCGGGACCTGGCCGCCGTTTTCGGCCAGCTTCTGCCAGACCGCCTTGGACAGGGCGATGTTCTGCTCGGCCGAGCCGTGTTCGCCGGCGTGGACGTTCAGCTCCTCGGCCAGTTCCTTGCGGGCCGCCAGGCTGGAATCCAGGTCGAGCAGCTTCAGCAGATCGACGATGGAGGTCCGCCAGTTGCCGCCGCCGCCCTTGGACGCCGCCAGATCGCTGAGCACCGCCTCGACATCGACGGGCGGGAGCGCGGGGGCGGGCGCAGGCGTCGCGCCGGGCGCAGGTTGGGCGGTGGGGACCGGGGTCGGCTGCGGGGCCGTCGCGGGCTTGTGGCCGGTGATCTTGTTCCAGATTGAAGAGAAGATACCCATGGGTCGCGCTCCTGTTGAAGACATCAGATAATGCTCGCTTGCGGCGACGGTTCAATGACGCGCCGGAATCTCCAGCCCGCGCTGCACCGCCGGACGGGCCAGCCCGCGCTCCAGCCAGGCGGCGACGCGGGGGAAATCCTTGAAGCCGACGATCTCGCCCGCCTCGTAGAAGCCGATCAGATTGCGGACCCAGCCCAGGGTGGCGACATCGGCGATGGAGTAGTCGCCCCTATCCTTTCCTACGATCCAATCCCGCCCCTCAAGCTGCGCCTCCAGCACGCCCAGCAGGCGGCGGCTTTCGGCGACGTAGCGGTCGCGCGGGCGCTTGTCCTCATACTCCCGGCCGGCGAAGCGGTGGAAGAAGCCCAACTGTCCGAACATCGGGCCGATGGCCCCCATCTGGAACATCAGCCACTGGATCGTCTGGTAGCGGGTCGCCGGCTCGGTCGAGAGCAGCTGGCCGGTCTTTTCGGCCAGATAGATCAGGATGGCGCCGGATTCGAACAGGGCCAGCGGCTGGCCGCCCGGACCATCGGGGTCGATGATGGCCGGGATCTTGCCATTGGGGTTCAGCGACAGAAACTCCGCCCCCCATGTCTCGTTGGCCATGATGTCGATCAGGTGCGGCTCATAGGCCAGGCCGACCTCCTCCAGCATGATCGACACCTTCACCCCGTTGGGCGTCGGCAGGGAATAGAGCTGGATGCGGTCGGGATGCCGGGCCGGCCAGCGGCGGGTGACGGGAAAGGCGGACAGGTCGGTCATGGGGCGAACCTCTGGCGATTGAGCCCTTCATGTCGGAAGGCCCCTGCCATTTGGCAACCGCGATGGGCGCCGTTTGATCGCGCGCTTGTGTCTGGAACCGGACAGAAAGCGGCGCCAGCTTGGCCGTGACCGACAGTCGGTCGAAGTCAAGGAGACGCCAGATGGCGCACAAGTTCGAAGTCTATCAGGACAAGGCGGGCGAGTACCGCGTCCGCTTCAAATACAATTCCGAGATCATCTTCTCGACCGAAGGCTATTCGGACAAGTCGGGCGCCAAGCGGGCGATCGAATCGATCAAGAAACACGTCGGCGACGCCCCGGTCGAGGACGCATAAGGGACGAAACCGCCCGCCCTAATCCGGTTCGCGCTCGCCCACCTCGGTCGGCGGCGCCGCCATCAGCCAGCCGTCGGACAGGTGCAATTCCGGCGTCGCGTCCTTGGTGAAGGGCAGATACCAGGTCGGGCCGCCGGCGGCGGGCGCGATCTCCAGCATGTCGTCGGCGCCGAAGTTCTGGACCGACTTCACCGCACCCAGCACGGCGCCGGCGACATCGCGAACCTCCACCCCCAGCAGATCCGCGAGATAGAATTCGTCCTCTTCCGGCTCGGGGAAGCGGTCGCGGGGAACGTGCAGCTTCAGGCCGCGCAGGGCGTCGGCCTGTTCCTTGGTGGCGATCTCTTTGGCGCGGCCGACGACGCCGTTCTTGTCCGGGCGGGTCGCGGTCAGGGTCAGGGCCACGGTCCCGTCGGCGCGCAGCAGCGGGCCATAGGCGGTCAGGGCCAGGGGATCGGCGGTGAAGGCGGTCACGCGCACCTCGCCCCGCACTCCGAAACCGCCGCCGACCTGGCCGACGAGGATCAATCTGCTGTCCGTGGTCATCTCTGTCCTTAAGGCATGAAAAAGGCGGCGCCGAAAGACGCCGCCTCGATCATCGTCGAACCGAAAGGCTTAGCCTTCGGCCTTTTCCTCGGTCGCTTCGGCAGCCGGAGCGTCTTCAGCGGCCGGAGCGTCTTCGGCAGGCGCTTCTTCAGCAGCGGGGGCGTTCTTGGCGGCTTCGGCGGCGGCGGCGGCCTCTTCCTTGGCGCGGGCGGCGGCTTCAGCGGCCTCGACCTTGGCGGCGGCTTCGGCCTCCAGGCGGTCGGCTTCGCGCTGGGCGCGTTCGGCGGCGCGCTCTTGCGCCTTCTTGCCGGGCTGGGCCTTGTTCGGGTTGTTGGACTGGGTCCACTTGACCTTCTGGCCCAGGGTCTCGTCCTGCGACAGGAAGCGGGCGACGCGGTCGGTCGGCTGGGCGCCCTTGCCGAGCCATTCGGCGATGCGCTCGACCTTCAGGGCGACGCGCGGTTGGGCGCCGTCCTTGGGCAGCATCGGGTTGTAGGAGCCGACCTTCTCGATGAACTTGCCGTCGCGGGGCGAGTGCGAGTCGGCGACGACGATGTGGTAGTAGGGGCGCTTCTTGGCGCCGCCGCGGGCCAGACGAATCTTCAGCATTTCAGGTCTCTTTCCAGGTAGTCGTTATTTCTTGGGAGGGAAGCCCGGCAGGCCCGGAAGGCCTCCCGGAAGTTGTCCGCCGCCCAGACCCGCAAGGCGGTCCTGGATGGCTTTCAGATCGTCGGCGGAGGGTTCTGCCATCTTGCCGCCGCCCAGCGCCTTGAGGCGGGCCATGTCGGGGCCGCCGCCCATTCCGGGCATTGCGCCGCCGCCGAGACCGCCCAGCATGGCGGCCATCTGCTGCATCTTCCTGGGTCCGCCGCGCGCCATCGACTTGACCACATCGGCCATCTGGCGGTGCTGTTTCAGAACCCGGTTCACGTCCTGCACGTCGACGCCGGCGCCGGCGGCGATGCGCTTCTTGCGCGAGGCGTTCAGCAGGTCGGGCTTCTTGCGCTCGGCCTTGGTCATCGAGGAGATGATCGCTTCCTGACGCAGGATCATGCGGTCGTCGATGCCGCTCTCGGCCATCTGACCCTTCATCTTGGCCACGCCGGGCAGCATGCCCATGATGCCCTGAAGCCCGCCCATCCGCTTCATCTGCTGAAGCTGACCGGCCAGGTCGTCCAGATCGAACTGACCCTTGGCCAGTTTCCGGGCCATCTTCTCGGCCTTGGCCTGGTCCAGCTCCTGACTGGCCTTTTCGACCAGGGCGACGATGTCGCCCTGACCCAGGATGCGGCCGGCGACGCGGCGGGCGTCGAACACGTCCAGCGCATCGACCTTTTCGCCGGCGCCCAGATATTTGATCGGCAGGCCGGTGACGGCCCGCATCGACAGCATGGCGCCGCCGCGCCCGTCGCCGTCGGCGCGGGTCAGGACCAGACCCGTCAGGGGAAGGCGCTCGTGGAAGGCCTTGGCGGTGCGAACCGCGTCCTGACCCGTCAGGCTGTCGGCGACCAGCAGGGTCTCGACCGGCCTGGCGATGTCGGCGACCTCGGCGACCTCGTTCATCAGCCCTTCGTCCAGGGTGATGCGGCCGGCGGTGTCCAGGATCAGAACGTCGAAACCCTGAAGCTTGGCGGCGGTCAGGGCGCGTTTGGTGATCTGGACCGCGCTCTCGCCCTGAACGATGGGCAGGGTCGCGACCTCGATCTGCTTGCCCAGTGTGGCCAGCTGCTCCATCGCGGCCGGACGGCGCGTATCGAGCGAGGCCATCATGACCTTCTTGCGATCGAACTTGGTCAGACGCAGCGCCAGCTTGGCCGAGGTCGTCGTCTTGCCCGACCCCTGCAGACCGGCCATCAGCACCACGGCGGGCGGATTGGCGTTGGTGTTGAGGGGGACGGGCTCCTCGCCGCCCAGCATCTCGATCAGGCCGTCATAGACGATCTTGACCACCTGATCGGCGGGCTTGACCGAACGGATCACCTCTTCGCCGGTGGCGCGCTCGGTGGCGAAGGCGATGAATTCCTTGACGACCGGCAGGGCGACGTCGGCTTCGAGCAGGGCCACGCGCACTTCGCGCATCGCCTCGGCGACATCCTTTTCGGACAGGGCGCCGCGCCCGGTGATCCGGTCGAAGACGCCTGTCAGCCGCTCGTTCAGAGCCTCGAACATTCACTACCTCATATCGACGGGTGAAACGGCTCCATACGACAACGGCCCCCGGCGACGATCACGTCGGCGGAGGGTTCTCGCCCACCTCGTTCTTTTTTGCGGGCTATCGGCCTTGCGGCCTGCTTGAGCCCGAAAGGGCTGTGCTCAAGCAGCGCGGAGCGCGGTAGCACGACAAAAAAGCTGTCGTGTGGGTGGAGACGCGAGGTTCACTTGCGTCGGAAGCGGCGGCTTATGAAGGAAAACCGGCGCCAAGGCAACCACGGCGAGTCAATCGCGCTATAAAGCCGATGCGCGCCAAGGCATTTAGCGGATTGTCATCATCGTGCTAAGAGCCGCGCCCTTTATAGGGGCGGCGTTGTCGCCAGGGTTTCAGACTTCGGGAGAAGCACGAATGAGCAAGGTGCTGGTTATCGGCGCGGGCGGCGTCAGTTCGGTGGCCGTCCACAAGATGGCGATGAATACGGACATCTTCTCGCATATCACCCTGGCCAGCCGCACCAAGTCCAAGTGCGACGCCATCGCCCAGTCCGTGAAGTCGCGCTTCGGCGTCGACATCGACACGGCGGCCATCGACGCCGACGACGTGGCGGCGACCACGGCCCTGATCCAGTCGGTCCAGCCCCAGTTGGTCGTGAACCTGGCCCTGCCCTATCAGGACCTGTCGATCATGGACGCCTGTCTGGCAGCGGGCGTCGACTATCTGGACACCGCCAACTACGAGCCGCGCGACGAGGCCAAGTTCGAATACAAGTGGCAGTGGGCCTATCAGGATCGCTTCAAGGATGCGGGCCTGATGGCGCTGCTGGGTTCGGGTTTCGACCCCGGCGTAACCTCGGTCTTCACCACCTACGTCAAGAAGCACCTGCTGGATTCCATCGAGACGCTGGACATCCTGGACTGCAACGGCGGCGACACCGGCCTGCCGTTCGCGACCAACTTCAACCCCGAGATCAACCTGCGTGAAGTGACCGCCAACTCGCGTCACTGGGAAAACGGCCAGTGGGTCGAAGGCCCGGCGCTGAGCCACAAACAGGTCTTCGACTTCGAGGGCGTGGGCGAGAAGAATATGTACCTCATGTACCATGAGGAGCTGGAATCGCTGGCCAAATTCTACCCCGAGATCAAGCGCATCCGTTTCTGGATGACCTTCGGCGACTCCTATCTGAAGCATCTGGAAGTGCTGGAGAACATCGGCATGACCTCGATCGAGCCGATGTCGTTCCAGGGCCGCGAGATCATTCCGATCGAGTTCCTGAAGGCCCTACTGCCGGAACCCGCCTCTCTGGGGCCGATCACCAAGGGCAAGACCAACATCGGCGTCATCGCCACCGGCCTGAAGGACGGGGTCAGGAAGACGGTTTACGTCAACAACATCTGCGACCACGAAGCGGCCTATGCCGAGACCGGCAACCAGGCCGTCAGCTACACCACCGGCGTCCCGGCCATGATCGGCGCGGCCCTGGTGGTGACGGGCCAGTGGAAGGGCGACGGCGTGTTCAACATGGAGCAGCTCGATCCCGATCCCTTCATGGACATGCTGAACCAGCACGGCCTGCCGTGGAAGGTTCAGGACCTGGACGCCCCTCTGGACTTCTGATCGGACCCTACTGAATGCAGACCCAGGCCGGCGATCCGGGCGCCTTTGCGCATTTCGACCTGAACCGCGTCGCCTCGCCCGCCTTCGTGGTGGACGAGGCGGCCATCCGTCGCAATCTGTCGGTGCTGAAGGGCGTGCGCGACGGGGCGGCGGCGCGCGTGCTTCTGGCGTTGAAGGCGTTTTCGATGTGGTCGCTGGCCGATGTGGTCGGCGAATACCTCGACGGGGTCTGCGCCTCGGGTCTTTGGGAGGCGCGGCTGGCGCGCGAGTTCTACAAGGGCGAACTGACCACCTATTCGCCGGCCTATACGGCGCAGGACCTGCCCGAAATCCTGCGTCTGTCGGACCATGTCATCTTCAACAATCCGGCCCAGATCGCCCGGTTCGCCGACCTGATCGCGGCGGCGCGGGCCGAAGGCGAAGTGTTCGAGATCGGCCTGCGGCTGAACCCCGAACATTCGGAAGGCGAGGTCGCCAAATACGATCCGGCCCAGCCCTGTTCGCGTCTGGGCTTTCCGGTGTCGCAACTGACGCCCGAACATCTGGTCGGGGTGGACGGCCTGCATATCCACGCCCTGTGCGAGCAGGATTTCGAGCCCCTGTCGCGCATCTGGGCGGCGGTGGAGCCCAAGCTTGAGCCGCTGCTGGGCGGGATCAAATGGCTGAATCTGGGCGGCGGACACCACATCACCCGCGCCGACTATCAGACCGACGATCTGGTCGCCTTCGTGCGGGACATCCAGGCCAAACACGGCGTCCAGGTCTATCTGGAGCCGGGCGAGGCGGTCGCGCTGGACGCCGGCATCCTGATCGGCGAGGTGCTGGATGTCTTCGACAACGGCATGCCCATCGGCATCACCGACATCTCGGCCACCTGCCACATGCCCGACGTGATCGAGGCGCCCTATCGCCCCGCCCTGCTGGACGAGCCGGCGCAGGGGGTGACGGTGCGGCTGGGCGGGCCGTCGTGTTTAGCCGGCGACATCATCGGCGACTATGTCTTCGCCGAGCGGCCGACACCGGGGACGCGGATCGCGTTTCTGGATCAGGCCCACTATTCGATGGTCAAGACCAACACCTTCAACGGCGTGCCCCTGCCGTCCATCGTGCTGTGGAACTCGGAGACGGATGCGCTGAGGACGATGCGCGATTTCGATTATTCGGCGTTCCGGGACCGCCTGTCCTAGAGCAATCGTATTGCTGAGGTGATGCGGAGCGCCTGGAAGCCGTTTTCATCACAGCGGGCACGACGAGGTCACGACGACCACGACGGAACCGAGCGCGCCTCGGCGCCCCGTTCCGTCTCAGACCGTTGATCGAGTTGCGGCTTCGCCGCCTCAGACCCATCAAGCTTTTTCGAAATGGCACGGCGGCGTCGTGTTCGTCGTGACCTCGTCGTGCCCGTTGTGATGAATCTTTTGTCTGAAGTGCGCCGATAGGTCGGCCGGCCAAACTCAGCCGCCGAATCTCCAGCCGCAAGAAAAAGGCGGCTCGCGCCGCCCTTTCCCCGTCCTATTCGTCTTTCGGCGCATCCGCCGCCGGCTCGGCGTCGGGCTTGGGCGTCGAGCCCGGTTCGGTGACGACGATCCCTTCCGGCGCCTTGGACAGTTTCGACAGGTCGCCGCCGGCGCGCAGCACGTCCAGCGCCCGCTCCAGCTGATAATCCTTGTCCTTGTCGAAGCCTTCGCCGGGGGCCTCGCGCGGGGTGTGCGGTCCCTTGCGCTCGGCGCCGATGGAGGCGTCCAGCGCCGTGGCGTAGGCGGCCTCGGAATAGATGAAGCTGGAGCGCGAGACGATGCGGGCCTCGGCCTCGGACCGGGCGACCTCCAGGTCCGGCTCGATGCCGATCTTCTGGATCGAGGCGCCCGACGGTGTGTAGTAGCGCGCCGTCGTAATCGACAGGGCGCCGTCCTGACCCTGGCGCAGCGGGATCACCGTCTGGACCGAACCCTTGCCGAAGCTGGTCAGACCCACGATGGTCGCGCGCTGATGATCCTTCAGGGCGCCGGCGACGATCTCGGACGCCGAGGCCGAGCCGTAGTTGACCAGCACGACCAGCGGCAGGCCGCCGGTGATGTCGCCCGGCTTGGCGGAATAACGCTGAATCTGTTCGGGCTTCCTTCCCCGCTGGCTGACGATCTCGCCGCGTTCCAGGAAGGCGTCGGACACGTCGATGGCGGCGTTCAACAGGCCGCCGCCGTTGTTGCGCAGGTCCAGGACATAGCCCTTCACGCCCGGCTTCTCGGCCTTGATCTTGGCGATGGCCTCGTTCAGCTCGCGGCCGGTGTTCTCGTTGAAAGTCGAGACGCGCAGATAGCCGAAGTCGCCCTCGACCCGGCCCGTGACCGACTGGACCTTGATGACCTCGCGGGTCAGGGTCACTTCCAGCGGGTCGGAGCCGTCGCGCAGGAACGTCACCTTGACGCTGGTGCCCACGGCGCCGCGCAGCTTCTCGGACACCTGGCTGACCGTCAGGCCCGCCGCGTTCTGACCCTCGATGGAGGAGATGACGTCGCCCGCCTGGACCCCGGCCTTGGCGGCGGGGCTGTCGTCCATCGGCGAGATGACCTTCACCATGCCGCCGTCGGCGCTGATGGTCAGGCCGACGCCCGAATACTGGCCCTCGGTGCGTTCGCGCAGCTCGTTGTAATTGGTGGGCGGCAGATAGTTGGAGTGCGGGTCCAACGCGGTCATCATGCCCGCCAGCGCCGCCTCGATCAGCTTCTTGTTGTCGACCGGGACGACATAGGCCTGCTCCACGATGCCGACCACGTCGCCGAACAGCTCCAGCATGCGGAAGGTTTCGTTGCGGGGGGTCTGACTGCTGACAGCAGCGGCGGAGCCGCCGAGCACCAGTGCGGCGCAGCCGACGAGGAGCAGTTTACGCATTCGGTCTCTTTCGGTCGGGCCGATCATTCAAGGCGCCCGTTTGAAGGGTAAGGCCCCGCAGACACGACCAAATCGTGGCGACGCGGCGTCCCTCCGATAAAATCAGCGTCGGAGGATAATGCAAAGGCCTATTGCGGATTCATCGCAGCCACGGCCCCGGATCGATGGGCCGTTCGTCGCGACGCAGTTCGAAATAGACGTCGCCGTCCGGCCCGCTGCGCCCCAGGGTCTGGCCGTCCGCGACGCGCGCGTCGCCGTGGACATCGACGCTTTCCAGCCCCGCGATCACCGCGCGCCAGCCCGGCCCCAGGTCCAGCACCACCACCTGCCCCCAGCCGGTCAGCGGCCCGGCGTAGGCGACCTTGGCGTCGGCGGGCGCCTTGATCGCCGCCCGGTCCGCGCGCCAGCGCCAGCCGGAGGTTCCCTGACCCCAGGTCTGGGTCGGCGCGCCCCCGACCGGCGGGCTGAGGCGGGCGCGGTTGGCGGGCAGACGCGCTGTGGGCGTCTCGACGGCCTCGGCCTGGGGCACGGCGCCGCCCAGTTCGCGGATGCGGCGCTCCAACACGTCGGCGGCGCGTTCGGCGGCGCGCGCCTCGGCGTTCAGCACGGCGGTCAGGGCGGTCTTGCGCGACGTCAGCCCCTCGATCTCGGCCCGGCGATCGCCTTGGGCGCTCTCGGTCGTCAGCAAGCGTTCCGAGGACAGGACGGCGAGGCGGCGGATACGCATGATCTCGGCCTGACGCGCCGCCAGGGCCTTGGCGCGGGTCTCCAGGTCCGGGGTCATGGCCTTGAGCAGGATGGAGGCGCGCACGGTGTCGATGGCCTTGTCCGCCGGAACCAGCAGCGGCGGGGGCGGACGGCGGCTCATCATCTGCAGCGCGCTGAGCAGGCGGCTCTGGGCGCCGCGTTCGCGGGCCAGGCTGGACACCAGTTCGGCCTCGCGCTCGCTGAGCTGTCGCAGGCGGGCGCGCTGGTCGTCGATCTGGCGGTCGTCGTTGCGGGCGTCGGCGCGCAGGGTCGCCAGCCGGCGCTCCAGCTGCGCCAGTTCGGCCTTGGCGGCGTCCGCGTCGGCGCGCAGCCGCCGGGCGCGCACCGCCTCGTCGCGGTATTCGGCCTGGATGCGCGACAGTTCGCTCTCGGGCGCCTGACGGCTCATGGCCGGGGCGGCGCAGACGAAGCCCGTCAGCAGGGCGAGGGAAAGGGGACCGGCGCGACGCATCTCAGTCGCGATGATAGGGCGATCCGGCCAGAATGGTCACGGCCCGATACAGCTGTTCGGCCAGCATGGCGCGGGCCAGGGCGTGGGGCCAGGTCTGGGGACCGAAGGCCAGGGTCGAGGATGCGGCGGCCCGCACGCTCTCGTCCAGCCCGTCCGCCCCGCCGATGGCGAAGACCAGACGGCGTTCGCCCTGATCACGCAGTCTGGCGACATGGTCGGCGAAGGCGCGCGAGGAATAGGTCTTGCCCCGTTCGTCGCAGGCGATCAGGTGCGCGCCCTCGGCGGCCGCCAGGATCAGTTCGGCCTCCGGCGCCTTGCCCGGCTTACGCGGGTCCAGGTCGATCAATTCGAGGGGGCCGAGGCCCAGCGCGCGTCCCGCGAGGGTGGCGCGCCGGGCGTAGTCGTCGGCCAGCGTCGTCTCGGGCCCCCGGCCCGGCCGGCCGATGGCGACGATGCCCAGCTTCATGGGGTCAGTCGCGCGCGGTGCGGTGCGCGGAATCGACGGCCCAGATCTTCTCGATATTGTAGAAGGTGCGGACCTCGGGGCGGAACAGGTGGACGATCACGTCGCCGGCGTCGATCAGCACCCAGTCGCAATGCGGCAGGCCCTCGACCTTGGCCTTGCCCAGACCCTGTTCCTTCAGGGTGCGCAGCAGGTGGTCGGCGATGGCGCCGACGTGACGGTGCGACCGGCCCGACGCCACGATCATTGTGTCGGCCATGGCGCTCTTGCCCTTCAGGTCGATCAGGACGAGGTCCTGGGCCTTGTCCTCGTCGAGGCGGCTCAGCAGGGCTTCTTCCAGCGGCGTGGAGCCGACGGGGCGCGGGGCGGAATCGCCGAAGGCCAGGTTGGAGTCTGGGCCGTCTTCGGAATGGAGAGGTTCGATAGGGTCCATCTCGTGCGCCGTATTCGAAACGGCGGCGTCTTGCGTATCGTACGCGGGCGAGGGGGTCAGCGGAGGGCTCCGGGAGCGTTGACTAAAGACGCCCTCTAGCACGGATGGGCCGAAACGTGAACCGGCGCCGCAATCACGCCGGCGTTTATGCCGCCGGGCGTCCGGTCTGACGCCGCGCCCCTGCGCTGCGAATGGCCGTCGAGGACAGCGGATTCAGCGGCGCGGTCAGATAGGTCCAGGCGGGCGCCGACAGGCTGGGCAACAGACCCGCCTCACGTTCCGGCACGCGGAAGCCGGCGAACCGGGCGGCGGCCGGCGCCGTGCGGCTGTCCAGCAGCGAGCCCGGCCGGGCGATCACCGCCACCGGCATCAGCCGCATGATGTCGGTCCAGCCGCGCCAGCGGTGGAAGCTGGCCAGATTGTCCGATCCCATCAGCCAGACGAACTGCACGCCGGGATGCCGCGCGACCAGAAGGCGCAGGGTGTCGACCGTCCAGGCGACGCCGGCCCGGCTCTCGAAATCCGAAACGATCATCGACGGGCCGTGGGCGTGGGCGCGCGCCGAGGCCATCCGCTCGGCCAGGGGCGCGCTCTGTCGGGCGTCCTTCAGCGGATTCTGCGGCGAGACCAGCCAGACCACGCGGTCCAGACCCAGGCGGCGCATGGCGGTTTCCGCGACATGGGCGTGGCCGTCATGGGCCGGATTGAACGAACCGCCGAACAGGCCGACCTTCATCCCCGGGGCCAGGATCAGGCCGTCGCGCAGCGCCCCCGGTCGGGGGCCGGCGCCTTTGGGCGCGGGACCGGCGTGAAAGAAGGACAAGCGGCGTCTCGGGCGGGGGAGTTATGCTCAGCGGCGCCCTTATAGCGCGGGACTTTGTTCAGCCTACAGAAATCATTTCAGACGGCCGCCTCGAACAGGGCGTCGCGCGCCACATCGGCGTGGGTCATGGGGAACAGATGCCCGCCGCCCGACACCACATCGACCCGGATTTTGGGCAGGCCGCGCGGCGCGACGGGCAGATGGGTCAGCGCCCCATGCTCGGCCTTCAGGATATGGACGGGGCCGGGATAGCGGCGCAGGGCGCGCCAGGGATCGTGCGCCTGGGCGGCGTAGTTGGCGGCCTCCCACGCCGGGGCTGCGGCCAGGTCGAAGCCGTCCTCGCCCGTCGCCTCGACCAGCCCCTCGGACAGATAGTCGGCCAGCACCCCGTCCGGCCAACCCTTGAAGGCGCCGCGTCCGCGATAGGCCGCCATGGCCTGTTCGCGACTGTCGAACCGGCTGCGACGCCGGCGCGCGGCGGCCGCGATGGGAATATTGCCCATCAGCCGATGGGCGAACGGCAGGTTGAAGGCCAGGACCGCCGCCTGTTTCCAGATGACCGGATCGAACAGCACCAGGCTGGAGACGCGATCGGGCCGTTCCGCCGCCGCCAGCAGGGAGGCGGTCCCGCCCATCGAATGTCCGGCCATGACCACCGGCGGCCCGTCCACGGCCTCCAGCAGGGCCAGCAGGTCGTCGCGGTGATCGCGCCAGCTGACCTTGGGTCGGGCGAAGGTCGGCAGGGTCGAACCCCCATGCCCGCGCAGGTCCGGCGCCCAGATGCGCAAGCTGGTCGACAGGGGCGAGAGCAGCCGACGATAGGTGGCGGCGTTGAACCCGTTGGCGTGGCTGAAGATCAGATCGACGGGCCGGTTCGGGTCGCCGAAATCCAGCACCGCCATCTCGCCGGCGCCCCAGCGGTTGTCGACGGGCACGGACAGGCGGCGCGGCGGGGACATCAGCGCCGCGTCCATGATCACGCCGCCTCGCGACAGGCGGCGCAGCGTCCGTGGGCCTCGATGGTGGTGCGGGCGATGGCGTAGCCGGCGGCCGAGGCGGCGGCGGTCATGGCGCCCTGATCGGGTCCGCTGACCTCGCGCGTCGCCCCGCAGCAGTCGCAGATCAGGAAAGCGGCGGCGTGGACGGCGTCGCCCTCGTCGCTGCTGCAGGCGACATAGGCGCTGATGGAAGCGATGCGGTGGGCCATGCCCAGCCGCTCCAGAAACTCCAGCGCGCGATAGACGGTGGGCGGCTTGGCGGCCTGGCCGTCCTCGCCGAAACGGGCGATCAGATCATAGGCCTTGACCGGCTCGCCGGCCTCCAGCAGCAGGGCCAGCACCCGGCGGCGCTGGGCGGTCATCCGCTCGCCGTCCTTGACCGCGCGCGCCTCTGCCAGGGCCAGGGCGCGATCCAGCGCGCCGCCCTTCAGGCCGGAATGGTCGTGATCGTGATCGCAGGCGTTGCCCATGGCCCACAGCTAATGGCTGAGCCCCTTCGCTGCAACCGACGCATCACGGGTTTGCCGCTGAGGCGGGCTTGGGCTAGAAGGCGCGCCTCATATCTTCTTTATCCAGAGCGTCCTCGCTTCATGACCGACACGAACACCTCGCCGCTCGAAGGCAACGTCCTCTTCTATGTGAACCCCGAGCCGCTGGATCAGGGCGTTCACGCGACGCTGGGCGTCAATCCGGCCGACAAGCCCTATGCCTTCGTGGCCCAGACGAACATCGTGCCGCTGACGGTGACTGAGTTCGCCGCCGCCGCCCTTTCCTATCCGATCATCTTCACCGGCGATAACCGCCAGCCGGTCGTGGTCATGGGCCTGCGCCAGGGCGAAAACCTGTTCGTCGCCGACGACGGCGAGTTCCGCGCCGACGCCTATGTGCCCGCCTATGTGCGCCGCTATCCGTTCGTCTTCGCCGACGACAAGCAGAACCAGCGCCTGATCCTGTGCATCGACCGCGGCGCGTCGATCGTCGCCGAGGGCGGCGAGAACCCGCTGTTCGTCGACGGCAAGCCCAGCGACTACACCAACATGGCCATGGAGTTCTGCAACAACTTCGAGCAGGAGCGCCAGCGCACGGAAAGCTTCGTCCAGCTGATCAAGGATCTGGACCTGCTGGACACGCGCGACGCCGTCTTCACGCCGCGCAACCCCGACGGCACGCCGGGCGAGCCGCAGAAGCTGGCCGAATATTATGCGGTGTCGGAAGACAAGCTGCGCGCCCTGCCGGCCGAGAAGCTGGCCGAACTGCGCGACAACGGCGCCCTGGGCCAGATCTACGCCCATCTGGTGTCGCTGCTGGGCTGGGATCGCCTGATCGCCCTGGCCTTCCTGCGTCAGGCCCAGTCCACGACCGTCAACTAAGCCGGACGTTCGGACCCAGGACAAACGCCCCGACGGTTCGCGCCGTCGGGGCGTTTTTCGTTTTCAGCGCCGCGAGAAAACCGCGCGCGTCAGGCAGGAAAAGACCAGCCGCCCCGCCTCGTCCAGCAGGTCGTGCGAGGCGATGACGATGCCCTTTTCGTCCCCGACCGGGTCCTTGCCCATCACCGTCATCCGCCCGCGCAGCAGCTCGCCCGCCGGGGGGTTGCGCATATAGCGCAGGCCGTCGACGGCCAGGACCTTGGTCTGGGCCCAGCCGCCGGACTTGTCGGCGGCCAAGCGGCTCCACAGCACATAGACCATGGCGTCCGGCGCGCCATAGGCCGGGTCCCAGCCGGGCGCGAACCGCTCGACGAAGACATCCAGCGCGGCCTGATCGACCGCGCAGGCGCCCAGGGGCACGACCTGCCCCACTTCCAGGTCTTCGAAATGGACGTGCAGCGGGTCGCTCATGCGCGGGCCTTTTGTGACGGGGTCAGGCGGGTTCCTCGGAAACCCGAACCAAGAGCTTGCCGTCGTGATCGCCGGTGAACAAGCGGTTCAGCGAATCGACCGCCCCGTCCAGGCCGTCATCGACGTGGACCTTCCACTTCACCCGACCGTCGGCCAGCCACGGCCCCATCTCCGCGACCATCTCCTTGGCCCGCCCGGCGTAGTCCAGCACCAGGAAGCCCTGAACGTGCAGCCGGTGGGTGATGATGCGCGAGAAGTTCGGCGAAGGCGGCGCCTTGGTCGCATTGTAGGACGACACCAGCCCGCACACCGCCATGCGGCCATGCACCTTCAGACGGTTGAACACGGCGATCATGATGTCGCCGCCGACGTTCTCGAAGTTCAGGTCGATCCCGTCCGGGGCCAGCCGGTCCAACGCCTCGCCCACGTCCTCGTTCTTGTAGTCGATGGCCGCGTCGAAACCGAGTTCGTCGGTCAGCCAGGCGCATTTCTGCGGCCCGCCGGCGATGCCGATGACGCGGCATCCGCGCTGTTTGGCGATCTGGCCGGCGATGGAGCCGACCGCGCCGGCTGCCGCCGAAATCACGATGGTCTCGCCGGCCCTGGCCTTCAGCACGTCGGTCACGCCGAAATAGGCGGTCAGCCCCGTCATCCCCAGCACCGACATATTGGCCGTCAGCGGCAGGCCCGGCGCGCGGTGGACGGGACGCAGGCCGCTTTCCGGCACGACGGCGTAGTCGGCCCAGCCGCCCGAGGCCGGCATGACCACGTCGCCAGGCTTGAAGCGATCCGACTTCGAACCCTCGACCACGCCCAGGGTCAGGCCGCGCATGACCTCGCCCAGACCCACCGGCGGCAGATAGCCCTCGGTGTCGTTCATCCAGGTGCGGTTGGTCGGGTCCAGCGACAGATAGACGGTGCGGACCAGCACCTCGCCCTCGCCGACCTCCGGCACGGGGGTTTCGACCAGTTCCAGATCGCCGGGCTGGATCAGCCCCTTGGGCCGCTGGCGCAGCACCCATTGCCGGTTCGTCTTGCCGTCTTGCGAAGCCATCCGCGTCTCTCCCGAAAGTTTTCTTTGACCACCATCTTGAGCCGGACGCTGCGGCGGGTCGAGACGAGGCGCAAGAAAAAAGCGGCCCTTTCGGACCGCTTTGAAGTGGCATCATCGAGAATGAGGTGCGGAGGCGGCATGACCGGCCTTGGCCAGTCAAGTCGGGGGGCGTCGCCGCCTCCACATGCCGATAACGACGCCGTATGGCGACGGTTCCGGGGACGCTCCCTTTTCTTTCGCGAGGGACCGTCGAAACGAAAAAGACCCTGTCGCCACGGGCGAACAGGGCCTTCTCGTCCTAGGGAATACAGACCTCAGGCGGCCTGTTTCTGACGCGACGGATGGAAGAACAGCGCCTGGCTGATCGCCGCCTTCACCGTCTCGGGCTGGAACGGCTTGGTGATCAGGAAGGTCGGCTCGGGACGCTCGCCGGTCAGCAGGCGTTCCGGGAAGGCGGTGATGAAGATCACCGGCACATCCAGGGTCTTCAGGATGTCCTTCACCGCGTCGATGCCGGACGAGCCGTCGGCCAGCTGGATGTCGGCCAGGACCAGGCCCGGCTTGTGACGGGCGACGGCGTCGATGGCCTCGTCATGGGTGGTGGCGGTGCCGGTGACGCGATGGCCCAACTCCTGCACCAGGCTCTGGATGTCGGCAGAGATGATGGCCTCGTCCTCGATCACCAGAACGTCGGTGGCCAGTTCGGCGTCAATGTCGGCCTGGGCGTCGGCGATCAGGCGTTCGACGTCGCGCGGATCGGCCGACAGGATCTGGGCGGCCTCGGACGGGGTGAACCCTTCCAGCGCGGTCAGAAGGAAGGCCTGGCGCGAACGCGGCGCGATGCGCAGCAGACGCTGCGAGGCGTCGCCCCCGCCCGTCGTCTCCAGACCACCCGTTTCCAGCTGGGCGCCGGTGGAGGACCAGATGGCGTGGAAGACGTGATAGAGCGCCACGCGGGGCGTCATGTCCGGGGACAGCTGCTGCTCGCCGGCCGCCAGGGCTTCGAGCGCGACACGCACATAGTTGTCGCCCGTGGATTGATCGCCGGTCAGGGCGCGGGCGTAGCGACGCACGTAAGGAAGGTGCGGCGCGAGTCTGGCCAAAAGGCTCATTCAGTTAGTCCCCGACAAATCTCCGCCGTCCCGGCAAGGGAAAGCGCTACATCGGGTTCAAACGTATCATATCGGTCGCGGTTCCCCAGCTTCGATCAAGCTTGAGCATAAAATGCACGGCTTACAGGAACCCGGCCGCCGGGACGGCGTTAAGGCTGGCATCTCTGCGACGACCGTTGGGTGGGCCCGTTCTGTCTATGATTGATTCTTCCGACTCCTCGCGTCCGCGCGGCGCCGACAACAAAGGGGAGGCGGGGCTTGAGGAAGCGCGTCTTCGCCAGCAGGCCATCGGCGTCAAGCTGCGGCATATGTTCGACGAGGTCGTCAACGAGCCCGTCCCGGACGAATTCCTGGAAATCCTGAAGCGCGCCGACGCCAAGGCGGCGGACGGTCCTGCATGAGCACCTCACGCCTGGGGGCCGCCCCCAAGCCCGCATCGGCCGACGATGAAGGCTTCAAGCGCGAACTGGTTCTGCTGATCCCGCATCTGCGCGCCTTCGCCCGCACCCTGACCGGCGACCCCACCGCCGCAGACGATCTGGCGCAGGACGCCATGATGAAGGCCTGGGACGCGCGCGCCAGCTATCAGATGGGCACGAACATGAAGGCGTGGACCTTCATGATCCTGCGCAACCAGTTCTATTCCGAAAAGCGCCGGTCGTGGCGCCAGTCGCAGCTGGATCAGGAGGCGGCCGAACGCACCCTGGTCGCCGTGGACGATCCCGAGGCGCCCGTCGCCCTGGACGAACTGCGCCAAGCTCTGAAGACCCTGCCGGAGGAACAGCGCGAGGCCCTGATCCTGGTCGGCGCGGGCGGCTTCGCCTATGAAGAGGCGGCCGAAATCTGCGGCTGCGCGGTCGGCACGGTGAAAAGCCGTGTCAGCCGGGCGCGCCGCGCCCTTCAGGCCACGCTGGAAAAGGGCGGCTACAGCCGCGACGGCCAAGCGGCCGGCGAGGCCATGCGCACCATTCTGGGCGAGGCCGACAGGCTGGCCGGCGCCCGGGGCTGATCGGCGGTGAATGCGCCGTCCGAAGCCGCACGGCCGCGCCTGGGTCGAACATGGACGAACGACCGGTTCCAGGGCATCCGCTTTCGGCTGGGCGCCGCCATGGCCATGGCGCTGCTGCCGATCTTCGTCCTCAGCCTGATCCAGACCCAGGCGGATTTCCGCCGTCAGGCCGAGGATCGCCAGGTCGATCTGCAGCTGGCGGCCGAACGCAGCGCCTCCGACGCCAAGGCCCAGCTGGACAGCGCGCAGGTTCTGCTGCGCGCCCTCAGCCCCGACGCCGCCGGCCCCTATTGCGCGGCGCGGCTGACCGCCCTGGTCGGTCGGCTGGACGGCTATGAGGGGCTCTATCGCATTAGCCCGACGGGCGAGGCGACCTGCGCCTCCGGCCGGCCCGACGGCTTGCGCTCCGGGGTGTCGCCGGCGTCGAACGCCCGGTGGTTCCAGCGGCTGCGGGACGGCGAGGACCTGGTGGTCATGCGGGCGCCGGACGACGCCGGCTATCGCGCCGCCCTGATCGTCGCGACGCGCGCCGAACGACCGATGGGACGGTTCGACGGGGCCATGGTGGCGGTGATCCCGCTGTCGGCCCTGCAGCCCGATCTGGAAGACCCCGCCCTGCCCTCCGGCTCCCAGGCGGCCCTGACCGACGGAGCAGGGCGCATTCTGACGGCCAGCGACGCCGGCGTCTTCCGGCTGTCGGGCGGCGACAAGCTGGCGGGCTGGGTGTCGCGCGCACGCAATGAGGGGTCCGCCGTGTTTCAGGCGCGCGACGCGGGCGGCGAACAGCGCGACTACGCCGGCGCGGCCCTTGCGGGCGGCGATCTCTACGCCCTGCTGTCGGCCCCGTCCCAGGGGTGGCTGTCCTGGGCGCGGCTCAATCCGATCGGCACGCTTCTGCTGCCGCTGGGCGCCTGGCTGACGGCCTTCGCGGCGGTGATGCTGCTGTCCGAACGCATCTTCATCCGCTGGCTGGACTATCTGGAGCGGGTGGCGGCCATCTATACGCGCGGCCGATTTTCCGTGCGCCCGCTTCAGGCCATGAACGCGCCCGCCGAAATCCGCACCATGGCCAAGACGCTGGACGAGATGGCCGAGGCCATCACCGTGCGCGACCGGGAGCTGACCGACGCCCTGGCCGAGAAGGACGCGCTGATGCGCGAGATCCATCACCGGGTGAAGAACAATCTGCAGATCATCTCGTCCCTGCTGTCGATGCAGCAGCGGGCGCTGACGGACGCACCGGCCAAGGCGGCGCTGGGCGACACCCGCCAGCGGATTTCGGCCCTGGCCCTGATTTATCGCACCCTCTATCAGAGTGACGACATCCGCCACGCCGACGCGCGCGAGTTCCTGAACGAACTGGTCGGTCAGTTGATCGCCAGCGAGGCCGGGCGCGGCCCCGTGGTGATCAGTTCGGTGGACGCCGATTCCCTGCATGTGGACCCCGACAAGCTGGCGCCCCTGGCCCTGTGGCTGGTCGAGGCCGTGACCAACGCCCAGAAGCACGCCTTCGCGTTGAACGGCGGCGAGCTGAAGGTCCGGTTCCGCGTCCAGGGCGACACCTCGGTCCTGGAGGTGGAGGACAACGGCCCCGGCGCGCCGGCCGGCGCCGAGGTCGGGGTGGGGCGCACCCTGATGAGCGCCTTCGCCAAACAACTGCGCGGCGAGACCGATTTCGTCACGCCGCCCGGCGGCGGCACCATCGCGCGCATGACCTTCGCCACGCCCGAGGCGTTGATCCCGGCCGATCCCGCCGACAAGTCGTCTGTCGCAAGAGGAACCGGAGGCATGGGGTCGCGTTGATCCGGCAAGACCGGGGCGTTGGCCCCGGCCAACCCCGGAGTCTCTTCATGCGCAAGATTTTCGTTCTGGTCGCCGCCGCCGCCGCCCTGACCACCGCCGCCTGCAACACTGTCGAAGGCGTGGGCCGCGACACCCAGGCCGCCGGCCAGGCCGTCACCGGCGCCGCCCAGGACGCCAAGAACTGATTTCGACGCAGCCTCGGCTGCATCGGCTTGTAAGGCCCCGCTTCGTCGGGGCCTTGTTCGTTTCAAGACCGCCTTGAAGGAGATCGCCGTGAACCAGACCGCCCGCAACGCCGGCCTCGCCCTGCTGAAACAGCACGCCCTGATCGCGGGAGAACCCATTCAGGCGAACGGCGCGGGCATAGCGGTGGACGATCCGGCGACGGGCGAGATCATCGGCCATGTCCCCGATCTCGGCGCGGCCGAAACCCAGCGGGCCATTGCGGCGGCGACCGAAAGCTTCGCCGACTGGTCGCGGTCCGATCCCCACAAACGCGCGACCTTCCTGCGGGTCTGGGCGGCGCTGATCGACGAGAACACCGAGGGTCTGGGCGCCCTAATGGCGCTGGAGAACGGCAAGCCCTTCGAGGAGGCCAAGGGCGAGGTCGCCTACGCCAACGGTTTTCTGAAATGGTTCGCCGGTCAGGCCGAGCGGCTGATCGGCGAGACGCAGGACAGCCCGCTGGGCCATCTGATCCTGACCTATCGCGAGGCGGTGGGGCCGTGCGCCCTGATCACGCCGTGGAACTTCCCCGCCGCCATGCTGACGCGCAAACTGGGACCGGCCTTCGCGGCGGGCTGCACCGCCGTCGTCAAGCCCGCCAGCCAGACGCCGTTCACCGCCATCGCCCTGGCCGAACTGGCCTATGAGGCGGGACTGCCGAAGGGGGCGCTGTCCGTCGTCACCGGCGATGCGGCGACCATCGGCAAGGCGCTGACCGACAGCCCGGACATCCGCAAACTGTCCTTCACCGGCTCGACCGGCGTGGGGCGCAAACTGGCCGAACAGTGCGCGCCGACGCTGAAACGGGTGTCGATGGAGCTGGGCGGCGCGGCGCCCCTGATCGTCTTCGCCGACGCGGACCTGGATCGGGCCGTCGCCGAGACCATCAAGGGCAAGTTCAGAAACTCGGGACAGACTTGCGTCTGTCCCAACCGCGTCTATGTCGAACGCTCGGTCGCCGAGACCTATGCCGAAAAACTGGCCGCCGAGGTGGCCAGGATCAGGGTCGGCGCCGCCTTCGACGACGGCGTGAAGGTCGGGCCGCTGATCGAGGACAAGGCCGTCGACAAGGTCGAGAAACATGTCGCGGCGATCAAGGCCGACGGCGGCCGCGTCCTGACCGGCGGGTCCCGTCATGAACTGGGCGGACGCTTCTTCCAGCCGACCGTGACCCTGGGTGGCGACGACGCCCTGTTCCGCGAGGAAGAGACCTTCGGCCCGATGATCCCCGTCTTCGCCTTCGACACCGAGGACGAGGCGCTTCAGAAGGCCAACGCCAGCGACTACGGCCTAGCCTCCTATCTGTTCACCCGCGATCTGGACCGCGCCATGCGGTTCAGCCGCCGGATCGAGGCGGGGATGTGCGGGGTCAACACCGGCCTGATCTCCACCGCCGTCGCCCCGTTCGGCGGGGTCAAACAGTCGGGCTACGGCCGCGAAGGCTCGATCCACGGCATCGACGAATATGTGGACGTCAAGACGGTGACGCTGGCGCTGAAATAGCGCCGGGTCGCCGGGCCTGTAATTCGCCGCGCTTCTGCGGCATAAGCCCGCGATGAAGTTCCTCGACCAGGCCAAGATCTACATCCGCTCCGGCAACGGCGGCGCGGGCTCCGTGTCGTTTCGACGCGAGAAGTTCATCCCCAACGGCGGTCCCGACGGCGGGGACGGCGGCAAGGGCGGCGACGTCTGGATCGAGGCGGTCGAGGGGCTGAACACCCTGATCGACTATCGCTATCAGCAGCATTTCAAGGCCCAGACCGGCCACCACGGCCAGGGCCGCCAGATGCATGGCGGCAAGGGCGAGGACGTGCATCTGAAGGTGCCCGTCGGCACTCAGGTTCTGGACGAGGACAAGGAAACCGTCCTCTTGGATATGGACACGGCCGGCAAGATGGAGCTGCTGCTGAAGGGCGGCAACGGCGGCTGGGGCAATGTGCGGTTCAAGGGGCCGACCAACCAGGCGCCGACCTACGCCAATCCGGGTCAGGAAGGTCAGGAACGCTGGATCTGGCTGCGGCTGAAGCTGATCGCCGACATCGGTCTGGCGGGTCTGCCCAATGCGGGCAAGTCCACCTTCCTGTCGGCCGCCAGCGCCGCCAAGCCCAAGATCGCCGACTATCCCTTCACCACCCTGGCCCCGAACCTAGGGATGGTGGACCTGTCGCCCAGCGAACGGTTCGTCATCGCCGACATCCCCGGCCTGATCGAGGGCGCAAGCGAGGGCGCCGGGCTGGGCACGCGCTTTTTGGGTCACGTCGAACGCTCGGCCAGCCTGATCCACCTGATCGACGGGACGCAGGACGATGTGGTCGAGGCCTACCGCATCATTCGCGGCGAACTGGAGGCTTACGGCGAGGGGCTGGCGGACAAGGCCGAAATCCTGGCCCTGAACAAGATCGACGCCCTGACGCCGGACGCGCGCGAGGAAAAGGCGGCCGAGCTGGAAGCGGTCGCCGGCCGTCGTCCCATGCTGGTGTCGGGTGTGTCGGGCGAAGGCGTGCCCGCCCTGCTGCGCGCCGCCTGGGCCGAGGTCAAGAAGACGCGCGGCGCCCTGGCCGGCGAGAGCGACGTGGATCAGGTCAGCGGCTGGCGGCCCTGATCACGCCTCGGGCGCGGGTTCGGTTTTGGGCTTGCGCCTGGGCGCGGCGGGTTTCTTGTCTTCATCCGCATAGGGTTCGCCATCGCCGGACAGCAGGATCGCCATCCAGCGCGATCCCCTGAACTCGGCCAGGATGGCCATGGCCATGACGGCCAGCGGCGTGGACAGGAACATGCCGACCACGCCCCACATCTTGCCGCAGAAGGCCAGGGCCAGCAGCACCACCACCGGGTCGATGTTCTGGTTTTCGCCCTGCATCCGGGGCTGGATGAAGTTGCCGACCACGAACAGGATGACCTGCAGCCCGACCAGCAGGATGACGGCCGGCCAATAGCTTTCGAACTGCGCCAGGGCGAACAGCGGCGGCGCCAGGCCCGCGACCGCCCCGCCCAGCACGGGGATGAAGCCGACGATGAAGATGACGAAGGTCCAGAACTCTGGGTTCTGAAGCCCCACCGCCCGCATCAGAATCCAGGCGACCACGCAGATCATCACCCCCGTCACCGACTGGACCCAGATATAGCCCTCGACCCCGCCGCGCACGCGCTGGAACACCGCCAGGGCCTCGTCGCGCTGGGTCTTGTGCGGGAACATGGCGACGATCTTCTTGCGGAACCCCGCCTGCGAGGCCAGCAGGAACCCCAGATAGACCAGGACGAAGAAGGCCCCGGAGGCGATCCCCTGGGCCTGGAAGGCCAGGGAGGTCAGCCAGCCGCGCACGTCCACGCCATTGATCAGGTCCTGGGCCGTGGGCGGATTGTCCAGCCGCACCAGACCATAGACGTCGCGGATGATCTGATCGATGCGCGGGCCGATGTTGGCCGACACGCCCGATGCTTCGCCGAAGAATCCGGCCGCCCCGTTCACGATGATGGCGATGGAGGCGAAGAAGGCCAGCACCACCAGGGTCAGGGCCGCGATCCCGGCCCAGCGGCTGGTCAGCGGCGTGCGCGCCTCGACCGACCGCTTCACCCCGTCGATCATGATCAGCAGGAAGATGGCCATGGCCAGCGGCGTCAGTATGTCCCGCAACCAGTACAGCGCCGCCCCCGCCGCCACGGTGGCGATCAGGGCCACGGCGTTTCGGGATGCGGTCGAGGAGGGCACGGCGACGGGGCTTTTCATCCCCGTGTTGTCGAACCGGGCGGCGGCGGCGTCAATCGCTGTTCCGGCGACGTTTGTTCCGCGCTAGAGCTTGCGCCGAGCCCTATCGGAGACCCCAATGCCCGACGCCCTGCCCGGCCTGTTCCTCGGCCAGTCCGACGCCGCCCAGCCCGAAAACCTGCTGTTCAACCGCGCCAACCGCCACGGCGTCGTCGCGGGCGCGACCGGCACTGGCAAGACGGTGACGCTGCAGATCATGGCCCAGGGCTTTTCCGACGCCGGGGTGCCGGTCTTCTGCGCCGACGTCAAAGGCGACCTGTCGGGCATTTCGCAGATCGGGACGCCCAACGAAAAGCTGATCGCGCGCGCGACCGAAATGGGGTTGACCCTGACGCCGCGCGCCGCGCCGGTCGTCTTCTGGGATCTGTATGGTCAGAAGGGGCACCCGATCCGCACCACGGTTTCGGAAATCGGGCCGGTGCTGATGGCGCGGATGCTGAACCTGAACGAGGTGCAGGAAGGCGTGCTGACCGTGGTCTTCCACGTCGCAGACAAGGAAGGCCTGCTGCTGCTGGACCTGGACGATCTGAGGAGCCTGCTGGTCTATGTCGGCGAGAACGCCGACCGGATCGGGCGCGAGGTCGGCAATGTCGCCCCCGCCTCCATCGCCGCCATCCAGAGGGCCTTGCTGCAGGTCGAGCAGCAGGGCGGCGACGCCTTCTTCGGCGAGCCGGCGCTGAAGCTGGAGGACATGATCCGCGTCGGTCTGGACGGCCGGGGTCAGGTCAATGTGCTGGATTCGACGCGGTTGATGAACAGCCCGCGCCTGTATGCGGCCTTCCTGCTGTGGCTGCTGTCGGAACTGTTCGAACAACTGCCCGAGGTCGGCGACCCGGAGAAGCCGCGCCTGGTCTTCTTCTTCGACGAGGCCCATCTGCTGTTCAACGACGCCCCGCGCGCCCTGCTGGAAAAGGTCGAACAGGTCGTGCGCCTGATCCGGTCCAAGGGCGTCGGCGTCTATTTCGTCACCCAGAATCCGGCCGACATTCCCGACACCGTCCTGGCCCAGCTGGGCAACCGCATCCAGCACGCGCTTCGCGCCTATACGCCGTCCGAACAGAAGGGACTGAAGGCGGCCTCGCAAAGCTTCCGCGTCAATCCGGCCTTCGACACGGCCGAGACGATCCAGGCCCTGGGCGTGGGCGAGGCCCTGGTCTCGGTGCTGGACGAAAAGGGCGCCCCGACCATCGTGGCCCGCACCAGAATCCGCCCGCCTGCCTCACGCCTGGGGCCCGCGACGGACGCCGAGCGCGCGACGGTCATGGCCGCCAGCCCTGTGCGGGGCATCTACGATCAGGTGCTGAACCGCGAATCCGCCGCCGAAATCCTGGCCAACCGCCACAGCACGGCCGATCAGGCGGCGGCCCAGGCCCAGGCCATAGCCAAGGCTCAGGCCGACGCCGCCAAGGCCGCCGAGGTTCAGGCCAAGGCCGACCAGAAGGCGGCTCAGGCCCAGGCGAAGGCCCAGGCCCGGGCGGATGCGGCGGCGGCCCGCCCGGCCCCCGCCCCGCGCCGGTCGACCCGCGAGACGCCGATCGAGGCCCTGACCAAGTCCGTCCTTCGCACCGCTGGATCGACCCTGACCCGCGAGCTGATGCGCGGCATCCTGGGCGGCCTGAAAAAACGCTAGAGCGACCGCCAGAGCCTGATCGGTCGACGTCGATCAGGCTCCGAGGTCTTGCAACGGGGCGGGGGCGGGCGCATCTCCCGCCCATGTTCATCCAGACCGAACCCACGCCCAATCCCAATGTGCTGAAGTTCCTGCCCGGCCGCGAGGTGTCGCCGGCCGCCGCCTTGGAATACCGCACAATCGACGAGGCGACGGCCTCGCCGCTCGCCGAGGCCCTGTTCGAACTGGAAGGCGTCGACGGCGTCTTCTTCGGCGCCGACTATGTGTCTGTGACGCGCCAGGCCCAGGGACCGGAGTGGTCGGAGATGAAGGCGCCGATCCTGGGCGTCGTCATGGATCATTTCGTCTCGGGACAGGCGCTGACGCGCAGCGCGGACGCCGAGACCGACGGCCATGCCGAGGACGACAGCGAGATCGTCGCCGAGATCAAGGCCCTGCTGGACAGCCGCATCCGCCCGGCCGTGGCCCAGGACGGCGGCGACATCCTGTTCGATTCCTTCGACGAGGCGACCGGGGTGCTGAACCTTCGGATGCGCGGGGCCTGCGCCGGCTGCCCGTCCTCGTCCGCGACGCTGAAGGCCGGGGTCGAGCAGATGATGCGCCACTATGTGCCCGAAGTGACGCGGGTCGAGCAGACCCTGTAACCGGCTGAAACCTTTTCGTCCTCGCCAGACGCGCGCCGGTGCGCCATTCTGACGGCGATGTCGCGTTTCATTCCCCATCCCGAAGCCCTGCGTCTTGGCGAGGCGCTGGCCGCCCTGAGGCGCGAGCGCGGCCTGTCCCAGGCCGAGGCCGGGGCGCGTCTGGACATGACCAGCCAGGGGTGGGGCCTCTATGAAGCCGGCCGACGCTCGGGTCTGTTTCGTCCCGATGTGCAGCGCCGCCTGACGGGCGCCCTGGACTCCACGCCCGAGGCGCTGGCCCTGGCGTTGTCGACGACCACCGCCCCTTCGCCTCCTGCGACGCCCGTCGCCTCGGCGGCGAAGGCTGTCGAAAGCCGGAGACGGGACTTCGCCGGCGCCGAGCCCCAGCTCCGCCGTCTGCAAATCCTGAACGACGACCTGTCCCCCTGGGCCGATTCCGGCGTGGTGGTGGAATATGCGCTGGGCGTCTGGCCGCGTCGCGGACAGGGCTGCGTGATCGAAATGGGCGGCGAGACCCGCGTCCGCATCTATGAAACGGGCGACGCCCGAACCGTCACCGTGCGCGGCGCATCGTCCGCCGACGCGCCCGAGGTGCTGGCCCGCCAGACCATCGACCGTCTGTCCGCCGTAGTCGCGCGAATCGAACGACAATGAAACAAAATCGTTGATTTCATCGCCAGGTCATGAAACACCTTGGTCATGGCCAACCTTCGCCGCAACCCTGCCCCCAGAGCCGCCGAGCCGGTCGACGTCTTCGTCGGCGCCCAGATCGCGGCGCGACGCATGGCCCTGGGCCTGTCGCAGTCCGCTCTGGGCGATCAGGTCGGCGTCAGCTTCCAGCAGATGCAGAAATACGAAAGCGGGCGTAACCGCATATCGGCCTCGCGCCTGCATGGACTGGCCCTCGCATTGGGCGCGCCGATCCAGGTCTTCTTTCCTCAGCGAGCCGAACCCTCGCACGATCCCGACGCCGCCGCGATCCGCGCTGTCTGCGCCACGATCGAAGGTCGGACCCTGGCCTTGAGCTTCGCACGCATGGAAAACCGCGCTGTGCGCCAGGCCGTCACGCAGCTGGTGGAGGTTCTGGCCAAGCCCGCCTAAAAGGCGGCCATGAGACTTCTGGTGATCGATACGGCGCTCGGCGCCTGCACGGCTGCGGTGTTCGAGGACGACCGGGCGCTGGCTGTGCGATTCGAGCCGATGACCAAGGGCCATCAGGAGCGGATTGGCGGCATGGTGCGCGACGTGATGGCCGAGGCCGGGGCGGACTTCGACAGTCTGGACCGGATCGGCGTCACCGTCGGGCCGGGATCGTTCACCGGCCTGCGCGTCGGCTTGGCCTTCGCTCAGGGTTTGGGCGCCGCTCTGGACCGGCCCGTCGTGGGGATTTCGACGCTGGACGCCCTGGCCGCATCGCGGGGAACGTCGGACGGGCCGGTCGCGGCCCTGATCGATGCGCGGCGGGGACAGGTCTATGCGCGCCTGTTCGCCGATGGCAGGGCGCTGGGAGAGGCCGAAGCCTTGTCGCTGGACCAGGCGGCCGAACGGATCGCGGCAATGGGGTCCGCCGTCGCCCTGGTCGGAAACGGGGGGGCTGTTCTGGCCGAAGCCTTCCCCGACCAGATTTTCGCGCGGACGGACGACCGGGTCGCGCCGGCGCCCGAGGCCCTGGCCCGTCTGGCGGCGGCGGCCGATCCGGCGACCCATCCGCCGCGTCCGCTCTATCTGCGCGCGCCCGACGCCACCCCGCCCAGCCGCCTGCCGGGCCAACCGCGCCAGCCTGCGCCATGAGCGCGACGCCCCCGGACGTTCTGGCCGCCCTCCACGCCGAAGCCTTCGCCGCGCCCTGGGACGCCCGGGCCTTTTCCGACCTTCTGGCCCAGCCCGGCGTCTGTCTGGGCGTCGAGACCGATGGGTTCATCCTGATCCGTGTCGTGCTGGACGAGGCGGAAATCCTGACCTTGGCCGTTCGACCCGACGCGCGTCGCCAGGGCCTTGGCCGTCGCTTGGTCGAACGCGCCTGCGATGCGGCAAAGGAGGCGGGCGCCGCCAGCCTGTTTCTGGAAGTCGCCGAGGACAATGCGGCCGCGCGCGCCCTGTACGCCCGCGCCGGCTTCGTCGAAATCGGCCGCCGAAAAGCCTATTACACCGGCACGGACGGGCGCCGGATCGACGCCTTGGCCCTGCGTCGCGACCTGTCTGTCGATCACGTCACGCCAACGCTTCCCTGATGCGCCGCGAATCCCTATTCTAGGGGTCATGGACCGGATCGAAAAACTCTGCGCCGACCGCGGCATGCGTATGACCGAACAGCGCCGGGTGATCGCCCGGGTGCTGTCGAACGCCGAAGACCACCCCGACGTGGAGGAGCTGTATCGTCGCGCCTCGGCCATCGACCCGCACATCTCCATCGCCACCGTCTATCGCACCGTGCGCCTGTTCGAAGAGGCGGGCGTGGTCGAGAAGCACGACTTCGGCGACGGTCGCAGCCGATATGAAGAGGCGGGCGACGATCACCACGACCACCTGATCGACACCAAGACCGGCGAGGTGATCGAATTCTTCGACGCCGAGATCGAACGTCTGAAGTCCGAGATCGCCGAACGTCTGGGCTTCCAGCTGATCGGCCACAAGCTGGAGCTTTACGGCGTCGCCATCGAGGGGGCCGAGCCGTCCAAGCGCGAGGGCCTGATCTTCACGCGCCACGCCGCCCGCGTCGATCCCGCCGATGTGGACGCGGGCTGAGCCGCCGTCTTGTCGAGGCGGTCGCGGGCGACCATAAGCCCGTCATGACCGACACCCAGGCTCCCCAGGTCGAGACGACGGCCGAGAAGCGTCTGTTCATCAAGACCTACGGCTGTCAGATGAACGTCTATGACTCAGAGCGCATGGCCGATGTCCTGCGCCCGCTGGGCTATGCGACGACGGACGATCCCGCGCACGCCGACTTCGTCATCCTGAACACCTGCCACATCCGCGAGAAGGCGGCGGAAAAGATCTATTCCGAACTCGGCAAGCTGCGCGAGATGCGCGACATCCGGCGCGAGACCGGCGGCGACATGACCATCGCCGTCGCCGGCTGCGTCGCCCAGGCCGAGGGCGAGGAGATCATGAAACGCCAGCCCGCCGTCGACATCGTCGTCGGCCCGCAGGCCTATCACCAGCTGCCCGAGCTTCTGACCCGTACGGCGCGGGCGCGGGGCGAGCGGATCGGCGCCGACTTCGCCCCCGACGACAAGTTCGACGCCCTGCCCGCCGCGCGCTTCACCGAGGGGCCGACGGCCTTCCTGACCGTGCAGGAGGGGTGCGACAAGTTCTGCACCTTCTGCGTCGTGCCCTATACGCGCGGCGCCGAATGGTCGCGGCCGATGGCGGCGGTGCTGGAAGAGGCGCGCCAGCTGGCGGATCGCGGCGTGCGCGAAGTCACCCTGCTGGGCCAGAACGTCAACGCCTATGACGGCGAACGAGCGGATGGGAAAAAGGCGACCCTGGCGGAACTGGCCTACGCCCTGGCCGAAATCCCCGGTCTGGACCGCATCCGCTATACGACCAGCCATCCGAACGACATGGGCGACGACCTGATCGCGGCCCATGGCGATCTGGACGCCCTGATGCCCTATCTGCACTTGCCGGTTCAGGCGGGGTCGGATCGCATCCTGCGGCTGATGAACCGCAAGCACGGGCGTCAGAAATATTTCGACCTGATCGACCGCATCCGCGCCGCGCGGCCCGACATGGCGCTGGCGGGCGACTTCATCGTCGGCTTCCCCGGCGAGACGGACCGGGAGTTCGAGGACACGCTGGATCTGGTGCGGCGGGTGAACTACGCGGGGGCCTTCGCCTTCGCCTATTCGCCGCGTCCCGGCACCCCGGCGGCGGGCATGGGCAAGCAGGTCGAGCCGGAGGTCTCCAGGGAACGGCTGCACCGCCTGATCGCCCTGCTGACCGAACAGCAGACCGCCTTCAATGAATCCCAGGCGGGGCGGACGCTGAACGTCCTGTTCGACAAGCCGGGGCGTCACGCCCACCGTCGCCAGGCCGTCGGTCGGTCCCCCTATCTGCAATCGGTCCACGTCGACGACGCGGATCATCTGATCGGCCAGATCGTTCCGGTCGAGATCATACGGGGCCAGCAGAACAGTCTGCATGGCCGACTGCTCACACCCCACGGGCTCATGCAGCCGAGCGCCGCGCGCGAGGCGATAGCCCAAAGAGAAAAGGCCGCTTGATGGCGAGAGAGTCCGAGTTCGTACCGCTGAACGACGCCGAGCTGCGCGCGGTCATCGGGCCGAACAGCCGCCACGTCGCCCTGATCGAGGACGCCTTCAAGGTGCTGGTCGAGGCGCCGGGCGGCGGGGTCTCCGTCAACGGCGGCACGCGCGACCGATCCGACGCCCGCCAGGTGATCGAGGATCTGGCCAAGCGCGCGGCCCTGGGCGCCGAGGTCACGGAGGCCGATGTGCGCGCCGCCCTGGGCCAGGCGCGCGGCGGCAAGGGCACGCCGGGCATGGCGGCGGCGGGCGTGTCCCTGCCCGGCGGCAAGCGCGGCGCCATCGTGCCCAAGACCAAGGCCCAGGCCGCCTATCTGGACATGCTGGGCCGGTGCGAACTGTCGTTCGGCGTGGGACCGGCCGGCACCGGCAAGACGTTTCTGGCGGCGGCCTATGGCGCGTCTTTGCTCAGGCGCGGACAGGTGGACCGGCTGGTCATCACCCGTCCAGCGGTCGAGGCGGGCGAGAAGCTGGGATTCCTGCCGGGCGACCTGAACGAAAAGGTCGACCCCTATCTGGCCCCGATCTGGGAGGCGCTGAACGACATTCTGGGCGCCGAGGACGTGCAGCGTCGCCGCGACAAGGGCGAGATCGAGGCCGCCCCCATCGCCTTCATGCGCGGCCGCACCCTGAGCCACGCCTTCGTCATCGTGGACGAGGCCCAGAACACCAGCCGCCTTCAGATGAAGATGGTGCTGACGCGGCTGGGCGAGGGCGCGCGGATGGTGGTGACGGGCGATCCGTCGCAGATCGACCTGTTGAACCCGCGCGATTCCGGCCTGGCCCACGCCCTGCGGATTCTGGACGGGGTGCAGGGCGTCGGCATCCTGAAGTTCGAGGCCTCGGACGTGGTGCGTCACGCCATGGTCGAGCGGATCGTGCGCGCCTATGACGCCGACGCCGCACGCGGACGCCCTGCCCCGGACCTCGAAGACCCCGCATGATCGAGATCGAAGTCGAGACCGAGGCCTGGACCGGCGCCCTGCCGGAGGTCGAGGCCGTGGTGGAACGGGCGGCCCTCGCCGCGCTGGGGACGGTCGCGGGCGATGTCGTCATTCTGTTGACGGACAATGAGGCCGTGCGCGACCTGAACGCCCGGTTCCGCGACAAGGACAGGCCCACCAATGTCCTGTCCTTCCCCGCCAATGAGAGCGCGGCGCCGCATCTGGGCGACATCGTCCTGGCTTACGGCGTCTGCGCCGAAGAGGCCGTGGCGCAGAACAAGACCCTGGCCGATCACCTCAGCCATCTGGTCGTCCACGGCGTGCTGCACCTGCTGGGTCGCGATCATGAAGACGACGCCGAGGCCGAAGAGATGGAGGCCGAGGAGCGTGAAATCCTGGCCGGGATCGGCGTCGCCGACCCCTATGCCGCAGATGCTGAAAGCGCCGACTGACATGATGATCGACGCCCTGCTGGACCGTTTCGCCGCGCCGATCCGGGCCATGCCCGTCAGGCGGCGCACATGGAGCTGGCGGCTGATCCGCATACTTCTGGCCCTGCTGGCGGGGGCCGGGACAGCCTTCGCCCATCCGCCGTTCGGAATCCTGATCGGCCTGCTGGGCTATCCCCTGCTGATGATCCTGTCGGAGCGATCCGACACGGCGCGCGGCGCCTTCTGGATGGGGTGGCTGGCGGGCTTCGCCTATTTCTTCGTCGGTTGCTGGTGGGTGGCCGAGGCCTTCTTCGTCAATCCCGAACAGGCGTGGATGGCGCCCTTCGCGGCCAGCCTGCTGCCGGCGGGTCTGGGCCTGTTCTGGGGAACGGCGACGGCGCTCTATCGCCGGTTCGCCCCCATCGGCCCGGTGCGGGTCCTGCTGTTCGCGGCCCTGTTCTGCATTTTCGAATGGCTGCGCGGCCATGTGCTGACCGGGTTTCCGTGGAACCCGGCGGGGGCGACCTGGAAGGCGGGCGGCGGCATGTCCCAGCTCGCCTCGGTCGTCGGCGTCTATGGGTTGAGCCTGGTCACGGTCGCCGCGACCTCGGCCTTCGGCCCGCTGGTCGGGCCGGGCCTGAAGCGCGATCGCCTGATCTCGGCGGGCCTCGGCGCGCTGACGCTGATGTCTGTGGGGATCTTCGGCGCGGTGCGGCTGGCGCAATCCCATCTTGAGTTCACCGATACGGTCGTGCGTCTGGTCCAGGCCGATGTGAAACAGGAGACGAAATGGTCGCCCGAGGCCTATCGCTCCATCGTCGACCGCTATGTGACCCTGACGGGTCAGGCGGCGGCGCGCACGCCCAATGTGGTCGTCTGGCCCGAGGGCGCCCTGCCCGCCTCGGCCAACGACGTCTTCGCCTCGACCGACGCCGGGGCCATCGCCGCCGCCCTGCGTCCCGGCCAGACCCTGCTGATGGGGCTGGCGCGAGGCGAGCCTGACCTCACCGCGCCAGAGGGCGCCCGCTATTACAACAGCCTGTTCGTCCTGGCGGACGAGGGCGGGGCGGGCCTCAGGGTCGCGGCCGTCTATGACAAGCACCGGCTGGTGCCGTTCGGCGAATATCTGCCGCTGGGGTCGCTGATGACCTCCATCGGTCTGCGCAGCCTGGTGCATATGCCCAGCGACTTTTCCGCCGGCCCGACGCCCGAGCCGATCACCGTGCCCGGCGCCCCGCGCGCCCAGATCCTGATCTGCTACGAGAGCCTCTATCCCGGCTTCACGCCGGGCGCGGCGGGGCGCCCCGACTGGATCGTCAACGCCTCCAACGACGCCTGGTTCGGCGCCACGTCCGGCCCGCGCCAGCACCTGAACCTGGCCAGCTATCGCGCCATCGAGACCGGCCTGCCCATCGCGCGCGCCACGCCGACGGGGATTTCGGCCATGATCGACCCGTGGGGCCGGATCGTGGACGGCGAGAAGCTGGAGCCCGGCGTCATGGGGGTGATCGACGCGCCCCTGCCGCGCCCCACGGGGATCACCCCCTATGGCCGTTTCGGCGACTGGCCGCTGGCCATGATGCTAATGGCTACGCTCGCCCTATCCTTGTGGCCGTTGGTTTTGCGATCTAGGATGAGGTCGAAGCAAGCGGCGATCTGAAGCGGGGGGGAATGACGATGGCGCGCGAAAAGGACGAGACCATCCATCCCGTCGATCGTCATGTCGGCCGTCGCGTTCAGGAGAAGCGGCTGAACCTGGGCCTGACCCAGACCGCCCTGGCCAACGCCGTCGGCGTCAGCTTCCAGCAGGTTCAGAAATACGAAAAGGGCACCAACCGGGTGTCCGCCTCGAAACTGTTCGAAATCGCCCGCTTCATGAAGGAGGAGATCGCCTTCTTCTTCGATGGCGTTCCGCTCCAGCAGCCCGGCATGGCCGAACCCGCCGCCCCCGGCTTCGACCACGACTTCCCCATGACCAGGCACAGCGTGGAGATCAGCAAGCTGGCCGCGCGCCTGCCCGTGCGAAAGCAGAAGGCGGTCGTGCAGATCATGCGCGAAATGCTGGATGAAGGCGGCGACGGCGACGCCTGAGCCCTAGCCGACGGCGACGATCTCGGCGGACTGTCCGGCCACCTGAACCTCGTCCCCGACGCGGCGGCCCATGACGGCGCGCGACAAGGGCGAGACATGGCTGACCGAGCCGGCCGCGGGATCGGCTTCGTCCTCGCCGACGATGCGCCAGGTCTGGGTGCGGCCGTCGTCGCGTTCGATGGTCACGGACCCACCGAAACGCACCACGCCTTCGTCCTCGCCCGGTTCGACCAACTGGGCCGAGGCGCGGCGCGCGGACCAGTAGCGCAGATCGCGCGTCGCGCGGGCCATGGCGGTGCGGTCGCTCTCGATCGATCCCTGCACCTGGGCGGCCGTATAGGCGGCGCGCGCGGCGGCCAGTTCGGCCTCGATCAGGGCCAGGCCCTGCGGCGTGACCAGATTGGGATGGGGCGAGATCGGGCGATCCGCCAGGTCGGCGGCGGTGGCCTCAATATCTTCTTCTCGGGTGAAGGCGACGCTCATGGTGCGGAACATAGCGACGCGCGCGCCTATAGCCAGAGCGGAGCCGAGCGGGCAAAGCGGGGACGATGAGCGAATCCGTCAGACAGGTTCATGTGATCGGCGCCGGCCCGGCCGGGCTGATGGCGGCCGAACGGCTGGCCCAGGCCGGGGTGCGGGTCGTGGTCCACGAGCGGATGCCGTCGGTCGCGCGCAAGCTTCTGATGGCCGGTCGCGGCGGGCTGAACCTGACCCATTCCGAACCGCTGGATCGGTTCGCCGCCCGCTATGGAACAGCCCAGCCGACGGTCAGCCGCTGGATGGACGCCTTTTCGCCGGCCGACCTGACGCAATGGGTCGAGGGGTTGGGTCAGCCGACCTTCGTGGGGTCCAGCGGGCGGGTCTTCCCCCAGGCGATGAAGGCCTCGCCCCTGCTGCGGGCCTGGCTGGCCCGGCTTGAGACGCTGGGAGTGGAGGTGCGAACCCGCTCGCGCTGGATCGGATGGAAGGCCGGGGCTCTTGCGTTCGACACGCCCGAGGGCGAGCGGCTGGAGCAGCCGGACGCCGTGGTTCTGGCCCTTGGCGGCGCCAGCTGGCCGCGCCTGGGATCGGACGGCGCCTGGACCGCCTGGCTGGACGCGCCGACGACGCCGTTCCGACCCGCCAACGTCGGTTTCGACGTCGCCTGGTCGCCGCTGTTCCGCGAACGGTTCTCCGGTCAGCCGCTGAAGGGCATCGCGCTGAGCCACGGCGACCGATCCGTCCGGGGCGAGGCGATGATCGCGCGCTATGGGCTGGAAGGCGGCGCGGTCTATGCCCTGTCGGCGCCTCTGCGCGACGCGGTTCAGGCGGCGGGTCAGGCCGAGGTGCGGATTGATCTGAAGCCCGACCTCGACATCGACCGCCTGACCGCGCGGCTGGATCGACCGCGCGGCAAGGCCAGTCTGTCGAACCATCTGCGAAAGACCGCAGGACTTGAACCGGCGGCGGTCGCCCTGCTGCACGAGGCCGGCCCGCCGCCCGCCGATCCCCGTGCGCTGGCTCAGCGGATCAAGGCTGTTCCCCTGACCCTGACCGGCGTTCAGGGACTGGAGCGGGCCATATCCTCGGCCGGCGGGGTTCGGCTGGACGGCGTGGACCCGGGGCTGATGCTGCGCGACCGGCCGGGCGTCTTCCTCGCCGGAGAGATGCTGGACTGGGAGGCGCCGACGGGCGGCTATCTGCTTCAGGCCAGTTTCGCCTCGGGCGTCGTCGCGGCCCGGGGCGTGATCGACTGGCTCGACAGCCAGGGCTGAGACGGGCAGGGTCGGCCGGTTCGATCAGGAGTTCCCTATGCGCCACGCCCTTCCCGCCGTTTCCGTCCTGGCCCTGATGATGGCCTGCGCGCCCGCCCTGGCCCAGCAGGCGCCCGCGATCGACGCCGAGCGGATGAACCAGGCGGTGCGGGTTCTGGCCTCGGACGAATTCGAAGGCCGCGCCCCCGCCTCGCCCGGCGAGGAGAAGACCGTCGCCTGGCTGGTCGAGCAGTTCCGCGCGGCAGGCGCCGAGGGCGGCGGGCCGGACGGCGCCTTCGTCCAGGTCGCCCATCTGTCGCGCACCCGTCAGGACGGGCCGGCGACCGTCGCCGCGACCGTCGGCGGCAGGACGATCACCCTCGAACGCGGCCCCGACGTGCTGGTCTCCAGCGACCGGCCGGTGAACCACATCACCGTGACAGACGCCCCCGTCGTCTTCGTCGGTTATGGCGCGACGGCGCCCGAGCGCCAGTGGGACGATTTCAAGGACGTGGACGTGCGCGGCAAGGTCGTCGTCGTCCTGGTCAACGATCCCGATTTCGAGGCCGCCGAGAGTGATGCCGTCGCCGGCAAGTTCGACGGTCAGGCCATGACCTTCTATGGCCGCTGGACCTACAAGTTCCAGGAGGCGGGGCGTCGCGGCGCGGCCGGCGTCCTGGTGGTGCATGAGACGGCGGGCGCCGGCTATCCCTGGTCGGTGCTGCAGAACTCGTCGGCGGCGCCCAAGTTCGACATCGTGCGCGCCGATCCCGACGCCGAACGCGCGCCCTTCCAGGGCTGGATTCAACGCGCCAGGGCCGAAGAGCTGTTCCGCGCCGCCGGTCTGGACTTCGCTGCCCTGAAGGACAGCGCCCGTAAGGCCGACTTCAAACCCGTGGTCCTGCCCGGCCTGACGATGAGCGTCGATTTCGGCCAGATCGCCGACCGGGTGGAAACCAAGAACGTCCTGGCCCGCATTCCCGGCGCCGAACGCCCGAACGAGACCGTCATCTACGGCGCCCACTGGGACGGCTACGGCGTCGGCACGCCGAACGCCCAGGGCGACAAGATCTATAATGCGGCGGTGGACAATGCGACCGGCGTGGCGGCCCTGCTGGAGCTGGCCCACGCCTTCGCCGAGGGACCGCGCCCGAAACGCTCGGTCGTCTTCGCCGCCTGGTCGGGCGAGGAGGCGGGCCTGTTGGGTTCGACCTATTACGCCGCCAATCCGGTCTGGCCGCTGGAAACCACGGTCGCCAACATCAATGTCGACAGCCTGCTGCCGGGGACCGAGATCGATCCCAACGTCGTGGTCATCGGCAAGGGCAAGAACCAGCTGGACGACATTCTGGCCCGCCATGCCACGCAGACGGGCCGCACCCTGATCGCCGATCCCGCGCCCCAGGCCGGGGCCTTCTATCGCTCGGACCATTTCCCCCTGGCGCTGAAGGGGGTGCCGGCCCTGTTCCCGGCGGCGGGCTTCACCGGCGCCAGCGCCGCCAGCCGCGACTATGTCCAGAACCGATACCATCAGCCCACGGACGAATGGAACGACAGCTGGCGCATGGACGCGGCGGCCGCCGACGTGGCCCTGATCTACGCCGTCGGACGCGATCTGGCCGACAGCGATCAATGGCCCGAATGGAACGCGGGCGCCGAGTTCGGCCCGGCGCGCGAGGCCTCGAAGTCGACGCGGCGCTAAAGCTCCAGCTGAAGCTCGGGCGCGGCGGCGGTGGTCGCGGCGCCCAGCGGCAGATGCAGGATGAAGGCGGCGCCCTTGCCTGGCTCGCTTTCCACCTCGGCCCAGCCGCCGTGCAGTTCGACCAGCGCCTTGACCAGGGCCAGGCCGACGCCGGGGCCGCCGCGTTCGCGCCGCACGAAACGGTCGAAGACGTGGGCCTGCAGATGATAGGGGATGCCGCGCCCGGTGTCGGACACGCTCAGACGGACTTCGGACGGCCCGCCCTCGGCCTTCAGCACCACAGCCCCGCCGTCCGACACCGCCCGCGCGGCGTTTTCCAGCAGATGATCCAGCGCCTGGCCGATGCGATGCTGGTCGGCGCGGATCGGTTTCAGATCGGTCGGGCAGGATACGGTCAGGCTGGCGCCGCGTCCCTCGATCCGTGAACGGACTTTTTCTCCCGCCTCGGCCAGCAGGTCGCAAACGCGCAGGTCGCCCAGCGACAGCTCCATCTCGCCGGCGTCGATCTGGGCCATGTCCAGCACGTCGTCGATGGAGCGGGCCAACTGGCTGGCGGCGACGCGGATGGCGCCGGCGTGCTGGCGGCTGCGGTCGGGCAGATCGCCCATCGTCTCCAGCAGTTCGGAATAGCCGACGATGGTCGTCAGCGGCGTGCGCAGCTCATAGGAGACGCTGCCCACGAACTCGCGCTTCAGGGCCTGGCTTTCGGCCAAAGCCTGTTCGCGCTGGACCAGGGCCTGTTCCAGCCCGCGGCGGGCGGTGACGTCGGAAAAGGCGACCAGGGTGGCGCCGTCCGGCAGGGGGCGGGTCTGCCAGGCGGCGACGCGGCCGTCGACGGTGCGCCCCTCGCCCGAAATGGCCACCCGGCTTTCGGGATCGGGATCGGCCACCCGCGCCTTCAGCCCCAGCCACAGGGCCGGATCAGGCAGGACCGCCTTGCACAGTTCGGCCAGGTCGTCGAAGTCGGCCAGGACGGCGATCCGGTCGGCCGACAGGCTCCAGAAACTCTCGAACGCCTCGTTATGCAGGCGAAGCCGACCGTCGGAGCCGAACACGGCCACGGCGTCGTTCAGCTTGTCCAGGGTGGCGCGCTGGACCTGGATCTGGGCGTTGAACCGGCTGCGCAGCTTCAGTTCGTCGGTGATGTCCGAGAAGATCAGCAGGATGCCGCCCAGCGGGTGGGGCTGGCGCACCATGCGCAACGTCCGGCCGTCCGGCAGGGACCAGCTGTCGTCGGGCGAAGCCTCGGACGCACCGTAGAAGTCCAGCTCGCGCGCCTTCCACCCAGCGTAATCGACGACCTCGGGCAGGCTGCGGCGCTGGCGCAGGCGGTCCAGCAGTTCGGCGTGGGTCGGCCGTTCGTCCAGCCAGGCAGGGTCGATGTCGAACAGGGTCTGGAAGGCGGTGTTGTGGAAGGCCAGCCGTTTCTGCGGGCCGAAGATGGCCACCGCGTCCGCCAGATGGTTCAGCGTTTCGTCATGGGCCTCGACGTGGCGACGCAGGGTGTCGCGCGTCTCCTCCGCCTCGGTCACGTCGATGGCGAAGGCGGTGACGGCGCCGCCGCCCGCCGGTTCGGCGATGATGCGCCAGGCCCGCCGCGCGCCGCCGCCGGTCGTCCAGCGGAAGCCCTCCTGACGCACGCCCAGCCGCGCAGCCTCGGCGACCAGGGCGTCGGCGCCGCGATCGAACGACAGGCCGCCCTCGACGGCCGCGTCCAGCGTCTCGGCGTTGACCGCGTTCAACCAGGCCCGGTTGGCCCAGGCCAGCTTGCCCGCGCCGTCGACCACCCAGGTCGGGGTGGGCGAGGCGTCGCCCAGCATGGCCAGGCCGCTTTCGGTCGCATCCGCCCCGGTCAGGGTGAAGCGCGAGGCCGGCGCCAGGCGCAGCCAGGCGACCCCGCCCGCGACCCGCCCCTCGATCCGCCAGGGTTCGCCCGCATCCAGCGCCGTCAGACCCTCGAACGCCTGTCCCGACTGCACCAGGGCGTCGATCAGGGCGCCGTGCGTTTCCCTGAGGCGGGCCAGGACGGCGGGGCCGACATCGTCGCTGTCCTCGGCCAACCGCGCCACCAGTTCGGGCGAACCGATCGGCGCCCCGGCCGCCCGGCCGTCGGGCGTCAGGGCCAGGCTGACGTCGTCGAAGGCGCGCAGCATGGCGTCATGGCGGCCCAGGCTGGCCAGGGCGTCGATCCGCTCGCGCTCGGCCTCGTCGGCGGCGGTGTTCAACCGCCCGCGCATCAGCAAGGCCCAGGCGCTGACCGCCATGGCCAGTCCGGCTGCGCCTGCAGTGGCGACGTAGGCGATGTCGGCCTCGGCCATTCGTGTCCCTGGAGAGTTCGCGCCGCGATTCGCTTAACCATAACGCCAACCGCGCGAAAATGCGGCAGTCTCTTGATCGCGTCATCGCGCCCCGTTGCGAAGGCGGCCCGGCGCGGCGATATGCGGCCCATGACCGACCCCATCGCCCCCTCGCTCGATGACTTCGCCCGCCTGGCGCGCGAGGCGTTCGACGCCCTGCCCGCCCCGTTCCGCCAGGCCGCGGGCGAGGTGGTCATCCGCATCGACGACTTTGCGGACGAGGCCACATTGGCGGAGATGGAGATCGAGGACCCGTTCGAACTGACGGGCCTGTATCATGGCGTGGACATCGGTCGGCGCGACGGTCTGGGGCCGGCGGCCGAGCCGTCGCGGGTCTTCCTTTATCGCCGTCCGATCCTGGACGAATGGTGCGAGCGCGGGAATGTGGGGATCGCCGAATTGATCGCCCACGTCCTGATCCACGAGATCGGCCATCACCTGGGCCTGACCGACGACGACATCCACGCCATCGAGGACGACGCCGACTGAACGCCGGTCACCGATCCGCCGGATAGGGCGTCGTCACCGCGCCAGAGATCATGCCGGGAATGGCCTCGCCCAGACCCAGCAGGATGAACTGGATCGCCAGGGCGCACAGGATCAGGCCCAGCACCTTGACCACGATGGCCATGCCCACCTCGCCCAGCAGGCGGCTGAGCGAGCCGGTCAGGGCGAAACAGACGAAGGACACGGCGCAGGCGGCGGCGATGGCGATCAGCGACCCCATCGTGCCGGCATAGCCCAGCTTGGCCGCCTCGCCCGCCTGGATGATGACGGCCGAAATGGCGCCCGGCCCGATCATCAGCGGAATGGCGAAGGGCACGACCAGCCGCTGGAACCGGCGACGCGCATAGCCGCGCACGTCCTTGGCGTCGCTCAGCGCATCCTTGTCGGCGAACATGGCCAGGAAGTCGCCGCGCGCCATGTCCAGCCCCAGGAACAGCAGCAGAATGCCCCCGGCGATGCGGAAGGCGGCCAGCGAAATGCCGAAGAACTGCAGAAGGCCCAGGCCGGTGAACAGGAAGAAGGCCAGAAAGACCGTGGCGAAGGCGCAGATCAGGGCCGAGACCGAAATCCGCTGACGCAGCGTGGCCCCGGCCGTGGCGGCGGCGAAGATCGGCAGGTTGCCGATCGGGTCCAACAGGGCGAACAGGGTCACGAACAGGTTGACACCCAAATCGACTGCGTTCATCGCCTGCCCTCGCCCTCAGTCCATAACGCCGCATGTCGACGCGCCCTCTCGTCCGGCATAGCCGCTCAGCGCGAGTCCGTCGATGACCCAGACCCACACAGCGGCGCCCGCGCCCGGCCCCGACGCGCGCATCATCTGCGCCCTGGACGTGCCGACGACCGATGAAGCGGCCGCTTTGGTCGAGGGGATCGGCGATGCGGTCGGCTTCTACAAGATCGGGCTTCAGCTGTTCGCGGCGGGCGGCATGGAGCTGGCGCGCGACCTGAAGGCGCAAGGGCGACAGGTCTTTCTGGACTGGAAGCTGCACGACATCGGCGCGACGGTGGAGAAGGCGACGGCCAATCTGGCGGGGGCCGGTTGCGATCTTCTGACCGTCCACGCCCGGCCCCAGGTGATGGCGGCGGCTCGGCGGGGCGCGGACGGGTCGACGCTGAAGGTGCTGGGGGTCACGGTCCTGACCAGCCTGACGGCCGAGGATGTGTCGGCGGACGATCACAGCCTGTCGCCGGCGGACCTGGTCGAGCTGCGCGTGCGCCAGGCGCTGGACGCGGGGATCGACGGCGTCGTCTCCAGCCCGCACGAGGCGGCGCGCGTCCGCGCCCTGGCCGTCGCGACGGGACGACCGGACTTCCTGATCGTGACGCCGGGCGTGCGGCCGGCGGGCGCGGCGCTGGACGATCAGGCGCGGGCGGCGACGCCGGCCGAGGCCCTGCAGGCCGGCGCGACCCATCTGGTCATCGGCCGCCCGATCACGGCCGCCGTCGATCCGCGCGCGGCCGCCCAGGCCATCGCACAGCAGATCGCCCTGATCTGAGACAGATCAGGGCGACGGTTACGCTTCAATAGTTTCGCGCGATCAGCCCCGCTCGCCCGGCTCCTGGGCGTAGCGGTGATGCGCCGGCGCGCGGGGCGCCGGGGCGTCCGGCGGCGGCAGATCGCCGTAATAGCCCGACGGCGGGGGCGGCGGAGGCGGCGGGGCCGGGGGCGGAGGCGCCGTGTTCACCTCGGGCGGCGCGACATAGACCTGGGCCGGAGCCACATTGACCGGCGCCGACTGCACATAGACCGGCGACTGATCGACATAGACCGGACCGCCGACCTCAACCTGGGCGGGCGCGACATTGACCTGGGCCGGGGCGACCTGAACCCGTTGCGGGCCGATGTTGACCGGCGCGGACTGGGCGTAGATCGGGGCCTGATCGACATAGACGGGCGGTCCGACGTCGACCTGGGCCGGGGCCATATTGACTTGGGCCGGGGCCACCTGCACGCGCTGGGGCCCGATGTTGACCGGCGGCGCCTGCACATAGATCGGCGGCTGTTCGATATAGGTGGGCGGACCCATCTCGACCTGGGCCGGAGCGATGTTCACCTGGGACGGGGCGACATAGATGCGCTGGGGCGCGACCTGGACCGGCGGCGCCTGCACATAGACCGGCGGCTGTTCGACGTAACGCTGCTCATAGCGTTGCTCATAGCGTTGCTCGTAGCGCTGTTCATAACGCACGGGCGGACGGGCGGGCTGACGGACGGGCGGGCGGCAGTTGCAGTCCGCCGGACGGCCCGGATAGGGACGCCAGCCGATATAGTCGCGGCCGAAGCCATAGACCGGATAGCCGACCGGAGCGCTGACGGGCGGACGACCGACCAGAACCGGGGCCGACGTCACGTAACCGCCGCCATAACCGCCGCCGACATAGCCGTCCGAATAGCCGCCGCCGCCCACATAGGTCGTGCCGCCGCCGACATAGCCGCGCTGGAAGCTGGACGAACTGGAATAAGACCGGGCGTTGATGGCCGAATAGCCGGTCGCGCCGGCATAGGCCCCCGCATTGGCGTAGGCGTTGGAATAGGCGTTGGCCCCGCCGTTCACGTTCACATTGACGTTGTTGTTGGCGTTGTAGGCGCCGCCGCCGTAATGGCCGCCGCCGCCGCATCCTCCGCAGCCGCCGGGCATGCCGCCATGGCCGCCGCCATAACCGCCGGGGCCTCCGGCCAGGGCGGGCGCTGCGGAGAGCAGCAGAGCCGCCGACGCGGCGGTGATCATCGACTGTATCGTCACGGGACAGACTCCTCTGAGTTGTCCCGACACTGGCAAGTCCGGCGCCTATTTCTTAAGCGAAGGTTAACGCCCGCCGCGCGAGGGGCCGCCGCGGCGTCAGAAATCCACGGCGATGCCCTTCTTCTCCCAATCGCCGAACCGGGTCGGCTCCGGCCCCCTGGGTCCGCCATGTTCGGGATCGGCCTTCGCCTCCTCCAACTGCTTCGCGCGGCGATCCGCCGCCTCCTGAAGCGCGCGACGGGCGGCTTCGCTCAGGGGCCTTTCGGGCGTGGCGTGCGGCACGTCGGCGTTGAAAACCGGGCCTGTCGGCGCCGTTTGGTCGTCGCCGTCGGGCGCGGGGGTGGGATGTTCGGTCACAGGGCGGCTCCCTTGAGGCTTGGTGCGCCTTTCCTCAAATAGACGATCGAACCCGTGACGCCAGACGCTGCGGCCGGATCGGGCATGGAACCGCGATGAACCATCTGAAGACCTTCATCCTGCTGGCCGTCATGACCGCCCTGTTCATGGGGCTGGGTTATCTGATCGGCGGCGCGACCGGCATGGCCATCGCCCTGCTGTTCGCAGGCGGGATGAATCTGTTCAGCTACTGGAACGCCGACAAGATCGTGCTGAAGATGTACCGGGCCCAGCCGGTCGACGAGCAGCATCCGAACGCCGTGGTCAGGAACTATGTCGCCGACGTGCGCCAGATGGCCCAGGACGCCGGCCTGCCACAGCCCCAGGTCGCCATCATCCCCAACGACCAGCCCAACGCCTTCGCCACCGGACGAAATCCGCAGAACGCCGCCGTCTGCGCCACCACCGGCCTGTTGGACATGCTGACGCGGGAAGAGGTGCGCGGGGTGATGGCGCACGAACTGGCCCATGTGAAGAACCGCGACACCCTGATCATGACGGTGACGGCGACCATCGCCGGGGCCATCGCCGCCCTGGCCAATTTCGCCCTGTTCTTCGGCGGCAACGACCGCGAGCGTCCGGGCGGCATTATCGGCACGATCGCCCTGATGCTGCTGGCGCCCATGGCGGCGGGCCTGGTGCAGATGGCCATCAGCCGGGGCCGCGAATACGAGGCCGACCGCGTCGGCGCCGAGATCGCCGGCGATCCCCAGGCCCTGGCCAGCGCCCTGCAGAAGATCGAGGCCTACGCCAAGCGCATCCACAATCCGACGGCCGAGCGCAATCCGGCCTCGGGCCAGCTGTTCATCATCAATCCGCTGGCGGGACGCGGGGCGGACAACCTGTTCTCGACCCACCCGGCGACGGGCAACCGCGTGCGGGCGCTGATGGAGCTGGGCGCGCGGATGGGGATGCAGCCCCGGTCGCAGACGCCCGATCTGACCCAGCCGCGCCCCGCCGCCGGCTTCACGACCACGGGCGTTCCGACCACCCCGACCGAGCCGCGCGGCCCCTGGGGCTGAGGCTGATCGTCGCGGCCTGAGCGACCTTTGCGATTTGCACTCCCCGGGCGGATCGCCTCAGATGCGCCCCTGTTCAGTAAAGGGGAATCCATGTCGCGCCTGCTCGCCTTCGTGTCCGCCGCCGCCCTGCTCGCCACGCCCGTCGCCGCCCAGTCTGTGGATCGCGTCGCCGTCAACGGCATCATCGACCAGGGGCTGAACCACAGCCAGGTGATGCAGACCGCCGCCTATCTGACCGACCGGATCGGCGGGCGGATGACCAACTCGCCCCAGATGCGCGAGGCCGAACGCTGGGCGCAGCAGCAGTTCCGCGCCTGGGGCCTGTCCGACGTGCGCGCCGAGGGTTTCGAGTTCGGTCGGGGCTGGTCCATCGTCCGCTCCAGCGCCCGCATGACCGCGCCGCGCCCGCTGGACCTGCGGGCCATTCCGGTGGCCTGGACGCCCGGCACGAATGGAACGATCAGCGCGGGCGTGATCGTGGCGCCCCTGTCCAAGGTCGAGGATTTCGACAAATGGCGCGGCAAGCTGGCGGGCAAGATCGTCATGATCTCCCAGCCGGGCGCGGGGTCGGAGCCGACCGAGCCGGCCTTCCGCCGCTGGACCAGCGCCGAACTGGCCGAGCGCAACACCTATAACCAGCCGCAGTATTCCCCCGCCGCCATCCGCAAGTCGCTGGAGACCGCAGATTTCGCCTCGAAGATGGACGCCTTCCTGGTCGAACAGGGCGCCTTGGCCTGGGTGCGGATTTCCCAGCGGGACGGCGGCCTGTTGCACGGCACGGGCTACACCTATCAGGTCGGCGCCACGCCGAAACTGGCGGGGATGGAGCTGGCGGCCGAGGATTATCGCCGTCTGGCGCGTCTGGCCCTGACCGACGCCCCGCCGACGCTGGAGCTGAACAGCGAGGTCCGGTTCCACGACGAGGACGTCAACGCCTACAACATCCTGGCCGACATTCCCGGCACCGCGCGCGGGACCGAATATGTCATGGCCGGCGCCCATCTGGACAGTTGGGTCGCCTCCGACGGCGCGGTGGACAATGCGGCGGGCAGCGCCGTCGTCCTGGAGGCGGCGCGCATCCTGAAGGCGCTGAACGTGCGGCCCAAACGCACCATCCGCTTCGCCCTGTGGAACGGCGAGGAACAGGGCATCCTGGGCTCGCTGGCCTATGTGGACCGTCATCTGGCGACGCGCGCGCCGTCGAACGATCCGGCGCTGGCGGGCCTGTCGAACAATCGCACCTGGCGCAGCCGCTGGCCCGTCGAACCGCGCGCCGGCTATCGCGATCTGGTCGCCTATTTCAATCTGGACAACGGCTCGGGCAAGATTCGCGGCATCAACGCCGAGGGCAATGTCGCCGCCGCCCCGATCTTCCAGGACTGGCTGGCGCCCTTCGCCAGCCTGGGCGCGACCAGCGTGTCGCTGCGCAACTCGGGCGGCACCGACCATGTCTATATGCAGACCGTGGGCGTGCCGGGGTATCAGTTCATTCAGGACCCGCTCGACTATTCCAGCCGCCTGCACCACACCAGCATCGACAGCTACGACCACCTGAAGGCCGAGGATCTGCGTCAGGCCGCCGTCATCCTGGCCAGCTTCCTGTTGAACGCCGCCAACCGCGACGAGCCCCTGCCCCGGATGCCGTTGCCGACCCAACCGACGCCGAGCGATCCGTTCGAATATCCGGCGGATTGAAACCACGTCATTCCGGGGCGCCCATCGGGCGAACCCGGAACCCAGGAGGATGGCGGCCATTCTCGACGCGGTTAAGAGCGAGCGGGCAGTCCTGGGTTCCGGGTTCCTCGCTTCGCTCGGCCCCGGAATGACGGTTTAAGCGTTCGCCCGCTCGACGCACATCGCCACGCCCATGCCGCCGCCGATGCACAGGGTGGCCAGACCCTTCTTCGCGCCCGACCGCTTCATTTCGAACAGCAGCGTCGTCAGGATGCGGGCGCCCGAGGCGCCGATGGGGTGGCCGATGGCGATGGCGCCGCCGTTGACGTTGACCTTGGCCGGATCGAGACCCAGTTCCTTCAAGACGCACAGGCTCTGGGCGGCGAAGGCCTCGTTGGATTCGACCAGATCGAGGTCGGCGACAGTCCAGCCCGCCTTCTCCAGCGCCTTCTTCGAGGCCGGGATCGGCCCCGTGCCCATGACCGAGGGATCGACGCCGGCGGTGGCGTAGGAGGCGATGCGGGCCAGCGGCTCCAGCCCGCGCGCCCTGGCCTCGTCCGCGCTCATCAGCACCAGGGCGGCGGCGCCGTCGTTCAGGCCCGAGGCGTTGGCGGCCGTCACCGATCCGTCCTTGGCGAAGGCCGGGCGCAGCTTCTGCATCGCCTCGATGGTCGCGCCGTGGCGGATGTATTCGTCCTTGTCGACCGTGACGTCGGCCTTCTTGCCGGGGATGACGACGGGAACGATCTCGTCGTCGAACTTGCCGGCGGTCTGGGCCGCCTCGGCCTTGCGCTGGCTGGCCAGGGCGAAATCGTCCTGGGCCTCGCGCGTGATCTCCCACTTGTCGGCGATGTTCTCGGCCGTCTGGCCCATGTGATAGCCGTTGAAGGCGTCCCACAGGCCGTCCTTGATCATGGTGTCGACGAAGGCCACGTCGCCCATCTTGGCGCCCGCCCTCAGTTGCTGGGCGTGGGGCGCCTGGCTCATGCTTTCCTGACCGCCGGCGACGACGATCTTCGCATCGCCTAGCGCGATCTGCTGGGCGGCGATGGCCACGGCCCGCAGGCCCGAGCCGCAGATCTGGTTCAGACTCCAGGCGGCGGCTTCCTTTCGGACGCCCGCGCCGACGGCGGCCTGACGCGCCGGTCCCTGACCGGCGGCGGCCTGAAGCACATGACCCAGTATCACCTCGTCCACCTCCTCGCCCGAGACGCCGGCGCGCTCCACCGCCGCCTTGATGGCGATCTCGCCCAGTTTGGAGGCCGGCAGGGCGGCCAGACCGCCCATGAAGGCCCCGACGGGCGTGCGGGCGGCGGAGACGATGACGACCTCGGTCATGGGATTTCACTCTCTGCGGAATAAGGATGCGTGGCCGTTTTGCCGCATCGCGAGGGCTTCGTCACCTGCGACGACGCAACCCGGCTGCGGATTCAGCCAATCGTCACCCTGTCGGCGCATTGTGGCGGAACGATACGCGCGATCTGGGATTGGATTGGCCATGCTGCGCACGATCAAACGTCTTGTCGCCCACGTCTGCACGCCGGACGAGCTGGATATGATCGAGCATTATCCGACCCAGGCCGAAAAGCTGGCGGACCTGTGGGTCCATGTCGTCGGCCTGATGCTGGCGGCGGTCGGCGGCGTCATTCTGGCGGGGCTGGCGGGCGTTTACACGGGCATCGGCGGCGTGCTTTCGACGGCCATCTATGCGCTTTGTCTGGTGGGAATGCTGACGGCCTCGACTATCTATAATTGGACCAATCCGTGCGCCGCGCGGCCGGTTCTGCGTCGCCTGGACGAGGCGGCCATCTTCCTGATGATCGCTGGCAGCTACACCCCCTTCACCACCCAGCGGTTCGAGGGGCTGTGGGCCGTGGGCTTCACCACCCTGATCTGGACCCTGGCCTTCATGGGCGCGGGCGTGAAGCTGTTCGCGCCGCGCATCTCGGATCGGTTCTGGAGCGGCGTCTATGTCGTCTTCGGCTGGCTGGCGGTGGCGGCGCTGAAGCCGATGGTCGAGACGGTGCATCCCGTCGCCCTGACCCTGCTGGTCATCGGCGGCCTGATCTACACCGCCGGAGTCTTCGTCTTCATCAGCCCCAAGGTCCGGTTCCGCCGCGCCATCTGGCATGGGTTCGTCGTCACCGGCGCCACCGTCCACTGGGCGGCGGTGCTGGTTGGGGTCGTTCTGGCCCCCGCCCTGACGCACTAGGACGACGTTCCGCTTCCGGCGCATTGTCGCCCCCTCTGGCGCTCGGGCGCGCAAGGGGGGATAGTGATGCGTTGCAACATCGCGAGAACAAGCGTGGCTGACGAAAAATCCAAGGGCGGAAACAAGAACGCGGCCGAAACGGTCGTCATCAAGAAGTATGCGAACCGACGTCTCTACAACACGCGGACCAGCGCCTATGTGACGCTGGAGGACCTGGCGACCATGGTGCGCGAAGGGGTCGATTTCGTCGTCTATGACGCCAAGACCAACGACGACCTGACCCGCCAGATCCTGACCCAGATCATCTTCGAGGAAGAAAGCCGGGGCGAGGCCCTGCTGCCGGTCCAGTTCCTGCGCCAGCTGATCGGCTTCTACGGCGGCCAGATGCAGGGGGTGCTGCCCTCATATCTGGAGATGTCCCTGGCCAACTTCGGCCGCCAGCAGGAACAGTTCGCCAGCCAGATGAGCCGCGCCTTTGGGACCGGCGCGGGCGCCAGCCTGATGGAGGACGCGGCCCGGGCCAACATCGCCATGTTCGAACGCGCCATGCAGATGTTCCCCGGCTTCGGCTATGCCCGCGCCGAGCCGACCGAGGCCAGGGTCGACCCGGCCCACTCCTCCGAAACGGCCGAAAAGGCGCCCGACGCCCTGGACGAAATGCGCCGCCAGATGGACGAGATGCGCCGCCAGATCGACAGCTTGGCCGGCGCCAGACCCAAATGACCGACCGCATCGGCCCCGTCGGCGGGCCCGAGCGCATCGAGCGGCGCGAGGGCGAACGTCGCGAACGCGAGCGGCGCGCCCGCGCCGCCTCGCGCGAGCTGGTTCCCCTGGCCCCGCCCGAACCGCAGACCAGGGCTCAGGATCGCCCGGCAAGAGCTGCCGTGCAGCCCGCCGCCGAGCCGGGCGCGGCCGCCTTCGTCGCCCAGCAGATGGGCCAGGGCGGCCAGAAGCGCGGCCTGCGCGGCGGCCCGCCCGTGCTGGACGCGGCCCGCTCCGCCTATCTGGGGACCGAATATTCGGGCGCGGCCGAGCGCCGCCCGACCACGGGCAAGACGACCAAGACCGAGATCTGATCCGGCGGCACGGGGCTTGCTGAAGAGGCGGGCAGTCGCCTCACGCCGGACCCGCCCATGCCCGCCGCCTTCAGCCTCGCCGCCAAAGTCTTCGACGTCGCCGTCGTGGCCCTGATCTTCTCGGTGTTCTCTTAGGGCAGTTTTTTGGGCCTATCGCGCTTCGCGCTACTTGAGGCCCGAACGTTTGTCCTACCGCGCGTCGCGCTGCTTGAGGCCTGAACGTTTGTCCTACCGCGCGTCGCGCTGCTTGAGGCCGGGCGTCACGCCCCGCCGAAGTCGAAGTCCTTGCGCGAGGCGACGATGGTGACGATGAAGCCCGCCAGCACGTCCAGCAGGATCATCGTCACGATCAGGAAGAAGGTCGAGGTCGCAAAGCCCGGCAGCAGCAGGAACTCGATCAGCACCCCGATGAACAGGATCATCGACAGGGCGTGATTGATGATGGCCACCCGCTGGCTGGACGTCGATTTCAGCAGTTCGAAGAACAGCAGGATCAGCCCCAGAAACAGGATCAGGTCGCCCGAGCCTATGGTCCATTGCGCGCCGGACGTCATGGTGACGGCGAACAGCGGATCGCGCAGCAGCACGTCGGCCTGGGCCACGCCCGCGTCGCCCGCACCGCCGAACAGGACCACAATATTGTAGAGAACCACCGGGATCAGCAGCAGCGGAATGGCGATCAGCATGGTCGGTCCTCTACGCGACCGGCCCCCCGGCCTTCGCGTCATTCATCATGAATAGCGCCGATTGCATCCGGCCGCCATGGGGCCACAGCCACGCTTGGGGTGGTCAGGACCGGGGAAAGCCGCCCGCACGGCTGAGCGCCGAGGGCGCCGGCCGGCCGATGGCCTGGCCGATCCACCGCGCTGTCTCGATCAGGGCGTCCAGGTCGTAGCCCGTCTGGAACCCGCCGCGCTCCAGCATATAGACCAGATCCTCGGTGGCGATATTGCCCGTGGCGCCGGGCGCGAACGGACAGCCGCCGATGCCGCCGACCGAGGCGTCCAGAACGTCGACCCCGGCCTCGACCGCCGCATGGGCGTTGGCCAGGCCGGTGTTGCGGGTGTCGTGGAAATGCAGGCGCAGGACCGCGCCAGGCGCCGCCGCCCTGGCCGCCTCGACCTTCTTCGTCACCGCCCAGGGATCGCCCGCGCCGATGGTGTCGGCCAGGCCGATCTCCCTGATCCCCATTTCGGCGATGGCGCCGACCATGTCCGCGACCTGACCCGCCGAGACTTCGCCGTCGAAGGGGCAGCCCCAGACGCAGGAGATGACGGCCGACAGCGACGGCGCGCCTTGGTTCGCTTCCGCATTGTGCCGCCGGGCCACGATGTCGCCCAGCATGACCAGCTGATCCTTCACCGCCAGACCCTGGTTCTTCAGGCCGAAGCCGTCGGTGGCGGCGACCGAGACATTGACCTCGTCCACCCCGGTCGTCAGCGCCCGGTCGTAGCCCTTGCCGTTCAGGACCAGACCGATCCGGCTGCGCCCCGCCTGAGGCGGCAGGGCGGCCATAACGTCCTCGGCGCCGGCCATCTGCGGCACATATTTGGGATGGACGAAGGAGACGGCCTCGATCCGTTTCGCGCCTGCGTCCTCCAGCCGCCGCACCAGATCGGCGCGGACGGCGGGTTCCAGCACGGTTTTTTCGTTCTGCAGACCGTCGCGCGGCCCGACCTCGACGATCTGGATGAAGCGGCCCATCAGGACGCGCCCTCCGCATCGTCCGATCCTGCGCTGGTCCGGGGCGGCGGCGCATAGACCGTCAGGCTGACCTCGTCCCCGGCGGAATAGTTGTAGCCGGTGACGACCCCCACGGCGCGGCCCGACACGCCCAGTCGGGCGGCGGCGGCGCGGAAGGCGTCGGCGTCGCGCGCCTCCACGATGGCGGGCCGGCCCTCGGCCAGGGCTTCGGCCGCCCCTTGCGCGTCCGTCAGATCGGTGTCGCGCCCGGTCAGGAAGACGAAGCTGGGTTCATGGAAGCCGGTGATGGCCACCGGCCCCGGCGTGCGGCCCTGGCGTGGATGCAGGTCGGCGGCCTCCAGCGTCCGCTCCAGCTGGGGCGCGACGGCCAGGGGGCGCAGCTGGCGGATCGTGCCGGCCAGGGCGGCGTGGGCGACGACGCCGAACGCCAGAGACGCGACCAGGGCCGCGACCGTCGCCCGGTTCACCAGCAGGAAGGCCCCCATGGCCCCCGCCGCCAGGGCCGTAACCACCGTCAGCGCCGCCCAGGTCTGGGCCGTCGAGGTGCCATAGACCGTCAGCCCATAGACGGTGACGCCGATGATCAGAAGGGCGGCGATCACCGCCAGAACCGCGCCCGTGACGCGCGACACCTTGCCGATGGGCCTGGCCAGGGCGGCGGCGGCCAGAAGCGCCAGCCCGCCGAAGGTCGGCAGGGTGTAGTGCCACAGCTTGGTCGGGGCCAGTTCGAACATCAGCCAGCCCGGCAGCACCCAGCAGACCAGAAACCGGATCGCCGGCTCGGCCCGTCGGCTCCATCCCGTCGAGACGGCGGCAGGCAGCAGAAGCGTCGAGGGGAAGAACAGCAGCGGCGCCAGCAGCAGATACATGCCAGGGAAGCCCGAATGGCTCTCATGCGCCCCGGCGATCTTGGGCGCCAGGTCGCCGCCGATAGCCTCGCGCCAGAAGCCGCCGTCGGTGGCGATGGTGATGGCGATGGCCCACGGCCCGACCATCAGGGCGACCAGCGGCAGGCCCCAGCCCCAGCCCAGTCGATACAGCCATTTGACGTTCCGGTCCCAGATCGACACGGCGACGGCGGCCAGGGCGACGACCAGAAACCCGATCGGCCCCTTGATCAGGATCGCCAGGCCCAGCCCTGCCCAGAACAGGAATTTATGCAGCCGTTCGGGCCGTTCGTCCGCCCGCGTCGCCATATAGATGCGCGCCAGGGCCGCCATGGCCAAGGTGGTCGCCCCGCACAGCATGGCGTCGGTCTTGGCGATGCCCGCCTCGGTGGACAAGAGGAAGGTCGCCCCCATGATCGCCCCGCCGAAGAAGCCGACGCGGTTTCCCAGCATGGCCGACCCGGCCCAGGCCACGGCCCAGGCGGCCAGCATGGCGCCCAGCAGGGACGGAATCCGATAGGGCGCGATCTGGCGATCCTCGACGTCCGAGGTCAGGGCCACGGCCGCCGCCTGCAGCCAGTAGATGCCCACCGGCTTCTTCCAGCGCGGCTCGTCCTGATAGCGGATGTCGACATAGTCGCCGCTCTCGACCATCTGCGACGTGGCCTGGGCGAACCGGCTTTCGTCACGGTCCAGCGGCGGCATCAGCAAGAGGCCCGGCAGGCCGGCGATCAGCGTCAGCAGGGCGGCGAACAGCGGCCCCCTCCAACCGGCGATAAGGTGATCCAGGTTCGGGCGGTTCATCAGAGCGTCGTATCACGCGGACGACGCTCGCCGGAAGCGTCACCTCGCAAGACCGCCCAGCATCCGCGCCACGATGCGTTTGTGGAAGGGCGTGATCGCGGCCAGATAGGCCCGGCCCAGCAGATTGTGGCGCTCGATCAGGGTTGCGATGCTGACGCGGTTCAGCCCCGACGCCTGCGGATCGACGCGCAGCATCAGGCGAAAATCCAGATGGCGGTCGTCAAAGCCGATGACCATCTCGTCCGCGCGTTCGGACAGGACAGGAAAGTCGCCGATCTCGGCGCTCGTCAACCCCACCAGTCTGACAACGGCGTTCCTCAGGCCCATCAGCTGTCCGATCCATCGGGGCGCGTTGGCGACCATGTTTTCGAAGGCCTGACGCGCATTGATCGGGCCGGCGACGCCCTCGACGCCGTAACGATCGCCCCAGTCGGCGCCGGGCAGCACCGGATGGGGCAGGGCGATGGGCAGTTCGACGGCGGCGGCCATGACGTATCCTTGGAAAGACAGCGGTGGTGTCCTCACGCCCGCGCGCCCGAGCCATGAGACGCAAGGTCGCAGCGTCCGTTTCACTCGCGCCTGCGGATGCGCTAAGGAGCCACGAATGAACGACCGCGCCGCCTCCGCCCCCGACATCTCCGTCGTCGTCCCCGTCCATGACGAGGCGGGGGCCGCCGTGCCCCTGGCGCGCGAGATCGCCGCCGCCTTCGCGGGCCGGTCCTATGAGATGATCTTCGTGGACGACGCCTCGCGCGATGCGACCCTGGCCGAGCTGAAGGCCGCCATGGCCGAACTGCCCGCCCTGCGCGTCCTGTCGCACGGGGCCAATGCGGGTCAGAGCCGCGCGGTGCGCACCGGCGTCCTGGCGGCGCGCGGCGCCGTGGTGGTGACGATGGACGGCGACGGCCAGAACCCGCCCGCCGACGCGCCGCGCCTGGTCGACGCCCTGATGGCGGCCCCGGCCGACGTCGGCCTGGTCGGCGGCCGCCGCGCCAAACGCCAGGACACTCAGGCCAAGCGCCAGGCCTCGATCTGGGCCAACCGCATCCGCCGCAAACTGCTGGGCGACGACGCCGACGACACCGGCTGCGGGCTTAAGGCCTTCCGCCGCGAGGTCTTCCTGCGCCTGCCCTACTTCGATCACATCCACCGCTATCTGCCGGCCCTGATGATCCGCGAGGGGTTCAGGAACCAGTATCTGGACGTGGATCACCGCCACCGCGAGACGGGCCGGTCGAAATACACCAACTGGGGCCGCCTGCGCGCGTCGGTCTCGGACCTGATGGGCGTCATGTGGCTGAAGACCCGCTCGCGCCAGCCGGGCGCGATCTCGGAATTCTGAAGCGCCGTCTCTTCCCCGGAGACGAGCAACAAAAAGGGCGGGGTCTTGCGACCCCGCCCTTCTGCACTCAGCCTGAACTGGCCTGGACCCCGACCTTCGCCGGGGCGTCCGGGCGGCCCGAAGGCCGCCCTCGCGCTTAGAAGTCCATGCCGCCCATTCCGCCCATGCCGCCCATGTCGGGAGCAGCGGCGCCGCTCGACTTCTTGGGGGCGTCGGCGACGGCGGCTTCCGTCGTGATCAGGATGCCGGCGACCGAAGCGGCGTCTTGCAGAGCCGTGCGGACGACCTTGGCCGGGTCGATGACGCCCATCTGCACCAGATCGCCGTATTCTTCGGTCTGGGCGTTGAAGCCGAACGAGGACTGGTCGTTTTCCAGCACCTTGCCGACGACGATCGAGCCTTCGACGCCCGCGTTTTCCGAGATCTGACGGATCGGAGCCTGCAGGGCGCGACGGATGATGGCGATGCCGGCGTTCTGGTCGGCGTTGTCGCCCTTGACGTCAGCCAGGATTTTCGAAGCCTTCAGCAGCGCGATGCCGCCGCCGGGAACGATGCCTTCGTCAGCCGCGGCGCGCGTGGCGTTCAGGGCGTCGTCGACGCGATCCTTCTTTTCCTTCACTTCGACTTCGGTCGAACCGCCGACGCGAAGGACCGCGACGCCGCCGGCCAGCTTGGCCAGACGTTCCTGCAGCTTTTCCTTGTCGTAGTCCGAGGTCGTGTCTTCGATCTGGCGCTTGATCTGGGCCACGCGGGCTTCGATCTCGTCCTTGCCGCCGACGCCTTCGACGATGGTGGTGTCGTCCTTGGTGATCGAGACCTTCTTGGCCTTGCCGAGCATGTCGAGCGTGACCGACTCAAGCTTGATGCCCAGGTCTTCCGAGATGACCTGGCCGCCCGTCAGGATGGCGATGTCTTCCAGCATGGCCTTGCGGCGGTCGCCGAAGCCCGGAGCCTTGACGGCGGCGACGCGCAGGCCGCCGCGCAGCTTGTTGACGACCAGGGTCGCCAGGGCTTCGCCCTCGATGTCCTCGGCGATGATCAGCAGCGGACGGCCCGACTGCACGACGGCTTCCAGGATCGGCAGCATGGCTTGCAGGCTGGTCAGCTTCTTCTCGAACAGCAGGATGAGCGGCTCTTCGAGGACGGCCTCCATCTTGTCGGCGTTGGTGATGAAGTAGGGCGACAGGTAGCCGCGGTCGAACTGCATGCCTTCGACGACGTCGACGGTGGTGTCGGCGGTCTTGGCTTCCTCGACGGTGATCACGCCTTCGTTGCCGACCTTGGCCATCGCCTGGGCGATCAGCTCGCCGATTTCGCTATCGCCGTTGGCCGAGATGGTGCCGACCTGGGCGATTTCCGAGTTGTTGGAGACGGGCTTGGAGTTGGTCTTGATCTCTTCGATGACCAGGCCGACGGCCTTGTCGATGCCGCGCTTCAGATCCATCGGGTTCATGCCGGCGGCGACGGCCTTCAGGCCCTCTTGCACGATGGCCTGGGCCAGAACGGTCGCGGTGGTGGTGCCGTCGCCCGCCTTGTCGTTCGTCTTCGAAGCGACTTCGCGGATCATCTGGGCGCCCATGTTCTCGAAGGCGTCTTCCAGCTCGATTTCCTTGGCGACCGACACGCCGTCCTTGGTCGAGCGCGGGGCGCCGAAGGACTTCTGGATCACGACGTTGCGGCCCTTGGGACCCAGCGTCACCTTGACGGCGTTGGCGAGGACGTTGACGCCGCGCAGCATCTTGTCGCGCGCGTCGGTGTTGAACTGTACGATTTTAGCGGCCATGCGGGCTGCTCCTTTTGAATGTGTGGCGAGTGGTTAGTGGCGAGTGGCGAGGGATCTGAAACTGGGGCGACGGCGGCGGTTCGCTCGGAAACCTGCTCGCCACTCGCCACTAATCACTCGCCACCTAGGGCTGAGCCTTAGCTCAGCACTCCAAGCACGTCCGACTCTTTCATGATGATCAGGTCTTCGCCGTCGATCTTCACTTCCGTGCCCGACCATTTGCCGAACAGGATGCGGTCGCCGGCCTTCAGTTCCAGGGCGTTGACCTTGCCCTGGTCGTCACGGACGCCGGGGCCGACGGAGACGACTTCGCCTTCCTGCGGCTTTTCCTTGGCGGTGTCGGGGATGATGATCCCACCCTTGGTCTTGGATTCTTCTTCAACGCGCTTGACCAGCACGCGGTCGCCGAGCGGACGGAACGCCATCGGACTTCTCCCTGTAAAACCCCCGGATCGGGGCGTTTTTGAAACGGTGTGCGTAGCCCCCGCGATCGCCGTTTTGGCAGCCGACCGGCGAGAGTGCTAACGCGAGCGGGAGTTAGGCAGAGGCGCCGCCACCGTCAAGCGTCGGCCCTTTATCGATGCGCGAATTCTCTGTGACGCATGAACTGAAAATGAACGTCGACCTCCGGGGGCGTTCAAACTGGCGACGATAAAACCGCTTCAACGCTGGATGCCTTCCCCTTCTGGAAGCGCAGGTCGGCAAGCAACAAAGGAGACGGATATGTCCAAGCTGCTGAAGATCACCGCCGTCGCCACCGCCCCGGTCGTCGCCATGACGCTGATGGCGGCCCCCGCCTCGGCTCAGTCGCGCGACCGCGACAACACCGGCCGCAACGCCCTGATCGGCGCGGCGGTGGGCGGTCTGGCCGGCGCCATCTATGGCAACGGCGACGGCAACTATATCGCGGGCGGCGCCCTGGCCGGCGCGGCGGTGGGCGCGGTCGCCAGCAATCGCGGCTCCAGCTGCGGCTATTATCGCGGCGGCCAGTGCTACCGGAACCAGGGTCACTGGGAACGCGAGCACGGCATCGACAGCAGCCGCTACGGCTATGACTACCGCTACGACGGCCGCCGCTACGACTCGCGTTACGATCGTCGCTATGATCGCGATTACCGTGATCGCTACGACCGCGACTATCGTTACGACCGCCGCTGGTAAGCGATCGTTGCATCCAGACGGAAAGGCCCGGCCGCACGGTCGGGCCTTTTCTGCGTCAGGCCATCAGTCGGGTCATCAGCGCCGATGTCGAAGGGTCCAGATCGGCGGACGGGCCGCCCGCATCGACATCCTTCAGAATGGCCTTGGCCAGCACCTTGCCCAGTTCGACGCCCCACTGGTCGAAGCTGTTGATGTCCCAGATCACGCCTTCCACGAAGGTCTTGTGTTCATAGAGGGCCAGCAGGGCGCCCAGCGTCCGGGGCGTCAGCCGCTCCATCACGACGGCTGTCGAGGGGCGGTTTCCGGTGAAGGTGCGATGGGGCGCCAGACGCGCGGCCTCCTCTTCCGACAGTCCCTGCGCCAGACCCTCGGCCTTGGCCGCCTCGGTCGTCTTGCCGACCATCAGGGCCTGGGCCTGGGCCAGGGCGTTGGACCACAGCGGGGCTTCGGGCGCGTCGGCGTGGGTCCTGGCCACGATCACGAACTCGGCCGGAACCACCTCCGGCCCCTGGTGAATCTGCTGGAAGAAGGCGTGCTGGCCGTTGGTGCCGGGCTCGCCGAAGACGACCGGGCAGGTCTGGCGTGTGACGGGCGTTCCGTCGCGATGCACCCGCTTGCCGTTCGATTCCATCTCCAGCTGCTGCAGGAAGGACGGCAGACGACGCAGGGCGTGGGCGTAGGGGGCGACCGTCCGCGCCGGACGGTTCAGTCCATCGACATTGAACAGCTGGGCCAGGGCCATCAGGATCGGCGCGTTCCGCTCCAGCGGCGCCTGAACGAAATGGTCGTCCATGGCGGCGGCGCCGGCCAGCATCTGTTCGAACACGTCCCAGCCCAGGGCGATGGCGCACGACAGGCTGACCGCCGACCACAGGGAATAGCGCCCCCCGACCCAGTCCCTGAACGCGAAGGTGCGGCCGCAGCCGAAGGCCGCCGCCCGATCCGGCGCCGCCGTCACCCCGATGAAATGCTTCGTCATCCCCTCGGCCGGCAGGGCCGCAGCCAGCCAGGCCTTGGCCGCCTCGGCGTTGGCCAGAGTCTCCTGCGTCGTGAAGGTCTTGGACACGACCACGACCAGGGTCGTTTCGGGATCGAGGCCGGTCAGGGCCTCTGCCATGTCGCGCGGGTCGATGTTGGCGACGAAGCGCAGGTCGATGGCCGGGTCCAGCGGGCGCAGCGCGTCCCAGACCACGCGCGGCCCCAGATCCGACCCGCCGATGCCGACGTGGACGATGGCCTCGAACCGCTTGCCCGTCGCCCCCGCCTCGGCGCCCGAACGCACGGCGTCGGCATAGGCCTTCATGTCCGCCCGCACGGCGTCCACCTCGGCCGAGACCGGCTCGCCCAGCGCCTCGAAGCCGGCGCCCGGCGCGGCGCGCAGGGCCGGGTGCAGCACCGCCCGCCCCTCGGTCAGATTGACCGCCTCTCCGGCGAACAAGGCCGCGCGGCGCCCCTCGACGTCGCTGGCGCGGGCCAGGTCCAGACAGGCGTCGAAGGCCGCGCGGGTCCAGCTCTGTTTCGACAGGTCCAGATAGAGGCCCGCCGCCTCGACCGACATCCGCGACAGCCGGTCGGGATCGGCGGCGAACTGATCCACGATCCGCGCAGAGGCGGCCTCGGCTGCGGCTTGGTCGAAGGCGGTCCAGGCGGCGTCGCGGGTCATCGTCGTCTCCATCGCGGGGATTGGCAGGGTAAACACTCGTTTACGGCTGGGGCGTATTCAGGTTCAACGTCCCAGCGGACGCTGAAACAGGAAGTCACCTCAATGTCCTGCGGCCTTGCTCTCACGATCGCCCTGGCGATGTCCAATCCCTCCGTGGCCCTGGCCGCCGAACAGCCGGCGGCGGTTCCCGGCGCGCCGATCTCGGTCGCCGGCGAGCCGCTGTTCGCCGACATCGTCTCGCGGTCCCACAGCCTGAAGGCCATGGTGGACGGCTGGGCCGCCGCCAAGGCCGCCGACGACGCCGCCTTCTTCACCAGCCAGGCCTTCACGGGCTTCAAGGCCCAGGCGGAACAGCTGGCCGCGCTGGATATGCAGGGCCACCTGATCCTGAAGGAACGCGGCACCGACGGCGATCTGAAATGCATCCTGCGCGGCATTTCCGAGGACATGCCCAAGAAGGTCCAGGCCGTTCAGGCCGCCGCCAATCCGGCCGACCGCGCCACGGCCCTGTCGGAACTGTCCTATCTGCTGAACGACAACGTCGAAGTCATCACCGCCCCGCCCAAGCCGGAAGTCTGATCCGGCCTATAGCGCGGCCAGCGTCTCCAGCACGCCCTTGCCGTAGCGATCCAGCTTGGACTGGCCGACGCCGGAGATGGCGCCCAGCCCGGCCATGTCGCCCGGCTCGGCATGGGCGATCTCCAGCAGGGTCTTGTCCTGGAAGATGACATAGGGCGGGACGTGCTGTTCCGAGGCGCGGTCGCGGCGCCAGGCCCGTAGAGCCTCGAACCGGGCGCGCACGTCGGCGTCCATCGTCTCCAGCGCCGCATTGCGCCCCTCGCCCGAACGGTCGCGGCGGCGCGGGGCGGCGTCGGCCCGCAAGGGCGCGCGACGCACCTCGATCTGGCGTTCGGCCTTATAGACGGCGCGCACGGCCTCGGGATCGCCCAGGCCCACCAGCGGCTTGCCGTCGTTGGGATCTTCGACCAGCAGACCCTCGAACAGCAGGTGATCCACGATCTCGCGCCACGAGGTCAGGGAGATGTCGCGCCCGACGCCCCAAGTGGACAGCGACTGTTCCCACGGCTGAACATCCTTGGTGCGGGCCGTCAGGTGATCCACGACGCGGTTGCGCCCGAACCGGCCGCCCAGCCGCTGCACCGCCGCCAGCGCCTTCTGGGCCGGGACGGTGGCGTCATAGAGCTGGGGCGGGTCGCCGCAGATGTCGCAGACGCCGCAGGGCTGGGCGTCATGTTCGCCGAAGTATCGCCGCACGGCCTGGGCGCGACAGACGGCGCCGTCCAGCATGGCGAACAGCTGGCGGGTCTTTCGCACCTGAACCTGTTTGACCTCCTCGGCCATCGGGCGGCTGTCCAGCCGGCGCAGGGACCAGGCGATGTCCGAGGGGCCGTACAGGGTGATGCCCTCGGCCGGTTCGCCGTCGCGCCCGCCCCGGCCGATCTCCTGCCAATAGGCTTCCAGCGAACCGGGCGGATCGGCGTGGATGACGAAGCGGACGTCGGCCTTGTCCACCCCCATGCCGAAGGCGATGGTGGCGACCATGACGGCGCCCTCCTCGGCGAGAAACCGTTCCAGCCGCCGGTCGCGTTCGCGCGTGTCCATGCCGGCGTGATAGGCGATGGCGTTGGTCCCGGCGTCGCGCAGCGCCTGGGCCACGCGGTCGCAGCCGTCGCGGCTGCCGCAATAGACCACGCCCGACTTGCCCCGCCGTTCGCGCACCAGTTCGATGACCCGCGCGTCGGTCCTGGCGCGCGAGGCGCTCTCCTTGCGCTCGGCCGACAGCTGCAGGTTCGGACGGGCGAAACTGTCGACGAAGACCCGGGCCTCCTCCAGCCGCAGCGAACGCAGGATGTCGTCGCGGGTGCGGGCGTCGGCGGTGGCGGTGACGGCGATGCGGGGCGTGTTCGGAAACCGCTCGGCCAGGAGGCCCAGATTGCGATAGTCGGGGCGGAAGTCGTGGCCCCACTGGGACACACAGTGCGCTTCGTCGATGGCGATCAGGCTCAGCGGCAGTTCGGCCAGCCGATCGAGCATCGCCCCCGCCGCCAGACCTTCGGGCGAGACATAGAGCAGGTCCAGTTCACCGGATCGCGCCGCCGCCCAGATGGCCGACCGCTCGTCCAGCGAGACGCCGGAATCCAGCCGCGCCGCCGCCACGCCCTGCTGTTTCAACGCCTCGACCTGATCGGTCATCAGGGCGATCAGGGGCGAGACCACCAGCCCCAGGCCGGGGCGCAGGATGGCGGGGATCTGATAGCAGACGCTCTTGCCGCCGCCGGTCGGCAGGACGGCCAGCACGTCGCCGCCGGACAGGATCTGTTCGACCACCTGCCCCTGCAGCCCCCGGAAATCGGCATGGCCCCAGACGCGCGACAGCAGGGCCCGCGCATCGTTCAGGTCAGGCGTGTCGGTCGGGGAAAATTGAGGCTGCGTGGCGGGCATCCTTGATCTGTGCGCTCTTTGTTCCCGTAAACGAAGTCCCGCAGGCCGCGAACGGCAGCCTGCGGGACTATCGGCTGGGGATTGATCTCAGTGCGCGGGCGCTTCGGCGAACTGGCCGCCGACGCGGTAGCGCCACAGATAGGAGGGGGCGATGGCGGCCATGCCGGTGGCCTGATCCACGCCCAGCGCCGCCAGACCCAGGGCCTCGGGCGCCACGACATTGTCCCGCTCCAGCATCAGAACCTGATCGCGCGTCAGAGGCGGGGTCAGGCCGACGAAACGGCCCAGTTGCAGCAGCGAACCCAAAGGTTTGGCCACGGCGAAGGGCACGGCGACCAGCATCCGGTCGCGGCCGGTTTCGCGACGCACCAACTCCAGCACCTCGCGGAAGGAGAAGACGCCGGGCCCGCCCAGTTCGAAGGTGCGGCCGGCTGCATCGGCGCGGATCACGGCGCGCGCAATGGCCTCGGCGACGTCGCCGACATAGACCGGCTGGAACAGGGTCTCGCCGCCGCCGATCAGCGGCAGGAAGGGCGACAGCGTCGCCATGGAGGCGAAGCGGTTCAGGAAGCCGTCGCCGGCGCCGAACACCAGCGACGGACGCAGGATCACCGCGTCGGGATAGACGGCCCGCACCGCCGCCTCGGCCTGGGCCTTGGTGCGGCCATAGGCGGACGGGCTGGCGGAGTCAGCGCCGATGGCCGACATCTGGACCAGACGTTTCACGCCGGCCGCCTGGGCCGCCTCGGCGATGGTTTTGGCCGCCTGGGCGTGAACGGCGTCGAAGCCGCGCTTGCCGCCCGCGTCATGCAGGACGCCAACCAGATTGACCACGGCGTCCGCGCCGCGCACGGCGGCGGCGACATCGGCCGCGTCGGTGACGTCGCAGCGCATGAACTGGATCTGGCCCGGATCGCCCAGCGGCTGGATTTCGATGGCCAGGACCGGATTGCGCACGGCGATGCGGATGCGCCAGCCGCGACGCGCCAGGGCGCGCACCGCCTGCGACCCGATGAAGCCCGATCCTCCGAAGAGGGTCACGACGCCGGGGGCGAGGTCAGCCATGGGAAAACTCCAGTCGAAAATCCGTGTCGCGGGATAGACGATAGGGCGCCGCACCGCAACGCGGGCAAGCATCTTCGTCTTCGCGCTTTCGCAGCGAAGTTGGAGGGCTGGGCGGAGCGCCGGGCCTTCGCCCGGAGTTTGGTTTTAGAGTTACCGTTTCGACGAAGGGTTTGACGCTCCGCGCGGCTGGTTGGCCTGCAAGCTCGGGGCGTCGAGCGGTGGCGGTCTTATCGCCTAACCCCATAAGCCTGCGACGGGTCGGTGGTCCCTGCGAGGACCGTCCCGAGTGCGGCCGAGTATCCCCCTCGCCCCTCCGACGGCGCTCCATGAGTCGCCGCCGGCGCGATGGAGTTTCACCACCGCTCCCGTTCCCTCCGCTCTCGCCGCCGCAAGGTCGCAGGCCAGGCGAGCCCTCCATGCGACGAGACGGGTTTAGAATACGCGCGTTTCGGAGGGGGGATGGCAGATGGGGCGCACAATTCGCCAAGCGGCTGGATTCGCTGGGAATGGACCAGCCGCATCGTGATGGCTGGGGGGCTTCAAGAGCCCCTCCCCCACGCTTCGCGCGGCCCCCTCCCCATGACATGGGGAGGTGACGATGGTGGGCTCTACGGCCGGCCGACCAGTTGGTCGACCGAGCCGGTGGTCACGGGATGATAGAGCGGGCGGGCCTCGGCGTAGATGCGGCGGGCGTTGGCGCGGCCCCAGTCGCCCTCGTTCCACAGGGTCTGGAACAGGGGCAGGACGAACTTGCGGCGGCCCTGGCTGGTCAGGAATTTCTCGGCCGTGTCGACCGCCGGCTGGTAGCGATGCGCCAGGGCGATCTGCAGCCAGGCGAAGGTCAGTTCGCTGTTGCCCTCGTTCGCCAGGTTCAGGGTGCGCTCCAGATCGGCCAGCTGCGCATTGGTCAGCCAGTCGGCGCCCGCGCGCAGGCCGTCGGGACGCCAGCCCAGGAAACGCTGGCGCTGCTGGGTGTTCCAGCCCGCCCATGGGATGGCCGAGGCCGGTCCCTTGTCCTTGAAGAAGGCGACGGCCGCAGCATCCACCGGCTCGAAAGCGTGGGAGACGGGGGCGACGGCGTTGGACGGCAGGCCCGGCTGATAGACCCAGGCGTCCAGCTGCAACTGGGATTCCAGGGCTGCGTCGCCCTTCACCAGATTGGCGCGGATGTCGTCCAGGAACATGGCCGTGGTCATCGGCCGATAGGCGTTGCGGTCGAAATAGCCGCGCAGCCAGGCGTCGAACCGATCCCGCCCGACGGTGCGTTCGATGGTCCGCAGGAACAGGGCGCCCTTCTCATAGGCGATGTCGTTCATGCCGTCGTCGGGGTCGCGGCCCTTCAGGTCCAGATGCAGCCGGGTGTCGGCGGCCGGCAGGGACTTCAGCGTGTCCTGAAGGCTGTCCCAGCCCAGCACCTGCTCCTGCATGGCCCGGTCGCGGCCATAGACCGACTCCATGATCCGGTTCTCGAAATAGACGGTGAAGCCCTCGTTCAGCCAGAAGTCGTTCCAGGTGGCGTTCGTCACCAGATTGCCCGACCAGGAGTGGGCCAGTTCGTGCGCGACCAGCGACACCAGCGAGCGGTCGCCGGCGATGATGGTCGGGGTGGCGAAGGTCAGCTTCGGGTTCTCCATCCCACCGAACGGGAAGGAGGGCGGCAGGACCAGAAGGTCGTAGCGGCCCCAGCGATAGGGGCCGTACAGCCGCTCGGCCGCCGTCACCATCTGGGCGGTCGGCTCCAGCTCCCACTGGGCGGCGCGCAGGCGGCTGGGCTCGGTCCAGACCCCGGTGCGGCCGTCGAACGGGGCGAAGGCGATGTCGCCGACGCCCAGCGCGATCAGATAGGGCGGGATCGGATTGTTCATCCTGAAACGCCAGGTCTTCATCCCGTTTCCGGCCGGCTCGCCGTTCGGCGTCAGATGGTCGGCGCTCATCACCACGGTCAGGTCTTCGGGCGCGGTGATGCGGGCGGAATAGGTCTGTCGGATGCCGGGGCTGTCCTGGGTCGGAACCCAGGTGCGGGTCAGGATCGCCTGGCCCTGGCTGAACAGATAGGGTTTTTGACCGCCCGCCGTCTGGCTGGGGTTCAGCCATTGCAGCGCCGCCGCGTCGGGCCGGGTCGAATAGCGGATGGTGATCTTGCGGCGCTCGTTGGCGGCGAAGGCCGGGAAATAGACGGTCAGGGGCTGGCCCTTGACGGCGTCATTGTCCCCGACCACGAAGCGCAGCGGCTGTCCGGCGGCGTCGCGCACGTCCTGGATGTCCAGGTTGCGGATGTCCAGGATCACCTCGTTGGCGCCCGGAACCGCCAGGATGTCCAGGGTCGCCGTGCCCGACAGGATCTTGGCGTCGAAGTCAGCGGTCAGGTCCAGGGCCACGTCGACCACGCGGGCGATCTCGGGCCGGGCGTAGGTGTGGCTGTCGACCGCCTCCGGGCCCGGCGCGGGGGCGATGGCGGGCGGGGTCATGGATGCGCCGCCAGGGGTGGTGGAGCAGGCGCTGACCCCCAGGGCGGCGGCGATGGCGAGGGCGGAAACGAGACCGAGCGCTTGGCGCTTCATCGGGATTGTCCTGGGCTGATCTTTGCGATTGGCCCGGAGAACGCGCGGAAACGCGAAAAAGATCAAGCCTCGGCGCGAACCGGCGCATGATGGGCGCGGAACAGCCGTCCCCGCTCGGCGAACAGCACGAAAGCCAGGGCGACCGCGCCGAACAGGGTGAAGCCCGCCGCCATCGGAACCGTGGTGCCGTTGAACTGCTGGCCCACCGCAAAGCCCAAGAGCGAGCCGGCGATGGTCGAGACGAAGCCTTGGATCGAGGCGGCGGTGCCGGCGATATGGCCCATCGTCTCCATGGCCATGGCGCCGAAATTGCCGGCGATCAGGCCGAAGCAGAACATGGTCAGGGTCTGCAGCACCGCGAAGGTCCAGATCGATTCATGGCCGCTGATCGCCACCGCCGCATGGAGGGCGGAAATGGCGGTGAAGCCGATCAGGGCCGCGTGCGAAATCTTGCGCGACCCCAGCTTGACCACCATGCGGGCGTTGACCAGCGACGCCGCCGCGATGCCGCCCGCGATCAGGGCGAAGATGGCCGGAAAGGCCGCCTCGGCGTGGAAGACGTCGGCGAAGATCTGCTGGGACGAGTTGATGAAGCCGAACAGCGCCCCGGTGATCGCCGTCATGGCCAGCGTATAGCCGACGGCGGTGCGATCCGTCAGCGCGACCCGATAGGCCGAGGCCAGGCGCCTGACCTGGATCGGCAGTCGGTCCTGCGGCTTCAGCGTCTCGGGCAGGCGAAGGGACGCCCAGACCATCAGGCCCACGCCGATCAGGCCCAGTCCCGCGAAGATCCAGCGCCACGGCCCGACCAGCATGATCATCTGGCCGATGGACGGCGCCAGGATCGGCACGCCCAGGAAGACCAGGAAGCTGAACGACATGACTCGCGCCATGGTGCGCCCCTCGTAGCGGTCGCGCACGATGGAGACGGCCAGAACGCGGGTGCAGGCGCTGCCCAGACCCTGGCCGATCCGCGCCAGGATCAGCATGTCGAAGGTCGGCGCCAGGGTCGCCAGAAGGCTGAACACCACATAGAGGCCCACCCCGACCATCAGCACCGGCTTTCGCCCGAACCGATCCGCCAGCGGCCCATAGATCAGCTGCGCCCCGCCGAAGCCCAGCAGATAGGCCGTGACCACCCACTGGCGGCTGTTGGCGTTCGCCACCCCCAGATCGGCGCCGATGTGCGGCAGGGCCGGCAGCATGGAGTCGATGGCCAGGGCGTTCAGCGCCATCATCAGGGCGATCAGACAGACGAACTCGACGAAACCGGGTTCCTTCTTGGCGGGGGCTGACGCGAGGGAAGACGACATCCGAGCCAGATGCGCCCCCCTGCCCCGATCCGCAACCGTGCGCCTGTCATAAATTGCTGCAATGCAGCGAAATCGAGATTGACCGGCCGGCGCCTCGCCAAAGCCAAGAAGCTTCGCTAGAGGAAGTCATGACAGAACAGATGACAGCACAGGCGGCGCTGGACCGCCTCGAAACCCTCTACACCCAATCCGTGACCAACCTGCGCGACGCCGTGCGGGATTTCGTCGAGACCGGCGCGCGGCCCGATCCGCTGAAACGCGCCGAAGGGGTGTTCGCCTATCCCGAACTTCGCATCCGCTGGGACGGGGATCGCCCCCAGGACCTGGAGCCGCGCGCCTACGCCCGGCTGTCGAAACAGGGCAGCTACGCCACCACCGTCACGCGGCCGGACCTGTTCCGCCCCTATCTGACCGAACAGCTGGGCCTGTTGGAACAGGAATACAATGCGACCTTCGAGGTCGGAGTGTCGCGTCAGGAAATCCCCTTCCCCTATGTGACCGACGGGCTGGAGGTCGCGCTGGACCGGTCGATGACGGCCGCCTTGGCGCGCTGGTTCCCGACCCCGGACCTGGCCCATATCGGCGATGAGATCGCCGACGGCCTGTTCGAGATGGGGGGCGACTTCCCCCTGTCGCACTTCGACGGCCTTCGCACCGACTTCTCGCTGGCGCGGCTGAAACACTATACCGGCGCGCCGGTGGACGACGTTCAGTCCTATGTCCTGTTCACCAACTACAATCGCTATGTCGACGAGTTCGTGCGCTGGGCCATCGAACAGCTCCAGACGCCGGGCACGCCCTATGAGACGCTGTCGTGCGCCGGCGGGGTCGTCATCACGCGCGACACGCCCAACCCCGAGGCGGCGATCAGCGACACGGCCTGGAAGAAGCACCAGATGCCGGCCTATCACCTGACCGCGCCGGGTCATAAGGGCGTGACCCTGGTCAACATCGGCGTCGGCCCGTCCAACGCCAAGACGATCACGGATCACCTGGCCGTCACCCGCCCGCACGTCTGGCTGATGATCGGTCACTGCGGCGGCCTGCGCGCCAGCCAGACCATCGGCGACTATGTGCTGGCCCACGCCTATCTGCGCGACGACCATGTGCTGGACGCGGTCCTGCCGCCCGACATCCCGATCCCGTCGATCGCCGAGGTCCAGCGCGCCCTGTACGACGCCACCAAGTCGGTCAGCGGCATGCCGGGCGACGAGGTCAAGCTGAGGCTGCGCACCGGCACCGTCGTCACCACCGACGACCGGAACTGGGAGCTGCGCTATTCCAAGTCGGCCCTGCGCTTCAACCAGAGCCGGGCCGTCGCCATCGACATGGAAAGCGCCACCATCGCCGCCCAGGGCTATCGCTTCCGCGTGCCCTACGGGACGTTGCTGTGCGTGTCGGACAAGCCGCTGCACGGGGAGATCAAACTGCCGGGCCAGGCCAACCGCTTCTACGAAGGCTCGATCTCGGAACACCTGCAGATCGGCATCCAGGCGGTCGACCTGATGCGCAGCGAAGGCTCGCGCCTGCACTCGCGCAAACTCCGCGCCTTCGACGAGCCGCCGTTCCGCTAAGGCGAGAAAGTCTCCTCCCCACTCGTGGGGAGGGGGACCGCGGAGCGGTGGAGGGGTTGTTGAAATCCCACCGGCGCCTGCAGCCAGCAAAGAACCCCTCCGTCTCTCCGCTACGCTTCGAGCCACCTCCCCGCTTCGCAGGGAGGAGACGAACCTGAGGTCTTTAGACCGCCGCCTTTTCCAGTTCCCCCGGTTCGACCGGGCTGGGGGCGGTGGCGGCCTTGCGGGTGTCCTGGCGGCGCGGCAGTCGCCAGACCTGATGGGACCGATAGTTCGCGCCGTCCCAGGCCAGGGCCGTGACGGTGATGGTCCTGGCGTCCCAGTCGATCTGGTTGAAGCCGGGGGGTGCGCCGCGCTCGCGGTGCGACAGGGTTCCGCATCCCACCGCATAGGAGCAGTGGTCCGCCAGCGGGATCGGCATGGCGAAGGGCACGTGGACGTGGCCCGTCATGATCAGGTCGACGCCTGCCTCGGCGAAGATCAGGGCCGCCTCGTCGCCGCGCTTGACGTCGCCGGTCATCGGCGTGCCGACCATTTCGATCAGCGGATGGTGGCAGGCCAGAATCCGCAACGCCCCGATCGGCGCCTGACGCAGGGCCTCGGCCGCTCGGCGCGTCTGGTCCAGGTCGATGACGCCCTTGGACCAGTTGGGCCGGGCCTGCCAGCCGCGCGCGGTGACCACTCCGCGCACCATGACCGCATCGCTGCGGAACTGGCCGTCGTGGGCGGGAAAGCCCGTCTCCGTCTCGAAGGCCCGCCACGGATGAAACACCCGCGCCACCGCGTCCCAATAGGGCACGTCGTGATTGCCGACGATGACGAAGCGCGGTTCGGGCATGGCGCGCATCCAGGCGCCGGCGGCCTTGAACTCGTCGGGATAGCCCTTCTGGGTGATGTCGCCGGTGATCAGCACCAGATCGTTGGGCGTGGCGTGGGCGTAGTCCAGGGCGGCGGCGCAGGCCTTCTTGTGTTCGCAGCCGAAATGGACGTCGGAGAACTGAAGAACCCGCCCCATTACAGGCTGTCCTCGGCCGAGGGCGGCCGGGGCGCCAGGGCCTTGAAGGCCTTGGGCGCGAAACGGATCACGGCGTCGGGCTTGAGCAGAAGCGGCTCGCCGTCGATGACCGCCGGAATCCTGGAGCGCGCCCGAACCTCGATCCGTTTGGCCGGGCGGGTGGAAACGGCCGGGTCGTGGCGCCAGTCGCTGAACAGGGCGTTGGCGGCCAGGCGAAAGGCCTGGGTCGCGTCCGAGGGGTCCATGGCCGCCGCCTCCAGCCCCACGGGGTCCTCCATCGCCTTGGAGATCATCGGGCTGATCAGCACCAGCGCCTCGGTGCGCCGCTTCTCGCCCCCGTCCAGGGTGAACCGCAGCCGGCCGGAGAAGGCGCGTTTGAAGGCCCGGCGCGCATATTGCCAGGCCAGTTTGATCTTGCCCGTCCGCATCGCCTCGCGCGCCGGCGCCCACAGGGCGGGCGACCCCAGGATGGCCGCGCAGTAGAAATACTCCCCCTGCACCTCCCCGCCCGAGACGGGCTGGGCCTCGCCCTCCTCCAGGGCGCGCTTCAGGGCCAGCTTCCAGTCGGCCGTGCCGTAAAGCGCCTTGGGCAGCATGTTCATGGTGCCGCCCGGCAGCGGGGCGATCATCGGGCCGTCGGGCCGGGCCTTGGAGGCGACCGAGCGCGCCGTGCCGTCCCCGGCCAGGACGAAGATCACGTCCGGCCTGGCCGCGAAGGCGTCGGCGATGGCCTTGTCGAAGCCGCCGCCCTCAAGCGTCACGACCTCGGCCTTCAGATCATAGTCGGCCATGATCGCCTCGACCTCGGCGGCGGCGCGCGGCCCCACGCTGCCGGACAGGGGATTGACCAGCACCACGGCGTGGCTCAGCGGCGCGTGCGGCGTCAGCTTCGGCGCTTCGGCGGCCTCGGGCGGCGCGGGGGAAACGACTGTCGTATCAGGGGTCATGCCGCCCGAACGCTCGGCGGTCGCGCCCGTTCCGAACAAGCGTGGCCATATTTCGCGTCGACGACGGAACCTATGCCGTCACATCACGTTTCGACGCCTAGGGGCGATACCCAGGCACAGAGGATTTCACCATGAACAAGGCGATCATCGCGATTGCAGGCGCCGGTCTGCTGGCTTCGGCCTGCGCCAGCGACCCGTATGGCTACAACAGCGGCCCGAACCAGACCGTCCGTCAGGGCGCGGTGGGCGCGGGCCTCGGCGCCGTCGCCGGCGCCATCATCGGCAACAACGTCGGCGGCGGCAACGCGGCCACCGGCGCCCTGATCGGCGGCGCCCTGGGCGGCGCGGCGGGCGCGATCCGCGGCTCCAACCAGGATCGCAACAACCAGCAGCGTTATCGCGACAGCCAAGGTCGCTACTACTACTGCTACGACAACCGTCAGGACGAGTGCTACTGGGACAACGGTCAGCGTCGTTATTGATCGGTTCCAACAACTTGCCGGTCGCGCAAGGCGCGGACCGGCGTTAGGTTGAAGAGGCGGCTTGTCCACGGACGGGCCGCCTCTTTTGCGATACTGGGGCCGGTTCGCCGGCGGGAGGGCTGAGATGACGCGATCTATCGGATTGGCAAAAGGACTGGCGGCGGCGGCCATCCTGACGACGGGCCTCGTCGCGGCCTGCGCGCCGACGCCGAAACGCACCGCCCTGGTGGTGGGTGAATCGCTGTGCGCGCCGGGCCGGTTCGACATCTATTTCGTCGAGAACCAGGCGCGCCTGACCGAGCCGGCGGCGATGGTCCTCAAGGCGGCGGCGGAGAAGGCCAAGGGCTGCGACGTGCGCCGCGTGCGGGTGATGGGCCTGGCCGACGCCACGGGCGCGCCGGAAGCCAATCTGACCCTGTCGCAGAGACGGGCGCGCGCGGTGGTGACGGCCCTGACCGAGGCGGGGATGCCGGCGCCGCTGTTCGAGCTGAACGCGGCGGGCGACGCGGGCGCTGTGACCGCCTCGGGCAAGGACGAGCCGCTGCGCCGTCGCGCCGAGGTCATCTACGAGGCCTATCCGCGCTGATCGACGCGGGGGGCGGGCCGGGCATGGCCGAGCGGCGCGCAAGACGTTAGGTTGCGCGCCTTCTTCCCTGTCGGAAACCGCGCGTGCGCCCCTTCGCCCTTCTCCTCGGCCTTCTGCTGCTTCTGACGGCGTGTGCGGTCCAGGCCCAGCCGGTCGCGGGACCGCCCTCGGGCCAGATCGCCTTCGGGCCGCAACGGACCGAGCGGATCGAGGCCGAACTGGTCCCGATGTCGCAATGGGTGGCGCCGGGATCGACCACGGTGGTCGCCGTGCGCCAGACGATCGCGCCCGGCTGGCACACCTATTGGCGCAATCCGGGCGACAGCGGTGGGGCGACCAGCCTGACCTGGACCCTGCCCCAGGGCGTGACCGCCGATCCCATCCTGTGGCCCCTGCCCGGCCGGCAACGGCTGATGAGCCTGATGAACTACGGCTATTCGGGCGAGGTGCTGCTGCCGGTGGCGATCCATGCACCCGCCTCGGCCCGGCCCGGCGAGATCCTGACCCTGACGACGGATGCGCTGTTTCTGGTGTGCAGCGACCAGATGTGCGTGCCCCAGCCGATGACCCTGTCGCTGGCCCTGCCGGTGCGCGATGGGGCCGCGCCCCTGGCCAGGCCGTGGGGCGCAAAAATCGAACGGCTGGTCGAGACCGCCCCACGCCCGGCGGGGATCGAGGCCCGGCTGACGGCCGAGGGCGGGCGGCTGACCCTGACCGCGACCGGCGGGCCGCTGGCGGGCGGCGATGTGGGTCAGGCCTATTTCTTCCCCTATGACGGCGACCGCATCGACCATGCGGCGGCCCAGACCGGACAGGTCGGCCCCGACGGGCTGAGCCTGATCCTGACGCCTGGAAAGCGCGGCGTGGACGGGCCGCTGGCGGGCGTTCTGGCCACCGACAGGGGCGCCTGGGAGATCGAGGCGACGCCCGGCCCGGTCCTGCCCGGCGCCAAGGGGCGCGGCGACCTGTCCCCGCTGGCGGAGACGGGCGATAAACCGGCGGGAGGCGGCGTCTGGACCTTCGTTCAGGCCCTGGGACTGGCCCTGCTGGGCGGGCTGGTGCTGAACCTGATGCCCTGCGTCTTCCCGGTGCTGGCGATGAAGGCGGCCTCGCTGTCGGCGGCGGCGCACGATCCGCGACGGGCGCGGCAGGACGGTCTGGCCTTCACCGTCGGGGTGCTGGTCAGCTTCCTGGTTCTGGCCGGCGGGCTTCTGGCGCTGCGGGCGGCGGGTCAGGCCGTCGGTTGGGGCTTCCAGCTTCAGTCGCCGGGCGTGGTCGCGGCCCTGGCCCTGATCATGCTTCTGGTCGGGCTGAACCTGTCCGGGGTCTTCCATGTCGGGGCGGGGCTTCAGAATGCGGGGGCAGGGCCGCTGTCCCGCCTGCCCGGCGCGGCCGGCGCCTTCTTCACCGGGGTTCTGGCGGTCGTCGTGGCGGCGCCCTGCACCGCCCCCTTCATGGCGGCGGCCCTGGGCGCGGCCCTGGTGCTGGCCTGGCCGATGGCGCTGGCGGTGTTCCTGATGCTGGGGCTGGGGCTGGCCCTGCCCTATCTGGCGATCAGCCTGTCGCCCGGCCTGCTGTCGCGCCTGCCCCGCCCCGGCGTCTGGATGGCGCAGCTGAAGGGCGTGCTGGCCTTTCCGATGTACGGGGCGGCCCTGTGGCTGGTCTGGGTGTTCACCAAACAGGGCGGCGCGGACGCCCTGAGCCTGTTGCTGACGGCGGCGCTGTCGCTGGCCTTCGCCGCCTGGCTGGCGGGGCTGGCCCAGACGGCGCGTCAGCAGGGGCGGCGGCCGGTGCTGGCGGGCCTCTGCGCCATCGTCGCCGGGGTCGCAGCCGTAGGACTGGCCGGGGTCGCAGCCGGCGCGGCGCGAACGGCGGATGCGGCGCCCCGCAGCGAGAGCGGCGCTCTGGACGCCCGGCCGTGGTCGGCGGCGGCGGTGGCCCAGGCGACGGCGGCCGGACGGCCGGTGCTGGTCAATCTGACCGCCGACTGGTGCGTGACCTGCAAGATCAACGAACGCGCCGCCCTGTCCTCGCCGCGCGTCGCCCAGGCATTGAAAAAGGCCGACGCCGTCTATCTGGTCGGGGACTGGACGCGCCGCGACGACGCCATCACCCGCGAGCTTCAGGCCCACGGCCGGTCAGGCGTACCACTGTATCTGGTCTATCGGCCGGGACGGAGCGCGCCGGACGTCCTGCCGCAGCTGCTGACCGAGGGGGTGGTGATCGACGCTCTCAAGCCCTGAGGATCAAGACAGGAAGCGTCGCACCGCCGACAGGAACGGCCCCGGCTGTTCGATCATGACCTGATGGCCCGCGCCCTCGATCCGCTCGAACCGGGGCGGGCGACGAAGCCCCTGGAAGCCGTAGCGATACAGGCCCTCCAGCCGGTTGCGGGGGTTCTCAGGGTCGCGGGTCCAGCCATAGACCACCGTCACCGGGGCCGTGATCTCGGGCAGGCGGGGACGCAGATCGACGGTCAGGGCCTCGTATAGCCCCTGGGCCAGGACGCGGCGATCCCCGCCCTGAAGCCCCAGCCCCTGAAACACCATGTCGCCCGCCAGCCCCATGTCCACGCCGAGGTTCGCGGCCTGGCTCTTCAGGGCCTGATCGCCGAACAGCAGCAGGGCCTGATAACCCAGTCGGGCCAGCGGCTCGACCTGGGCCGCGGTGGCGCGCGAATCGACCAGCGACGGGAAGAAGGGCGAGGAATCGACCACCATCACCCGCCCCACGGCGTCGCCCATGCCGGCGGCGACGCGCAGGGCGATCTGGCCGCCCAGCGAATGGCCGATCAGGGCCGGACGCACCAGACCCTGCTGACGGATATAGCGTTCGATCTCGGCCGCCGCCGGGCCGGCCAGACCGCCGTTGGCGTTGCCCTCGATCGCCGTGCCGCCGAAGCCGCGCAGCGTGACCAGATGCACGCGGTAGCGGTCCTGAAGCCGATCCGCCGTCGAGCGCCAGGCCGCGCCGGTCGACCCCAGCCCCGGAATGAAGACCACGTCCGGCCCCGAACCGCGCGTCTCCACGATGATCCGGTCGGAGACGAAGACGGGCGGCGACGCGGGCGCAGGCGTTTGCGGACGCGCCTGAACGCCGGCGGGGACGAGCAGAAACAGACAGGCGGCGAAGGCGGCGAACAGACGGATCATGGTTCTCGCCTAACGCCCGATCACGGCGATCGGTTGACGCGCCTATCGCCCCTTGAAGTCGGGTTTGCGCTTTTCGACGAAGGCGGACATCCCCTCCTTCTGGTCCTCGAAGGCGAACAGGGAGTGGAACAGGCGGCGTTCGAACTGGACCCCCTGCGTCAGGGTCGTCTCCAGCGCGGCGTTGACCATCTCCTTGTTGGCCATGATGGCCAGCGGGCTTTGCGCGGCGATGCGGGCGGCGATCTTGCGCGTCTCGTCCAGCAGGGTGTCGTGGGGGAAGACGCGCGAGGCCAGACCGGCGCGTTCAGCCTCCGTCGCGTCCATCATCCGGGCGGTCAGGACCATATCCATGGCCTTGGACTTGCCCACCAGACGGGTCAGCCGTTGCGACCCGCCGATGCCGGGCGCGACGCCGAGATTGATCTCGGGCTGGCCGAACTTGGCCTTCTCCGACGCCACGATGAAGTCGCACAGCATGGCCAGCTCGCAACCGCCGCCCAAAGCGAAGCCGTTGACGGCGGCGATGATCGGCTTCCTGAAGCGCGTGATGCGGTCGTGGCCGAGGGCGAAATAGTTGCCCGTGTACATCTGGGCATAGGTCTGGTCCGCCATCTCCTTGATGTCAGCGCCGGCGGCGAAAGCCTTTTCGCCCGCGCCGATCAGGATCAGGCAGCGCACGCCGTCATCCTGTTCGACGCTGTCGAGGAAGTCCGCCAAATCCTTGAACAGGGCCGCGTTCAGGGCGTTCAGCGCCTCGGGCCGGTTCAGGGTGACGACGGCGTAACCGTCGGCGTGGCGTTCGATCAGCAGGTTGGCGTAGGCGTCGGCCATGGTCGGTCTCCTTTGACGACGGTCATACAGGGGCGCGGTCGGCCGATCCAGCGCGCGGGCCTAACGCCGGGGCATCAGGGCCAGGGTCAAGGCGGCGCGGGCCAGTTCGACGGTTACGACCATGGCCAGCAGCAGATTGGCGGCGATCACCTGACCCCGCGCGCCCGACAGGTCCAGCGTCCAGCCGAAGACCGAGGACAGGGCCAGAACCAGGGCCGAGGTCAGGACCAGACCGACCAGAAGCATCAGGGCGACGTGCCCCGCCTTCAGCGCCGCCTGCAGCGTCGGCCCGTCGTCCAGCGCCCGCGCCCGGCGTCGGAACAGACGCGCGATCAGGCCGGTGGCGGCGGCCTCGGCCACGGCCGCGACGACCAGGGCCGCCACGAACCACCAGACCAGACCGCTCAGGTCGCCGTCGCGCAGGCCCTGGACGAAGTGGACGAAATAGGCCCCCCAGACCAGGACGCCGACCACCAGACTGATCCAGAGATGAATCTTGCGCATCGCGGTTACGCCTTCTGGCAGGAGGGGCAGTAGAAGGTGGAGCGGCCGCCCTGGACGATGCGGGCGACGACGCCGGCGCATTTCTCGCCGCGACACGGCTCGCCCTCGCGGCCATAGACGTCGAAGCGGTGCTGGAAATAACCCTGTCCACCCTCGGCGTTGGCGAAGTCGCGCAAGGTGGAGCCGCCCGCCGCGATGGCGTCGTTCAGGACGTTGCGGACCTCGCCCGCCAGCCGTTCCAGCCGCGCCTTCGACACCGATCCGGCCGCGACGAGGGGCGAGATGCGGGCGCGATACAGCGCCTCGCACACATAGATGTTGCCCAGTCCGGCGACGATCCGCTGATCCAGCAGACTGACCTTGATGTTCTGCTTCTTGCCCGCGAACGCCTCGACCAGATGGGCGCCGGAAAAGCCGTTGCCCAGGGGTTCCGGCCCCAGGCCCGCGAACCAGGGATGAGCCTCGACCTGATCGGTCGCGATCAGCCCCATGAAGCCGAACCGGCGGGCGTCGGCGTAGCCGATGCGGGTGGCGGAACCGTCGCGGATGGCGCAACCGCTGAAATGTTCGTGCTTGCCGGCGATGGGCGCCGCCTCCTCGAACTCGCCCAGCAGCGCGCCGTCCAGGGTGAAACGGCCCGTCATGCCCAGATGGGTGATCCAGGTCTCGCCGGTGGACAGGGGCATCAGCAGATATTTGGCCCGCCGGTCGATGCGCAGCACGGTCGCGCCGTCCAGCCGTTCGACGAATCGCTCGGGAAAGGGAAAACGCAGGTCCGGCCGGTTGATCCGCACGCGCGACAGACGCGCGCCCTCCAGCACCGGCGTCAGGCCGCGTCGGACGGTTTCGACCTCGGGAAGTTCGGGCATGGCCTGTGGTCCTAGTCGCTCTGTCGGCCGGGGCCAAGCGGCGCTGTCATCGCTGTCAAGAAAGCTTCACCATACCGCCGTTTCCTCGCCATCGTTTCCACATCGCGCCGACACGTCCCGGGCGCAAGCGGCGGACATTGCGTTCGGGGGAACGATGTCCGAAATCGCCTTTGCTCGTCCCGTCTTCGCGCCGCCGCGCGCCCGTGCGCCACTGGTGCGAAGGGGCGCGCGCCGCTGGCGTTTCGGTCCCGACGAGGGCGCCATTCTGGCCGCGACGGCGGTGCTGGCGCTGACCGTCGGCTTCCTGCTGTTTCCCGGCGTCGACGTCGCGATCAGCCATCTGTTCTATCGGCCCCACGTCGGCTTCTTCATGAGCGGCGATCCGGTGCTGAAGGCGCTGCGGAAAAGTTCGACCCTGGTGATCGGCCTGATGCTGCTGGGCGCCGTGGGGCGGATGCTGTGGACCTGGGGCCGGGGGCGGCCGTGGGGCGATGCGGGGCGGCGCGCGCTGTTCGTCGTCTCGGCCCTGGCGCTGGGGCCGGGCCTGACGATCAATCTGGTGTTCAAGGATTTGTGGGGTCGCGCCCGGCCCATCCAGATCGAGGCCTTCGGCGGCCATGCCGTCTTCACCCCCGTCTGGGCGTTCAGCGACGCCTGCCGCACCAACTGCTCCTTCGTCTCGGGCGAGGGCGCCGGCGCGGCCTGGATGGTCGGGGCGGCGCTGATCCTGACGCCCGCGCGCTGGCGACCCGTCGCCGTGCCCGTCATGATCGCCTACGCCGTCGCCTTGTCGATGAACCGTCTGGTCTTCGGCGGCCATTTCCTGTCCGACATCCTTCTGTCCTGGGGGCTGACGGCCATGGTGATGCTGGCGCTCTACCGCATCACCTTCGCCGCGCGACGTCTGGATCGCAGACGGATCTGGAGCGCCCAGGCCCTGCCGGCCTGACGGCGGGTTTCGCAGACCCGGCGTCGCGCGCCCTGTTGCCGCCTGCGACATAATGCGCTTACGGTCCCGCCAAACGTGGGAACCCTTCGATGACAGACGCCGCCGCCGCTCCGAAAGGTCGGCTTGAACTGACGCTCCGCGCCCTGGTGCTGGGCTGCCTGCTGGCGGTGATCTTCACCGCCGCCAACACCTATCTGGGCCTTCTGGTCGGCCTGACCTTCGCCTCGGCCATTCCGGCGGCGGTGATCTCCATGGCCGTGCTGCGGGCCTTCCGCACCTCGACCATCTGGGAGAATATGACCGTCCAGACCGTGGCCTCGGTCGGCGGCGCCATGAGTTCGATCATCTTCGTCCTGCCGGGCCTGGTGATGATCGGCTGGTGGCTGGAGTTTCCGTTCTGGCAGTCGGTGGCCATCTGCATCCTGGGCGGCGTGCTGGGCGTCACCTTCTCCATTCCGCTGCGCCGGGCGCTGGTCGTCAACGGCGGCCTGCCCTACCCCGAAGGCGTCGCCGCCGCCGAGGTGCTGAAGGTCGGCTCGCGCGGGGCCGAACAGACCGAGAGCGCAGTGCGCGAGAACAAGTCCGGCCTGTGGGTCGTGGTCGCGGGCGCCGTGGTTTCGGCCGGTTACGCCCTCCTGGTGGCGGGCCGGGTGTTCGCGGGCGAAGCCGCCAAATTCTTCAAACTGCCCGCCGCCCTGGGCGGCGGCGCGACCGGCATGGGCTTCGGCATGCAGTTCGCCCTTCTGGGCGCCGGCCATCTGATCGGCCTGACCGTGGGCCTGGCGCAGCTGTTCGGCCTGCTGCTGGCCTGGTTCATCGCCGTGCCGATCCTGACCAGCCCGGACACCGTCGCCTGGCTGACGACGCACGGCATCCCCTCCATCGCCTCCACCCTGCCCGTCGGCGCCCCGGCCGAGGAACTGGCCTCGACCGTCTGGGCGCGCGAGGTGCGGTTCATGGGCGCGGGCGTCATCGGCGTGGCGGCGATCTGGACCCTGATCAAACTGGCCGGGCCGCTGATCGGCGGCCTGACCTCGGCGCTGGCCGCCAACGCCCGCCGTTCGCACGGCGAGGTGCTGGAGCGGACCGAGCAGGACCTGCCGATCAAGCTGGTCGGCGCCGTCTCGGTCGCCTGTCTGGTCGGCATCGCCGGTCTGCTGGCCTGGTTCGCACAGAGCGCCCCGGCGCTGGCGTCCTCGACCCCGCTGCTGGTGATCGGCGGCCTCGTCTATGTGGTGCTGATCGGCTTCGCGGTCGCGGCCATCTGCGGCTATATGGCCGGCCTGATCGGCTCGTCCAACAGCCCGGTGTCGGGCGTCGGCATCCTGGCGGTCGTGATCGCCTCGCTCTTGATGCTGGGCGTCATGGCCGTCGCGGGCGTGCCGGCCGATCCGTCGATCATCGCCTTCGCCCTGATCGTGACGGCGGTGGTGTTCGCCGTCGCCGTCATCGCCAACGACAACCTTCAGGACTTGAAGACCGGCCAGTTGGTCGAGGCCACGCCGTGGCGCCAGCAGGTGGCCCTGATCGTCGGCGTCGGCGCCGGCGCCCTGGTGATCCCCTTCATCCTGAACCTGCTGAACCAGGCCTTCGGCTTCGAAGGCGGGCCGCCCGCCATCGTCCAGGGCGCCCACACCCTGGCGGCGCCCCAGGCGACCCTGATCTCGGCCCTGGCGCGCGGCGTCATCGGCGGCGACCTGCGCTGGGACCTGATCGGCCTGGGCGCGGTGATCGGCGCGATCATCATCGTGCTGGACGCCGTGGTGTCCAAGGCCACCAAGGGCAAGGTCAAGCTGCCGCCGCTGGCCGTCGGCATCGGCTTCTATCTGCCGGCCGCCGTCACCACCATGCTGGTGATCGGCGCGGTCTGCGGCTGGATCTACGACAAGGCGGTGTCCAGCACCCGCTACGCCGACGTGGCGCGGCGCATGGGGGTGCTGCTGGCGTCCGGCCTGATCGTGGGCGAGAGCCTGTTCGGCGTCTTCACCGCCGGCGTCATCGTGGCCACCAAGGACGACGCGCCCTTCGCCATGCTGCCCGCAGATTCAACCTGGCCGGCCATGCTGGCGGGGATCTTCGGCTTCGCCATCGCGGTGTTCGGACTGTACGCCTGGACCCGGAGCCGGGCGCAGAAGGTCTAGGTCAGACCTGGACCAAGCCGATCCAGAACGAAGGCGACCCGCTCGACGATGGTCGCCTTCGGCAATTCCACCAGCTCGTATCCGTAGTCTGGATAGACGGCGGCCATGGCGTCGAAGGTCCGTTCGGCCTCGTCGAAGTCCTGCCGGCGTTCCGCATCCTGACCGAAGATTTCGGCCCAGGGCGGCGCGATGAAGACCCTGCGATGATAGCGCAGGGTGCGCGCGGCCCGATCCATCTCCCTCGGAATCGGCAGGTCGCAAAGGGTCAGATAGCCGATCACGTCGGGCACGCCCCGATCATGAAAGGTCAGCCGCCCGCTGTCCTGACTGCGACCATGGGCGGCGATGTCGTGGTCCAGCATCCTCTGCGCGAACAGGGCGCGATCGCGCCAGGGCAGGGCCTCGCCGCCCGACCTCTGTTCCTCGCGGATGACGGCCCGTCCAGCCTCGGGTTCGACCGCATACCCCGCCTGCGCCAGGGCTTCGAGCAAGGTGGTCTTGCCCGACCCCGGCCCGCCCGTCAGCACCACGCCGGTCATGCGTCTCGCGTCGCGACCATCATATAGTTGATCCCCGCGTCGTCCGACTGGCTCCAGCGGTCGTTCAGCGGGTCGTAGTTCAGACCGTAGGGCCCCTCGACCGTCACAGGCTCGGCCGACAGCATGGCGCGGATCTCCTCGGGCTTCAGGAACTGGCGCCAGTCGTGGGTGCCGGCCGGAACCCAGCGCAGGACGTATTCCGCCGCCACCTTGCCCAGGACCAGGGACTTCAGCGTGCGGTTCAATGTGGCGACCATCATGACGCCGCCGGGCCGGACCAGGCGCGAACAGGCGCGTACGAAGCCTTCCGGGTCGGCGACGTGTTCGATCACCTCCATCGTCAGGACCACGTCGAAGGAGCCGGCGCCCTCGGCCTCGATCTGTTCGACGGTGGCGGCGCGATAGGCGATGTCCAGCCCGACCATGTCCGCGTGGGCGCGGGCGGTGCCGATGTTCTCGCTGGAGGCGTCGATGGCCGAAACCTGACACCCCATCCGCCGCATCGGCTCGGCGATCAGCCCCCCGCCGCAGCCCACGTCCAGCAGGGTCAGCCCCTCGAACGGACGGATCGTCTTGGGATCGCGGCCCAGACGGGCGCACAGCTGTTCGCGGATCAGTTTCAGCCGCGCCGGATTGAACCGATGCAGCGGCGCGAACGGCCCTTTCGCATCCCACCATTCCGCCGCCTGGGCCGAGAAACGGGCGACGTCGGCGGGGTCGATCGATGCGCCGAACGCGCCTTCGGACGAATTTTGCGAAAAACCTTTCCCCGAACGGGGTAGGCGAGGCGAGGCGGCGCCGTTAGAAGCGGTCATGACGCGAGGGATGAACCTTTGCGGCCTTTCACGCAAGCAGGGGGCGAAACGCCACGATGACGCGGCCCGATACGACACGACTGGTGATGAAGTTCGGCGGCACCTCCATGGGCGACCTCGAACGCATTCGTCGTGCGGCGCGCATCGTCGCCGCAGAGGCCGCGACCGGCAAGAAGGTCGCCGTCGTCGTCTCGGCCATGGCGGGCAAGACCAACGAACTGGTCGCCTGGACCGACGGGGCCGGCCCGGCCGGCGCGGGCCTGCCGCTGTCGGACGACGAATATGACGTCGTGGTCGCCTCGGGCGAGCAGGTGACGTCGGGCCTCTTGGCCATGACCCTGAGGAACATGGGGCTGAACGCCCGGTCCTGGATGGGGTGGCAGGTGCCGATCGTCACCGACGACGCCCACGCCCGCGCCCGCATCATCGACATCCCCGGCGACAAGCTGGGCCTCGCCCTCGACGCGGGCGAGATCGCCGTCATTCCCGGTTTCCAGGGCGTGACCCCGGACGGCAAGATCACCACCCTGGGCCGCGGCGGCTCCGACACCTCGGCGGTGGCGGTGGCGGCGGCGCTGGACTGTCCGTGCGACATCTATACCGACGTGGACGGCGTCTATACGACCGACCCCCGCATCGAGAGCCGCGCACGCCGGCTGAACCGCGTCTCCTTCGAGGAGATGCTGGAGATGGCTTCCCTGGGGGCCAAGGTGCTTCAAACCCGCTCGGTCGAGCTCGCCATGGCCAAACAGGTGCCGGTGCGCGTGCTGTCCAGCTTTATCGAACCTGACGAAAACGGCGCCCTGCCCCACGAGGCCGGCACCCTGATCTGCGACGAGGAGGAGATCGTGGAAAAACGCATCGTGTCCGGCGTGACCATGAGCCGCGACGAGGCCCGCATCACCCTGTTGGGCCTGTCGGACCGGGTCGACGCCCCCGCCGACGTCTTCACCCGCCTCGCCGAGGCCAATGTAAACGTGGACATGATCGTCCAGAGCCAGGCCCGCACCGCCGGCACGGTCAACCTGACCTTCACCACCGGCCGCCGCGACGCCGTGCGCGCCGCCGAATTGATGAAGGCCGCCCAGGATCAGCTGAGCTTCGAGGAAATCCGCGTCGACGAGGACGTGGCCAAGGTGTCGGTCGTCGGCGTGGGCATGCGAAGCCATGCGGGCGTGGCCCAGACCATGTTCAAGGCCCTGGCCGACAAGGGGGTCAAGTTCCAGGCCATCTCGACCTCGGAGATCAAGATCAGCGTTCTGATCGACGCCGCCTACGCCGAACTGGCCGTTCGCGCCCTGCATTCGGCCTACGGCCTGGACGCGCTATAGGTGATCTGAAGAAAGCGCCTACATCAGACGAAAGGGCGCGGGAGACATGATGCCGGCAGGCGGCGCGATGACCAGGGGACCTCGAATCCTCCTGCGCCAGATCCGCGAGGCTCTGGGCGGGGCGGGTGCGGGAGCGACGCCGGCGCAGGACCGGCTGAACATGGTCGTCCGCATCATCGCCCGTTCGATGGTCGCCGAGGTCTGCTCCATCTATCTGCGCCGCGCCTCGGGCGAGCTGGAGCTGTTCGCCACCGAGGGTCTGAACCCCGACGCCGTCCACAACACCCGGCTACGCCCCGGCGAAGGTCTGGTGGGCGAGGTGGCGCGCATGGCCCAGCCGATCAGCCTGTCGGACGCGCCGTCGCACCCGGCCTTCTCCTATCGCCCGGAGACGGGCGAAGACCCCTATCACGCCTTCCTGGGCGCCCCCTTGCTGCGCGGCGGGCGGGCTATCGGCGTTCTGGTCGTCCAGAACCGCACAGAGCGGCGCTATGACGAGGAAGAGGTCGAGGACATCCAGACCATCGCCATGGTCCTGTCCGAAACCGTGTCGTCCGGCGAACTGCTGGATCAGGACGAACTGCGCGACGTCGAACTGGCGCCACACCGGCCCGAGCGGCTGAAGGGCCAGAAGTTCGCCGACGGTCTGGCCTTCGGTCATGTGGTGCTGCACGAGGCGCCGCTGGCCCCTGAACGTCTGCTGGCCGAAGACCCGGCGATGGAGGAGGCGCGGCTGAAGCTGGGTCTCGCCACGCTGAAGACCGGCCTGGACGTCATGCTGGACAAGGGCCAGGGTCTGGCCGGGCCGTCGTTCGAGGTCTTGGAAACCTATCGGATGTTCGCCGACGACCGGGGCTGGAACCGGTCGCTGGAGGAGGCGGTGCGGAACGGCCTGACGGCGGAAGCGGCCGTGGACCGGGTTCGCAACGAACACCGCGCCCGCTTCGCCCAGGCGCGCGACCCCTATATCCGCGAGCGGCTGCACGATTTCGAGGATCTGGCCAACCGGCTGCTGCGCGTTCTGGCGGGCGACAAGCCGGGCGAGCGCGAACTGCCCGACGACGCCATTCTGGTGGCCCGAAACCTCGGCCCCGCCGACCTGCTGGAATATCCGCGCGACAAGCTGAAGGGCCTGTTGCTGGAGGAAGGCTCGGCCGCCAGCCATGCCGCCATCGTGGCCCGGGCGCTGCAAATCCCCTGCGTCGGGCGCCTGATGGGCCTGCGCGACCGGCTGTCGGAAGGCGACATGGTCATCGCCGACGGCGAGACCGGCGAGGCCTATCTGCGGCCCCGCCCCGACATGCTGGAGGCCGTGCAGTCGCGCATGGCCGTGCGCGAGCAGCGCCAGGCCGAGTTCGCCCAGCTGCGCGACGTTCCGGCGGTGACGCTGGACGGACAGCGGATCACGGTCCTGACCAATGCGGGTCTGGCCGTCGATCTGGAGAATATGGTCGAGACGGGGGCCGAGGGGATCGGCCTGTTCCGCACCGAATTCCAGTTCATGGTGTCCGACGAACTGCCGCGTCTGGACGCCCAGACGGCGCTCTACAAACTGGTGCTGGACGCGGCGGGCGACAAGCCCGTCACCTTCCGCACCCTGGACATCGGCGGCGACAAGGTGCTGCCCTATCTGGAGGCCGAGCGCGAGGAGAACCCGGCCCTGGGCCGCCGCGCCATCCGCCTGGGCCTGGACCGGCCGTCGCTGTTGCGGATGCAGCTGCGCGCCCTGCTGACGGCGGGCGCCGGGCGCGAGCTGCGCGTCATGTTCCCGATGATCGCCACGGTGGACGAGTTCCGGGCCGCGCGCGAGCTGGTCGACATCGAATGCGCCTGGGCCAAGCGACGGGGCCGTCCCCTGCCCGCCTTGCTGCGCGTGGGGGCCATGATCGAATGCCCGTCGCTGCTGTGGCATCTGGACGCGCTGCTGCCGCTGACGGACTTCGTCTCCATCGGCACCAATGACCTGTTCCAGTATATGTACGCCGCCGACCGGACCAATCCGCTGGTGTCGGATCGTTACGACCCCCTGTCGCCGCCGACGCTGCGGGCGCTCCAGACTATCCAGAAGGCCTGCGCCGACACCGGCACGCCGGTCTCGATCTGCGGCGAGCTGGCGGGGCGGCCGCTGGAGGCCTTCGCCCTGATCACTCTGGGCTTCACCCGCCTGTCGGCGCCGGCGGGCGGGGTGGGGCCGGTCAAGCGCATGATCCTGTCGGCGGACCTGAGCGCGGCGCGGCGCGGCATGGCCAATCTGCTGAACCTGTCCACCGGCTCGGTCAGGAACGAGATCGAATCCCTGGCGCGCAAGCTGAACGTCGCGGTCTGAACGGATCGGCGGCGTTGCTGGCGATGCCGCAATCGTCTATCTCGGCGGCTGTTGCACGACCGTTCGAAGGCGGTCCTGCCCGGACAGGGATTCTGGCCTGATGGCGTCGAATGCGGGGATCGCCCCCGATGCGTTGAAGACCGTCGCGGACGGGGCGGACCCGACCGCCGCCTTCGCCGACGCCGCCGACTTCGGCGAGGGTCTGCGCCGGGTCCGCGAACGCTCGGGCAAGTCGATGGCCGAACTGGCCGCCGAGACCAAGGTGCATCGTCGTTTCCTGACCGCCCTGGAACAGGGGGACTGGTCGTCCCTGCCCTCGCGCGTCTTCGCCCTGGGCTATGTGCGGGCCTACGCCTCGGCCCTGGGGCTGGACGAGCAGCTGGCGGTCGAGCGGTTCAAGCGCGAAAGCCCCGACACCTCGGCCCCGCTGAAGGCGCCCATCGGCATCGCCTTCGAGGACGTGCGCCGCCAGTCGCCCCGCATCGTCGCCGGGATCGCCGTCGTGGCGCTGGCCGTGATCGGCTGGAACGTGTTCCAGCGCATCAGCCTGCGCCAGATCGCCCACCCGTCCGACATCGCCGTGGCGCCCCAGGGCTGGGCCGGCGGCGACAGGACCGATCCCCGGTTCGCCCTCAGCGCGCCCATGGCCGCCCCGCCCGACCAGACCACGCCCGCCCCCTACATCACCCGCGGGCTGGAGGCGGAACTGACCGGGGTCGACCCGGCCGACGCCGCCGCCCTGGCCGCCGCCGCGAACGCCGCGCCGGTGCAGAAGGCGTTCAATCCGCGCGGCGCCGTCTATGGCGCGCCGGCCAACGCCTCGATGGTGGTGATCCAGGCCCGCACCGCCGGCGCCCTGGTGGTGCGGCTGGGCGACGGACAGGCCCTGTTCGCGCGCCAGATGGCGCCGGGCGAGGCCTGGCGCGCGCCGACCGGCGTGGCCGCCACGGTGGACGTGTCCGACCCGGCGGCGTTCGACGTCTATCTGAACGGGGAATACGGCGGGCCGCTGGCCGGGGTGCTGACGCCCCTGGCCCAGCTGAACAGCCGCGCGGATCAGGCCGCCCGACAGCTGGCGGCGGTTCAAGCCCGCGCCCAGGCCCAGACGCAGGCCCAAGCTCAGGCGGCGCAGGCGCGGACCCAGGCCCCCGCGACGCCCGCCGTGACGGCGCCCGCCGCGCCTGTCCCCTCGCCCGCCCCGACGACGCCGAACTGATCGGTCCGCCGTGGTCTGGCCGTCATCATCGGCCTATATGAGCATACGATGAGCGACAGCACTTCCCATCTTGGCCACGTCCGCCCCTGGCGCCATATCGAGCGCCGCAAGAGCCGCCAGATCCGCGTCGGCTCCGTCCTGGTCGGCGGCGACGCCCCGATCAGCGTCCAGTCGATGACCAATACGCCGACGTCCGACGCGGCCGCGACCATCGACCAGATCCGCCAGCTGGAAGAGGCGGGCGCCGACATCGTGCGCGTCTCCTGCCCCGACGTGGAGTCGACCGAGGCCTTCAGGACCATCGCGCGCGAGGCCAGGGTTCCCCTGGTTGCCGACATCCACTTCCACTACAAGCGCGGCATCGAGGCGGCCGAGGCGGGCGCCGCCTGTCTGCGCATCAATCCCGGCAATATCGGCAGCCCCGACCGGGTGCGCGACGTCATCCAGGCCGCCCGCGACAACGGCTGCTCCATGCGGATTGGCGTCAACGCCGGCTCGCTGGAGAAGGAGCTGCTGGAGAAGTACGGCGAGCCCTGCCCCGACGCCATGGTCGAAAGCGCGCTGAACCACGCCCGCATCCTGCAGGACAACGATTTCCACGAATTCAAGATTTCGGTGAAGGCGTCCGACCCCTTCCTGACCGTCGCCGCCTATCAGCAGCTGGCCGAGGCCATCGACTGCCCCCTGCACCTTGGCGTGACCGAGGCGGGGCCCTTGCGCACCGGCACGATCAAGTCGGCCATCGGCATGGGGTCGATGCTATGGGCCGGGATCGGCGACACCATCCGCGTCTCTCTGGCCGCCGATCCGGTCGAGGAGATCAAGGTCGGCTTCGACATCCTGAAGTCGCTGGGCCTGCGCCACCGGGGCGTCAACATCATCGCCTGCCCGTCCTGCGCCCGTCAGGGATTCAACGTCATCGAGACGGTGGCGGTGCTGGAAGAGAAGCTGGCCCACATCTCGACGCCGATGAGCCTGTCGGTGATCGGCTGCGTCGTGAACGGCCCGGGCGAGGCCCTCTATACCGACGTCGGCTTCACCGGCGGCGGCAAGGGGGCGGGCATGATCTATCTGAACGGCAAGATCGCCCACAAACAGGCCAACGACGGCATGATCGACCACATCGTCGCCTTGGTCGAGGAGAAGGCGGCCGAGCTGAACGCCGCCCGCGCCGCCGACCTTCAGGCGGCGGAATAGGGTGCGGCGTCCTGCCGCAGGCTGAGCGTTAAACGTCACCGTTCGGTGATTGACGCTCAACAGTGAAGGTGCAACCTAGGCTATAGGTCCGCCGGGGGAGGCCGGACCCTGTATCACCAAGGGGCTTCAATGATTTCCAAGACTTTCGCGCGCTTCGGCGTGCGCGCGTTCACGCTGGCCGGCGTGGCGCTTTCCCTGCCTGCGTGCGCCACCATGACGCGCGGCACGACCCAGGAGTTCACCGTCGAAAGCACGCCGCCCGGCGCGCAGGCGACCACCTCCAACGGCTTCGAATGCGTCGCGACGCCCTGCACCTTCCGCATGTCGCGCAAGGACGCCTTCAACATCACCGTATCCAAGGAAGGCTATGTCTCCCAGACCCACGAGATCACCAGCAGCATGTCCGGCGCCGGCGGCGCGGCCCTGGCCGGCAACGTCCTGGTCGGCGGTCTGATCGGCGGCGCGGTCGATGCGACCTCGGGCGCCTTGAACGACCTGAAGCCCAATCCGCTGGTGGTGGTCCTGCGCACCCCGGCCGAAGAGGCGGCGGCCCAGGCGGCGGCTCCGGCCGCTCCGGCTGCGTCCGCGGGACGCAATCCATGATGCGCCGTCTCGCGGCGGCCGCGCTTACGGCGGCCCTGATGGGCGTGGCGGCGTGCGCCACCCCGTCCAACCCCGCCAACATGACCCTGCCGACCACGGCCGGACTGACGGCGGCGCGCGGCGATCCGGGCTATCGCTCCGTGACCAGCGTGGCGGTCTCGGGCGGCCAGGGCACCAATCCGCTGTGGACCTCGCAGGTGTCGAACGCCGACTTCAAGACCGCGCTCGAAGCCTCGCTGACGGCGGCCGGCTATATGGGGACCGAGGGTCGGCCGATGCGGGTTTCGGCCTCGCTGATCGACCTGAAGCAGCCGCTGGCCGGGTTCGACCTGACGGTGACGAGCCGCGTCCGCTACACGGTCACGCGCGAGGGCCAGACGGTCTTCGACGACACCGTGGCGGCGACGGGCACGGCCGGCATGGGGCAATCGCTGATGGCCAACGAGCGGCTGCGGATGGCGAACGAGGCCTCCATCCGCGAGAACATCAAGGCGTTCCTGACGCGGTTCCGCGCACGCGCCCACTGAAACGAGCGTCCACCAGAAAACGACGGCGCCGGGTTTCGACCCGGCGCCGTTCTGCGTTTCAGATCAGCTTGAACAGCCGCAGGGCCTGATAGCCCGCCGACAGCAGCACCACCGCGCCGACGCCGTAGGTCAGGACGCGACGTGGCGCGATGCGGGCGATGACGCCGGCGAGCGGCGCCGCGATCAGGCCGCCGACGACCAGACCCAGGACGGCCATGGCGTGGCTGGAGATGGCCTCGGCCTCCTGCCAGTGGCCGGTCAGCAGGGCGGCCAGGAAGGTGGCGGAAATGGCCGAGGTGACGAAGAACTCGGCCGTATTGGTCGTGCCGATCGAGACGCGGGGGTCCTGGCCCGAGCCGACCAGGGTGGTTGTGACCGTGGGGCCCCAACCGCCGCCGCCGACCGCGTCGAAGAAGCCGCCGACCAGGCCCAGCGGCCCGGCGAACTTGCGCGGAAACAGCCGCTCGCGCGTCTGGCGGGTGGCCCGCCAGATGATGACCAGGCCCATGACGGCCAGATAGGCGGTGATCCACGGACGGATGGCGTCGCCGTCGATGCTGGTCAGCAAAAAGGCCCCGGCGCCGCCGCCGACGACCCCGCCCAGGGCCAGAGGGGCGAACAGCTTCCAGTTCACGTTCTTGTTGACCGTATGCGACCCGGCCGAGGCGGCGGTGGTGAAGACCTCGGCCGCGTGAACGCTGGCCGAGGCGGTCGCGGGCGGCACGCCGAACGACAGCAGCACGGTCGAGGAGATCACCCCATAGGCCATGCCCAGGGCGCCATCGACGATCTGGGCCAGGAATCCGACGGCGAGGAAGAGGATGAAATCGTGCATGAAGGCCCCAAAAGACGCGCGGACGGTGCGGTCTATTTCCCTAGTGGGTCAATAGGAGAAGAATTGGCGGCGGCTTGCAGCAGGGTTCGCGCCTCGAACACCGCCGCCAGGGCGTCGCGGCCGTCGCGCAGCACGGGCTGGAGCGGGCAGGTCTCGACGTCGGGACAGGTCTCGCAAGGCCCGTGGGCGGTGCGCGAAGCGCAGGGCGCCAGGGCCAGCGGCCCCTCCAGCGCCCGGATCACGTCGGCGAAACTGATGGCCTCGGCCGGCGCCGCCAGGGCGTAGCCGCCGGATCGCCCGCGCCGGGACGACAGCAGGTTCCGACGCCGCAGGTCCAGAAGAATGGCCTCCAGAAACTTGCGCGGGGCGGCCGCAGCCTCGGCGATCTCGGCGATGGTCGCCGGGCCGCCGCCCGGCAGACGCGCCAGATGGATCATGGCGCGCAGGGCATAGCGGGAGCGGTTCGACAGCATGGCCTGTGATCGCGCGCCGCCGCGACGGGCGCAAGTCGCCGGCGGACCTCACCCCGGCTGATCCAGACGCGCCACGGCCTCCAGAATCTGGGCGGCGTTGTAGGGTTTCAGCACCAGGGCCTCGGCCAGATCCGCATGGCGGGCCGCCGCGCCGACGTCGCCGGAGATGAAGATGACCCGCACGTCCCAGCGCGCCGACAGAACCTCGGCCAGCTGAACCCCGGTCATCTCGCCCGACAGATTGATGTCCAGAAGGGCGGCGTCGATGGCGTGAAGGGCGGCTGCGGCCTCGGCGGCGGCGGCGCTGTGGAAGGGGCCGACCACGCTGTGTCCGGCCTCGGTCAGCAGTTCGGTCAGGCTGGCGGCCGCGTCGGCGTCGTCCTCGACCACCAGAAGCGTCAGGGCCTGGGCGTTCGTGGGCGGCGCGGCGTCCGGCGCGACGTCCGGCGCCTGTCGCGTCACCACCGCCCGCAGGTCGCGCCAGACCTCGGCCGACGGGCGGTCGGTGTCCAGATCATAGATGGCGGCCATGGCCTTCAGCTCGCGCGCGTCCTCGGGCGACAGGTCGCCGTCGGTCTGGGCGATGCGGGCGTCATAGAGCCGGCACAGCCGTTCCACGCTGTCGGCGACGGGATCGGTGCGGGCGTGATCGGGTTCGGTGACGGGCGGGCGGTCGAACATAGGAGCCTCCTTACAGCCTGGTCTTGCGACCAGCTAAACGCCCGAAATCGCCTTCGACACCCCGTCTGACGCCATCGTGACCGCAAGGTGATCGGCGATCACGAACGTCTCATCGCGGCGCGGCGGGCGGCTACGGCGGCTTGCAATCGACACGACCGCCCCCGCCGGGTAAGGACAGGCCCCCTGTCGCCCGCTTCCAGGATACTGTCTTTTGCGTCTGCCCCAGGCCCGTCTCGATCAGGTGCTCGACCGTTTCCACGAGGTCGAGGCCCGCATGGGCGCCGCGACCGACGGGGCCGAGATCGTGCGCCTGTCCAAGGAGCACGCCGAGTTGAAGCCGGTGGCCGACGCGGTTCAGGGCCTGGCCCGCGCCCGCGCCGAAATGGCCGATCTGGAGGCCATGACCGCCGATCCCGAAATGGCGGCGATGGCGCAGGACGAGCTGCAGGTTCTGGGCGACGCCCTGCCGGGGCTGGAGCGGGAGGTCGCCCTGCTGCTGGCGCCGCGCGACGCCGACGAAAACGCCTCGGCCGTGCTGGAGGTGCGGGCGGGCACCGGCGGGGACGAGGCGGCCCTGTTCGCCGGCGACCTGTTTCGGATGTATTCGCGCTACGCCTCCACGCGCGGCTGGCGGATCGAGCTGGATTCGGCGACCGAGGGCGATGCGGGCGGCTATAAGGAAATCATCGCCACCGTCACCGGCGAGGGCGTGTTCGGCCGGCTGAAGTTCGAAAGCGGCGTCCACCGGGTGCAGCGCGTGCCGACGACCGAGGCGGGCGGGCGCATCCATACCTCGGCCGCGACGGTCGCCGTCCTGCCCGAGGTCGAGGACGTCGAGATCGAGATTCTGGACAAGGACATCCGCATCGACACCTTCCGCGCCTCCGGCTCGGGCGGGCAGCACGTCAACAAGACGGATTCGGCCGTGCGGATCACCCACCTGCCGACCGGGATCGTGGCGACCAGTTCGGAAAAGTCCCAGCACGTGAACCGCGACAAGGCGATGCGGAACCTGCGGGTGCGACTGTACGACATGCAGCGTCAGGCCAAGGATCTGGCGCGCGCGGATTCACGCAAGTCCCAGGTGGGATCGGGCGACCGCTCCGAACGCATCCGCACCTACAACTTCCCGCAGGGCCGGGTCACGGACCACCGGATCGGCCTGACCCTGCACAGCCTGCCGCAGATTCTGGAAGGCGACATCGACCCGCTTCTGAACGCCCTGATCGCCGAGGATCAGGCGGCGCGGCTGGCCGATCTGGAAGCCGAGTTCGGCTGAGGCGTCAGGCCAGCACGCCGGTCAGCGGCAGCAGCAGGACCAGGGCCGTGGCGGCGGTGTAGCCGGCGAAGGCGTGAACCGCCCGGCGGCGTCCGGCGGCGGGGGGATCGTTCAGGTTCGACCGATTGGCCCACAGCAGATAGGCCGCCTGGATCGCCCAGCCCGCCGAGAATGCGATGACCGCCCAGGCGCTGAGCGCCGCCAGCGCCAGACCCGAGGCCAGGACCAGAAGCCCGCCCAGCGCGATCACCCCGTCCGCCAACTGATCGTTGAAGGAGGTGGCGACCAGGTTCGACAGGGCCTGCTGGAGCCGCCAGTTGAGCCAGGCCTGATACAGGAGCATCAGCCCGCCCAAGACGTAAAACACCCCGATCGCGCGCGCTGCCCACTCCATGGCGAGAATATGGCCACGAAATCGGGCGGTCCGAAATCCGGTAAATCGAGCGGAATCGACGATCGGCGCGAACCGACGCCGGAAAGACACAACCGTTGGTCTTTCAGCCCGCCCGCGCGGCCTCCCAGGCCAGGACGCGCTGGACGGCGGAGCGCCGGGACATGCGCTGGAAATGATCGGCGACCTTGGGGAAGCGGGCGATGTCCACGCCATCGCTGGCCAGCCAGCCCGAGAAGACGAATAGATAGGGATCGGCGACCGAATAGGCGTCGCCCATCACCCATTCGCCGTCCAGCCCCGCCTCGATCAGGTCGAAGCCCGCGCCCATGTTCTCGCTGACCTTGGCGGCCATGCTGGCCTGGGCGGCGGGGTCGTCGCTCCAGCGGGCGGCGCGTCGGCCGTGAGCGTGGGCGACATGGATGGTCGTGGCCAGATAGAGGTTGAAGGCCTGCATCCGGGCGAAGTCGAACGGGTCGGTCGGCGCCAGCCGCGCCTGGGGCGCCAGGGCGGCGACATGGGCCAGGATCGCCGGTCCCTCGGTCAGGACGCCGCGATCCGTGACCAGGGCGGGCACCCGGCCCTTGGGATTGATCGCCAGGAAGTCGGGCCGGCGCTGATCGCCGCGGGCGAAGTCGACGTAGCGAGCCTGATAGTCCAACCCCGCCTCTTCCAGCGCGATATGGCTGGCGCGGCTGCAGGAGCCGGGGGCGGTGTGCAGCATCAGCATCGGCGGGCCCTTTGCGCGAACGAAAAAGGGGCGGCCCAATCGGCCGCCCCTTCGTGACTTACAGGTCCAGCAGGGCCCGTTGCGGGTCTTCCAGCAGTTCCTTGATGCGAACCAGGAAGGTGACCGCCTCCTTGCCGTCCACGATGCGGTGATCGTAGCTGAGGGCCAGATACATCATCGGGCGGATCTTGACCTCGCCGTTGATGGCCATCGGGCGCTGGACGATGTTGTGCATCCCCAGGATGCCCGACTGCGGCGCGTTCAGGATCGGCGTCGACATCAGCGAACCATAGGTGCCGCCGTTGGTGATGGTGAAGGTGCCGCCCTGCATCTGATCCATGGTCAGGGCGCCGTCACGGGCGGCCTTGCCCAAGGCGCCGATGCCCTTTTCGATGCCCGCGAGCGACAGGGTGTCGGCGTCGCGCAGGACCGGAACCACCAGCCCCTTGTCGGTGCCGACGGCGACGCCGATGTCGTAGTGGTTCTTGTAGATGATGTCCGTGCCGTCGATCTCGGCGTTGACGGCCGGGATTTCGTGCAGGGCCGCGACCACCGCCTTGGTGAAGAAGGACATGAAGCCCAGCTTCACGCCGTGGCGCTTCTCGAACACGTCCTTGTACTGGGCGCGCAGGGCCATGACGTTGGTCATGTCCACCTCGTTGAAGGTGGTCAGCTGGGCGGCCGTGTTTTGCGATTCCTTCAGACGACGGGCGATGGTCTGACGCAGGCGCGTCATCTTGACCCGCTCCTCGCGCGGCTGGTCGGCGCGCGGGGCGGCCTGGGCGGCGGCGGGAGCCGCAGCCGGAGCGGAAGCCTGGCCGATGGCGGCGATGGCGTCGCCCTTGGTGATGTTGCCCTTGGGGCCCGTGGCGGCGATGGCCTTGGGGTCCAGATTGTTTTCGGCGACCACGCGCTGGACGGCGGGCGACAGGGCGTCGGTCTTGCCGACCTGGGCCGAGCCGGTGTTGGCCGGGGCGGCGGCAGGGGCCGGAGCCGCAGCGGCGGCCGGGGCGGCGGCGCCCGAACCCGACACCGAACCGATCTTCTGGCCCGGAGTGACGGTCGCGCCTTCGTCGGCGGCGATGGTCAGGACGCCGTCGGCAGGGGCGGAAACCTCGACGGCGACCTTGTCCGTCTCGATCTCGACCAGCAGTTCGTCCTTCTTGACCGCTTCGCCGCTCTTCTTGAGCCATTTGCCCATCGAACCCTCGGCGACGCTTTCGCCCATCACCGGCACGGTGATGTCGACGGCGGCGGCTTCAGCCGTTTTGGCGGCGGGGGCCGACTTGGCCTCGCCCTTGGCGGCCTTGGCAGGCGCAGCGGCGGCCGCGCCGCCTTCGGTCACGGCGCCCAGGACCGTGCCGGGGACGACGGTGTCACCCTCGGCGGCGTTGATGGCGCCCAGGACGCCGTCGGCCGGGGCCACGACTTCCAGCGAGACCTTGTCGGTCTCCAGCTCGACCAGCAGTTCGTCCTTCTTGACCGCATCGCCGACCTTCTTGGTCCATTTGGCGATGGTGGCTTCGGTGACGGATTCACCGAGGGCGGGGGTCAGGATGTCGGCCATGTCAGGTCCAGCTCGTCTCTAGTTCGGTCTTTTGTACGTGTATCAGGCGAAGGCTTCGGTGGTGAAGGCGTCCAGTTCCTTCAGGTGTCGGCTCATCAGACCGGCGGCGGTCGAGGCCGAGCCGGGACGACCGACGTAGCGGGCGCGCTTGGCCTTGACGTCCAGCTTGTCCAGCGTCAGCTCCAGCCACGGATCGACGAAGGTCCAGCCGCCCATGTTCTTGGGCTCCTCCTGGCACCAGACCAGTTCGGCGTTGGGGAAGCGGGCCAGCTCCTTGCGCAGCGACTGCATCGGCCACGGATAGAACTGCTCCAGACGCAGGATATAGACGTCGTCCACGGCCTGGCCGTCCTTGGCCTTCTTCTCGCGCGCGTCCAGCAGGTCGTAATAAACCTTGCCCGAACACAGGATGACGCGGCGAATGTCCTTGTCCGCCTTGATCGTGACGCCGGCGATGTCGGGGCGCGTCTGGGCGTCGTCGTGCAGGACGCGGTGGAAGGCCGAACCCTCCGCCAGGTCCGCCATGGACGAGACCGCCTTCTTGTGACGCAGCAGCGACTTGGGCGTCATCAGGATCAGCGGCTTCCTGAACGGGCGGTGCAGCTGGCGGCGCAGGATGTGGAAATAGTTGGCCGGGGTGGTGCAGTTGGCGACCTGCATATTGTCCTCGGCGCAGGCCTGCAGGAACCGCTCCAGACGGGCGGAGGAGTGTTCCGGTCCCTGACCTTCGTAGCCATGCGGCAGCAGCATGGTCAGGCCGCTCATCCGCAGCCACTTGCGTTCGCCGGACGAGATGAACTGGTCGATCACCACCTGGGCGCCGTTCACGAAGTCGCCGAACTGGGCTTCCCACATGACCAGCGTATTGGGGTCGGCCAGCGAGTAGCCGTATTCGAAGCCCAGCACCGCCTCTTCCGACAGGGCCGAGTCGATGACCTCGAAATTGGCCTGGCCTTCGCGCAGGTTGTTCAGAGGGATGTAACGCTCTTCGGTCGTCTGATCGATGATGCCCGAGTGGCGCTGCGAGAAGGTGCCGCGCACCGAATCCTGACCCGACAGACGGATCGGGAAGCCTTCGTCCACCAGCGAGGCGAAGGCCAGGCTCTCGGCCGTGGCCCAGTCCAGCCCCTGGCCCGAGACGATGGCCTCGCGCCGGGCGTCGATGACGCGCTTCAGCGTCTTGTGCATGTCGACGCTGTTAGGAATGGTGGTCAGGCGGTGGCCCAGATCGGTCAGCTTGGCCAGAGGAACGGCGGTGTCGCCGCGCAGCTCGTCCTTGGGCGCCTGGAAGCCCTGCCACTGGCCGTCCAGCCAGTCGGCCTTCTCGGCGGACCAGGTCTTGCCGGCCTCGAACTGCTCGTCGAGGAATTTCTCGAACCGCTCGACCTCGGCGTCCACCTGCTCCTGGGTGATCACGCCTTCGGCGACCAGACGCTGCGAATACAGTTCGCGCGTCGACGGCTGGGCGCGGATCTTCGAATACATCAGCGGCTGGGTGAAGGTGGGGTCGTCGCCTTCGTTGTGGCCGAACCGGCGGTAGCAGAACATGTCCACCACCACGTCCTTGTGGAACTTCTGGCGGTATTCGGTGGCCACCTTGGAGGCGAAGACGACCGCCTCGGGATCGTCGCCGTTGACGTGGAAGATCGGCGCCTGGACCATCAGCGCCACGTCCGACGGATAGGGCGACGAGCGCGAGTTGCGCGGGCTGGTGGTGAAGCCGATCTGGTTGTTGATGACGAAATGCAGGGTGCCGCCGGTGCGGTAGCCCTTCAGCCCCATCAGGGCGAAACATTCGGCCACCACGCCCTGGCCGGCGAAGGCGGCGTCGCCGTGGATCAGCAGCGGCACGACCTTGGAACGGTCCAGCGCCCACTGGCCTTCCGGCACGCCCTCGTTGGCCTCGCGGATGTCGAACGCCTGTTTGGCGCGCGCCTTGCCCAGAACGACCGGATTGACGATTTCGAGGTGGGACGGGTTGGCGGTCAGCGACAGGTGGACGTGGTTGCCGTCGAACTCGCGGTTCGACGAGGCGCCCATGTGGTATTTGACGTCGCCCGAACCCTCGATGTCGCTGGGCACGGCCGAGCCGCCCTGGAACTCGTGGAAGATGACCTTGTAGGGCTTGCCCATCACGGCGGCGAGCACGTTCAGACGGCCGCGGTGGGCCATGCCCAGAACGACCTCGTCGACGCCCAGCGATCCGCCGCGCTTGATGACCTGCTCCAGCGCCGGGACCATGGCTTCGCCGCCGTCCAGACCGAACCGCTTGGTGCCAGGGAATCGCTTGTGCAGGAAGCGTTCGAAGCCTTCGGCCTCGACCAGCTTGGACAGGATGGCCAGCTTGCCTTCCTTGGAGAAGGCGTTCTGCTCGAACTTGTCGGCGCCCTCGAACCGCTGCTGCAGCCAGGATTTCTCTTCCGGCTCGGCGATGTGCATGAACTGGATGCCGACCGTGCCGCAATAGGTGCGCTTCAGGATCTCCAGCACTTCGCGGATGGTGCCGGTCTGAAGGCCCAGAACGCCGTCCAGGAAGATCGGCCGGTCCAGGTCGGCGCCGCTGAAGCCATAGAATTCGGGCGTCAGTTCCGGGTTTTCGACCGGCTGTTCGATGCCCAGCGGGTCCAGCTTGGCCTGCAGGTGGCCGCGCACGCGATAGCTGCGGATCAGCATCAGGGCGCGGATCGAATCGTGGGCGGCGGCGCGGATGGCGTCGGCCGAGACCTCGGCGGGCGCGGCGGCCTTGTCGGCGGCGGGCGCGGGCGCGCCGGGCTTCTTGGGATCGGGCTTGAGCGCCGGCCAACGGCCGTCGAAGACGGCGGTCGCCTCGCTGGGCTCCGTCGCCGTATCACGACCCCAGGCGCCGGCCTCGGCCGAGGCCTTCACGCTGGCGGCGTTGTCGCGAAGCTGGTCGAAGAAGGCCTTCCACTCCGCCGAGACCGAGCCGGGATCATTGGCCCATTTCTCGTGAAGCTCCTCGATATAGGCCGCATTGGACCCGTAGAGGAAAGAGGTCTCGGCAAAGACCTGGTTCAGCCGACCGGCATCGTCCGCCATCGTTTCGCAATCCCTGGACCCCGTCGGACACATCTCCGTGAGGGGCGCGCCCGTCATATAGGCGTCGTTTCCTGACGGGTCATGACCGAAACTGGGCAATTCGGCAGGAAATTGGTCGCAGGCCCCAGAAAAAACGCCCCCGGCCTGAGCCGAGGGCGTCCATCCTTGAGCGAAACGGCATTTTCTTCTCCCTCCCCGCTCCGGGGAGGGTGGCCGAGCGAAGCGAGGACGGGTGGGGACGGCAAGGTGGCGCCCCACAATCTGTCTCGCCTTCATAGAAGTGCGTCCCTGCCGGGCCGCCCCCACCCCGTCGCTCACGCGACGCCCCTCCCCGGAGCGGGGAGGGAGAGGCTCGTGCGCGCTTCTCAGCCCTTCAGCACGTCCACCAGGGTCTTGCCCAGGCGGGCCGGCGATTCCGACATGCGGATGCCGGCGGCTTCCATCGCCGCGATCTTGGATTCCGCATCGCCCTTGCCGCCCGAGACGACGGCGCCGGCGTGGCCCATGGTGCGGCCCTTGGGCGCGGTGCGGCCGGCGATGAAGCCGGCCATCGGCTTCTTGCGGCCCTTTTTGGCTTCGTCGATCAGGAACTGGGCGGCGTCTTCTTCCGCCCCGCCGCCGATTTCGCCGATCATGATGATCGAGGTGGTTTCCTCGTCGGCCAGGAACAGCTCCAGCACGTCGATGAACTCGGTGCCCTTGACCGGGTCGCCGCCGATGCCGACGGCCGTGGTCTGGCCCAGGCCTTCGTTGGTGGTCTGGAACACGGCCTCATAGGTCAGGGTGCCCGAACGCGACACGATGCCGACCGAGCCCTTCTTGAAGATGTTGCCCGGCATGATGCCGATCTTGCACTCGTCCGGCGTCAGGATGCCGGGGCAGTTCGGACCCAGCAGACGCGACTTGGAGCCTTCCAGACGGCGCTTCACCTTGACCATGTCCATCACCGGAATGCCTTCGGTGATGCAGGTGATGAAGGGGATTTCGGCGTCGATGGCCTCGATGATGGCGGCCGCCGCGCCCGACGGCGGGACATAGATGACCGAGGCGTCGGCGCCCGTGGCGTCCTTGGCTTCGGCGACAGAGGCGTAGATCGGCAGGGTTTCGCCGTGCGAGCCGGTCCAGTTCGTGCCGCCCTTGGACGGGTGGACGCCGGCGACCATCTGGGTGCCGTGATAGGCCAGGGCCTGTTCGGTGTGGAAGCCGCCGGTCTTGCCGGTCAGGCCCTGGACGATGATCTTGGTGTTCTTGTCGACGAGGATGGACATGAGGTCTCGCTTCGTTGGTTAAGCTTTGGGAAGGAAAGGGTTTTCGACGCGAACCGACCCGTAGGTCCGTCCGTGATCGAGGTCTTCGGAATAGAGGACTTTGGCGCCGATCTTCTCGGCGGCGGCGATGATCGCGCCGTCCCAGTAGGACAGCTGGTAGCGACGCGCATTGTCGATGCCGGCCAGCACGATGTCGGGCGTGACGGGCTGGCAAGGCTTCAGGGCGATGACCCGAATCCACTCTCGCGCCTCGTCCGGCGTCAGCGGCGGCGCCCCCTTGCGGGTCGAGACAGTGTAGAATTCGTCCAGCACCTGGCCAGAGGTGCAATAGTCCTCGGTCAGCGCGATCTCGCGCGCCCGCGCCCAACGGTCGCCGGCGTGGTCCTGACCCAGGGCGGCGTAGAGCAGGATGTTGGTGTCGAGAAAGACCTCGGAACTAGCGATCAAACCGACGATCCCCGCTGTAGATTTCGTCGCGCTTTCCAGGTCGCCAATCGCCCATACGGCCCCTGGACTCGTCGATCAGCTTCAGCAGCGCCTCGCGCGCCTCGTCCTTGGAGGTTTCCTGCTGGACCCATTGGGTCAGGAAACCGCGCACCGCCTCATTGACGGTCGTCCGCTTCATGGCCGCCAGAACCCGCACCTTGTCGAGCAGGGCGTCGTCGATGGCGAGGGTCAGGTTGCGGGTCACGGTGGCGAGCGGGGGCTTACACGGGTTATGTGGAGCACATAGACCGCGTGACCCGGCCGGGCAAGCGCGGTCAGATGTCCAGCAAGAGGCCCAGGCGTCGCAACACCGCCTGCTGCCAGGGCCTGAGGGCGTAGAGGTCGCCGAACAGCGCGGCTTCCCGGCCGGCCTGTCGCGCCTCGACATAGGCGGCCTGCTGGCGACGGCGACGGCGGCCCATTTCGGCGGTGTCGCCCGCCGCCGCGCGCCGGTCCCACTTGGCCCGCCAGACCTCCAGGCCGATGGCGTCATGATGCAGCAGCCAGGCCGTGCGGCCGCTCCCGGGATCGCGCGCCCGCGCCGCCTTCAACGGCCGGTCGTCGCGCTTGGATTCGTGGATGCAGACCATGACGTCCGCCAGACCGCGCCGCACCGCGTGCTTGCCCATATGGTGCGCCAGAAGACCGCGCACGAAGAACCGGCCGCGACCGGGATAGAACAGGTCGGCGAACTGATCCGGGAACGGCCCGTGATAGGGTTTGCGCGCCAGCCGCGCCCCGTATTCCTGTGTCAGGTCGTCGCCCGCCCGCCACACCGCCTCGATCGAGGGGAAGATGACCGCCTCGCGCCCGGCGGGCACGGCGCCCAGCACGGCCGACAGATCGACGTCGCCCAGGATCATTTCGTCGATGTCGACGACCAGCAGCCAGTCGGCGGCCAGGGTGGAATAGGCGTCGGCATAGACGGCCCTCTGCCGATCCTCGACCGTCGCAGGCCGACCGCCCCGCGCGGCCCAGAAGGCGGCGTCGCAGACGATCAGCTCGTCGGGGTCCAGCCCGACCTCGGCCGGGTCGGGCGCGCGGTCGCCGTCGAAATAGATCCTGATCCGCGCCGCCCGCCGACGCCGATAATGGTCGGCGAAGGTCGCGAGATGACGCGCGGGGGCCAGGGCCATCGCGACCACTTCGAAATCCGGCAAAATCCCCTCCCCGTCCCTGTGCGGCGACTATGGCGGGCCGCCGAAGCCGTCCGCAACGAGAAACGGCGACGCTGCAAGCAGCGCCGCCGTTACGCGACCACCAAGGGCCTTTTGGTCTTAGCCGACCGCCTTGACGATCTTCTGGGCGGCGTCGTCCAGGTCGTCGGCGGCCTGGATGGTCAGGCCGGATTCGTTCAGGATTTTCTTGCCCAGTTCGGCGTTGGTGCCTTCCAGACGCACGACCAGCGGCACCTTCAGGCCCACTTCCTTCACGGCCGCGACCACGCCCTCGGCGATGACGTCACACTTCATGATGCCGCCGAAGATGTTGACCAGGATGCCCTGGACGTTCGGGTCGGCGGTGATGATCTTGAAGGCCGCCGCGACCTTCTCCTTGCCGGCGCCGCCGCCGACGTCGCAGAAGTTGGCCGGCTCCTTGCCGTACAGTTTGATGATGTCCATGGTCGCCATGGCCAGGCCGGCGCCGTTGACCATGCAGCCGATGTTGCCGTCCAGCGAGACATAGGCCAGGTCCCACTTGGAGGCCTCGATCTCCTTGGCGTCCTCTTCGGTTTCGTCGCGCAGGGCCTTGATGTCGTCGTGGCGGAACAGGGCGTTGCCGTCGAAGCTGACCTTGGCGTCCAGGACGCGCAGATGGCCGTCCTTCATCACGATCAGGGGGTTCACCTCCAGCATGTCCATGTCCTTCTCGACGAAGGCCTTGTACAGGGCGGGGAACAGGGACTTGGCGTCCTCGGCGGCGGCGCCCGTCAGGCCGTAGGCGGCGACGATGGCGGCCACGTCGGCGTCGGTCACGCCGGCGCTGGGGTCGATGACGATGTTCTGGATCTTCTCGGGCGTGTCGTGGGCGACGGTTTCGATGTCCATGCCGCCCTCGGTCGAGACGACGAAGGCGATGCGGCCATAGGCGCGGTCGACCAGCAGCGAGCAGTACAGCTCACGCTCGATGTCGGCGCCGTCCTCGATATAGAGGCGGTTGACCTGTTTGCCGGCCTCGCCCGTCTGGGCGGTGACGAGGGTGTTGCCCAGCATTTCCTTGGCGTGGGCCACGGCTTCCTCGACCGAGAAGGCCAGGCGCACGCCGCCCTTGGCGTCGGCCGGCAGTTCCTTGAACTTGCCCTTGCCGCGTCCGCCGGCGTGGATCTGCGACTTCACGACATAGAGCGGGCCGGGAAGGGACTTGGCGGCCGCCTCGACCTGATCGACCGACGTCACCGCGACGCCGTCGGCGACGGGGGCGCCGAAGCCCTTGAGAACCTGCTTGGCCTGATATTCGTGGATGTTCATGGAAACCGCCGCAATCTTCGCTGGGGAGAGTTGCGGGGCTTATAGGCCCCGCTCCTTCGCGGGTGCAACAGTATGTGAACCGGGAATTTAGTCGATCCAGTCCCGCTTCAGCGTGCGAGACGCCCCGATCAGCAGCACGGCGGCCAGCACATAGAAGCCCATGCCGGTGTAGATGGCCCAGCGCAGGCTCTCCTCGCCGAACCGGGGCGCCAGCAGGTCGCTCATCCAGCCGAAGTAGTAGAAGCCCACCGCGATCCCGAGCAGATTGTTGACCAGCAGGAACAGGGCCGAGGCGGTCGACCGCATGGCCGCGGGGACCAGATGCTGCACCGCCGCCGTGATCGGACCCAGCCAGGCCAGGTTCAGACCCGTGGGCAGAAGGAAGATGAAGAAGGCCAGAGTCAGCTGCTGAACATGGCTGCCGCCGCCCGGCAGGACCAGGCCGATCAGCCACGGCGAATTCATCGCCAGGATGAAGCACGGCGCCGAGATCAAGAAGGCGATGGCCGGCGTCAGCGGATAGGCGCCCTTGCCCTTCTTCGACAGCTTGTCGGCGATCATGCCGCCCAGCCAGATGCCCAAGAGGCCGCCGATCAGGGCGATGCCGGCGTAATAGACGCTGGTCTGTTTCAGGGTCAGGTCGAAGCTGCGCATGAAGAACAGCGGCAGCCAGCCGGCGACGCCATAGCCGCATACCGACGACGAAGCCGCGCCAAGGGCCAGCAGCCAGAAGCTGGGTTTCCTGATCACCACCGAGGCCGTGCGTCGCGCGATCATCAGCGACACGCCGATCACCACCGCCAGCAGACCGCCGAAGCCCAGCACCAGCGGATTGCCCAGCGACGTCCCCATCAGCCAGCTGACGCCGGCCAGGATCAGAAGGCCGGCGCCCAGCCCCAGCATGATCTGGGCGGCGATCCGGCCGACGCGATCCGTCCCTGCGGAAATGGGGGCGGCGATGGGCGTCGCCGTCGCGGCCTCGGCCTTGACCACATCCATGCCGCCGCGCCGGGGATCGCGCACCGTCAGACGCAGCAGCGGCGCGACCAGCAGGCCCAGCAGACCGACGACGATGAAGGCCGTGCGCCAGCCATAGGTCGCGGCCAGCAGGCCGCCGACCAGTGTGCCCGCCGCCATGCCCAGCGGGATGCCGAAGGCGAAGGCCGCCATGGCCCGCGCGCGCTGATGCGGCGGGAAATAGTCGGCGATCAGCGAATAGGCCGGGGCCACCCCGCCCGCCTCGCCCACGCCCACGCCCATCCGGCACAGGAACAGCTGACCGAACGACCCGGCCATGCCGCACAGGGCGGTGAAGCCGGACCAGACGGCGAGCGCTCCGGTCATGATCCAGACCCGGCTGAACCGATCCGCCAGCCAGGCCAGGGGAATGGCCAGGGTCGAATAGACCGAGGCGAAGGCGATGCCGCCCAACAGGCCGAACTGGCTGTCGGACATGCCGAACTCGGCCTTCAGCGGCGCGGCCAGGATGCCGATGATCTGCCGATCCAGGAAGTTCAGCATGTAGATCAGGATCAGCACCGCCAGCACATAGTAGCGATAGCCGGGCCGCTCGGGCCGCGCCTCATCCTGGACTGTCAGCGTCTCCGTCGTCATCGGCGTTTCCCCTCGGCGTCTTGTTGTCGGAACGAGCCTAGCCGCAAGCCCGCCCCCTGCAAAGCAAAGGGGCGGCGGCCCGGAGACCGCCGCCCCTCGTTCAGGCGTTCAGATCGCGATCAGAACCGATAGGTCAGGCGCGCCGAATAGGTGGTCGGCGGGCCGTAGAAGGCGCTGATCGAGTTGTTGTAGGTCGCGCCGGGGAAGCTGTAGCCGCCGACCTTGTAGCGGACGTCGGTCAGGTTGCGGCCGAACAGACCCACTTCCCAACGCTTGCTGGGGGCGGTCCAGATCACGCTGGCGTCGGCCAGGACATAGCCCTTCTGGTCCAGGATCGGATCGGGCGTGTCGAACAGATGATAGTCCGAACGATACGACAGCGACGGCGTGACGCGGATCTCGCCGCCCATGATGTCGCCGCGCCAGATCATGCCGTAATAGGCCGACCACTCCGGCGAATTCTGGGGTTTGCGCAGGTTGGAGATGTCGACAGGCGAGCCGGTGATGCGGGTGATGAACTCGTCGAACTCGTTCTTCAGATAGCCCAGCGAGAAGTTGGCGGTGATGTCGCTGGTCAGATAGGCCGAACCTTCCAGTTCGAAGCCGTAGATGGTCGAGGCGCCGGCGTTGTCGACCACCGAGGCGATGCCGACGGCGGGCGGCGTGGCCACCTGCTGGGTCGTGATCTGCTGGTCCTTGTAGTCCGAGTAGAAGATCGCCGAGGCGAAGTTCATGCGGCGGTCGAAGGCCGAACCCTTCAGGCCGATCTCATAGGTCGTGACCGTCTCGGGCTGGTAGCCGTTGACCGTCTGGGGCACCAGGGCGGCGTCGCCGCGCATGTCCCAGCCGCCGGACTTGAAGCCCTGGCTGACCGAGGCGTAGCCGGTCATCTGATCGGTGAAATCATACGAGAGGCTGGCGCGCGGCGTGAACTTCTCGAAGGTGTCCGAGGCCGTGTAGTTGGTGCGGGTCGCAAAGACCGCGCGCGGCGTGCCGCCGGTCAGCGGACTGCGCGTGGCGCCCAGATAGAACTGGCGCAGGACCGAGGCGTCCTTGTCGTCGCGGGTGTAGCGGCCGCCCAGCGACAGGTGCAGGCGATCCGTCAGGTCGTAGCTGAAGTCGCCGAAGATCGAGAAGGACTTGGTGTCCACCGAACCGGCCGCCGCGATCGACAGACCCAGATTGCCGGCGATGGTGTCGAACACGCCCGACGAGGCGCCGTCCAGATAATAGACGCCCGCGACGCCGGACCAGCGCTCGCCGGTGAACAGGGCCTGGAACTCCTGGGTGAACTGATGGTCGGCATAGATGGCCGGCACGTCCAGGGTCGGGTTCGGCGTCTGGTCGAAGTCGATGATGGTCGAGGTGTCGCCCGACCGATAGGCCGAGATCGACTTCAGGGTCAGCCTGTCGTTGACGCGGTATTCGCCGGTCAGGGCCACGCCTTCGGTGACGACCTTCTGATCGCCGGTGATGCCGGCGTAGGTGTCGTATTTGCCGGCGGGCGCGCGCCACAGGCCGTCGGTCGAGGTGACTTCGCGGTGGCCGTGACGGGGGCTGGAGTTATCCTCGACGCGGTCCCAGGCCAGACGGAAGAACAGATTGTCGTTCGGCGTCCATTCCGCGCTAGCGCGATAGGCGGTGACGTCCTTGTCGTACTGATCCTGACCCGTGTTCAGGTTCTTGCCGTAGCCGTCGTGCTGATAGGTGGCGACGGCGCCGCCGACGGCGAAGGTCTGACCGACGGGGACCGAGCCGGAAACCAGGAAGTTATGCTCGTTATAGCTGCCCAGTTCGGCCCGCGCCGTCAGACTGGGGTCCTGGCCCAGGCGTTTGGTGACGTATTTGATCGCGCCGCCGATGGTGTTGCGGCCGTACAAGGTGCCCTGCGGCCCGCGCAGCACCTCGATGCGCGAGATGTCGAAGATGTCGAGAACGGCGCCTTGGGGGCGGGCCACATAGACGTCGTCGACATAGAGGCCGACGCCGGGCTCGAAGCCCCACAGCGGGTCCTGCTGGCCCACGCCGCGAATGAAGGAGATCAGGGTGGAGTTCGAACCGCGCGCGATCTGGACCGTGGCGTTCGGCGTCTGTTGCTGAAGCGCGGTGATGTTGACGGCGCCGGTCTGTTCCAGACGTTCGGCGCTGAGGGCCGAGACCGCGATCGGCACGTCCTTCAGCTGTTCGTCGCGACGACGCGCGGTGACGACGATGTCGTCGACGGTGGCCGTGTCCTGACCGGCGTTCGCCGCCTGGGCGGCCGTTTCGGCGTCCTGGGCGACCGAGGCCCCGGCAAGCACGCCCCACGCCGCGCCGGCCAGCAGCGCGCATTTCACATGACGATTCATGGTCTCAACCCCTTGTGGTTTTCCAGCCCGTGGACGCTTTTATTCAGCGTTCAATGATTTTCATGGAAACTGACTGGGTTTCGTCCGGCTGTCAAACGGTCTGCTGACGCAACGTCACTTGGGGCGCGGATAGTGGCGCCGTTGCACCGGCGCCGTTGCGCCGGGATCGGGCCGCGCCTAGCCTTGACGGATGAGCAAGACGGACGCTGACAAGACCGCCCCCCGCCCCGTCGCCGCCGCGCGTCGCAAGGCGGCGGGCGCGGCGCCGGCCCGTCGCGGTCGCCCGCCCAAGGCCAAGGCCCAGGCGGCTGGAGAGACCCGAGACCTGATCCTGGACGCGGCCGAGGACCTGTTCTCCAAACACGGCTTCTATGGCGTGACCATCCGAGAGGTGGCGCGCGAGGCGGGCGTGGATACCGCACTCGTCCACTATTATTTCGGGGCCAAGCGCGAGCTGTTCGACGCGGTCTTCCTGCGCCGGGCCGAGGTGTGGAACACCGACCGGGTCGCCGCCATCGACCGCTACGCCGAGCGCGCGGGCGAGGACATGACGCTGGAAGGATTGCTGGAGGCCTTTCTGAGGCCGCCGTTCGAATGGTCGTTGAAGGGCGGGCCGGGGTGGAAACACTATGCCGCCCTGGTGGCCCAGACCAACGCCAACCCCAGTTTCGGCGGCGAGACGATGGCGCGCTATTTCGACCCGGCCATCCATCGGCTGATCGAACTGATCGCGCGGGTGCTGCCGGGCGCCAGCGAGGTCGATCTGTACTGGGGCTATCACAATCTGTCGGGCGCCCTGACCCTGACGCTGGGCGAGACGGGGCGGCTGGACCGGCTGTCGAACGGGCGGGCGCGGTCGGGCGATCTGGAGACGGCGGGCGACTATATGGTGCGGTTCGCGGCGGCGGGGTTCCGCGCCGTGGCCGGGATGTCGCCGCGCTAGATCAGTTTGGGCCGAAGAAGATCGCCCACATCAGCCGGCCGGGCAGGAAGGTGAAGGCGCCCGCGACGATCAGGCCGCCGACGAACATCCCGGTCATGGCCCGCCTGTGGTCGGCGACGCGGTGACGCCGCGCGGCATGGACCGCCATCGGCAGGGCGATCACCGTCCAGCCACTCAACAGATGGATCAGCGAGAAACCGCCGGGGCCGTTCGGATTGATCTGGTGGATGAAGAAGGAGCTGAGCGCCGTCGTCCCCATCGCCAGCACCCAGGCCCAGCCGAGGGTGCGGTGCAGGCGGTCGCCCTTGACGCCCGCCAGCAGGACGAGGCCGATCACGAGCGCCGTCACGGCCGAGGCCACATGGACCTGGATCATCACGGGCGAGGTCAGCAGCAGGTCCCAGCGCGGGGCGTGCGGCGTGAAGCCCATCCGCGCCAGCCGCCCGTCGTCGAGCGCCAGATAGGCGGCCAGCGGGACGATCAGCAGGGTCAGAGCGACGATGGACGGAACAAGGCGGGACAGGCGGGGCATGGACGATCTCCGTTTCCACGGTCCTGACGGGCCCTGCCCCGCGCCGCATTCCGGTTTGCGCCAACGACCGTCGCCGATGCGCCAACGCCCACCCGTCTTTCGCGGACAAGGAAATCGTGGTCTCAAGGCCGACCTTCATCCGCCGAAAGCCGCCATGACGCCCCTTGCCGCCGAACGCCGCCGCACATTCCTTCGCGGCCTGATCGTCGCCGTTCTGGCGGGCGTCTTCCTGACCGTGACCGGGGCGTTCGGGACGGCGGGCGCGCCCTTCGTTCCCCGCCTGATCTATTGGGTGATGGTGCTGGTGCTGGGCGGGCTGTGGGGTCATGCCTGCGGCGCCCTGGTCGGCCGGTATCTGGACAGCGACGAGCGGCCCTGGCTGACCATAGCGGCGATGGTGGTGGTCATCACCGGGCCGCTGTGCGTCATGGTCTGGGCGGCGACGGGCCTGTTCTTCGCGCACAGGCTCTATCCGCTGGCGGTCCTGCCGCAGCTGGTCGCGCCGGTCGCGGTGGTGACGGCGGCGGTGACGACGCTGAACGTGTTTCTGGGGCGGGCGAGGCCGGTCCAGACCCATGCGCCGGTCAAGGCGGAGACGGCGCGGCCCGTGAAGTTCCTGGATCGCCTGCCCCTGAAGCTGAGGGGCGCCGCGATCCGCGCGGTCCAGGCCGAGGACCATTATCTGCGCATCCACACCGACCGGGGATCGGACCTGATCCTGATGCGGCTGTCGGACGCGGTGGAGGAGCTGGAGGGGCTGGAAGGCGCCCAGACGCACCGAAGCTGGTGGGTGGCCAGGGACGCCGTGCGCGGGGTCGAACGCGGCGACGGCCGGGCCACCCTGATGCTGGACGGCGGCCTGTCGGCGCCGGTCAGCCGGCGCTACGCCCGGATGCTGCGCGACGCCGACTGGTGGTGAAGGATCAGGGCGCGGGCTGGGCCGTCAGCATGGCGGCGGGGGCCGCGCAGCCGGTCAGGGTGTCGTCGCCGATTTCGACCCGCGCGGTCAGCGGATAGGTGCGGTCGCTCATGCCGTCCGAACATTCGGTGGCGATCAGGGTGACGTTCATCGCCTTGTTCAGGTCGGTCGAACTGGCGAAGGTCGCGACCGTGCCCTGGACCGTGGCCCCATGATTGGGCGCCCGCTGGGTCGGTTGATCGACGCGGGTGTAGATCAGGGCGTCGGGCGTGATCTCCACCCCCCAGAAGGGTTCGGTGCCGAGCGCGCGAACCGGCTTGCCCAGATCGACCCCGCCCAAAACGGCGGCGGCCTGAGGCTCCGGCGCGGTCTTGGGCTTGGCGTCGTCGCGGTCGTAGCAACCTGCCAGGGACAGGCCGGCGACGGCGGCGGACGCGGCGAGGGCGAGCGGGATGGGGCGCATGACGGTCTCCTCGACGCACGGCGGGGGATTGGACAGGTCTCAGGCCGCAGGTGAGGGGCCGGACGGCCTCGGTCAAGGGGCGCCGCTGGGTTATGGTGCCGCCATGTCGATTCGCCCGACCGCATACGAGTTCTTCGCCGGGGGCGGCCTGGCGGGCCTGGGCATGGCCGGCCTCGACACCATCTTCGCCAACGACATGGATGCGGCCAAGGCGCGGGCCTTCGTCGCCAACCATCCGGGGACGCCGTTCCGGCAGGTCGACGTCTGGGGCCTGACGGTCGAGGATTTGCCGGGACGGCCCGACCTGGCCTGGGCCTCGTCGCCCTGTCAGGACGTCAGCCTGGCGGGGGCGCGCGGCGGGCTGGAGGCCGGGCGGTCGGGGGCCTTCTGGGGCTTCTGGCGGCTGATGCAGGGGCTGGAGGCCGAGGGGCGCGGGCCGCGCGTCGTGGTGCTGGAGAACGTGATCGGCCTTTTGACCTCCGGGCAGGGGCGGGATTTCGCCGCCGTCTGCACGGCCATGGCCGAGGCCGGCTATGCGGTCGGGGCGCTGGAGATGGACGCGGCCCATTGGCTGCCCCAGTCGCGGCCTCGCCTGTTCGTGGCGGCCGTAAAGGGCGAAGCCCCGCGCGCCGACGGGCCGAGCGCCCCCTTTCATTCCGCACGCCTTATCGCCGCCCACGCCCGCCTGCCCGAGGCGGTCAAGGCGGCCTGGGCCTGGTGGTCCCTGCCCCAGCCCCCCCGTCGCAACCTGGATCTGGCCGCCGTGCTGGAGCCGGACGCGGCGGTCGCCTGGCTGGACGATCCCGAGGCGATCCTGGCGCTGGCGGCGCCGCTGCATCAGGCGCGGATTGCAGCCGCCCTGGGGTCGGGCCAGCGCACGGTCGGCGCCGCCTATCGCCGGGTTCGCATCGAGCACGGGCGCAAGGTCCAGAGGCTGGAGATTCGTTTCGACGGCCTGGCCGGATGCCTGCGGACCCCGGCGGGCGGATCGTCGCGGCAATATGTGGTGGTGTGCGATCAAGGCCGGGTCAGGGTGCGGCGGCTGACCGGGCGCGAGGCGGCGCGGCTGATGGGGGTGTCGAACGCCTATCGCCTGCCGGCCAGCGAGAGCGCGGCGCTGAAGCTGATGGGCGATGCGGTGGCCGTGCCGGTGGTGCGCGCCTTGACCGAGGGGCTGCTGCTGCCTGCGCTGGCGGGACGTCGGGCGGCGGCCTGACCGAGGCGCACGGTCTCCCGCTCATCCCGGCGAAAGCCGGGACGAGCGGGAGAAGAGGGATCGTCGGCCCCTCGGGACGCGCCCGAGGGCGACGGGGTTCAACCTAGCGCTGGACCCACTGACCCTGGGCGTTGCGATACCATTGGCCGGACGAGATGCGCGGCAGCAGTTGGGCCTCGAACATCCGGGCGCCGGCCACGTCGGCCGAGGTGCCGGCGTCGGCGGCGCTACGGGCGTAGGCGGCGCGGCGGCCGGCGTTGGTGGCGTCCACGGCGGCGCGCAGGCCGGCGTCCGAGGTCGAGGTGCGGAAGCCCAGATAGCCGTCGGCCTGTTCGCCCACGACGCCGGCGGCCTTGGCCTGATCGATCTGGGCCTTCTGGGCGCTGGTCTGGGCGATGGCGGCGCCGGCGAAACCGAGGGCGGCCAGGGCGGCCCCGACGACGAAGATTTTGCGGAAGGTCATGTCAGCCTGTCCTTTCAAGAAAGCGGCGATCAGAAGAGGTTGGGGTTCTGCTGCAGCAGTTGCTGCAGCTCCTGATCCAGGCGGACGCGCACGTCGGCGTCCAGCTTGGCGTAGATCTGAATCGGCGCGACCTCCAAACGGATGGTGGGGGCGCAGGCCGATACGGCGACGACGGCGGCTCCAAAGCCAAGGCCCGCCAACTGGCGCTTGTTGATCATGACATAGGCTCCGGTTCGGCCAAGGTTGATGAAGCTGAATAGCACGCCAAGGGGTGAACGCGCGCTGAATGGCGACGATCCCGACGCACGATCATGGCCGCCCCGTCGGAACGGGCGCGGAGGCGGCCTGCGGCGCGGGCGCGGCCTCTTCCTTCTGCCCCTGACGGGCGCGATTGACCGCCATCAGGTCCGAGATCAGCTGGTTGGCGTTCAGGGTCGTGTCCAGCGTCAGGTCGATCTGGGTGTTGGACGGCAGCGGCAGTTTGCGGTTCAGGAAGCTGCGGCTGATCAGTTCGGACACGGTCAGGCGCAGTTCCTGGCGCCGGGGCGGATCGTGGCGACCGCGAATGTGGAACAGCACCGCCATCCGCCCGCCGTCCAGACTGTTCACATCGGCGCTGAGCTGGTCGAAGGACAGGTTCTCCATCGCCTGATAGGCCAGGTCCTCGACCATGTTTTCCGACACCTCCTGACCGCCGCCGCTGGCCGCCACGTCGGTCAGGACTTCGCGCTTGATCGACAGACGGCCGGGCTGGACGGCCTCCAGCTTGCCGGCGGTGATCTTCAGCCCGCGTTTGGGGTCCATGATGAAGGGCAGACGGCCCGAGACCACGGCGTCCAGCAGCACCTTGTCGTCGAAGCCGGTGTCGGCGATCACGTCGCCCAGCTGCACCCGGTCCAGCACGATCACGCCGCTGTAGGACTGGGTCGCGTCCAGCGGGATGGTCAGGGGCTCGATCGAGATGGTCCCGCCCCCGGCGACGATCTGCGCGCCGTCGATGATCACGCCCGCCTTGTCGATGGAGAAGTTCAGGTTCAGGGCCGTGACCTGGGCGCCGACCGACAGACTGTCGGCGGTCAGATGCTGGTTCGGCGCCGTGACCAGGGGCGTCAGGCTGGTGAAAACGATGTCGCCCTTCAGACCCTTCACCGCGCCGGCGGGGCTGACGAAATCCAGGCCGAGGGTGGTCAGCCGACCGCTGGAGGTCGGCTCGGCGTCCTTGGTCCAGTCGAAACGGCCCTGGAATGCGACCGAGCCCTGAACCGGCGACTGGATGAAGTCGGCGACCAGAGGGCTGAGCATGGCGGGCTGAAGCGCGTGTTCGGCGAAGGCTACGTCCGGCGCCGAAATGACGATGCCGCCCGCGCCGGTGCGACCGTCGTGCGCCAGGGTCAGACGCCCCAGCCCATAGGCGGCGGCGCGGCCCGTCCCCTTCAGGTCGAAGGCGCCGCTCCAGCGTTCGTTCGCCAGGGCGACTTCGCCGCTGGCGGCCAGAGGCTCGAACCGTTCGGGCGTCTCGGCGTCGATCACCCGCCCGTCCGCGACGCTGGCCCTGAGGCCCACGCCCGACTTGGCCCCGTCCACCGTCAGGCGGCCGGCGGCGTCGGCGAACCGCATCCCCAGGAAGGGCGCCTGGGCCGACAGCCGGTCGAACCCGGCCGAGACGCGCCAGACCCCGTCTTTCGACGTCAGCAACGGCCCGGCGTCGGGGCACAGCCGGCCCGCGACCTGATGCACGTCGTTCTCTTCCATCTCCAGACGTTCGACGGTCAGGTCCACGCAATCCCCGGCCACATAGGTCAGGCGGCCGTCGGCCAGGGCCAGGACGCCGCGCGTGCGGGCGTCGATGCCCCGCGCCAGGTCGAAGTCCAGCCGCGCCCGGCCGTCCAGCGTCGCCTCGAATCCGCCCGGCGTCAGGCGCCAGTCCGGCACGGCGACCGCCAGTTCGGGCAGGCCCTTGCCGCGCGTCGCCGTCAGGGTCAGGGCGCCGCCGCCAAGCTGGCCCGGCTCGGCCAGATAGACGCCCTGACCGGCCTGGGCGACCGTCAGCACCCCGCCGTTGGCGGGCGACAACGTGACCGGACGCGGCAGGACGACCGTGGTTCCCCCCGAGCCGGTCGAGAACCGGACGGACGGGGCGTTCAGGGCGAAGGCGGACAGGGCGCGCTTCATCTCGCCCAACTCCACGATGTCGTCGCGGGCGGCCGGGCCGAACAGGGGCCAGGCGCCGTCGGCGGCCCGCAGCGATCCTTGCGCGTCGATATGAACGGCCCCGTCGCTGACGACATCCAGGTCAAGATCGGCGCGGCCGCGCTTCAGGGCCAGGTCGCCGAAGCCGAAACGGTCGAAGGCGGCGCTCAGCGGGCCGGTCGCCTCGAAGGCCGCATCCTTGCCGCCCAGGGTCAGGCCGCCCGACGACAGGCTCAGATTCTGGACCTGGGTCTCGCCCGTGCGGGCCAAGGCGGCGATCAGCGACAGCGGCGTCTGGACGCTCCAGCGCACGGCCTCGTCGCGCGAGATCGTGACCTTCGCCCCCCGCGCCGTCGCCGAAATGGCCCCCGCGCCGAGGACCGCCCCCTCGACCCCGCGGGCGTTCAGGCGCGCATCGGCGGCGCCCTCCAGACGGAAGGTCTCGATCCAGCCCGAGACGGCGCCCTCGAACCGGGCGGTCAGATCGGCGCCCCGCGCGCGGGCCGACGGCGCGCCCAGAACGTCGCCGCTCAGATGCGCGTCCAGCACCACCCGACCTTCGCCGCGCCGGGTCTTCAGATCGGGATAGGGCAGATCGCCGGTCAGGGTCAGGGCGGCCCCCTGCCCCTGCGCCGCCGGGGTGCGGAACCGATCGGCGGTCGCGTTCAGCCGCATCGCGACCCGGTCGCCCGTGGTGGTCACGTCCAGGGCGGCGGTCAGGCCCGAGGCCTCGACATCCCCGCTTTTCAGCGCGCCGGCCGGCAGGCGGGCGGCCAGACGCATCAGCTTGCCGTCATCCATTCGCGCGTCGGCCAGAATGTCGACGGTTCCGTATTCGGTGGTCAGCCGCCCGCGCCCGCCCTCGACGATGACCAGGGGACTGCGCTGATCCGGGCGCGGCGGACCGCCGGTGAATTCCTCGACCAAGGGGTCCAGCGACCCCAGCGACAGCTTGCCGTCCTTCCAGCTGGCGCGGACCACCGGGCGGACCAGGCGGATGCGGCTGGGCGTGACCCCAAGGCCCGCCTTCGACCAGGGCATGGCGACGGCGTAGTCGACCTCGGCCCGCTCCACCGTCACATCGGGATTGTTCGGATCGCCGATGCGGATGCGGCCGACGAAACCGTCCAGCTCGACCCGTTCCACCTCGACGTCGGCGGGGATGCCGCGCTGGTCCAGCCAACCGACCAGAACGTCGCGGGCCACCGCCCGGCGGTTCAGATACAGAAGGGCCGCCGCCGCGCCGATCAGCAGGACCAGGATCAGCGCCACGGTCGCGGCGACGCGCGCGGCCCGGCGCGGACGACGCGGCGAGGGCCCGCGCTTGGCGGCCGGCTGGGGCGAGGGATCGGCGGAGGATGTCGTGGCGTCGGTCAAACGGGTCGATCGGCAGCTTTTGAGAACGGCGTTTCGACCACCTTCGTCATCCTGATCCCAAGCACAAGATCAAAGCGCGACCGGGGGTCGAAACCGGGCGATGCATGGCCGCCAAGCTGGGCGAGAAAGGGGCGCAGCGCGGTCCACAACCCTCCGCCCGATCCCTACATGGTAAGCGCGGCGTTAACGGTTTGTAACGGTCTGCTTCCCAAAATGAGTCGAGCAGGCTATAGGACCGCCTTTCGCGCCACGGGCGATGGGCGCGAACTTCGAGAACGAGTAAAGCTTTGGCGCCTTTGGCGTCGCAATACGACGGGGACCGATGGCTCAGTTCGACCCACGCCGCCAGCCTATGCGTCTGGCGCCGCACGCGCTTACCGCCGCAGCCGCCATCACGGTGGCGATGATCGCCGGCAAAGCCTATCAACCCGCGCAGGCGCAAGAAGTTCCCGCCATGAGTTCGGCCCAGATGGCCGCCATGGAAGCCAAGGCCTTCGCCGCCGCCAACGCCCCCGCCGGCCTGACCGCGCCCGAGGCCGTTCCCGTCCAGATCCGCAGCGGCGAAACCTTCGAACAGGCCGTGGCCCGCACCGGCGTCGCCCCGGCCGAAGCCAGCGCCGTCGCCGCCACCGTCGCCAATGCCTTCGACCTGGCCGACCTGCGCGCCGGCCTGAAGTTCGAGACCGCCATCGCCCGCCCCCGCGACGGCCGCGGCGACGCCCGCCTGATCGGCCTGACCATGCGCACCGGCCCGGCGTCGCAGCTGACCGTCTCGCGCAGCTTCGACGGCGCCCTGCGCCTGCGCTCGCTTGAGGAAAAGGTCACGCACGAGACCGTGGTGCTGAAGGGCGACGTGGAACGCAGCCTGTCGGCCAGCGCCCGCGAACTGGGCGCCACCGCCTCCATCGTGCGCTCGGCCAGCCGCCTGTTCGCCACCAAGTTCGACATGCAGCGCGACATCCGCGCCACCGACGAATTCACCATGGTCTTCGACCGCGACGTGACCGAGGCCGGCCGCACGGTGAACGTGGGCGACCTGATGTACGCCGAACTGCGCGGCGTGACCTTCTATCGCTTCAAGCCGGCGGGGGCGAAGGAGCCCCAGTTCTTCGACGCCAACGGCAAGAACCTGCGCTCGGCCATGATGCGCACCCCGCTGCAAAGCTTCCGCCGGGTCTCCTCGACCTTCGGTTTCCGCACCCATCCGATCTCGGGCTACAAGAAGATGCACCAGGGCATCGACTTCGCCGCCACCACCGGCACCCCGGTCGTGGCCCCCGCCGACGGGGTGGTGGTCGAGGCCCGCCGCTGGGGCGGCTATGGCAACTGGCTGCGCATCCGCCACAACAACGGTCTGGAAAGCGGCTATGGCCACCTGTCGCGCTACGGCTCGGGCGTTCGCGCCGGCCAGCGGGTCAGTCAGGGCCAGATCGTGGCCTATGTCGGTTCGACCGGCGCCTCGACCGGGCCGCACCTGCACTATGAGCTGTGGCGCAACGGCCAGCGGATCAATCCGGCGGGCGTGCGCACCCAGGAAGGCACCGAACTGGCCGGCGCCGATCTGGCCGCCTTCCGCGCCGAAAAGAGCCGCATCGACCGCATCATCGCCTCGGGCGGTCAGAAGCGCCCGGCCCTGCAACAGGCCTCGGCCGAGGGTCTGCGCCCCGCGCGCGGCTAAGGACCGTTTCCTAAAACCCGGCCTCAGCCGACAAGACGCGGCGTCGATTTCTGCTGGTCCGGGCAGGACAGGCCGTGGACGGCGACGTCCGCCTCACCCAGCTTCAGCCCCAGAAGGTCGAGGACCGGGTTCAGCACCCCGTCCAGCACCGGACCCAGCGGCGTCAGCAGCTGACCCAGGGCGCGGGTCAGATCGCCCAGGCCCAACCCCAGGCCGATCACGTCCACCGTCACGTCCATCCGCTGCAGCAGGCTGGAGACCAGGCCGTGGCCCAGGCTGCGCGAGGTCAGGGTCTTGATCCGCTGCGCCTCGATGTCGCCGGCGTCGAACCGCAGGGGGCGGAACCCGACGTCGGCCGCCTCCACATCCGCCTTGCCGGTGATCGAGACCAGCCCCAGCACAGACAGCAGGGTCGCGTGACGCGGCGCGAGCGGGCTCTTGAAGTCGTGCAGCCGCGTCTCATCAACCGCGCCGATGGCGGCGCGCGCCAGACCGGGGCGCACATCGACCTCCACCGTCCGCGCGGGATTGCAGGACAGGGATTTCAGCCGCGCCTCCGACGGCGCCAGATCGATCAGGATCGGCAGTTCGACCCGCGCCAGCCCCGACAGAGACTGGGCCGTCCGGGCGCGGACATAGAGGCGAGCCTGGGCCGTGCGGATCATCGGCTGGCCATTGGCCGTCACCGTCAGCCACGGCGAACGATGGGGACGCTCGCCGATGGCCAGGCTGGTCCTCAGGTCCGCCAGACCGGCCGGCACGCCCAGGTCCAGGGCGACCTGGCGCTGGCCGCCGCCCGCCTCCAGCATCGCCATGATCAGGTCCATGGCTGCGACCGAGGCGTCCAGTCCCTGGCGAACGCCGTCGGGCGCCTGGGCGTCGATCCCGATCAGATCGCCCAGCCGGACCTTGGTTCCCGCCGCGGCCGAGGCCAGCCGGCCCAGCGCCCCGCCGTCGGCGCCGCCCGCCAGCCGTTCCAGAACCTTGAGCGCGCGCCCGGCGTCCACCTGGATCGCCAGCAGCCGGTCATAGTCGCCGACCTCGATCCCCAGCTCGGTCGCCAGGGCGTCGGTGAAGCCCAGCAGATTGACGTCCAGATCGATCAGCCGGCGGTAATCCATGACGCTGAGCGACACCTTGGAGCCGGTCAGCCCGCTCAACAGCTGGTTCGCCACCCCGCCGTCCACGCGCGCCAGACGCGAGCCGATGGCGATCATCGCCTTGGGCGGCGCCCCGCCCACGCGCGCCGCGACAGCGCGGCGGGTGACGACGACCTTGTCGCGGCCCAGCAGCAGGGGGACGAAGAACATCGGCGCGGGACTGACGGCCTCGACCCGCGCGGCGTTGGCCGGCCCGCCCGGCTGGAAACGCTGTTCGCGCGGGGTTCCGGCATGGGGGGTATAGACGCCCAGGGTGGTGGAGACGGCGACAACGGCCTCGGGCGAGACATTGGCCTGAACCGTCTGTTCCGCCACGCTTTGCGCCGCCGTCTCGCCGCGATCCAGAATCCGCACCGCCGACAGGGCCGCCAGATCGGCCGCCCCCTGGACGCGGCGCGTGTGCAGGACCAAAATCCCGAGATCGACCGAGGCGGCGGCGACCAGGCACAGAAGCCCACCGGCGACCGCCGCCATCACCGCAACCGCGCCGCGCCGATCCTGAGCGAAACGGGCGGCGAGACGGGTCATGACGGATCGCCGACCTGGATGACGGCGGTGCGGCGGATGACCGCCGGCGGCCGGGGCAACATGCCGCCCATCAGCATCAAAGGACTGTCGCTGGCGTCATAGGCCACCACGACGCGCAGCCGACCGGCCTCTTCGGCGATCGCGACCGTGGTGCGTTGGGGATCGAGCGCGACGCCGCGCACCGTGTGGGAAATCTCGCCCCTCACCAAGGCCTCGCGCTCGCCCGCATCCAGCCCCCCGATGGCGGCCCGCGCCCCCTCGGACGCCACCGCCTGAACCGTCTGGGCCGTCAGAAACCATCCGCCATAGACGACGATGCCCATCAGCAGCGCGATCAGGATCGGCCCCACCAGGGCGAACTCCACCGCCGCCGCCCCCTCGCGCGCCCCACGCTTTCGTTCGCCGACAACAACCCGCAGCATTATCTCGACCCCGAGACTGAACGCTTTAGTTGTATGCGATACTCGTTAAAGGTTCGTGTCCTGACGTATCACTGGAATGCGGCGAATTCCCGGGTCGCGGACAGGCGCGCGCGGAGCGATTTCAACGCCGCTTCAGCTCCCGGCCGCGACGTCGAACACTTTACTCGGCGAGCGGCAGGACCAGTTCGAAAACGGCCCCCTCGACCGTGGGCAACAGGTCCAGGGTGGCGTCGTTGGCGGCCAGCAGGGCGCGCGCGATGGAGAGGCCCAGGCCGGCGCCGCCTTCGCCGCGCCGCGTGGTGAAGAAGGGTGCGAACACGCGCCCCGCGTCGGCCGGCGCGACGCCCGGGCCGTCGTCCTCCAGGGTGACGACGAGGCGTTCGGGCGAGGTTTCCGCGCTGATCCTGACGGCTGAGGCGCCGGCCTGGCGGCTGTTTTCCAAGAGGGTCGAGACCACCATTTCGATGGTGGAAGCCGGAACGGCGACCCTCGGCGGTTCGCCATCGAACATGACCGAGATCGCCAGCAGGCTTGACCTCGCATCGACCGCCTTGGCGATCGGCGGACGCACATCGACCGAAAGCCCGAGTTCGGGACGCGCCATGTCGGCGCGCGCCAGATCGAGCAGGCGGGTCACGAGCGCGGACAGGCGGCGGGCGTCGGCGTCGATGTTGTCGAGGAAACGCCGACGCTGGCCGGGCGCCATCTCGTGGTCCTGCAGCAGTTCGACCGCGCCCTGGATGCCGGACAGGGGCGTCTTGAACTCATGGCTGACGGCGGCGGCGAAATCGCGCAGGTAGCGGGAGCGGCGGTCGACCGCCTGGGCCATCCGGCCGAAGTCTTCGTACAGGGTGCGGATTTCCACGGCGGCGGTCGCGGGCGGCGGCGGTATGGCGCCCTCCCCGCCGCCGGCCACGTCGCGCGTCGCCCGGCTGAGCGCCTCGATCGGACGGGCGATGCCGCGCGAGACCAGCACCGCCAGAAGGGCGATCACCCCCAGGGTTCCGACGACGCCCAGACCGATCTTGATCCGGTCCTGATACAGCCCCTTGAACAGGGCGCGGGGCGAGCGGGACGCGACGATCACCCCCTCGACCCGCCCGTTCACCACGACGGGGCGCGCATGGTGGATACGCAGTCCCGCCGCACGGCTGAGCCATTCCATGGAATAGCGCGGATGATAGTCGTCGTTGCGGCGCAGCACCGTCTGGGGCCGCCCCGCAAGGGCCGAACGCACCTCGGTCAGATCGGCGAGGCCACCGCCCTGGCCATAGCCCGCGACGATCGTCCCGTTGCGATCCAGCAGGAGGATGGAGGCCAGGGTGGTGCGGCTGGTCCGGTCGATGACGGGCGCCAGCCGGGCCGCGACCGAAACCGCCTCCGCATCGGGCGCGGCGGCGGCGCGCGGCGCGGGGCGCGCCGGCAGGACCGGCGTCGATCCCAGGTCGATCGTCGCGGGTTCGGGCCTGTAATAGCCCGGGTCGTCGCGTCGGGCGGGATCGAGCGGGACCACGACGGCGCCGGGCCAATCCGAGGCGGCCACGGCCGACAGGGCGACGGCCTGGGCGACCAGTTCCGCCTCTGTCTGGCGTACCAGGGTGTTCTCATAGACCCGCAGGAAGATGGCGCTGAGCCCCGGCAGGACGCCGGCGAAGATCAGCACCGACAGCAGAATCGTCCGAAGCCTGAGCGCCGGCCAGTGACGACGGACGAAGGCGCGGAGGCGCGCGATCACGCTCCTGTCGCTCCCGGCGCCCCCAGACAGGGACCGAGCTGGTAACCGAGCCCCGCGCGCGTCTCGATCACGTCGGCGCCGCCCACCACGGCGAACTTGGCGCGCAGGTTCCGCACATGGCTGTCGATGGTGCGGTCGGTCATGGCGAAGCCGGGACCGTGGACCCGGTCGATGATGGCGTCGCGCGTGAAGACCCGGCGTGGCGCGTCGGCCAGGGTGCGCACGATGCTGAACTCCGTCACCGTCAGCGGCACCTCGACATCGCGCCATGTCGCGCGCCAGCCGTCCGCATCCAGACCCAGGCCGCCCAGGGCGAAGCGGCCCGGCGTCGGCGGGGGCGGGTTGCGTGCAACCCGACGCAGGATGGCCGCGACCCGCGCCACCACCTCGCGCGGGCTGAAGGGCTTGGTCACATAGTCGTCGGCCCCAAGCTCCATGCCCAGGATGCGGTCGATCTCGTCGTCGCGCGACGACAGGAACAGCACCGGCAGATCGCCCTGGGCACGAATGCGGCGGCAGACCTCGATCCCGTCCATGCGCGGCATGTTGATGTCCAGCACGATCAGGTTCGGCGTGAACGCGGCGATGTCGGCCAAGGCCGCCTCGCCGTCAGCGGCCTCCCGCGTCGCCAGACCCGCCTTCTGCAGCGCGAAGGTCAAGAGGTCGCGAATGTGCGGGTCGTCGTCGACCACCAGGACGGTGCTTTGCATGATGGCCATGTTCAGCCTTCCGTTCGCGAGGTCAACGGCGGGTGCGAGACGGCGGAGGCCGACAGCGCGCGGCTGCGTCGCACGGCGTCGACACGCGCCAGGCGACGCTGGCCGCGCCAGGTCCAGCCGCGCCATTCGCCCTGGCGGCGGCGCAGGTTTAACTCGATGTCCCGGCGAACGGCGCCGACGCGGTCGCGCAGGGCGGCGTCCCGGGTGGTGGTTTCCAACTGGACCAGGGAAACCAGGGCCGGCGCTCCCAACGTCTGCAGATAGCCGAGGTCCAGCTCGACCCCGCGTCCTCCGACCTCCTTGGCGTGACGCACGTTCCAGCCCGCGACCACGGCGCCGAGATCGACCGTGCTGAGGACGGCCAGAACGCTCAGGGTCGCCGTGACATTGGCGTTGATCAGCCAGTGCGCCGACTTATCGGCCAGCATTCGCCAGCAGATCAGCGCCAGTCCGACCCCGACCAGCACCATCCAGATCATGGCGGCGATGCGGAACCGGGTCAGGGCGTAGGCCTCGACATAGTCGGCGGTGCGCAACAGGCTGGACGCGACCAGGATCATGTTCTGGGCGATCCAGACGACCACCAGACGCCGGACCAGCGGCTTGCTCGCCGTGTCGGAACCCGGCTGGAGCGCCACCAGCACGAACAGTCCGGCGAGCAGGGCGGTGACGATCAGGGGATAGGCGCCGCGATGTGCGTATTCGGCCAGGCTCATGTCGCCCGGAAGCGGCGCGCCGCTCCACAGGAAGGCGATATCCAGACCGTTCTGAAGCGCGAAGACCGCATTGAAGACGATCAGGGACAGGGTGATCGAGGTCGTCAGGAAGGCCGAAGGCTTTCCGATTTTTCGCTCAGGCAGGGCGATCAAGGGCTTGCGCCAGCGCGGCCGCAGCAGACCCAGAACCCCGACGAAGACGACGCTCCAGAACAGGAGGCGAACGATGGTCTCCGGCGACAGCGAAGGCAGCGAAAACCCGGCGAGAGTGTCCGAGATCAGCGGATTCGCCGCCGAGAACAGGGCGAGGAAGACCACGCCGCCGACCACCGGCATAACGAGGAGGCCGAGCAGGGCCAGGGCGGACAGTCCGCCGCGCCTGCGCCTCAGACGCGAGACCTTGATCAGGTCGATCAAGGGACCGAACGTCGCCAAGACCCCCTGCAGCGCCAGTCTTTGGGCCCAACCCCATGCGGTCTCGCTCGACCTCACCCGGCTGGACAGGGCCGCCACGCTCATCGAGACGCCGAACAGACCCCAGGCCAACACCCCAGGCCGATCCGCCAGGACCAGGGCGAAGGCGACGCCGACCACAACGAACCCCAGGCCCCGACGATCTCGCAGCAGATCTTTCCGACCAAGCAGCGCGCCCCCCAGAACCGCGAGAGCGAACAGGCCAAGGCTCGTTCCAGGCGCATGGGCGAAGAACAGCAGGTCGGCCAGACCGACCAGGACGGCGCAGACCGCGATCCTGACCCAGAACGACGCGCGCGGCAGAGCGGATATGTGAAACATTGAGACCTCCCTTTCGGGGAGGACTTCTCCGCTATCGCCATCGAGTCGGTTTGCGCCGCCAAAGGATTGTCAGCGCAGGCGCTGTGCAGGTTCGATGCAGACAGCCTTCAGACCAGACAGGCATCGCTCCTCATTCGTCTCAGCATGCCGATTGGGGTGGTCTCCGATGCCGATCACCTCCAGGTCGGATCGTTCGAGGGCGGCGGCCCGACATGTCTTCGATAATGACACTGGAACGCCCAACGCATCGGCTATCGTCGCCCGACGAGATGGTCTCGACACTGTCCTCGGCGTCGGCGGCCGAAGCCTTACCGCCGACATTCAGAAATCGGGTCGCGGCGGCCTGTGCCCCGAGTGCGGCCTTGACCGTCACGAAATGATTCAGGCTCACCCAACTCATGTTGCGACCTTGCGCACGATCAGGTCTCCCTTGATCGTCACCATGCCGGTCGCTTCGAGGCGGCCGACGCCGGCTTGCAGGACGTCCTTCAACTGGCCGCTGGTGGCCGAAAAGCCGAACGCCCGCGACGCAGCCTGGACGAGGTCGTCACGGCCCGCGCCGTAGTTGGCGTCGATGATGGTCAGAAGCACCTGATCGATCTCGGCCGGCGGCAGGGCTTCGGGTTTGCGCAACGATAGCGACGTCACCATCGAGCGATCCCGGCCGACGACGGCTTGATCCGGCGCGGAGTAGAAGGGGCCGCCCTGGATCAGCCCGTGCTGGACCGCCGCCGTCACGGCCCGCTCGACGGCCGCCCGGATGCGTGAACCCGCCCGACCGAGGCCCCAGAGGATACGGATGCGGGCCGTGATTTCGTCGAGATGGATCGGGCCTTCGACCTGGACGACCTTGACCACATAGGCGGCCATTTGAGCCAGAGAAGTTTCGTGAGGCTCGACCGCGCGGTTCACCGGGAAATCGGCTTCGACATACAGATTGCGATCCGACACGAAGGCCGAGCCGGCCTCCATCACCGCCGTGACGACCTCATAGTCATCGACCCGTTCCGCCTCGAACGAGACCGGCACGGCGCGGGCGGGCTTATAACCGTCCTCGTCGCGCGCCGCCCACTCGGCCCTTGCAGCGGCGATAGCGTCCTCGATCTTCTTCAGTTCGGCCTGCGGACGCAAATACCAGTCGGCGCTCCAGACCCGATGGATGATCCAACCATGGGCTTCCAGAACTTGCTGACGCAGACGGTCCCGGTCCCGCGCCGACCGTGACGAATGGAACTGGGCGCCGTCGCACTCGATGCCGAGAGTGAAGCGGCCCGGCTTGTCAGGGTCCGAGACCGCCAGATCGACGCGGAAGCCCGACGCGCCGATCTGGCGCTTGACGTCATAGCCCAGAGCCTGGAGCCGTTCGCAGACCTGGACTTCGAACTCGCTGTCGAAATCCTCGCCGGTGACTTCGCCCAGACCGAAATGGCCCGTCTCGGCGAAGGTCAGGAACAATTTGAGCGCCGCGACGCCTCTGGCCCTGGTCCTTTCGAGGTCGATGTCGGCGCCGGTGAAGTTGCAGAAGACCTCGCATCGCAGCTTCGCCCGCGAGATCAAGACGTTCAGCCGGCGCTCGCCGCCTTCTCCGCTCAGCGGACCAAAGGCGTGGGCCAGATAGCCCTGCTCGGTCTTGCCATAGCCCACCGAGATGAAGATGACGTCGCGCTCGTCGCCCTGGATGTTTTCCAGGTTCTTGACGAAGAAGGGCTCGTTGGACGCGCCGCTGAAGAAGTCCTCGACGTCGGGGTTGGCCCGCCGCAGCAGTTCCAGTTCCTTCAACACCGCCTGTCGTTGCGAGACCGAGAAGGTGGCGACGCCCAGGGTCTGTTCCGGGCTGGTCCGGGCGTGGTGGATGACGGCCTCGGCGACCGCCCTGGCTTCCTTGGGATTCGTCCGCGTGCCGCCCCTGTCATAGGCGGTGTCCTTCATCAGGTTGAACTTCAACCCCATGCCCGCGACGGCGTCATAGGGGCTTGGCACGATGAACAGCTTGTTCTCGTAGAACTCCCGGTTCGAGACCGCGATCAGGGACTGGTGCTTGGAGCGGTAGTGCCAACTCAGCATCCGATGGGGGACACCCTTGGCCAGACAGAGTTCAAGGATGCTCTCGGCGTCCTTGGCCTGGATGGTGATCCCGTCGTCGCCTTCCTCGGGGTCCTCCTCTCCCGTCAGCTTCCTGAAGAAGGCGGTCGGCGGCAGTTGGCGCTCGTCGCCGACGACGACGATCTGGTTGACGCGGGCGATGGCGCCCAGGGAATCCACCGGCTCGATCTGGCTGGCTTCGTCCATGACCAGAAGGTCGAACTGCATGCCCCCCGGCTTCAGGAACTGGGCGACGGATAGAGGGCTCATCATGAAGACGGGCTTGAGTTGCTGGATCGCAGGCCCGGCCTGTTCCAGCAGAACGCGGATGGGCTTGTGGCCGCGTTTGCGGGCGATCTCGGCGTTCAGGACGCCGAGAGGACCGATCCCTGCTGCACCGCGCGGACGCCCTTCGGCGTGGGCGGCGACGATCTGCTCCTGGGCCAGATCGATGCGCGCCTTGTCGAGCCGCTGGAACGCGGCGACCTGATTGTTGTGACCGTCACCGTCGAAGCCGCGCAGTTCCGGCCAGGCGTTGAAGAGCGTGACGCGCAGGACTTCCGCATAGGCGCGTTCGAAGGCCGGGCCGAGGGTCTTGTGATCGAGTCGGCCGTCGTGAAGCCCCTCGACCAGGCTGCCGGCGCCGAGAGCGTCCAAGGCTCTGGCGCGGGATGCGAAGGCGATGAAGCGGCTGATCCCTTCCAGATCCCCGAGCCATTCCGTCAGACGGCTGGCGAGAACATCGAGCGCAAGGGCCGAACCTGCGGTGACGCCGAAGGCCCGTTCGAGATCGAGGTCGAGGTCTGCGACCATGGCGTCCAGCCGCGCTTCCAGGTCCGGCAGGGCCTCGGCGAGACCGAGCCGCGCCTTCTCGATCGGCGCGATGTCTGCGACGTCCGATAGCCGCGTCCAGATGTCGGACGGCAAGGCCGCGTGAGCGCGTCGCCAGGCCAGGATCGCGTCGAGTTGGCTCCAGTCCGATCGCTCGCCCTTCCAGGCGGACCCGAAGGCGGCGCCGGCCTGCTCGGCGGCGACGAAGGCGGCCTTCGCATTCTGGGCGGCCGTCATGCGGTCGATCAACGCGACCCGCTCGGGCGGCGTCTTCGGCAGGGGCGCGGTCAGGTAGGAGCGGAGAAGCGCGATCTGGGCGCGGTATCCGCCGTCGAGGAAGCGGAACAGACCCGCGCCCTTGGTGATGATCGAGGTGCGGATGACGCCGAAGTCGGCGATTCGACCGGCTTCGTTGAACGCCTGCTCGGCATCCGCCCAGGCGGCCCTATGGGCGCGCCCGGCTTCGATCAAACGCTGAAGCCCGTCGAGGTCGCTCCACGGCGTCGAAGTCAGCGCCGAACGATCAAGACCGGACGGCAAGGGCGTCACCGACAGACAGGCCATCGACCGTTTCAAGTCGCCGATGGTCCTGGGGGCCTCGGCGCCCAGGAGGTCCGTGGCGACGCCGGCGTGCCGGTCGGCCTCGGTCTGCGCAGCGGCCAGCCCCCGGATGCGCTCTCCCAGCGCCTGCCGCTCGACAGGATCGAGGGCATCGCGACGGACGCCGCGCCACACATTTTCGGGCGCCGGACCCAGGGCGCGAGAACGCTCGGATACATCGGCGATGACGGCCCGTCGCGCGGTCAGGTCTTCACGAGTCCACTGATCCGCGCCCGCCAGCGAATAACCGGAAGGCGCCGTCGATTCCTGCGACCGCGCCAGCAAGCCGAGAATGGCCTGGGGCGTGAGACCGCTGGGCTTGAGGGGGTCATGCAGGCGTCTGGCGAATGTGTTCAGAAAACCGCTGGTCTCGCCCAGCTTGTCGATGACGCTCAAGTCGCCGCGCGCCGGCCTGTGTTGCGCATCGCGGGTTCGTTTGAGTTCTTCCAGAACCGTGCGCTTGTTGACCTTGTTCGAATGCAGTTCCAGCGTCAGCGGCCCGAGTCCCACCTGACGCAGGCGACGGTGGACGACGTCCAGGGCCGCCATCTTCTCGGCGACGAACAGGACCTTCTTCCCGCGCGCAACGGCGGCGGCGATGATGTTGGTGATGGTTTGCGACTTGCCCGTGCCGGGCGGTCCCTTGACCACCAGGGAACGGCCGCCGGCGGCCTCGGCGATGACCACCGTCTGCGAACTGTCGGCGTCGACGACGTGATGGAGTTCGAGCGGCTTGATGACATCGTCGATGGCGTCATGTTCGCCGACGAGAGGGGCGCTCTCGGGGAAGCCGTCGCGCAGCAGGGCGCCGATCATCTCACGGGTGTCGATGGCGGCGTCGGTCGGCCAGTTGTCGGGGTCCAGATCCCGGTACATCAGGAATTTCGAGAAGGAGAAGAAGCCCAGCACCATGGCGTCGGGCAGGACTTCCCAGCGCTTGTTGTTGGACACCGTCTCAGCGATCCGGGCGCAGTAGCCCGCCAGATCGACCTCGTCCTCGTCCTTGAAGTCCTCGATGGTCAGGGCGAACTCGGCCTTCATCTTGGCCTGAAGCGTCAGGTTCGGGGACGGCGGCTCGTCGCGCCAACGCAGCTTGAACTTGTCGGCCGCGCTGGTGCGCTCCAGCTTCACGGGCAATAACACCAGGGGCGCGTGCCGGGCGATGTCGGACGTGTCGCTGTCGAACCAGCGCAGCAGGCCGATCGCCAGATAGAGGATGTTGACGCCCTGCTCCTGCTCCAGCGTCTGGGCGTCATACCAGACGTCGAACAGTCGTTTCTGAAGGCCCTCGGATGTCAGGCGCGTCTGAAGCCGGGTGTCGCTGTGACGAGACGCGACGCCGCGTTCATCGATGGCGTCGTCACCGGGTTGAGGAATGCCGCCCGTGATATCGTCATCCGGGTCGAGTTCGGCGCGGTCGGCTTCGCTTAACTGGGTTCCCGGCAGGAAACTGAGCGCCTTGTTCGAGGTCAGCAGCCGGAACACCTCGGTCGATTTTTCATCGACGATTTCAATAGCCCGGTTGTTCTTCGTCCGAAGCGGTGTGTTCAGAAGGCGATTGCGGGTGGAGAGATCGAGAAGCGCATTGCGCTCCTTCAGCAATCTGTCGCGGATAGAAATAATGGCTTCGCCGTCGGCCATGCCGCCCGCCCTCCAGAGTTGCGAAGAAACAACCCTATAATCATTGCGAGAGGTTTCGCCAGCGCAGATCGCCTCACCAAAGCAGCGGCATCCCGCATCTGCAGCTTCGGAAACCAGCCAGTCGATATGGCGCAGCTTGAGCAGGAGCGCGCGCCTGCCGCGTGAATCTATCGCCCTCAGGCAATCCAGTGAAGGACAGCTGACTTGGGCAGATCATGTCAGTGAAAATAGATGGCGCGCCGCCTTGGACGATGCTGAGAACTATTGTGCGAGCATAGAGCTGGCTGGCTGACGGTGAGAATTTACCAGCTGCTGACGTTGGCGATGCCTCCAGACTCTGGCGTTTGTAGCGGCCTCATTGAGAGGCGCAGCCCGCCGATGTGTTTTGCTCAAACGGTCAATGCTTCCCGGATTGCTTGAGCGACGGCAGCGCGATTGTCCCCCGAAGCTACAATAATCGGGGGATTAGGCACCGTCGCCGTGACCGAAATCCCAGTTGGCACGACTAGAATTGCGCGGAGGCTCTCAGCCAGTGATTCGCCGAAGTCGAAGAGATAGCCGAATACCTTGTAGACGCTGTCGCTGAGATACCGGCCGTGGTCGGATTTCTTCATTTCCACTAGCGTGATTAGCTGCCTGCCGTCGATATCAGCGACCAGCATGATGTCGGGACGCCTCTGCCCTCCTGATAAGCCGCGATGGGCACCGACGACTGAGGCGTAGCGCGTTTTGAGGTTGAGCACGGCCGCAGGCGTCTGATCGAAGAAAACCTGAACTTTCCTACTTTCGTCCTTGAACATCGCCACATGGCCACGGCCCTTGGTTACGAGTCCATATTCGACAGGTTCACCGAAACCAAGTTCGTCTGTGAGAACGTCGAGCGTCAGGACCAGAATATAAAGCTCGAATAGATCATCGTCGCTGATCGGTTCCAGCCAGTTCACCGCCAATAGAGCTAATATGCTATACCAGCGTGCCTGTTCGTTCCGGGTCTCAATCTCAAGGCGCCTGCGGACGAGCTTTGCGGCGATGCGATACTCCGGCCGGCGATGACGCAGTGCGGCGGCGATCATCGTTTCCGATACTCTCAATGGGACGGTCAGATCGCCGAACCAGTGATGGCGGCGAGCGGCGTCGCACCCATCTCTTATTCGGACCAAATCAGGATGCAGGCCTGTCGTGCCGACGCGACGTTCTATCTCCGTCACCGCTTCTCGCAGGTCATGGACGAGCCAAGCTAGGAGTTGGTTTTCGGGCAGTTCGAAAGATCGGTGTGAGGTCCTGCTTACATACTGAACCGGGGAAATGGCTCCCGATAGGCGTCCGATAATCGTTCGGTCCCATCTGGGGTTCCCTCGCATGGCAGGCCCTACGATCTGTTCTAGCGACAGGACTTCGTTCGAAAGCGCGTCAAGAATCGTCGGCAGCGTCTTTTCGGCAAAATCAGCGTAGCCGCCAGCTACCAGATCGATGACGGAGCCAAGCAACTCGACATCGTCCGAAGCACCGTGCAGGCGGTCCAGGAACGCTTGGAGCACCGCGAGGTCAATCGCTTCGGATTTTGCGCCGACAACCCCCCGTCCAATCGCGGATAGGTGACGTCCTGCCCGGTCAGGCGCACATACGAAGTCGCGCCAGACCTCGCGGCTCATTCCACTACATAGCCGGTCCAGACCGCCAGATGACGGGCCATCGCTTCCGCGTGCGAAGGCACCAGCCCGGAGAAGAGATCGGCTGCGGCCTCGTGGAGATCATGGCGCCCTTGAAACTGCGGAACGACATACAGCTCCAGAGCTGACGACAAGATCGCTTCAAGCGATCTTTCCGGATCGAGACGGGCTTCGCTCTCGGCGTGTTTGATGATCGTGAGCGGGAATGCAGGACCAAGGGGGAGGCCGATGCCGGACAGTCCCTCGCCGTCCTTCGCGAATAGCCCGACAAGCACCTCGGCCAATTGGCTGGCGTCAAAACCCGCCTGTGCCCCTGCCTCCCGGATCATCGCCTCGTAAATGTCCGCTGAAGGCAGATCGATCGGGATGAAGGCAAAGCGACGAACAAAGGCCATCGACAGTCGCTTCAGGCTGGCCTTGTCGGCGTCATTCATCGACCCGATCAGACGCCACCACTCCGGCACCATGACCACATCGGCGGTTTGATCGTCGATGATTGCTAAACCGACCTGTAGCCGAACGCGTCGGAAGTCGCCGTCCTCCGACCGACGCCTATAAGGCAGCGTCACGCTGTTACCGCTTAGGAGCGTGAACAGCTCTCCGAACGCCTTGTCGATGTCAGCCCGGTTGATCTCATCGATGATGAGGCAGTGAGCCTTCTCAATCGAGTCGACGACAGCACCGGGAAGGAAGTCCAGCCGATCCCCCGAACCATCGGCAGATGGCGCGGGGAAGTAGCCGCCAATCGTCTCAAAAGTGGTCCATTGGTCGGTCGCGGGAACCGTCCAAGCAGGGAAACCCGCCTTCTCGCAGATGCATGCCGCCAGCTTTGTCTTTCCGCAGCCGGGCGGTCCGGTGAAGATCACGTGCATGCCTGCCGCCAACGCAGCAAGTGCGCGCGTGGCTGGCTCTTCCAGACCCTTGAGGCCGCATAGCGAGCCGAGACTGCTGAGTTCTATCGACCAATCGCCGGGGGCGGCGGTGGGAATGTGGACCAAGGCTACAGGGCCTGTCGGTGCTTCGGCCTCCGGTGGATCGGCAGGAATAGTAGAAGATTGCTCCGGCTCCAGAGCTTGCAACAGCATAAGCAGCTCGCCCGGATCAATCGGATCTGATGAAAAGGGAATAGCGGCCAGCTCTGGGACCGGAGTCTTCGTAAAAATGTCCGGGACCAACCCGTAGGCTGTCAGGCGGAACTCTTCGTCAAAAGCGTCGACGGCCGCCTTCCAAGATTCGATTTCCCGGTCGCGGTAAAACCACGCAACCAGGTGGGGCACGCTAATCGGCACCTTACCTACCACATCCTCCGCAGGAGTGTCGGCGATCACGGCCCCTAGATCGGGTGCTAGCGTCCAGCGCTTGTTATCGGTCGGGTGCTTCTGAAAAAGCGCATTCTTATCGCGCTGCACTTGTAGCGTCCGGCCCGGGTAGTTTCGGTCGCGCCAGTGACTGTAGCCGTAGCCCGGCCCAAACACAGAGAAATATGGCCGGGCCTCGGGGCCTCCAGTCGGCCGAAAATAGTCGCTGAGAAGCTGGAGTTCGACAGTGCTGCCGAACCTCACCGATTCCTCAGGATCGGCGCTCGACGGCACTCCGTGACGGAGCATCGCCAGCACACTCAGCAGAGCCGGGTGAGTGTTCTCGGCAAAATAATCGAGAGCGGCGGCGACGTGATCGGTGGTGAGGTAAGGCACCTACGAGCCCCTTACGCCGCGTCGTCGAATGCGTAGTCGTCTTCGCGGACCCGGCGCGGTGCGCGCAACTTCAAAATGTCCGCATCGCCCAGCCGATTTTCGACCAAGACGACATCGCGGACAGCCTCGACCGCCTGGCCGTGCACATCACGGCTCACCATCGGAAGGATGGCCTCCGCCAGTGCGCGCGCGAGAAGCGGAGGCACCGCGTTGCCGATCTGCTGTCGGATTTGGGCGGCGCTGCCGTCGAATATGAAGGTATCTGGGAATGATTGGAGTCGAGCCGCCTCGCGAAGCGTCAGAGTGCGGTTCTGATCCGGATGAATGAAGGCGCCTGTCGTGCCCTCGTTGAATTTGGTCGTGATCGTATAGGCAGGCGCGTCGTTCTGAAGCCTCTTGAGGATAGTCGTCGCATCGTAGCGCCGGATTTTTTTGAAGCGTTCGGGCAGGTGCTCCAACGGGATGTCCCGCCAGTTCTGACCGGGTTTGAGCCGGGTTGCGGCCAAGCGGTCTAAGGCCGCCAGATCGGCAGCGGCATGTTGACGAACAAGCTTTGAGCCGTCCCGCATGATGCGTTGATAGGCAGTGCGAGCCCGACCCGGATATTTGACGCCGTCGATCTCGTGGCCTTCCGCCACTGGCGGGAGGTCGGAACAGGCGTCGGCGAAAGACACGTGCGGCAGAACTTCATCGCCGCCGCCGTGGCCGATCCGTGAAAGGTGGGCGAAGGGCAGGGCGAAGTTTCGCCACAGATCGGCGTTTCCGTGTGTCGCGGCCGGGAAAGCAATATCAGAGCCCGTTCGGTTGCCGACGAACACGAGACGGCGCCGCAGTTGCGGAACGCCGAAATCCGCCGCCAGCAGGATCATCGGGGCGACGTTATAGCCGATTTCCCGGAACGCCCGAACGATGTCGATAGCGACCCGGCCCTGATTGTAAAGCAGGAGGCCGGGCACGTTCTCGAACACAATCCAACTCGGGCGCAGTTCCTCGACCATGCCGAGATAGTTCAGGAACAGACGGTTCCGAGGGTCCTCCTCATCGCGACCAGACGAACGACTCAGGCCACCAGAAGTAGAGAAACCTTGGCAGCTAGGGCCGCCGACGATGACGTCGACGCCGCTGTTGCCGACGAACTCCCGAACGTCGGTCAGATCGGGGTCTCTCAAGTCGCGCATCATCCCACGCGAGCCCGCTATATTTGCCTCGAACGAGTTCAGTGCGGCTTGGAAATGGTCCAGGCCGCCGATGACGCGATAACCAGCTTGAGCAAACCCGTGGGCGATTCCGCCCGCGCCGGAAAATAGGTCGAGAACCGTGGGGGCTGTGGTCGTATTCTTTTGCTTATCGGCCATAAAACCCCCTAGACGCACCACGTGGCGGCCGAGAACATTACAAGAACATGCGCGCGTTGGCAATGCACGCGGGCTGATTCGGTAGCCTGCACCGGACAACGTAACCGAAAGTTTGACGTCCTCCGACCCAAGCCTTGAGGTTTTCCAACTTTACTTGGGTGACTTATTTGTCGGCTACGCCCCCCCCCCAAAGAACGCCGTTGGATTGAGGAACGCTCAAGTTTTCAATCGCACGCCAGCCCCACCGGCGGCGTCGGCCGCGATGAAAATGGCGCCGCCGTCTTCCAGAACGGATTGTAGGCGTTCGAGGGTTCCTGTCTGCATTCCTCCTCGCCCAGCCTCAAAGCGGTGGATGGTCGATTCAGCCACGCGGGAGCGTTCAGCCAGCACTCGAACGCTTATTCCGAGGCCTGCGCGAGCCATCCGAATTTGAGAGGGAGTGATCATTGTTAGAGAAAACCTCCGACTAGTTGCGGAATTCCGTTGACTAAGTCGGCGAATTCCGCTGAACTCTAACTGAAATACTCCGAAACTCCACCGTTCAGCATGTTCTGAGCGACCGGGCGGCTGCGCGGGAGGTCACGCATGCCTAAGGATCAGGGACTACTGGCTAGGCAGAGGAAGTGGAGGCGATGCCCTCCGGCGCGCCGCTTGGCCATTGCCTTTGCCCATAACGCCCGAGGCTTCCACGCGATGGCTTGGACAGACGATGACCGCGTCGGCGCCCAGTCAGCCTATCACTCCGCCATCGCCATCGAACTGGGCCTCAAAGCATACATCCTGCATCGGGGCTTCTCTGACGACTGGACTCGCGTCTGGCTCCGCCATGATCTGGGCAAGGCGCTCCGCTGCGTTCGGATGTTGGGGTTCGAAGGCGTCCCTGACGGCATCGCCGAACTGGCCGATGTGCTCGGCCCACTTTATGGCTCAGGGGCGCTGCGAACCGGCATGAAGCCGGACCTCCCGCTTCCGCCCGAAGTCGCCGATCACGCCATCTGTGACCTCCTGAGCGCCGTGGAGGCTGCGATAAGGATCGACAGCAGGATAGATCGATGAGCGGTCCGCCATCGCAGTCCGCTGAGGAAGACCGGGAGCGGCAGCTTCTTATTTGGGCGATCCAGCAACTGCCCCGGCGCTACCGGGATGTCTTCGTCCTCCATCGCTTCGCAGGAATGCCTCTGGAGCAGATCGCGGAGCACTTGGGCGTCGAGAATAGAGCGGTCGAAGCGCGTTTGGCGGAGGCGCTCGTTCGGTTGAGCCGAGCCGTCGATGAAGCGGACGGTCGAGGGGCTTCTGATGGCTTGTGAGGATCTAGGGCAGGATAGGCTTTGCGCCAGCATTGTCTGACAAGCGGAGCCGTATCGACCCTCATTGCGTGGTGGTGAGCAGCGCCGTCCGCCCGCTTCAACCCCGCTTCGCGCCCTGCGGGCTGCGGCCGGTGCCGCAGGCGTTGACCCGGTCGTCCGCCGCCGCTGGCGGCTTGGCATGGATCGATGGATCGATCCGCTTTGCGAGAAAGCGGCGACCGGAGATTTCCGAGGGGAGGGTTACGAGTATGCGCACAGTCTTAGGGCGATCAGCTTGGCGGGCATGTATGTCCAGCCGTCATCAGAGCCGGAGGTGCGTCGGCGCCGGACTCCGCAAGCCCGGCGGGTTGGCGTACATTCGGCCGTCCGCGTCACCGACACCTGGCCTGATGATCTCCCGATCAGTCCGGCCGAGCTTCTGGCGGTGGAGGCGTGGCTTGGCGAGGTGCTCGACGAGGTTTTGGGTCCGCGCCTCTGATAGGAGCAGGACATGAACCGCAAAGCCGTCACTACGGGCGTTCAGACCCGCGCCGCCCTCTATCTCCGCGTCTCGACCGGACGACAGGCCGTCAACGATCTGTCGATCCCTGACCAGCGCCGTCAGCTTGAAGCCTATTGCGAGGCTAAGGGCTGGGAGGCGACGGCGGAATATGTCGAGCCGGGCAATACGGCCACCGACGACCGGCGCCCCTCCTTCCAGTCCATGATCGAAGCGGCGTTGATCAAGCCGCCCGCCTTCGACGTGATCGTGGTGCATAGCTTCTCGCGGTTCTTCCGCGACCAGTTTCAGTTCGAGTTCTACGTCCGCAAGCTGGCGAAGAACGGAGTGCGTCTGGTCTCGATCACCCAAGAGTTGGGCGACGACCCTATGAGCGTGATGATGCGTCAGATCATGACGCTCTTCGACGAGTACCAATCCCGCGAGAATGCCAAACACACCCTGCGAGCTATGAAGGAGAACGCCCGCCAGGGCTTCTGGAACGGTGCCCGACCGCCCATCGGCTACCGCATCGTCGCGGCCGAACAGCGCGGGGCCAAGATCAAGAAGACGCTGGAGATCGACCCGCTCCAGGCCGAGACGGTCCGCACCATCTATCGTTGGGCGCTGACCGGCGACGGCTCGCAGGGGCCGATGGGGCTGAAGACCATCGCCACGCGGCTGAACGACCGGAACATCCGCACCCGAGACGGCGGGCGGTGGGGGATCGGCACGGTCCATCAGGTTCTGACCCGTTCGACCTACATGGGCGAGCATCGGTTCAACACGCGAGACCACAAGACCAAGACGCCGAAGCCTGAGTCCGAGCACGCCGTCATGGCTGTGCCGCCTATCGTCTCGAAGGCGGACTATGAGGCTGTTCGGGCGCGGTTGAAGTCGCGAAACCCCAAGTGGACCCCGCCGCGTGTCTCGACGGGGCCGAACCTGCTGACGGGCATCTGCTTCTGTGGCGTCTGCGGCGGCGCGATGACGCTCAGGACTGGGAGGGGCAGCGCTGGCGGCCAGTATCGCTACTACGCATGTTCGACCAAGGCTCGCATGGGCGAAACCGGCTGCACCGGCCTAGCTGTCCCCATGCACAAGCTCGACGACGCGATCATCGACCATCTCGAAACCCGACTGCTCGATCTGGACCGCCTCTCGGCCCTGATGGAACAGCTTCTGGATCGTCGGGAGGAATGGGCCGAGCAGCGACGCGGCCACATTGCGGAGATGCGCAAACGTGCCACGGAAGCCGAGGCCAAGCTCAATCGGCTCTTTGAGGCTATCGAGAACGGTCTGCTGGCGCCGGATGACGCTTCGCTGAAAGATCGGGTCGCCGAACTTTCCGGCACCCGCGATCAGGCCAGGGCGGACGCGGAGCGGATCAGTGCGTCCGTGGATCGCTTGGCGCCGACGATTACGCCGGACGCCTTGGCGCGGTTCGCCACCGCCGCACGGCGCAAGCTGCGGGATCGCACCAGCGGCTATCGGCGGGATCACCTGCGCGCGCTGACGCAACGGGTGGAGGTCATCAGCAAGACCGAAGCACGCATCATCGGCTCACGAACCGAGCTTCTGCGAGCCTTGGCGTCCAGCGATGGTGGGAGTTACGCCGCCTTAGGCGGAGTTCTCAGTTTTGAACGGAAGTGGCGCACCCGGAGCGATTCGAACGCCCGACCCTCAGATTCGTAGTCTGATGCTCTATCCAGCTGAGCTACGGGTGCGGCTGCCTTGCGGCGAGGGCGGGTCTTTAGCGGGTGGATCGGCCGGACGCAAGCGGGGGAATGCAGTTTCTGCGCATCGAATGGTTGGCGCGGGGGCGAGGACCGCCTAGGCGTGGGGCGACGCCTGTGCGTTCGATCCCTTTCGTCTCGTCCTGGATACCCCCATGCGCCCGCTTCGCCATCGATTGGCCGCCCTGCTCATTCCCGTGGTTCTGGCCGGGTGCCAGACGGCGACGGCTGGCGGCCCGGTCGCGGCGGCGCCCGTGGTCGGGGCCGGGGCGGAGGGCGTTCAGGCGAGCCGCGGCGCGGCGCGGGGGCCGTTCGTGGCGGCGGCCAATCCCTTGGCGGCCGAGGCGGGGATGGCGGTGCTGCGGCGCGGCGGGTCGGCGGTGGATGCGGCGGTGGCCATACAGGCGGTGCTGGGGCTGGTCGAGCCGCAGTCGTCGGGTCTGGGCGGCGGCGCCTTCCTGATGGCCTATGACGCCCAGACCGGCGCGGTGACGGCCTATGACGGGCGCGAGACGGCGCCGGCGTCGGCCACGCCGGAGCTGTTCTACGAAGACGGCAAGCCCCTGCCCTTCGTCGATGCGGTGCTGTCGGGCCGCTCGACCGGGGCGCCGGGGGCGGTGGCCATGCTGGCCATGGCGCAGAAGGATCACGGCAAGCTGGCCTGGCGCGACCTGTTCGGGGACGCCGAACGCCTGGCCCGTGACGGTTTCACGGTCAGCCCGCGTCTGGCCGGCATGATCAACGGCGGCGGTCCCCAGGCGCGGACCCGCTGGGCGACGGCCTATTTCACCCGGCCCGACGGACGGCGCTATCAGGCCGGAGACACGCTGAAGAACCCCGCCTATGCCGAGACGGTGGCGCAGCTGGCGGCGCAGGGGCCGGGCGTCCTGTACGGCGGGCCCATCGGTCGCCGGATCGCGGCGGCGGTGCAGGAGGGGCCGCGTCCGGGCGGGCTGAGCGAGGCGGACATCGCCGGCTATCGTCCCTTGCGCCGCGACGCCCTGTGCCGGCCCTATCAGGCCTATGTGATCTGCGTGCCGCCGCCGCCGTCCAGCGGCCTGGCCCTGCTGCAGTTTCTGGGGATGGCGGAGAAGACGCCCGATCTGGACAAGGGCGCGCAGAGCCCGGAGGCCTGGGTGGCGTTCGGGCGTCTGCAGCGGCTGATGTATGCGGATCGCGATCGCTATGTCGGCGACAACGACTTCGTCGGCGTGCCCATCGCGGGCCTGCTGGACCCCGACTATATGGCCCGACGCGCGGCCCTGGCGCCGCAGGTCAACGGGCCGGTCGAGGCCGGCGCCCCGACGGGATCGCCCCCGCGCGGCGCGGACCGGACGGCCGAGCCGGGCGGCACCTCCCACTTCGTCGTCGTGGACGCCTGGGGCGATGCGGTCAGCATGACCACCACGGTCGAGAGCCTGTTCGGCAATGGGCGGATGGTGGACGGCTTCTTCCTGAACAACCAGCTCACGGACTTTTCCTTCACCCCGACCGAGGACGGCCATCCGGCGGCCAATGCGGTGGCGGCGGGCAAGCGGCCCCGGTCGTCGATGACCCCGGTGCTGATCCTGGATCGTCAGGGGCGGCTGGTCGGGGCCATCGGCTCGCCCGGCGGGTCCAGCATCCTGGCCTATGTGGCCAAGGCCCTGGTCGGGACTCTGGAGTGGAACCTGTCGATGCAGGACGCCATCGCCCTGCCCAATCTGGTGGTGCGGGGCGAGATGGTCGGGGCCGACACCCAGATGATGACGCCGCAGATCCGCGACGCTCTGGGCGCGGCGGGGATGCCGTTGCGGCCGAACGCGACCGAGACGTCCGGCCTGCACGGCGCGATCTGGCGCGATGGACGGTGGGATGCCGGGGCCGATCCGCGTCGCGAGGGCGTGGCGATCTCGGAGGTCCGCTGAGGCGGCTTCAGCGGCTGGGGCGGATCGACAGCTGGAAGGCCAGCAGCCCCTCGCTGACGTCGGTGTCCAGGCCGTTCATGCCGCGAAGCCCCTTGCCGGCGTCGATCTCGCGATAGACGACGCCGATCGAGGTCTGCATGTCGCCCTTGCGATAGGCCACGCCGATCGAGGCGTCGCCGAGGAAGGCGCCCTTGTCCTGGGTGTAGCCGGACCTGGCGTAGTCGCCGTCGCGGGTGCGGGCGAAATTATAGCCGACGGCCCGACCCGAACCGGCGGCGTACACATACCAGCGCGGGCGCTCGCCGAAGCGTTCGGCGCCGTTGGGGGCCAGACGCTCCAGCCCCTCGCCGATCTTTAGGGTGACGCCGGCCTCGGCCGAGCGGCCGTCGCTGCCGACGCCCAGCCCCGCATGGGGCGTCAGGCTGACCTCAAGGCCCGAGGCGGTGCGGCCGTGGGCGCCCCGGAAACCGCGCACGTAACGCAGGTCGTAGGCGTCGGGGGACAGTTCCGCCCGGTCGACGGGCGTGACCGGCAGGGGCGAGCCGTCGGCGCGGCGCAGGCGTCCGGCGGTCTCCAGCGTGACGCGGTCGGAGAAGGCGGCGCGGTCGATCCAGACGTCGCGGCGATTGGTCGCCTCCAGCCCCGAACGATCCTCGTGCTGGAAGGCGGGCGGCAGTTCGATGTCCCCGCCGAACCGGGCGTCGGGCGCGACGCGGAATCGGGTCTGGTCGGTCAGGCGGGCGACGGCGTTGTCGGCGGGCGTGTCGAAGGCGTTGGGCGCCCAGGTCTGGGCGCAGGCGATGTCGGCGCCCATCCCGACCGAAGCCAGGACGCCGCAAGCCCCCATCATCATCGCCCTGGAACGCATTCGGTCTCCCCACCGATCCGCTGGCGATCACCCTGCAACCAAGAGACGCAGGAGTCCAACGGAGTTTCGACACGGTTTTGTCGTTTTTCAAACGGCGGTGCGCGGCGATGGGTTCCAGAACGAAAAAAGGCCCTGCGATCGCAGGGCCTTTTCCAGACGGTCGGGCGGCGGCCTTACTGACAGGCCAGGCACTCGTCGTAGTCGGTCTTGGGCATGGAGAAGAGATCGGGCTGGTTCGGATCGATCTCGGCCTCGGGCTTGTCCTCGGCGCCGGCGAAGGCCGCGCGCTGAACCGACTTGGAGCGCAGATAGTACAGCGACTTCACGCCGCGCTCCCACGCCGACCAGTGCAGCATGTGCAGGTCCCATTTGTTGACGTCGCCGGGGATGAACAGGTTCAGCGATTGGGCCTGGCAGATTTCCGGCGCGCGGTCGGCGGCCAGTTCGACCACCCAGCGCTGGTCCAGTTCGAAGGCGGTCTTGAACACGCCCTTCTCGTCCTCGTTCAGGGCATCAAGATGCTGGACCGAGCCTTCGTTCTCAAGAATCGAGTTCCAGACGGCCTCGGTGTTGATGCCCTTTTCGTCGAGCAGCCGCTCCAGATAGGGGTTCTTGACCGCGAACGAGCCCGACAGGGTCTTGTGGGTGTAGATGTTGGCCGGGATCGGCTCGATGCCGGCCGAGGTGCCGCCGCAGATGATCGAGATGGAGGCGGTGGGGGCGATGGCCAGCTTGTGGCTGAACCGCTCCATCACGCCGCGCTCCTCGGCGTCGAGGCAGGGGCCCTTCTCTTCGGCCAGGGTGCGGCTGGCCTTGTCGGCCTCGCGGCGCAGGTGTTTGAACAGGCGCATGTTCCACGACTTGGCCATGGCGCTTTCGAAGGCCACGCCCTGCCCCTGCAGGAAGGAGTGGAAGCCCATCAGGCCCAGACCCACCGAACGCTCGCGCTTGGCCGAATAGACGGCGGCGGCCATGGCGGGCGGGGCGCGGCGGATGAAGTCCTCCAGCACATTGTCCAGGAACCGCATCAGGTCCTCGACGAAGCGCGGCTCCTCGCGCCATTCCAGGAAGGTCTCGGCGTTGACCGACGACAGGCAGCAGACGGCGGTGCGGTCCACGCCCAGGTGGTCGCGGCCGGTGTGCAGCATGATCTCGGCGCACAGGTTCGACTGTTTGACCTTCAGGCCCAGGTCGCGCTGGTGCGGCGCCATCTGGCGGTTCACCGTGTCCGAGAAGATCAGATAGGGCTCGCCCGTCTGCATGCGGATGTCGAGCAGCTTGGTCCACAGCGAGCGGGCGTCGACGGTCTTCATGACCGCGCCGTCCTTGGGCGACTTCAGGTCGAAGGTTCCGCCGACCTTGACCGCCTCCATGAATTCGTCGGTGACGTTGATGCCGTGATGCAGGTTCAGGGACTTGCGGTTGAAGTCGCCCGAGGGTTTGCGGATCTCCAGGAACTCCTCGATCTCCGGGTGGTGGATGTCCAGATAGACGGCGGCCGAACCGCGACGCAGCGAGCCTTGCGAAATCGCCAGGGTCAGACTGTCCATCACGCGGATGAAGGGGATGATGCCCGAGGTCTTGCCCGCGCCCTTGACCTTCTCGCCGATGGAGCGGACGCCGCCCCAATAGGTGCCGATGCCGCCGCCGTTCGAGGCGAGGGCCACGTTCTCGTTCCAGACGTTCTGGATGCCGTCCAGGCTGTCGCCCACCGCGTTCAGGAAGCAGGAGATGGGCAGGCCGCGATCCGCGCCGCCGTTCGACAGGACCGGGGTGGCGGGCATGAACCACAGGCGGCTCATGTAGTCGTACAGGCGCTGGGCGTGTTCGGCGTCGTCCGAGAAGGCGGTCGAGACGCGGGCGAACATGTCCTGATAGCTTTCGCCCGGCAGCAGATAGCGGTCTTCCAGCGTCTTCTTGCCGAAATCGGTCAGCAGATCGTCGCGCGACCGGTCCACCTGGACCGATTTCACCACGGTCAGATGGGGGCGTTCAGGCGTCGGCGTTCCCGCAACGCCTTGGAATTCCGTCGTCTTCAATGCCTCGCCGCCAGCCATGGTCATCCGCGTCCTGAACAAAAAATCGTTTGAGCCGCCCGCGCCGCGACCACATCATCTAGTGGCCTCTGCGCTCCCCGAGCCCACATATAGGGCGCACATGCCTAATAACCCGTCAACGGGCTTGACGGAGGCTTTGTGGGCGAATCGGTCGGACAAGTCGTTCCCGGCTGGGGAAAAGCCCCAAAGCAAGCCATCGCGTCCCCGGCGCCGTCCGCACGCACCGCGATCACGACCGCGTGATCGGAACATCCGTCCAGCTTGGCCGTTCGGCTGCCCATGACACTCGCCGATATTCGCGTCGTTTTGAGACGTGTCCTGACCGTCGCCCGCACCGAGATCGCGGCCCTGACCGCCCTGCTGGTCATGGCCGGCGGGGTGCTGAGCTTCATCGAGATCGCCGACGACATGACCGAGGCGGACGGCCAGGCCTTCGACCAGCACGTCCTGGCCCTGATGCGGCCCTACGCCGACGATCCTGGGCGGCCGTGGGGGCCGTGGTGGCTGAAGGAGGCGGCGGCCGACATCACCTCCTTGGGCGGCATCTCGGTGCTGGGCCTGTTCGCCCTGATCGTGATCGTCTTCCTGCTGAGCCAGAAGAAATGGTTGTCGTCGCTGCTGCTGGTGCTGGGCCTGGCGGGCGGGGTGGCGCTGAGCGAGGGGTTGAAGGCGGTGTTCGAGCGCGAACGCCCGCCCGTCGCCATGCAGGCGGTGGAGACGATCAACGCCAGCTTCCCCTCGGGCCACGCGCTTCTGTCCACCGTCTTCTATCTGTCCGTCGCCGTCATGCTGACCCGCGCCTTTCCCCGGCGCCGGTTCAAGGTCTTCGTCCTGGGGGTGGGGATGCTGATGGCCCTGCTGGTCGGACTGACGCGCATCTATCTGGGCGCGCACTGGGCCTCGGACGTGCTGGCCGGATGGGCGGTGGGCGCGGCCTGGGCCATGGCGCTGTGGCTGGTCGCCTATGGCGTCGCCCGGATGCAGAAGGGTCGCCACGCCGCGCTGCAGGACCACGAGACGCAGGAACGAACGCAGGCCGCGACGAAAGTCTAGCAGCGCGCGCCGCTTTCGGGAGAGGATAGTGGGCCTGGACGCCCCGGGATCGCGAGAGGGGCGCAAGACGGAGAGACGCCATGGACGCCGCCAGCCTCTATGCCGAACGGCTGAAGACCCCCGACCAGGCCGCCGCCCTGATCGCCTCGGGAGCCAAGGTCGCCATGGGCCTGGGCGCGTCCCAGCCGCCGGCCCTGCTCAAGGCCCTGGCCGACCGGGCCGAGCGCGGCGAGGTCGAGGACGTCAACCTCTACTATCTGCTCAGCACCGCCATCGCCGGCCAGACGGTGCTGCGCGACGAACTGATGGGGCGCATCCGACCGTGGAGCCTGTTCCATACGGCCATCGAACGCGGGCTGGAGCAGAGGGCGCGCGACGCGGGCCGGCCCAATCCGGTCCAGTTCATCCCCACCGGCTTCCAGCAGTCGCCGCGCCTGCTGTGCCGCGAGGTCGGGGTGGATACGCTGATCTGCACCGTGTCGCCGATGGATGAGGACGGCTTCTTCTCGTTCGGGACCAACACCGACTACGCCAAGCCGGTGTCCGAGACGGCGCGCACGGTGATCGTCGAGGTCAATCCGCACATGCCGCGCGTGTTCGGCGACTGCGCCGTCCATGTGTCGCGGGTCGCGGCCGTCGTCGAACACGCCGCCCCGCTTCTGGTCGTGCCTAGGGCCCAGCCCCAGCCGGCGGATCGGATCATCGGCCGGACCATCGCCGATCTGGTCGAGGACGGCTCGACGCTTCAGATGGGCATCGGAGCCCTGCCCAACGCCGTCTGCGACGCTCTGAAGGACCACCGCCACATAGGCGTCCATACCGAGATGCTGACGCCCGGCCTGGTCGAGCTGATGCAGGCGGGGGCGGCCGATCATTCCCGCAAGACCCTGCATCCCGGCGTCGGCGTCTTCGCCTTTTCGATGGGGGACCAGAACACCTACGACTTCCTGGACGGCAATCGCGGGCTGGAGGCCCATCCGGTCTCCTATGTGAACGATCCGGCGGTGATCGCCCGCAATGCGAAGATGATCTCGGTCAACGCCACGCTCCAGGTCGATCTGAGCGGCGCCTGCTGTTCGGAATATCTGAACGGACGCCAGTTCACGGCCTCGGGCGGCCAGCTGGACTTCGTGCGCGGAGCCTATGGATCGGAGGGCGGCAAGTCGATCATCGCCTGCCATTCCACGGCGGCGAAGGGGACGGCCTCGCGCATCGTGGCGCGGCTGGACGGGCCGGTGACGACGCCGCGCAACGACACCCACATCGTCGTCACCGAACACGGCTGGACCGACCTGAAGGGAAAATCGACCAGCGAACGGGCGATGGCCCTGATCGCCCTGGCCGCGCCCGAGTTCCGCGAGGGCCTGAGGCGCGAGGCCCGCGACCAGGGCCTGATCTGACGCCGCACGGGTTCCGTCTCGTGCGGCTCACGGCTAGGCTTTCGCCCATGACCCCGCCCCTTCTGTCGATCGACCGCGTCAGCGTCGCGCGCGGCGACCGCGCCCTGTTGAACAGCGTCAGCCTGACCCTGCCCGAGGGGCGCCACACCGCCATCCTGGGCCGCAACGGATCGGGCAAGTCCACCCTGGTCCAGCTGATCACCCGCCAGATCTATCCGACCGTCGGCGCAGAGGGCGACGGCGGCCCGGGCGAGGTCCGCATCCTGGGCCGCGCCCACTGGGACGTGTTCGAACTGCGCCGCCTGCTGGGCGTGGTGTCGCCCGCCGTCCAGTCCGACTTCACCAGCGACGAGGGGCTGGAGGTGTTCGACGCGGTCGTGTCCGGCTTCTTCGCCGCGCGCGGGGTGTGGAACCACAGGGTGACGGAGGCGATGCGCCGCGCCAGCCGCGAGGCGCTGGAGCGGATGGGCGTGGCCCATCTGATCGGACGCAGGATGGCCACCCTGTCGACCGGCGAGGCGCGTCGGGTGCTGATCGCCCGCGCCCTGGTCCACAAGCCCCGCGCCCTGCTGCTGGACGAACCCTGCGGCGGACTGGACCCGGCGACGCGGCGGCAGTTTCTGGAGGCGCTGCGCGACGTGGCGCGGTCGGGCATGACCCTGGTGCTGATCACCCATCACATCGAGGAAATCCTGCCCGAGATCGACCATCTGGTCCTGCTGCGCGAGGGTCGGGTGCTGGCGGACGGGACCAAGGACGCCCTCCTGACCCGCCCGGTCCTCAGCGACTTGTTCGGCCTGCCCGTCACGGTCGAGCGGCGCGGCGACTGGTTCTGGGCGCATCTGGACTGAGGCCGGCTTGCCGCAGGATGGGGAAAGGAAGAAGCTGGACCCCTGATGCTGCGCCCTCTTCTCCTGATCCTGGCCCTGATCGCTGCGCCCGTCGGCGCTAACGCGGCCCAGCGGGCCTATGCGACGCAAGGCCTGTGCGGCGGGCGGCCGATGACGACGGTGCGGATGGCGCCCGGCTATTGTCTGGGATTGGTGTGGCAGGGCCAAGGGGCGGACGGGCCGCGAATGCCGCGCGGCCTGTTGGCGCTATCGGGCGGCGACTGGCTGGTCACGGACCTGGGCGGCTGGCAGGCGGGACGGGGCTCGGTCTGGCGGCTGTCGTTCGCCCCGGACGGCTCGGCGCGCTGGCGCAGGCTGGCCCAGGGCCTGTCCATGCCCCACACCGTGGCGCGCGGGCCGGACGGGCGCGTCTATGTGTCCGAGATGAACCGCATCCTGACGCTGGACCCCGACGCGGCCGATCCGGCGGCGACGGTGCGGACGGTGATCGGCGGCCTGCCCGACAACCGGCTGCACGACAATCGCCACCCGCTGTCCAGCTTCGTCTTCGACGGCGACGGCGCTCTGCTGGTCAATGTCGGCGCGCCCAGCGACCGCTGCGTGGACGCCAGGGGCCGACCGCAGACGACGGCCTCGGGCGCCTGCGTCGACAGCGCCGAGACGGCCCAGGTGCGGCGTCACGCCTATCTGGGGAACGGCCGCTGGGCCGAAGACAGCACGGTCTTCGCCTCGGGCCTTCGGAACTCCATCGCCCTGGTTCGGCATCCGTCGGGCACGATCCTGCAGGGCGAGAATTCGGTCGATCTGACCACGCCCGACCATCCCTATGACGAGATCAACGTCCTGCGCCGGGGCGGCGATTACGGCTGGCCCTATTGCGTCGATCTGGCCACGCCCCTGCCGGGCTGGAGCGCGGTCCAGGCGCGGTGCGGACAGCGCGTCCGGCCCGTGGCGCTGCTGCCGCCGCACGCCGCGCCGCTGGACCTGATCTATTACGAGGGGACGATGTTCCCGGAACTGCGCGGCCGGCTGCTGATGAGCTGGCACGGCTATCGCCGCACGGGCGGACGGATCGTGGCGGCCGAGACGGACGACCGGGGACGCCCCCTGACCGACGTCGGCGGCCGCTACGCCCTGTATCCACGCGGTTCGGCGCCCTATCCGACAGGCGCGCCCAGCGTGCGCGGCAAGGTGTTGACGCCCGGCTGGGATGCGGTCGCGGGCCGCCAGCCGAGCGGATCGCCGGTGGTGATGGCCGTCGCCGCCGACGGCGCGATCTGGGTCACGGACGACCGCAGCCGGGCGATCCTGAGGATCGCCCGGCCGACGGATTAGCCCTCGCGCGCCTCGCGCTTGGCCAGGACGCGCAGGCGAAGCGCGTTCAGCTTGATAAAGCCGGCGGCGTCCTTGTGGTCGTAGGCCTGGACGCCTTCCTCGAAGGTGACGAGGTCCTGATCGTACAGGCTGTTGGGGCTTTCGCGGCCGACGACCGAGACATTGCCCTTGTACAGCTTGACCTTGACCGCGCCGGAGACCTTTTCCTGCGACTTGTCGATGGCGGCCTGCAGCATCTCGCGCTCGGGCGAGAACCAGAAGCCGTTGTAGATCAGCTCGGCGTATTTCGGCATCAGCTGGTCCTTCAGGTGCATGGAGCCGCCGTCCAGGGTGATGCTTTCGATGCCGCGGTGGGCCGCGATCAGGATGGTCCCGCCGGGGGTCTCATAGACGCCGCGCGACTTCATGCCGACGAAGCGGTTCTCGACCAGGTCCAGACGGCCGATCCCGTTGTCGTGGCCGTACTGGTTCAGGGCGGTCAGGAGCGTGGCGGGCGACATGGCCTCGCCGTTGATCGAGACGGGGTCGCCCTTTTCGAAGCCGATCTCGATGACCGTCGCCACGTCCGGCGCGTCTTCGGGGCTGATGGTGCGCTGGTGGACGAACTCGGGGGCCCCGACCGCCGGATCTTCCAGCACCTTGCCCTCGGAGGAAGAGTGCAGAAGGTTGGCGTCGACGCTGAACGGCGCCTCGCCACGCTTGTCCTTGGAAATCGGGATCTGGTTCTTCTCGGCGAAGTCCAGCAGCGCCTCGCGGCTGCGGAACGCCCACTCGCGCCAGGGGGCGATGACGCGGATGTCGGGCTCCAGCGCATAATAGCCCAGTTCGAACCGGACCTGATCGTTGCCCTTGCCGGTCGCGCCGTGACAGACGGCGTCGGCCCCGACCTGACGCGCGATCTCGATCTGGCGCTTGGAGATCAGCGGGCGGGCGATGGAGGTGCCCAGCAGATAGTCGCCCTCGTACTGCGCATTGGCGCGGAACATGGGGAAGACGAAGTCGCGCACGAACTCTTCGCGCAGGTCGTCGATGAAGATGTTTTCGGGCTTGATGCCCAGCTTCAGCGCCTTCTCGCGCGCCGGGCCAAGCTCCTCGCCCTGGCCCAGGTCGGCGGTGAAGGTCACGACCTCGGCGTTATATTCGGTTTGCAGCCACTTCAGGATGATCGAGGTGTCCAGGCCGCCGGAATAGGCGAGGACGACTTTCTTGACGGGCTTGTCGGCGGGGGCGGACATGGCGGCTCTTTCGAAAACAAGTGGCGCGACGGTCGGGGAGTTGACGCGCGCATAAGACCGGGGGTCCGGCGATGCAACCCTTAAGCTCGCGCGCGGCTTGGCCGTTCGCCGCTCAAGATGAAGCTTTGGTCATGTTTCATTCCGTCGCGTTGCCAGCCGATTGACCCGCGTTATGGTCCCGGCACCTGCAATCCGAGGATGATCCATGCGCCGCACCGGCTCTTTCGTCGCCGCCGCCGCCCTTCTGGCGGCGTCCACCCCCGTCTGGGCCTCCGTCGCGCCCACGCCCGCCGCCCAAACCGCCCCGACAGCTCCGGCTGCGCCCCGCGCCGCGCCGGTCGCCGACCTGCTCGCCGCCGTGGATATTCCCTACACGAAGTTCACCCTGGACAACGGCCTGACCGTGCTGGTCCACGAGGACCACAAGGCCCCGGTCGTCGCCGTTTCGGTCTGGTACAACGTCGGCTCCAAGGACGAGCCGGCGGGTAAGACCGGCTTCGCCCACCTGTTCGAACACCTGATGTTCGGCGGCTCGGAAAATGCGCCCGGCAGCTATTTCACGCCGATGCGAAACATGGGCGCGACCGACATGAACGGGACCACCTATTTCGACCGCACCAACTATTTCGAGACCGTGCCGGTCCCCGCGCTTGAACAGGCCCTGTTCATGGAAAGCGACCGGATGGGCTATATGCTGGGCGCCATCAGCCAGCAGACGCTGGATCTGCAACGCGGTGTCGTCCAGAACGAGAAGCGTCAGGGCGACAACCAGCCCTATGGCCTGAACCAGTACAAGCAGCTGGAGGCCCTGTTCCCCGAAGGCCACCCCTATCGCCACTCGACCATCGGCTCGATGGCCGATCTGGACGCCGCGTCCATGCAGACGGTGCGCGACTGGTTCACCTCCAACTACGGCCCGAACAACGCCGTGTTGGTGCTGGCCGGCGACATCACGCCCGCCAGGGCGCGTGAGCTGACCGACAAATATTTCGGCCCCATCGCGCGCGGTCCCGTCAACAATCCGGCCCAGGCGCCCGTGCCGACCCTGGCCGCGCCGCTGAACGAAACCACCCGCGACCGCGTGTCCAACGCCCAGGTCGAGGTCAGCTGGGCCGTGCCGGGAATGCTGGACGCGGACTCCGTGCCGCTCAGCGTCGCCGCCTCGGTCCTGGGCGGCCTGGCGTCGTCGCGCCTGGACAACGAACTGGTGCGCGGCGAGCAGACGGCCGTTTCGGTCAGCGCCGGCAACAGCGCCTTCCATCGCGTCGGCATCTTCGAGATGAGCGCCATGGTCAAGCCGGGCGAAGACCCGGCCGCCGTCGAGGCGCGGATGCGTGAAATCCTGAACGGCCTGATCGCCGACGGCCCGACCCAGGACGAGATCGACCGCGTCGTCACCCAATATGCGTCGCGCCGCATCCAGGGCCTGGAACAGGTCGGCGGCTTCGGCGGCAAGGCCACGGCGCTGGCCGAGGGCCAGCTCTATGCCGGCGATCCCGACTTCTACAAGAAGCAGCTGGCCGCCTACGCCGCCGTCACGCCGGCCCAGGTCAAGGCCGCCATGCAGAAGTGGCTGACCCGTCCGGCCTATACGCTGACGACCCTGCCGGGCGAGCGCGAGGCCTATCAGGAGGCGGCGGCCGCCCCGTCGGGCGCGAACCACACGCCGGCGCCGGAGATCCAGCGCAAGACGCGCATGGCCCGGCCCGAGATCGGCCAGGTCGCCAACGTCGACTTCCCGGCCGTCGAGCGCACCCGCCTGTCGAACGGGATGGAGGTGATCTACGCCCGTCGCGACGCCACGCCGACGACCCGGATCGCGCTCGACTTCGACGCGGGTCTGGCGGCCGACGACCGCTCCAAACTGGGCCTGCAGACCCTGATGCTGGACCTGATGGACGAGGGCGCCGGCGGCCGGAACGCCACGCAGCTGGCCGAGGCGCAGGAAGCCCTGGGCGCCACCATCACCACCGGCGCCACGATGGACAGTTCGGTGATCCAGCTGTCGGCCCTGACGCCGAACCTTCAGCCGTCGGTGGCGCTGATGGCCGATGTGGTGCGACGCCCGACCTTCGCCCCGGCGGAGCTGGAGCGGCTGCGCGCCAGCCGCCTGTCGCGCATCGCCGCCGAACGCACCCAGCCGGCCGCCCTGGCCAGCCGCGCCCTGCCGGAACTGATCTATGGAACGGCCAGCCCCTACGGCCGTCCGTTCAGCGGCGCGGGCGACGAGGCCAGCGTCAAGGCGATCACCGACGCCGACATCCGCGCCGATCACGCCAAGTGGATTCGCCCCGACAACGCCAAGCTGTTCGTCGTCTCGGACAAGCCGCTGGCCGAGATCACCCCGATTCTGGACGCCGCCTTCGGCCAGTGGGTGCCGCCTGCAGCGGCCAAGCCGGTCAAGGACTTCTCGGCCCCCATCCCGGCCGCAACGCCCAAGATCGTGCTGATCGACCGTCCGCAATCGCCCCAGTCCTACATCATGGGCGGCGAGGTTCTGGGCGTTTCGGGCACGGACGATCTGTTGGTGCTGAACGCGGCCAACAATGTGCTGGGCAACGACTTCCTCTCGCGCATCAACTCGGACCTGCGCGAGACCAAGAGCTGGTCCTACGGCGTCAACGCCTCGGTCAATTCGTTCGCCGGTCGCGTGCCCTATCTGGTCACCGCCCCGGTCCAGGCCGACAAGACCGGCCCGGCCATCGAAGCCCTGAACCAGCAGTTCAACGACTTCCTGTCGGGCGGCAAGGGCGTGACGCCCGAGGAGCTGCAACGCACGATCAACGGCAATACGCGCCGTCTGGCGGGCAGCTACGAGACCTCGTCGGCCGTGCTGGGGGCCATGCGCCAGAACGCCCTCCTGGGTCGTCCCGACGACTATCCCGAGACGGTCGCGGCGCGCACCAACGCCCTGACGGCCGCCCAACTGGACGCCGCCGCCAAGGCCGCCATCGACCCGTCCCGCTTCGTCTGGGTGGTGGTCGGCGACGCCTCGGTGGTCAAGCCGCAGCTGGACGCCCTTGGCATCCCGGTCGAGGTCCGCTCGGCCGCGCCCGCCGCACAATAGGGCGCGGACAGCCGGAAACGACGAAGGCCCGGAGCGCGATCTCCGGGCCTTTTCATTTGTCTATGGCGTCAGGCGGCGGCGACCGATTCAGCGTTTCCCGCGTCAGCGGGCTTTGGCTGTGGCCGGGTTCATCACGACGATCACAACGGATGCACGGCGGGCACGACGAAACCAGACGCCCGTCGTGTGCGTCGTGCGATCGCCGTGCCCGTTGTGATGAAAGACATCTTGCCGCCGCAGGCGGCTGGTCACGCCATGACGGCGGAAGGGTTCAGTCCAGCGTCGCGTCGGTCGTGCGCATGATCTCGGCGCGCAGTTCGGGCAGGCCCAGACCCTTTTCCGACGAGGTCAGTGCGACCACGGGAAAGGCGGCGGGGCGTTTGGAGATGGCCTTCAGCGTGGCCTCCTGCACCTTCTCGCCCTCGCCCTTCTTCAGCTTGTCGGCCTTGGTCAGGACGATCTGATAGCTGACGGCGGCCATGTCCAGGGCGTCCAGCGCCTCGGCGTCCACGTTCTTCAGCCCGTGGCGGCTGTCAATCAGCAGATAGACCCGCTTCAACGTCACCCGCCCGCGCAGATAGTCGCGGCCAAGGTCCTGGAACTTCTTGACCGTGGTCTTGGACGCCTTGGCCCAGCCATAGCCGGGCAGGTCGACCAGACGCATCCGGCCGTCCAGATCGAAGAAGTTGACCTCGCGCGTGCGGCCCGGCTCGTTCGACGCGCGGGCCAGCTTGTGCATCCCCACCAGCCCGTTGATCAGGCTGGACTTGCCCACGTTGGAGCGACCGGCGAAGGCGATTTCGGGCAGGTCGGGATCGGGCAGCTGCTCGATCTTGGCCGCGCCCATGACGAAGGTCGCGGGCCGCGCGAACAGGATGCGCGCGGCCTCGATGTCCTCGGGCGTGAACTCGGTCTCTTCGATCACGCCGGCGATTTCTTGAAGCGGGCGAAGAAGGCGTCGATGGGGTTCTCGGCCTTGTAGCGGTGCATGATGACGTACTGCTGCAGGATGGTCAGGACGTTGGACCAGGCCCAGTAGATCAAAAGGCCCGCCGCGAACGGCGCCATGATGAAGGTGAAGATCAGCGGCATGAACTGGAAAATCTGACGCTGGACCGGATCGGCCGCCGGCGGGTTCATCGCCGTCTGCAGCCACATGGTCAGGCCGTAGGCGATGGCCAGGAGGCCCAGGTGCAGCGGACCGGCCAGCAGGCCGCCGATCAGCGGCGCCGCCGCCGGGTCCCACGGGATCAGGCCGAACAGGTTCCAGATCGACGACGGATCGCGCGCCGACAGGTCGTGGATGAAGCCCAGGAACGGCTGGTGGCGCATTTCGATGGTGACTGTCAGCACCTTGTACAGGGCGTAGAAGACCGGAATCTGCAGCACCAGCGGAAGACAGCCGGCGACCGGATTGATCTTCTCCCGCTGATACAGCGCCATGGTTTCCTGCTGCTGCTTCTGCGGGTCGTCTTTGAACTTCTTCTTGATCTCCTCCATCTTGGGCTGGAGGTTCCGCATCTTGGACATCGAGGCGTAGGCGTTGTTGGCCAGCGGGAACATGACCAGTTTGACGATGACGGTCAGCGCCAGGATGGCCACGCCGAAGCTGCCGACCAGCCCATAGACATTTTCCAGAATCCAGAAGATCGGCCGCGTCAGGAACCAGAACATGCCCCAGTCGATCGCATAGACGAAGCGCGGCAGGTTCAGGCTCTGCTCATAGGATTTCAGCACCTCGGCCCGCTTGACCCCGGCGAACAGGCGCTGGGTCTCGGTCGCGGTTGCGCCCGGCTGGACCGTGCGGGTCGTGCCCAGGAGATTGGCTTCCAGCTGCTGGGCCGCGCCCTCGCCGCGCACGCGGAATTCGGTCTCGACCGCCTCGTTCTGCTGGGGCAGCAGGGCCGCCAGCCAGTATTTGTCGGTGATGCCCAGCCAGCCGCCGGTCGAGGCGTTCTCGATGCGCGGCTCCTTCAGCCAGTCCTTGTACTTCTTCTGCTCGGTCCGGTAGTCGCCCGGCTTGCCGAAGGTGCCGATGGCGCCCTCGTGGACGATGTGGGACGAACCGGCCGCGGGCGGCACGCCCTGGCGCTGGACGCTGCCGTAGGGGGCGATGGTGATGGGCTGCGTCCCCAGGTTCTGGACCGTGTCCTGGATCGAGAAGACGTATTTGTCGTCCACCGACATGACCCGGGTGAAGCGCAGGCCCTGTCCATTGTCCCAGGTCAGGGTGATCGGCGTGGTCGGGGTCAGGGTCGAGCCGTTGGTCAGGCGCCACACCGTGTTCGGTCCCGGCACGCCGCCGGCCACGTTCGGGCCGGTCCAGCCGAACTGGGCGAAATAGGCGTTCTGCATCCCCTGCGGGCGGAACAGCTCCACCGGCTGGGGCTTGTCCTGAACCTCGCGATAGTCGGTCAGGAACAGGTCGTCGATGCGCCCGCCCTGCAGCGACAGCGACCCCTTCAGCGTGCCCGACTGGATCGGCACCCGCGCGGCGCTGCTCAACGCCTGGCTGCGGTCGGTGACGAAGGTCGGTCCCTGCGGGCTCATCGCCGTGCGGGCGGCGTTCTCGGCCGTCTGCGACTGTTCGGCGTGGGCCGCCTGCTGCATGGCCCGCCGCTCGGCCTGCGGGCGCAGGACGGCGAAATAATAGATCCCCATGATCAGGGCCGAGCACACGATGAAGATGATCGTGTTGCGCGTGTTCTCGTTTTTCATGGAATCTGGCGGTCCTGGCCGGAGGGGGCGCGGGCGGGCGAAGGCCGGTCGGCCTTGGGTGTCGCCAGCCTTGTAAGGGTGGATTTCACGTCGTCAAGCAAACGGTCCCACGCGCGCTCCGTCGTGCCCATGCGGGCGATGAAGACATAGTCGCTGCCGGGCACGCCGTGATGGGCCAGCATGGCCCGCGCAGCCTCGCGCAGACGGCGCTTGGCGCGGTTGCGGACCACGGCGCCGCCGATCTTTTTCGTGGCGGTGAAGCCCAGGCCGATGTGCGGCGAACCGTCGCCGCGTTCCAGCCGCTGGATCACCACGGCGCCGCGCGCCTCGGAAACGCCTTTGGCGGCCGCCAGGAACTGGGGCCGCCGCAACAGACGCTTGATCTGTAAAGGGTCGCTCATGCGTCCGAAAGACCGGGACGCGATAAGCCGCTTACGCCGTCAGGCGCTTGCGGCCCTTGGCGCGACGGCGCGCAACGATCTTCTGGCCGTTCTTGGTGGCCATCCGGCTGCGGAAGCCGTGACGGCGCTTGCGCACGAGTCGCGACGGCTGATAGGTCCGCTTCACGGTCGGCTCCTGACGTTAAAAGGTTGGGCGACGGGGCAAGAGGCGTCCGCCGCAGGAAGGGCGGGCGTATAAGTCGCATGATCGCGCGAGTCAACGCTCGGTCGGCAATTCGGGAATGACGGACCTATGGCGAAACGAACGGCGAAGGAGTGGGCCCTGCGGCTGGCGCCGCTCGCGGCCATCGCCGGCCTGGTGGTCGCCTTCTTCGCCCTGGGCTGGAACCGCTATCTGTCGATGGACCTGATCCGCGAACACGGGCTGAACCTTCAGGCCTATGCCCAGGACCACTGGTGGATCGCGCTCGTGGCCTTCGTCGCCGTCTATGCCCTGGCCACCGCCTCGACCATTCCGGGGCCCGTCTTCCTGACCCTGCTGGGCGGGATGATGTTCGGCCCCTATGTCGGCGCCCTGGCCCAGTCGACGGGGGCCACCATAGGGTCGGTCGTCATCTATTATGTCTATCGCACCTCGATCGGTTCGTGGCTGCGCGCCAAGTTCGAGGCCGACGCCGGCTTCATGGACCGGCTGGCCAAGGGAATCGACCGCAACGCCTTCACCACACTGTTCACCCTGCGCGTGATCCCCAGCGTCCCCTTCGTCCTGGTCAACGCCACGGCGGGGATGATGGCGGTGCCGCTGAGGCCCTACGTCATCGCCACCTTCATCGGCCTGTTGCCGTCCACCTTCATCTACACCTGGATCGGATCGCAGCTGGGCGATCTGTTGCGGGCGGGGGTGCGGCCGGACCTGCCGCTGTTGCTGCATCAGTTCTTCTGGCCGCTGATGGGGGTGGTCTTCCTGTCGCTGTTGCTGCCCATCGGCATCAAGCTTTTCCAGATGATCCGCGCGCGGCGGATCGCGGAGAAGCCGGCATGAGCGCCCTGTTCGACCGGATCGCCGCGCGGCTGAACCTGTCGCCCGAACAGGCGGCGACCTGGCGCGAGCGGCTGACGCCCCGCGCGCCGGACGGGCTGTCGGCGCGGCTGCTGCTGCTGACGGTCGCCTTCACCCTGGCGGTCGAGGCCCTGATCATGGGGCCGAACCTGGCGGCTTTCCACGAACGCTGGCTGCGCGACCGGCTGCAGGCCGCCGAACTGGCCTCGGTCGGGGTCGAGGCCCTGCCCTATAGCGCGGTGGAGGACGACACGGCGGCCGAGCTGATGCGGATCGGCGGGGTCCAGGCCGTGGCCCTGACCGAACAGGGGGTGCGGCGCCTGCTGCTGCAGGCCCCCAACCTGCCCCGCGCGCCCGAACTGATCGACCTGCGCCAGCAGGACAGCTGGGCGCGGCTGACCGACCCGTGGCGCACCCTGTTCGGCCACCCCGACCGTTCGCTCCGGGTCCAGGCCAAGCCGCGCTATCGCTCGGGCGACTTCATCGAGATCGTCACCCCGGCCCAGCCGCTGAAGCTGGAGCTGAAGGCCTTTCTGCTGAACAGCCTTCTGGTGTCGCTGCTGGTCTCGGCGACGGCCGGGGCGCTGCTCTACGGCGGTCTGGCGCTTCTGGTGCTGCGCCCGCTGCGGCGCGTGACCCGTTCGATGGAGCGGTTCGCCGCCGATCCCGAAAGCGAGGCCGAGACGCCGTCGGACCGGCACGACGAGATCGGCCGGGTCGAGCGCGAGCTGAGCCGGATGCAGGAGGAGGTGCGCCACTCCCTGCGTTCGCGCGCGCGTCTGGTGGCGCTGGGCGAGGCGGTGGCCAAGATCAACCACGACCTGCGCAATATGCTGACCTCGGCCCAGATGGCGTCGGATCGGCTGGCGTCGTCCGCCGACCCCCAGGTGGCCAAGGCCCTGCCGCGTCTGGAACGGGCCCTGAGCCGCGCCGCCAGCCTGTCGCGCAACGTGCTGGAATACGGCAAGAGCGAGGAGCCGGTGCCGCAGAAGACCCGCGTCGTCCTGACCAAGGCCCTGACCCTGGCGGCCGAGGACGCCGGACTGGACCCCGAGGGCGTGCGACTGGTCAAACAGCTGCCCGCCCGGTTCGCGGTCGAGGCGGACCCGGACCAGCTGTATCGCATCCTGGTCAATCTGATGCGCAACGCCCGTCAGGCCATCGAGGCCGACCCCGGTCGCCCGCCGGAGCGGCGCGGCCGAGGCGCCATCACCGTCAGCGCCTTCGGCGACGACGGCTTCTGCGTGATCCGCATCGCCGACGACGGGCCGGGCATTCCGCCGCGTCTGGCCGAACGCCTGTTCGAACCCTTCGTCAGCTCCAAGACCTCGGACGGGACCGGCCTGGGCCTGACCATCTCGCGCGAGCTGGCGGCCCTGCACGGCGGCGATCTGCGGCTGGTCGAAGCGGAGGGGGCCGGCGCGGTCTTCGAGCTGCGCCTGCCGTCCTGAAGGCGGTCGGCGCCTATTCCAGTCCGTCGTCTGACACGACGAAGGCGCGGTTCTCGGCCTTGGCCTGGGCGGCCAGTTCGTCCTGCACCAGATGCCAGCGCCGCAGCCGCTCATAGTCGATGGCGTGTTCGGGCGAGGCGTCCAGCCAGTGACGGAAATCCTCGATCTGCAACCGCGCATCGGCCGCCGACGTATCCGGCAGGGCCGGCACATTGGGCAGCAGGCGCGCGACTTCGGCGGGAATGGGGAAGTCGCCGGACGAGGTGCTGAGGATCATGCGTCGTCTCTGATCGAAGGTCGGGAAGGCTCTGGCGGGACCATGCCGCGAAGCGGGGGGACGCGCCACCTTTTCATGCGTGCGGCGTTGTCCCATCGGACGAGATATGGCCAAGCTGCCGGGAGCAATGGCCCTTCTATACGGAGACGATCGATGACCCTTCGCCCTTCGCTGATGGTTCTGGCCCTGGCCGTCGCGGCGTCGCCCGCATTGGCCCAGACAGCGTCTCAGACCCAGCCCTATGTCGGCCCGGACGCCTATCGCGACCAGCGCCCCCTGCCCGATCCGGCGGATCGCGAGGCCCTGCTGAAGGCGCGCGGCGAGGCCTATCACCGCGCGGGCGACGACAAACAGACCGAAGAGGAGCTGCGCGCCACCCGCGCCCTGAACGACGAGATCGCGGCCCGGAACGCCCTGGCCGACAAGACCGAAGCCGAGGCGCGGCTGGAATACGACGCCGCCGTGGCCCGTCGCGACATCGCCGTCCGTCAGGCCGAGGAACAGGCGCGCGCCGCCGCCGAGGCCACCCGCGCGGCCCAGGAGCAGTACGACCGCGACTACGCCGCCTGGCGCGAACAGGTGCGTCTGTGCCAGTCGGGCGTGCGTTCGGCCTGCGGCACGCCGGTCGGACCGGCGCGCTAGGGCCTGAGCGTCAGCCCGCGACCAGGCTCATGTCGCGACGGGCCATCATGCGGTCGAACTCGGTCCAGACGCCGTCGGCGCCGTGCCAGTTTCCTTGCGTCGCCGCCTTGGAATATTCGGTGGCGCGGGCCTCGAAGAAGTTGGCGTGTTCGACGCCCGACAGCAGCGACTGCAGCCACGGCAGGGGGTTTTCCTTCACGCCATAGACTTCCGGCAGCTTCAGCTGGCGCAGGCGCCAGTCGGCGATGAAGCGGATGTACTGTTTGATGTCCTCGGGGGTCATGCCCTGGACCGAACCCATTTCGAAGGCCAGGTCGATGAACTTGTCCTCCATGTTCACCACCGTCTTGCAGCAGTCGACGATGTCGTCGGCCACCGAGGGGGTCACTGCGCCCGTCTCCTTGTTGAAGGCGTGGTACAGTTTGATGATGCCCTCGCAGTGCAGGCTCTCGTCACGCACCGACCAGGACACGATCTGGCCCATGCCCTTCATCTTGTTCTGGCGCGGGAAGTTCATCAGCATGGCGAAGGAGGCGAACAGCTGAACCCCTTCGGAGAAGCCGCCGAACATGGCCAGGGTCCGGCAGATGTCGGCGTCTGAATCGACCCCGAACTGACCCATATAGTCGTGCTTGTCCCGCATGGCCTCGTATTCCATGAAGGCGCCGAACTCGCTTTCGGGCATGCCGATGGTTTCGAGCAGCAGGGCGTAGGCCGCGATATGGATCGTCTCCATATTGGCGAAGGCGGCCAGCATCATCTTCACCTCGGTCGGTTTGAACACCCGGCCGTAGCGTTCCATGTAGTTGTCCTGAACCTCGATGTCCGCCTGGGTGAAGAAGCGGAAGATCTGGGTCAGCAGATTGCGTTCGCCGTCGTTCAGCGTCGAGGCCCAGTCCTTGACGTCCTCGCCCAGGGGCACCTCTTCGGGCATCCAGTGGACCTGCTGCTGCTTCTTCCACATGTCGAACGCCCACGGATAGCGGAAGGGCTTGTAGGCGACGGACGGGGTCAGAAGACCGGCGCGTTCCGGGAGGATGATCGAGGCGGGAGCGTTCATCGAACTGGACCTGAGAGCGATTCCAAAGACGCATTCACCATGCGTCCGCCCGCCCCCGGCGCCAAGCCGAAATCGCTCTATTTTGCGGTCGAAATTGTCCTACCCGCTACATCTAGTGGATTTGGCGCGAGATTCCTGGGGAGGAGGCTGGGGACGAAATTCGGGCGGCCCGATCGGACGCCGCCCTGACGCGCAAGGGCCGGGCGATCCCGATGTCGTCGCCACAGGGAATGGGCCGGAACCGGGACCGGGGGTCGTCGTTCCCCTGCCTTCGCCAGGAGGGTGCAGCCGATGTCCGACGTGATCGCCGAACCGACGTTCGAACCGCCCGCCGACGCCCTGGCCTTCTACGAGGAAAGCCTGCGCCTGCTGAAGGAGAGCGGCATCCCCTTCCTGCTGTCAGGCACCTATGCGGTCACGGCCTATACCGGCATCCGCCGCCCGACCAAGGATCTGGACGTCTTCTGCAAGCCCGGCGACTACCCCCGCATCCTGGCCTTCTTCCAGAAGCACGGCTATCGCACCGATGTCGAGGACGAGCGGTGGATCGCCAAGGTCTGGAAGGACGAGACCCATTTCTTCGACGTGATCTTCGCCATGTCCAACGGCACGATCGCCGTGTCCGACAGCTGGTTCGGCGAGGACCGGATCACCGTCTATGGCCATCAGGTGCAGATCACCCCGCCCACGGCCCTGATCCTGTCCAAGGTCTTCATCCAGGACCGCTATCGCTATGACGGCGCGGACGTGAACCACGTCATCCTGAAACAGTCCGACGCCATCGACTGGAAGAGCCTGCTGGACCAGATGGACCTGTATTGGGAGGTGCTGGCGGCGCATCTGCTGAACTTCCGCTTCGCCTATCCGACCGAACGAGACCGGATTCCGCGCTGGCTGATGGAAGAGCTGGTCGCCCGCCTGACGGCCCAGGTCGACCTGCCGGCGCCGCGCGTGAGGGTGTGTCGTGGCCGGCTGTTCAGCCCGCGAGACTATGTCGCCGACGTCGCCGAATGGGGCTTTGGCGACGTGGTCGGCAAGGGGCTGGAGGAACGCCACGATCCCGTCAACCTGGGCCACTGAAAGGACCGGCCGCATGACAGACGCCACCGCCCCCCAGACGCCCCAGCCCGGCCTTGAGCCCGGCCCTGCGCGCAAGATGCGCGTCGCCGCCGTCGGCGATCTGCATGTCGGCGAGACCAGCGAACGCCCCTATCGAGACCTGTTCGAACGGGTGTCGGATGACGCCAACGTCCTGTGCCTGTGCGGCGACCTGACCAACTACGGCAAGACGCCGGAGGTGGAGCGGCTGCTGGAGGACCTGAAGCTCTGCACCATCCCCATGGTCGGCGTCCTCGGCAATCACGAACATGAGTGCGGCCAGCCGCAGGAGGTCGAGCGTATGCTGACCGACGCGGGGGTCAGGATGCTGAACGGCGAGGCCTATGAGATCGACGGCGTGGGCTTCGCCGGCGGCAAGGGATTCGTCGGCGGCTTCGGCCGCTATATGCTCTCCTCGTTCGGCGAGGCCTCGATCAAGCGGTTCGTGCAGGAGGCGGTCGAGGACGCCAATCTGCTCGAAAACTCGATCCGAAAGCTGCGCACAGAACGCTCGGTGGTGCTGCTGCACTATGCGCCGGTGGTCGAGACGGTGACGGGCGAGCCGCCCGAGATTCACGCCTTCCTGGGCTCGTCGCGTCTGGCGGAGACCATCGACCGCTACGACAACGTCAGCCTGGTGGTCCACGGCCACGCCCATCGCGGCGGGCCGGAAGGGCGGACCAACCGGGGCGTCCCGGTCTATAATGTCGCCCTGCCGGTGCTGAAAACCCTGGGCGACACGCCCTATAGGGTCTTTGAAATCTGAACCTTATGGTTCAGGGTGAGGGGTCCGGGCCTGACGTCAGGCCCCCTGCGGCCCAAGGCGGCCCCACCCGGAGTTTCCCCCATGCGTCTTCTGTCCTGCACCGCCGTCGCGGCGGCCCTGGTCCTGAGCGGACCCGCCCTGGCCGTCGCCCAGACCCCGGCGACCCAGACCCCGGCGGCCCCGGCCCCGGCCGCACCGGCCGCCCAGCCGGCGCCGGCCCAGTCCCGCGCCGAAACCCCCGAGGAAAAGGCGTTCGAAGCCAAGGCCGAGGCGTTCCAGACGGCGATGGAGACCATGGCCTCCGAAATGCAGACCGCCGGCGCCCAGGCCGACAAGGCCAAGGCCAAGACCGATCTGGACGCCCTGCAGGCCCGCTATCAGGGTCAGGCCGACACCTTCGCCACCGAGCTTGAGACCTTCGCGGTCGCCCAGGGCGCCCCGGCCGACCAGATGGCCGTCGCCGCGACCCAGATCAAATCCATCCCGGCCATGGTGCGGTCCAAGGTGGAACAGGCCGCCGCCGCGCCCGCCCCGGCCCAGCCGCAGTAGGCGACGGCGCCTTACCGCGATTTCACTTGAGGCGGGGCGGTCGAGAGAAGAGTTTGCACGGGTCATTCCAAGGGAGCTGTCCCATGATCCGTCTTCTCGGCCTCGGGGCCGCCCTGCCTCTGGCCGTGCTGGCCCTCGCCTCGCCCGCCGCCGCCCTGGCGCAGGACACGTCGCCCACCCCCGCCGAGGCCCGTTTGGAAGCCGCCTCCACCGCCTTCGAGGCGCGGATGGAAGAGTTCGGCAAGCGCGCCGAGGCCCTGTCCGAAGATCCCCGTCTGAGCGAGGCGGAGCGCGGCAGCCGGATCGCCGCCCTGTGGGGCGAATACGCCCCCGACGTGGCCGCCTTCACCGCCGAGACGACCAGGCACGCCGGCGAAATGGCGGCCGAGGCGCTGAAGGACATCGACGTCGACGCCCTGGTGGCGAACGCCATGAACGACCCCGAGGTCAAACAGGCCATCGAAGACGGCGCCCATTACGGCTCCGTCGTCGGAACCGGCATCGCGCAGAACGGCGCCTGGTCCAATCCCGATCCCGAGCAGATGGTCACTTACGGCCTCATCGCCCAGTATGCGCTGGACCAGGCGGCGGATGTCGTCACCGTCGACACCCAGGAAGCGCCGGCGGCCCCGGCGCCGCCCGAGCCTGCGGCCCCGCCCGCAACGCCCCGGCGTCCGGGCGCCTGACCCCCATGGCTTGACCGCGGCGGGCGGAGCGGCGACATCGCGTCGCATGTCCGCCCTGCCCGTCGATCCGCACCTCTATTCGACCTTCCTGGGCGTCATGGCGGTGATGGCCGTCACGCCCGGCCCGGCCAATCTGTTCGCCGTGGCGACCGGGGTGGAGAAGGGTCGCGCCTCGGCCCTGGTCGGGGTGCTGGGCATGAATGCGGCGACCCTGGTGTGGTTCGGCGCGGCGGCGCTGGGCCTGGGCGCCCTGGTCAAGGCCTTTCCCGCCGCCTTCAAGGTCGTCGCCGTCCTGGGCGCCCTCTATGTCGCCTGGCTGGGGATCAAGGCCCTGCGCGGCGCCTTCGCCACCGCCGCCCAGCCCGACCATGTCGTGGTTCGCCGGGGCCGCAGCGCCCTGATCGACGGTTTCGCGGTCCAGATCGCCAACCCCAAGGCCATCCTGTTCTTCACCGCCGTCCTGCCGCCGTTCGTGGACGTCAGCCGGCCGGTCGCGCCGCAGATGGCCCTGTTCGCCGTCGCCGTCATCGGCATGGATATGATGTCGATGAGCGCCTACGCCCTGTCCGGCGCGGCCCTGTCGCGGCGGATGCAGCAGCCGCGTTTTCGCAAGGGGTTCGGCGTCTTCGTCGGCGGGCTTCTGATGACGGCGGCGGTCCTGATCGTCGCAAGGCTCTAGACGCCGCCCCGCTTCGTCCTAGATTGAGGGACGAACGCCGCCGTTCATGCTCCGTTCAGCCGTCAGCGCGCCCGAATGGGCGATCAAGGAGTTTGATGTCATGAAAGCCCTACCTTTGAAGACCCTGGCGATGACGGTGGCGGCGGGGCTGGCCCTTGCGGCCTGCGCCACCGCGACGCCGTACCAGCCCGCCGGCCTGAACGGCCAGCGCGGCGGCTATGCCGAACAGCGGCTGGAGAACAACCGTTTCCGCGTCAGCTTCGCCGGCAATTCCGTCACCTCGCGCGATCAGGTCGAGATGGGCCTGCTGCTGCGCTCGGCCGAGCTGACGGCCGAAAGCGGCTATGACTGGTTCGCCACCGTCAATCGCGCCACGGATCGCGACACCCGCTACGTCGCCACGCCCGATCCGTTCTACTCGCGCTACAACAGCTTCTATGGCCCCTACTGGGGTCCGTCGTGGCGCTACTATCGCAGCGGTTTCTGGAGCCCGTGGGACCGTTGGGGCTGGGGCGCCAGCGACTTCGACGTGCGTCAGGTCGATCGCTTCGAGGCCAACGCCGAAATCGTCATGGGCCGGGGCGCCAAACCCGCCAACGACCCCAATGCGTTCGATGCGCGCGAGGTGATCCAGAACCTGGGCCCGCAGGTCACGCGCCCGACCTCGTAAGCGACCGGTTTCACCGCCTGACGCTTTAAGCCCTCTCCCGGTGGGAGAGGGCTTTCGTCTATCCGACCCGCGGCGACTTCAACCGGCGCTTGTTGGAGTGGGTCGCCGGCGCGGCGCCCAGGTTTTCCGGCACCTCGCCCTTGAAGTAATAGCGCTGCCACGCCTCCTTGGCCGCGTCGGGATCGCCGCCGGCCAGACGCTGGTTGAAGTCGGTGCGCGCGCGGTTCCAGGCCTCGAACTGACCCTTCATCACCGGGTTGGATTCCAGCGTGCGGATGATCGGCTGGAACTGTTCGACCTTCTTGTGTTCGATCAGATTGATGAAGCAGAAGGGCTCGCCCTTCTCGAAGGTGATCCGGCCCGGCCGGGTGAAGATCCAGTTCATCGTGAAGGGGAAGGGCAGCCAGTCGGTCTCGATCAGGCCGACCAGCGGCTGGATGCCGTCCTTCACATGGTTGGGCGAGCCCGAACACATCATCCCCCAGCCCGGCGGCGTGCGGAACAGATACTGGGGATGCATGGTCATGACCCCGCGCGAGAAGTGCGAAGTGACGAAATGGTCCAGATCGTGCTGGGGCCGATCCGGCGTGATGACGATGTCTTCCTGACGCGGGCCGCCGTTCCACTCGGCCGAAAAGCCGAACGGGCACAGGATTTCCCACCCCGTGGTATTGGCCATGTTCAGCGGCAGGCAGCGATAGGGGTGGCGGCTGATGAAGGCGTCCATCCAGTTGCGCGACTGGCGGCCGGGCACCAGATCCGGCGGCCGGGCCGTCATCGGATAGCATTCCAGTTCCAGCGGGCGCGTCTGCACGGTATCGACCATGACCCTGTCCTAACGCCCCAAATCCAATGGCTCAACCATGACGACCGAACCCGCCTTCGACCGCGAAACCTTGACTGACTGGCTGAAGGCGAACGGCGTGGCCCACACGACCCACGACCACCGGGCCGTCTTCCGCGTCGAGGAGGGCCTGGACCTCAAGGCCGACCTGCCCGGCGCCCACACCAAGAACCTGTTCCTCAAGGATCACAAGGGCCGGCTGTGGCTGATCTCGGCGCGTCAGGACACGGTGATCGACCTGAAGCGCGCGACCGGCGTCATGGGCTCTGGCCGACTGTCGTTCGGCAACGAGACCCTGATGTGGGAGACGCTGGGCGTCCGCCCAGGCTCGGTCACGGCGCTCGGCCTGATCAACGACACCGACCGCCGCGTGACCTTCGTGCTGGACCAGCGCCTGTGGGATGCCGACATCGTCAACTTCCATCCCCTGACCAATACGGCGACCACCGCGCTGGATCAGGCGGCTTTCCGGCGAGTGCTGGAACTGCTGGGGCGGGAGCCGGTGGTGGTGGACTTCGGGGCGTTGGACTGATCGAAAACGCTGTTGGCGCGCCCCACCTGCATTTGCGATGTCAGCCTTGAGCCGTGAAGCTCATGACGTGGTTCGACCCGTTGCGGACCTTTGGAAGCTGAAAGATCATTGGCGAATGAAATTACCGATCACGCCGAGCGTTGCGACACCGCAGTTCCGAACAGCATTGTTGCGGACGCTCAAAAATGACTTCCCCAGCTGCGAGCCTCACATTCAGGCGGCGACGGGAGAACGTCTGGCATTCCAGCTTTTTGACGCTGACGGAAATGCTCGGAGCCGATTGGTGACCATCAACCGGCATATGGCTGACACGCTGACACGATCAGCGTTGTCTCGGATGATCCAGAACGCAGGCACAACTGAGACCGGCTTCCCGAAAGAGCTTGGCGTTAGCTGACCAAGGACCGCTAAGCGCCCGTATCAGAAGCACCCAACCTCAGCTTGACGATCAGCGCCGCCGCCCCATCTCGTAACCGACGGTCGATGCATCGGACGAGCGGCGGGGGGATTTCGCACTATTCAGACGATTCAGACGGTGTTTTTCGCAGCGGCCGTCTGAAATCCCGGCGCGACCAAATCGCCGCTTGATGCGGGCGCATCCCGACGCCATCTGAACCGTTGAACCTGACCGATCTCTGCGCGGACCTCGCCATGACCCTGCTCGACCCGACCCTGACCCCCGACGCCGGCGACCTGATCAAGGAGGGCACGGACGCCTCCTTCATGACCGACGTGATCGAGGCGTCGAAGCATCAGCCGGTCATCGTCGATTTCTGGGCGACCTGGTGCGGGCCGTGCCGGACGCTGGGGCCGGCGCTGGAGAAGGCCGTGCGCGCCGCCAAGGGGGCGGTGAAGATGGTCAAGATCGATGTGGACGCCAACCCGGCCTATGCGGGCCAACTGCGCGTGCAGTCGATCCCGACCGTCTATGCCTTCGTCAACGGCCAGCCGGTCGACGGTTTCCAGGGCGCCGTTCCCGACAGCCAGATCAAGGCGTTCATCGACAAGCTGACGGGCGGTCAGGGCGGGTCGACCGAAACCGCGCAACTGCTGGAACTGGGCGAGGAATCGCTGGGCCTGAACGATTTCGGCGGCGCGGCCCAGGCCTTCGCCCACGTCCTGTCGATCGAGCCCGAGAACGAAAAGGCCATCGCCGGCATGGCGCGGGTCTATCTGGCGGGCGGCGACCCCGAACAGGCGGCCCAGACCATCGCCATGGCCCCGCAGGACTCCAAGGAGCCTGCGGTCCAGAGCGTGCGCGCCCAGTTGGCCCTGGCGTCCAAAGCGCCCTCCGGCGCGACCGCCGAGCTTGAAGCCAGGGTCGCGGCCGATCCCGACGACCATCAGGCCCGTTTCGACCTGGCCGAGGCGCAAAGCGCGGCCGGCGACTTCAAGGGCGCGGTCGACAATCTGCTGGCCATCGTCAAGGCCGACCGCGAATGGAACGAGCAGGCGGCGCGCAAACAGCTGCTGGTCATCTTCGAGGCGGCCGGCCTGACCTCCGACGTGTCCAAGGACGGCCGGCGTCGCCTGTCGTCCATCCTGTTTTCGTAAACGAATCGGGGACTTCATGCCGCAGGGCTATGTCAGGGCGCTCGATCTGCCGCAGGTGATCCCGGTCTTCCCACTGGGCGGGACCATTCTGCTGCCGCGCGGACAACTGCCGCTGAACATCTTCGAGCCGCGCTATCTGAACATGGTGGACGACGCCATGGCGGGCGACCGGATCATCGGCCTGGTCCAGCCCAATGGCGGCACTGCGGCCCTGCCCAGCCTGTCGCCGGTCGGCTGCGCCGGACGGATCACCAGCTTCGCCGAGACATCCGACGGGCGGTATCTGATCACCCTGACCGGGGTGTCGCGGTTCCGCATCGCCGCCGAACTGCCGTCCAAGGCGCCGTATCGCCAGGTGCGCGCGGCGTTCGACGCCTATGAGGCCGATCTGACGGCGCCGCCCGAGGAACCGGACTTCGACCGCCACGCCTTCCTGGACGCCCTGCGCGCCTATATGGCCCACCGGCTGCTGGACATCGACTGGGAGACGGCCGAGACCGCGCCGATGGAGGCCTTGGTCAACAGCCTGTCGATGGCCCTGCCGTTCGAACCGGCCGAGAAACAGGCGCTGCTGGAGGCCGTGGCCCTGATGCCCCGCGCCGAGGCCCTGACCGCGCTTCTCCGCATCGACGCCGCCGACGGCGGTGACGACGCCGCGCCGTCCATGCAGTAGCGCGATGCAGCAACGCCCCCTACAACGGCCTCATGTAGCGCAAAGCGCGATAGGCCCAAAATAATGAGCGACGCCTTCAACACCCCCGTCTCGGTCGATCCCCGCCTGCTGGAGGTGCTGGTCTGCCCCGTCACGCGCGGCAAGCTGACCTACGACCGCGACGCCAACGAACTGATCTCGGCGGGCGCCAAACTGGCCTATCCGATCCGCGAGGGCGTGCCGATCATGCTGGCGGAAGAAGCGCGTCAGCTGAACTAGATTTCTCACTCCGCTCATCCCCGCGAAGGCGGGGACCCAGGGCTTTGGGCGAGCAGCGCATCCGCTCCCGGTTCCCTCTCGATCCAACGCACTGCCGAGCGACAGAACTGGGTCCCCGCCTTCGCGGGGATGAGCGGGTGGAGTTGCAGCAGAGCTTCACCGTCCCCATTCCATTCGTGCCCGCCAACGCAAGAAAGCCTCGCCGATGCTTAGAGTCGCCATCCAGATGGACCCGATCGAGGCCGTCGACATCGCCTCGGACACCAGCTTCCTGATGGCCGAGACGGCCCAGGCGCGCGGGCACAGACAGTGGGTCTATGACTTCCGCACACTGGCGCTGGAAGACGGCCGCCTATACTGCCGCGCCCGCCCGATCACCGTGCGGCGCGAGGCCGGAAACCACGTCGATTTCGGCGACTGGGCGACGCTGGACCTGGCCCAGGACATCGACGTCATCCTGATGCGTCAGGACCCGCCGTTCGACATGGCCTATGTCACCGCCACCTATCTGCTGGAGACGGTCCACCCCCGGACGCTGGTGGTCAACGATCCGTCCGAGGTGCGTTCGGCGCCTGAAAAGCTGCTGGTCACGGCCTTCCCCGGCCTTCAGCCGCCGACCCTGATTTCGGCCGACCCGGTCGCCCTGACCGCCTTCCACAAGAAGCATGGCGAGGTGGTGCTGAAGCCGCTGCACGGCAACGGCGGCTCGGGGGTGGTCAAGCTGCGCGCCGACGACCCGAACCTGGACGCCCTGATCGAGATTCACGCCGCCGGCAGCCGCGATCCGCTGGTGATCCAGAAATTCATTCCCGCCGTGACCAAGGGCGACAAACGCATCCTGCTGATCGACGGCGAGCCGGTGGGCGCCATCAACCGCGTACCTGCGGCGGGGGCGGTGCGCTCCAACCTGCACGTCGGCGGCAAGGCCATGCCGGTCGAGCTGACGCCGCGCGACCTGGAAATCTGCAAGGCCATCGGCCCGACGCTCAGGGAACGCGGCCTGATCTTCGTCGGCATCGACGTGATCGGCGACTATCTGACCGAGATCAACGTCACCTCTCCCACCGGCGCCCAGCAGTTGAAGGCCTTCACCGGCGTCGACGCCACGGCCTTGATGTGGGACGTGATCGAAAGGAAGCGCGCCGCACAGGTTGCGTGACCGCCACTTGAATTAGATTTCAGTTCATGGTTCGTTCTGCCGCTGGAGCGGGAGAACGAACATGGTCGCGCGCGTCGTCACGGTCGCCTTCGACGGGGTGGAGGCCCGGCGCGTGGACGTCGAGGTCCAGTTGATCGGCAATGACGGGCCGACCATCTTCAACATCGTGGGCCTGCCCGACAAGGCGGTGGCCGAGAGCAAGGAGCGGGTGCGCGGCGCCTTCGCCGGCATCGGCTTGGCCCTGCCGGCCAAGCGGATCATCGCCAATCTGGCGCCGGCCGACCTGCCCAAGGAGGGCAGCCATTTTGACCTGCCCATCGCGCTCGCCCTGATGGCGGCCATGGGCGTGATCGCGCCCGACGCCCTGGACGGCTGGGCGGCCATCGGCGAACTGGGTCTGGACGGCCAGATCGCTCGGGTGGGCGGCGCCCTGCCCGCCGCCGTGGCCGCCGACGCCATGGGTCTGGGCCTGATCTGTCCCGAGGCGACGGGCCCCGAAGCGGCCTGGGCCGGCGGCGCGCGCATCCTGGCGCCGCGCTCCCTGATCGGGGTGGTCAATCATTTCAAGGGAACCCAGGTGTTGCGCCCGCCCGAGCCCGGTCCCCTGGCGGCCGGACGGGCCGTGCCCGACCTGCGCGAGGTCAAGGGTCAGGAAAGCGCCAAGCGTGCGCTGGAGATCGCGGCGGCGGGCGGCCACAACCTGCTGTTCGTCGGGCCTCCGGGATCGGGCAAGTCGATGATGGCCCAGCGCCTGCCGGGCCTGTTGCCGCCCCTGACCTCGCAGGAGTTGCTGGAGACCTCCATGATCTGGTCGGTCGCCGGCCTGATCGAGCGCGGCGCCCTGACCCGCGACCGGCCGTTCCGCAGCCCGCACCATTCCGCCTCCATGGCCGCCCTGACCGGCGGCGGTCTGCGCGCCAAGCCGGGTGAGGCGTCGTTGGCGCACAACGGCGTGCTGTTCCTCGACGAACTGCCCGAATATTCGGCCCAGGCCCTGGATTCGCTGCGTCAGCCGCTGGAGACGGGCGAGATCGTGGTGGCGCGCGCCAACGCCCATATCCGCTATCCGGCGCGGTTCCAGCTGGTGGCGGCGATGAACCCCTGCCGCTGCGGCCTGGGCGGCGCGGGGCGCGGGGCCTGCGGCAAGGCTCCGCGTTGCCAGCGAGACTATCAGAACCGCATCTCCGGCCCCATGTTCGACCGGATCGACCTGACGGTCGAAACCCCGCCCGTCACCGCCGCCGACATGGCCCTGCCGCCGCCGGCCGAGGGCACGGCCGAGGCCAAGGCCCGCGTCGCCGCCGCCCGCGCCATGCAGGAGGACCGCGCCCGCGCCGCCGGTCTCGATCCGTCCCAGGGTCTGAACGCCCGTGCCTCCGGCGACACCCTGGATCGCTTCGCCACCCCGGACGAGGCGGGTCGGATGCTGCTGATGCGGGCGGGCGAGGCCGGGGGGCTGACGGCGCGCGGCTGGACCCGCACCCTGCGGCTGGCGCGCACCATCGCCGATCTGGAGGGGGCGACCGGCGTGCTGCGTCGTCACATCGCCGAGGCCCTGATCTATCGCCGCGCCACCATCGGCGCCGAGGCCGATTTCGACCGCCGCTCGGCCCACCGCAACGACACGCCGTTCGGCCTGCGGGAAGACGGGATCGAACAGGCGGCCTTCATTCACGACTGACCGGATGGCGCCCAACGCAGAGGAATATCGCCGGAACGGGACGGCTCCTTAACCCTCAGCCGCTAATCTGGTCGGCGATGGAGACTGCGATGGCGCGACGCCCGGCGACCGACGAGACCACGACCCCGAATGCGCCGGCCCAGCAGTTCCTGCGGCTGATGAGCCATGAGATGCGCACGCCGCTGAACGGGGTGCTGGGGATGATCGGCCTGCTGGAGCGGACGACACTGGACGGCGCCCAGCGCGCCTATGCCGAGAACGCCCGCCAGTCAGCCGAACATCTGCTGGGTCTGGTCAACGATCTTCTGGACTACGCCCGGCTGGACGCGGGCGTGCTGGAGTTCGATCCGGCGCCCGTCGATCTTGAGGGACTGGTGCGCGGCGTGGCCGAACTGCTCAGTCCGCGCGCGCACGAAAAGGGGCTGGAGATCGTCTGGTCCGTCGCCGCCGATGCGCCCGACATCCGAGCCGACGAGGGGCGGCTGCGACAGGTGCTGTTCAACCTGGCGGGCAATGCGGTCAAGTTCACCGAGGCCGGCGGCGTCCGCATCACGGTCGAACGGGTCGGCGGCGACGCGGCGCGGCCCCGCCTGGCCTTTCTGGTGGACGACACCGGCCCCGGCGTGCCGCCGGCCGCGCGCGCGCGCATCTTCGAAGAGTTCGGCCATGCCGACGCCTCAGACGCCGTGCGTCAGGACGGAGCCGGACTGGGTCTGGCGGTGGTGCGAAAACTGGCCTTGGCCATGGGCGGCGCGGTCGCGGTGGAGGATCGGCCGGACGCCGCGTCCGGCGGGGCGCGCTTCCGCTTCGAAGCCGCCTTCGACGCCGTGGGCGCCGCCCGCAGCCTTCCCTTGCAGGACCGCATCGTCGCCGTCCGCTCGCCCGATCCCTTCGTTTGCTCGGCGGCCCGCGCCCAGATCGAGGCGTCCGGCGGCGCGGTCCGCGACGACGCGCCGGTGATCCTGTTCGACCACGCCCTGGCCCCGCCCGGCGAAACCGCAGCCGTGCCCATGCCGGCGCCAGAGGGCGGCCGCGCCATCGTCATGCTGAAACCCGGCGAGCGCGATCTGATCGCCGCCTATCGCGCGGCCGGGGCTCACGCCTATCTGATCAAGCCCCTGCGCCGAACCTCGCTGGTCGAACAGGTGTTGGCGGCCGCCGGCGATGTCGCACCGCCCCCGGACGGATCGAAGCCGGTCGAGGACGACCGCGTCGCCCCCGCCCGGTTCGCCGGCGTCCGCGTCCTGCTGGCCGAGGACAATCCGGTCGGCGCCCTTCTGGCCCGCACACTGCTGCGTCGCGAAGGCTGCGTGGTCGAGACCGCCGCGACAGGGGACGAAGCCGTCGCCGCCGTCGATCGCGCCCGCTACGACCTGGTGTTCATGGATATGCGGATGCCGGGCATGGACGGCCCCGCCGCCGCCCGCGCCATCCGCGCGACGGGGGATCGGACGCCCATCCTGGCCCTGACCGCCAACGCCTTCGCCGAGGATCGCCGTCTGTGTCTGGAAGCCGGCATGGACGACCATATCGTCAAGCCGCTGGACGCCGAGGCCCTGCGCGCCGCCCTGGCCCGCTGGACGAAGCGCGACATCCGCGCCAAGGTCGGCTGAATCAGGCGCCGCGTCCCGGCCGCCGCCGGAGCCGCCCATGACCGACCAGACCACCCGCGCCGTGAACGGCAAGCCCGCCGGACGTTTCGGCGGCCTGGCCGTCTATGGCGAACGTCGCGTCTTCATCATGCTGCTGCTGGGCTTTTCGGCGGGCCTGCCCAACCTGCTGATCTTCGACACCCTGTCGGCCTGGCTGCGCGAGAGCGGACAGACGCTGGAGGTGATCGGCTTCTTCGCCCTGGCCACCCTGTCCTATTCGCTGAAGTTCGTCTGGGCGCCGCTGATCGACAGAACGTCCGTGCCCGGACTGACGCGACTGCTGGGCCATCGGCGGGCCTGGATGCTGGTGACGCAGGCGGTGATCGTGTTCGGCCTATGGTCGATCTCGACGCTGAACCCCGCCAACGCCCTGATCGCGGTGGCCGGCTTCGCCGCTCTGGTCGGCTTCTTCGGGGCGACGCAGGACATCGTCATCGACGCCTGGCGGATCGAGGCCGCCGACGACAGCCGGCACGGGGCGATGGCCGCCGCCTATCAGATGGGATACCGCGTCGCCATGATCGTGGCGGGGGCCGTGCCGCTGGTGCTGGCCGATCTCTATAATTGGAACCTGTCCTACGCCGTCATGGCCGCCCTGATGGGCTTCGGCATCGCCGGCGTCCTGTTCGCGCCCCGCGAAAAGGCCCATTCCATCCGCGCCATCCCCGTCGGCGACGTGCCGTCCCGTCCGGGTTTCGAGGTGGTCGAATGGGTCGTGCGCCTGGCGGTCATCGGCGTGGCGGCGATGGTCCTGGGGGCGGGCCTGACCGGCCAGTCGGCCCCGCTGAACGCCCTGTTCGGCCTTTTCGGTCTGGGCGCCGAGGGCAAGGCGGCCGTGGCGGCGGCCCTGTCGGCCAAGCCTCAGGGCGTCTATCTGCAGTTCGGTCTGGTCATGCTGGGGCTGGCGGTCCTGGTCGTCGCCTGCTGGCCGGTACCCGGCGTCAGGACGAGGCCAGGGGCCTATCTGGCCGGGTCTTTCGGCGAGCCGCTCGTGGATTTCTACAGGCGGTTTTCCGGCGTCGCGACGTTGATCCTGGCGCTGATCTGCGTCTATCGCCTGTCCGACTTCGTCCTGAACATCATGCCGCCCTTCTACATTGACCTAGGCTTCTCCAAGACCGAACTGGCCGAGGTGCGCAAGGTCTTCGGCGTGGTCATGACGACCCTGGGCGTTTTCCTCGGCGGCTGGTCGGTCGCCAAGCTGGGGCTGATCCGCACCATGGTCATCGGGGCCTTCATGAGCCCGGTGTCCAACCTGATCTTTGCGTGGCTGGCCACGCAGGGACACAGTCTGCCAGCGCTGACGGTGGCCATCGGCGTCGACAACGTGTCCGGCGGCTACGCGGGCACGGCTTTGATCGCCTATATGTCCAGCCTGACGTCGATCGGTTTCACCGCGACGCAATATGCGCTGTTCACCTCGCTGTACGCCCTGCCCGGCAAGCTGATCGCCTCCCAGTCGGGAAGGATCGTGGAGGCGTCGGCGCGCGCGGCCGAAGGCGACGGACCCTTCGCCGCGCTCAGAGGTCTGTTCGCCAATATGCCCCAAGGAGTGTTGGCCACGGGCGCCGCCACGAGCGGCGTCAGCCCGGCCGCGCTCGGCGCCGGCTATATCGCCTTCTTCCTCTATTCCTTCGTCATCGGCCTGTTCGGAATCGCCCTGGCCTTCGTGGTCGCCGGCAAACAGACGGCGCTGGAGGCGCGGCGCAGGACCGAGGCCGAAACCGATCCTGCGGTCGCGGCGACGGAGGGTCAGCCCTCCTGACGCCTCAGCGCTTCAAAAAGCCGCCGATCATGTCGCCGAGGCCGCCCGGCAGCTTGGCCAGCAGGTCGTCGGCGCCGTCGATCTGACCGCCGGGGGTCAGGCGGTCGATGGCCTCGGGCAACAGGCCCGCCAGGGTTTCGCCGGCCTGCTGGGGCGAGACGCCCATCTTGGCGGCGATGTCGGCGAGCGGGCCGTGGCCGATGACGGCGGTGATCTGCTCGGCGCTGATGCTGGCGTTCGCGCCCGAGCCGACCCAGGAGCCGATGACGTCGCCCAGACCCGCCTGACCGAACTTCTCCGCCAGGCCGCCCACGCCGCCCTGACCCTTCAACAGGTCGCCCAGACCGCCGGCGGCGTCCTGGCCCAAGCCGTTCACCACATTGTCGAGAAAGCCCATGATCCGGTCTCCTGATTCAAGGCCGCCAACCTAACACCGTCTCGCGACAGATACGAGAAGGGCCCGCCGGACAGCCGGCGGGCCCTTCGTCAGGATCGAAAGGACGACCCTTAGCGCTTGGCGTCGTTGGCGCCCTGGGTCACGGCCGAACCGGCGGCCGAGACGTCGCGGCCGGCGCCGGCGATGGTGTTGCAGGCCGAAACGGCCAGGGCGACGGCGACGATGGACAGGGTGATGATCTTGCGCATGATGGGGAACCCCTTGGTTGATATGGTCAAGCTCCGTCCAAACGCCGATCCGGGCTTCGGGTTGCATCGTCGGACGAGAGATGTGTTGTGAGGCCTTCGCAATGAGAAACCGAACGCTCGCCCTGTCCGCCCTGGCCGTCGCTGCGGCCTTGGCGGGATGCGCCGAGCCTTCCGTCGCCGATCCGCGCGACAAGGCCCAGACGGCGAACGACGACGACTGCGCCGTGATCGCGGCGGTGGCGCGCGAACACTATCGGTTCGGCCCCGAAGAGACTCCGCCGCCTCTTCGTCTGGGCGAGGACGACGACGGCTGGAAGCCCGACTGCGACTGGGCGCGATACGGCGTCAGCTTTCCCCTGATCTATGGCGAGGCCGCCAATGGGGCGGCGAAGGACGACCGGCCGGAATTCCGATGGGTCGAGTTCAAACGGCCGCGATACGACGCCGAGGGGGCGACGATCGACGCCGGCGTTATGCAGGGTCCGCGCGCCGGCATCGGCGTGACGTGCCGGTTGCGTCGGGGCGCGGCGGGCTGGACCCTGACGGCGTGCCGCGACACCTGGGTATCCTGACGCCGTCGCGCCCGGCGCCGGACGGGATTCAAGGCGGCCGGAGTCGGTTTTTTCCGACTTTATGTGTATGAGCCGCCGCCATGCCCTTCACCGCAACCGTCCTGACCATGTTCCCCGAGGCCTTTCCGGGTCCATTGGGGGTGTCGCTGATCGGCACGGCCTGGCGCGAGAAGGGGCTGTGGAGCCTGGAAACGGTTGACATTCGCGCCTTTTCCACAGATACGCGCGGCTTCCTGGACGACACCCCCGCGGGTGGCGGCCCGGGAGCTGTGCTTAAGGCGGACGTGGTGGCTCGGGCGGTCGATAGCCTGCCGGGACCAAGGCGGCCGCTTTTGTACATGAGCGCCAGGGGCAGGCCCCTGACCCAGGCGCGCGTCAGGGAATGGGTCTCGCCTGAAAAGGGTGGGGCCGACGGGATTGTCGTGCTGTGCGGCCGTTTCGAGGGGGTGGATCAGCGGGTGCTGGACGCACGCGGGTTCGAGGAGGTCTCGGTCGGAGACGCGGTTCTCGCCGGCGGCGAGGCGGCGGCGATGGTCGCGATCGAGGCGTGCGTAAGATTGATCCCCGGGGTGCTCGGTTCAGGCGACAGCCTGTCGTCCGAAAGCTTCGAGGACGGGCTTCTGGAACACCCGCAGTACACGCGACCGCGGACGTTCGAGGGGCTGGAGATACCCGAGGTGCTGCTATCGGGCGACCACAAGAAGGTCGACCAATGGCGTCAGGCGCAGCGGGAGCTAACGACGCGGGAACGCCGCCCAGACCTCTGGGAAGCGCATTCCGCCAAATCACAGGTAAAGGGCGCAAAGCCCGAGGAGAAATGACATGAACATCGTTCAACAGCTGGACGCCGAAGAAAAAGCCCGCGTTCTGGGCGAGCGCAAGATCCCGGAATTCCAGCCCGGCGACACCCTGCGCGTCAATGTGAAGATCAAGGAAGGCGAGCGCGAGCGCGTTCAGGCCTTCGAAGGCGTCTGCATCGCCCGTGACGGCGGCGGCATCAGCGAGACCTTCACCGTCCGCAAGATTTCGTTCGGCGAAGGCGTCGAGCGTCGCTTCCCCATCCTGTCGCCGAACATCGAGTCGATCGAAGTGAAGCGCCGCGGCGTCGTGCGTCGCGCCAAGCTCTATTATCTGCGCGATCGTCGCGGCAAGTCGGCGCGTATCGCCGAGCGCCAGACGGCCCGCCCGGCCAAGGGCGCCGTGGTCCCGGAAACGGGTTCGGCCGAAAAGGCCGGCGAAGAAGCCTGAATCCAGCTTCCGACCGAACGACGAAGGCCCCGGCGAACGCCGGGGCCTTTTTCACGTCGGCCTATTGCGGAAACAGCGGATTGTCGGCGTCCCGCTGTCCCTGGAGACTGTGTTTCAGCGCCTCCATCTGGTCATGCTCGACTTTGACGGCGGCATAGGCGCGCCGGACCGTCTCGCGCGTGGTGGCGGAAATACCCGTGTCCTCCAGCGCCTTTTCGTATTTGCCGGCGATGAAGCCCTCGCCCGAGTTGATCGAGCCGACGACGGAATCGTCGTTGCGGAGCAGGGCGTGTTTCACATCCAGAAAGGCCCGATGCGCCTTGGCCAGGATGGAGCCGTGCGGTTCGGGATCGCCGCCCATGCCGCGCACGGCCGCCGACAGATCCTCGACCACCTGCTGGCGCTCGCCGGCCCGGCGTTCGAACAGGGTGCGATAATGGGGGTCCTGGGTCTGTTCGGCGGCCTCGCGATAGCCGTCGGCGCTGTCCAGAGTGGTTTCGATCAGGCCGTTCAGGACCTTGATGTCATGGGCGTTGGGATTGGTCATCTCGGTCTTCCTTCCGCTGTGGCGGTCGAACGGCGAAATGGCCGGGCGCGGCGAAGGTTTCGCCCTGCGACATCAAAGTTTGGTGCGGAGCGACCACAGCTCGGGGAAGCAGCGCTTGGTCAGGGTCGAGGCCAGATAGGCGGCGCCTTCCGTGCCGCCGGTGCCGCGACGCCGGCCGATGATCCGCTCGACCGTCACCACATGCTTGTGCCGCCAGGTCAGCAGGGCGTCGTCCAGATCGACCAGTTTCTCGGCCAGCTGATACAGGGCCCAATAGGTTTCGGTGTCGCGATAGACCTCAAGCCAGGCCGCCTCGACCGCCTCGGACGGCTCATAAGGCTGGGTAACGTCGCGGTTCAGCACCTCGGCGGGCACGGGCAGGCCAGCCTTGGCCATCTGCGCCAAGGCGTCGTCATACAGGCTGGGCGCCGCGATGGCGGCCTCCAGCGCGGCGAGCGCCTCGGGCCGGTCGGCGTGGAACTTCAGGAAGCTGGCGTCCTTCAACCCCAGCATGGCCTCCAGCCGACGGAACTGGTCGCTCTGGAAACCCGAGGACGAGCCCAGCGACCCGCGAAAGCGCAGATAGTCGGAAGGCGTCATGGTCGACAGGATGTCCCAGCTCTGGGTCATCACCGCCTGGATGCGCGACACCCGCGCCAGACTCTTGTAGGCGGGCACCAGATCGCCGGCCCGCACCATCGACTGGGCCAGGGCCACCTCGTGCAGGATCTGTTTGAGCCACAGTTCCTTGGTTTGGTGGATGATGACGAACAGCATCTCGTCATGCTGGTCCGACAGCGGATGCTGGGTCGAAAGCAGGTCGTCCAACGCCAGATAGCCGGCGTAGCTGATGTCGCTGGATTGGGTCATGACCGCCTATCGCCCGTGTCTGGAAAAGGTGCAACCATGCCTTCCCATCCGCTCATCCCGGCGAAAGCCGGGACCCAGCGTTTTGAGCGGTTAATCCGTGGGGGCGATCCGCAAATTCCAAGCCAGCGCAATGCAGAGCGACAGGACTGGGTCCCGGCTTTCGCCGGGATGAGCGGGATCGGATCAGTGCTGGCTCTGGGCCGAGACGTTGGCGGCCATCTGGCGGCCGGCGTCGAAGGCGTCGCGGGCGCCTTTGTAGATGAAGCCGTAGGTCGGATAGACCGTGGTGCCCAGGTCGTTGATCGGATTGTACCAGACCTTGACCTGCGACCAGTCGTTGGCGGGCGAGACGTCGACGACGGTGACGTTCTCCTCGACCTTGCCGCGGCTGCCGCCCCAGTTGGCGTGGGTCACGCGGACCACGCGATCGGTCAGGATGTCGGAGACGACGGCGACGTGGCCCAGACGCATCCGGCCCTCGGGACGGAAGACCAGGACCGATCCGGTTTCCGGCGCCTTGCCGGTGCGGAAGTTGGCGGTGGCCTGACGCCACCAGGTCCAAGCGTCGCCGAAGATATTGATGCCAGAGAACATGCGCGCGAAGGTCACGCACTGCCAATACGGCTCGTCGGCCTTAGCGGTGGATGGGACGACGCCCAGGGCGAAAAAACCGAGGGTCGCCGCAACCGCGGCGGCTTTGAGCCGTTTCGTCATACTTAGGGTATCCCGACCCGTTTCTGGGAGGCCCTTTAGGCCACGGGATCACGTCCCGTAGCAAGTTGTTTCGGCATATCGCCGTGCGATCGACTGTGGATTGCGCTGTGGGCTTTCTTTTCGGCCAGTCCGCGCAAAGCCTTTCGCGCCGGGCGTTCGACCATATGATAGGACGCCGCTGCAACCACCGGCAGCAGGGCCACGATCCCCAACCACACGAAAATTTGAAACTGCTTGTCGGGCGCGTCGAACAGCTTGGCCGCCAATCCGACGGACAACAGCTTCCACGGCACGCAGACCATATAGACCGAATAGCTGATCTCACCCAGATACACGGCGGGCTTTGACGCCAGCCAACCGGCCTTCTCGTTCGGCAATGAGGCCAGCGACAGGATCAGGGCGCCCGACAGCAGCACCGTCACCCCGTCCCACAGGCCGAGCGCAGCGCTGAGCACCATCAGGCCGAAGGACACGGCCGAGCATAGCCACGGCGCCTTCAGCGGCGCGCGGCGATAGACCAGATAGAGGGCGCACCCCAGGGCGAAACACGGCACGATCCGCAGCGCGCCCCATTGGATCGTCGCCTCGGTCAGGGAGAAGCCCGCGATCTGGTGGAAGGCGAAGTAGAGGATGACCATGAAGGCGGCGGCGCCCAGGGCGGCCGCGACTGGCCGCGCCCGCATCCGCCAGAAGACGAAGGCGAACAGCGGGAAGCACAGATAGGCGAACCACTCCGCCGAGATCGACCAGGACGGATGGTTCCAGCCCGCCACGGGCGCCAGGCCCCAGGCGTGAACCATCAACAGATTGGCCGGCAGGGCCGCCCAGTTCCGCACGTTCGGATCAACGTGCATCCCGGCGGCCATGGCCACGGTCGCCAGCAGACCCACGCCGATCAGGGTGAACAGGTGCAGGGGATAGACCCGCGCCACCCGCGCCCACAGGAAGCCGCGATAGGAGAACCGCTTCTCGCCCGCCGCCTGCAGATAGACGTGACTAAGGATGAAGCCCGACAGGACGAAGAACAGCTCCACCCCCAGATAGCCCTTGGCGACCAGGTCGGACGCGCCCGCGCCCGCCAAGTTTTCCCAGAAGGTGTAGATGGCCACCCACAGGGCGGCGCCGAACCGCAATGCGGTGATCGGACGGAGATCGGCGGGCGTCTGGACGGGGGTCATGGCGTCACCTTGGCACATCAGCCTTTTCGAACCGTGAAGGCCCGCAAGGGTTGTGCCGCCCCGTCTTCACCCCGCCCAGACGCCGTGGAAACCGGCGGGCAGGACCGCATCGGCGCGCCAGGTCGCCACCGGCCCGTCCTCGATCCGCGCCACGTCGAACACGTGCAGTTCGGTGCGGCCTTCGCGAAGATTGACCGACGGCCCCACCAGCCAGGCGTCGCGCTCGGCGCCGGCCCCCGGCTTGGGCACGAACACCGCCTCCTCCACCACCTGATGGGCGCCGAACTCGAAGGCGTGCGAGCGGCCGCTGTCCCAGTCGTGGACCGCCAGGCCGGTCGGCAGCGGCCGCCCCCGCGTTTCGCCCGACGTATGGGCGGTCAGGCTGCGCTTCAGGCCCGCACGGCGGGGGTCGGCCTTTGGGAACTCGCCGACGACGGGGCTGTAGGTCATGTCGGCCCGGCCATCGGGACGCAGGGTGATCAGCGCCAGCCTGGCCGGATCGCCCGGCACGACCCCGCGCCCCTCGACCAGAACCCGCGCGCCGTCCACGGCGAAGCGCGGATCGGCGCTGGCCGCCACATCGAAGCGGATCGTCCCGTCCCGCTCGGCCCAGGCGTCGCCCAGATGGAAGTGGAAGAAGCCGGGCAGATCGTAGAGGCGGCGTCTGGACAGGTCGTCCTTGTCCAGCACCAGAACCTGCGTCCCCCTCTCGGGCCGCCAGGCCAGGCCCGCGATCACCGGCATGGCGTGGGTTTCGAACACCCAGGGCTGAAGCACCAGGATGATGTGTCGGTCGGTGGCGGTGAAGTCGTGCATATAGCTGGCGCGCGGCAAGTCGATGACTTGGGCGTCGTTCAGGCTGCGGTCGGGATTCAGCCGCCAGATCACGGCGCGGCCGCCCGCGAGGCCTACGTTCCAGATCGACCCGTCCGAGCCATAGCGGGGGTGGGCCTGGAAGGGCATGCCCTTCAGGTCGTCGCGCAGGGTGACGAAGCCCTGGGTCGACAGGTCCGAGGCGTTCATGGCCAGGGGCGAACCGGCCTCCCACAGGGCCCAGACCCGGTCGCCGGCGACCATGACGGCGGTGTTGGCGGCATTGGCGTCGTCGTTGGAGCCGATGCGGGCGCGGGCGTCCCCCTTGGTGCCGAAGCCGGGCGTGACCACGGCGTCCAGCTCGGTCTCGGTGCGGCGCTTGGGCGTATCGGCGAACCGCGCCTCCAGCGTCGCCTGTCCGTCCTGGATGCGGAAGGCGCGCATCATGCCGTCGCCGTCGAACCAGTGGGTGGCCGAACCGCCCGGCCGCCGGAACTTGGCCGGGCCGTTGCGATAAAGGGCGCCCTGCAGCCCCGCCGGCGCGCGGCCGTGAACCAGCCGCATCGTCTGGCGCGGCAGGTCGGCCGCGACATCGGCGGTGGCGACGGCCCAGTCCGCGCTCGCGGCGGCGTCGAGCGCGGCGGCGGCCCGCACCATTTCCGGCGTGGCGACGGCGGCGGACAGGGCGGCGGCGCCCATCAGGAAGGAACGGCGGGAGGGGGTCATGATCGGGCTTCCGGCTCTGGCGACGACGGCGGGCTTACTTCAGGTCGATGGACTGGACGACGGCGCCGGTCAGGGCGAAGTGCGCGCGGTCCCAGGCGGCCGGTCCCATATTGCCCACCGCATTGTTGGAGAAAGCGTAGGGTTCGGTCGGCATGCCGAAGGGGTTGGTGTTCATCTTGCCGTCGCCGTTCAGATCGTGAAAGGCGCGCACCGCGTAGTCGCCGTCCGGCAGGTGGTCGAAGGTCACGCTGGTCTGACCCGCGGCCGCATCCATCAGGACCGACTTGGCCGGCGCGCCCTGACCGCCATAGGCGGCGGCGCCGTCATACAGGGCCACCATGATCTTGCCCTGATGCGCGGCGGCGGGGAACTGGATCGTCAGATCGGCGGCCAGGGCCGGAGACGCCACCGCGGCGACGATCAGGGCCAGGGCGGGGGTGAGGGCGGCGAGTGTTTTCATGAGAAGCGTCCTGTTCGGGGAGAACCGACGACCGGCTCTCGATGACCAGACCGTGCCGCCCATTCCGGGCTTGCGCCATTCGATCTACGGCGGCGACCGCCCCGTCTTCGCCAACGACCACGCCCTGTCATTGACGAAGCGCGAACGACCACCTGTTTCGACGCCCATGAAAAAGGCCCGGAACCTGGGTTCCGGGCCTTCGTCGATTTGGAGCCTTCGCGTCGCCCTAGTCCAGGGTGCGCTTGATCTCTTCGACCGTGAAGCACTCGATGTAGTCGCCTTCCTTGATGTCCTGGAAGCCTTGGAACTGCATGCCGCACTCCTGGCCCGATGGCACCTCGTTGACCTCGTCCTTGAAGCGTTTGAGCGTGTTGAGCACGCCCAGCTCCAGCACCACCACGTCTTCGCGGATGATGCGGACGCGGGCGCCCTTGCGCACGACGCCTTCGGTGACGCGGCAGCCGGCGATCTTGCCGATCTTGGAGATGTCGAACACCTGCAGGACGGCGGCGTTGCCCAGGAAGGTTTCCCTCTGCAGCGGCGCCAGCATGCCCGACAGCACGCCCTTCATGTCGTCCAGAAGATCGTAGATGATCGAATAGTAGCGGATCTCCACGCCTTCGCGTTCGGCCAGGTCGCGCGCCTGTTTGGACGCACGGACGTTGAAGCCCAGGATCGGCGCACCGGCCGACTTGGCCAGGTTGACGTCGCTCTCGGTGATGCCGCCGGCGCCGGAATAGACGATGCGGGCGCGGACTTCGTCGTTGCCCATCTTCTCCAGCGAGGCCGCGATGGCTTCGCCCGAACCCTGGACATCGGACTTGATGACGACCGGCAGTTCGCTGATCTTCTTGGAGCCAAGCTTGGCCATCATATCGACCAGCGAGACCGAGCCGCCCGACACCTGGGCCTTCTCGCGCTTCACCCGCTGACGGTATTCGGTCAGCTCGCGGGCGCGGGCTTCGGTTTCCACCACGGCGAAGACGTCGCCGGGCGACGGCGCCTCGTCCAGACCCAGGATCTCGACCGGGACGGAGGGACCGGCTTCGGTCAGCTGCTCGTTGCGCTCGTTCAGCAGGGCGCGAACCTTGCCCCACGATCCGCCGGCGACGACGATGTCGCCGCGCTTCAGCGTGCCGCGCTTGACCAGGACGGTGCCGACGGGGCCGCGGCCCTTGTCCAGCTTGGCCTCGATGACCACGCCCTCGGCCGAGCGATCGGCGTTGGCGCGCAGGTCCATGACCTCGGCCTGGACCAGGATGGCTTCCAACAGGCCGTCCAGGTTCATCCGCTCCTTGGCCGACACCTCGATGATCTGGGTGTCGCCGCCCAGGCTTTCGGCGATGACCTCGTACTGCAGCAGTTCGTTGACGACCTTCTGCGAGGTGGCGCCGGGCTTATCCATCTTGTTGACGGCCACGATCAACGGGGCCTCGGCGGCCTTGGCGTGCTGGATGGCCTCGATGGTCTGCGGCATGACGCCGTCGTCGGCGGCTACGACCAGAACCACGATGTCGGTCACGGTGGCGCCGCGCGCCCGCATGGCCGAGAAGGCGGCGTGGCCCGGCGTGTCCAGGAACGTGACCTTCTGGCCGTCTTCCAGACGCACCTGATAGGCGCCGATGTGCTGGGTGATGCCGCCGGCTTCGCCGCCCGCGACGTCGGTGGTGCGCAGGGCGTCCAGCAGCGAGGTCTTGCCGTGGTCGACGTGGCCCATGATGGCCACGACCGGGGCGCGCGTCTCGGTGGCGCCCTCGTCGTCGGCCTCGGCCAGGAAGCCCGTCTCGACATCGGATTCGGACACGCGCTTGACCGCCATGCCGAACTCCTCGGCCACCAGTTCGGCGGTGTCGGAATCGATCACGTCGTTGATCTTCATCATCATGCCCTGACGCATCAGGAATTTGATGATGTCGACGCCGCGCACGGCCATCCGGTTGGACAGTTCCTGCACGGTGATGACGTCGGGGATGACCACTTCGCGCGGACGGTTCGGCGCGTCGGTCGATCCGCCCTTGCGCTTTTCCTTCTCGCGTTCGCGGGCGCGGCGAACCGAGGCCAGCGAGCGCATCCGTTCGGCGGCGTCGCCGTCGCCGACCACCGACTGGATGGTCATGCGGCCTTCGCGGCGCTTGGGCTCGCCGCGCGTGCGGCTGACGGCCTTGCCGGCGTCGGAGAAACGCTTGTCGCGATCGTCGTCACGGCCGACCGGACGGCCGAAGCCGGCGCCGGGCGCGCGGCTGGGACGGGCCACTTCCGGCGTGGCGGGCGGGGCGTTGGGCGCGGCGCGGCCGCCGGGGCCGGTG
>NZ_BDMM01000005.1 GCF_002157625.1 Brevundimonas sp. SH203
AGCCGTTGTTCACTTCATAGTTCCAGTTGGCGCCCGTCGTCGACGACTCGGCGTTGATGTCGTCCATCATGTGGTAGCCGGCGTCGATGGCGCCGTACCAACCATTGGGTTCCGCCGATGCGGCGCCGGCTGCGAACAGCCCGGCCGCGGCGACGGAGGCGAGAAGTTTGAGCTTCATAGCTTCCTCACTGTGTGAATGCGCGAAGCTGCGCACTAGCACAGCATTCCCCGACCGAACGGCGTGGCTGGCGCACGGTTCCGCTCTCGGATTAGGATTGTGTCGACTGTGGCGCCATTTCAACACATTGGACGCCCGAGAACAGGGAGCGATTTATGACGATGCGATTTGACGGACAGGTGGTGATCGTGACGGGCGCCGGCGGCGGCCTGGGCCGGGAGCACGCCCTGGCGCTGGCGGCGCGCGGGGCTAGGGTGGTGGTCAATGATCTGGGCGGGGCGCGCGACGGCTCGGGCGGATCGGCGACGGCGGCCGAGGCCGTGGTCGCCGAGATCGAGGCGGCGGGCGGCGAGGCCATGGCCAATGCGGCCTCCGTCACCGACGCCGCCGCCGTTCAGGCCATGGTCGATCAAGTCATGGCCAAATGGGGCCGGATCGACATTCTGGTGAACAACGCCGGCGTCCTGCGCGACAAGACCTTCGCCAAGATGGAGCTGGAGGACTTCCGCTTCGTCGTCGACGTCCACCTGATGGGGGCGGTCAACTGCACCAAGGCGGTGTGGGAGATCATGCGAGGGCAGAACTACGGCCGGATCGTGATGACCACCTCGTCGTCGGGCCTGTACGGCAACTTCGGCCAGTCGAACTATGGCGCGGCCAAGATGGCGCTGGTCGGTCTGATGCAGACCCTGGCCATCGAGGGTCAGAAGAACGACATCCGCGTCAACTGCCTGGCGCCCACCGCCCACACCCGCATGACCGAGGACCTGGGCGCGGCCCTGCCGCTGGAGGCCCTGGCCCCGGCCCTGGTGACGCCGGGCCTGCTGTATCTGGTCAGCCAGGACGCTCCGACCCGCGCCATCCTGGCCGCCGGCGCCGGCGGGTTCGAGCGCGCCTATGTCACCCTGACGCAAGGCGCCTTCGTCGCCGGCGACGATGCTCCCGAACAGGTCGCCGCCCGCTTCGACGCCATTTCGGACCGCGCCGGAGAGATCGTCCCCGACATGGGCGCCGCCCAGGGCATGATCGAACTGACCAAGGCCCAAAAGGCGCACGGCGCCTGAACAAGAAGGCGCCTTGCGTTGACGCGACGTGAGGCGCCTATCGTCGTCACAGAGGAAACCGGCCTCAATCAGCGTGAAAGCGCGATAGGCCCAAGACAGAGATCATCCATGCGCGAAGCCGTCATCGTCTCCACCGCCCGCACGCCCATCTGCCGGGCCTATCGCGGCGCCTTCAACGACACCCAGGCGCAAAGCCTCGGCGCCCACGCCGTCCGTCACGCGGTCCAGCGCGCAGGCGTCGATCCGGCCGAGATCGAAGACGTGGTCATGGGCGCGGCGCTGCAGCAGGGCGCGACCGGCACCAATGTCGCGCGCCAGATCGCCCTGGCCGCCGGCCTGCCCGCCTCCGTTCCCGGCATGAGCCTGGATCGCCAGTGCGCCTCGGGCCTGATGGGCATCGCCACGGCGGCCAAACAGGTGATCTTCGACCAGCAGAAGATGGCCGTCGGCGGCGGTCTGGAATCCATCTCCCTGGTGCAGAACCAGAACATGAACCTGTATCGGATGAAGGACGAGACGCTGCTGAAGCTGTCGCCCCACATCTATATGTCGATGCTGGAGACGGCCGAGGTTGTGTCGCGCCGCTATGGCGTGTCGCGCGAGCGTCAGGACGCCTACGCCCTTCAGTCCCAGCAGCGCACCGCCGCCGCCCAGGCCGCCGGCCGCTTCGACGCCGAAATCGTGCCGATGACCACGACCATGCTGGTGATGGACAAGGCGACCGGCCAGACTTCATCCAAGGAAATCACCCTGTCCAGGGACGAGGGCAACCGCCCCGAAACCACCCTGGAGGGGCTGCAATCGCTCAAGCCCGTCTTCGGCGGCGGCGAGGAAATCCAGACCGGCGAGTTCGTCACGGCCGGCAACGCCTCGCAACTGTCGGACGGCGCCTCGGCGGTCGTGGTGATGGAGGCCGGCGAGGCGGTGAAACGCAACCTGCAACCGCTCGGCGCCTATCGCGGCATGGCCGTGGCGGGCTGCGAGCCGGATGAGATGGGAATCGGCCCGGTCTATGCCGTGCCCAAGCTGTTGAAGCGCCACGGTCTGACGGTGGACGACATCGGCATCTGGGAGCTGAACGAGGCTTTCGCCGCCCAGGTTCTCTATTGCCAGGACACGCTGGGCATTCCCGACGACCGGCTGAACGTCTCGGGCGGCGCCATCTCCATCGGCCACCCCTACGGCATGTCCGGCGCCCGCATGGCCGGCCACGTCCTGATCGAGGGCAAGCGCCGCGGCGCCAGATACGGCGTCGTCACCATGTGCGTCGGCGGCGGCATGGGGGCTGCGGGATTGTTCGAGATCTTCTGAGAACGGCCACCGTCTCCTCCCCATTTCATGGGGAGGTGGCTCGTAGCGCAGCGGAGAGACGGAGGGGCTCTTCGACGCCCGTGGGACTTCAAAAGCCCCTCCACCACTTCGTGGTCCCCCTACCCGCAAAGCGGGGAGGAGACGCCGCACTCAGACCTTCTCGCTGACCTTGATCGCCACCCGGCATCCGGCCTTGATCACGCCCGACAGCAGCCGATAGGCCGGAGCCTCGCGGCTGCCGTGTTCGACGGCGTGGTCGTGGTGGGCCAGTTCCTCGTCGCGAAACTGCTTCAGCTCGGCGGCCAGGGCCGGATCACGCTCGCCGATCTCGGCGATCTGGTCGGCGTAGTGTTTCTCGATCACGCTCTCGACCGCCTCGGTGCAGGCGTGGGCGGCCTTTTCGCCCATCAGGGCCGTGCCCGCGCCCAGGGCCGAGGCCGCGATCCGCCACAGGGGCGTCATCACCGTGGGCCGCACCCGCCGCTCGTTCAGCAGCCGGTTGAAACGGTCCAGATGCACCGCCTCCTGATCCTGCATCTCGGTCAAGTCGCGCACCATGTCGCCGTGGGCCTTGCGACCCTCGAACACCGCCTTCTGCGCGCGATAGATCAGGACGGCCGCATATTCCCCGGCGTGATCGACGCGCAGGATCTCGTCCATCCGGGCCTTGTCGGCGCCGCGTCCGGGACGGGCCAGGGGAATGGAGCCGCTCATGACGATCAGGCCCTTTCGATCCGGGGGGCGCGGGCGTCCTTGGGCCGTTTGGCGGCCAGCAGGCTGAACACCGCCAGGGCCGAAACGATCAGGGCGTTCCATCCGGCCATCGACAGGCCCAGCCAGCTCCACGCCACGTCGCCGCAGCCGATCACCTTGACCGCCGGCCCCGTGCCCAGCGCCAGCGCCGCCAGACTGTCCATGTCTATGGCGCCGCCGCCGGGCGAACAGGTCGCCGGCAGGGCCCACCATTTATATTCGCCGCCCATGTGGAAGACGGCCGTGATCGCGCCCGTGGCGAAGATGGCGGCCAGCAGGAAGGCGGCGATGCGCGGCGTGCCGCGTCGTCCGCCGCTGAACAGGGTCCAGGCGGTGGCCAGCCCGCCCACGACCACGGCGGCCCAATAGACCTCGCGCTGCTTCAGGCACAGATTGCACGGCGCCAGCCCGCCGAACCGCTCGAAGGCATGGGCCGCGCCCAGCATGGCCAGCGACGCGGCCAGGGCGAAGGCGGTCCACCAACGGGTCAGAAGGCGATAGGCGTCTGTCATCGTGCTTCGCTCTTACCCCGCCTGCCCCCGTCCGTCGATGTCACAGAAGCTTCAGCACGACGATCAGCCCGATCAGGACGACCAGCCCCACGCCGGTCCACAGCGCCAGCCGCTTCTCCACCTGGGCCAGCATGGCCGGTCCCCAGGTCTTCAAGATCCACGCCTCCAGAAAGAACCGCCCGCCCCGCGTCGCCACGGACGCCGCGATGAAGATCGGGAAGCTGAACGCCGCCAGCCCCGAGGCGATCGTCACCAGCTTGTAAGGGATAGGCGTCAGCCCCTTGATCAGAATGACCCACAGCCCCCACTGGTCGAACCACTGACGAAACTGCTCCAGCCCGTCCGAATGGCCCAGCAGCCGCATGATGGCCAGACCCACATCCGTCAGGAAATAGCCGATGGCGTAGCCCAGTATGCCGCCCAGCACCGAGGCGACGGTGCAGATCGCCGCATAGACATAGGCCTTCTGCGGCCGCGCCAGGATCATCGGCGCCAACATCACATCGGGCGGAATCGGAAAGAACGAACTCTCGGCGAAGGAGACCACGGCCAGGGCCTTGGTCGCATGGCGGCTGCGCGCCAGTTCGAACACGCGGTCGTACAGTTTTCGCAGCATATGAATCCCTTCGGCGGCGCCTGATCCCTAGCAACCGCCGTCCGCGCCGTCACGACCGGGCGACGCGCTCAGGTGCGTTTGCCGAACGGTCGGCTGGGGACGACGCCGGGATCATAGGCCTGCTGCGCCCAGGGCGTCGGCGGCGCCGGGCGGGCGGCGACGCCGCTTTCGGCCCTGCCGCGTCGGGCCTCCTCGAACAGGGCGTTCAGCCGCGCCTCGTCCGTCCCGCTGACATCGTCAGCATCAGCGCCAGACCGCTTGCCAGCGACTGAACGACCATGAAGCCGAAATACTCCCGCCGGGACGCGCGCCCCTTGAAGTCGGCATAGCGAAGACGCGGACGCGGCAGGATCGACATCACGGCTCGCGGCCAGCAGGAAATCGACCTCAGCTTGCGACAAGACCGTAGAATACGCCTGAACGGCCAAGGTTAAGGCGACAGTGGCCCAAGCTCGGCCTTAGGTGTCCAAGAATTAACGGGCGCCGCTGGGGCGTCCTGTGAGACACGGCTTCATCGACCGATGGTCGATCGTCCCTCCAACTCCTGATCACGGCGTGTCATGGCCCTGTTTCCTCGTTCGTCCCGCACCGTGTTCGCCGCCGTCGGCCTCTTGCTGACGGCCGCCCTCCCCGCCGCCGCTCAGGATTACCGCCCGTCCTTCCATCCCGATCGGCTGAAGGGGCGCCCGCCGGGGCGCTGAATGAGGTGTTGGTGCTGGGCACGCCCCACCTTTCGAACCTGAGCGACGGCTTCAAGGCCGAGAGCCTGTCGCCCCTGCTGGATCGACTGGCGGCGTGGAGGCCCACCGCCATCGCGACCGAGGATATGTCGGGTCTTCAGTGTGACAGCCTGCGCCGCTATCCGGCGCGTTACGCCGAGACGGTCAAGACCTATTGCTGGGACCCCGCCCCCGCCGCCCTGGCGACCGGGCTGGACGTACCCGCCGCCAACGCCGAGGCCGAACGGCTGCTGGCGGCCTGGCCCGCCCGACCCACGGCGGCCCAGCGGCGGCGTCTGGCGGCGGTGTTCCTGGCGGCCGGCGAGCGCGGATCGGCCCTGGTCCAGTGGCTTCGGCTCGCGCCCGGGGACCGCACCGCCGGCGACGGCCTGAACGACGCATTGGTCGCCATGCTGAACCGGATCAAGGACCGGCCGAACGAGACCTATCTGATCTCCGCGCCGCTTGCGGCCCGACTGGGGCTGGAGCGTCTGTGGAGCGTCGACGACCACTCCGCCGACACGCCTGATCCCGCCGACCCTGCGGAGAAGAAGGCTTACGAGGAGGCCGTCATGGCTGCCTGGGACAATCCCGCCAGCACCGCCCGCCGGGCCGAGGATGTCCGTCTCGGCGCCGCCCTGGACCAGCCCGACGGCGTCCTTCAGATGTATCGCGCCTATAATGCTCCGGGGGCGCCGGACGTCGCCTATCGGTCCGATTTCGGCGCGACCCTCGTCGAACCTTCGCCCCAGGGTTACGGCCGCATCTATCTCGGCTTCTGGGAAACCCGCAATCTGCGCATGGTCGCCAATATGCGCGACGTGCTGGGCCGCTATCCGGGCACGCGGATGCTGACCATCGTCGGCGCGGCGCACAAGGGCTATTACGAGGCTTATCTGGACCAGATGCACGACGTGCGCCTGGTCGATCCCGAACCCGTCCTGCGCTGATAGGGCGAGGTCGCGCGGGGCGTCGTTCATCACGTCCCCGTGGCCTCGTCTTGGCTCCGTCGTTTTCCCCGACTAGGTTCCGCGCCAATCGGCGGCCCTTCGGTTAAGTCCGCCTCAAAACCCGTGCGGGAGACGCGCCATGAACGACATGACCAAGGCCCAGATCGAGCAGCTGGACCAGGAAAACCCCCTCGGCGTCGACGGTTTCGAATTCGTCGAATTCACCGGGCCCGAGCCCAGGGCGATGATCGCGCGCCTGGAGACGATGGGCTTCACCCAGACGCATGTGAACCCCAGGACCGACGTGGTCCGGCTGAAGCAGGGCGACATCAGCTTCCTGGTGCATCGCTCGCCGGTCGCCCACGCCGCCGACTTCGCCCGCGACCACGGGCCTTCGGCCAACGGCATGGCCTTCCGCACCACCGACGCCAAGGCCGCCTACGAGGGCGCGGTCCAGCGCGGCGCCAAGCCGGCCGAAGGGGTCAACGGCGGGGCGCTCGGCGACGACTACCCCTATATCCTGCAAGGCATCGGCGGTTCGCTGCTCTATGTCATCGACCAGTATGGCGACGCTGGCTCCCTCTATGACGCCTGGGACGAGATCGAGGGCTGGGAAGAGGCCGAACGCAAGAATTCGATGGGTCTGGAGGTTCTGGACCACCTGACCCACAACGTCCGTCGCGGCCAGATGCGGACCTGGTCGGGCTTCTACGGCTCGGTGTTCAACTTCGAGGAGCAGAAGTATTTCGACATCAAGGGCAAGGCGACGGGCCTGTTCTCCCAGGCCATGATCGCGCCCGACCGCGCCATCCGCATCCCGCTGAACGAAAGCCAGGACGAGAACTCCCAGATCGAGGAGTTCATCCGGCGCTACAACGGCGAGGGCATCCAGCACATCGCCCTGACGACCGAGAACATCTTCGAGACGGTCGAGGCCATGCGCGAACGCGGCGTGGACTTTCAGGACACCATCGAGACCTATTTCGAACTGATCGACAAACGCCTGCCCAACCACGGCGAGGACGTGGAACGGATGCGCAAGAACCGCATCCTGATCGACGGCTCGGACGAAGAGGGCCTGCTGCTGCAGATCTTCACCCAGGACACATTCGGCCCGATCTTCTTCGAGATCATCCAGCGCAAGGGCAACGAGGGCTTCGGCAACGGCAACTTCCAGGCCCTGTTCGACTCCATCGAACTGGACCAGATCCGTCGCGGCGTCATCAAGGTCGACGCCTGAATGAGGATGCGGCCGCCCACATGGCTGCCCTGGCTCGGCCCGGTCCTCGCGGCCGGCACCGGGGCCCTGGCGGGAGAATACTGGCTGGGCGGCGGCTTCTGGCCGGTCCTGATCGCCGCCCTGATCTGCGGCTTCGCCCCCATCGTCGGCTATCAGGTGTGGAAGCGCCTGCACCATAGGGGGTGAGGGGGCGTAACGGTTTTCGGTGAGGCGAATCGAACCGAAGTCAACTAAGCGCAAGAAGCTGAGACGGTTAAGCAGACGCAGGCGCGCGGCTAAGCTGCGTCATCAACGACTGAATGAGGAAGGGGATTAGGAAAATCGCCCTTCAGAGCTCGGGCGACCAAGCTACTAAAGAGATTCGTGTCAAGAAAGTAGTTTGGGTAAGCGCGCCGCAGCGCGTTGACGTTATCCACTGAAACTAGGACGATTTGAGTTTTAGCGTCCTCAAGCAATGCACCTTCTAGGTCGGTGTATTTTTGGTTTGCCGCTTCCGACTGAAGCGCTTTAAAGCGCCATACTGTTATTTTTTGCGTCGTAGGATCGAGCGACAGAACAAAGTACTTTGCGTCTTTAGCACTACCTATAAACTGGATAGTTGTATTGTAAACACTCAAGGTGTTTTGTACGCGCAATTTTGCAGCTAAGGCGCGTATCTCATTCACCAAATCGTCCTTGTCTGTCGGCGTATTGGGAACTGGATTGCAAGCCTCCATAGCAGCGATTGCTGACCCCATAAGCGCAAAGAATCGCAGCCAGTCTTGGTCGCCTTGATTGGACTTCAATGCCTGCTTTGTGAATATACCCACAGCTTCAACTGCAGTGGCCCAAGCATGCTGCATCTGGGTTCTAATCTGAACTTCAACCTGTAAACCGTCGTAGACTTCAGTGGGCCCATTTCCTTTGTAGGAATAGACCATGTGATGACACCGATACCCATCTTTCTTCGGAAAAGTTATATAATCTTTCTCGTTTCTCAACTTATGATCGAACGATGAGGTTTTGTATTTTTTTATTAGAGTTTTTACACTGGCCATACGCTTAAAAACCGCCCGACATCCGGCGATGTCTTGCATCTGCGTCATCCGCATAGACGGCTGACGCGACAGCTTTGCGTGTATGGATTCAAGGCGCTTAACACGCTGAGCCACGATTACATCCCGCTCGATTTTCCGAGCTTTCGTGCGAAGCGTTATCTGAAAGGTATTGAGTGGGTAGGCATGAGATGATCGCCAATTGTTTAATACTGTAAGCGCGTCAAGCCCATCAGAGGTGGTTACTGGGTATTCCAGGTGAGCAAGGCGACTTCCCGCCCTATCGACGTCCTTACGTTCGTATTTAGGGTCAGCCCAAGCCACAGAATCGCTCCAGAGAAGAACAATACACCACATTCCTACTTGGTGCAGACAAGGAAAAGTGACCAATTCCTACCATGGAATTATGTTTCACTCATCAGGCGTCGGGTTCGAAAGACACCCTGGAGCAAGGATCAGCCCTTCAATCCAAGCCAACCATCCTATCGCGACCAACCAAGCTCCTGATTTCACGGGGTTTCCGATTTTCTTTCGCCAAATGACCTGACCCCACCCCACCTTGGGTTAGACTGGTCTCGATCGGCGCTCCCTTTGAGGAAAGGGCACACATTGCACTCTGTTTTTCGGCGCCGGACGAGGATTTGACGATGCGGGCGGCCGGATCTGGACGGATTGCACTCTTTGCATTGTGTTTTGCCTCTTCACAGGCTCAGGCCCAGGACGCCCCGCGCTGGTCGCTGGCGATCCACGGCGGGGCGGGGGAGAAGCCGGCGACAATGAAAGGGCGCGCATGCAACTGACCATCGGCATCCTTCTGTTCGACGGCGTCGAGGTCCTGGATTTCGCCGGGCCGTTCGAGGTGTTCAGCGTCGCTTCGCGCATCGCGGCGGTGCGGGGCTTCGCCGCGCCTGACCCGTTTCAGGTCCTGACCGTCTCGCGCGACGGCGGTCGGGTCATGGCGCGACATGGGCTCCAGGTGCTGGCGTCCGCCGCCTTCGCGGATCACCCGGCGATCGATGTTCTGATCGTGCCGGGCGGGGTGGTGGACGCGGCCCTGGCCGACCCCGCCATCCTGGCCTGGATCAGCCAGACCGCCGGCAAGGCTCAGTTGACCGCCTCCATCTGCACCGGCGCCTTCCTGTTGGCGGACGCCGGCCTGCTGGACGGTCGGCGCGCCACCACCCACTGGGAGGACATCGACGCTCTGCGCGCGCGATCTCCTCAGGTCCGGGTGATCGAAGACGTCGCCTTCGTCGACGAAGGCGACATCGTCACCTCCGCCGGAATCTCGGCGGGCATCGACATGAGCCTGCATCTGGTGGGCCGCCTGCTGGGCGAGGACGCCGCCGTCCAGACCGCCCGCCAGATGCAGTATGACCGCCGCGCGGCCTCAACTTCCCAGCGCTAGAAAACCGTTCCACGATCATGAAACGTCTCCATCTTCCTCTATTTCTCGGTGCGGCGGCTCTTTCCCTGTGCGTAACGCCAGCCGTCGCCCAGGACGCCCCGCGCTGGTCGCTGGCGATCCACGGCGGGGCAGGGGTGATCGAGCGGGCCAGTCTGACGCCCGAGCAGGACGCCGCCTACCGGGCCTCGCTTCAAAAGGCGCTGGATGCGGGTTCGGCGGTTCTGGCGCGCGGCGGTGCGGCGCTGGATGCGGTGCAGGCGGCGATCCAGGTCATGGAGGACGATCCCCTGTTCAACGCCGGGCGCGGCGCTGTCTTCACCGCGGCGGGCAGGAACGAACTGGACGCCGCCGTCATGAACGGCGCGGACCTGACGGCCGGCGCCGTCGCGGGCCTGACCACCACCCGCCATCCCATCGCCGCCGCCCGCGCGGTGATGGAACGGTCGCCCCACGTCATGCTGATCGGGGCAGGGGCCGACGCCTTCGCCGCCCAGGCCGGGCTGGAGCAGGTCGATCCGTCGTATTTCTTCACCGAGCGGCGCTGGCAGGGTCTGGTCAAGGCCCTGACCGAGGCCGGTCAGCCGATCCCCGACCGCCCGGCCGACGCGCCCGCCGTCGGCGCCCAGGCCGCCCTGCCCGCCCCGCCCCTGAACGAGAGGAAGTTCGGCACGGTCGGCGCCGTGGCCCTGGATGCGCGGGGCGATCTGGCCGCCGGCACCTCGACCGGCGGCATGACCGCCAAACGCTGGGGCCGGGTGGGAGACGCCCCGATCATCGGCGCCGGAACCTACGCCTCCAACGCCGACGGCTGCGCGGTGTCGGCCACCGGGTCGGGCGAATATTTCATCCGCGCGACGGTTGCCCGCGACATCTGTCATCGCACGGCCGAGGGGGCCTCGGTCCAGACGGCGGCTCGGGCCGAGATCGACGAGGTCGGCGCCATCGGCGGCGACGGCGGCGTCATCGTCATGGGCCGGGACGGCGCGCCCGCCTTCGCCATGAACACCCCGGGCATGTATCGCGGCGGCGCCTCGTCGAACACGACCGCCCGCGTCGCCATCTATGCGGACGAGGACTGAACACCTTTCGTCATCCTCCGGGCCTCGCGGCTTGTCGGAGGATGACGAAAGCGGATTTCAGACCATTCAGACGTTTCAGACTCACTTTTTCCAGACCGACCCCATGCCCGCACCCGACGACGAACTGACCCTGATGGCCAATGAGGAGCTGGACGCCGCCTGCGCCATGCCCTTCGTCGAGGTCCGAAAGATCACGCCGTGGGGCGACAGCTATGAAGGCTTCGCCCCCTCCGGCCGCACGGTCGAGGTCGAGCGCCGCTACCTGTGGGCCGTCGAGCCCCAGGGCGGCGTCATCGTCGAGGTCGAAGTCCGCGACCGCGCCGCCCGCACCGGCGCCGAGGCCCGCGCCCTGCTGACGGCCGCCGACTGATTCCGCCGTTCCCAACATCGCAAATCCGGTCTAGGCCTTGGTCATGAAACTCGCCTCGCTCAAGCACGGCCGCGACGGCCGCCTCGTTGTCGTCTCTCAGGACCTGAACTGGTTCACCGACGCCTTCCTGATCGCCCCGACCTTGCAGGCGGCGCTGGATGACTGGGACCGCTGCGGCCCCCGCCTCGAGGCCTTGGCCGAAAGCCTGGAGCATGAGGCCGTGCCGCGCGGCCGCTTCCACGAACGCGACGCCGCCTCGCCCCTGCCCCGCGCCTATCAGTGGGCGGACGGCTCGGCCTATGTGAACCACGTCGAACTGGTTCGTAAGGCGCGCGGCGCCGAAATGCCCGAGAGCTTCTGGACCGACCCGCTGATGTATCAAGGCGGCTCCGACAGCTTCCTGTCGCCGCGCGATCCGATCCCGCTGGCCGACGAAGCCTGGGGCTGCGACCTGGAAGCCGAGATCGTGGTGGTCGTCGGCGACGTGCCGCAGGGCGCGACGCGCGAACAGGCGCTCGCCGCCATTCGCCTGGTCGGCCTGGTCAATGACGTGAGCCTGCGCAACCTGATCCCCGCCGAACTGGCCAAGGGGTTCGGCTTCGTCCAGTCCAAGCCCGCCAGCGCCCTGTCGCCCGTCCTGGTCACGCCCGAGGCGCTCGGCGACCGCTGGCAGGACGGCAAGCTGCACGGCGCCCTGTCGGTCCAGCTGAACGGCCGCGATTTCGGCCGCGCCGACGCCGGGGTGGACATGACCTTCGACTTCGGAACCCTGATCGCCCACCTGGCCAAGACCCGGTCTCTGGGCGCCGGGACCGTCATCGGTTCGGGTACCGTCTCCAACAAGGACGCCGACGGCGGCCCCGGCAAGCCGGTCAGCGAGGGCGGCCTGGGCTATTCCTGCATCGCCGAGGTCCGCACCGTCGAGACCCTCCTGCGCGGCGCCGCCGAAACGCCCTTCCTCCGCTACGGCGACACGGTGCGGATCGAGATGCTGGATGCGCGCCACCACACCCTCTTCGGCGCCATCGAACAGACCGTGACCCCGCTTTCCAGCGCGGGCTGACGGCGCTAGGTTCATCGCAGCGGCCGCGGGGGGCCGCCAAGGTCTTTGGGGAGAGACGACGTGCCGCCTGAAAAACTGATCCCGCTGCTCATGATCCCGATCATGCTGGTGGTCGTGCTGCTGAAGAACCGCAGGAAGCGGGTGCTGAAGCCCCAGTTCCTGTGGGTCATGCCGGCCATCGTCCTGCCGCTGATCGGCCTGGGCCTGTGGGGCATGGCCCAGAACCCGAACGCCGCCCACGCACCGTTCGGCCTCGACGCCTGGGCGGTTCTGGCCGTCGGCGGCGTCCTGGGCGGGATCGCCGGCTGGTATCGCGGCAAGACCGTCACCATCGAAAGAGAGCCGAACGGCGTCCTGATGGCCCAGGCTTCGCCCCTGGGCCTGATGCTGCTGGTCGCCCTGTTCGCCGGCCGGTCGCTGCTGCGCGACCTGATCGAGGGCCACGCCGCCGCCTGGCATCTGAACGCCCTGGCCGTCACCGACGCCTTCCTGGTCTTCGCCATGGGGCTGATCGTCCTGCAGCGCGTCGAAATGTACATCCGCGCCCGCCGCGTCCAGGCCGGCCGCCTGGACGATCATGTCGAGGTCGTGGCTTGATCGTCGCCCTGCTGTCGATCCTGGCCCAGGGCGCGACGCCCGATCTGGCCTGGTCGACGGCCAGGCGGGACGATCTCAGCGTGGCCTACATCCAGTACGATGTCGGCCTGACCGTATCGGCGGTCTGCCAGAACCACGGCTTCGTGCTGGCGGTGGGCGGCTTGCCGGCGCCCCCGGCCGACGCCCGCTATCGGAAGCTTGAGGTGAACCTGTCCGACGACACCCTGCGTTCGGGCGACTGGGCCGTGTCGCCGACCGGCGACCGCACCGGCGGTGTACGCCCGCAGCCTCCTGAACACGCCGCGCCTGATTATCCGGGCGCCCGGCGAAGGCTCTGCGCCGGCCCGCCGATACGAACTGCAGCTGCCGGCCGATTCGGCGCCGCTGGCGGCGGTGATGACCGATTGCGGCGTCCCGCTGCAAAGCGCCTCGGACGCGACCTACGACCCCAACATCTCGGTCGTCACCTGGGATCGGCCGCCGCAAATGGGCGTGCCGTCGCCCATGCCGTCCGTCACCAGCGCGGACGCCCTCATTCGATGCGATGTGGATGCGGGAGGCCGGCCGCAGAACTGCGTGCTGCTGGACGAGCAGCCCGCCCGTTCCGGCTTCGGACGCTATGCGCTTCGGGCGGTTCGCACGGGCCGGGTCCGCCAGATCGACGGCGGCCCGATCCAGCCGGGCGCGACATTCACCACACGAATGACCTTCAACGTCCAGGGATAGGTCACGGGCACTAGACCCGCCTCGCCCGTCTGTGGCATGAGGCGGTCCTTCCGCTGCGGGCGTGGTGGAATTGGTAGACGCGCTGGACTCAAAATCCAGTTCCGAAAGGAGTGCCGGTTCGACCCCGGCCGCCCGCACCACGGATTTTCAGGCTTCCGGCCTTGATCCGTCCGGTTCGCATCCGCGAACATTCGACGACTTCCGACACGAAACGCGAACACCGAGTCACCTTGGCGGCACAGCTTGTTCGCCTAGCGTTCTTATCGCGCTACGCCGCCGATCCGGTCGGTGGCGCGACGGAGGACAGCACATGACGCCCGCCGACCTCCACGCCCAACTCGACGCCATGTAATCCGCCGCCCCCGCCGACGACCGCAAGCCAAGCCAGATCACCATTCCGACCGACACCTGAATCGAAAGCTTCTATGCCGAAACACCTGAACGACGAAGGGCCGCCCCGATCTCCCGGAGCGGCCAACCCACTTCAATCGGTCTAGTCCTAGTAAGGGAACGAGCCCCAAGGTTCAGGAGATGTGATCCTGCACTCTTGGTCGATGATTACTTCGGCGTAGGGCGTCACCACGCCTTGTTGATAGAACCGCCCAGAGCAAGTCGAGGTGTAAGACCCGACCGCAGTCGTGTGCGTGTCGTCGGAATAGTAGATCACATATTCGTGGTGACGAGGGACTGCAGAAGCTGCGCCTGCAAACGCAGCCACGGCGACGAACAGGCCTAAGCCGATTTTCTTCACGTGCGACGATTTCATGTGCCTCTCCAAGGGAGCCAGTCTCCCGTTAGGATTGCGACACAGAGTTGCCGATTTTGCAACTGAAGATAGTTCTCAACGACCGAAGGGCGCCACCTCGAAGGAAAGCCGTCGCTCTGGAGCGATCCAAGACGCTCACCACGCCGTTGGGCGATGCGCGTTTCGCGGGCGCCGGAGCGGCATGGCCGCGCTTGGCGCCCGCGAGGATCTTGTCGCCTAAGTCACCAGTAGCCGCCCGGGCAACTGCCGACGGCTTCCTGGGTCGAATAGGGTGAAGTCGTGCCGTTGACAGGCGAGGCGACGACATCGCCGTTACGGCAACGATCTACATAGAACCCGACTTGGGTGGTGTGGGACGCATCGCTGTAGAATCGATGCATATACATGATGCCCGGAGGCCGCGCCGAAGCGACGGCGGCGAAGAGCGACCCGGCGATGATGGCCGTAGTTGCGGCGAGGCGGATAGTCGAAGCGATCCTCATCTCATTCCTCCAATGGAAGGTCATCTTCCACCGTCATTTCGCGGCTGAATAGGCCGAATTACAACCTTGAATGTTTCCCCCTGCATTCACTGATCGTTTCAGCGCACTCAACCCAGTTCGCGATGAAAGAACCCCGTCACATCCGCCAGCACGGTCGCCTTCTTCCTGAACAGGGGCGAGAAGGTCGCGATCAGGTCGGCGTGGTTCAGGCCAGGATAGAGTTTGGCTTCCGAGCGTCCGCCCACGGCCCGCATCCGCTGATCAAGGATGATCGTGTCCTCGTCGTGGACCACCGTGTCGGCCGTGCCGTGGCCCAGCCAGATCGGCGGGGCGTCGGGGCGCACGAAGGTCACGGGCTGGGTCAATGTGGGGTCCGGCGCGCGGCCGAAGGCGTTGCGGGACGCCGCCACGTCCAACGGCAGGAAGTCGTAGGGTCCGGCCAGGCCCGCCGCCGCCCTTATCAGGTTGGGCCGGTCGACGGCGGCCATATAGCGTCGGTCCAGGGCGATCATCATGGCCAGATGCGCGCCCGCCGAATGGCCCAGAACCCCCAGCCGGGCGGGATCGCCGCCGTACCGGCCCACGACCTCGGCCGCTTTGGCCGTCGCGGCCGCCGCATCCTCGATGAAGGCCGGAAACGCGACCTCGGGCACGATCCGGTAGTCCGGCACGGCCACGACGAACCCCCTCGCCGCCAAGGCCTGGGCGGCCCAGCCGTACTGGTCGCGCGAGCCGGAATCCCAGCCGCCGCCGTAGAAAAACACCAGCGTCGGATACGGCCCCGGCGCCGTGGGGGCGTAGAGGTCCATCCGCTGGCGCGGATCGTCGCCATAGGCGATGTCGCGCGCGACGCGCCGCACGCCGGGATCGCGCGGCCCCAGGGCGTTCAACAGGTTCAGCGGCGAACAGGCCGCGGCGACGGCCCCCAGGGCGGGGGCGAACAGGCCGCGGCGGGTCATGCGTGATCGTCCATAGGCTTCAATACGCCCGAAGCGCCGATTCGGTCGTCCGCCATCGCCTACCGCGCGCCGGCGATCAGGCGGCCGCAATCGGCGTCGTCGGCCAGACCCGGATCGACGAAGGCGAACAGGGCCGTCACCGGCGCCACCACCGCGCCCAACAGACCGGCCAGCCCGCCCTGCCCCACGACGCCGCCGACGTCGACCCCGACCCTGGGCGCGGTCAGGGGCCCGGAGACGGTGATCGGCGCCCACAGGCGCAACAGGCGCGGCTTCTTGGATTCGCCCTCGATCCGCAGGTTCAGCGTCTCGGCGCCCAGGTCGATCGACCCCTTGCCCTGGGCCAGGACGACGTCGGTGTCGATCACGAAGGTCCGGGCCGTCGCCCTGCCCCCGCTGACGTTGAAATCGGCGACGGCGCAGCGGATCTGGCTCTCGGACTGGTCCCCGCTCAGCAGCTTCAGCAGGCCCGCGCTGGCGTTGATGCCCAGCAGTTCGGCGAAGGCCGCCCGCATCCGTCCGTTGGGGACCACCAGGCTCATCGACCCCTTGGACGCGGCGGCGAAGTCGTGCAGCGACGCGCCCGGCCCCTCCAGCCTGGCCCGGCCCAGCGCCCGTCCGCTCAGCGGAACCGAGCCGTTGCGCGCCCGGATGATCGATTCCAGCGGATAGCCGGACAACCGCATGTCCACCGTGTTGTAGGGCGTGTCCCGGGTCGCATCGATGCGCGCCGTTCCGTTCAGCGTACCGCGATTGAAGTCGAAGCTGACGGGGTCCAGCTTCAGCACCCCGGCCTTCAGATCGGCGCCCAGATCGACCGCGCGCACGTCGAACGCATTGGCCTTCACCGCCGCCGCGCGATAGGTCAGCGACCCGTCCATGGCGCGCAGCCGTTCGGTCTGCAGCTTGGCGTCAGGCAACAGCTTGCCGCCCACCACCACCGGCGCCTCGGTGTTCCGGCCCGCCGCATCGGTGCGGGTCCGCGCGCCCAGGACGGCGGCCAGATCGTCGATGTCCAGCCGGCGCGAGCGCAGGTCCGCATCCACCCTTAGACGCCGGGCGGCGTCCACCCGCACCTCGCCCGACAGGTCCGACGCTCCGACCCGGCCGTCGAAGTCCTTGAACGTCCAGACCCGTTCGTTGCGGTTCAACGCCCCCGATAGTCGATAAGGCGGGGTGTTGGGCAGGGTCAGGCCGGTCAGCAGATACAGGTCCGACAGATCGCGCCCCTGCATCGTCAGGGTCGCGTCGAACCGGCCCAGATCGAACGGCCGGGTGATCGCGCCCCTGGCCGTCAGGGACGATCCCGCCCCGCTGACCTCGGCCTCGAACCCATAGGGCCGGTTGCGGCGGATGTTGACGAAGGGGCCGCCCTCGATCTTCAGCGTCAGGGGCGATCCGTGGACCGCGCCGCGCCCCTCCAGCAGGAAGCCGGCCGCGCCGTTCGCCGCCTCATGGGCGTTGACGGCGGCCTGCAGCGTCATCTCCCGCCTCTGCTCGTCGAAGGACAACTGACCGTCGGTGATGACCAGCTGCTGGATGACCGGCAGTTTCAGCCCCTCGCCCGTGTCGGGCCTGTTCGGGTTCAGCTCCCAGCTCTTGCGGCCGTCCCGGTCGGCGATCAGCACCACCTTGGGCCGGGTGAAGCGCAGCAGCGGCATCTCGACCTGGCCCGCCAGCAGTTTCCTCAGCCGCACCGAGGCGTAGATTTCGTCCACATCGGCCGTGTCCTGCGCCCGCGCCCAGTCCGGGCCGCCGATCTTCAGCCCCCGCACGACGGCGGATGGGGTCCAGCTGAACAGATTGACGTCCAGGTCGCCGGTCAGGGCGATCTGCCGGTCGTACCTGGCCGAGGCCCAGCGCCCGATCGGCCCGCGCAGCATGTTCCAGTCGAACAGGGCCAGGAACAGCGCCGCCGCCAGCGTCAGGACCAGAACCACCCCCAGCGCCGTCTTCTCCGCGACGCCCGGATGGCGGGCCGCCGCATAGACCGGATCGTTGTCGCACACCCAGTCGCGCCACGCACGCGCCCGCGCGGCGGCGGGGACCAGCGCGCGGCTGTGAAATCGCGATCCAAAGCCTCGCCAATTCAGGGGTTTCGCCAAGCGCCCGCCTCCAGCCTAAGGGAGCAAACGCGCCACCGCCGGTTTGGCGCCGCCGTTCCGGGCCGTTCGCGTCGAGTCGAAAAAAAGAGGGGCGCGGTCGGCCGACCGCGCCCGTCTCCTCTCGCCCGATCCGAAGGCCGGATCAGCGCGCCGGCGTCAGATATTTGTTCAGCCAGCCGAACACCTCGTTGTGCCATTGCAGGCTGTTGGCCGGCTTCAGCACCCAGTGGTTCTCGTTGGGGAAGACGATCAGGCGGCTGTCGATGTTGCGGCCCTGCAGGGCGGTGAAGGTCGACAGCCCCTGGGCGGTCGGGATGCGGAAGTCGCGATCGCCCTGAACCACCAGCATCGGCGTCTTCCAATTGTCGACGTGATTGGCCGGGTTGAACTTCTGATAGCCTTCCGGGTTACGCCACGGCGCGCCGCCGTATTCCCATTCGGTGAACCACAGCTCCTCGCTGGAGTAGCCCATGGCGAAGGTGTCGAACACGCCGTCGTGGTTGACCAGGCATTTGAACTCGTTGGACCAGTTGCCGGCGATCCAGTTGATCATATAGCCGCCGTAGGAGGCGCCCAGCGCGCAGGCGTTATCGCCGTCCAGGAAGCTGTATTTGGCCTGCGCCGCCGCCCAGCCCTTCTGCAGGTCTTCCAGCGGGCGGTCGCCCCAGTGCTGGCTGATCGCATCGGTGAAGGCCTGACCGTAGCCGGTCGAGCCGTGGAAATCGATCATCACCACCGCATAGCCCGCGCCGGCGTAGGTCTCGGGGTTCCAGCGATAGGACCAGCCGTCGCTGAACGATCCCTGCGGCCCGCCGTGGATCAGGAAGGCGACCGGATATTTGCGCCCCTCGACGTATCCGACCGGCTTGATGACATAGCCGTGGACCGTCTCGTTGTTCCAGCCGGGGAAGCTGAACTGCTCGTACTCGCCGAACTGTTTGGCGGCGAAGGCGGGGTTCGACTGCGTCAGGCGACGGGGCATTTCGCGACCCAGATAGGTCTTGAAATACAGGTCGCCCGGCTCGCGCAGGCTGTCATGGGCGAAGACGAAGCCCGAGGGCGTCTGCTGGAAGGCCGAAACGTGGCCCGCCCCCGTGACCGGCGTGACCACGCCGTTGCGCGTATCCACCGCGAACAGCTTGGTCGCGCCCACGTCGCCGGCGATGGTGTACAGGGTGTGCCCGTCGCGCGACCATTGCAGCGTATCGGCCGACCGATCCCAGTTCGAGGCGATCTCGCGCTTCTGGCCCGTCGCCACGTCCATCAGCACGATCTGATAGCGGTCGGCCTCGAAGCCCGGACGGGCCATGGCGCGATAGGCCAGGGTGCGGCCGTCCGGCGAGAACACCGGACCGGCGTCCCACGCCTTGTTGTCCGCCGTCAGGTTGGTGAAGGTGCCGTCGCCCGACAGGCCGTTGGTCTTCCACAGGTCGAAGTTGGTGCTCCACGGCTCGGTCTGGCCCGCCAGTCGCGCGGAAAAGACTACGGCGTCGCCCGCCGGGGTGAAGACGAACTCGCTCTCGTCGCCGAACGGCTTGGACGGCGTGTCGCCGTCGAAGCCCTTGGTGATCCAGGCCGGCGTTCCGGTCGCCTTGCCGTCGCGGCCGATGGACTGGACGAACAGATGGTTCTGGGTGTGGTCGTTCCAGGTGTCCCAGTGGCGCACGAACATCCGGTCATAGACCTGTCCGGTCGACTTCCGATCCGCCATCGCCTTGCCGATCTCGACCGAGGCGTTCAGGTCGGCCGCGTTCGGATAGACGGCCAGGGAGGTCGCCACCTTGTCGCCCGTCGGGCTGATGCGATAGGCGTTCACCTCCAGCGGCAGGTTCGTCACCTGCACCGGCGTCGCCGTGGGCGAGGCGACGCGCCAGACCTGGCTGGTCCCCGACTTGCCCGACAGGAAATACAGATTGCCGTCCCCGCCCCAGCGCGCGGTGTTGGCGCCCTGGTCCGAGATGGCCAGACGACGCGGCGCGGCGTCCGGCGTGTTCAGGTCCAGCATCCACAGACTGCCCGAACGGCTGTTCGCCGCCACGTCCGTCGTCGTCACCGAATAGACGACGTAACGCCCGTCCGGCGACACCTGCGGATCGCCCAGCCGGTTGGCCGAGATCATATCCTGATAGGTGAAGGCGTCCGACGTCGCCGGAACCGCCGGCTGCGGCGCAGGCGGAACCTGCGCCAGCGCCGGCCCGGCGGCCATCAGGGCGCCCGACAGGGCGATGCTCGCGCAGGCGGCGGACAGAAGGGAACGGTGACGCATGGGTCTTCCTCGGAAATCTTGCTGCGGCAGGCGTAGCACCGCCGTCCGCCCGACGAAAGTTGCCGCGAGCGCCGGGCTTAGCTAAACTGCTTGGTCCAGGGAGCGCGACATGACCACCGTCACCGTCCACCACGCCAAGACTCACCTGTCCAAGCTGATCGCCGCCGCCGAACGCGGAGAAGAGGTCGTCATCGCCCGCGGCGACAAGCCGGCCGTGCGGATCGTGCCTTTTGAACCCGCCGCGAGGCCGGATCGCAAGCCGGGGCGGCTCAAAGGACTCGTCGCCATGGATGATCGCTTCTTCGACCCTCTGCCCGAGGATGAACTGCGCCTGTGGGAGGGTCGCGGCGAATGAGGCTGTTGCTCGACACCCACGCCCTGATCTGGTGGATGTCCGGCGAATCCGGTCTCAGCGCCACCGCAGAAGCGGCGATAAGGGACGGCGGCAACACCGTCTTCGTCAGCGCGGTTTCGGCATATGAAATCGCGCTCAAGCACGGCATGGGGCGTCTGCCTCAGGCCGCGCCGCTGGCCGAACGGTTCGAGGCCGAGGTCGAGATCGAAGGGTTCGCCGTCCTTCCTATCACCGCCCGCGAGGCGTCGCAGGCCGGGCGCATGGACGACGCCCATCGCGATCCCTTCGACCGGCTGCTGATCGCCCAGGGCCTGCTCAACGCACTGACGCTGGTATCCAACGAGCGGCTTTTCGACCGTTTCGGCGTCGCCCGGTTATGGTGACAGACCTCGCCCCCCCATAGCGCCCTCGGGGCGTCGCATCGCCGGGCGCGACGCATCCGGCTTGCCCCTTGGGACCGAACCGGCGACAAGCGGTCTTCCATGGATTCAGCCGCCCGCCCCGCCCGACGCCGACCGCACATCGTCGATGTGCTGATCGCCGAGCGTGCGCCGCGCCTGACCGCCTCGCTGCTGTGGCCGCTGGTGCGTCCGGCGCTCTATGCCGTGCTGGGCTATGGGGCGGCGGTGCGGATGGCCGACGCCATCCAGCCGCTGTCGGGGGCCGGGACGTTCGACCATGTGTCGGACCTGCTGGGGCTGAAGGTGACGGCGACGAACCTCGATCGCCTGCCCGCGACCGGCCGCTGCGTCGTAGTGTGCAACCACCCGACCGGCATCGCCGACGGGGTCGCCGTCTTCGATGCGATCAGGCGGCGGCGCGGCGACATGATCTTCTTCGCCAACGCCGACGCCCTGCGCGTCTCGCCCCGGCTGGACGAGACGATCATCCCGGTCGAATGGGTCCACGACAAACGCACCCGCGAGAAGACGCGCGCCACCCTGAACGCGGCCCGGACGGCGTTCGAGGCCGAACGCTGCGTCGTCATGTTCCCGGCCGGGCGTCTGGCGCGCGAGACGAACGGCGTCCTGACCGATCCCGAATGGGCGCCGACCGCCGCCTCGCTGGCGCGCAAATACGAGGCGCCGGTCGTTCCGATGCACGTCACCGGCCCCTACAGCCGGCTGTTCCACCTGTTCGACAAGGTCTCGCAGGAGCTGCGCGACGTGACCCTGTTCCACGAACTGCTGAACAAGGCGGGCAAGCCGTTCGGCGTCGACGTCGGCCTGCCCATCCCCGCCGACCGGCTGGACGTGGACGCCGCCAAGGCCACCGAGGCGCTAAAGGTCTTCACCGAACGCACCCTGGCCGCCAATCCCAATTCTGTGTTTCCGTGAGGGCGGTGTTCCCATGAAGATCGCCCTGTCCGACGCCGAGGCCACCACCCGTCTGGGCCAGGTCATCGCCCCCCTGCTGGCGGCGGGCGACAGCGTCCTGCTGTACGGCCCCCTGGGCATGGGCAAGTCGACCCTGGCGCGCGGCCTGATCCGCGCCCTGACCAGGCCGGACGAGGATGTGCCCAGTCCGACCTTCACCCTGGTCCAGTTCTACGACAGCGCCCCTCCCGTCGCCCATTTCGACCTCTATCGCCTGACCCGGCCCGAAGAAGCCTTCGAGATCGGTCTCGACGAGGCGCTGGACGAGGGCTGCGCCGTCATCGAATGGCCCGAACGGCTGGGCGACGATCCCGGCTCGTTCCTGGGGCCCGACCGGCTGATCATCGAAATCTCCCAACAGGGCGAGGGCCGCCTTGCGACCGTTTCCGGCGTAGGGGCGTGGGAAGCAAGGCTGAAGGAACTGAATGTCTGACCGCGAAACCCTCCGTCTCGACTTCCTGAAGGCCGCCGGCCTGGCCGAGGCCGCCCGCGCGCCCCTGCCCGGCGACGCTTCCACGCGGCGCTACGAGCGGCTGACGCCCGCGACCGGCCCGACCCTGATGCTGATGGACCAGGCGCCCGCCGCCGAAAGCCCGCCGTGCGATCCGTCGTGGACGCCAGACCAGCGCCGGGCCGCCGGATGGAACGCCGTCGCCCGCCTGTCCGCCGGGCGGATCGAGGCCTTCGCCGCCGTCGCCGCCCATCTGAAACGCCTGGGCCTGTCCGCCCCCGACATCCCGGCGCTGGACGCGCCGAACGGTCTGGCCGTGCTGGAGGATTTCGGCGACGCCCTGTTCGCCCGCGTGATCGCGGACGGCGCGGACGAGACGCCGCTGTATCTGGCCGCCATCGAGGCCCTGGCCGTCCTGCACGCAGCGGGCGATCCGCCCGCGACCCTGCACGGCCCCGGCGGCGACTGGCCCCTGCTGACCTATGACGAGACGGCGCTTCAGGGCGGGGCCGATCTGTTCGTCGACTGGCTGCCGAAGCTGGACGACCGCGTGACCTTCGACGCCGCCGCCATAGCCGACTGGCGCGCGGCCTGGACGCCCGTGGTCGCCTCGGGCGCGGGCGGCGCCTCGGTCATGGCCCATCGCGACTATCACGCCGAGAACCTGATCTGGCTGCCCCAGCGCGACGGCGCCGCGCGCGTCGGCATGATCGACTTCCAGGATGCGGTGCGCGCCCACCCGTCCTGGGATTTGCACTCCCTGCTTCAGGACGCCCGGCGCGACGTCTCGCCCGCGCTGGAGGCCGAGGCGCTGGACCGCTATTTCGCCCTGCGTCCCGGCGTGGACCGCGCGGGCTTCATGGCCGATTACGCGGGGCTGGCGGCGCTGAACCAGGCGCGGATCATCGGCATCTTCGCCCGGCTGATCGCCCGCGACGGCAAGCCGCGCTACCGCCAGTTCCTGCCCCGGATGTGGCGGCATCTGAACGCCAATCTGGACCAGCCGTCGCTGGCGCCCGTCGCCCGCTGGTTCGACCGGCATGTTCCAGCCGAGGTCCGCGCATGACCGCTGTTCCAAAGACCGCGCCCAGAACGGCGATGGTGCTGGCCGCCGGCCTCGGCACCCGGATGCGGCCCCTGACCGACGACCGGCCAAAGGCCCTGGTCGAGGTGGGCGGCCGCGCCCTGATCGACCATGTGCTGGACCGTCTGGCCCAGGCCGGGGTCGAACGGGCCGTGGTCAACGTCCACTGGTTCGCCGACCGGCTGGAGGCGCATCTGGCGGCGCGCGGTCGCGGCCCCGAAATCCTCATCTCCGACGAACGGGCCGAACTGCTGGAGACCGGCGGCGGTCTGAAGAAGGCCCATGCCCTGCTGGGCGACGCCCCGGTCTTCGTCGCCAATATCGACAGCGTCTGGATCGACCGGGGCGATGCGCTCACGGATCTGGTCCGCCTGTGGAACCCCGAGACGATGGACGCCGCCCTGCTGCTGGCCCGCCGCGAGGGCTCCATCGGCTTCGAGGGCGACGGCGATTTCTTCCTTGCCGAGGATGGCCGCCTGACCTTCCGGGGCGAGGCCCCATCCGCCCCCTTCGCCTATATGGGCGTCCACATCACCCGCCCCGGCTATGCCGACGCCGGCCCCGACGGCGCCTTCTCCCTCAGCCCCCTGTGGCGCAAATCCGCCGCCGAGGGCCGTCTGTTCGGCTGCGTGCTGGACGGCGACTGGATGCACGTCGGCGACCCGCAGGCGCGGGATGACGCCGAGGCGAAACTGGCGGGAGAGACGTGAGCCTGTTCGATCCCTTCACGGCGTCCAGCCCGCGCTGGTACGCCATCCCCGCGCACCGGCCCTTCCTCGAAGACCTGGCGGCGGGGGTGCTGGCGTGGCTGGGCGACCTGCCGCCCGAGACCCTGTCGGACGCGACGATCCTGCTGCCCAATCGCCGGGCCGCCCGCGCCTTCACCGGCGCCCTGTCGAAACTGTCGGGCGACCGTCCCGTGCTGCTGCCGCAGGTGCGGCCTCTGGGCGATCTGGAGGAGGACGAGCCGCCCTTCACCCCCGGCGCGCTCGGTCTGGACCTGCCGCCCGCCATCCCCGCCCTGACGCGCCGGTTCGAGATGGCGCGGATGATCGTCGAACGGTTCGATTCCACCCTGTCCCCGCTGCGCGCGCTGGACATGGCCGACGCCCTTGGCGGCTTCCTCGATTCCTGCCAGCTGGAAGAGATCGAGAACCCCGAACGGATCGCTGCGCTGGTCGACGGCGAGATGGCCGAACACTGGGAGCGGTCGGCGAAATTCCTGGGTCTGGCGGTCGAGGCCTGGCCCGAGCGCCTCGCCGAACTGGGTCTGGTCGATCCGGCCTGGCGTCGCGCGACCCTGCTGAACCGCCTCGCCGAACTGTGGGACCATACGCCGCCGACGCAGGCCGTCATCGCCGCCGGTTCGACCGGCACCGTCCCCGCCGCCGGCAAGGTGCTGAAGGCCGTGGCCAGTGCGCCCCTGGGCTGCGTCGTCCTGCCCGGCCTCGATCTCGATCTGGACGCGGACGTCTGGAACCGGCTGGACGAACAGCATCCGCAGAGCGCGATGAAACGTCTGCTGGACCATTGCGAGATCGCGCGCGACAGCGTCCGCCCCTGGTTCCGCCCCGCAACGTCCGCCGCCGTCGAGGCGCGCGGCCTGGCCCGCCAGCGGGTGGTCAACGAGGCCCTGCGCCCGGCCGAGGCCACCGACGACTGGCGCGGCGCCATCCGCGACATCCGTTCGGCGGCTGTCGCGCGCGGCGAGACCCGCGACCCCATCGCCGAGGGTCTTCAGGGCCTGTCGCTGCTGACCGTCCGCGCCGAGGAAGAGGCCGCCGCCGCCATCGCCCTGATGATGCGCGAGACGCTGGAGATGCCGGGCAGGACCTGCGCCCTCGTCACGCCGGATCAGGCCCTGGGTCGCCGCGTCGCCGCCCGGCTGGAACGCTGGGGCGTCGTCCCGGATTCGTCGGCGGGCAGCCCCCTGTCGCGCCTGCCCGCCGGCGCCCTGGTCGATCTGTGCGCCCGCTGGATCGCCGATCCGGTCCAGCCGCACCTGCTGCTGGCCGTGATCAAACATCCGCTGGTCCGGTTCGATCTCGGCGATGCGTCTCAGGCGGCGGCCGTCGCGGCGCTGGAGGAACACGCCCTGCGCGGTCCCCGCCCGCGCGACTTTTCCGCCCTGCATCGTCGCCTGCTGGAGGCGGTCCAGCCCGACCGGCGCGGCAAGGCCCCGCCCGAGTGGAAACAGGCCCGGCTGTCCGCCGCCACGCGGCTGGTCGACCATCTGCAGGCCGCCGTCCAGGCCGCGACCGCCGCCTTCACGCCCGACGCCGACCTGAACCTCGCCGCCTCGGCCCTGACGCGGCTGATCGAGACCCTGGCGGGCCAGAACGCCTGGGCCGGTCCCGACGGAGAGGCCGCCGCCGGCCTGTTGTCCGGCCTGATCGAGGGCGGGGCGTCGCTGGGCCGGGTCCGGCGCGCGGAGCTGGCCGAACTGGTCGCCGCCCTGGTCAAGGAGACGGTGGTGCGAACCGGCGGGGCCACCCATCCGTCGCTGCGGATTCTGGGCGCCATCGAGGCGCGGCTTGTCCGCGCCGACCGGATGATCCTGGCTGGGCTGGAGGAAGGCGTCTGGCCCCAGGCGGCCCCGACCGATCCCTTCCTGTCGCGCCCGATGCGAAAGGCGCTGGGCCTGCCGCCGCCCGAGCGTCGCCTGGGCCAGACGGCGCAGGATTTCGTTCAGGCCGCCTGCGCCGACGAGGTGATCCTGGTCCACAGCGAGCGGCGGGGCGGCCAACCCGCCGTCCGCTCGCGCTGGCTGTGGCGGCTGGAGATGCTGACGCGCGGCGCCGATTCCAGGGACACGCCCGTCGCCCTGTCCCGCCCGACGACCGTGCTGGACTGGACCCGCGCCCTCGACGCGCCCCCGCCTGGCCCGCCGCGCTTCGCCAAACGGCCAGAGCCGCGCCCGCCGGTGCATCGCCGCCCGCGCAGCCTCTATGTCACCCGTATCGAACGCTGGGTGCGCGACCCCTACGCCATCTACGCCCTGTGGGTGCTGGGGCTGGAGGCGATGGAGCGGCCCGGCGCCTCGGCCGAAGCGCTGGCCCGCGGCAACGCCGTCCACGCCGCCATCGAACGGCTGACGCTGGACTGGCCGAACGACCTGCCCGACGACTGCGAAACCCTCCTGCACGACCATCTGCTGCGCGAACTGGGCGCGCGCGGGTTCGAGGATGCGGCCATGGCGCGCGAGGCGCCGCTGGCCCGCAACTGCGCCCGCTGGCTGACCGAGTTCGAGCGGCGGCGTCGCGCGCGCGGCGTCGACATCCTGGTCGAACAGCAGGGGACGATGACCTTCGACGCCCCCGCCGGCCCCTTCACCGTCAAGGCCTTCGCCGACCGGATCGAGCTGGCGTCCGACGGCGCGGCGGTGATGGACTTCAAGACCGGGGCGGCGCCCAGCGCCAAACAGGTCAAGTCCGGCTTCGCCCCTCAACTGACCCTGACCGCCGCCATCCTGGCCGACGGCGGGTTCGAGCGCACCAACGGCCCGGTCACGCCCGACGAACTGACCTATGTGCGCGTGGTGGGACGCAAGACGGCGGGCGAGGTCGTCACCCGCGCCTCGGGCGCTGAGGCCGCCGACCTGGCCCAGGCGGCGCTGGACGGGCTGAAGCGCCGCGTCGCCCGCTTCGACGACGAGAACACGCCCTATGTCTCCTGGGCCGCGCCCCAGTTCATGGGCAATCAGGGCGGCAACTACGACCATCTGGCCCGCGTCTGGGAATGGTCGGTGATCGGCGACGGGGACGACAGCGAATGACCGCCCCTTCTCCCCAGATCGTCGCGGCCGATCCGCGCCTGACCGTCTTCGTCACCGCCAACGCCGGCTCGGGCAAGACCACCACCCTGGTCAACCGGGTGGCGCGGCTGCTGCTGGATCAGGTCGACCCCGGCGCCATCCTGTGCGTCACCTACACCAAGGCCGCCGCCGCCGAGATGCAGGCCCGGCTGTTCGACCAGCTGGGCGGCTGGGCCGTGCTGGACGACGCCGCCCTGTCGCGCGAACTGGCCCGGCTGGACGACGGCGACCCGCAGGCGATGGACCACGCGGCGCTGTCGCGTGCGCGCAAGCTGTTCGCCCGCGCGCTGGAGACGCCCGGCGGGTTGAAGATCCAGACCATCCACGCCTTCTGCGAGAAGCTGCTGCGCCGGTTCCCGCTGGAGGCCGGGGTCTCGCCCCGCTTCACCGTGCTGGAGGACCAGGCCGCGACCGCCCTCAGCCATTCGGCGCGCGAGGATCTGGCCCGCGCCGCCGTCGCCGACCCGGACGGCCCCATCGGCCTGGCCTACAGCCATTTCGCGGTCGAGCTGGACTGGCAGAGGTTCCAGGCCCTGCTGTCGATGATCGAGGCCCGACGCGCCGATCTGCTGGACTATATCGACCGGGCCGAGGCCGGAACCGCGCCCGATCCCTGGTCCTTGACCGGCGCCGAGCGCGACCGCAGCCCGGAGGATCTGGAACACGATTTCGTCGCCTTCATCGACCCCGGAGAGTGGAACCGCATGGCCGAGGCCATGGCGACCGGCTCGGCCAACGACCGCAAGATCGCCGACGCCATGAGCGTCGCCGCCCCGCCCTACGCCGGTTTCGCGGCCCTGGCGGGCGTCTTCTGCACCCAGGCGGGCGAGCCGCGAAAGAGCATGGGCACCAAATCGGCGCCGCAGGGGGCGGTCGGCTGGCTGGTCGATCTCCAGACGAAATTCCTCGCCACGCGCGAGGCCCTGCGAAAGGCCAGGGTCGCCGACGACACGGTCAAGGTCCTGACCCTGGCCCGCGCCCACGCCGCCTTCTACGAGGCCGCCAAGGCCCAGCGTGGAGCCTTGGACTTCCCCGATCTGGTCGCGCGCGCCGCCGCGCTTCTGACCCGAAGCGGGGCCGCCGCCTGGGTGCTGTACAAGCTGGACGGCGGGGTCGATCATGTCCTGATCGACGAAGCCCAGGACACCGCGCCCGAGCAATGGGCCATCGTCCGCGCCCTGACCGGCGAATTCTACTCCGGCGAAAAGACCGGCCGCACCGTCTTCGCCGTCGGCGACGAGAAACAATCGATCTACTCCTTCCAGGGCGCCCGGCCCGAGCGGCTGCGTCAGGAACGCGGCGCCTTCCTGGCCCTGGCCGAGGGCGCCGGCGAACCCTTCGCCGGGCCGGAGCTGAACACCTCCTACCGCTCGACCGAAGAGGTGCTGGCCTTCGTCGACGCCGTCTTCGCCGATCCCGACCGCACCCGCGCCCTGACCGGCCCCCAGGGCGACATCGCCCGCCACATCCCCGCGCGCACGGGCCAGCACGGCGCGGTCGACCTGTGGCCCCTGTTTCTGGACGAGCTCGCGCCCGAGACCGACGCCTGGGACGATCCGGTCGATCAGGAAGGCGCCGGCAGCGCCAGAAAACGCCTGGCCCGCGACCTGGCCCGCGAAATCCGCCGCCAGGTCGAAAGCGGCGTCGCCGTCTTCGACCGAAGCACGCGCGACCTGCGCCCCGCCGGCTATGGCGACTATATCGTCCTGGTCCGCCGCCGCGACGCGACCTTCGAGGAGATCATTCGCGCCCTGAAGACGGAGGGGCTGCCCGTCGCCGGGGCCGACCGCCTGAAACTGTCCAGCCATATCGTCTTCGACGACCTGATCGCCCTGGCCCGGTTCGCCCTCTTCCCCGACGACGACCTGTCGCTGGCCGAGGTGCTTCGCAGCCCCCTGTGCGACGTGGACGAGGACGGTCTCTATGCCTTGGCCGGGCGCGAGAACCGCAAGCCCGGCCAGCTGTGGCGCGATCTGCGCGACCGGGCCGGGGAACGCCCGGAATGGAGCCGCGCCCGCGACGCGCTTCAGGCCGCCCTCGGCGCGCGCGGCGGCGATCCCTTCGCCTTCTTCTCCCAGGTTCTGAACCGCGTGGACGACACGGGGCTGTCGGGGCGCGCCCGCATCCTGGCCCGGCTGGGCCGCGAGGCGGAAGAGGCCATAGACGAGACGCTGAATCAGGTTCTGGCCGCCGAGAACCGGGGTGCCGTCGATCTGGAGACCTGCCTCGCCCAGCTGGAGGCCGCCGACGTCGAGGTGAAGCGAGAGCTGGAAGGCGCGCGCGGCGAGGTCCGCGTCATGACCGTCCACGGCGCCAAGGGGCTTGAAGCGCCCATCGTCATCCTGCCCGACACCACCATGAAGGCGAAGGCGCAGGGCCCCTCCCTGATGCCGGCCGTCACCCCCGAGGACGAGCGCGAGGCCTGGCTGATGGCCCCCGGCTCGGCCCGCGACGACTGCCCCGCCTCGGCCGACGCCCGCGCCGCCCGCCAGACCCGCACGGACGACGAGACCCTGCGCCTGCTCTATGTCGCCCTGACCCGCGCGCGCGACCGCGTCATCGTCATGGGCCGCGCCTCCAGCCGGGGCGCCGAGGCCGGCAGCTGGTGGTCGATCCTCTCAGAAACCTTCGACCGGCTGGGCGAGCGGGTGCGCGAGGTCGAGAACGGCGTGCGCCGCTTCGGCGTCGATCCCGAGCGCCGCACGGTCGTCGCCGCCCCGGCCGGATCGGCCGCCGCCCTGCCCGCCTGGGCCGCCTCCGCCCCGCCCGCCGACGCCGCCGCCCGCTTCGCCTCGCCGTCGCGGATGGAGGGCCAGGTCCGCATCCCCGCCCCCTCGCCCCTGGCGCGCAGCGAGTCCGGCGGCGCCGCGCTGGGCCGGTTCCGGCGCGGCGACCTGATCCACCGGCTGCTGGAACGGCTGCCCGACATCGCCCCCGCCGACCGGGCGGACGCGGCCGTGCGCCTGTTGTCGCGCGAGACCGATCTGGACGCGGCCCAGCGCGCCGAGATGATCGCCGCCGCCTTCTCGGTGCTGGACGACGCCCGTTTCGCCCCCGTCTTCGGCGCGGGGTCACGCGCCGAGGTCGCCCTGACGGGGTCCGCCCCCGACCTGCCGCCCGGCGTCGCCATCAACGGCCGCATCGACCGGCTGGTGGTCACGCCCGACCGGGTTCTGGTCGTCGATTACAAGACCAACCGCCCGGCCCCCGCCGCCCTCGACGCCGTCGATCCGGCCTATGTGCTGCAGGCGGCGGTCTATGTCGCCGTCCTGAAACGCCTCTATCCCGGCCGCCCGGTCGAGGCCGCCCTGGTCTGGACCGACGGCCCGAAACTGATGCCCATCCCGCAGGCGATGCTGGAGGCGGCTCTGGCTTCCTAAACTCCCGTCATCCTCGGGCTTGACCCGAGGATCGGGCGCGCCGCCGCTCATGCGAACGGGCCACGCACCGCCCGATCGACGCCCGGCCTCGGGTCAAGCCCGAGGGTGACGGCGGATGAAGGGAAGAGTTGAATTGCCCGCGATTCGCTCCCACATCTGCGACTGAACGCTGGACAGCCGTCCGGCGCGCCACAATTCGGCGCTCAAGCCGCTCGGCCCCGCGGGCCGAGTGTTAGCGCCACAAAGGGAGACCATTCATGGCGACTGTAAAAGTCACCGACGAAAGCTTTGACGCCGACGTCCTGAAAGCCTCGACCCCCGTGCTGGTCGATTTCTGGGCCGAATGGTGCGGCCCCTGCAAACAGATCGGCCCGGCGCTGGAGCAGATCGCCGACGAACTGGGCGGTCAGGTCACGGTGGCCAAGATCAACATCGACGACAGCCCCATGACCCCCTCCAAACTGGGCGTGAAGGGCATCCCGACCCTGATGCTGTTCAAGGACGGCCAGATGACCTCGATGAAGGTCGGCGCCATGCCCAAGGGCAAGATCGTCGAATGGCTGGCCGAGGCCGGCGTCAAGACCGACGCCTGATCCTTCGCCGTCTTTGAAGATCACGCGCCCGCCGGTCCCGACCGGCGGGCGTTTTCATGTTAGGATGCCGCCATGAGCGACGAAGCCCCCATCACCGACCCGGCGGAAGCCGACGACATCCCCGGCGAAACCCCGGCGCAGAAGGCCCTGCGCCTGAAGACCGCCAAGCTGGACGCCCGCCCCAAGCCCCCGCGCGGCGGCCGCTTCCAGCGCGAACAGGCCGCCCGCATCGCGGCCGGCAAGTCCAAACCCTGGATGACGCGGTAGGTCAGCGCGCAACCCCTCGCCCTCCCCGCCCCGGGGAGGGTGGTCGCGCCAGCGACCGGGTGGGGGCGGCCCGCCAGGGACGCGCCTTGTGAACGAAGGGCAGATGTTCAGGGCGGTTCAGGGCGGCGCACGGCCGCCCCCGCCCGACCTCGCTGCGCTCGGCCACCCTCCCCCACAGGGGGAGGGAGAGCGTCGGGCGACGCTCAGACCGGCCAGGTCTCTTCGCTGGCGCCCAGCACTTCCCCCGCCAGATACAGCGACCCGCAGATGGCCACCCGGCCCGCGCCCAACCGCAGCGCCAGCCTCAGCGCCTCGTCGACCGATCCGGCGGGCGTCGCGGCCAGACCGTGACCCCGCGCCACGGCGGCCAGCGCCGCCGGGTCCGCCGCCGCGCCGTCGAAGTCGACGGTGAAGACGGTGGCGTGGCTGTCCTTCAGAGCGGCGAAGAAACCGCCCGCGTCCTTGTTGGCCAGCATGCCGCAGATCAGGGCCAGCGGACGCGGCGCCCGCGTCTGACGCTCGGCCAGAAACGCCGCCAGCGCCCGTCCGGCATGGGGATTGTGCCCCCCGTCCAGCCACAGTTCGGCCTCGGCCGCCCGCGCCGCCTCGCCGTAAGGACCGGCCGAAATCCGTTGCAGGCGCGCAGGCCAGCGCACGGCCTTCAGCCCCTCGGCGATGGCCGCTTCCGGCAGGTCCAACTCCAGCGCCGCCGCGACGGCCACGCCCGCATTGTCGATCTGGTGCGCGCCCGCCAGCCCCGGCGCGGGCAGGTCCAGGAACCTTTCCTGATCCTGAAACGCCAGCCCGCCGCGTTCCGCCCAGGCGTCGAAATCCACCCCCATGACCGTCAGCGGCGCATGAACCGCCTGCGCCGCCCGTTCGATGGCGGCCATGGCGGCCTCCTGCTGGCGCGCGATCACCCCCGGCGCACCCGGCTTCAGCACCCCGGCCTTTTCCGCCGCGATGCCCGCCAGATCGGTCCCCAGGAACTCGGCGTGGTCGTAGTCGACCGGCGCGATCACGCTCAGCAGCGGCCGCTCGATCACATTGGTCGCGTCCAGCACCCCGCCCAGCCCCACCTCGATGATGGCCAGGTCGGCGGGGGTCTCGGACATGGCCAGGAAGGCGGCGGCGGTGGTGCTTTCGAACACCGTGGCCTCACTGCCGGTCTCGGCCATCGCCGCCTCGATCCGGTCCAGGATGGCGTTCAGCGCCCGATCCTCGATCAGCGTTCCGGCCAGCCTGATCCGCTCGTTGAACCGCACCAGATGGGGCGAGGTGTAGGCATGGACCCGCAGGCCCGCCGCCTCGGCGATGGCGCGGATCATCGCCACGGTCGACCCCTTGCCGTTGGTGCCGGCCACATGGACCACCGGCGGCAGGCGATGCTGGGGATCGCCCAGCGCGGCGCACAGCGCCCTCATCCGATCCAGCGACAGGTCGATCCGTTGCGGATGCCGCGCCCGCAGGCGCTCGGAAATCGGGTCCATTCACCGTCCCACGAATTCGCCCCTTCCACCCACCGTCATCCTAGGCCTTGTGCCTAGGATCCATACGCCCGGTGTCGAAAGGAGAGACCCCATCTCTGAAGCCTGTGTTTCTGGATCCTAGGCACAAGGCCTAGGATGACGAGAGGGAGAGAAAGCGTCAGGCCGCCTGGCGGTTTCCGCCCATCAGCATGGACAGGATCTGGCCCAGAACGCGGGGCAGGTCGGCGCGGGTCACGACCCGGTCCACCATGCCCTTTTCCTGCAGATATTCGGCGCGCTGGAAGCCCGGCGGCAGTTTCTCGCGGATGGTGGCCTCGATCACGCGCGGCCCGGCGAAGCCGATCAGAGCGCCCGGTTCCGCCAGATGCACGTCGCCCAGCATGGCGTAGGAGGCCGTCACCCCGCCCGTCGTCGGGTCGGTCAGGACCACGGCATAGGGCAGTTTCGCCTGTTTCAGCTCCTCGATGGCCAGGGTGGTGCGCGCCATCTGCATCAGCGACAGGGCGCCTTCCTGCATCCGCGCGCCGCCGGCGGCGGTGAAACAGACCAGCGGAACCCGACGGGCCACGGCTTCGCGCGCGGCCTTGATGAAGGCTTCGCCCGCCGCCATGCCCAGAGACCCGCCCATGAAGGTGAAGTCCTGGACGATCACCACCGCCGTCTGGCCGCCCACGGGGCCGACGCCGATGGCCATGGTGTCCTTGCGGCCCGCCGCCTTCCTCGCCGCGTGCAGCCGGTCCTTGTAGGACTTGCCGTCCGAGAACTTCAGCGGATCTTCCGGCACGTCGGGGCTGTCGATGGTTTCATAGACGCCGCCGTCGAAGGTGGCCTTCAGCCGCGTCGGCGCGTCGATCCGCATATGGCGGCCCGACGGCGTGACCCACAGGGCGGTCTCCAGGTCCGACCGATACAGCATCTCGCCGCTGTCGGGGTCCTTGACCCACAGATTGTCCGGGGTGTCGCGGCGCGAGACGATCTTGCGCACGCCGGGCGCAAAGCGGCTGAGCCAGCCGCCGCGCTTTTCCTGAGGCTTGGTCTTGTCGTTCATCCGCGCGCTCTTAGACGGTTTCCGCCACGGAAGCACTAGCGACGGATCGAACCGCGTCGCCCAGCGCCTTCACCTGGGCCAGAACGCGCGGCGCGGCCGGTTCGTTCGCGGCGACGGCGGCGGCCACCTCTTCCACCAGGGCCGAGCCGACGACCACGGCGTCCGCGACCCTGGCGATGGCGGCGGCGCGCTCGGGCGTCTTGATGCCGAAGCCGACCGCGACCGGCAGGCCCGAGGCCGCCCGCACCCGCTTAACGGCCGGCGCCACCACATCGGCGTCCGCCTCCTTCACCCCCGTCACGCCCGCGACGGCGACGTAATAGACGAAGCCCGACGCGCCCTCAGCCAACACCCCCAGCCGGTCGTCGTCGGACGTCGGCGTGGCCAGTCGGATCAGAGAGATCGAAACCTTGTCCAGCGCCTGAACCAGCGGCCCGGCCTCTTCCGGCGGGCAGTCCACCACGATCAGTCCGTCGATGCCGCAGTCGGCCGCATAGGCGGCGAAAGCGTCATAGCCCAGGCTCTCGATCGGGTTCAGATAGCCCATCAGCACGATGGGCGTGGCGTCGTCCCCTTTGCGGAATTCGCGCGCGAGATCCATCGTCGAACGCAGGCCGAAACCGGCCGCCAGCCCCCGGATCGCCGCCTTCTGGATCGGCGGCCCCTCGGCCATCGGATCGCTGAACGGAAAGCCCAGTTCGATGATGTCGGCGCCCGCCGCAGGCAGGCCCTTCAGGATCGCCAGCGCCTCCTCGCGCGACGGATCGCCGCCCATCACATAGGGAATGAAGGCCGCACGGCCCTCGGCCTTCAGCGCCTTGAAGCGCGCATCGATACGGGCGGTGGTCATTGCGGCGGCGTTCCAGCAGCGGCCGGGGCGGCCGATCGCGCGGCGCACACGTCGCCGGGAATGGTGGCGAAGCCCAGATAGGCGGGCAGTTCGGCGACGGCGGTTTTCGTCGTGTCGTAGAAGGCGACCATCTGCATCCCGTCGCAGCCGCCGGCCTCGCGGCGCTTGATCAGGACGACGCGGTTCTCGTCGCCGCCCGCCGCCAGCCAGTTCTTGGACGCCAGATCGGCGATATAGGCGTCAGCCAGGGCGCCGATCTGGCCCAGCGGCGCGGTCACGCACCAGGCCCGGCCCGCCAGATTGTTCAGCCCGCCGCAATCGGGCGACAGCTCCGCCCCGGTCAGCAGGCCGACCTCGGCCGGGCCGCCCTGCGGCGCCGTCGGGGGCGTGGCCGGGGCCTGGGCCTGAACCCCGGCGGCGGACAGGGCCAGCGCGGCGCCGGCGATCGTCAGAGTACGGATCACAGTTCGACTCCCAAATGTCTGGCGACCTGGAAGATGTCCTTGTCGCCGCGTCCCGACATCAGCAGGACGACATCGCCGCCCTTGCCGACTTCGCGCGCCACTTCGCCCGTGCGGGCCAGGGCATGGGCCGGCTCCAGCGCGGGGATGATCCCTTCCAGCTTCGAACACAGCTGGAACGCCTCCAGCGCCTCGTTGTCGGTCGCCGAGCGATATTCGGCCCGGCCGATGTCGTGCAGCCAGGCGTGTTCCGGCCCGATGCCCGGATAATCCAGCCCCGCCGAGATCGAATGCCCCTCGACGATATTGCCGTCGTCGTCCTGCAGCAGATAGGTCCGGTTGCCGTGCAGCACGCCGGGCCGCCCGCCCTTCAGCGACGCCGCATGGTCGGGCGTATCCAGGCCGTGGCCCGCCGCCTCGACCCCGATCAGCCGCACGCCCTCGTCCGCAATGAAGGGGTGGAAGGCGCCGATGGCGTTCGATCCGCCGCCGATGCAGGCCACCACGGCCTCGGGCAGCTTGCCCATCTGGGCCTGCGACTGGCTCTTGATCTCCTTGCCGATCACCGACTGGAAATCGCGCACCATGGCCGGATAGGGGTGCGGCCCCGCCGCCGTGCCGATGATGTAATAGGTGTCCGCGACGTTCGTGACCCAGTCGCGCATCGCCTCGTTCATCGCGTCCTTCAGGGTCGCGGCGCCCGCCGTGACGGGGAAGACCTCGGTGCCCAGCAGGCGCATGCGGAAGACGTTGGGCTGCTGCCGCTCCACGTCCACCGCCCCCATATAGACGGTGCAGGGCAAACCAAAGCGCGCCGCCACGGTGGCCGAGGCCACCCCGTGCTGGCCCGCGCCCGTCTCGGCGATGATGCGCGTCTTGCCCATGCGACGAGCCAGCAGGATCTGGCCCATGCAGTTGTTGATCTTGTGCGCGCCCGTATGGTTCAGGTCCTCGCGCTTCAGCCAGATGTTGGCCCCGCCGAAATGTTCGGTCAGCCGCTCGGCGAAATACAGCGGGCTTTCCCGACCGACATAGTAGGTCAGGAAGCCGTCCAGCTCGGCCTGGAAACTGGGGTCCGCCTTGGCCGCCTTATAGGCCGTGTCCAGCTCGTGGATCAGCGGCATCAGGGTCTCGGCGACGAACCGGCCGCCATAGGGGCCGAACCGACCGGCCGCGTCGGGCCAGGCGTAGGCGTTCGCCAGCGGGGCGGGATCGGCGGCTTGCAGAGGCGTCTGTGCGTTCACGGTTCGACTTTCACGCGGGGAGGCGTCGGAATTACGACCGGCGCACGGCCTCGATGAAGGCCGCGATCCGGCCCGCGTCCTTAACACCCGGCGCGCTTTCGACGCCAGAGGACACGTCCACCATCGGCGCGCCCGTGATCCGCAGCGCCTCGGCCACATTGTCCGGGTTCAGACCGCCCGCCAGGAACCAGGGACGCCGAAACGCCCGGTCGGCCAGCAGGGTCCAGTCGAAACTATGCCCCACACCGCCCGGCAGGACCGACCCTTCAGGCGGCCTGGCGTCGAACATCAGATGGTCGGCGTGGCGGTCCCAGTCGTCCGCCGCCGCGAAGTCCCCCGCCCGCCGGATCGGCAGGGCCTTGATGACCCCCGCCCCCGTCAGCGCCCGCACCGCTTCCGCCCGCCCGGCCGTCTCCGACCCATGCAGCTGGATGAAGTCGGGCCTCAGCGTCCGCGCGATCTGATCCAGCAGCGCATCGTCGGGATCGACCGTCACCGCGACGATCCCGGCCCGCCCCCGCGCCCGTTCGAACAGCGTCGCCGCCGCCTCGGGCGCGATGTGACGCGGGCTTTTTGCAAACACCACCGCCCCCACGAAGTCCGCCCCGCCGTCCAGCGCGGCGTCCAGCGTTTCCGGCGAGGTCAGGCCGCAGATCTTGACTTTGGCGATCATGGGACGATCACCGTCAGTCCGATGTCGCGTGCGACCGCCGCCATGTCCTCGTCCAGCGTGGCGAGGCTGCAACCGTGTCGCACGGCCAGGGCGAGGTGCAGCCCATCGGGCGCGCGCAGTCTCACGTCGTGCCTGACCAGCCGCCGCGCTTCCAGCATGTCGTTGTCGATCACCGAAAGGACGACCCTGCCGCTCAACCATTGGTCCAGTTGCAGTTCGAACTCGCGGCGCTCCTTGTCGAGCAGATTGCGCATCCGCGTCCGCACCCCCAGGGCGGAGGAAAACTCCGTCACGGTCCAGCTGCTCATGACGAAGTCGTCGACGCCCGCGATCCAGGCCGACGCCCGCGCCGTGTGGTTGTCGGTCTGGAACAGAGACATCAGGACGCTGGTGTCCAGATAGACGGTCAAATCTCTTCGTCCCGCATCTTGCGGATCAGGGTGACGGAATCCATCGCCGCCTCGGACTTGATCCGCACGCGCTTGAGCCACTCCATGTCGATCGGGCCGGATGTCGGCTTGACGGCCTGCGCCGGCTCCAGTCGCGCCACGGGCACGCCGCGCCGGGTGATGGTCACGGCCTCGCCCGCCAGCATGCGATCCAGCAGCTTGGGCAGGTTGTTCTTGGCCTCGGCGACGGAATAGCTGGACATGGCCATCAAGATAGCCATCCGACCGTCCAATGTCCAATCAGGCGAAGATCGACGCGATCTCTTCGGGGCTCAGCAGCCGCCATTGGCCGGGCGCTAGATCGGACGGCAGGGTCAGCCCGCCCATCCGCTCGCGGTGCAGGGTCTCGACGTGGTTGCCGGCGGCGGCGAACATCCGCCGCACCTGGTGATAGCGCCCCTCGGTCACGGTCAGCAGGGCCTCGGTCGGCGTCACCACCTCCAGGGCGGCGGGCGCCAGCGGCTTGTCCTCGCCCTCCAGCACCAGCGCGCCCGCCGCGAACAGATCGCCTTCCGTCCCGGTCAGCGGCCGCGCGAGACCGGCGCGATAGACCTTGGCCACATGGCGTTTGGGGCTGATGACCCGGTGCAGCAGGTCGCCGTCGTCGGTCAGCAGCAACAGACCCGTCGTCTGCTTGTCCAGCCGCCCGATGGTCGAGATGGCCGGATCGCGCCGACGCCAGCGGTCGGGCAGGATGTCATAGACCAGCGCCCCCTCTTCCTTGTGCGAACAGGTCATGCCCAGCGGCTTGTTCAGCATCAGGACCAGCCCCTGCACGGGGTCCAGCGGCGCTCCGTCGATCTCCATCCGGGTCGGCAGGTCGGGCGTCACCGGAATGCGCTTCGACACATCCGTCAGGTCCGCCCCGTCCAGCACGATACCCCCCGCCCGCGCCATCCGCGCCATCTCGGCCCGCGAGCCATAGCCCATCGATCCCAGCAGACGGTCGACGCGGGAGGTGGGGGTTTTCGCCATGGCTTTCGTCATCCTCCGGCGCGAAGCGACCGGGGGACCCAGCGGCGCGCGCGAGCGCGAACCTGTCGCGCCCTCGGTTTTTGAACATCGTGCGGCGGATGGATTTCGCCTTCGGCGCCGCTGGGTCCCCCGGTCTGGGCCGCAAGCGGCTTGCCGGAGGATGACGAGGACGAAAGGAAAATCACTTCACCGCCTCGAACAGCTTGTATCCGCCCGCCTCGGCGATCAGCCGCACCCGCTTGAACGCCGCATCCAGCTCCGCCTCATAGGGCAGGTGCCGGTTGGCGACGATCCAGGCGACGCCGCCCTTCTTCAGCAACTCCGCCGCCTTGCGGATGAAGGCCTGACCCAGCCGCCGGTCCTCTGCGCCGCCGTCGTGGAAGGGCGGGTTCGAGACCACGAAATCCTTGTCGCCCTTGGCCTCCAGCGTGCGGGCGTCGGACCACCAGACCTTGGCCCGGTCGTCCGTGATGTTCTGGCGCGCGGCCTGGATGGCGCGGCGGTCCAGATCGACCAGCTTCAGCTTGGTTACGGCGGGCGAGCGCAGCACCACGGTCGACAGCGCGCCGTAGCCGCAGCCCAGATCGACCCCCTCGCCCTTCATCGGCGGCAGGTGTTCGGCCAGCAGGGCCGAACCCGGATCGATCCGGTCCCAGGCGAAGATTCCGGGCTGGGACCAGGCCTCCAGCCCCGCCACGACCTGTGGTCCGCCCGCCGCGATGGCCGCGTCCAGACCCTCGACCGTCTCGGGCCGGATGACGATGCAGCGGCGGTGGTGGGCCTTGGCCGTCTCGGCGACCTCGACCCCGAACGCCTTCAGCTCCTTGCCCAGGCGCGAGCCGCCCTTGTCCTTGGGCGCCATCACGTCCAGCCGCCCGCCGACCTTCAGCGCCTTCAGCGCCAGGGCCAGGACATAGCGCCGCTCCAGCACGCCGGGCGGGGCGTAGATCATCACCATGTCGGCCGAACCGGCCGGCTGGGCCTCCAGCGCCGCCGAATCCGGGATCAGGGGCGAGGTCTGGACAGCCTCACCCGGTGGATCGAACACGACCGGCGGCCGGCCATAGAGAAGCGTGGTCATGCCGGCCTCAGAACCCCATCTGCAGCAGGACCAGGCCCACGACCCCGACCACGATCCGCCACCAGGCGAAGACGCCGAAGCCGCGCCGGGACACGAAGTCCAGCAGGAACCGCACCACCGCCAAGGCCGAGACGAAGGCCACGACAAAGCCCACGGCGATCAGGCCCACGTCGCTGAAATCCAGCGTCTTGTGGTTCTTCAAAAGATCATAGGCGACCGCCGCCCCCATGGTCGGCAGGGCCAGGAAGAAGCTGAACTCCGCCGCCGACCGCTTGTCGGTCTTCAGCAGCAGGCCGCCGGCGATGGTGGCGCCGGATCGCGACACGCCGGGGATCATGGCCAGGCATTGCGACAGGCCGATCAGGAAATAGACCCGCATCGGATAGGTTTCGGCGTCCAGCCATTTGGGCCGCTTGTCCATCTTGTCCAGCGCCAGCAGGATCACCCCGCCGACGATCAGGGCCACGCACACCACCTGCGGCGTCTCGAACAGCACCGTCTTGATGAAGTCATAGGCCAGAAAGCCGATCACCACGGCGGGGGCGAAGGCGACCAGAAGCCCGATCAGGAACCGCCGCGCCTCGGGATCGAAGGGCCAGCGCGTCGCCAGCGCCCACAGCCGTTTGAAATAGACGCTGACGATGGCCAGCAGGGCGCCCAGCTGGATCACGATCTCGAACGTCTTGCCCGCGCTGTGAAAGCCGATGAAATGCCCCAGCAGCAGCATATGGCCGGTCGAGGACACGGGTATGAACTCGGTCAGCCCCTCGACCAGACCCAGGATGATGGCGGCAAGCCAGTCCGACATGAGACCCTCGAAAACGAATGCGCCCGGCACGCCGCGCGCCCGGATGCCTTCCCCCTAGAGCATGATCGTTTCGGACGGAACGACCCGTTTGGGCCGGCGGTTGGCTTTCGGCCACGATTGCGCGAGAAGAAGCCGACAATGACGACGCCCGCCCCCCTCGAAGACGCCCATCTCGCCACGCGGCGCATCACCCGGCTGTCGGTCGGGGTCGCGGTGCTGCTGATCGCGCTGAAAGCCTTCGCCCTGGGCGCCTCCGGCTCGGTCTCCATCCTGGCCAGTCTGGCGGATTCGGCGCTGGACCTGGCGGCGTCCCTGACCACCTTCTTCGCCGTGCGCTGGGCCGCGGCCCCGCCGGACGAGGATCACCGCTATGGCCACGGCAAGGGCGAGGCTTTAGCCGCCCTGGTTCAGGCCGGGCTGGTGTTCGCCTCGGCCGTCTTCATCGGCTGGGAGGGGTTGCAGCGCATCTTCGACCCCCGCCCCGTCACCGCCGGCGCCTGGGCCGTGGGCGTCATGGTCGCGGCCATCGCCATCACCGGCTGGCTGGTGTGGATGCAGACCCGGGCCCTGAAGAAGACCGGCTCTCTGGCCGTCGCCGGCGACCGCGCCCACTACGCCGCCGATCTGGCCGCCAACGCCGTGGTGCTGATCGGGGTGGCGTCGGGCGCCTTCCTGGGCGCGCCGGGTCTGGACGCGGCGGCGGGCGTCGTCGTCGCCGTCTGGCTGTTCTGGGGCGCGACCGGCATGTTGCGGGCCGCCGCCGACCACCTGCTGGACCGCGCCGCCCCCCAGGCCGACCGCGCCGCCGTGACCCAGGCCGTGCTGGCCGATCCGCGCGTCACCGGCGTTCACCAGCTGCGAACCCGTATGGTCGGCCCGGTCATGATGATCCAGATGCACGTCGATCTGGACGGCGCCCTGACGCTGGACGCCGCCCACGCCATCGTGGTCGAGGCCGAACGCCGGGTCCTGGCGCGCTTTCCCGCCGCCGACATCCTGATCCACGCCGATCCGCGCGGCCGGGCCCAGGCCCCCGCCTCCGTCCCCGCCGATCCGACGCTTTCGTCGCAGGCGCCGTCCGAGGCGGCCCCGCCCGCCCCGGTGGCCAAGGGTCCCTGGTCCTGACGCGGTAAACGCCGATTTAACGGGTCGGGGCGCATCACGCTGCGATGGCCGACCCTTGCGTTCTCTTCCACTTCGCCTTCCAGCCCGCTTCGCGCGCCGCGCGACTGGCGCTGGGCGAGGCGCGGATCGACTGGACCGACACGCCGGTCCGGCCGTGGGAGGAGGACTGCCCGGTCAACGACTTCAACCCCTCGGGCCTGCCGCCGGTGGTGCAGACGACCGACCGGGGCCGCCCCCTGACCCTGTGCGAACTGCCCGCCGTCCTGGGCTGGATCGAGGATCAGCAGAAGGGGCCGCTGCTGCTGCCCGCCGACGCCGCCGAACGGGCCGAGGCGCGCCGCCTGACCGGCTGGTTCGAGCGTCGCTTCACCGACGACGTGGACGCCGTCCTGCTGCACGAGCGGATGGAGAAGCCCCTGCTCAAGCTCGGCCCGCCCGAGGCCCGCGCCCTGCGCGACGGCCGCGACGCCCTGAAATCGCATTTAGCCGTGCTGGAGGATCTGGTCGCCGCTCGCGACTGGCTGGCGGGCCGCCGCCTGTCGCAAGCCGACCTGATCGCCGCCGCCCACCTGTCGGTTCTGGACTATTTCGGCGAAATTCCCTGGCAGACCTGGCCCGCGCTGAAGACCTGGTATTCCAAGCTGAAATCCCGCCCCTGCTTCCGCCCCCTGCTCGCCGACCGCTTCGTCGGCGTGCCGCCCTCGGCCTGGTACGCCGACCTGGATTTCTGAGCCGCTAAAGCGCCTCCGCGCCCAGCCGCGCGATCCACAGTTTGGCGCGTCCCGCCAGTTCGTCCTTGCGTCGCAGGTCCGAAATGTCCTCGGGCAGGCGGTCCAGCTGTTCGAAGCGGAAGTCCTCGGGCGAATGCGCCGTCCACGCCGCCTGAAGCGACCGATACGGGCTGCCGCCATGGCGCAGCGTGAACCACAGGCCGTTCTGTTCGGTGTCGATGTGGCGGCTCTTGCCGACCCAGACCTGGCCCGTCGCGCTGCAGATCACGGCGTAGATTCCGGCGATGGTCGGCCGCTCCTTGTATTCGGCGATCAGGGCCTTGCGGCTTGTGGTCATGGCGGCTTTCCTTATTATCCGGGTATTATCCTTAGGCGCTAAATTTATCCGGGTAAATATATGGACGACGAAATTCGCCGGCTGGTCCTGTTCGACGGTCCCGACCGGATCGCCAAGGGACCGGAAGCGGCCGTGTCGGCCGCCTTCCAGGCCGCCCTGTCCGCCTCGCCCCAGGCGTCGCTGCGCGTCTTCGACCTGGCGACCGGCCGTCCGGTCGATCTCGATCTGCGGCCGGCGCCGCCGCGACGCGGCCGCCCGCGCCTGGGCGTCGCCGCGCGCGAGGTCACTCTGCTGCCGCGCCATTGGGATTGGCTGGCGACCCAGCCGGGCGGCGCCTCGGCCGCCCTGCGTCGGCTAGTCGAACAGGCCCGCAAGAGCGGCGCGGAGGACAACGCCCGCCGCCGTCGCACCGACGCCGCCTATGGCTTCATGGTCGAGATGGCCGGCGACGCTCCCGATTTCGAAGAGGCCAGCCGCGCCCTGTTCGCCGCCGACCGCGACCGGTTGACCGCCCTGATCGCGCCCTGGCCCACGGATGTCCGGGCGCAGATCCTCGAACTGTTCGACGGCGACGCCGTCTCCTCCCCATGAAATGGGGAGGGGGACCGCGCGTAGCGTGGTGGAGGGGATCTTGAAGTCCCACGGGCGCCTGCGATGCGGGGCCGCCCCTCCGTCACGGCGCGAAGACGCGCCGCGCCACCTCCCCGCTCCGCAGGGAGGAGACTTCGTGCTATCCCCCGCCCCGTGTCCGACCGCCTGAAAACCTTCATCCGCCAGCGTGCGGCCGAGCTGGGCTTCGATGTCTGCCGGTTCGCCTCGGCGGCCGACGCCTGGCCGGCGGGCGAGCGGCTGCGTCATTTCGTGGACGAGGGCCGGCATGGCGACATGGAATGGATGGAGACGACGCTGGATCGCCGCCAGCACCCCACCGCCATGTGGGACGAGGCCAGGACCGCCATCGTCCTGGGCCTGAACTACGGCCCCGATCAGAACCCGCTGGAGCAGCTGGCCGACCGCTCGGCCGGCTATATTTCGGTCTATGCGCGCGGCGACGACTATCACGAGGTCATCAAGGGCCGGCTGAAACAGCTGGCGGGCCAGATCGCGGCCAGAAACGGCAAGGACATCAAGGTCTTCGTCGACACCGCCCCCCTGATGGAAAAGCCGCTGGCCCAGCGCGCGGGCCTGGGCTGGCAGGGCAAGCACACCAATCTGCTCAGCCGCACCCACGGCAACTGGCTGTTTCTCGGGACCATACTGACCGCCGCCGAGATCGAACCGGACGCGCCCGAAACCGAGCATTGCGGCCGTTGCACCGCCTGTCTCGACGCCTGCCCGACCCAGGCCTTTCCCGCCCCGTTCCAGCTCGACGCCCGGCGCTGCCTCTCCTATCTGACCATCGAATTCGCCGATCCCTGGCCGGTCGAGTTTCGCGCGATGACCGGGTCGCGCCTCTATGGCTGCGACGACTGTCTGGCGGTCTGCCCGTGGAACAAGTTCGCGCAGAGCGCCCGCGAGATCCGGCTGCACCCCCGCCCCGCCTTCGAAAGCCCCCGGCTGCACGACCTGCTGGCGCTGGACGACGCGGCCTTCCGCGCCCTGTTCACCAAGAGCCCGGTCAAGCGGATCGGCCGCGACCGTTTTCTGCGGAACGTCCTCTACGCCGTCGGCAATTCGGGCGACGCGACCCTGATCGAACCGACCCAGGCCCTGCTGGCCGACCCCTCGCCCCTGGTGCGCGGCGCCGCCGTCTGGGCCCTGTCGCGGCTGATGACGGCCGAAGCGTTCGCCGCCCTGTCCCAGGCGACCACCGAGACCGATCCCGACGTCCTGAGCGAATGGCGACGGCCCCAACCCGCATAATCGCCGCGACGAACCCGTGCGATTTCAATGCCCTGACGAAGACCAGCGACCATCACCCTATCGCCTTCGCGCGCCGCGCTATACTGCCCTTCCCGGTCTTTGACATCCGCGAACGACAGAAGTTGCAAACGGCTCGCAAAAATCTGCACGAAAGTGCACTCTAAAAATTCACAGTGCACTTTTCGCGTCTCCTCCCCACTTGTGGGGAGGGGGACCGCGCGAAGCGTGGTGGAGGGGCTCTTGAAGCCCCACAGGCGCGCGCGATGCGGTGAGACCCCCTCCGTCTCTCCGCTGCGCTCCGAGCCACCTCCCCATTTCATGGGGAGGAGACGGCGCCCGTCACCCCATCGCCGTCGCCGCGCCCGATCCGCCGCCAGGCACCTTGGCCACGTCCAGCAATTTCAGCCGGAAGATCAGCACGGAGTTGGCCGGAATCTTGGGATTGCCCCGCTCGCCATAGCCCAGCTCGGGCGGCACATAGAGCAGCCATTCGTCGCCGACGCGCATCTTCTGCAGCGCCTCGGTCCAGCCCTTGACCACCTCTTCCGGCGTGAACACCGCCGGGGCGCCGCGCGCGAACGAGCTGTCGAACACGGTGTTGTCGACCAGCTTGCCCTCGTAATCGACCTTGACCAGATCGTTGCGGTCGGGGCTGACGCCGCCCGCCGGCCCCGCCTGCACCACCTTGTACTGCAGGCCGCTGGGCAGGGTGACGACGCCGTCTTCCTTGCCGTTCTTGGCCATGAAGGCGGCCGCCTCGGTCTTGCCCGCGTTCGGATCGACCGGCGCGGCCTGGCCGCAGCCCGTCAACAGCAGCGCGCCCAAAAGGCCGGAGAGCAGCGCCGCCCTACCCCATTCGAAGTTCATAGCCGCGTTCCTTCAAGGCCTCGCCGATCTCGTCGGCGTGGGCGCTATCGCGCGTTTCGACCATGATGTCGAACTCGGCGCCCTTGGCCGGCACGTCCAGCGCCAGACGGTTGTGGACCACGTCGATGATGTTGCCGCCCAGCCCCCCGATCACCGCCGCCATGGCCGACAGCATCCCCGGCCGGTCGTCGCCCAGGATGCGATAGACCAGCAGTCTCCGTTCCCGGACCATCTCGCGGTTCAGCACCACGGCCAGCATCCGCGCGTCGATATTGCCGCCGGTCAGCTCGATCCCGACCTTCATCCCCCTGAACCGCTCGGGATAGCGCAGCAGGGCCGCCAGCCCCCCGGCCCCGGCGCCCTCGCACACCGTCTTCTCCATCGTCGCCATATAGGAGACGCCGCGTTCGAAATCGGCCTCGTCCACCACGAAGACCTCGTCGATCAGCCGGTCGGCCAGGCCGAAGGGGATGTCGCCCACCGCCTTGATGGCGATGCCCTCGGCGATGGTCTGGCCGGTGCAGACCGGCGGCTGGCCCGCCCGTTTGGCGGTGAAGGACGGATAGCGGGCCGCCTCGACGCCATAGACCTTGATGTCCGGCCGCATCGCCTTGGCCGCGATGGCGCAGCCGGCGATCAGGCCGCCGCCGCCGATCGGCACGATCAGGGCCTCGATCTCGGGCGCGTCCTCCAGGAATTCGATGGCGCAGACGCCCTGGCCCGCCACGATCCCCTCGTCGTCGAAGGCCGAGACGAAGACATAGCCCTTCTCCACCTCCAGCCGTTTGGCCTCCTCGGTCGCGCCGGTGAAGTCCAGGCCGTGGATCACCACCGTCGCCCCGTGCTGGCGGGTGCCGTTGATCTTGGCGAAGGGGGTGCCCTCGGGCATGACGATGGTCACGGGCACGCCCAGCCGCCCGCCGTGATAGGCTAGGGCCTGGGCGTGGTTGCCCGCGCTGGCGGCGACCACGCCGCGCCGACGCTCGTCCGGGCTCAGCAGCAGCAGCCGGTTCAGGGCGCCCCGCTCCTTGAAGCTGCCTGTGAAGTGCAGATTGTCGAACTTGACCCAGACCTCGGCCCCGGTCAGCTCCGACAGGCGGCGGGAATGGCGGGTCGGGGTGTGATCGACCGAGCCGGAGATGCGGGCGCGGGCGGCTTGAATATCGGCGTAGGTCACGGTCATGCGGCCTGTTTCGCGCGTTGTCGCGCCCCGGTCCAGAGCCGGGCGATCTTGACCGTGGAAGTCCGCCCTGCGGTCGTGCGATAGTGGCGCGGGTCGTTCCCCCGCGGCCCGCCTGCTTTCGGAGGAAAAGCCCATGTCCCGCCGCCTCACCCTCGCCGCGACCGCCGTCGCGGGCCTGACCCTGACCGCCCTCGCCGCCTGCGCCCCCACCGTCGGCGGCGGCCTGCCCGTCCGCGCCGCGCCCGGCGCCTTCGTCGAATCGGACTTCGCCTGGTCCCAGGCGCCCGGCCGCAACGCCATCCAGGGCCAGATCGCCTTCGCCCAGGACGGCAAGGCCTTCGCCTGCGTCGGCAACGTCGGCCTGACGCCCGACACCCCCTATACCCGCGCCCGCTTCCGCACCCTGTACGGCTCGACCGAGCGCGCCGCCATCCCGGCCGCCGTGGTCCGCGCCCGCACCGTGGCCGACGCCAACGCCAACTATTCGACCTATGTGCGCTCCGAACAGTGCCGCGCCGGCCGGTTCCAGTTCGACGGCCTGCCGGACGGCGGCTGGTTCGTGATCGCCCCGGTCAAGGCCGACGGCGACCCCATCGTCCTGATGCGCCGCGTCCAGACGCGCGGCGGACGGGTCGTATCCCTGACCCTGTGACCGCGTCGTCGCCTGTCACGAAGATGCGACCCCGGTAACGCGGGTCGCCATCTTCTGGCCGCGAGCGCCCCGGACTGATCCAGACTTCTGTGTGTCAGTCCGGGGGAGCGTTTCTTGTCCCAACACAACATCATCGGGTCCGAGGCCTTCACGCGCGGCCCCTCGGTCATCATCCGCAAATACAAGTCCGGCGGCCTGCGCCGCCGCCGCGCCAAGACTGTGGCCACCTTCATCGCCGGGGCCGCCGCCATGCTGACCGCCGGCCTCGTCGCGGCGGCGGCCATCTACGGCCCCGCCCTGGCCAGCTGACCTCAGGCCAGCCAGACCATCATCCGCGTGTCCGCCTCGGCCGCCCGCGCCCGGCTCCAGGCGCGGCGCGTCTCGCCGGTGTAGAGGAAGCCGGCCTTCTCCAGCACGCGGCCCGAGGCGGGGTTGTCGGCGAAATGGCCGGCGACCAGCGCCCGGCGCTTCCACTTGCGGCTGGCCCAGACCAGTGCGGCGTCCAAAGCCTCGGTGGCGAAGCCCCGGCCCCAGTATTCCCGCCCGATCCAGTAGCCCGTCTCGGGAACCCGGTCCTCGCCCTCGAACAGGCCGATCACCCCGATGGGGCCGACGTCCTCGTGGTCGATGACGAAGGTGTTGGCCCGCGCCGGGTCCTGGGACGCGACCTGCAGCACGAAGTCGTCGGCGTCGCGAACCCGGAACGGGTGCGGCATCCGCTGGGTCATCCGCGCGATGTCCAGATCGTTGGCCAGGGCGGCGATGCGCGGCGCATCCTGGGGCGCGGGCGCGCGCAGCACCAGACGCCGCGTCTCGACGACGGGGGAGGTTTCAATGACGCACATGGCGGTCGCCTCATTCTCTCGACCATCTCCTTGAAGGGCTCGGACGGTCTTCGAGGCGGGGAACGCAAACGGGGAGCCTGGTGATCCAGACTCCCCGCGGAATATTCCCTGGTCCGGATCGGCTGCTGTCGTGAGCAACGCGATCCGGTGAGATCCAGCTCGCGTTACTCGGCGGCCATCGCCACGTTGGCGTCGTCGTTGGCCGCGAGGATCGACACGTAACAACGGCCGCCACGTTTGGTCGTGAACTTCACCGCGCCCTGGGTCAGGGCGAACAGGGTGTGGTCGCGGCCCATGCCGATGTTCTCACCCGGATGGAAGGTGGTGCCGCGCTGACGCACGATGATGTTGCCGGCCAGCACGCGCTCGCCGCCGAACTTCTTCACGCCGAGGCGCTTCGACTCGGAGTCGCGACCGTTACGCGACGAACCACCGGATTTCTTGTGAGCCATCTTGCCGCTCCGTACTTTCTTGAGTGTCCTACCGGCCGTTCGGCCTGCTTGAGGACGTCACTCTGAACTGGTCTGGCGCCGGGAAGGCGCCGGTGAATGTCTTAGGCTTCGTCGCCGGCGGCGTCGGCCTTGGGCGCGGCCTTCTTCTTGGCCGGGGCCTTCTTGGCGGGAGCCGAGCTCTCGACCACGACGCCCTTGACCTCGGCGCCGTCCACGTCGGTCACGACCGTCTCGGTCGAACCCAGCGACGACGTCGCGCCGCGCGTGGCCAGGTTGCGGGCGCGCAGGTTGATCTCGGCCTTGGTGGTCAGATCGACCGTGCCGTCCCACTTGGCGCTTTCGCCGGCGCCTTCGATGCCGGTGATGCGCAGGACCGATTCCATCTGACGATGGCCGTTGGTGCGGCGATAGCCCTGACGACGGGTCTTCTTGAAGATCTTGATCTTCTCGCCCTTGCGGGTCTCGACCAGGGTCGCGCCGACGAAGGCGCCGTCGATCAGCGGGGCGCCCAGGGTCACGCCCTTGTCGCCGCCCAGCATCAGGACGCTGTCGAACTTCAACTCGGCGCCGGCGTCGCCGTCGAGCTTTTCGACGACGATGGTGTCGCCCGGTTGGACCCGGTACTGCTTGCCGCCGGTCTTGATCACCGCGTACATGTTGAAGCCTCAGCGCAAACGCAAAAAAAGATACGCCCCCCGGAGATACCCCCGGCGGCGAAGAGCGGCGACATATACGGAAGGGTGTCCGAGAGTCAACGCCGAACCCGGCGGAAATTCAGCCCCGGCCGGATTATCCCCTCGCCGCCCCCTCCTCAGTCCAGGGCGCAGATGTCGGGCAGGCCACGCAGGGCGCCGGCGTGATCCAGGCCATAGCCGACCAGGAAGCGGTTGGGCGCCTCCCAGCCGACGAAGTCGGGTTCGGGCGCGCGGGGCCTGGGCCAGGGCTTCCTGGCGAAGACGCAGGTGAGAACCTCGGACGCCCCGGCCTCTCTGGCGATGCGGACGGCCTCGGCCAGCGACAGGCCGGTGTCGAACACGTCGTCCAGTATAAGGACGCGGCGCCCCGCGATGGGGCGCTGGAACGGGGCATAGACGTCGATCCGGCCCCGGCTGGTCTGTTCGTCGCCGTAGGAGGCCAGCCACAAGGCGTCGAAGCGGACGTTGCGGCCGACGCGGGCCAGGGCGCGGGTTAGGTCGGCGGCGAACCACAGGCCGCCGGTCAACAGGACGGCCGCGACCGTCTCGTCGTCGATCACGGGCGCGATTCGCTCGGCCAGTTCGGCGACGATGCGGGCGACATCGGCCTCGGGCAGCAGGACGGTCGGCGTCGGGGAGGGTTCAGCCATGATGCGAGGGCGATACCGCCTGGCCATGGGACTTGTCCACCGTCGGCGTGTCCGGGGCCGCGCCGGCCGGGCGGGCCTCGACCGGGGCGGCGTGGGGCGCATCGGCGCCGGGCGCGGTCGCCGACCGCAGGCCGTGCGAGACGGAGGGAGACGCGGCCGGCTGACCCGCCGGGGACTGGGGCGCCGTATGGACCGGGGTCTGAGTCGAGGCCGTGGCGTGATCGCCCGACGGCTTGGCGGGCGCGGGCGGGGTGGGCGCGAAGTCCACGCCGATGCCTGCGCCGTGTCCGCCGGGATCGGGGATCAGGGCGGCGAACCCCTGGACCTTGCCGGGCAGGACGGGCGGGCCGTCGATCTTGACGACCTTGGAGCCGACCTCGGCGCCCTGGGCGTCCAGGAGGGCGACGCGGATCGGGGGCGCCACGATCTCGGCGTCGCGCACATTGCGGACCGCGCCGGACACCAGGACCATGCCGGGCCGGTTCGGGGCGGACTTGGCGCTGAGGGCCTCGAAGTCCAGCCCCACGATGTTCACCGGCGCGCCGATCATCGCATAGGCCGACGCCGCGCGGGGAAAGGCCTGGACGATCTGAACCCGGAACACGAAGGCCGCCGCGATCAGGCCGATGAAGACCGCCGCCAGCCCGGCCCAGACCACGCCGTGGGCCGCCGCGCGCCGCAGCTTCTTCTGGCGTTCGGCGCGGGCGCGGAACGCGCGGGGCAGTTCCGGCGCCGGGGTCTCGGCCAGGCTGGCGGCCTCGGGTTCCGGGTCGGGAGACGGCGTGGACGCGGCGGCCGCCGGCTCGGGCGCCAGGGTCAGTTCCAGCGGTTCGTCAGGGGTCGCGCGCCACACCTCGCCGCACGACTTGCAGCGCACCTTGCGCCCTTCCGGCCCCACGGCGTCGTCGCGAATGAAATAGCTGGTGGCGCAGGCCGGGCAGGTCAGTATCATGTGGCTGACTGCGAGGCTGTCGCCCCCTCCCGTAAGGCGCGACGTCGCGCCCCTGTTCCTGAACCCGTCATCCCATGCCGTCCGCCGAACCCGCCCTCATGACCGAGACCATGACCGAAACCGTGCGCCTGTCGGGCGTCGGCTTCGGCTATGCGGGCGCGCCCGACGTGCTGCGGGACGTTAACCTCATTTTGCCGCGCGGCTCTTTCCACTTTCTTACCGGGCCTTCGGGGGCGGGCAAGTCCTCTCTGCTGCGGCTGCTCACCCTGGCGGATCGTCCGCTGAGCGGAAGCCTTCGCCTGTTCGGGGCCGATGTCACCCGGATCGACCGACGCGACATCCCGGCCTTCCGGCGGCGCATGGGGGTGGTGTTCCAGGACTTTCGCCTGCTGGACCATCTGTCGGCCTTCGACAACGCCGCCCTGCCGCTGCGTCTGGCGGGGGGCGCCGAGGCCGACTACGCCGCCGATGTGGAGGAGATGCTGAAATGGGTGGGGCTGGGTCGGCGCATGGACGCCCGCCCCCCGGCCCTGTCCGGCGGCGAGAAGCAGCGGCTGGCCATCGCGCGCGCCGTGATCGCCCGGCCCGGCCTGATCCTGGCCGACGAACCGACCGGCAGCGTCGATGCGGTGATGGCCGACAAGCTGCTGCGCCTGTTCCAGTCGCTGAACAAACTGGGCGCCACCGTCCTGATCGCCAGCCACGACCAGGGGCTGGCCGAACGCTCCGGCGCGCGGGTGCTGAGGCTTGAGGGCGGACGGTTGCACGAGACGGGGCGGGCCGCCGCATGATCCGCCTGTCCGACTTCAGCCTGTCCAGCCGCCGCCCCGGCCTGTTGCCGCCCGCCGCCGCCGGCGAGCCGTGGCTGATGACGGTGATCGCCGTCCTGTGCTTCCTGGCCTGTCTGGCCGCCGTCGCCGCCTCGGCCGCCGACCGCGCCGCCCACGGCTGGGCGCGACAGCTGGGCGCCGAGGCCACCGTTCAGGTGCGCCCCCGCGTGGGCGAGACCGGCGACACCGCCGCCGCCCGCGCGGCCGAGACCCTGTCGGGCGTCGCCGGGGTCGAGGAGGCGGCCGCTTTGGACCGCAAGGCGGCCGAGGATCTGCTGCGCCCGTGGCTGGGGGATGCGGTCCTGCCCGACCTGCCCCTGCCCCATCTGGTCACTGTGCGGCTGGACCCGCAGGCGCCCGCCAGCGCCGTGACCCTGAGCCGGGCGCTCGCCGAAGCGGGGCTGGACGCCACGGTCGACGACCACAGCCTGTGGCGCGGCGAGGTCGAGCGGTCGGCCAATCTGATCACCGCATTAGCCGGGGCCGCCTTCCTGGCGACGGCTCTCGCCGCCGCCGCCGCCATCGCCTACGCCACCCGCGCAGGGTTGGCCGCCGGGCGCGGGGTGATCGAGACCCTGACCCTGAACGGGGCGACGGACGGGCGGATCGCGGGCCTGTTCCAGCGCCGTTTCGGTCTCTTGGCCGCCGGAGCCGGCGCCATCGGGGCGGGTCTGGCCGGCGTTCTGGTCGCCCTGCTGCGGCTGGCGGGCGGATCGGGCGGGCTGACGGCGGCCCTGCCGGTGGCGTGGGGCGACCTCGTGCTGCTCTCGCCATGCCCGCTGCTGGCGGCTACGGTTGCGGTTCTGGCCGCGAGATTCGCCGCCATGCGGGTTTTGGCTTCGGGCGCGAGCGGGGGGGACGCATGAGATTGCTGAGCGTCGTCGTCATCGCCGGTCTGATCTGGCTGGTCGGCCTGTTCGCCTTCGCCCACCGGGTGCGCGAGCTGACACCCGCCGACGATCCCGCCCGCGCCGACGCCATCGTGGCCCTGACCGGCCCGTCGGCCGAGCGCGTCAACGCCGCCATCCGCCTGCTGGAGCAGGGCAAGGGCGAGCGGGTGCTGATCTCGGGCGTCAACCGCGAGGTGCGCCGCCGCGAGCTGCGCGAACTGACCCCCGGCTCCAGCCGCCTGTTCAACTGCTGCGTCGACCTGGGCTTCGAGGCCGAGGACACCGTCGGCAACGCCCAGGAGATCGCCGCCTGGGCGCGGTCCAAGGGCTATCGCAGCCTGATCGTGGTGACGTCCGACTATCATATGCCACGCTCGCTGGTGGAGATCCGGGGCCAGCTTCCGGGGGTCAAGCTGACGCCCTACGCCGTCTCGACCCCGTCGCTGGACAATGCGCGCTGGTGGCGGGCGGCGGTGACGGCGCGGCGCATGACGCTGGAATATATGAAATACCTGGCCGTCCTGGGGCGCGAGGGCGTGCGTCGCCTGACCCGCGAACGGCCCGCCGCCGCCGCGACGCCCATTTCCGCCGCCGATGAGAAGGCCCCCGCCTAAGTGAATACGCTGCGCTCCCTCCTGTTCACCGCCTGGCTCTATCTGTCGATGCCGATCATCGCCGTCGGCCTGTCGCCCGCCCTGCTGCTGCCGCACCGCTTCGCCATGGGCGTCATCAAGATGTGGGCCAGGATCGTGCTGTTCGGCCTGCGCTGGATCGCGGGGGTGAAGGTCGAGTTCCGGGGGCTGGAGAACCGCCCGTCCGGCGCCGCCCTGGTCGCGTCCAAGCATCAGGGGATGCTGGACATCGTGGCCCTGCTGGCGGTGCTGCCCGACGCCTGTTTCGTGATGAAGAAGGAGCTGATGCCCCTGCCCTTCTTCGGCTGGTTCGCCTGGAAGGCCCGGATGATCGCGGTGGACCGCGCCGGTCACGCCAAGGCGCTGAAGGACATGACGCGCCAGGCTCGGGATCGTCTGGACGAAGGCCGCCAGATCGTCATCTTCCCCGAGGGCACCCGCAACGATCCCGGCGTGCCCGGCGACTACAAGCCCGGCGTCGCCGCCATCTATCGCGATCTGGAAGGCCCCTGCTGGCCCGTGGCCACCAACTCGGGCGTCCACTGGCCGGCCCACGGCTTCCGCCGCCACCCCGGCGTGGTGGTGTTCGACTTCCTGGAACCGATCCCCGCCGGACTGAAGCGCGGGGCCATGATGGCGTTGCTGGAAAGTCGCATCGAGACGGCTTCGTTGGCCCTGCTGGAGCCAAAGGCGGCGCTTGCGCATTCCGATCCCGCCTGACGCCTCCCCCGCTCGGGCGCAGTCAATGGAAACGCCCGTGCTTCGTCCCCTTCTTCTGTCCGTCGCCTTCGCCGCCGTGGCCGGTTCGGCCCTGGCCCAGTCCCAGCCCTATGAGCAGGTCGAGGCGCCCAGGACCTGGCGCGTCGATGTCGGCGGCGGGATCACCCACGGCTTCAGCGCCACGGGCAATGCGGGCGACGACGTCAACTACACCGCCTGGGGATCGGCCAGCTACAAGGACGTGATCTACGCCAACGGTTTGGACGGCCTGGGCTGGAACGCGGTGAAGACCGACGATCTGCGCGCGGGCGTGCAGATCCGCCCCCGCTTCGCCGCCGGCGACATCGAGGGCTCCAGCCTGGATCGACCGGGCCTGGGCGCCGATGCGGCTCTTTACGCCTACAAGCGGTTCGGCGGCATCGTGGTCGGCGGCCGCATCGCCCACGACGTCTCGGGCGACCATGCCGGAACCCAGTATTTCGCCTCAGTCGGGCATCAGCGTGTCACGCCCGTCGGCCTGCTGCGCGTCACCGGCTATGTCGTCGGCGGCAGCGACAAACGCCTGCAGCGCTATTACGGCGTCACCGCCGAACAGGCGCCGGGCAGCGGCTTCCAGCCCTATCAGCCGTCGGGCGGCCTGTCGGGCGCGGGCGCCGTCGCCTTCCTGGCCATTCCAGTCGGCGAACGGTTCGGCGTCGGCGGCTTCGTCAACTACGAACAGCGGCTGGGCGACACCAAGGACAGCCCCCTGGTCAGCGACGACCACGTCTGGCGCGCCGGCCTGATCGGCGTGGTGCGGTTCTCCAGCGCGGACTGAGCGTCAACTGTCTCCTCCCCACGATGTGGGGAGGAGACGATGTGTCAGGTCGCCGCGAACTCGCTAAGGGCGTCGATCACCGCGCGGTTCTGGTCTTCCGTGCCGATGGTGATGCGAAGCGCCTGCGGCAGGCCATAGCCGCCGACGGGGCGGACGATGATGCCCTTGAGGTTCAGATAGTCGTTGGCGGCGGTCGCCTCCTCCGCCCCCTTGAACATCACCAGCACGAAATTGCCCGCGCTGGGCAGGACCTCGAAGCCGAAGCCGCGCAGGGCCTGGGTCAGGCGCGGCTTCCACGTCGTGATCAGCTCGCGCGACGCCTCCTGGTGCGCCGTGTCGGACAGGGCGGCCGTCGCCGCCTCAAGCCCCGGAACCGAGACGTTGAACGGCAGGCGGATACGGTCGATGGCCTCGGCCACCGCAGCCGGCGCATAGCCGAAGCCGATCCGCAAACCGCCCAGGCCGTGAATCTTGGAGAAGGTGCGGGTGACGACGACGTTCGACGCCTCCCTGGCCAGCGGGAAGGCGGTCTCCCAGTCCGGCTCGGTCACATATTCCGCATAGGCCTCGTCCACGACCAGGATGACGTGGGGCGGCAGGGCGGCGTGCAGGCGGCGGATTTCCTCGGCGGTGTTGTAGCTGCCGGTCGGGTTCGACGGGTTGGAGACATAGACGATTTTGGTCCGGTCATCGACCTGGGCCAGCAGGGCGTCGACCTCGGCCTTGAAGTTGGGCTCGGGCGCCAGCTTGACCTCGGCCTCGCAGGCCTTGGCGCTGATCCGGTAGGCCAGGAAGCCGTACTGGCCGCTGACGATATTGTCGCCCGCCGTCAGATAGGTCTGGTTCAGCAGGGCGAAGACCTCGTCCGAGCCGTTGCCGAAGATCAGCCGCTCGGGCTCCAACCCATGCAGTTCGGCGACGGCGGCGCGCAGCTTGCTGGCGCGGCCGTCGGGATAGACGTGGATGCTCTTTACGGCGGCCTCATAGGCGGCGCGCGCCTTTTCCCCGGCGCCCAGCATGTTCTCGTTGGACGACAGCTTCATCGGCTCGGCGACGCCCGCGATGGACGACTTGCCGCCGACATAGGGCGCGATGTCGAGGATGCCGGGCTTCGCCACGGGGCCTTGGGGTGCGGTCGCGTCGGTCATGGAAGGCCTTGATCTCAGAAGATGGGGGCGGCGCCGATGACGCCATTCAATCGACCGGGCGCGCTCTTCAGCCGCCCGTCGTCGGCCTGCACATAACCCGTCAGCACGAACAGCTTCAACCCGCCCGCCGCCGCCAGAGGATCGGCGATCAACCCCGCCTCGTTCAGGGCGTCGGCGATCTTGGCCTCGGACCAGCCGCTGTCCGTGACCCAGAAGCTGCGGTCGTCGCCGCTGGGGCCGGACGGCTCTCTGGACACGACGAAGGCCTGGGGCCGGCCGCGCCGGTCGTCGGGCAGGGCGGCGACGATCCCAAGGTCCGGCCGCGCCAGCAGCCGGCCCCACCACGGACGGTCGGACGTCAGGTCGATCACGGCGCGCGATCCCGCATCCGCCGCCTTCAGCGCATCCTCGGCCGACAGGGGGCGGACGCCCAGACCGAAGCGATCCGTGGCCAGGGCCTGGGCCAGGCCCCCGCTGGCGACCAGGGCCGGGCCGGTCGCAGCCTCCAGCCGCCCCCAGACCGTGCGGATCACGGCGGCCTCGACCGGCGACAGCCCCTCCAGCAGCGCGCGCAGGGCGATGGCGGCGGCGTCCAGCCGGTCGCGCGGCCCGGCCGCGATGCGCGCGGCGACGGCGCGGACCACCGCCCGGTCCAGCGCCAGCAGATCCTGATCCATCGCGGGTTCGTCCAGCAGGGTCATCAGAACAGTTTCGGCGCCGGGGCAAGGGGGAAGGGCCCCAGCCAGGTTCGACCGTCGCGGAACACCAGCGTCAGGGGCAGTTGCTCCTGCCCCGCCGCCTCGGCGGCGCCGGCGGCGGCCGCCGCGCCCGCCGCGCCGATGCGGTTGACCGTCCCCTGCCGCGTCGCCATCAGGCCGGACAGGGCCGGCAGCGGTTTCTGCGCCTGAAGCGACACCTGCCCCGTCAGCCGCCCGTTGGCGTCCGCCTTCAACAGGTCGCTGGTCAGGGTGGCGCGGCTGTCGCCCGCCTGCAGGTCGCCCTTCACATCGCGAAACGCGCCGCCGGCCTTGGTCCAGGCGGAAAACACCCCGGCGGCGTCCCCGCCGGTCTTCAACAGACTGGCCCGGCCGATCACGGCCTCCAGCTGGGTGGTCAGATAGCCGTCCTGGGCGAAGCCCTCGACCGGCCCGTCCGCGCGGCCCTGACCGCCCACCAGACGGAACATCACATCCACGTCGTCGGCCGGCGCGGTCGAGCCTTCCAGATGCGGGCGGGCGTAAAGCTCGATCCGTTGGGCGCGGGCGATGGGGAAGGGTTCGGCCCCCGTCTGGGTCGTGAAGACGGGATTGACCATCTCCAGCGCCAGATTGGGCCAGCGCTGGTCGATGCCGCTGGCGCTCATGCGGATCGCGTCGCCCTTGACCGCCACCTCGCCCTTGCCGGCGCGGGTCAGGACCAGCCCCTGGGGCGCCACGACCACCCATTTGGTCGGCTGATAGGCGTTGGCCTCGGCCGTCAGTTCGGACGCGGCCAGGGCATGGCCCGACGGCATTCCGATCACCAGCCTGTCCAGCACGACATGGGTGCGGAACGGCCAGCCGGTGATGGTCTTGTCGTCATAGCGCACCGTCCAGCCGCCCTGGCGCAGGGTCTGGACCTGGCCCTCCAGCCGGGCGTCGATCTGGCGCGTCAGATAGAACCACCAGCCGGTCCAGCCCGTCAGGACGATCAGCACCAGAATGAAGGGCGCATAAAGCCCCTTGCGGCTGTGTCGGACAGACGGCGTTTCGGTCATGCAGGCTCCGGTGTTCGCCCTCCTATACCGCAGGCGGGCGATAGGTTTCTAGGCGCTCAGATCGGCCAGAACGGCGTCGGCGGCGCGTCGTGCGTCCTCGGGCGCGATCTCCAGCAACAGGCCCCGCTGACCGGCGTTGATCAGGATGCGGTCGAACAGGATCGCGGTCTCGTCCACGGCGGTCCTGACGGCCTTTCGCTGGCCGAACGGACTGACGCCGCCGACCTTGAATCCGGTCAGACGTTCGGCGTCGGCGGGCTTCATCATCTGGGCCGACTTGCCGCCGAACACGGCCGCCAGCTTCTTCATGCTGACCTCGCAGTCGGACGGGACCACGACGCAGGCGGGCGCGCCGTCCACCAGGGTCATCAGGGTCTTGAACACCTGTTCCGGCGCCCAGCCCAGCGCCTCGGCCGCCTGCAACCCCGTGCGCGGCGCATCGGGATCGTAGTCGTAGGGATGCAGGGCGAAGGCGATCCCGGCCCGGGTCAGGGCGACGGTCGCGGGCGTGGTCTTCGACATCTCAGGTCGTCTCGGGATCGAGGAAGCTTCGGGTCAGCTCCACCGCATCGGCCAGCCCCATGCGCTGGACCTCGGTTCCCGGCGGCAGGCTGGCGAACAGACGGGTGGGGGTGGCGGCGTCCAGCATCAGAAACACCCCCTTGTCGTCGCCGCGCCGGATCAGCCGCCCGAACGCCTGGGCGATGCGGGCGCGGGCCAGGGCGTCGTCGTAACCCTTGCCCCCCAGCCGCTCGCGCCGCGCCTTGTGCAGCAGGTCCGGGCGCGGCCACGGCACGCGGTCGAAGGCCAGGACGCGCAGGGATCGACCCGGCACGTCCACCCCGTCGCGCACGGCGTCGGTGCCCAGAAGGCAGGAGTTCTCCTCCACGCGGAACATATCCACCAGCGCCCCGACCTCCAGCGGATCGACGTGCTGGGCGTACAGCGGCACGCCCGACCGGGCCAGGTCCGGTCCCAGCCGCTCATAGACCGCCTTCAGACGACGGATGGCGGTGAACAGGCCCAGGCCCCCGCCGCCCGCCGCCAGGAACAGTTCGCGCATCGCCGCCGCCGTCTGGCGCGGATCGTCCTTGACCAGGTCGTTGACGACGATGACCCGGCTGTTGGCGGCATAGTCGAACGGGCTTTCGACCTTCAGGGTGCGCGGCGGCTCGATCAGGCGGGCCGATCCGGTTCGCATCCGCGCCAGGTCGAACGGATCGTCCTGCAAGGGATCGGACAGGGTGGCGGACGTGACCAGCACCCCGTGCGAGGGCGCGATCACGGCGGCCTCCAGCGGCACGGTCGGGTCGATCCAGTGGCGGCGCAGCGCAACATCATGAATCCGGCCGAACGCCGTCTCGGCCGACAGCCAGTCGACGAAATCGGGATCGGGCTGATCCCCGCCGTCCTCCAGCGCCGCCAGCATCGACCGCCACCCCGGCAGGGTCATGCGCGCGCGCCGGTCCAGCCCGCGCAAGGCCCCCTCGATCCGCGACCGCTGCGACCCGTCCAGTTCGGCCGCCTCGTCGTCCAGAATGTCCTCCAGATGTCGCGACAGGGCCAGCAGCGGCGCCTCGATGGCCGCCAGGGCCCGGGCCGCCGCTCGCGCCGTCTCGGCGACCGGATCGGTGACGGGTTTCAGCGCGCACTCCATGCCGAACTCCGGCCCGCCATAGGGGTTCGTCTCGGCCGTCCGCGCCCGCAGTTGGTCCAGCGCCGCAGCCAGAAACGCCTCGATCGGCCCGATGGGATTGACCTCGCCCGAAGCCGGGGCGACCCGGCCCGACACCCCCTCGCCCGGCAGGGCGGCCGAGGCGCGGATGGCGTCCTGAAGCGATTTCAACGCCGCCTCGTTGTCGTTGACCATGTCGCCCAGACGCTGCTCCAGCCCGCGCCCGCGACGGCCCCGCCCCTCCGGCCCGCGTATCCAGCGGCGCAGCTCGGCCGCCTCCTGGCCCGACAGACAGGCGGAAAAGGCGCTGTCGGCGGCGTCGAACAGGTGGTGGCCCTCGTCGAAGACGATCCGCTTCAGCGCCGCCGTCTCGCCGTCCTGCTGCTGACCCCGCGCCGACCGCGCCCCGTCAAACGCCGCCTGGGTCAGAACCAGCGCATGGTTGGCGATGACCAGATCGGCGCGGCGGCTGGCGCGAATGGTCTTCTCCACGAAACAGCTGCGGTAATGCGGACAGGCGGCGTGGACGCATTCGCCCCGCCGATCCACCAGATTGGCCGCCCCCGCCGCATGGGCCGCGGGCGTGGCGAACAGGCCAGGCAGCCAGCCGGGAAAGTCCCCGCCCGTCATGTCGCCGTCGCGCGTCTGCAGCGCCCAGCGCCCGACCAGGGCCAGGCCGATCAGGTCGCCGTTCCCCAGCTGCGCCGCCTGCACCATGTCCTGCAGGTTCAGGACGCACAGATAGTTTTCGCGCCCCTTTCGGATCACCGCCTTCTTCTTGCGCTCGGCCGGATCGGGCCACAGCGAATGGCTTTCGCGGTCGATCTGGCGCTGCAGGGCGCGGGTGTAGGTCGAGATCCACGCCGCCCCCTGGTTCCGCTCGGCCCACAGGGAGGCGGGCGCCAGATAGCCCAGGGTCTTGCCCGTGCCGGTCCCCGCCTCGGCCAGCAGGACGCGGGGCCGCCCCTCCTCGTTCCTCGGCGAAAAGGCGAAGGCGGCCTCGGCGGCGTAGTCGGACTGGCTGGGCCGCGTCTCGTCCAGACCCGAAGCCTGAAGCAGTTTCTCAAGCCGGATGCGCGCGCTCTCGCTGTCGACCGGCGCCGACCCCGCTTCACCGCGCGGCGCCTCGTCCTCCCATTCGGTCAGGCGCGACCAGACGTCCAGCCCCGCGCTGCGATGCTGGCGCGCCCGCACCCCGCCCGCCTCCAGCGCCCGGACCACGCGATCCCCCCAAGCCCAGCCGGCCCGCTGCATCGTCAGCGCCAGCCCATAGGCCGCCTCCCGCTCGGGATAGGCGGGCTGCGCCAGTTCGCGCAGCAGCAGCCCGGCCGCCTCGCGCAGCGCCGTCGCTTGTTCCTCCGCCGACTTCGGCTCGGCCAGCCCCAGGACCAGCGCCAGCCCCGTCGGCGACGGCGCGCAGAACCGCGCGGGCCGCACGAAGGCGTACAGCTCCAGCACATCCATCAGATCGGACGACCGCCCAGGCGGCGTCAGCCCCAGCCGCCGCGCCGTCAGCGACGCATGGGCGACCAGAACCGGCCCGGTCGAGAACACCCCCTCGGCCGCGCCCCGCCCGATCTTCCTGGCCCCCGCCCCATCACACACCGCCCCCGCCCCCGGCGGCGTCGCCAGCGCCGGCGGCAGATCGGCCCAAGGCTCGGCGCCGGCCGGGCGAGTTTCAGCGATGACGGATTCGTCGGACACGACCGATAGATAGCGGCCTTGGGGCTGAAACGGAACGGGAACATTTCATTGACTAAACCGCTTGCGAAGAGTATGGCCATCAACAATAGCCAGATCGGAGATGTCGCGATGAACTGGAGCGTGGCCAAGGCCAAGGACAACTTCTCCGAGGTCATCCGCAAATCTCGCACCGAAGGACCGCAGGAAATCTCGTTGCACGGCGAGGCGGCCGCCGTGGTAATCTCAGCCGAGGATTTCAGACGCCTGAAAGACCCCCGTGCGTCGCGAGACTTCAAGGACTGGCTGCTGAACGGCCCATCCCTTGAGGGTGTCGATCTGGAACGCGACCGACGACCTGCGAGGGAAATCGACCCCTTCTGATGTTCCTGCTCGACACCAACGTCATCAGCGAACCCAAGCGAGTGCGTCCCGACGCCGGCGTGATCGCGTGGCTGGCCGATCAGTTGCTTTCGGACCTGCACCTCAGCGTCATCACCGTGGGCGAGCTTCGACGCGGCATCGTGCGGCTGGAGCCGGGACGGCGTCGCAACGATCTGGATTACTGGCTCTCCGACCTTTTGCTGAGGTATGGAGAACGCATCCTGCCGGTCGATCTGGAGGTCACCGAACGTTGGGCGGCGTTGGCGGAATCCGCGCGAAAGCTGGGCCGGATTTCAGAGATGACGGACGAACTCATCGCCGCGACCGCCCACGTCCACGGCCTGACCTTGGTCACCCGCAACATCCGTCACTTCGAACACAGCGGTTGTCGGTTGTTGTCGCCGTGGAGTGAATGACGAACCTCCCCCCTCTTTTCGCCGACTGGTTCGCGGGGCGCGGCTGGTCGCCTCGGCGGCATCAGCTGGAGATGGTCGCGGCGGGCGAGGCGGGGCGGCACGCCCTGCTGGTCGCGCCGACCGGCGGGGGCAAGACGCTGGCGGGGTTTCTGCCCAGTCTGATCGACTTGGCCGAACGGGGACCGAGGCCGCAGACCGGGCCGGGATCGGGGGTGCATACCCTTTATCTGTCGCCGCTGAAGGCCCTGACCACCGACGTCGAACGCAATCTGATGACGCCGATCCGCGAGATCGGGCTGAACATCCATGTCGAGACGCGCACCGGCGACACCAAACAGTCCAAGCGCCAAAGGCAGCGGGACTTTCCGCCCGACATCCTGCTGACGACGCCCGAGCAGTTGGCCCTGTTCTGCGCCTGGGAAGGAGCGAGGGCCTATTTCGCCGATCTGAAATGCGTCGTGCTGGACGAGGTCCATGCGATCTGGAGCGGCAAGCGCGGCGATCTGCTGTCGCTGGGTCTGGGGCGGTTGCAGCAGTTTGCGCCAGGGATGCGGCGCGTGGGACTGAGCGCCACCATCGAAGACCCGGACCTGATCCGACGGTGGCTGGCGCCGGGTGGAGGGGCTCTTGACGCCGTCGCTCTGGTCAAGGGCGACCCCGGGGCGCCCGCCGTCATCGACGTGCTGATCTCGGAGGGCAAGGTGCCGTGGGCGGGCCATACGGGCCAACACGCCATTCCCGAGGTCTATGCCGCCATCCAGCGCGCGACCCTGGCCCTGATCTTCGTCAACACCCGCTGGCAGTCCGAGTTCGTGTTTCAGCAGCTGTGGGCGATCAACGACGATAACCTGCCCATCGGTCTGCACCACGGTTCATTGGCGGCGGAGCAGCGGCGCAAGATCGAGGCGGCGATGGCGCGCGGCGACCTGCGGGCCGTCGTCTGCACCTCGACGCTGGATCTCGGCATCGACTGGGGCGACGTGGACCTGGTGATCCAGATGGCGGCGCCGAAGGGATCGAGCCGACTGGTCCAGCGCATCGGCCGCGCCAATCACCGTCTGGACGAGCCGTCGCGCGCGCTTCTGGTGCCCGCCAGTCGGTTCGAGATGCTGGAGTGTCAGGCGGCGCGAGAGGCCGTCGCCGCCAACGCCTTCGACTGGGAGCCGATCCACATCGGCACGCTGGACACCCTGGCCCAGCACGTCATGGGCGTGGCCTGTTCCGAGGCCTTCGACATGCAGGCCCTATATGACGAAGTCGTCGGCTGCGGCCCCTATCGCGACCTGACCTGGGAACAGTTCGAGGAGGTGGTCGATTTCGTCGCCACCGGCGGCTACGCCCTGCGGACCTATGACCGTTTCGCGCGCATCGTGCGGACGCCGGACGGCCGCTGGAAGGTCAGAAACCAACACATCGCCCAGCGGCACAGGATGAACGTCGGCGCCATCGTCTCGGCCGGAACCCTGAACGTGCGGGTCGCCAGCCGCCGGGGCGGGGCCTCGCGCCAGCTGATCGGCGGCCGCAAGGTGGGCGAGGCCGAGGAATGGTATTTCGAGCAACTGACGCCCGGCGACACCTTCCAGTTCGCCGGTCAGATTTGGGCGTTTCAGGGCATCACCGGGACCGACGCCCTGGTCACGCACGCCAACGACAGCGATCCGAAGATTCCGTCCTGGGGCGGGTCGAAGTTTCCGCTGTCCACCTCGCTGGCCGACCGGGTTCGCACGATGATCCACGACCGCGACCACTGGCGCGTCCTGCCGCCCGACGTGCAGGAATGGATGGAACTGCAAGAGACCCGCTCGGTCATTCCCGACGCCGAATCCATGCTGGTCGAGACCTTCCCGCGCGGCAGCCGCCATTTCCTGGTCGCCTATCCGTTCGAAGGCAATCTGGCGCACACGACGCTGTGCATGCTGCTGACCCGGCGGCTGGACCGGCTGGGCGTCGGGCCGCTGGGGTTCGTCGTCACCGACTACGCCCTGGCCATCTGGTCGATCCGGCCGATGGACGACGTCGACCTGGACGCCCTGTTCCAGTCCGACATGCTGGGCGACGATCTGGAGGCCTGGCTGGAGGAAAGCTTCATGATGAAGCGGTCTTTCCGCAATTGCGCCCTGATCTCGGGCTTGATCGAACGCCGCCAGCCCGGCGCCGAGAAGACCGGCCGGCAGGTGACCTTCTCCACCGACCTGATCTACGACGTGCTGCGCCGCCACCAACCCGACCATCTGCTGCTGAAGACCGCCCGCGCCGATGCGGCCTCGGGCCTGCTGGACGTCGGGCGGCTGGGCCAGATGCTGGCGCGGATCGAGGGGCGCATCCGCCATCACCCCCTGACGCGGCCGTCGCCCTTCTGCGTGCCGGTGCTGGTCCAGATCGGGCGGGAACGGGTGGGCGGAGACGCCGCCGAGATGATCCTGGACGAAAGCGCCGAAATGCTGATCGCCGAGGTGCTGGACGACGACGAACCGGGCGCCGTTACGGGCGGAGCGGCATGAACGCGGCCCTGCGCCAGACCCTGGCCCCCGCGCGCCGGACCTGCGGCGCGCTCAGCGTGCGGGTGGCGGGCGAGGTCTGCGTGCTGCGCTGTTCGGGGGCGATGTGGGTTCCGGCCCACCGCGCCCTGATCGTCGCCGACCTGCATCTGGAAAAGGGGTCGGCCTTCGCCGTGCGCGGCCAGATGCTGCCCCCCTATGACAGCCGCGCGACCCTGGACCGGCTGGAGGCCGAGATCGAGGAACTGGCGCCGGATCGGGTCGTCCTGCTGGGCGACAGCTTCCACGACACCCGGGCCGTGCCGCGCATGGCGGTCGAGGATCGGGCGCGGCTGGACCGGCTGGCGGCCGGGCGCGACTGGCTGTGGCTGGAGGGCAATCACGACCGCGAGGCGCTGAAACGCGACGCCGAAAGCGCCGTCCGCCTGCCCGGCCGGATCATCGGCGACATGACCCTGGGCGCGCTCAGGCTGACGCACGAGCCGGAACCGCTGTCGACCCACGACGACCGACACGGCGAGGTGGCGGGCCACCTGCATCCCGCCGCGCGCGTCGCCGCCTATGGTCGCGGCGTGCGACGGCCCTGTTTCGTCACCGACGGGCGGCGCATCGTCCTGCCGGCGTTCGGGGCCTTCACCGGCGGGTTGAACGTGCGCGATCCGGCCATCGCCGATCTGTTCGCGACCCCGCCCCTGGCCGCCGCCCTGGGACGCGACCGGGTCCACGCCCTGACCTGGTCCGTGCTGCGCTGAACGCCTGGGCTTTCGGTCGTTCGTAAAGCGTTCAGCACGTCGCTTCACCGCGTCTTTGCAGGGGGCGAGGCAGGATGGCGGCGGATCGACATCAGGGACGCCTCGCCACAATGCTCACGCCGCGCCGCATCGTCATGGCCGCCCGCCTGATCTTCGTGATCGCCAGCCTGGGCATGGCGGTGCTGATGCTGGGGCCGTTCCAGGGGCTGGAGCAGATCTTCGGCCTGAACGACAAGGCCGCCCACGTCGTCGCCTTCTACGGCGTGGCCAGCGGCCTGTTCCTGATCGCCCCGCGCCAGCGTCGCGACGACCTGGCCTTGTTCGTCATCGCCGCCGCCTTCGCCGCCGAACTGGCGCAGGGGCTGACGGGCCGCAGCGTCTCGATCATCGATTTCCTGGCCGGATCGGCCGGCGTCGCCGCCGCCTGGGCGCCGGGCCGCATCGAACAGTTGCGCGACGCCTTCCGCCGGTCGCCGGACCTGACGCTCGGCGAAATCGCCCGCGCCGACCGCCGCAGCCGTCGGGCGAGGCCCTCGCAGCCGTCGGGCGAGGCCCTCGCAGCCCGAGCCGTCGCCCGCCCTGACCGTCCGCGACTGACCGGCCTCAGCCGCGCGGGGCGATCCGCCAGACGGTGTTGGACAGGTCGTCGGCGACCAGCAGGATGCGTTTGTTCGGATCGAAGGACACGCCCACCGGACGGCCCCGCGCCTTGCCGTCCTTCAGGAAGCCCGTCGCGAAATCGACCGGCTGGCCGCTGGGCCGACCATTGTCGAACGGCACGAACACGACCTTGTAGCCGGACGGGTCCTGGCGGTTCCAACTGCCGTGCATGCCGATGAAGGCGCCGTTGGCGAACGGGCCGCCGAAGCCGCCGTTGCGCGCGAAGTCCAGCCCCAGCGCCGCCACATGCGATCCCAACGCATAATCCGGCCTCACCGCGCGCGCGACCAGATCGGGCCTTTGCGGCCTGACGCGCGGGTCCAGGTTCTGGCCCCAGTAGCTGTAGGGCCAGCCGTAGAAGGCGCCGTCGCGCACCTGGGTCAGATAGTCGGGGACCAGCTGCGGACCCAGTTCGTCACGCTCGTTCACCACCGACCACAACAGGCTGGTGCCCGGTTCGATGGCCAGGGCGGTCGGGTTGCGGATGCCGGTGGCGAGGGTGCGGCGCGCGCCCGTCGCGCGGTCGATCTCCCACACCACGGCGCGTTCCTCCTCGACCTCCAGACCCCGCTCGCCGATGTTGGAGTTGGAGCCGACGCCGACATAGAGTTTGGTCCCGTCGGCGCTGGCCGTCAGGGACTTGGTCCAGTGGTGGTTCACCCGCGACGGCAGTTCCGTGACCCGCTCGGGCGGCGTCGCGATGCCGGTCTGACCAGGCTGGAACGGGAAGCGGACCAGGGCGTCCTGCTCGGCGACATAGAGGTAGCCGTCCACCCAGGCCAGGCCGTAGGGGGCGTTCAGCTTCTCGACCAGAACGGTGCGCAGTTCCGGCACGCCGTCGTTGTTGGCGTCGCGCAACAGGGTGATGCGGTTCCCGCCGTCGATCCGGGTGTTTCCCTGTTTCTTGATGACGCCGGCGATCACGTCCTTGGGCCGCAGAGGCGGCGCCCCGCCGCCGCGCCCTTCGGCGACCAGAACGTCGCCATTGGGCAGGACCAGCATCTGGCGCGGAATCTTCAGGTCGGTGGCGAAGGCGCTGATGGTGAAGCCCGCGGGCACGGTCGGCGTCTCGCCGTTCCAGGCCGCCGGCGGGCTGATCTTCATCGCCGGAACCAGGGTCTGGTCGATCCGGGGCAGGTCGGGCGCGGCGCCCTTCTGGTTCAGCTTCGGATCGCTGGACGACCCGCACGAGGCCACGATCAGGGCCATGGCCAGGGTCGCGGCGCTGGCGGCCAAGAGGTTCTTGTTCATCGGACGACCTCCCGCTCGGCATAGGCGGTCCAGCCGGCGACTAGGACCAGCAGGGTGCAGAGAAGCGACAGGATCAGGCCGAAGGCGCCCACCGAACTCCAGGCGTCCTGGCTGTGTTTGAAGGCGTTCACCAGACCTAGAACCCAGGCCAGGGCCAGGCTGACGACATGCACGATCCGCCAGTTCGACCGCCCGCGACGCAGCGACAGCACCAGATCGACGATCAAGAACACCCCCGCCGCCCCGCCGAACACCAGGGCCAGCGCGATCGACCAGGCCGAGAAGTTCGACCACTGCATCTCCGCCGTCCGCAGATAGGCGATGTCGGTGAACAGGGCGAAGGGGAACAGGGCGACGGGAAACGCCAGCAACACCCTGTGCAGGGGGCGTATCACCGCCCCGGAAATCTCGCGGCCGTTCATGCCTGCCCTCTCCCTGTCTCAGAAAAGGCTAACCGTCCCACCCCGAATGGTTCATCGCCCGCAGCGTCGGCCTCGGGTCATTGGCCCCTCAAGGCTCCAGCTCGATGTCCCAATAGAGATAATCGAGCCAGCTCTGGTGCAGGTAGTGGGGCGGGAAGCGGCGGCCGGCGTCCTGGAGTTGCCAGGCGTTGGGGCGATAGGGCTCCCGGCGGATCGGCATCAGGGCTTGGCGCGGGGTGCGGCCGCCCTTGGCCAGGTTGCAGGGACTGCAGGCGGCGACGATGTTGTCCCAGGTCGTGCGGCCGCCCTGGGAACGGGGGACGACATGGTCGAAGGTCAGTTCGGTCGACTGTCCGCAATACTGACAGGCGAAGCCGTCGCGCAGGAAGACGTTGAAACGGGTGAAAGCGGGGCTGCGATCCTGATCGACATAGGATTTCAGCGCGATCACGCTGGGCAGCTGCATCTCCATCGACGGAGAGCGCACCACCTTGTCGTACAGGGACACGACATCGACGCGGTCCTGATAGACCGCCTTGACCGCCTCCTCCCACGGCCAGAGCGAGAGCGGATAGTAGGACAGGGGCCGGAAATCGGCGTTCAACACCAGCGCGGGGAAACCGGACGGCGGTCGATGGAGAACCTGCATCAGGCCCTCCCGCGCGGACGGGGGGAGTTCAAGGCGACAGGAGTGAGGACACGTCTCCTTCCCTAGTCTGATATCGGCAGCCTAACCGTGATTCCCGTTCATCGCCATGACCGACGTGCAGCGTTTTCGTGACGGAGCGCCTCAACCGCGCGCGGCGTGCGTCGGGAACCCCGGCAGGGTCCAGCCCCATCGCAGCGCCGCCGCCCGCAACAGGAAGCCGCACAGGGCGGCGGCGACGGCGGCGGGCCAGACCCCGACGCCCGGCGCCCGCAGCGCCATATAGACGGTCGCCGCCAATATGGCCGCCGTGACGTTGATCTCCCTGCGCAACAGGATGGACGGCTGTCCCGCAAGCGTGTCGCGCACCACTCCGCCGAAACAGGCCGTCAGTGTGCCCATGACGATGCAGATCAGGGCAGGCGCCCCGGCCGCCTCGGCCTTGGCCGCCCCCATGACGCCGTAGGCCGCCAGGCCGATCGCATCCAGCCACAGCAGGGCGCGGAACCGCCAGTCGCGCTGGCCCACCAGCCACAGGGCGGTCGAGGCGAACAGGCAGACGGCCAGATAGCGCCAGTCCTGAACCCAGAAGACCGGCAGCCCCAGCAGAAGGTCGCGCAACGTCCCGCCCCCGACCCCGGTGATGGCGCCGAAGAAGGCGAAGGTGACGACGTCGTGCTTTTCGCGCGCGGCGGCCAGGGCGCCGGTGGCGGCGAAGACGGCCACGCCCGCGAAGTCCAGCGCCGACAACACGGTCTGGGCGTTACGCAGCGGTTCGGCCAGGACGGGATCGAGCGGGGTCATTGCGGCGCATCCAGCACGATTTCGCCGCGCTTGACCCCCGTGTACCAGGCCCACAACATATGGGTCGCCACCGCGCGATAGGGCCGCCAGACCTCGGCGCGGGCATAGGCCGCCTTCTGATCGGGCCGGACCTCGGCGCCGTCGGCCCAGCGGATCGCCTCCTGCAGGGCCACGTCCCCGCCCGGAAACACGTCCATCCGCCCCTCGCACATCAGAAGATAGGCCTCGGCCGTCCACAGGCCGACGCCCTTCAGCGCGGTCAGGGCCGTGATGGCCGCCGCGTCGTCCAGGTTCGACAGATGCTCCAGATCGATCTCCCCGGCCATCTGGGCGCGGGCCATGCCCTGGCCATAGGTCGCCTTCTGTCTCGACAGGCCCATGCCGCGCAGCTGATCCAGATCATGGGCCAGCAGACGTTCGGGGGTGATCTCGCCCATCCCTTCACGCAGCCGCGCCCAGACCGAGGCGGCCGAGGCCACCGACACCTGCTGCTCCACGATCATGCGGAACAGGCCCTCGAACCCGCCGACCCGCAGCCGCCATTCGAACGGCGGCGTCTGGGCGTGGACCCGCGCCAGGGCGGGATCGGCGGCGACCAGCGCCTCGCGCGCGGCGGCGATGTCATCGGGCGTGGGTTGAAGCGGCATTCTTCATGCTTACGGCCCGTCGCGACTGTCGGAAAGAGCAGGGGCGCCGTTGAGGGCCGTAAACCGCTAAAGATCAGCGAGATGTTCGTCACCCGTTTCGCCCCCTCTCCCACCGGCCGTCTGCACAGGGGCCATGCGTTTTCGGCCCTGACCGCCTGGTCGGCGGCGAAGGCGGCGGGCGGGCGGTTCGTGCTGCGGATCGAGGACATCGATCCGACGCGCTGCCGGCCGGAATATGAGGCGGGGATTCTGGAGGACCTGGCCTGGCTCGGGCTGGACTGGGAAAGGCCCGTCCGGCGGCAATCGGATCATCTGGGCGACTACGCCGCCGTGATCGACGCCTTGCGGGCGCGCGGACTGCTCTATCGCTGCTTTCGCACGCGCAAGGACATCCTGAACGCCATCGGCGACGCGCCGCACGGGGCGATGGAGGCGGTGCGGCCCGGCCCGCACCGGGCGGAGGAGGAGGCGCGGCTTCTGGCCTCGGGCGCGGCCTTCGCCTGGCGGCTGTCGCTGGATCGGGCGCGCGAGGCGCTGGGCGAAGCCGTCTGGCATGGAATGATCTTCGTCGAGGAGGGCGAAGGCCCCGATGGCGTGACCGGCGTCCTGCCCGTCGATCCGACGGCGGCGGGCGACGTGGTGCTGGCGCGCAAGGATACGGGCGTCGCCTATCATCTGGCCGTGACCCACGACGACGCCCTGCAGGGCGTGACCCATGTGATCCGGGGCCAGGACCTGTTCGCCGCGACACAGGTGCAGCGGCTGATCCAGACTCTGATGGGCTGGCCCGCCCCCACCTATCGCCATCACCGGCTGCTGGCGGGGCCGGACGGGCGGCGCTACGCCAAGCGGGATCGTTCGGTCACTCTGGCCGAACTGCGGGCCGGCGGACTGACGGCCGAGGCCCTGCGCGACGAACTGGGCTTCAGCTGCGGCGGCTGAAGATGCGCGAGGCGCCATAGCCGGTCAGGGCCGCCAGAACGACACACAGCACGCCGTACAGCCACGGGCGGCGATGGGCGAACTCGTAGATGTCGCGCTCCAGCCCCACCTTCTCGACCGTCAGCGTCAGGTTGGAAACCGACTGCGGTTCGCCGTCCTGGAACAGCCAGACCTCGGCGTAGTATTTGCCGGTGGGCGCGACGGTCGGCAGTTTGACCTCGGCGCGGAACAGGCCCTTGTCGACGAAATCGACCCCTTGGGAATCGGTGTCGTAGAGGGCGGCGGCCTCCTTCAGCCGGATCACGGCGCGGCGCCAGTCCAGATAGTCGTCGCCCAGGCGGCTGACCACCACGTCGCGCACGCCGTATCGGGAGACGGTGCGGCTTTCCTGCGGCGCGTCGATGCGCAGGTGATCGACGCCGACGCCCAGGCGACGCAGTTGGCCGAAGTCGGCGATGTCGCTGAGCGGCCGGGTCGAGGCGGTCATGTAGAAGCCCGGCGCCCCCTCGAACAGCACCGGGCGGCTGTTCAGCCAGACGCCCGAGGTGCGGGTCTTCTTGACCAGGCGGATCGGGGCGTCCGGGCCGCGCACCACCACGACCACGTCGGTCGGCTCGGGCGTCGGATTGAACACGGCGCCGTAAAGGACGATGGAGGCGCCCCGGAAGCCGGAATCGACATGGACCTGGGCGTCGGTCAGGGCGGCGGCGACGCGCAGGGCGCCGGTCGTCGCCTCCGAACGGTCCGAGGCGGGCGCGGCGGCGACGGCGGGGGCCGGATCGGGCGGCGGCGGGGCCTGGATCATTCCGGTATCCCCGGCGCCAGCATGAAGATGTCGGCGGGCCGCACGAACAGCTCCAGCCCCATCTGGATGCCGACCAGCAGCACGATCAGCCCCAGGGCCGCCCGCAGCTCCTCGGCGCGGAACCGGCCGGCGAACCGGGCGCCGATCTGGGCGCCGACCACCCCGCCCAGCAGCAGGATGGTGGACAGGACGATGTCGACCGTCTGGTTGCGCCCGGCCTGAAGGACGGTGGTGATGGCGGTGGTGATGATGATCTGGAACAGGCTGGTGCCCACCACCGCGCCCGCCCGCATCCTCAGGATATACAGCATGGCCGGCACCAGGATGAAGCCGCCGCCCACCCCCATGATGGCCGACAACACCCCGGCGAAGACGCCCAGGCCGAACGGCGGCAGGGCGCTGATATACAGGCCCGACTTGGGGAACTTCATCCGCAGCGGCAGGCCGTACAGCCACAGGGGCCGGCGGCGTTCCTTGCGCGGAGCCGGCACGCCGCGCCGACGACGCAGGATCTCCGTCAGGCTCTCGTTCAGCATCAGACAGCCGATGGCGCCCAGAAAGACCAGATAGGACAGGGCCACGACCAGATCGGCCTGGCCCAACAGGCGCAGGTAGCGGAACAGTTCGACCCCGGCCATGGCGCCGACCGCCCCGCCGACCGCCATCACGGTTCCCATCTTGAAATCGACCGCCCCCTGCCCGGCGTAGCGGATCACGCCCGAGGTCGAGGAGGCGACGACGTGGCTGGCCTGGCTGGCCACGGCCACGGTCGGGGGGATGCCCAGAAACACCAGGATCGGCGCCATCAGGAAGCCGCCGCCGATGCCGAACAGGCCCGAGACGAACCCGACCACCGCCCCCAGGATCACCAGGGTCGGCCAGTTCACCGAAACCTCGGCGATCGGCAGATAGATGTCCAAAGGACGGGCCTTCGGCTGGAGCGGTTACAGGTTCGCCGTCAGGCGGGGCGGAAGCGGTGTCTTAGCCCGAAGCCTGGGACGCTGTCTGCGGCGCAGGCCGGGATTGGGCCACGAAGGCGTCGGCGGCGATGCGGGCGGCGCGTTGATCCACGGCGCTGGCCTGCGGACGCAACCGCGTCACGGCGGCCTGGGCCTCGGAATCCCCGCCGCGCGCGGCGATCATATACCACTTCAGCGCCTCGGTCGGGTTCTTGGCCACGCCGTCGGCTCCGGTCTCGTAGATGCGGGCGACATTGTACTGGCTGTCGGGCAGACCGCCCTGGGCCGCCTTCAGCAGCCAGGCCAGGGCCTCGGACTGATTGGTCGCGCCGCCGTCGCCTTCATAGAGCTGCATCCCGTACAGGTGCATCCCGCGCGGATCGCCGCCCTCGGCCGCGCGGCGGCCCCACTGACGGCTCTTGGCCGGATCGGCCGGCACGCCGGAGGCGCCGTCCAGATACAGCTGGCCCAGATAGGTCTGCGCCGGGGCGTAGCCCAGGTCGGCGGCGCGGGTCATGCCCGCCAGACCCGACATGTCGCCGCCGTCCAGCTTGCCGATCGCGGCCTCGTAATCGGCGGCGCCCGGGCCGGCGATGTCGAAGGCGGCGCGCGGGCCGGTCGGGGTCACGGCCGAGGCGGCCAGAGGCGTCGCCGGCGTCTTCTGGTCGCCCGCCGGCTGGGTTTCGCCGCCCAGATTGGGCAGTTCGAAGCCGGGCGCGCCGCCGTCGGTCAGCGACAGATAGCCATAGACGCCGCCGGTCAGGGCAACCGCCGTGACCGAGGCCAACAGGGTCTTCCTGACGGTGGAGCCGTCGCGGGCCGCCTGCCGGTCCAGCCGCTCCTGCAGCTTGGACTTGCCGCCGCGCTTCAGGCCGAAGCCCTGACGAGGGGCCGGTTCCGGCTCGGGCGGGGCGGTGATGGCGGCGCGGGCCGCATCGATGGTGGAGCGGGTCGAGGCGGCGCGACCAGCCGCCGCCGCCGCCCCCATGCTGGCGCGCAACGGGCGCGGATCGACAAATTCGGTCTCGCCGCCGAAATCGTCGTCGTCGTCCAGCGTCGGCGCCGGGCGCGGTTCGGACGGGGCGGAGAAGCCGGGCGAGGTCGCCTCCAGCGCATCGTCCACATCGGCGCCGCCGAAGCCGCTGAACGGCTGGATGACGGGTTCGCTGTCGGCGACGGGGGCCGCGACCGTCTCGGCCTTCGGCTCGGCTTCCGGCTCCGGCTCCAGGAAGACGCCGCCGGGGAAGGGTTCGGCCTCGGCCACGGCCGGCGTCACCGGATCGCTGGACCAGTCGGCCTGTTCCGTGAAGCTTTCGTCCGGGAAGGCGGCGGCGCGCCAGTCGCTCTCGATCGAGGCGGACTGGATCGGCGCGGCGTCCGCGCGTTCGGCTATGGCGCGCGACTGGACGCTGTCCAGCGGCTTGTCGCGGATCGGCGTCGGGCTTCGCGTCTCGATGCTTTCGCGCGCCTCGGCCAGCAGGCGGGCGGTGCGCTCCTCGCTCATCCGCATCCGCTCGGCCAGTTCGCCCGAGGCGCGGTCGTAGCGCTGCTCGATCTTGTCGGAGCTTTCCGACAGGCGACGGCCGATGTCTTCCAGCGCCTGCTGCGAACGACGCTCGGACTGGGCGATGCGGTCGCTCAGCTGGTCCGAAATGCGGGTGATCTCGCCGCCCAGCTTCTCCAGCGCCAGGGCGTGGCGGTCGTCGCTGGCCGTCAGCCGCTGATCGACGCGGTCCAGATGGCGGACGAAATCCTGATCCAGACGGGCGGCGCGGCGCGCGACCTCGACCTCGATGTTCTGGCCCACCGCCTCGGTCACGGCGCGGCCGATCACGTCGGCGCGTCCGGCGGCGTCGCCCTCCACCTTCTGAACGCGGGCGCTCAGATTGCGGGCGATGCGCATGACCTCGCGGCCCATGGCCTCCAGGCCCACGGCCGACTTCTGTTCCGAGGCCTTCAGCTGATCGCCCACGGCCTGGACCGCGCGTTCGATGCGGTCGATGCGCGCGCCGGTTTCGGCGGCGTCCAGCCGCTGCATCATTTCGGCGCGGTTGCTCTCGATCTGACGCGACAGGCTTTCGGCCAGCTTCTCGAAACGGGCGGCGTCGCGCGCGCCTTCCGGCTCGACGCGGCTCTCGGCCGTGCGCATCCGCAGGTCCAGCTCGGCGAACGAGCGTTCCAGCGTCTTCAGGGCCTCGGTGGTGCGGTTCTGGGCGGCATCCAGCCGCGCCCCGACCTGGGCCATCAGTTCGGAGCCGACGCCGGGACCGGCGGCCTTTTCGACCGCCGCCATCCGTTCGCGCAGATCGTTGACGCCCAGACGCTGGCGCTCCTCGACCTCGTACAGCCGGCCCGACAGGGCGCCCAGCGAGGTCTCGACCTTGGCGAAGCCCTCCTGCGTCACCGGGCCAGTGTCGCGCTCGAAGGCGCGCAGGCGGCGATGGCCCTCGCGCAGCTCCTCGGCGATGTCGTCGATGCGGCGGGCGTGGCTCTGCGTCTCGACGTCCTGACCGTCCAACCGGCGCATCAGGCCGGCGACGGCCTGGTCCACGCCCTGAATGGCGGCGGTCGAACGACGCTCGGCGGCTTCCAGCCGCGCGGCGATCACGTCGATGGAGGCGCTGATGCGATGACCGCTCGATTCCGGGAAATCATAGGCGTCGTCCAGCCGGCGACTGCGGCTGCGGCGCTCATAGCTGTCGGCGGCCGCGCCGCGACGCGGCAGGGTGGCGTAACCCTCGTCCTCGTCTTCCATGATCATGGAATTCAGCCACTCGCCCAGCGTCATGCCGGATCGACGCGCCAGATCCTTGGCGACTTCTCTCGCCTTCGGATCGATTCCCTTCACGCTCCACGGCGCCGCTGCGCTCACTGATTCGTCTCCCGGCCCATGCGACGAAGGCTATACCGTCAATATCGAGGGTGTAAACTGATGGTTAACCGCAATATCTAGCAGCGATCCGCCAATCCTGTGGACAGCGCTGTAAGAGACTCTGATTACTGAAATATCAGGGTTAACGCACGGTGAAGATTAACCTCCGCGCAAGGGTTTCGCTTGCCAAGCGGAGCGGCTTTCGCCACCTGCGGAACCATGAACCTGACCGTCACCGTCGTCCTGCTGGGCCTGGCCCTGGCCGTCATGGTCTTCACCGGCTGGCGCGGGGCCCTGCCGCCCGATCCGATGAAGGGACCGCGCCTGATCCCGTGGCGATTCTTGATGATCGGCGCCGCCGCCGTGGCCCTGCTGCTGCTGATCCATCTGGCGACCCTGTTCGGGGCCGAACGCGCGCCGTGGATTCCCGGCCGCTGAATCCGAAAGCTGGGCCTTAGGAACCCGACATACGCCGGACGGTTGATGGTGCGACCCATCAACGGAGACGCCGCATGAGCGATCAACTGACCCCCGCCGAGGCCGAGAAGGAATTCTGGAAGAGCCTGAAGGACTCCAACACCGGCATGTTGGGCATCGACCGCCCCGGCTATCACCACCAGCCGATGACCGGCTATGGCGAGGACGACACCGGCACGATCTGGTTCTTCACCCGCGACGACACCGACTTCGCCCGCGACGTCGCCTCGGGCGGTCAGAAGGGGATGTTCTGCTATCAGGCCAAGGACCAGAAGGTTCAGGCCTGCATCCACGGCGCGCTCGCCATCGACCAGGACCGCGCCCGGATCGAGAAATACTGGAACCCCGTCGTCGCCGCCTGGTATCCCGACGGCAAGGACGATCCTCACCTGACCATGGTGCGCTTCGACGCCGACGACGGCCGCGTCTGGGTCTCCGACAAGGGCGCCATCGGCTTCGCCTATGAAGTCCTCAAGGCCAATATGACCAAGTCCATCCCCGACGCCGGCGGCGTGTCGGACGTAAGGCTGTAGGTCAATCCACCGCAACGAGCGGAAAGGCGAGCGCCATCGCGCTCGCCTTTTTTTGCGATCAGCCGCCGAAACACCAGGCCAAGACGGCCTTCTGAGCGTGGATGCGGTTTTCGGCCTCGTCCCAGACCAGGGAGCGCGGGCCGTCGATGACGGCGTCGGTGACTTCCTCGCCGCGGTGGGCGGGCAGGCAGTGCAGGAAGACGGCGTCGGGATCGGCCATATCCATCAGGGCCTCGTCGACCGAATAGGTCTCGAACGCGGCCAGACGCGCCTCATAGTCCTGATCGCCCATCGAGACCCAGGTGTCCGTGACCACCACGTCGGCGCCCTTGACGGCCTCCCTCGGATCGCTGGTCAGGGTGACGGCGTCGCCGCCCTTGGCCAGGTCGCGCAGGTCGGGGTGATATTCCGCCGGGCAGGCGACGTTCAGGTGGAAGCCGAACTTGGGCGCCGCATGCATGAAGCTGTGGCAGACGTTGTTGCCATCGCCGATCCAGGCGACGGTCTTGCCGGCGATCGGCCCGGAATGCTCCTCGATCGTCTGCAGGTCGGCCAGGATCTGGCACGGGTGCGAACGGTCGGTCAGGCCGTTGATGACCGGCACGGTCGAGACGCGGGCGAAGCGTTCGACATCCTCGTGATCGTTGGCGCGGATCATCACCGCATCCACCATCCGCGACAGGACGCGGGCGGTGTCCTCGACCGGCTCGCCCCGCCCCAGCTGCATGTCCGAGGCCGTGGCGATGATCGAGGCGCCGCCCAGCTGGCGGATGGCGGCGTCGAAGCTGAAGCGGGTGCGGGTCGAATTCTTCTCGAAGATCATCGCCAGAACCCTATCCCGGCCCGGCGCATCGGCGTCAGCCCGCCCCTGGGGCCAGCCCTTGCGGGCGGCCTTGCGGGCATGGGCGTCGTCCAGAATGGCGCGCAGATCGGCGGCGTCGAGCCGATGGATATCGAGGAAGTGGCGGGTCATGGGCGATCCGGTCGGGGCGAGAAGGGGTTCATCACAAAGAGCACAACGACGTCACGACGAACACGACGAAGAGCGGGCGGCGAGATCATAAAACCAGACGGCGAAAGCCGTCCTTGAGTCTGAGCGTATTGAAGTTGATCAGATAGCCCAATCGAACCCGAGAGAACCTCAGATAGGTCAGAATCTGGGCGGTATGGATCGACGCCAGGGCGTCGATCGCTTTCACCTCGACGATCACCTGACGCTCCACGAGCAGGTCGAGGCGAAAGCCAACATCCAGTCGGTCATCACGATAATGGACGGGAATGGCGACCTGCCGTTCCACGGCGAGGCCGGCGCGGACCAGGTCGCTGGCGAGGCAGTGTTCGTAAACCGACTCCAGCAAGCCCGGCCCAAGTTCCCGGTGCACGGCGAATGCACGACGGACATGACGGCGCGGCCGATCTGATTCACTTCCGGTGAAACAGGCGACCTCCCGTCGTGTCCGTCGTGCATTCGCCGTGCCCGTTGTGATGAACCCGATCAGGCCGCCAGCTTCTCGCGCGCCGCCTTACAGGCGCCTTCGAAGCGGGCGACAGCTTCGCGCGCCTCGTCCAGCGTCAGGTTCAGCGGCGGCAGCATCCGCACGCAGTTGTCGCCGCCGCCGGCGATCAGCAGCTGTTGCGTGTCGCGCGCCAGGGCCATGAACTCGCGATTGTTCGGGACCAGCTTGACCCCGATCAGCAGCCCCTTGCCGCGCACGTCCACGATCACGTCGGGAAAGCGTTCCTGAAGGCCCGCCAACTGCTGTTTCAGATAGCCGGCGATCTCGGCGACATTGTTCAGCACATCAGCCGAGTTGATCAGCGACAGAGCCTTCTGACCCACCGCCATCGCCAGCGGGTTGCCGCCGAAGGTGGAGCCGTGAACGCCCGCCGTCATGCCCTTGGCCGCCTCTTGCGTGGCCAGACAGGCGCCGATGGGGAAGCCGCCGCCCAGCGCCTTGGCCACCGCCATGATGTCCGGCGCCATGTTCGCCCATTCATAGGCCCACAGCTTGCCGGTCCGGCCCATGCCGCACTGGACCTCGTCGAAGATGATCAGCACGCCGTTGGCGTCGGCCATCTCGCGCATCCAGCGCAGGTCCTCGACCGGCGTCTCGCGGCAACCGCCCTCGCCCTGAACCGGCTCTAGGATCACGGCCGCCGTGGTCGGGCTCTCAAAGGCGGCCTTCAGCGCGTCCTTGTCGCCCCACTTCAGCTGGTGAAAGCCCTGCATCGGCGGGCCGAAACCCTCGGTGTAGCTGGGGTTGGCGGCGGCGTTGATCGCGCCATAGGTCCGGCCGTGGAACGAGCCGTCGAAGCCGTAGATGTCGATCCGCTCGGGCGCGCCGTTGGCCGAATGATATTTGCGCGCCGTCTTCAGCGCGCATTCCACGGCTTCCGTGCCCGAATTGGTGAAGAAGACCACGTCGGCGAAGCTGCTCTCGCACAGGGCGTCGGCCAGGGCTTCCTGCCCCGGAATGCGGAAGATGTTGGACACGTGCCACAGCTTCTCGGCCTGATCCTTGACCGCCTGGACCAGTTCGGGATGGGCGTGGCCCAGGCCGTTGGTCGAGATGCCGGCGACGCAATCGAGATATTCGGTCCCGTCGGTCGCCCACAGACGCGCGCCTCGGCCGCGTTCCACTTCCAGCGGCGCGCGATTATAGACACCCATCAGATGTTCAGTGGACACGGGACCAAGACCTCCAAAAGCGAGACGGCTCCGCCGCGAGCGACGGAGCCGGATTGATACGGACAGGCGTTGTCGGATTAGTGAAGGGGTTAGTCAACACCGGCGCCCAGGACGCCGCGCGCTCGGGCGTCCTCGACCAGCCGGCGCACGGCCGCGCGTTGATCCGCGTCCAGGAGACGCAGCGGCAGGATGAAGTTGCTGTTCGGCGACGCCGCGAAGATCCAACGATCCTTCTCCTCGACTGCGGCGGCCACCAGACGCCAGTCCACCCGGCTCTCCAGACCTGGCCCGACCACGACAAAACCGTCCGACGACAGGCTCCAGTCCAGTGGATGGCGCCAGGCGGGCGCCGCGCGGCCGACAGCGGCGAGCCGGCGCTGGGCGAACATGCTCAGGCCGACGAAGCCATAAAGCCCGATCACCTGCAGCAGGACGATCAAACGCCAGTCGCCGCCCGCATCGCGATCGGAACAGACCACCAAGACGGTCAGCATCATCGTCACCGCCAGCAGGATCAGGGGCAGATTCAGCGGCCATTTCAGGCTGGGCCAGGCCGACATCGCGGGCCGCCCCTCCTTCGCCGTCGGCTGGACGCCCGCCACCTCCACGACGATCATCAGTCTTCGCCGCCCGGCGCAGGCGCGGTTTCGGCGGCGACGGCGTCGGCCTTGGCCTGGTTCTCGACCAGCCGCTTGTCCAGGGCCAGGCCCAGGTCGGCGATGAACAGGCCGAAACGGGCCACATCGGCGCCCTTCAGATACGACAGCTTGTCGTCGGTCGAATGGATGCGCTGGAACACGGGCGGGACGAAGCCCTCCTTCAGGCCGCTGTTCTCGCCGCCGTTGAAGGCCAGCCACATCTGGTGGGCGCCGACCGCGTCCTGGGTTCCCATGGACACCACCGGCACGCCGGCGGCCGAGAAGGCGCGGTCGTCGCTGGGCGGATAGGTCGGATAGGGCATGCAGTCGAAGTTACGCTCGGCGCACAGGGTCCGCAGCGTCTCCAGCACGAAGCGCGACTGCTCGCCGTTGTTCTCGCCGTACATGATGGTCTGGCCATAGGCGGCGACGTCGGCGTTGATGACGGCGGCGATGCGGTCCTTGCCGTGCTTTTCAAGGAAGGCCTTGGCGCCCAGAAGGCCCAGCTCTTCCTGGTCGGTGAAGACGAAGACGAAGCGGTGGGCGACCGGCTGGCCCTCCAGCGCCATATCCAGGGTCTTGGCCGCCTCCATCATCGCCATGACCGAGCCGACGTTGTCGACGATGCCCTGCGACAGGGTTCCGTCGCGCAGCTTCACCGCATCATAGTGGGCGGTCAGGACGATATCCTTGTCGCCCTGGCCGACCGTGACGACGACATTGGCGCCCTCCATCGGGCCGGTCGCGTTGTTGCCGCCCTGGAAGACCTGGATTTCGGGCGTCAGGCCCAGGGTGGTCAGGAAGCCGACCAGAACCTGGGTCCGCTCGGCATTGGTCGGCTTGATGAACTGGCGGGCGCCGGCGACGATGTCGGCGCGATCGCTGGCGCCTTCCTGGGCCAGGGCGGGCGTGGCGGCCAGCAGGGCCGAAACTGCGGCGAGAGTGCGAAACAGCATGGGCGGATCTCCGGGAGGATACGCCCCACTAGGTAGCCCCCTAGCTCTTGAGACGCCAGCCTGACCGGAACACCAGCCAGCAGACCGCGCCCATCACCGCCATAAGAACCGCCGACCCGACGACCCCGACCGTCAGATCGCTCTCGGCATGGCCGATGAAACCGTAGCGGAAGCCGTCGATCAGATAGAAGAAGGGGTTGAAATGGCTGATCGCGCGGAACGGCTCGGGCAGGTTGTCGACCAGATAGAAGGTGCCGGACAGGAAGGTCATCGGCATGACGACGAAGTTCTGGACCGCCGCCAGATGGTCGAACTTCTCGCTCCACAATCCGGCCAGAACCCCGACCATGCCCATGATGAAGCTGGCCGCCAGGGCGAACCAGATCACGGCGAAGATGTTGGCGATGTGCAGGGGCGCGAACGGCAGGACGCAGATCGCCGTGACCAGGCCGACCGCCAGACCGCGCGTCGCGGCGCCCAGGGTGAAGCCCAGCGTCAGCTCCAGCGGGCTGAGCGGCGGGGTCAGGAAGTCGGTCGCCGTACCCATGATCTTGGCCTGGATCAGGCTGGACGAGGCGTTGGCGAAGGCGTTGTTCAGCATGGCCATCATGATCAGGCCCGGCGCGACGAACAGGGCGAAGGGCGTGCCGTGCAGCGGCGGCCGGGCGTTCTGAAGCGCCACCACGAACACCAGCATATAGAGCAGGGTCGTCACCACCGGCGCGGCCACCGTCTGGGCGCCCACCTTCCAGAACCGCCGCACCTCCCGCAGATACAGGGTCTGCACCCCGATCCAGTTGACCCCCGGATAACGACGCGGCTGCGGCAGGCCGGCGGGGCGGGTGGAGATCAGGGCGGGCGTATCGGTCATGGCCCGCCAGATGCGCTTTGAGGCCCGGCTTCGCAAGGTCGGGGTGACTGGTGAGTGGTGAATCGTGACCGCGCGACGCGCACCCGTGACTCACACATCACCACTCACCACTCACCACTCACCCATCCGCCTTAACCTTAACGATGATTCAATATCTGGTTTCTGTGGACAGGATGATTCGCACATCTTGCGTCCATTAACGGCTGGTTTACGATTAGTTGTAGGTCAAGACCCCGGAGGGGGCGCCTGGACCTAGATATTGAATCCAAACTCGCTGGAGGGTGGCATGACCGCAGGCTGGACCGACGACCGCGTAGGCGCGCTGAAGAAGCTCTGGCTGGAAGGCCAGTCCGCGAGCCAGATCGCCAAACAACTGGGCGGCGGCGTGACCCGCAACGCCGTGATCGGCAAGGTGCATCGCCTGGGCCTGTCGGGCCGGGCCGCGCCGTCGCAGCCGGCGCGCACCGTCGCCGCGACCTTCCGCACCAGCCGCCCGCGCCCGGCGGCCCCCGCGCCCGCCCCGGCGCCGGCCCAGCCTTCGGCCCCGCGCCGTCTGGAAGCCGTCCAGCCCAAGCCGGTCCAGCCGGCCGCCCCCGTTCCCGCCCCGATGCCGGACCTGCCGGGCACCGCCACAGTCATGACCCTGGGCGCCCATATGTGCAAATGGCCGATCGGCGACCCGTCCTCGCGCGAGTTCAGCTTCTGCGGCCGCCGCGCCTCGGAAGGCGTCTATTGCGTCGAACACGCCCGCGTCGCCTACCAACCCCAGGTCAAGCGCGGCAAGGACGGCTCATCCGACCTGGCCCGCAGCCTGCGGCGCTATATCTAAGGGCGCTACCGCGCTTCGCGCAGATCCCCCTCGCCGGCTCGCGTAAGCGGCCGGCGAGACTTCAGGGGGCGGGGCTGCGGTTCATCCGGGTTGACGCAGCCCCATCCGCCTCTCCTCGATCCTCCCCTGCGCAGCGGGGGAGGGGGACCGCGCTAAGCGGGGTGGAGGGGGCGAAACCGGATTCGACTTCAAAGACCTGAGACAGATCGAAGGTCAGTTCATCGCTGGCGTTCGACGCCGGGCCTGCGTCCGCCCCCTCCACCGCTTCGCGGTCCCCTCCCCCGTTCCGCTGCGTTTCACGGAGGGAGGATGTCTGTCAGTTCAGCACCCGCCGCGCGCCGGGCGTATCCAGCGAAAACGCCGGAATGTCCGCCTCGAAACTGCGCCCGTCAGCATCCGTCATGAAATAGGCGCCGACCATCGACCCGCTGTCGGTCGGCAGCGGACAGCCCGAGGCGTAGGAATAGCTGTCGCCCGCCGCGATCACAGGCTGTTCGCCGATCACGCCGGGGCCGCGCACCTCCTCGACATGGCCGTGGGCGTCGGTGATGGTCCAGCGCCGCGCCATCAGCTGCACCGTCGATCCCGACATGTTCACGATCTCGACCTGATAGGCCCATACCCACCGCCCCGCCTCGGGGTCCGACTGGCCCGCCAGATAGGAGGGCCGCACCCGGATCAGGATGCCGTTCGTTTCGGCGCTATAGGCAGGACCATCGTGCATGGGCTATATGCTCGCCCCGCCGCGCGCGGGCTGCAAGCGCGACTTGAAGACAAGTCGTGAAATCCGTGTGAGACAGACGCCATGAGCATTTTCCAGGCGCCGCGCCCCGGCATCCTTCCCGCCCAGTCCATCGAGACGCTGATCGCCACGGGCGCCATCACGTCCGACACCGCTTTCGATCACGACCAGGTCCAGCCCGCCAGCCTGGACCTGCGCCTGTCGGACCAGGCCTGGCGCGTCCGCGCCTCCTTCCTGCCCGGCCGCCGCAAGGTCGAGGAACGGATCGCCGACGTGGCCATGCACGCCATCGAGATCACCGACGCGGGCGTGGTTCTGGAAAAGGGCTGCGTCTATATCGTGCGCCTGCAGGAGCGGCTGAACCTGCCCAAGGGGCTGATCGCCCGCGCCAATCCCAAAAGCTCGACCGGGCGCGTCGACGTCTTCGTGCGCCTGCTGACCGATCAGGGCGCCAGTTTCGACGACGTGGCCGAGGGCTATGACGGCCCCCTCTATATGGAGGTCGCGCCCCAGACCTTCTCCATCCTGGTCCGTCCCGGCACCCGCCTGAACCAGTTGCGGCTGAAGGCGGGCGATCCGCCCAAGCTGGAGACCCGTTCGGTCGGCGTCGATCTGCAGGGGGGCGACATCGTCGGCTTCCGCGGCCGCCGCCATGCGGGCGTGGTCGATCTGGACCACATCGACGGCCACGACCCGCGCGACTTCTGGGAGCCGCTGTCCTTACGTCGCGGCGAACTGCTGCTGGACCCCGGCGAGTTCTACATCCTGGCCTCGTCCGACGATGTGGAGATCCCCGTCGATCAGGCCGCCGAAATGACCCCCATCGACCCGTCGGTGGGCGAGTTCCGCGTCCACTACGCCGGCTTCTTCGACCCCGGCTTCGGCACCGACGAGGCGCACGGCGCGGGCTCCAAGGGCGTGCTGGAGGTCCGCACCCACGACACCCCCTTCCTCTTGGAACACGGCCAGATCGTCGCCCGCCTGGTCTATGAGCCCCTGACCGAACGCCCCAGCCGCCTGTATGGCGAAAGCGGCAGCCACTATCAGAACCAGGGCCTGAAGCTGTCGAAGCATTTCAGGGTGTGGTGAAGCGGAAGGCGTGAATGGTGATGCGTGAATCGTGATTGTCGGACTCACGATTCACCAATCACGACTCACGACAGCCTGTCCGCCTTCCGCAGCCCCGGGAACATCCACGACCACGCGCCCGTCGCGGCCAGGGCGCCGACGCCGCCGAACACCGCCGCGCCCACCGCGCCCAGCAGGCGCACCATCAGGCCGGAATAGGCCTCGCCCAGTTCGTTCGAGGCGCCGATGAACAGCATGGACACCGACGACACCCGACCGCGCATGTGATCGGGCGTGGCCAGCTGGATCAGGGTCTGGCGCACATTGACGCTGATCATGTCCGCCGCCCCGCCGATGAACAGGGCCAGGCCCGACAGCCAGACGATCTTCGACAGGCCGAAGGTGATGGTGCAGGCGCCGAACACCGCCACCGCCGCGAACATCCAGACCCCGCCGTGCCGCACGATGGGATAGCGGCTCAGATAGATGGCCATGACCATGGCCCCGACGCCGAAGGCGGCGCGCAGCAGGCCGAACCCCTGCGGCCCCACATGCAGGATGTCGCGCGCAAAGATGGGCGTCAGCAAGGCGACGCCCGCCAGCAGCACCACCACCAGATCCAGCGAAATGGCGCCCAGCACGATCTTGGTCTTCCACACATAGGCCAGCCCCTCCTTGACCGAGTCCACCGGCGACAGGGCGTTGGGCTGGGGCGCAGGCTTGCCGCTGGTGCGGATCAGGACGAAGGCCGCGACGGCCATCAGGAACATCCCCAGCGACACCGCATAGGCCAGGGGCACATTGACCCCCACGATCACCCCGCCCAGGGCCGGGCCGGCGATGGCCCCGGTCTGGAAGGCGATGGACTGGGCCGCGATGGCGGGCGGCAGGGCCTTTCGCCCCACCACCATAGGCAGGAAGGCCTGGCTGGCCGGGGCCAGAAACGCCCGCGCCGCCCCGAACACGGCGGCGACCGCCAACAGGCCCCACAGCGGCGGGGCGCCGTGAAGCGCCATGGCCAGGAACGACCCCGCGCAGGCCGCCTCGACCAGGATGGAGATCCACACGGTGCGCTTCCTGTCGCGCCGATCCGCCATGGCGCCCGCAGGCAGCGTAAAGGCCAGCAGCGGCAGGAACTGACACAGGCCCACCAGCCCCAGATACAGGCTGGCCTCCTCGATCGGATGATCCCGCCGGGCGATCTCATAGACCTGCCACAACAGGGCCGAGGACTGGATCTGGATGGCCAGCACAGCCACCACCCGCCCGAACCACAGCAAGCGGAAATCGCGTATCCCCCACGGGCTGGACGGCCCCTCGGGCGGAGACGGCGGAACGGGCGGAGCGGCGGGGCCGGTGTCGAGGGTTTCTGTGGTCACGGTCTTCCGATAGCGGGGGGCGGCGTGGACTTCTCGCGGGCGTGGAACATCCCTAAAGCATAGGCGCATGAGCCGCGCACCTGTTGATCCCGTCGAACTGACCCAGGCCCTGATCCGCCGTCCCTCCGTCACCCCGGCCGATGAGGGGGCGATGGCGGTGCTGGAGCGCCATCTGACGGAGCTGGGCTTCACCTGCCGTCGCCTGGCCTTCGAGGGGCCGGGGGGACAGGGCGTCCATGCGCGGATCGAGAACCTCTACGCCCGGCGCGGGACCGCCTCGCCCAATCTGTGCTTCGCCGGTCATACGGACGTGGTCCCGACCGGCCCGTCGGACCAGTGGTCGGCCCAGCCGTTCGAGGCCGAAGTCAGGGACGGCGTCCTCTATGGGCGCGGCGCGGTGGACATGAAGGGCGGGATCGCCGCCTGGGTCGCCGCCGTGTCCCAGGTGCTGGCCGAGGGGGCCCCCCAAGGCTCCCTGTCCTTCCTGATCACCGGCGACGAGGAAGGCCCGGCGCTGCACGGCACCAAGCGGGTGGTCGAGGCCCTGGCCGCCGAGGGCGAGGTCATCGACGCCTGCGTGGTCGGCGAACCGTCGTCGTCGCAACAGCTGGGCGACATGATCAAGGTCGGACGGCGCGGTTCCCTGAACACATGGATCACCGTCACGGGCAAACAGGGCCACGTCGCCTATCCCGAACGGGCGGCCAATCCGGCGCCCGTGATCGCCCGGCTGATGACGCGGCTGAACGACCATGGGCTGGACGACGGCTATGAGGGTTTCCCGCCCTCGAACCTTGAGATCACCACCATCGACATCGGCAATCCGGCGACGAACATCATCCCGGCCCAGGCGACCGCGCGGCTGAACATCCGCTTCAACCCGAGCCATACGGGCGACGACCTGATCGACTGGCTGAACCGCGAGGCCGGCGCCGTCCAGGCCGAGACGGGCCTTCAGATCACGCTGGAGCATCTGTGTTCGGGCGAGGCCTTCCTGACCCAGCCGGGCGATTTCGTCAGTGCCGTTCAGGACGCGGTCGAGGCCGAACTGGGCCGCCGCCCCGAGGCCTCGACCACCGGCGGCACCTCCGACGCCCGCTTCATCCGCGCCCTGTGCCCGGTGCTGGAGCTGGGTCTGGTCGGCCAGACCATGCACCAGATCGACGAGCGGGTGCCGACCGCCGAACTGCACGCCCTGACCGCCGTGTATCGTCGCGTGATCGAGACGGTCATGGCCCGACTGGGCGGCTGACGGAACGGCCGGGCCGGCCTTCACGTTCGCTCTGGAACTCTTGAAAGGATCATCCGCATGTCGCTGCGCGCCACACCCGTCGTCCTCGTCTCCGCCCTGACGCTGTCGATCGCCGCCTGCGGCTCGCCCGAGCGATCGGACGCGCCCGCCCCGCCTGCGGCGCCGGCCCAGGTCGCCCCGATCGCCGTCCCGGCCGCGACGGACTGGACCTCGCTGAACGCTCTGGTCGGCCAGTATCCGAACGCCAGCAAGCTGATCGAGGACAGCGCCGTCACGGCTGACCTCAAGACCCTGCTCGGCGACAAATACGAGACGTTGCGCGCCAATATGCAGACCCAGGCGCCGCTGGAGCGCGAGGGGTCGGTCCTCTACACCTCGGGCAACAAGGCCCACGAGGGCGGGATCAACGCGGCCTATATGATGATCGATCCGACGCAGCGGGCGATGGAGGTCGGGCTGTGGGAAAACGGCAAACTGACCACCTATTCGACCCAGGGCTCGTCCCTGCCCAAGCCCAAGGACATCCAGACGATGATCGCCAACGGCTGATCGAACGGGGCGCCCTGTCCGCTTCTGTGAAGGTCGCATGAAATTTCGATCCGCCCGCGCCTGACGACGCCACGAGCGCTTGTGTAAGGCGCCGCAAACGGCGATCCCTGTCCGCATGGCCGACAAGGACTTCAAGAGCGCGAAGACCCAGTGGCGGGACGTGGTCCTGGTCTGCCGCAAATGCTCCAAAAAGCTGGACGGCGGCTTCGGTCCCGATGGCGATCTGACGCTGAAGAAGGCGCTGCGGAAATATCTGCGGCTCAAAAAGGGCAAGTCGGGGCGCAAGGGCGAACTGGTCGTCACCGGCGCCGACTGTTTCGACGTCTGTCCCAAGGGGGCGGTGGTGGCGGTCAATGCGGCCCAGCCCAAGAAGCTGCTGATCGTGCCGGCGGGCGCGGACCTGTTCGAGGTCAAGACGCGGCTGGGGCTGGACGACGGCCGGCGCTTGAAAGCGGCTGGACCGAACCAGGGCGGCGGCGAACTGGCGCCTTTCTTCGGGCCGCAAGCCGTGTCAGAGCGAAGTCATGGATGACACTCGCATCGAAAAGCGCGTCGGGGTTCAGGCGACCTCGGACCGGATCTGGGATCTGGTTTCGGACCTGGCCGGCTGGAGCGCTTGGAACCCGATGGACGCCGATGTCGAGGGCGTCATCGCCTTCGGCGGCCGCCTGACCATGACCGAGACCTGGCCCGAAATGGCGCCGCATCAGGCCCTGGCCCAGATCGTCGAATGGCAGCCGCGCGGGCGTCTGGTATGGGCGGAACGGCGCGGCTTCCTGTTCCAGAGCCTGCGCTACATCCAGATCGAGGAACTGGCGCCGGGCAACTGCATTGTCGCGGCGGGTGTGCGCTTCTCGGGCCTGCGCGGCGAACTGTTCCACGACAAGCATCGCCCGGCGATCCGCAAGGCGCACGAGGCCATTGCCGAAGGACTGAAGACCGCCGCCGAAGCGGGCTAGTTGCCGGACTTCATCATGTCCATCACGTTCATGATCGCCGGTCCCAGGATGACGATGAACAGCACGGGCAAGAAGAACAGGATCATCGGCACCGTCAGTTTGGCCGGCAGGGCCGCCGCCTTCTTCTCCGCCGCCGACAGGCGCAGGTCGCGGTTTTCCTTGGCCATGACGCGCAGGGCGGTCGCCAGCGGCGTGCCATAGGTCTCGGCCTGGGTCATGGCGGTCGCCACCGATTTCACGCCAGGATGGTTGGTGCGCTTGCCCAGATTCTCATAGGCCACCCGCCGATCCGGCAGATAGGACAGTTCGGCCGACAGCAGCGACAGTTCCTCGGCCAGATCGATGGACGACGGCCCCATCTCCTGGCTGACCTTGGTGATCGCCGCCTCGATCGACATCCCCGCCTCGACGCAGATCAGCAACAGGTCCAGCGCATCGGGAAAGGCCTGCATGATCGAGGTGCGGCGCTTGTCGATCCGGTTCTTCAGATAGAGGTTGGGCGCATAGAAGCCCGCCACCGCCGCCGCCATCACCAGCGTCAGCTTCTGCATCGCGGGCCAGTCCACGACCTTGATGACGAACATGTAGAAGGCCGCCACGATCATGAAGATGAAGGGGGTGGCGAAGCGGAAGAAGTAGAAGGTGGTCAGGGGCTTGGGCCCGCGATAGCCCGCCTGGGCCATCTGGCCGGCGACCTTGGGGTCTTCCAGCAGCTTGGTCAGGTTCAGCTGGTCCACGACCCGCTTCTTGAACCCGTCGTCGGTGTGACGCAGCGCGCCCTGACCCGCGGCCAGACTGGCGCGCGAGCGGCGCTTCAGGTCGTCGCGGCGTTCGGCGACCGCCTTCATCCGCTTGTCCAGCTTCACCCCGCCGGTCATCGAGGACATCAGGGTCAGGACGGTGGCGAAGACCAGCACGCCCACGCCGATGCTGAGCAGGTTCTGAGGATCGGTGATGAAGCGGATGAAACCTTCCATGACGCCGCCTCAGAACTTGAACGAAATCATGCGCTTCATAACGAAGACGCCGGTGGCCATCAGGAGGGCCGCGATCAGCAACAGGAAGTTGCCGCGAATGTCGTTGAACAGCGGCATCATGTAGGCGGGCGTCGTCGCCATCACCATCAGCATGACCGCCGGCGGCAGGGAGGCGATGATGCCGGCCGAGGCCAAGGCCTCGGACGACAGGGCCTTGATCTTCTCGCCCATCATCCGGCGCGCGCGCAGCACGGCCGACAGATTGCCCAGGGCCTCGGCCAGATTGCCGCCGGTCTTCTGCTGGATGGCGATGACGATGGTGAAGAAGCGCAGCTCGGGCGTCGGCATCCGCTGGAACATCTTGTCCAGCGCCTGCTCCAGGGTCAGGCCGACGCCCAGCCCCTCGACCAGCTTCTGGAACTCCGGTCCCAGCGGGGCGGGGCTTTCGCGGCCGATGATCTTGAAACACTCATGCACCGGCAGGCCCGACTTGATGCCGCGCACAATGACGTCGACGGCGTTGGGGAACTCCAGCGAGAACTTCTTCATCCGCCCCTTGCCCAGGAAGCCGACGATCCAGCGCGGCAGACCCAGGCCGAAGATCAGCCCCAGGCCGATCACCACCAGGATCGGCAGACCCAGCACAAGAGAGAACAGCAGGGCGATCACCCCGGCCACGGCCGAGACGATGTAGAAGGTCCGCACGCTGAGGCTCAGACCCGCCTGTTTCAGCCGCGAGGCCAGGGTCGTGCGCGCCTTGCGCTCGCGCCGATCCGCCTCCTGCAACTGGACCAGAATCTGCTTGCGGCGCGCCTCGGGCGTGTTGGCGACGGCGGCCTTGCGGGCGGCCGCGGCGGAGTTCTTCTTGCCTTCGCCGATGGTCTGGGCGCGCTTGACCGCCTGGGACGAGGCGTTATCGCCGCCGACGAAGACCCAGCCCAGGCCGCCAATGGTGATGAAGGCCAGAACGGCGGCGAGGATCGGCAGCATGATCTATTCCGCCGCGTCCAGGGCGTCGGCCAGCTCGCGCTCCAACCCGTAATAGCGGGCGCGGTCCCAGAAACGCGGACGCGCGATGCCGGTCGAACGGTGACGACCGACGATCTTGCCGTTCTCGTCCTCGCCGGTGATGTCATAGACGAACAGGTCCTGCGTCACGATCACATCGCCTTCCAGTCCCACGACTTCGGTGATGTGGGTGATCCGGCGCGAGCCGTCGCGCAGGCGGGCGGCCTGGATGATGACGTCCACCGATCCCACGATCATCTCGCGGATGGTGCGCGACGGCAGGCCGTATCCGCCCATGGTGATCATGGACTCCATCCGGCTGATGGCCTCGCGCGGGCTGTTGGCGTGCAGCGTGCCCATGGAGCCGTCATGGCCGGTGTTCATCGCCTGCAACAGGTCGAAGGCTTCGGGTCCGCGCACCTCGCCGACGATGATCCGCTCGGGACGCATCCGCAGGCAGTTCTTCACCAGGTCGCGCATGGTGATCGTGCCCTGGCCTTCCAGGTTCGGCGGGCGGGTTTCAAGACGCACCACATGCGGCTGCTGCAGCTGCAGTTCGGCGGCGTCCTCGCAGGTGATGACCCGCTCGGTCGGGTCGATGAAGGCCGTCAGGGTGTTCAGCAAGGTCGTCTTGCCCGAGCCGGTGCCGCCCGAAATGACCAGATTGCATCGCGATGCGCCGATGACGCCCAGAACGCGCGCGCCCTCGGGACTGATGGAGGCGTACTCCACCAGGTTCTTCATCGTCAGCTTGTCCTTCTTGAACTTACGAATGGTCAGGGTCGGACCATCGATGGCCAGGGGCGGCGCGATGACGTTGACGCGCGACCCGTCCGGCAGACGGGCGTCGCAGATCGGGCTGGATTCATCGACGCGGCGGCCGACCTGCGACACGATCCGCTGGCAGATGTTCATCAGCTGGGTGTTGTCGCGGAACCGCACATTGGTCAGCTGGACCTTGCCCGCGACCTCGATGAAGACCCGCCCGGCGCCGTTGACCATGATGTCGGCGATGTCGTCGCGGCTCAGCAGCGGCTCCAGCGGACCATAGCCCAGGACGTCGTTGACGATGTCCTGAACCAGATGCTCCTGCTCGGCGACCGACATGGAGACGTTTTTGATCGCCACCAGTTCGGAGACGATGTCGCGGATTTCCTCCGACGCCGCCTTCTGGTCCAGATGCGCCAACTGGGCCAGGTCGATGGTGTTCATCAGCGCGTTGAAGATCGTCGTCTTCGTGGCGTGATAATAGTCGCTCTGTTCCCGGACGATCTCGGCGACCGCCTGGGCCTTCTTCAGCTGTTCCAGACCGGCGGTGGGCTTGGGGCCCGCGCCGCCGCCGGCGGCCGGACGCGGCGCCTCGGGCTTGGGCCGGGGGCGCGAGGCCAAGGCGTCCAGCCGGTCGACCGAGGCCGTGGCGGGGCCGCTGGAGACGGACGGCGCATCGGCGCGGGCGAAGGCTTCGGCCGCCGGCTCCAACGCCTCGTCGGCGAAGGCGTAGTCCGGCGCGGGTCTGGCGGCGGGCGCGGGCGCGCTCTCCGTCTTGAACACCGACACAGGCTCGGCCGCGACGGTCGCCGGGGCGGGGCGTGCGGGCGCCGGGGCGACGCCGGGCTGGCCTGTGCGCTTGCCGAACATCCGTCAGCGCTTCTTGAACATGGTCGCGAACAGCGACTTGGACCCGGCGGCGTCGGCGGGCTTGGCCGCCTTTTCCGTCTTACCGGACTTGGCGGTCTTGCCCTTGGGACCGGCGACGGCGGGCAGTTCGCGACGCGACACGATCTGGGCCAGGGTCTGGAAGGCCTCGGCCGCCTTGGTCTTGGACCCGGCGTCCAGGATCATCTGGCCGTTGTTGGCCGCCGCCCCGAAGGTCTTGGCGTCGAACGGGATCGTCAGGCTGGCGTGGACGCCCAGGGCGGCGCCGAAGTCCTTGGCCGGAATTTCGGGGCGACCAGGCACGCCGATCTGGTTCAGCACCAGACGCGGCGGCGCATCGTTCGGCCGACCCTGGCGGATCAGGTCGATCATATTCTTGGCGTTACGCAGGCTGGCCAGGTCGGGGGTGGCCACCACCACCACCTCGTCGGCGCTGATCAGGGTGCGGCGCATCCACGGCGACCAAAGGTGCGGCAGGTCCAGCACCACGAAGGGCGCGGTGGCGCGGATCTGGTTCGTCACCTCCTCGAACGCCTCGGCGGAGATGTCCCAGTCCGTGTCCAGACTGGCGGGCGCCGCGAACAGGCTCAGCTTGTCGGTGCAGCGGACCATCATCCGGTCCAGCAGCGTGGAGTCCAGCCGGTCGGGCTGGCCCAGGGCGTCGGCGACGCCGCTCAGCGGGTCCTGGTTGAAGTCCAGCCCCGCCGTGCCGAACGGCAGGTCGTAATCGACGATGACGGTGTTGGCCCCGATCCGCTCCGAGATCGCATAGGCGGTGTTGTGCGCCACGGCCGAGGCCCCCGCCCCGCCCCGCGCGCCGACGAAGGCGATAGTGCGGCCGACGAAGGGCTGGGCCGGATCGTTGAACAGGCCGCCGATGGCCGCGATCAGTTGCAGCGGCTGCAGCGGCGCGACCAGATATTCGCTGACCCCGCGCCGCATCAGTTCGCGGAACAGGATGATGTCGTTGGTCGCCCCGACCACGATGACCTTGGTGCCCGCGTCGCAGACCTCGGCCAGCTGATCGACCTCATGGAGCAGCGCCTGCGGATCTTTCAGGCATTCGACGATGATCAGCGGCGGCGTCGGCTCGTTCTGATAGGTCTCGACCGCCGCCGGCACGCCGCCGATGCGGATCTGGGTCGTGGCGCGCGACAGGCGGCGGTCCTGGGCCGCGCGCTCGGCGGAGGCCAGCGTGTCCTGACGCTCGGCGAAGACATGGATGGCGATGCGCGGCACCGACACCTCGCCGATGGCGGCGATGGGCGCCAGGCCCGTCGGGGCCAGGGCGGTCGACGTCAGATCCACCGTCGCCGGATAGGGTTCGGCCAGACTGGCCTCGGCCTGGGCCACGACCTCGCCCACGGGGTTGTAGCCCCCGGCGACCGGCGCATCGGCGGCGTCCGCGAACGGCAGGGGCCCGCGCGCGGGAACCGCCTGGGTCGCGGGCAGGTCGTCGAACTCCATGTCGGCGTCGAAGCCTTCGTCGAACGCTTCGAAGGGGCGGGGGGCGGGCGCTGTGCTCATGGCTTAGTTCACCGCGCGAGAGACGGCGGTCTCCCGCACCAGGGTTTCCGCCTCGGCCGAGGTTTGCTTGCCGGCGCGGTATTGGTCGAAGACCACGGTGCGGCGGCTGGCGTCGGCGGGCGTCATGGCGCGCGGCTGCTGGATGTCGCGCGGATCGGCGATCTGGGCGGCCAGATTGGCCGTGACCGCGCAACCGAAGTTGGAGGCGGACTGGTTGTCGCCCGACCGGCCCAGATTGCCCCAGTTGCGCCCGCACTGGGGAACCACGGCGCGCACGGTCTCGAAACCGACGACCACCGGCGCGCGCGGATCGGGCGCGGCGTAGCTGACCAGACGGATGCGTTCGGCTGGCACGCCCCAGGCGTTGAGGGCGGCCTGAATGGCATAGGCCTGGTTCAGGGCGACCGGATCGGCGCCGGCCGGCGCCTCGATCACCAGCGGCCCGCCGTCAGCCTGGGCGTAGCGGCCGACCAGGGCCTGTAGGGCGGCGTTCTGGGTCGCCGACAGGCCGGCGTCGTGAACCGCCAGGGCGATCCGGTCCAGGTTCGGCTCGACCTGCAGCGTATAGCGCGACGTCGGCGTCAGCGGCGGCTCGCCGCCCAGGCTGGCCGGCCCGCCGACACAGGCGCCCAGGGCCAAGGCCGAGACGGTCAGGACGGCGACAATCGGGGTGCGGATCATGGGGGCGCTCACTCGATCACATAGCCGACCGAACCGGCGGGGGCCGCGTTCGGCAGCCCATAGACCTGATTCAACTGGCCAAAGAGAATGGTCTGGCTGTCGGAGGCGATGCGCAGGCCGTCCGCCGGCGTCTGCATCCGATCCGGCGAGGTCGGGCTGACGATATAGGGTTCCACGATCACGACCAGTTCGGTCTCGCCCATCAGATAGTCGCGCGACCGGAACAGCTGGCCCAGCACCGGCAGATTGGTGACGCCCGGCAGGGAATCGACGGCCTGGCGGCTGTTTTCCTGCAGAAGGCCGGCGATCATCATCGAGCCGCCGGAGGGGATTTCGATAGTGTTCTCGCTGCGGCGGACGGTCAGGCCCGGCAGGGTGATGGACGAGGCCGTGCCGGCGCCGATGGTCAGGCCGCCCTGGGACGACAGTTCCGACACCTCGACCTTGACCTGCAGGCTGATGCGCCCGCCGGACAGCACGACCGGACGGAAGGCCAGGCCGACGCCATAGGGTTTGTACTGAACGGTGATCTGACCCTGGGAATCGCGGCTGGCGGGCACGGGGAACTCGCCCCCGGCCAGGAAGCTGGCGGCTTCGCCGTTGACCGAGGTCAGGTTCGGCTCGGCCAGCGTTCTCAACAGACCGACCCGCTCGAAGGCCTTGATCATGGCCTCGCCCTTGTTCAGGCCGTCGGAGCCGGGGCCCGTGCCGGGCTGGGCGGTGTTCCAGTTCGAGGGATCGCCCGGCGCGCCGCCATTCACCGCGACAGGACACAGCGCTCCGGGCTGCCAGCCCCCCCCGACGCAGGGAACCTGCATCTGATAATTCTTGGTCGTATCGACCGCCGCGCCGGCGCTGATGCCGCCCAGCAGGGCGCCGTTGACGCCCCAGGTGGCGGCGTTGCCCAGCAGCCATTGGGTGTCGCCCAGCCGCCCCACCACCGCCGAGGTGTTGAAGCCCAGCTGTTTGATGACGTTGCGCTGCACCTCCACCACGCGGACCTTCAGCGTCACCTGATCCGAACCCGGCACGGTGATCAGGTTCAACACCTTTTCGGGCGCGGAGACGAAGGCCGTGGCGATGCGCGTCGCCTGGGCCGAGGCGGCCGGGTTTTCGGCGACGCCGCTCAGGATGATGCTGTCATTGACGGCCTCGGCCTTGACCTGACCGCCGGGGATCATCCGGTTCAGGGTGTCCTGAAGCGCGCTGGTGCCCGCGTCCACCCGCACCCGCAGGCTCAGGATGGTGCGTCCGGCGCTGTCCAGGAAGACGGCGTCCGTCTCGCCCGGCGCCACGCCGATGACGGTGATGCGGCGCGGGGAATGCAGCATGGCCTCGGCCACCTGCGGATTGGAGACGATCACGTCGCGCGCATCCGCCGGCAGGTCCACGGCGAAGGAGGTGCCGCGCGGCAGGTTGATCAGACGCTGCGTCGCGCCCGTCGAAACGGCGGCGCGGGTCTGGGCCACGCCGGCGGGCGCGACGGCCAGGCCGGCCAGCAGGGCGCAGGCGACGGCGGCGGTCTTCTTCATCAGGGTCACGCGCATCGGATCGGCTTTCATGGCACGGCCACCACTTCGGGGGCGCCGCCGCGATAGATGCGCACCGCCTGCGGGCGGCCCTGGGCGGCTGTGGGTCTGCGCGTGGCGCCGGACGGCCCGGCCGTGTCGGCATAGGACCGCAGCGACAGGGACAGTTCGCCTTCCGACTTGGCCTGGGCCACCAGGACGGCGTCCTGCGGGCGAACCTCCAGGGTGGCGGTCGCGCCGACCACGGCCTGGGCGTCGTCGCCGACCCGCGTGGCCTGGTCGATGGCCAGGACCTTGATGTTCTGAAGCACCACGCCCGACACGAACTTGGACTTCGGCCCGCCCTCGACGGCGTTGTCGCGGTTGGTTTCGGCGGTCATGACCACGTCGACCCGGTCGCCCGGCAGGATGAAGCCGCCGGCGGCGGATTCCACCGTGACCGCGATGGCCATGGCCCGCATCCCCGGCTCCAGATAGGCGGCCATATAGCCGCTGTCGCCGGCCCGCACGATCTTGCGCGCCAGGATGGGTTCGCCGGCCAGAATGGGTTCGCGCACGACCGCGCCGATATAGTCGGACTTGGCGCCGGTTCCGGCGATCTCGGTCGCCGCCTTGGCGACCCGTTCCACCGCGCCGGCGGCCTTGTCGGCCGCATTTTCCGATGCGGGTCTGGCGGGCCGGGGGGTGGAGCCGTCGGTGATGAAGACCGGCGCGACCTCGTCGACGGGCCAGTCCTTCCAGGACAGATCGGCCTCGGTGATCCGCTTGCCCGGCGTCAGATCCTTGGCCGCGACCAGGACCTTGGCCATCTGGCGCACTTCGACGGGCGCGGCGGCGGCCGGGGCGGCGGGGGCGTGGGACGACGATCCCATGGCCCGAACCACCAGGGCCAGGCCGATGGCGGAAACGGCGGCGATGCACAGAACGACGATACGGGCGGGCTTCATCCAGGCGGTCTCCGGCTGGCGTTCTGTTCTCGGATTCAGTCCCCGACGCCTACCGTTAATAATCATGACCTCAATCGGTTAACGCTTCCTAAGCGCGCCGAACGCCGGTCAGCCTGGCCCTTAACGCCCCGAGGCGAAGGCGATGACCAGCCCGCTCTCGGGCAAGGCCATCAGGGCGCCGATGGCGATGGCGACGCCATAAGGAATGTCGCCCTTGGGCTGCATCAGATTGACGACCCAGCCCTGGGACACCGAAGGCGCGACCATCGGGAAATACTGCCGCGCGGTCATCAAGAACAGGCAGAAGGCGCCGCCGGCGATCCCCGTCCACAGCAGGAAAGGCGCGACGCCGCTCAGCCCCATCCAGAGGCAGCTCGCGGCCAGAAGCTTGGCGTCGCCGCCGCCGATCCAGTTCAGGGCGAACATTCCCATCCCGACGATCAGAGCAGCCAGGCCGACGCCGACGTGGACGGCGATGTCCATTGGCGCGGCGCCTACCAGCAGAGCGGCAGGTAAGAAGGCGCCGACCAGGGCCAAGGAGATCCAGTTCGGAATCTTCATCGTCGTCAGATCGTTCAGACCGCCGACGATGACCAGGACCGGAAACACGCCGAGCGCGATAAGCAGAAATGCGTCCATAACGACCACCATGCAGAGCAGGACTTAAGGTTATGTTTCCGGCAAGAGAAAAGGGCCGGAGCTTTTGCTCCGACCCTATCCTGTTTCCGCGACTACTCGACGATTAGCCGGCGTTGGCCTTGGTCAGTTCAGTCGAAACCTTCGTGAAGGTCGCCTTCAGGCTGGTGCTCATAGTGCCCAGAACGGTGATCAGGGCGACGGCGATCAGGGCGGCGATCAGGCCGTATTCGATGGCGGTGGCGCCCGATTCGTCTTTGGCGAAGCGCGAGATGAACTTGGTCATGGGTAGTTCCTTTCAAAATGATCTAGCGAGCAACTGGCGGGGGGAGCCGGTAGCCCGCTTGACCCCCAAACGCAGGATCAAAATGCCGCACCCCTGTTAAATCTAGGTCACGAGACTTGGTTACAGACGGATTCACCAAAGAAAATTCTCATCTTCGGGCTTCAGTGTTTGTTGAGAATCGCCGGGCCATCATGCGCGTGTCCGCGTCCGCACGCGCCGTTATTCAGAGCCGCCGATGTCTCGCATCCCCGCCGTTCTTCTCGCCGCCGCCCTTCTGGCCGCCCCGGTCGCCGCCGGCGCCCAGGATGGGGCGCTGAACGTCGAGATCGACCGTTCCGCCCGCGTCCAGCTGCGCGGGGCCGCCGCCTCCGTCATCGTCGCCAATCCCCAGATCGCCGATGTCTCCATGGTGGACGCCAACACCCTGTTCATCGTCGGCAAGGGCTATGGCGTGACCGAGGTGGTCGCCGTCGACGGCGTGGGCCGCACCCTGTTCCAGCGCGAGATCGTGGTGTCGGGCGGCGCGACCGGCTCGGTTCGGGTCTGGCGCGGCGCCCAGGCGACGGAAATGACCTGCGGCGCCTCCTGCTCGCCCAGCGTCCGCAGCGCGCCCGCCGCCGCCTCGACCGCGCCCTGATGGTTCGACCGTGATCGCGCCTTCCCTATTGGCGGCCTGGATGCGGCGCGCGCGACGACGTCAGGGGCGCGACGGCGTCGCGGCGATCGAATTCGCCATGGTCTCGATTCCCTTCTTCCTGATGATCTTCTCGATCCTGGAGTTGGGCATGGTCTTCGTCCTGGACTCCATGCTGGAGACGGCGACGATGCAGGCTGGGCGTCTGGTGCGCACCGGACAGGCCGAACAGCAGAAGATGACCGCCGCCGGCTTCAAGACCCAGCTGTGCAACCGGATGGTGCTGTTCAAGAGCGACTGCGCCAACCGCGCCACCGTCGACGTGCGCGTCATCCCCCAGTTCGCCACGCCCGACCCGGCCGATCCCATCACCAACGGCCAGATCGACCCGACCAAGACGATCTTCGACGGCGGTAATCCGGGCGATCTGATCCTGGTGCGGGTCTGGTACGTCCACCCGCTGGTCACGCCCTTTTTGAACCAGGCCACGTCGCGCGTCGGGACGGGCAAGGTTCTTTTGCAGGCCGCGACCGCCTTCCGCAACGAGCCCTGGACCAAGTCCCTGTCATGAGGCGCCTTCGCACCCTGGCGCGGGACACGCGCGGCGTCGCCGCGGTGGAGTTCGCCTTCCTCGCCCCCATACTGATCCTGTTCTACTTCGGCATGGTGGAGTTCTGTCAGGGCTATATGGCGCTGAAGCGCACCGGCCATGTGGCCTCGATGGTCGCCGACCTGACGTCCCAGAACGACAAGGTGACGAAGGCGCAGCTGGACGACATCTTCGCCATCGGCGACCAGATCATAAAGCCGTTCTCCAAGACGCCCCTGACCCAGCGGGTCAGCAGCATCACCCGCGTCAACGCCACGACCTACAGGGTCGACTGGAGCGTGGGACGCGGCATGTCGACCAAACTGACCGTCGCCGACGCCAAGATTCCGTCGGACATGCTGGCGGTGAATGAGTCCGTGATCGTGGCCGAGGCCAACTACGACTATTCGTCGCCGTTCGACCTGGTCGCCCCCTATGTCACCCGGTTCGAGCGGGTGGCCTATCTGCGGCCGCGCACGGCCGACGTCATCGCCTGCACCAACTGCTGATCCGCGCGCTCAGCGGCCGATCAGGGCCTCGCGCATCGCCGAGATCTTGACGTCGGTTTCGGCCTCCTCGCCGGCCGGATCGCTGTCGGCGACGATGCCGGCGCCGGCCAGGGTGCGATAGCGCCAGACCCCGTCCTTCCGCTCGAACCCCGCCGTGCGGATCAGGACCGAGGCGGTCAGGTCGCCCCCCTCCCCGATCAGGAACAGCGATCCGCACCAGGGACCGCGCGGCGGTTCGTGGGCGGCGATCACCTTCATGGCCTGATGTTTGGGGGCGCCGGTGATCGAGCCGGGCGGAAAGCTCGCCTCCATCAGCTCGGCTGGCCCCACGCCCGTCCGCGCCGTCGCCGTCACGGTCGAGACCAGATGATGCACGGTCGGATGCCGCTCGACCGCAAACAGACGCTCCACCCGCACCGATCCGGGTTCGGACGCGCGCGCAAGATCGTTTCGCATCAGGTCCACGATCATCAGGTTCTCGGCCCGGTCCTTGGCGCTGGCCACAAGGTCGTCGGCCAGGGCGGCGTCGCGCGCCGGATCGGCGTCGCGGGGCCGTGTGCCCTTGATCGGTCGGGCCTCGATCCGGCGCGCGACGCTGTCGAAGCTCAGGAACAGTTCGGGCGAGTTGGACACCAGCGCCCGGTCCCCGATCCGCCAATAGGCGCCGAAAAGCGAGGCCCGGTCCTGCTGCAGACGCAGGAAGACGTCGAACGGATCGGCCTCGGGCCTCAACCGGCCCGACCAGCCGCGCGCCACATTGGCCTGAAACAACTCCCCCGCCGCAATCCGGCCCACCACGTCCGCCACCGCCGCGCGATAGGCCGCCGCATCGGCCTCGGCCTGGAAGGTTTCGGCCGGCGGGGCGGGCGTATCGAGGGGACGGGCCGTCGCCAGCCAGCCCAGGGCGCGATCCGCCTCTGCCTTAGCCTCCGCAGCCGTCGCCCCTCGCCCGGTCGCCAGAACCCGACGCGCCCGATGGTCGAAGCTCAGCATGGCCGGATAGCGGGCCAGCATCAGGTCCGGCCAGACCGTCTCGCGCCGCCCCGTCGCCGCCCGCGCCCCGGCGTCATAGGCGGCCAAACCCACCGTCCCGGCCCCGAACACAGGGTCGCGCAGGGCGTCGAACATCGCCGCCTCTTCGACCGGCCCGATCTGGACTCGATCCGGCCCGGCCGCGACATGGGACCAGCCTTCCCCTGACCCGCCGCCCGACAGCAGGGCCAGCAGTCCGTCGCCGTCGCCCGCCGCCAGCCCCGCCGCCACCGTGACAGGCTCGACCCAGGCGGCGTCACGCACGACGCGGCGGATCAGCACATCGCTCACGCCGACAGCCGGGCCACGATCCGATCACGCCGGTCATCGTCGACCCCGAGGGCGTCGCGCAGATAGGCGTCGACCGAGCCGTGCCGCGCCTCGACCTCGGACAGGGCGGCCTCCAGATAGGCGGCTTCGACCCCCAGAAAAGCCGTGACCGCATCGTCGGCGGCGACGCGGCCGGTCATCTTCTGAAGCTGGCGCGCGATCGACGGCGCCCGCCCCGCCAGATCCACCGCCGTATTGGTCAACAGATAGTCCTCGACCATGTCGTCGCGCGACACCCCCAGCAGATGGTGGGTCAGGGCGGCCAGGAACCCCGTCCGGTCCTTGCCCGCCGCGCAGTGGATCAGGACGGGCCGATCCTGCTCGGCCAAGGCCTGGAAGTAGCGGCCGAAGACGTCCCTGTGCGCCGCGTCGAACGGCAGGCGACGATAGGTGTCCTGCATGAACCGCCGCCCCGAATCCGGCGTCAGGTCCTGGGTCTTCAGAAAGGTGATGTGCGGCGCCTCGACCCCGTCGTCGACCCCGCCCTCGATCACTTGGCCGGACCAGCCGTCGGGCCGACGCGAGGGCTGGTCGCGGCGCTCGCCGGGCCGGCGCAGATCGACCACCGCGCCGAGGTCCAGCGCCCCCACACGAGACAGGTCCGCCTCGCTGGCCCGCGCATGGTGGGCCGAGCGGAACAGTCGGCCGGGCCGCACCCGACGCCCCGCCGTCGTGGCGTAGTCGCCATAGTCGCGAAAGTTGTCGATGGCCTCGAAGGCGTGAAGGCGGTCGCTCATGCGCCGCCTTCTAGCCTGTTTTCATCGCGTGGGCAGCAGGTCCGCCATCGCATCCAGATAGGCCAAGAAGGCGGTGCGCCCCGCTTCGGTCAGGCGGGCCTCCGTCAGGGGTTTTCGGCCGCGAAAGCTCTTGGTCACGGCGACGAAACCCGCCTCTTCCAGCTTGCGCAGATGGACCGACAGATTGCCGTCCGTCGTTTGCAATCGCGCCTTCAGCGTGGAGAAGTCCGCCGTGTCGGCGCCCGACAGAAAGGCCATGATCCCCAGACGGATGCGGCCGTGAATGACGTCGTCGATGCGGCCGATGTCGAAGTCGTCGGCCATGCTCAGACGATCTCCGCCGGTTCCTGGCGCATGAGGATGAGGCCGGGAACCAGGGCGATGGCGAACAGGACGGCGGCGTACACCGGATAGATCAACGGGCTGCCGACGAACCAGGCCACGGCCACGGCGCCGACATAGGCGGCGAGCGCCGTCATCGACATCCACCGCGTCCGCGTCATCGCCGCCCCGATCATCCAGGCCGAGCCATAGGCGACCAGCACCGCCGTCGGCATCACCGACATCCACGACCAGTTCCCGGTCTTGAACGACAGGGCGACCATGGCCAGCCAGGTGACGAAGATGCCGTAGCCGACCGCTTCCCAGGCTGCGCCGACCGCCTTGTTGCCCGCCGACCGCACACCGGGCTTGGTCTTGATGCGGCCGATCAGGATGGTCAGGGCGATGGCGAACACCGCGCCCGCGACGAGCCAGATCCAGAGCTGGGACCAGGGATTCAGCCGCAGCACGCCCGATTGAATGGCCCAGTGGATCAGGCTGGTCGAGCCGAAGACGAGGCCCGCCGTGACCAGGATCGGTCCCGCCAGCAGCGGCGCATGACGCCCCTCGTGCGCGAGGCCGCGCAGATAGGCGATGTCGTCCTGAATGGCCTGGGTGTCGCGGGTCATGGCGTCTCCTTCTCGAAACCGATGACCGACCATCAGCCATAAACTTTATGATGTAAAGTTCTTTTTGATTCCCAACCTCAGGCATGAAAAAAGGGCGGAACCTCTTGGCTCCGCCCTTCGATCCTTGAGGGTTCGCGCCCTATAGTCGGGGCGTCCCGCCGCGTCCGCGAAGTCCGCCGGCCACCAGGGCGATGACGAACAGAATGATCGCGACGACCGCGACGAATTTGGCGATCTCGAACGAGAAGTTCGCGATGCCGCCGAAGCCCAGAACGGCCGCGACCAAGGCCACGACCAGGAAGATAATCGCCCAGCGCATCATGGGGTTGGCTCTCCTGCGTTGATGTTTCCTCCGGCGACCCCAAGCCGTTCCTGGGCCGTTCGTCGGTACGCTGGATCAACGCCGCCGCGTCTGGGCCGTTCCCTGTTCGGTAAAGATCAGCGACGGCGGCGACGCGAATAGCCGCCCTGGTCCATCTTGCGATCGGCGACCATGCTGGCGACGATGGCGGCGAGCGCAGGGTTCCGCAGCAGCAGGAAGGCGGCCCCCAGACCGCCCACGGCGCCGACGATGGGCCGTTCGCGGACCAGATGAATCACCTTGCCCAGCAGGCCGGACGATTCCTCCTCGTCATCCTCCTCTTCGTCCGCGCCGCTGCGCAGGAAGACCAGGATCACGATCAGGGCGACCACGGCGAACAGGCCGAAGGTGACGGCGGCGGCGCCCAGCGGCGTCAGCTTCAGGCTGAGCGCATAGAAGATCGACAGCCCCAGGAAGATGACGGCCAGAAAGGCGCTGGCCGCGACCACGGCGGTCGCGACCAGCTTTTTGACGAGGCCCTTGAACATCAGCGGCGACGACCGGCCAGCAGCATCCCAAGGATGACGCCGACGCCCAGCGCCACGGCGGTCGATTGCAGCGGACGCTCCTGCACCCGCTCGACCACATAGCGTTGCGCCTCGTCCAGGCGCTCGGCGGCGTCGTCGTAATATTCACGACCGCGCGTGCGGGCGGTGTCGTAATAGCCGCGCGCCTGTTCGCGCACTTCCTCGCTCTTGGCGCGCAGCTTGGCCTCGGCCTCGGCCGCCTTTTCGCGCAGGCGCTGGGTTTCCTCGCGGGCGCCGGTCTTCAGATCCTCCTTGAGGGTCTTCAGGTCGGCCTTGATGTCTTCTCGGGCCTTGGTGGTGGCCATGATGCGCGCTCCAGTGAAAGCTTGGCGGTAGAATAGAGAACCCCGTATGGCAACGCCACTCCCCGCGCGAGGTTCCAGCCGCGCGCCGCCTCCCAGGCCCTCGTCAGGCCCCGCACGGCGCATTAAGAACGACGCCATGACCCAATGGCTGTTCCCGCCCCGCCCCGCGCCCTCCCTGCCCATCGTGGGCCGGGACCAGCGTTTCCCCGTGCGCCGCATCCTGTGCGTCGGCCAGAACTACGCCGCCCATGCGCGCGAGATGGGATCGGACCCGGACAAGCAGACGCCCTTCTTCTTCTCCAAGCCCGGCGACGCCCTGGTGTCGGACGGGGCGAACCCGGCCTATCCGTCGGCGACAGAAAACCTGCATTACGAGGCCGAACTGGTCGCCGCGCTGGGACCGGACGGGAAGGGCGGGGTCGCCATCGTCGGCTGGGCGGTCGGCTGCGACCTGACCCGCCGCGACCTGCAGGCCGAGGCCAAGAAGGCCGGCCGTCCCTGGGACGCCGCCAAGGGCTTCGACCAGTCGGCGCCGTGCGGCCCCGTCACCCTGGGCGCCCTGCCCGACCCCGCCGGCGCCATCCGCCTGACCGTCAATGGCGAGACCCTTCAGGACGGTCTGCTGGACGACATGATCCTGAACCCCGAGCGCATCGTCCAGGCGGCCGGCGCCCTGTGGTCGCTCCAGCCCGGCGACCTGATCTTCACCGGCACCCCGTCCGGCGTCGGCCCCGTCCGGCCCGGCGACCGCGTGGTCGTGACCATCGCCGGCCTGGAGACGCTCCGCTTCGAGGTCCAGCCATGATCCTGCACGGCTATTGGCGCTCGGGCGCCAGCTACCGCGTCCGCATCGCCCTGAACCTGAAGGGTCTGGACTACGACACCGCCGCCCACGACCTGCGAAAGGGCGAGCAGAAGACGGCCGACTATGTGGCGCTGAACCCCCAGGGCATGGTCCCTGCGCTTCAGGACGGCGATCTGGTCGTGACCCAGAGCCCGGCCATTCTGGAATGGCTGGAGGAGACGCATCCCGAACCGGCCCTGTTGCCCCGGGCGGCGAACGATCGGGCAATGGTGCGCGCCATGGCCGCCCTGATCGGCTGCGACATCCATCCGTTGAACAATCTGCGCGTCCTGAAGGCGATCCGTTCGACCTTCGGCGCCGATCAGGCCGGCGTGGACGCCTGGGCCGCCGGCTGGATCGCGCCCGGCTTCGACGCCCTGGAGGCCCTGATCGCCCGCCACGGCGCGGGCTGGAGCTTCGGCGACGCGCCGACGCTGGCCGACTGTTATCTGATTCCCCAGATGTATTCGGCCCGGCGGTTCGACATGGACCTGTCGCCCTGGCCCCGTCTGCTGGAGGTCGAGAAGACCGCCCTGGCCCACCCCGCCTTCGCCTCGGCCCACCCGGATCGACAGCCCGACGCCGACGCCTGATCGCGCATATCAGCGGTGGATAAGTAGGGTTCGCTTAAGGTCTCGCTCAGCGTCCCTTAAGCATTGCGCGTCAAAGTGGGGCCGTGTCGTATTCCCCCGCCACACCTTCGGCGTCGTCGCCCATCCATCGCCTGGCCCTGGCCGTGGTGACGGCGCCCGAACGCGCGCCCGGCGCCTTCATGAGCGCCCCGTCCGGCGCGCGCGAGGACGCGATGCGTTTCCTGCTGCAGACCGGGGCGGATGCGGGCGTGAAACTGATCGCCACCCGGCCCGACGGCGACGGCGAACGGCTGCTGGGCCAGGCCTGGCCCTTCCCCTCGCCCTTCCAGGTCACGGTGCGCACCGTGGCGCTCAGCGAGGGTCTGGACCGGGTCGAGGCCCGCGCCCGTCGCTCGCTGGAGCGGATGGGTCTGCCGCGCGGCGACGTGCTTCTGATCTCCAACGCCGCCGATCTGGCCGGCGCCGAAGGCCGCGCCCTGTGGGATCGCGCCCGCAGCCTGAAGGAGCGCGGCCTGTTCCGCCGTATCGGCTTCTGCGCCGCGATCGAGGACGGTCCCGCCCTTCTGGCCCGCCGTCTGGAGGCCGACGTGGTTCAGGTGCCGTGCAGCCTGCTGGATCAGCGCGCGGCCCAGGACGGCGTCCTGGAAGCCATCGCCGAAACCGGCGCGACCGTGCATCTGTCGTCAGTCTTCGCCGACGGTCTTCTGTTCGCCGGCGGCGAGGATCTGCCGCCCGAACTGGCCAGCCACGCCCAGGCCCTGTCGCGCACCCGCAGACGTCTGGCCGAGCAACGCTGCGACCCCATGCAGGCCGCCCTGGCCTACGCCCTGTCGCTGAAGGGGGTGGACAAGGTCGTGGCCAGCGTCGCCTCCGCCGCCGAACTGCGCGCCATTTTAGCCGCCGCCCACGCCCCCTGCCCCAATCTGGACTGGTCGGCCCTGGCGCTGGCGGCGCCGGCGGCCTTCGCCGCCGACGCCCGCGCCCGGATCAGTAGCGCAGCCTGATCCCGACATAGCCGGAGCGGCCCGGCTCGCCGTAGCCGAACACCTGCTGATAGTGTTCGTCGGCCAGGTTCTCGATCCGCGCCGTCAGCGTGACCTGATCGGTCAGTTGATAGGCCGCGTTCAGGTTCGCCGTGACGAAGCCCTTGCGCACCACGGTCGAGAAGCCGCCCGAGTCGTCCTGATCGCCCTCGGCCCGCACTGTCAGCGCGCCCGATACCCGGTCGCCCGTCCAGCCCAGGGTCGCCGAACCCGCATGTTCCGGCACGCGCAGCAGGCGGGCGCCCGTCGTGCGGTCCTTGGCGTCGGTCCAGGCATAGGCCAGCGTCAGGTCGAACCCGCCGCCCAGCAGGGCGCGGCCTTCCAGTTCGAACCCGTCCGACCGGGTCTTGGCCACATTGATGTATCGCCCGGCCGAATAGGTGATCTGATCCTCGACGTTCAGGCGATACAGCGTCGCCCGCCCGTCGAACCGGCCGTCGGCCGAGGCCCAGCCCAGGGCGACCTCGACGCTGTCGGCCGTTTCCGGCTTCAGCGCGGGCCAGGGCTTGGGCGCATAGCAATAGTCGCAGACAGCCTGGCTGACGGTCGGCGCCTTGAAGCCCGTGCCATAGGCGCCCGACAGGACGAAGCCGCCCGCCAGGTCATAGGCCGCCGACACCCGCCCCGTCGTCTTGGAGCCGAAGTCGTCGGTGTTGTCGTAACGCAGGCCGCCGCTCAGATTCAGGGCGCCGACGTCGTAATGGGCCACGCCGAAGACCGAGGTGATCGATAGGTCGCGCGACAGGCCCGACGACAGATGGGCCGAGGCCTCGTTGCGCTCGACGCCGAAGGCGTAGGCCACGTCCTGGGCCTTGCCGTCCGCCTGCCAGCGGTAGGCCTGACGGTCGCCGCTGAAGGTCGAGCCGAAGCCGCCGCTGTAGGAGGTGCGGTCCAGATCGGACGCCGAGACGCTGAACTGATGGTTCAGGCCGAACGCCTGGGCCGTCACCCGGCCATAGCCGGACCACTGCTCGCTGTTCTGGGTGTCGCTGGTGTCGGCCAGGGCGTAGGTCGGCGCCGGGAAGCCGTCGATGTCAGCCTTGGATTTGTTCCAGCGCACGGCGCCGTCTACCTTGACCGCATCGGACAGAGCGTAACGGCCCTTGGCGCCCAGGGTGGTGCTGCGGAAGCCGTCGGCCTCGGGATTGCCATTGGCCTTGTCCGCCGCCGAAATGCCGTCCGTGTCGAAGCGCGAAACATAGGCGCTGAAGGCGTAGGTGTCGTTGGCGACGCCCGCCGACACCCTGCCGCGCACGGTCGAGAAGCTGCCGGCCTCGGCCTCGGCGCGCACGCCGTCGATCTCCCGGGTCGTGAAGGCGATGACGCCGCCGATGGCGTCGGAGCCCCACAGCGACGACTGCGGGCCGCTGATGACTTCGATACGCTCGATGTCCGCCAGTTCGAAGGTGGAGAAGTCATAGGCGCCGTTCGGTTCGGCCGCGTCGTTGACCGGCGCGCCGTCGACCAGAACCAGGGTCTTGCCCGGCCCCGCGCCGCGCATCCGCACCTGGGCGACGCCGCCGAACGCGCCGGTGCGCGTCACCGACAGACCGGGCACGTCGGCCAGGATGTCGGCGGCGAAGATCGCGCCGCGCTGTTCGATGGTCTTGCCGTCGATGACGCGGGCGCCGGGCGTGTCGGCGACGATGGCCGGCAGGCGGGTGGCGGTGACGACGACTTCATCCAGCTGGGTCGCGTCGCCAGAGTCGGCGGGAGCGGCGAAGGCGGGCGCGGCGAAGGCGGCGGCGATAGACGCCGTCGAAAGAAGAATGGAACGCTTCATTTGAGCGAGATCCCCGTTTCCGGTCCCGCGAATGCGCGCGAGAGACCGTCATGAGCGAACCGACCCGCCGGACCTCAAGGGTCCGGGCGGCGCAAGGTCGGGTCGCTGCGACGAGAAGAGTCCCCGCGCCCCTGCCTGGTCCCGGACAGCGACGAGCGACGTGGGCGGCCAGGTCTCCTGGCTTGCGGGTCGTAAACCGCCGTCCTCGCCTTCCCAGTCACCCAGTGGCGCCGAGGTCGTCTGACCCCGGACGGACGACGCTCTCGCCGCCTACAGTTGCGGGCACAGCCACGGCGTCACACCGTGTTCCCTAAACCGCCTGACGCGGCCTATCGCAGGGCCGACAAGCCTGTGCAAGAGCCGGTCAACGGCCTTGAGCCGCCGGGCGCGATCCGTCACCCTGTCGCCACATGAACGCGCCCGTCTCCCATCCCCCCGAAATCGCCGCCTCGCTGGAGGGCGCGACGCCGTTCATGGCGCAGTATCTGACGGCCAAGGCGGGTCAGCCGGACGCCATCCTGTTCTTCCGCATGGGCGATTTCTACGAGCTGTTCTTCAAGGACGCCGAGGTCGCGGCGGCGGCGCTGGGCATCACCCTGACCAAGCGCGGCAAGCATCAGGGCGAGGACATTCCCATGGCCGGCGTGCCGGTCCATGCGATGGAGGGCTATCTGGCCCGGCTGATCCGCATGGGTCACAAGGTCGCCATCTGCGAACAGCTGGAAGACCCCGCCGAGGCCAAGAAGCGCGGCGGCAAGGCCGTGGTCCATCGCGGCGTCGTGCGGGTCGTCACCCCCGGCACCCTGACCGAGGACAGTCTGCTGGACGCGCGCGGCGCCAACCGGCTGGCGGCGGTCGCGGTCAGAAAGGGCCGGGCGGCCGTCGCCGTGGTCGAACTGTCCTCCGGCGCCGTCGACAGCGTGGCCTGCGCCATCGAGGATCTGGGTGCGGCGCTGGCCGCCTTCCGCCCGTCCGAAGTCCTCGTCACCGATCGGATGTATTCGGACGAGACGACGCGCGACGCCCTGGACGGCTCGGGCGGGGTGGTCCAGGCCCTGGCCTCGGCCATCGCCGAACCCCAGGCCGCGCGCACGCGGGTCGAGCGGCTGTATGGCGTGGCGGCCCTGGACGGTTTCGGCGCCTTCGAGGAGGCCGAGGTCTCCGCGCTCGGTCTGATCGCCGCCTATCTGGAGACGACCCAGGCGGGCAAGGTTCCGGCGCTCGCCCCGCCCCGTCGCCTGGGCGACAGCGGTTTCATGGCCATCGACCCGGCGACCCGCGCCAGTCTGGAGATCGACCGCACCCAGCGCGGCGAGCGCGAGGGCTCGCTGCTCGCCTGCATCGACCGCACCGTCACCTCGGGCGGGGCGCGGGCGCTGGCCGAACGCATCGCCCGCCCCCTGCGCGATCCCTTGGCCATCAACGAGCAGCTGGACGCCGTCGAATGGATGCTGGAGCGCCGCGATCTGCGCCGCGACCTGCGCGACGGGCTGAAGGCGTCGTCGGACGTGGCCCGCGCCGTCGGGCGGCTGGCGCTGGGACGCGGCGGCCCGCGCGACCTCGCCGCCGTCCGCATCGGCCTGTCGATCGCGGAAGCCATCGCCGGTCTGTTCATCGGTCAGGTCGATCCCCTGACCGGCCAGCCCCGCCGCATCGCCCTGGCGCTGGACCGGCTGACCCTGTCGGCGGATCTGTCGCGGCTGAAGGCCGATCTGATCGACGGTCTGGTGGACGAGCCGTCGCATCTGGCCCGCGACGGCGGTTTCGTGCGCCCCGACTATCGCCCCGAACTGGACGCCGCCCGCACCCTGCGCGACGACAGCCGCCGCGTGGTCGCCGATCTGGAGGCCCGCGCCGTCGCCGAATCCGACGTGCCGTTCAAGGTCAAGCACAACGCCGTCCTGGGCTATTTCCTCGAAACCTCGGCCAAGGCGGCGGAAGGGCTGCTGCGCGCTGGTCCCGACAGCCCCTTCATCCACCGCCAGACCCTGGCCAGCCAGGTCCGCTTCACCACCGTCGAACTGTCCGAACTGGACGCCAAGATCAGCCAGGCCGGCCACCGCGCCTTGGCCATCGAGGCCGAGACCTTCGAGACCTGGCGGCGCGAGGTCGCAGCCCTGGCCCAGCCACTTCAGGCCGTCGCCGAGGCCCTGGCCGAACTGGACGCCCACGCCGCCCTGGCCGAATGGGCGCAGGAGGTCGGCGCCGTCCGCCCCGCCGTGGACGACACCCTGACCTTCTGCGTCGAGGCCGGTCGCCACCCGGTGGTCGAGGCGGCGGTCAAGGCGGCGGGCGATCCCTACACCCCCAACAACGCCCGGCTGGATGGATCGGGCCAGGACGGATCGCGTCTGGCCATCGTCACCGGGCCGAACATGGCCGGTAAGTCGACCTTCCTGCGCCAGAACGCGCTTCTGGTGATCCTGGCGCAGGCAGGCGCCTTCGTGCCCGCCCGGTCGATGCGTCTGGGCGTCGTGGACCGGCTGTTCAGCCGCGTCGGCGCCGGCGACGATCTGGCACGTGGCCGCTCCACCTTCATGATGGAGATGGTCGAGACCGCCGCCATCCTGACCCAGGCCACGCCGCGCAGCTTCGTCGTGCTGGACGAGATCGGGCGCGGCACCGCCACCTATGACGGCTTGGCCATCGCCTGGGCCACGGCCGAGGCCCTGCACGAGACCAACCGCGCCCGCACCCTGTTCGCCACCCACTATCACGAACTGGCCCAGCTGGAGACGCGGCTGGACCACGTCTGCAACCTGTCGATGGTGGCCAGGGAGTGGAACGGCGATCTGGTCTTCCTGCACGAGGCGGCGCCCGGCGCGGCCGATCGTTCATACGGCGTGCAGGTCGCCAAGCTGGCGGGCGTGCCTGCGTCGGTCGTCGCCCGCGCCCGTTCGGTGCTGGAGCGTCTGGAGGGCGAAAAGGCCGCCGCCGCCCGTCTGGACGACCTGCCCCTGTTCGCCGTCGCCGAGCCTGATCCGTTCCGCGGCCCCTCGGCCGTAGAGACGGCGCTGAAGGACATCGACCCCGACAGCCTCAGCCCGCGCGAGGCGCTGGAGGCGCTCTATCGGCTGAAGGGGCTGGCTTAGGTCGGGTTCGTCACGACGAACACGGCGAGGTCACGACGGGCACGACGGAGCCTCGCGTCGGCTTTCGAAGAACCGGAATGATTTCAGTGAGGGAATGAGCGGACCTGCGGTCCGCTCTTCTATTTAGCGCCGATGTGAAACGGCAAGCTTCGCCCTTGCATCACACGCGGTCCCGTCGTGACCTCGTCGTGCCCGTTGTGAAGAACCACAACCCGCCGCCCCTCCCCCGCCGAAACAGGGGAGGACCGTTAAGATCAGGCCTGCATCATCCAGCCTTCGACATCCATGGCCGCCTGACGGACGGCTTCCGAACGGGTCGGGTGGGCGTGGCAGGTGCGGGCGATGTCTTCCGAGGCGCCGCCGAAGCTCATGGTAATGGCGGCCTCGTGGATCATCTCGCCGGCCTGCGGGCCCATGATATGGACGCCCAGCACCTTGTCGGTGGCGGCGTCGGCCAGAACCTTCACGAAACCGTCGGTCTCGTGGTTGATCTTGGCGCGGCTGTTGGCGGCGAAGGGGAATTTGCCCTTCTTGTAGGCGACGCCGGCGGCCTTCAGCTGGTCTTCGGTCTGACCGACCCAGGCCACTTCGGGGAAGGTGTAAACGACGCTGGGGACCAGGGCGTAGTCGACGTGGCCGTATTTGCCGGCGATGGTGTCGATCACGGCGACCGCATCCTCTTCGGCCTTGTGCGCCAGCATCGGGCCGTGGGTCACGTCGCCGATCACCCAGACACCGTCCGCGACCTTGAAGTGGTCATGGTCGATGAAGCCGCGCTTGTCGGGCGTGACGCCCACGCTCTCCAGACCCAGGCCGTCCGTATAGGGACGACGGCCGATGGCGACCAGGACCACATCGCCCTTGATGGTTTCGGCCGCGCCGCCGGCCGACGGTTCGACCGTCAGCTCCACCCCGTCCTTGCCCGACTTGGCGGCCGTGACCTTGGCGCCCAGTTTGAAGGTCATCCCCTGTTTGGCCAGGGTGCGCTGGAAGGCGGTGGCGACCTCGGTGTCCATGCCGGGGGTGATCCGGTCCAGGAACTCCACCACCGTCACCTCGGCGCCCAGACGGCGCCAGACCGAGCCCAGTTCCAGGCCGATGATGCCGGCGCCGACGACGATCAGCTTCTTGGGCACGGCCGGCAGCGACAGGGCGCCGGTGGAATCGATCACCTTGCCGTCCTCGAAGGCGACGCCCGGCAGCGGGGTCGGCTCCGAGCCGGTGGCGATCACGATGTTTTTGGCGTCCAGCGTCTGGACCGCGCCGTCGGCGCCGGTGACTTCGACCTTGCCCTTGGCTGTGATCTTGCCCTTGCCCTTGATCCACTCGACCTTGTTCTTCTTGAACAGGAATTCGATGCCCTTGGTCAGGGCCAGGACGCTGTCGTCCTTGGCCTTGTGCATCTGGGGCAGGTTCAGCTTGGGCGAGACCTCGATGCCGATCTTGGCGAACTCGCCGTTGGCGGCGTCCCACAGCTCCGAGGCGTGCAGCAGGGCCTTGGACGGCATGCAGCCGACGTTCAGGCAGGTGCCGCCCAGGGTCGAACGCATCTCCACGCAGGCGACCTTCAGGCCCAGCTGGCCGGCGCGGATCGCGGCGTTATAGCCGCCCGGCCCTCCGCCGATGATGACGACGTCGTAGGCGGCGGTGGCTTCGGCCATGGTATCCTCTGGGTCTTCTGGCGCGCGGTAAAAGGCGCGCGGACACTAGCGATGGACCCGCGTGGGTCAACCGCTGCACGCCATATGGGGCCGGGTTTCGACCATTTGCAGAGGCTCCGACGACGAAAAAGGGGCCAGGCGTCGCCGCCCGGCCCCTTTCCGATCGCATCGCCCGGCGCGCCTACAGCTTGAAGCGCACGCCCACGAAGACGTTGTAGCCGAACTTCTCGTACTCGTAGGTCCGCTCCTTGACGCCGTAGTAGCGCACGCCCGCGCTGTCGGTCAGGTTCTTGGCCTCGCCGAACAGCTCCACCCCGTTGCCGAAGTCGTAGCTGGCGGTCACGTCCAGTTGCCCTCGCCCCTCGACCCACAGGTCCAGACCCGGCGTCGTGGCGTTGATGGCTTCGAGGAAGTCGCTGCGGTGGGTGTAGGACACCCGCGCGCTGAACCCGTACCGCTCGTAGAACAGGGCGGCGTTATAGGTCTCGTCCGACTGGCCCGGCAGGGTGAACGTATCGCGTCCGGCGAAGGCGCGGCTGGTTTTGATCTTGGCGTCCGTCAATGTGTAGTTGGCGAAGACGCCGAAGCCCGAAGCCCAGCCCGGCAGGAAGTCGAACGTCTGCTGCCAGTTGAACTCGATCCCGGCCAAATGCCCGTCGCGCGCATTGCGGGCCTCCGTCACCTGGGCGACCGTCGTGGTCGGGGTCACATAGGGCACGCCGTCCGTGACCAGGGTGAAGCGATAGTTCGACAGGTCCTTGTAGAAGGCGTTGGCCGAAATCACGCCCAGCGGACGCAGATAGTATTCCAGGCCCAGGTCGATGTTGTTGGACAGGGCCGGCTTCAGGTCCGGGTTGCCCCGGCTGACCGTCGTGCGGCCGCCGTCCGTCGTCTCCAGAACGCGCGGCACGATGTCGGCGTAGTCGGGCCGCGAGATGGCCCGCGTCAGGGCGAACCGGCCGATCAGATGATCGCTGAAGCTGTGGCGCAGCGTCAGATTGGGGAAGAAGTCCGTCTGGTCGCGCTTGACCGAAACCGGCGTCAGGACGTTCGCGGCGCTGACGCTGGTCGCCCCGCCCTCGAAGTCGGTCTTCTCGACGCGCAGCCCGACCAGCACATTGGTCGCGCCCACATCGAACCGCGCCTGGCCATAGCCCGCCAGGATGTCTTCGTTGGCGGTGTAGTCGGCGGTGATCGACTGCGGCGTGCGGCGCGACGCCGCCGTGGTCGAGGTGTCGCGGATGCCGTTCAGATAGTCCGCAGCCAGGCCGTGATCGAATTTCACGCCCAGATCATAATCATAGTTGCGCGAGGGCCGGTCGCTGAGCAGGCCGGCCAGGGCGCCGGGGTTCACCGGGGCCGTCTTGGTGCGGTCGCGATAGCGTTCCTCGTCCGCCGACACGTCGCGGGTCGAATATTTGGCGCCGAACTTCAGCGTCACGTCCCGTCCGGCGATCACCGTCGGCAGTTCGTAGTTCGTCCTGAACGACACGTCTTCCTGGGTGGTGTCGTTGGTGCGGAACGAGTTCTCGCGGAAGGTGAAGTTGGACGGCGTCGAATAGTAGGTCGAGGCGAATCCCGAATAGGTCGGCGCATAGTGGTCGGTGGTGTCGTAGCTGATCGTCTGACCCGCGTTGGAGCGATAGACGACCTCGTCACGGTGGGGATAGGTCTGTTCGCTGCAGGCCCAGGCCAGGGTCGCGTCCCAGACCGCGCCATTGCCGAAGGTGTATTCCCCACCCGTGTTCAGGGTGGCGATCTTGTTGTCCTGCTGGCGGTGACGCAGGGCCTTGTAGATCGACGCGCCGTCATAGGTCGCGGCCTGATCCGTCACCGCGCCCACGGCGGCGCCGTCCGAATAGGTGAAGCGCAGGGTGTCGCGATATTCGTCGTCGTTGAACTCGGCGAACGATCCCCGGACCCAGGCCCGCAGCGCGTCGCGGGGCCGCCATTCCAGGGCGCCGGTGACGGCCGTGCGGGTGCGTTTCGTCTCGTAGTCCTTGAACAGGGCTTCATCGAGGACATAGTGGTTGTAGGCGGGGTTGGCCTTGGCCTTGGAGCCGCTGCCGATCGTCTGCCGGTCGTCGAAGATCCACGCATTCTCGACATTGTCCGGCCGGCGATTGGTCTCCGAATAGCTGAGCGACAGCAGGGCGCCGAAGGTCTGGTCGGGGCCGAAGACGTTGGACGCCGTGGCGCCCGCCCGGGTGTCCGAACCGCCGTAATCGTTGTAGCTGCCGCCGGCGTAGCCGCTGAGGGCCAGACGGCGCTTGTCGAAGGGCGAGCGGGTCTTGATGTCCACGGCGCCGGCGATGGAGTCCGCGTCCTGGCTGGGGCGCAGGGTCTTGGACACCTCGACGGTGGAGACGATGTCCGAGGGCAGGGTGTCCAGATCGACTGCGCGGGTCGAGGGCGACACCGCCGGAATGGCCACCCCGTCCACCGAGACGGCGGTGAAGTTCGACGGTGCGCCGCGCACGTTGATATAGCGGCCCTCGCCCTGGTCGCGCTGGATGGCGATGCCCTGAACCCGCTGCAGGCTTTCGGCCACGTTCGGGTCGGGATAGCGGCCGATGGCGTCGGCCGACAGGACGTTAACCGTGCCCTCGGCGTTCTTCTGCTGGTTCAGCGAGCGGGCCACGCCGTCGGTGATGACGCCGGTCACGATCACGTCCGCCACGTCGGTCGTCGAGGCCGCGCCCAGGACGATGGCCACGTTGGCGTCCTCGCCCGGCGTGGTCACGACCGTCTGGCTGGCCGAGGGCAGGCCCAGATAGCGCACGTCCAGAACCATCTGGCCCGCCGCGGTCGGCAGGGTGAACTCGCCCTGGGTGTTGGTCACGACCCGCTGGCCCGAACCGCGCACCACGACCTCGGCCCCCGGCAGGGGCGCGCCGGCGCCGTTGGTCACGCGACCATAGATCACGTCTCCGGCGAGGGCCGAGACGGCTGCGGCGTCGGCCGTTTCGGCGTGCGCGACGGCGGCCATCGGCGCCAGGATCATCGGCGCCATCAGCACGGGCTTGAGGGCGGCGCTCATCAGCAGGTTCAGTTTCATCTCATGTCCCCTTCGGTCCGCGACATTTCGCTTCGGCCGATGGGGGCGGCGCTTAACCTTTGGCGGCGACGCGGAAACGACGGTTTCACGACGCGCGTTTCGCGGTTTTCCGACACGGGCGCGACGATTGATCCCGTGACGGATCATCGGTCATCGAACCGACGCCGAACCGTCACGCCGCCGCCGTTGACCGGGACGCCGTCCTGGCGAAAGGACGCCCTTTCGCCGTTACGGAGCCTGCCCATGCGTCGCCCCCGCCTTCGTCCGCCCGTCGCCTGCGCCCTGTTGTCGTTGTTGGCCGGTTGCGCCGCCCACGAGGTCGATTTCCAGGGCGAGGGCGCCGGTCTCGTCGGCCCCGGCGCGCCCGTCCACGCCGTTCTGGAAACCCCGCCCGTCGGCGCCCCCGGCCAGGACGCCGCCGACGATCCCGCCGTCTGGGCCGGCGCGGCGCCCGTCAGGGTGATGGGTCAGGCCACGCCCGGCTTCGTCGCCGGCACCGACAAGAAGTCGGGCCTTTACATCTATGGCTTCGACGGCCGGATTCTTCAGTTCCTGCCCGAGGGCCTGCTGAACAACGTCGATGTGGTCGAGGGCCTGTCGATCGACGGCCGCCCGCAGGTGGTGCTGGGCGCCAGCGACCGCACGCCGGGCAAGACCGGCATCTCCCTCTACACCTTCGACCCGGCCGGGACCGGCCAGAACGCCGTGCGCTATTGGGGTCATGTCGCGACCGACGTGGTCGAACCCTACGGCTTCTGCTTCGCGCGTCGCGGCGCCGAGGTCCACGCCATTCTGGTGGGGCACGAGGGCGAACTGCGTCAGTTCGTCCTGGGCGTGGACGCCGCCGGCAAGCCCGCCGCCCGCCTGGTCCGCACCGCCGAGATCGGCTCTATCTCCGAAGGCTGCGCCGCCGACGAGGCGACCGACGCCCTCTATGTCAACGAGGAGAACGTCGGCCTGTGGCGCTATGGCCTGGACCCGGCGTCCGGCGCCACCCGCACCCTGATCCAGCCCATCGCCAGGGATGTCCTGGTCGCCGACGCCGAGGGCCTGACCACCATAACCGACGCCTCGGGCCGCTATCTGATCGCCTCCAGCCAGGGCGATTCCACCTTCCCCGTCTGGCGCATCGACGGCGCGACGCCCGAGTACAAGGGCCGGTTCAAGGTCGTGGACGGCGCGGTCGACGGCGTCACCGGCACGGACGGTTTGGCGGCCGCCAGCGGCCCGGTCGGCCCCTTCCCCGAAGGCCTCGTGGTCATTCAGGACGACGTCAACGACGGCGGCGCCCAGAACTTCAAATACGTCGATTGGCGCGACATCCGCCGGGCGCTGGGGCTGTAACGCCGCCACCCGTCTAAGCCGGGTTGGGCGACATCGCGCCGTAGGGGCAGACATCGTCTTCAAAGGGGACGCGCCTTCGACGAAACGTCTTGCCCTCGACCACTTCGGACTGGCTGATCCTGTCCATACGGAAATGGCGGAAATCGTCACGCGCGCCATCCCAGGCCACGAGATACCAGAGCGGCGGCAGAATCAGCATGGCCTGGGGTTCGACCTCTCGCACCGTCCTCACGCCCTTGGCGTCCAGATAGCGGAACCTGAGGGGCAACCGCTGGAGAAACGCCGTCTCGAACGCGGGCAGAAGCGTTCCGTCGATCGGGCCTAAATCCGAGACATCCTGTCGGGGCGACACCTGTCCGACGTACAGGCAGTCCAGAAGCTGCCGCAGGTCTCTCACCTTGTCCGCCGACAGGGTTCTCTCGATCTTGGACAGGCCCGCGTCGGCAAGGTCGGAGAAGGGCAGCGACCGCGCCGCGCGCATCGCCGCCACGCTTATGAGAAGCGCGAAAACCTCGGTCACGGACAGCCGCGCCGTGGTTTGCATCGATCCCGGATCGAGTTGAATTCCGCCGCCCCGGCCGGGCTCGGAATTGATCGCAAAGCCCTGCTCGCGCAACGCGCCGATGTCGCGCAGCACCGTTCGCCGCGATGCGCCGACGGCGTCCGCCAACTCCCTGACGGTCGCGGTTCCGTTGCGTCGCAGGAGGCGAAGAAGGGCGTCTTGTCGGCGGCGGATGTCCATTCGTCGGAGCCTAGAACCTATAGCGCCAGATTATGTCGCCATATCCCCTTAGGCCTGTCCAGACAGCTTAACCACGAGACTGAACATGACATCCCTGACCCACCCCGTCCTCACGGGCGCGACGCCAGTCCTCATCAACCCGGCCCATCTCCCCGACCCTACGCCGAATGGCTACAGCACCGCCGTCGTCACCCCCGCGTCCGGTCGGCTCGCCTTTGTGTCCGGGCAAGGCGGACAGGACCGAACCGGCGCCCTCTCGTCCGATTTCGCCCAACAGGTGCGGCAAGCCTATGAAAACCTCGCCGCCGTGATCGATGCGCTGGGCGCGCGCCCGGAGCATGTCGTGAAGCTCACGGTGTTCGTGGTGGATCACGACATGTCGAAGCTGTGCGTGCTGACCGAGAGCGTCGTGCGGATGTTCGGCGACCGCTTGCCGGCCCAGACACTGGTTCCCGTGCCGAGCCTCGCCATCGACCCCATGCTGTTCGAGGTCGAGGCCGTGGTCCTTCTGGACGAAGCGACCAACGGATAGATCGGCGTATCGAGGGCCAAGGGGCTTGTCCTTCGGCTCAAGGCCGAGCCCTCGTCACTGATCCTCGTCGAACTTGCGCGCGACCAGATCCGTCAGGGCTTCCATCGCCTCTTCGGCGTCGGGACCCTCGGCCGTCACGTCGATGCTGCAGCCGATGCCGGCGCCCAGCATCAGCAGGCCCATGATCGAGCGGGCGTCCACCGTCACCCCGTCGCGCGTGACGTGGATCTCGCTTTCGAAGCTTGAGGCCAGTTTGACGAACTTGGCCGAGGCGCGGGCGTGCAGGCCGCGCGTGTTGCAGATGTTCAGGGTCGCGGCGACGCTCATTTCTCGCCCGCCAGCACCCAGGAGGCGACCGAGATATATTTGCGCCCGGCGTCCTGGGCATGGGCCACGCAGGCCTCCAGCGTCTCGCGCCCGCGCACGCTGGCCAGTTTGATCAGCATGGGCAGGTTCAGGCCCGCGATCACCTCGGCGTGGGTCTGCTCCATCACCGAAATGGCCAGGTTGGACGGGGTGCCGCCGAACATGTCGGTCAACAGGATGACGCCGTCGCCGTCGTCCACGGCCGCCGCCGCATCGACGATGTCGCGCCGCCGACGCTCCATGTCGTCGTCCGGCCCGATGCAGATGGCCGCGACCCCGCGCTGCGGGCCGACCACATGCTCCATCGCCGAAAGAAATTCTGACGCCAGCCCGCCGTGGGTGACGATGACCAGACCGATCATGAGGACTTCACTCGCATCCCGCCCCGAACCGTCCCGAACGTTCCCCCGCCCGGCGAGGAGGCCGGACGCCGCCCTTCCTTGGACCGCAAGAGGGGTGTCATAGACCCGTCTTTCGGCGTTTCAAAGCGTCTCCAACGCCGCTGCGACCACATCGACCGCCGAGGCGGGGCGCGGGTCCAGCGTCAGAAGGGGCAGGTCCACCCCGCAAAACGCCCGCGATCGCGGCTCCGGCAGCCGTTCGACCGGCTCGCGCGTGCAGGCGACGGCCAGCGTCGCTCGGACCAGCGGCCGTGTCGCGGCGGACACGATCCCCAGGCCGCGCACCTCGATCCGGCCGGCGATGATGGCCGGCGCGCAGGCGTAGAGGGCGCCGCCCGAGGCCCAGACCCGGGTGTAGTCGTCGCTGACCAGCCGCCAGCCGCGCCCGATCAGCCGCAACGCCAGATCGCTCTTGCCCGCCCCCGACGCGCCCAGAATCATCACCCCGCGCCAGCCGTCGCTGCACCGCACGGCGACCGTCGTGGCGTGGATCGGGCCTTCGGGCGTCATGCCCGGCGACCGACCGCCGGGAACAGGATTTCGAACCGGGCGCCGACGACCCGGCCGTCCTCCACCCGGTTCTCGGCGTGCACGCGCCCGCCGTGCGCCTCCACGATCTGACGCACGATGGACAGGCCCAGGCCCGAGTTGGAGCCGAACTTCGCCCCCTGCGGCCGCGAGGTGTAGAAGCGTTCGAACACCGTCTCCAGGTTCTCGGGCGGGATGCCCGGTCCCTGATCCTCGACCCGCACCCGCACCGGCAGGTCGTCGGCCGTCTCTTCCAGACTGACCCTGACCGCCCCGCCCGCCGGGCTGAAGGATCGGGCGTTGTCGATCAGATTGCGGAACACCTGCCCCAGCGGCCCGTCGCGGCCCATGACGCGCAGCGGCGTCTCGGGCGCCTGGAACAGCACCGGAATGTCGCCGGGCTTGGCCGTGGTGTCATAGACGCCGACGATGTCGGTCAGCAGCTGGTTCAGCGTGATCGGGCGCGGCCGGTCGCGCGACAGCTCCGCATCCAGGCGCGAGGCGTTGGAGATGTCGGTGATCAGCCGGTCCAGACGCCGCACGTCCTGCTGCAACAGGGCCGTCAGCTTCTCGCGGTGCGCATCGGTCTTGACCAGAGGCAGGGTCTCCAGCGCCGAACGGATCGAGGTCAGGGGGTTCTTGATCTCGTGCGACACATCGGCGGCGAACCGTTCGATGGCGTCCATGCGGGTGGACAGGGTGTCGGTCATGGATTCCAGCGACCGCGCCAGATCGCCGATCTCGTCCTTGCGATCCTCCAGATCGGGCAGGGAGATGGCCCGCGCGCGTTGCAGTTTCACCTGATCCGCCGCCGCCGACAGCCGCATGATCGGCCGCGCCACGAACAGATGCAGCAGCAGCGAGGCCAGCAGATTGACGCCCAGGGCCACCAGGGCGAACGGGAAGAGAGCGCGACGTTGGGCGGCCAAAATCTCGTCGACGCTGCCTGCTTCCAACGTCAGCACGCCAAGAACTTGGCTCACGTGACGTATAGGTACAGACACGGACACAACGCGATCACCATTCTCATTATGACGAACGGTGGATTGGGTTTTACCGTCTAATGCACGTTCTACTTCAGCAAATATTTCTTGGTCAGATCTCTTTTCAAGGCGCTCACTGTTGGCGCGATTTTTATATACTTCCGGGGATTGAGGCGTACCCGCTGGACGCGCCTCCGGCAATACTTGACCCTTTATAGCCTCAGTTACTTGATAACTATCAACAACCAAAAGGCCGTTTATATCGAATAGACGAGCTCTTTGACCCGGCGCTATAAATATATCTCTAAATACTTTTGGGGCTTTTGCTAAGTTAAATTCCGGTTCTGGTTCGCCCGTTGTATATTCTTTATCGGAAAGAACATTAGCTAAAAGCTCCGCCTGACCTTTAAGCGAATCTTTTTTCGCCTCAATGAGACCTTGGCTCCATTCGTTTAATGCTAGAGCCCCCCCAAAAAGCACAAGCAGGCCAAGTAGATTTAGCCCAAGTATAAAAAGTCCCAAACGAGAACTGGACGGCTTGGGCAACATTGACAATCCACAACCATAAGTCCAAAAAATCTCAATCAGAAGGAGATTTCGGCGATATGCGTATCAAAATCGTTCTTACTGCGACTGCCTTGGCCTTAGCTTGCTCATCACCAAGTCAAATCGTAGCAGCTTCCCCACCCGACCGAGATACACCCAGAACATGTGACCGGGTAGAGGCAGATTGCAATGTTAACTACGAGCAGGAGATCAACATGTGCCAGCACTTCCCATGGATGTACCCTGACACACCAACTCACAATGGCGTCAGAGACTGCTTCCCACCAGCAAAAGACCGATACAACCGCTGCGTCGCAGAGACTCCTTGCGTAGATTAATCTAGCTCTCGCGGTAGCGGTAGCCGACGCCATACAGGGTCTCGATCGCGTCGAACTCGTTGTCCACGGCGCGGAACTTCTTGCGCATCCGCTTCACATGGCTGTCGATGGTGCGGTCGTCGACATAGACCTGGTCGTCGTAGGCGGCGTCCATCAGATTGTCGCGGCTCTTCACGAAGCCGGGACGCTGGGCCAGGGCCTGCAGCAGCAGGAACTCCGTCACCGTCAGTTTGACCGGCTTGCCGTCCCAGGTCGATTCGTGGCGCGCCGGGTCCATCGACAACTTGCCGCGCTTGATCGCCCGGCCCGAGACCTCGGCGGCGGCTTCCGGCTCTCCGCCGTCGGCGCCCGTGCGGCGCAGCAGCGCCTTGACGCGCTCGATCAGCAGACGCTGGCTGAAGGGTTTGTGGATATAGTCGTCGGCGCCCAGGTTGAAGCCCAGGATCTCGTCGATCTCCTCGTCCTTGGACGTCAGCATGATGACCGGGATCTGCGAGGTCTGGCGCAGGCGACGCAGCACCTCCATCCCGTCCATGCGCGGCATCTTCACGTCCAGGATCGCCAGATCGGGCGGCGACGATTCCAACGCGGCCAGACCCGAGGCCCCGTCGTGATAGGCGGTGATCTTGTGGCCATGGCTTTCCAGCGCCAGCGAAACGGACGCCACGATGTTCTCGTCGTCGTCGACCAGGGTGATGTTCGCCAAGGGTGTCTTCTCCTGAACTTTGCGGTCCTGCGAGCAGGAACGCGCTTCAAGCGTAACCGTTCGATCACGGTGACATTAGGGCCATGCGGCCCCGACCAGAAGGGAATTCGCTTCGAACGCCCTCACGCAAAATCCCCGCGAAGATGGTGCGTTCCGCCCGCGATTTCAACGCGGAAGCGGCGCGGCCCGCCGTCGGGGCCTGCAGTCGGGGCGAAAACCTCGCCTTAAAGGCTTGGCCTTCACAGTGACGGCATGGCCGGTCCGATCCATTACGAAGTCTATGTCCGCAAGACCGCGCCGGCGGCCTGGACCCTGCTGATCGCCACCGAGAACCGCAAACAGGCCATCGCGGCGGCCGAGGACCAGCTCAAGGACCGTCTCGCCGTCGCCTCGCGCGTGACCAAGGAGACCCTGGACCCCGAGACGATGCAGTTCGCCTCCGTGACCATACTGACGCTGGGCGCGCCCGAGCCGCTCAGGAAAAAGGCGCCGGACGTGGCCCCCGGCCCCGCCTGCTCCAGCCCCGCCGAGCTTTACTCGCCCCACGCCCGCGCCCTGATCGGCCGGGTGCTGGAGGAGTGGCTGCGGCGCGAGGGCGTCACCGCCTTCGAACTGCTGCACCGCCCCGATGTGGCCGAGCGGCTGGAGGCGGCGGGGGTCGAGCTGCAGCACGCGATCCAGAAGGTCGCCGTCCCCGAAAGCCAGGCGACCGGCCAGGACGTCCACCCGCTGGTCCGCCACTATCACAAACTGACCGAACAGACGATCGTTCGGCTGCGAAAGGCCGGGCGCGCGGGTCTGTTCCCGTCGCTTCGGGATCGCTCCATCGCCGACCTGGCCCATCACTTCAACGGAGCGCCGGACCGCGCCTTTCGCATGGGCGGGGTAGTCGCCGCCGCCCTGGCCGACCAGACTGGCGCCCGCGCGCGCCTGTCGACCCTGATGGACCTGATGGACGCCGCGCCGGCGGACGGCCCGCCCCGCGCCCTGATCGTGGTGGCGGTGGAGCAGATCCTCGCCGAGATGCTGGCCGTGCGCCAGAATCTGAACGCGGTCCTGGGGCCGGCGCTGGACCAGGGCGCCAATCTGGCCGCCATCGTGCGGATGGTGGCCCCGGACGAGATGGACGGCCTGCTGACGCTGGACCCGCGCCTGTCCCTGATGATGCCGACCATCGACGGCCCCGCCGCCCGGCTGGGCGTGCATCTGGCCGCCGGCGAGTTCCCGCTTCTGGCCGCGACCCTGGCCCGGATGGTGACGCAGGAGCTGACCAGCCCCCGCCGCCTTCGCCCCAACGACGCGGTCGGCGAAATCGACATCCTGCGCCTTCTGGCCATGGCGCTGACGGCCTCGGCCGGGCGTCTGCTGACGCTGGAAGACGTCCAGACCGCCTTCGTGGAACGCTCAAAGAGCCTGATCACCGCCGACTTCGTCGCCGCCTATGTCGCCGACTGCCAGACCGTTCTGGCCGAGGCCGAACGCCTGACCCGGCTATGCGAGAACGTGACCGGCGGGGCCAACAAGCGCGCCGCCGCCCGTTGGCTGGGCGCCTGCATCGACTCGCTGCGGTTCGAGACCGAGATGCGTCAGGCCGCGCCCGGCGGCCCCACCCCGTCGCACAAGCTGGCCATACTGGCGCGGCTGCAACGGGCGGTGGGCGCCGCCCATCTCGCCGAAAACGACCAGGCCCAGATTTCCAGGACCATCGGCGCGGTCGGCGCCCGGCTGGAGGCCGACGCCGGTCTGGTCGCCCAGATCGTGCGCGCCCCCGCCCCCGCGCCGCAGAAGCTGGCCGCCCTGCTGAAACTGGCCGCCGGCGAGGCGGGACCGCTGGGACCGTCGGCCGAACGCGCCCGCGCCGAGGCCGTCCGCCTGCTCCGCGCCCCCGAAACCCGCACCGCCCTGTCCGCCGCCCCCGACAGCGTCGCGACGCTTCGCGGCCTGATGCAGGCGGCGGGTCTGGCGGCCTGAACGCCTAGGTTCAATCGACATTCGTAAAGGCAGATGTCTCGGCTCGTCATTCCGGGGCTGAGCGAAGCGAAGAACCCGGAACCCAGGGGCCCGGTCGCGTTGTTGAACGCATCCAACGCCTGATACCCGCCTCCTGGGTCCCGGGTTCGTCCTTCGGACGCCCCGGAATGACGGTCATGGGTTGAATGTCGATGAACCTAGTCGAAGATGTCGAAGATGCTGTCGCGCTTCTTTTTCTTGTAGCGATAGTCGCCGTCGCGATGACGGTCGTCCCGGTATCGTTCGTCGCGATAGGACGGGCTGTGACCCCAGGGCTGACCCTGCGGCGGCGGCGCATAGGCGGGCTGCGCGGGCGCGGCCTGCACGGCGGCGGCGCGGCCCTCGTCCACGGCGGCGGACATCAGTTTTTCCAGCTCGCCGCGATCCAGCCAGACCCCGCGACAAGTCGGGCACATGTCGAACTGCACGCCGTTCCGCTCCAGCGTCTGCATGGCGGCGTCGTCATTGGGGCACATCAACAGCGGCATCGGGCTTCCCGTTCGGTTTGGAATGATCGGGCGGTCGACGCGACAGGCCAGGAGGGGAGAAGCCCCGCCGCGTCGACGCACCCGTGCGGTCCGACATCGCGTCCGGCGGCCCGGCGAAAGGAAGGGGAAAACGCCAGGTCGCGGTGACGCCAGAGGGGCCCGTTCCGCCCCTTCAAGCTAGGCGCCGCCCCGCCCCGCCGCCATGCGTCGCGCGGCCGCAGGACGTTTCGTCGCCGCCCCATCCTATCGGCCGAGACGATGAGGCGTCTTTTCCGTGGGTTGCGTCGGACCAGCGACAATCCGCCGGTCACGCCGCCCAGCCGGGTTAGACTGCCGCCCCGGTCTTTGACATCGTCGCGCGCGCCGCCCCCACAGCCGGCGCGATCTGCACATTCAGACTATTCAGACTATTCAGACGGTGTTTTCGGCGCCCGTCTCGGCTCCATCGCCGGAAAAGTGCACAGATTGCACCCTAAAAATCAGCACGCCTGCCCGGCCGCCCAGCCCGACGACCAGGCCCACTGGAAATTATAGCCGCCCAGCCAGCCGGTCACATCGACCGCCTCGCCGATGAAATACAGGCCCGGAACCGCCCTGGCCTGCATCGTCTGCTGGTCCAGCGCCGCCGTATCGACCCCGCCCAGCGTCACCTCGGCGGTGCGATAGCCTTCGGACCCCACCGGCTTGACGCTCCAGCCGTTGACCGCCTGGTCCAGCCGCCTCAGCACCTTGTCCGACAGGTCCGCCAGATTGCCCGACGCGCCCTCGCGCGCGCACAGGGTCTCGGCCAGACGACGGGGGATGATGTGGCTCAGCGCCGTATGCACGGCCTGACGCCCGTTCGCGGCCTTGGCCGCCTTCAGCGCCGCGAACACGTCCTGTCCCGGCGCCATCGCGGCGACAATGGCCTCGCCCTCGCGCCAGTAGGAGCTGATCTGAAGAATGGCCGGGCCGCTCAGCCCGCGATGGGTGAACAGCATCGCCTCGTTGAAACTGGCCTTTCGCGACTTCTCCGACGGGGCCGAGGCCACGCTTGCCTCCACCGCCACGCCCGCCAGCGGGGTCAAGGTCTCCAGCAGCCCCGCCTCGAACGTCAGGGGAACCAGCGCGGGCCGCGTCTCGGTGACGCGAATGTCGAACTGGCGCGCGACCTCATAGGCCCAGCCGGTCGCGCCCATCTTGGGGATGGACTTGCCGCCCGTCGCCACGATCAGGGACGTCGCCGTCGCCTGCGATCCGTCCGACAGGGCGGCCGTAAAGCCCTCGCCGTCGTGGGCCAGACGGTCCACCCCGGCCTTCATCTTCAGGGTGACGCCCGCCGCCGCCATGTCATCCGTCAGCATACGGACGATCTGTTTGGCGCTGTCGTCGCAGAACAGCTGGCCCAGCGTCTTCTCGTGCCAGGCGATGCCCGCCCGGTCGATCCGCTTGATGAAGTCGTGCTGGGTGTAGCGGCGCAGGGCCGAGGTCGCGAACCGGGGGTTCTCGCCCAGGAAGTTCGCCGGCCCGCAGCCCAGATTGGTGAAGTTGCAGCGCCCGCCGCCGGAAATGCGAATCTTCTCGCCCGGCCGGTCAGCGTGATCCACGACCAGCACCCGGCGTCCGCGCCGCCCGGCCTCGATGGCCGCCATCATGCCGGCGGCGCCGGCCCCCACCACCAGGACGTCGACGAGGACGTCGTAAGACGCCCTCGTCACTTGGAACCTCGCGGTTCCGGCCTCGGGGAGGAGAGCCTAGTAACGGTAGTGATCCGCCTTGAACGGGCCTTCGACCGGCACATTGATATAGTCCGCCTGGTCCTTGGTCAGGGTCGTCAGCTTGGCGCCCAGCTTGGCCAGATGCAGGAAGGCGACCTTCTCGTCCAGATGCTTGGGCAGGGTGTAGACCTTGTTCTCGTACTTGTCGGCGTTGGTCCACAGTTCGATCTGGGCCAGGGTCTGGTTGGTGAAGGACGCCGACATCACGAAGGACGGGTGGCCCGTCGCATTGCCCAGGTTCACCAGACGGCCTTCCGACAGCAGGATGATCTTCTTGCCGTCCGGGAATTCGACATGGTGGACCTGCGGCTTGATCTCGTCCCACTTGAAGTTCTTCAGGCCCGCGACCTGAATCTCGCTGTCGAAGTGACCGATGTTGCAGACGATGGCGTTGTTCTTCATCTGCCGCATGTGGTCGACGGTGATGACGTCCTTGTTGCCGGTCGTCGTCACATAGATGTCGGCGCGGCCGGCGGTGTCGTCCAGCGTCTGGACCTCATAGCCTTCCATCGCGGCCTGAAGCGCGCAGATCGGGTCGATCTCGGTCACGATCACGCGGGCGCCGCCCTGACGCAGGCTTGCGGCCGAGCCCTTGCCCACGTCGCCGTAGCCGCAGACCACCGCCACCTTGCCCGACAGCATGACGTCGGTGCCGCGACGGATCGCGTCGACCAGCGATTCCCGGCAGCCGTACAGGTTGTCGAACTTGGACTTGGTGACGCTGTCGTTCACATTGATGGCGGGGAAGGGCAGCTCGCCCTTTTCGGCCATCTGATACAGCCGGTGGACGCCCGTGGTCGTCTCTTCCGACACGCCGCCGATGGCGTCGCGGATGGCCGAATAGAAGCCGGGCTTCTCCTTCAGATACCGCTTCATCACCGAGAACAGGGCTTCCTCCTCCTCGTTCTGCGGATTGTCCAGGACCGAGGCGTCCTTCTCGGCCTTCGGGCCCAGCACGCACAGCAGGGTCGCGTCGCCGCCGTCGTCCAGGATCAGGTTCGGATAGCCGCCGTCGGCCCATTCGAAGATCTTGTGGGCGTAATCCCAGTATTCCACCAGCGTCTCGCCCTTGGTGGCGAAGACCGGGGTGCCGGCGGCGGCGATGGCGGCGGCGGCGTGGTCCTGGGTCGAGAAGATGTTGCACGACGCCCAGCGCACCTCGGCGCCCAGGGCTTCCAGCGTCTGGATCAGCACGGCCGTCTGGATGGTCATGTGCAGCGAACCGGCGATGCGGGCGCCCTTCAGCGGCTTGGCGGCGCCGAACTCGTCGCGCAGCGCCATCAGGCCCGGCATCTCGGTTTCGGCGATCGCGATTTCCTTGTCGCCCCAGTCGGCCAGGGAAATGTCGCGGACGATATAGTCGGTCATGTCGGGCTCCGAGCCTCAGAAAGGTTTGGGGCCTCATAGCCCGACGGGCGTCGCGGAGCAAGAAACCCATAAAGATATCCTTATGTGATGCATCGCGCCCGCATCCGAATTTGTGAAGACGAAGATTTGCAAAATTGATCTTTTGCATATGTCCCGGCTTGCATCGTGGAAATCGGATGCTAGTCGTCGGGTCATGGCCGACGATCTGTTCCGTACCGCTCCCGCCCGCCACGATATGGCGAAACCCCGTCACGACTGGACGCTGGAGGAGGTCGAGGCCCTGTTCGCCCGCCCCTTCATGGAGCTGGTGTTCGACGCCGCCTCGGTCCACCGTCGCTGGTTCGACCCCAGCCAGGTCCAGAAGTCGCAGCTGCTGTCGATCAAGACCGGCGGCTGCGCCGAGAACTGCGGCTACTGCTCGCAGTCGGCCAGTTTCAAGACCGGGCTGAAGGCCGAAAAGCTGATGGAGCCGACCGCCGTCATCGCCGAGGCCATGGCCGCCAAGGCCGGGGGCGCCAGCCGCTTCTGCATGGGCGCGGCCTGGCGCGAGCTGAAGGATCGCGACACGCCGAGGCTGGCGGCGATGATCTCGGGCGTGAAGGCCCTGGGGCTGGAGACCTGCGCCACCCTGGGGATGCTGACCGCCGACCAAGCGCGCCAGCTCAAGGACGCGGGGCTCGACTATTACAACCACAACCTCGACACCGGCCCCGACTATTACGCCGAGGTCGTCACCACCCGCAGCTACCAGGACCGGCTGGACACGCTGGAACACGTCCGCGACGCGGGCATGAGCACCTGCTGCGGCGGCATCGTCGGCATGGGCGAGGCGCGCCGCGACCGCGCCGGTCTGCTGCACGCCCTGGCCACCCTGCCCGTCCATCCCGACAGCTTGCCGGTCAACGCCCTGGTGCCCGTCACCGGCACCCCGCTGGGCGAGCGCGTCCTGAAGGCCGGCGAGATCGACCCTATCGAATTCGTCCGCACCGTCGCCGTCGCCCGCCTGGTCTGCCCCCGGGCGATGGTGCGCCTGTCGGCCGGGCGCGAGACCATGAGCCCGGAGATGCAGGCCCTGTGCTTCCTCGCCGGCGCCAACTCCATCTTCGTCGGCGGCAAGCTGCTGACCACCCCCAATCCCGAACAGGACGCGGACGCCCGCCTGTTCGCCCTTCTGGACCTTCAACCCATGCCGGTCGGCGCAACGCCGGGTTAAAGGATTCAGGCTAAGGCTTCCGGCATGGAACGCCGCGCCCTTCTCGGACTGGCCGTCGCCGCGACGGCGGCCGCCGCCAACGCCCCCGCCGCCCGCGCCTCTTCGGAAGGCGGCGGCGCGGCTTCGGCCGAGACCTATTTCCGCCTGCCGATCATCACCGCCTCCATCCTGCGCGCCGACGGACGGCGCGGGGTCCTGACCATCGAGACCGGGGTGGATGTGCCCGACGCCGCGCTTCGCACCCGCGCCCAGCAGTCCGCACCGCGCCTGCGCGCCGCCTATAACACCGCCGCCCAGCGGTTCGGCGCCGGCCTGCGCCCCGGCGCGCCGCCCGACGTGGATCGGCTCGCAGCCGATCTCCAGGCCGCCACCAACGCCACCCTGGGCCGCCCCGGCGCGCGCCTGCTGCTGGGCACGGTCATGGCCGTCTGAGACGGCCCGCGCCTAAAGGCCCGCCCCTAAAGGAACGAATAGGGGTCCACGTCGACGGTCAGCCTTACCGACCCCGGCACCTTCACCCGCGCCAGCCAGGCCCGCAGGAAGGCCTGAAGGTTCACGTCCCGGTCGGCCCGCACCAGCAGCCGTTTCCGCCGCCGTCCCCGCACCAAAGCGAGCGGCGCATCGGCGGGACCATAGACCTCCAGCCGCTCGGCGTTGGGGATGGCCTGGGCCAGGTCGGCGGCCGTCTTCTCCACGGCCTGCGCATTCTCGCTGGACAGTATGATCGCCGCCAGACGGCCATAGGGCGGCAGGGACGCGGCCTCCCGCTCGGCCATCTCGGCCTCGACGAAGGCGTCGCGGTCGCCCGCCGCCAGGGCCATCAGCACCGGATGTTCGGGCGTCCAGGTCTGAAGCAGCGCCCGGCCCGGCTTGTCCGCCCGCCCTGCCCGCCCCGTGGCCTGGGCCATCAGCTGATAGGTCCGCTCAGCCGCCCGCAGGTCGCCGCCGCGCAGCCCCAGGTCCGCGTCCACCACCCCGACCAGCGTCAGGCGCGGGAAGTTGTGGCCCTTGGCCGCCGCCTGCGTCGCCACCAGAATGTCGATCTCCCCGTCCGTCATCCGCTGGATCAGGGCGCGGGCCGAGCGGGCGTCCGGGGCGGTGTCGGAGCTGAACACCGCCGTCCGCGCCTCGGGGAACAGCTGGCGGACCTCTTCCTCGACCCGCTCCACCCCCGGCCCGACCGAGACCAGAGAATCCTCGGCCCCGCACGACGGGCAGAGTTTCGGGCGCGGCATGGAGAAGCCGGTCAGGTGACAGACCAGACGTCCGGTGTAGCGATGCTCCACCAGCCAGCTGTCGGTGTCCGGCGCCGTCAGCCGATGCCCGCAGGCGCGGCACAGAACCACGGGCGCATAGCCGCGCCGGTTCAGGAACAGCAGGGTCTGCTCGCCCCGCAGCAGGGTCTCGCCGATGGCAAGGCGCAGCGGCTGGGACAGCCAGGTCTGGGGATCGGGCGGCGCGGCGCGCAGGTCGATCAGGTCGATGTCGGGCAGCACCGCCGTCCCGTGCCGCGCCCCCAGCTTCAGCCAGTCGTAACGGCCGTTCTGGGCGTTCCACAGCGTCTCCAGCGACGGCGTCGCCGAGGCCAGGACCACCGCCGCCCCCTCGATCCGCGCCCGCGCCACCGCCAGGTCGCGCCCGTGATAGACCAGCCCCTCCTCCTGTTTGAACGAGCCGTCGTGTTCCTCGTCCACCACGATCAGCCGCAGATTGACGAAGGGCAGGAACAGGGCCGAGCGCGCGCCGACCACGATGTTGCAGCGGCCGGCGACCACCGCCTCCCACACCTGACGACGGCGCGGCGGCGCGACGCCGGAATGCCATTCGGCCGGGGCGGCGCCGAACCGGGCCCTGATCCGCTCGATCAGCGCCTGGGTCAGGGCGATCTCGGGCAGCAGGATCAGGATCTGCGCCGCCGGATCGGCGCGCAGCACCCGCGCGATGGCCTCCAGATAGGCTTCGGTCTTGCCCGACCCCGTCACCCCGTCCAGCAGGAAGGGACGGAAACCGCCGCCGCCCACCCCGTCCGCCATGGCCGCCGCCGACGCCGCCTGGTCTCCGTTCAAGGCAGCGGGAGCATGGTCGGGATCGGGCCGGTCGAACGCCGCCCGGGCCTCGATCTCGATGATCTCCAGCACGCCTTCGTCGATCAGTCCCTTGACCACGCCCGACGACACGCCCGCCGCCCGCGCCAGATCGGCCGGGGTCATCGCCCGCTCGCCCAGCGCCTCCAGCACGCCCGTCCGCGCCGGGGTCGCCCTCGCCGGCGCCCGCTCGCCCACGCGCCGAACGCGCCGTTCCGGCCGGGGACGCGGCGCGCGCAGGCCCTTCAGCGCCGTCGCCGCCATCTCGCCCGGCGCCGACAGGGTCCAGCGCCCGGCCCATTCCACGAAATCCACGACGCCCGCAGGCAGGGCCGGATCTTCCAGCAGACTGTCGACCGCCTTCAGCCGCCGGTTCGACCCCGTCGTCTCGAACACCTCCGACACCACGCCCCGGATCAGGCGCGGCCCCAACGGCACGGCCACCTGATCGCCGCGCGCCAAGGTCAGCGCCTCGGGAACCTCGTAGTCGAAGGCTTCCGGCACCGGCAGGGGAATGAGGACCGAGGCGACTTTCATAGATCCTCCCCCGTCTTGCGGGGGAGGGGGACCGCGCGCAGCGGGGTGGAGGGGGCGGACGCCCCATTGACGGCCGCCGAGGCAAGCCGAGCCGACGCGGCAACGGTCGAAACGCGGTTTCGCCCCCTCCCCCGCGTCGCGGGGGAGGATCGACGCGGCGCTTCAGTGGCGCTAGAACCCCAACCCATGAAACTCTTTCTGGATACCGCCGACGTCGCCGTCATCAAGGACATGGTCCCCACCGGAATGGTGGACGGCGTCACCACCAATCCGTCGCTGATCGCCAAGTCGGGTCGGAACATCGGCGAGGTCATCGCCGAAATCTGCGCCCTGGTCGAGGGGCCGATTTCCGCCGAGGCCGTCTCGCTGGATTTCGAGACCATGGTCAAGGAGGGCGACAAGCTGGCCGCCATCGCCCCGAACGTGGTGGTGAAGCTGCCGCTGACCTGGGACGGGCTTCGCGCCTGCCGCGTCTTCTCCGACAAGGGGATCAAGACCAACGTCACCCTGTGCTTCTCGGCCGCCCAGGCCCTGCTGGCCGCCAAGGCCGGGGCGACCTTCGTCTCGCCCTTCGTCGGCCGGCTTGAGGACAACGGCGCCGACGGCATCGGCCTGCTGGAGGAAATCCGCGTCCTGTACGACGTGCATGGTTTCGAGACCCAGATCCTGGCCGCCAGCCTGCGCAACGTCGGCCATGTGGCCGCCGCCGCCGTCGCGGGATCGGACGCCGCCACCTTCGGCGCCGACACCTTCAAGGCTCTGGTGAACCACCCGTTAACCGACAAGGGTCTTGATGCCTTCGTGGCGGACTGGGCCAAGACCGGTCAGTCTATTCTGTAGCATCGCACGTCCTGGAGAGGTCTGTTGAGCGGCTCATTGGACCTGTTCGAAACGTCGGAAACGGACGTAACCCCGCACATCGGCGACGGCCTGCATTGGCCCGAGGTGCGGGGCTGGCTGCAGACCCACCCCCAGACCCTGCTGGACGACCGCTCGCTTCTGGAAGAGATCGGCCTGCGTCCGCACGGACGCAACGTCGTGGACTTCGGCGCCGCCGCCCTCACGCGGCTGGAAGCCGTGGCCGAGCGCGAGGCCGGCGCCCGGCGCGAGGTCGAGATGGTCGCCCGCGCCAACTTCGCCGCCCAGACCCAGACCCACGTCTCCACCCTGGACCTGATGGAGGCGCGCAATCACTCCGATCTGGCCCGACGTCTGGACGGCGCGGCCCAGGCCCGGTTCGGTCTGGCCGGCGCCGCCATCGCCCTGGAAAAGCCCGGCGGCGTGCCCTTCGGCTGGCGCGCGCTGGAAGAGGGCGACGTCGACAACCTTCTGGGCGAACACGGCCTGACCTGGCTGGGGCCGATGATCACCGGGCTGAATTTCTTCGGCGCGGCCGAGGATCAGGTGAAGTCCATCGCCCTGGTCCGCATGGCCCCGCACCTGACGCCCGGCGGCCCGCCGCGCCCCTGCCTGTGCGCCTTCGGCTCGCCCGAGCCCGAAGGCTTCACCCCCAATATGGGCTGCGAACTGGCCGCCTTCCTGGCGCGGGTGACGGAACGGATGGCCGAGCGATGGCCCATCCTGAACTGACCACCCCCAGTCCAGCGTGGGTCGCGCCCGCCCCCTGCCGTTCCTCGCATCCGACACCCGATCCTCGGGTCAAGCCCGAGGATGACGGACGGGGACGATACGCATGACCGCCGCCGACGCCCTGCGCGCCTGGCTGGATCATCTGGCGCATGAGCGACGGCTGTCGCCCCGCACCCTGGAGGCTTATGGCCACATCGGCCGGCTCTATGTCGCCTTTCTGGAGCGCCATCGCGGCGAGGCCCTGTCGCTGGCCGACCTCGGAACCCTCACCGCCGCCGAGGTCCGCGCCCATATGGCCGAGCGTCGCCAGGGTTCGAAGGCGGCGGGCGACCATCCGCTGGCGGCCCGGTCGCTCAGCCAGACCCTGTCGGCCATCCGCGGCTTTCACGCCTTTCTGGACCGGCGGCTGGACACGCCCGCCCCGCAGCTGGCCCTGGTGCGCGGGCCCAAGGCCAAACCCTCCCTGCCCCGCCCGGTCACGGAGGATCAGGCGCGCGGCCTGCTGGCCGAACCTGACGCCGATCCCGACGTCGATCCATGGGAGGCGGCGCGCGACCGCGCCGTCCTGACCCTGCTCTACGGCTGCGGCCTGCGGATTTCGGAGGGTCTGTCCCTGACGCGGGCCGATGCGCCGCTGGGCGAGACGGTGCGGATCGTCGGCAAGGGGTCCAAGACCCGGATCGTCCCGGTCCTGCCCGCCGTGCGCCAGGCGGTGGACGCCTATCTGACGCTCCAGCCGTTTCCGCTCCAGCCCGCCGACGCCCTGTTCCGCGCCCGACGCGGCGGCCCTTTAAGCCCCCGCCACGTCCAGGCCTCGGTCCAGCGGCTGCGCGGACGCCTGGGCCTGCCCGAACGCACCACGCCCCACGCCCTGCGCCACAGTTTCGCGACCCATCTGCTGGGCGCGGGCGCCGATCTGCGCTCCATCCAGGAACTGCTGGGCCACGCCAGCCTGTCGACCACCCAGAAATACACCGGCGTCGACGCCGACCGGCTGCTGAACGCCTATGCCGCCGCCCACCCTCGCGCCTGACGGGATCGATGACGAGGGGCGATGACGGGGGCGATGACGGCGCGTCCAAACCCGCCTATCGTGAAGACGAACGCCGGTTCGCGGCGCGCGAGGAGATCAGGCGCTTGCGGCCTTCCCAACCCGGCTCCGGCGCCGTGATCCCGTCCCGCCGGACGGCCCTGACCCTGATGGCGACCCTGCCGCTTGCGGCGTCGCCCGTCGCCGCCCTCGCCCAGACCGAGACGACGACGCCCGCGCCGGACACGCTTCGGCTGTTTCGCAACCTGTTGACCCGCATGGGGGTGGCGGTCGCGCTGAACGGCGGGCCGGCGCGGACCTTCATCATCGACACGGGCGCCGAGCGCAGCGCCGTCTCGCGCGAACTGGCCCAGACCCTGGGCCTGCCGCCCGGCCCCGACGTCATGGTTCACGGCGTCACCGCCGCCGAGGCCACCCCGACGGTCCGGGTGGAGGCGGTCGAGGTCGGACGCCGCCGGTTCCCCGGCCTGGAAATGCCGGTCTTTCCGCGTCAGGCCCTGGGCGCCGACGGCCTGCTGGGCCTGGACCTGCTGTCCCGCTTTCGTCTGGTTCTGGACGTGCAGGCGGGGCGCGCCCTGCTGGCCCGGCCGGGCGAAGGCGTCTCCATCGGCGTGGCCGGCGAGATCGGCGCGCGGCGCCAGGCGGATGTCGTCGTCTCGGGCCGGCGCGGCCCCTCGGGTCAGCTGATCCTGGCCCGCGTCGTCGTCGACGGCGTCGAGACCAGCGCCTTCATCGACAGCGGCGCCCAATATTCCATCGGCAACCTGGGCCTGATGCGGGCGGCCCGGATCGCGGCCGCGACCGATCCCGACCGGCCGACGCGGATGGAGGGCATCGTCGGCGGCGCCGTCGCGGTCCAGACCGGCGGCGCGCGCGACCTGAAGATCGCCGGCCGGGCGCTGGGCCCCACGCCTCTCCTGTTCGCGGACCTGCACGCCTTCCACATCCTGAACCTGATGGACGAACCCGCCCTGCTGCTGGGCGGCGACGTCCTGACCCGGTTCGGCCATGTGATCCTGGACTATGGCCGGGGGCGCGTGGCCTTCGGCGGCCTGATGCGCCGATCCTGATCGCCGGACAGAACCCTAGATCGCCTTGATCGCCCCGCCGTCCAGCCGGATCAGCGAGCCGGTGATATAGGCCGCCAGCGGGCTGGCCAGGAAGGCGGCGGTCGCCCCGAACTCCTCGGTCGCGCCGATGCGGCCGACGGGGATGGATTTCACGGACTCGGCGCGCGCCTGTTCGGGCGTCACCCCGGTCCGCTCGGCCGCCGCCTGATCCAGCCGGGCGATGCGCGGCGTGTCGATCCGGCCGGGCAGCAGGGTGTTGACCGTCACCCCGTCCGGCCCGACCTCGTTTGCCAGGGTCTTGGCCCAGGCGGCGACCGAGGCCCTCAGCGTATTGGACACCCCCAGCGCCGCCGACGGCTCGACCACCGTGATTGAGGCCACATTCAGTATCCGCCCCCAGCCCGCCGCCCGCATGGCCGGCAACACCCGATCCGTCAGGCGGAAGATCGACAGCACCATGGATTCGAAATGGTCGCGCCAGACCGCTGGCTCCAGCCCCGAGACGCCGGACGGCGGCGGCCCGCCGGTGTTGTTCAGCAGAATCTCGACCGGCCCGCCCAGCTGGGCTTCGGCCTGATCCACGGCCTTCAGCAGGCCCGCATGGTCCGCCAGGTCCGCCGTGACGAAGCCCGCCCGCCCCGGCCCCATGGCGTTCAACGCCTCGGCCGCCTCGCTCAGGGTCGCCGCGTTGCGCGACAGCAGGACGACATGGACGCCCTCCGCCACCAGGGCCGTCGCCACCGCCCGCCCCAGGCCCGACGACCCGCCGCAGATCAGGGCGCGCCTGTTTCGAAGTTTCAGGTCCATGATCGTCTCCGCAGCAGGGGTTGGCGTCTTCGATATCGGGCGTCCGGCCCGGCGACGCAAACGCGGCGTTAACCGATGCGGCGCAACCCTTCGCCCGAGCGGCCTTCAGGGCCGTCGGCGCGGGCCGGGGAGGGCTCAAGCCCATGTCGACCAAGATGACGTCCAGCACACGCCGCTACAGCGACCATTTCGAACCGCAGGACACAGACCCGCAGGAACAGCGCCGCCTGCGCGGCCAGCTGGAGCAGATCGACTACGCCGCCTATGTCGCCAACAAGGAGGTGATCGGCCAGGCCCTGACCGGGGTGGACGCCGCCTCCCTGCAAAAACTGGCGGTCATGACCGCAACGGCCCGCGCCAAATGGGTGGCCGAATCCCTGCGCCTGGCCCACTCAGGCTCGGCCGTCACCCCCGACCAGATCGCCCGCCTGACCACCGCCCGCACCGCCTTTGACGAACTCGCCGAAGCCTATGAGGCGCTGCGCCGCATCATCGAACGCGGCTACATCGCCTTGCGTTGAAAACGCCGCTCGGGGCGGGACCGCACGATCATTTAAGGAAACCGCCTGGTGGAGCCGAGGGGAGTCGAACCCCTGACCTCGTCATTGCGAACGACGCGCTCTACCAACTGAGCTACGGCCCCGTTCCGGCGCTGGATCGGGTTTCACAGGCGAGGCGCGACATAGAAGGCGCGCGGGCGTGGTGTCAACGGGCTTGTGCGCGCAATCGGCGCAGGCGCGCGACGGGCGTTGTCGGGCGGGGGGCGAACCGCTAGAAGCCGCGTTCGAATATAGAGGCAGGGTTCATGGGCTACGCGATCGTCTGGTTGATCAACACCGTCATCAGTCTGATGATCTGGTTCATCATCGCCCAGGCCATATTGAGCTGGCTGGTGGCGTTCGACGTCGTCAACTATCGCAACCGCTTCGTCTATTCGGTGGGGACCTTCCTGGATCGCGTGACCGCGCCCCTGCTGGAGCCGTTCCGCCGCATCATTCCGAACCTGGGCGGCATCGACATTTCGCCCATCGTGGTGATCCTGCTGCTGCAGTTCCTGGGCGTGCTGTTCAACCGCACGGCGGCGCCGGCGCTGATTCAGTTGCTGGGCTGAGGCGACACGGACGGCGGGAATCTGGTCGATAGGGGGCGATCCGCTCTTGCGCCGCGCGCCGTCCTTTCTAAAGGTGCCCGCCCGACCACTTTCGACCACGGTTCATGAGCACGATTTCCACAGTCGCCATTCTGGGCGCCGGACAGATGGGCGCAGGCATCGCCCAGGCCGTCGCGCTGGGAGGCTATTCGGTGCGGCTGTACGACGTCGCCGCCGGCCGTCTGCCGATGGCCCAGGGCGAGATCGCCGCCAGCCTGGCCCGGCAGGCGGGGCGCGGCCTGGTGGATCAGGCGGCCGCCGACGCCGCCCTGGCCCGCATCACTCCGGCCGCCGGGATCGCCGAGGCGGTGGCGGGCGCCGATCTGGTCATCGAGGCCACGCTGGAGGACGAGGCGGTCAAGAAGGCCGTCTATGCCGAGGTTCTGCCGCACCTGGGTCCGCAGACGCTGATCGCGTCCAACACCTCGTCCATCTCGATCACCCGCCTGGCGTCGGCGACGGATCGGCCGGATCGGTTCGTGGGCCTGCACTTCATGAAGCCGGCGCCGATCATGAAACTGGTCGAGATCGTGCGCGGCATCGCCACCTCGGCCGAGACCCATTCCGCCGCCGTCGCCTTCGCCGAGAGCCTGGGCAAGACCACGACCGACGCCGAGGATTTCCCCGCCTTCATCGTCAACCGCATCCTGGTGCCGATGATGAACGAGGCGATCTTCGCCCTGTATGAAGGGGTCGGCAACGTCGCCTCCATCGACAAGGCGCTGCGTCTGGGGGCCAATCACCCGATGGGGCCGCTGGAACTGGCGGACTTCATGGGGCTGGACGTGGTCCTGGCCATCATGAACGTGCTGTACGACGGCCTGGCCGACAGCAAATACCGCCCCTGCCCGCTGCTGGTGAAATATGTCGAGGCCGGCTGGCTGGGCCGCAAGAGCGGGCGCGGCTTCTACGACTATTCCGGCCCCACGCCGGCGCCGACGCGATGAGCCGGTTCGAAACCTATTCCGACCTGCCGGGTCAGGCGACCATCGCGGCGCGTCCGGCGCCGCTCTATCCCGTTCTGGCCTGTCTGGCGGGGGCGGCCTGGCCGCCGCTGTGGCTGACGTTGCTGATCTGGCGACCCCATGCGGTCATGCCGGGGCGCGACACGGACTGGCGGCTGGTGGTGCTGCTGATCGGCCTGATCGCCGTGCCTCTGGCGCTGTATCGCGTCATGGGCGAGCGTCGGCGCGACGGGCGGCCGGGCACGCGGCTGGGCGTGGTGTGGCGCTTCATGCTGTATGGCGGCCTGACGGCGGCCGTGGTGCAGGTCGTCGTCGCCCTGGGCATGAGCGTGATGGGCTGGTTCGAGGCGACCGACGTGATGCAGGCCCTGGGGGCGACGGAGACGACGCTGCTGATCTTCGGCGTCGGCGGCCTGCCGCTGGCCATGGTGGTGGGCGTCAGCTACGCCCTGTGGGCCGGGCTGTGCGCGGCCTTCATCGCCTTCGAGGCCAAGCCGGCGGTCAAGGATCGCCTGGGTCTGATGCCCAAGGGCTGATCGCGGCCGTCCGGGTCGGGCCGGACCCATCCGGGATTGACGCCGACGCCCTCGATGCGGAAACCTCGCGCCGATCGACAATGACGGGGCCTTTCAGCATGCCGCAGCCAGACGCCCCCGCCGGTCCCGTCGTCGAGCGGATCGCCACGCTGGATCTGGTGCGCGGCCTGGCGGTTCTGGGCATATTGGCGGTCAATGCGGCGGGTTTCGCCGCCCCGCTGTCGGCCTATGGCGGATACGGCCTGTGGCCCTTTCCCGAGACGGGGGCGTCGACGGCGGCCCAGTGGGTCGTGGACACCCTGTTCCATCAGAAGTTCATCGCCCTGTTCTCCATGCTGTTCGGCGCCTCGCTGTTCCTGGTCGGGGGCGAGCGGGCGGATGTCGCGCGCGGGCGGCGGCTGAGGCGGCGGCTGTTCTGGCTGGCGGTCATCGCCCTGGTCCACGGGCTGGCGATCTGGTGGGGCGACGTGCTGCTGCTCTACGCCTGGTCGGGGCTGTTCGTGATGCTGGCGCGGTCGTGGCGGCCGGTCGTCCTGTTCCGGGTCGGACTGGTGCTGTTCATCGCCTTCTCGCTGATCCAGGTCGCGGGACCTTTGGCCCTGTATGCAGCGCCGGCCGACGTGCAGGCGCGCATCGCCGCCGAACTGACCCCGTCGGCGGCCCAGATCGCCCAGACGCGGGCCGACATCGCCGACGCCGCCGGATCGCTGGCCGGCGCCTATCGCCAGAACTTCAGCGCCTGGCTGGAGCTGCAGTCGTCCAGCCTGATGGTCTTCGTCTTCCCGACCGTTGGGCTGATGATGATCGGCCTGGGCCTGTTCAAGACCGGGTTTCTGAGCGGATCGTTGTCCGCCCGCCTCTATCGCGGCGTCGCGGCGGCGGGCGCCCTGGCCCTGGCGGCGGTCTGCGGCCTGAGCTGGCTGGACGACATGGCCGAGGCCCGGATGATGTGGACCGCCGGGGTCGAGGGGCTGCTCAATCCCCTGATCGGCCTGGGCTACGCCTCCCTCCTGATCCTGATGTGGAAGGCGGGCCGGGCGGGCGCGTTGAAACCGCTGGCGGCGGCGGGCCGGATGGCGCTGAGCAACTATCTGGCCCAGTCGATCCTCATGACCAGCCTGTTCTGGGGCGGGCGGGGACTGGGGCTGATGGGCCAGGTGGATCGGCCGATGCTGTGGGGCATCGTGATCGGCGTCTGGGTGTTGCAGCTGATCTGGTCGCCGCTGTGGCTGTCGCGTTTCGAGATGGGACCGGCCGAATGGCTGTGGCGCTGCCTGACCTATGGGCGGCGGCTGCCGATGCGAAAACCGGCCTGACGACGCTTTTATCGCAGGCGCGAACCGACTAACTGAGGGGCATGGCCGCCCCGGACACCCCCGCCGAAACCTTCAAGCGCGCGCTGGGTCACGCCGCGCGGGCCCTGGCCGAACAGCCGGAGCTGGAGGTCGCCTTCGGATCGGACGGGCCGCGCCTGTCGAACGGCATCCTGACCCTGCCCCATCCGCCGCGCGATCCGTCCGAGCCGGAGAGCGCCGCCCTGCGGGGTCAGGCCGACCGGCTGGCCTTGCGTCTGGCCAATCACGACCCGGCGCTGGACGGCCGGATGCGCCCCGCCGACGCCAAGGCGGCCGAGGTGTTCGACGCGGTCGAACAGGCGCGGGTCGAGGCGTTCGGGTCCGAACATTTAGCCGGGGTGCGCGACAATCTGGGCGCCGCCCTGGTGACGCGGCTAGAGAAGAGCGGCGCCCTGCGGATCAATGAGGCCGAGCGCGTGCCCGTGTCCGAGGCCGTGGCCCTTCTGGTGCGCGAGCGGCTGACCGGACGGCCCGCGCCCGACGGCGCCCGGGCCATGCTGGACCTGGTGCGCGCCAATATCGAGGCCAAGGCCGGCGCCAGGCTGGACGCCCTGGCCGGGACCGCCGGCGATCAGGAAGCCTTCGCCCGCAAGATGCACGAGGTGCTGCGCGCCCTGGACCTGGACCCCGGCGACGGGCGCGGCGAGGACGCCTCCGAAGACCCCGGCGACGAGGAACCGGACCCTCAGGACCCCGCCTCCAACGACGACCAGGATCAGGAGGAGGAAGAGGACGGCGGCGAAGGCGGCCAGTCGATGGAGGGCGACGCCGACGATCAGTCCTCGGACGAAGAACGCGAGAGCCGCCCGGACGGCGCCCCGACCGACCCCCAGGGCGAAGGCGCCGACGAGGGGCCGGAGCTTCAGGAAGGCCAGCAGCCGAACCGCCAGCAGACCGCCGACGACGGTCGGGCGGTGGACGCCTATCGCGTCTTCACCACCGCCTTCGACGAGGTGATCGACGCCGCCGACCTGTGCGATCCGGTCGAGCTGGATCGGCTGCGCGCCCTGCTGGACGGCCAGCTGGCCATCCTGTCCAGCGTGGTGTCGCGCCTGGCCAACAAGCTGCAGCGCCGGCTGTTGGCGCAACAGAACCGCGCCTGGGTCTTCGATCTGGAAGAGGGGATGCTGGACACGGCCCGGCTGACCCGGATCGTCACCGACCCGACCGCCCCCCTGTCGTTCAAGGCCGAGAGCGAAAGCCCGTTCCGCGACACGGTCGTGACCCTGTTGCTGGACAACTCCGGCTCCATGCGCGGGCGGCCGATCATGGTGGCGGCGGTCTGCGCCGACATCCTGGCGCGGACGCTGGAACGGTGCGGGGTCAAGGTCGAGATCCTGGGCTTCACCACCCGCGCCTGGAAGGGCGGTCAGAGCCGCGAAGCCTGGATCACCGCCGGCAAGCCGCAAAATCCCGGCCGCCTGAATGACCTGCGCCACATCATCTACAAGGCCGCCGACGCGCCTTGGCGCCGGGCCAAGAAGAACCTGGGCCTGATGATGCGCGAGGGGCTGCTGAAGGAGAACATCGACGGCGAGGCCCTGCAATGGGCGCACGGCCGCCTGTTGGCCCGCACCGAGCAGCGTCGCATTCTGATGGTGATTTCCGACGGCTCGCCGGTCGACGATTCGACCCAGTCGGCCAACGCCGCCCTGTATCTGGACAAGCACCTGCGTCAGGTGATCGCCGAGATCGAGGACCGTTCGCCGGTCGAGCTTCTGGCCATCGGCATCGGTCACGACGTGACCCGCTGGTATCGCAAGGCCCTGACCATCGTGGATGTGGAGCAACTGGCCGGGGCCATGACCGAGAAACTGGCCGAACTGTTCGAGAACGAGGGCGCGGCCGCGCCTGCGCGCCGGTCACGGGGTAGGATCGCGGCATGAGCCGGTTTCGCCGCCTGGCGGTCCTGTGGGCCGCCCTGTCCCTGACCGCCTGCGCCGCCTCGCTGGGCGCGCCCCGCCCCTATCCGTTGGCGGAGGACGGCTGGACCCCGGCCGTGGCGGAACTGCGCAGCGTGGGCCTGGGCCTGCCCGGCGGCGCGGTTCTGGCGCCGGGCGTGCGGTTCGCGGGCGGGCTGAACATACTGGCGACGCCCACCTCGCCGCTGCACAGCCTGTCGGACCTAAAGCTGACCGGCGACGGCGGCTTCGTCACCGTCTCGGACGTCGGCGATCTGGTGCGCGGCGACATTCGTCTGGACGCGCACGGCCGGCTGATCGGCTTGGATCATTTCCGCACCCGGCGGCTGACGCTGGCGGATGGCCGACCGATCTCGGACAAGTCGGACGGCGACGCCGAGGGTCTGGCCCTGACCGCGTCCGGCGATCTGCTGGTCAGTTTCGAACGCCGTCACCGCATCTGGAACTATGGGCCGCTGAACGCCCTGACCGACCGGCCGACGCCGATGCGCGCGCCCGACTTCCCCTTCACCGAGAACGACGGGATGGAGGGGCTGGCGGCCGGACCGAACGGCTGGCGCGTGGGCGGCGAGGCCGGCGGGGTGTGGGACTGCACCCCCGCCCGCTGCACGGTCGTCGCGCCGCCGCCCGCCACGCCGATCCCCGACAGCGAGTACCGCATCACCGGCATCGACCGCGATCCGTCCGGGAACGGATGGTTCGTCGTCCAGCGCCGCTATCGCGCGCCCATCGACGTCCGCGCCCATGTGCGCCGCATGGCGGCGGACGGAACGCTGGGGCCGGTTCTGATCGAGCTGAAACTGCCCGGCACGACCGACAATTTCGAGGGGATCGCCGCCGAGCGCCGCAACGGGGCGACACGGCTCTACATCCTGTCGGACGACAACTTCAACCCGGCCCAACGCACCCTGATGCTGGCCTTCGACGTGCGATAAATCCCCCCTCCGTCACCCTCGGGCTCGCCCCGAGGGCCGGACGTTCCGCCGATTTGCGTCACCGTTCAGCGTAATGCCCGACCAGCCCCCGATCCTCGGGTCGAGCCCGAGGATGACGCCGAAGGGATCGCGAAATTCCTCTAGGCCGCCCCGGCCCACTGGGTCGGCTGGGCCGTCGTCTCGTCAGCGCGCAGCGCCCGCACGAAGTCGTCGCGCCAGATGCCGACGTCTGTGGCGCGCACCACCTCCATCAGGGCCTGCCATTTCCGAATACGCTCGGCCTGGGGCATGGTCAGGGCTTTCTGGATGGCGTCCGACAGCTCCTCGCGGCTGTAGGGATTGACCAGCAGGGCCTCGCCCATCTGTTCGGCCGCCCCGGCGAAGCGCGACAGGATCAGCACGCCGGGATCGTCCGGGTTCTGGGCCGCCACATATTCCTTGGCCACCAGATTCATCCCGTCGCGCAACGGCGTCACCAGACCGACCCGCGCGGCGCGATAGATGCCGGCCAGCTGATCGCGGCGATAGGTGCGGTTCAGATAGCGGATCGGTTGCCAGTCCATGTCGGCGAAGGCGCCGTTGATCCGCCCGGCCAGGGCGTCCAGCCGCGAGCGGATGTCCTGATAGGAGTCCACGTCGTCGCGCGAGATCGGCGTGACCTGCAACAGGAAGACCTCGCCCCGCATGGCGGCATTGTCGTGGAGGAACTGCTCGTAGCCCAGCAGCCGTTCCTCCAGACCCTTGGAATAGTCCAGCCGGTCCACGCCCACGATCATCGACCGGAACGCCGCCGAGGCCGCCATCCGGTCATAGGTGCGGGCGCCCAGAGTCGAGTTCCGCGCCGCCAGGAAGCCGTCGACGTCGATGCCGATGGGGAAGACGCCCGTCTGGACGCGCCGCCCGAAACACTCCAGCCCGCCGTGACCAAACAACTCCCCTTGCGCCTCCGACACCACATAGTCGGTGAACAGGTCGCACCATTCGCGGGTGTGAAAACCGATCAGGTCGAAGTCGAACATCGACTCCACCAGCCGCCGATGGTGCGGCAGCGTCACCAGCAGTTGGCGCGCGGGCCAGGGCGTATGCAGGAAGAAACCGATCCGGTTCCTGATCCCCAGTCGGCGCAAATCCCGCGCCATCGGGATCATGTGATAGTCGTGGACCCAGATGATATCGTCCGGCTGGATCAGCGGCGCCAGCACCTCGGCGAAGCGGCGGTTCACCCGCTCGTAGCCCTCGCCATACGACCGCTCGTACTGGGCCAGGTCGATGCGGTGGTGAAACAGCGGCCACAGCGTCTTGTTGGCGTAGCCGTTGTAGTATTCGTCGACGTCCTGGGCTTCCAGATCGACCAGGCCGACGGTGACGCCGGCCCGATCCTCGATCTTCACCTCGCCGGTATAGTGTTCGACCGTCTCGCCCGACCAGCCGAACCAGAGCCCGTCATATTTTCGCAGCGCCGCCGACAGGGCCATGGCCAGGCCGCCGGCCGACCCGGCGGCAGGGTCCGTCGGGGCGGACACCCGATTGGATACGACGATAAGTCGGCTCATGATTTCACTTCGTTCGGCGGCCCCAGCCCCGGGGCCAGACAATCAACGCACGTCGGTCCAGGATCGGCTCAACAACACGGCACAATTGATGATGCCGACCAGGGAATAGGTCTGGGGGTAGTTGCCCCACAGTTCGCCGTCCTCGATGGAGATGTCCTCGCTGAGGAGGCCGGCGGCGGTGCGGCGGTTCAGCATCTCCTCGAAGATGGCGCGCGCTTCCTCGATCCGGCCGTTCTGGTGCAGGGCCTCGATGAACCAGAAGGTGCAGAAGTTGAAGGCCGTCTCCGGCTCGCCGAAGTCGTCCGGCTCGACATAGCGGAACAGGTTGCCGCCCTTCTTCAGGTCGCGCTCGATGGCGTCGAAGGTGGCGACCTGGCGCGGATCGTGCGCCTCCAGGAAGCCCAGGTCGGTCATCTGCAGCAGAGAGGCGTCCAGTTCGCGCCCGCCATAGCTGGCGGCGAACCGGCCTTCGTCCGGCAGATAGGCCTCGGCCTCGATCCGCTCGCGGATGATGCGCGCCCGGTCGCGCCACGCCTCGGCCCGATCCGGCAGGTCCAGATGGTCGGCGGCCTTGGCCAGACGGTCGCAGGCGGCCCAGCACATGACCGAGGAATAGGTGTGGACCCGCGCGATGGTGCGGAACTCCCACAGGCCCGCGTCGGTCTGGTCGTGCATGGCGAAGGCCCGCTCGCCCACCTTCTCCAGCGCATGGAAGTCCTCGATGGTGCCGGGGCGCAGCAGGCGCTGATCGTAGAAGGCCTGGACCAGGGGTAGGACGATCTGTCCGTACACGTCGTGTTGCAGATGCTCGTGCGCCTGATTGCCGATCCGCACCGGCTTCATGCCGCGATAGCCCTGAACCGTCTCGACGATGCTCTCGCCGATCCCCGGCTCCAGCCCCACGCCATAGACGGGCTGGACATGGCCTCCGGCGGAATCGTCGACCAGATTTCTCAGATAGACGAGATAGTTCTCCAGGATGTCCACCGCGCCCAGCCGGTTCAGCGCCCGCACCGTGTAATAGGCGTCGCGAATCCAGCAGTAGCGATAGTCCCAGTTGCGCCCGCTCTCCTTGAACTCGGGCACCGAGGTCGTCATGGCCGCGACGATGGCCCCCGTCTCTTCATAGGCGCACAGTTTCAGCGTGATCGCCGCGCGGATCACCGCCTCCTGATAGTCCAGCGGCAGATAGAGTTTGCGCACCCAGTCCTGCCAATAGGCGACGGTGCGGTCCAGCGCGGCCTGCACCCCGTGGCCCACGTCCTGGTCATAGCCTTCGTCCGGCCCCAGGAAGAAGGCGTGGGCGCGTTCCAGCCGGAACACCCGCTCCTCCAGAACATGCGACACCGGACAGTCGGTGGTCAGGCGGAACGTCACCTCCGCGCACTGATAGCGGATGTGGTTGGAGCCGGAGGTATGCGGCGCCGGCCGCGCGCCCCAGTCGGTCGAGGGCCTCAGACGCACGCGGATGCGCGGCGTGCCCGACAGCGGCCGCACGATCCGCGCAAAGGCCAGCGGCCGATAGGTGCGCGAATGTTTCGGATGGCGCGGAGCGAAGTCGATGATCTCGCATGACGCTCCGTCCTCGGCCGTCATCACCGTGCGCAGGACCGGGGTGTTGCGGACATAGGATTGTTCGATCGCGACCATGCCGTCCAACTCGATCGACCAGAAGCCGTGGTCGGGCGCCGACCCGTCCATCAGGGCCGAGAAGACGGGATCGCCGTCGACCCGCGGCGCGCAGGCCCAGACGAACCGCCCCTGACGGTCGATCAGGGCGCTGACCGCGCAGTTGCCGATGGGAAACAGGTCCAGATTGGGCGTCATCGGTTCAGGCCTTTGCAACGGCTTCGAGCCAGGTCAGGACATCTTCCACGTCGTTCAGGCGGTATCGCGCCGCCGTCTTCCGCTCCGGGCCGACCAGGACGCCGTACCCGCCCAGCGCCGCCGCCGCCTGGAACCCGTATTCGTCGGTCAGGTCGTCACCCAGCATGACCGGCGCAGCGCCCCTGAACGGCGCCTCCTGCATGAAGGCCGTGACGGCCGTGCCCTTGTCGGCGCCCGGCGTCTTCAGCTCCAGCACCATATGGCCGGGCTGGCAGGTCAGGCCGGTCTGGTCCGCCAGATCCCGCGCCAGCGCCTTGGCGGCCTCCGCCGCGTCGGGGGCCTGACGATAGTGCAGGCCGACCGAAACGCCCTTGTCCTCGACGATCACGCCGGGCCGTTCGATGGCGAAGATCTTGAAGGCGGCCAGGGCGCGGGCCACGCCCGCGTCGGCGGCGCTGCGCTGGATCGAGCCGTCCTTCAGACGACGCTCAAGCCCATGCACGCCCGAGCCGGACACCAGGGCGTGGTCGGAAATCCGGTCGATCTCGTCCAGGGTGCGGCCGCTGACGATGGCGACGCGGCCGGCCAGACGCGCCTCGACGGCCTTCAGCGCCGCCGTCCGGCGCGCGACCGGCCCCACGGCGTCGGGGGTCGGGGCCATCGGCGCCAGCACCCCGTCCATGTCCAGAAACAGTGAAATCCCGTCGGCGACGACAGGCGGACGCGCAAGCAACAGTTCGGCGGCTCCGGCGTGAGACGGCATGGATCGTAAGGCTCTTTTCAACTTCCCCGGCGAGGCTAACGCGCCAGCCCGGCAAAGGTTGACCCGAAACCGACAAAGTCGTCTGAAAGGGAGACGCCGCACCGTTCCGCGCAACCGTCGCGGGGCGCGCGTCTCGACAATAAGGAGAGCCCGGTTGCGGGCCGCTGGGATCAATGAACGAGATCACCCCTTCCGCGCCTCAGGACATCGCCGCCATGACCGACCGCGCCCGAGAGGTCGTGCGGTTGAACATCGAGGCGCTGGAGGCGCTGGAACGCTCCATCGACGTGTCGCTGGCGCGGGCGGTCGATGTGATCATGAGCCGACCGGGCTATGTAGTGGTCACGGGCATGGGCAAATCGGGTCATATCGGGGGCAAGATCGCCGCCACCCTGGCCTCGACCGGCACCAACGCCTTCTTCGTCCACCCGGCGGAAATGAGCCACGGCGATCTGGGCATGCTGCGCCCCGACGTGACGCTTTTGGCCATCTCCAACTCGGGCGAGAGCCGCGAACTGCGCGACCCGCTGATCTATTGCCAGCGCAACAACATTCCCGTCATCGCCATCACCCAGCGGCCGGCCAGCTTCCTGGGCCGCAACGCCGCCGTCTGCCTGACCATGCCCCGCGTGGCGGAGGCCTGCCCCAACGGTCTTGCGCCCACCACATCGACCCTGATGACCCTGGCGCTGGGCGACGCACTGGCCATGGCGCTGATGGATCGACGCCAGTTCACCGCCACCGATTTCGGCCTGCACCATCCGGGCGGCGCTCTGGGCATGAGCCTGCAGAGCGTGCGCGAATGGATGGGCGACAACGCCGCCGTGCCGGCCAGCGTGCCGCTGAACGCCGATTTCGGCGAGGTCGTCTCGGCCATCACCGAGGGCCGCAAGGGCGCCGTGGCGGTGCTGGACGAAGCGGGCGCTCTGGCCGGGATCGTCACCGACGGCGACCTGCGCCGCGCCTTCCAGCGCGACACCGCCAATCTGAAGGCGTCCGACATCATGGGCGCCAATCCGATCACCGTCGATCCCGACGCCCGGATGAGCGACGTCGTCGACCTGCTGACCGCCAACAAGATCGCCAATCTGTTCGTGGTCGAGGACGGACGACCCACGGCCATCGTCCATATCGCCGAACTGATGCAGGCCGGCTACGTCGCCTGATCATGCGTATCCTCTATGACGCCAGCCGGCTGATGAGCCGGGCCGACCGTTCCGCGCCGACCGGGGTGGACCGGGTCTGTCTGGCCTATGCGGAGTGGCTGCTGACCGCGCCCGACGTAACCGTCCTGCCGGTGCGCGGGCGAAAGAACCGGCTTGTTCCGGTCGATCCCGCCTGGTTCGGCCGTTTCGTCGCCGACCTTCGCGACCGCTGGAACGGCGCGGCCTCCACGAGCGCCGACCGCGCCCACGAAGCACGGCTGCTGGAGGCGCTGACGGCGGCGGCGCGTCCGGTCGCCTCGGTGATCGGCGCCCCGCCCGCCTCGGTCAAGGACAAGCCCGCCGACAAGACGCGGGTGCTGAAACAGTTTTTCCGCTCGCGGCACACCACGCCCCTGCCCGACGCCGACCTCTATCTGAACGTGGGCCACACCACCCTGCACGAGCCGACGGCGCTGAAGGCGCTGGAGGAGGCCGGTATAGAGCGGGTCGTGCTGATCCACGACCTGATCCCCATCACCCATCCCGAGTTCTGCCGGCCGGGCGACGGCGACAAACACCACGCCCGCGTCGCCAACACCCTGCGTCACGCCAGCCGGATCATCGTCAACTCGGCCTATACGGGCGACGAACTGCGCGCCTTCGCGCAAAGGGAAGGCCTGCCCCAGCCGCCGATCCACGTCGCCCACCTGGGCCTTGAGCCGGCCTTCGCCGCCGGCGAGGCGGTCGTCGCCCCGCGCCCCTATTTCGTCCACGTCGGCACCATCGAGGCGCGCAAGAACCTGGCCCTTTTGCTGACCCTGTGGCGGCGGCTGGAGGAGCGAATGGGCGACCGCACGCCGTCGCTGGTTCTGGTCGGACGCTACGGCTGGGAGAACGAGGCCGTTCTGGACCACCTGCAGCGTTCGCCCAATCTGCGGGGCGTGGTGCATCAGGCGTCAAACCTGTCGGACGCGGCCCTGGCGCGGCTGATGCGCGGCGCCCGCGCGATCCTGGCCCCCTCCTCCGTCGAAGGGTTCGACCTGCCGGCGGTCGAGGCCTGCGCCATGGGATTACGGCTGATCGCCTCGGACATTCCGCCCCATCGCGAGTTGACGCCGGACGCCGAGTTGATCGACCCGCTGGACGGGCTGGGCTGGCTGGACGCCATCGAACGCGCGACCGACGCGACGACTTCTACCCTCGCCGCCGCCTACGCCGCACCCGACTGGACCGGGCATTTCCGCATCGTCGCCGACGCCATCGGACTTCGGAGCGCTTCGCCTCTGGCGAGCGCGACCAAAGGCTTGTAATCAATCCGCGAACAAGGGCTATCCAGCTTCATGACGCGCACCATCCTGCCGCTTGCCATCGTCGCCATTCTGGGCGGCTGCTCCACCCTGCCGCGCGACGGGCCGTCCGGCGCCTCCGTCGACGCCGGGGCCACCACCGCCTCGACCCTGGGCAGCTACGCCCTGGTGCCGCTGACCTATGAGGTCACGGAGCGGATGAAACAGGTGCCGCCCCAGTTCTTCGGCTCGCTCGCCGCCGGGTCCAGCCAACAGCCTGCCGACATCATCGGCGAGGGCGACACCCTGGCCATCTCCATTTTCGACCCGTCCGGTTCGCTGTTCGGCGGAACCCTGGGGGCGGGCGCGGGATCGACCTCGGCCCGCAACGCCGCGACCATGTCCGGCGGCAATCAGGCCTTGCCGGGCGCCACGGTCGATCGCTCCGGCTCCGTGACCATTCCCTTCGGCGGCCAGGTTCGCGTCCAGGGCCTGACCTCGACCCAGGCGGCGTCGGCCATCCGGCGCGCCCTGGTCGGCAAGGTCGCCAATCCGCAGGTGCTGGTCTCCATCGTCGGAAACGCCTCCAACACCGTCAATGTGCTGGGCGACGTGCGCCAGCCCGGCCGCGCGCCGCTGGGCGTCAACAGCGACCGCATCCTGGACGTCATCGCGGCGGCCGGCGGCTCGGCCCGCACCACCGACGACTTGACCATCTCGATCCAGCGCGAGGGCCGCACCTACACCGCCCCCCTGTCGGCGGTGACGACCGAGTTCGGCGAGAACGTCCGCCTGCAACGCGGCGACGTGATCAATGTCCAGTACAAGCCCCGCCGCTTCTCCACCTTCGGCGGCCTGAACGCCGTGACCCAGGTGGATATGCCGGCCGGTCCCATGACCCTGACCGGCGCCATGTCCAAGGTCGGCGGCCTGAACACCAACACCGCCAATGCCCGCCGGGTGATGATCTTCCGCTTCGAGCGTCCCGAGGTGGCCCAGGCGCTGGGCATCACCCAGCCCGCCACCCCGCGCGGCGTGCCGGTTGTCTATCAGTTGGACTTCGCCGACGCCGCCAACGTCTTCGCCGCCACCAATATGCAGGTGATGCCGGAAGACGTGATCTATGTCCCGCTGGCGGGCGCGGCCGAGATGCGCAAGTTCTTCGAGGTGGTCCAGAGCCTGACGCGCGTCGTCTATGACGTGTCTGTGACCAGCACGCTGAACCGCTGACGTCATGATCGGCGAGCGGTCTCTGATCTCGGGCCTGTTTCGACGCAGGTCCGTCGGTGCCGCCGTCCCCGATCCGGTCGATCCCTTCGACCGCCCGGACGATGCCACGCCGGCCGAACCCGACCCGCTCAGCCTGGCGCTGGACGAGATCGAGGCCGGCGCTCTGGCCGTCTATGCGGCGGCGGGCCTGCCGGCCCAGGCCGGCCATTACCGACGCGCGCCGGACAAGGAGGACTGGACCTTCGTCGCCGCGACGCTGACGCCCCAGGAACGGTTCGCTCTGGCGCTGGAGCATCCGCCGGAACAAGGTTGGCGCTTCGCCCGGCTGCAGGATTTGGGCGCGCGCTCCGAGCGCGAGGATCTGCGCGCCGCCTCGCGGCTGCTGGGCGACATCGGCCGCATTCGGGCCTCGCGCCGCGAAGTCCTGACCCAGGATCACCTGCTGACAGCGATGGAGCTGGGCGCCGCCTGGCGGGCCCTGCGCGACAGCCAGCCCGTGGGCGGCTCCCGCCCGACCCTGTCCGTCCCGGAGCAATCCGACAGGCCGCCCGCCACGGCGCGCGACAAGCGGCGAAAGCCGCGATAAGGACGCCGCCTCCTCACCATCAGGTTCCGCCGCCATGTCCGACGCCCCCGAACGCCCGCCCGAGTTCCAGCCCGTCGGCCGCATCATCGCCATGCCGGCCGACACCAACCCCGAGGGCGACATCTTCGGCGGCTGGCTTCTGGCCCAGATGGATGTGGCGGGCGCGACGCCGGCGTTCGAACTGGCCTGCGGGCGCTGCGCCACCGTGGCGCTGGACGGCATGGTCTTTCACCAGCCGGTGTCGGTCGGCGACGAGGTCAGCATCTACGCCCACGTCATCGGCTCGGGCCGCACCTCGATCCGGGTCCAGGTCGAGGCCTGGAAGCGGGCGCGGGGCCAGCCCCAGGCCGCCTCGGTGCGCGTGACCCAGGGCGTCTTCACCTATGTCGCCATCGACGAGCATCGCAAGCCCCGCCCCCTGCCGGGCCAGGCTTGAAGCCCGCCAAGTCCGACCGCGCCGGTCGGAAATCTTGACCTGACGCCGGGGCGCGCCTACGTCCCGGCCATGGCCATCCGACGCATCCTCACCATCGACAACGCCGCCGATCTGGCGATCCTGAAACAGGTCTCCACCCCCGTCGCGGCGGTCGACGACTCCGTTCGCGCCCTGATGGACGATATGCTGGAGACGATGTACGACGCGCCCGGCATCGGTCTGGCCGCCGTTCAGGTCGGGGCGCTGGACCGGGTGATCGTGATGGACCTGGGCGACAGGGACGGCGTCGTCTGCGAGACCGAGGAAGAGGCGGCCGAGAACGCCGAGGCGCGCAAGAATCCGCGCTTCTTCGCCAACCCGGAAATTCTGTGGACCTCGGACGATCTCTACATCTACGAGGAAGGCTGCCTGTCGATCCCCGAGTATTTCGACAAGGTGGAACGCCCCGCCCGCGTCCGCATTCGCTATCTGAACCGTGACGGTCAGTCGGTGGAGGAGGAGGCCGAGGGTCTCTACGCCGTCTGCATCCAGCACGAGATGGACCATTTGAACGGCGTGCTTTTCATCGACCATCTGTCGCGGCTGAAGCGGGAACGCGCCGTGACCAAGGTCAAGAAGGCCGCCAAGGACAGGATCGCCGCCTGATGAAACGCCAACCCCGTCCCCAGATTCGCCGTGGCCAGTCGCTGGTCATCGACACCGAGGGCCGTCGCCGTCTGACCCGCAGCCAGAAGGTCGGCGTCGCGGGCGTGGCCACCCTGGCCGGCGTCGCCCTGATCGGCGTGGTGGCGGGCCTGCTGCTGGACCGTCTGCTCGATTTCGACGACGCCCTGGACGCAGGCGGCGAATGGGACGAGGGCGGCGGCGTCTTCACCCGCTGGCAGTAAGCGGCCTAAACCTCTAAAGGCGTGCCCATGCGCCTTGCCTTCATGGGAACTCCCGACTTCGCCGTGCCGTCTCTGGCCGAGCTTATCGCCTCGGGCCACGAGATCGTCGCCGTCTATTCGCAACCGCCGCGCCCCCGGGGCCGGGGGCAGAAGCTGACGCCGTCGCCGGTCCACGCCTTCGCCGAAACCATGGGCCTGCCCGTCTTCACGCCCGAATCGATGAAGGCGCCGGACGCCATCGCCGACTTCCAGAGCCTGGACCTGGATGCGGCCTGCGTCGTCGCCTATGGCCAAATCCTGAAACCCGCCGTGCTGGAGGCGCCGCGTCTGGGCTGCCTGAACCTGCACGGCTCGCTGCTGCCGCGCTGGCGGGGGGCTGCGCCGATCCAGCGCGCCATCATGGCCGGGGACGCCCAGACCGGCGTCCAGATCATGCAGATGGGCGAGGGGCTGGACGAAGGCCCGATCCTGCTCAGCGAACTGATGGACATCCGCCCCGAAGACACGGCGGCCAGCCTGTCGGAGCGCATGGCCCATGTCGGCGCCGCCCTGTGGCCCCGCGCCTTGGCGGCCATCGAACGCGGCGGCGTCACGCCCACCGAACAGGCGGGCGAGGCGACCTATGCCCGGAAGATCACCCCGGCCGAGGCCCGGATCGACTGGACCCGCCCGGCGGCCGAAGTGGACGCCCATATCCGGGGCCTGTCGCCCTTCCCCGGCGCCTGGTTCGAAGCCCCGGCGGAGGCCAGCCCCGTGCGGATCAAGGTCCTGCTGTCGGCGCCGGCCGACGGTTCCGGTGAGCCCGGCGCGGTGCTGGACGACGCCCTGACCGTGGCCTGCGGGACCGGCGCCGTGCGCCTGATCCGCGTCCAGCGCGAGGGCAAGGCGGCGCAATCGGCCGAAGAGATGCTGCGCGGCTTTCCCCTGCCCGCCGGGACCTTGCTCGGCTGATGCCGCGCTACAAGCTGACGCTCGAATACGACGGCACGGCCTACAACGGCTTTCAGGCTCAGGACGGCCAGCCGACGGTTCAGGGCGCGGTCGAAGACGCCATCGCCGCCTTTTCGGGCGAACGCATCCGCATCGCGGCGGCGGGCCGCACCGACACCGGCGTCCATGCGACGGCCCAGGTCATCCATGCCGATCTGGCGCGCGACTGGCCGACGGCCACGGTCCTGAACGCCATGAACGCCCATCTGGTGCGTCAGGACGTCTGCGTTCTGTCGGCGGAATACGCCCCCGATTCCGACTGGCACGCGCGGTTCTCGGCGACCGGGCGTGGCTATCTGTACCGCATCCTGAACCGCCGCCCCCAGCCGGTGCTGGAGCGTGACCGGGTCTGGCACGTCAAGAAGACGCTGGACGCCGAGGCCATGCATCATGCGGCCCAGGTGCTGGTCGGCCATCACGACTTCACCACCTTCCGCGACATGGGGTGCCAGGCGAAATCGCCGGTCAAGTCGCTGGACGTGGCCCGCGTCAGACGCTTCGGCGAGGAGGTGCATCTGGTGTTCCAGGCGCGCAGCTTCCTGCACCGTCAGGTCCGGTCGATGGCCGGAACGCTGGTGGAGGTGGGACTGGGCCGCTGGAGCGCCCATGACGTCAAGGCGGCGCTGGAGGCGAAGGACCGCGCCCGGTGCGGCCCCGTCGCCCCCTCGGCGGGGCTCTATCTCAGCGGCGTGCGCTACGACTGAACGTGATCGTCATTCCGGGGCGTCCGAAGGACGAACCCGGAACCCACTGGGAGATTTCCAGCGCCTGATGCCGTCGGCGTCGTGCGCGTAGTCCTGGGTTCCGGGTTCTTCGCTACGCTCAGCCCCGGAATGACGATTAGAAGCCGTTCTGCTGGACCAGAACCTCGGCGATCTGGACCGCGTTCAGGGCGGCGCCCTTTCGCAGATTGTCGTTGGAGACGAACAGGGCCAGGCCGTGCTGGACGGTCGGGTCGGGACGCACCCGGCCGACGAAGACCGGGTCCTTGCCCGTGGCGTCCAGCGGGTTCGGCACGTCGGTCACCACCACGCCCGGCGCATTGCCCAACAGTTCCAGCGCCGCCGCGACAGAGATCGGACGTTCGAACTCGGCGTTGATCGACAGGGAATGGCCCGAATAGACCGGCACGCGGACGCAGGTGCCGGACACCGGCAGGCCGGGGATCTCCAGAATCTTGCGGCTCTCGTCACGCAGCTTCAGCTCCTCGTCGGTATAGCCGTCCTCCGAAAGGGTGTAGTTCAAGGCCACCACATTGTTGGCGATCGGCACGACCCACTTCTCGGGCGCGCCGAAATCGACCGCGCCGCCGTCGCGAGCCAGGGCCGCGCCCTGATCGACGGAGGCGCGCGACTGGGTCTCCAGCACGCGGATGCCCTCGACCCCGCCGCCCGACACGGCCTGATAGGTCGAGACGGTCAGACGCTTCAGGCCCGCCGCCTCATGCAGGGGCTTCAGCACCGGCATGGCGGCCATGGTGGTGCAGTTGGGGTTGGCGATGATGCCCTTGGGGCGGTTGGCCAAGGCGTGAGGGTTCACTTCGGCGACGACTAGCGGCGCCTCCGGGTCGCTGCGGAAGGCCGAGGAGTTGTCGATGACCACGGCGCCGGCCGCCGCCACCTTGGGGGCCAAGGCGCGCGAGGTCTCGCCGCCCGCCGAGAAGAAGACGATGTCGAGCCCTGTGTAGTCGGCCGTCGCCGCATCCTCGACCACCACCTCGGCGTCGCCGAAGCGGACGGTCTTGCCCGCCGACCGGGCCGAGGCGAACAGGCGCAGCGAGGCGAGCGGGAAGTTCCGCTCGGCCAGCAGATTACGCATCATCTCGCCCACGAGGCCGGTGGCGCCGACGATGCCGACATGGGGCGGATTGGACGGGGAAAAGGACATTCAGGCGTCTCCTGGGAAGGATGGAGGCGCGGGGTTCGGCCGGATCGACCGCCCCGCGCATCGGCGGGGCTTGGGATCGGGGTTCGTCGCTAGACCTTGCGCACACCCGAAACCGCCCCGCCGAAGCCGGTGGTTTTCGTGGTAATCGCTTTGGTCATGAGCATGGACACGGCGACGCTCTCTAAGGGCGAGAATCGGTCGTGTAAACCGTCTGCGGCGAAAGAAACGACGCCCAAGGAAATGAAACAGGCTTTTCACGGCAATAAAGCCGTCGCCACCCCTTCCCCGTCATCCTCGGGCTTGACCCGAGGATCGGATTGTCTGCCGCACCGCCCGCAATCCAGACGCACTGCCTGACCAACGCCCGGTCCTCGGGTCAAGCCCGAGGATGACGGAGGGCTGGCTGTCGTGCCTTAGACCTTCGACAGGATCAGTGTGCCGTTGGTGCCGCCGAAGCCGAAGCTGTTGGACATGACGTGGGTCAGTTCGCCGTCGTGGCGCTGGCGCAGGATGGGCATGCCCTCGAACGCCGGATCGAGGGTCTCGATATGGGCGCTCTCGGCCGCAAAGCCGTTTTGCATCATCAGCAGGCAGTAGATGGCTTCCTGCGCGCCCGCCGCGCCGAGCGAGTGGCCCGTCAGCGATTTGGTCGAGGAGATCATCGGCATCTGGTCGCCGAAGACGGCGCGAACGGCCTCCATCTCCTTGGCGTCGCCTACGGGAGTCGAGGTGCCGTGCGGGTTCAGATAGTCGATCCGGGGATTGCCGGCCTGCTCCAGCGCGATCTTCATGCAGCGCTGGGCGCCCTCGCCCGAGGGGGCGACCATGTCGTAACCGTCGGCGTTGGCGCCGTAGCCGGTGACTTCGGCATAGATGGTCGCGCCGCGCGCCTTGGCCCGCTCGTACTCCTCCAGCACCACGATGCCCGCGCCGCCGGCGATGACGAAGCCGTCGCGATTGGCGTCATAGGCGCGCGAGGCGACCGAAGGGGTTTCGTTGAAGTTGGACGACATGGCGCCCATGGCGTCGAACATATTGGACATGGACCAGTCGATGTCCTCGCAGCCGCCGGCGAAGACCACGTCTTGCTTGCCCCACTGGATCTGTTCGACCCCGGCGCCGATGCAGTGGGCGCTGGTCGCGCAGGCCGAACTGATCGAATAGTTGATCCCGCGCATCTGGAACCAGGTCGACAGCACCGCCGAGGGGCCGCTGGCCATGGCCTTGGGCACCGCGAACGGGCCGATGCGCTTGGGGGCGCCCTTTTCGATGGTCGTCTGGGCCGCCTGCAGGATCACCTGGGTCGAGGGGCCGCCCTCGCCGACGATCAGGCCGATGCGGTCGTCGCGGATTTCCTCGGCCGTCATGCCCGACGACTTCAGCGCCTCTTCGAAGGCGATGTGCGCCCAGGCGGTGCCGTTGGCCAGGAAGCGGGCGGCGCGCCGGTCGACCAGCTCTTCCCAAGGACCGATCTTGGGCGGCGCCCAGACCTGGCTGCGGAAGCCGTACTGGGCGTGATCGGCGGCATGGAGGACGCCCGAACGGGCCTCGCGCAGGGATTGGGTCACCTCTTCGGCGCCGTGGCCGATGGAGGAGACGATGCCGAGGCCGGTGACGACGACACGACGCATGGTGTTTCCTTCTTATGCTTTCCGACCCGCAGGTCTTCCGCCCTGTCCGCCCTATATAGGGGTTCAGGCGGCGGCGGTCTCGTCCTTGGCGGCGCCGAACAGTCCGACCCGCATGTCGTTGCAGGTGTAGATGACCTCGCCGTCGGCCTCCAGCACGCCGTCGGCGATGCCCATGACCAGCTTGCGGTTGATGACGCGCTTCAGGTGGATCTTATAGACCACCTTCTTGATGTCGGGCGTCACCTGGCCGGTGAACTTGACCTCGCCGACGCCCAGCGCGCGTCCGCGCCCCGGCCCGCCGATCCAGCCCAGATAGAAGCCGACCAGCTGCCACATGGCGTCCAGACCCAGGCAGCCCGGCATGACCGGATCGCCGATGAAGTGGCACTGGAAGAACCAAAGCTCGGGATTGATGTCGAGTTCGGCCTCGACATAGCCCTTTCCGTGGTCGCCGCCGTCGGCGTTGATCGTGACGATGCGGTCGAACATCAGCATCGGCGGGGCCGGCAGCTGGGCGTTGCCGGGACCGAACAGTTCGCCGCGGCCCGAGGCCAACAGGGCCTCGTGATCGAAGGACGAAGGATATTGGGACTGGGTCAAGGCGCTTCCGTTTCTTAAAGGCTTTGCGCGCGGGTTACACGACCGCGACGCTTCGCTCAACAGCGGCGCGTCAGTCCCGACCCGTGCCGGCGGGCCGGTTGGCGTTGCACAGGGCCCGTTCCTGGGTTCCGAACACGGCGCGTTGCGGCGTCCAGCCCTCCATCCGGCGGGCGCGGACCTTGCACCAGCCGTCCTCGCACTCGTCCAGGGCGATCAGGGCGCGCGGCGACAGGCGGGCGCGCACCGAGGCCGTCTCGGACCGGCCCGAACGGATCGGAATCTCCTCGGCCGTCGTGTTGAAGACATAGCGGCGCCCCGAGGACACCGTGCGGTGAATCCAGGCCACGGCCCCGTCGGGATCGCAGATCTTGCGCCATTCGCTGGTCTCGGCGATCACCTGGACCGGCAGTCCGGCGGCTCGGTATTCCCACAGGATCGGATAATCCAGCCCCGGCCCCTGACGCGCCCGGACGTGCGAGGACTTCAGCGAAATCCAGCGGGGCACCTGCAGGCCGGTGGGCGTGGGGCGGCCGTCGGGCATGGTCGCGCCCGCCCCGGCCATCACGGCCAGACCCGTCAGGGCCAGAACCACGACCATGCGGCGTCGCAGGCTTTGGAAGATGGCGGCGGCTTTGCTAGACACGAAATGGAACGACCCGTCGCGCGGGCTTTCGTCCCTAAGAACCGCCGCCCGCAAACCAAGGTCCAGAATGTCCGCCCGCAAGCTTAAGGTCGTATTAACCAGACGCCTGCCCGACGCGGTGGAAACGCGGATGCGCGAGCTTTTCGACGCCGAGTTGAACCTGAAGGACCGGCCGATGGACCGCGTAGCGCTTCAGGCCGCCGTCCAGCGCGCCGAGGTTCTGGTGCCCACCATCACCGACGTCATCGACGCCGACCTGATCGACGGCGCGGGCGAGCAGTTGAAGATGATCGCCAACTTCGGCGCGGGCGTGGACCACATCGACGTCGACGCCGCCGTGGCGCGCGGGATCATCGTCACCAACACCCCCGGCGTCCTGACCGAGGACACCGCCGACCTGGCCATGAGCCTGATCCTGGCCGTCAGCCGCCGCATCGTCGAGGGCGCCCAGGTGATCGCCGACAATCGGTTCGAGGGCTGGACCCCGACCTGGATGTGCGGGCGCAAACTGTGGGGCAAGCGGCTGGGCATCGTCGGCATGGGCCGGATCGGTCAGGCCCTGGCCCGCCGCGCCAGGGCCTTCGGCCTTCAGGTCCACTATCACAATCGAAAGCCCCTCTCGGCCCTGATCGAGGAGGAGCTGGGCGCGACCTATTGGGACGATCTGGACCAGATGCTGGCGCGCATGGACTTCGTGTCCCTGAACTGCCCGGCGACGAAGGACACCCACCACCTGCTGTCGGCCGAGCGGCTGGCCCGGCTCCAGCCCCACGCCATTCTGATCAACACCGCGCGCGGCGAACTGATCGACGAGGCGGCCCTGGCCCAGGCCGTGGCCATGCGGGCGATCTCGGGGGTCGGCCTGGACGTGTTCGAGAACGAGCCGGACATCCACCCCGGCCTGCTGGGCCAGCCCAACGTGGTGCTTCTGCCCCACCTGGGCTCCGCGACGCTGGAGGCGCGACAGGACATGGGCGACCGCGTCATCGCCAACGTCATGACCTATCAGAACGGCCACCGCCCGCCCGACCGCGTCATCCCAGCGATGCTTTAGGAGCGCCGACATTGCTGGTCGCCGGCATCGATGGAACAAAGAGCGGCTGGATCGCGGTCGTTTTGGAGGCGGATCGCATCGAGGCCTTCGGTATCGAGACGATTGGTGAAGCGCTTGATCGCCTGTCCGATGCGGAATCCGTTGCAATCGACATGCCCATAGGATTCGCAACGGCGGCAGAAGTTGGTGGGCGACGATGCGAGAAAGCTGCTCGCTCGATGTTAGGACGCGGGCGCACGTCCTCTGTCTTCAGCAGTCCATGCCGCGCCGCGCTCCAAACGGTCGATTACCCATCGGCTTCGGCAGCGAACCGAGACAGCTCGCCTCACCGCTTGGGTCTTTCGAAACAATCGCACGCCCTGTTCCCCAAGATGCGGCAGATCGACGATCTGATGAATTCGTCGCTTCAAGATCGGGTATTCGAGGTTCACCCGGAGGTGTCCTTTACGGAACTCGCGCGTCTGGCGGGGCAGACCATCGTGGGCAACAAGAAATCGGCGGCAGGCTCAAGCCAGCGGATAAGGCTGCTAAGCGATGCGGGCATTCCGCTCACCACGGCGCTGAATCAGGCAAAGGTTTTGGGGGCCGCTGCTGACGACATCGTGGATGCCGCGGTCGCCGCCTGGACGGCACGGCGGCGAGCATCAGGTCTCGCTCAACGACTGCCAGAGACGCCGGACACGGACGCCAAGGGCTTGCGCATGGAAATCTGGTTCTAGCCCGGCGAAGCCAGCAACCGTTCGGCCGCCTCGGGATATTTCTGGGCCAGACGCGCCGCCCAGTCGGCTTTCAGCGGCAGGGGCGAACGGACCTCCCTGATCCGGCGCTCGACCAGGGCGGCGGCCTCGCGGTGGGCGGGCCAGTCCATCAGGAAGCCCAGGGCCGTTTCGACATCGGCGTGGGTCGCGGCGTGGGCCAGGGCGCGATCCAGCGCCTCCACGTCGTCGAAGTCCGGCAGACTCGCCAGATAGGCCCGAAGCACGGGCGCCGACAGGTCGCGTTCGAACATCGCCCAGCGCAGGCCCTGCGCCTCGTCCTTGCGCCCTTCCGCCTCCATCAGGTCGATCGAGGCCGCCTCCCATGCCGGCGTCAGGCGCAGGGGGCCGTCGGGCGCGCGGCCGAAGGTCCAGCGGCGGTTGGCCGGGGACGGCGACAGGGCGCCCTCCAGCGCCTGACGCGCCTCGACGACGCGGCCCGCGATCAGCAGACGCCGCGCCATGACGGCGGCGAAGTCGGGCGAGCCGCGCTCCTCGGGCGTGGCCAGCGACAGCCACAGGTCCAGATCGTCCGCCCGGTCGGCCAGCCGCCGCACCGCCGTCCGCATCCCCCGCACGCCCGACGCCGTATCCAGCCGCTCCAGCAGACGCCGCGCCAGATCGGGCGTCAGCGCCTCGCCCCCCGCCCCGATCCAGCGGGCGTAGTCCATCGGGTGATCCTGAACGGCCTGGGCCAGGGCCTCGGCGACGGCGGGATCGGCCCGAACCGCCGCATCGGCCGCCTGCCACAGGGCGGGCGCCGCCGTTTCGAACAGGTCCGCCACCTCGCCGCGCGGGTCCTTCACCCGCAGCGTCAGACCGCGAAACAGGTCGAACCAGACCATGCGCCGCATCAGACCCTCGGCGGGCGCCAGACGGCTCAAGGTCTCGACGCCCTCGCTCAGCACCGATAGGTCGCGCACCAGATCGGGCCGCTTTCGCCACGACACCCGCGACCGGCTGGCGGCCACCGCCGTCAACCGCTTGTCCAGCTCCAGCGCCAGGGCGTCCGCCCCCGCCTCGGCCGCCAGGATCAGGCGCAGGCGACGCTTCAGAATCGGGTCCGCGTCGGCGGCCTGCATCAGAAGGTCGCCCAGCCGATCCGCCCCCAGCCCGGTCAGATTGGCGGCGTTCAGACGTTTCGGCGCGGCGGGTCGTCGGGCCATCGGGCCTCCTATTTTCACAAGTCTGTCGAACGCGCCTAACACGGCTGTCGAAAACCAAGGGCAGGAGCGGAACCGCCGCGGACGAAGTTCGTTTCCGGCGTCCTGACCGAGGAAGTGCTGCGTTGGACTCCTACTATTGCATCGTCAATCTGCCCGGCGTGCCGGTCAGGGACATCTGCGTCCTGGACGCCTCGAACGACCAGATCGCCAATCAGGCGCTGGAGGCCGTGGCCCGCAACTGGGCCGGATACGAGACCCTGTATCTGTATTGCGGCGAGCGGCTGGTGACGGTGCTGAGCAACCCGGCCCTGGGTTTCGCCGCCCCCCTCGCCGACCTGGATATGGCCGATCTGGATCTGGCCGACATCCGCTTCGCCAGCGCCGCCTGAGCGATCAGCCGCCGCAGACCGGACAGGTCGGATCGGCCGCGACCCGCACCGTCCGCGCCGCCCCCGCCAGACCATCGTAGAGCAGCAGCCGCCCGCTCAGCGGATCGCCCGCGCCCGCGATCAGCTTGATCGTCTCCAGCGTCGCCATCGCACCGATCACTCCGGCCAGGGCGCCCACCACCCCGACGCGGGCGCAGGTTTCGGCGTCGGGCGGAATCTCGGGCACCAGGCAGCGATAGCAGGGCCGCCCCGTGAACACCCCGACCTGTCCGCTCCAGCGCCCCAGAGCGCCCGACACCAGGGGCCGCCCCGTGGCGACGCAGGCCGCATTGACCCACAGCCGGGTCTGAAAATCGTCGGTCCCGTCCAGCACCACATCATAGGCGCCGACCCGCCGGGCGGCGTTGTCCTCGGTCAGGCGTTCGGCATGGGTTTCGACAACGACATGGGGGTTCAGCCCCGTCAGCCGATCCGCCGCCGCCGCGACCTTGGGCCGCCCGACCTCGGCGGTGGAGAAGGCGATCTGGCGCTGAAGATTGGACAGGCCCACGACATCGTCGTCGATCAGCCCCAGCGTCCCCACGCCCGCCGCCGCCAGATACAGGGCCGCCGGCGTCCCCACGCCGCCCACGCCGACGATCAGCACGCGCGCGCGTTTCAGCGCCTGCTGTCCCGGCCCGCCCACCTCGGACAGGACCAGGTGGCGCGCATAGCGTTCGACTTCGTCTTCGGAAAAGATCACGTCCCCCTCTAGCGATACCGAGCGCGGATCGCGAGAGGCGACCGTTCAGACCGCGCCGGCGACCGTCGGCGACAGATCGATCAGCATTCGGTCCAGATCGGCCTGGATGGCGTCCCGATTCACGCCGGCGCCCAGCAGGCGAACCACGTCCGGCGTCGCCTCGACTTGCGCCATGGCCCAGTCGGGGAACATCCGCGCCTCGACCGCATGGTCGGATAGAACCTTCATATCGGCGTGGCGGCCATCCGACCGCACCCGCGCCAGCGTCCGGTCCAGATCGACCCGCGCGCCTTCCAGCACCTGAAAGAACCGCCCGTCGTGGCGCAGCAGGACGCCCGTCAACTGATCGCGGCGATTGTTTTGATCCGACACCCCGATGATGTCCACCAGCGGCATCAGGCCCGATGCGGCGGTACCGGCGGCCCGGCTGACATAGACGATACGAAACAAGGGCATGAACAGACTCGGACGCTACTGGGGGCCGCAGCCCGGGCAAGACTGCTAGGCCATGAGCGTTAACAGAATGCAGCGTCTCCGCCCTTGATCGCACGCCCGGTCCTGTCCATCTGTCGGCCATGACCCGCCCCTTCGACGCGACCGCCTCTTCCTTTCCCGACTGGCACGGCACCACCATTCTGGCGGTGCGCAAGAACGGGCGCACCGTGATCGCCGGCGACGGCCAGGTCTCGATGGGGCCCACCATCGTCAAGGGCGCGGCGCGAAAGGTGCGGACGCTGGCGGGCGGCAAGGTGCTGGCCGGCTTCGCGGGCGCGACCGCCGACGCCTTCACCCTGATCGAACGGCTGGAGGCCAAGCTGGAGCAGTATCCTGACCAGCTGGCCCGCGCCTGCGTCGACCTGGCCAAGGACTGGCGCACCGACCGTTATCTGCGGCGGCTGGAGGCCATGCTGCTGGTGGCGGACAAGTCCTCGATCTTCACCGTCACGGGCGTCGGCGATGTGCTGGAGCCGGAATACGGCGTCGCGGCCGTGGGATCGGGCGGCAACTACGCCCTGTCGGCCGCCCGCGCCCTGATCGACGAGACCGAACTGGACGCCGAACAGATCGCGCGCAAGGCCATGAAGATCGCCGCCGAAATCTGCGTCTATACCAACGGCAATCTGACGGTCGAAACGCTGGAGGGTTGATCCGCGAGATGAAACGCGCGACCGATGGTTGCGCCAGAAAACCCTGCTAAGCTTGCAGCATGTACCGCATCGACCGCGCCACGAACTCCATCCAGGCCCTCAAGAAGGTGTCCTTTCGCGAACTCGGCTTTCGTGAAAGAGCGCATCTTCAGGAATGGATCGCCCGCCAACCTTCGGCGCTGGGCGAGGACCTGCTGATCATCCAGAAAGAGTTCGCCGGATTTTCCGACACGAGCGAACGTCTGGACCTGCTTGCCCTGGACAAGCAGGGCTCGCTCGTCATCATCGAGAATAAGCTGGACGACACCGGGCGCGACGTGACCTGGCAGGCGCTCAAATACGCCTCCTATTGCTCAGCCCTCACCAAGGAAGACATCCGCCAGATCTATCAGGACTACCTGCGCAAATGCGGCAGGACCGATACTGCGGAAGAGGCGCTCGGCGTCTTCTTCGAGCAGGAATACGACGACCTGACCCTCAACAAGGGCGTCACTCAGCGAATCATTCTGGTCGCCGCGAAATTTCGCAAGGAAGTCACGTCCACCGTGCTCTGGCTCAGCAGCTTCCGGCTGCGCATCCAGTGTTTCCGCGCGACACCCTTCACGCTGGGCGACGACCTGTTCCTCAACATGGAGCAGATCATCCCGGTCAAGGACACCGAAGAATTCACCATTGGCCTGGCCGATAAGGCCAAGGAGGAGATCGAGGGCGTGGAAACGGAGGCCCGTCGCCATCCGATCCGGCGCCAGTTCTGGACTGAATTGGTCCGCGCCATGAACGCCACGCCCTCAAAGCTTTACGCGAACATCTCTCCGGGTAAGGAGAGCTGGATCAGCGCCGGTTCGGGAATGCGCGGCGTGGGCTTCAACTTCGGGGCGACGCAGCGTTACGCTCGCGCCGAACTCTATATCGACCGAGGCGATGCGGCCGAGAACGAAGCCGTGTTCGATCGGCTATACGCGGATCGCGCCGCCATCGAGGTCAGCGTCGGAACGCCTTTGACCTGGGAGCGTCTGGACCATCGCCGGGCCTGTCGCATCAAGCTCGAACAGCCTGCCGACGTCTTCCAGAAAGAGCAGTGGCCGGCGATGATCGCCTTCATGACCGACGCCATGGTTCGACTTGAACGCGGCCTGAAGCCGAGGCTCAAGGAGGGTTGAGCCCTGTCGGAACCGGTTTGGCCGGCCCCTTGTGTTGCGATCAGCTCGGAATGACGGACTCAGGGCCCTATCCTCAGGACTGTCGATTGGTCTGATGCTTGGGCGTCACAATACGTCGGCGATCAACCCCAAGGTTTTCGCCTCCTGCGCCTCGATGTACCAGTCCTGGGGCGCTCGGCGCAGCACCTCGTCCATCGTCACGGCGCTGCCGCGCACCAGGTTCTCGAACCCCTCGTTCTGGATGACGATGGAGTGTTCCAGCTCGTTCAGCATCGCCTTGACCGAGGCGATGCAGGTCGTCAGCGGGCCGGTGATCTGAAGCTGTTTGTCCATCTTGCGCTCATGGATCATCACCCGCGTTCCGCGCGTCAGATAGCGGTTCTCCACGGCGAAGAAGCTCATGAAGGTCGCGCCGGCGGAATAGATGGCGGCCTTGCCCAGGAAGACCAGCCGCCGGCCCGGATTGACGTCGCTGTGGAAACGCACGTCCTCGCCCATCATCCGCGCCACCTCGGGATCGCCGCCCAGGGTGGACAGTTCGACCACCGTCAGGCCCGTGCTGGGCGCCTGGGACAGCTGATCGCGAAATCGGTCGTACATGGCGTAATCGACGGCGCCGGCCAGAAGAATGCGCGGCTTGTCGAAGGCTCTGGGGTCCAGCGGCCCCGTCAGGGAGGCGTCGGTCATTGGGCGTTCCGGGCGTCCGTTTCATCGACCGGATAGCCCTGGGCGGAGGCCCAGGATTTCGCCTCGCCCACAGAAAAGAACGCCTTACTGCGAACTCGACGCGCGCCCGTGTCGTCGATCAGTTCGCACTCGAACCAGCGGATGGTGCGTCTGTCCGACGTATTGCAGGTGCGGGGAAAGATCAGGGCGTGGGGCGTCATGGCATCCCAACGACGCATCGCGGACACAGTTCCGCCCCGTATCGGATTTTTCCTTTCACAACAACATATTGCAAAGCCAGGTGCCCTGACTGCCGGACGAAGCGATGCGTGACGATTTGCGCCGTCGCGCCCCTTGGCTTAAGCGCGCGCCATGACCGACGACGCCCCCCTCCGCCCCCTCGCCCGCAATCCGCGCGGTTTCGCCGACAAGCGCGGGCGCGACCTGACCGCCGAACGCCGCATCGTGGCGCGCGTGTCCGAGGTCTATGAGCGCTGGGGCTTCGAGCCCTTGGAGACGCCGGCCTTCGAATACGCCGACGCCCTGGGCAAATTCCTGCCCGACGCCGACCGGCCCAACGAGGGCGTCTTCGCGCTTCAGGACGACGCCGGATCGGACGAGCCGGGCGATTGGATGGCCCTGCGTTACGACCACACCGCGCCCCTGGCCCGGTTCGCGGCCCAGACCTGGGAGACCCTGCCCAAGCCGTTCCGCCGCTATGCCTATGGTCCGGTCTGGCGCAACGAAAAGCCCGGTCCCGGCCGCTTCCGCGAATTCTGGCAATGCGACGCCGACACCGTCGGTTCCGACCGACCCGAGGCGGACGCCGAGATCATCGCCATGGCCTGCGAGGGTCTGAGGGGCGCGGGACTGGATGCCGGTCAGGCCCAGATCCGCGTCTCGAACCGCAAGCTGTTCGACGGTCTGTTCGACGCGGGCGGCGTGACCGAGGCGGGCCAGCGTCTGACGGCGTTGCGCGCCATCGACAAGTTCGACCGTCTGGGCTGGGAAGGCGTGGTTCAGCTTCTGGGCGAAGGCCGTTTGGATGAATCCGGCGACTACACCAAGGGCGCCCAACTGCCCGCAAAGGTCACGGCCGCCATCAAGGCGTTTCTGGCCTCGGCCAATACCCCCGGCCTGTCGCGGGCCGAGACCCTGGACGCCGTCGCGCGCTCCGGCGACCTCGGCGCGGCGGGCGAGGCGGCGCTGAACGAGCTGGCCGCCATCGACCGGGCGCTGACCGCCATGCGGGTCGATCAGGAGGCGGTGAAGTTCGATCCGACCATCGTGCGCGGTCTGGAATATTACACCGGGGCCGTGTTCGAGGCCGAGCTGTTGCTGGACACCGTGGACGACAAGGGGCGTCCCGTCCGCTTCGGCTCCATCGGCGGCGGCGGGCGCTATGACGATCTGGTCGCCCGGTTCACGGGGCAGAGCGTTCCAGCGACCGGCTTCTCCTTCGGCGTCTCGCGTCTGGCCTCGGCCCTGCGTGCGGCTGGACGGGGCGCCGAGGATGCGGTGCGCGGCCCGGTCGTGGTCATCGTCTTCTCCGAGGACGACATGGCCCACTATCTGAACGCGGTCGCCGAACTGCGCGCCGCCGGGATCGCCGCCGAGCTTTACCTGGGGCGGGCGGGCATGAAGGCCCAGATGAAATACGCCGACCGTCGCGGCTCCCCGGCCGTCGTCATCCTGGGGGGCGACGAGATCGCGGCGGGCGAGGTGACGATCAAGGATCTGGACGCCGGGCGCGCCGCCGCCGCCGCCATCGCCGACAACGACGCCTGGAAGGCGGAACGGCCGGGCCAGATGAAGATCGGCCGTGAGGGCCTAGTCGCCGCCATCAAGGACATTATCGAATAAGCTTCGATAATGAAGCCCCATCAGAATGGATTATCAGCGATAAGTCGAAGAAAGTTCGATTCAAGCGAAGCCCGCCGTTGACGACCGACCGGCCCTTGCGTCAAATGAACTCACTCGAAGGCAAGCGTTGCTCAAGCGCGCAGCATTCGAAGGCGTTTCGGGGAGGAAACGTCCGCTCTTTAAAGAGCAAGATAGCCCGCTGCGATGTATCCCCCGCAGCGGGCTTTTCTATGCCTGAAATCCTGACCGGCCCTGGGTTTCGACGCCTGCCGCGCCCGCGCGTTCGCCGGGCGTCGGACATGAAAAAGGCCGGGGCGGACCCCGGCCTTTTCCGTTTCTCGAAGACCCGTCGCCTTACCAGATGCGAACGCGCTGATCCGGCGTCAGATAGTATTTCGTCCCCGGCTGGACGTCGAAGGCGTCATACCAGGCGTCGACGTTGCGCAGCGGGCCGATGACGCGGAACTGGGCGGCCGAGTGCGGGTCGGTGGCGACCTGCTGCTTCAGCGCCTCGTCGCGATACTTCGACTGCCAGACCTGGGCCCAGCCGTAGAAGAAGCGCTGGTCGCCGGTCGTGCCGTCGATCACCGGCGCGGCCTGGCCGTTCAGCGACAGATGATAGGCCTCAAGCCCCACGGCCACGCCCGAGGCGTCGCCGATGTTCTCGCCCATCGTCAGGCCGGGGTTGATGTGATAGCCGGCGATCGGCTCATAGGTGGCGTATTGCTCGCCCAGGCGCGTGGTCAGGGCCTCGAACCGGGTCTTGTCCTCGGGCGTCCACCAGTTGCGCAGCACGCCGTCGCCGTCGGACTTGGAGCCCTGGTCGTCGAAGCCGTGGCCGATCTCGTGGCCGATCACCCCGCCGATGCCGCCGTAGTTGACCGCCGCGTCGCCGTTCGGATCGAAGAAGGGCGGCTGCAGGATGGCGGCCGGGAAGACGATCTCGTTATTGGCCGAGTTGTAGTAGGCGTTGACCGTCTGCGGGGTCATGCCCCACTCGGACTTGTCGACCGGCTCGTTCAGGCGCGACAGGTCGTAGTTCCATTCGAACAGGCCGCGACGCTCGGCGTTGCCGACCAGGTCGTTCGCGCGGATGTCGAGGCCCGAATAGTCGCGCCACTTGTCGGGATAGCCGATCTTGACGGTGAATTTGCGCAGCTTCTCCTGCGCCGCCGCCTTGGTCTCGGCGCCCATCCAGGTCAGGTTGTCGATGCGGTGCGACAGGGCGGTGCGCAGATTGGCGACCAGCTCCTCCATCTTGGCCTTGGACTCGGCCGGGAAATACTGGGCGACATAGAGACGACCCGTCGCCTCGCCCAGCGAACCCTCGGCGAAGGAGATGGCGCGCTTCTCGCGGGTGCGCTGCTCGGGCTGGCCCGACAGGTCGCGGGCGCGGAACTCCCACTGGGCGTCCGAGAACCGTTTGGACAGCAGAGGCGCCATGTCGTCGGCGGTGTGGAAGGCTTCCCACGCCTGCAACAGGGCCACCGGCGTCTCGGCGTAGATGGCCGCGATCTTGGGCATGGCCGTGTCCTGGCGCACGATCAGGCGCGGCACGCCGCCCAGCTTGGCGGCGTCGTAATAGTCCTGCCATTCGAAGCCCGGCGCCTGCTGGGCCAGCTGGGCGATGGTGAATTCGTTATAGGTCTTGTCGCGATTGCGGTTCTCGACCGGGCTCCAGTGGGCCTCGGCGATCTTCTGTTCCAGGGCCACGATCTGGGCGGCGGTCTCGGTCGGGTTGTCCCAGCCGATCATCGTCAGCATCCGGCCGACATAGGCCTGATACTTCTCCTTCTTGTCCGCATAGCGGGCGTCCAGATAGTAGTCGCGGTTGGGCAGGCCCAGGCCCGACTGGCCGGTCGAGACGACATAGCGGGTCGGCTGTTTCGCATCGATGGTGATGCCGGTGCCGAAGAAGGACGAGCCGAAGCGGCCGACCGTCTGGCCCATATAGACGGCCATCTTCTCGTGGCTGTCGGCGGCGCGGATCGCGGTCAGATAGGGTTGCAGCGGCTGGGCGTCCAGCTGCTCGATACGCGCCTCGTCGATGTAGGAGCGATAGGCGTCGGCGATCTTGGCCTCGTCCGAACCGGGGGTCAGATCGCGGCGCGCGGCGAGGCCCGTCACCAACGCCTTCATCCGGTTGTCCGACAGTTCGCGCAGCAGGGCGAACGAGCCGTAGCTGGTGCGGTCCGAAGGGATGACCAGCTTCTCCAGCGCCTTGCCGTTGGCGTACTGGAAGAAGTCGTCGCCCGGCTTCACCGCCGTATCGCGGCCCGCCATGTCGAAGCCCCAGGTTCCGTAGCGGGGCGCGGTCGTGCCTTGCCAGCCGGCGGCGGTCTCCTCGCCCGAGAACAGGGAGACGATCGAGCAGGTCTCGTCGATGCAGGCGTGGTCGTGGTCGGCGTCTTGAGCGAAGGCGGCGCTGGCGGGCAGCAGAAGGGCGCCGACGGCGGCGCCGATAAGCAGTCGTTTCATCACGAAATCCTAGGCTCCGCCCCGAAAATGGACGGTTGGGCGCGGACCCTAGACCCGGACGGGGGGCTGTCGCCTTAAAAAAAGTTCATGAAGGCGCTGCGGCGTCTCGCCACGGTCGCCGGTTCAGGGTCAGATGCGACGACGGCGGAGGGGCGATGCACGGGCACGGCGGCGACTATAAGGATCTGGTGGTCTTTCTGGCCGCTGCGGGGGTCATGGTGCCCCTGGTCAACCGGCTGAAGATCAGCCCGGTTCTGGGCTTCCTGGCGGCCGGGGTCGTGCTGGGGCCGGACGGTCTGGCCCGGTTCGCCCACGCCCTGCCCTTCCTGTCCTATTTCACCATCGGCGATCCGGGCCAGCTGGCGCAGCTGTCTGAACTGGGCGTGGCCTTCCTTTTGTTCATGATCGGGCTGGAGCTGTCGTGGGAGCGGCTGCGCGCCATGCGCCGTCTGGTCTTCGGTCTGGGGATGATGCAGGTCGGGGTCTGCGCCGCCGTGATCGGCGGCGGCTTCCTGTTGATCGGCCAGACCCTGGCCAGCGCGGCGGTGCTGGGCATGGGACTGGCCCTGTCCTCGACCGCCGTGGTCATGCCGGTGTTGGCCGAGCGCGGGCGACTGAAGGGCGTCGTCGGCCGCTTGACCTTCGCCATCCTGCTGGCCCAGGATCTGTCGGTCGCCCCCATCTTGATCACCGTCACCGTCCTGGCCGCCGTGGCCCAGCAGGGCGGTGCGCTGGACCCCGCCATCCTGGGCCAGTCACTGTTCACCCTGATCCCGGCGGCGGTGGGGCTGGGGCTTCTGGTGCTGCTGGGACGGGTGGTGCTGCGCCCCATGTTCCGGTCGGTGGCCAGGGCGAGAAAGGCGGATCAGGGGGGCGAGCTGTTCGTCGCCGCCAGCCTGCTGGTCGTGGTCGGCGCGGGTCTGGCGGCCCAGGCCAGCGGCCTGTCCATGAGCATCGGCGCCCTGGTCGCCGGCGTCCTTCTGGCCGAGACGGAGTTCCGGCGCGAGGTCGAGGTCTCGATCGAACCGTTCAAGGGCCTGCTGCTGGGCGTCTTCTTCGTCGGCGTCGGACTGGGGCTGGATCTGGACGCCATCGCCGCCGATCCGGTCGGGGTGTTCGGCCTGGCCCTGGCCCTGACGGCGGTGAAGGCCGGCGTCATCTTCGCCCTGGCGCGGCTGTGGGGCCTGGGCGCGCGGCCGGCGCTGGAGACGGCCCTGGTCCTGGCCCCGGCTGGCGAGTTCGCCTTCGTGATCTTCGCCACCGGCATGGTCGAAGGTCTGGCGCCGCCCGGCCTGACCAACGCCGTCGCCCTGTCGGCGACCGTCAGCATCTTCTCCATCCCGCTCCTGGCCATGATCGGCCAGAAGCTGGCGAAACGGTCGGAACCGGATGCGACGACCCTGCCCGACGTGCCCGCGCCGACGGGGGCGGACGGCGCCGTCATCATCGTGGGCTTCGGCCGGGTGGGCCGTCTGATCGGCGAGATGCTGAAGGCGCACGATCAGGCCTTCATCGCCCTGGACACAGACGCCGCCGCCGTCGCCGCCGGTCGCCGCGACGGGTTCGAAGTCTTCTACGGCGACGCCGGGCGACGCGAGATGCTGCAGCATTGCGGGGTCCAGTCGACGCGCGCCCTGATCGTGACCATGGACGCCCCCGCCAAGGTGGACGAGGTGGTCCAGACCGCGCGGGCGATGCGCGAGGATCTGATCCTGATCGCCCGCGCCCGCGACGACCAGCACGCCATGCGGCTTTACGGCCTGGGCGTCACCGACGCCGTGCCGGAGACGACCGAGGCCAGTCTGCAGCTGGCCGAGAACACCCTGGTCGATCTGGGCGTGCCCATGGGTCTGGTCCTGGCCTCGATCCACGAACGGCGCGACCAGTTCCGCAAGGCGTTCCAGGCGGCGACGCCGGTGGAGCGCCGCAATCGCCCCAGCCGCGCCCTGCGCCGCACGGCCCGCAGCCCTCGCCCGGAGCCCGCGCCGGCTAAGGACTGATACCTAGGGTCGTGCGCGGACCCATTTTCGTCATGGTTCCGTGATGCAAGCACGGTTCTGCTTTTCAAGCGCCGCATAGACGCGGAAAGCATCTATCCGTCCCGGCGTCGGGCCGTGATCTTCACCTCAAGTCGCTTTCGGGCTATCCGCGACGTCCGAGACCCAAAGTAGAGTAAAAGCCTGATTTCATGACCGATACCGTCGCAACCCTCGTCGTCGAACCTCGCCTGAACCGCCGCCAGGCCGCCAAGATCCGCACACGGCAAAAGGTTCTGGACGCCGCCCGCTCCCTGTTCGCCGAGCGGGGCTACGAGCCCGCCACCATCCGCGACATCGCCAAGGGCGCGGGCATGTCCACCGGCGCCGTCTTCGCCAACTTCCAGGACAAGGCCGAACTGTTCGAAGCCGTCCTGACCGAGGACATGACGCGCCTGGCCGAGGTGGTCGAGGCCGCCGCCCCCGAGGGCGAACCCGTCCGCCAGCGCCTGCTCAGCGCCCTGACCGCCGGCTATCAGTCGTCGCTGGACCAGCTGCCGCTGTTCCAGGCCATCGTCGCCCGCTCCTGGTTCCAGCCGCTGGCCGCCGAGATGCGCGCCCGCGCCGCGACCAAGAACCTGCTGCTGGCCATCGGCGGCATCCTTCAGGACGCGGTCGCCCGGAAAGAGCTGAACAAGGACGCCGACATCCGCCTGTTGGTCGAGCTGATCTGGGACGCCTATCTGTCCAACTATCGCCGCGCCGCCTATGACGAATGGGACGCCAAGGCCCTGTCGGACCATATGGGCAAGCAGATCGACGTGATCCTGGCCGGCGCGCTCGCCGCCGAATAGGCCGACGCAAACGTCGTTCGAAAAGGGCCGGGTCCGCCAGCGCGGGGCCGGCCTTTTTCTTGGTTCAGACGCGGCGCTTCAGGGTGACGTAGAAGGCGCCGTTGCCGCCGTGCCTCTGGTGGGCGACGGTGAAGCCGGACACCACGCCGCGCAGGCCCGGCGACTGCATCCATTCCGCGAAGGCCGAGCGGATCACGCCGCCGCCCATCCGGCCCTGGCCGGTGATGACCAGAACCGCCCGCATCCCGCGCGCCTGACACGACGTCAAGAAGCCGCGCAGCTGATCCTCGGCCTCGAACCGGCCGAAACCGTGCAGGTCGATGCGCGCCTCGATGGGGTCGCGTTCGCGCGACAGACGCTGCTTGCGGCGTGGCTCCAGATCCTCCGGCGCCGGCTTGGGCCGGGCGGGCGAGACGCGCCGGTTCTCGACGGGCGAGGCCGGCGTAGGGCGCGAGATCGGCGGTTTCGGGGGCGGCCGCAGGGGGCCTTGCGGCGCCGGCGTGATCGCGGACGGCGGCGTCTCCGCCCCCGGCGTGACGCGGGCGGCCTTTCGCGCGCGGGGCGGAGCGACCGAGTTGGACACCCGGGTCCAGATGCGACGGTCCTCGGGCGTCAGTCCGTTTTCGTCGCGCCCCGACCCCTTTCGCCTCATGCCGCCTCGTCGTCCTCGAACACGTCGCCCGGCCCCGGTTCGTGCGCAAGGAGATCGCCGGGCTGGCACTCCAGTTCCCGGCACAGGGCGTCCAGGGTCGAGAACCGCACCGCCCGCGCCTTGCCCGTCTTCAGGATCGACAGATTGGCCACCGTCACCCCGACCCGATCCGCCAATTCGGTCAGGGACATGCGGCGTTCGACGAGAACGCGGTCGAGTTGGACGCGAATGGCCATGCGGGAATCCTAGTCGAAACGGCTCAGATCGTCAGTTCGGATTCGCGACGCAGGCGCGCGCCCTCGCGGAAAACCTCCGCCAGCACGAAGACGATCAGGACGGAAAATATGGGGGTCAGCAGTTCGCCCAGCCCCTGCGGGTCCATCACCCCCGGCGCCAGCCGCTTGGCCACGAAGCCTTGCGCCACCCAGACGCCGCCGGTCACGACCGCCAGGGTCAGACCGATCTGGCGCAGACGGCGCACATTGTCGGGCTGGAAGGGGTCGCCCATGGTCAGGGTGCGGATGATGCGGCGCAGGCTGCGCAGGATCAGCATGAAGCCGCCGAAATAGGCCGTCGCCGCGCCCAGGCCGAACAGCAGAAGGGTGCGGGTCAAAGGCAGCTGCTTGCCGCCCGCGTCGCCGCTGACGGTGATGTTCACATTGTCCAGGGGAATGAAGATGGCCGCGATCACCAGCAGCAGCAAAAGCCCGGTGATCAGCCACAACAGCACATAGGCCACGTCCAGCACCATCTTCAGCACGCTGGACACCGATCCCGGCCCCATGGCCTTGAGCCACGTCAGGGATCGCGCCTCGCCTCGCTTCGTTGAATGTCGCAGCGTCGGCAGGCGCATGGCGGGTCTGGTCTCAGGTCTGAAGAAGGCGGGCGGCGGCCGCGCGGGGTGCGAAGAACCCGCACGCGGCTCTATACATCGCGGTCTTCATGCAGATCGTCAAAACTCTCGTGATCGAAATGGCGTAAGGATCAGAAGGCTTGCATCAGCACGGTGACGAGGGCGGTCGGCAGGGCGGCGATCAGAACCGTGCTGACGAAAGCGGCGCCGACCTTGTCCAGCCACATCGAGGTGTTCATCGTATGCATCATATTTCTCCGTCTTTCCTGAAGGACGATTTTCGCCCTGTTTGTTTTGAAGTCGCATGAACCTTTCGGCTTTGACCGAACTCAAGAACGCTGCGACCTCGTTCTCGATGATCAAAAGATAGGCCGTGCCAGGCGGGAAATCACGTTACATATCGTTTAACGATATTAAACTTTGGCAATAGACTGTTTCAGTTTCAGGAAGACCGATGAATCTCAAGCTTATCAAAGGGATGCGGATCGTCGTCGCGACCCACAATCCGGGCAAGGTCCCGGAAATCTCGGCCCTGCTCGGCGGAGATTACGAGATCGTCACGGCGGGTCAGCTGAACCTGCCCGAGCCGGACGAGACGGAGACCACCTTCGCCGGCAACGCCATGCTGAAGGCGCGCCATGCGGCGGAACGGTCGGGCGAGGTGGCGCTGGCCGACGATTCCGGCCTGTCGGTCGCGGCGCTAGATGGGGCGCCGGGCATCTTCTCCGCGCGCTGGGCCGGGCCGGGCAAGGATTTCGCCGTCGCCATGGCCAAGGTGGAGCAGCGTCTGGAGGAGATCGGCGCGACCGACCGCACCGCCTGGTTCACCTCGGCCCTGGCCGTCGCCTGGCCCGACGGTCCCTGCGTGGTGGTCGAGGGGGTGGTCGACGGCCGCCTGACCTTCCCGCCGCGTGGCGACCGGGGATTCGGCTACGATCCCCTGTTCATTCCCAACGGCGGCGACCTGACCTTCGGCGAGATGGAGCCGGCGGCCAAGGACGCGATCAGCCACCGCACCCGCGCCTTCGAAAAACTGAGGGCCGCCCTGATTGACTGAGGCATCGTCGCTCGATCTGGGGCCGCCCGATCCGGGTTCGGACGTCGCCCTCTATGTCCACTGGCCCTATTGTTCGCGCATCTGCCCCTATTGCGACTTCAACGTCGTGCGCGACCGGGGGCGGGCGGCGGAGCAGGCGGGGCTGGTCGCCGCCATCCTGGCCGACCTTCACGCCCAGCGGGCGCTGACCGGCCCCCGGCGGCTGGCCTCCATCTTCTTCGGCGGCGGCACCCCTTCGCTGATGGCGCCCGAGGTCGTGGCCCGTATCGTGGAGACGGCCCGGCGGCTCTATCCGCCCGTCGGCGCGATCGAGATCACGTTGGAGGCCAATCCCACCGACGCCGAGGCCGGACGGTTCGCCGCCCTGGCCGGCGCTGGGATCAATCGGCTGTCGATGGGGGTGCAAGCGCTGGACGACGTTTCCCTGCGCTTCCTCGGTCGCGACCATTCGGCGGTCGAGGCGTATCGCGCCGTCGATCTGGCGCGTCGCGCCTTCGACCGACTGTCTATCGACCTGATCTACGCCCGGCCGGATCAGATGCCGCAGGACTGGGCCGCCGAACTGACCGCCGCCCTGGACCTGGGCTTCGAACACGTCTCGCCCTATCAACTGACCATCGAGCCGACGACCGCCTTCGGCCGGGCCTTCGCGCGCGGAACCCTGACCCCGCCCGACGAGGACGTGGCCGCCGCCCTCTATGAGACGACGCAGGCCGTTCTGTCGGCCGCCGGTTTCGACGCTTATGAGGTGTCCAATCATGCACGCGGCCCGGCCGCCCGGTCGGCGCACAATCTGCACGTCTGGCGCGGCGGCGACTATCTGGGCCTGGGCCCCGGCGCACACGGACGGCTGACGCTGGACGGGATCAGGACCGCCACCGTCGCCCACCGCCGCATCGCCGACTATGTGGCGGGCGTGCAGGCGTCGTCGCCCTGGTCTGAACGCGACCCCCTGTCGCCCGCCGACGCGGCCGAGGAACGGTTCCTGCTGGCGCTGCGCACCACCGAGGGGGCGCCGGCCGCCCTTCTGTCCGCCCTGGGCCTGTCGCCCCAGACCGCGCCGGTCGCCGACCTGATCGCGGACGGCTTCCTGATGCTGCGACAGGGCCGGTTGATCGCCACTGACCGGGGCCGCCCCGTTCTGGACGGCGTGTTGAAGGCGCTTCTGACCTAGCGCTTCGTCAGGCCCAGCATCCCCAGCCAGCCGCCGCTGGTCAGCAGCGCCACGTCCAGCAGGGCCAGCGGCAGGGGCGTGGAAACCGGCGCGGCGATGAAGCGCGACCGCCAGTCGGGCGCGAACTTGGCCTTGTAGCTGCGCAGGCCCTGGAAGCCGTACAGCGCCCCGCCCTCATCGAACACCAGGGCGCCGACGCGGGCGAACACCGGCGCGATCCGCCGGTCCTCCAGCCCCGCCAGCGGCGCCATGCCCAGGTCGAAACTGGCCAGCCCCTGATCCTTGGCCCACTGGGCGCAGCGGATGAACAGATAGTCCATCACCCCGTGCGGCGCGTCCGGGTGATGGCGCATCAGATCGACCGCCGCCTCGTCCGGCGCCGTCAGCAGATTGGCGAAGGCCACGATCCGCCCGCCCTCCCTCACCACCGCCAGCGGCGTCAGGTCCAGATAGGCGACGTCGAACCGGCCCAGCGAAAAGGCCTTCTCGTCCCCCTCGTGCATATCCAGCCAGGCGTCGGACACCGACTTCAGCTCGTCCGCGATGGGACCGGCCGATCCGGGCGGCAGGATTTCGAAGGTCGCGCCCTCGCGTTCCGCGCGATTGACGGCCGTGCGCAGGTTCTGCTTGGCCTTGCCCTCCAGTGAAAAGGCGGCCGTGTCGATCACCGCCGTCTCACCCACCTTCCTGACCGCCAGCCCCATGGTCGCCAGGTCGCCCAGCACGCCCTCGCTGACGGAATAGAAGACCGCCGCCCCGCCATAGCTGTCAGCCATCTCGGCGAAGGACCACAGCAGTTCGCGCCGTTCGGATTTCAGACCGGCCGGTTCGCCCATGGCGATCCAGCGCCGCCCCCGCACGCGATAGGCCAGGAAACTGGCCCCCGACGGGCTGAACATCAGCGCCTTGTCGCCCAGCATGGCCAGCCAGGCCTCGGGCGTCGCCGAATCCGCCGCCGCCAGCGCCGCGCGTGCGCGTTCGATGTCGGCGGGCCTGGCCGGGCCGTGGCTGTGGGCGCCGGGCGAGCCGAGCAGCGACCGGCCCGCCACCACCAGCGTCAGGATCGCCAGCACCAGCCCCGCGCGCAGGAAGCCCGAGGCCTGGCGGTCGCTGAGGAAACGCCACCACAGCTCGTCGTTATAATCCACGTCGCGATAGGCGAAGAAGCCCAGCCACAGCATGGCCGCCACCACCGCTGTCAGCAGCAGAAGCCAGCTGGGCCGCAGCGGCTCGCTGAGGCGCGAACGGCGGTTGAAGGCGTTGCGGCAGGGCGCTAGCAACGCCGCGACGATGGCCAGGTTAGTCGCCTGTTGCCAGTCCAACCCCTTCAGCACCGAAAACACCGCCCCGATCCCCAGCACCGCCAGCGCCGCCCAATAGGCCCCGCGCCGACGCCGCCACAGGCCCGCCGACAGCAGCAGCAACAGGAAGCCGGCGATGCTGCCGACGAAGTGCGACAGGTCCACCAGAAGGGGCGACACCACCCCCGTCAGCTTGCGCAGGCGGTCGTCGAACTCGGGCGTCACGGCCGAGACCAGCATCAGGGCCCCGGCCCCGAAGGCGATCACCGCGAACACCAGCGGCGTCAGCTCATAGGCCAGGCCCAGAAGACGGCGGATCAGACCGGAGGTATGGGCGGGGCGGTGGGACAAGCGGCAGGCCTTCGATTCGCGAGCGCCCGACCATAGACCAAGAATCGTCCAACCGGGGCGCTCGCGAGGTCATTTCGGGGCGAATGAAACAATCCGTAACGTGGGGAGTATATTGCGGTGCGGGCGTCGGGCTCGCGCAACAGGGGATATCCTCCCATGACCATCAAGACCGTTCTTCTGGCCAGCGCCGCCGCCTTCATGTTCGCCGCGCCGGCCCTGGCGCAGGAAACGCCCGCCCCCACGGCGCCGGCCCCCGCTGCGGCCGCCTCGTCGCAACAATCCCTTTCGCTGAATCCCGGCATGACCGTCAGCGGTCCTGACGGCGAACTCGGCAAGCTGGAAGGCGTGCGGAACAACGCCGAAGGCAAGCAGGAACTGACCGTTCGCGGCGCCGACGGCCAACTGCGCGCTGTGCCGCTCAGCGGCATTCGTCAGGAAAACGGCGGCGTGGTCGTGGCCTACACCAAGGCCGAATATGACGCCGCCGCCGCCATCGCCGGCGCTCCGCCCGCCCCGGCTCCGGCCGTCGATCCGGCCGCCGCGCCGACGGCTCCCGCCGCAGACCCGATGGCACAGCCGACCGATCCTTCGGCGCCCCCGCCGACCACGGCCCCGGACGCCGCAGAGCCGGCCCCGGCGCCGACCGAACCGAACTGATCGGTCGACAGATCCGATAATAAAAGGGCGGTCGGGATGTCCCGGCCGCCCCTTTTCTTGTCCGCGATCGACGCGGCGCATGCCTTTCCAGACAGCAAAAAGGGCGGCTCACGCGAGCCGCCCTTTCTGTCGAAACCGCTGCGATCAGGCGCGACGCTTGACCAGTCCCAACAGGAACAGCAGCAGGCAGGCGCCCAGGAACGCCACGATCAGCGTCACAAAGTTGAAGCCGCCGACCGGCGTGCCGAACACGTTTGCGGAGATGAAGCCGCCGATCAGGGCGCCGATGACGCCGACGATCAGATTCGTCAGCAGGCCGTGATTGCGACCCATGACCTTTTCCGCCAGCCAACCGGCGACGATGCCGATGACGAGCCAACCGATGATTCCCAAGCCCATGCTGTGTTCCTTCCTATAAAAGCCAAGCTGCCGCTTTAAATGCGCCCCAATCGATCCGGTTGCGCCGCCCCCGTCGCGAAAGACATTTCCCCTGCGGCGCGAACCGGCACGCGGATTGCCGCCAGCGGCGCGTGTCGTCCCGCTTCGGGACAGACCTCGCGACGAGGATCACGTCATGGCCGACGATATCGACCTGCATCTGGGCCGCCGCCTGCGTCGGCGCCGGCGCCTGCTGGGCCTGACCCAGCAGCAGCTGGCCGTTCAGGTCGGCATCCGGTTCCAGCAGATCCAGAAGTACGAGTGCGGCGCCAACCGCATCTCGGCCGCGCGCCTGTGGCAGCTGGCCGAGGCGCTGGAGACGCCCGTGGCCTATTTCTACGACGGTCTGGCCGAGGCCCTGGACAAGGACGCCGCCCCGATCAAGGGCGGCGAGGTCTTCTCGCGCAAGGAGACGCTGGACCTGATCCAGGCCTATTATCAGCTGGACGAACGGCCGCGCCGCCGCCTGCTGGACCTGGCCAAGTCGCTGCACGCCGACGGCGCGCCCGCCTAACGCAGACAGGGGCGCCCAAGCCGGCGAAAGCGGGCTAAGGGTGCCGCATGACCGAATACGAAGCCTTCGCCATCGAACTGGCGCGCGAAGCCGCGCGCGTCACCCTGCCCTTCTTCCGCTCGGACATCGGGCATGAGGACAAGGGCGGCGCGGCCGGCTTCGACCCCGTCACCGAGGCCGACAAACAGGCCGAGGCCGCCATCCGACGCCTGATCGCCGCCCGCTATCCCGACCACGGCGTCATCGGCGAGGAATACGGTCAGGACCGGCCCGACGCCGAACACGTCTGGGTGCTGGACCCCATCGACGGCACGCGCGCCTTCATCTCGGGCCTGCCGCTGTGGACCACCCTGATCGCCCTGCGCCAGGCGGGACGGCCCACGGTCGGCGTCATCGCCCAGCCCTATCTGGACGAAATCTTCGTCGGCGGCTCGTCCGGCGCGCGGCTGCTGCGGGGCGACGCCGAGACGCCGCTGGCCGTCAGGACGTGCGAGACGCTGGCCGACGCCGTCATCTCCACCACCGATCCCGACATCTTCGACGACGCCGAGCGCGACGCCTGGACCCAGGTGCGCGCGACCGCCCGCCTGGCCCGGCTGGGCTGCGACGCCTATGCCTATGCGATGGTGGCGGCGGGCAAGATGGACCTGGTGGCCGAGACCAGCCTGAAGCCCTGGGACTGGTCCGCCCTGGTCCCCGTGATCGAGGCCGCCGGCGGCAAGGTCGTCAACTGGCGCGGCGCCGCGCCGGACGCTGACGGCCAGATCCTGGCCGTCGGCGACCCCCGCCTGATCGACCAGGCCCTGGTGACGCTGAAACGGGCGGCAATCTGAAAAAGGGCAGCGCGCGGTTAGTTGACGAACAGATCAATCGTGAACGAAACGACGGCGACGACGAGCGCGATACGCGCTGTAACGACGAAAAACCACGCGAATCTAGATCCAACTTCCGATCGCTTTACGGTGAAAAAACGCGCTGTCTGAGCTGGCGTCCACCACCGATCAAGCGCTGTGTCGCCCTTCCAGACAGGACACAGCACCGTCGCAATGATCCCGCTGAAAATATTTACGAACACCGCAACGATGGTCACAGCCAAGAAGGGGAAGTCGGCAATGATCATCGAACTACGCTTGGTCTCCTGACTTTCAGACGACTGGCGAAGCTTCGGCCGTCACGTCCACGGTCCGCGCCGACGGATCGCTGACAGCATCCGCCGTCGGGGCGACCAGGTCGGCCATCGCGTCGAACTCGTTCAGGAAGACCGCGCGCATATCGTCGGCCTCCATGATGACCTCGTGCTTGGCGCCCGCGACCTCGACATAGCGGCCGCGCGGGATGCGTCTGGCGGCCCAGCGGGTGGTCTGTTTCCACACCACGTCGTCGGCGTCGGCCTGGACGATGGCGACCGGGACGCGCACCGCCTTCAGCGCCTTGGGTTTCAGCGCCCGCTCGCCGGCGTCCAGCGCGAAGGCCAGCCAGCCATAGGTCGGGCCGCCGATGGCCAGGTGCGGGCAGGCGAACAGCTGCTGGCGCCACATCTCGTAACGGCTGGCGTCCGAGGTCAGGGCGTCCTCGGCGAAGTTGTGGTCGAACGGATCGTCCGGGTCGCCCAAAATATAGTCGCCCGCCTGGCCGTGACGGATGTTCCAGCGCACCACCAGCTTGACCGACCACATCGACCGCTTGCCGGTCTTGATCCGCAGCATGGGGCTGGACAGGACCGCGCCCGCGAACCGCGCCTCGCCGCCCTCCAGCGTCAGCAGGTTCAGGCAGGCGCCCATCGAATGGCCCACCATGATCCACGGCTTGGGGCACTGGGACTCATAGGTGTTCAGCAGGCGGTTGTAGTCGTCCAGAAACTCTTCCACCGCGCGGGCGTGGCCCTTCAGCCGGTCGGGCAGCAGGCGGGCGGACAGGCCTTGTCCCCGCCAGTCGTGGGTCAGGACGCACCAGCCCCGCGCCAGGAAGTTGCCGATGATCTCATAGTATTTCTCGATCGGCTCGGTACGGCCGGGGCTAAGGACCACCGTGCCGCGCAGCTTGTCCGCGCTGAGGTGCGCGGGCGTCCACAGGCCGGCGCGCAAGCGCATCCCGCCCGCCCCGCGAAACCAGTCTCCCTTGCCGCCAGGGGGCGGATAGGCGCCGGGCACCCCCATCAGGGGGGCGTTGGCGGCGAAGGCTTGGGCGCGGTTCACTCGGGCTTCCTGAACTTCAAGGTCATGCGATCGCTCTCGCCGATCGCCTCGTATTTGGCGCGGTCGAAGGTCGGATCGGCCGGTTGCCCGCGCGGCGCGGTCAGGCGGGTCGGCGCCAGGGTGTCGACCCCGAACGGATGATCCTTGGTGTCCTTCGGATTGGCGTTGATCTCGTACGCCTCGACGAAGACGAAGCCCGCCTCGGCGGCCAGCTGGCGCACGAAGGCTTCCTGGACATAGCCGTTGGCCGCGACCGGGTCCTGATCCTGGGCGGGCGCCAGCCGATGCTGCTCGATCCCCAGGACGCCGCCGGGACGCAGCGCGGCGAAGGCGTCGGCGAAGGCCTTTTCGGCGATCCCCGCCGCCATCCAGCCATGCAGGGTCCGCATGAACAGGCACAGGTCCGCCGTGCCCAGCGTCGTCACCGGCCCCGACGCAGCGCCGAACACGCTGAACTGCGGCTCGCCATACAGTTTCCTGTCGCTGGAGAAACGGGTGCGGAAGGCGGCGTTCAGCACGGCCTGGGCCGGATCGGCCGTCGGCCCCTCGGGGAACAGGGCCGCCACATAGGTTCCGCCTCCCTTGGTCAGATAGGGGGCCAGGATTTCGGTGTACCAGCCGCTTCCCGGCCAGAACTCGACCACCGCCATCTTGGGCTGAAGGCCGTAGAAGCGCAGCGTCTCCATCGGATGGCGGAAGGTGTCGCGCGCCCGGTCCTCGGCCGAACGCCACGGCCCCTGGACCGCCCATTCCAGCGACCCTTCCGGCGGGCCGGAAGGGGCCGGCGGAGCGTTCGGCGCGGCGGGCGTCCTGGGCTCGTCCTTGCGGCCGCAGCCGGCTATGCCGGTCAGCGTCAGAGCCGTCGCGCCGCTCAGCAGGAACCGGCGCGACAATCCGCGCCCCTTCGCCTGACTTTCCGCCATTCCATACTCCCGCGAGGGTGCGGCCCCGCGCCCGACACACCCGACGAACCGGGCTTAGTCGGGTTCGCGGGCCGGGTCAAAACGGAACGGCTATTCCGGCTTTCTGAACCGCAGGGTCATCCGGTCGCTCTCGCCCACGGCGTCGAAGGCGGCCCGTTCCTCGGGCGTCAGAGTCCGGCCCGACGGGTCGTTTCGCGCCGCCGACTGGCGGATCGGCGGCAGGGTCCAGACGCCGAACGGATGGTCGTGATCGTCCCTGGGGTTGGCGTTCAGCTCGCTGCGCGCCTCCAGCACGAAACCGGCGTTGCGCGCCTCGTGGATCACATAGCTTTCGGGCACATAGCCGGTGGAGGCGACGTCGGCGACGTTCAGCCCCTCGGCGCTGCGGTGCTGTTCGACGGCCAGGACGCCGCCGGGCTTCAGCGCCTTGAAGAAGGCCTGCAGATAGGGCTGGGTCCGGCCGTCGCGCGCCCAGTTGTGGAAGGCCCGCGCCACCACGATCAGGTCCGCCTGACCGTCGGCCACGCCCATGCTTTCCAGCGGCTTGTTGACCGGGACATAGCGCCCGCCGGTCGCGGCCGCATAGGGTTCCAGAATGTGACGCCACCAGCTGGCGCCGCCCGGCTCGATCTCCACCACCGTCATACGGGGCGTCAGACCCCAGAAGGTCAGGGCCTCGTAAGGGTGGCGATAGACGTCGCGCGCCCGGTCGGCGGCGGGCCGGGTCTCGGCGGCGATCGCGGCCTGAAGGGCCGTATCCTCGGCGAAGACCGGCATGGCGCTGGACAGGGCCGAGCGCGGCGGCGTCCACGCCCCTTCGGTCTGGGCCGCCGGGCGCGCGGTCTGGGGCGTAGTCTGGGCCATCGCCGGCGCGGCGGCCGCCGCGAGGACGAGAAGGCTGAGGGCGGCGAGACGCATGAGGGGACGATCCTGCTCTGACGGGCCTTTCTCCATAGGCCGCCCGGCCTCCGACGCAAAGAACGATGGTGCGACCTCGACGATCCGTCGCAGTCGGCGACGGCGCCCCTTGACGCCGCATTCGCGGTTCCCATCTGATCGTTCGAGAGCGCCGGTTTCGGGTTCTCCAGACTGACGGCGCCGATCTCGGGTCGTCGGGCTGCATCCCTACCGTCCGGGCCAAGCCGCCGGGCGGCTCAACCTTGCTGATCCTCAGGAGGATGCTGATGCGTACCTATGATTTCTCGCCGCTGTACCGTTCCGCCGTCGGTTTCGACCGTCTGGCCAATCTCTTGGAAAGCGCCTCGCGCACCAGTTCGGAAGGCGGCTATCCCCCCTACAACATCGAGACGACGGGCGAGAACGCCTATCGCATCGAGATCGCCGTGGCGGGCTTCACCACCGACGAACTGAACATCGAGGTGAAGGAAAACCTGCTGACCGTGACCGGCCGCAAGACCGCCAACGACGACGCGGCCCCGCAGAAGACCTATCTGCATCGCGGCCTGGCCGAACGCGATTTCGAGCGCCGATTCCAGCTGGCGGACTATGTCGTCGTGACCGACGCCAACCTGGTCAACGGCCTGCTGTCGATCGCGCTGAAGCGTGAACTGCCCGAGGCGCTGAAGCCCCGCCGCATCGAGATCGGCGCCGGCCAGCCCCTGATCGAGGGCAAGGCGGAAGCGGCGTAAGTCCTTCCGGCTGACAGACCTGGAAAGGGCGGCGTCCGCGCCGCCCTTTTTTATTGGGCCAGATGGGCGAAGGCGGCCACGACCTGCTCATAGGCCGGGCGCTTGAACGGCACGATCAGGTCGCAGGCTTCGGACAGATCGCCCCAGCGCCAGGCGTCGAACTCCACCTCCTTGTCGGCCGTCAGGTCGATCTCGGCTTCGTCGCCGGTGAAGCGGAAGGCGAACCACTGCTGCTTCTGGCCCTTGAAGCCGCGCCAGGCCTTGGCGTTGTTCATCGCCTCGGGCGGAAAGTCGTAGCGAATCCAGTCCGGCGTCCGGGCCAGAAGCTCGACCGAGGTCACGCCCGTCTCCTCGTGCAGCTCGCGCCGCGCCGCCGCCTCCAGATCCTCGCCCGCGTCCACGCCGCCTTGCGGAAACTGCCAGTTATGGGGGCCGGGCGTGGCGTGCCGCCGCCCATACCAGACGCGGCCCTCGCGGTTGAACAGCACGACGCCGACGTTGGGGCGGTAGAGGGTGAGGTCGGTCATCGCGTGGCGCGTGGCGAGTGGCGAGTGGCGAGACCGCGCGCCCCAAACCCGTTTGGCCATTCGGCGTGACGCCGCGTGGAATGATCGACGGCGCGGCCTAAGCCGCCGCTCGCCACTCGCCACTCGCCACTCGTCACGTCTTAACGCCCCGGCCGCATCGACATGGACGAGGCGGGCGCCAGCTGCAGGCCGCGCTGGTCCAGACCGGCGGTCCAGCGGGCGGCGGCCTCGACCGTCACCGGATAGCTGAAGCCAGTCCCCAGGGCCGAGCCCCGCAGCTTGGCCTGGGCCTCCAGACCGTTCAGGGCGGCGATGATGGCGGCGGGCGACTGGGTGCGGTCGATGACGCGGTCGGCGCTGGCGCGCGACCAGGCGCCCGGCCGGCGCTGGAACGACCCGTCGTCCAGGAAGGCGACGCCCTTCTGGCGCAGCACGGTCAGGAAGGCGTTCATGCCCGCGTCCGAGGCGGCGAAACGGTCGCCCAGATAGTTTGTCACGCCGAAATAGCCGGTCGCGCGGCCCAGCAGCCAGTCCATCTTGGCCGCAACGTCGTCGGCGCCGCCGTCGGCCAGCAGCGTATAGGGGCCGGGATCGTTGTCGGGATAGCCGGTCGGCTCCATCGGCATTTCCAGCATCACCTCGTGACCCTGCGCCCGCGCCTGGTCGATCCACGACTGCAGGTTCTCGGCATAGGGCACGAAGCTCAGCGTCACCTCGGGCGGCAGGCGTTCGATGGCGGCGCGGGTCGTCACCGCGTTCAATCCCAGCCCACCCACGATCAGGGCCACGCGCGGCTTGCCGTTCGGGCGGAACGGGCGGGCGTAGGCCTGGGCCGGCACGCGGCCGTCCGGCGCGATCATCGGCAGGGGGCCATTGTGTCCGGGTTGCGACAGGCCCGCGATCGGCGCCCTGGCCAAGGGCGAGGCCGCATGGACCGGCGCCGTATAGGCCGCCGGCGCGGCCCCCGACACGCTGCCGCCGTCCGGCAGGGTGATGACCGCCTCGCCGTTCGCCGCCGGATCGCCGCCGCCCGCCAGATTCTGATACAGGCCCATCGCCCCCATGGAGAAGGCCTCGAACCCGCTCGGCGCGGGCGCGGGGGCCGCCGGCTTGTCGCGCTGCAGCGCCACATGGGCCGAGGGCGCGCCCGCGTTGGGGTCGCCCAGCACCGTCAGGAACAGCGCGCCGGCGCCCAGCAGCAACAGGCCCGCCAAACCCGCCGCGACCGGCGGCTTCTTCAGCGCCTCGACCACGGGCTTGAACCCCGCACCGTCCCTGACGCGCGGAGCGGCTCCGGCGGCGGCGGCGAGGGCGGACTGACGTTTGGCGAACATGGGCACGGGCGGGACCGATCTGGACTCCTACGTTCCCATCATCGCCATGCGCCGGTTAAGAAACCCTAACGGCCGGTTCACCATGATCGGCAATTTCGGTTCTGACATGGATCGTGCGTTGACGGGGCGGTTTGGCATACTTCACATGCAGACCTCCCCGCCTAAAACCCCGGATCAAGCAATGATGAGCCCCGCCGCCGACGACGCCCTGCGCGACGAAGTCCGTCTGTTGGGCGGAATTCTGGGCGACATCATCCGCCAGGAGGGCGGCCAGGCCCTGTTCGACCACGTCGAGGCGGTGCGCCAGGCCTCCATCGCCTATCACCGCGACCCGGCCTCCCATCCGGGCAAGCGGCTGGAGAAGCTGTTGACCGCCATGACGGTGGATCAGGCGGCGGGTCTGGCCCACGGCTTCGCCCTGTTCTCGCTGCTGGCCAATATCGCCGAGGATCGCTCGACCCGTCGGCGGGCGCAGGATCAGGCCGAAGCGGGCGCCCGGCCCGACACGCCCGAGGGCGCGCTGAAACGTCTGTCCGATCAGGGCGTGGATCGCCAGGCGGTGCGCGACCTTCTGGACCAGTCCCTGATCTCGCCGGTCCTGACCGCCCACCCGTCCGAGGTGCGCCGCAAGAGCGTCATCGACCGGATCGCCGCCATCACCGACATTCTGGACGCCTGCGACAAGGCCGGCGACGCCTGCACCCCGGCCGCCGTGTCGGAGCCGCTGCGTCGCCAGATCGTCATCCTGTGGGCCACCCGTCTGGTCCGCACCCAGGGGCTGGTCGTGCAGGACGAGATCGACACCGTCGTCTCCTTCCTGGACCGCATCTTCCTGCACGTCGCGCCCCGGCAGTTGTCGGCGTGGCGGCGGCTGCTGGACGCGCCGGACCTTCAGCCCTTCATGCGGGTCGGCACCTGGGTCGGGGGCGACCGCGACGGCAATCCGAACGTGGACGCCACGGTCATGGCCGCCGCCTTCCGCACCCAGGCGCGGGCGGTGCTGGCCTTCTATCTGGACGAGGTCCACGCCCTGGGCGCGGAACTCAGCCTGGCGGCCGAACTGGCCCAGGTGTCGCCCGAGCTTCAGGCCCTGGCCGACGCCGCGCGCGATCCCTCGCCCCACCGCGCGGACGAGCCGTATCGCCGCGCCCTGACCGGCGTCTATGCGCGGTTAGCCGCCACACATCAGGCGCTGGGCGACGCCCCGCCCCCGCGCCGCGCCGCCGTCGAGGCCGAACCCTATTCCGGGCCCGACGCCTTCGAGGCCGATCTGAAGACCCTGCACGACAGTCTGGTGTCGCACCACGGCGGCGTCTTCGCCAACGACCGGCTCAGCGACCTGATCACGGCGGTCGAGGTGTTCGGCTTCCACATGGCGACCCTGGACATGCGCCAGAACGCCGACGTCCACGAGCGCGTCGTCGCCGACCTGCTGAAGGTCGCGGGCGTCCAGTCCGACTATCTGGCGCTGGACGAGGAGGGCCGGCTGAAGGTGCTGGCCGCCGAACTGGCCTCGTCGCGCCTGCTGTTCAGCCCCTATGCCGACTACCAGCCCGAGACGTTGAAGGAACGCGCCATCCTCCAGGCCGCCGCCGGCGCCCTGGCCGCCTTTGGCCCCCAGGCCATCCGCACCCACATCGTGTCCAAGACCGATGCGGCGTCGGACCTTCTTGAGGTCTATCTGCTGCTGAAGGAGGTCGGTCTCTATCGCCCCGAAGACCCGGCCGCCTGCCCCATCCAGGCCGCGCCCCTGTTCGAGACCATCGAGGACTTGCGCGCCGCCCGCCCGACGCTGGAGCGGCTGTTGAAGGAGCCGTCCGCCCTCGCCGTCGCCCAGGCGCGCGGGGTGCAGGAGGTGATGATCGGCTATTCCGATTCCAACAAGGACGGCTCCTACCTGACCTCGGGCTGGGAGCTGCACGAGGCGTCGCGCGCCCTGGTCGAGGTGACGCAGAAACATGGGCTGAAGCTGCAACTGTTCCACGGGCGCGGCGGCACGGTCGGGCGCGGCGGCGGCTCGGCCTTCGCCGGCGTCCTGGCCCAGCCCGAAGGCACGGTCCAGGGTCGCATCCGCACGACCGAACAGGGCGAGGTCATCGCCAACAAATACGGCGAGCCGGAAATCGCCCTGCGCAATCTGGACGCCCTGACCTGCGGCGCCGTCCTGGCCTCGCTGGGCCAGGGGACGGACCACGCCTTCACCGCCGAACACGGCGCGACCCTGTCCGACCTGTCGGCCCGGTCGATGGCCGCCTATCGCAAGCTGGTCTATGAGACCGACGGCTTCGTCGACTACTATCGCGCCGCCACCCCTATCGCCGAGATCGCCGATCTGAAGATCGGCTCACGTCCGTCGTCGCGCACCGCCTCGACGCGGATCGAGGACCTGCGCGCCATTCCCTGGGTGTTCAGCTGGTCGCAGAGCCGGGTCATGCTGCCCGGCTGGTTCGGCTTCGGCTCGGCGGTCCAAGGCTGCGACATGGGCGAGTTGAAAGCGATGGCCGAGGCCTGGCCGTTCTTCAAGACCCTGGTGCAGAACATGGAGATGGTCATGGCCAAGTCCGACATGACCATCGCCCGCCGCTATGCGACCCTGGTGCCGGACGCCTCGCTGGCGGCGTCCATCTATGGCGAGATCCGCGCCGAATGGGACCGGACCCACGACGCCATCCTGGCCATCACCGGCCACGACCAGCTGCTGGGCGGCCAGCCCGAGCTGGACCGGCTGATCCGCCTGCGGATGCCCTATGTCGAGCCGCTGAACCACGTCCAGATCGAACTGATCCGCCGCCGCCGGGCCGGCGACGACGACCCCCGCGTCCGCGAAGGCATCCTGCTGGCCATCAACGGCGTGGCGGCGGGTTTGCGGAACAGCGGCTAGAGACGCGCCTTCCCTCCTCCGTCATCCTCGGGCTTGACCCTAGGACCGGATGCGGATCGGGCTGTGCGTCACCTCTTGGCGCCATGCGGCGGAACGCCCGGCCCTCGGGTCGAGCCCGAGGGTGACGGCGACTATAGGCTACAGCCACTTCGTCTTCTTGAAGGTGATGAACAGACCCGTGCAGATGGCGACCATCAGGGTCATCACGCCGAAATAGCCGTAACGCCAGTGCAACTCGGGCATGAACTCGAAATTCATCCCATAGATGCCGGCGATGGCGGTCGGCACCGCCAGCAGCGCGGCCCAGGAGGCCAGCTTGCGGGTGATGACGCCCTGGCGCTGCTGTTCCAGCAGATTGGCGACCTCGAACACCGACGACAGGATGTCATGCAGCCCGCCCAGCCGGCTGCCGACCCGCCGCACATGGTCGCCCACGTCGCGGAAATAGGGGCGGACGTCCGGGTCGATGCAGGGCAGGTCCAGCGACTGCAACCGCCCCAGCAGTTCCTCCATCGGCCCCAGGATGCGCCGGAACTTCAGCAGTTCGCGACGCAGGCTGAACAGACGCCGGATTTCGACCCGCGACAGGAAGGCGTCCAACGTCCGCTGCTCCATCTCCAGAACGCTGTCCTCGGCGTCATCGACGATGGGTGCATAGGCGTCGACGATGAAGTCCAGGATGCCGTGCAGGACGAAATCCGGCCCCTTCTTCAGCAGCAGCGGCGAGGCCTCCAGCTGCGCCCGCAACAGGCCGTGGGCGCGGGCCGAGCCGTGGCGGATGCTGACCACATGATCCTCTCCGACGAAGACATGGGTTTCGCCATAGACGATCCGGTCGTCGACCTTCAGCGCCGTGCGCGCCACCACGAACAGTTCGCGGCCATAGACCTCGACCTTGGGCATCTGGTGGGCGGCCAGGGCGTCCTCGACCGCCAGCGGATGCAGTTTGAACCGGCGGACCAGGACGTCGATCTCGTCGTCGGTCGGATCGACCAGACCGACCCAGACGAACTCGCCCGCCTCCAGCGTCAGCCCGTCGGCCGTCAGCGGCGCCTCGCGCACGCGCTGGCCGTCCCGATAAACGTAAGAGGCGACGACCGGCATGGATGCTCCGTCAGTGATCCGCTCCGAACCTAGAGGGTGCGGCCTCGGAGTTGAAGCGCCTCCGTCGCCATGACCCGCGCCGGTCGAACCTGACCGAAATGTCATGACGTCGAATTATGACTGCGCCGTCTTTTCGCCGCCGAAGCTTCGCCGTTTCGATCCGATCCAGCGCCACCGTTCCCTGCCCCGGCCACAAGGGGCGGAAAAATGGAAACAGGATCATGTTCAGGATCGCCTCTCTGACGACCGCCGCCCTCCTCGTCGCGGGATCGGCCGCCGCCTCTCCCATCGAAACCCGCATCCCCTACGGCGACCTCGACCTGTCGAGCCGCGCCGGCGCGACGGCGTTCGACGCCCGCGTCCAGCGCACGGCGCGCAGCCTCTGCAACGGCCGCCAGCCCATCGAACGCCTGAGCTGCATGAGCAAGGTGCGGGACGAAGCCCTGTCCCTTCTGCCCGAACGCGCCCGCACCGACTATGCGCGCGGCCGCGTCGCCTTCGAGGCCTGAAACGAAAAGGACGCCGCCGGACCGATCGTCCGACGGCGTCCCGTTTCATCAGCCCTTCACGAAGCTCAAAGGGCGAAACGCCTCAAGCAGCCCGAAGGGCGGTAGGCCCAGTATCAGGAAACAGGGAAGCCACGCACCTTCAGCAGGGCCGCCACGTCCGGGTCGCGACCGCGGAAGGCGCGATAGGCCTCGGCGCGATCCGTGGTGTTGCCCGGCGCCAGCATGATCGACTTGAAGCGGCCGGCGATGTCCGGGTTGAACACGTCGCCCGACTCCTCGAAGTAGGACCAGGTGTCGGCGTCCATCGTCTCGGACCACAGATAGCTGTAGTAGCCCGCCGAATAGGCGTCCGACGTGAACAGGTGATTGAACTGCGGCAGGCGGTGCCGCATCACGATCTCCCTGGGCATGCCGATCCGCGCCAGGCTGGCCTTTTCGAAGGCGTCGATGTCGGTCGGCGGCGTGGCCTGGGTGTGCAGGTCCATGTCCACGATGGCCGAGGACAGATAGCTGACCGTCGCGTAGCCCTGGTTGAAGGTGGCGGCGGCTTCGATCTTGTCCACCAGCGCCTGCGGCATGGCCGCGCCGGTCTGATAGTGTTTCAGATAGCCGTCCAGGATCGGGCGGCTCAGCACCCAATGCTCGTGAACCTGCGATGGATATTCCACGAAGTCGCGCGGCGTCTCGCCGAACGAGGGATAGGTCACGACCGATGAGAAGTAATGCAGGGTGTGGCCGAACTCGTGGAACAGGGTCTCGGCGTCGTCCAGCGAGATCAGGACGGGCTGGCCCGGCTCCGGCTTGGTGAAGTTGTTGTTGTTCGACCCCAGGATGATCTTGGAGCCGTCCAGCTGCGAGAACGACCGATAGGTGGTCATCCAGGCGCCCGAACGCTTGCCCGGACGGGCGTAGTCGTCGGTGTAATACAGGCCGATCTGGCGACCGCCCCTGGTCTTGTCATAGACCTCATAGACCTCGACGTCCGGCTCGAAGGTCGGGACCGCGCCCTTGGGCAGTTTCTTGAACTGGAAGCCGTACAGGCGCTCGGCCATGGCGAAGGAGCCGGCGCGCACGGCGTTCAGCTCGAAATAGGGCTTCAGCTCGTTCTGATCCAGGTCGTACTTGGCCTTACGGACCTTCTCGGCGAAGTAGAGATAGTCCCACGGCTCGATGTCGAACCCGGCGATCGCCTTCATGTCGGCGACCTCTTCGGCGACGCGCGCCTTGGCCGGCGCCCAGACGCGGTTCATCAGGGCCTCGGCCGCCGCCGGCGTCTTGGCCATGGTGTCCTGCATCCGCAGTTCGGCATGGTTGCGATAGCCCAGCAGCTTGGCGCGCTGGTCGCGCAGCTTCACGATCTCGGCGATGGTCGAGTTGGTGTCGTTGGCGTCGCCGTTGTCGCCGCGATTGACGAACTTCTTCCACACCTGTTCGCGCAGCGCCCGGTCGTCGGCGAAGGTCAGGAATGGATCGACCGCCGAACGGGTGTTCAGTATGGCCCAGCCCTGGATGTTGCGGCTGCGCGCGGCGCCGGCGGCGGCGGCCTTGTTGGACTCGGGCAGGCCCGACAGGCCCGCTTCGGTCGGGATCACGGTCCAGGCGTTCTCGTCGGCGACGACCTTCTGGCCGAAGCGGGTGAAGGCGTTGGACAGGGCGGTGTTGATCCGGCCCAGCTCGGCCTTGCCGGCCGCGTCCAGATTGGCGCCCGAACGGATGAAGGCGTCGCGACGACGCTCGGCCAGACGCTTCTGCTGGGCGCTCAGACCCGCCGCGTCGGCGGTGTCGGCGACGGTCTTGACCCGCTGGAACAGTTTTTCGTTGAAGGTGATCTCGTCATAGGCCGCCGACAGCAGGGGCGACAGCTCGGTGTCGACCGCGTCATAGGCGTCGCCGCCGATGTTGGAGGTCATCACGCTATAGACGTTGGACGCCCGGTCCAGCGGCGCGCCCGCCAGCTCCAGCGCCGCCATCGTGTTGGCGAAGGTCGGGGCCTCGGGGTTGTTGGCGATGGCGGCGATGTCGGCGCGTTGCAGTTCGATGCCTTCCAGCATGGCTTCGCGCAGCTTGGCCGGCGTCACCTTGTCGAACGGCGGCACGCCGTCGTACTGGCCGGTCCAGACCTGCAGCAGCTCGGCGCGCGGCGTCTGGGCGGGCAGGACGGCGCGGGCGATGCGCGCTTCCTCGGCGAGGCCGGCGGCCGACGGCGCGGCGGCGGACCCGCCCGAGGCGGCTCCGGTCGAGGCGCAGGCCGACAGGGCCATCAGGCTGCCGCCCGCGATGAGAAGCTGGCGTCTATGCATGGAATGCTCCGAAACAAGATCATGGTTGCGACACACTTAGGCGCACCGACCGCCCCCGTCACCTGATCGGCGCGAATCTTGTCGTCCTGCCGGTTGGATACGTCGTCGCACTGTTCTAAAGCCCGCTGCATGGCCATTGGTGTTTTCGACTCCGGCGTGGGCGGCCTGACCGTCCACCGCGAACTGACGCGACGCTTCCCCGAGCGTGACTTCGTCTATCTGGCCGATCAGGCCCACGCCCCCTATGGCGGGCGCGGCGGCGAGGACATCGTCGAACTGACCCGCGCGGGCTGCGAGCGGCTGTTCGAGGCCGGCGCCTCCATCGTGGTCCTGGCCTGCAACACCGCCTCGTCCATCGCGCTGCGTCGCCTGCAGCAGACCTGGCTGCCGGGTCTGCGCGAGCGTCTGGGCCGGCCGGTCAACATCCTGGGCATCATCGTCCCGACCATCGAGGCCGCGACCGGCAAGCCCTGGAGCTTCGAGGCCGAGCGCCCGCAGGAGGGCGAAAAGGTCGCCTCCATCGACATCACCGGCGTCTTCTGCACCGCCGCCACCGCCATCAGCCGCGTCTATGAGATCGAGATCGACAAGCGGCGCGAGGACATCGCCGTCTTCTGCGAGCCCTGCCCCGGCCTCGCCGGCCTGATCGAACTGGGCGCCCCGGCCGAGGAGCTGAAGGTGGTGATCGACGACCACGTCGACGCCCTGCGCCGTCGCATCGGCCGCCACCCGGACAAGGCCATCCTGGGCTGCACCCACTATGAGATCGTCGCCGAACTGTTCGCCCAGGCCCTGCCTGCGGGGACCGTGCTGATCGAGCAGCCGACGGCGGTGGCCGACGCCCTGGACCGCTATTTCAAGCAGCATCCCGAATACGACCTGGGCGACAGCGGCCGCCGCGACTTCCTGACCACCGGCCAGGCCGGCCCGCAATCGGAACTGGTCGCCCAGTTCTGGGGCGCGCCGCTGACGTTCGAACAGGCTTGAGGGTTCGCGTCTCGCCTTCGTCATCCTCGGGCTTGACCCGAGGATCGGATACGGATCGGGCGGCGCCCCGACGTCTGACGCACAGCGCCTGAACGCCCGGTCCTCGGGTCAAGCCCGAGGATGACGGCGCCTTAGATCAACACCCCGGACAGTCCGGCAGCGGCTCGTTCTCCAGCTGCAGCGTCGTGTGGTTGATGCCCTGGCGCCGCGCCGCCGCCTGGGCCTCGCCGATCAGGGCCGCCGAATCCGGCCGGTCGTGAACCAGGTGGGCGGTCAGGGCCGTATCGGTCGTCGACAGGGCCCAGACGTGCAGGTCATGCACCGCCCGCACGCCCGACAGGCCGAGCAGCGCCTTCTCCAGCGCGGGCACGTCCACGCCGCTGGGCGCCCCGTCCATGGCCAGATTGACCGAATCCTTCAAAAGCCCCCAGGTGGACCACAGGATCACCACCACGATCGCCAGGCTGACCAGCGGATCGACCACCGACCAGCCGGTCGCCAGGATGACCCCGCCCGCGATCACGACGCCCAGCGACACGCCCGCGTCGGCCATCATGTGCAGATAGGCGCCCTTGGCGTTCAGGTCGTGCTGGGACTTCATAAACAGCAGCGCCGTGCCCAGGTTGATGAGAAAGCCGATCCCGGCCACCACCATGATGGTCGCCGATCCCACCGGCGCCGGCTCGTTGAAACGCCGCACGGCCTCAAAGGCGATGGCTCCGCAGGCGAAGATCAGCAGCAGCGCATTGCCCAGCGCCGCCAGAACCGTCGCCTTGCCGAACCCATAGGTCCGCCGACCGCCCGCCGCCCCGTGCGTCCCGCGCCGCGCCAGCCAGGCCGCCCCGCCCGCCATGGCCAGACCCAGCACGTCGGACAGATTGTGCCCGGCGTCGGCCAGGAGGGCGGTGGAATCCGCCATCAGCCCGGCCCCGAACTCGCACGCCACGAACAGCAGATTGACCACCAGGCCGACGGCATAGCGCCAGTCGCCGGTGTCCACCGGCCCGTGGCTGTGACCGCCATGACCGTGGCTGTGACCATGACCATGCGAATGGCCGTGCCCATGATCGGAATGATCATGGTCGTGGTCGTGGTCGGGGCTGTGATCGTGCGCGGCGTTCATGGTTTCGCCTATACGCCCTTTGGCTGAACAGCCAAGCTGCTACTTGATAACAGATTGAATGTTATCACATAATATCAATGCTGATGCATGGCGACGACCAGGCCCAGGGCGATCAGCGCCAGACCCAGAACCGCCCCTTCGTAACGCGCCCACCGCTCCAGCCGCAGGATGGAGGCGCCCGCGCTGGCCAGGGCCGTGAAAACCGCCATCCCGGCGACCGTGCCGACCGCGAACACCAGCGTCAGCATCGCCAGGGCGCCGATCCCCGACGGGGCCGAGGACAGATAGATGGGCAGCAGCACCTCGCCCGGCGACACCGCCATCATGGCGACCAGACCCAGGAAGGCGGCCTTGTCGGACACGGCCGGTTCCGGCGTCTCGACAGTCGGGCCGCCGGCCAGGGCGGGTCGTCTCAGGGCCGAACGCGCCAGATAGAAGGCCCCGAACAGGAACAGCAGCACCGCCGCCAGATGCGGCAACACCCCCTCGATCCACTGGTCCAGCGCCAGACCCGCCGCCACGATCAGGCCGCCGACCACCGCCGTCGTGGCGATATGGGCCAGGCCCGCCGCCGTCACCGCCAGCAGAATCTTATGCGGCCGCCACCCTTGCGCCCGCCCGACCAGGGTGAACGGCAGCCAGTGGGTCGGCAGGGCGGCGTGCAGAAAGGCCGCGACGAATCCGCCGCCCAACAGGGACAAGAGCATGGACTGTTCGGCGCCGGGGGACATGAGGCGGCCTATAGCGTGTTACTTTATAACAGTCGAGCGCAATTCGACTCTTTCACAGCCAGTCGGCGAACGGCTCGCGGTCCAGCATCTCCTCATAGGTCGGGCGCGGGCGGATCACGGCCCACTGTTCGCCGTCCACCAGCACCTCGGGGACCAGGGGCCGGCTGTTGTATTCGCTGGCCATGACCGCGCCGTAGGCCCCCGCCCCGGTGAAGACCACCAGATCCTCGGCCTCCAGCGGCGCCAGCTCGCGGTCGCGGGCGAAGGTGTCGCCCGTCTCGCACACCGGCCCGACGACGTCATAGGCCAGGACCTTGCCCCCGCGCGGGACGACCGGCCGGATGTCGTGGAAGGCGTCGTACAGCGCCGGCCGCATCAGGTCGTTCATCGCCGCGTCCAGCACCAGGAACCGGCGCCCGTCCGAGCGTTCGTTGACCTGGATCACCTGGCTCAGCAGCACGCCCGCATTGGCGGCCAGCACCCGACCCGGCTCGAACGCCGCCTCGACGTCCAGCCCGTCCAGCACCCGCGCGGCCATGGCGACATACTGGGCCGGCGACGGCGGCTCCGCCCCGCCCGAATAGGGCACGCCCAGCCCGCCGCCCAGATCCAGCCGCGTCACCGCATGACCCTGCGCCCGCAGGGCGCGCGTCATCTCGGCCAGAACCGTGAAGGCGGCTTCCAGCGGGGTCAGGTCGGTGATCTGGCTGCCGATATGACAGGCCAGGCCGACCGGCGTGACATGGGGCGAGGCCGAAGCCTGGGCGTAGAGGTCCATCGCCTCCTCGACCGGCACGCCGAACTTGTCGCCCTTGCCCCCGGTCGTGATCTTGGCGTGGCCCCCCGCCCCCACATTGGGATTGACCCGGATGGCGATGGCGGGGGCCGCATTCATCATCGCCGCCACGGCGATCAGCCGGTCCAGCTCGGCGCCGGATTCGATATTGATCTGGCGCACCCCGACGCTGATGGCGAAGGCCATCTCCACATCGGTCTTGCCCACGCCGGAGAAGATGATCCGGTCGGCCGGAACGCCCGCAGCCAGCGCGCGCCGGATTTCGCCCTCGGACACGGTGTCGGCGCCGGACCCCAGTTTGGCCAGGGTCGCCAGAACCGACAGATTGGAGTTGGCCTTGACCGCAAAGGCGATCAGGGCCTCGCCCAGCGCGTCGCGATGCGCGTCGGCGGCGGCGCGCAGCAGGCCGTAGTGCCGCTTCAGCGTCGCGGTCGAATAGACATAGGCGGGCGTGCCCACCTCGTCGGCGATCAGCTCCAGCGGCACGCCCTCGGCATGGAGAGCCCCGTCCTTCAGGTCGAAATGGTGCAAGGTCTAGCGCGGTTCGTTCTGGGCGGCGCCGGCGCCGATGGGATTGGACGGGCCGCCGTCGATGGGAATGCTGCTGGACGGACGGTTCATCGTCGCCGGCTCGGGCAGGTGGGGCGCCCGGCTGTCGCGCGGCGCGCGTTCGGTCTGGCGCACCGGCGATTCCAGATCGGCCATCCGGCCGCAGGCCGAGGTCAGAAGGGCGAGCGCGCCCGCGACGATCAGGGTCTTTTTCCCAAGACGGTTCATAGGCGATCTCTCCAGTCGGCGATCCGCGCCCGGACCTGTTCCGGCGCGGTTCCCCCATAGCTCTGACGGCTTTCGCACGAAGCCTTGGCGGTCAGCACCTTGTAAACCGCTTCGGTGACGCCCGGCTCCAGTTTCTGCATTTCCTGAAGCGGCAGTTGCGCCAGGTCCACGCCCAGCGCCTCCGCCCGTTTCACCGCCGCCCCCGTCACATGGTGCGCCTTCCTGAACGGCAGGTTCAGTTCGCGCACCAGCCAGTCGGCCAGATCCGTGGCGGTCGAGAAGCCCGCCCCCGCCGCCTGCGCCATCCGTTCGGTATTGGGCTGCAGCGCCGCGACCATGGCCGTCATGGCGTTCAGCGCCAGGTCCAGGGCGTCGAACGCCTCGAACACCGGCGGCTTGTCCTCCTGCATGTCCTTGGAATAGGCCAGCGGAAGACCCTTCATCACCATCGACAGGGCGACCAGCGACCCCATGATCCGGCCCGTCTTGGCCCGCACCAGTTCGGCGGCGTCGGGGTTGCGCTTCTGCGGCATGATCGACGATCCGGTCGTCAGGTCGTCGGGCAGGGTCGCGAAGCCGAACATCGGCGTCATCCACACCACGATCTCCTCGGCCAGGCGCGACAGATGACCCGCCGTGATCGAGGCGGCGGCCAGACTTTCCAGCGCGAAGTCGCGATCCGATACGGCGTCCAGGCTGTTGGCCATCGGCCGGTCGAAACCCAGCTCGGCCGCCGTCATGTGGCGGTCGATGGGGAAGGGCGACCCGGCCAGGGCGGCGGCGCCCAGCGGGCTTTCGTTCATGCGGGCGCGGGCGTCGGCGAACCGGCCCGCATCCCGCCCGAACATCTCGACATAGGCCATCAGATGGTGGCCCAAGGTCACGGGCTGGGCGGTCTGCAGATGGGTGAAGCCCGGCATCAGGTCGCCGGCGTGCTGTTCGGCCCGGTTCAACAGGGCGGCCTGCAATCCCTTCAGCTGGGCGACCGAGCGGTCGCAGGCGTCGCGGACCCACAGACGGAAGTCCAGCGCCACCTGATCGTTGCGGCTGCGCGCCGTATGCAGACGCCCCGACGGTTCGCCGATCAGCTCGTTCAGGCGGGCCTCCACATTCATGTGGATGTCCTCGAACTGGTCGCGGAAGGGGAAGGCGCCGCCGACGATCTCGCCCTCGACGGCGTCCAGCCCGCCCAGGATCGCCTCGGCGTCCGCCTGTCCGATGATCCCCTGTGTGGCCAGCATCCGGCAATGGGCGCGCGATCCGGCCAGATCCTGACGCCACAGACGCTGGTCCACGCCGATGGAGACGTTGATCGCCTGCATGATCTCGGCCGGGCGCGACGAAAAGCGTCCGCCCCACATGTCTTGACCCGCCGGCTTCACCGGCGCAGTCGAACCGGCGGATGGCATGGCGTCGGCAGAAGTGGATTGGGTCATGAGCGGCTCTAGGAAGGCGATCTGGGCGGTCATCGGCGCGGTGGTGGTGGTCAGCACCATCGCCGGCGCCGGCGGCATGGCGATGTCGCTATACGCCAATCACCGCCAGAAGGCGCAAGTGCAAGAGGCCGCGAACGCCAATGCGACGCCGAAAAGCGATCTGGCGGGTTTCGCCGTCGGTTCGCTCGCCGCCCTGACCACCCCGGCCCAACCCATCCCGGCGCCCGAATACGCCTTCCGCGACCGCACCGGCACCGCCGTCCGCTTCTCGGCCTTTCACGGCAAGGTGGTGGTGGTGAACCTGTGGGCCATGTGGTGCGCGCCCTGCAAGGCCGAGATGCCGACGCTTCAAGCGCTGGCTAAAGCCTATGCCGCGAACGAGGATCTGGTGGTCCTGCCGATCAACGTCGACGCCACGCCGGAAGCGGCGGCCGAGGCCAGACGCTTCCTGGACGACCACGCGCCCCTGCCCTTCTACAGCGACGTCAAATTCCAGCTGCCGTTCGAGTTTCCGGGCAAGGGCGCCATGCCCCAGACCATACTGCTGGACCGCGAGGGCCGCATCCGCGCCGTCAAGACGGGCGAGGCCGACTGGTCCGGCCCCGAGGCGCGCGCCCTGATCGACGCTCTTCTGGCGGAAGGCCCCAAGCCCGAACAACCCTCCGCCTGAACGGTCGACCTTAATGTTTGGCCGGAACCCGCGTATCCGTCGCCGGATCGATGGCGCCCGGCTTGCCCTCGGCGGCGGCCTGGGCCTGTTCGGTCTCCAGCTTGTCGGCGACCTTGCCCGCGCCGCTCTCGACCGCCTGGGCGGCCTTCATCGCCCCGCCTTCGATCACCTCACCGGCTTGCGACGCGGCGCTGGCGGTCTTGTCTGCGGCGGTTTCGGCATGAGCCTCGGCCTTGTCCTGCTCTGCCTGGGTGCAGGCGGCGGCGCCCAGCATCAGAACGGCGGCCGCCGCCGTCAAAGCTTTGGTGCGAATGGTCACGGCGTATCTCCGGTCAAGGTTGAAAGCTCGACCGTAAACGCAGGATGTCGACGCGGGTTGCAGTCTGGAAGGGTGGTGACTGGAGGCGGGATCGAACCGCCGACCTGTGGGTTATGAATCCACCGCTCTAACCATCTGAGCTACCCAGTCCCGGGCGTCGCGGGGCCGGGGCCGGCCGCGAAGGAGGCGAGCCTATATCGCCGTCGGGCGTCGGGTTCAAGTCGTCTCGATCCAGATCGTGCGGCGATAGGGCGCATGATCGCCTCCGGGCGGAACGGTAGCGTCCAGGCCGCCGTTTTCGTTCGATGCCGTCCCTCGCCTTTTCGGAGCCTGCGCCATGCGCCTGATCGTCGCCGCCGCGTCCACCTCCCTGCTCGTCCTCGCCGCCGCCTGCGGGGCCAACGGCGAAAGCGCGTCCTCGGCGCCTCAGGCCCAGCCCGGCGCCCCGCTGGAGACGCGGCCCGCCAACAATCCCGACCAGCAGCCGGCCTTCGCCGGCCAGACCCGCGCGCCGGGTGTGAAGACCGAACAGGCCATGGCTCACACCGTCGTCGCCTCGGGCCTGGTGCATCCGTGGGGCCTCGCCGCCCTGCCGGACGGGCGCTGGCTGGTGACGGAAAAGCCCGGCCGCCTGCGCCTCATCACCGCCGAAGGCCAGATCGGCGCGCCGGTCGCGGGCCTGCCCGCCGTCGATGCGCGCGGTCAGGGCGGCCTGCTGGACGTGATCGTCGGCCCCGACTTCGTCCGTGATCGGATGATCTACTGGAGCTACGCCGAGCCGCGTCAGGGCGGAAACGCCACCTCGGTCGCGCGCGGGCGACTGTCCGACGACGGATCGCGGGTGGAGAACGTCCAGGTCATCTTCCGCGCCCTGCCCGTCTATGACGGCGACAAACATTTCGGGTCGTCCCTGGCCTTCGACCCCACTGGACATCTGTTCGTCACCCTGGGCGAGCGATCCGACAAGCCGATGCGGCCCCAGGCCCAGGATCTGGGCTCGCACATGGGCAAGACCATCCGCATCAACGCCGACGGCTCCGTACCCGCCGACAATCCCTTCGTCGGCCACGCCGGCGCCCGGCCCGAGATCTGGAGCCTGGGGCATCGCAACGTCCAGGGCGTCGCCATCCAGCCAGGAACCGGCGCCGTCTGGACCATCGAACACGGCACGCGCGGCGGCGACGAGGTCAATATCGACAAGGCCGGTCTGAACTACGGCTGGCCCGACGCGGCCTATGGCGTCGAATATGCGGGCGGCCGGATCAACGCCGGCGCGACCCAGGCGCCGGGCACGGAACAGCCGGTTTATTACTGGGACCCGGTGATCGCGCCGGGCGGGGCGACCTTCTATCAGGGCGCCATGTTCCCCGGCTGGAACGGCAACCTGCTGGTCGCGGGCCTGAAGGAAAAACACATCGCCCGTCTGGTGATCCAGAACGATCGCGTGATCGGCGAGGAGCGTCTGCTGACCGATCTGGGCGAACGCATCCGCGACGTGGCGGTCGCCGCCGACGGCGCGGTCTGGGCCATCACCGACGAGCAGGACGGCAAGCTGGTCAGGCTGGCCGCGACGCAGTAGTCTGATCCCGCCGGGGGACAAAGCCGGGGCGCGTGCGTCCCACAGGGAGCAACCGAGCCATGCGTATCCTCATTCTCTCCGCCGCCCTCGCCCTGCCGCTGCTGGCGGCCTGCGGCACGACCGGCGGCGTCAGCCCGTATCAGCGCGACCTGGACGCGCTGGAAAAGACCTGCACCCAGCGTCAGGGCATACTGACCCCGACGGGCCTGCAGACCGGGCGGCCGGAAACCGAATACGCCTGCACCATCACCGGTGGCGCGACCCGGATTCCCCGCGCCAACTAGGCATACCGGCAGCGACTCTGGTCGGTTCGCCGCCCGTTTTAAGACAGCGATCCTCGACCGCGCGCCTGACGTGGACAGGCTTCGCGCGGCTTATTACTTGACGTTGACGTAAACGTAGGGTTTTTGGCGTCCACGCTTCGACCGACCTCGCCCTCCAGCCGCGCGCCATCGCGTGTCGTCCACGGGGCCCATATGGAGACGCCTCTCATGGCTGACGCCTATATCTACGACGCCGTCCGCACCCCGCGCGGCAAGGGCAAGAAGGACGGCTCGCTGCACGAGATCACCGGCCTCAGCCTGGCGACCCAGGTGCTTCAGGCCCTGCGCGACCGCAACGATCTGGACACCTCCAAGGTTGACGACGTCATCCTGGGCTGCGTGACGCCGGTGGGCGAACTGGGCGCCGACATCGCCCGCACGGCGGTCCTGTCGGCCGGCTGGTCGCAGGACACGGCGGGCGTTCAGGTCAACCGCTTCTGCGCCTCGGGCCTGGAAGCCGTGAACATGGCCACCGCCAAGGTGAAGTCGGGCGAGGCCGATTTCGCCGTCGGCGGCGGCGTCGAGGTCATGAGCCGCGTGCCGATGGGGTCCGACATGGGCGCCTGGCCGACCGATCCGTCCTCGGCCTTCCCGACCTATTTCGTGCCGCAAGGCGTGTCGGCGGACATGATCGCCACCAAATACGGCTTCAGCCGCGACGACGTGGACGCCTATTCGGTCGAAAGCCACAAGCGCGCCGCCAGGGCCTGGGCCGAGGGCCGGTTCAAGAACTCGGTTTTGGCGGTCAAGGATCAACTGGGCCTGACCATCCTCGATCATGACGAGACCATTCGTCCGAATACGGACATGCAGACCCTGGGCGGCCTGAACCCCTCCTTCGCCATGATGGGCGAAATGGCCTTCGACGGCGTGATCAACCAGCGCTACCCCGAGGTCGAGCGCGTCAACCATGTCCACACCCCCGGCAATTCGTCCGGCATCGTCGATGGTTCGGCGGGCGTTCTGATCGGTTCGCTGGAAGCCGGTCAGGCCCTGGGCCTGAAGCCGCGCGCCAGGATTCTGGGCGGCGCCTCGATCGGCTCCGAGCCGTCGATCATGTTGACCGGCCCGGAATATGTGACCCGCAAACTGCTGAAGAAGCTGGGCATGACGCCCGACGACATCGACGTGTGGGAGCTGAACGAGGCCTTCGCCGCCGTCGTCCTTCGCTACATGCAGGCCCTGAACATCGACCATGCCAAGATGAATGTGAACGGCGGCGGCATCTCGATGGGCCACCCCCTGGGCGCCACCGGCGCCATGATCACCGGCATCGCCCTGGACGAGCTGGAACGCTCGAACAAGTCGACCGCCCTGATCACCCTCTGCATCGGCGGCGGCATGGGCACCGCCACGGTGATCGAGCGGGTTTGATTTCATCGAGCGCGCCAGCGCTCATCCGAGGGTTCATCACAACGGACGCCACGTACTCACAGCGATCACAACGAGACCGTTCCCGTTGCGCCCGTCGTGTTCCCGCCGTGATCGTCGTGATGAACCAGCACGGTCAGCCTTTGCGCTGACGCTGAAAAATGAAGGGCCTTCGGCCAATGGAAAACTTCAAGATCGACATCGACGCCGACGGCATCGCGCTCGTCACCTTCGACGTGCCGGGCCGTTCGATGAACACCCTGACCGGCAAGGTGATCGCCGAGGCGCCGCAACTGGTCGAGCGCATCAAGACCGACGACGCCATCAAGGGCGTGGTCATCACCTCGGGCAAGGCGTCCGGCTTCTGCGCCGGCGCGGACCTGGGCGACATGGCGGGCGGCATGCTGGCCGGCGGCGGCGACCTGCAGCGGGCGTTCGACGCGGGCTGGAAGCTGAACGGCGCCTTCCGCGCGCTGGAAACCTCGGGCAAGCCCATCGCGGCGGCGATCAACGGTCTGGCGCTGGGCGGCGGGCTGGAGTTCACCCTGGCGGCCCACTACCGCGTGGTCGAGAACGACAACAAGATCCAGCTGGGCCTGCCCGAGATCAAGGTCGGCCTGTTCCCCGGCGGCGGCGGCACCCAGCGCCTGACCCGTCTGGTCGGCGTCCAGAACGCCATGATGGCCATGAGCGAGGGCAAGTCCTTCCGCCCGAACGACGCCAAGGGCGCGGGCATCGTCCATGAGGTGGTCGAAAAGGGCCAGTCGGTCGAAGCCGCCAAGGCCTGGATCAGGAACGGCGGCAAGGCTGTGCAGCCGTGGGACGAAAAGTCGTTCAAACTGCCCGGCGGCGGCCCCTATCACCCGGCGGGCATCCAGAACTTCATGGTCGGCAACGCCATGCTGCGCAAACAGTCCTACGGCAACTATCCGGCCGTGGTGAACCTGATGAAGGCCGTTTACGAAGGAACCCAGGTTCCGATGGACGCGGCGCTGCGGATCGAGACCCGCTACTTCATCAAGACCCTGATGACGCCGCAGGCCCAGGCCATGATCCGCAGCCTGTTCCTGTCGAAACAGGAGCTGGACAAGGGCGCCGTCCGCCCTGCCGGCGTGCCCAAATCCGATCCGAAGAAGGTCACGGTCATCGGCGCCGGCATGATGGGCGCGGGCATCGCCTATGTGCAGGCCCTCGCCGGGATCGAGACCATCCTGATCGACCAGACCCAGGAAGCCGCCGACAAGGGCAAGGCCCATGTCGAGGAACTGCTGAAGAAGCGTCTGTCGCGTGGTCAGCTGACGCAAGAGAAGTATGACGCCCTGCTCGGCTCCGTCACCGCCACCACCGACTATGATCTGATCAAGGGTTCCGATCTGGTCGTCGAGGCCGTGTTCGAAAACCGCGAGATCAAGGCCGATGTGACCAAACGCGCCGAGGCGCAGCTGGCCGAGGGCGCCGTGTTCGGCTCCAACACCTCGACCCTGCCGATCACGGGTCTGGCCGAGGCCAGCGTCCGGCCCGAGGACTTCATCGGCATCCACTTCTTCTCGCCGGTCGACAAGATGATGCTGGTCGAGATCATCCTGGGCGAGAAGACGGGTCAGGCCGCCATCGCCAAGGCGCTGGACTATGTGCTGAAGATCAAGAAGACGCCGATCGTCGTCAACGACTCCAGAGGTTTCTACACCTCGCGCTGCTTCTCCACCTTCCTGATGGAAGGGATGGCGATGCTGGAGGAGGGTTACGGCCCGGCCCTGATCGACAATGTCGGGCGCATGACCGGCATGCCGCGCGGCCCGCTGGAGATGCACGACGACGTCGCTCTGGACCTCAGCTACAAGATCGCCAAACAGACGGCGCTCGATCTGGGCGACAAATATGTCCCGACCGAAGGCGCCGACATCGTCGCCAGGATGGTCGAGGGTGGACGCTTCGGCCGCAAGAACGGCAAGGGCTTCTACGACTATGACACCAAGCCCAAGACGATCTGGACGGGTCTGTCCGAACTGGCCCCGACCACCAAGGGCATCGACCAGCCGGAGGAGCCGACCGCCTTCGCCCAGATCGACGAGTTGAAGACGCGCCTTCTGTATCGCCAGGCCGTCGAGGTCGCGCGCTGCTGGGAAGAGGGCGTCATCGACGATCCGCGCGAGGCGGACCTGGGCGCCATCCTGGGCTGGGGTTTCGCCCCCTGGACCGGCGGCCCGATCAGCATGATCGACGGCATCGGCCTGGCCAAGTTCGTGGAAACCGCCGACCGTCTGGCCGCGACCTATGGCGACCGCTTCAAGGTTCCGCAGTTGCTGCGCGACATGGCCGCCAGGAACGAGACCTTCTACGGCAAGTTCGCCCCGCAGAAGGCCGCCGCCTGATCGGCCGCGGACAGCGCCAAGACGATGGAACGGGCGGCCTTCGGGTCGCCCGTTTTCGTTTGAGCGCCCCTTCCGCCCGCTCATCCCGGCGAAAGCCGGGCCCCAGTTCTGTCACTCGGTAGTGCGTTCGATTGGCCAGCCCAATCCAAGGACGCGCTGAATCACCCAAAGCACTGGGTCCCGGCTTTCGCCGGGATGAGCGGATAGATTGGACCCGACCTCAAGCAGCGCGAACGCGCGATAGGCCGCAAAGAAAAAGACCCGCCCGACGCAGAGGTCGAGCGGGTCGCTCCGCCGCCCTTCGCGGGGGTCGGTGGCGGGTCGCTAGGGGCGACGGAGTAGCGGTAAAGGTCCGGGCGCCGGCCGAGCGACTGAAAGAAAGTCCGCCCCGGCCGCTCGCCCCCCTTGTCCTGGCCTCAGCCTTCCAGATCCTGTCCTTCATCCGGCTCGGGCGTGCCCAGCAGTTCGTCGGCGATCTTGTTGGTCGAGGCGCGGACGGCCTTTTCGATGGAGGCGGCGATGTCGGGGTTCTGTTTCAGGAACTCGCGCACATTCTCGCGGCCCTGGCCGATGCGGGTGGAGTCATAGCTGAACCAGCTGCCCGACTTCTCGATCACCCCGGCCTTGACGCCCAGGTCGATGATCTCGCCCAGTTTGGAGATGCCCTCGCCGTACATGATGTCGAAGATGACCTCGCGGAACGGCGGGGCGACCTTGTTCTTGACCACCTTGACCCGGGTGGTGTTGCCGACCACCTCGTCGCGGTTCTTGATCGCGCCGGTGCGGCGGATGTCCAGACGCACCGAGGCGTAGAATTTCAGCGCGTTTCCGCCCGTCGTCGTCTCGGGCGAGCCATACATCACCCCGATCTTGTGACGGATCTGGTTGATGAACAGGACGATGCATTTCGACTTGGAGATCGATGCCGTCAGTTTGCGCAGCGCCTGGCTCATCAGACGCGCCTGAAGGCCGGGCAGGCTGTCGCCCATCTCGCCCTCGATTTCGGCGCGCGGCGTCAGGGCCGCGACGGAATCGATCACCACGATGTCCACGGCGCCCGACCTGACCAGCGTATCCACGATCTCCAGCGCCTGTTCGCCCGTATCGGGTTGCGACACCAGCAGATCGTCCAGATTCACCCCCAGCTTCTGGGCGTAAACCGGGTCCAGCGCGTGTTCGGCGTCGACGAAGGCGGCGACCCCGCCCTTCTTCTGCACCTCGGCGACCGTGTGCAGGGCCAGGGTCGTCTTGCCCGAGGATTCGGGGCCGAACACCTCGATCACCCGCCCGACCGGCAAGCCGCCGATGCCCAGCGCCATGTCCAGGCCCAGCGAACCGGTCGAGACGCTCTCGATCTCGTTCACCTGCCCGGCCTTGCCGAGCTTCATCACCGAACCCTTGCCGAAGGCGCGGTCGATCTGCGCGATCGCCGCCTCCAGGGCGCGTTGCTTGTCGCCGTCGTCCTTGCCCACCAACTTGAGTGCCGCCTGTGAAGCCATCGCCTTCGTCTCCCTTGCCATGATTCCCGTCATTAAGCTTGGGAGAGACCCGCCTGGACCCGCCCCCGTTTCGTGAGGCCGATATGTGCATGGTTTGTTCCTGTTCACAAGATGTTCTCTTGATCAAAACGAGAACATCTTTTCTCTTACGTCCGATTTTGACGCAAGGCGGTCGAGATCACGCGATCAGTCGTGCGCCCAGACCCACGGCCAGACCCCCCGCCGCCAGCCCGCCCGCGATCCGGGGCGCCGCCTTCCTCCCGCCGCCGGAACCCGGCGCCAGCGGGCGGGCCAGAAGCGCGACGAGCAGGGCGATCACCCCCAGCACCCCCGGCAGGTCCATGCCCACGCCGAGAAACACCCCATGCCCCTGCATCAGCAGCCAGCCGCCAACCCCGGCCGTCGCCAGAGCCGCCGGGATCAGCGCCGCGCCCTTGGCCAGACGCGGGGAGATCAGCCCCGCAGCGGCGGCCGCGACGGCGGCGACCAGAACCGGCCAGATCAGAAGGAAGGCCGCCTCGGGCGCCAGGGCCTGAACCACGACACCCATCGCCAGCACCAACGCGATCAGCCCCAGCCATCCCTCCCAGGGCGTTTCCGTCTCCGCGTGCGGCCACAGGCTGAGGCCGACCGCTACGACCGCCGCGCCCAGCACGACCGGATCGACGCCGCCCAGAACCGTCGTAAGCGCCGCCGCCGCGACCAGGGCCAGGGCGACGCCCCGCCCGCCGGCCCGCCCCATAATGGTCAGCAACGCCAGCCCGGACAGGGCCAGCACGACGCCGATCTCCAGCACCGGCAGGCGGCGCAGCAGCGTGTAATAGGTCTCCGGCGACTGGACCCGACCACCCACCGGCCCGGCCAGAACGCGCACGGCCTGCCCGGCGACCACCGCCCCCGCCATCAACCACAGCCCGTCCGCCGCGCCGCGAACGACCGCGCCGAGCCGCAGGCCCAGGACGCGCCGCACCCGCCAGACCGCGAAACCGGCGGCCAGGGCGGCGACGGCCAGCAGCCCCCATCCCGCCATCGGCGGATGCCGCACGACCATCAGGCCGAACAGGTCGGCATAGACGGCGTTCTTTGTCGCCTTTGGCAGGGCCGGCGCGCGCAGCCAGACGTCCGCGACCTCCAGCGCCTGCGATCCGATATGCTGCAGACTGCCCTGATCCAGGGCGTCGGGCGTCGCGGCGGGCGAGTGGTACTGGTCCGGCCGCCCGATGAAGGCCAGATTGATCCCCGCCAGCCCCCTGTTCGCCGCAACGGTGAAGTCCGTGCCGTTCGGCATCGACCGATAGACGAAGACCGCCAGGGCGTTGCTGGACGGGCCGCCGGTCGCACCGCGCGTCGCGCGGGCGTAGTCGGCGATGGTCCCCGCATTGCCCGGCCCGGTCTCGAACATCATGGCCCGTCCGCCGCCGCCCCTCGCCTCCAGATTGACGACGGCGCCGACCCGGTCGCGCCACGGATGGGCGGCGAAGAAGACCCGCGCTCCGTCCAGGTTCAGCTCCTCCGCGTCGGTCAGCAGGACGATCAGGTCGCGGTCGGCGCCGCCGCGCGCCTTGATCGCGCGGACGGCCTCCAGAATGGCCGCCACGCCCGTCGCATCGTCGGCCGCGCCGGGCGAGCCGGGCACGCTGTCGTAATGGGCCATCATCAGGACGGCGGGCCGACCGGAATCGCGCCCCTGCAGGACGCCGACGAGATTGGCGGCCGCCAGACCGTTCGCACTGCGTCCCTCGCGCGCCATCCGTTGCACCGCGCGGGGCGACAGCGGGCCGGTCTGGATGTGGGGGTTCAGGCCTAGGGCCGTCATCCGCTCCATCAGATAGGTCTGGACCCGCGCATGGTCTTCGGACCCGACCGGATGGGGGACGCGGGCGATCTCGCGCACATCCGCCATCGCCCGCCCGGCGGAAAAGGCGTCGGCCGGGGTCGAGATGGGCAGGGGCGCGGGCGTCTGGCTGGCCACCACGGCCAGACCCAGGGCGACAGCCAGCGCCGTGAACAACAGGATCAGCCGCATCGTCTTCTCCCCGTCTCGATCCGTCTCGATCCGTCCAGTCAGCCCTGCGCGGCCGTCCGGCGCAAGGGGCGCCCCATCAGCGGCGAACGGTGTTGCGCGCCGTCAGATTGCCCGTGGCCCCGTCGCCGTCGTCGATGCTGGAGCCGAAAGGCCAGCCCCGGTCGTCACCGCAATAGGGTCTGCGCCCCTCGCGCGACCCGATCACCACCGCGCGCGGCCTCAGCCAGCCGGCGCCGGAGAAAACATTGTCCGTGATCTGATTATAGGACGGCGTCTGGTGGCGGATCACCCCGTCCTCGCCGCAGTTGCGGTACAGGAAGACCCCGCCCCGCCCGCCGAGAGCCAGCCGGTTGCCGACGATGCGATTGGCGCCCGATCCGTCCACGGCGATCTGTTCGCGTCCGGTGCGGATGTCGAAATCGTTGTCCTGGATCAGGGCGCCGGCGCTCTCGGCGTCCAGATAGAGGGCCACCGAGGTCGACCGGCCGGAAAAGCGCGAGCGCGTCACCGTGGTCCGCGTCACCCCCGGCCCGACATAGAGGGGAATGGTCCCGACGCCCTGAAACCGGACCCGGTCCAGCACCACATTGATCGGCGCGGCCGACTGGGCCGCCCGCGTATGGCCGGCCGTGCGCGACGAGGCCCGCAGGTCGCGCATCGACCCGCCCGCCCCCATGCCCCAGATGCGGACATTGCCGACGACGCCGCAGTTGCGAACGGCCACGTCGCGGGGCCGGGACCAGCCATCGCCCTGGCGGCGCGACCAGATCGCCACGGTCGGCGCGCTCGTGGTCGCCTGGCCCGGCGCGCGGATCTCGCCCCCGCCGCAGTCCAGCGCCGCGCCGGACGCGGCCTGTCCCTCGATCAGCACCCGGCGGCGCACGTCGCGCCCGGACGTCTCGGCCCGGCAGGTCAGGCGATAGGGCTGGTCCGACGGCGTGGTCAATTCTCCCAGCTCCTGCGCCGTGCAGAGCCGAGCCGCAGGCAGGTGCGGCGTCGACTGGAGCGCGACCGCCAGGGCGAGCCAGCCCGCCATCTCAGGGCAGGACGGTCGCCAGCGTCGCCCGTTCGGCCGCACATCCGGGATTGGTCAGGCCCGTGCGGCGGGCGGCGGCCAGTTCGGCCTCCGCCGCCGCCATATCCGTCTGAAACGCCGGGTCGGCGACGGCCCGGACGGCGACCTGACGGCCGATGGTTTCGCCCGCCGCCACGTCGCTGGGATAGTGCATGGCGCAGACCAGGCGGCTGACCCCGATTTCATGGCCGATGCGGCGCACGGCCTCGGCGCGATCCGGCTCCAGCGCCGCGAACGCCTCGCCATAGGCCACGCCGACCGCCGCGCTGCCCGACGGATAGGAGCCGCTGCCTCGACCGGCCGCGTCCAGCGTCTGGCAGGCGCGGCGCCGGGGATCGTCCGCCACCGGACGGGGGCGCATCTGACGCGCCTTGACCTGTTCCGCCACGCTGGCGGCGTCATGGAAGATGCGGCCCATCATCCGGTCCAGAACGGGCGTCTCGGCCGATCCCAGCCGAACCCCAAGGGCGCAATCGAAATGCTGCAGGGCCAGCGGCGGCCGCACCTCGGCATGGGACGTGGCCAGCAGCCAGCGGTCGCCGTCCTCCAGCGCGACATAGCGGGCCGAGGTCGCCTTGTCCGACAGATCCTGAGCGGACCCTGCGGCCGGCGGCGGGGGCGAGGCGGCGGCCATTTCGTCCAGAACGCCCGCCGACAGATAGCCGTCGCGGGGCATGGTCACGACGGGCTTCGGCGATCCGGCGCAGGCGGCCAGGACGAAGACGGCGCCCGCCGCCGACGCCAGCCGCGCCGCGCGGCCGATCACGAGCCGGCGCTCCAGTTCATATGGACCGAGGTGGCGCCGTCCGGGCTGGGCGCGGCGACGATCTGCAGCGAGGGGCCGTCGGCCGCGGCGCCCGCCGCGCCATAGGCCCGCGCCTCGCCCTGGTTCATGCCGGTGACGGATTTCAGCCCGGCCGCCTCGGCCCGCTGGCGATAGAAGGCCACGACCTGATCCGGCGTGGCGTCGGTGGTGAAGGTGACGAGCCCCCCCGGCCCGGCCGCGCCGTTCGCGGTCAGGGGCGCGCCGTCGACCTGGGCGCCGGGATACAGGACGGCGAACGCGGGCGCCTCGTCGGCCGCAGCGGGCGGCGCAGGCGCCTCCGTCGTCGCGACGACGTCCGTGTGGGCCGCAGGGACCGGGGCCTCAGGCGCGGCGGTCTCGACCTTTGCGGACGGCCGGGCCGGCGCATCCGCCCGATCGCAGCCGGCGAGGCTGAACAGAACAACGGCGGAAACCGCCGCCAAACGAAGCATCATCGAAGAAGCGTCCCTGGACCGAAGGGTCTAAGCGCCACCGTGGCGCAGGCTTGCGGCGGCGGCAAGGCGCCCGTGCGCCTATTCCTTGCTTGCGCCCTCGGCCGGATCGGCCTCGGCGCGGCCTTCGGCGGCCAGGGTCGCGTTGATCTTGCGCGAATCCGGGTCGTCGTCCGACCCGCCGGCCGATCCGCCCCTGAGCGAGCCCGCGCGCGTGTCCGAGCCGGAATCGCTGCCGTCCAGGGCGTCGATCAGGGTGTCGGCCTTGTGACCCAGATCCGGGCGCTCGCCCATGTCGGCGGCTTCGCGCGCGTCGTCGCATTCAACGTCGAGCTTGGGGGTTTCGGGCGGGGTGGCGTCGGCGTCCGTCATGGCGCGGCCCTTTCATGGGTGGAGACGCTTTAAAGCGTCCGACGCCCTCGCGGTTCCCGCCCCCGCCCTTGAACCCGGCGCGCCAGCCCCGATCTAGTCGGCATGATCCCGTTCTCAGTCCTCGACCTGTCGCCCATCGTCGAAGGCGGCGACGCCCGCCGCGCCCTGGACGAAACCCTGGCCTTGGCCCAGGCCGCCGACCGGCTGGGCTATGAACGGTTCTGGCTGGCCGAACACCACAACATGCCCGGCATCGCCAGCGCAGCGACCGCCATCGTCATCGGCCATGTGGCGGCGGGGACCGCGCGCATCCGCGTCGGCTCGGGCGGCATCATGCTGCCCAACCACGCCCCGCTGGTCGTCGCCGAACAGTTCGGCACGCTGGAGACCCTGTTCCCCGGCCGGATCGACCTGGGCCTGGGCCGCGCGCCCGGCACGGACGGCGCGACCGCCCGCGCCCTGCGCCGCTATTTCGAAGGCGCCGACCAGTTTCCGCGCGACGTGGTCGAACTGATCCAGTGGTTCGAACCGGCTTCAGAGACCCAGCCCGTCCGCGCCGTCCCCGGCGCCGGCCTGCGCGTGCCGATCTGGCTCTTGGGGTCCAGCCTGTTCAGCGCCCAACTGGCCGGTCAGCTCGGCCTGCCCTACGCCTTCGCCAGCCATTTCGCCCCCGAACTGCTGCTGGATGCCCTGGCGCTCTATCGCCGCGAATTCACGCCCTCAGACCGCCTGGCCAAGCCCCACGCCATGGCTGCGATCAACGTCTTCGCCGCCGACACCGACGCGGAGGGGGTGCGCCTGTCCACCTCCATGCAGCAGAGCTTCGCCCGCCTCTCGACCGGCAAACCCGGCAAACTGCCCCCGCCGGTGGAAGACATCACGACCGTCCTGACGCCGCAACAGATCGAGGGCGCTCGCGGCCGCCTGCTCTATTCCGCCATCGGCGGGCCGGACACGGTCGAACGCAAACTGGCCGACTTCATCGCCCTGACCGGGGTGGACGAGCTGATGATCACCGGCATGGCCTTCGACAACGCCGCCCGCATCCGCAGCCTTGAGATCGTCGCCGAGGCGCGGGGGCGGTTGGCGGCCTAAAGCCCGCGCAGGAACTCCAGCAGCAGGGCGTTCACCACGTCCGGCCGTTCCTGCTGAATCCAGTGTCCGGCGCCCGGCACGACCACCGACCGCGTCAGGTTCGGCGCCCAGTCCTTAAGCCCCGCCTCGGCGCCGCCCGCGTAATGGCGCACCGGATCGTCCTCGCCCACCACGAACAGGGCGGGCGGCGTGATCGTCTGGTCCTGCACGAAGGCCGTCAGCGACCAGTTCAGGTCCAGCGCCCGATACCAGTTCAGCGGCCCGTCGAACCCGCCGGCCCAGAAGGCCCGGACATATTCGTCGAAATGATCCGCGCTCATCCACGGCGGCAGGGTCGCGTCGTCGGCGATCACATCCAGCAGGGCCACGCCCTCGGGCATGAAGCCGGTGGAGCGCCGATCCGCCGGCGTCGCTCCGTCATAGGCGTAGAACAGTTTTCGCAGGGTCGTCGCCGGATCGGCCTCCAGCGCCCGATGCGCGTCCGCCGCCTGGAAGCGCACGATATAGAGGTCGCCCAGCCCCGCCCGTTTCGAGATCGCGGCCATGGCGGCCGTCGGCGGCCCCTTGATGCGGCGCGGCTGGAACGGCACCGACAGGCCCGCGACGGCGCGAAACACGTCCGGCCGCAGCAGGGCGCAATGCCAGGCGACCGGCGCGCCCCAGTCGTGGCCTGCGACGACGCACTCGGTCCGACCCAGCGCCCGCACCAGATCGACCATGTCGCCGACCAGGTTCAGGATCGAATAGGCCGCCGCGCCCTCGGGCTTGTCGGTCCCGCCATAGCCGCGCATGTCGGGCGCCACGACGTGATAGCCCGCCTCGCCCAGCGCCCGGACCTGGGCGCGCCAGCTGATCCCCAGTTCGGGAAAGCCGTGGATCAGCAGGACCAGCGGCGCGTTGTCGTTCTCGAACCCGCCTTCCAGCACCTGTTGGACAAGGCCGTCGGTCTTTATAAGCCGCGTTCGCATCCAATCCTCCGGTGGCGGCCCGCCACGTTTCGTTCAGGACGGACATGACCCGCCTCGTGACATTCGCCGACGGTACGACCGTTCCCGCTCTCGGCCAAGGCGCCTGGGAGATCGGCGACGACCCCGCCTGGCGCGACGAGGAGCAGCAGGCCCTGTCGCGCGGCATCGACCTGGGGATGACCCTGATCGACACGGCCGAACTGTATGGCGACGGCCGCTCCGAACGACTGGTGGGCGAGGTGATCGCCGGTCGCCACGACGAGGTCTTCGTCGTCTCCAAGGTGCGGCCCGAGAACGCCTCGGAGATGAAGATGATGCTGGCCTGCGAACGCTCGCTGGAGCGGCTCAAGGTGGATCGTCTGGACCTCTATCTGCTGCACTGGGAAGGTCATGTGCCGCTGGAGGAGACGGTGGCGGCTTTCCGCGAACTGGTGGACGAGGGGATGATCGCCCGCTGGGGCGTGTCCAACCTCGATCTCGACGCGATGGAGCGGCTGATGCAGATCGACGGGGCCGAGGACTGCGCCGTCAACCAGTTGCTCTACAACCTGGGCTCGCGCGGGGTGGAGTTCGACCTGCTGCCGTGGATGCAGGCGCGCGACATGCCGATGATGGCCTATTCGCCGCTGGGGCGCGGCGGGCTTCTGGAGCATCCGCTGATCCTGGACATCGCCAACCGCCATTCCGCCGACCCGGCCCAGGTGGCCTTGGCCGCCGTCCTGCGCCACGACGGCGTCATCGCCATCCCCAAGGCCGGCCGCATCGAACACGTCGAGGCCAACGCCGACGCCCTGGACATCCAGTTCGACCTCGAAGACCTGGAACGGCTGGACCGCGCCTTCCCGCCCCCGAAACAGGCCGTTCCGCTGGATATCATCTGAAGAAGAGACCGCCTTTAACCCGTCATCCTCGCCCTTGTGGCGAGGACCCATACGCCCGGTCTTCCCGCACAGTGCGTCCTCGTCAAAAACCGGGAGTATGGATCCCAGGCACAAGCCCTGGGATGACGAAAAGAGGAAGGATCAGCCGCCCGCGATCACGCCCAGCAACCGCGCCCGCTCATCCTCCGCATAGGGAACGCTCGCCCCCCGCCCCCAGACCGGATCGGGCCACAGGCCGTCGTCGCGGCGGCGGCCGACCACATGGACATGCAGTTGCGCCGTGACATTGCCGATGGCGCCGACGTTCAGCTTCTCCACCGGCCCCAGCCGCCGGACCAGCGCCCCGGCGCGCACCGTCTCCTCCATCAGCATCGCCCGCTGACCGACGCCCAGATCCTCCAGCTCGACCGCCCCCTCGACGCGCGGAATCAGGATCACCCACGGAAACCGCGCGTCGTCCTGCAGCCGCACATGGCACAGGGGCCATTCGACGGCCGCGACCGATCCGGCCTCGAAGGCCGGGGCGACGGAAAACCCCATCCTCAGTTCAGCCCGTAGATGACGCAGGCGCTGTCGGTCAGGGTCTGCAACGGCGGTTGCAGGGCCAGCCGCGCCGCCTGGATGTCCGCCTCGCTGGGTCCCGCCCCCCCGGTCGCCGGTGCGGGCGGCGGCGGGGGCGCGGCGAATTCCATCCGCGCCTCGGCCCGCGCGCCCGTCACCACCACCTCGTCCAGCGAGGTCGCCTGCCCGCCGCCTGCGGCATAGGACGGCCAGCCCGCCAGCACGTCGGTCTGGCAGACCCGGCCCGACGGGTCGATGATCTTGACCCGGCCCAGGGTCGCGCCCGCATTGGTCGCCGCCGCCTCGGCCCGGCGGCGCGCATCCTTCATCGCCTCGGCCTGCAGATTGGCCTTCCAGCTGTTCTCCGGCTCCAGGTTGAAGTTCACCTGGCCGATCGCCGTCGGGCGCGAGGCCACGATGGTCGCATAGACCCGCTCGATCAGGGCCACGTCGCGCACGGTCACATTGACGGCGGCGTCGGCCTGATACCGCGCCACCCGATCGGCCCGCACATTGTCGCGCATCACCCCGTCGGCGTCGCGATACTGGTCATAGATGGGGCGGGTGGTGACGCTGGTCTCGACCCGCACCTTGTTCGCGCCATAGGCCGACAGCGACTGGCTGAGCGCCCGCACCTGATCGGCGGCGGCGCGCGAGGCTTCCGCCACGCTGCGGTCCACCGACTGGAAGCTGGCCGAGACGAAGGCGCGGTTGGCCTGGATCTCGACCCGCACCTGACCGATCGAGGCGATGACCGGATCGCGCATCCACCAGGGGGCGGGAATATAGCGGTCGCCGATGGTCGCGGGCGGCGTCTGGGCCAGAACGGGTGTCGCGGCGGCGGCCAGCAGCAGGGCGAGAGCGAGCGAACGGCGCATGGAAATCCTCCGGTTGGGCCACGACCTTCGCAAGCCGGGCCCGGGCCGTAAAGCGAGGTTCTTGCGACAGCCGCCCGAGGGGGCTAGACCGCCCGCACGATTAATCCCCATTTCGCACACGCAATAAACGGAGACATCCATGGCTCGCGCGAAGATCGCCCTTATCGGCGCCGGCATGATCGGCGGAACCCTGGCCCACGTGGCCGCGCGCGAAGCCCTGGGCGACGTGATCCTGTTCGACATCGCCGAGGGCACGCCCCAGGGCAAGGCCCTGGACATCGCCGAGGCCTCGGCCGTCTTCGGCCAGGACGTGGCCCTGAAGGGCGCCAACGACTACGCCGACATCGCTGGCGCCGACGTCTGCATCGTCACCGCCGGCGTGCCGCGCAAGCCGGGCATGAGCCGCGACGACCTGATCGGCATCAACCTGAAGGTCATGAAGGCCGTCGGCGAGGGCATCAAGGCCCACGCCCCCAACGCCTTCGTCATCTGCATCACCAACCCGCTCGACGCCATGGTCTGGGCCCTGCAGAAGTTCTCGGGCCTGCCCAAGGAGAAGGTCGTCGGCATGGCCGGCGTGCTGGACTCGGCCCGCTTCGCCTACTTCCTGGCCGAGAAGACCGGCGTGTCGGTGCAGGACATCCACGCCTGGACCCTGGGCGGTCACGGCGACGACATGGTGCCGATGGTGCGCCACTCGACCGTCGGCGGCCTGCCGCTGCCCGACGCCGTCGCCGCCGGCTTCCTGTCGCAGGCCGATCTGGACGCCATCGTGGACCGCACCCGCAAGGGCGGCGGCGAGATCGTGGCCCTGTTGAAGACCGGCTCGGCCTTCTACGCCCCGGCCGAATCCGCCATCGCCATGGCCAAGTCCTATCTGCTGGACCAGAAGCGCGTCCTGCCCTGCGCCGTCTGGCTGTCGGGCGAATACGGCCTGTCGGACCTCTACGTCGGCGTCCCGGCCCTGATCGGCGCGAACGGCGTCGAGAAGGTGGTCGAGTTCACCACCAACGACGAGGAAAAGGCGATGTTCGAAAAGTCCGTCGCCTCGGTCCAAGGCCTGCTGCAGGCCTGCAAGGACATCGATTCCTCGCTGGCTTGATCGCCAGCGAAGGGCGCTATCGCGCGGCTCGCGGAGCCGCGCTGATTGAGCGCTTTCTGGATACGGAAAAGGCCTGCGGAGCGATCCGCAGGCCTTTTTCCATACCTTTTCTCGTCATCCTAGGCCTTGTGCCTAGGATCAATAAACACGGTCGTTCGATTTGCGAATTCCGGCATGAAACACCGGGCGTATGGATCCTAGGCACAAGGCCTAGGATGACGAGCTTTATTCGGCGATGTCGCGCGTGCGTCCGCCGAGCGCGCTTGGCCCACTCTAACCGTCAGTCGCGCACGTGCGCCAGCCAGTCCTTGCTCTGCATCTCGTTGAAGCGCGACACGGTGCGTTCGAACTCGAAGGCGCCCACCCCTTCGGTATAGAGGGCCTCGGGCTTGGCCGCCGCCAGCACGATCAGCTTGGTCTTGGCCTCGTAAAGCGCGTCCACCAGCGTCACCAGACGCCGCGCCTCGTGGTGGTTGGCCGAGCTCAGGATCGGCACATCCTCCAGGAACAGGGTGTGGAACCGCTGGGCGATGGCCAGATAGTCCTGCGGCCCCAGCGGCCGGGCGCACAGTTCGGCGAAGGTCGCCCGCGCCATCGATCCGACCGTGCGCTCGACCACCACGTCGCGGCCCAGCACGGTCAGATGCGCGGGTTCTTCCGGCTCTCCGCCCTTCAGCTCGCGCCACAGGTCCTCGAACGCCACCCGGTCGTCGGGCGTGTGCCACACCTGGGCCGAGGTCATCCGGTCCAGCCGCCAGTCGCGCGCGCCCGCCGTCTCCACCACCGCGCAGCGGTCGCGGATGATGTCGATGAAGGGCAGGAAGAGCTGGCGGTTGATGCCGTTCTTGTACAGGTCTTCCGGCGCGCGGTTCGAGGTGATGGCCAGCACCACCCGATCCTCGAACAGGGCCTCGAACAGCCGCCCCAGGATCATGGCGTCGGCGATGTCCGTCACCTGCAACTCGTCGAAACACAGCAGCCGCGCTTCCGAGGCGATCAGCTTCGCGATCGGCGGAATGGGGTCGTCGCCCTTATGGGTTCCGAACACGGCCTTTCGTGTCTTCGCATCCCCCTCGCGCCACTGTTTCACCAGGTCGTGGATGCGGGCCATGAAGGCGTGGAAGTGGGCGCGGGTCTTTCGCGGCTCGGGCGTCGCCGAATAGAACAGGTCCATCAGCATCGACTTGCCGCGTCCCGGCGGGCCGTAGAGATAGACGCCCCGCACCTCTGGCGCGCGACCGAACAGTCCCTTTTTCGCCAGATCGGTCTCCAGCCGCTCCAAGGCGGCGATCACCTGCTGCTGGGCCGGATCGGGCGTCAGCACCCCCTCTTCCACGCGGATGTCGTAGGCGTTGCGGATACGGGAGGTCATGAGAGGATCGCTTAACGCCCCATTCGCCGAAAAGCGATTGCTTCGCGCCTGCGAAAGCCTAATTGCAGTCCCCGACCACCACACCAAAAGCGCTCAAGCCGCTCGGCCCCTCTGGCCAAGCGCCGGCGCGTCCGAAGGACCAAGCATCATGGGTTATCGCGTCGCCATCGTCGGAGCCACGGGCAATGTGGGCCGCGAAATGCTGAACATCCTGGAGGAGCTGGAATTCCCTGTCGATGAAATCCACGCCATCGCCTCGCGCAAGTCCAAGGGCGTCGAGGTCTCCTTCGGCGACAAGACCGTCAAATGCCAGGACATCGAACAGTTCGACTTCTCGAAGGTCAACATCGTCCTGATGTCCGCCGGCGGCGCCGTATCCAGGGAATGGTCCGAGAAGATCGGCAAGGCCGGCCCCATCGTCATCGACAACTCCTCGGCCTTCCGCAAGGACGCCGACGTGCCGCTTATCGTGCCCGAGGTGAACCCCGACGCCATCAAGGATGCGACCAAGAAGAATATCATCGCCAACCCCAACTGCTCGACCATCCAGCTGGTCACGGCGCTGAAGCCCCTGCATGACGCGGCGAAGATCAAGCGGGTTGTCGTCTCGACCTATCAGTCGGTGTCCGGCGCCGGCAAGGAAGGCATGGACGAGCTGTGGAACCAGACCAAGGCCATCTACGGCCTGGGCGACGCCACGCCCAAGAAGTTCCCCAAACAGATCGCCTTCAACGTCATCCCCTACATCGGTTCCTTCCTGGAGGACGGCTCGACCGACGAGGAGCAGAAGATGTCGGACGAGACGCACAAGATGCTGGACCCGAACATCCAGGTCACTGTCACCTGCGTCCGCGTGCCGGTCTTCGTCGGTCACTCCGAGGCCGTGAACGTCCAGTTCGACCGTCCCATCGAACCCGACGAGGCCCGCGCCATCCTGCGCGAGGCGCCGGGCGTCCTGGTCATCGATAAGCAGGAACACGACGGCTACATCACCCCCGTCGACGCGGCGAGCGAACACGCCGTCTATGTGTCGCGCATCCGCAAGGACCCGACCGTCGAGAACGGCCTGAACCTGTGGGTCGTGTCCGACAACCTGCGCAAGGGCGCCGCCCTGAACGCCGTCCAGATCGCCCAGCTGCTGGACGAAACCGGCGTCATCAAGTCTTCGTCCGGCTATCGTTCGATCACGGTCTGACTTTTCCTGTCGTCATCCTCCGGCAAGCCGCGCCTGCGCGGCGCTGACCGGGGGACCCAGCGGCGCGCGAGAGCGCGAACCTGTCGCGGGTACGCCGTTCGAACATCCTGCGCCGAAGAGATTTCGCCTTCGGCGCCGCTGGGTCCCCCGGTCTCGCTCCGCTCGCCGGAGGATGACGAAAGAAGACGACAACAAGGGATACGCGCCATGAGCGCCACAACCACCCCCGCCGATCCGCGCGCCGTCGGCACGGCCGTCGCCTGCTACACCCTGTGGGGCGTCCTGCCCCTGCTGTTCATGGCCATGGCGGCGCACGGTTTCGCCGCGCCCGAAATCCTGGCGCATCGGGCCGTCTGGTCCCTGTTCGTCGCCGTGCCCGTGGTGCTGCTGGCCGGTCAGTGGACCGAGGCCAGGCGCGTCCTGGCCTCGCCGCGCATCTTCGGCTGGCTGATCCTGTCGGCCCTGCTGATCGGCGCCAACTGGAGCCTCTATGTCTTCGCCACCACCCACCATGCGACGCTAGAGGCCAGCCTGGGCTATTACATCAACCCGCTGCTGAACATGGCGGCGGGGGCCGTGCTGTTCCGCGAGAAGATCGACCGCTGGAGCGCCGTCGCCATCGCGCTCGCCGCCGTCGGCGTGGTCATCCAGACCGTGGCGCTCGGCCATGTGCCGATCATCGGCCTGCTCCTGGCCCTGACCTTCTGTTCCTATGCGGTGATCAGAAAGCGCGTGCCCGCCTCGGCCCAGACGGGGCTGATGGTCGAATGTCTGGTGCTGCTGCCGATCGGCGCCGTCTTCCTGATCTGGCTGGCCGCGCAGGGACAGGCGGTCGGCTTCTCCTCACCCTCGGGTCTGGCCTGGGCCCTGTTCAACGGCCCGGCGACGGTCATTCCCCTGGCCCTGTTCGCCTGGTCCACGCGCCGCCTGCCCCTGTCGACGGTCGGCTTCCTGCAGTTCCTGGCCCCGACGCTTCAGTTCGCCTGCGGCCTGTGGGCGGGCGAGCATCTGACGCCGCTCAGGGGGCTGTCCTTCGTCTTCATCTGGGTCGGGGCCGCCGTCTTCGCCGTCGCCGCCTTCCGCCGCAGCCGTGCGGCCCGCCAGGCGATCCGCATCGCCGAGACGGTCTAGAGCGCCGCGTACAGCGCCTCCAGCAGGCGCCGGGGACGCCGGTCGCCGATCAGGTGCGGCGACTGGCGCGTCATCACATAGGCGGCCGACAGTCGGCGCGACGGATCGGCCATGGCCATCGACCCGCCCCAGCCATAGTGGCCGAAGGCCTCGTCCGGCCCGAACACCCCCAGACCGTCGTTCCGCATCAGGCCCGCCGCCCAGCTGATCGCATAGGGCAGCACCTTGTCCGGCCCGTGGATTCGTTCGCGCGTCAACTGCTCCAGCGTCCCCGCCGACAGCACCGACCGCCCGTCGAGCGCGCCGCCGCTGGCGACCACCCCCAGCATCCGCGCCAGCCCCAGCGCCGTGCCGTGCAGATTGGCCGAGGGAATCTCCATCCTGCGCCATTCGGCCGAGCCGCGTCCGCCCGGCGCCGACCCCCGGTCCAGGAAGGCCGCTTGTTTGATCGGATCGATGGTCCCAAGGCTGGGCGCCGCCGTCGGTTTCCTCATCTGCGCCACGCGCCCATGTTCGCCCTCAGGCAGGCCGATCCACAGGTCCAGATCGGCGAAATCCTCGCGCAGCGCCTGCCCCATGGTCCGCCCGGTCGCCCGGCGATAGACCTCATTGGCCAGATAGCCGACCGTGATCGGGTGATAGCCGGACGCCGTTCCCGGCGCCCACATCGGCGCCTGGGCCGCCAGCCGCTCCAGCACGGCGGGCACGTCGAACCAGATCGACGGCTCCACCGCCTCGGAAAATCCTGGCAGGCCCGACTGGTGGCTCATCAGCTGGGCCACCGTCACATCCTGTTTGCCTGCCGCGCCGAACGCGGGCCACAGCGAGGCGACCGTCTGATCATAGTCGATCTGTCCCGCCTCGACCGCCGTGGCCATCAGGATCGCCATCACCGCCTTGCCGGTCGAAAACACCGAGGTCAGGGTCGTATCGGTGAAGGGCGTCGTCTTCGCCGTGTCCGCATGACCGGCCCACAGATCGACGACCGCCTGACCCTCGATCACCACGCTGAACCGCGCCGCCTGTTCGTTCAGCCCCTCGGGCGCCTCGGTGAAGTTGGCGGCGAACGCCTCGCGCACGGGCTCGAAACCGGGCGCGCAGACGCCGTGAATATCGATCAGATCGGTCATGCGTCGGTCTTAGCCGCCCGCCGTCGATCTGTCAGCAGACCGCGCCTAATCCAGCAGTCCGCGCGTGGAGGTTTCGCCGGGCGTCAGGTTCAGGATCAACTCCAGCCGCGCCCCTTCCGCCGGCCCACTGGGGCGGTGCGCCGTCAAGGTCATGCCGTGCCCGCGATAGCGTTGCGCCGTCATCTCCGGCAGGGTGATGGGCCCGCCGTCCTTGCGCCACCCCTCGCTCTCCAGCCGCGCCAGCGCCGTCTGCGCCGCATCCGCATAGCCATAGACCAGCACCTGACAGGCGGGGTCGTGGAAGGTCACGAAGGCGGCCATGCCGTGCCCGTTGCTGGGCGGATCGGCGATCACGGCGGTGAAGCCCATCGTGCTGTAGGACGCCGCCTCTCGCATTTCCTTCAGCGGGATCATCTGCACCGGCGCCCCGCGACCATAGCCGGCGTCGAAGGCGGCCTGACGCAGCCCCTCCAGCGAATAGGGCTGGCCGCCCAGGAACCAGCCGCAGAACCTGTCGACCCCGTTCAGTATGGCGGCGACCGGCTCCACGTGCGCGGGCGGCGCGGGACGCGACGGGGCTTGGGTCGGGGCGGGCGCGCTCGCCGACGCCTGCGCCGCGGTCATCTGCGCCACGACCCGCTCCGCTTCGGCCCTGGCCCGCGCGATCCGCGCCTCGGACGCCGCGCTCGACGGGCACGAGGCGGGAATATTGATCACCTGACCCGCGCCGCCCAGACGCACCGGCGGCTGATAGATCGCCATGGCCGGGCGACAGCCGTTGGCGTCCAGATTGGGCTCGACCAGGGCCGCGCAACCGGACATCCCACCGACCAGCGCCGCGGCCGCAAACAGGGTCAGGATGCGCTTCATGATCGCCTGGACGAGAATTGAAAACGGCCCCGACGCGATCACGCCGGGGCCGTTTCCGTCAACTGAAATATGCGCGTTCGGCAATCAGCCCGCGACGACCTCGGTCGCCTGTTCGGCCAGGATGGTCAGACCCTCGCCGTTGACGTCGGCGAAGCCGCCGTGGACGTCGTACTGGATCTTGGCCCCGCCGTTATAGACCGTGACCAGACCTTCGCGCAGGGCGGTCATAAAGGGCGCATGGTCCGGCAGCACGCCGAAGTCGCCCTCGACGCCCGGCGCGTCCACCTGGTCCACGAGGCCCGAAAAGACCTCGCGTTCCGGCGAGACGAGGGAGAAGTTCAGCTTGCCGGCCATGATCAGGCTTCCGCCGCCATCTTCTCGGCCTTGGCGACGGCCTCTTCGATGGCGCCGACCATGTAGAAGGCGGCTTCCGGCAGGTGGTCGTATTCACCGGCGACGATGCCCTTGAACGAGCGGATCGTGTCGGCCAGCTCGACGAACTTGCCGGGCGAGTTGGTGAACTGTTCGGCCACGAAGAAGGGCTGCGACAGGAAGCGCTGGATCTTGCGGGCGCGCGACACGACCAGCTTGTCCTCTTCCGACAGCTCGTCCATGCCCAGGATGGCGATGATGTCCTTCAGGCCCTTGTACTGCTGCAGCACTTCCTGGACCGAACGGGCGACCTGATAGTGTTCCTCGCCGATGACCAGCGGGTCCATGATCCGCGAGGTCGAGTCCAGCGGATCGACGGCGGGGAAGATGGCCTGGGCGGCGATGTCACGCGACAGCATGGTCGTCGCGTCCAGGTGGGCGAAGGAGGCGGCGGGCGCCGGGTCGGTGGGGTCGTCGGCGGGGACGTAGATGGCCTGGACCGAGGTGATCGAGCCCTTCTTGGTCGAGGTGATGCGCTCTTGCAGGTTGCCCATCTCGGTGGCCAGCGTCGGCTGATAGCCCACGGCCGAAGGGATGCGGCCCAACAGCGCCGACACTTCCGAACCCGCTTGCGTGAAGCGGAAGATGTTGTCGACGAACAGCAGGACGTCCTTGCCTTCCTCGTCGCGGAAATACTCGGCCTGGGCCAGGCCGGTCAGGGCGACGCGGGCGCGGGCGCCGGGCGGTTCGTTCATCTGGCCATAGACCAGGGCGCACTTGGAGCCTTCGGTCGAGCCGTCGTTCTTGGTCGGGTCCACGTTCACGTTGGACTCGATCATCTCGTGATAAAGGTCGTTGCCTTCGCGGGTGCGCTCGCCCACGCCGGCCAGAACCGAATAACCGCCGTAAGCCTTGGCGATGTTGTTGATCAGTTCCTGCATGGTCACGGTCTTGCCCACGCCGGCGCCGCCGAACAGGCCGATCTTGCCGCCCTTGGTGTAGGGGCAGATCAGGTCGATCACCTTGATGCCCGTGACCAGGATTTCCGACGAGGTGGTCTGTTCCTCGAACGAGGGGGCCTCGCGGTGGATCGGGCGGTATTCGGTGGTGCGGATCGGGCCGGCTTCGTCGATCGGCTGGCCGACGACGTTCATGATGCGGCCCAGGACGCCCGGTCCGACCGGGGTCTGGATCGAAGTTCCGGTGTCGGTCACGGCCTGGCCGCGCGTCAGACCCTCGGTCGTATCCATCGAGATGGTGCGGACCATGTTCTCGCCGAGGTGCTGGGCGACTTCCAGAACCAGGGTGAAGGGCTCGCCCGTCTTCTGGTCGATGTTCTGGGTGTGCAGGGCGTTCAGGATCGCCGGCAGATGGCCGTCGAACTCGACGTCCACGACGGCGCCGATGACCTGGGCGATGCGGCCGCCGGCGGCGGCGTTGACGGGCGCGGCGGCGGCCTTCTTGGCGGCCGGCTTGCGGGCGGCGGTTTTTTTGGGGGCGACGGTGTCGGTCATGGCTGGGGTCCGTGTCGGAATGTCTGTGCGGTCGGGATCAGAGGGCTTCGGCGCCGGCGATGATCTCGATCAGCTCGGTGGTGATCTGGGCCTGGCGCTTGCGGTTGTATTGCAGCGTCAGGGCGTTGATGAGGTCGCCGGCGTTGCGCGTGGCGTTGTCCATCGCCGCCATCTGCGACCCGAAGAAGCCTGCCTGGTTCTCGTACAGCGCGGCCAGGATCTGGGTCGTCAGGTTGCGCGGCAGCAGGGTTTCCAGGATGTCCTCTTCCGAGGGCTCGTATTCATAGACCGCGCCGTTCAGGTCGATCGGCCTGGCGTCCCCCTCGACCACGGCCGGGATCAGCTGTTTGCCGGTCGGCACCTGCTGGATCACCGACTTGAACTGGCTGTAGAACAGGGTGACGACGTCGGCCTGGCCGTCCTCGAACGCCGTGGCGATCATTTCGGCGACCGGCTGGGCCGAGGGCAGACCGATGGTCTTGTGTTCCGACAGTTCGAAGGTGTGGACCACCTTGTCGCCGTACAGACGCGACAGCTGGTCCCGCGACTTCTTGCCGACGGCGATGATCTTCACGTCTTTGCCGTTGGCGACCAGGCTGTTGATCCGCTCGCGCGCGGCGCGGATGACGTTGGTCGAGAAACCGCCCGCCAGACCCTTGTCCGCCGTGGCCACCACGATCAGGTGGCGCTGGTCGCCGCCCGTTCCGGCCAGAAGGCGCGGCGCGTCGGCGCCGGACACGCCGGCGGCCAGGTTGGCGATGACCGAGGCCATCTTCTGCGCATAGGGCCGGGCGCTTTCGGCCTGATCCTGGGCGCGCTTCAGCTTGGCCGCGGCGACCATCTGCATGGCTTTCGTGATCTTCTGCGTGGCTTTCACGCTTCCGATCCGATTGCGCATTTCCTTGAGGCTGGCCATCCGGCGCTACTCTCTCAGCTTATCCGGCGGGTTCAGGCGAAGGTCTTCACGAAGGCGGCCAGGATGTCCTTCAGCTCGGCTTCCAGCTCGGGCGTCAGGTCCTTCTTGGCGCGGATGCCTTCCAGCAGGCCGGCGTGGTTGGCGTGGATGCGGGCCAGCAGCTCCTTTTCGAAGCGGCCGACGTCGCCCACGGCGATGCCGTCGATATAGCCGCGCGTGCCGGCGTAAACCGAGACGACCTGCTCTTCCATCGCCAGCGGCGAATACTGCGGCTGCTTCAGCAGTTCCGTCAGACGGGCGCCGCGGGCCAGCAGCTTCTGGGTCGAGGCGTCCAGGTCCGAGCCGAACTTGGCGAAGGCGGCCATCTCGCGATACTGGGCCAGCTCGCCCTTGATGGTGCCGGCGACCTTCTTCATCGCCTTGGTCTGGGCCGAGGAGCCGACGCGCGACACCGAGATGCCGACGTTCACGGCCGGACGGATGCCCTGATAGAACAGGTCCGATTCCAGGAAGATCTGGCCGTCGGTGATCGAGATCACGTTCGTCGGAATATAGGCCGAGACGTCGTTGGCCTGGGTTTCGATGATCGGCAGGGCGGTCATGGAGCCCGAACCATAGTCCTCGTTCAGCTTGGCCGAACGCTCCAGCAGGCGGCTGTGCAGATAGAAGACGTCGCCCGGATAGGCTTCACGGCCGGGCGGACGGCGCAGCAGCAGGGACATCTGGCGATAGGCCACAGCTTGCTTCGACAGGTCGTCATAGACGATCAGGGCGTGCATGCCGTTGTCGCGGAAGAACTCGCCCATGGCGGTGCCGGCGAACGGGGCCAGGAACTGCAGCGGGGCCGGCTCCGACGCCGTGGCGGCGACGACGATGGTGTATTCCAGCGCGCCCGACTCTTCGAGGGTCTTGACGATCTGGGCCACGGTCGAACGCTTCTGACCGACGGCGACGTAGATGCAGTAGAGCTTGGCGCTCTCGTTGTCGGTCTTGTTGACGTTCTTCTGGTTCAGGATGGTGTCGACGGCGACGGCGGTCTTGCCGACCTGACGGTCGCCGATGATCAGCTCGCGCTGGCCGCGGCCGACGGGGATCAGGGTGTCGATGGCCTTCAGGCCGGTCTGCATCGGCTCGTGAACCGACTTGCGCGGGATGATGCCCGGCGCCTTGACGTCGACGCGGCGGCGCTCGGTGAACTGGATCGGGCCCTTGCCGTCGATCGGCTCGCCCAGCGGGTTGACGACGCGGCCCAGCAGACCCTTGCCGACCGGCACGTCCACGATCTCGCCCAGGCGGCGCACGTCGTCGCCCTCGGCGATGGCGGCGTCGGCGCCGAAGATCACGGCGCCCACGTTGTCGCGTTCCAGGTTCAGAGCCATGCCCTTCACGCCGGCCTTGGTGAACTCGACCATTTCACCGGCCTGGACATTGTCCAGACCGTGGATGCGGGCGATGCCGTCGCCGACCGACAGCACGCTGCCGACGTCGGAAACGTCGGCTTCGACGCCGAAGTTGGCGATCTGCGACTTGAGGATGGCCGAGATTTCAGCGGCGCGGATGTCCATGGGATCTCTCTGTCTAGGTCTTCTTCGGGGCGAGCCGTTCGGACCCGCTGCAGTCTTTGGGGCTCAGAACGCTCAGGCGCGCTTGAGGGCGAATTTCATCTGGTCGAGCTTGGTCTTCAGCGAGGCGTCGAACAGTTTCGACCCCACCTTGACCTTCAGGCCGCCCAGGATCGACGGATCGACCCGCGTGGTCAGCTCCGGCGCCTTGCCCAGGCTGGCGTTCAGGGCGGTCTTGATCGCGGCCAGCTGTCTGGCGTCCAGCGGCTGGGCCGACACCACCTCGGCGGCGACGATCCCGGCGTGTTTGGCGTACAGGCGTTCGAAACCGGCGATCACGGCGCCCAGGTCCCTGGCGCGGCCGTTCTGGGCCAGCAGACCCAGGAAGTTGACGGTGTTCTTCTCGAACCTGGCCTGGGTGGCGACGGCGACCAGGCCCTTGACCTGATCGTCGGTGGAAATAATCGGCGAGGTCGCCAGGCGGCGCAGGTCGGCGCTCTCGATCCAGACGGTCTTCAGCGAGACGACGTCGGCGCGAACGGCGTCCAGACGGCCGGTTTCCAGCGCCAGGTCAAACAGCGCCTGTGCATAGCGATCACCGACTTCCGTCGTTCTGAAATCATCAGCCACTGATTAGGGTCCGAGGTCGTTGTGTCAGGGTCGCGACCGACTGCGAAAGCTCACAACGGTCAAAAGCTTGAAATGCTTAGGGAAAGCACGACAGAGGCCGCATCCGTGAACACGCCCCCCTCAAGCCGGGCGCCTGATAGCACGGGGTTTCGTCAGTCGCAACATTCCGTGAAGGCGCACCGATGCCGCAGGGCGCGCTCCCGAACGCCAGACCGTCTCCTCTCCACGTGTGGGGAGGGCGACCGCGAAGCGGTGGAGGGCTCTTGACGCCCCACTGGCGCCACCCTTCCTTTCGTCATTCTCCGGCAAGCCGCCCTTCGCGGCGCAGACCGGGGAACCCAGCGGCGCCGAAGGCGATGTCTCCGCCGCACGGTCGCCAGCCACTCCGCGACAGGTTCGCGCGACCGCGCGCCGCTGGGTTCCCCGGTCTCGCTACGCTCGCCGGAGAATGACGAAAGGAAGGTCGTCGGTCGGCCCCAGCCCTCACGATGCGCCTGGTGCATTTCCAACGAATCCAGCCGCTTGGCGAATTATCTCCCTCATCTCCCATCCCCTCGTCCAAACGCGCGTATTTTAGCCCCGTCTCGTCGCATGGAGGGCTCGCCTGGCCTGCGACCTTGCGGCGGCGGGAGCGGAGGGAACGGGAGCGGGTCTGCAACGGCCCGCGCCGGCGACGACTCATGGAGCGCCGTCGGAGGGTCGAGGGGGATACTCGGCCGCACTCGGGACGGTCCTCGCAGGGACCACCGACCCGTCGCAGGCTTATGGGGTTAGGCGATAAGACCGCCACCGCTCGACGCCCCGAGCTTGCAGGCCAACCTTCCGCGCGGAGCGTCAACACCTTCGTCGAAACGGTACTTACAAACTCACACTCCGGGCGAAGGCCCGGCGCTCCGCCCGCCCTCCAACTTCGCTGCGAAAGCGCGAAGACGATCACGCACGTCCGCCGCCCGTCGTCGGCCCGAAGGGGGTGCGACCATGACGCCGCACCCGGCCGCTTGATCGGAACCGGCGGCGGCCCTAGCGATTTCCGCTCAAGCTTTTCGCTCCTTCAGGACCCCCGATGCTCGACAGCATACTCCCCCTTCTCTCCGATCCGGCCGCCTGGGCCGCATTGGTGACACTCATCGTCATGGAGGTGGTGCTGGGGATCGACAACCTGATCTTCATCTCCATCCTGTCGAACAAACTGCCCGAGCATCAGCGGTCCAAGGTGCGGCGCATCGGCATCGGCCTGGCCCTGGTCATGCGGCTGGCCCTGCTGTCGATCATCGCCTGGCTGGTCGGCCTGGTTCAGCCGGTCTTCACCGTCATGGGCAACGCCTTCTCGTGGAAGGATCTGATCCTGATCGCGGGCGGCCTGTTCCTGGTCTGGAAGGCCACCAAGGAAATCCACCACACGGTGGACCCCACGCCGACGCCCGACGTCCTCGACAAGAAGGAGGTCATGATCAACAACGCCGGCGCCGCCATCTTCCAGATCATCCTTCTGGACATCGTCTTCTCGATCGATTCGATCCTGACGGCCGTGGGCATGACCGAGCATCTGCCGATCATGGTCGTCGCCGTCCTGGTCGCCGTGACCGTGATGCTGCTGGCCGCCGACCCCCTGGCCAACTTCATCAACAAGAACCCCAGCGTGGTGATGCTGGCGCTCGGCTTCCTCCTGATGATCGGCATGGTCTTGATCGCCGACGGCTTCGGCTATCATGTGCCCAAGGGTTACATCTATGCGGCCATGGCCTTCTCGGCCGGGGTGGAGGCGTTGAACATGCTGGGTCGTCGGTCCGCGTCCAAGAAGGAAAAGGCCGAACTGGCCCGCAGCGAGGCGAACGCCGCCGAGGCCCGCGCCCAAAAGGCCGAGGCCGAAGCCGCCGCCGAGCGAGGCTGAGCCTCATGATCCACCCGTCGTCCCGCATCGCCGGCCTTTCCGCGGGCCTGCTGCTGGCGGCGGGCGGTCTGTTCGGCCCGGCCGCCGCCGAGGTTCCGGTCCAGCCCTATGAGGTCGTGCGCGCCTATCCGCACGACCGCACGGCCTTCACCGAGGGCCTCTTCTTCCACGACGGCGCCCTCTACGAAAGCACCGGCCTCTATCCGTCCTTCATCCGCAAGGTGGACCTGGAGACCGGCGCGGTTCAGCGCCAGCGCGACCTGCCGACCATCTATTTCGGCGAGGGCATGACCACGCTGAACGGCAAGCTCTACAGCCTGACCTGGCGCAACCACATCGGCTTCATCTGGAAGCTGGACGACTTCTCGCCGCTGGGCGGCTTCTCCTATCCGGGCGAGGGCTGGGCCCTGACCACCGACGGCCGGCGCCTGATCATGAGCGACGGCACCGACCAGCTGCGCTTCCTCGACCCCGAGACCTTGGCCGAGACCGGCCGCGTCTCCGTCACCGCCGACGGCCGCCCGCTGGAGCAGATCAACGAGCTGGAATGGATCGACGGCGAGGTCTTCGCCAACATCTGGCAGGAAAGCCGCATCGCCCGCATCGACCCCGAGACCGGCGTGGTCACGGCCTTCATCGACCTCGCCCCCCTGGTCCCCCGGGACGCCGGCCTCGACCCCAACGACGACGTCGCCAACGGCATCGCCTGGGACGCCGCCGGCAAACGCCTGTTCGTCACCGGCAAACGCTGGCCACAGCTGTTCGAGATCAGGCTGAAATAGTCTGCCAAGGGCCCGTCATTCCGGGGCGTCCGCAGGACGAACCCGGAATGACGACAGGACGGTGGATTTTCGCTCAACCCCTCAGGTCGAACCGATCCAGCTCCATCACCTTGGTCCAGGCCGCCACGAAGTCCGCGACGAACTTTCCTTGCGCGTCCGACCCGGCATAGACCTCGGCCAGCGCCCGCAGCACGGCGTTGGAGCCGAACACCAGATCGACCCGCGTGCCGGTCCACTTCGCTTCGCCCGTGCGCCGGTCGCGGCCCTCGAACACATCCTTGGCGTCCGAGGTCGCGGTCCACGCCACGTCCATGTCCAGCAGATTGACGAAGACGTCGTTGGACAGCACGCCCGGCCGCTCGGTCAGTACGCCGTGCGTCGCGCCGCCCGCATTGATGTTGATGGCGCGCAAGCCCCCGATCAGCACCGTCATCTCCGGCGCCGTCAGGGTCAGGCGCTGGGCCTGATCGATCAGCAGCGCCTCGGCCGGCACGCTGTAGCGCGCCTTCTGGAAGTTGCGGAACCCGTCGGCGACCGGCTCCAGATAGCCGAAGGATTCCACATCCGTCTGCGCCTGGTTGGCGTCCGTCCGGCCGGGGTTGAACGGCACGTCGACCGCATGTCCGCCGGCCTTGGCCGCCTGTTCGACGCCCAGGTTTCCGGCCAGAACGATCAGGTCGGCCAGAGATACGGCCTTGCCGCCCGTCTGATCCTGATTGAAGGCGAACCGCACCCGTTCCAGCGTCTTCAGCACCCGGTCCAGCAGCTCCGGCTGGTTGACGGCCCAGTCCTTCTGCGGGGCCAGACGGATGCGGGCGCCGTTCGCCCCGCCGCGCTTGTCCCCGCCCCGGAAGGTCGAGGCCGAGGCCCAGGCGGTGGCGACCAGTTCGGCCGGGCTCAGGTCCGTCGCGGCGATCCGCGCCTTCAGATCGGCCGCGTCCGCCGCATCGATCAGCGGATGATCCACGGCCGGAACCGGGTCCTGCCAGATCAGCACCTCGCGCGGGATTTCCGGCCCCAGATAGCGCGAGCGCGGTCCCAGGTCGCGGTGCGTCAGCTTGAACCAGGCCCGCGCGAAGGCCTCGGCGAAGGCCTGCGGATTGTTCAGGAAACGGCGCGAGATCTTCTCGTATTCCGGGTCGAACCGCAGCGACAGATCGGTCGTCAGCATGGTCGGCCGCTTCTTCTTGGACGGATCGTGGGCGTCGGGAATGATCTCTCCCGCATCCTTGGCCACCCACTGGTGCGCGCCGGCCGGAGATTTCTCCAGTTCCCATTCGAAGCCGAACAGGTTTTCGAAGAAGAAGTTGCTCCACTGGGCAGGGGTCTGGGTCCAGGTGACTTCCAGCCCGCTGGTGATGGCGTCACCCGCCTTGCCCGAACCGAAGCTGGACGCCCAGCCCAGGCCTTGCGCCTCCAGACCATCGGCCTCCGGCTCGGGGCCGACGTGATCGGCCGATCCGGCGCCGTGGGTCTTGCCGAAGGTATGGCCGCCCGCGATCAGGGCCACCGTCTCCTCGTCGTTCATGGCCATCCGCTTGAAGGTGTCGCGGATGTCGCGCGCGGCGGCGATCGGGTCGGGATTGCCGTCCGGCCCTTCGGGGTTGACGTAGATCAGCCCCATCTGCACCGCCGCCAGCGGGTTCTCCAGATCGCGCGAATGCTTTTGCCCGTCCGCCTTGTCGTCGGCGACCAGCACCGCCTCGTCGGCCGGCTTGTCCACCCCGTGCGAGCCGTGGGCGTAGCGCAGGTCGCCGCCCAGCCAGGTGCTTTCGCGTCCCCAATAGACGTCCTGATCCGGTTCCCACACATCCTCGCGTCCGCCGACGAAGCCGAAGGTGCGGAAGCCCATCGTCTCCAGCGCCACGTTGCCGGTCAGGATCAGCAGGTCGGCCCAGGAGATGGCCTGGCCGTATTTCTGCTTGATCGGCCACAGCAGGCGGCGCGACTTGTCGATGTTGACGTTGTCGGGCCAGGAGTTCAGCGGCGCGAACCGTTGCTGGCCCCGGCCGCCGCCGCCCCGCCCGTCGCCGACGCGATAGGTGCCGGCGCTGTGCCAGGCCATGCGGACGAACTGCGGCCCGTAGTGACCGAAGTCAGCCGGCCACCAGTCCTGGGAATCGGTCATCAAAGCCCGCAGGTCCGCCTTCAGCGCCTCGTAATCCAGCGTCTTGAACGCCTCGGCATAGCTGAAGCCCTGACCCAGCGGGTCGGAACGGTTCGAATGCTGGTTCAACAGGTCGGTGCGAAGCTGGCCCGGCCACCAGTCGCGGTTCTGCGTCCCGCCGCCCGCGACCGGCTCGCTCTTGCGGCCGGAGAAGGGGCATTTGGCTTCGGTGGTCATGGTCGTCTCTCCCGGATGGGCGGGCGGCGCGGCGTCGCGCGGCCTTGCCCCTGATGGTCACAGGGACATTTGCCGCCAAGCCAGGCAATAGATCAAATCGATTGTCTTTGATTTCATCATAGATCGAACCTATGTAACACCCATGCTCCCCACCCTGAGACAGCTTCAGTATCTCAAGCTCCTGGCCGAACACGGCAGTTTCTCCCGCGCCGCCGAGGCCGCCCACGTCAGCCAGCCCGCCCTCAGCGCCGGGGTGCAGGAGCTGGAGCGCATCCTGGGCGCGCCTGTCGTCGAACGCACGCGCGGCGCCGTCATCATGACGGCCGTGGGCGTCGAGGCGGTGCGCCGGGCCGAGGACGTTCTGGCCCGCACCGAGGATTTGGTCGAGGCGGCCAAGAACGCCGGCCGCCTGCTGTCCGGCCGGTTCCGGCTGGGCGTCATCCCGACCGTCGCCCCCTTCCTGCTGCCCGCCAAGCTGCCGTCGGTGAAGGCCGCCTATCCCAGTTTGAAGCTGTTCATCCGCGAGGACCTGACGCCCCGACTGATCGCGGCGCTGAAGGCCGGTCAGATCGACGCCGCCGTCATCGCCCTGCCCTATGAGGCGCACGGCATCGAACACGCCCGCATCGGCGACGACGAGATCATGGCCGCCGCCCCCCACGACCACGCCCTGGCCGCGCCCGGCCCCATCCGCCCCGGCGCGCTGAAGGCGCAGGATCTGATCCTGCTGGAGGACGGCCATTGCCTGCGCGACCATGCGCTGGCGGCGCTGGACATCGAGGCGCCGCGCGGCGACGACGTCTTCGCCGCCACCAGCCTGCATACGCTGGTCCAGATGGTCGGCTCGGGCCTCGGCGTCAGCTTCCTGCCCCGGATGGCGGTCCAGGCGGGCCTTGCCGACAATCCCTCCGTCGCCATCCGCGCCTTCGAAAACCAGGCCGACGGCGCCCCGCCCCATCGCGAAATCGTCGTCGCCTGGCGCTCCGGCTCCAGCCGCGCCGCCGAAGCCCGGCTGCTGGCCGAGGCGCTGAAGCTGGACTGAGGCGCGTCAGTCGAACAGGCGCTGATCCCACCAGACGGGGGTCTCAAGCCCCGGCTTGATGCGGCCGAAATCGGCATGGACGGCGTTGAACACGAAGTTCCGCTCCATCCGCGCCACGACCGAAGGCACGATCAACAGCGCCGACCGCCCTTGGGCGAACCAGTCCCGTCCGAACGCGCGCGCCGCCGCCCCGCCAGGCTCGGCCCAGCCGGGAACATGGTCCGGGTTGACGACCTCATAGGACAGACCGGCGGGAATGTGGACTTCGACATAGTGCTGACCGTTCGGCAGTTCGCCGCCGAAATGCACCAGCTTTTCCAGCATGGCGGTCGAATAATGTTCGGCGGCGTAGATCACGCGCTGGCCCGCCTCATGCCATCGCCCCGACGCCAGACGCGCGCCGCCGTCGCTCCAGATCGGATATTCGCCGCGAGGATCGCCGATGCGGAACGCCTTCAGCGCATCGTCCAGAACCCGGACCATGCCTAGACGGCGAAACCGGCGTCGGCGCGGCGAACCAGATTGATCACCGCGTCCGCCCCGGCCGAACTGGACTGCGCCATGGCCAGGGGCGTGCGCCCGCCGAGCAACTGATGCGGTCGGTTCAGGAACCGGACGATAGCGGCCGTGTCCCCGTGATAGGTCCGGCTGACGGCGTCGACCACGCGACTGACTTCGTACAGGCGCTCGCTCATCTCGCGCGACAGGGGTTTGCGACTGGTGCGCGCGCGACGCAGCGTCGCCTCGGGAATCAGCTTGCCCAGAACGGAAGGCATGCCGATCACCTGGCCCAGGGCCGCGGCCGAGGTGGGGTTCAGTCCCCGCGACACCTGATCGGCCAGGGTCACGTCGTCTAGCGCCTTATCCTCTTTCAGCCCCAGCAGCCGACCGATCCGCGCCGCGTCGCTGGCGGGCAGGGCCGCAGGCTGCGCGTAGAGATCGAGTGCGGTCATCGGAAAGCTCTTCCTTCGTCATTTGACGACAATATAGGCGTCATTTGGCGCCGACGCCAGAGCGAGAGCGGACCAAGGTAAAAGGGCCGGCGGATCGCTCCGCCGGCCCTTTCCTTAATCTCGGCGAACCACGACCTATTCGGCGGCGATCGGGGCCTCGGTTTCCGGGCCGCGGGCCAGGTTGCGCAGGACGTAGGGCATGACGCCGCCGGCCAGCAGATAGTCCAGCTCGGTCTGGTTATCGATGCGGCAACGCACGGGGAAGCGGGCCATCTTGCCGTCCGACGGGCGGAACAGCTCGACCCACAGGTCCTGACGCGGCTTCAGCTTGCCGACGTTGGCGTCCGACAGGCCGCGGATCGTGACGATCTCCTCGCCCGTCAGGCCCAGCTTCTGCCAGCCGTCCTGCTTGAACTGCAGCGGCACGACGCCCATTCCGACCAGGTTCGAACGGTGGATGCGCTCGAAGCTTTCGGCGATGACGGCGCGGACGCCCAGCAGGCGGGTGCCCTTGGCCGCCCAGTCGCGCGACGAGCCGGTGCCGTATTCCTTGCCGGCGAAGACGACCAGCGGACGGCCTTCCGACTGATACCGCATGGCGGCGTCGTAGATCGACATGGTGTCGCCCGACGGGAAGTGCTTGGTTACGCCGCCTTCGATTTCCGGCGTGATGCGGTTCTTGATGCGGATGTTGGCGAAGGTGCCGCGCATCATGACTTCGTGGTTGCCGCGACGGGCGCCGTAGCTGTTGAACTCGGCCGCCTCGACGCCGTGGTTGGTCAGATAGACGCCGGCGGGCGAAGTCTTCTTGATCGAACCGGCCGGGCTGATGTGGTCGGTGGTGATCGAGTCGCCGAAGATGGCCAGAACGCGGGCCTCGACCACGTCCTGAACCGGCGTCAGGTCCATCGACAGGCCGTCGAAATAGGGCGGGTTGGCGACATAGGTGGAGGCGTCGTCCCACTCGTAGGTCTGGCCGCCCGTGACCTTGATCGCCTGCCAGTGCTTGTCGCCCTTGAACACGTCCTTGTAGCGTTTGGCGAACATGGCGGGGGTGACGGACTTGCGCTGGATGTCGGCGATTTCCTGCGCGGTCGGCCAGACGTCCTTCAGGAAAACGTCATTGCCCTTCTTGTCCTGACCGATCGGGTCCTTGGTGATGTCGATCCGCATCGAACCGGCGATGGCGTAGGCCACGACCAGCGGCGGCGAGGCCAGATAGTTGGCCTGGACGTCCGGGTTCACCCGACCTTCGAAGTTGCGGTTGCCCGACAGGACCGAGGTGGCGACCAGGGCGTTGTCGTTGATCGCCTTGGAGATGGCCGGGTCCAGCGGGCCCGAGTTGCCGATGCAGGTGGTGCAGCCATAGCCGACCAGGTTGAAGCCCAGGGCGTCCAGGTCCTTCTGCAGGCCGGCGTCGGTCAGATAGTCGGTGACAACCTGCGAGCCGGGGGCCAGCGAGGTCTTGACCCACGGCTTGGCCTTCAGGCCCAGCGCATTGGCCTTGCGCGCCACCAGACCGGCGGCGATCAGCACCGACGGGTTGGAGGTGTTGGTGCAGGATGTGATGGCCGCGATGACCACGTCGCCGTCGCCGACCGAGAACTTCTCACCCTCGACGTCGGCGCGCGGGGCGTCGGACGGACGATTGAACACGTCGGTCAGGGCGGTTTCGAAGGCCGGGGCGGCGGTGGTCAGTTCGACGCGGTCCTGCGGACGCTTCGGACCGGCCAGCGACGGCACGACGGTCGAGATGTCCAGCTCCAGCACGTCGGAGAAGACCGGATCTTCCGAGGTCTCGTCGATCCACAGGCCTTGGGCCTTGGCGTAGGCTTCGACCAGGGCGACGCGCGCCTTGTCGCGGCCCGTGGCGGTCAGATAGCCGATGGTGGCGGCCGAGACGGGGAAGAAGCCGCAGGTGGCGCCGTATTCCGGGGCCATGTTGGCGATGGTCGCCTGGTCCTCGATGGTCATGTTCGGCAGGGCGTCGCCGAAGAATTCGACGAACTTGCCGACCACGCCCTTCTTGCGCAACATCTGGGTGACGGTCAGCACCAGGTCGGTCGCCGTCGTGCCTTCCGGCATCGATCCGGTCAGCTTGAAGCCGATGACCTCGGGGATCAGCATCGGGATCGGCTGACCCAGCATGGCGGCCTCGGCCTCGATGCCGCCGACGCCCCAGCCCAGGACGGCCAGGCCGTTGATCATGGTGGTGTGGCTGTCGGTGCCGACGACGGTGTCGGGATAGGCGACGGTCTTCTTGCCTTCTTCCAGCGTCCAGACGGTCTGGGCCAGGTTCTCCAGGTTCACCTGGTGGCAGATGCCGGTGCCGGGGGGCACGACGCGGAAGTTGTTGAAGGCCGACGACCCCCAGCGCAGGAAGTTGTAGCGTTCGATGTTGCGCTCGTACTCGCGCTCGACGTTCTGACCGAAGGCCTTGGCCGTGCCGAAGTTGTCGACCATGACCGAGTGGTCGATGACCAGATCGACCGGCACCAGAGGGTTGATCTTGGCGGCGTCGGCGCCCAGGGCGGACATGGCGTCGCGCATGGCGGCCAGGTCGACCACGGCGGGCACGCCGGTGAAGTCCTGCATCAGCACGCGGGCCGGACGGAAGGCGATCTCGTGCTCGACCGAGCCCTTGTTCTCGACCCAGGCGGCGACGGCCTTCAGGTCGTCCTCGGTGACGGAAACCCCGTCCTCGTTACGCAGCAGGTTCTCCAGCAGCACCTTCATCGAGCGCGGCAGGCGGGAAATCCCGGTCAGACCGGCTTCCTCGGCGGCGGGAAGGCTGTAATAGGCGTATTTCTTACGCCCGACGGAAAGGTCCTGGCGGGTCTTGAAGCTGTCGATCGACGGCATGGAGAGTTCCTCTGGTCAGCGCCGCCCGACAATCCGGTTGCGCCTTCGCGCGACAGACGCAGCGGCTCACAGGGCCCCTGCGCGCGCGGCGAAAGCCTGCTGCGGCGACCGTGCCTATAGCCCCGCCTGAACCGACCGTCCATGTGTCCACACCCTCGACAAGGACATTGAGAAGGGTTCGCAGAAATCGCCCCCTGCCTCTCCCTCCCCGCTCCGGGGAGGGTGGCCGAGCGGAGCGAGGTCGGGTGGGGGCGACGCTGCGTCTCATCGCCGATCTGACCTGTTCCGGGACGTGCGTCCTTGCCGGGCCGCCCCCACCCGGTCGCTGCGCGACCGCCCTCCCCGGAGCGGGGAGGGAGACGCCGTCATGATCCACACCCTCGCCCTTTCCGGCCTGACCGTGTCGCGCGGCGAGCGGCGGCTGTTCGATGGTCTGGACCTGACGCTGCGCTCCGGCGAGATCCTGACCCTGACGGGCGCCAATGGAGCGGGCAAGACCAGCCTGCTGCGCGCCATCGCCGGCCTGCTGCGGCCCGACGCGGGAACGGTCGCCTTCCACGACGGCGACGGCAATCCGCTGGACCCCCGCGAGGCGCGCGGGCGAGAGACCCATTTCCTCGGCCATTTCGACGGGCTGAAGGGCGGACGCACGGCGCGCGAGGAGCTGGGGTTCCAGTGCGACTGGCTGGGCCACACCCAATATGGCGTCGATCACGCCGTTCAGGCCTTCGGCCTCGCCCCCCTGATGGACCTTGAGGTGCGTCGCCTGTCCGCCGGCCAGCGCCGTCGTCTGGCGATGGGGCGGCTGATCGGATCGCCGCGCGCTCTGTGGCTGCTGGACGAACCGATGGCGCCGCTGGACGCCCGCTGGCGCGCGGCCTTCGCCGAACAGATGCAGCGTCATCTGGACGCCGACGGCTTGATCGTCGCCGCCGTCCACGACCCCCTGCCCCTGCCCGCGCGCAGTCTGGACCTGGGAGGGCTGACATGAACCGTCCGCCGTCGCGGGATCAGGAGCCGCGTCCGCCCGGCCTGCGCGGCGCCACCCGCGTCCTGCTGGAGCGCGAGATGGATCTGGCCTGGGGCGGGGGCGGGGGGCCGCTTCTGGCCTGCGGCTTCTTCGCCTGTCTGACCGCCCTGCTGCCGCTGGCGGCGGGCGGCGATCCGCGCACCCTGGCCCCGGTGGCGGGCGGCGTCGCCTGGCTGGCGCTGGCGCTGGCGTCCCTCCTGTCGCTGGAGCGGCTGTTCGAGCGCGATCTGGAGGACGGCGCGATGGACCTGCTGGCGCTCGGCCATCTGGCGCTGGAGCAGGTGGTGCTGATCAAGGCCCTGGCCCAGTGGATCGCCATCGGCCTGCCCCTGGCCCTGACCGCCCCCGTCGCCGCCCTGGCGCTCGGCCTGCCCGCGTCGCTGACGCCGCTGGTCGCCCTGACCGCCGCCATCGGCGGGGCGGGCTTCGCCTTTACCGGGGCGCTGGGCGCGGCGCTGGCGCTGGGGGCCAGGCGCGGCGGCCTGCTGATCGCGGTCGTGGTCCTGCCCCTGTTCATCCCGCCCGTGGTCTTCGGCGCCGGCGCCCTGGAGCGCGCCGCATCTAGCCAGCCGGTCGGCCCGGCCCTGGCGTTGCTCGGCGCCTACGTCCTGTTCGCCGCCGTCGTCGCCCCCTTCGCCGGGGCCGCCGCCGTTCGCAACGCGCAAGGGTGAGCTTGCCCGCCGCCCCTTCGCCGCGTAAGCGCTGAACCGATGTTCGGCCTGTCCAATCCGCAGCGCTTCATGGCCTTCACCGGCCCGTTGACGCCCGTTCTGTGGGGGCTCGCCGCCGTGCTGCTGGGCGTCGGCGCCTGGCTCGGCTTCACCGTCCCGGCCGATTATCAGCAGGGCGACACGGTGCGGATCATGTTCGTCCATGTCCCCGCCGCCACCTGGGGCCTGGGGGCCTATGCGGCGCTGGGGGTCTCCAGCTTCTTCGCGCTCGTCTTCCGCCACGCCCTGGCCGACGCCGCCGCCCGCGCCGCCGCCCTGCCGGGCGCCGCCTTCACGGCGCTCGCCCTGATCACCGGCTCCCTGTGGGGCCAGCCGATGTGGGGAACCTGGTGGGTGTGGGACGCGCGCCTGACCAGCGTGCTGGTGCTGTTCCTCTTCTACCTCGGCTATATGGCGCTGAGGGCCTCCATCGACGACGAGCAGAAAGCCGGACGCGCCGCCGCCGTCCTGGGTCTGGTCGGTCTGATCAACCTGCCGATCGTGAAGTTCTCGGTCGACTGGTGGAACACCCTGCATCAGCCCGCCAGCTTCCTGACGCCCGGTTCGTCGGGCCTCGATCCGGTCTATCTGCCGCCCTTCCTGACCATGCTGGCGGCCTATGGGGTGCTGTTCCTGGCCCTGTGGCTGACGGCGATCCGCACCGAAATCCGCCGCCGCCGCGTCATGACCCTGCGCGCCCGTCTGGCTCAGGAGGCCTGAAGCCATGCTCGACCTCGACATGACCCCCTACGCCGCCTTCGTCTGGCCCGCCTGGGGGATCAGCGCCCTGGTCCTGACCGCCCTGACCGTCCGCGCCTTCGCCGTCGCCCGCAAATGGAAGCGCGAACTGGCCCGACTTGAGGCGGCCGACACTAAGACCGACGGCGCTCAAGCAGCGCGAAGCGCGGTAGCGCCAAAAGAAAACGGGCTTCGCCCGTGAACCGCTGGCTGGCCCTTCTGCCTCTGGCGGTCCTGGCGGCGCTGGCGGCCCTGTTCATCGGCTGGTCGCTGAAGCGCGACCCGGCCTTCAAGCCCGACGCCCTGGTCGGCCAGCCCATCCCCGAGACCGTCCTGCCCCTGCTGTCGGGCGACCAGGCGGGGCCGGGACATCTGGACCTGAAGACGGCCGGGGTCGGTCGGCCCATGCTGATCAACGTCTTCGCCTCCTGGTGCGCGCCGTGCCGGATCGAACATCCCAAACTGCTGGCGCTCAAGGCGCGCGGCGTCGCCGTCGTCGGAGTCGCCTACAAGGACGAGCCGGTCGCCACCCGCGCCTTCCTGGACGAGATGGGCGATCCCTATTCCATGGTGCTGGTGGACCGCGAGGGCCGGGCGGGCCTGGACCTGGGCATTTCCGGCGTGCCCGAGACCTTCGCCGTCGACGCCATGGGCCGGATCACCGCCAAACAGTCGGGTCCGCTGCTGAACGACGCCGACATCGACCGGCTGGTGGCCTCCATGCAGGCCCCGCCGCGACCTCTGCCGACCGCCAAACCGTAAAGCCGCTCAAGGCGCGTTAACCCTTTTTCGAGGGATTGCGTTAACCATGCCGGCATGAGCGCGATTCGCCCCGGCCTGCCGTTGAACACGCCCGCCCAGGGCCTCGATCTGCCCAGCGCGCGCAACGCCCAGGCGGCCTTCTTCCGCGCCGCCCTTAACCAGACACCTGCGCCTCAGTCCGCCCCCGCTCCGGCGCCGGCCGCAGCCGTCATGTCCGCGATCCGCACCGCCACGCCCGCCCGGCCGGTCCAGGCGCCCGCCGCCCCGCCCGCGCGCGAGGAGCCGAGAATCCTGCGCCCCGGCTCCTACCTCGACATCCGCGTCTGATCAGTTCCAGCCCCGGCTGGCGATATATTGCTGCAGCATCTCGATCCGCGTCGCGTCCGATGGGTGGGTCGAGGCGAACTGCGGCGTCTGGGTCTGACGCTGCGCCGCCATCAGCCGCCACAGGGCCACGGCCTGCGACGGCCTGAACCCGGCGGCCTGCATATAGTCGACGCCCAGCCGATCCGCCTCCAGCTCGTCCCGACGCGAATAGGGCAGCAGCAGGCCATACTGCGCCGCCAGCCCGCCATAGGCGTTCACCGCGTCGCCATAGCGCCCGGCCGCGCCCCCGACCGCCGCCAGTCCGATGCTGGTCGCCGTCTGGCTGGACGCCCGCTCGGCGGCGTGGTTGGCGACGACGTGGCCGATCTCGTGCCCGATCACGCTGGCCAACTGGTCGTCGTTCTGAACCAGGGCCAGAAGGCTGGTCGTCACCCCGATCTGGCCGGACGGCAGGACGAAGGCGTTGGGGCTGGCCTCGGTGAAGACCGCATAGTCCCAGGTCCGGTTCCCCAGACCCGCCGCCTGCACCAGCCGGTCGCCGACGCGCCGGATGCGGTCGACCTGGGCGCCGGTGGTCTTCACGCCCGGCCTGGCGATGGCCTCGCGCCACGCCGCCGCCGACTGCTGCGACAGGGCCGCATTGTCCACCAGCAGAAACTGATTGCGCCCCAGCGCCTCGTTATAGGCGCAGGCCGACAGGGCCGACGCCGCCACGGCGACGGTCAGGACGAAAGCATGACGACGGGACAGGATCACGAGACGACCTCTTGGCAAATTGGCGCAACAGCCAAGCAAATCCCGTCCCCTCGGTCCAGGTTCCGATTTCACCCCACCGGCGTCGCGCCCAGCAGGATGCGGCAGGCGTCGGCTTCGGCGGTCAGGGCGGCGCGCTTCGCCTCGCCGAAGCCGTCCAGGGTCTTGTAAGGCATGGCCAGGCGAGGGTTGTCGCGCAGGCGGCGGCGATTGCGCTCAAGGAAACCCCAGTACAGCCGGTTGAACGGGCAGGCGGCGTCGCCGCTCTTGCTCTTCACATCATAGCGGCAGGCCCCGCAGTAGTCGCTCATCCGGTCGATATAGGCCCCCGAGGCCGCATAGGGTTTGGACCCCACGATCCCCCCGTCGGCGAACAGGGCCATGCCGCGCGTATTGGGCATCTCCACCCATTCGTAGGCGTCGGCGTAAACGCACAGATACCAGTCGTCGACCTGATCGGGATGCACGCCCAGCAGCAGGGCCAGATTGCCCGTCACCATCAGCCGCTGGATATGGTGGGCGTAGGCGTTGTCGCGCGTCGTCTTCACCACGTCGGCGACGCAGGCCATGTCCGTCTCGCCCGACCAGTAGAACCAGGGCAGGGCCCGGTCGGCGTCCAGAAAATTTCGCGCCCGATACTCCGGCGCCTTCAGCCAGTAGATTCCCCGGACGAACTCGCGCCAGCCCAGGATCTGTCGAATGAACCCCTCCACGGCGTTCAGCGGCGCCGCCCCAGCGCGATAGACGGCCTCCGCCCGGCGACAGACATCCAGCGGGTCCAGCAGGCCCAGATTGATCGCGGTCGAGATCAGCCCGTGCCACATCCACGGTCGGCCTTCCGCCATCGCATCCTGCCAGTCGCCGAAGCCGGGCAGGACGGTGGACAGAAAGTCGTCCAGAACCCTCTCCGCCTCCTCGGCCGTGGTCGGCCAGCCGAAGCCGTCCAGCGCGCCGAAATGGTCGGGAAACAGCCGCTCGACATCCTCCATCGCCTGGCGCGCGACCGCATTGGGCGCAATACGCAGCCGCGCGGGCGGCGTCATGTCCCTCGGCAGTTTCTTGCGGTTTTCCGCGTCATAGTTCCAGCGCCCGCCCTCCGGCTGGTCGCCGTCCATCAGAAGCCCGGTCGCCCGGCGCATCTCGCGATAGAAGAACTCCATCCTCAGCTGCGACTTGCCCGAGGCCCAGCGCCGGAAACGGTCGTGCGAGCAGATGAAACGGCGGTCGGGTCGGATTTCGACCGGCAGACCCGCCCCTTCGGCGAAGGCGGCCAAAAACTCGGCCAGCCGCCACTCGCCGCATTCGGTCATGACGACGGCGTCGAAATCCCCGGCCTCCAGCCCGCGGGCCAGTTCGCCGGCGATGGAGCCGGTGTTGTCAGGATCGTCGATCCGCACATAGCGCACCGTGGCGCCCCGCCCCCTCAGCCGTTCGGCGTGGTTGCGCATGGCGGCGAAGACCAGGGCGATCTTCTGCTTGTGGTGGCGCACATAGGTCGCCTCGTCGCGCACCTCGGCCATCAGTATGACGTCGGCGGCGGGGTCCAGCCCATCCAGCGCGCTCAAATCGTCCGACAGCTGGTCGCCCAGCACCAGCCTCAGAACCGCCAATCCCGCCTCCGTCGTCATGCGTCGGGGCCTGAACGCAAAAACGGGCCTGACCGACCGGCCAGACCCGTTTTTATTTGCATCCCGACATGGAGCGGGCGAGGCGATTCGAACGCCCGACCCCAACCTTGGCAAGGTTGTGCTCTACCCCTGAGCTACGCCCGCAATCCGTAAGGCGCTACGTGTGCGCCCCGTCGAGGAGGGGGCGTATAGCGGAGGGTTGAACGATCCTGCAAGCTCTTTTTTCGACTATCTCGCTTCGCGCGACTTGAGCCGGATTGGACCCTGGACCGCCGCCTCTGGAACGCTCCGCCGCTCGCCGCCCGAGCGCCTTCGCGCTCAAGCAGCGAGCCGCCGGGCGGCGAGCGATAGCGCCCTCAAAAAGTCAGCGCGGCGCCAGTCGGATCGCGCCGTCCAGGCGGATGCACTCGCCGTTGATATAGACGTTGCGCGCCAGCTCCAGCACCAGCGACGCATAGTCGGCCGGCGTGCCCAGACGGCTGGGGAAGGGGATGGCGGCGGCCAGGGCGTCCTGGATCTTCTGGTCCATGCCGGCCATCATCGGCGTCCACATGATGCCGGGCAGGATGGTGTTGCAGCGCACGCCTTCCTGGGCCAGATCGCGCGCGACCGGCAGGGTCATGGCGTAAACCCCGCCCTTGGACGCCGAATAGGCCGCCTGGCCGATCTGGCCGTCCTGGGCCGCCACCGAGGCGGTGTTGACGATCAGGCCGCGCTCGCCGTCCGCCATCGGCTCCAGCGTCACCATGCCCGCCGCCGATTGCGACAGGACGCGGAAGGTGCCGAACAGATTGACCCGCACCGTGCGTTCGAACTGGGCCATGTCGTGGGCCTTGATCTCGCCGGTGTCCTTCTTGCGCGAGACGGTCTTCATGCCGGTGGCGATGCCGGCGCAGTTGACGGTCAGACGCTCCTGGCCGTGGGCCGCGCGGGCCTTTTCGAAGGCTGAGGCGACCGAGGCGTCGTCGGTCACGTCCACCTGGCAGAAGACGCCGCCGATCTCGGCCGCGACGGCCTCGCCCTTTTCGGCGTTCAGGTCGAACAGGGCGACCTTGGCGCCGGTGGCGGCGATGGCGCGGGCCGTGCCCTCGCCAAGGCCCGAGGCGCCGCCCGTGACCACCGCGGCGATGCTGCTGTCGAGTTTCATCCTGATCGTTCCTATATTGCGTTGAACCTGAGTTTCGTTTGAGGATTTAGCGGCCATGACCGCCAAAGCCAAACCCGCCGATCCGTCCGACGCCCTGGACCCGAAGAAGGCGCTGGTCCCGTCCGTGGTCAAGGTCAACGAGGTGCGCGTGACCCGGGGCTTCTGGCCCAAGATTCGGCGCACGGCCGCCCGCATCCCCTTCGCGGACCAGGCGCTGGCGGCCTGGTATTCGGCGCGCGATCCCGAGACGCCGCTGGCGGCCAAGGGGATGATCTTCGCGGGCCTGGCCTATTTCGTCATGCCCATCGACGCCATTCCCGACATCTTCGCCGGCATCGGCTACACCGACGACGCGGCAGTCATCGCCGCCCTGCTGGCCACGTTGGGCGCCAACATCAAACGCCGCCACCGCGACCAGGCCGAAGAGGCGCTGGAGCGGTTGAAGACGAAATAGGTCTCACTCTTTCTCGCGAGAGAAAAGGGTCAAGAAGCTCTAGATCGGACCAGGTCAAATCCTGCGTATCGCTTTCAGTCGATTTCGTTGCGGCCGCCCGAAAATCCAAGACAATTTTTGGTTGGCGAAAATTTCGCCTTGACGTTGCCCTATCAGGTTGGAACAATAAGTGAACATAAGCGTCTATGATTTTCAGACGCAGGCCAAAATTTAATTTCTGGAGGAAGATATGGCGTCATATTATGTAAACAATCGCTCTCAAACCAATGGCGACCATGAGGTTCACAAACAAGATTGCTCGTACTTACCTTCCGATCGAACATATCTCGGAGAACATTTCGGATGTAGTTCTGCTGTTTCAGCAGCACGGTTACATTTCAACAAAGTCAATGGCTGTTATTGGTGCAGCAACCCGTGCCACACGAGTTGATTGAGCCGATTTTTATCATGCTTCTTCGACCACAACTGTAGCTCCATTTATATCGTCACCACGACCTTACCCATGGCCTGACGGTCGCCCAGGGCCTGGATCGCCTCGCCGGCCTTTTCCAGCGGGAAGGTCTTGGACACGCGCGGCTTGATCTTGCCGTCGGCGTACATCTGCATCAGTTCGGCCATGTTGGCGGCGTGGGCCTTGGGATCGCGCATCACCGCCGCGCCCCAGAAGACGCCGATCACCGACACCGACTTCAACAGGGTCAGGTTCAGCGGCAGGGACGGGATACCCGCCGGGAAGCCGACCACCAGATAGCGACCGTTCCAGTCCATGGCCCGCAGCGCCGGATCGGCGTAGTCGCCGCCCACCGCATCATAGACCACGTCCGCCCCGTCGCGGCCCGTCGCCAGCTTGAACTCGCCCGACAGTTCCTTTTGCGCGGCCTTGTCCATCGGGCCGGACGGATAGATCAGGCCGTTGTCGGCCCCCATTTCCAGGGCGAACTGCACCTTGTCGTTGGTCGAGGCGGCGGCGACCACGCGCGCGCCCATGGCCTTGCCCAGCTCCACGGCGGCGGCGCCCACGCCCCCGGCGGCGCCCAGAACCAGCAGCGTCTCTCCGGCCTTCAGCTGCGCCCGGTCCTTCAGCGCGTAATAGCTGGTGCCATAGGTCATCACCAGGGCCGCCGCCTCCTCGAAGCTCATGGCGTCGGGGATGGGGATGACCGTCTCGGCCCGCACCGCCAGCCGTTCGACCAGGCCGCCCCAGCCGGGCACGGCGATGACGCGGTCGCCCTTGCGCACGCCCTTGACGCCCTCGCCCACCGCCTCGACCACGCCCGCGACCTCGGCGCCGGGCGAGAAGGGGCGTTCCGGCCGGAACTGATACTTGTCCTCGATGATCAATGTGTCGGGATAGTTGATCCCCACCGCCTTGACCTCGATGACGACCTCGCCCGCCTTGGGCGTGGGATCGAGGACATCCTCCACCACCAGGGTTTCGGGACCGCCGGCGGTCTTGGACAGAACAGCGCGCATCAAGATTTCCTTTCTTGGCCTACCGCGCTTCGCGCTACTTGAGGCCCGTTTCCCTTCGACCGACATGGCGCGGCCTTCATCGTGACGCTAAAGAGCGCCACGCCCGTTTGAAAGAGGCGACCGAAACAAGGTTCAGGACAATCCCATGACCGCCCTCATCCTCCACGGCGGCGCCGGCGCCCGGCGCGAACGCAACTACGACGCCGAGGTCGTGCATATGCGTGAAGTGGTCGAGGCCATGAAGGCGCGGCTGGACGCGGGCGACAGCGCCCTGGACGTGGCTGCGGCCGCCGTCGTCATGCTGGAAGATTCGGGCCTCTATGTCGCCGGCAAGGGCGCCTCGCCCAATCTGGCCGGCGCCTATGAGCTGGACGCCAGCATCATGGACGGATCGACCCGCCGCGCCGGCGCCGTCGCCGCCCTGCAGGGGTTCCGCAACCCCGTCGTCGCCGCCCGCGCGGTGATGGAGCGCACGCCCCACGTCATGCTGGCGGGCGAGGGCGCGGCCCTGTTCGCCCACGACCAGGGGCTGGAGCCGATCGTCGACGAGGCGGCCTGGTTCACCGGCGCCGGCAAGGGCGAGGACAACCATCCGCCCGGCGCCCTCAGCCACGGCACCGTCGGCTGCTGTGTGCTGGACAGCCAGGGCCGCCTCGCCGCCGCCACCTCGACCGCCGGGGTGTTTGGCAAGATGCCGGGCCGGGTCGGCGACACCCCCATCCCCGCCGCCGGAACCTGGGCCGACGACAAGGCCGCCGCCTCCTGCACCGGCCAGGGGGAATATTTCATCCGCGTCGCCGCCGCCGCCCAGGCCGCCTGGCGCGTGGCCGCCGGCCAGACCCTGGCCGACGCGACCCAGGCCGTGATCGACCAGATCGGACAGCTCGACGGCCAGGGCCGGGGCGGCGACGGCGGCATGATCGCCCTGGACGCCGCCGGAAATATCGCCGCCCCCTTCAACAGCCAGGGCATGAAACACGCCTGGCTGACCACCGCCGGCGAGATCGGCGTGCGCGTCTTCCCCAGCGAGTGAAACACACGCAAGGATTGACGAGTTCGTCTCGATGGGCGAACCCAGGCTATGGCGATCCGTGAACATCCGAAGATCGGCACGATCCTGATGTGCGACTTCGACAGCGGCTTTACACCGCCAGAAATGGTCAAGCGCCGCCCGGTCGTCGTCGTCAGCCCAAAGATCGTCGCCAGACCGGGCCTTTGCACGGTCGTTCCCCTATCGACTACGGCGCCCGACCCGGTGATGCAGTTTCACTGCCAGATCGATCTGCCCGATCTGCTTCCGGACTGGCTCGATAAAAAGGGCGTATGGGTCAAGGCAGACATGATGGTCGCCGTGGCCTTATCGCGACTTGACTTCATCCGACTGGCGAAAAGCCGGCAAGGCAAACGCGAATACTGTTTCTCGACCATAACCAGCGATAATCTAAGAACAATACGGGGCTGCATTCTCGCAGGCCTGGGCTTGGCCCACTTGACAAAAAGCCTGTAACTCAATAGATCAGCGACCGTTAGCGGCTCTGGCGTCAGCAATCCGCGTCTGAGACCTCGCAAGAGGCCGTCGTGCATTCTGGGGCGAATGCAAGCTCTTTGCACGGCGTAGAAAGCCTCGCTCCGGCGAGGCTTTTTCCTTTTCGCCGCCAAGGCGCGCTTCATTACATCTCGGTAAGGTGCAAGACGCACGATCGCTGTTAGGGTCCGGGCGCCCGGCGTTCCGGGCTTCGGAGCCCCCCATGACATTCCGCCTGACCGCCACGCTCAAAGTCGGGGCCGCCGCCTCGGCCCTCCTTCTCGGCCTCGCCGCCCCCGCCTTCGCCGACAGCGCGCCCGCCCCTGCGCCTGCCCCTGCGGCGGTCCAGGCGCCGCAGGGCGTGACCGTGCCCCCGCTGGGCTTCACCCGGCGCGTCCTGCCCAATGGGCTTGAGGTCTATACGGCGCGCGACACGGCCGCCTCGAACGTGACGGTCCAGGTCTGGTACAAGGTCGGTTCCAAGGACGATCCGGCTGGCCGTTCGGGCTTCGCCCACCTGTTCGAACACCTGATGTTCAAGTCCACCAAAAACCTGCCGCCCGAGACCTTCGACCGGCTGACCGAGGACGTGGGCGGCTCCAACAACGCCTTCACCGCCGACGACACCACCGCCTATTTCGAGACCGTGCCCGCCAACCATCTGGAGCGGATGCTGTTCGCCGAGGCCGACCGCATGGGGTCGCTGGTCGTGGACGAGCCGACCTTCGTCGCCGAACGCGACGTGGTGAAGGAGGAATATCGTCAGCGCATCCTGGCCAATCCCTATGGACGCCTGTTCGGCCTGTTCGTGCCGGAAACCATCTATCAGGACAGCCCCTATCGCCGCCCGGGCATCGGCTCGATCGAGGAGCTTGAGGCCTCGTCGCTGGACGACGTGCGCCGCTTCCACGCCACCTACTATCGGCCCGACAACGCCTATCTGATCGTGGCCGGCAATTTCGACCAGGCCCAGTTGGACCGCTGGATCGACCAGTATTTCACCCCGCTGAAGAACCCGACCACGCCCATCCCGGCCAACCATGTGGTCGAGCCCGAGCCGACGGCGCCCCGCAACGTCACCTATTATGCGCCGAACGTGCCGCTGCCGGCCGCGGTCATCGCCTGGCCCACGGTCAAATACGCCGACCCCGACCGCGCCGCCCTGACGGTTCTGGACGGCGTGCTGTCGACCGGCGAGTCCAGCCGCCTTTATCGCTCGCTGGTCTATGACAAGCAGATCGCGGCCCAGATCGGCTCCACCCCCGACTTCGCCCAGCAGGCCGGCAATCTGTCGGCCCTGGCCATCATGGCCCAGGGTCACACGGCCGAAGAGGGCGTCGCCGCCCTGAACGAAGAGATCGCCAAACTGCGCGACGCCCCGATCACCGCCGAGGAGCTGGCCGAGGCCAAGAACGAGCTGGTCGCCAACGCCCTGCGCGGCCGCGAGACGGTGGACGACCGCGCCACCGCCCTGGGCTATTCGCTGATCAACACCGGATCGGCCGCCGCCGCCGACCAGGAGGTGGCCCAGATCCAGGCCGTCACCATCGCCGACGTCCAGCGCGTCGCGCGCAAATATCTGACGCCCCAGCGCCAGTCGACGATCACCTATCTGGCCGCCGACGACAAGAATCCGGCCTCGGTGCAGAAGATGAACGTCGATGCGCCGGTCAAGGTCGCGGACCTGGCCCCCGCCGGCGCCCCCGCCGTCCTGCTGCCCGAGGCCGAGCGCGTGCGCCTGCCCCAGCCGGGGCCGGAGGTCGCCCCCGTAACCCCGGCCGTCGCCGACTTCCGCCTCGACAACGGCCTGCGCGTCCTGGTCGCCCCGACCAACGGCCTGCCGCTGGTCTCGGCCCGCCTCAGCTTCAAGGCCGGCTCGTCCGACGATCCGGCGGGCAAGGCCGGGGTCGCCGCCCTGACCGCCTCCCTGCTGACCCAGGGCACCACAACGAAGACGGCGCCCGAAATCGCCACCCAGATCGAACAGCTGGGCGCGTCGGTCGGCGCCTCGGCGGGCGTGGACTTCTCCAACGTCTATGCCAACGCCCCGGCCAACGCCTTCCCCGCGACCGTCGCCCTGATGGCCGATCTGGTGAAGAACCCCGCCTTCGCCGGCGAGGAGCTGGAGCGTCAGCAGGCCCAGACGCTGGACGGCCTGCGCGTCGCCCTCAGCCAGCCGGCCGCCATCGCCGGCATGACCGTGGGCCGCGTCATCTATGGCGACGCCCCCTATGGCGCGCCGGGATCGGGCACGCCCCAGACCGTGCCGGCCATCACCCCGGCCGATGTCGCCGCCTTCCATGCCGCCCGCTATCGGCCGTCGGACGCGACCCTGGTCTTCTCTGGCGACATCACCCCCGCCGCCGCCCGCGCCCTGGCGCAGCAGGCGTTCGGCGACTGGCGTCCGACGGGCGCCGCCCCGACGGACGCCGCCGATCCGGCCGGTCAGACCCTGGCCCCGCGCATCGTCGTGGTGAACCAGCCCGGCGCGGGTCAGGCCGCCGTGGTCGCCGCCCTGCGCGGCGTGTCGCGCACGGACGCGGACTTCTTCCCCCTGACCCTGGGCAACAGCCTGCTCGGCGGCGGCTTCTCGTCGCGGCTGAACCAGGAAATCCGCATCAAGCGCGGTCTGTCCTACGGCGCCTCGTCGTCACTGGGCGCGCGGGCCGATGCGGGCGTCTTCACCGCCTCGACCCAGACCAAGAACGAGACCGCCGACGAGGTCGCCGACCTGATCCTGGCCGAGATCGCCAAACTGGGAACCGAGACCCCGACGGCCGCCGACCTGGCCCCACGCCGCGCCACCCTGATCGGCGGCTTCGGCCGCTCTCTGGAGACGGTGGACGGTCTGGGGACGCTGGTCGCCAACCTGGCGCTCTATGATTTGCCGATGAGCGATCTCGCCGACTACGCCGGCCGGGTCCGCGCCGTCACTCCCGACCAGGTCCAGGCCGCCTTCGCCCAACACCTGCCGGCCAATCGCGCCAGCCTGGTGATCGTCGGCGACGGCTCCAAATTCCTGGACGCCCTGCGGGCCAAACACCCGAACCTCGAAGTCATCGAGGCCGGCGCCCTGAACCTGAACACCGGCGCGCTGAAGTAATGGCGCAAACAGATCTCCCTCCCCCTGCGGGGGAGGGGGGTCGCGCAGCGTACCACCAGCAGGTCCGTAAGAGAGCGTCCGCCGCCCCCACCCGACCTCGCGTCGCTCGGCCACCCTCCCCGTCTCGGGGAGGGATAGGCGTTGTTGATCGCCAGCCCTCATATTCCGGCGACCGAAACATCGTCTTTTCAACAACTTGCTGACCGACAGCGTCTTTCAGCCATACACGGTCCGAACCGGGGTTATGATCTCCCCCGGTCTTTGACATCGCGATCCCAAACGTCTCGGCCGTTTTCCAGCCCCGAGGGACACGCCGACCGCCCAATTGCACAGGTGCAAACTCGGCCCGTAGATTTCCCTTATTTTACAGTCGCCTGAAAAGCCAATTGCACTAATTGCACCATTTTTCTTCGGTGCAATTCGGCCTTCAGACCGCCAGGCAAACCACTTGGGCCACCCGCAGGTCGCGTCTCAGGGTGTTCGACACCTGGCCATAGTCCTCGGTCGTCACCGCCGGCCCCTGCGCCGCCTCCGCCCGGGTCTGTTCGCCCCGGATGGCGCGGCCGAAGGTCTCGGGCGCGGTGGTGTAGATGCGACCCCGGCGCGGCGCCTCGGCGATGGTCACGCCCACCACCCGCCCTTGCGAATCCAGCGCCGGCGCGCCCGACAGGCCCGACAGCGTCCCCTCCAGCCCGTCGGTGCGCCCGACCTCGGCCCAGGCCAGCACCGGCTCCTCGCGCGCGCCGCGTCCGAACACCTTCAGCGTCTCGCGACCCAGCAGGCGCGACGTCACCTCGCCCGGCCGCCCCTGCGGAAAGCCGGGGTGGAAGGCCCTCTGTCCTTTTCTCAGCGGCTCGCGCACCGCCACGGGCAGGGCCGCCGGGCCGCCGTCGGTGATCAGAAGCGCCACGTCCGCGCGCGGCGCCAGCCGCACGTCCGCCGCCACCGCCCGGCCCGGCCCCACCACCAGCGCCGGCTTGCGGCAGCCCTCGACCACATGGCGCGCGGTGATCCACCGGCCGCGCCCGGCGATGGAGAAGGCGGTGCCGGACGACGGCTGGAACGGCGTCTCGCCCGCGTCGATGGTCACGGCCGTATCGAACGGCGTGATCGGCCCCAGCAGCGGCCCCTCCTCGACATCGGCGGCGGGGGGCGCAGGCGGGGCGTCGGCGTTCTCGCGCCGACCCAACGACACGGCCAGGAGAACGGCCGCCACCGCCCCGTAGATGGCCCAGTCCGGCAGGCGCGGAAACTGCATGACGTCGCCCGGCCGATCAGCCGGTCAGGGCGGCGGACAGGATCACCGCCGTCGCCAGCTTGGCCCCCAGCAGCACCACCGCCGCCGAAATCTCTCCGTGCCGGATGCGCTCGGGCAGTCCGTTCAGCAGCAGGTCCACGACCCGGAACGCCAGCAGCTGCAGCACCACCGTCGCCACGCCCCAGATGGCGATGTCGCGCACCGAGGTCGACACCGCCAGGGACACCGCCAGCGGCACGGCCAGGCCCACCAGCACCCCGGCGAAGGCGATGGCCGCCGCCGTGTTGCCCTGACGGATCAGCTCGACCTCTTTCCACGGCGTCAGCATCGCATAGACCGTGGCCCCCGCCGCCAGCAGCAGCAGGGTCACGATCAGGTGCATCACCATGACCGGAAAGCCCGAGGCGAAGGCCTGAACCTCGGCGCTCGACAGCACGTTCGACAGGGACGGGTCCATGCCCCACGCCTTGCCCGATTGCCGCCCCAATCCGCAAGCGCGGCGCGGCCACACCTTGTGACTAAAGATTACAGCACGCCGCCGTCCTGGTTGTCCTTTCGCGCCTTGGCCAACGCCGCGCTTTCGCGCTTCAGCGGCTTGGCGACCGGACAGATCTCCTGGACATAACCGTTCAGGGTGTTGGTCAGTTGATCCGGCGCCAAGCTGTAATGGACGTACTGGCCCTTCTTGTCGCTCGTCACCAGACCGGCGACTTCCAGCACCGACAGATGCTGCGACACCGCGGGTTTGGAGATCTCGAACTTGGCCGCGATCTCCCCCGCCGTCAGGTCGGCATGGGCCAGATAGGCCAGAATCTTGCGCCGGATGGGGCTGGAGAGGGCTTCGAACACGCGCTGCATGATCGGCATTTAAGCGATTTGCTAACGGCTTGCCAGAGGCAAATTTCAATGTTTAAGTCATTACCTAAATACCTATCTGTAGCATCGCCATGACCGACCATGACCCCTGCGCCGTAAACCACCTGATCGAGACGCCCGGCTGCAGTCCGGTGAAGGGGCGCGTCGTCTGGGACCCGGCCCCCTCGCTCTGGAACGGGGCCATGCTGGCCGCGACCCTGATCTTCGGCGCGGCGACTTTCAGCCTGGGCGCCCTTGCGGTCTTCGTCGTCACGACGGGGACGACCCTGTTGCTGGGGCATTCGGTCGGGTTTCATCGTCGGATGATCCACGGCAGTTTCGACTGTCCACTGTTGCTGGAGCGGCTGCTCTCCTGGTTCGGAACGGCGGTGGGCATGAGCGGCCCGTTCCGCATGATCCGCGCCCACGACATCCGCGACTGGGCCCAGCGTCAGTCGGACTGCCACGACTATCTGGCTCACCGTCGGCCGATGCTGATCGACGCGATCTGGCAGATGCACGGTCGACTGGTGCTGGAGCGCCCGCCCGCCTTCGACCTGGGCCGGATCGGCCGCGACCCCGTCCACCGCTTCCTGGAACGAACCTGGATGCTGCAACAGTTGCCCATCGCGGGCGGCCTGTGGCTGCTGGGCGGCTGGGGCTTCGTGGTCTGGGGCGTCTGCGCCCGCGTGTCGATCAGCGTGATCGGTCATTGGTTCGTCGGCCATCTGGCCCACCGGCGCGGCCCCCAGACCTGGCGGGTGCGCGACGCCGGCGTCCAGGCCCACGACGTCCCCTGGGCCGCCATACCGACCATGGGCGAGGCCTGGCACAACAACCATCACGCCTACCCCGGCTCGGCCCGCATCGGCCTCTATCCCGGCCAGAGCGATTGGGGCTGGCGGTTCATTCAGGGGCTGGAACGGCTGGGACTGGCGTGGAACGTGCGGACGCCCGAAACGATGATGGATCGGCCGGTCGTGCGTGTAGGAGGATGACGATGCTTGAAGCGCTGTTTTCGCGCCTGTGGCCGCTGTTTTTCGCCGCTGTCTGCGCCTCTGCCGCAGTCAGCGGCATAACCATGATCGCGGCGTTCGCGGCTTCGGTCGCCGGGCTTAAGCAAGGCGTACCAACGGCGGCGATGGATGGCCTCATAGCCCTCGCCATCGTTCTTCATCTTGCGCCGATGGTTCTTGGCGCCTTCCTCTTGGGAAGTTCATGCGTCGGCGTACCGACCTATCTAATCCTCAGACGGATGGGCCGGACAGGACCTTGGGCGCTCGCCACCGCAGGCGCGCTGCTCGCCGGGCTCACGGCCTCATTGGCTTTGGGCGCTCTGGGCCCACTGGTGATCCTGCCCGTAACGGCGGCTGGCGCTGTCGGAGCGCTGATTTGTCAGATCGTCGCCGAGCAACTGCCTATGCCGCTTCCGCCCCGGCCGCCTGCTCGGCCTTCCTGAGCGCGGACGCCCGGACCTTCTCGCTTTCGGACTTCAGCTGGCCGCAGGCGGCCAGGATGTCGCGGCCGCGGGGGGTGCGGATGGGGCTGGCGTAGCCGGCCTTGTTCAGGATGGCGGCGAAACGCTCGATGGTCTTCCAGTCCGAGCATTCGTAGTCGACGCCCGGCCAGGGGTTGAACGGGATCAGGTTGATCTTGGCCGGGATGCCCTCGATCAGCTTCAGCAGGGCGCGCGCCTCTTCCGGGCTGTCGTTGACCCCCTTCAGCATGACGTATTCGAACGTCACCCGCCGCGCGTTCGACAGGCCTGGATAGGCCCGGATCGCCGCCATCAGCTGTTCCAGCGGATATTTCTTGTTCAGCGGCACCAGCACGTCGCGCAAGCGATCGTTGGTGGCATGCAGGCTGATGGCCAGCATGGCCGCCGTCCGCTCGCCCAGCGCCTGCAGCTGCGGCACGACGCCCGAGGTCGAGACCGTGATCCGGCGGCGCGACAGGGCGATCCCCTCGTTGTCCGAGATGATGTCGATGGCGTCGGAGACATTGTCCAGATTGTAGAGCGGCTCGCCCATGCCCATGAACACGATGTTGGACAGGCGGCGGTCTTCCTTGGGCGACGGCCATTCCTCCAGGTCGTCGCGCGCCACCTGGACCTGGGCCACGATCTCGGCGGCGGTCAGGTTGCGGACCAGCTTCTGCGTGCCGGTGTGGCAGAAGGTGCAGTTCAGGGTGCAGCCGACCTGGCTGGACACGCACAGGGCGCCGGCCCGGCCCACGTCGGGGATATAGACGGTCTCGATCTCGATGCCCGGCGCGGTGCGGATCAGCCATTTGCGCGTGCCGTCCTTGGACACCTGGCGCTCGACCACCTCGGGGCGGGCCAGGGTGAAATGCTCGGCCAGCCTGGCCTGCATGTCCTTGGCCACGTTCGACATGGCCGAAAAGTCGGTGACGCCATAGTGATGAATCCAGCTCCACACCTGGCTGGCGCGCATCTTCGCCTTTTCGGGCGGGCAGACGTCGGCGTCGATCAGGGCCTGGCGCAGGCCCGCGCGCGTCAGACCGCTGAGGTTGACGGGGGCTTTGGGAGCGGCGTTCGAGACGCGCGAAAGATCGAGCGTGATGCTCAAGGCGGCGATCCTGCGTAGGGTTGAGCCCGCCTCTATAGCACAGAACCCGGCGATTGCATGACTGGGACGGATTCGAAGCCCCCTAGAGCCCCACGTCCCAGACGCCGGCGTCGCGCATCCGGGTCTCGCGCGCCTCTTCGGCCCGGCCGCCCATGTCGCGCGCCATGCCGCGAATGGCGGTCGAGACGGTGGCCTTGTGCAGGCCCGGCACGACGGCGTGGATGAAGGCGGCGCCCGCCAGACCCATCAGCTTGAAGCCGAACCGGGACGAGGCGGCCATATGTTCGAAATAGGTTTCCCCCACCTCGCGCGGATGGTCGCGGAACAGCCGGGCGAACGGGGTCGCGGCGCTGCGGCGGCGGTCCATCGTCGTCTGGCTCATCTCACGGGTCTCCTGGGTCGGCGTAGGCCTCTATGGTCACGCCGGACGGCAGCAAAGGCAACCCCTGTGCCCGGCCCCGCCCTCCGGCGACGCAAATCCCATCGTCAGGCGCGAAAACTCGGTCTAGGGTCCGGGTTCGATCAAGGGAATGCTCATGCCGATCCGCTCCAAGGCCGTCTCCTCCGTCGCGCTCGCCCTGGCTCTGGCGGCCGCCGCCACGCCCGTCCTGGCCCGGCCCGTCGCCCAGGCCGACGCGCGCGCGGCCGGCGTCGGCCTGCCCTACGACGCGCGGCGCGGGGTGTTCAGCTTCTCCTCGGGTCTGGAGGGATCGCTGCCGGCGGTGGTCCAGGTCACGACCCTGGGCCAGTCGCGCGGCCCCAGCTCGGATTCCACCGATCCCAAACCCTACGCCTCCGGCTCGGGCGTCATCGTCGATGCGGCCGAGGGTCTGATCATCACCAACAACCACGTGGTCGAGGGCGGTCGCAAGTTCACCGTCGACCTGACCGACGGCCGCCTGTTCGACGCGGTTCTGGTCGGGGCAGACAAGGCCACCGACATCGCCGTGCTGCGGATCACCCCCGACGGCCGCCCCCTGAACCTGAAACAGGTCCAGACGGTGGATTCCGACACCCTGCGCACCGGCGACCTGGCCTTTGCGGTCGGCTATCCGCTGGGCCTGGACCAGACCCTGACCATGGGCGTCATCTCGGGCCTGAACCGTTCGGGCCTGGGCGATGCGGTCGAGGACTATATCCAGACCGACGCGGCCGTGAACTCGGGCAATTCCGGCGGGCCGCTGCTGGACAGCCGGGGCCGGCTGATCGGCATCAACACCTCGATCCTGTCGGGCGGTCTGGGCGGCGGCAACGACGGCATCGCCTTCGCCGTGCCGACACGGATCATGCTGTATGTCGCCGACCAGCTGAAGAAGAACGGCGAGGTCAAGCGCGGCTCGACCGGCGCCATCTTCGGCTCGCTGAACGCCGAACGGGCGCGTGAACTGCATCTGGGCATCGTGCGCGGCGCGGTCGTCGCCGACGTGGCCCCCGGCTCCCCGGCCGAGCGCGCGGGCCTGCGCCACAACGACGTCATCACCCGCCTGCAGGGCCGCCCCGTCGCCAACGCCGGATCGGTCAACGCCACGGTGGGCATCGCCGCGCCGGGCTCGGACCTCAGCGTCTCCTATCTGCGCGACGGCCGCGACGCCACGACCTCGCTTCGCGTCGAGACCCCGTCCGACCAGCCGGTGACGATGGGCGCACAGTCTGTCGTCGCCTATGGCGCGGCTCTGCGGAATCAGGACGGCGGCGCCCAGGTGGTCAGCGTCCAGGCCGGCTCTGCGGCGGCCCAGGCCGATCTGACGGCCGGCGACGTCGTCACCGCCGTCGCCGGCGCCCCGGTCGCCGACGCGCGCGCGGCCGCCACGGCCCTTCAGGGCGCCGGCGGCGCGGTGGAACTGACGATCACGAGAGGCGGCGAACGCCAGACCCTGACCCTGAACCTGTAGCGGGTTCCGGGGTTAGGCTCCGGGGTAGGCGGGCTCCAGACAGCGAAACGCCCGCCTTGCCAGGGAGGGGGAGGGGAAAGGCAGGGCGGGCGCTCGCTTGGAGGAAGCATCGGCCGCCGGAGCCCGTAAACTGGAAACATCCAGGGGGGCTGGGGGGGCTGTTCAGGATCCGGGACGCTTCCGAACTCCGACGAGCCGATGATCGATATTTCGGCGGCCATGCAGGCGGGCGAAGGACCGAAACGGGGCCATTTCGTGTCTGGAACGATTTTCCTCCACCCCGCCCTCGGCCGCCCGGCGTCCCGCCTCTGGCGTCGCCCGAGGCGCGGCCTAAGTTGAGGGGATGAGCATGACCCCTCACGACACGGCGCCCGCCCCCGGCCCCGTCTTCTTCGACCGGCGCGAACTGGACCCGATCCTGCGCGTCTATGGCCGGATGGTCGCCCAGGGCGAATGGCGCGACTACGCCATGGTCGGGCACAGGGACTTCGCCGAGTTCGCCGTCTTCCGCCGCACCGGCGACGCCCCCGCCTACCGCATCGAAAAACGCCCCGCCCTCCAGACCCGCCAGGGCCAATGGGCCGTCATCGGCGAAGGCGGCCAGATCCTGCGCCGCGGCCGCGACCTGCTTCAGGTGCTGCGCGTGTTCGACGGACGCCGGTTTCAGATCGTGGACTAAGGCCAAATGAAAAGGGCCCCGCGAGGGGCCTTTCCGCATCCGTCCTTCGACAGCGTTTAGTTCCGGTTGCCGCCCATGAAGCGCAGCAGGAAGAGGAACAGGTTCACGAAGTTGATGAACAGGCTCAGCGCGCCATAGCTGGTGGCGACGCCCAGAGCGTTGCGGTCGCCTTCCAGCGCATAGTAGCTCATCTTCAGGCGCTGGGTGTCGAAGGCGATCAGGCCCGAGAACAGCAGCACGCCGGCGGCGCTGATGATCCAGTACAGGACGCCGTTGGGCCAGAACATATTGACCAGCGAGGCGATGATCAGGCCGATCACGCCCATGATCAGGAAGGTGCCCATCGGCGACAGGTCGCGCTTGGTCGTGTAGCCGTACAGGCTGAGGCCGCCGAAGGCCGCCGCCGTGACGAGGAAGGTCGAGGCCACGCTGGCGCCGGTGTAGATCAGGAAGACCCAGCCCAGCGAGGCGCCCATGGTCGCCACGACCAGCCAGTACAGCACATTGGTCGCGCCGGCCGTCGGGTTCTTCATGAAGAACATCGAGCCGAAGATCAGCACCAGCGGCGCGAACTGCACCGCCATGCCCAGGATGGTCATTCCCATGCGGCCGTCGGGACCGACGGTGTAGAGCAGTTGCTGGACGGCGGGGACGTTGCCGGTCGTGTAGGCAAGGGCGGCGGCGACCACCAGGCCCAGGGCCAGCTTGTTATAAACGCCCAGCATGAAGGCGCGCAGGCCGGCGTCGACCGACATGTCGGCCGTCTGCGGCAGAGGACGGGCGTAGCCGTTGTTGAAATCGCTCATGGCGACGAACTTTCTCCGGTTGGCCGGAGAGACGTCTCCGGTCGTCAGCCTCGAATATCGTCAGCCGAGGCCCTGACTGCAAGGAAAACCGGGCTTGGAGCCATGCGTTCCCGTCGCTACCTTCCGTCGCATGGTTCGTCTGTTCGCCGCCCTGACCCTGCCGCCCGACGTCGCCGACGGCTTGAAGCGGCGGCAATCCGGCCTGCCGGGCGCGCGCTGGCGACCGCTGGAAGCGCTGCACGTCACCCTGGCCTTCTATGGCGAGATGGACGAGCGGCGCGCCGACGATCTGGCCTCGGAACTGGCGCGCGTCGCCGGCGAACCGTTCCAGATCGCGCTGAAGGGCGTCGGCGCCTTCGGCGACGACCACCGCAGCCATACGCTGTGGGCCGGGGTGGAGACGCCGAACGACCGGCTGTCGGTTCTCGCCGGGCGCTGCAAGGCGGCGGGTCAGCGCGCGGGCGTGGCGATGGAGGCGCGCGATTATCGCCCCCACGTCACCCTGGCCTATCTGAAATCCCAGACCAACCCCGACCGCATCGGCGCCTGGATGGCCGGGCACAATCTGCTGCATTCGCCGCCGATCCGCATCGACCGCTTCGGCCTGTATTCCAGCGTCCTGACCGACGACGGCAGCCATTACGAACTTGAGCGGGAGTATCTGCTGTGACCGACGTTCGCCTTGAGACCGACCGCCTGATCCTGCGCCCGCCGACGCTGGAGGATTTTCCGCGCTGGGCCGAGTTCCAGGCCGATCCCGAGACGACCCGCTTCATCGGCGGGGTCAAGACGCCGGCCGAGACCTGGCGCCTGCTGGCGACCGTCGCCGGGGCGTGGAGCCTGACGGGCGTGGGCTTCTTCTCGGTGATCGAGAAATCCACCGGCCTGTGGCTGGGCCGGATCGGACCGTGGCGGCCGCACGGCTGGCCGGGGGCGGAGGTCGGCTGGTCGCTGCACCCCGACGCCACGGGCAAGGGCTATGCCCAGGAAGCCGCGATCGCCAGCATGGACTACGCCTTCGATGTCCTGGGCTGGGACGACGTGATCCACACCATCGAGAACGGCAACGCCGCCTCGACCCGGCTGGCCCAGCGTCTGGGGTCGCGCAATCGCGGCAAGGCCAGCCTGCCCGAACCCTTCGCCGGCGTCGTCGCCGACGTATGGGGCCAGACCCGCGCGGAATGGGCGGTCAACCGCGAAACCCTGAGGCGCTGAACACAACCGATCGCGTCCGCGGCGCGTATGTCCTCCATACCGAACGAGGATATGCCCATGTCGCGCGCCTGCCTGATCGCCGCCTTCGCCGCCCTCGCTCTCATGCCGGCGACGTCGTTCGCCCAGGCGTCCGACGTCGATCTGGATCGGTTCGACGGCCGCTGGTTCGAGATCGAGCGCAATCACAACACCGTCCAGAAGGATTGCAGCCGCGCCCAGATCGACTTCACCCCGCAAGGCGCCGCCGACCGCTACGCCATCGCCGTGACCTGCACCCGGCGCGCCGACGGCAAGGTCGAGGTGCTGCGCGCCAACGCCCGCGTCACCGACACCACGTCCAACGCCCGGTTCCGTTTCAGCCTGACCGGCCTGCTCAGCTTCGGCGGTCTGGCGGGCCAGAACTACTGGGTCTATGACCACGCGCCCGACTACAGCTGGGCCGTCATGGGCCTGCCCGACAAGTCGAACTGGTGGATCTGGCATCGAGACCAGAATGCGTCGCAGGCCGAGCGCGACCGCATCCTGGCTCGCGTGCGCGCCCTGGGCTTTCCGATGGGACGGCTGGTCCACACCGGCCTGTAAAGGCGACGCTTGCGATGGGAACGTAGGCGGAACATAAGCTGACGCCATGTCCGCCGCCGTCCACCTCGAACTGGTCTTCAGCCGCCCGGAGACGACCCTGTCGGTGACGCGCGGCGCGGCGCGGCTGCTGATGGACATGGGCTATGCGCCGCTGCTGGAGGTCTGTTTGCCGAACGGGCGGCGGGCCGACGTCATGGGCGTGGGGCGGCGCGGCGACATCGTGATTTGCGAAGTCAAGTCGGGCGTCGACGACTATCGCGTCGACCGCAAATGGCAGGAGTACGGCCCTTTCTGCGACGCCTTCTACTTCGCCGTGGCGCCCGAGTTTCCGCAGGACATCCTGCCCGACGCGCCGGGCCTGATCGTCGCCGACGGCTTCGGCGGGGCGGTGTTGCGCGAGGCGGGGGTGACGCCGCTGGCCCCCGCGCGGCGCAAGGCGCTGACGCTGGCCTTCGCACGTCTGGGCGCCCTGCGAACGATGCGGGACTAAAGTCGGCGGAACAGCGCCGTTTCGAACCCTTCGGCGACCAGACGCGCCTCGACCTCGGCCAGGGGTTCGATGACCACGCCCTTGCCGCCCGTGGCGTGGATGATCCGTTCGCCGTCCAGCATCAGGGCCGAATGGCCGGTCCAGTCGTGATCGCCCCGGGGCGCCAGCCAGACGACGATGTCGTTGCGCCGGGCCTCGGCCGCCGCGACCGCATGCCCCAGCCGCGCCTGCCCGTCCGACCGACGCGGCCCCGGCAGGCCGCAGGCCAGCAAGGTCTGCTGCACCAGGCCCGAACAGTCGGTGGAGAGGGAGGATCGCGCGCCCAGTTCGTGCGGCCGGCCCAGCAGCCGTTCGGCCACCGCGACAAGGTCCGTCTCGAAGGCGCCGACGGGGCTGAGATCGGCGGAGTCCAGCCCCTCGCGCCCCTCGACCACCAGGGCGTTCAGCGGCAGGGCCGCGTCCACGCCCGCCACCCGATGCGTCGCCAGCGGCGCCCCGGCCGACAGACTGTCCGCCACCACCCAGCCGACCACGCCGTCGCGCCGCGCCCGGCCCCAGGCGCGACCGTTCGACCGTTCCAGAACGTCGAAAACCTCGCCATGCAGCAGTTGGTCGATCCGCGTATCGGCGTCCGACAGCACGTCCGCCACGGCGACGCGACAGTGCATCGTCTCGGTCGCGCGATAAGCCCCGGCGCGCACCAGACCCTCCAACGCCTGTTCGGCGAGGTCGGGTCGGGCGAGACGGTCGCCGGGCGGAACAAGATCGAGGACGTCGGTCAACGTGAACTCGCGTGATTGAGCCTGCAGCCTATCCCCCGATGGCTTAGGGGCCGTTAACGCGCGTCGCTTTTTCGAAGAAAATCAACAGAACTGCGTTCTTCCGATTTCCCCGATCTGGCCCGGATCGACGCCTCCGAAGCCTTCCGCCCTACCCCGGATAGCGCGCCTTCAGCATGGCGTAGCAGGCGCGCAGGGCCTGCGCCTCGCCGCCTTCGGGCCAGCCGGGGCGGGCGCGGGGGTTCCAGGCGAAGATGTCCATGTGCGCCCAGGCCCCGGTCTCGGGCGCGAACTTTTGCAGGAACAGGGCCGCCGTGACCGATCCGGCCTGGGCCCAGCCGGCGGGATCGTTCCTGAGATCCGCGATCTCGGCGTCCAGCGCCGCGCGATAGCCGGGCCACAGGGGCATCCGCCACATCGGATCGCGCACCTCGGCGGCCGCCGTCAGCAACTGGCCCGCCAGCGTCTCGTCGTCCGTATAGAGGGGCGGCAGCTCCGGCCCCAGGGCGATCCGCGCCGCCCCGGTCAGGGTGGCGAAATCCAGCGTCAGGTCGGGTTCGTGTTCGCCCGCCCGCGTCAGGGCGTCAGCCAGGATCAGCCGACCCTCGGCGTCCGTATTGCCGACCTCGATGGTCAGACCCTTGCGGCTGTTCAGGATGTCGCCGGGCCGGAAGGCGTCGCCGGACACCGCATTCTCCACCGCCGCCACGATCACCACCAGACGCACCGGCAGATCGGCCTGCATCACCAGCCGCCCCAGCGCCAGGGCGTGGGCCGAACCGCCCATGTCCTTCTTCATGTTCCGCATCCCGGCGGCGGGCTTCAGGTCCAGTCCGCCGGTGTCGAACACCACCCCCTTGCCGACCAGGGCCACCAGCGGCAGCTGGGTCTGGTCCAGCTTCCAGCCGATCTCGATCAGGCGCGGCGCGCGGTTCGGGGCGGCGGCGCGGCCGACGGCATGGATGGCCGGATAGTTGTCGTCCAGCAGAGCGTCGCCCTCCGTCACCGCGATGTTCGCTCCGGCGCTCTCGGCGATCTCGCGGGCGATGGTCTCGATCTGCAGCGGCCCCATGTCGGCGGCGGGGGTGTCGACCATCTCACGCGCCAGGGCGCAGGCGGCGACGATGCGCGACACCTCGACCGCATCCAGTCCCTCGGGCGCGACCAGCCTGACGGGCGCGCGCTCCGGCCGGGCCTTGTAGCGGTCGAACACATAGGCCCCCAACAGGAAGGCCAATGTCGCTTGATGGGCCGCCTGATGCGCCGCCTCGCCCTCCAGAGCCAGCCGGTACAGGCCGCCCGGCAACCGCGCCGACAGACCGCGCGCCGTCATTGGATCGAAGGCCCGGCCGGCGCCCAGCAGCACCTCGACCGCCGCCCCGTCGGCGCCCGCGACGACCAGCAGCTGTCCCGCCTTGCCCTCGAACCCGTTCAGCGCGGCCCAGCGGCCGGCGGCGCCGTCCAGCGTCTGACCGGCCGACACGATGCGGATCGGCACGGCGTCCGCGCCGTCGGCGGCGGCGACCAGAAGGGGATGCAGGGCGGACATGAGCGGCCTCGAAACGCGGTTAACCATTGGTTGACGCAGAGCGGCGACCCTGAGCGCGCTAAAGACCCAAGGACCGTTCGGACCTGTCCCATGTCGCCCATGCCCGCCCTGATCGCAACCATCGCCCTGACCGCGAGCGCGAGCGTCGCCTCCGCCCAGGCCAGCGATCCCGCGCCGGTCGCGGCCCAGCAGCAACGCGGCCCGTCGTCGGCCCAGGTGCGCGCCACCTATGACCGGATGGACGCCCTGTCGCGGTCGGTCTTCTGGGCGTCGGAGCAGCAGGCCGATCCGACCGATGCGGTCGCGGGCGTCAAACTGGCCCAGGCCCTGCGCGAACTGGGCCGCTATGATCAGGCGGCCGAGGCGGCCCAGGCCACGCTGAACCTGAAGCCGACCGATCTGGACGCCCTGCTGGAGCTGGGTCGCGCCCATATCGCGCGCGGCCAGGCTTTTTATGGCGTCGACCCGCTGGAGAAGGCGCGCGATCTGGCCCCGCGCGACTGGCGGCCCTATTCGCTGCTGGGCGTGGCCTATGAGCAGGTGCGCCGCTTCGACGACGCCCGCGCCGCCTGGAACCAGGCGCTGGTCGTGTCGCCCGACAATCCCGATGTCCTGACCAACGCCGCCACCGCCGCCCTGACGCACGGCGACGCGCCGGGCGCCGAGGCCCTGCTGCGCCGCGCCGCCGCCCAGCCGACCGCCTCGGCCAAGGTGCGCCAGAACCTGGCCCTGGCCCTGGGTCTTCAGGGCAAGATGGGCGAGGCCGAACAGATCCTGCGCCGCGAACTGCCCCCGGAACAGGCCGAGCAGAACCTGAACTGGCTGCGCGCCCGTTCCGCGCCCGGCGTGACGGCCGCCGCCGCGCCGGGCCGCGTCGCCACCCCTGCCCCGGGCACCGACACGGCCCGGACCTGGAATTCGCTTCAGGGCGGCTGATCCGACCGTTGCGGCGGACGCCCGCGCGTGGTGGATGAGGCCATGACCCGCCTCCCCGCGTCCCGCGCCTACCAGGCCTTCCTGTTCGACATGGACGGCACATTGATCACCTCGACCGCCGCCGCCGAACGGGTCTGGACCCGCTGGGCCGGGCGGCACGGTCTGGACGCGGCGGCCCTGCTGTCCGTCATGCATGGCGTGCGGGCCGCCGACACCATCCGCCGCCAGAACCTGCCCGACATCGATCTGGACGCCGAGATCGCCTGGGTCGAACGCGCCGAGATCGAGGATCTGGACGGCGTCGCCCCCATTCCCGGCGCCGTCGATTTCGTCGAACGCCTGCCGCCCGACCGCTGGGCCGTCGTCACCTCGGCCACAGTTCCTCTCGCCCGCGCGCGTCTGAAGGCCGCCGGCATCACGCCGCCCGCCGTCCTGATCACCGCCGAGGACGTCGAACGCGGCAAGCCCGACCCGGCCGGCTATCTGAAGGCCGCCGCCGCCCTGGGCGTCGACATCGCCGACTGTCTGGTGTTCGAGGACGCCGAGGCGGGCATCGCAGCCGGCGAAGCGGCTGACGCCGACGTGGTGGTCGTCACCGCCGCCTGGACGCATCCGCTGCAGACGGCCCACCCGACGCTGGCGGACTATGCGGACGCGACGCTTGAGGTCGCAGCGGACGGATCTTTGACGTTCGGACGCTGAAATCGAACCCGGCCTGATAGTCAGCAGCCCGGAATGACGAAGCATGGTCGGCAGGCAGAGGTTTCGCGCCCGTGTCGAACCGCCTATCTTCCCCATCATGATCGACGACCTCTACAGCGCGCGCATCCTGACGCTGGCGGCGAACCTGCCGCATGCGGGCCGCCTGCCGACGCCGGACGGCACGGGCGAGCGGACGGCCAAGCTGTGCGGGTCGCGGGCGACGGTCGATGTGACTCTGGACGATCAGGCCCGCGTCGCCGCCTTCGCCCAGGACGTGAAAGCCTGCGCCCTGGGCCAAGCCGCCGCCGGGGTTCTGGGCCAGCACGTCATCGGCGCCTCGGTTCAGGACATCCAGGACGCGCGCGACGCCATGACCGCCATGCTGAAGTCCGGCGGCGACGGGCCGACCGGCCGGTTCGAGGATTTGCGCCTGTTGAAACAGGTCGCCGACTATCCGGCCCGCCATGCCTCGACCCTGGTCTCGCTGGAGGCGACGCTGGAAGCCATGAAGAACGCCCTGACGGCGCGAACTCGTCTCGCCGGTGCGGCCTGACGGGCGCAGCCGGTTGATCCCCCTGCGATGACGGGGGATAAGCGCAGCGAACCCTAATCAGCCCCCGGCGAAGGGACGAATGTCTCTCTATGAACGCGGCGTGCGCGCCGCCCATCGGGGCTACAAGCTGACGCTGTCCCCCCTGATCGGCCAGCAGTGCCGGTTCCTGCCGACCTGTTCGGATTACGGGCGCGACGCCCTGATCCGGCACGGTCCGGTCCGTGGGGGATGGCTCACCGTGCGCAGGCTCTGTAAATGCCATCCCTTCGGGGGATCGGGATACGACCCGGTCCCGCCACGCGAGGCCGCCTTGGCGGATCACGCGAGAGAAAAGTCAAAGACTGAAAAATGATCGACCTGAAATTCCCCGACGGCGCGGTGCGCCAATATCCGGCCGGCTCCACGGCGCGCGACGTCGCGACCTCCATCTCGCCGTCTCTGGCCAAGAAGGCCGTGCTGGCCGAGCTGAACGGCGAGCAGCGCGACATGGGCCGTGTGCTGGAGACGGGCGGCGACTTCCGCCTGATCATGCGCGACGATCCGGCCGCCCTCTACACCATCCGCCACGACACGGCCCACGTTCTGGCCGAGGCCGTCCAGACCCTGTTCCCCGGAACCCAGGTCACGATCGGCCCGGCCATCGAGGACGGCTTCTACTACGACTTCTATCGCGACGAGCCCTTCTCGACCGACGACTTCGCCGCCATCGAAAAGGAGATGGGCCGGATCGTGGACCGCGACGCCAAGTTCGAGCGCGAGGTCTGGGAACGGGACGAGGCGATCCAATTCTTCGAGGCGCGCGGCGAGAAGTTCAAGGCCGAGCTGATCCGCGACCTGCCGGGGACCGAGACCATCACCCTGTACAAGCAGGGCGACTGGATCGACCTGTGCCGGGGGCCGCACTTCCCCTCGACGCGCCACGTCGGCAAGGCGTTCAAACTGACCAAGCTGGCCGGCGCCTATTGGCGGGGCGACAGCAAGCGCGAGCAGCTTCAGCGCATCTACGGCACCGCCTGGGCGACCAAGGAAGACCTGGACGCCTATATGCAGCGGCTGGAAGAGGCCGAGAAGCGCGACCACCGCAAGGTCGGCAAGGCGATGGAACTCTTCCATATGCAGGAAGAGGGCCGGGGCATGGTCTTCTGGCACCCCAAGGGCTGGGTGCTGTGGCGCGTGCTGGAGGCCTATATGCGCCGCCGCCTGGACGCCGCCGGCTATGTCGAGGTCAAGACGCCCCAGGTTCTGGACCGCAAATTCTGGGAACAGAGCGGCCACTGGGACAAATACCGCCCCAATATGTTCGTCTGCGAGACGGTCGAGGGCGAGACCCTGTCGCTCAAGCCGATGAATTGCCCCGGCCACGTCCAGATCTTCGATCAGGGCCAGCGGTCCTATCGCGAACTGCCGCTGCGCATGGCCGAGTTCGGCGCCTGCCACCGCTATGAGCCCTCGGGTTCGCTGCACGGCCTGATGCGGGTACGTGGCTTCACCCAGGACGACGCCCACATCTTCTGCCGCGAGGACCAGATCGTCGAGGAGACGGCCGCGTTCATCAAACTGGCCCGCAGCGTCCACGCCGACCTCGGCATGGAGACGGCCTACATCAGCCTGGGCACCCGGCCCGAGAACCGCGCCGGCACGGACGAGTTCTGGGACAAGGCCGAGGCCCTGATGGCCGAGGCCGCCCGCGCCGCCGGGACCGAACCGGTCGTGACCGAGGGCGACGGCGCCTTCTACGCGCCCAAGCTGGACTTCATCGTCAAGGACGCCATCGGCCGCGAATGGACCTGCGGCACGATCCAGCTGGACTATGTCCTGCCCGAACGTCTGGACGCGACCTACATCGCCGAGGACGGCCAGAAGCACCGGCCGGTCATGCTGCACCGCGCGATTCTGGGATCGTTCGAACGGTTCATCGGCATCATGATCGAGAACTACGCCGGCGCCTTCCCCCTGTGGCTGGCCCCGACCCAGGCCGTGGTGGCCACCATCACCTCAGACGCCGACGACTATGCCCGCGACGTGATGGAGCGCTTCAAGGCCGCCGGCCTGCGCACCGAGATCGACCTGAGAAACGAGAAGGTCGGCTACAAGGTCCGCGAGCATTCGGTCGGCAAGGTCCCGGTCATCGCCGTCGTCGGCAGGAAGGAAGCCGAAGAGGGCATGGTCGCCATCCGCCGCCTGGGCAGCCAGGCCCAGACCCTGGTCACGGTCGAGGAAGCCATCCGCATCCTGACCGACGAGGCGACCCCGCCGGATCTGAGGCGGGCACGCGAGGCCTAAGGCCGAATCCGCACACAGGAACGGAAGTCGGATCGATCGCTTGTGGTGGGGCGCGCCCGTGCGCTCCACTCCTTCCGCGAGAGACGATCATGGCCGATAAGACGCTCGACACCCTGTTTCACGACACCCTGCGCGACATCTATTACGCCGAACGCAAAATCCTGAAATCGTTGCCGAAGATGGCGCGGGCGGCCCGCTCGCCCGACCTGAAGGCGGCCTTCGAAAAGCACAAGGATCAGACCGAGGGCCAGATCGAACGTCTGCAACAGGTGTTCGACATCATCGGCAAGGCTGCGCGCGGCAAGACCTGCGACGCCATCGAGGGCATCCTGGCCGAGGGCGAGGAGATCATGGACGAGTACAAGGACAGCCCCGCCCTCGACGCCGGCCTGCTGGCCGCCGCCCAGGCTGTCGAACACTATGAGATCACCCGCTACGGCACACTGAAGCGTTGGGCGACGGTTCTGGGAATGAAGGATGCGGCGGCCCTGCTGGACGAAACCCTGCAGGAAGAATCCCGGACCGACGAAGACCTGACCGGCATCGCCGATGCGGCGGTCAACGCCGAGGCCATGGCGACGGACAAGCCCGTCTAGCGGCCCGTTCCGTCAGGACGAAAAGTGCGCCACCGTACACCGGAAACGAAATAAGTCGTTCATTCACTGTATCTTAGCGGATCAGGCGCCATCGTTCGACGATCGAACCTGTGAAAGTGCGGCCATGCTTCCTGACGATTACGTCCAGCGCCCGCTTCTGCACCGACTGATCGCCGCCGGCGATCTGAGGTATTGGCTGATCGCCAGTTGGGCGCTGGCGCTGCTAACCACGACCAACCTCGTCATCGCGGGCACCTGGTTCCTCGTCACGACCGTCGTGGGCGTGGGGCGAGGCTATATCGACAGACGATCGACGCCGAAAACGCGCCTGATCATAGCGACCCTGTCATGCGCCTGCTGGGCGGCGGCGCCGATCCTGTCGTTCCGATACGGGAGCGTTTACGGCGTGCCCCTGGCGGTCGCCCTGCTGATGGCGGGCTATGTGCTGGTCTTCACCCAGATGCGCGCCGCGCCGCGCGAGGCGCTGATCGTCTCGGCCCCCTATTCCGCGGCGTCCTTGTGGCTGCTGGTTCAGGAATGGGGGTCGCCGGGCTTCTGGGTTCTGCTGGCCATCACCCCCGTCCTCGGCCTGGCCCTGCTGATCAAGGTCACGATCACCCAGATGAAGGATGCGGAACTGGAGGCCGTGAACCATCGGCAGGCCGATCTGATCGCGGAGCTGGAAGTCGCCCGGGATCGCGCCAACGCGGCCAGCGCCGCCAAGTCCAACTTCCTAGGCGTCATATCGCACGAGCTGCGCACGCCGATGAACGGGGTGCTGGGCGCCGCGCAACTGCTGCGGATGACCGATCTGAACGCGCGTCAATCCAGCTTCGTGGACATCATCACCCAGTCCGGCGACGGCCTTCTGGTGCTGCTGAACGACATTCTGGACCTGACCAAGATCGAGGCCGGCCGCATGGATCTAGCCCCCGTGCTGATCGAGACGGAGGGCTTGATGGAGCGTCTCATCGGCCCGTTCGGCGCCCAGGCGGAGGCGAAGGGTCTGCGATTCACCGCCGAGCAGCGCGGCGACTGGCCCGCCCTGGCCTGTCTGGACCCCCTGCGGCTGGCCCAGATCAGCAACAACCTGTTGGGCAACGCCGTCAAATTCACCCCCGCCGGCGAGGTTCGCTTCGTCATGGAGGGCGAACGCCGCCCCGACGGCCGGCTGGCCTTACGCATCGACATCGGCGACAGCGGCATCGGCATCGCGCCCGAGGACCAGGCGCGTCTGTTCCAGCCCTTCACCCAGGTCGACGATTCCTCCACCCGGCGGTTCGGCGGCACAGGTCTGGGCCTCAGCATCTGTCACCGTCTCGCGGTGCTGATGGGCGGCCAGATCACCGTCCAGTCCGAGGTCGGGCGCGGCTCGGTCTTCACCATCGCGGTCGTGGTCGATGCGCCGGAATGGGCGGCCGATCCCGTCAACGCCGCCCGGCCCGACGCCGCCTGATCAGTCGCGCAGCAGTTCGTTCACGCCGGTCTTGGCCCGCGTCTGGGCGTCCACCCGTTTGACGATGACCGCGCAATACAGCGACGGCCCGCCGTTCGCGTCAGGCAGCGATCCCGGCACCACGACCGAATAGGCCGGCACCTCGCCGCGGAACACTTCGCCCGTCGCCCGGTCCACGATCTTGGTCGAGGCCGACAGATAGACGCCCATGGCCAGGACCGCGCCCTCGCGCACGATCACGCCCTCGGCGACCTCGGCCCGCGCGCCGATGAAACAGCCGTCCTCGATGATGGTCGGATTGGCCTGCAGCGGCTCCAGCACACCGCCGATGCCTGCGCCGCCCGACAGGTGGACGTTCTTGCCGATCTGGGCGCAGGAGCCGACCGTGGCCCAGGCGTCGACCATCGAACCCTCGTCGACGAAGGCGCCGATGTTCACGAACGAGGGCATCAGCACCACGTTCTTGGCGATATGCGCCCCGCGCCGCACGATGGCGCCGGGAACCGAGCGGAAGCCCGCCGCCTGATAGTCGCCGGCGCTCCAGTCGCCGAACTTGTTGGGCACCTTGTCCCAGAATGGCCCCAAGGCGGCCGGATGATCCACCGACAGCGGCACGGTGGCCGCCGGCCCGGCGCGCATGATCTGGTTGTCGTTCAGGCGGAAGGACAGCAGCACCGCCTTTTTCAGCCACTGATGCGTGGTCCAGACCCCGTCCGTCCCGCGCGAGGCGACCCGCGCCTGGCCGGAATCCAGCAGCGCCAGGGCGCTCTCCACAGCGTCGCGGACCTCGCCCCGGGTCGTGGTCGAGACCTCGGCGCGGTTCTCCCAGGCGGCCTCGATGACGGATTCGAGATGCGACAGGTCGGTCATGCGGCGTCCTTGAGGGTCAGGTCGGAGAGGAAGTCGAGAAGATCGGGGGCGACGATGTCGATATGGTCGCCCAGCGGTTTGCCGTGCCCGTCGCCGATCAGGATGGTGGCCATGCCCAGCGCCTTGGCCGGCTCCAGGTTCTTCGGCGTGTCCTCGAAAAAGGCGGCGCGGTGCGGCGCGATGTCGAACCGCTCCAACATCCGCCGGAACGTCGCCGGACTGGGCTTGGGCGTCAGATCCCCGTCCTCGATGGCGAAGACGCCGGCGAAACAGTCGGAAATCCCGATCCGGTCCAGCACCCGGTGCGCATAGTCGCGCGCGCCGTTGGTGAAGACGAAACACTGGCCCGGCAGGGCCTTCAACCGTTCGGCCAGACGAGGGTTCGGCTCCACCGAATCCAGCGGCACGTCATGCACCTCCTTCAGGAAGCGCTCGGTATCCACCGCATAGTTGGCCATCAGCCCCGCCAGGGTCGTGCCATGCTCGTCCAGGAACTGGCGCTGCATCACCGCCGCCTCTTCCGGCGCGAGGCCCACGGCCTCGACCACGAAGGCGTTTATCCGCGCCTGGACCAGCCGCATCAGTCCCTGCTCGCGCGGGTACAGGGTGTCGTCCATGTCGAACACCCAGGCGCGCACGTTCGACAGGTCGATCAAGACGCCTTCACCAGGGTGCCGGCCCCGAACTCGGTGAACAGCTCGACCAGCATGGCGTGCGGCCGCCGACCGTCCAGGATGACGACCGCCTCAACCCCCGCCCGCACAGCCGCCATGGCCGTCTCCAGCTTGGGAATCATGCCGCCGGAGGCGACGCCGGTGTCGATCAGCCTTTGCGCCTCGTCCAGCGTCATCTGGCGGATGATCTCGCCGTCCGCGCCCTTGACCCCCGGCACGTCGGTCAACAGCAGCATCCGCTTGGCGCCCAGTGAACCGGCGATGGCGCCCGCCACCGTGTCGGCGTTGACGTTGTAGGTCTGGCCGTCCTCGGCCACCCCGATCGGGGCGATGACCGGCACCCAGTCCTCGGTCTCCGAGGCGATCAGACCGGCGATCAGCTTGGGATCGACCCTGGTCGGCTCGCCGACGAAGCCCAGATCGACCTCGTGTTCGATCATGCTGTCGGGATCACGCTTGGTCCGGCGCGTCTTCTCGACCGTCAGCAGACCGGCGTCCTTGCCCGACAGGCCGACGCCGCGCACGTCCGCCTCCTTGCCGGCCATGGTGATCCAGTGGGCGATCTCTTTATTCACGGCGCCCGACAGCACCATTTCGGCGACCTCCATCGTCGCCGGATCGGTCACACGCAAACCATCGACAAACGCCGACTTCACGCCCGCCTTGTCCAGCATGGCGCTGATCTGCGGCCCGCCGCCATGCACCACGACCGGGTTGACCCCCATCAGCTTCAGCAGCACCACATCAGCCGCAAACTGACGCGCCACCGCGCTCTCGCCCATGGCGTGCCCGCCATATTTGATGACCACGGTCTCGCGATCATAAACCTGAATATACGGCAGGGCCTCGGCGAGCGTCTTCGCCGTCTCCCAGCTGCGTTCTTCGGACTGGCGTTCTGTTTCGTTCATTGCCCGCGCGAGATAGCGGCCAAGCCTGGCCGAGTCACTATGAAACCGGGCCTTACCGTTCGCCCTGATATAGAATTGCGCGAAGGGGTTTTTGGCATAACGGCCCCTCCCTCGGTCGTATGATCAGCGCGGGAGGTCAGTTCCCGGGACGACCGAGCCCTCCGCCACCTTAAGGTTCAGAAGCTCATTAATCGCGCAGGAAATATGGTAAAACGAACTAGCAGGCACCAATTCTTCCAAAAAGGCCCCGTCTTTCAGCATCTTGTCGGCCCAAAGGGCAGGGCGGTCAGCCAGGAAATACTTCTCCAGCCCCCTATAGGCGTCGATGATTTCACGCCCCTCGTTATCGGCGCCGGTGCGCGCATAACGCGATACCGCCGCCTTCATGCGCTCGGTTTGAGGCCACAGTCGCGCCCTGTGGTCGTGAACATCACCATTAGTCAGGACTTCATTGATGGCGACGCCGCGCTCAGCATCAATACCCCTTGAGCGCGCAAACCCCGTCAGAGCATCAGAAACGGCCAAGGCGTCCGCGCCTCCAATCACCGCAAATCCTTCAAACAACCACGCCCACTCCAGGCAATGCCCCGGCTCTGTGATCCGCCCACGCACATCACCCAGCGGTCGCCAGTCTTGCTCAAAATACTCAAGCAGAGCACCGGTGTCCGCATCGACAAACCGCGTCCGGCAAAGTTCGGCGATGGACGCAGCCGCGTCGCCAAAACGCTGCCGCCCGCTGAACTGATAGAGTGCACTAAACGCCTCCAGCAAATGCATGTGGGGATTCTGACGACGGATCGAACCGTCCACAATCTCCCCCTCAGTGAAGCCGCCTTCAGAATGGCTCCAGCGGCTCTCGAGAACATCGAGCAAGCGCTCCGCTTCATCGAACAGACTGGATTTCTCAAGAAGACTTCCAGAAGCGGCAAGGCCAAACAAAACAAACGCCTGATCATACAGATCGGCACGTTCATCAAGCACATCACCATCATGGGTGAGTTTGTGAACAAAGAAGCCATCCTGCCGCCGCGCTGAGCTCAACAGTCGATTGACCGTCTGCTGGACCTGATCGACCGCAGGTCCATCCCAATCCTGACGATGAGCGACAGAAAATGCGTAAATCTGACGAGCCTGGACAAAGGTGCGATAGTACTCTGCGATAGACTCGCCTGTCCGCGACAATTTTTCCGCATAAAGACCCGATGCAGTGCGCCCCGTCCGGCTCCAGAATGGCGCAGCAATATTGACCAACCACTCTCTGGACTTAAACTGAATCTGTCCAATTTCTTTAGTGATCATTCTTCATCTCTATTCAACAGACGCTCCCGCACGAAGGTATAGAGGCTTTGACCGCTAAACAAAGCACCTTGAACGCCCGCGGCCTCAGCAGCGGCGACATCACTGACCTGATCTCCGACCATCAGGCTGCGGGCCGCATCAACGTCCCAATGCGCCATCAGATCCAACAGCATTCCCGGCTGAGGTTTACGCCACGGATGCGCGATCGAAAGCCCCTCCACGACACCATCAGGATGATACGGGCAGTACCGCCAGTCATCGATATAGCCCCCGGCCTCACGCAGTTCTGCCTGCATCCAATCAAAAAGGCCCACGACATCCTGTGTCGTGTAATAGCCGCGGGCTACGCCTGACTGGTTGGTGACGACAAATACAAAATAGCCCGCTTCATTGGCGTAGCGGATCGCCTCCTTACTGCCTGGCATCCAACGGAACCGATCCTGCGATCCTACATAACTATCATCATGATTGATGACCCCGTCGCGATCCAGAAACAGGGCGGGACGACGTTGACGCGCAGGTATTTCATACTGACTTCGGGCGTAGGCTTCCGGAACACCGATATCGAGAAAATACCCTTCTGAACGCACAGCGCGCAGCTTTCCCGCCCTCGCAAGTACGGGCAGCAAATCTGCCTCCAGCGAGAAACATTTCTGCCGACCTTCGAATTGCGATCTTGAAAAGCAGTAGACACCGCCGTTGACATAGAAGGGCGCTTGCTGCGCCTCACCCCGCGGCGCCACCCGCATAGCACGACCATCGCCACCCACCTCGATTGTTTCATACCGATCAGCCAAATCGATCTCGCGGATAGCTACGCTCGCTACGTCCTCACCGGGATCGGCGCAGAGGGCATTCCAATTGAAGTCGAACCAGGTGTCGCCATTGATGAGCAGAAAACGCTCGTCCAGATAGGGCAGCGCATTAACCACCGCCCCACCCGTACCCAGCGGTTCATTCTCGATCGAAATATCTACCGAGCAATTGCGTGGAAGCGCGCGCCGAAGATCGTCGATCATGCTTAAAACACGTTCAGGACGATATCCGGCCAACAGCAGAACTTTTCGGAAACCCATCCGCCAGGCTTCGCGGATCAGCAATTCGACAAAAGGTCGACCACCGACGGGAAGCAAGGGCTTGGGCGTTTCACGTGTAAGTTCACCAAGGCGCGTTCCCATGCCGCCCAGAAGGATGGCGCATTGTTCGACCACGTTCATTTATCCTTGTTCGCTCGACCAAACAGAATCGATCTGCCGATCAACACCTTGGAGCCCCTATGCGGCAACGACCCAGGACTCAGGCCCTTCAAATGTCAGCCGAACGGCACTGGCGACTCCGCCAGCGGCATTCAGAGCTTCGATGAGGTTATGCCGACGCGATGGATCAGCCAGAAGCATGATGAATCCCCCCCCGCCTGCACCAGAGACCTTGCCGCCCCATGCACCATGCTCAATTGCCACCTCAATGATGTCATCGATGGTGCTATTGGTTATCGTCGATGCCGTATTCTTCTTGGATAACCACGCCTTCCGAAGAACATTGGCCGTTTCACGAACCTTCCCCGCAAGAAGAAGAGACTTCATCTCAGCTGCATGATGCTTTATCTCATGCATCGACTGCAATGTCTTCGCATCGAGCGCGTTCAATCCGGACACCTGATTCTTAATGATTTTAGCAGACTCCCGCGACTGACCGCTGAAGCAAATCACAAGCGAGGATTCAAATTCGTTCAAATATTCACGATGCAGACGAAGCGGGTTTACAATCACGCCAACATCATTGGGCAAAAATTCAATATAGTTGAAGCCGCCAAAGGCTGCGGCATACTGATCCTGCTTGCCACCCAACATACCGAGCCGCTCGCGCTCCAAATAATAGGCCAGTTCTGCCACGTCATAGGGACCAAGCGGCACACGCAAGGCTAGGGCGTAGGCTTCGATCAACGCAACCATCAACGCAGACGATGCTCCCAGACCGGAACCGGCCGGCACATCTATGGTGGTCGAAATCGACAACGACATGGGCTTTCCGTCGTTATAGCGTTCCATCATGTGCGCATAAGCCACACGGTGCAGCGAAAGACCCGAGCGAACATCAAAGTCCATGCTGCACGGCAGGTCATCAGCCTGCCCGAGATCGTCTGCCCTGAAACATAGCCGCCCTTCGGGATTCTTTGTCAGATGAGCGTATGCATACCTGTCAATAGTCGCATTCAGCACCGCTCCGCCATGTTCCATATAATAGGAATTAAGGTCAGTGCCTCCCCCGCCGAGCCCCAATCGCAGAGGCGCCCTGGCACGGACGTTATCGTGCTTAAGATTTTCAAACATGATTATATCCGTTCAACAAAGACGCTTTCGTCATAACTTGAGACGAAACAGACGCTTCCAGCCCTTCTTGCGTTTAGCCGGACGATCAGGAGTGGAATCCAGGAAAGGCTGAAGGCCAAACAGTTGCGATCCCTTTGATCGCCCCTCCTCACTCAGCGCCAAGCTTCGAACAACAGCTGGCTTGCCCTTACCCGACCGAAGCAAATTCAGATATGTGGCGAGACCGCCACCATCCGCCTCTCTGAGAAGAATTTTCTTGTAAGCCCTGCGCACGAAGTCCTCGCCGTCCAGCGCAAAAAGCTGCTCCAGAGAGGAGATGTCACCATCGGCATGCGCCTGAAGCTGAACATCAGGAACCTTGGCGGCCCCCTCATCCTTACCATTTTCGACACAGGCATCCGGTTCAGACCTCACAGTTCGGAACACCTGCCCGAACCGACGCGGCGCGGCTGCTTCCAGCGCAACCGACAAACGCTCGATCGCTTCCACCTCCGCCACCACCATAGCGGCCTCGTCGGCAACAGTACGCAGAGCCTCAGAGATATCCGCCAGTTCGCCAAGCCTAGCCCCCGTGACCAGAACCGCCAGACGCTTGACGCGGACATCCAACCCCTCGCCCTGCTCGGACAACACCAGAAGCTCTTCCGACGTCGCGGAACGGCCAAAGGCTGCGCGGAACTGTTCTGTCGAGCTTGCCGTCAAAAGGAGAGTCAAAGAACTCTTATCGCCAGCAGGACTATTCAACTGAGCGCCCGCCCAGTTCAACAAAGCCTCATTCCACTCCGCGCGCCCCGAAGCCATCAGCCAGAGCGTTGCAAATGCCACTGCCTGATCACGCTTGTCCTGCCGCTCAATCAAACGGCCAATACCGCCATCCCGTCCGACATCTCCGTCGTCAATCAGCATCCCCAGATCAAAGGGTTCGGATGACACTGAAGAACTCAACGCCCTGACCACATGGCCAGCCAACTGCAGCGCCGTCATCTTCTGGCGCGAAGCCAGGCCCGCTCGGCGAGCGACGTCATGCACCAATTCAAGATGAACCTGAGCGTCAATCACCTTTAAGAGGCAGGCGCGCGAGGTGAGCATTCCCAGCAACACACGGTAGCGCCCCTGCTGTGTGCTTGCCCACCCACGCCAAAGCAGCACCTGCTCTTGCGACGGCAACTGCGCCATCAAATCCAGACTCGCCGTCTCAATAAAGCTAAAATCATCTTCGATCAGCAGCGCACGATCCACCGCCACCTCATTCGCCAGTGACGTTAAGGCCCCCTTCATCCAAACGGTCGACTGCACTTCAACCCTGTCAAAATACCCATCTGGCGCGCGTTCCTGCGCCAAATGCGCCTGCCGGGTGGCGTACTCCTTACTGCCCAGGGCCTCCATCAGGGCCCGAAGTCGCGTCTGGGACATTTCGCTGTCTGGCAACTGGGCTTCCAACTCAGCGGCATCAGCGCTTCTTCCATGCAGGTCCGAGAAAATCCGCCCGACATAGAGTCGATACTCCGGCTCCCTGAGCAGACCTCTGAACCACGACTGCAGGCTGCGCCAATGATCCGGACGAAGCCCCTGTACAGCCAAATTAGATTGAACAGCCGCCTGAACAAATGCAGCCGGCATGGTTCCAGCCGGCATTTGGGCCGCCAGATTCAGAACGACATCGACATTCGTCCAGCCTACAGCCCTCGCCTCATCCTGGACGCGAGCGACCTGGATCCATCCGACATCAGGCTTCACAGCCTTCAAAATCGCTTTAATCAACCGATCACGAGAGATTTCCCTCATTTGTCCCAAAGCGCAAAGCAGGCTCAATGACTGTGCATAGCTCAGCGGCTGCTGATCATCACGAAGCGGCGCCCGCTCCTCAATCATTGCCACTATGCCATCGACAAATCCCTGCCATCGCGGCAGCGGTAGAGTTTCAATCTCTTTCTGCAGCGTCAGAACCGACGCATCATCAAGCAGCCCGCGCACGGCATCCACCAGAGCAGCGCCATCCTCAGGTTTTATGCGGACCTGACCATTCGCAGGCATGTCCAAAACGCTGGGAATAACTGCAGACACGATGCACGGCACGCCAAGCGCCAAACTTTCCACGGGCGGAGAGCCAAATCCTTCCGCCAGGGACAGATAGATGGTCGCACGACTGTTCTGCATCAGACTGCGCAAGGCTTCATCATCAGGTCCGTCGACCCAGCGCAGCCAAGGATAGGTTTCGAAAGCCTTCAGCAAACGCCGCCGGTCTTCCGCCGCCAACCACCCCATGCGCCCAGCAAAGCACAGGCTGGCGATATGGCCGTCCGAGTTCACTCTTTCGAACGCCTCCAGAATCTGGATCGGCTGCTTTCGCGGTTCAAGCGTGCCGACCACCACGAATTCGTCAGAAACCGGAACCTGTTGTCGATAGCTGCGTCCCAATCCGTCGGCACCTGGCGGAATAACATAATAATCCCGCCCATCTCCACGGTTTATGCGTGTGATATATTGTTCACGCATAGCAGTGGAAGTGAAAAAATTATTCCTATACCGACGTCTATTCTCTAAAGAGATAACAACATTGTCGGCATGATCCCATTTTATATTGAAGTGCTGCGCATGCGTCCAGGAAAGGAAATCATGGCAAAGATTGAAAATCTTTTCCGGCCTATACCGCGCAGCGAACGAATAAAAATCGAGATTAAGGGACTCCTCGAGCGAAATCACCGCCCGACAGACATCAAGCGCTATGTCCGCATCCACCTCGAACGCGATCCGGTTTTTGGCCGAAATCAACCCCAACCAACCGACATTCGGCTCCATTCCCAGAGTCGGACTTTCCGCCTGAACCCGTCGCAAAACCGGATCATCATGCTCGAACATGTTTCGGATATCCTCAAAGACATCCGGCGTCAGAATTCCAATTCTATCTGGGCCTAGCTCAACAAACGGAACCGTATTCCCAATATGCGGCCAGCGGGTGCAAAACTCGTAGCAAACTCGCTGAATCCCCGTACGCGCTGGCCATGCTACGAAGTTGTTGACATTGATGAGAAAACGCCCGTCAAGAAGCGCTTTTGCAAAGGCCCGGGCATTATTACCCGACATCTCAGCGACCCTCACGAGCCGGACCAAAAATCATGGCCAGAAGGTTGCGCGCATAGGCGCCGAAGTCATGCTTCACCGCAAACTCGCCCCACCCCAGCCCCGGCCGATCCTCATAGGCCCCAGAAGCAATCAGTTCTGCAAGTTGCTCCGCATAGATTGTCGGCGATGAGCCATCCGCCACACGCCGGATAAACTGCGGAGCCTCAATGGATCGAGCCAGATTTTCTGAAGCAACACCATGCATACCGGCAGAAACAGCATCAAGAAGCGCGCCAGAAACCTGCCCAAAAGGTATCTGCCTGATTTGAAGCACAATATCACCCGCCACCAAGTACCTAGCGTACTGTTCTTCAGAGACAGATCCTACAATTTTTACAAATTCATTCAGATCAAAGCGCTCAATATAACTATCCAACTCCGCCCTCAATTCAGGTCGAATAGGCCCGACGAACAGAAACTGGAAAGCTACCCCCCACGATTTCAACTCACTCAGGGCGAACAGACACTGTTTCGCTCCCTTCTGGAGATGGACCTCACCAAAAGAAATTATGCACGGAATCTGAGGATCGATTCCCGAACTGTATTTTGCGCTCAGCCGCTTATCGGCTGAGAGTTCTTCTTTTTTGAATGAATAAGGCATACCAACCGGAAAATATTCCACATGGCTATCATAGATTTCATCGATTACAGAGCACGCAATAGGACTATGAACGATTACGCCATCCGCCACCTCAACTATTGGGGACAGAAGAGGCCTGCCGAACTCAGACAAACGACCGATGAGCACCCCCACTTCATGCGCGGGATACAACTTACCAAGTTCCCGCTTCAGCAGTTGCTCCAATTCCTCGCGCCCTAGCAATACGTAAAGGAAGTCCAACATGTGGGCGTCATGCTGGATCACGACACCGCCATGACGACGCAACAGCATATAAATCGGCAAGTATAGTGGATGGTTGCCCAGTACGTAGACAATCTCATCATAACGATCCGCCGGGAATGAATCGCTGAGACGATACACGCCATGAACACGCTTGCGGTGCAGGGGCAGCATGTCGCTGTTGGTCCAGATATCCAACTCGCACAACTCGGTCAGCGCCATCGCCAGATCAAGCGACGAGTGCGGCGGCCCGCCCAGATCCGGGAACATCGGCGTCACCAAGGCGATTTTCGGTCTTGTCGGAACCGGCGGCGCTTCCTGATCAGACAATTCCTCCAGCGCCGTCAAAAACGCCTCTGGAACAGCCTCGCCGTCATCCCGATCCGCCTTGACCGCTCGCTCACAGAGCTCAGCCAGACTCTTGACGACATCGCCTGCCGCAATCTCCAACCAGGCGCCGCCCCAAGCTTCGACCTCCCAAGCGGCAACCACCGTCGGCTCTCCTCTTGGCAAGAGCACAAGTCCGGATCTGGAGACGAGTTCACGAACCCCCCCTTCATCCAGAAGGACATTCAGTACCTCTGGAGCCTCAACAACACTGCCCCCGTTCAGAGTGACAATGCGCGCATCAGTCCCCCTTACAGCCGCCACCAAATCCCGCATGACATCCTTGTTGGAGGCAACAGCACCATCAACAAGAACCAGCGATTTCGACACATTCTCGACCAGTTCAAGCTGAAGCTGATCCAGCTCTGAGACAACCACCACTGAACTCGCTTGGCGGCCCAGCGGAATTTCGGCAAGGCCCGCCCCACAGACTGCATAACCCGCACCAGATCCCACATCGTCCCGCCACACGACCGACAGGAGGCGCACGAATGGACGCATCTGGGGACGCAGATTTGTCGCCAAGTCCGTCGCATAGCACCCGGCCGAGATCAAGGTGAACGACCTGCGCTTCACCGGCAGAGCATAAACTACACGACCCGCCCTTTGCGACAGTCCCGCAGGAAGAGGTGATCCACGAGTGGCCAGCAACGTCACAGACCGGGTCTGCACCAGTTGCTGCGTCAACCCCAGCAGCGCACGCGCCAAGGGAGTTGAACGGCCAACCCGCTGCACCAGCCGCACGTCAATAATCAAATTGGCGATTTTCATTCTCAGAGCGCAACACGATTAAAGGAAGAAAGCCAAGCTCAGAAACGCTCTGAACGACAACAATTCTGGTCAAATGCTATAGCACCTACAACAGCAAGCGCCCCAGATCAAAGTGGCGGAACCCCGCCACACCAAACTCACCTCCTCGTCTTTCGGTCGCCGCTCTAGCCTGTTTTTCGCATGATCCCCCGAGTTCACAGCCACAATGCATTTGAAGGCTAGCGCCTTGCTCGCCCGCGACATACTCACACAATGTTGCAGCCACAATCATGAGGAGATCAGATCGAATCGCTAGATTTCTGAGTCTTTGATGCGAAACCGTGACGAATAGGCAAGCAGCCCCATTAAAAGGCTACCCCCACCCAAGACAGGCCTGAAATATGCCCCCCAATAATCTTATTTCTCATCGATTTTAAGAAATTTTCGCAAAAGCAAAAAATTCTGGAACCATCTATCAAAAATCTGATTTCACAGATAATTTTTTACCGCTTTCTCAATACAACACCTTTCTCATACTCGGAACCACCGCTATATAGCATTATTCATCAACCTGATCCAGAAAATTGACAGAAAGACTCACAATACCGATTCAAAAATTCAAATCCGAATTTTAGGTTTACTAATAAATGAACTATACACCAATGATAAGTGACAACTTCCAAGAGACCAAATCATGAAATGGCAAGACCTTTTCGACTTTGACCGACACGATATCAAATCTAATAATTGCCTTGTTGCGACATCTGGAATGTCGATATCAGAGGCATGGAGTCGATGGAGTTGTGAAACGAAAGTCAATCTTTCAATACCCAGAAACAAATTAGGTAGCCATGACGTGGCCATCATCATGGAACTAGTTCCACATATCGACAATCAATATCTGAAAAATCAAAAAGCAACCATATCACACAATGGCATTGTTATTGCCGACTGGGACATTTCCTACAATTGGTATAGATTACGAGGAATAACAATTGCAGAAAACCGCCTTTCCAACGAAAGAAGCACAGACCTTCACATAAATATTCCAAACGCAACAAGCCCGAAAGAACTAGGCGTAAACGAGGATTCTCGAAAACTATGGATCGGAATTAACAGAATCTGGGTCGCTAATATAAATGAATACTCTAGTGTCGCAGACAAGATCAATGAACTCGGCTCCCGCTTTGTAGGCGCAGAATCTAGAAAGACATGGGATATCAAACAGCTAAACGGCTTCTGAGATCAATTTATAACCGGCCCTAACGTTCTCGACATTGGTTTTTCCAGCTACGGCGACGCACGCGTCGTTCCTATAGTGCATGGCGCCATCGGAGTAGATATCGACTACCCTGGATATGATGGAAAGCACCTGCCATTTGACGATGATAGTCAAGACACAGTTTACTCTAGTCACTGCCTTGAACATATTTCAGACCCGCTGAGCGTTATTCAGGACTGGCACCGGGTCACCAAAATCGGCGGCCACATCATTATCGCCGTACCCAGCCGTGATCTTTTCGAACGACGCCGACGCCCCCATCATTATGGAACAAAGAATACCTCAGAATGTATATCTGCGCCTCGCTACTGACAGAAATAGAATTTGCACTAAGACCAAACAGCTTCAAAGTTCGATACCTATCATAGAAGGACTATTTGTTTGACTACACTCGCCGCCCTGAATTATCTCCTTACGGAAACTATAAAATTACAGTAGTAATAAAAAAATTAGCCCTCCAGAATGGTGCCTGATCGATTGATCTGATAGAAAGCGCCCTGAAATTCGATCACTCTGCAGGAATCCGTCGTATCCAATTCCTGCAGAGTGATCATGAATGACGCCTGAGGGGTTTTAGTGGGCATCTGGACGAGAATACGAAACGCCCTTGAACGGCGCCCCTCACCGTTGTGGCTGGAACGTGCGAAAATCCGGTGGAGTCGCACCGCAATCGCGTCCGGGCGTCGAGCACCACACGTCACGGGCTCGCGACGCCTGTTTATAGACGTCTCTGTCATTGCCAAGAATGACGCTGGCACTGGCATTCAACGCGTCGTACGTGGCATAGCTCTGCGCGAGGAACAGTTTCGTCGCGCCGGTTGGGACGTCTGGTTTGTATGCGCGACGCGAAAACGGCCTTACCATCGCATATCCTGGCCACACCCGGCTGAAAATGATCGCACACCGATTGAGGGCGGTCAGGGCGATGTTTTTCTGGGACTGGACTATGCGCTTGATACAGTGCGCTTCCAGGAACGGCAGTTACGAGATCTGGCGAAAAAAGGTGTACTTCAATGGTATCTGGTGCACGACCTACTACCCGTGCAAAGACCAGACTGGTTTCCATCAAGCGCAGGCCTGCGTTTTCATAAATGGCTTCGTGTTCTGGCGTCCGTAAGTGACGGTTATCTCTGCAATTCCCGGCAAACCGAGACTGACGTCAAACGCTGCCTTGGCGACCTTTTCGACGTCAATGACGGCTATGCCACACACGTCCTGCCCATGGGCACCGACATCAGGAACAGCCTGCACACCACTGGCTTGCCAGACGATTTCGAAGCATGGCTTCAAAGTCTCGACGCCCCCCTGATATTGACCGTTGGCACCATTGAACCGCGCAAAGGGCACGACGACCTTCTTGACGCATTCTCCAACTTATGGGCGCGCGGATATGGGGCCAAGCTTGTTCTGGTCGGTCGAGAAGGATGGAACGTTGAAGTCCTGATGGCCCGAATCCACTCCCATCCCGAGCTTGGGCGCAGATTATTCCACTTCAGTCAAGCCAGCGATGAAGCTCTCATACTGCTATACGAGACCTGTCAAGGCGTCATCATTCCCTCGCTCGCCGAAGGCTACGGCCTGCCGCTCATCGAGGCTCTGGGCTATCGCAAACCCGTCCTGGCGCGAGACATCGAAGTCTTCCGCGTTCACGAAAAATCTGGTGTTCGCTATTTCCCCGCAACCGCTTCGCCTCAAGTTCTGGCTGACAACATCCTGACATGGATGGCCGACGTCGCAGCGGGATTTGCCGAAGTCACCAGCGCCGACCCCGTCACTTGGGAAGACAGCGTCACTGCCCTTCTTGAAGTTCTTCAGTCTCAAGCGTCTTCGGTGAAACCGCACCCAGATACGTGACTACAGCGCCAGAGAACCTTACCTTGCCTTGAAAATGCGGCCTGGCGGATGTGATTGTCGCGATCATATGTCCGCCAGGCTGCCATTCAACAGACTGTACGATTGAATACAGTCCAGGCTGATTTATGGACTTCATAAAATCTTGCCCGCCCCACTGAAACAGAAGCTCGACAAAGCCGTCTTCCGGATCGACTTCAATCAGCCACTCAATCGACCACTGCCCCGAAAACAATGACATTGCCGGATCTGCAGCGACAGGCATCACACGGCCCGTAAGGTCCTGCCATCCCGAGGCAGAAATGCTCCGATCCTGCCCGTCGGCAAACAACGCGGCCCCCCAGTACGCCCGTCCGCCTGCAGCGAGATCGCTCCGGTACACTCCCAGGGCGGGATCAGCCGCCCGTAGTTCTCCAAGATCACCGGGCCGCTTCAAGGCTGCGAGACCAGCGACCTCAATCACGGTCGTTTCAGCATCAACTAAGCGCACCATTGATGAAGAAGCAGCAGCCTTGGACGCATTGACAAAAGCACTGGCGAACCACCGCGTTCCGTCAGGACTGGGCACCTCCTGTCCGTGAAACCGTTCAGACAACTGCACCGCGTCTAATCGTCCGAGATCAGCGGCAACAAAATCCGGACCCAAAACGAGCACATCCATGTCGCCAGCGGGGTCAGCGCTATCCGACGATAAAAGCCAGTCCGCTCGACCCGCGCTCGTCATTTCCGTTTCATCGCGTTCTACGACGCGCCAACCGTTCGATAACGCCTGTGCGACAATCTGATTAGCCCAGGCCCAGGCCGCAGATGTGGGTCCAGCGTGCAAAGCGAGCAGCATTGTTAGGCCGCTCGGAGCCAGGAATAGATATCGATCGCTTCTTCAATGTCATCAAAGCACTTCACCTTGCCCGACTCGATAATAAGCGCGCGATCACAGTGTTGAGAAATCAGGTGCATGTCGTGCGACGCCATAAGATATGCACGCCCCGAACGATGCTGGAACAGTTCTTCCTCGCACTTTCTTTGAAAACGCGCATCGCCCACAGCCACAAGTTCATCGATCAGATAACAGTCAAACTCGATGGCGAGAGAAAGGCCAAACGCCAGACGCGCCCGCATCCCCGATGAATAGTGTTTGACAGGGCGTTTCAGAGCCTCACCCAACTCAGCGAATTCATCGACCCGCAAAAGAACGTCGTGGTAGTCCCGGTCATAGAGGCGGGATAGGAAACGAACATTGTCCAGCCCGGACAGGCTGCCCTGAAACCCGCCGCCAAAACCGATAGGCCATGACGAAGTCATCCGCCAGTCTATGCTCCCGGCCGATGGCTTTAAGATTCCGCCAAGCATCTTGATGAGCGTCGACTTCCCTTGGCCGTTTCGCCCCAGAATCGCCAACCGCCCATTACGTGCAACATCGAATGACAACCCCCTGAAAAGAGGGGCCGATGCCGAGGCATAGGTTTTGCTTAGCTCCCTGACACGGAGCCCGATGCCATCATCCATTAGAACTGCTTATGTTCCCGGATACCTGCGTAAACCAACCAGCCGAGACCATAGGCTAACAGGCTCGAAAGCAGCACGCTGAAAATCCCAAACCAACGACGCGGCAGAATAGGCTGATCCGCCAGATTGGGATTCACAATCCGTTCCAGATAAAGATTCTGACGACGCGCCTCATTACGAGCCGAAATCACAGCGGCGGTGGACTGAGCCAGACGCTTGTCGGCTATCTCCTGCTCAACGAGAAGCTGTTGATAACCGGCGACTGACGACGCCAACGAGCCTGCAGCGCCTGCCATTCTCGCCCGCTCTGCGGTCAACTGACGCTCAAGCGCTGCAATGCGACCATTCATGCTGGCGAGTTGAGGGCTTTGAGGAGCGCCCGCCTGCAATTGGTCACGTTCGGCCTTCAAGCGGGCGATAGCCACCAGCAAATCTGACGAAACAGCAGAGCTTTCACGCGCAGAAAGCTCCGGGTCGACATAGCCTTGAGAATTGCGGAAAGCCGTCAGACGCTGGCGCACCAGAACAAGATCCGCCCGCGCCTCTTCTTCAGCCCGCTCTGCACCCTGGACCGCATCTCTAGCCGCCCGTTCATTAAGACGGTTCACCAGAGCCTCGCCTCCAGACAAGAGGGCGTTTGCAATAGCTTGCGCATCCTCTCCGCTGAAAGCCTTGACGCGCAGCGTGCTGATGCCCGTGCGGCCCTCGTAGCCAACGGTCACAAAGCGCTTATAGCCCTTGTACAGCCCTTCCACGCTGTCATCCTCGCCTAGACGCGGATAGCGCGTCCAGAAATCCGCCCCCGAACGCCCGATTTTTTTCCGCACATCCACGGTATTTTGGACGTAGGCTAGACCATCGCGAGACGTGACATATTCATGCACGGCGAAAGAATCATTCATCGCGCTCTGAATCCCTACGCCTTGCAGGGCTAAGCCCAGATTCGAAGGCTGCTGCTGATTGGGACTGCGCACGACGAAGCGCGCTTCAGATACATAAAGCGGCGACGCGATGACAAGATAGTAGAGCATCGCCAAGGCAGTCGGCAAAACGACCACTAAAAGAAATCCCAGAGGCAGACGAGACCACCACTGCCGATCAGAAGCTTCCCCTCCTGCCTTTTCCTTAAGGGCGCCTAGATACTTAAACTGCGTATCGTTCATATCAGCACGAACCAGAAACCGTCGATCAAAACATCAAGCATACTATTCGACCTCAATGCGATCTAATGAAGAATAAACCATCAACAACCCAACGATATTCATGATCGCACCCACAATGAGCGCGTATCCGAAATCGTAGTGTGTCTCAACAAACTCGCCGAAAATCGCCCCCCGAATAGCCTCTGTTCCATGAACAAAGGGGATGTACAGCATCACCTTCTGGGCTGACGGCGGCAGCCAGGCCACCATGAAGAACGCACCGGACACAGGCATAAGCAAATAGCTGATCAGGCCAACAACGCGCTCAACAATCTCATATCTCATCACCAGGCCAGTCATGATGAGCCCCAGTCCTGTAGCGCAGAATGCGATCAATCCCCAACCGGCATAAAGCAAAAGATAGTTTTCAGGAGGCTGAACCTGCTGAATGAACGCCAGGACGGCGTACAGAATGGCGAAAGACAGCGTCCCACCTGCGACTTCCAAGAGGACTCGCGTCGCCAGTATGTGCGCGGGGGTTACAAAGCGGTGATATAATAAGCCGACATTGGACTGAACCGCAGGTGTAAGGAGGCCGATAAGGCGCCGCATCAGAATAAGGCACATATAACCGGTCATTACGAAAGGAGCGAGACGAAGCCCGTGCTCACTGGCGAAGGTCGGCTTGACGACGCTCCACAAGGCTATGACGCCGACACAGAACAGCAGCGGTTCACCGACCAACCATAAAAAGCCGATCCCTTCGCGACCAAACCGCGTGGTCATCTCGCGCATCAGAAGCGCGCCGATAACTCGACTATGCTGCCGAAACTCCGCGACGATCATCGACATCCTTACTAAATGCAAGAAACACCGCGAACTTCCAACCTGTTCAGGTTCTGGCCGCGACGATTTGGTATGACATATGGCGCGTAACTAGCCTCAAGAAAACAACCTTCTCGTGGCCTCGCTGCGCGCCACCCTCATAAGCTCACAAATTCAACAGCGCCGGATCCCCGCCCTGCGCGGCGATGTTCACGCTGATCGCCTTCTCTGCGGCATAGCGGATCAGGCTGTTGGGACCGCCGGCTTTGGGCCCCGTTCCCGACAGGCCTTCGCCGCCGAAGGGCTGGACCCCAACCACCGCGCCGGTGATGGAGCGGTTGACGTAAACGTTGCCGGCCGGGACCAGGGAGACGACCTCGTCAGCGAAGGCTTCGATGCGGCTGTGGACGCCGAGCGTCAGGCCGTAGCCGCGCGCGGCCAGCTTGCCGGCGACCGTCTTCAGGTCGGACGGGGCGTAGCGGTGGATGTGCAGGATGGGGCCGAAGACCTCGCGTTCCAGGAAGTCGGGCGTGGGGATTTCGGCGATGGTGGGGGCGAACAGGTCGCCCTTTTCGGCGCCCATCGGCAAGGCGGCGCGGGCGATGATCTTCGCCTCTTTTGACAGGCGCTCGACGTGGGCTTCCAGGGCGCGGCGGGATTCCAGGTCGATGACGGGGCCGATGTCCGTCCCGGGGTCGGCGGGGTCGGCGACGGTCTGGACGGCCAGAGCGCCCTTCAGCCCCTCGATCAGGGCGTCGGCCGAATCCCTGGGCACATAGAGGACGCGCAGGGCCGAGCAGCGTTGCCCGGCCGAGCCGAAGGCCGACTGGATAACGTCGTCGATCACCTGTTCCTTCAGGGCCGTGGTGTCGATGAACATGCCGTTCAGGCCGCCGGTTTCGGCGATGAAGGGGATGATGGCGCCGGGGCGGGCGGCGATCGAACGGTTGATGGAGGCGGCCGTGTCGGTTCCGCCCGTGAAGGCGACGCCGTCGACGCCCGGATGCGTGACCAGGGCCGCGCCGACCGTCTCGCCGCGTCCGGGGACCAGCGCCAGCAGGTCGGGGTTCAGGCCCGCCTTGTGATACAGGCGCACGGCCTCGGCGGCGATCAGGGGCGTCTGTTCGGCGGGCTTGGCCAGGACGGCGTTGCCGGCGGCGAGGGCCGCGGCGATCTGGCCGGTGAAGATGGCCAGGGGGAAGTTCCACGGGCTGATGCAGGCGAAGACGCCGCGTCCGTGCAGGATCAACTGGTTGGTCTCGCCCGTCGGCCCCTTCAGGGTTTCGGGCGCCGAGAAGTCGCGTTCGGCCAACAGCGCGTAATAGCGGCAGAAGTCGGCGGCCTCGCGCACCTCGGCGACGCCGTCGTTCAAGGTCTTGCCCGCCTCGCGGCTGAGCAGGGCGACCAGACGGTCCATGTCCGCCTCAAGCGCATCGGCCATGGCGCGCAGGGTCACGGCGCGTTTGGCGCCCCCCTGACGGTCCCACTGAACCTGGGCGTTGGCGGCGGCTTCGACGGCGGCGTCGATGTCCGCGGCCTCAGCCTCGGACACATGACCCAGCACCTGCGAGCGGTCGAACGGATTGGTCACGTCCTGAGGATTGATCCCGGCGCGCAGCTTGCCGCCGACGATGGGGCCTGAGGTCAGCTTCTCGCGGTCGACTCCTTCGAGGGCCTTGGCGTGGGCTTCGCGGTCGGCGCTTTGCGAATAGTCGCGGCCGAGGGAGTTCTGACGATCGCCGTACATGTCTTTCGGAACCGGAATCTTGGGGTGACGGTCGGGCGCCTGCTCGACCAGGGAGATGGGATCGGCCGCGACCGCCGAGGCGGGCACGCGCTCGTCCAGCAGGGCGTGGACGAAGGAGGAATTGGCGCCGTTTTCCAAGAGGCGACGCACCAGATAGGGCAGCAGTTCCTCGTGGCCTCCGACGGGGGCATAGGCGCGCACGATCACCGTCTCGTCGGACCATTTGTCGATGGCGGCGTCGTACAAGGCCTCGCCCATGCCGTGCAGGCGCTGATGCTCGACCGTGACGCCGCGATCACGCGCCATGCGGCGCACGGCGGCAAGGGTGTGGGCGTTGTGGCTGGCGAACTGGCTGTAGATCGCAGGCGACTCCTCGATCATGGCCCTGGCGCAGACGAGGTAGTTCAGGTCGGTCGCCGCCTTGGTCGTGAAGACCGGATAGTCGGTGCGGCCGAAGACCTGGGCGCGCTTGATCTCCGTGTCCCAATAGGCGCCCTTGACCAGACGCACCATCAGGCGACGGCCCGAACGGCGGGCCAGGTCGGCGACCCGCTGGATCGTCTCCAGCCCCCGCTTCTGATAGGCCTGAACCGCCAGACCCAGCCCGGTCCAGCCGCCCAGCGACGGTTCGTGCGCCAGCCGGTCCAGCAGCTTCAACGACAGGGCCAGACGGTCCGCCTCCTCGGCGTCCATCGTGAAGTTGATGTCGTGTTTCGCCGCGATCCGGGCCAGCCGCAGGATGCGCGGATACAGATTGTCCCACACCCCGTCCTCGTGCGTCGCCTCATAGCGGGGCGACAGGGCCGACAGTTTCACCGAAACGCCGTGGCCGTGTTCCGGCCCCTGGCCCTTTGACGTCTTGCCCACCGCCTCAATGGCGTCGGCGTAGATGGTCTCGTAGCGATCCGCGTCGGCCAGGGTCCGGGCGCCCTCGCCCAGCATGTCGAAGCTGCACAGCCAGCCTTCCTTGTTCGACCGCTTCAGCGCCGCCTGGATGGTGCGGCCGACGACGAACTGTTCGCCCATGATCTTGACGGCGGTGGCCACGGCCTGACGGATCACCGGCTCGCCGATCCGGCCCGCGATCCGCTTCAGGAAGCCGGACAGGTCGGTTTTGGCCTCTTCATCGACGTCGATCAACTTGCCGGTCAGCATCAGGCCCCAGGTCGAGGCGTTGACAAACAAACTGTCGGACTGGCCCAGATGGCTGGCCCAGTCGGCGGAACCGATCTTTTCGGCGATCAGGCGGTCGCGCGTCTCCTCGTCCGGCACGCGCAGCAGGGCTTCGGCCAGACACATCAGGGCCAGGCCCTCGCGGGTGCCCAGCGAGAACTGCTGCAGGAAGCTTTCGACCACCCCCTGTTTCTTCTGGCTGCGGCGGGCGTGTTCGACCAGGGCCGTGGCCTCGTCCACCACGGCGCGGCGTTCGTCCGCGCTCAGGGGAATGCGGGCCAGGTTGGCGGCGACGGCCGCACGCTCGTCGCGGAACTTGTCGTGGTCCAGCCCGTCCCAGGCGGCCAGGCTAGAAGGCGTGAAGGCTGAAGCGGTCATGGCGGACAAATCCTGTGGATTCACCCCCTATATGTCGGAGTTCATCGAAGGTGCTTCGTATGATAGATCATCAAGCCGAAGATCATTCGTATTCAAGGCCTATTTTCCGATGATCGAAATTGACGCCATCGACCGTCGCATCCTGCGGGTTCTGCAGACCGACGCCCGCATCTCCAACGCCGAACTGGCCCGTCGATGCAACCTCTCGCCCGCGGCCTGTTTCGAACGGGTCAAACGGCTGCGGGAAAAGAACGTCATCACCGGCTACGCCGCCATGATCGACCCGGCCCAGGTCGGGCGCGACCTGTTGATCTTCGTCGAGGTGCTGCTGGACCGCACCACCGGCGACGTGTTCGACGGCTTCGCCGAGGCCGTCCGCACCCAGCCCGAAGTCCTGGAATGCCACATGGTCGCCGGCGGCTTCGACTATCTGATCAAGGCCCGCGTCGCCGACATGGACGCCTATCGCGCCTTTCTGGGCGACGTGCTGGTGCGGATGCCGGGTGTGCGGGAAACCCGAACCTATGCGGTGCTTGAAGAGGTGAAATCGACGACGGTGTTGCCGTTGTAAGCTACATCCAATCACCTCGGATTGCCTGATCTGCAGCTTCGACTTTCATGCCAGGTGACGAACGCATCCAGTTCGCCTAAGCGTCATGTCCCAATACACCGAGGGTCATCACCGCGCCGATGTCGGTCATCTTTCCTGTCATCATGTGCGGCGGCTCCGGCACGCGGCTGTGGCCCGCCTCGCGCCCTTCACGGCCCAAGCAGTTCATTCCCTTGGCGGGAAATCGGTCGCCGTTTCAGGAAACGGTCGAGCGTGTTGCCGACCTGGCCGGCGCCCAGGGACGCCTGATCGTCATCGGCGGCGTGGCGCATCGGCAGGCGATCTGTGAACAGCTGAAAGAACTGGGACGTGACGCCGTCGTCCTCTTGGAACCGCAGGCGCGCGATTCCGCCGCCGCCATGGCCGCCGCCGCCATCTGGACCAAGCGCCAGGACCCCGAGGCGGTGAATCTGTTCGTGGCGTCCGACCATCACATTCCAGATGGCGCGGCCTTCCGCGACGCCGTTTGCACCGCCGGCTTGGCCGCGTCGGCCGGCCGCATCGTGACATTCGGCGTCGTGCCTTCCGGTCCCTCGTCGGCCTATGGCTATATCGCGCCGCGCGGCGAGGGTCTGGCCGAGGTCGAGGCCTTTGTCGAAAAGCCCGACCTCGCCACTTCCGAACGCTATATCGGCGACGGCTATCTGTGGAACAGCGGCAACTTCATCGTCCGCGCCGATGTGCTGAAGGACGAGCTGCGCCAGACGACCGCCGGTTTGATCGAGGCCGTGACGGACGCGCTGGATTCCGCGCTGATGGACGGCGGCGCCCTCATCCTGGGACGCCGGTTCGGTGATGCACCCCGAATCTCGATCGACTACGCCGTCATGGAAAAGACCCGACGCGCCTCGGTGCTTCCGGTCGCCTTCGATTGGTCGGACCTCGGCGCCTGGGACGCTGTTCACAGGTCGGGGGAGGGCGATGTCGGACTGCATGTCTTCGAGGACGCCGAAAACTGTCTGGTGCGTGCTTGCGACGGCGTTCTGGTCGCCGCCGTCGGCGTGTCCGATCTCGCCATCGTGGTCGAGCGGGACGCCGTTCTGGTCACCGATCTGGCGCGAAGCCAGGACGTGCGAAAGGTCGTGAAACGACTGGAGGGCCTGTCGCCTCGCCATCTGGATTTCCCCCAGCCCCAGAAAGAAACGCTTGAGCAAGGCGCGGTCCGTTTCGCGGCATGGATGCGCCAATCGGCGCTGCCGACCTGGTGCACCCTGGGACAGAACGCCGAAGGCGGATTCGAAGAGTTGCTGACGCAGGACGGACGGCGACTTCAGACATCGCGTCGGGCCGTGGTGCAGGCGCGCCAGCTTCAGGTCTATGCCGAGGCAGGCCGCCTCGGCTGGTCAGGCCCGTGGCGTGCGACGATCTCGTCAGGCCTGGACTGGACCCGTCAACGTCTGATGAAGATCGACGGTCGAGTGCGGACCCGACTGTCTTCAGCCGGCGCGCCCGAAGACGAGACGACGGCCGTCTATGATCAGGCCTTCCTCCTGTTCGCCCTGGCCGGCGTCTCGGTCGCTGCGCCAACCGCGGATGTCGAGGATCGGGTGACCCGCCTTCGCGATTCGCTGATGGCGTCGATGGAAGCCGACGGCGGCGTGGTGGAGGTCGGCGCCCATCCCTACCAAGCCAACGCCCACATGCACCTGCTGGAAGCCGCTCTGGCCTGGGAGGACGCTGGCGGCGACGCCTCCTGGACGTCGCTGGCGGATCGGATCGTTCATCTGGCGCGCAGCCGGTTCATCGACACCCAAACCGGCACGATCAGAGAGTTCTTTTCGTCCGACTGGTCCCCGGCAAAGGGATCGGACGGATCGTTGGTCGAGCCGGGTCATCAGTTCGAATGGGCTTGGCTGCTGGCCCGGCACTCCAAATCCCGAGACGATGCCGAGGGATTGAGGGTTGCATGGCGGCTGTTCGAGGCGGGATTGAAAGGCGTCGACCCTGCGCGCGGCGTGGCGATCGACGCGATGGACCTGGACGGCTCGGTCCGCAGCGCCCGCGCCCGCCTGTGGCCCCAGACCGAATGGCTGAAGGCGTCGCTGATCCTGTCGTCCATGACCGACGACTGGCGGCGAGATCTATGTCTGATGCAGGCCGCCAGAGCGCAACGCGCCCTGTGGCGCTACCTGACGCCGGTCGGACTCTGGCATGACAAGATGCTGGAAAGCGGCGACTTCATCGACGAACCCGCGCCCGCCAGTTCCCTGTACCACATCATGGCCGCCTACAGTCAGGTCAGGGCCACGGTCGGGTCGCTTCGCCCTGACCTGGCTTCGGCCCTGGCCTTGTCGTGAGGCGCCACGACATCCGTCTCGCCATCGTCATGCGAACCGTCTAGAAGTTCCGCCCTTACTCAACGGCTCAGGGTCCGCCCGCCTCAATGCGCATCGTTCTGGCCACCGACGCCTGGGAACCTCAGGTCAATGGCGTCGTCCGCACCCTGACCCGCACCGTGGCGGAATGCCGGGCCATGGGGCACGAGGTCGAGGTCATCGAGCCCAGCCTGTTCAAGACCATCCCCTGCCCCACCTATCCGGAAATCCGGCTGGCGCTGGGGGCGGAGGAAGAGATTCGCGAGATGCTGCGCGCCTTCGAGCCGGAGGCGGTGCATATCGCGACCGAAGGCCCTATCGGCATCGCCACGCGCCGCATCTGCGTGGAATGGAAGCTGCCGTTCACGACCAGCTATCACACCAAATTCCCTGAATATGTCTCGGCGCGGTTCCCGATCCCGGTTCAGGTCGGCTACGCCTATATGAAATGGTTCCACAAGCCGTCGGGCCGGCTGATGGTGGCGACGCCGACGCTGCGCGACGAACTGGTCGAACATGGGTTCAAGAACGTCTCGCCCTGGTCGCGCGGCGTGGACACCCAGGTGTTCAACCCCGATCTGGAACGCATCTACGATGAACTGGGCGGTAAAGACTGGCCACGTCCGTTCTTCCTGAACGTCGGCCGGGTGGCGGTCGAAAAGAACATTGAATCCTTCCTGCAGCTGGACCTACCCGGCACCAAAATCGTCGTCGGCGACGGCCCGGCGCGCGCGGAGCTTCAGGAAAAATATCCCGAGGCCAAGTTCCTGGGCGCCAAGTTCGGCGACGACCTGGCCCGCTGTTTCCGCGACGCCGACGTCTTCGTCTTCCCCAGCTGGACCGACACCTTCGGCCTGGTGATCCTGGAGGCGATGGCCACGGGCACCCCCGTCGCGGCCTATCCGGCCCACGGTCCCATCGACATCATTCCGGGGTCGAATGCGGGGGCGATCGACAAGGACCTGCGAACCGCCTGTCTGGCCTGCCTCGATCTGGATCGAAAGGCCGTGCGCGCCTATGCGGAAAAGTTCAGCTGGCGCGCCTCGGCCGAGCAATTCGTCGAGAACCTGCAGCCCTATCCCGAGCCGGAACGTGGACGATTCTGGCGTCGCCTGCGCCGCATCGCCCGCATCCGCAAACGCGCGGCGGCCTGAAGCGCGCCGAATGCCCAAGCCTCGTCAAGATTTGACGCCGAACACGGCGGACTATGAAAATCTGCCCTTCGTGAAGCCGACGGGGTTCCGCGAGTACGATGCGCGCTGGATTCTGGAGAAGGAGATCAATCTCCTCGGCATTCAGGCGCTGGGCCTGGGTCTGGCGACCTATGTGCACGAGATCGGGGTCAAGCCCAGGATCGTCGTCGGTCATGATTTCCGCGGCTATAGCCTCAGCGTCAAACAGGCCCTGATCATCGGCCTGCTGGAAGGCGGGATGGAGGTTCTGGACGTGGGTCTGGCCCTGTCGCCCATGGCCTATTTCGGCCAGTTCGAACTGGACGCCCCCTGCGTCGCCATGGTCACGGCCAGCCATAACGAAAACGGCTGGACCGGGGTGAAGATGGGGGCGAACAAGCCCCTGACCTTCGGCCCCGACGAAATGGGCCGCCTGAAGGAGATCGTGCTGGGCGGCCAGGGCGTCGCCCGCGACGGCGGCAAGCTGGTGCGCATCGACGACTTCCGCGAAACCTATATCGCCGACGTGGCGTCCAAGGTTCAGATCAAACGTCCGCTGAAGGTGGTCTGCGCCTGCGGCAACGGCACGGCCGGCGCCTTCGCGCCCGAGGCCCTGCGCCGCATGGGCGTCGAGGTGATCGAGATGGACACCGACCTCGACTACACCTTCCCCAAATACAATCCGAACCCGGAAGATCACGCCATGCTGGTGCAGATGGCCCAGCGGGTGAAGGAGACGGGCGCCGACCTGGCCCTGGGCTTCGACGGCGACGGCGACCGCTGCGGCGTGGTGGACGACACAGGCGAAGAGATTTTCGCCGACAAGATCGGCTTGATGCTGGCCCGCGACCTGTCCAAGGTTCATCCCGGCTCGACTTTCGTCGTCGATGTGAAGTCGACGGGCCTGTACAAGACCGACGAGGTTCTGAAGGCAAACGGCGCAGAGGTCGTCTATTGGAAGACGGGCCACTCCTACATCAAGCGCAAAACCGCCGAACTGGGCGCCCTGGCCGGGTTCGAGAAGTCGGGCCACTTCTTCATGGCGGGCGATCTGGGCCACGGCTACGACGACGGCCTGGTCGCGGCCGGCGCCGTTCTGGCCATGCTGGACCGCAATCCTGGCAAAAAACTCTCGGAACTGAAGTCCGCCCTGCCCGACGCCTGGACCAGCCTGACCATGTCGCCGCACTGCGACGACGAACTGAAGTACGGCGTGCTGGACCGGATCGTGAAGGAATACTCGGACCTCGCCGCCGCCGGGGGCGAAATCCTGGGCCGCAGTATCGTCGAGGCCATCACCGTCAACGGCGTGCGCGTGCATCTGGACGACGGCTCATGGGTCCTGGTCCGCGCCTCGTCCAACAAGCCCGAACTGGTCGTGGTGGTCGAAAGCATGCGCAGCGAAGACGATATGCGCGACCTGTTCCGCAAGGAGATCAAGCCGCGCCTGGCCGCCTATCCCGAGATCGGCGCCTTCAATCAGGAAATCTGAGAACGATCAGTCCTCTATGCGACTGGGCCGCTGAACCAAACGGCGTCCCGGTCGCTTCCTCCCAAACCTCAAGGCGGGAGGATGGATTGCCACGGTATTTTTTCCATACCCAGAACGGCGACTGCGTTCGCGACGATCAGGGCGAAGACCTCAAGAGCGTGGACGCCGCGCGCGAGGAAGCGGTGGCGGTGCTGGGTGAAATCCTGCGCTATCGCGGGGCGTCCTTCTGGGACACGCGCGCCTTCAGCGTGATCGTCACCGATGCGGACGGGGAGACGGTGATCAGCATCACGGCCTCGGCCTCGGACACGGCGCCGGAGGGGTGGACCTTGCCGCGGGGCCTGCAATGACCACCGCCAGAAAAACCTCTCGCGTCGAAACCCTGGTCGACAAACTGTCCCTGCGCGACCGACTGTCGGCCGAGGAGGTCGCCGCTCTCGAAGCCGTGCTGGACGCGCCCAAAACCGTCGCGCCCGGCGCCGACATTGTGCGCGAACACACACGGCCGATGTACAGCACCCTGCTGATTTCCGGCTTCTCCGCCCGCTATTCGACGCTGGAGGACGGATCGCGCCAGATCACCGAGATCAACGTCTCGGGCGACTTCATCGACCTGCACAGCCTCTTGATGAAACAGATGGACCACGGCGTCGTGGCCCTGAGCGACTGCGTGATCGCAGAGACGCCGCACGCCGCCCTGATCGACATCACCGAACGCCATCCGCATCTGGGGCGGCTATTGTGGCTGGATACGATCATCGACGCGGCGATCCATCGCCAGTGGCTGGTGGCCATGGGGCGTCGCAGCGGCCTGGGCCATCTGGCGCATCTGGTTTGCGAACTCTACCTGCGCCTTCAGGCGGTGGGCCAGACCGGCGAGATGCGGTTCGACCTGCCCCTGACGCAGAGCGTGCTGGGCGACGCCCTGGGCCTGTCGTCGGTCCACGTCAGCCGCCTGATCACCGAGATGAAGAGCGAAGGCCTGGTGAACTGGTCGGGCGGCCGTATCGAGATTCTGGACTGGCGTCGTCTGTGCGAGATCGCCGAGTTCGACCCGACCTATCTCCGTCTGCAATGCGAGCCCGTCTGACGGCTTAACCCATGTTATCGCAGGGTGTGTCGGGCGCGGCCTAAGACGCCTCATGCACCCATCGACCCTTGCGCCCACCCTGTTGTCGTTGCTGGCGGTGCGGGGGGTTGATGCGGGCGATGCGATACCGGCGCAGGCCGGCCAGCGCACCACGGCCGCACGGAACGACGAGCCGCACATCACCCTGATCCTGAACGGCGTCGTGGCGCGGCTGGGCGCGGACCAGAGGCTGTGTAGAGGTCTGGCGGGCGGCGGCGAACTGATCAATCTGGACGCCGCGACAGAACAGACTGCAGACGAGACCGCCCTGTGGTTGACGCCCGGCCAGTTCGTCTCCGTGCCGGCCGCCTGGTTGGTTCGACATCTGGATGCCGAAACCCTCACCGAGGCGGTCCTGACCGATCTTCGCCATCGCAACGCGGCCCTTCAGACCGAGGTGGCTCGCCATGCGACGCTGAAGGTCACGCAGCGCCTGGCGGCCCTTCTGCTCGACATCGCCGAACGCGGCGGCGTCGAGCAGGTGTCCCTGCGCCAGAGCGATCTGGCCGACCTGATGGCCGTGCGTCGCGCCAGCATATCGGTCGCCTCGACGGAGTTGTGCGCCGCCGGCGCGATCCGGCTGCGCCGCGCGGCGATCCAGATCGTCGATGCTTACGCCCTGGCTGTCGCGGCGCAGGCCGTCGTGGCCCGGGCCGTCATTCGACCGTGACGGACTTGGCCAGGTTGCGGGGCTGGTCGACGTCCGTGCCCTTCTGGACGGCGGTGTAGTAGGCTAGCAACTGCACCGGCACCGAATAGATCAGCGGCGCGATCAGGGGGTGGCAGTCGGGGGCGTCGACGCGGCTGATGCCGGCGCCGTGCGGATCGGGCGCGGACTGCGGCGCGATCATGATGACCGGCCCGCCGCGCGCGGCGACCTCCTGCAGGTTGGAGGCGGTCTTTTCGAACACATCGTCCATGGGAGCCAGTGCGATGGTCGGGGTCGCCTCGTCGATCAGGGCGATGGGGCCGTGTTTCAGCTCGCCGGCGGCGTAGCCCTCGGCGTGGATATAGCTGATCTCCTTCAGCTTCAGCGCGCCCTCCATGGCCAGGGGGAACATGGCGCCGCGCCCCAGGAACAGCACGTCGTCGGCCTTTGACAGGTCCTGGACCACGGCGCGGATGCTATCGCCCATGGTCAGGGCCTCGGCGATCAGGCGGGGGCTTTCGAACAACGCCCTGACCAGTTCGGCCTCCTGGGCGGCGTCGATCCGTCCCCGCGCCACGCCGGCCGTCACGGCCAGGGCCAGGAGGGCGGCGACCTGGGCGGTGAAGGCCTTGGTCGAGGCGACGCCGATCTCGGGTCCGGCGTGGGTGGGCCACAGCACCGCCGCCTCGCGCGCCATGGACGAGGAATGGACGTTGACCACCGCCGCCGTCTGCAACCCTTGCGCCTTGCACCAGGTCAGGCTGGCCAGGGTGTCGGCGGTTTCGCCCGACTGGCTGACGGCGACCGCCACGGTGCGCGGCGACACGGCGGGCGAGCGGTAGCGGAACTCCGACGCGATCTCGACGTCGCAGGGCAGGCCCGCCAGCTTCTCGAAGGCGTAGCGGCCGATCTGACCGGCGTAGAAGGCGGTGCCGCAGGCGATGATCTGGATGCGGTCCACGGCGGCGAAATCCACACCCTGCGGCTTGGTCTTGCCCGTCACCAGATCCAGATATTCCGACAGGGTGTGCTGGACGCTGTCGGGCTGTTCGTGGATCTCCTTTTCCATGAAGTGGCGATATTCGCCCTTCTCGACCAGGGCCGAGGAGGCCGCGACCTGGATCACGGCGCGCTCGACCGGCTGGCCGGCGATGTCGAACATCCGGGCGCCGCGATGGGTCACGGCGACATAGTCGCCCTCTTCCAGATAGGAAATCTTCTGGGTGAACGGGCCGACCGCCAGGGCGTCGGAGCCCAGATACATCTCGTCCTCGCCCCAGCCGACGACCAGCGGGCTGCCGCGTCGGGCGCCCAGGATCAGGTCGTCCTCGCCGTCGATCAGCACCGCCAGCGCATAGGCGCCGGTCAGGCGGTCCAGCGTCGCCTTGAACGCCTCCAGCGGCGGGCGGCCGGTCCCGAGTTCGGCGTCCAGCAGGTGGGCGATGACCTCGGTGTCGGTCTGGCTTTCGAACACATGACCTTCGGCGGCCAGTTCGGCCTTCAGCTCGGCGAAGTTCTCGATGATGCCGTTGTGGACCAGGGTGACACGCCCGGCCTTGTGCGGGTGGGCGTTGGCGGTGGTGGGTGCGCCGTGGGTGGCCCAGCGCGTGTGGCCGATGCCGACCGTGGCCTTCATCGGGGCCTCGGCCAGCACGGCCTCCAGATTGCGGATCTTGCCTTGGGCGCGGCGGCGCTCGACATGGCCATCGACCACGGCGGCGACGCCGGCCGAGTCATAGCCGCGATATTCCAGCCGTTTCAGACTGTCGATCAGCCGGGGAACGACAGGTCCGTTGCCGGTGACGCCGATGATGCCGCACATTTGCGAAGGCTCCGAGAGGTCAGACAGGCCCGCCGCTTTGCACTGGCGACGTTCCGAGGCTAAGCCACAGGTCTAGCCCCAACGGCCGTCTATGCAATCTTGATGTGGACTGCATCAAAAATGGGGTTTCGGATCGTTACCCGAACGAAGGATCACGCCTTGGGCGACAGAAAATATTTCGGCACCGACGGGATTCGCGGGCGGGCCAACACCTATCCGATGACGGCCGAGGTCGCGCTGCGCGTCGGTCTGGCGGCCGGCAAGCTGTTTCGCACCGACGACGACCGGCGTCATCTGGTGGTGATCGGCAAGGACACCCGCCTGTCGGGCTATACGATCGAGCCGGCCCTGGTCGCGGGTTTCGCCTCGGTGGGCATGGACGTTCTGACCTTCGGCCCCGTGCCGACGCCCGGCGTGGCCATGCTGACCCGCTCGATGCGGGCGGACCTGGGGGTCATGATCTCGGCCTCGCACAACGATTACGCCGACAACGGGATCAAGCTGTTCGGGCCGGACGGCTACAAGCTGTCCGACGAAATCGAGCTGAAGATCGAGGCCATGATGGACCAGGGCCTGGACCAGGGGCTGGCGCCGTCAAACAAATTGGGCCGGGTCAAGCGGATCGACGACGCCCAGGCGCGCTATATCGAGATCGCCAAACAGGCCTTCCCCAAACGCCTCAGCTTGAAGGGGCTGCGTATCGCCGTCGATTGCGCCAACGGCGCCGGCTACAAGGTCGCGCCCACCGCCCTGTTCGAACTGGGCGCCGAGGTCTTCCCCGTGGGGGTCGAGCCGAACGGCACCAACATCAACGCCGAGTGCGGCTCGACCCACCCCGAGACCCTGTCGGCGGCCGTCAAACGCTATCGCGCCGACATCGGCATCGCCCTGGACGGGGACGCCGACCGTCTGATCGTCTGCGACGAGAAGGGGCAGGTGGTGGACGGCGATCAGATCATGGCCCTGGTCGGCCTCGACTGGGCCAGGCGCGGCCTCCTGACCGGCGGCGGCGTGGTCGCCACCGTCATGTCGAACCTGGGGCTGGAGCGACGCCTGAAGGCCGAGGGCCTGACGCTGGAGCGGACCAAGGTCGGCGACCGCTACGTCATGGAGCGGATGCGCGAGGGCGGCTTCAACATCGGCGGCGAACAGTCGGGCCACATCATCCTGCACGACCACGCCACGACCGGCGACGGCCTGATGGCGGCGCTGCAGGTGCTGGCCGTCCTGGTCGAATCCGCCAAGCCGATGAGCGAACTGGCCCGCCAGTTCGACCCCGTGCCCCAGCTGCTGGAAAACGTCCGCTTCACCGCCGACAAGCCGCTGGAGACCGACAAGGTCAAGGCCGCCATCGCCGAGGCGGAAGCCGCCCTGAACGGTCAGGGCCGGCTGCTGGTCCGCCCCTCGGGCACCGAAAAGCTGATCCGCGTCATGGCCGAGGGCGACGACGAGGCCTTGGTCAAACGGGTGGTGGCCGAGGTTGCGGCGGCGGTGCGAACGGCGGGCTGACGCCTCAGGATTTGCACTCGGCCGGCGGATTTCCGTCGCGCGCCCACAGTTTGCAGGATCGGTCGATCTCGCCCTGGATCAGGTCGCACGGATTGGCGGCGTTGCAGGGCGGATGGGTGGCCGGGCTGACCTGGATGCAGCGTTCCACCAGCCGGGCCGCCGCGCTCGCGCCAATGGCGTCGCGACAGGGAACCTCGCTGACGGGCGTGCGGACCGGCGCCATATCCGGTCCCTCGGGAATGCTCGCCTGCGGGTCTTCTGTCGGCGCCGTCTCTTCCGGCTCGGCCTTGGGCGCGGGGGTCTGGGCTGGCGCAGCGGGTGCGGGCGCATCCGTCGTCAGGGGTGTCGCCTCAATGATGTCGCCGCCGCCCGCCGAACCGCTCGCGGACGCCGGCTCGGCGGGACCGGCGCGCTGACACCCGGCCGCGACCAGGGCGCAGACGACCAGCGAAAGCCAGGGGGATCGACGCATAAGACCTGCTCCATTCAGGATCGACGCGCCGACGATGCCCCAAAGGCGTCGCCCGGCGAAACCCCTTATCGCTTCGCCGCCGCCAGCGCCGCCTTCTGCAGGGCGAACAGTTCGGTGCAGCCGCCCTCGGCCAGCGAGAACAGCCGGTCGAACTCGGCGCGCGAGAAGCCGCGTTTCTCGCCGGTGGCCTGAACCTCGACGATCTGGCCCGATCCGGTCAGGACGAAGTTGGAATCCGCCTCGGCCTCCGAATCCTCCTCATAATCCAGGTCCAGCACCGGTACGCCGTCGCAGACGCCGCAGGACACCGCCGCCACCTGATCCAGGATCGGATCGGCCTTCAGCACGCCCTCTTCGCGCAGATAGTTCAGCGCCAGGCTCATGGCGACCCAGGCGCCGGTGATGGAGGCGGTGCGGGTGCCGCCGTCGGCCTGGATCACGTCGCAGTCGATCAGCACCTGACGCTCGCCCAGGGCCTTCAGGTCGACCACGGCGCGCAGGGACCGGCCGATCAGACGCTGGATCTCCTGGGTGCGGCCCGACTGTTTGCCGGCGGCGGCCTCGCGACGCCCGCGCGTATGGGTGGCGCGCGGCAGCATGCCGTATTCGGCCGTGACCCAGCCCTGGCCCGAGTTGCGCATCCAGCCCGGCACCTTGTCCTCGATCGAGGCCGTCACCAGAACCTTGGTGTTGCCGAAGGTGATCAGGCACGAGCCCTCGGCGTAGCGATTGACGCCGGTCTCGATGGTCACGGGACGCAGTTGGTCGTCGGTGCGTTGCGAATGGCGCATGGAGATTGATCCCTTGGAAGCTGTGGCGGCGGTGCTTATCCTGAAACCGTGAGCCTGTATGCCCCGAAAAGCCCGCCGTTCGACGCGGGCCAGTCCCTCGCCGGGCTGGCCGGGCTGGATGCGCGCGCCCGCGACATCTTTCGGCGCATCGTCGAGAGCTATCTGGAGACCGGCGAGCCGGTCGGGTCGCGCACCCTGTCGCTGGGCGGGGTGGCCCTGTCGCCCGCCTCTATCCGCAACACCATGCAGGATCTGACGCTGGCGGGGTTGCTGGCGGCGCCCCACACCTCGGCGGGGCGGATTCCGACCCATGCGGGCCTGCGCCTGTTCGTGGACGGCCTCCTGGAAGTCGGCGACCTGACCGCCGAGGAGCGGCGCGAGATCGACGGGCGTCTGGCCGGGCGCGGGCGCAACTTCGATTCCGCCCTGGACGAGGCGTCCAACCTGCTGTCGGGCCTGGCGGGCGGCGCGGGCGTGGTGTCCAGCCCCGTGCGGGATGCGGGGGTCAAGCACGTCGAGTTCGTGGCCCTCGGCCAGGATCAGGCCCTGGCGGTCATCGTCGCCGACGACGGCACGGTCGAGAACCGGATCATGGCCCTGTCGGCGGGCGTCACCCCCTCCACCCTGGCCGAGGCCTCAAACTTTCTGAACGCCCGTCTACGCGGCCGACCCTTCGCCGACGCCAGACGCGAAATGACCCGGGAGCTTCAGGCCGCGCGGCGCGAACTGGACCAGACCGCCGCCCGCCTGGTCGAGGATGGTCTGGCCGCCTGGTCCGGCGGCCCGGACCGCGAACGCGCCCTGATCGTGCGCGGCCGCGCCAATCTGTTGCAGGACCGCGAAGGGCTGGCGGATCTGGAGCGTGTGCGCGTCCTGTTCGACGATCTGGAGCAGAAGGAACAGCTGATCGGCCTGTTGGACGGGGTCGATGCGGCGCAGGGCGTGCGCATCTTCATCGGGGCCGAAACACGGTTGTTTTCACTTTCGGGTTCCGCCGTGATCGCGGCGCCCTATATGAGCGGCCGACAGCGGGTTCTGGGCGCCATCGGCGTCATCGGCCCCGCGCGACTGAACTACGCCCGTGTCATTCCGTTGGTGGACTATACCGCCCGGGTGCTGGGCCGGATGCTGGACGGGAACGAGACGTGAGCGACAAGCCCCTTAACGACGACATCAACGCCCTAGACGCCGAGGCGGCCGAAACCAACGCCGAACATGGGCTGGACGCCCATCCTGCCAAGGATGGCGGCGACGACCTGGCCCCGCTTGACGCCGTGATCGCCGAGCGTGACGAGTGGAAGGACCGCGCCCTGCGCGTCGCCGCCGACATGGAGAATCTGAAGCGCCGCGCCGAGACGCAGCAGAACGACGCCCGCGCCTTCGCCATCCAGCGCTTCGCCAAGGACCTGCTGGGCGTCGCCGACAATCTGGAACGCGCCCTGATGGCCGCGCCCAAGGACGCGGACGGCCCTGCCGCCGGCCTGGTGACGGGACTGGAGCTGACCCAGAAGGCCTTGCTGCAGGCGTTCGAGACCAACGGCCTGAAGCGCGTGGCGCCGGAAGCGGGCGAGGCCTTCAATCCGCACCTGCATCAGGCCATGATGGAACAGCCGTCCGACACCGTGCCCGGCGGCACGGTGATCCAGACCATGCAGTCCGGCTTCGAACTGTTCGGCCGCACCGTGCGCCCCGCCATGGTGGTCGTCGCCGCCAAGGGATCGGGCGCCCAGGCCCCCAATCCCTACGGATCGGCCCCCGCCTCGGACGGCCAGGCCTTCGACGGCAAGGCCTGATCCGGCGATCAACGGGCGGCGTCGGTCAGAACCGGCGCCGCCATCCTCCGATCAGGGCGAACTCCGGCGCGGCGTCGGCGACATGGCGCGGCTCGTGGCTTGCCACGGCCTGGAGCGTCACGCTGGAGCCGTCCCACAGATAGCGTTCGCCGCCTATGACGAAGTCGATCTGGCGACCGCTGGGCGCCGCCGAGAAGCTGCGTCGCGAATAGGTCAGCGGGTCGAAATAATCGGCCGGCACATCCGCCAGATAGGCCGAGAAGGCGCCGCTCTCGATCCGCAGCGGCTGGGCCAGGGTGAAGCTGATCCGGTCGCACAGGATCGAACAGCCGGTCAGCAGCCCCAGCCGCCAGTTCGAACTGATCGCCGCCCGGTCCATCGACAGGAACCGCCCCTCGATCCGCGTCGATCCCAGGCCCGCCTCTCCGATCAGGCGCAGGCCCGGCGTCACGGTCCAGTCGCCGCCCAGGGCGTAGAAGGCCGTCCGCGACGGCAGGGCGAAGTCCGATCCGCCGGGCAGGAAGGCGCCCAACGGCCCCAGCCGCTCGTCCAGGGCGCCGACGCTGAACGACAGGCCGCCGTCCGCGCCGCGCCAGCCGATGGAAGCCCGGCTGTAGGTGGAGGCGTCCTGCTCGACCCGCCGCAACGGCATCCGCCGATCCCCGCCCCCGCTTTCGGCCGAGACCGTCACCGCCCCGAAGCGCATGGCGCCGCGCACGGCATGGTCGGCCTGGGCCAGGGCTGAGAAACCGTCGCCGGCCGCGCCGCCGAAGGGCGAAGCCGCCCCACCCCGACCCTGCCAGGCCGAGAAGCTCAGCCGGCCGCTCTCCAGGTTCAGCATGGCCTCCTGGCGCGGTTCGTCGCCCATCCAGGGGGCGTTGTAGAGGTCGTGACGTGGCGCGATGGGCTCCGGCGTCGGGCCCGGCTGGGCCGCTACAAGGTTCAGCCGCCCGCCGCCGGGCAGGGTCAGGCTGGTGGTCGCCGTCTGGTTCTGTTCGAACGGCGCCGGTTGATAGGACCGGCTGGGCGCCGTCGGATAGGCCCCGCCCAGCTGGACGGCGAACATCCGATCATAGGCGTCGTAAAGCACGGTGTTCAGCGCGGTCTGTCGGCCGAAGGCGTCCCCGAAGGCGCCGCCTATGAAGCCGCCCGGCTCGATGGCGGTCTTGATCGCGCCTCCATCCGCCATCGGCGTCGAGGTCGTTCCCGTCGGCCGGAAGGCGTTGGCCAGGTCCAGCAGGCCGCGCCCATAGACGATGTCCGTTCCCGGATCGCCGGCGTCGCGCGCCGTATCGACCAAAATGGCCAGGGCCTGTCGCGCGCTCAGATTGGGAAAGGCCTGCATCAGCAGGGCCAGGGCGCCGGACACGTGCGGGGCCGAAAAGGACGTGCCGCTGACCCGCCAGCACGACGTGCCCTCGCAGCCGGTGACGATCTCCTCGCCCGGCGCGGAGATATAGGCCGTGGCGGTGTCGCCGGCCTTGTTGGAGAAGCTGGACATGACGTCGGTGGAGCCATGCGACCCCACGGCGATGACGCCGCCGGCGAAGCGCGGATCGACGGCGTAGCGCGCCGGCCAGCCCGGATTGGCCTCTCCGTCGTTGCCGGACGACGCCACGATCACCGCGCCCGAACTGACCGCACGCAGCAGGGCGGCCTCGAAGGCCGAGCCCAGCCGCCCGTCCCCGCCCAACGACATATTGATGATCTTCACCCCATTGGCGACGGCGTAGTCGAGCGCCCGCACCAGATCCGAACTGGTGAAACAGACCTTGTCGTCCTTGTCCTTGCAGTCGGAAATGTCGGCGCGGATCGACAGTATGGTCGACTGATAGGCCACCCCGATCGTGCCGAAGCCGTTGAAGTTGGAGGCGATGACGCCCGACACCCGCGTGCCGTGGCTGCTGGACTCCACATAGGGGGTGTTGCGACCCGAGACGACGTCGGTCGAGGCGCTGGAAATCCGCCCTTCAAGCTCGGGCAGGGTGTTGGCGATGCCGGAATCGACCACCGCGACCGTGACCCCCGACCCCGTCGCACCCGACGACCACGCCGACTGAACCTTGATGTCGGCCAGGCCGTAGTTGCGGAGATATTCGCTCGACGAAACAGACGGCGGGGGTGGCGGCGGCGGGGGAGGAGGAGGCGGTGGGGGCGGTGGAGGGGGAGGCGGCGTGATCGTGCCCCCGCCGGTTCCACCACCGCCTCCTCCTCCACCGCCGCCGCACGCGGCCAGCGGCAGCACCATCAGACCCAAGCCCAGAACAAGCGCCGCCCGGCGCCGCAATCCGATCATCGCCCGACCCTCCCGCTCACGGCCGCCCTCCGCAGCCGTCGTCCAGTAACGCCCTAATTCTTTAACGCTTTATCGAAGGTCTCCAGCAGCTTGGACCAGCCGTCGCGGGCGTCCGCCTCGACGTAGCTTGAGCGATAGTCGGCATGGAAACCGTGCGGGGCGTCGGGATAGACCACGATCCGGCTGCCGGTCTGGCCGGCGCGCGTCAGGGCCTGACGCATCCGTTCGACGCTGTCCATCGGGATGCCCTGGTCCTGACCGCCGTACAGGCCCAGCACCGGCGCCTTGAGGTCGTCGGCCAGATCGACCGGCCACGGCTGGCCCGCCGAGACCTGGGCCGGGGTCGCGTCGGGGGCGGGCGCCAATCGACCGTACCAGGCCACGCCCGCGCCGATGACGCTGAACCGCGCCGCCGCCTGCCACACCACCTTGCCGCCCCAGCAGAAGCCGGTGATCCCGACCTTTCCGTCCCTGGCCCAGCCCTGCTGGCTGACCCATTCCAGCGTCGCCGACAGGTCGCCCATCACCTGTTCATAGCCGGCCGCCCCGACGATCTGCATGATCCGCTGCATGTCCGACAGGGGCGCCGGGTCCTCGACCCGGTTGAAGAAGGCGGGCGCGATGGCGGCGTAGCCCTGTCTGGCCAGCCGGCGGCAGATGTCGCGGATGTATTCGTGAACGCCGAAAATCTCGGACACCACCACGACCACGGGGAAGGGCCCCGCCCCTTGCGGCCGCGCGACATAGGCGGGCAGATCGAACCCGTCGGGCGCGGCATAGGTCACGGTTTCCGTGGTCAGGCCCGCCGCATCGGTCGTGATCGGCCTGGCCTCCTTGGCCAGGGCCGCGACCGCATAGCCGGAGAACAGCAGCCCCCCCAGCGCCCCCAGGCTTCGTCGACTCAGCTTCAGATCGTCGGCGGTCTGGCCTTCGGGACGGATCAGGATGGTCATGGGCGGACGCTCCAACGGGAAAGCCGTCAGAGCATCACGACCATGGCCGAGCGTCCAGTCACGTTAAGGCGCGTGGAATCGGCAAGATGGGCGCTCAAGCAGCGAGACGCCGCGCGTCGAGCGGTAGCGCCCCTCTTGCCCGGCGTCAGTGCCGGAAAACGCGCACCCCGGTGAAGGCCATGGCGACGCCCTTCTCGTCGGCGGCGGCGATGACCTCGGCGTCGCGCAGGGAGCCGCCGGGCTGGATCACCGCCGTCGCGCCCGCCGCGACCGCTTCCAGCAGACCATCGGCGAAGGGGAAGAAGGCTTCGGACGCGCAGGCCGACCCTTCGGCCAGCGAATGAGCCAAGCCCTTGGCCTCGCCCGCCTCCTTGGCGCGGATGGCGGCGATGCGGGCGCTGTCGCGGCGGTTCATCTGACCGGCGCCGATGCCCGCCGTCTGGCCGTCCTTGGCATAGACGATGGCGTTTGACTTGACGTGCTTGGCCACGGTGAAGGCGAACAGCATGTCCTGAATTTCGGTCGGCGTCGGCTGGCGCTTCGTCACGATCTTCAGGTCCGAAGGCTTGATCAGGCTTCGGTCGCGCGACTGCACCAGGAAGCCCCCGGCGACCGAACGGAACACCTCGCCCGCGCCGTGCGGATCGGGCAGGCCGTCGGTGATCAGCAGGCGCAGGTTCTTCTTGGCGGCGAAGACCGCCTTGGCCTCCTCGTCCGCGCCAGGCGCGATGACGACCTCGGTGAAGATGCCGGTGATGGCGCGGGCGTCTTCACCGTTCAGCGGACGGTTGACCGCGATCACCCCGCCGAAGGCCGAGACCGCATCGCATTCCAGCGCGCGGGCGTAGGCTTCCGACAGGTCCTTGCCGACCGCGACGCCGCAGGGGTTGGCGTGTTTGACGATGACCACGGCCGGCTGCTCGAACTCGGCGACCAGTTCATAGGCGGCGTCGGCGTCGGCGATGTTGTTGTAACCCAGCTCCTTGCCCTGCACCTGTTCGGCATAGGCCACGCCCGGACGGCGCTCGCCGGTGCGATAGAAGGCGCCCGTCTGGTGCGGGTTCTCGCCATAGCGCAGGGTCTGGGCCAGCGATCCGGCGATGGACTTGCGCGCCGGGGCCGCATCTTCAACCTGACCGGCGAACCAGCCCGAGACGGCGGCGTCATAGGCGGCGGTGCGGGCGAAGGCGCGGGCGGCCAGACGCTTCCTCAGCGCCAGATCGGTCGATCCGTTCGCCTTCAGCGCTTCCAGGATCAGGCCGATGGACTCGCCGTCCACGGCGACCGCGACATAGCCGTGGTTCTTGGAGCCGGAGCGGATCATGGCCGGGCCGCCGATGTCGATGTTCTCGACCGCCGCCTCGAACGATCCGCCGGCCGCGACGGTGGATTCGAACGGATAGAGATCGATCCAGACGATATCGATGCCGCCGATGCCGTGGTCGGTCATGGCCTTGGCGTGGTCGGCGGCGTCGCGAACGCCCAGCAGACCGCCGTGGACCACGGGGTGCAGGGTCTTGACCCGCCCGTCCATCATCTCGGGGAAGCCCGTCAGATCGGCCACGTCCTTGACCGGCAGGCCCAGTTTCTCGATCGCCGCGCGCGTGCCGCCGGTCGAGACCAGTTCGACGCCCAGATCGTGCAGGGCGCGCGCCGTATCCTCCAGACCCGCCTTGTCGGACAGGGAGATCAGGGCGCGTTGCGGCTTCACCTGATCGGGCGCGGGCGGAAAGTCGGGAGCGGCGGGCATGAAGCGGCGTCCGTGAAGGCTGGAGGAGGATGGCGGGGCCTCTAGCGCCAATCGCCCCTCTCGTCACCCCTTTGCCCGTCGCGCGGGTCCGTTCAGCCCGGATCGCCGCTCGCGCCCGCCGGACTCAGCTTCCAGCGAATCTTGGTTTCGCTGTCGGTGCGGGCCGAACCGCGCACCACGATCTGCAGCGAGCGTCGGGTCAGGCCGGCGTCGACATGGACGCTGGGTTCGACGGCCACGTCGGGACCATCGGTCCTGAACCACCAGCCCCGGCCCGACGCGCCGCGCAACAGGATCGAGCGGCGGTCGCGCGCCAGCGAGGCCTGCACCCCCGGCTCCAGATGGAAGCGGATGGCGTAGGGGGCCGCGATCTGGCGCACCATCTCCTTGCGGCCCGGCGTGGGGAACACCCGCTCCTCGGCGCGCAGTTCGTCCAGCCGCTGGTCCAGATAGAGCCGGCGTTGATGATTGAGGCCGAACAGTTCGGTCCAGCCGTCGTGTTCCATCTCCAGCCAGACGGCCCCCTCGCCTTCGCGCCGGTCTGCCGTGACGTGGATCGGCGGCCCGACCAGGCGCGGACCCAGCAGATCGCCCTTCCAGCCGCTGAGCGGCTCGTTCAGCGAGCGTTCGCCCAGGGTCAGGGTCGAATGGGCCGGCGTCAGGCGCAGGGCCTGGCGATCAGTGGCGGCCGGGGTCCAGCCCGAACCCGTGACCAGACGGTCCTTGCCGCAGGCGATCTCCAGCGCCAACGGCTGGGCGCAGGCGGACGCGCCCCAGGCCCCGGCGGCGGGCGAGGCCGTATCGGCCATCACGGTCAGCAGCGGGCTGGCGATGCGGGTCAGGCCCCCGACCTTGCCGACCGGCGACGGCTCTGCGCCCTCCTCGTCATGGGCGCGGGCGGCGGCGACCCGTTCGGCGCTGGACGCGCCCCCGCCCTGGAAGCTGGCCAGCCGCCCGTCGGGCAGGGTCAGGACGCGCAACCCCTTGGTCAGACGGGCGATGCCGGCGGAAACGCCCTCGGGCGTCGGCTCGGACAGTTGCGACAGGGCGTCGTCCAGCGTCAGCAGGTCCAGCAACAGCTCCAGCCCCGCCTCGGGGCTGCGCGAGGCATGGCCGCCGTCGTCCTGAACCGTGGTCTTCAGCGCACCGTCCAACGCGCTCAGGGCGCGACGGCGCAAGCCTTGGCCCGCCGGTCCCGCCAGGACGCAGCCGCCGATGGCCGCCGCCGTCAGCCGCTCGGCCCGGCTGGCCAGTCCGCCGGGCGGACGCAGCAGCTGCCGCGTCTGTCGCGCCAGGCTGTCGGCCAGGATCAGGCGTTCGGTCTCGGTCGCGACCGCCCCCATCCGCCGCGCCGCGCAGGCCAGATTGACGACCCGGCGCGCCAGGATTTCCGGCCCCCAGGCGAAGGGCGACCAGCGCGCGAAGGCGTTGGTCCAGGCCAGGGTCAGACGCAGGGCCTCGCGCGCGCCGCGATCCCCCTGGGCCATCAGCCCCGGCAGCCAGGCGAAGGCGTGCAGTTCGACCGCGAAGGGCCGGGACGGGCTGGGCCGGTTCCACGGGTCGCCCGAGGGCTCCACCTCCATCGCGGCGCCGGCCAGCATGAACCGTCCCGCCAGCACATTGCGGCCCGGCGCGGGATCGTGCGGGCGGAAGTCGCGCGGCGTGGCTGCGAAGGCGCTGACCTTGCGCCCCTTCAGCGTCAGCCCATAGCCCGGCAGGCCGTAAAGCTCGATCCACAGCTGGCGCGTCGCCAGCCGTCCGGCGATGGCGGGCCACAGGCCGGGAGCGGCCGTCGTGTCGCCCGCGCGCACGGGCGTCCGCACGGGCGCGCCGGGCAGGCCGGGAATCTGGCCCGAGGCGACGTCCAGACCGGCGTCCGAGCCGCGCGGGGCGAAGGGACCGAGCGGGCTCATGCGCGTTCCGGCGCGGCCTTCAGGGCGGCGATACTGGCCGCATAGTCGCCCTTGAACACGAAGGAGCCGGCGACCAGGGCGTCGGCCCCGGCGGCGACGCAGGCCCCGGCGTTTTCCGAGGTCACGCCCCCGTCCACCTGCAGATGCGCCGCCGATCCGGCCCGGTCCAGAATGGCCCGCGCGCCCGCGATCTTGCGCAGGGAACTGTCGATGAACTTCTGCCCGCCGAAGCCGGGATTGACCGACATGATCAGCACCAGATCGACCAGATCGACCACCTCTTCCAGGATCGACAGCGGCGTCGCCGGATTGAACACGACCCCGGCCCTGGCGCCCAGCTGACGGATGCGGCCCAGCGTGCGGTGCAGGTGCGGCCCGCTTTCCGGGTGGACCGTCAGGATGTCGGCACCGGCGTCGCGGAACGCCTCCAGCCACGGATCGACCGGCGCGACCATCAGATGCACGTCGAACGGCAGGGTCGTATGCGGCCGGATCGCCTTCACGATGTCCGGCCCCAGGGTGATGTTGGGCACGAAATGCCCGTCCATCACATCCACATGCACCCAGTCGGCGCCCGCCGCCTCCAGCGCACGGACTTCTTCACCCAGCCGCGAGAAGTCGCTGGCGAGGATCGACGGACAGATCAGAGGGGTAACGGCCATGGCCCTCGGGATAAGGCTCAGCGCGGGCGCGAGCAACCGGCTTGGCGACCCGGCGACAACATGTTCTACTCTTGTTCTCGCCAAACTTGCGCAGGAAGTCCTGATGTCGATGCAAGACCCGTCCGCCGCCGAGCCTGTTCAGGTGTTCGAAGACGGCTCCGGCGACCGCTTCCTGATCTATGGGGTCGATGACGGCGCCAGGGTCGAAATCCGCTTCGACGGCGATGCGCTGTGGATGAGCCAGGCTCAGATCGCGAGCCTGTTCGGGCGGGATGTTTCCGTCATATCAAGGCATATCGCCGCCATTCTGGAAGAGGGCGAGTTGGGTGACGCCGCCGATTTGCATTTTCTGCAAATTAAGGGTCCCGCTGATCGAACCGTGAGAGCCTACAGCCTCGATATGGTGATCTCGGTCGGCTACCGGGTCAGTTCGGCGCAAGCGACGCTGTTCCGTCGCTGGGCGACCGCCGTGTTGATCCGCTTCGCCACACGCGGCTTCGTCGTTGAAGCGGAGCGGATGAAGGCGGGCGGCGAGCAGGATCGCATCCGCGAACTGCGCGACATCATCCGCGACATCCGCAGCGAGGAAGCCAACCTCTATGCCGAAATCCGCCAGATCTGCAGCCTGTGCTAGGATTACGACCCCCGGTCGGACGCCTGGCGAACATTCTATCGCAACACCCAGGCCAAGCTCTGCTACGCCGTGACCAACAACACGCCGGCGGAGGTGCTGATGGCGCGCGCGGACGCGGCGGAACCCGACATGGGCCTTCGGACCTGGAAGGGCGATCGGATCGCGGCGGCCGACGTGACCGTGGCCAAGAACTTCCTCGCACCCTCGGAAGTGCGCGAGTTGAACCGTCTGACCGACCTGTTGCTGACCATCTTCGAAGACCAGTTGGAAACGGGACGCCTGACGACGATGGGCGAGGCGACACGTCTCCTGGACGCACAGCTGCAGGGTCTCGGCCGCGTCGTGCTGTCGAATGGCGGGCGCGTGTCGAAGGAGGACGCCGACCGTCACGCCAAGGCGGCCTACAAGGCCTTCGACACCCAGCGGCGGACGCTTGAAAAAGCACGGGTGGATCAGGAATACGCCGAACTTCGAAAGGCGGCCGCAGACCTGCCGACCTCGAACCGGGCGTCCAGAAAGACCTAGCCCGCCCGTTCCAGCCTGGCGGCGAAGAAGCCGTCGAGGCCGCCTTTTTCGGCCCACATGGACGGCAGGATGCGTAGCCAGCCTTCGGGCGTCAGGGCCTCGGGCGGGGCGCCGACGGCCACGGGATCGGCGGAAACGGTGCGGAAGGCCGGGTTGCGGCGCAGGAAGGCGATGATCTGGGTCTCGCCCTCCTCGCGCTCCAGAGAGCAGGTGCAATAGACCAGACGGCCGCCCGGCTTGACCCGTTCGGCGGCGGCGTCGAGCAGGCGGTGCTGGACGTCGGCCAGTTTGGCGACCTCGGCGGGCCGGGTGGCGCGCAGGACTTCGGGATTGCGGCGGAAGGTGCCGGTGGCGGTGCAGGGGGCGTCCAGCAGGACCGCGTCGAAGGTGCGGGCGTCGTCCCAGTCCTCGGCCGGGACGGCGACGACCTCGGCGGTCAGGCCCGTGCGTTCCAGATTCTGGGTCAGGCGCTTCAAACGCGGGGCGGAACGGTCCAGGGCTGTGACCTGACCGCCGGCGGCGGCCAGTTGCAGGGTCTTGCCGCCCGGCGCGGCGCACATGTCCAGAACCGTCTCGCCGGACTTCACGCCCAGCAGGCGGGCGGGCGCGGCGGCGGCCGCATCCTGCACCCACCAGTCACCGTCATCGAATGTCGGCCACGACGCAACATCGCCGCGACGGCCCGTGCGGACCGTGCCGCCCGGCAGGGCCTCGCCCTCCACGGCGGCGGCGATGGCGGCGGGATCGACGCCGGGCTTGAGGCTGAGGTCGGTCGCCGGCTCCTCGCGGGCCGCCAGCGCCAGTCCGACCAGCGCCGCCTCGCCATAGGCCGCCTTCCAGCGCGCGGCGATCCAGTCGGGCAGATTGCTCTCGGCGGTCGTCAGGCCGGGACCATCGCGGCCCACGCCGCGCAGCACCGCATTGACCAGGTTCTTGTAGGGCCGGGTCTTGGGATCGCGTTCGGCCAGCTTCACCGCCGTCGAGACGGCGGCGAAGGCGGGGGTTTCCAGCACCAGGGTCTGGGCCAGGGCGATGCGCATCAGGGTGCGCACCGCCTCGGGCGGCGACTTCTGCAGGCGGCGATCCAGAATCTGGTCGATCTCGCCCAGACGGCGCAGGGCCGCCATCGCGACCGCACGGGCGAAGGCGCGGTCCACCGGCGCCAGGGCGCGGGCGGCGGGTTGGGACAGGGCCTCGTCCAGACCGTTGCGCTTCTCCAGCGCGGCGTTCAGCAGGAGGCCGGCGACCACGCGGGCCTCGACGCCGATGTCGTCCTGAACCGGCGCGGTTTCGGTCGAGGCCGGACGCGGCCGGCCCTTGGTCGCCATCCGGCGGCCGCGCGCCTCGGAACTGTGACCCGGCTTCATACGGCCACCTGCGCGCCCAGCTCGACCACGCGGCCGGGCGGGATGTGGAAGAAGTCGGTCGGATTGGCGGCGTTGCGCATCAGGAAGATGAACAGCCGGTCCTGCCACAACGGCATGCCCTGACGCGCCGAGGGGATCAGCGAGCGGCGCCCCAGGAAGAAGCTGGTCGACATGATGTCGAACTTCAGTCCCTTCTTGCGGCACAGGCCCAGCGCGCGCGGCACGTTCGGCGTCTCCATGAAGCCGTAGGTCACGGTGACCTTCTTGAAGTCGTCATTGATCGGCTCCATCCGCACGCGGTCGGCCTCCTTGACACGCGGCCGTTCCGAGGTGCGCACCGTCAGGATGACGTTCTTCTCGTGCAGCACCTTGTTGTGCTTGAGATTGTGCATCAGGGCGACGGGGGCCACGTCGGGGTCCGAGGTCAGGAAGATGGCCATGCCGGGCGCGCGGTGCGGCGGCCGTGCCTGAAGCATCTCGATCAGGTCGGTCAGCGGCAGGCTGTCCTTGCGCGTCTTGGTCGTCAGGATCTGGGTGCCGCGCACCCAGGTCCACATCACCACGACCAGAAGGGCGCCCAGCACCAGCGGCATCCAGGCGCCGTCGGGAATCTTCAGCAGGTTGGAGGTCAGGAAGACGCTGTCGATGAAGGCGAACGGGATCAGGGTTCCGGCCACGGCCCACATCGGCCATTTCCAACCCTTGCGGATCACCGAATAGGCCATCAGCGTATTGACCAGCATGGTCCCCGTCACCGCCACCCCATAGGCGGCGGTCAGATTATGCGAGCTCTGGAACACCACCAGCAGCACCAGAACGCCCACCATCAGGAAGGTGTTGACCGCCGGCACGAAGATCTGGCCGGCCTGGGTCTCGGAGGTGTTCTTGATGTCGATGCGCGGCAGGAGGCCCAGCTGCACCGCCTGCTGGGTCACGGAGAAGGCGCCGGTGATGACGGCCTGCGACGCGATGACGGTGGCGGCGGTCGCCAGGATCAGCATGGGCCAATAGGCGACCTGGGGCACCATGCTCCAGAATGGATTCTGGGCCGCATCGGGATTGTCCAGGATCAGGGCGCCCTGGCCCAGATAGTTCAGCGTCAGGCAGGGCAGGACGAAGGCCAGCCAGCCCATGCGGATCGGCGCCTTTCCGAAATGGCCCATGTCGGCATAGAGGGCCTCGGCCCCCGTCACCGCCAGGAAGACGCTGCCCAGGATGATGAAGCCCAAGAAGCCGTCGTGCAGCAGCAGGCTGACGCCGTAATAGGGCGACAGGGCGCGCAGGATGGTGATGTCGTCGAAGATATGGACCAGGCCCAGCGCCCCCAGGCTCAGGAACCAGACCGCCGTGATCGGGCCGAAATATTTGGCCAGCCGGGCCGTGCCGCGCGACTGGACCAGAAACAGGGCGATCAGGATGCCGGCCGAGATCGGCACGATGAAGGGGTCCAGCTTGCCCGACAGACCCGGCGCGTCCTGAAGTCCCTCGACCGCCGACAGCACCGAAATGGCGGGGGTGATGATGCCGTCGCCGTAGAACAGGGCCGCGCCGCAGACGCCGAGAATGAAAATCCAGGCGCTGCGCCGACCGACCGCGAACTGGGCCAGGGCCATCAGCGACAGGGTGCCGCCCTCGCCCTTGTTGTCGGCGCGCATCAGGAAGAAGACGTATTTGAACGTCACCACGACCATCAGGGCCCAGAAGGCCAGGGACACGACGCCCACGATGGCCAGGTCGCCGCCGACGCCGCGCTGGGCGTGGCCGATGGCTTCGCGAAGCGCATAGAGCGGGCTGGTGCCGATGTCGCCGAACACCACGCCGATGGCGCCCAGCGTCAGCGCCCACAGACCGCCGTGCTTGGCGATCCCGCCCTGGGCTGGGTCGCCCGGAACATGGGATTCCGGGCCCGTGACGGGGGTGGACGTTTCCGGCGTATGCGACGCGGGCGAGGGAGCGCTCGCGTCGTGGGGAGTATCCCCGGCCATTGGTATCCTCCGGGGCGCCGACGCCCAGTCGGTCCCTTCAAAGCGGCGAGCCTTTAGGCTCATTCCGCGCGGTCTTCAATCGCGCCTGGAAGGATTCGGTTTCGCCGTTCCGCGAGCGATTTGTGATTTGGCGCTCAAGCGCCTATTTTCGCATCAGGAACAGAACCATGTCAGACAGCCAGCGCTTTCCCGTCGCCGCCCACGCCCTGGCCTATATGGCCCACAAGGGCGCCTACGGGCCTGCGCAGGCCGCGCCCAGCGGCGTCCTGGCCTCGTCCATCCCGACCAACCCCGTCGTCGTGCGTCGCGTGACCGCCCTGTTGGCCAAGGCCGGGCTGATCGCCACACGGCCGGGCGCGACCGGCGGCTCCTGGCTGCTGCGCCGGCCCGAGGACATCCGGCTGGACGAGGTGCTGAAGGCGGTGAACGGCTGCGCCCACATCGGCTCCCCGCCCGCCGGCGCCAAGGGCTGCCCCATCAGCGAACACATCCCTCGCCAGGTGGCCAAGGCCCTGACCGCCGCCGACGAGGCCGCGACCGAGGCCCTGTCCAAAATCACCATAGCCGACCTGCTGGCCGAAAACCCCGCCTCTCTGGCGGCCTTCACCGTCCACCCGTCCTGCCCCGTCGCGGCCTGAGCCTCGCGTGCGCCGGACGGTCCTGATCACCGGCGCCTCGGCCGGCATCGGCGCGGCCCTGGCGCGAGTCTATGCGTCGAGGGGCTGGGACCTGATCCTGACGGCGCGTCGCCAAGACCCGCTGCAGGCGCTGGCGGATGAACTGACCACCGCCCACGGCGTCGTCGCGACCGTGATCCTAGAGGATCTGGGCGACCCGGCCGCGCCCGAACGGCTGGTCGCCGCCATCGCCGCGCGCGGCCTGACCGTCGACGGTCTGGTCAACAATGCGGGTTTCAGCCGCGTGACCGGCTTTCTGGACACGGACCTGGACGCCCACCGGGCCATGATCCAGGTCATGCTGACCGCGCCGATCGCGCTGTCGCGCCTGTTGCTGCCCGGCATGATCCAGCGTCGCTTCGGCCGGGTGCTGAACGTGGCGTCGCTGGCCGGACAGATGCCCGCGACCGGCGGCGACACCCTGTACGGGCCGATCAAGAGCTTCCTGATCAAGGCGTCGCAGGGCCTGCATCTGGAGACGCTGGGAACCGGCGTCCACGTCACGGTCCTGAACCCCGGCTACACCCTGACGGAGTTTCACGACGTCAACGGCTCGCGCGATCAGGTGTCCCGCGCCTATCCGCCGTGGATGTGGATGGACGCCGCCCGCGTCGCCCGCATCGGCGTCGACGCCAGCGAGGCCAACCGCCCCAGCGTCACCCCCGGCGTGATGAACAACGTCATGGCCGGCCTGGCGCGGTTCCTGCCCGACGGCCTGGCCCTGCGGATGGTGGCCAACCACGCCAGGCGGCTGGAGCGGCTGTAAGGCCGCCACACAGGTCAGATGTGGATGGCGTGACCCAGCGCACGCAGCGACGCCTCATGGAAGGCCTCGCCCAGGGTCGGGTGGACATGGATGGTCCCGGCGACGTCCTCCAGCACCGCCCCCATCTCCAGCATCTGGGCGAAGCTGTTGGACAGTTCCGACACATGCTGCCCCACCGCCTGCAGGCCCAGGATGCGATGATCGGCCTTGGACGCGATCACCCGCACGAAGCCGCCGTCCTCGCCCGCCTCGATGGCCAGCGCCCGGCCGATGGCGGCGAAGGGGAAGACCGACTGGATCACGTCGTCGCGGCCCTCCACATCGTTCGGCCCCAGGCCCGCCGAGACGATCTCCGGCTCGGTGAAACAGACGGCGGCGATGGTGACCGGATCGAACACCCGGTCATGGCCGGCGATGATTTCCGCGACCATCTCGCCCTGGGCCGACCCCTTGTGCGCCAGCATGGGTTCGCCGGTCAGGTCGCCGACGGCCCAGACGTTCTTCATCGAGGTGGCGCAGCGCTGGTCGATCTTCACGAACGGCCCGGCCATGGCCACGCCCATGTTTTCCAGCCCCCAGCCCTGGGTGCGCGGCCTGCGGCCCACCGTGACCAGCACCTTGTCGGCCTCAAGCTGCAGAGGCTCGCCGTCCATCGTGGTGACGTTCAGCCGGCCGCCGCCGAACCCGCCGGCGCGGGCGCCCAGGTGCAGCTCGACCCCGTGCTTCTCCAGCCATTTGGCCACCGGATCGGTCAGGGCCTTGTCGTAAAGCGGCAGGATCCGCTCGGCCATTTCGACGATGGCCACCTCGGCGCCCAGCTTGCGATAGGCGATGCCCAGCTCCAGCCCGATATAGCCGCCGCCGACCACGACCAGCTTCTTGGGAACCTCCGACAGGCTCAGCGCCTCGGTTGAGGAGATGACGTCGCCGCCGAACGGCAGGAAGGGCAGTTCGACCGGCTCGGACCCCGTGGCCAGGATGACGTGTTCGGCGGTGATCCTCACCTCGCCGTCGTCGGTCTTCACCACGCAGGTCTTGGCGTCCTCGAAGTTGGCCCAGCCCTTGATCACCTTGACCCTGGCCTTCTTCAGCAGGGCCGCGACCCCGCCGTTCAGCTTACGGACGATGCCGTCCTTCCATTCGACCGTCTGTTTCAGGTCGATGGCGGGCGCCGCCGCCGTGATGCCCAGCGTCCCGCCGCCGGCCGCCCTGGCCACCGTCTCGAACTTGCCCGCTGCATGGATGATGGCCTTGGACGGAATGCAGCCGACGTTCAGGCACGTCCCGCCCAGCCCGTCGCCGCCGTCCACCAGCACGGTGTCCAGGCCCAACTGGCCGCAGCGAATCCCCGCGACATAGCCGCCGGTGCCCGCGCCGATGATCAGGACTTTGGTTTTCAGGGTCTGGGTCATTCGATACCTGTGGGCTCAACACGGCCCAGCAACTGCAGTTCGGACAGCGTTGCGACCACGTCAGCACCAGACGCATCGCGCAAGCCAACAACATCGCCCGTTGAAGTTCGCTCCGCCTGAACAACAATCACGCGGTGGCGAACGCCCTTTTCGTCAGTCCAAAGGGCGTACTGAGGAATATTGATCGCCAGTGGTGCGCGGGAAGAGGCCATAGGCACCGTAAAGACGGCGCGCCCCTCCTTCATATCCGTCTCATTGGCAATCCGTCTGGACACAAAAGCCTCGGTTGGAAGTGCAGGCCACTCAGCCTCTTGGATAGAGGACCCAGATACTGATTCTGGACGTTCTTGTCCGCACCCGCCAACCAGAACCGCAACCAAACCTGCGAGCTTTCCAATCATCACCTCACCCCATCCATAAGGTCGCGGGGTTTTCCAGCAGCCCCTTGATCCGCTGCACGAAGACCGCCGCGTCATGGCCGTCGACGATGCGGTGGTCGAAGCTGGAGGACAGGTTCATCATCTTGCGGACGACCATCTGGCCGTCCTTGACCACGACCCGTTCGGCGATCTTGTTGGGGCCGACGATGGCGACCTCGGGGTGGTTGATGATCGGGGTGTGGACCACCCCGCCCAGCGTGCCCAGCGAGGTGATGGTGATGGTCGAGCCGCTCAGCTCCTCGCGTTTGGCCGTCCCGTCCTTGGCCGCGCCCGAGACGCGGGTGATCTCCAGCGCCGTGTCATAGGGGTCGCGCGCCTCGGCGTGGCGGACCACCGGCACCATCAGGCCGTTCGGCGTCTGGGCGGCGATGCCCAGATGGACCGGGGCGTTCTGGGTCAGGACGCCCGCCTCGTCGTCATAGGTGGCGTTGATCTGAGGCTGATCCTTCAGGGCGACCACGATGGCGCGGGCGATGAAGGGCAGGACGTTCAGCTTGGGCTGGTCCTTCTGTTTCGTCGCGTTCAGGTGGGCGCGCAGCTCCTCCACCGCCGTCATGTCGATTTCCTCGACATAGGTGATGTGCGGGATGCGGCGCACGCTCTCGGCCATCTTCTCCGCGATCTTGCGACGCAGGCCGATGATGCGGACCTCGGTCGTCCCCTCCGCCCTGGCGTAGGTCGATCCACCGCCGGACGGCGCCGCCGCGGGCTGAACGCCGCCCCGGGCGATGAAGCCGTCCAGGTCTTCGTGGGTGATGCGTCCGGCGGGGCCGGAACCGGGCACGAAGGTCAGGTCCACGCCCAGGTCGCGCGCGCGATTCCGCACGGCGGGCGAGGCCAGCGGACGTTCGCCGGCGGCGCGTCCGGTCAGGGCGGGAACGGGCTTGGACGGGATCGTCATCGACGTCTTCGAAATCCCACGCCCCGTCGTCGAAGTCACAGCGGAATTCGTCGTCGAATTCTCCGCCGGTTTCGAGGCGGTTTTGGGGGCCGAAACCGGCGTCGGGACATTGCCCTGCCCCTCGACCTCGAAGGCCACCAGCGGGCCGCCGACGGGCACGGACTTGCCCGCCTCGCCATACAGGGCGACGACCGTTCCGGCGACCGGCGAGGTGATTTCGACCGTCGCCTTGTCGGTCATGACATCGGCCAGGATCTGGTCTTCCTCGACCGCATCCCCGACCTTGACGTGCCAACCGACCAGCTCAGCCTCGGCCGTGCCTTCGCCCACGTCGGGCAGTTTGAAGACGTAGTTGCCGGACGTCGGCGCTTCGACAGGGGCGACAGGCGCGCTCTCGACCTTCGGCGCATCGGCGACCACAGGCGCAGGGGCCGGCTTGGCGACGGCGGCCGGCGCCGGGGCGTCATCCGCATTGCCCGCCCCCTCGACCTCGAACTCGACCAGAGGGCCGCGCACGGGGACCATGGCGCCGGGTTCGCCGTGCAGGGCCGTGACCTTGCCGGACACGGGGGCGGTGATCTCGACCGTGGCCTTGTCGGTCATGACGTCGGCGACGATCTGGTCCTCGGCGACCGTATCGCCGACCTTGACGTGCCAGGCGACCAGTTCGGCCTCGGCGGTGCCTTCGCCCACGTCGGGCAGTTTGAAGACGAAACGACCCATCTTATCGACCTCCCGACATGACGGCGTTCAGGGCGTATGCGACCCTTTGTGGTCCGGGGAAATATTCCCATTCGAAAGCATGGGGATAGGGGGTGTCCCAGCCGGTCACGCGCGCCACGGGCGCCTCCAGGTGATAGAAGCAGCGCTCCTGAACCAGGGCCGACAGCTCGCCGCCGAATCCCGAGGTCTTGGGCGCCTCATGCACGATGACGCAGCGGCCCGTCTTCTTGACCGAGGCCTCGATGGTCTCAATGTCCAGCGGGACCAGGGTGCGCAGGTCGATGACCTCGGCGTCCACGCCCGCGTGTTCGGCGCCCGCCAGCGCGACCCAGACCATGGTGCCATAGGCCAGGATGGTGACGTCGTTCCCCTCGCGCATCACGCGCGCCTTGCCGATGGGTTCGACGTATTTGGCCGTTGGAACCTGGGCCAGGTCCTGCGTCTTCCACGGCGAGACCGGCTTCTCGTGCCAGCCGTCGAACGGGCCGTTGTAGAGGCGTTTCGGCTCGAAGAAGACGACCGGATCGTCGTCCTCGATGGCGGCGGTCAACAGGCCCTTGGCGTCATAGGGATTGGACGGAATGACGACCTTCAGGCCCGCGATATGGGTGAACAGGCTTTCCGGCGACTGGCTGTGCGTCTGGCCGCCGAAGATGCCGCCGCCATAGGGGCTGCGCACCACGATGGGGCTGGTGAACTGACCGCCCGAGCGATAGCGCATCTTGGCCGCCTCGGAGACGATCTGGTCATAGGCCGGATAGATGTAGTCGGCGAACTGGATCTCCACGACCGGGCGCAGGCCATAGGCGCCCATGCCGATGGCGGCGGCGACGATGCCGCATTCGCTGATCGGGGCGTCGAAGCTGCGGGTCAGGCCGTGCTTCTGCTGCAGCTTGTCGGTGACGCGGAAGACCCCGCCGAAATAGCCGGCGTCCTCGCCGAACGACAGGACATTGGCGTCCTCGGCCATCTTGACGTCGATGGCCGAGTTCAGGGCCTGGATCATATTCATCGGCACGACGCCCGCGCCGGACGCCTGGGAGGCGGGGGCGGCGTTCTGATCGACCATGTCGGGCTCGACGCCGTCGTTGCGGTCGGCTTGGCTGAAGGTCTCGCTCATCGGGAAACACCCTCCGCATTCATCGTCATCCTCGGGCTTGACCCGAGGATCGGAGGCGGGGTCTGGCAATGCTTGAAGCGTGTGGCGGAGAGGGCGGCATTCGAACCCTCGCGGACGAGCGGCTGAACGCCCGGCCCTCGGGTCAAGCCCGAGGGTGACGGAGTTTGAGGCAAGAGGCTCATCGTCAGACCCCCACCTCGCGGCGCTGTTCGACCAGCCGCCAGTCCTCGGTCGCATAGACCTCTTCGAACATCGTCTTCACGCTGGGCCGCGATTGGCCCAGGGTGCCGATGGCCTCGGCCTCCTTGCCGGCGGCGCGGACCTGTTCCACGGCCTCTTTCAGCGCGGCCGTGTGGCGTTCGTCGTCCCATTCGCCGATCACGGTCAGGTGCTGGCGCAGCCGCTCCAGCGGATCGCCCAGCGGCCATTTGTCGTGTTCGTCGCCGGGGCGATAGCGGCTGGGGTCGTCGGAGGTGGAGTGGGGGGCGCCGCGATAGGTGAACAGCTCGATCACCGTCGCGCCCTGGTTCGACCGCGCACGCTCCTCGGCCCACTGGGTCGCCGCCCAGACGGCCAGAAAGTCGTTGCCGTCCACCCGCAGGGCCGGCAGGCCATAGCCGATGGCCTTGGAGGCGAAGGTCGTCTCAAGACCGCCCGCGATGCCCATGAAGGACGAAATGGCCCACTGGTTGTTGACCACGTTCAGGATGACCGGGGCGCGATAGACGGAAGCGAAGGTCAGGGCGTTGTGGAAGTCGCCCTCGGCCGTGGCGCCGTCGCCGATCCAGCTGATGGCGATCTTGTCGTCGCCCTTGTAGGCGCTGGCCATGGCCCAGCCGACCGCCTGCGGCACCTGGGTGCCCAGATTGCCGCTGATGGTGAAGAAGCCGTAGTCCTTGGCCGAATACATGATCGGCAGCTGGCGGCCTTTGATCGGGTCCGCCGCGTTGGAATAGATCTGGTTCATCATATCGACCAGCGGATAGCCGCGCGCGATCAGCAGCCCCTGCTGGCGATAGGTGGGAAAGCCCATGTCCTCGCGGCTGAGCAGCATCCCCTGGGCGACCGCGATCGCCTCTTCGCCGGTGCATTTCATATAGAAGCTGGTCTTGCCCTGGCGGTGGGCGCGATGCATCCGGTCGTCGAAGGCGCGGGTCAGGATCATGGCCTTCAGGCCGCGACGCAATGTCTCGGGGTCAAGGCGCGGATTCCATGGGCCGACCGCCTGGCCCTCGTCGTCCAGAACGCGAATCAGGCGGAAGGCCAGGTCGCGCATGGCGTAGGGCGTGGACCCGACCTCGGGCCGCTCAACCACGCCGGCGGGGTCCATCTTCAGATGGCTGAAGTCCGGCGCGTCGCCGGGACGGCCGGACGGTTCCGGCACGTGCAGCGACAGGGGCTGGCTGTTCTTTTTGCTCATTTTGTCGTTCATGCGGGCGTCCATGTCCGTTCGGGGGTCCGTCCGTGTTTCCTCTGGACGTTTGATAACACGGCCCCTAAGCAGGCGCTCGCTCAAATTGACCTTGCTAAATCCCGATTTCGGGTATTTTATTTCGCCATAATCATAATCGGAGAAACGCCTTGGCGGACGAACTCGATCCCATCGACGCCCGTATCCTGGATATCCTGCAACAAGACGCCGGGCTGTCGGTCGCAGAGGTCGCGGATCGCGTCGGATTGTCGGCCTCGCCCTGCTGGCGACGGATCAAACGGCTGGAGGATTCCGGCCTGATCACCAAGCGCGTCACCCTGCTGAACGCCAAGCTTCTGGGCCTGGACTTCGAGGTGTACGCCATCGTCAAGCTGATGCTGCCATCCTCGGACAATCTGAACGTCTTCGAGGCCGCCGTGGCCAAATGGCCGGAGGTGGTGCAGTGCGCCACCATCACCGGGCGCGAGGACTATGTGCTGCGCATCATCACCTCGGACATGCACGCCTTCGACCTGTTCCTGCGCGAGAAGCTGCTGGCGCTGGGCATCGTGTCGGACTGTGAAAGTCACATCGTCACGCGCGGCGTGAAGAATGTGACCGCCCTGCCCCTTGGCATCATCACGCCTCACGTCGGATAAGGTTTCTCGGGCGGCGCCGACCGCCGTGGGAGCCGACACATGATCGAACTGGTGATCGACGCGCGCCGCAAGAACCTGGGCGGGTTCGAGGTCGGGCGCGTCCTGCCCTTCCATGCGCGCCGGATGGTGGGGCCGTTCATCTTCCTGGACCAGATGGGGCCGGCCGAGTTCGCACCGGGATCGACCGCCATCGACGTGCGGCCGCACCCCCATATCGGCCTGTCGACCCTGACCTATCTGTTCGAGGGTCAGATCATGCACCACGACAATCTGGGCTACGATCAGGCGATCCGGCCGGGCGAGGTCAACTGGATGACCGCCGGCAAGGGCATCGTCCATTCCGAGCGCACCGATCCCCTGACCAGGAGCCGGGGCGGGCCGATGCACGGGATGCAGGCCTGGGTCGCCCTGCCCGCCGAGGCCGAGGAGATCGATCCGTCCTTCGCTCACCTGGGCGAGGACGCCCAGCCCGCCTATGAGAACGGCGGCCTGTTCGCGCGGCTGGTGGCGGGCGAAGCTTACGGCGCCAAGGCCGAGGCGCCCGTGTCGTCGCCGCTGTTCTACATCCATTGGGAGCTTCAGCCCGGCGTGCGCACCGCGCCGCCCGCCGCCAGGGGCGCCGGCGGCATGAGCGAGCGCGCCCTCTATGTCGCCAGGGGGTCCATCGAGGTCGGGGACCGCACCTTCCACGAGGGGCAGATGGTCGTGCTGTCGCCCAGCGCGGAGCCGACCGTCAAAGCCCTGACCCAGGCGACGGTCATGGTTCTGGGCGGCGAGCCGGTGGGCGAGCGGCTGATCTGGTGGAACTTCGTCGCCTCCAGCCAGGATCGGATCGACCAGGCCAAGGCCGACTGGAAGGCGGGACGGATGAAACTGCCCGACGCCGACGACCTGGAGTTCATCCCCCTGCCCGACGAACCCGCCAGGGCGCAAGGCGCCCCCGCGCCCGTGGAACCCAAGCCGACCGATCCGGTCTGAGCGGCGACACGATATGAGGATGAGGGTGAAATGTCCGAAGCCGTTTCAGCTTGAAGCCTCGGGTTCTCAAGGAGTCTACACGCTTCGTTTTGAACCGATTGACGATTGGGGCGGGCTGTTTGTCGTTGATGGATTTTCAAAGGCCATGCGTTGGCCCGTTCTATCCATCGAGCAAAGCGAACCAGACGCGCTTATCCTGTCTGGAACGACGGAAGGCAGCGCTATCCTTTGGGATGACGAGTATTGGTACGAGGTGGTCATCGCTCCTGAACGCGCCAACCTATCTTTTTGGGGCGACCGCGTTCTGATCCGCACCGATGAGGCATCGGCTATAGGCACGATCCCCGCAACCCGCTAACGCCTGCGCCATGAACTTCGATTTCGACGCCCAGGTCACCGCCGCCCTGTTCGACAACACCGGCGCCGTCTTCGCCCTCGGCGACGGCTCGGTGCGGTTCGAGGATCGAACGCGGGTCGAGGCCCATGACGGGGCCGTGCTGTGCGCCTGCGTCCATCCGTCCGGCGACGGCGTCGTCACGGGCGGCGACGACGGCCGGGTGGTCTGGACCCGCCGCGACGAGGAAGCCGTCGTCCTGGCGACGGCCAAAAACCAGTGGATCGACGCCATCGACGCCTCGCCCGCTTCGGGCCTGATCGCCTTTTCCTTCGGCCGCACCCTGTCGGTGATCGACCCCAAGGAGGTCGGTTTCCGCCGCGACTTCCAGCACGAGCGCACCGTCTCGGGCGTCGCCTTCGAGCCCAAGGGCCGGCGCATCGCGACCTCGACCTATGGCGGGGCGGCGCTGTGGTATGCGCGGATCGAGAAGCAGCAGCCGGTCAGGCTCGCCTGGGCCGGGTCGCACACCGGCGTCGCCTTTTCGCCCGACGGCGCCTTCGTCGTCACGACGATGCAGGACAACCAGATGCACGGCTGGCGCATCAAGGACGCCAAGAACCTGCGGATGGGCGGCTATCCGGGCAAGGTGCGGTCGATGGCCTTCCTGGCTGGCGGGCAGTTGATGGCGACTTCGGGCGCGCAGGGCGCGGTGCTGTGGCCCTTCGTCGGGGCGAACGGGCCGATGGGGCGCGAGGCGACCGAGATCGGCTATGACGACACCACCCTGGTCAACCTGGTCTCGGCCCGCGCCGATCAAGGGCTGCTGGCCGCCGGGCTGCTGGACGGTCGGGTCTGGGTCGCCCATCCGGCGGCGCAGGGGCTGAACTTCGTCAAGGCCGAGAAGGGGGCGGCCATCGTCGCCCTGTCGCTGAGCCCCGCCGTGGACAAGGTCGCCTGGGCCGACGAGGACGGCCGGGCCGGCGTGATCGTCCTCTGATGGGCAAGGGACGCAAGCGGGGGCGTCGGGTTCTGCTGATCGTGCTGGCGATCGTGGTGCTGTTCCCGATCGCCGGCGTGCTGATCGTGGCGGTCGTGCCGCCGCCGCCGACCCTTCTGATGCTGCGCCAGGCCGTGCGGGGCGAGGGGGTGGATTATCAGTGGCGCGGGCTGAACCGCATCTCTCCCAACCTGGTCAACGCCGCCATCGCCGCCGAGGACGCCCGGTTCTGCAGCCACCACGGCTTCGACATGGACGCCATCCAGAAGGCGCTGGACCACAACGCCGAGGGCGGGCGCATCCGGGGCGGTTCGACCATCAGCCAGCAGACGGCCAAGAACGTCTTCCTGTGGCCCGGCCGCGACTGGGTCCGCAAGGGGCTGGAGGCGGGCTACACCGTGCTGATCGAGGCGGTCTGGTCCAAGCGGCGGATCATGGAGGTCTATCTGAACGTGGTGGAATGGGCGCCCGGCGTCTATGGCGCCCAGGCCGCGTCGCGTCACTGGTTCGGCAAGGATGCGGCGGACCTCAGCCCGCGCGAGGCGGCGCGTCTCGCCGCCATCCTGCCCGCCCCGCGCCGCTATGAAGCGGCCGATCCCGGCCCCTATGTGCGTCGCCGGGCCGCGCGCGTTCAGGCGGCGATGGGAGCGGTGCGGAACCAGGGCCTGAACGCCTGCGTCGTCGGCCGGGGCTGAACCGCCGCGCTTGACGCGCGACCGGGCCTCGCCTCTCCTGCGCGCGCTGTTCAGGAGATCCATCATGAAGCGTCAGATGATGACCGCCGTCGCGGTCTGCGCCCTCGCCTTCGCCGCCGGCTGCGCCAGCACCCCCGAGACCGAAGCGCGCGCCGCGGGCGCCGAGCAGACCGCCTCGACCCCGGCCGCGCCCGCCGTCGGCGGCCTGCGCGCCGACTATCCGATCACCGCCGAGGGCGCGACCGCCTTCATCGCCGACGCCGAAACCAGGATGGCCGAGGTCAGCGAATATGTCGCCCGCATCCAGTGGGCGCGCGCCACCAACATCACCTTCGACACCATGTGGCTGGAGTCCAAGGCCAACGCCGAGGCGACCGAGCTTCAGGTCCGAATGGCCAACCAGGCCGCCAGGTTCAACGCCGTTCAGGTCGATCCCGTCGTGCGGCGCAAGCTGGACCTGCTGCGGCTGGGGCTGGTGCTGCCGGCGCCCAACCGGCCGGGCGCGGCGAACGAACTGGCGCAGCTGACCACCCGTCTGGATTCGACCTATTCGACCGGCAAGTTCGACTTCAAGGGCCGCAAGATCACCCTGGACGAGGCCTCGCTGATCCTGGCCGACAGCCGCGATCCCGAAGAGACCAAGGCGCTGTACGAAGGCTGGCGCACCATTTCGCCGGTCATGCGCGACGACTACGCCCGGATGGTCGAGATCGCCAACGAAGGCTCGCGCGAGCTGGGCTTCGCCGACACCGGCGCCCTGTGGCGGTCGGGCTACGACATGCCCGCCGACGATTTCGCCGCCGAGACCGACCGACTGTGGGAACAGGTCAAACCCTTCTACGAGAACCTGCACTGCTATGTGCGCGCCCGGCTGAACGCCAAATATGGCGATGCGGTCCAGCCGGACCACGGCCCGATCCGCGCCGACCTGTTGGGCAATATGTGGTCCCAGCAGTGGGGCAATATCTATGATGTGGTGGCCCCGGCGACCGGCGGCGCCTCAAGCTACGACCTGACCGAACTGCTGAAGGCCGCCGATTACGACGCGACCAGGATGGTCAGGACGGGCGAGGGCTTCTATGTCTCGCTGGGCCTCGATCCCCTGCCCGAGACCTTCTGGGAGCGCAGCCAGATCACCCGTCCGCGCGACCGCGAGGTGGTCTGCCACGCCTCGGCCTGGGACCTGGACAACGCCGACGACATCCGCATCAAGATGTGCACCAACGTCAATGGCGACGACTTCTACACCGTCCACCACGAACTGGGTCACAACTACTATCAGCGGGCCTACAAGAACCAGCCGATGCTGTTCAGGAACGGAGCCAACGACGGCTTCCACGAGGCCATCGGCGACTTCGTCGGCCTGTCGGCCCTGACGCCGACCTATCTGAACCAGATCGGCCTGTTGAAGACCACGCCGGGCGACGACGAGGACATTCCCTTCCTGCTGAAGATGGCGCTGGACAAGATCGCCTTCCTGCCGTTCGGCCTGATGGTCGACCGCTGGCGCTGGGACGTCTTCTCGGGCCAGACGACGCCGGCCCAGTACAACACCGCCTGGACGGCCGACATGCTGCAGTACCAGGGTCTGGTCCCGCCCGGCCCGCGTCCCGCCAACGCCTTCGATCCCGGCGCCAAATACCATGTGCCGGGCAACACGCCCTATACACGCTACTTCCTGGCGGCCATCTATCAGTTCCAGTTCCAGCGCGCGGCCTGCAAACAGGCGGGCTGGACCGGGCCGCTGCACCGCTGCTCTGTCTATGGCAACAAGCCGGTGGGAGAGCGTTTCAACGCCATGCTGCAGATGGGCCAGTCGCGCCCGTGGCAGGAGGCGATGAAGGCCTTCACCGGCGACGACGGCAACGACGCCTCGGCCATCGCCGACTATTTTGCGCCGCTGAACGTCTGGCTGGAGCAGCAGAACCGCGGTCATCAGTGCGGATGGAGCGCCGCCTGACCGACGGACGCCGTTAACCCTTCCCCATGAGCGTTACCTTAACCGCCCGGCGCCAGACTGCCGGCTGATCGGGCGGTCATGCGGCCGGCCGCGCCCATGGGGATGATCTTGGCGAACGCTTCCACACTGATCGGCCGAAGCCTGCGCGGGCTGCGCGACCTGGCGTCTCGTCTGGGCGCGGATCGCGGCGGCAATGTCGTGATGATCTTCGCCCTGGTCATGCCGGCCCTGGTCATGATCACCCTGGGCGGGATCGACCTGAACCGCATCACGACGGTCAAGGCGCGGGTGCAGGACGCGCTGGACGCAGCGACCCTGGCGGCCGCGCGGTCGTCCTATACGGACCCGAGCGACCTTCAGAAGGTGGCCGTGGTCGCCCTCAGGGCCAATCTGCGCGGCGCCTCGGTCGAACCCTTCGCCGACAGCGACGTCAAGATCGTGCTGACCAAGGATCAGGTGGTCATCGCCGACATGCGGGTGCAGGTGAAGACCCTGGTGGCCAATATCGTCCTGCCGCCCTACGGCAAGCTGATGGACGACACCCTGCCGGTCAACGTCCACTCCGAGGTCAATCGCTCGTCCAAGGACATCGAGGTCTCGCTGGTGCTGGACATCACCGGGTCGATGGGCGGGAACCGCATCCGCGACCTGAAGAACGCCGCCAACCAGTTGATCAAGCTGGTGGTGCAGCCGGCGGATAAGCAGACGCCCTATTATTCGCGCATGGCCATCGTGCCCTATTCGATCGGGGTCAATCTGGGGTCATGGGCCGACGGCGCCAGGGGCGCGCCGATCGACGACACCGCCATCACGAACGCCTCCTGGGCGGCGGCGGCGGCCAAGTCGATCAGCGGCGTCACCCGCGCCACGCCCGGCGTCGTCACCGCCAACGGCCACGGCCTGACGACCAACGACTATGTCTGGATCAGCGGCGTCGGCGGCATGACCCAGATCAACGATCGCGCCTATCGCGTGGTGCGGATCGACGCCAACCGCGTCTCGCTGCAGTATCAATCCGGCGGCGCCTGGTACACGCTGAACACCAACAGCGGCTACAGCAGCTACAGCTATGGCGGCCAGATCCGCAAATGCACGCGATCCGACTGTTACGTGACCCTCACCTCGCGCAATCACGGCCTGTCCGAGGGCGAGGGCGTGGACATCTCCGACGTCAGGGGCATGACGGCGCTGAACAACACAAACAACGGCCTCTACGAAGTCTATGAGCGGCCCAGCACCGACACCTTCGTCCTGCCCGTGGGCGGCGCAGCCTATGCCGACTATTCGGGCGGCGGATCGGTGCAATGCGGCCGGGACGGCTGCGCTATCCGCATCTTCCGCGACGCCCAGTACAACCGTCTGACGGTTTTCCAGAACACCACCTGCGTCAGCGAGCGCGCCGGATCGGCCGCCTATACCGACGCGGCGCCGGGTTCGGGGAGCTATGTCGGCCGCAACTATGCGTCGCCGCGCAACCCCTGCCCGTCGGCCACGATACAGCCGCTGACCTCCAACATCGGCACCCTGACCAATCTGGTGAACGGCCTGTCGGTGACGGGATCGACGGCGGGCCAGATCGGCCTGGCCTGGGGCTGGTATGCGATCTCCGATCGGTTCAACCGGCTGTGGCCCTCGAACACGGCGGCGGCCTATGAGCCGACCAAGGTGTTGAAGGCGGTGATCCTGATGACCGACGGGGAGTTCAACACCCCCTATTGCGGCGGCGTCATCGCGCGCGACGCCGGGTCCGGCTCGGGCAACTATTACGACAAGATCGCCTGCGACGCGACCAACGGCGACCCGTTCGACCAGGCCGCAAAGCTGTGCGACGGCATCAAGGCCCAGGGCGTGATCGTCTATACCGTCGGCTTCTCGATCAATCAGGGCAGCGACGCGGCCCGCATCCTGAGCAGCTGCGCCACCGACAAGGACAAGGCCTTCCTGCCGCAATCGGGCGCGGACCTGTCCAGCAACTTCCAGGCCATCGGCCGCGACATCACCCGGCTCAGGATCTCGCGCTGATCCGTCAGAGCAGGCGGATTTCGCGCAGCCGCTCGGTCAGATAGTCCTCGGCCAGGATGGTCTTTCCGGCATAGCGGTCGGGATTGTCCGGCGTGATGGCGCTGGGCAGGGTCTCGATCGGGAAGTCCGGGTTGAAGTGCAGGAAGAAGGGCGTGGAATAGCGGGCGAAGCCGCGCCGTTCCGGGGCCGGATTGACCACCCGGTGCGTCGTCGACGGCAGGACGTGATTGGTCAGGCGCTGCAGCATGTCGCCGATATTGACGACGAGCGCGCCGGGCGGCGGGGCGATGTCCAGCCAGCTGCCGTCCTTTTCCTTCAGCTGCAGCCCGGCCTCTTCGGCGCCCAGCAGCAGGGTGATGACATTGATGTCCTCGTGCGCGCCGGCCCGCACGCCCGGCGCATCGGCCGGCACGGGCGGATAGTGCAGCATCCGCAGCACGCTGTTGCCCATCTCGACCTTGTCGGCGAAGAAATCGTCGCCCAGCTTCAGATAGCGGGCGATGGCGCGCAGAATCCTGGCCCCCAGGGCGTCCAGATCCTCGAACATGCCGTAGAGATGGTCCCGGAAGCCCTCGATCTCGGTCGGCCAGACATTGTCGCGCATGTAGCGGCGGTAGGGGTGCCCCTCAGGCAGCTCGCGGCCGACGTGCCAGAACTCCTTGAGATCCACCGTCGTGGCGTCCTTGGCCGCCTCGACCCCGAACGGCGTCAGGCCGCGCGCCCCGCCCGTGCCCGGCTGGTGATACTGGCGCTTGGTCTCTTCGGGCAGGGCGAAGAAAGCCCTGGCGTCGTCGACGGCGGCGGCGATACGGGCCTCGTCCAGCCCATGATCGGCCACAACCGCAAAGCCGAACCGTGAGAAGGAGGCCCCCAGGGCGTCGCTGAACGCCTGGAAATCGGCGTCGTATTGTTTCATCGAAACCGGCGTGATGGCGCGGTCCTGCGGGCGGTTGTCCTGGGTCGCGCTCACGAGTTTCGTCCTTCGATCAGGGGATGGTGAGCGCCTCCCTTACCCCCAATCCAGGCGATTGTCAGTTCGCCCGAACGGATGGGCAAGACCGTTCATGCGGCATACAGATTGGAACCTTCACAGTAAGCGTTCGTTTCCGCGCCAGATCGCAAATACGAAGAGGACCTTATCCATGCGCGCCAAGTTCATCGTCGCCAGCGTCTCCATCGCCGCCCTGCTGGGCGCCGCCGCCTGCACCACCACTGACCCCTATCGCTCCGGCCCCGTTCGCAACAATACCGGCACGGGCGCCATCGCCGGCGCGCTGGGCGGGGCCCTGCTGGGCTATCTGACCAACACGTCGAGCGGGGAACAAGGCCGCAAGAACGCCCTGATCGGCGCCGGCGTCGGCGCGCTCGGCGGCGCGGCCGTGGGCCAATATATGGATCGCCAGCAGCGCGCGATGGAATCCCAGCTGTCCGGCTCGGGCGTCGGCGTGGCGCGTCAGGGCGACACCCTGGTTCTGCGCATGCCGTCGGACGTCACCTTCGCCACCAACCAGTCGTCCATCGATCCCCGCTTCCTGCCGGTCCTGCAGGACGTGGCCCGCGTGCTGCAGCAGTATGACCAGTCGACCGTCGACGTGATCGGCCACACCGATTCCTCGGGCGGCGACGCGATCAACCAGCCCCTGTCCGAGCGCCGCGCCAGCAGCGTCGCCTCCGAACTGGTCCGCAACGGCGTTCTGGCCCAGCGCCTCTATGTCGCCGGCAACAGCTCGCGCAACCCGGTGGCCTCAAACGCCACCGCGGAAGGCAAGGCGATGAACCGCCGCGTGGAAATCCTGATCCGCCCGTTCACCGGCTGATCCAGACCTGATTCCGCAAGAACGAAGGGCGGCGTCGCGAGACGTCGCCCTTTTTGCATTTCGGTCCCCGCCTACGCTTGCACAGGTTCAGACATCAAGGTTAGCCCTGACGATGTCTGCGCAGGAGCGACGCCGTGACGCCCGACGACTGGGATTTTGGACAGGGCCTGAAGCTGGCCGGCGTCGCCGTGGTCTGCGCCATCCTGACCGCGACCCTCGTAATCGCCATCGGCGAAGCCGCTCTGAACCCGAGGCCGCCCAGCGTGCAGGCATCATCCTCGACGAGTGGATCACAGTGACGATCCCCAAAAACAGAAACGCCGCCTCCTTTCGGAAGCGGCGTCAAAGTCGTTCGACATCTGATCCTTTGGCCGGCCGGTCTGGGTATCCAGACCGGCCGGCCTTGGGGACTTAGAAGTTGATGTCGATGGTCGCGCGGCGGTTGAGCGGTTCACGCACGCCGTCGGCGGTGGGCTTGGCCAGGTTGGTCTCGCCCTTGCCGTCCAGGGCGATC
>NZ_BDMM01000006.1 GCF_002157625.1 Brevundimonas sp. SH203
GATCGCCCTGGACGGCAAGGGCGAGACCAACCTGGCCAAGCCCACCGCCGACGGCGTGCGTGAACCGCTCAACCGCCGCGCGACCATCGACATCAACTTCTAAGTCCCCAAGGCCGGCCGGTCTGGACACCCGGATCGGCCGGCCAAAGGATCGATGAAGATGTCGATTTCGATACCGGAAGCCGTCGTCGCCTCATGGGCGATGGCGGCTTTCGTGCCATTAAGTCACAGCCGCCGACCCATTTCGGGAAACGTCGCCTTGATCGATGTTTCCTGTTGATCGCGCGGAACCGGCGCGACACAAGGCAAGGAATGACCGCTTTGTTTGAACGTCCTGATTGCGCCTTCCGCGCCAAAGCGGCGCCGGGCAAGGCGGGAGTGTTCGAGGGCGGGCGAGCGAGATGACCGACCTCAGATCGTCTTCCCGAATGCTGTCGGCGCGCCGTCGTCGTCGTTACCGCCTGCGTGCGGATACGGCGCAGCGCGAGGCCGTCTTGCGCGCAAGATCGGTTCAGTCGGGCGTCTCCGCCACCATCTCTGCCTTTCCGTCGCCGACAGCCCGTCTCCGCAGCGGTCTCAAAGGTCGTCGTTTTCTGATCGTCTCGGCGCCCTTCGGGGCCTTCGGCATGGCGCTGGCCAGCGTGCTGGAAGGGCAGGGCGCCAGCGTCAATCGCATGATCTTCAACGCCGGCGATGCGATGAACTGGCGTCGCGCGGGCGGCGTCCGTTTCAAGGACACGGCGCAGGCCTGGGCCGATGGGATCGCCGATCTGGACGCCTACAGCGACATCGTCGTCTTTGGCGAGGCCGGCCCCTACAATCGCGCCGTCCTGGCGGCGGCCGATGTCTTGTCCGCCCGCATCTGGGTGTTGGAAAACGGTTATTTCCGTCCCGACTGGATCACGGTGGAGCGGAACGGCGTCAACGGCTCCAGCGCCCTGCCGCGTTTCCGCGACGGCTATCCCGAGCCCGCGCCGCATCTGCCCGAGCCGCATCAGGTCGGCAAGATCCTGCCCCACCATGTCGCCAACATCAGCGCCTATCATACGGCTCAGATCTTGGGCGGCGCGCTGTTCCCCAACTACGCCGCCCCCTATGTCTTTTCCCCGCTGAAACAGTGCGCGGGTCATATCCGACGCTATGTCAGCCTGGCCTTCCGTCGCCCCGAAAACTGCGACGCCGATCTCATCAGGGCGAAGGGCGACTTCTTCATCGCCTGTCTTCAGCGCGAGGGCGACGCCCAGCTGCTGCGCTATTCGCGCTATGCCGACAACACCGCCTTCCTGACGGCGGTGATCAAGAGCTTCGCGGAACGGGCGCCCGCCGCCAGCCGGCTGGTGGTCAAGAACCATCCCCTCGATCCCGGCATCATCGACCTGCGCAAGGTGACGCGGCGCCTGGCCCGCGAGCATGGGCTGGACGGACGCATCGACTTCATCGACGGCGGCAATCTGGCGGCCCTGTGCCGGGCGTCGCGGGGCATGGTGGTCAACAACTCCAGCGCCGCCCTGTCGGCCCTGGGCTTCCACACGCCGGTCAAGGTGCTGGGCGACGCCTTCTTCGATTTCGAGGGGCTCACCGACCAGAAATCCATCGACGATTTCTGGTCCGCGCCGCAGGCGCCGGACACGGCCCTGTTCACCCGCTTCCGCGCCCATGTGATCGCCCAGAGCCAGGTCAACGGCAATTTCCACGAGCCCCACGCCATCCTGCCCACGGCGCGCGGCGTCGCCGACGTTTTCGAGCGCGCCGGCCTCTAGAGATTTCTCCTGCCGATCGGCGGGGTGTGTCGCGCGCGCCACCCTCGGCCGCTGTCATATTGCTGTTACATAACTGTCGTCCCAAGGTCGGAGATGGGTCCTAGAGGGGGCTGGATTGCGACAAGCGATGCACGCCTGTCGTCTTGGCCCTATGCCGTCGTCCATCTGGGGATAGATGTAATGAACACTCGTAAAAGCCTGATCTGGGCGACCACCGCCCTCGTCGGCTCGCTCGCCTTCGCCAGCGCCGCCGCCGCGCAATCGACCGGCACGACCGCTGTCGAAGTTGAAGAAGTCGTTGTCTCGGGACAACGCGGTCCCCGCAACATCGACGGCGCCATTGTGGCTGAAACCGTCGGCAAGTCGCGTTCGACGGTCACGCAGGAGTTCATCGAGGCCCAGGCCGCCGGTCAGACGATCAACGAAGTTCTGAACCTGGTTCCCGGCATGAGCTTCACCAACAACGACGCCTATGGCTCGTCGGGCGGCAACATCCGCCTGCATGGTTTTGACGGCCCTCGCATCTCGCAGACCTTCGACGGCATGCCGCTGAACGACTCGGGTAACTATTCGCTGTATTCGAACCAGCAGCTGGACAGCGAACTGATCGGCTCGGCTTCGGTCAACACCGGCACGACCGACGTTGACTCCCCGACGGCCTCGGCTTCGGGCGGCACCATCAACATGTCCTCGATCCCTGTTCCGACCGAGTTCGGCGGCCGCATCAAGGGTTCGCTGGGCGACAGCGACTATCGTCGGGTCTTCGCTCAACTGAATACGGGCGAAGTCGGTCCCTTCGGCACCCGCGCCTGGCTGGCCTATTCGGACCAGTCGTATGACAAGTACAAGGGTCGGGGCGACCTGAACAAGACACAGTACAACTTCAAGATTTTCCAGCCGATCCGCGACAACGGCGACTTCGTCTCGCTGGCCGGTCACTGGAACCGCAACCGCAACAACAACTATGCGGACCTGCAACTGCAACGCAACGCTGACGGTTCGGCCAGCCTGGCCAATGGCGTGACCTGGAACAGCGACTTCGACACCAACTACACGGCTCCGACCTACCGCAACGGCCAAGCCGATGTCGACGGCAACAGCAACCGTTTCTGGGCTCTGCGTCAGAACCCCTCGGATACGGGCAACCTCCGCGCCCAGTCGCGCTTCACCCTGCGCGACAACCTGATCTTCACCTTCGATCCGTCGTTCCAGTACACCCTGGCGACCGGTGGGTCGGGTCAGTTCGTCCTGTCTGAAACCGATCGTATGATCCGCGGCTCCAAGACCACGGGCGGCGTTGACCTGAACGGTGACGGCGACACGCTGGACAACGTCCGCATTCACTCAACCAATGTGACGCATACTCAGCGTTACGGCATCAGCTCTTCGCTGATCTGGAAACTGTCGGATACGCAGACAATCCGCGCCGCCTACACCCTGGACGACGCCCGTCACCGTCAGACCGGCCTCTATGGTCGGATCGACTTCTCGAATCCGACTGAGCCGCGCTTCTTCGATCCGTTCGCCGGCTTGCGTGACGACGATCATCGCATCGTCAACCTGGATGGTTATGAACTGCGTGCCCGTGACCGTCTGTCCTACGCCATCCTGAATCAGTTCGCGGTCGAATACGCCGGTCGCTTCCTCGACGATGCGCTGCGCGTCAACGTCGGCCTGCGCGTGCCCTACTTCAAGCGCGAGATGAACCAGAACTGCTATTCGCAGTCCAAGAGCAGCTCGGTTGTCTGCACGACTGAAACTGCAGTCAAGCAAACGGACGGCACCTACAAGGTCGGCACGCGCTCGCAGAGCTACATTGCGCCGTATTCGCGTGACGTGAAGTTCGATGACGTCTTGCCGAACGTGAACGTCAGCTGGAACTTCTCGGGCCCGCATTCGGTCTATGCTTCGTTCGCTCAGTCGCTGACCCTGCCGCGTACAGACAACCTGTACACCGTCTTCTTCGACGCGAAGGGCGAAATCACCTCGCCCATCACGGCGCCGGAAAAGACCACCACCTACGACCTGGGCTACCGTTATCAAACGGGCGCCCTGATCGCTTCGGCCAACGTCTGGTACACCCAGTTCCAGAACCGCATCGTGTCGCGCTACGATCAGGATCTGGGCGTTTCGTTCGACTCGAACGTCGGCGATGTGAAGCTGTACGGCTTCGACTCGCAGGTCGGCTGGTCGCCGATGGAAGGTCTGTCGCTGTACGCCACGGCTTCGTACACGGACTCGGAAATCGCCAACGACTATCTGGACGGCACGAACCTGATCAAGACGGGCGGCAAGTCGCTGACCGAGACGCCGGATTGGACCTTCGGTGGTCGCATCCAGTATGAAACCGGCCCGCTGCAACTGGGCGCTCAGGTCAAGTACACCGGCGAGCGTTGGGTGACTGACGTCAACGATCTGTACACGGACGCCTACACCGTCGTTAACGCCGACGCCAAGTTCGACCTTGGCTACTTCGGGTACAAGCACTCCAGCCTTGCGCTGCGTGTCGTGAACCTGTTCGACGAGAAGTACTTCGGTTCGATCTCCGGTGCGACGGATTCGTCCAAGTCCACCTATGCCTACCGTGGCGCCCCCCGCACCATCCAGGCGACCGTCACCTACGCCTTCTGATCGCGTAGCCGTTCAAGACGCTGAAAGGGCGGTCCGTTCGCGGGCCGCCTTTTTTGTTTGTCCGGGGCGCGGCGTTGAAGTCGGCGGGGGTTGGGGCCATATGGCGCGGTCCGGCGGTTTGACCGGGTTTCGCCCCAGTGAGGACGTCTGAATGACCGCCCCCGTCGTCGCCATGCCCGCCGCCATCCCTGCCGAATGGGCGCCGCACCGCGCCATGTGGGTGGGGTGGCCCAGCCATGCGGAATACTGGTTCGAGGCGCTGGAGCAGGCGCGCGACGAGGTCGAGGGGCTGGTGCGGGCGCTGGCCGGGCCGGGGCGCGAGCAGGTTCGGCTGATGGTCGGAAAGCCGGAAATCCTGGCCGAGGTTCAGGCGCGGTTCGCGGGCGTCGACAATGTCGAGGTGGTGGGCGGCGTTTTCGGCGACATCTGGCTGCGCGACACCGGGCCGATCTTCGGCGTGGGATCGAAGACGGCGGCGGCGTTCCGGTTCAACGGCTGGGGCGGCAAATACGACATGCCGGGCGATGATCTGGTGGCGGGCCAGATCGGCGAGCGGTCGGGTACGCCCCTGACCTGGAACGACTTCGTCATGGAGGGCGGCTCGCTGGATCACGACGGGGAGGGGACGGTCCTGACCACGCGCCAGTGCCTGCTGAACCCCAACCGCAACCCGGCCTGGAACCAGGACGAGGCCGTCGCGGCGGCGGCGCTGGAAAAGGCCGTGGGCGCGAAGGTCGTGCTGTGGCTGGGCGACGGGCTGTTGAACGATCACACGGACGGCCATGTCGACAACCTGGCCCGGTTCGTCGCGCCGGGCGTCGTCGCCTGCCCGATCGCCTGGGGAAGGAACGACGTCAACGCCGACGTCTATGACGCCACGGCGCGCGATCTGTCGGCCATGACGGACGCGGCGGGCCGCCGGCTGAAAGTGGTGCGGATTCCGTCGCCAGGCCTGGTGCTGGACGAGGACGAACGCCCGATCCCCGCCAGCCACATGAACTTCCTGATCGCCAATGGCGCGGTCGTGGTGCCGACCTATGGCGACGCGCGTGCGGCCGACATGGCCTGTCAGGCGTTGAAGGAGGCCTTCCCCGACCGCGAGATCATTCCGCTGCCCTCCAACGCCATCCTGACCGGCGGCGGCTCGTTCCACTGCATTTCGCAGCAGGAGCCGGAATGAGTGATGAGTGCTAGTGAGCAAGGGGTGAGCGAGGTCGCGCTCCGCAGTCACCGGGATCTGAAGGTCTGGCAAATCGCGCTGGATATGACCGAGACGCTCTATCGGACGACGGCGGACTGGCCCAAGTCGGAGCAGTACGGTCTGGTCAGCCAGGTGCGGCGGGCGGCCGTGTCTGTTCCTGCGAATATCGCAGAAGGGGCGGGCCGCAGGACATCGGGAGAATTCGCGCATTTCATAGGGATCGCGCGGGGCTCGTTGGCGGAGCTGGAAACCCTGCTGATCATTGCGCGTCGTCTTGGCTACATCGAAGAGCCGTCGTTCCGTGCCATAATGGATGACCTATTCGAGTTGGGCCGGATGACCACCGGCCTTCTGAAATCTCTGAGCGAGCGTCGCTGATCGGCTCACCCCTTGCTCACTCGCACTATTCACCCGGAGCCCCGCATGACCCGCACAATTACCGTCGCCGGCATCCAGACCTCGTATGGCGAGGACCTGCAGGCCAATATCGACAAGACCATCGGCTTCGTGCGCGAGGCGGCGGGGCGGGGGGCGCAGGTGATCCTGCCGTCGGAGCTGTTTCAGGGGCCGTATTTCTGCGTGTCGCAGGAGGAGCATTGGTTCAGCCACGCCTATGAATGGCGCGAGCATCCGTGCGTGACGGCGATGTCCGAGGTGGCGAAAGAGCTGGGCGTGGCCATTCCGGTGTCCATCTTCGAGAAAGACGGACCGCAATATTACAACTCGTTGGTCATGCTGGACGCGGACGGCGAGGCGCTGGGTGTCTATAGGAAGAGCCATATCCCCGACGGCCCCGGCTATCAGGAGAAATACTATTTTCGGCCGGGCGACACCGGCTTCAAGGTCTGGAAGACCCGGTTCGGCAAGGTCGGGGTCGGCATCTGCTGGGACCAGTGGTTCCCGGAATGCGCGCGGGCGATGATGCTGATGGGCGCCGACGTCCTGATGTATCCGACCGCCATCGGCACCGAGCCGCACGACGCGACGCTGCACACCGCTCAGCCGTGGTGCCGCGCCATGCAGGGCCATGCGGTGTCCAACGCCGTGCCGGTGGTCGGCGCCAACCGGATCGGGCATGAGCGCGTGACCGAGGTCGGCCAGACCTTCTACGGCCATTCCTTCATCGCCGACCAGCAGGGCGAACTGGTCCAGCAATTGGGCGCAGAGGAGGAGGGTGTGCTGGTCCACGGCTTCGACCTGGACGAGTTGGACAAATACCGCGCGGCCTGGGGTTTCTTCCGCGATCGGCGGACGGATCTGTATGGGGCGCTGACGGGCGGGAAATAGTCTTCCTGCCTTGCGTCATCCTCGGGCTTGACCCGAGGATCGGGCGCTGATCGGGCTGTGCGCTGTCCCAGGCGCAAGGCGGCGGAGGGCCCGGCCCTCGGGTCAAGCCCGAGGGTGACGGCGTTGTTATCTAGCCCCGCATCGCCTCCACCGCCGCGACCAGCCGGTCGAGGTCGGCGGGCGAGGACAGGCGGTGGTCGCCGCCTTCGATCAGGTCCAGGCGCACGTCGCCGCCGGTCAGGCGTTCGACCAGTTCGACCTGATGACGCCAGGGCACCACATCGTCGGCGCGGCCCTGAAGGATGTGGACGGGGGCGGCGATGTCGACGGCGTCTTCCAGCAGCAGCCAGTCCTTCGCCTCCTCGAACATCCGGCGGGTCAGGACGTATTCGCCCAAGCCCTCCTCGACGATCAGGGTCTCGCCCTCGCGCAGGATGGCCTGGCGTTCGTGATCGGCCAGACCGGGCCACATCAGCCGTTCGGTGAAGTCCTGGGCCGGATTGACCAGCACCAGCCCCCTGATCCGATCCGGCCGCGCCAGGGTCGCCAGCAGCGACACCCAGCCGCCCATGGACGAGCCGACCGGAATCACCGGACCCGACAGGCTGTCGATCAGGGCGACGGCGTCCTCTCGCCAGCGGCCGATGGTCGCCTGTCGCCAGTCGCCGGAGGAGCGGCCGTGGGCGAAATGGTCGTAGCGGACGAAGTTCCAGCCGCGTTCGCGCGCGGCGGCGTCCAGCGCCAGGGCCTTGGTCCCCTCCATGTCGGAACGGAAGCCGCCGACCCAGATCACGGTCGGGCCGTCGCCCTCGACACGTTTGAAGGCCAGGGTTTCGCCAGAGGGGCGGGGCAGGTGCTGGATGTCGGTCATGGCGGTGTTGTGCCCCGACTTTCAGCCTGCGTCATCCAGATGTTCCCCTGTCCGTCATCCTCGGGCTTGACCCGAGGATCAGGCGTGACGCACACGGACGACTGAAGGCGGCCCAGGCCGTAACCCCCGTCGCGCACGTTCCGCGCGGCGCTGCCGATCCTCGGGTCAAGCCCGAGGATGACGGAGGAAGAATTGTCCGCACCCCCAAAGTCGCCCCAGGTCCTGTTCGTCACCTCCAACCGCATCGGCGACTGCGTCATCTCGTCGGGCGTGATCCGCGAGATCGCGCGTCAGGTTCCGGGGGCCGAGATCACCGTGGCCTGCGGTCGGCCGCCCGCGCCCTTCTTCCGTTCGGCGCCCGGCGTGGTGCGGACGATCATCCTGGACAAGAAGAAGATGTCCGGCCACTGGCTCGATCTGTGGAAACAGGTCGTCGGCACGCGCTGGGATCTGGTCATCGACATCCGGGGCTCGGCGCTCGGCTATCTGATTCCGGCGAAACGGCGCATCGTCTATAATCGGTCGTGGGAGACGGGCCTGCGAAAGGTCGAGATGGTGTCGCGCCTGATGGGATCGCCCGCGCCGCTGGACCCCGAAATCTTCCTGGACGACCGGGCGCGGGCCGAGGCCGCCGCCGTCATCGACCCGCAGCTGGCGGGGGGCGCCGGTCCCGGCCGGATCATTGCTTTGGCCCCCATCGCGCACCAGCCGGGCAAGAGCTGGCCCGCCGACCGCTGGGGCGCGCTGGTCGAGAAGCTGAAGGCCGAGCCGCGTTTTGACGGCTGGCGCTTCATGCCCGTGGGCGGGCCGGGCGACCGGCCGCCGGCGACGCCTGCGCTGGAAGCCGCCGGGCTGAGGGCGATCGACTTCGTGGGCAAGGGCGACATTCTGGCCTCCGCCGCCGCCATCGACCGGGCCGATCTGTTCGTGGGCAATGATTCGGGGCTGATGCATGTCTCGGCGGCGCTGGGGCGGCCGACGCTGGGCCTGTTCGGCCCGACCGAATGGTGGCTTTACGGCCCGTGGGGGCCCCGGACGCGCACGGCGGCCTCTAACGAGACGCGGGGCCAGTTCGCGCCCATTGAGGACCTGAGCGTGGATCACGTGTTCGAGGCGGTGCTGGCGCTTCATGACGCCTATGTCGGCGAAACGCCCGCCAACCCTTGAAAAACGGGGCTTCCAGCGTCATATTGCCGACCTTGAGGGGAACGTGGCGCTCGCCGCGCGTTTCTGCTCATCAAGACACACGCTTCATCTGACCACATAAGGAAACGACGCCCATTCGCCGTCCCATGCAAGCGCCGCCCGTGAAAGACGGGCCGCGTATGAACCAGGATATCCGCGCCCCTCGCGTTCTGCTCATCGACCAGAACGGCGAAAAACAAGGCGTCATGCCCACCTCCGCCGCTCTGGAAGCCGCCGAGGAAGCCGGGATGGATCTGGTCGAGATCGTCTCCACCTCCGAACCGCCGGTGGCCAAGATCCTCGATTACGGCAAGCACCGTTTCCAGGAGCAGAAGAAGAAGGCCGAGCAGCGCAAGCGCCAGAAGGTCGTCGAGCTGAAGGAAATCAAGCTCCGTCCGAACATCGACACCCACGACTATGAGGTGAAGGCCAAGGCCATGCACCGCTTCTTCGACGAGGGCGACAAGGTGAAGGTCACGCTGCGCTTCCGCGGTCGTGAAATGGCGCACCCCGAACTGGGCATGAAGCTGCTGAACAAGGTCCAGGCCGACTTCGACGAAGTCGCCAAGGTCGAGTTCGCGCCCAAGATGGAAGGCCGCCAGATGATCATGATCCTGGCCCCGCGCTGATCGCGATCCCTCGCTGAAATCCAGAACGCCCCGGTCGCCAGACCGGGGCGTTTTTCGTTTGCGGAATGGAACGGGGTTGTCTGGACTTTCCTCTTCTGGTTGAGCTTGACCGTGGAGATGGGGGCGTCGATGCGGAAATCCGGTTTTGTCGAGCGGTTGGCGTTGGGCGCCGTTCTGGCCCTGACGCTGTTTGGACACGTCGCCGAGGCGGAGCCTGCGCCCGCGCGCGTCGAGGCCCTGCCGCTTGAGGTCTATGCCGCTTCGCCCGCCGTCGATCTGATGGCCTTGTCGCCCAGCGGCAAGCTGGTGGCGCGTGTGGCGGTGGCGGGCGAGGCGCGGGCCATCGTCGTCACCCATCTGGATACGGGCCAGAATCTGTTCACCGCGACCCTGGGCGATTCCAAGGTGCGCGACCTGGCCTGGATCGGAGAGGGGCGGGTGCTGGTCGTGGCGTCCGAAACTCGCGGCATTCCCATGTTGGGCGTGCCCAAGACGGAACTCTATTTCGGCGTCATCGCCGACCTCGCGAACGGCAAGCTGGTTCGCGTGCTGGACGGCACCCCGGATGTCCTGCCCGTGCTTTACGGCTCGGCCTCGGTGCGAAGGACCGACGCGGGCGAGACCCTGTTCGTGCGCGGCGTGACCCTCACCACCGATGCGATCGACCTCTACCGGATCGACCTTCGAAACGGTCGGGGCCGGGCGGTGCAGCCGATGGACAGGGAGACGGACGACTATGTTCTGGATCGCGCCGGCGGTTTGCTGGCGAGGGCGCGCTATGTCGAACGCACGGGCGCCTGGACGATGCAGCTGCCGCGCAACGTCCGGTTCCGCGACGCCTGGTCGGTGACGGAGCCGATCGATACGCCCCACTTCCTGGGCATGGGGCGTTCGCCCCGAACGGTGGTGGTCGAGGCGGATCGACCGGACCTGGCGGGCGGTGATCCCGAGGCCGAAGGGGCGGTGCTGTTCGAAGTGGATGTCGACACCGGGGAATGGACCCGCCTGCCGTTCGAACACGATCCCGACCAACTGCTGCATCACCCCGAAACCCGCCTGCTGATCGGCGCCGCGCGCACGGAGGAGGATGGCGAACAGTATGAGTTCATCGATCCGACGGCGGCCAGTCGCTGGCGCTCGATCCGGCGCGCGCTGCAAGACAAGCCCGCGCGGCTGGTGTCGTGGAGCGACGACTTGAGACAAATCCTGATCTTCACCGACACGGAAGAATCGGGTCTCTATCAGCTGGTCGATTTCGATCGCGGCGTCGCCGATGCGGTGGCCGAGGCCTACCCGGACATCACGCCCGAGCAGGTCGGCGTGGCGCGCCCCATCCGATACGTCGCCGCCGACGGTCTTGAGATTTCCGGTTATCTGACCCTGCCGCCCGGCGTCGAGACGGCCGAAAACCTGCCCTTGATCGTACTGGCCCACGGCGGGCCGGCGTCGCGCGACGTGGCCGGCTTCAACTGGGAGGCCCAGGCCCTGGCCTCGCGCGGCTATGCGGTGCTGCAGGCCAATTTCCGGGGCTCTACGGGCTATGGCCGCACCTTCCTGGAAGCCGGCTATGGCCAGTGGGGGCGCAAGATGCAGACGGACCTGTCGGACGGGGTTCGGTGGCTGGCGGGGCAAGGCATGATCGATCCCCGGCGCGTCTGCATCGTCGGCGCCAGCTATGGCGGTTACGCCGCCATGGCCGGTCTGACGCTGGATCGCGGGGTCTATCGCTGCGCGGTGTCCTACGCCGGGGTTTCCGACCTGAGGCGCATGGTCAATCGGGAGGCCCGGCAACAGGAACGGCGCGACAATCAGACGGTGCGCTACTGGAATCGGTTCATGGGCGCGGCGCGGTTGAACGACCGGGCGCTGGACGCCCTGTCGCCCGCCTTTCTGGCCGAGGCGATGGACAAGCCCTTGCTGCTGATCCACGGCCGCGACGACACCGTCGTTCCCATCGAGCAGAGCCGGGTCATGGCCGAGGCGATGCGGCGCGCCGGAAAGCCGGTGGAGTTGATCGAGCTGGCGGGCGAGGATCACTGGATGTCGCGGGCCGACACCCGGTCGAGGGCGCTGCAAGAGACTGTGCGGTTTCTGGAGGCGAACAATCCGCCTCGCTAGACGGGCGGGGCCGCGCTAGATCATCGGCATGACGACATCCGCCGCTCCGCCCAAGATCCATGCGCCCGCCTTGGCGGTGCTGTTTGCGGTGGTGTTCATCAATCTGGTCGGGTTCGGGCTGGTGGTGCCGTTGCTGCCGTTCTTCGCCCAGAGCCTGAAGGCCGAGGCGTGGCAGATCACCTTGATGTTCTCGGCCTATTCGCTGGGGCAGTTCTTCGCCGAGCCATTCTGGGGGCGGCTGTCGGATCGGATCGGGCGAAAGCCGGTGCTGCTGATGACGCTGGTCGCCAATGCGCTGGGCTATCTGATGCTGGCCTTCGTTCCCAACATCTGGCTGGCCATCGCGGTGCGGCTGTTCACCGGCCTGGGGGCGGGCAATATTTCGACGGTCCAGGGGTATGTGGCCGATGTGACGCCGCCCGAGCAGAGGGCCGGGCGGATGGGGCTGATCGGGGCGGCGTTCGGCCTGGGCTTCATCGTCGGGCCGGGTCTGGGCGGGCTGCTGACCCAGCCGCAGATGGGCCATATCGGCTATCAGCTGCCGATCTTCCTGGCGTCGGCGCTGGCGGCCCTGGCGGCGGTCGGGGTGATCGTCTTTCTGCGCGAAAGCCGAGCCAAGGCCGATCCGGCCGCGCCGCGCCCGGCCTTCCTGTCGGGCCTTAAGGCGGCGCGCGACAACGATGTGGTGTCGCGGGTTCTGGTCGTGACCCTGATCTATATGGCCGGGTTTTCGGCGATGGAGAGCGTGTTCGGCCTGTGGGCCGAGAGTCGCTATCAATGGGGCGCGCGTGAGGTGGGGCTCAGCTTCATGATCGTGGGGGTGATTTCGACCCTGAACCAGGGATTCCTGGCCGGGCGGCTGGCGCGGCGGTTCGGGGAATCGCGCGTGCTGGCGACCGGGATGCTGCTGTTCGGAACGTCGCTGGTGCTGCAGGTGCTGGCGCCTGTCGCCTGGTTTCCGGCGACGGAACTGAGGCTGGGCGCCCTGTCGATCCCGGTGGTGCAGGGCTGGAGCATTCCCATCGTCATGGCGGTGGGGGCGTGCGGCATGTCGCTGGCCATGCCCAATATCTCGGCCATGATCAGCCGGGCCTCGCCGCCCGACCGGCAGGGGGCGATGCTGGGGCTGAACATGGCGTCCAGTTCGGTGGCGCGCATCTTCGGGCCGATGATCGCCGGCGCCCTGTTCTCGGGCCTGGGCCACGACTGGCCCTTCCTGATCGGGGCCTTGCTGACCGTCCCCGCGGCGGTCATGGCGATCAACGCCGGGCGGGCGATCCGGCGCGGCCAGAGCGCGGCCAAGCTGTTGAACTGACTCGCCTTGCGTCGCGGGGCGTCTTGGCGTAGAAGCCGCGCCTTCGCGTACCGAACCGTCGGGCGAACAGGCATGCCTGGGCGGTTCTTAAACTCTGGAGAGACGCCACCCAACGGGCTCAAGTAGTCCGAAGGACGGTAGCCCCTCCAAAAAGGAGACTGAAATGCCGAAACTGAAGACGAAGTCGGGCGCCAAGAAGCGCTTCAAATTCACGGCCACTGGCAAGGTCAAGGCCGGCGTTGCGGGCAAGCGTCACCGCTTGATCAGCCATAACTCGAAATACATCCGCCAGAACCGCGGCACCTCGGTCATGGCCGACGCCGACGCCAAGAAGATCAAGTCCTACATGCCCTACGCCTGATCGGCGCCGGGTTCACAGACGATCTTCCGCACTGAATTTGAACAACAGTCCCTCAAGCAGCAAGCCGCCGCGCGGCGCGCGATAGGGACTTCCCGAAGGGAAAAACATCATGGCTCGCGTTAAACGTGGCGTAACCTCGCACGCCAAGCACAAGAAGGTTCTGGAGCAGGCCAAGGGCTTCTCCGGCCGCCGCAAGAATACGATCCGCACGGCCAAGGCCGCCGTCGACCGCGCCGGGCAATACGCCTATCGCGACCGTCGCGCCAAGAAGCGCAACTTCCGCGCTCTGTGGATTCAGCGCATCAACGCCGCGGCCCGCATCGAAGGCTTCACCTACAGCCAGTTCATCAACGGCCTGAACAAGGCCGGCATCGAACTGGACCGCAAGGTCCTGGCCGCCATCGCCGCCGATGCGACCGGCTTCAAGGCCGTCGCCGACAAGGTTCGCGCCGCCCTGGCGTAAGCTGGGTCGTCACGACGAAGATCAACGCCCGCTCCGGTTCGCCGGGGCGGGCGTTTTCGTTTCGGGCAAAGCGTCCTTCATTCCGGGGCCGAGCGGAGCGCGGTCGTGCGCTTGGATGCATTGGGCGCCGGGGATGTTCTCCCGGGTTCCGGGTTCGTCCTGCGGACGCCCCGGAAGGACGATCTCTAGGCGGCTTGGGATAAGGCGGTTTCGGCGGCGGTCATGACCTGGCGGATGGCGTTCAGCAGGGCGTCGGGCTGGATCGGCTTTTGCGCCACCCCGTTCATGCCGGCGGCGACATAGTCCATCTCGTCGCGCTCGTCGGCGTTGGCGGTCAGGGCCAGGATGGGCAGGGCGCCGGCCGGGGCGGGCAGGGCGCGGATGGCGCGCGCAGCCTGAACCCCGTCCATCACCGGCATCTTGATGTCCATCAGCACCAGATCGAAGGGGCGGGCGGCGACGGCGGCGACGGCCTCGCATCCGTTCTCGACCATTTCGGCGGTGCAGCCGAACATCTCCAGCAGCTTGCCGGCGACGAAGCGGTTGGCGGCGTTGTCGTCGGCCACCAGCACATGCAGCGTCGGGTGCGGGGTGGGGGCGACCATTTCCGGTGTCGCAGGCTCGGCCGGGACCGCCGGACGTAGGGGCAGGCGCACCTGAAACCGCGCGCCGCCCTGGGGCGAGGCGCCCAGGGCGATGTCGCCGCCCATCCGCTCGGCGATCTGGCGGCAGATGGCCAGGCCCAGGCCCGCGCCCGCGCCCTCGCGCCCCGCCTTGCCGGTGTTGAACGGCTCGAAGATGGTCGCGGCGGCGGCCTCGGGCACGCCGGGGCCGCTGTCGTCCACGGTCAGGATCACCAGCCCGTCCGCACGGCTTTCGATCAGGGCCGAGACCCCGCCCGTCAGGGTGAACTTCAGCGCATTGCCGATCAGATTGTTCAGCAGCTGCTTCAGCCGCATCCCGTCGGCCTGGACGAAGGGGACGGCCAGGTCGGTGCGGACGCTGAGCGTCAGGGCCTTTTCCTCGGCCCGCGCCCGCCACAGGGCGTCGATGTCGACGGCGACGGCCGACAGATCCAGCGGCTCCTCCTCAAGCGTCAGCATCCCGGCCGAGGCGCGCGACATATCCAGGGCGTCGGTCAGCAGCCGCAGCAGGCTCTGGCCCGAATCGATGACGGTGCGGACGTAGGGGCGCAGCTCCTCCTGCTCCAGCTTCTTGTCCATCAGGGCGGCGACGCCCAGCACTCCGTTCAGGGGCGTGCGGATCTCGTGGCTCATCACCGCCAGGAACTCGGACTTGGCGCGGCTGGAGGCGACGGCCTCGGCCTCGGCCAGGGCCAGGTCGCGGGCCAGGGCGCTCATCGCCTCGGCGCGCTGGCGGTGGACGGCGGCCCCGGCCTGAACCACCTGCAGCGCCGTGCCGACGCCGAGGTAGCGGCCGTCCGACACCACGACGAAGCCGCCGAGCAGGGCGCCCAGTTCGGCGGCGTCATAGGTGTGGAAAAAGGTCTCGGCGCTGGTCGAGGCCTCCGTGACCGGCGCATTGCGGTCCATCAGGCTGTCGGCCGGCTTGCGGGCGTAGAGGGCGCGGCCGAACTCGGCCGCCATCCGCAGGGTGAAGGCGTTGCGTTCGATGACGCCCAGGGGCCGGCCCTGATCGTCGACCACGGCCAGGGCCAGGGTGTTCGGCTCGTTCTGGAACCGCTCGAAGATCTCCGCGCCCAGGGTGGACGGCGCCACGGGCGCGATCAAGTCGACGAAATCACCGATCAGCGGCATCGCGGTCCCCACCTGTTCCGCCATCGCCTTAACGTCTGAAATTTAACGCCAGCTTTGCCGTTCATGAAGCTTTCGCGGCGGGTTTTCGACAGTTGCTCCGTCGGCGGATCGAAATGCGCCGGGTGGAAGTCCGCGTTCCCACAAGGGCGATCGTGGGATAGGCTGAACCCCATGATGCGCGCCCTGATCTGCGGCCTGGCTGCGGCCCTTCTTCTTGCACAGACCGCGATGGCGCAGGATCGGCGCGTCGCCGTCACCTTCGACGACCTGCCGTTCCAGGCGGACGCCGTCACGATGTGCGATCCGGCCCGGCTGATGGCCATCGCCCACGACTTCACCGCCATGCTGAAGCCGCTGGACACCCATGCGACGGCCTTCGTCAACGCCGGGCGGGTGTGCGAGGCGCAGCGCGACGCGGTCCTGCCGCGCGTGCTGAACGTCTGGCTGGATGCGGGGCTGGACCTGGGCAACCACACCTTCAGCCACATCAACATTCACCGCACGACCCCGGAGGCCTATCTGGCCGACGTCGACGCCGGGGCGCCGGCGGCGCGGGCGGCGCTGGAGGCGCGCGGGATGCGTCTGCGCTGGTTCCGCCATCCCTATCTGTTCACCGGCGAGACCCCGGCCAAGCACGACGCCCTCGCCGCCGGCCTGGCCCAGCGCGGCTATGTGATCGCGCCCGTGACCCTGGACAACAACGACTGGATGTTCGGCGACGTCTATCGCAAGGCCGAGCAGATCGGCGATGAGGCGCTGAAACAGCGGATCGGCGCGGCCTATGTGGCCTATATGACGGCGGTGCTGGACGTCATGGAGCCCTATAGTGCCGAACTGACCGGCGGACGCGAGCCGGCGCAGGTTCTGCTGCTGCACGCCAACAGTCTGAACCAGGCCTGGTATCCGCAGATCCACGCCCTGTATCTGGCGCGCGGCTATCGTTTCGTGCCGTTGGAGGCGGCGCTGGCCGATCCGATCTACGCCCATGCGGACACCTTCGTCGCGGCCAATGGCGTGTCCTGGCTGCATCGCTGGACCCAGACCGACGGGCGGCCGATCCGCTGGGGGCCAAAGCCGCCCGCCTGGATCGTCGCGGCCAATGCGGCCCCGGCGTCGGAGCTGGAGGCCATCGCGGCGAACCAAACCGCGCCTTGAAGGGTGACGAAACGGCTCGGGGCCGTTAAGGCGTCAGCCATAATGACCGATCTCGCCACACTCGAACTCGAACTGATCAACGCCATCGGCTCGGCCGAAAGCGTCGCTGCCCTGGAAGAGGTGCGGGTCGCCGCGCTCGGCAAGTCCGGCTCGATCTCCGGCCTGTTGAAGGGGATGGGGGTGATGAGCCCCGATCAGCGGCGCGAACAGGGGCCGATCATCAACGGCCTGCGCGACCGGGTCGCCTCGGCCATCGCCGGCCGCAAGACCGCGCTGGAGGCCGCCGAGCTGGACGCCCGGCTTCAGGCCGAACGCATCGACCTGACCCTGCCGGCCCGGCCGCGTCGCAAGGGCGGGGTCCACCCCACCATGCAGGTGATGGACGAGATGGTGGCCGTCTTCGCCGAGATGGGCTTCGCCGTGGCGGAAGGCCCGGACATCGAGGACGACTTCCACAACTTCACCGCCCTGAACTTCCCGCCCAAACACCCGGCGCGGGAGATGCACGACACCTTCTTCCTGAAACCCGACCCCGAGACGGGCGAGCGCAAGGTGCTGCGGACCCACACCAGCCCGGTGCAGGTCCGCACCATGATGTCGCAGAAGCCGCCGATCCGCATCATCGCGCCGGGCCGCACCTTCCGTAAGGATTCGGACGCCACCCACACGCCGATGTTCCACCAGATCGAAGGTCTGGTGATCGACCGCGACATCCATATGGGGCATCTGAAGACCACGCTTGAGACCTTCATCGCCCGCTTCTTCGAACTGGACGCGGTTCAGGCGCGGTTCCGGCCGCACCACTTCCCCTTCACCGAGCCGTCGGCCGAGATGGACATCCGCTGCGACCGTTCGGGCGGGAAACTGGTGTTCAACACCGGCGACGACTGGCTGGAGATCCTGGGCTGCGGGATGGTGCATCCCAATGTGCTGAGGAACTGCGGCATCGATCCTGACGAATATCAGGGCTTCGCCTTCGGCATGGGCGTGGACCGTCTGGCCATGCTGAAATACGGCGTGCCGGACCTGCGCCCCATGTTCGAGGCCGACACCCGCTGGCTGGCCCACTACGGCTTCTCCGCCTTCGCCGCCCCCAACCCGGCCTCGGGCCTGAGCTGATCCATGACCGACGTTCAAGACACCATCACCTTCAAGCGGATCGGCGACGGGCCGATCTATGAGAAGGCGCAAATCTGGCTGCCGCAACTGATCGCAGAGGCCATGTCAGGCGGCTCCAGTCTGGTCGAGAACAAAACCTTCGTCGATTGCCGCATCGAGGGGCCGGCTGTGCTGCTGGCGATGGGGGGCTGCGACTTCGACGCCTGCGACATGGGCAGGACCGGAGGCGATATTCGCAATCTGTTGCTTGCGCCGGTGGGACCGGAAAAGGTGATCGGCGCGGTCGGCTTTCGCAATTGCGTTTTCCGGCGCTGCAAATTCTTCGCCGTCGGATTCACGGGCGCGCCTGAGTTCCTGCAGAATTTCCAGAACGTTCTGGGCGGGGAAGCTGCATGACCTCCATTCTGCCGATCAATCGTCCACCGGCGGACGCGCCTGACCTGAACGCCAAAACCTTCGAAAACGTCGACATCATCCTGTATGAACTCTTCACGGCGGCGGCCGCGAAGGGCGTTCCGCTGATCGAGGGGCGGACGTTCCGGGGATGCCGGTTCCAGGGGCCGGCCATCGTCCTGGCCTCGACCGGCGTGACCTTCTCCGACACCAATTTCGGCGAAAGCCGCGGCGGCGTCGCCAATCTGTTGCTGCGCCCCGTGGGCGACAAGGCCATCGGGACCATTCCGATGCGCGACTGCCATTTCATCGGCTGCGAATTCTACGGCGTCGGTTTCACCGGGCCAGAATCGTTCATCGCCGAGGTCAGCACCCTGACCGACAAGCCCAAGGCCTGAGACGACCATGAAATTCACCCTGTCCTGGCTGAAGGACCACCTCGAGACCGAGGCGGACGTGCATCAGATCGCCGAGGCCATGACCATGGCGGGACTGGAGGTCGAGGAGGTTCTCGACCCCGCCGCCAAGTTGGCGCCCTTCACCGTGGCCCGGATCGTCTCGGCCGAGCGGCATCCGAACGCCGACCGGCTGCAGGTCTGTCAGGTCGAGACGGTGGACGGGATGAAGGAGATCGTCTGCGGCGCGCCGAACGCGCGGGCGGGCCTGACCACCATCTACGCCCCCATCGGCGCCTATGTGCCGGGTCTGGGCGTCACACTGGTCGAGAAGCCGGTGCGCGGCGTGGTGTCCAATGGGATGCTGTGTTCGGCGTCGGAGCTGGAGCTGGCCGACGAGAGCGACGGCATTCAGGAGCTTCCGCCCGAGATCCCGGTGGGAACCCCGGTCGCGGGCCTGTTTGGGGCCGAGCCCGTCATCGATTTCGAGGTCACGCCGAACCGGCCGGACTGGCTGGGTGTCGCCGGGATCGCGCGTGATCTGGCCGCCGCCAGCGTGGGCAGGCTCAAGCATTTCGACATCGCCGTGGTGCGCGGCGGTTTCGCCTCGCCGATCTCGGTGCGGCTGGATGCGCCCGAGATGTGCCCGGTCTTCGCCGGGCGCGTCATTCGCGGCGTGCAAAACGGCCCGTCGCCGGCCTGGCTGCACAAGCGTCTGACCGCCATCGGCCTGCGCTCGATCAACCGTCTGGTCGATGTGACCAATCTGATCGCCTACGACCGCGCCCGCCCGCTGCACGTCTATGACCTGGCCAAACTGTCGGGAACCGAGATCGTGGTGCGGGGCGGTCTGACGTCCGCCGAGACGGGCGAGCACGAGCATCTGATCGCCCTGGACGGCAAGACCTATGTGGCCGGCCCGACCGACTGCGTCATCGCCGATGCGGGCGGCGAACGGCCCATCGGCCTGGGCGGCGTCATGGGCGGGGAATCGACCGGCTGCGACGACGACACCACCGACGTCTTCCTGGAAAGCGCCTGGTTCGATCCGCTGGTCATCGCCCAGACGGGGCGGACGTTGGGCATCCATTCCGACGCCCAATATCGGTTCGCGCGCGGCGTCGATCCGGTTTCGCTCACGCCGGGGCTGGAGCTAGCCACCCGCCTGATTCTGGACCTGTGCGGGGGCGAGCCGTCCGACATCGTCTTCGTCGGCGAACCCCCGGCCAGCCCTTCGCCCTTCGCCTTCGATCCCGCCCATGTGAAGCGACTGACGGGCATGGACCTGGCCGACGACCGGATCGGGACCATCCTGGGCCAGCTGGGCTTCCTGGTTCAGGCCGCGCCCGCCGGTCAGGCCGAGCCGTGGATCGTCACCCCGCCGTCGTGGCGCCGCGACGTGGAAGGCCCCGCCGATCTGGTGGAAGAGGTCGCCCGCATCGAAGGCTTCGACACTCTGCCTGAGGTCGCCCTGCCGCCGGTCGCCAACACCGCCGGGGGCGTGCTGAGCCCGCGTCAGGCCCGCGTCCGCACGGCGCGCCGGGCGCTGGCGGCGCTGGGATACGCCGAGGCCGTCACCTGGTCCTTCACCAAACAGTCGACGGCGGCCCTGTTCGGCGGCGGCGACGACAGGCTGGTGCTGGAGAACCCCATCGCGGCCGATCTGGACTGCATGCGGCCCTCGGCCCTACCGAACCTGATCCAGGCGGCCGCCCGCAACGCCGCGCGCGGTTTCGCCGACGCCGCCCTGTTCGAGATCGGCCCGATCTATCTGGGCGACGGGCCAGGCGATCAGCGCACGGTCATCGCCGGTCTGGTCGCGCCGCACGCCGCTCGCCACTGGGGCGGTCCGGCCGAGGACGCCCTGTTCGCGCTGAAGGGCGACCTGAACGCCGTGCTGGAGGAGATCGGCGCGCCGGTCGCCTCGCTGCAGCTGGTTCAGGGTCAGAACCGCGACTGGTGGCACCCCGGCCGTTCGGCTCGGCTGCAACTGGGACCCAAGAATGTGATGGTCGAGTTCGGCGAACTGCACCCGCGCGTGCTGAAGGCGCTGGATGCGGACGGCCCCATGCTGGGCTTCGAGATCGTGCTGGACAACGTCCCCGAGCCGCGCGGCAAGTCGGGCAAGGCGCGCGGGTCGGCCGACCTGTCGGCCTTCATGCCCCTGACCCGCGACTTCGCCTTCGTGGTCGAGGATGGGAAGCCGGTCGGCGATCTGGTCCGCGCGGCGACCGGCGCCGACAAGGCCCTGATCGCCGAGGTCCGCGTCTTCGACGTCTATCGCGGCAAGGGCGTGGACGACGGCTTCAAGTCCGTCGCCCTGGAGGTCGTTATCCAACCCCGCGACGCCACCCTGGCCGAGGCCGAGATCGAGGCCCTGACCGCCAAGGTCGTGGCGGCGGTGGAGAAGCAGGGCGGCAGGCTGCGGGGGTGATCGACCGGCTCACGGCAGGACGTCCAGAACCAGACCGAGGGCCAGGGCCGTCATCATCAGGCCGGTGACGGCGTCCAGAAGCCGCCAGGCGACGGGGCGGGCGAACACGGGCGTCAGGAGACGCGCGCCGAAGCCGATGGCCGCGAACCAGAGGAAGGAGAAGGTCGCGGCGCCGAGGACGAAGAACGGCCATTCCGGCCTCGGCAAGGACGATCCCACCGCGCCCATCAGCATCACCGTATCGATATAGACGTGCGGGTTCAGCAGGGTGAAGCCTGCGGTCGCGGCGATGGCGGCCCCGAACGACAGGGGCGCGCCGCCTTCGACGACGAAGGCCGAGGGCCGCAATGCGCGGCGGAAGGCGCCGAGGGCGTACCCCAGCAGGAAGGCCGCTCCGCCCAGGCTGAGGGCTAGCGTCAGGCCGGGAACGAGCGCCAGCATGGCGCCCAGCCCATAGACGCCCGCGAACACCAACACGGAATCGCAGGCCGCGCAGAACAGGACGATGGGCGCCACGTGCTCGCAGCGCAGACCCTGGCGCAGCACAAACAGGTTCTGGGCGCCGATGGAGACGATCAGGCCCGCCGACATGGCCAAGCCCTTCATCAGGGGAGGGAGGAAAAACGTCATCATGACCGCGCAATGCCATCGCGGGTCGATGTAGGATAACTAATCCTGCTTATGTCAGATTAGGTCGCCTAATGTTGGACTATGCCGCCCTCGCCGCCCTGTCGGCCGTCGTCCGCACCGGGGCCTTCGACGCCGCCGCAGCGCGGCTGGCCGTCACGCCGTCCGCCGTGTCCCAGCGCATCAAGGGGCTGGAGGAGCGTCTGGGCCTGCCGCTGATCGTGCGGTCCACGCCGTGCCGGGCGACGGAGGCGGGCGCGCGTCTGGTGGCGCATTTCGATCAGGTGTCCCTGCTGGAACATGATCTTCTGCAGGAGGGAGCGCCCTGGGCGGCGGCTTTCGGCGGGCCGCGCCCGACGGTGAGGCTGGCGGTCAATTCGGACAGTCTGGCCACCTGGATTCCCGCCGCCGTCGCCCGCTTCTCCGCCTCGGCCGAGACCACCCTGGCGCTGGTGCTGGACGACGAGAACCATACGGCCGAGCGGCTGCGGACGGGCGAGGTCATCGCGGCGGTGACGACGAACGGCAAGCCGGCGCCGGGGTGCCGCGTCGCGTCCCTGGGGCGGATGCGCTATGTCGCCACCGCCTCGCCGGCCTTTGCCGGGCGGTGGTTCGCGGATGGAGTGACGCAGGCGACCCTGGCCCCGGCGCCCGTGCTGCGGTTCGATCAGGACGACCGGCTTCAGGATCGGTGGGCCGCCCAGGCCGTCGGCCGGTCCCTTTCGGCGCCCACATACTGGGCGCCGTCGACGCAGGGGATGCTGGACCTGACCCTGGCCGGGGTCGCCTGGTCAATGACGCCCGAGACGATCGCGGCGCCGCTGGTCGCGGCCGGGCGCCTGGTCCGGCTGAAGCCCGAAACGTCGCTGGACGTGCCCCTGTTCTGGCAACATCTGCGGATCGCCTCGCGCACCCTTGAGGGCCTGACCCGCGCGGTGCGGGAGGAGACGCGACACTGGCTGATCTGACACCATGACCGCGCGCGGCCGGGGCGCCGGTAAGGTCCGGTTAACCTTGAAGCCGCAAGGGTGCCGCAAAGGTCGGGGACGGTGGCGTCGAGTTCGGCGTCTCAGCCGGCCGTCTTCCCGCCGTCTCTCGGAGCGCCCTCATGCATCGTCGCCAACTGATCCTTTCGGGCATCGCCACCGCCGCCGGCGCCTCGTCCCTGGGGGCCTGCGCCACCTCGCCGGCGCGCGATCCCAACTATCCGATCGCGTCGGACCAGAACGCCCAGGCCTACAGTTTCGACGAGCTGGTGGCGGCCGGATCGCGCGAACTGGGCATCGCGGCCGAGGTCGTGGGCGGCGCCATCGAGCGCGTCTTCGCCGATCAGGGCGACCGCCCGACCGCCTATATCGCGGGCGAGGAAGGCTCCGGCGCCGTGGTCGTGGGCGCGCGTTACGGACGCGGCGCCCTGCATATGAAGGACCTGTCGGCCTCGCAGGAGGTGTTCTGGCAGGGCGCATCGGTGGGCTGGGACTGGGGCGGCAACGCCAGCCGCGTCTTCACCCTGGTCTATGGCCTGTACCACCCCGACATGATCTATCGCCGCTATCCGGGGATCGAGGGTTCGGCCTATCTGGTGGCCGGTCTGGGCGTGAACTATCAGCGCGCGGACGGCATCGTCCTGGCCCCGATCCGCACCGGCGTCGGCCTGCGCCTGGGCGCCAATGTCGGCACCATGAGCTATAGCCGCCAGCGTAACCTGCTGCCGTTCTAGGTCCACGCGCCGTCCGTCTCGACCTGAGGACCGGGCGTCGGTCGGGCTGTGCGTCGATCCTGTCGCATGCGCGGCGGATCATCCGATCCTCGGGGCAAGCCCGAGGATGACGCCAGTTTTGGGTGGGGCGTTCTAGCTCACCAACCGCAACGGCGGCGGGGCGTCCATCAGGGCCGCCAGGCCCTCGCGCCAGGTCGGATAGTGCGGACGCCAGCCCAGTTCGGCCTTGGCCAGGGCGTTGGAGACGCGCTTGGAGTCCAGATAGAAGCGGCGCATGGCCTCGCTGACGCTGTCGTCGGTCCAGTCGACCTCGGGTGGGCGGGGCAGGCCCATGCGGTCCGCCGCCCATTCCATCACCACATCGGCGGGCGCGGGTTCGTCGTCGATCAGATTATAGGCCGCGCCGGGACGCGGACGGGCCATCGAGGCGAACAGGCCCGAGACGATGTCATCGATGTGGATGCGGTTGAAGATCTGGCCCGGCTTCCTGACCAGCCGGGCCGTGCCGTCGCGCAGGCGCTCCACGACGTTGCGGCCGGGGCCGTAGAAGCCGGGCAGGCGGAAGATCTGCACCGTCAGCCCCATGCCCTGCGCCCCGTCCAGCCAGTCGCGCTCGGCCCGGACGCGACGCGCCCCCTCCAGATTGGCGGCGTTCAGCGGGCCGTCCTCGAACACCCAGCCGCCAGCCCGGTCGCCATAGACGGAGGTGGAGGAGAGATAGCCGATCCAGTCGGGCCAGGCGTCGCCCGCCAGCGGCCCCAGGGCGCGCAGGGCGGGACAGCCGTGGGCGTCGGGCGCGGCGGTGATCAGGACGGCGCCGGCGGCCTCCAGCGCGGTCTTCAGGGCGGCCGCGTCGGCGGGGTCCAGGGCGGCGATCCCCTCGGCCTCCAGCGAACGCCGACGGTCGGGATCGCGCGAGGTGGCGGTCGCCCGCCCGCCGCGCCGGATCGCCTCCAGCGCCGCCGCCCGCCCCACATAGCCGCCGCCGAAGACCAGCAGATTCGGGACGGCGGCGTCAGCAGGCATGGGATCGGAACTCGGTCGGCGAAGGGTCAGGCGGACAGGGCTTGGTCGGCGGCGGGCGGCGGCCCATCGGATTTCAGCGCCTCGGCGCGGCGTTGGTTCCAGGCGGACACGCAGGGCACGCGGCCCAGGTCGGCGCGGTCGGCGTAGCGGCGGGCGATGTCGGTCACGTCCTGCATCAACCCCTCCGCCAGGGTGATGGGTTTCAGCCCCAGTTCGCGGAACTGGTCGTTGGCCACGACCAGATCGTTCTCGTCCGCCTCCTGACGCGGATTGGGCAGGTTCTGGATTTCGGCGCCGGTCAGATCAGCGACCATCCGGGCCAGGTCGCGCACCCGGCGGCTCTCGGTCATCTGGTTCAGGATCTTGACCCGGTCGCCCCGGCGCGGCGGGTTCTTCAGCGCCAGTTCGACGCAGCGCACCGTGTCCTGGATGTGGATGAAGGCTCGCGTCTGGCCGCCCGATCCATGCACGGTCAGCGGATGGCCCAGGGCCGCCTGCATCAGAAAGCGGTTCAGCACCGTGCCATAGTCGCCGTCATAGTCGAAACGGTTGATCAGCCGCTCGTCCGCCCGGGTTTCCCGCGTCTGGGCGCCCCAGACGATGCCCTGGTGCAGGTCGGTGATCCGCAGCTGGTCGTTGCGGGCGTAGAACTGGAACAGCAGGGCGTCCTGCGTCTTGGTCATATGATAGATGCTGCCCGGATTGGGCGGGAACAGGATTTCCTGTTCGGCGGGGCCGTTGTCGGTGTCCACCGTCACTTTCAGATAGCCCTCGGGGATGCGAAGGCCCGCCGTGCCGTAGCCATAGACCCCCATCGTCCCCAGGTGGGCCAGATGCACGTCCAGCCCGCTTTCGACGATGGCGGCCAGCAGGTGGTTGGTGGCGTTGATGTTGTTGTCGACGGTGTAGAGCTTGTGCCGCGCCGACTTCATCGAATAGGGGGCCGCCCGCTGTTCGGCGAAATGGACCACGCTGTCGGGTTTCAGGTCGCGGATCAGGGCGACAAGCCGGTCGAACTCCTTGCCCACCGTCATGTTGACGAAGCCGATGTCGCGGCCGGAGACGTCCTTCCACGCCCTGATCCGTTCGCCCATCGTGCGGATCGGGGTCAGGGACTGGATTTCCAGCTCGTTGTCGATGTTGCGGCGGCTGAGGTTGTCGACGACGGTGACGTCCCACCCTTCGGCCGACAGGTGCAGGGCCGTGGGCCAGCCGCAGAAACCGTCGCCGCCCAGAACCAGAACACGCATGGGGGAAGCCTCGTCGTCGTCTCAAACCCCCTGCCTAGCCCAGCCGAGCGGCTGCGGCAAAGGACGGCTGTTAAAGTCGCGGTGCGACGCTTTGACGAATCCCCCTTGGAAAGGCGCCGCGCACAGGCTAAGTCAGGCCTGTCTCCCACTCAAACGCAGCTTTACGGGCGCATACCCGGCTGTTCGCGGCTTGAGCCGATCATGACGGTCGGTCCCGAAAGGACCGGCGCACCATGCGGGCGACAAGGCATTCCGACAGATCGACAATCGGGGATCGGCCCCGAGCGAAACGGAACCCAGAAACGGACGAACCCGGCCATCGGCCTGGCCTCGTCCCTGCACACGGTAGCGCGAATGAGAGATTTCAAGGGCATGAAGCGTCAGCGCGGACGCAATCGGAACAAGGCGGGCGCCAATAACGCCAACAACGCCAATCCGAATCGTTCGTGGGATTCGCAAGGCCCCGAGAACATCAAGGTCCGGGGCAACGCCCAGACCGTGTACGAACGCTATCAGCAGCTGGCCCGCGACGCGGCGTCCAGCGGCGACCGGGTGCTGGCCGAAAACTATCAGCAGCACGCCGAACACTATTACCGGGTGCTGCGCGCGCTGCAGCCCCAGCGGTCCTTCTCCGACATCGCCGCGCGCGAACAGTCGAACCAGGGCTTCGACATCGATTTCGAGGACGAATCGGGCGTTCAGGCCGCCGCCTTCCTGGCCGCTCAGCAGGCCGCCGAGCGTCAGGCCGCCGAAGCCGCCGAACGCGCCGAGCAGAACCAGAATCAGCCCCGCGACCGCGACCGTGACCGTGATCGCGACTACAACCGCGACCGGGATCGGGACCGCGATCAGAACCGTGAACCGCGCGAGCCGCGCGAAGAGGGTGAGGCCCGCGCCGAGGGCGAGGGCGGCGGTCGTCGCGAGAGCCGCCGCGAACGCTGGGAGCGCCGCCGCGAGGAACGCAACCGTCGCTTCGACAACCGCGAGGAGGGCGCCGAGGACGCCGCCGCCCGCGCCGACGCCGAACCCGCACAAATGGACGCCCCCGTCGCCGAAATCCCGGTCGTCGAGACGTCTGCGGATGTCGCGGCCGAGCCGGCGGCCGACGCCCGTCCCGCCCGCCGTCCACGTCGCAGCGCCGCCGCCACGACGGACGAGGGCGAGGCCCCGACCGCCCTGCCGGGCTTCCTGACCCGCGCGCCCGCCGCCGCTTCGCCCGCCGCTTCGACGGACGGCGAGGCCGAGGCCCCGGTTCGCCGTCGCGCCCCGCGTCGCAAGCCCGAGGCCGCCGTCAGCGAAGACTGACGACGGCTTTACGATCCTGCAACTCTGACGGGTTATTCCTGGCGCCTGGGAGGGCGTCATGGATATCGTCTTGTGGGTCCTGTCCCTGGCCTTGGCGGGGATGTTCGCGGGGATCGGGCTGTGGCTTCGCGCACAGAGCGCGGTCGCCCGCCTGACCCGTGACCGGACGCGGCTGGAGGCTCGCCTCGCCGAGGCCGACGAGACGCAGCGCCGGGCCGTGGGCGTGGTCGAGGCCGAGGTGCGCCGCCTGACCGCCGAGGACGCCGCCAAGGGCCGGATCATCCAGGCCCTGTCCCATGAACTTCGCACGCCCCTGACCACCCTGATGGGCTTCACCCAGCTGCTGCGGACCCATGCGGAAGCCGAGCGGTTGACGCAGCGCCAGTCGCAGGGCCTGCGGCAGATCGAGGGCGCCGGCGCGGTCCTCCTGGCCCTGATCGAGGAGGCGGACGAGGTCGTGGCCTCGGGCGAGGCCGGCGCCCCGCCCTTTCTCCAGCGGGTCGATCTGCGTCTGGCCCTGCGTCAGGTCTGCGACGGGCTGGAGCCGCAGGCGCGACAGGCGGGCGTGACCCTGGCCTGTCCCGAGGCGCAGTCGGGCCTGGGCGTCATTGCCGATCCGGTCGCGGTGCGGCGCATCCTGCGACGGCTGGTCGTCAACGCCCTGAACCATTCGGCGCCGGAAACGACGGTGCGGATGACGGCGGCGCGGCAAGGGGAACGGGTGACGATCGACATCCACGATCCCGCCCGTATGCCCGAGACGGCGACGCTCCGGCCGTTCCAGCCGTTGGACGGACAGGACGCGCGGGGCGGCACTGCCGTCGGGCTGGGCGCAGCGCAACGCCTGGCCGAGCGGATGGGCGGGCGGCTGGACGCCGCGCGCGACGCCTGGGGCGCGACGACCTTCTCCCTCGTCCTGCCGGCGGCGGGCGCGGATGCGGCGACGCGGGACGGGCCGCAGGCGACGGTCCTCTATGTCGAGGACAATCCGGCCAACGTCGCCCTGATGCGTCAGGCGGTCGAGGCGCTGGGCCTGACGCTGCACGCCGCGACGACGGGGACGGAGGGGCTGGAACTGGCGCGCGCCCTGGGACCGGACGTGATCCTGCTGGATCTGGGGCTTCCCGGCATGGACGGTTTCGAGGTCAAGGCGGCGCTGGGCGTCGACCCGGTCACGCGCGACATTCCCGTCCTTGCCGTGACGGCGGCGGGCGGGCCTGAGGACCGGCGACGCGGACGTGCGGCGGGCTTCGAGGCCTATCTGACCAAGCCGCTGGACCTGAACGCCCTGGCCGACGCCCTCTCTCGCGTCCTGTCCCGCGTTTTGCCTGGCGGCCTTGACGGGGACCGGCGTCAAAGGGCCTAAGGGACCGATCTCGCCGTCAGGTTTCGCCCAGGGTCAGCGTTCGATGCCTCAGTTCGCCCGGTTGGTTTCGTCCCGTCTTCGCAGCCGTTTCGGCTTGCGCCTGGCCCTGCTGGGCGGGTTGGCGACCCTGGCCGCCTGCGCCGCGACCCCTCCGCCGCCTCCGCCGCCGCCCGCCGCGACGGGTTCGGGGGCCGCGCCCCTGATGGACTGGCGCGGGGTCATCACCTCGGGCGACCGGGACCGTTATCGCCGCGTCGACGCCGCCTGGACCCTGGCCCTGCAACAGGCGCGTCGCCAGCCGGGATCGGGCGATCTGAGCGGTCTGGGCGATCTGATCCAGCCCAAGGCGGCCCGGCCCGGCGTCGCGCCTGCACCCGGCGACTATCGCTGCCGCACCGTCAAACTGGGCTCGCAGGGCGGCGAGGACGGGCTGGGCTATGTCGTCTATGGCTGGTTCGCCTGCCGCATCGAACAGACGCCGCGCGGGCTGAAATTCTCCAAACTAACCGGCTCGCAGCGCCCGTCCGGCCTGCTGTTCCCCGAGAACGACCGCCATATGGTGATGCTGGGGTCGATGGCCTTGGCCCAGGAGCCGGCCGCCAACTCCTATGGCCGCAACGCCGAGCGCGATCTGGTCGCCATCCTGGAACGGATCGGAGAGGCGCGCTGGCGGCTGGTCGTGCCCTGGCCGCAGAACGAATCGAACCTGGACCTGATCGAACTGGTCCCCGGCCGGGCGCCCGCCTGATCCCTGAAGGCTGAACCGGGAGAGGGCCGCAGCGTTTCCTTCGTCGTAATCGAAGGAGGCGCCCATGCGCGGCACATCGTTGATCCTGTCCCTGACCACGGCGACGGCCCTGTCCGCCGCCCTCGCGGCCTGTGGGGACAATCGTCCGGCCAGCCCGGCCCAGACTTCGCCTGCCGAGACGTCGCCCGCCGTGTCCGCGCCCGCCGCCGGGGGTCCGCCACAGGCCGCGCCGGAGGCCGTGGCGACCCCACAGCAGGCGGCCGCGACGCCCGCAGGCTCGCCCGAAGGCGGGATGCAGGGCGGAACGGACGACTGGCGCAAGGTCGCCAGGCCCGGCGACGCCTCCGCTCTCGGTCGCATGGACGAGGCCTGGCGTCTGGCCCGCGCCGAGGCCGAGAAGGCCGGCTTCTCCCGTCAGGTCGAGGCGCTGGGACCGCTGGCCGATCCCAATGCGGGCCAGAGCGGACGGCTGCAGCCCGCGCCCGGAACCTATCGCTGCCGCACGATCAAGATGGGCAGCCGCGATGGGGCGGGCCTGGCCTATGTCGACTATCCGTGGTTCGCCTGTTCGGTCGAGATGACGCCCGGCGGTGACCTGATCCTGAGCAAGACCACCGGATCGCAGCGGACGCAGGGCCTGCTGTATCCCGACACGGATCGCCGTCTGGTCTATGTCGGCGCCCAGGCCTGGGGCGACGAGGCCCACTATCCCCGCTATGGCCAGACGCCCGAGCGCGACCAGCTGGGCGTGCTGGAACGGATCGGCCAGAACCGCTGGCGCCTGGCTATTCCCTGGCCCAAGCAGGAGGCCAAGCTGGAGCTGCTGGAGATCGTTCGGTAGGCCGTCCCAGGTTTGGGTTGATCGTCATTCCAGAGGCTGCAAACGCGCTTCTTGAGCATTCGACGGTCGAAACGCATAGGGTTCATCACAACGGGCACAGCGAGGTCACGACGAACACAACGGAGACGTACTCCGTTCCGGCAAGGTACCAGGGCCTGCGGCGGAGAAGCCGCAGACTTATCAATGGCTTGAGACCTAGGGGCGACCCCATCGGGTCTCGTCGTGGTCTTCGTGACTTCGCTGTGCCCGTTGTGATGAAAGCCTTTCAGGCTCTGGGTTCCGGGTTCTTCGCTTCGCTCAGCCCCGGAATGACGAGAATCCCGCCTGCCCCTCACCGCGCCCCGGTCGAGCGGGCGATGGCGGCGCGCATGCCTTCGGCGTGCAGGGCGCCGGAGGGGGCGATCTTGGTGTTGGGGGTTTCGGCCGGGCCGGTGTCGACGGTGCGGTCTTCGGGGCCGGTCCAGCGCGGGGTGTCGGCCTTTCGCGCCACGGCCTTGCGCAGATTGGCGGTCGCGGAACGCCCGTCCTTGCGCGCCGCCATTTCGTCGACCACGCGGTCGATGGCCTCAGTCAGCAGCGCCTTCTTCTCGCGCGCGCCCGTATCCGGCTCGTCGCGACCGTCGCGCACGCGGGTTCGGATCTGACGCTGCACCCTGTCGCGCCGCGCGCGCAACCGTCCGATCAGGTCGCGCAGCTCGGCCGGGCCGTGATCGTTCAGGGCCTTGGACTGCTCCACCATCTGGGCCTCGTCACGGTCGAGCGCGCGGGGGTTCTGGATCTTGGACATGACGGTCTCCCTTCGGATTGATGGGAAGACAGCGCATCGTCCCGGACCCCGTTCCGGCTTTGCGACCCTGGGTCACAGCCGGCGGGCCACTCTCACACCCGCGTCAGGCGCAGGTCCTGATAGTCGTAGCTGAAGTCGATGTCGGGGCTGACGCCCTTCATCGTGGCGGTCGCCGGGCGGGCCGTCTGGATGGCGAAGGTGACGAAGGCGTCCTCCTCGCGCTTGTCGGGGAAGCGGGTGCGGAAGGTCTCGCCGTCATAGGGCTCCAGCCAGCCCTGCAGGGCGGGGGTATGGGTGAAGCGCAGCCACAGGCCGCTCTTGCGATTTCGGCCCCGGCCCTCGGTGCGCGGTTCGATGACGATGTCGCCATACCAGGGGTCGCGCCAGGTTCCGGCATAGGCGTCCAGCGGCATGGCGGGCGGGGCGCCGGCGCGTTGCTTGGCGTCGATCTCGACGGCGGCGGCCTGGGACTTGGCCTCGCCCTCGGCCTCCAGCTTCTTGGAATCGGCGATCCAGTCGACGTCCACCTTGCCCATGCACAGGTCGGTGATGCCCGAGCGCAGGGCGCGCAGCAGGAAGCTCTCTTCCGCATTGGAGAAGATGCAGAAGCCGGTCTTGCGGCCGGGGATCAGCACCGTCGCCGAAATCCCGCCGGGCGAGCCGCCGCCGTGGCTGGCGATCCGCTCGCCGCGATAATCCTGAACCTGCAGACCCATGGCGTAGGTCGAGGCGATCGACCGATTGGGCAGTTCCGCCGTCGGTCCCGGCGACGAGCCGACGATGATGTTGGGGCGATACATCTCGCGCGCGGCGTCTTCGGAATACAGCCGGGTTCCGTCGGCCAGCCTGCCCTCGTTCAGGCGCACGGCGATCCATTTGGCCCAGTCGGTCGGAGTGGTGCAGACGCCCCCCGCCGCCGCGGCCGAATCCCAGTTCCAGACCTCGACGATGGACTGGGCGATCTGGACCATCGGCCCGTGGGTCCGCAGCGGCGGCCCGACGCGGGCGTGGGGCAGGGCGGACTTCGACGCATCCGCCAGACGGGCCAGAGGGACCGTCTCGGTCATGCCCACCCGGTCCAGGATGCGCGTCTGGATGAAGGTCTCCCACGCCATGCCCGACACGGCCTCCAGCACCGCCCCGGCGACCACGAACATCAGGTTGCAGTAGTGATAGCGCGCCCGGAATCCGTCCTCGATCGGCACGAAGGCGGCCTGGGCCACCACCTCGGCGCGGGTGCGATCCGAATTGGGCCAGAACAGCAGGTCGCCGGCGCCCAGGCCGAAGCCGGCGCGGTGGCTGAGCGTATCGCGCACCGTGATGTGTTCGCCGATATAGGGATCGGACAGTTTGAAGTCGGGCAGATAGGTTTTGACGGGTTCGTCCCATTTCACCTTGCCCTCGTCGACCAGGATGGCCAGGGCGGCGGCGGTGACGTTCTTGGTGTTGGAAGCGATGGCGAACAGGGTGTGTTCGTCCGCGCGGGCCGACTTGCCCTGAACCTTGACGCCATAACCGCGCGCCAGAATCGTCGCCCCGTCCTTGACCACGGCGACGCCCAGCGCCGGCTGATCGGGCCAGGCCGCCATGCATTTCGCCACATAGGCGTCCACCGCCTGGACCAGGGAGGCGTCGTCGTTCGCCGCCGAAGTTTGGGCCCCCGTCTGGGCGAAAGCCGGCTGCGCCGCCAGCGCTGCGGCGCCGCCCGAGGCGAACAGGGATCGGCGCGAAAGGCGAAGGGACATGGCGAACTCCGACGAAGACGCCGCGACGCTAGCGCCCCGCGTCGGCTTACGCCAGTCGCCACCCCTGCAGCTTGTCCAGGACGTCGGCGACGATCTGGCCCTGGGTGAAGCCGGTGATGTCGTGGGGGCGTTCGCCGGCGCCGGTCTGGGCGGTCAGGCGCCATTCCAGCGGGCGGCGGCCGACCGGCGCGTCGCGCTGGGTGATAGCGGGGCGGGCGCGCGAACGGGCGCCCAGCCGATACATGAACACCCGGTCGGCGTGGCGGATGGTCAGCCAGGCGGCGGCCTCGTCGCGGCCGATCTCGGCGTCGGAATCCTCGGCGCCCAGGGCGGCGTAAACCGTCTCCAGCGCGGGCAGGCCCTGGCGTTCGATCTCTTTCAAGATGTCGGTGCGGCTGGCGGGCGTCATGATCCGCTTCAACTGCTGCGACAGGGGGGCGCCTTCGGTATTGAGGATTTCACCCGTCAGGTCGGCGTTCATCTGGCGGAACAGGCCCGCGACCAGCAGGATCATGATGATGCAGAAGGGCAGGGCGGCCACCAGGGTCGCGGCCTGCAAGGCCCCAAGGCCCCCCGCCAGCAGCAGCAGGGCCGCCGCCGCCCCCTGCATGACGCACCAGTAGATCCGCTGCCAGCGCGGGGTGTCGTCCGCCCCGCCCGAGGCCAGGGTGTCGATCACCAGAGAGCCGGAATCCGCCGAGGTCACGAAGAAGACCCCCACCAGCAGGATCGCCAGGGTCGAGGTGAACAGGGTTCCCGGCAACTGTTCGAAGAAGTGGAACATCGCCGTGGACAGGTCGGCCTGAACGGCCTGGGAGATCGCGCCCGCCGCCTGGCCCATGTCGTAGGCCATGGCCGTATTGCCGAAGACCGTCATCCACAGGAAGGTGAAGCCGGTCGGAACCAGCAGCACTCCGACCACGAACTCGCGCACCGTGCGCCCGCGCGAGATGCGGGCGATGAACATGCCCACGAACGGCGACCAGGCGATCCACCAGGCCCAGTAGAACAGGGTCCAGTCCGCCATCCAGGCGCGCGGCTCATAGGCGTAGAGGGTGAAGGTGCGCTGGAAGAAGTGATCCAGATACAGGCCGAAATTCTGCACCAGCGCCCGCATCAGGAACAGCGTCGGTCCCGCGAACAGCACGAACAGCATCAGGCAGACGGCCAGGAGCAGGTTCAGCTCCGACAGCCGCCGCACGCCCTTCTCCACGCCCGACAGCACCGACAGGGTCGCGACCCCCATCACCGCCACGATCAGCCCAACCTGGATCAGCACCGTGTTCGGAATGCCGAACACATAGTCCAGGCCCGCCGCCATCTGGGCCACGCCCAGCCCCAGCGAGGTGGCGATGCCGAACAGGGTGCCGCAGATGGCGAAGATGTCGACCGCATCGCCGATCGGCCCGTTGATCCGCTTGCCCAGCAGGGGATAGAGGCCTGACCGCATGGTGAGCGGCAGGCCCTTGCGGTGGGCGAAATAGGCCAGGCTGAGCCCCACCACCGCATAGATGGCCCAGGCGTGGACGCCCCAGTGGGTGAAGGTGATGACCATGGCCTCGCGCGCCGCATTCACCGTACCCGGCGCCTCGTCCGGCGGGGCGATATAGTGCTGAACCGGCTCGGCGACGGCGAAATACATCAGGCCGATGCCCATGCCCGCCGCGAACAGCATGGCCAGCCAGGACAGATAGGGGAAGTCCGGCTCGGCGTCGTCCGGCCCCAGTTTCAGCCGCCCGGTCGGCCCCGCCGCCAGCCAGACCACCGCCCCCAGAAAGCCCGCGACGGCGGCGACGTAGAACCAGCCGAAGGTGTCGATCACCCAGGCCTGGGCGTGGCCGAAGATCAGGTCCGAGGTCCGGGGCGCCACCAGCGTCGACAACAGAAGGACGCCGGCGATGCCGCTGGCGCCCCAGAAGACGCGGGGATTCATTTTCGTGGTCAGCATCGGGCCAAAGCGTATGGCGAAGCTGAGGGTTCCAAACCTTGGCCGCATCCCCGCCACGCGCATGAAGAAGATGTAACTTTGCATTTCAAAGTAACGTCGGTAGTCACGGGCATCGACGGGCGCTTCAGACGCCCGCGCTCTCTCTTTCAGGATCGCCGGGGCATGACCTCTTCCAAACTCGTTCTCATGGTGGGCGTCGCGTCTGTCGCCCTGCCCGGCGCCGCGCTGGCGCAGTCGCAGACGCCGGCTGCAACGCAGGCTCAAACGCCCGCCGCCCGCACGGCGCCGGCCCAATCGACCCCGCAGCAGCCGGCCAGCGTCGGCGACGTGGTGGTCAACGCCCGCGCCGCCGACGTTCGGGCCTCCATCGATTCGACCAGCTACAGCCTGGCCAACGATCTTCAGGCCCAGACCGGCACCCTGGCCGAGGCCCTGCGCAACGTCCCCTCGGTCGAGGTCGATCCCGACGGCAACGTCAGCCTGCGCGGCGATTCCAACGTCACCATCCTGGTCGACGGCCGCCCCTCGACCCAGTTCAACGGCCCCAGCCGGGGGCAGATGGTGCAGCAGATTCCGGCCGCCCAGTACGCCCGCATCGAGGTCATGACCAATCCGTCGGCGGCCTACAGCCCCGAAGGCTCTGGTGGGGTCATCAACCTGATCACCAAGCCGTCGGTGGTGCGCCCGACCCAGACGACCACGGGTTCGATCCGCGCCAACGTCGGCGACGACGGCCGCTACAACATCGGCGGCAACGTCGCCCATGTGAACGGCAAGCTGACCCTGTCGGCCGACGTCGGCCTGCGTCACGACGGCTATGTCGCCGAAACCAGCCGCGTGCGCGAAAGGCTGGACGCGGGCTCGGGCCGCTTTCTGCAGTCGCGCCAGAGCCAGAACGTCGACGGGGCGTCCGACAGCGCCTACGTCCGCCTGTCCGCCGAATACAATCTGGACGCCAAAACCCAGCTGGTCGGCGAACTGCGCCACACCGACGTCGATGCGGGCGGCGACGGCGTGACCCTTTACGAGGCCGACAGCGCGGCCGGCGGCATCGGTTCGGCCTATCGCCGTGCAGGCGACGGTCGCTTCCAGGGCCAGTTCTCGGGCGCGACGGCGCGGGTGCTGCGCCGCTTCGACGACCAGGGCCACGAATGGACCAACGAGGTCCGCTTCGACCGCAACACCTTCAACTTCAGCTCCAACAGCCTGGTCGATCAGCAGATCCCGGCGGCCGCCGACTTCATCGAGGCGACGGCCAACGAGAACCACCAGGACCAGTGGGGCGTGACCAGCGCCTATGTCCGGCCGCTGTCGGACGGCGGCAAGCTGCGCCTCGGCTACGAACTTCAGGCCACGCTGCTGCAGCTGGACAACGGCGTCGAACGCGGGGCGTCCCAGGCGACCCTGACGCCCGACCCGCTGGTCTCCAACCGCTTCGACGTCGATCAGGTCGTCCACGCCCTGTACGCCACCTACGAAAAGCCGTTCAGCGAGAAGCTGTCGGCCCAGTTCGGCCTGCGTCTGGAACAGGCGAACCTGGACCTGGATCAGGTCACGAGCGGCGTGAAGACGTCCCAGGACTATTTCCGCGCCTATCCGACCGGCCATCTGTCCTACAAGCTGAACGACAAGGACACGCTGCGCGCCAGCTACAGCCGTCGCATCCAGCGGCCCGGCCCGGCCGATCTGAACCCCTTCCTGGCCTATGGCGATCCGCAGAACTATCGCTCGGGCAATCCGAACCTGCAGCCGCAGGAAACGGATTCGTTCGAACTGAACTGGCAGCGCCGGGTCCAGCAGACCTTCTATCAGGCGACCCTCTATTACCGCGACACGAACAAGGCCTTCACCCAGACGACGACGGACACCGGAAACGGCGTCTTCCTGACCCGGCCCGAGAACCTGGGTTCCAGCACCTCGACCGGGCTTGAACTGGTGGCCAACGGGCCGCTGCTGCCGACCCTGCGCTACAGCGCCAGCCTGAACGTCTATCGCCAGGAGATCGACGCCGCCGGCATCGTCGGCGCCCAGGATCGGTCGGGCGACGCCGTTTCGGGTCGTCTGTCGCTGAACTGGCAGGCCACGCCCAAGGATTTCGTCCAGGTCACGGGCATCTGGAGCGGCGACCAGCTGCTGGCCCAGGGCGTGCGCGAGCAATCGACCTTGGTCAACCTGGGCTATCGCCGCAAGCTGAACGACGCCTGGTCGATGCAGGCGACGATCCGCGACGTGTTCGACGATTTCGGTTCGACCACCACCCTGACGACCCCGACCTTCCGCGAGCGTTCGGAACAGAGCTTCGGCGGCCGGGCGGCCTATATCGGCCTGACGTGGAACTTCGGCGGCGGCCAGCGCCGGCCCGAACAGTTCGACTTCCAGGGGCCGACGACCGGCGGCTGATCGCGCCTGCTTCCTTCCGGCCCGCCCGCCGACTATCAGTGCGGATCGGGGGAGATGAGGATGCGAGTGTTCAGGCCCATTCTGGCAGGCGCGACCCTGCGCGACCGCGCCTTCGCCTGTCTGGGCGCCCTTGGCGGCATGGGTCTGGTCGGCTTCGTCTCGCACTGGCTGATCGGCGCGGACAAGGCGGCGCATCTGGTTCTGATCGGCTCCATCGGCGCCTCGGCGGTGCTGGTCTTCGCCGTGCCCGCCAGCCCCCTGGCCCAGCCCTGGCCCGTGCTGGGCGGCAATGTCGTCTCGGGCCTGGTCGGGGTGGTCGTGGCCCATACGATCCCCGATCCGATGATCGGGGCGGCGGTCGCGGTCGGGGTCGCCATCGCCGCCATGTCCCTGCTGGGCTGTCTGCATCCGCCGGGAGGCGGAACCGCCCTGACGCCGGTGCTGGTCGGGCCGAGCATCGGCTGGATGTTCCCCCTGGCGCCGGTCGCGCTGAATGCGGTCCTGCTGATCGGCGCAGCCTGGCTGTTTCACCGCCTCGCCCGCCACGCCTATCCGCACCGGGCCGAGACGGTCGCCCCCGGTCCGCTGGCGATTTCCGAGGCGGACATCGACGCCGCCCTGGCCGAGTTGCACGAACCGCTGGACGTCAGCCGCGACGACCTGAAGGCCGTCGCCGTTCTGGCCGCTCGCCACGCGGCGTCGCGACGCAAATCCTGAAGCCGCCCTCTTGTGTGCCTCGCAGGCCACACCATCTCGGAGACGAAGGCCCAGGGCGTCGCTTCCTGCGAGGGCGCCGACGGGTGATTGTCCGCCTTTCAGGGGATGCCCAGAATGAATCTCGAACTCTACTCCGACCGCGCCAAACAGGCCGTCCAGTCGGCCCAGTCGCTGGCGCTCGCGCGCCGTCACCAGCAGTTCGCGCCGGAACACCTGCTGAAGGTGTTGCTGGAGGAACGCGACGGACTGGCGCGCAATCTGATCACCGCCGCCGGCGGGGACGCCCGCCGCGCCGAAGCCGATGTCGAAACCGCCCTGAAGAAGCGCGCCCAGGTCTCTGGCGGCTCGGGCCAGCTTTATCTGGACGGCGACACCGCCCGCGTCTTCGCCGCCGCCGAGGAGGCCTCCAAAAAGTCCGGCGACGCCTTCGTCACCACCGAACGGCTGCTGGCCGCGCTGGCCAAGGAAGGCGGGGTCGCCGCCGAGGTGCTGAAAGCCTCGGGCGTCACGGCCGACAAGCTGGACGCCGCCATCGCCGAGGTCAGGAAGGGCAAGACCGCCGACTCGGCGGGCGCCGAGGATGGCTATGACGCCCTGAAACGCTATGCCCGCGACCTGACCCTGGCCGCCCGCGACGGCAAGATCGACCCGGTCATCGGCCGCGACGAGGAGATCCGCCGCACCATCCAGGTCCTGGCCCGCCGGACCAAGAACAACCCCGTCCTGATCGGCGAACCCGGCGTCGGCAAGACCGCCATCGTCGAGGGTCTGGCCCTGCGGATCGTCAACGGCGACGTGCCCGAGAGCCTGCGCGACAAGACCGTCATGGCGCTGGACATGGGCAGTTTAATCGCGGGCGCCAAATACCGCGGCGAGTTCGAGGAGCGGCTGAAATCCGTCCTGTCCGAGGTGTCGGCGGCCGAGGGCGGGATCATCCTGTTCATCGACGAGATGCACACCCTGGTCGGCGCCGGAAAGGGCGACGGGGCGATGGATGCGTCCAACCTGCTGAAGCCTGCTTTGGCGCGTGGCGAACTGCACTGCGTCGGCGCCACGACGCTGGATGAGTATCGCAAGCACGTCGAGAAGGACGCGGCCCTGGCCCGTCGCTTCCAGCCGGTCTTCGTCGCCGAACCGACGGTGGAGGACACCGTCTCCATCCTGCGCGGCCTGAAGGAGAAGTACGAGGTCCACCACGGGGTGCGGATCAGCGACAGCGCCATCGTCGCCGCCGCCACCCTGTCGAACCGCTACATCACCGACCGCTTCCTGCCGGACAAGGCCATCGACCTGATCGACGAAGCCGCCAGCCGCGTTCGCATGGCCGTGGACTCCAAGCCCGAGGCCCTGGACGAGATCGACCGCCGCCTGGTCCAGCTGAAGATCGAACGCGAGGCCCTGAAGAAGGAAACCGACACGGCCTCCCAGCATCGTCTGGAAAAGCTGGAAGACGAGATCGCCGATCTGGAAGGCCAGTCCGACGACCTGACCGCGCAATGGAAGGCCGAAAAGGACAAGGTAGGGCAGGGGGCGCAACTGCGTGAAACCCTGGATCGCCTGCGCCTGGAACTGGCCAACGCCCAGCGCGCCGGCGACTTAGGGAGAGCGTCGGAGATCGCCTACGGCCAGATCCCGCAGATCGAAAAACAGCTGGAAGAGGCCGAGGCCAACGAGACCTCCGGCGCCTCAGGTCGTGGTGGTCCCCTGACCCCCGAGGTCGTCGACGCCGAACAGATCGCCGCCGTCGTCAGCCGCTGGACCGGCGTGCCCGTCGACAAGATGCTGGAGGGCGAGCGCGAGAAGCTGCTGACGATGGAGACCGCGCTGGGCGGCCGCGTCGTGGGTCAGGACGAGGCCTTGGCCGCCGTGTCGGACGCCGTGCGCCGCGCGCGCGCCGGCCTGAACGACCCCAACCGTCCGCTGGGCAGCTTCCTGTTCCTGGGGCCGACCGGCGTGGGCAAGACCGAACTGACCAAGGCGCTCGCCGACTTCCTGTTCGACGACGAGGCGGCCATCACCCGGCTGGATATGTCGGAATATATGGAGAAACACTCGGTCAGCCGCCTGATCGGCGCCCCTCCCGGCTATGTCGGCTATGACGAGGGCGGCGCCCTGACCGAGGCCGTGCGCCGTCGCCCCTATCAGGTCGTCCTGTTCGACGAGGTCGAAAAGGCTCACCCCGACGTCTTCAACGTGCTGCTGCAGGTGCTGGACGACGGCCGCCTGACCGACGGCCAGGGCCGCACCATCGATTTTAGGAACACCCTGATCATCATGACCTCCAACCTGGGCAGCCAGTATCTGGCCGATCAGGGCGAGGGCGATGACGTGGAGGCCGTGCGCCCCTTCGTCATGGACGCCGTCCGCGCCCACTTCCGGCCCGAGTTCCTGAACCGGATCGACGAGATCATCCTGTTCCACCGCCTCGGTAGAGCGCAGATGGGGGGCGTCGTCCGCATCCAGCTGTCACGCTTCGAGAAGCTGCTCGCCGACCGCCGCCTGACCCTGGACCTGGACGACAGCGCCCTGGCCTGGCTCGCCGACCGCGGCTACGACCCCGCTTATGGCGCACGACCCCTGAAACGCGTCATCCAGAAGGACCTGGTCGACCCGATCGCGAGGAAGCTGTTAGCCGGCGAGATCGAGGACGGCGGGGTGATCGCCGTGACGGCGGGCGAGGGCGGTCTGGAGATCGGGAAGATGCGGGTGCATTAGCATTGGACCCTAGCTTAGAGGCGAGTTTGCGGGCACACGCTTGCGTTATTTTTGCCACCACCTAGAGTGCAAGAAAGCGAGGCGGAAATGGCAAAAAAAGTTGCTCGGCGCATCTACGAATACGCGCTTCATAAACATCGGGGGGCGGGTAGCTACCGTGACCTTTTCGAGTCAATTTCGCAGGTTGATGACGCCGAACTTCTTGTTAAAGTTGGCCACAAGAAAATATTTATCTTCCACCCTAAAGAGCTGAACGGCGAGCTGTTCTTTCGAGCCCTATGGGTTAAGGACGACCGCGAATTTCTTCGATTCAATCAAGCTGAATTGGAAGAACACGAAGACGAGTTAGATCGTGACGACCGGTTTGCAGTAGCTGCGCACGGTGTCGTCATGCCTGAGTCTCGTAAACTCCTATTTGAGTATGTCCGAGGCGGCCCCAAAGCCGAAGAGTTTGTGACTGCGATACAAGATATCCTTCAGAACAACATAGACGGGTATAAAAATCTCAGTTTGACTGCAGTTCCTGAGTACGCCGGTTCGTTTTCCGATGAAGTATCAGCTCTAGAGAGAATAAAATCAGTGCGTCTGGATCTAGTTCGGCCAAATATAGATTGGTCGGATGAGGCCGATAGGCTTCACGAACTAGCAGACGAATCAAATGCGAAACGGATTTCTGTAGAAGCGGTAGCTTCAAGAAGCGAAAGTCTTACACGTGATGACGGTATTGTCGCAATTGTGACAGAGCAATCAGATGGGGATATGTCTCACGTCACGCGAGCGGTCGTTGAGGGTCAGCGCCCTGGTGAAAGCGGCACAACAACGATTAGATCTGATGATCATGTGAAATTTGATCGTGGCTCCGTCGATACCGACAGTAGTGGCGGAGCAAATATTTTGTCGGCATTGGCAATGTTTGGCAATCTTATTCGCAAACGAAACCGGAGGCGCGATTAGTATGGTCGCGGGAACTGGTCTATATTTTTCCAGATATGTGCGACCTCAGGCCGGGGCTATTATGCGCTCGCCCCATCTTTGGTTGGCATTACTGATTGGATTGATCGTTGTCACACATGGTAGGGCTTATAGAGGGTTTATAGCGCCAGACATTACCGAAGTTTTTGTCAACTATAACTTCATGGTATTTGGATTTACTATCGCTGCCCTTACCATTGTATTTGCTGTGCCGACCCAAAAATTCGTCAACTTCCTCGCGGAGTCAGGTGAGAAAATTCCTCGTAACGTTACGGGTCCATGGGAAAAGGCGCTTTTTATAATGTCGTGGAATGGTTTTGTTCATTTCTGCGCTCTTGTTTCTTCACTAAGTGTTTTGATATTCTCGTTTAATGAATCGAACGGACAGAAAACTTTATACTGGAGCATGTCAGAGCCAATAGTGGCTAGCGTATACTTTGTATATGTGTCTTTACAAGTTTATGCATTATTACAGTTTCTAGCTTCGCTTCTATCAGTATACTTTTTTTGCGCAGTCTTTATTGCACATGCAAAGAAAAATACGGATTAGTGTCTGCTATTTTCGTAAGATCTAACTGGCAGGCTGTTGGCGGTCTTGATCGTTCAAGATGATCTTGTTGCGTTCCCAAATTCCCCTGTCGATGACCAGCCGCAGCGGCACGCAGGCGAAATCCACCACATAGCCGCCGATCGGATGCTGGCGACGCATCTTCCAACCGTCGACGGCGCCGCCGCGCAACCGCGCCCAGATCCGGTCCTCGGCCAAGCCGCCGTCTTGGCGCAGTCCGCGAGCGCGCGGCGTCAGGCGGTTGGTCGTCATGGGCGGCTCCTCGTGGCGCACCCTAATGCAAAGCCGCCAGCCCGCGCATCTGCGACGCGCACCGTCAACGATTCCAACACCCTGCCGCCCGCCAGCGTCATTCTCCTGCCCAAGGCTCCAAACCGTGCGATCCTGTCTCGGTTCGTCCGCAGGGGACGCATCGCACGGCCGGGGAGGGGCAATTCAGACGAATTAGACGAATTAGACGGTGTTTTTGTCCGTCGACCGTCTGAAGTCGGTCAATCTTGCGGGATCGGATTGGTGCGCGGGTCGGGGCCGTTGGTGATGACGCGGTCGCGGTCGCCCAGGTCCTTGATGATCTTGACGTCCGTGAAGCCGGCGGCCTCGAACAGGGTCTTGACCTGCGGGCCCTGGTCGAAGCCGATCTCGACGGCGAAGACGCCCAGCGGCTTCAGGATGCGTTTCACCTCGGGCGCCAGATCGCGATAGGCCTGCAAGCCGTCGGGGCCGCCGTCCAGGGCCAGGTGCGGGTCGTGGTCGCGGACCTCGGGGTCCAGGGTCGCGATGTGGTCGGTGGGGATATAGGGCGGGTTGGACAGAACCAGGTCGAAGCTGGCGTCGCCGAAGCCCGCGGCCCATTCGGTGCGCAGGAAGGTCGCGCGCTCGTTCATATCCAGGTTGGCGGCGTTCTCTTTCGCCACCGCCAGGGCCTCGGACGAGATGTCGGTGCCGACGCCGCGCGCGGCCGGCCGCTCGGACAGCAGAGCCAGCAGGATCGCGCCCGAGCCGGTGCCCAGGTCGATGGCGTCGAAGGCCTCGTTTTTGGCGAAGGCCAGCATGGCCACGTCCATCAGGGTCTCGGTGTCGGGGCGGGGGCTGAGGACGTCGGGGGTGACGTTCAGCATGATCTTCCAGAAGCCCTTCTTGCCGACGATGCGCGACACCGGCTCGCGCTTCAGCCGGCGCTCGACCATGGCCTCGTAGGCGCTCAGCTGGTCGGCGGTGATGGGCCGATAGGGGTCGGTCAGGATGTCCATGCGGCTGGCGCCGGCGGCGGCCTCCAGCAGCAGGCGGGCGTCGATGGCGGGGCTGTCGATGCGGCCGGTCTTCAGCCGGGCCTGCGCGGCCTTCCAGGCGGTCAGCAGGGTCGGGGCGTCGGTCTCGGACTTGGGCGTGATGGGGTCGGTCATGGGCGTTGATTGGCCCCAGCCGACGACGATTTCAAGCATTTGCGGAACGGGCCGCCAGCTATACCGTTCGCCTGACCATGTCCAAGCGCGCCTCGCCCCTGTCCCGTCTGACCACCGCCGTCGCGGCCCGCTCGCCGTCGCGGCGCGGACGAACGGGGGGCGGCCTGTGGCGCTATCTGGCGGCGGCGGCCGGCGGTCTGGCGGCGGGGGCGGGGGCGGCGCACCTACTCTATAGCCAGGGTCACAAGGTGGGGGTGGAACTGCGCGCGCCCCGGCCCGAGGTCCTGCCGCCCCCGCCGCCGACGCCCGCCGACTATGACGCCAAGGAGCCGGGGCGCGGGCGGCTGGCCGACCGGCCGCACCGCATCCCGCGCAAGGGGTGGACCGACATCGTCTGGCGGGCCGGGGCTTCCTACTTCGGCGACCGGGTGGGCTTCGTGGCCGGGGGCGTGACCTTCTTCACCCTGTTGTCGCTGTTCCCGCTGCTGGGCTCGTTCGTGACCCTGTACGGCCTGTTCGCCGATCCGGCCGACGCCTGGGGCCGGCTGCAGTTCCTCTACGCCCTGATGCCCGACAGCATCGCCGAGTTCCTGGGCGCCCAGATGCAGCGCCTGGCCGAAAACTCCAGCACCCAGTTGACCCTGACCCTGATCTGGACGCTGATCCTGTCGCTGTGGGCCGCCAGCGGGGCGGTCAAGATGCTGTTCTACGGGCTGAACGTCGCCTACCACGAGACCGAGAAGCGCAGCTTCATCCGCTACAACATCATCTGCCTGACCTTCACCATCGGGGGGCTGCTGGCCGTGCTGGTCACGTCGGGTCTGGTGGTGGGCGTGCCGGTGGTGGTGCGGCTGTTCGGGCTGGAGGAGGAGTGGGGCCTGTTCGCCCCCTTGCGCTGGCCGCTGCTGTTCGCCGGCTATGTGCTGGCCCTGATGGGCATCTATCGCTACGGCCCGTGCCGCCAGAACGCGCGCTGGCGCTGGCTGACGCCGGGAGCGATTTTCTCGGCGACGCTGAGCGTCAGCCTATCTTTGGCCTTCAGCTGGTATCTGAGCCATTTCGTGCGGACCGACAGCTATGGCCCGCTGGCGGCCATGATGGGCTTCCTGCTGTGGACCTGGCTGTCGGTACAGCTGATCCTGCTGGGCGCCGCGCTGAACGCCGAGATCGAGCATCAGACCGCCGTGGACACCACCACCGGCAAGCCCCTGCCGCTGGGCCAGCGCGGGGCGATGGTGGCCGACAGCGTGGGGCCGCGACGCGGCAACCCCGCCGCCCTGGCCTTCACCCAGCGTCAGGCCGAGGCGGTGGCCGACAAGCTGCTGAAACACCGGCTGAAACGGAACGCCCGCTAGGCAGCCGGATCAGAGGATGAACCGGCTCAGGTCCACGTCCTTGGTCAGGGCGTCCATGCGGCCGCGCACGGCCTCGGCGTCGAAGGTGACGGTCTGGCCCGACAGGTCCGACGCCTTGAAGCTGGTCTCCTCCAGCACGCGCTCCAGCACGGTCTGAAGCCGGCGCGCGCCGATGTTCTCGACCGCGCTGTTGGCCGCCACCGCCGCATCGGCCATGGCCTCGACCGCATCGTCGGTGAAGACCAGCGCGACGTCCTCGGTGGCCAGCAGGGCTTGGTTCTGACGGATCAGATTGGCCTCCGGCTCCGTCAGGATGCGCTTGAAGTCGTCGCGCGTCAGGGCCTTCAGCTCGACCCGGATCGGCAGGCGGCCCTGAAGCTCGGGCAGCAGGTCCGACGGCTTGGCGACGTGGAAGGCGCCCGAGGCGATGAACAGGATGTGGTCGGTCTTCACCGGCCCGTATTTGGTCGAGACGGTGGTGCCCTCGATCAGGGGCAACAGGTCGCGCTGCACCCCCTCGCGCGATACGTCGGCGCCCGATGCGCCCTGCCGGGCCGCGACCTTGTCGATCTCGTCCAGGAAGACGATGCCCTCGTTTTCGGCCAGCGACAGGGCCTCGGTGGTCAGGCTGTCCTGATCCAGCAGCTTGTCGCCCTCCTCGGCGATCAGGGGCGTGGTCGCGTCGCGCACGGTCAGTTTGACGGTCTTGGTGCGCCCGCCGCCCATCTTGCCCAGCATTTCCGACAGGTTCAGCAGGCCGACGTTGCCGCCGCCCGGCAGGTCCAGCCCCTGGATCGGCGAGGCGGTGTCGGCTAACGACACCTCGATCTCCTTGTCGTCCAGTTCGCCGGCCCGCAGCTTCTTCCTGAAGCTGTCGCGCGTCGTCGCGCCCGCGCCCGGCCCGACCAGGGCGTCCAGGATGCGGTCCTCGGCGGCGGCCTCGGCCTTGGCCCGCACGTCGCCGCGCCGGCGGTCGCGCACCATGACCAGGGCGCTTTCGACCAGATCGCGCACGATCTGGTCCACGTCGCGGCCGACATAGCCGACCTCGGTGAATTTGGTGGCCTCGACCTTCAGAAAGGGCGAGCCGGCCAGACGGGCCAGGCGGCGCGCGATCTCGGTCTTGCCCACGCCCGTCGGGCCGATCATCAGGATGTTCTTGGGCGTCACCTCGTCGCGCAGGTCCGACGGCACGCGCTTGCGGCGCCAGCGGTTCCTCAGGGCGACGGCGACGGCGCGCTTGGCGTCATTCTGGCCGACGATGTAGCGATCCAGTTCCGAGACGATCTCGCGGGGGGTCAGTTCAGTCATGCGACGCAGATAGGAGACCCCGAACCGTTGCGGGAGGGGGCAGGGCGTCGCGGCGCGTCAAATCCCCGATCCGGCGCCCGCGTTCAGATAGCCCGAGGCGTCCACGAAGGCCTGCACCGCCGCCTGATCGGCATAGTCCAGCTCCAGCATCGCCTTGATCGCCGCCGCCTTGTCCGGGGCGCGGTCGTAGTAGCGGCTGGCGATGATGTAGCCGACATAATAGCCCAGGTCGGCCGTGCCGAACGGGTTGTTGACCCCATTGTACAGCCAGCCGCCGAAGTCCTCGCCGTTCATGTCGGCGCGGAAGGCCGTCCTGATCGCCGCGTCGTTGGCAGGGCCATAGGTCACATAGGGCAGTTTCGGCATCCGGCCGGTCGCCTTCTCGGCCACGAAATCGGCGACGCCTTCATAGACCACCTGGGCCAGCAGGGTCTGGCGCTCGCCCCGCTGCTGGGTGTGGACCACCTCGTGCGCCGCCAGCAGGTCCAGGTTCTCCAGAGGATCGCTGGCGAAATAGGTGGTGAAAAAGCGTTTCAGATTGGGCGGCATCTGCGACAGGTCCACGCTGGCGTCGCCTGTGGCCATCTCCACCCCGATCAGCACCTTGTCGCCCTGGGTCGTGCCGGCCGAGCGCAGGGCGCCGACCTCGAAATAGACGCCGGCGGGACGCAGGTCGGGATAGAGTTCGCGCAGTCGCGCCAGATGGATCTCCAGCTTCTCCAGCGCCTGACCCGCCAGGGCCGTGCGCGGCCGCACCGTGTCCCAATAGGTCGGATAGGCCCGGATCGCGTCGAGGAAGGTGTCTATCGTATAGCCCTTGGCCTGCATGAAGGCGGCCAGGCCCGGCGTGCCCTGGTCGATATACAGCCGCTGGAACAGGTCGCGCTGACGGGCCGGGTCGCTCTCGGCGCGCACGGCGTCATAGGCGGTCCAGAACCGGGCGATGTCGCCGTCGACGACCTGAACCCGCGGCGCCGGAGCGGCGGGCGACTGGGCCAGCACGGGCGCGGACGACAGGACGGCGAGCGCCGCGCAGGCGGCGAACAGGACGTGGCGCATGATGATCTTTCCCCCAAGGATCGGCATGGGGACGCAAGCGTCGCCTGGGCTCAAATGAAATCGCTGTAATCCCTGGGACGGATCAGGGACGTCATGTCGCGTCATGTCGGTCGCATTCCTAGGTTAGGACGGCGCCGGACGAACGGGAGACGACGGATGAAACCGATAGAGACGGATCGTCTGATCCTGAGACGTTTTCAGGCGGGCGACGCCGCCGATCTGTTCGCCTATCTGCACCAGCCGCGCGCCGCCTGTTTCCTGTCGATGCGGTTGGCGGATCTGGATGCAGCCAAGGCCGAGGCCGTCAAACGCGCCGGGTCCGACGACATCATCGCCGTCCAGTCCAGGGCCGACGGGCGGGTGATCGGCGAGGTCTTCGCCCATTTCGAGGAGCCGGACACCTGGTCCATCGGCTGGAGCTTCAACGGCGATGTCGCCGGGAGGGGCTATGCGTCCGAAGCGGCGGGGGCCCTGGTCGATCATCTGTTCGCGGATCGCGGCGCGCGTCGCCTCTACGCCTATGTCGAGGACGACAATCTGGCGTCCCAGCGGCTGTGCGAACGGTTGGGCATGCGGCGCGAGGGGCTGTTCCTCGACTTCATCTCGTTCGAGAACGACGACGCGGGCCGGCCGATCTACGTCAACACCTGGCAATACGCCCTGCTGAAACGCGAGCGGCAGGTCTGACGGGACAGCAGAAAGGCGTCCCCCGATCCGGGGGACGCCTTTGAAGCGCGTGCCGATGTCGCCCGGATCAGGCGGCGTTGGCGGCCTTCTTCTTGGCCAGCTTGTCCTGATGGGCCTTCATGCCGGCCTCGATCAGGGCGGCCGCGTCGCCGGCGTCGCCCCAGCCCTTGACCGTCACCGACTTGCCCTTCTCCAGATCCTTGTAGCGGGTGAAGAAGTGTTCGATCTGCTCGATCAGGATGGCCGGCAGCTGACGATAGCTGGCGATCTCGGTGTAATAGGGGTTCAGCTTGTCGACTGGCACGGCCAGGATCTTTTCGTCGCCGCCGGCCTCGTCCACCATCATCAGCACGCCGATGGGGCGCGAGCGGATGACGCAGCCCGGCACGACCGGCGTGGGGTTCAGCACGATCACGTCGCAGGGGTCGCCGTCGTCCGACAGGGTGTGCGGGATGAAGCCGTAGTTGCCCGGATAATACATGGCCGTGTGCAGGAAGCGGTCGACGAACAGGGCGCCCGATTCCTTGTCCATCTCGTATTTCACCGGCAGGCCCCCTTGGGGGATTTCGATGACGACGTTGATGTCCCAGGGGGCGTTCGGACCGACGGGGATGGCGTCCAGGTTCATGGCGGGTCTTTGCTGCGACTGCGAAATTCTTGAAGGCGAAGGGTGATAGGCCGCGCGGGCGCGGACGGCAAGGCCGACCTGTGGCGAACGGGCTTGCGCCGGCCGGGCGGATCACGGACATCATGGGGTCATGAGCTGGATCGACTGGGCGGCGCTGGCCCTCTTCTTCATCTGCTGGCTGGGCTATGGCCCCATCCTGTCCTTCATCGGCAGGCGCGGCGGGTCGCTGAACGACGACATGACGCATGTGCGCGCCATGTGGATGCGCTCCATGACCCATCGCGAGATGAAGTTGATCGACAGCCAGCTGATGGGCCATTCGATCAATTCGGCCTCCTTCTTCGCCTCGACCAATCTGCTGCTGATCGCGGCGGTGGCGGGCATATTGTTCGGCGGTGAAAGCGCCCTGAAGGGATTTGCGGCGGTCGGGGCCGAGAACGTGCCGACCCGGATTCTGGAGGCCAAGCTGGCCCTGGTCCTGATCTGTCTGGCGCGCGGCTTTCTGGATTTCATCTGGGCCCTGCGTCAGATGAACTACGCCCTGGCCCTGATCGGTGCGGCGCCGGAGCTGCATTCCAACACCGACCGCAAGGCGTTCGGCGAGGCGGCGGGCCAGTTGCTGAACCCCGCGCTCAGCGCCTTCAGCCAGGGGGTGCGCGGCTATTATTTCGCCCTGGCGGCGGCGGCCTGGCTGTTTGGGCCGCTTTGGCTGGCGCTGGGGGTGGCGTCCGCCTTCGGTCTTCTGATCTATCGCCAGGAGGCGTCGCCGGCCGCGCGCGCCATTCGCAATGCGCGCCGACTTCTGGAACACTGAGGGCTGCGTCTTCGCACTTGCGAGATAAATCGGGCGATCGCCTTGATTCAGGCGATCGCCATGCCATTGGAATTGCGTAACACGGCGTGACCGACACAGGCGCACAGGGGCCTTGACCCATTGTGCATCGCAACCTAGATTGTTCTTCGACGCCTCCGGGCGTCTTGCCCTTCCTGGGCGTTTCCTCCCTATAGACTTTAAATGCCGCACCTTCGGGTGCGGCTTTTTTTTGATCTGATCAGCGATCAGTCAGCCCACGGCTCCGCGCACAGGGCGGCGATGACCCGCCCCAGCGCCTTCTGCGTGCGGCCATAGCCGGCGCCGGGCGTCAGGGTCGCCTCGTCCAGATATAAGGCCCGGCTGATCTCGATCTGGATCGCCTCATAGCCCTCGTCCGGCCGGCCCCAGCACTGGGTCGACCACCCCCCGGCGTAGGGGCGGTTCAGCGACACCCGCCAGCCCAGCCCCTCGAACAGGTCGCGCAGTCGTCGCGTCAGGCGTGCGCCGCAGGCCGAGCCGTAGCGGTCGCCCAGCACCACCTCGGCCCCGACCGCCCGCGCCGGCATGGAATGCCAGTCGATCAGCACCGCCCGCCCATGCCGCGCCCGCGTCGCCTGCATCAGCTCGTCCAGGGCCTGATGATAGGGCCGGTGGACCGCCGCGATCCGCCCTTGCGCCTCTTCCAGCGTCAGGCGTCGGTCGTAGAGGGGCGTCCCGTCCCCGGCCAGGCGCGGCAAGACGCCATAGCCCGCCGCCGTCTTGGCCCCGACCGGCCCGTCCAGCCCCTCGATCAGGGCAGGGTCCAGTTCGCCGGGATCGCGGTTCAGATCGACATAGGCCCGGCCGATCCGCCCCTCGATCAGCGACGCGCCCCGACGCGGCCCCTCCGCCGTCAGCCGACCGACCAGGGCGTCTTCCGCGCTTCTCAGGCTGGCGGGGCTCAAGCCCGGCGCCGCGCCCATGTCTTCAGGATAGCGGTCGCCCGAATGGGGCGAGGCGAACACCAGGGCCGTCGCCCCCGCCGCCGGCGACGCCGCGGTGATCCAGAAACTGTCTCCGGCGTCGGTCATGCCCCGGCATAGCGGGTTTCGCTGTGGAAGGAAGTCGGCTGATCGTTGAATTTCATGGGCGGTTTACCGTTGCGTCCTAGGTTGGCGGCCTGTTTCAAGGGTGTTTCTGCATGGCGCGTATCCTTTTGGCCGAAGACGACGGCTCCCTGCGCGGCTTCCTGACCCGGGCGCTGGAGCGCGCGGGCCATCAGGTGATCGACTGCGAGAACGGCGACGACGCCATCGATGCCCTGGAACACGGCCCCTACGACCTGCTCCTGACCGACATCGTCATGCCGGGCGCCGACGGGATCGAGGTGGCCCGCGTCGCCGCCGCCCGCCAGCCGGGCCTGCGCATCATGTTCATCACCGGCTTCGCCGCCGTCGCCCTGACCGCCGCCCAGGCCACGCCCGACGCCAAGGTCCTGTCCAAGCCCGTCCACCTGCGCGACCTGGTCAACGAGGTCGAACGGATGGTCGCCGCCTGACCCGCTGATCCGACGGCGTTTTTCGAGAAATCTCTTTCTTGCCGTGAAATCGGCTTGATGCCGACCGACCACGCCGCTATACGACCGCTCTTCCCGCTCCGAACCCGTTTTCGGAGCCCTACGGCGGATGCGTAGCTCAGCGGGAGAGCACCTCGTTGACATCGAGGGGGTCACAGGTTCAATCCCTGTCGCGTCCACCATTTCCTTCCCGACATTATGACGCCAGCCGCCGCGATCGCGGGGATTTCGGCTGTGCTGGGTCTAGGCTCTGTCGGGCGCGCGGGATTTAACGGCGACGGCGGACCAGCGCCCAGATCAGGACGATCAGCCATGCGGTCAGCAGGGCGGCGCCCAATATGTCCCAGAGGCCGTCTTCCAGCAGGGCGCCGATCAGGCCGGTCAGGGTGAGGACGAACAGGATGGCGGGCGCGGCGAAGATGGCGCGCAGGCTGAGGTCCTTGCGGCTCATGACGGCTTCCTGCGCTTGGCCAGCCACAGATAGAGGCCCGAGATCAGGATGACGATGGTGGCGATGTCCAGCAGCGCCCAGACGATCTTCAGCCCCAGCCCGCCATAGTCGCCGAAGTGCAGCGGCTGGGACAGGGACAGGGTCCTCACATACCAGGGCATGGAGGCCACCGCCGCCAGCTCGCCGGTGCGCGCATCGATCAGGGCGGGCGTGGTCATGTGTTTGGTCAGCGGCGTGTCGCCATGGAAGAAGACGGCGTAGTGGTGGTCTGTGGAATAGGTCGAGCCCGGAAAGGCCACGAACTGCAGCGTCATGCCGGGCAGGGCGGCCCTGGCGCGTTCGACGGCGGCGTCCAGAGAGGCGCGCCGGCCGGCCGGGGCGGGCGCGTCATAGGCGACGGTCAGTTCCTTCAGCGCCGTGTCCTTCCAGAAGGCGATGATCGGCGTGGCCAGGGTGTTGACCACGCCCGTCGCCCCCACCACCAGCACCCAGGCCAGGGTCACGACGCCCAGGAGGTTGTGATAGTCCAGCCAGCGTGTCCGCGCCGCCTTTGACGCCCGCACCGTGCCGAACGGCAGACGGCGCATGAAGGGCGCATAAAGCACCACCCCCGACACCAGGGCGGCCACCAGCATCAGCCCCATGACGCCCAGGAACAGCATTCCCGGCAGGCCCAGGAACATGTCGGTATGCAGTTGCAGCAGAAACTCCATCACCGGATGGCCAGCGACCAGGGGGGCGACCTGGCCGCTGGTCTGGTCGATGGGTTCGAAACTGTATTGGCCGGCGGGGGCGTCGGGGGCGCGGCTGGTGACGTTCACCACGGGCCGATCCTCGTCGAAGCTCATGAAGGCCGGAACCTCGCCGGGATGCAGAGCCAGGGCCGCGCTCAACACCTGATCCAGGTTCAGCAGCGGTCCGTCCGGGTTCCGGGGCTGCCAGGGTTCGTGCAGCAGCACCTCGTCCAGTTCGTGCGTGAAGACCAGCGGCAGACCCGTGACGCACAGCATCAGCAGGAACACGGTCGAGATCAGGCTCGACCATTTATGGACCCAGGACCAGGCGCGGATCGTTCGGGCTTTCATCGGTCGCCTCTAGAACGGCTGGGGGCCGGACGGAACCGGGTCTGGGCTCCGTCCGGGGGCGTCATCATGTCGCGAAAGACGGGATCAGAACTCGGCCGAGATCGACAGGCGCAGGGTGCGCGGGGCGCCCAGCGTCAGATAGTTGGAGCCCGGATAGCCGCCGACGGCGACCCACTGGTTCTCGTCGGTCAGGTTTTCGACCCGCGCCCGCAGCGTCAGGGGCTTGCCGCCCGCCTCGAAGGCGTAGCGGACGCCGGCGTCGTAGCGGGTCCAGCTGTCCAGCTCGACGGCGTTGTCGGCGCTTGCCGGCTGGGCGCCGGTGTGGACGACCCGGCCTTCCAGCGTCAGGCCGTCGACGGCGCGGATGTCCCATTCGACGTTCAGATTGGCCTGGAAGTCCGGCACGCCGATGGCCGACTTGCCGTCAAGCGCCGGGTTCAGGGCGCGCTTGATCTCGGCGTCCAGCCAGGTCGCGCCGCCGATCACCCGCACCCCCTCCAGCGGCTCGCCGAAGACGGTCAGTTCGACGCCCCGGTTCTCCTGCTCGCCGCCGGCGGAATAGGTGCGCGTCGCGGCATCGAAATATTCGCTGGGCAGGGTGGTGCGGAAGGCGCTCAGCGTGGCGCCGAACGCCCCGGCGTCGTATTTCACGCCGATCTCGTTCTGTTCGGCGCGGAACGGCTCCAGCACTTCGCCGGCGTTGGCGACCGGCAAGCCATTGACGGCGCCGGGCGCCGTCTTTCCGGGGACCAGGGCCTCGGAATAGTTGGCGTAGAGCGAGACCTTGTCGATGGGGCGATAAACGACGGCGAAGACCGGCGTGACCGCATCGCTGGCGTAGCCGCCGTTCCGGGCCGTGGTGTTGTAGTCATAGGACCGGGTGTCGATCTCCTGATAGCGGGCGCCCAGGGTGATCATCAGGCGGTCGTCCAAGAAGGAGGCCATGTCGGCGATGGCGACGCTGTTGGTCCTGACCCGCCCCACGACGGTCGGATCGGTCAGGGAGCCGGCGGCCAGGGCGGTCGGGGCCGGGGCGGGCGTGAAGACCGGCGCATACAGGTTGCTGGCGAAGCCGCCGAAGTCGGAGAAGGCGTAGGAGTTCTTCTCGCGCGACTGCACCTGGGCGGCCGAGGCGACCAGACGGTGGCGGACAGGGCCGGTGGCGAAGTCGGCGCGCACGCCGACATCGGCCGAGAAGACCTGATCGCGCCGGCCGTTGTCGAACCGATAGGCGTTCAGCGATCCGTCCGCATTGGCGCGCGGATTGGCCAGGCTGTTGCGCTCCTTGCCGTCGCGACCGCCCACGGCGGCCCAGACGGTGACGGCGTCGGTGACGTCGAACTCGCCGCGCGCGGCGCCGAACAGCTGGGTTTCGTCCGTATAGGTCCAGGGCTGGGCGAAGTTCTTGTCCGCGTCCGGGGCGCGGGGAATGGCGCCGTTCGGCGTCACCTGCGGACGCGGCGCGTCGATGCGGTTGTCCTGCCAGCCCAGATCGGCCGAGAAGCGGGCCCGGTCGCCGCGATGATCCAGCCCCAGGCCGATCACCTTCATGTCGCGGTCCTCGCCCTCGACCGCGCCTTCGCCGGCGCGGCTGGCCAGGTTCAGCCGCAGGCCCCAGTCGCCATCCCGGCCGAAGCGGCGCGACAGGTCGGCGGCGGCGTAGATCTGATCGCCGCCCTCACATCCGGCCGTCAGCCGGTTCAGCGGCGCATCGCCCGCGCGTTTGGGGGCCAGGTTGACGGCCCCGCCCACGCCGCTGCCGCCCGGCGCGGCGCCGTTTAGGAAGGCGGTTGCGCCGCGGAAGACCTCGACCCGTTCCAGCAGCTCGGCCGCCACGAACTGACGCGGCAGGACGCCATAGAGACCGTTATAGGTCATGTCGTCCGAATAGACCGGGAAGCCCCGGATTACGTACAGTTCCTGGAAGTTGCCGAACCCCTTGGTCAGCCGCACGGCCGGATCGTTCTGAAGCACGTCGCCGACGCTGCGGGCCTGCTGATCGCGCGCCAGTTTCTCGGTGAAGCTTGTGGACGAGAAGGGGGTGTCCATGACGCCCAGATTGCCGAACAGACCGACCCGTCCGCCGCGCGCCACCTGGCCGCCGGCATAGGCGGGCGGCAGGGCGACCTGCGATCCCGTCACCACGATGTCCGACAGGATGGTCGGAGCTTCCGACTGTTGGGCCAGGGCGGGGGCGGCGTCGAGCAGCGTCGCGACGGAGGCGGACGCCAGAAGGCCGAACAGGGAAATACGCATCGGGGAGAGATCGCTCTGATTATAAGAATGCGTCGCAATACCCCTGTAACCGGCGTGTGACAACTGCGGCGTTCGGCCCCTCCTCGACGGACGAACGGTGGACGCGGATCGGCAAATGCGCGATTTCGGGGCATGGGTTTCATCGCGCGCCTGTTCCGTTTGCACACCTCCCTGTGGCTGGGGTTGGCGGTGCTGGCGATGACGGTGGCGGCGACGCCCGCCTCGGCGGGGCTGGCGGTGCGGCTGGCGGCGGGCTGGGACGCGGGGGTGGCGGCGTTTCTGATCCTGACGCTGGTTCACATCCTGCGTTCAAGCTCGCAGGAGGCCATCCGACGCCGGGCGGCGGAGCTGGATCAGGCGGGGGCGCTGGTTCTGCCGCTCAGTCTGACGGCCGCGGTCGCCAGCTTGGTCGTTCTGGTGCTGGCCCTGATGCATGGCGGAAAGCCGTCGCTGGCGCAGGCGGGGTTCTCGATCCTGACGGTGGGTCTGTCGTGGCTCTATGTCCACGTCATCTTCGCCCTGCACTACGCCCACGGCTTCTATGCGCCCAAGGAGAAGGGCAGGGGCGATCAGGGCGGGCTGATGTTTCCGGGCGAGGAGGAGGCCGACTACTGGGACTTCCTGCATTTCAGCCTGATCATCGGCGTGGCTAACCAGACGGCCGACGTGCAGATTTCCAGCCGCAAGCTGCGCGGGCTGGCGACGGTGCATTGCCTGATCGCCTGGTTCTTCAATGCGGTGGTGCTGGCCCTGACGGTCAATCTGGCGGCGGCGCTGTTCTGAACGCCGCCGCAGATCGGGTTCAGAGGTGGACCGGCTTGCCGGACTCTTCTTCTTCCAGCGTGACGGCGATGTCGGCGTTGGCCGACAGACGCACCTTGTCGCCCTCCACCCCGGCGACGAAGCCTTTTTCGATATAGTGGTGGTGATCGCTGTGGGCGCCCGTGTTCTCGCGCCGGGTCAGTTTGATGCGGTCGCCATCCAGACGGTCCACCGTGCCGACATGGACGCCGTCGGCGCCGATGACCTCCATGCCTTCCCTGATCTCGCTCATCGTCGTTCTCCTGGCTGAAGCGGATTACAGCAGGGGGAGCGCGACGGCGGGGGCGAGGTTCCGCAGACGCGCGAAAGGGCGAAGGCGAAAACGGCGATGTTGGGAGGGTGGCCAGTCTCCCTCTTCCCCGGCGAACCGATGGAAGAGGGAGGCTGATGGTGGAGCTTAGCGGAGTCGAACCGCTGACCTCTTGCATGCCATGCAAGCGCTCTACCAACTGAGCTAAAGCCCCGGACCTTGCGGTCTGGTTCGCCCGGTTCATCTTGCGATGGCCCCCGGCGAGGCGGCGGAAACTATGTCAGGCTTTTTCTGCGATCAAGCCCGTTTCGAGATTTATTTTCACCCCGTTCCCAAGGGTGAAAATGCGCAGGGTTTTCAAACCGGAAGGGTCCGAAAGCCCTGCTGTCCCGCCGCGTCTCCCTAACGGGAAATGCGGCGGGTGCAACAAGAATCTGAGCCTTTGACGAGATGCCCACAGGAATGGGCCTCAACCTCGCGCAAGGCTCGGCAGGCTCGGACGGATCAGTCGTCGTCGCGCGACGGCTTGGTGATCTCGTCGTCGATGGAGTCGTCGTCCTCGTCCTCGATGAAGGGGACGGAATCGTCGTCGTCGTCGGCCAGCAGATCGTCGTCGTCGCCGTCCGTGGAACCCATGCCGGGCTCTTCGGAAGCGTCGGCGGGGGAATCGTCGTCGTCGTCGGGCGTCAGGATCGGCTCGTGACCTTCCTCGTCGATTTCGGGCGTGGAGGTCTCGTTATCCTCCTCGTCCTCGTCGCCGTCGGCCGACTTGGTCTTGACCTGATCTTCAGTGTCCTCGTCGTCGGCGGGATAGCCGGGACGGGCGCGGCGGCTGCGCAGCTTCATCGCCTCTTCGGGATCGAAGTCCGTGCCGCATTTGGGGCAGTGGGCCGGGCGGCGGTTCAGATCGTAGAATTTCGCCTGGCAGTTCGGGCAGACCTGTTTGGCGCCCAGTTCGGGATTGGCCACGGGGGGATGCTTTCAACGGGTTGAATTCGGGGCGGTCCCTTGCCACCCCTTAGGGCCGCTGTCAAAAGCTGTCTTTCGCGCCGCCCGCGCACTCCTTTCGCCATCGACGCCTGAAGCGGGTGAATATGCCTTCCCAACTGACCGCCCGACGCTCCTCCGCACTGACCGGAAAGGTCCGTGCGCCCGGCGATAAATCCATGTCGCACCGGTCGATGATCTTCGGCGGCATGGCGTCCGGCGTGACCACGGTGGAGGGGCTGCTGGAAGGCGACGACATCCTGGCCACCGCCCGCGCGGTCGAGGCGTTCGGCGCCCAGGTCGAGCGGACCGGAGAGGGCGAATGGCGCATCGTCGGCGCCGGCGGCTTCAAGACCCCGATGTCCGTGATCGACTGCGGCAACGCCGGAACCGGGGTGCGTCTACTGATGGGGGCGGCGGCGGGTTATCCGCTGACGGCGACCTTCGATGGGGACGCCAGCCTTCGCAAACGGCCGATGAAGCGGGTGACGGGGCCTCTGGCCGAAATGGGCGCGCGGTTCGGCTGGCTGGCGGCCGAGGACCGGGTGCCGGTGGCCCTGACCGGCGGGGCGCTGAAGGGCATCGACTATGTGCAGACCGTGGCCTCGGCCCAGATCAAGTCGGCTATCCTTCTGGCGGGGCTGAACGCCGAGGGCGTGACGACCGTGACCGAGCCGGAAAAGAGCCGCGACCACACCGAGCGGATGCTGCGGGCCTTCGGCGCCGAAGTTCTGGTCGAGGATCGGGGCGAGGGCTGGACGATCACCCTGAAGGGCCGTCAGCCGCTGAAGGGAACCCATGTGGCGGTGCCGGGCGATCCGTCCTCGGCCGCCTTCCCGCTGGCGGCCGGTCTGATCGTTCCGGGATCGGAGGTGACGGTCGAGGGGGTGATGCTGAACACGCTTCGCACCGGCCTGTTCGACACCTGGATCGAAATGGGCGCCGACCTGACCATTCAGAATCGCCGCCAGGCCGGGGGCGAGGACGTCGGCGACATCACCGCCCGCCATTCCCGACTGAAGGGCGTGGTGGTTCCCGAGGATCGCGCCGCCTCGATGATCGACGAATATCCGATCCTGGCGGCGACGGCCGCCTTCGCCGAGGGCGTCACCGTCATGCGCGGCGTGGGCGAGATGCGGGTCAAGGAAAGCGACCGGATCGCCCTGATGGTCAACGGGCTGCGGGCCTGCGGCGTTCAGGTCGAGGAGGAGGCCGAGGGCTTCCTCGTCACCGGCGGGCCCGTGCGCGGCGGGGCCACGGTCGCCACCGCCCACGATCATCGCATCGCCATGAGCCATCTGGTCCTGGGCCTGGCCGCCGAACAGCCGGTCTCGGTGCTGGACCCCGAAATGATCGCCACCAGCTTCCCCGGCTTCGTCGAGATGATGAACGGACTGGGGGGACGGATCGCGTGAAGTGGCGGCGTGATCTGATCTGGAGATCGGGTTCCGCGCTTGCCGCCATGGTCTGTTTCGGCGGTTTGTGGATCGTCACTCGCCAGGTCTGGGCGGGGGTGACGACAGGGCGTATTCGAGGAAAGTACGGCTGGACGCTCCGCCAGGATCATCCGATCATGTTCGACATCACGGTGGGGCTGAATGTCCTGGCCGCCGTTCTATGGCTCGGCCTTGCCGTGCTGGCGATCTGGTTCGCCTGTTCGCGCAGCCTTTACGAGGATTGAGCGCGAAGACGCACGAGATGCTGTTCTGAGTGACAGACCGCTTGTGTTTTGCTCTCTGAGCAGGTTCTACGGTGCGGCGGGGCAACCTGACTTCTCATCGCCCTTCGTGACTCCACAAGAAAGAAAATCTCCTGACGAAAGCCATGGTCATCGCCGTCGACGGACCGGCCGCCTCTGGCAAGGGGACCATCGCCGCGCGCCTGGCCCGGACCTATGGCCTGCCGCATCTGGATACGGGGCTGCTGTATCGGGCGGTGGGGCTGAAGGTGCTGCAGGACGGCGGCTCGCTGGACGACGAGTCGGCGGCGACCGAGGCCGCGCGGGGGCTCGACGCCACGGGTCTGTCGGACGACGCGCGCCTGACCACGGGCGAGGCGGGCGAGGCGGCCAGCCGGGTCGCGGGCTATCCCGGCGTGCGCGCGGCCCTTCTGGAACTGCAACAGGCGTTCGCGGCCCAGGCGGGCGGGGCGGTGCTGGACGGGCGCGACATCGGCACGGTGATCGCCCCCGACGCTCCGGCCAAGCTGTTCGTCACCGCCACGCCCGAGGTCCGCGCCACCCGCCGCTGGAAACAGCTGACGGCGCGCGGGATCGAGATTTCGCTGGAGGCCATGCTGGCCGACATCCAGCGGCGCGACGATCGCGACGCCGGACGCGGCGCGGCGCCGATGGTGCAGGCCGAAGACGCGGTCTTGCTGGATACGACCGACATGGGTATAGAGGCCGCCTTCGATGCGGCCCGCCGTATCGTCGAGGCGGCGCGCGCGAAACACGGTCTTTGACCGGCCCTCGCAAATCCAACGCGCCATCCTCGGCTTCCGCGGGCGTCCTGATCGTTTCTGAACGGCCTCGCATCCTGACGACCTGACTAAATCCTTCTCCCATCGTTTCACGCGCGGCGTTTCGTCGTTCGAGAAGCGTTCAACCGCGCGAGGCCCCTGTGGTCGCGCGCCCTTAGCCCCCAGGATGCTTTCCAGCTCCATGACTGACACCCTTACCCCCACCCGCGACGATTTCGCCGCCCTGCTCGACGAACAACTGTCGGGCCGCGACTTCGGCGAAGGCCAGGTCGTTCACGGCCGCGTCGTCGGCATCGAAAAAGACATCGTCATCATCGACGTCGGTCTGAAGACCGAAGGCCGCATCGCCATGCGCGAATTCGGCCAGGGCGAAGACGGCAAGCTGCCCAAGGTCGGCGACAACGTCGAGGTTTACCTGGAGCGCGTCGAGAACGCCCTGGGCGAAGCCGTCATCAGCCGCGACAAGGCCCGCCGCGAAGAAGCCTGGACCCGTCTGGAAGTCGTGTTCGCCGAAGGCCAGCCGGTCAACGGCGCCATCGTCGGCCGCGTCAAGGGCGGCTTCACCGTCGATCTGGGCGGCGCCTCGGCCTTCCTGCCGGGCTCGCAAGTCGACATCCGTCCGGTTCGCGACGTCGGCCCGCTGATGGGCAAGGAACAGCCCTTCGCCATCCTGAAGATGGACCGTCCGCGCGGCAACATCGTCGTCTCGCGCCGCGCCATCCTGGAAGAAGCCCGCGCCGAACAGCGCACCGAGCTGGTCGGCCAGCTGCAAGAGGGTGAAATCCGCGAAGGCGTCGTCAAGAACATCACCGACTACGGCGCGTTCGTCGACCTGGGCGGCATCGACGGCCTGCTGCACGTCACCGACATGTCGTGGAAGCGCGTCTCGCACCCGTCGCAGGTTCTGGCCGTCGGCGACACCGTCAAGGTCCAGATCGTCAAGATCAACCCGGACACCCAGCGCATCTCGCTGGGCATGAAGCAACTGCAGTCGGACCCCTGGGACGGCGTGGAAGCCAAATATCCGGTCGGCGCCAAATACACGGGCCGCATCACCAACATCACCGACTACGGCGCCTTCGTGGAGCTGGAAGCTGGTGTCGAGGGCCTGGTCCACGTCTCGGAAATGTCCTGGACCAAGAAGAACGTCCATCCGGGCAAGATCGTCTCCACCTCGCAGGAAGTGGACGTGGTCGTCCTGGACGTCGACGCCTCCAAGCGCCGCATCTCGCTGGGCCTGAAGCAGGCTCAGGACAATCCGTGGGACGCCTTCGTCGCCAACCACCCGATCGGCTCGACCGTCGAGGGCGAAGTCAAGAACGCCACCGAGTTCGGCCTGTTCATCGGCCTGGACAACGACATCGACGGCATGGTCCACCTGTCCGACCTGGACTGGTCGGTGTCGGGTGAAGAAGCCATCCAGCGCTACCGCAAGGGCGAAATGGTCAAGGCCAAGGTGCTGGACGTCGACGTCGAGAAGGAACGTGTCTCGCTGGGCATCAAGCAGCTGGGCGGCGATCCGATCGGCGAGGGCGACACCTATCGTCGCGGCCAGCAGATCACCGTCACCGTCTCGTCGATCGAGTCGGGCGGCATCGAGGTCAAGTTCGGTGAAGACGACGCGCCGGTCACGGCTTTCGTCCGCAAGTCGGACCTGTCGCGTGACCGCAACGAGCAGCGCCCCGAGCGTTTCGCCGTCGGCGACCGCGTCGACGCCATGATCACCGCCGTCGACAAGGCCTCGCGCCGCGTCTCGGTGTCGATCAAGGCGCTGGAAATGAAGGATGAGCAGGAAGCCATCGAACAGTTCGGATCGTCCGATTCGGGCGCTTCGCTGGGCGACATCCTGGGCGCCGCGCTGAAGAACGCCGGCTCCAAGGAGTAATCCTGGTCCGAAAGGCGTCAGGCGCTTCGCTCAAGCCGCGAAGCCCGCGCATTTCACAAGAATGAAGGGCAGCGGGCGCGATCCCGCCGCCCTTTTTTCTGCCCAAAGCGTCGCTGTGTGCGAAAGCGGACGTAATTCCGACCGTTGACGCGGGTCCTTGTCGGATAAGGGCTTTTTCGAACGCCAGTCGGGCGTTAGGGTGCGCCATCTGGATCGAGGGGGACGAGACGGCCCCTCCTCACGACCGACCGGGGACGCCGATGATCAAGTCCGAGCTGATCGAAAAGCTGGCGATGGAGAACACCCACCTGACCCACGCGGAGGTGGAGCGGCTGGTCAACGCCATTCTGAACACCATGACCACGGCCCTGTCGGAAGGCGGGCGGGTCGAACTGCGCGGTTTCGGCGCCCTGTCGGTGCGCGGCCGGCCGGCGCGGGCGGGCCGCAACCCCCGCACCGGCGAGGCGGTCGAAGTGCCCGCCAAGGCCGTCCCCTTCTTCAAGAGCGGCAAGGAACTGCGCGAGCGCCTGAACGCCTCGGGCGACGCCTGAACCCCCTGCACATTTCCAATCAAGGATAGCCCATGAGTCTTCTGTCGGAATTCCGCGAGTTCGCGGTCAAGGGCAATGTCGTCGATCTGGCGGTCGGCGTGATCATCGGCGCGGCCTTCAACGGCATCGTCAAAAGCCTGGTCGATCAGGTGGTGATGCCGCCCATCGGTCTGCTGACCGGCGGGATCGACTTCTCCAAGCTGGAATGGGTGCTGCGGGCCGAGAACCCGGCGACCGAGGCGGTCGAGAAGGTCTCGATCCAGTACGGCGCCTTCATGAACACGGTCATCCAGTTTCTGATCGTGGCCTGGGTGGTGTTCCTGGTGGTCAAGGGGATCAACGCCCTGCGTCGCCAGGAAGCGGCCAAACCCGATCCGGCGCCCGCCGCCCCCACCGCGACCGAGGCCCTGCTTGCCGAAATCCGCGACGAGTTGAAGGCCCGGCCGAACGGCTGATCAGGCCTTGGCCGCCCGGCCGCGCGACGCGGCCAGGGCGGTCGAGCGGCGCCGCACCGTCGGCGCCGGCGGATTACGCAGACAGATGCCGTAGTCGCCGTCGAACGGCGTCGGCGCCCAGGCTTCGGCCAGGGCCGGGTCGTCCACGATGGCGTGGCAATGCCCCCATCCGCCCTCGCGTCGGGCGCTTTGCGTCAGGTCGCCCAGCGCCTCCAGCAGGCGCGGCGTCGTCATCTGCAACCGCACCTTGGCCGCGCCCATCGCCCGTGCATTGGCGATCAGCGCCCGCGTCAGAAGGGGCAGGGCGTCCTGATCCGTCTCCAGCGCGATCAGATCGACGATGTCCAGGCACGGCGGCTCGATCAGGCTGGTCTTGGTGATCTGCGCCATGGCCAGACCGACCACGGCGCCGCCGCGCATACAGGTCAGCATCACCGGCGGCAGGGTCAGGTCGGGGTCCGACAGACGCCAGCGCAAGGTCGCCGGGCTGCGATCCGCCAGCAGCCGATCCTCTTTGGACAGGCGCCTCCAGAAGTCCCCATAGGCCGAGGCGTCCGACAGGTCGCGCAGGACGCTGACGCCGTCCGGCAGGGTCAGGACGTGGCGCCCGAAGACCCGGGGGTTCATCAGCTGTTCGCCCAGCCGCGCCGCCGTCTCGGCCGAGATGCCGCCCAACAGGGTTCGCAGCACCCGACCCCCGATGCAGGCCAGGCGGTCGGTGGTCCAGGACAGTTTCAGGGCGTGGGTCTGACCCGGCCACGGCCTCAGGCCGAACAGCCCGTACAGCGGCGCCGAGCGCGCATTGGCGTTGAAGGTGTAGCGGGCGAACAGGCCAGATTGTTTCAGAAAGGCGCGGATCAGCGGCCGGCTGGCGCCCTTGCGGCTGGGCGGCACGATGATCGAAAAGCCCGTCGCGCCATACAGGGTGCGCGACCCGTGCTGGAATCGCTGCACGAAGTTGCCCAGCATGGCCGCCGGTCGGTCATGCTCGTCGGTGATGACCCAGCCGGCGGGCGCGTCGAGAGCCTCGCGCGCCGGATTGCTCTCCAGCCAGCGCCAGCCCGCAGGCGAGCGTTCGGGCCAGCCCACTTCGCGGTGCAGCCGGTTGAGGGCGTCGTGATCGGATCTGACGATCGGCCGGACGGCCATGGGACGGTCCTTCCCAAAATGAAACCGCAACTCTGTTTGCGTCAGTCCAATGCAGACAATGCGCCAATCGGGATAACCATAGGTTGTTATTTTAAGGCGGACGCTCGCGGCACGCTGTCCCATGACGGCCTTAACCCTTGTTCGGATTTCCCGAGCGTGCTGGTTATGCGCCTTTCATGCGTCGGTTCGGGCGCAGCAGTCAGGAGTGAGCCGTTGACACAAACGGACATGGGGGGAGCGCGACTTACGCGCCGCGTTAACGGTCTTCGATGCGGGGTGGCGGGATGAATATCGTCGTCGCCCTCGGGCTGATCATCACCTTCGCGACCGGCGTGCCGGTCATGATGCAGATCTTCAAAAACCACCCGCGCGGACTGATCATCCTGTTCTTCGCCGAGATGTGGGAGCGGTTCTCCTACTACGGCATGCGCGGAATCCTGATCTTCTTCCTGACACAGCACTTCCTGTTCGACGACGCCATGGCGGGGTCGACCTATGGTTCCTACACCTCGCTGGTCTATCTGCTGCCCCTGCTGGGCGGCATCATGGCCGACCGTTTCATCGGCACGCGCAAAGCTGTGGCCTTCGGCGCCCTGCTGCTGGTCGCCGGTCACGGCATGATGGCCTTCGAGGGGCGTCCGGCGACGGAAACCCTGACCTATGCGGGCCAGACCTATCAGATCGACGCCGAAGGGCGCGGCGCGGCGCGCGACGTCTCCATCGTCGTCGACGGCCAGAAGTACAAGTTCGAGCCGGCCGAGAACGGCCTGGCCATCCAGGGCCTGCCGGCGACCTCGACCCTGCCGGCCGTCATCCCGACCGCCGACTACAAGATCGAGACGACCCGCGACATGGCGGGCGTGAACGTCTTCTATCTGGCCGTTTCGCTGATCATCATGGGGGTCGGCTTCCTGAAGCCGAACATCTCCACCATCGTCGGCCAGCTGTATCCGCAGGGTGATCCGCGACGCGATTCCGGCTTCACCCTCTACTATTACGGCATCAACCTGGGCGCCTTCTGGGCCGCCGTCCTGTGCGGCCTTCTGGGCCAGACGGTCGGCTGGTGGGCGGGCTTCGGCCTGGCCGGCATCGGCATGGCGCTGGGCTGGGTGGTCTTCATGCTGGGCAAACCCCTGCTTCAGGGCAAGGGCGAACCCCCGGCGGAGGCTGATCTGAAGAAGCCCGTGCTGGGCCCGATCAACCGCGAATGGTCGATCTATCTGGCCAGCATCCTGGGCGTCGGCGTCGTCTGGTTCATGGTTCAGCGCAACGCCCTGGTGGGCTGGGTGCTGGGCGCCGCGACCGTGGCCTCGCTGCTGTTCATCCTCTACGTCATCGTCAAGGTCTGCGAGAGCAAGGCCCAGCGCGAGCGGATGATGCTGGCCCTGGTGCTGATCTTCGGCTCGGTGGTCTTCTTCACCCTGTTCGAACAGGCCGGCACCTCGCTGAACCTGTTCGCCGACCGGAACGTGGACCTGTCCATCACGCCGCGCGCCTTCCAGTTCCTGGGCATGACGGTCGGGACGCCGGCGCAACTGGCGGCGGCGGGCATCACGCCCAGCGGCCTGTGGATCGACGCGACCATCACGGCCGCCCAGACCCAGTCGTTCAACGCCGGCTTCATCCTGATCTTCGCGCCGATCATGGCGGCGCTGTGGGCCTTCCTGGCCAAGCGCAACCTGGACCCCAATCCGACGATGAAGTTCGGCCTGGGCCTGCTGCAGGTCGGGCTGGGCTTCATGGTGGTGGTGTGGGGCGCCGGCATGGCCAACTCGGCCTTCCAGATGCCGCTGCTGCTGCTGGGCCTGCTCTATCTGTTCCACACGACGGGCGAGCTGTTCCTGTCGCCGGTGGGCCTGTCTGAGATCACCAAACTGTCGATGGCCAAGGTGGTCAGCTTCATGATGGCCGTCTGGTTCCTGGCCAGCTCCATCGCCCAATATGTCGGCGGCTGGATCGCCGGCCTGGCGGGGACGGAAACCGTGGGCGGCCAGGTGCTGAATCCCGGTCTGGCGCTTCAGACCTCGCTGGAGGTGTTCAAGCTTCTGGGCCTGTGGGGCATGGGCATCGGTGTGGCCTTCATCGCCATCAGCTTCGTCATCAAGGGCTGGTCGCACGGGGCCAACAGCGGCGGCGACCATCCGGGCCCGGCGCTGAGCGATCGCGGTCAGGAAGACGGCAACGTCGCCGCCCCGCGCACCTCCACCGTCGGCTGATCCCGAAAGCGGATCGACCAGACAGAAGGGCGGCGTCCATGCGGACGCCGCCCTTTTCTTGCCCCGAAGACGGGATCAGAAGGTCTTGCGCACCCGGATCGAGACGAAGGTGCGCGGATCGACCTCGCTGTCCTCGGTGAAGGCGACGGCGCGGGTCTGACGGTCGGCGAAGACGGTGCGGGTCTGGGTGAAGTCGTTCCAGACGGTCAGCTGGGCGCGCAGCGACAGGGTCGGGCTGGGCTTGTACTCCACGAAGGTCTCGAAATAGTTCGCGCCCCTCCACTTCGACACCTGGTCGGGGGAATAGTTGCCCTGGCCCAGGTGCGGCAGCCAGCTGACGCCCCACTGCAGTTTCCAGCGGGTGATGTCCTGTTCGAAGCCGACGTTCGCCTGGGACGCGCGGACGCCCGAGATCGGCCGCTCCAGCCCCGTCGTCGGATCGGTGACGGAGGTCTTGTTCCAGTCGTTCTTGAAGGTGAAGCGCGCGCCGGGCACGCCCAGCTTGGTCAGGGGCACGGTGACGTTCAGCGACAACTGGTCCAGCGTGCCGTCGCCGATATTGCCCACCGCCGACAGGCCGTCGGCCAGAGGAATGCGGTCGATGGCGTCCACGATCTGGTCGTGGCGATAGCCGACGGAGACGATGCCCTCGCCCCAGAAGCGACGCTCGTAGATCAACTCGGAGATCCAGCGCTGCTCGGGCACCAGATTGACGTTGCCGCCAAAGACGTTCTCGGAGTTGAGGTCGGCCGAGGCGGCGAAGTCCGAGAAGTCCAGCTGACCGACCTCGCGTTCGAAGCGCAGGCGCAGTTGGTTGTTGGCGCGCGGCGTCCAGGTGGCCAGAAGGCGAGGCTTGGCGAAGAAGAAGCTCTTTTCCTGATTGGCGTCGCCCGACTGGCTGATGGTCGAGGTTTCCAGCCGCAGGCCGGCCTCCAGCGTCAGGTTGGACCGCACCCGCCAGGTGCCCTTGGAGAAGGCCTCGCCGCGCGTTTCCTCGACCTTGACCGAGGCGCTGGGCAGGGGGATGGCGACGCCGCCCTCGCTATAGGCCTGATCGGTCTGACGCATGTTGTAGGCGATCTCGCCGCCGGTCTCGACCGTCAGCTTGGGCGACCATTCCTGACGCACCAGGGCGCGCAGGATGGTTTCGGACTTGTCGCCCGAATAGGCGAAACGCTGCTCGGGCGCGGCGACGCCGTTGTTCAGAACATTGTAGGTCGACAGGCCGTCCCAGCTGCCGAACTCGTGCATCAGCCGGGTTTCCAGGTTGAAGCGCGGGCTGAGCGCGCGGGTCCAGGTGGCGCCGAATTCGCCGCCCTTGGTGTCCTGATCGTCCAGGCTGTTACGCGAGACGGATTCGGAGCGGCTGGCGTTCGATCCATGCCAGTCGTTGATCCCGTAGCGGGCCGTCAGATCGATCTTGCCGCCCGCCAGAGGGCCGGCGTAGGTGCCGCGGATCGAATTGCCGCCTCCATAGCCGTCCTGATCGGTGCGCTCGTCGCGGATCACGACGCCCGCGGCGTTACGACGGACGGTGCGGCCGGGGCCGTTGGAATCGCTCATGCTGATCCCGTTGGACAGGGTCACGCCCCAGCTGCGGTCGCCGTTGCGGGCGGTGAACTGATAGCTGCCGCCGTACAGATCATGGCCCGTTCCCTCAAACTGGGTGGTGTTAAGGGTCAGGATCGACTGGCGGCTGCTCTCCTTCTTCAGAATCACGTTCACCACGACCGAAAAGCCCTGCATGTCGATGCCGGCGGCGCCGCCCCGGATCAGTTCGATACGCTCGACCTGACCGGCCGGGGTGCGGCTCAACACGTTGGAGCCCGAGTCGTTCTTGGACGCCGGGCGGTTGTTGTTGATCAGCACATTGCCGACCGCGCCTTCGAACCCGCGCGCGCCGGAGCCGTCATCGACCGAGAAGCCCGGCACGCGGTTGACCATGTCCAGGGCGGTGTTCGGGCGCTGGGCGGTGAAGAAGTCGGGCGTGAAGACCAGCACGCCGCGCTGGACCGCGTCGGTCAGCGGCGCCTGGCTGGTCGGGCCAGTGGGCACGGGGGCCTCGGCCACTTGCGGCGCATCGCCGGCGAAGGCGGAAGCGGCGCTGAAAAGCAGGGCGGTGCTGGCCAGCAGCAGGGTCTTGGTCATCGGTTTTCCCCTCGGTTCGTTGGCGAGAGGTGTGCCGGTCAGCCTGCTTCATCTCCAGTTACAAGGCGGCAAGGTGGATTAAATCGACGACATCATTACAGGGATTTCATTACATTCAGGACAGTAGAAAATCGTATATCGACGCGATGACCACGCGCTCTTCTTCCCTGTTCTTGGCTTTGTTGGCGACTGCGGCCCTGACGTCGGGCGAGGCGAGGGCGCAGGAGGTCCCCGAGACCGGCAGCGTCGAGGACATCGTCGTCACCGCCCGCCGCGTGGAGGCCCCGATCTGGGAGGTGCGGCGCGGCGACAGCGTCCTGATCCTGGTGGGGGCCATCGAAGGCCTGTCGCGCGACATGGAATGGCGCACCGACGCCCTGGTCTCGGCGGTGGAGCGGGCCGACCGGGTGCTGTTCCCGGTGCAGGGGCAGGCGTCGCTGGCGGACCTGGGGCGGGTGATCTGGCGCATCCGCACGGTGACGCGCCTGCCGGACGAGCGGACCAGCGCGGACTATCTGTCGCCGGATCTGGAGGCGCGGGTCGAGCGGATCACGGGCGAGGGGCCCAGCCGCAAGAGCTTCCTGATGCTGTCGGCCGACCTGATGGAGCATGGCGGTTATTCGCGGCGGGTGCGGCCGGTGTCCGACATCGTGCGTCGGGCCGCGCGGGCCAACAAGACGCCGGCCCAGCCTGTGGGCGTCTATCGTGGCGACGAACTGATCGACAATGTGCTGACCACCCCGCCCGAGGCCTATCTGCCCTGTATCGAGGCGGCGACGGCGGCGGCCGAGGCGGGGCCGGTCAGCGGCGCGCAAAGGGCCGAGAACTGGCGTCGGCGGCGCATCCCCGCCGTTCTGGATTCGCCGCTGGAACAGGCGGCGACGGCCTGTTCCTACTGGTCGGTGATGGGGCAGGGGCCACGCCTGCGCGGCATCTGGAACGATGCGGTGGATCAGGCCCTGTCGGAACGGGGCGTCACCGTCGCCATCGCGCCGTTGGGCCTGCTGGCCGAGGCGAACGGAGTGCTGGACCGGCTGACGGCGGACGGGCTGGAGCCGCTAGGCCCCGACTGGCGCCCGCCCCAGCCCTGATCCTTCTTCGCTCAGGCGATCAGTTGGCCGGCGCCGAGGGGCGTTCCGGCACGGCGTCGCGGGCCGCATTGCCGATGTTGTCGGCCGCATTGCCGACGCTCTCGGCCGCCCCGGCGATGGCGTTGGATTCGACCGCGTCGTTGCGGTTCATGTTCATCAGGAAATAGCCGATCACCACCACGGCCAAGAGGCCGATGATCAGGGCGACGATGGCGCCCATGCCGCTGCCGCCCCGGCGTTCCACGACGGTCGTGGGGGCGGCGTTGCTTTCGGTGATGCGTTCGACCCGGCCATCGGGATGTTCGACAGTGCGTTCGGTGGGCATGGTGCTTCCTCTCCAGTTGTGGCGGGGAAACACACGATCCGGCGGTGCGGTTCCGAACGGTCAGACCGCCGTGCCGCCCACCGTCAGGCCGCCGATCTTGAGGCTGGGCTGGCCGATGCCGACCGGCACGCCCTGACCCGCCTTGCCGCAGACGCCGACGCCGGGGTCGAAGGCGAAGTCGTCGCCGATCATCTGAATCTTCGTCAGGGCCGTGGCCCCGTCGCCGATCAGGGTGGCGCCGCGCACCGGGGCGGTGATGACCCCGTCCTCGATCAGATAGGCCTCGTTGCACTGGAACACGAACTTGCCGTTGGTGATGTCCACCTGACCACCCGAGAAGTTGGCGGCGTAGAGGCCGCGTTTCGTATTGGCGATCATGTCGGCGCGGCTGTCCCGGCCTGCCTCCATGAAGGTGTTGGTCATGCGCGGCATGGGCATGTGGGCGAAGGACTGGCGCCGTCCGTTGCCGGTGGCGGCGACGCCCATCTGACGCGCCGACAGCCGGTCGTGCATCAGGCCGACCATGATCCCGTCCTCGATCAGCACGGTGCGGCCGGTCGGGGTGCCCTCGTCATCGACGGAAAGGGAGCCTCTGCGCCCCGCGATGGAGCCGTCGTCCACCACGGTCACGCCGGGGGCGGCGACGCGCTTGCCCATCATGCCGTTGAAGACGGACGAGCCCTTCCTGTGAAAGTCGCCCTCGAAGCCATGCCCGATGGCCTCGTGCAGCAGGACGCCGGGCCAGCCCGCGCCCAGCACCACGTCCATTTCGCCCGCCGGGCAGTCGATGGCGTCCAGATTGACCAGGGCCTGACGCAGGGCCTCGTCCACCTGGGCCTGCCAGCGGTCGGGGGCGATCCATTCCTCGAAGCCCGCGCGGCCGCCCGCGCCGGACGAGGCGCTCTCGCGCTTGCCGTTCTGCTCGACCGTGACCGAGACGTTCAGCCGGACCAACGGGCGGATGTCGCGCACCGCCCGGTCGTCGGCGCGCAGGATCTCGATGGCGCGGCGCTCTCCGACCAGAGAGGCGGACACCTGGACCACGCGCGGATCGCGCGCCCGCGCCCAGGCGTCGATCTCGGCTAAAAGCGCGATCTTGTCCGAGAAGGCGGGCGAGGCGAGAGGATCGACCTCGCCGTACAGTTTCTGATTGGTGGCGCGGGGGGCGTCGGCGACGCGGGCCGCGTGACCCTGTTTGGCAAGCGCAGCGCTGTCGGCGGCGCGGCGCAGGGCGGCGGCCGAGACTTCATTGGCGTGGGCGTATCCGGCGGTCTCGCCCGCCACGACCCGCAGGCCGAATCCCTCGGTCGCATCATAGGCGGCGGATTTCAGCCGCCCGTCGTCGAAGACCAGGCTCTCGCTCTCGGCGCGCTCCAGAAACAGCTCGCCGTCGTCGGCCCCGGTCAGGGCCGTCTTCAGGATGGACAGGGCTTCGTCGGCGTCGACGCCGGCGGTGTCGAGGATGGGCGGCGGGGAGGCGGAAACGGTCATGGACGCTAGGTAGGGGTTGGCGAGCGCTTCGTCACCTGCCCCGACCGTGAAACCTTGGGGGTCGGATCAGTCCAGCGGCTGGGGCCGGGTGACGACCGGGGCGTCCGGGTCGCTGCTCGTCGGGCGCGCGGCCGTCGGCGCAGGCGTGGACGGCACGATCACCAGGGGCTCGGACTGCGCGGCCGGCGCCGGGGTCGATGTCGCGGGCGCCGAGGCAGGGCGCGACGCTGCGGGCGTCTGCGTCGTCGTCGCCGGCCGGGTCGCAGCGGTGGACGGCGTCGTCGTGGCGGCGCGGGCAGGGGTCTTAGAGGCAGCCGCATCCGCAGCCGGGGGCGGCGCGCTGGCCGTCGCCGGGGTCTGAGCGGTCGGAGCAGCCGGAGCGGGTGCGGTGGCGACCGGCGCGGCGACAGGCGTGGTCGCGCCCGGCAGGGTCTCGGCGGGCGGCGCGGTCAGGGGCGCGGGCTGAGCGGGGGGCGTCGCCGGGCGAAGCGCGAACCACAGGCCGCCGCCCAGCGCCAGAACGGCGACGACGCCGGCCCCGACATAGAGCGGCAGCCGCGAAGCCTTGGCGGGCGTGCGTGCGAAACTCGGCGTCGCCTGCGGGGCGGGCGCCGCTGCGGGAACGGCCGCGACCGGCGCGGGCTCCACGACGGGCAAAGGTTCGACGGCCGGCGTCGGCAGGGGGCGCACCGTCAGGTCGGCCGGGGCTGCGGGCTGCTGAGGCGCGGGGGCTGGCTGAGCCAGACGCCCGGGCGTCGGGGCCGTCGGTCGGGCGGTCGGGATCAGCGAGCCGCCCAGGATATTACCGCGCGGCGCCGCCGGGCGGGGCGTTTGCGGCGCGGCGGGCGTCTGCGCCGGACGGGCGGGCGCGAGGCCCGAGGCCAGGCTCTGGTCGCGGATGTCGCGCGGCTGTTGCGGCGGCGGGGCCTTGCGCGGCGGATCGGGGATGCGGTCCAGCGGATTGGGCGCGACCGGCACCGGCCCGACGTGGAAGGTCGTCGCGGGCATGCGTCCCCAGGTCACGGCCTTGCGGACGAAGGGTTCGGGCGGGGTCTTCTGGTCGTCGGACATGGTCTTCTCAATCGCTGGCGATCTGGCCCGTTTCGTGACGGATCAGTTCTTGAGGCGGTAGCCGGTCTGGAACATCCACATGACGATGGCCAGGCAGACGGCGAAGAAGCCCAGCGTCGCCGCCACGCTGACCCCGACCGCCACGTCGCCCTGGCCGTAGAAGGCCCAGCGGAAGCCCGAGATCAGATAGACCACCGGGTTGAACAGGGTCACGGTGCGCCACCCCGCCGGCAGCATGTCGATGGAATAGAAGGCGCCGCCCAGGAAGGTCAGGGGCGTCACGATCAGCATCGGGATCATCTGCAGCTGTTCGAACCCGTCGGCCCAAACGCCGATGATGAAGCCGAACAGGCTGAACGTCACCGAGATCAGGATCAGGAAGGTCATCATCCAGACCGGGTGCAGAATCTGCAGCGGCACGAAGAAGGCCGCCGTCGCCAGGATGATCAGGCCCAGCACCGCCGACTTGGTCGCCGCCGCCCCGACATAGGCCAGCACGATCTCCAGCGACGACACGGGCGCGGACAGGATTTCGTAGATGGTGCCGGTGAATTTGGGGAAGTAGATGCCGAACGAGGCGTTGAAGATCGACTGGGTGAACAGGCTGAGCATGATCAGGCCCGGCACGATGAAGGCGCCGTAGGGCACGCCCCCGACCTCCTGCATCCGGCTGCCGATGGCGCCGCCGAAGACGACGAAATACAGGGCCGTGGTGATGACCGGCGTGACCACGCTCTGCCACAGGGTGCGCAGCGCGCGCGCCATTTCGAAGCGATAGATCGCCCAGACGCCGTAGGCGTTGAAGGTCATGTGGCGGCTCCGTTCGTGTGAACCAGGCTGACGAAGATGTCTTCCAGCGAGCTCTGGCGGGTGTTCAGGTCCTTGAAGCCGATGTTCAGCCCCTCCAGCCGACGAATCAGCGAGGGGACGCCGGTGTCCTCGGCGTTGGCGTCGAAACTGTATTCCAGTTCGCCCCCGTCGGTCTTCAGCGTCAGGTCCCAGTCGGACAGCTCGGCGGGCAGGGCGTCCAGCGGCTCGACCAGGTTCAGCGTCAGGGTCTTCTTGCCCAGCTTCTTCATCAGGGCCGTCTTCTCCTCGACCAGGATCAACTCGCCCTTCAGGATCACCCCGATCCGGTCGGCCATCTCCTCGGCCTCCTCGATATAGTGGGTGGTCAGGATGATGGTGACGCCGCGTTCGCGCAGCGTCCTGACCATCGCCCACATGTCGCGGCGCAGCTCCACGTCCACGCCCGCCGTCGGCTCGTCCAGGAACAGGATGTCCGGCTCGTGGCTGAGGGCCTTGGCGATCATGACGCGCCGCTTCATGCCGCCCGAAAGGGTCCGCAGCTTGGCGTCGCGCTTGTCCCACAGCGACAGGTCGCGCAGCAGCCGTTCGATGAAGGCCGGGTTCGGCGCCTTGCCGAAAAGGCCCCGGCTAAAGGTGACGGTGGCCATGACCGTCTCGAAGGCGTCGGTGGTCAGTTCCTGCGGCACCAGGCCGATCTTGGTGCGGGCGGCGCGGAAATCGGCCTGAATGTCGTGACCGTCGGCGACCACCGTGCCCGTCGAGGGGGTGACGATGCCGCAGATGATGGAGATCAGGGTGGTCTTGCCCGCCCCGTTCGGCCCGAGAAGCGCGAAAATCTCGCCCTTCTCGATGCTCAGGTCGATGCGCTTCAACGCCTGAAGCCCCGACTTGTAGGTCTTGGTCAGGCCGTCGATCTGGATAACGGGCATGCAGCCTCCTGGCGCGGCGGGCGCAGGGGCGCGTCGCCGGATGTGGCGGCAATATGGCGTGCCGGCGGCCGCACTCAAGGGGCATGCGCTACGCCAAGCCGTTGTTAACCCGATTGGTCCACCGTGGCCGCCTGTGCCTGGTTTCGACGGGAGCTTCGCGTGTCGTCCCTGTCCCCCGCCCACCGCGCCGCTCTCATGGCGGTCGTCGAGGCCTGTCCCGATGCGTCGCTGGCGCAACTGGGCGAGGCGGTGGCGGCGCTGCCGGGGGAAAAGGCGGCGGAGCTGGCGGTCATCGTGGCCGAACAGGCGCGTGATCGCGCCCGGCGCGCCACCGCCTTCGCGCCCCTGCTGCCCCTGTTTCAGGCCCGCGCCGACGGCGTGCCGGCCCTGACCTTTCCGCCCGTGGTTTTGGCGCGCGTCTGGCGCGAGGCGACGGTCGGCGAGGAGGCGTTCCTGCCCCTGCTGGACGGGGCGGCGACGGTGGACGGCGAATGGACCCTGGCGGCGGATCGTCTGTGCGCGCGGGCGGCGGCGGTGCTGCGCGACCGGCCGCGCGACGTCTGGCCGGAGTTCCAGCGCCCGCCGGACGGCGCCCCGCCCGCCACCCCGTCGGAGCTGGCGGGCTGTTTCGATATGACCCCCCTGGCCCGGACGGCCCTGCCGCGCCTGCCGATCTGGCTGGAGCGGCCGGACGACAACCAGCTGGCGGGGCTGCGCCTTCTGATCCAGGACTGTCTGGCCGTGGCGCCCGACGGGGGGCGGCGGATGATCGACATCCTGTTCGCCCATGTGGCGGACGCCGAGCGGATGTTGCGGGTCGTGACGCGCACCAGCCGTCTCGCCGACCGCGAGGTGACGCTGAGCCATTCGGACATGGCCGTCTTCGTCGAGCGGCTGCTGGCCTCGGTCCAGACGCGGGTGCAGCGGATGGCGTCGCTCAGAACCTCGCTGTCCGAGGAGGCCATGCAGACGGTGGTGGATCAGGTCGTCTGGTGCGCCGGGGTGCTGGCCGAGATGGACATGACCCTGCAGATCCGTCCCGACTCCAGCTGGGGCAAGACGGCGCGGATGGCGCGGGTGCAAGTGTCGGGCCAGCTGTCCGGCCTGATGAAGTCGACGACGGCGGCGGTTCACGCCGCCCTGCCGCTGAAACGCCGCGCCATCGCCGGCCGCATGACCCGGATGTCGCCGTGGCTGGAGGCGCCGGCCGACGGCGAGCCGATCGAGGCGGCGGCGGCCCTGCTGACGGCGTCGGCGGCGCTGCGGGGAGCGGCTGTGACCTTCGGCTGCGAGGCGGATCGCGCGGCCCTGCAGACCGAACTGACCGACTATCTGACCACCTGGGCCAACGAGGCGCTGGACGGGATGGCGGACGGGGAGGTCGAGAACCCGGATCAGGCGCTGCGGCTGGTCGGGGTGGCGGCGCGGTTCCTGACGCTGATCGAGGCGCTGGAGGCGGCCCGCGCGGTTCGGCGGCGCGCGGCGACGGCCGAGATCGCCCGCCTGCCGTCATCCGACTGAAAATCAGGCGCGAATGGCGTCTCGCCCGACGCCCATTGTTCGGCTAGACCCCTGAACCATGATCGCCTTCTGGATGATGACGGGACTGGCGGCGGCCCTGGCCGCCCTGTTGGTGCTGGCCGGCGCGCGTCGCGGGGCGGAACCGGCGGCGGACGTCGAGACGCAGGCCGGATCGCGCGAGATCGAGGAACTGGACCGGCTGAAGGCACGTGGTCTCTTGGACGAGGCCGCTCATACGGCGGCGCGGGCCGAGGCGGGGCGCCGATTGCTGGCCGTGACGGCGACGGCGGCGCCCGTCGCCGGCGCGCGGGACCGGCTGTGGGTTCTCGGCGGGATCGGCGTCATGGTGGCGGGGGCGCTGGGTCTCTATGTCGCGACCGGAACGCCCGGCCTGCCGGACCAGGGCTATGAGCGGCGGGTCGACGCCTGGGCGGCCGATCTGAACGGGTTGGAGCCGGCGCAGCTGGCGGCCGTGACCGCCCGCGTCGTCCGGGAAAAGCCCGGCGATCGTCAGGCCCTGGCCATGCTGGGCGCCGCGCGCTTCGCCGCCGACGATCCACTGGGGGCGGCCTCGGCCTTTCGCCGGCTGATCGACCTGGACCCCAAAAACGCCCAGGCCTGGGCGCGGCTGGGCGAAAGCCTGGTGGTGGCCAACGACAACCAGATCGGCGGCGACGCCGAGGCGGCCTTCCGTCAGGCGCTGAACCTGGACCCCGATCAGTTGGGCGCGCGCTTCTTCCTGGGTGAGGCGGCGCTGCGGCGGGGCGACCGGACGGCGGCGCGCGACCTGTGGGCGCCCCTGATCGCGGCCCTCGATCCCGCCGATCCGCGCCGTCGGGATCTGGAACGCCGCCTGCCCGAGGCCAAGCCGCAATGACGCATTGGTCGCGCCCGGCGCCGGGGCTATACGGCGTCGAACCTCGGAAGTCCGTCGCATGAGCTGGCTGCCCAAATCGCCAAAGGCCCGTCGCCGCCTGTGGGTCGTCGCCGCCGTGGCGCCGATCCTGGCGCTGGCCGTCGGCCTGTCGCTGTGGGCCATGCAGGACAGCGTGACCTTCTTCTACTCTCCGTCCGAGGCCACGGCCGACAAGGCGCCGGAGGGGCGCAACATCCGTCTGGGCGGTCTGGTCGAGGTCGGCAGCGTCAGGAAGTCCGGGGACGGCGTCGTGGCCTTTTCCGTCACCGACAATGTGGGCGTCACCCGCGTCGTCTATCACGGCGACCTGCCCGACCTGTTCCGCGAAGGGCAGGGGATCGTGGCGCAGGGCGCGTTCGGCGCCGACCGCACCTTCCACGCCAGCCAGGTTTTGGCCAAGCACGACGAGAACTATATGCCGCGCGAAGTCGCCGACCGCCTGAAGGAAAAGGGCGAATGGCGGCCCGCGGCGGCCCCGACGGCGGCGGCCGCCAGCCAGACCCTGCCCTCATGATCGCCGAGTTCGGGGCCTTCGCCCTGGCGCTGGCGCTGGCGCTGTCGATCCTTCAGATGGGTTTGTCGGCGGCCGGGCGCGTGCGGCGCAGCCCGGTGCTGGCGGGTGCGGCCGAAGGGGCGGCGCTGGCGGCGGCGGCGGCGGTCGCCCTCAGTTTCGCGGCCCTGATCTACGCCTTCGTCGTGTCCGACTTCTCGGTCTCGAACGTGGCGGCCAACAGCCACACCGACAAGCCGATGCTGTACAAGGTCGCCGGCGCCTGGGGCAGCCACGAAGGCTCGCTGCTGCTGTGGTGTCTGGTCCTGACCGTCTTCGGCGGGGCGCTGGCGCGGGCGCGCGGCCTGCCGTTCGGGCTGAAGGCCTCGGCCGTAGCGGTGCAGGGCGCGCTGGGGTCGCTGTTCCTGGCCTTCGCCGTCTTCACCTCCAGCCCCTTCGCTCGCCTGGACCCCGCGCCGTTCCAGGGCGCGTCGCTGAATCCCCTGCTGCAGGACCCGGCGCTGGCGGTGCATCCGCCGCTGCTCTATGTGGGCTATGTCGGGTTTTCGGTCTGCTTCTCCCTGGCGGTCGCGGCCCTGATCGAGGGACGGGCGCAGACGGCCTTCTGGCCCGCCTGGGGGCGATGGGTCCGGCCCTGGGCGCTGGCCAGTTGGGCGTTTCTTACGGTCGGCATCACCCTGGGGTCGTTCTGGGCCTATTACGAGTTGGGCTGGGGCGGCTGGTGGTTCTGGGACCCGGTGGAGAACGCCTCCTTCATGCCCTGGCTGGCGGGCGCGGCCCTGCTGCACAGCGCGGTCGTGACCGAGCGGCGCGGCGCTCTGGCGGGCTGGACCGTGTTTTTGGCCCTGTTGGCCTTCACCTTCTCCATGCTGGGGGCGTTTCTGGTGCGGTCGGGCGTGCTGACCAGCGTTCACGCCTTTGCGGTCGATCCCAAGCGGGGGATGATGCTGTTGGCCATATTGGGCGTCACGGCAGGCGCCGCCTTCGCCCTGTTCGCCTGGCGCGCGCCTCAGCTGAAGGGCGGGGGCCTGTTCGCGCCGATCAGCCGCGAGGGCGCGCTGGTGCTGAACAATCTGTTCCTGACGGCGGCGGCGGCGACGGTGCTGCTGGGGACGCTCTATCCCCTGATCCTGGAGGCCGCATCCGGGGCGACCATCTCGGTCGGGCCGCCCTATTTCGCCGCCACCTTCACGCCCCTGATGATGGTCGCCTTCCTGATCCTGCCGGCGGGGCCTCTTTTGGCATGGAAGCGCGGCGATTTGCCCGGCGCGATGCAGAGGCTGGCCGTGGCGGGGGGCGTGGCCATCCTGTCGGCCGTGGCCGCCTATGCCCTGTGGGAGCCGCGCAAGGCCTTGGCCGCCGTCGGAATCGGCGTCGGCGCCTGGCTGATCGCCGGATCGCTGGCCGAGGTCGCCGAGCGCATCCGCCTGTTCCGCGCCGCCGGGGCCGAGACCTGGCGACGGGCGAAGGGCCTGCCGCTGGGCGCCTGGGGCATGACGCTGGCGCATCTGGGGGTGGGGGTCTTCATCCTGGGCGCGGTGGTCGAGACAGGGTTCAAGGCCGAGGCCGCGCGGTCGCTGACCCTGGGCCAGAGCCTGTCGGCCGGGCCGTGGACCGTCACGCTGGACGATGTGCGGGTGGTCGAGGGGCCGAACTATCTGGCCGAACAGGGACGGCTGACCGTGCGCCCCGCCGACGACCGGGGGCGGGCCACGGCCGTCACGGCCGAGCGGCGGTTCTTCCCCGCCGGGGGGCAGACCACCACCGAGGTCGGTCTGGATTTCCGGGGGCTGGACGACGTCTATGTGGTGATCGGCGAGCGGGCCGGCAGTCCCGAGCAACCGGCCTGGGTCGTGCGCCTGTACTGGAACCCCTGGGCGCGGCTGATCTTCCTGGGACCGGCGATCATGGCCCTGGGCGGGGCGCTGTCCTTGATGGATCGGCGGCTGCGTCTGGGTGTGGGGCAAAGACGGCGCAGGGCGGCATGAGGCGTCTGACGGTCCTTCTGGCCGCGCCGATCCTTGCGCTGATGCTGACGGCGGCCGAACCGCCCGCCGCGCCCGACCGGCCCCTGCCCGATGCGGCGCAGGAGGCCCGCGCCCAAGCCCTGTTCAAGAACGTGCGCTGCGTCGTCTGCCAGCACGAGGCCATCGCCGACAGCCCGGCGGGCGTCGCAGGCGACATGCGCCGTCTGATTCGCGAGGAGATCGCGTCCGGCGCGACCGATCAGGCGGTGCGCGACGATCTGGTGCGCCGGTTCGGCGACTATGTGCTGTTCACCCCGCCGGTGCGGGCGGGAACCTGGTTTTTGTGGTTCGGGCCGTTCGCCCTGGTCGTGCTGGCCGGGATCGCCCTGATGCTGCGCGCCCGGCGTCGGCCCGCCGAGACGCCCGGCCTGACGCCCGACGAGGAGCGGCGGCTGGACGAAGTTCTGCGAAATGAGAAGCTTCGCCGCGATCCTGACGCAACCTCGCCTCACGACGGGCTTTAGTCGGGATCAACCATCGACGGTCGGCATTGGCGCAAAAGCCTTCCGGCCTATATCAATCGCGAAACCGGCGCCCGTCTGGCGTCGGACAGAGGATCGCAAGGACCACGATGCTGAAGCGCAAGGAGTTCATTCTCGGGGCCGCGGCCGGCCTGACCCTGGCGGCGGCGGCGACCGCCGGCGGCGTGATCAACTGGCCCGGCGCGCACGCCGAACCCCAGGCGGTCAACCGCATCACCCCGGTCCCGGCCAATGGCGACAGCTTCACCCCGCCGCCGGGCGCGCCCAACAGTTTCGCGACCATCTTCGAACAGGTGGCCCCGGCCGTCGTTCAGATCGACGTGACGGTCAAGGTCGACCAGCCCCAGGGCGGCGCCTTCAGCATTCCCGGCCTGCCGTTCCAGTTCGTGCCGCCGCAAGGCCGCGGCGGGCGGGGCGGCAATGACGAGCCGCAGACGACGCAAGGCGCCGGCTCGGGCTTCTTCATCTCGCAGGACGGCTTCATCGTCACCAACAACCACGTCGTCGCCGACGCGACCGAGATCAAGGTCAAGATGTCGGACGGCCGCGAACTGCCGGCCCGCCTGATCGGTCGCGACGCCGGCACCGACCTGGCGGTGATCAAGGTCGAGGGCAACGACTTCAAATACGTCAGCTTCGAAGAGACGGCCCAGCCCCGCGTGGGCGACTGGGTCATCGCCATCGGCAACCCCTTCGGCCTGGGCGGCACCGCCACGGCGGGTATCGTCTCGGCCAAGGCGCGCGACATCGATCCGTCCGGCTACAACGACTACATCCAGATCGACGCGGCCATCAACCGGGGCAACTCGGGCGGCCCGACTTTCGACATTCACGGCCGCGTCATCGGCGTGAACTCGGCCATCTATTCGCCGACCGGCAGTTCAGTCGGCATCGGCTTCGCCATTCCGGCCGAGACGGCCAAGGCGATCACCGAGCGGCTGATGCGCGGCGAATCCATCGAGCGTGGCTATCTGGGCGTCCAAATCGGCAACCTGACCGACGAGTACAAGGAAAGCCTGGGACTGCCGGCGACGACAAAGGGCGCCTACGTCGTCGAGGTCACGCCGGATGCACCGGCGGCGCGCGCCGGCCTTCAACCGGGCGATGTCGTGGTGAACCTGAATGGTCGCGCGATCGAAGGCTCCAGCGAGCTGACACGGGCGGTGGGATCGGCCAAGCCGGGCGACACCCTTCGGCTTGAACTGTTGCGTGAAGGCCGTCGCCAGACGGTCAATGTCCGCGCCGGCACCCGTCCTGCGAATCTGGAAGTCGCCGGATCGGAAGACGGTGATGGTTCCAAGGCGCCGTCCAACCCAGGTGCCGCCACCGGCGAAGTCGTAGAAGGCCTGACCGTCGCACCCGTCACCGGCGCGCTGCGCGGCCGGTTCGACATCCCCGAGGGCGTTCAGGGCTTGGTCGTCACGAGCGTGAACCAGCAGTCGCGCGCAGGGCGTCTGGGCTTCCAGCCGGGGATGGTGATCATTCAGGCGAACGGGCGCAGCGTCGGATCGACGGTTGACCTGAAGGGCGCCGTGGAAGCCGTGAAGGGCGCGGGACGTCCCGGCATTCTGTTGCTGGTTCGCACCCCGCGCGGGAACAGTCCCATTGTTCTGCCGCTGCAGGACAAGAACTGATCGGCATTCTGACCAAGCCTTAACTCGTCAATCGCCGCCGATGCGCTAACATCGGCGGCGATTTTGATTCCGGGAGGGGTTCATGCGGATTCTGGTGGTCGAGGATGACGCCGAGGCGGCGACCGCCATGGTGCGGGGTCTGTCCGAAGCCGGACATGACGTCACCCACGCCGTGGACGGCGCCTTCGGCCTGTTGGAGGCGCAAAAAGGCGGTTACGACGTCTATGTGGTGGACCGGATGATGCCGCGCCTGGACGGGGTCGGCATGGTCGAAACGGTCAGGAAGGGCGGCGACCAGACGCCGGTCCTGTTCCTGTCCGCACTGGGCGAGGTCGAGGATCGGGTGACGGGGCTGAAGGCCGGAGCCGACGACTATCTGGTCAAACCCTACGCCTTCGCCGAACTGATCGCGCGGGTGGAGGCCCTGGCGCGTCGGCGCGAGACGGGCGGGGTGCAGACCGTGCTTAAGGTCGGCGACCTGGAGATGAACCTGATCGGCCGCACCGTGCATCGCGGAACGACCGAGATCGACCTCCAGCCGCGCGAGTTCCAGCTGCTGGAGTTTCTGATGCGCCACGCGGGCCAGTCGGTGACGCGCACCATGCTGCTGGAAAAGGTCTGGGAATACCATTTCGACCCCCAGACCAACGTCATCGACGTCCACATCAGCCGCCTGCGCTCCAAGATCGACAAGGGCTTCGACAAGGCCATGCTGCAGACCGTGCGTGGCGCGGGGTATCGGTTGGAGGCGTAACCTCATGCGTGAGTGGTGAATGGTGAAGGGTGAGCAGGGAGGATCGCAGCGAAAATTGGTTGCGAACACGGCTTATGTTTCCGCATCGATCTGACCATTCCGCCATTCCGCCATTCACCCATCACGAGTCACCGCTCACGCCCTCATGCGCCTCCCCTCCGTTCTTCGCCGCACGCCGTTTCGGCTGACGCTGCTGTTCCTGGCGCTGTTCGTGGCGGCGGCGGGGGCGATCCTGGCCTATGTCTATTTCGCCTCGGCGTCGGAGGCTCAAGGGCGGGCGCGGGCGGACGTGGAGGGCGAACTGGGCGCCCTGACCGCCATTCACCGCACGCGCGGGATCGACGCTCTGAACCAGGCTCTGGTCGAACGCACCATTCGCGGCGGGCCGTATCTGTATCTGCTGACCGGGCCGGACGGAAAGATCGTCACCGGCAATCTGTCGGTCATGCCGTTCGACCTGAAGGAAGCGCCCCAGGTCGGAAAGGGCGAATGGAGCACCTTTCGCCTGACCAGCACCGACGACGAGGGGCGGGTGCAGAACCGGCGCTCCATCGGCGTGGTCCTGCCGCTGGTCGGGGGCGACACCCTGTTCGTGGGCGAGGATATCGGCGGCATCGAGGCCTATCTGGCGCGCCTGACCCAGGCGCTGTGGGGCGCCATGGCCCTGGTCATGCTGCTGGGTCTGGCGGGCGGTCTCTATATCAGCCGCAAGGTCGAGCGGGCGATGGCCGGGCTGAACCAGGTGGTTCATGCGGTGCAGGAGGGCGATCTGAAGCAGCGGGCGCCGGTGCGCCATACGGGCGACGAACTGGACGAACTGGGCCAGGGGTTGAACACCATGCTGGATCGGCTGGAGGCGTCGATGGCCTCGATCCGGCACGCCGGGGACGCCATCGCCCACGACCTGCGTTCGCCCCTGACGCGGATGCGGGCCAAGCTGGAGGTCGCCCTGATCGACGCCGAGGCGGGCAAGATCGACGGGGTGGACGCCCTGGGCGTCGCCCTGGACGAGGCGGATCACCTGCTGAAGACCTTCAACACCGTCCTGGCCATCGCGCGGCTGCAGGCGGGGGGCGCGCCCGATCCGAAGACGATGGACGCCGCCGACTTGGCCGCCGACATGGCCGAGCTTTACGAACCGGCGGCCGAGGACAAGTCCATCGACTTCTCCGCCGAGATCGAGCGGGGGCTGATGATCGAGGGCAACCAGCCCTTCCTGGCCCAGGCCCTGGCCAATCTGATCGACAACGCCATCAAATACACGCCCTCCGGCGGGGCGGTGAAGCTGAGGGCGCGCAGGCGGTCGTCGGGCGAGATCGAATATTCCGTCACCGACACCGGGCCGGGCGTGCCGGAAGAGGACCGCGAGCGGGTGGTCCAGCGGTTCGTGCGCCTGGACAACAGCCGCACCGAGCCGGGTTCGGGCCTGGGCCTGTCGCTGGTGACGGCGGTGGCCGAGGCGCACGGCGGGCGCCTGGTGCTGGACGAGGGGCCGGGGGCTTACGGTGACTTCGGGCCGGGACTGCGGGTGGCGCTGGTGTTGCCGCCGGCGCTCCAGAGTTAAAGGTTCCGCTCATCCCCGCGAAGGCGGGGACCCAGGTCTTTGGTCGCGCGGGCTTGTGGGGGTGTCTCGGCTCGTGGTCCAAAGCTGTACCGAGCGAAAGCACTGGGTCCCCGCCTTCGCGGGGATGAGCGGATAATCTGATGCATGATGCCAAAATTTCTGTTCCACTGGCGGACAGTCTAAAATCGGCCGGTCCCATCGTGAACCCGGCCGCCGCCGACCGCCTGCACGAAACCCTGACCGAGGCCGCAACGGCGGATGGATGGTCCGAAACCCTGACCGTCGCCTGGCCCGCCCTGGCGCCCGTCGCCGGGGCCTCGCCCTATCTGACCGGGCTGATGCGGCGGCGTCCGGCCCATCTGCGTCGCCTGCTGCAGGCCGATCCGGCCGAAAGCCTGGTCCGCATCCTCGGCGACACGGACGCTCTGGACGGCGAACCCGACGAGGTGCGCGCGCCGCTGCGGGTGCTGAAGGCCGATCTGCATCTGCTGACGGCGCTGGCCGATCTCGGGGGCGTGTGGGACCTGGACCAGGTCACGGCCGCCCTGTCGGCCTTCGCGGACGCCGCCTGCCGGGCCGCCCTGCGCGCCGTCGCCGCCGAGCAGCGGGCGCGTGGTCGGCTGATCTCGCCGCCCGACGATTCGCGCGGCCCCGTCCCCGGCCTGTTCGGCGTGGCCATGGGCAAGCACGGCGCCGACGAGCTGAACTATTCCTCCGACATCGACATCTCGCTCTTCTTCGAGCCCCGCCTGACCGGCCTGGCCTTGGCCGAGGGGGTGGAGATGCAGGACTTCGCCAATCGGGTCGGCAAGGGGATCGCCACCCTGCTCAGCGAACGGACGGCCGACGGCTATGTCTTCCGCGTCGATCTGCGTCTGCGGCCCGATCCGTCGTCGACGCCGCCGGTGGTCGCCGCCCCCATGGCCCTGGCCTATTACGAAAGCGTCGGTCAGAACTGGGAACGGGCCGCCTTCATCAAGGCGCGGCCGGTGCTGGGCGACCTGCGCGCGGCGGGACGGTTCCTGAAGGCGCTGGTCCCCTTCGTCTGGCGACGCAGCCTGGACTATGCGGCCGTGCTGGACATCCAGTCGATCAAGAAACAGATCCACGTCCACAAGACCGGCGAGGGGCTGGCGGCGGCGGGCGCCAATCTGAAACTGGGGCGGGGCGGCATACGCGAGATCGAATTCTACGCCCAGACCCAGCAGCTGATCCTGGCCGGACGCGATCCGGGGCTGAGGACGCCGCGCACTATCGAGGCGCTCTACGCCTTGGCCGACGCCGACCATATTCCGCGCGCCGCCGCCGACGAACTGTCGGCCGCCTATGTCGAACTGCGCGGTCTAGAGCATCGGGTGCAGATGCTGGACGACGAACAGACCCACCGCCTGCCCGAGGACGCAGAACGCCGCGCCGCCGTCGCCGCCTTGGCCGGATGGTCGGACCTTTCGGCCTTCGACGCCCATGTCGAGGCCCTGCTGGCGAGGGTCAACGCCCGCTATGGTGAACTGTTCGAGGGCGGGGAGGAGCTGGATTCCCGCTATGGCAGCCTGGTCTTCACCGGCGTCGAGAACGACCCGGAAACGCTGGAGACCCTGAAGCGGATGGGGTTCTCCGAGGCGGCCTCGGTCGCCGACACCATCCGGTCCTGGCATCACGGCCGCATCCCCGCGACCCGCACCGAGCGGGGGCGCGAACTGTTCACCCGCCTGGCGCCGCGTCTGCTGGAGGCGGTGGCGCGATCCGGCGCGCCCGACGACGCCTTTCGCCGGTTCGCCGTCTTCTTTTCCGGTTTGGCGGCGGGGGTGCAGGTCCAGGCCCTCTTCCTGAACCAGCCCAAATTGTTCGAGATGGTGCTGGGGGTCATGGCCTTCGCCCCGCGTCTGGCCCGCACCCTGGGGCGTCAGCCGGCGGCGCTGGACGGGGTGCTGGACGCGCGTTTCCTGACCGACCTGTCCGACGACATGGGCCTGACCGAACAGATCCTGCGTGAAGCGGGCGAGACGGACGATTTCGAGGGCGCCATGAACGCCGTGCGTCGCCTGCACCGCGAACAGATGTTCCGCATCGGCATCCACGCCCTGACCGGGCGGGCGGGAACCGAGACGGCGGGCCGGGCCTACGCCGCCCTGGCCGACGCCGCCATGCGGACCCTGTCGCCGGCGGCCTTGGCCGAGACGGTGCGGCTGGGCGGCGAATTTCCGGGCGCGGTCGCGGTGGTGGCGCTGGGCAAGGCCGGCTCGCGCGAGATGACGGCTGGGTCCGATCTGGACCTGATGACGCTGTACGAAGCGCCGCCCGAGGCGACCTCGACCCTGAAGGAGTGGACCGCAGACGTCTTCTACGCCCGCTTCACCCAGCGGCTGATCGCGGCCCTGTCGGCGCACACGGCCGAAGGGGGGCTGTACGAGGTCGACATGCGCCTGCGGCCTACCGGGTCGAAGGGGCCGGTGTCGGTGCGTCTGTCGGCCTTCGACGCCTATTACGCCAAGGAGGCGGAGACGTGGGAGTTCATGGTCCTGACCCGCGCCCGCGTGGTCTGGGCCAGCGATCCGGCGTTTGGCGCGCGGGTCGCGGCGGCCATCGAGGCGGCCCTGCGTCGTCCGCGCCCCGGCGTCGACGTCGCCGCAGACGTCCGCAAGATGCGGGGGCTGATGGACCGCGAGCGTCGTCCGCACGGCTTCTGGGATTTGAAACTGTCGCCGGGCGGACAGGTGGACGCCGAGTTCGCGGCCCAGTTCCGCCAGCTTCAGGCCGCCGCCGCCGGTCAGCCGCTGACCCTGTCGACGCTGGAAGCCCTGCACGACGATCCGGTGCTGGCCGAGGCGTGGCGGATGCAGCAGCGGCTGGCCCATCTGCTGGCCGCCGCCTTCGAGGGGCGGGTCGATCCCGAGGCCGAGCCGTCGGTGTTTCAGCTGCGCCTGGCCGAGGCGGCGGGCGCGCCCGATTTCGAGACGCTGAAGACCCGGCTGACGGACCTGCGCCTCCGCGCCCGCAAAGCCTTCGAACAGGCGGTTCCAGAGGCGCGCGACGGAGATTCGGAGACGCCGCGTTCAATCTCCTGAGGGGCGATGTCCGGTCGCTGCGCGCGACCCAAGGAGACGAACGAGATGAGAAAGACCTTTTTGGCCGGCCTGGGCGTCGTCGCCTTGACCGCCGGCGCGGGCGTCGCGACCGCCCAGACCCCGCCCGCGCCGCCGGCCGGAGCGCCTGCGCCGCATCATGCGCGAGGCGAGGCGAGCCGCCCGATGACCCGCGCCGCCTTCGTCGAGGCGCGCGTCGCCCGCCTGACGGCCATGGATGCGAACCACGACGGGACGGTCAGCGTCGAGGAGCGACAGGCCGCCCTGCAGGCCGATCCCGCCATGCGCGGCTCCGGCGGTGAAGGACGCGCGCGCGGTCCCTTGGTGATCGCGGACTATGCGGCCAGGCTGGGCGAGCGGTTCGACAGGATGGACACGGACCACGACGGCGTGATCTCGCGCGAAGAGCGTCGTGCGGCCATGACGGCGCGTCGCGCCGAGCGTCCCGCGCCGCAAGCCGCTTCCCCGGCTCCGGCTTCGGAGTAAGAACGGTGTCGGGGTCGGCCGTCACGGACGAATCGGTCCCTTTCGTCAGCAGCGGAAGAGGCGGGTTTGGTCGCGATCGTCGACCCCGACGAGGATCTGGTGCGCCGCGTGGGTCAGGGCGATCCGGCGGCGTCGCAGGCGTTGGTCGCGCGCAAGCTGCCGCGCATCCTGGCCCTGGCGCAACGGATGCTGGGCGACGCGGCCGAGGCGGAGGACGTGGCGCAGGAGGCGATGCTGAGGGCTTGGCGACAGGCGCCGAAATGGCGGCCGGGCCAGGCGCGGTTCGACACCTGGCTGCACAGGGTGGCGCTGAACCTCTGTTACGACCGGCTGAGGCGACGTCGCGAAATCCCGACGGACGCGCCGCCGGATCGGCCGGACGAAGGGCCGGGGCCGGATCGGGGGCTTCTGGCCGCCGAGACTGGCGCGCGGGTGACGACGGCGCTGAAGCGGCTGCCCGACCGACAGCGCGAGGCCATCGTGCTGTGCCACTATCAGGAGCTGTCCAATATCGAGGCGGCCGCCCTGATGGAGATCAGCGTCGAGGCGCTGGAGAGTTTGTTGTCGCGCGGTCGTCGCGCATTGCGTCAGGCGCTGTCGGACATGGTTCCGAACGGGGCCTCTAAGGGAGACGGACGATGAAGGCGGAACGGTTGCAGGCCCTGGCGGACGCCTATGGCGCGGACCTGCGTCGCTGGCCGGCGGACCAGCGCGCCTTCGCCGAGAGCCTGCTGGCCGCCGATCCGTCGCTGCGGGAGCTGCTGGCCCAGGCGGCGACGCTGGACGCCCTGCTGGACGCCGCGCCGACGCCGGTCCCGTCGGCGGCCTTGACGGCGCGCGTCCTGGCGGCGGCGCCTCGACGGAAGGCGCGGGCCGGGTGGCGTGAGGCGGTCTGGTATCTGGGGGCCGGATGGGCGGCGGCGGCCTGCGCCGGCGTGGTGGCGGGCGTCGGCCTGACCACCCATCTGACGGCCGATGCGCGGGCGGATGCGGTGCTTTATCAATCGGCCCTGACCGGGGTGGACGACACCGAGGTTCTGGGATGACGAACAAGACGTTGAAGATCGCCCTGGCCGTGTCGGTGGCGCTGAACCTGTTCGCCGTGGCGGGGGGCGTCACCTATGTCGTCGGCCGCGACAAGATCGAGCGGCGGATCGACGAACAGCGCCGGGGCGGCCGCGAGGGGCCGTTGGCCGAGGTGCTGGCCCGGCTGGACCCCGCCGTGCGCCAGCGCGTGCGCGCGTCCCTGCGCGAAACCGCCCTGTCGGCGCGTCCCGATTTCGAGGCGGCGCGGGCGGCGCGGCGCGAGGCCATCGCCGTCGCCGGTCAGCCCACGCTGGACGCCCCGCGCGTCCGGGCCCTGCTGGAGCAGTCGCGCGCCGCCGAAATGCGCGGTCGTCAGCGTCTGGAAACCGGGGCGGTGGACCTTCTGGCGACCCTGACGCCCGAGGAGCGCAAGGCCATGACGCCCCTGTTGCAGCGCAAGGGCGGCGCCCGTCGCGAGGCGGCGCGTCACGACGGGCCGCAGGCGCATGGCCCGGACGGCGTCGCCCAGGCCCCGGGCGACCGTCCCGGTCGTTAGGCGGCCTTCGACGCGCGGAAGGCCGCGACGGCGTCCACGGCCGCGCGCACCGAGGTCTCGATGGCGGCCCAGTCGCCGGCCTTGACCGCCGCGTCCGTCACAAGTTTGGAGCCCATGCCCGCCGCCACGATGCCGGCGCCGAACCATTTGGCGATGGAGGCTTCGTCGGGATCGACGCCGCCGGTCGGCATGATCTTGACCCAGGGCATTGGCCCCTTGACCGCCTTGACGAAGTCCGGCCCGCCGACCGACGAACCGGGGAACAGTTTGACGATGTCGCAGCCCAGTTCATGGGCCTCGCCGATGTCCGTCACCGAACCGCAGCCGGGGAAATAGGCGACCATGCGCCGGTTGCAGACCCTGGCCACGTCGGGGACCAGGCAGGGGCTGACCACAAAGCGCGCGCCCCGGTTCAGATAGAGGGCCGCCGTGCCGCTATCGACCACCGAGCCGATGCCCAGCACGATGTGCGGATCGGTCCTGATCAGTTCGCGATTGATCTCGCCGAACAGGTCGCAGGCGAAGTCGCCGCGATTGGTGAACTCCACCACCGGCGCGCCGCCGCGCGCGCAGGCGCGGATGACGTTCAGGCTGACCTCGGGATCGGGATGGTAGAAGACGGGGCAGACGCCCTGGGTTTCAAGCGCCTGAAGCACGCTGACGCGATCGTGGGCCATGGTCTGTCTCCTGTCGGCGGGATCGAAGGGGCCGTCGGTCGAGGGGCGGCCTGTCGGCGTCCTGCTTAACCCACGCCCGGTCCAGGCCAAAGCCTTGCGCGCCGGCTTCGCCGTGAAGCGACGGAACATATTGTTTCATCCGCACGTCTTGATCGAGGTCAAGGCGCGGCGGCGTACCCTGGTCCAGGGCTGGAGACGAAGGAGAAGCCCATGACCCTGCTCGACCGTGAACGGCTCGTCACCCGCACAGGCGTGCGTCTGGAGGTCCGCGCGGCGCGCGGCGAGGACGAGCGGGCGTTGAGCGCCTTCCTCGCCAAGGTGACGCCGGAGGATATGCGGTTCCGCTTCCTCTCCACCCTGGGCGCGCCCGGTCACGATCAGCTTGTGGCCCTGATCGAAAAGCCGTCGGCGAATGGCGAGAGCCTGATCGCCTGGGGCGAGGACGGCGCCATTGCGGCGACCGCCGTTCTGGCCGGCGATGCGGCGGGCGAACGGGCCGAGGCCGCCATCCTGCTGCGCGGCGACCTGAAGGGGCAGGGGATCGGCTGGACCCTGCTGGAAAGGCTGGTGGCCGAGGCGCGGTCGCGCGGCTATGCGGTGGTGGAATCGCTGGAGGACCGCGCCAACCACGCCGCCCTTCGGGTCGAGAACGACATGGGATTCGACACCGCCCCGGTCGAGGACGACCCGACCCTGGTCTGGGTCAGCAAGCGGCTGCGTTGATCGGCGCCTTCGGCGTTTCGGCGGCGGTCGCCATCGGCTAGAAGGCGTCCAAACTTCAGGAAGGCCACGGCCATGATGACCGCCATCTTCGTCTTCATCAAATGCGAGCTGGGCTATGCCAACGACGTGGCGGCCGACATCGTGGACAATGTGGAAAACGTGTCGGAGGTCTATTCCACCTCGGGCCAGCATGATCTGTTGGCCAAGTTCAACCTACCGCGCGAAGCCGACATTGGCACCTTCGTCACCAAACAGGTCCAGACGCGCCCGCACGTGCGCGACACCTTCACCGTCATCACCTTCTCGCCCTTCCTGCCGTCCAGGGGCTGAAACGCCGCCCGCGCGACAGGGTGACGCTGGCGTGCGCGAAGGCTAAACCGGGGTCATAGGGAGAGACCACATGACGCGATCCAACGCGCCCGCCTACATGACCGGCTTCGGCAATCATTTCGCGACCGAGGCCGCGCCCGGCGCCCTGCCGGAAGGCCAGAACTCGCCGCAGAAGACGCCGATGGGGCTGTACGCCGAACAGCTGTCGGGCACGGCCTTCACCGCGCCGCGCGCCGAGAATCTGCGAAGCTGGCTCTATCGCCTGCGGCCCTCGGCCCAGCACGGCCCCTATGTCGCCTTCGACCAGGGGCGGGTCCGCTCCGGCCCGTTCGACGAGACGCCGCCCAATCCCAACCGGATGCGCTGGGACCCGCTGCCGATCCCCGAGACCCCGACCGACTGGGTCGAGGGGCTGACGACCTATGGCGGCAACGGAGAGCCGGACGCCGGCGCCGGGGCGGGCGTCCACCTGTATGTCGCCAACCGCTCGATGACCGACCGCGTCTTCTACGACGCCGACGGTGAACTGCTGATCGTGCCGCAGGATGGGGCGCATCGGTTCGTCACCGAGATGGGGGTGATCGAGGCCCAGCCGGGCCATATCGTCCTGATCCCGCGCGGGGTGCGGTTCCGCGTCGAGGTCGAGGGGCCGGTGCGGGGCTATGTCTGCGAGAACTACGGCGCACCGTTCCGCCTGCCGGACCTGGGCCCCATCGGCGCGAACGGCCTGGCCAATCCGCGCGATTTCGAAACGCCCGTCGCGGCCTATGAGGACGTGGATCGCCCGACCCAGTGCGTGCAGAAATACGGCGGCCGCCTGTGGGCCACGACCTTCGATCACAGCCCGCTGGACGTGGTGGCCTGGCACGGCAATCTCGCGCCCTGCCGCTATGACACGGCGCGGTTCAACACCATCAACACGGTCAGCTACGACCACCCGGACCCGTCGATCTTCACCGTCCTGACCAGCCCGTCCGAGACGCCCGGCACGGCCAACATCGACTTCGTCATCTTCCCGCCGCGCTGGATGGTGGCCGAACACACCTTCCGCCCGCCATGGTTCCACCGCAACGTCATGAGCGAGTTCATGGGGCTCGTGACCGGCGCCTATGACGCCAAGGTCGGCGGCTTCGCTCCGGGCGGGGCGTCCCTGCACAACCGGATGAGCGGGCACGGGCCGGATCAGGCCAGCTACGAAGGCGCGATCAGGGCCGAGTTGAAGCCGCACAAGATCGAGAACACCCTGGCCTTCATGTTCGAAACCCGGATGCCGATCCGCATCACGAAATGGGCGTCGGAAACGCCGCAGATGCAGCTGGACTATGACGACGTCTGGTCGGGCTTCGCCAAGGGACAGGTATCATGATCCGCGTTTCGATGATCGCCGCCGCCGCGCTTCTGGCGGCCGCCTGCACGCCGCAGACCACGACGGGCGCGGGTTCGGACGCGCCGATGCAGAGCGCCGAGGCCTCGGCCTGCGCCACGCGCGGCGGGACGATGAAACAGGTCGGGCGGCTGCAGTCCTGGCAGTGCGTGATCAGCTATGCCGACGCCGGCAAGCGCTGCATCGACGGCGCGCAGTGCCAGGGCGACTGCCGCGTCGAGGGCAATACGGGCGTCTCGGCGGGAACGGCGACGGCGGGCGTGTGTCAGGCGACCAGCGACCGCTTCGGCTGTCACGCCACGGTCACGGACGGCAAGGCCGGCCCGACCCTCTGCATCGACTGATCGCCGGACAGGAAAAAGCCCCCGTCGCGAACGACGGGGGCCGGTCCATCCGTAAACGGATTTAGTGGGTCGAGGGCGTGTTGGACGTGGTCATGCCGCCGTCGGCGTTGCCGCCCTGTTGCTCGACACGGTCGGCCTTGCGGTCGGCGTTCTTCTCGACCTGATCGGCCTGGGCGTTCAGAGCGTCCTTCTGGGCCTCGGTCGGGGCGGTGGCGGCCTGGGCCTCCAGCTGGTCGGCGCGGGCTTCGCCCGTGGCCTCGATGGCGTCGGCCTGCTTTTCGGCGGCCTTGTCCGCAGCGCTTTCACCGCAGGCGGCGACGCCCGACAGCACGAACAGCGATGCGGCGGCGATGGCGAACTTTTTCATTTTCGTTTCCTCTCCTGTTGGAGACGGGGAAACGTCACGGCGGCGGTTCGGTTCACGCCGCCGTGAGATTTGCGTGATCGCCTAGTTTCCGGCCTCGGCGAAGGCGACGCGGGCGGCGCCCAGCAGGGCGGCGTGCTTGTGCATGATCACCTTGGTCGGGATTTCGGCCATATAGTCCTTGAACCGGCCCTTGCGCTCGAACCGCTGGCGGAAGGGGCTGGCCTTGATGAAGGGCAGGATGCGCGGAACGATGCCGCCCGCGATATAGACGCCGCCGCGCGCGCCGGTGGTCAGAGCGATGTCGCCGGCGACCGCGCCCAGGATGGCGCAGAAGCGGGCCAGGGTCGCGCCGCAGGGGCTGTTCGGATCGGCCAGGGCGGTCTTGGTGATCTCGGCCGGATCGTCCACGTGGGTCTCGCGTCCGTCGATCTCGGCCAGGGCGCGGTGCATGTTCAGCAGGCCGGGGCCGCAGATCAGACGCTCGATCGAGACGCGGTCATAGCGGCGGCGCAGGATGCGCAGGATTTCGTCCTCGACCGGATCGCCGGGGGGGAAGCAGGCGTGGCCGCCCTCGGACGGCATGGCCATCTCCTTGCCGTGGGCGTCGCGCACCAGGGCCGCGACGCCGAAGCCGGTGCCGGGACCCAGCACGGCCACGGTGGAATGCGGATCGCCATCGACCGGCCCGCCCAGGCTTTCCAACTGGTCCGCCGGCACCACGGGCGCGCCCCAGGCCAGGGCCTCGAAGTCGTTGATCAGCTTGACCGGCTTCAGGCCCAGGGTCTGCAGCTCGCTTTCCGACACCTGCCAGGGCGAGTTGGTCAGGTCGATGGCGCCGTCGGTGACGGGGCCGGCGACGGCGATGACGCCGCCGGTCGGCTTGACCTCGCAGCCGTCGATGAAGGCGGCGACGCCCTCAAGGAAGGTCGGATAAGTCTCGGCCGGGAAGCTGTCGTGGTGGTCCAGCACGGGCTGTCCGTCCACCATGCGGGCCAGGGCGAAGCGGGCGTTGGTGCCGCCGACGTCGCCGACGAGGAGGGTCTTGTCATTCATTTCAGGCGTTTCCTGCGGTCGGTTCGGTGGATCAGGCGTCCACGGTCCGGTCGACGAAGTTGGGGTTGGGCGGCGTGTCGTCGTGACCGCGCGATCCCGGCGGAATGGCGAAACAGACGGTCGCCCCCTGTTCGGCGGTGGTGACGACATGGCGGAAGGCGCCGAACAGTTCGCGGCCATAACCCCAGGACGAACCCTCGGCGTTGGCGGCGGATCGGGCGGCGGCGGGGCGGGCGGTCAGGTCGGCGACGCCCACGGTGGTCAGCACCCCGGCCTCGGCGTCCAGACGGATGATATCGCCGTCCTTCACATGGGCCAGGGGGCCGCCGGCCAGGGCTTCGGGCGAGACGTGGATGGCGGCCGGCGTCTTGCCGCTGGCGCCCGACATCCGGCCGTCGGTGACGAAGGCGACCTTGAACCCCTTGTCCTGAATGACCGACAGGGCGGGCGACAGGCTGTGCAGTTCGGGCATGCCGTTCGCCTTCGGCCCCTGGAAGCGCAGGACCACGACCACGTCGCGGAACAGCTTGCCGTCCTTGAAGGCCTGTAGCGCGTCTTCCTGGGTTTCGAAGACGGCGGCGGGCGCCTCGACGATGCGGTTCTCGGGCTTGACCGCCGAGATTTTGATGACCGCCCGGCCCAGGTCGCCCTTGACCAGACGCAGGCCGCCCTCGCGGTCGAACGGGTCGGAGGCGGGACGCAGGATGTCCCGGTCCAGGCTCTCGCGCACCCCGTCGCGCCAGACCAGTTCGCCGTCCACCATCGACGGTTCCTGGAAATAGGCCTCGATCCCGCGCCCCATGATGGTCGTGACGTCGGTGTGGATGTTGCCGGCCTGGGCCAGCTCGCGAGCGATGAAGGCGACGCCGCCTGCGGCCTGGAAGGCGTTCACATCGGCCGAACCGTTCGGATAGACCCGCGCCAGCAGCGGCGTGACCGAGGACAGTTCGTCCATGTCGGTCCAGTCGATCAGCACCCCCGCCGCCCGCGCCATGGCGACCAGGTGGATGGCGTGGTTGGTCGATCCGCCGGTGGCCAACAGGGCCACGATCATGTTGACGATGGCTTTTTCGTCGATGACGTCGGCCATGCGGCATTCGCCGCTGCGGGCCAGCTCGACCGCCCGTTTCGCCGCCGCCGCCGTCAGGGCGTCGCGCAGGCCGGTGTCGGGATGGACGAAGGCGGTGGAGGGCATGTGCAGCCCGCCCAGCTCCATCATCATCTGGTTGGAGTTGGCGGTGCCGTAGAAGGTGCAGGTGCCGGGCGAATGATAGCTGCCGATCTCGCTTTCCAGCAGGGTCTGACGATCGACCTTGTTCTGGGCGTATTCGGCGCGGACGCGGGCCTTTTCCGCATTGGGAATGCCCGACGGCATGGGGCCGGCGGGGGCGAAGACGACGGGCAGGTGGCCGAACGCCAGGGCGCCCATGAACAGGCCGGGCACGATCTTGTCGCAGACGCCCAGCATCAGGCCGGCGTCGAAGGCGTCGTGGGTCAGGGCCACGCCCGCCGACATGGCGATGACGTCGCGGCTGAACAGCGACAGCTCCATGCCCGGACGCCCTTGCGTGACGCCGTCGCACATGGCGGGCGTGCCGCCGGCGACCTGGGCGGTGGCGCCGACTTCGCGCACGGCCGCGCGCACCACGTCGGGGAAGCGCTCGAACGGCTGGTGGGCCGACAGCATGTCGTTATAGGCGGTGACGATGCCCAGGTTCGGCTTGGACCCGTCCATCGCGGTCAGTTTGTCGGCGATGGTTTGGCCGGCGAAGGCATGGGCCCAGTTGGCGCAGGACAGTTTGGCGCGGCCCGTCCCGCTGTCGCGGGCGGCGTCCATGCGCCGGATGTAGTCGGCGCGGGTCTCGCGGCTTTTTTCGACGATGCGGGCGGTGACGGCCGCCACGGTGGGGTGAAGCGCCATTAGCCTTCCTCCGTCCACAGAACTTCAAGGGGAACGCCGGCGGCGATCAGTGCGGCGATGGGCTGGACCTTGGGATCGCCCTTGGACTGTTCCTCGAAGACGCGACGCTTGGCGGCGCCCTTCAGGCCCAGGATCACGCGACCGGCGGACATCAGATAGGGCAGGTTGATCGACAGGCGTTCCAGGCTCGGCGCCATGCCGTCGCGACCGTGCGGCACACCCAGCACCGTGGCCTTGAGCGTCGGGGTCAAGAGGGTCTTCAGCGTCGGACTTTCGGGGAACATGGAGCAGATGTGTCCGTCCTCGCCCATACCGAGCAGCACCGCATCGAACCGACCGCCGGCGTCCGCCAGGGCCTTGGCCGCGACCATGGCCGCCCGGTCCACGGTGACCTCGGGCGTATAGAGGGGGATGAAGCGCGCGGCGGCCGCCCTGTCCTGCAACAGCACATCGCGGATCAGGCGGGCGTTGGACTCCGGCGAGGTCTCGGGGACGTAGCGTTCGTCCACCAGGGTCACGGCGACCCTGGACCAGTCCAGATCGGTCGTCGCCAGCCGCCGATAGACGGGGGCGGGGGTCGAGCCGCCGGGGCCGGCGAACAGGGCCGAGCCCGTGTCGCGCACGGCGGCCGACAGGGTCTCGCTCAGCCGGGCGGCGATGGCCTCGGCCCAGGCGTCGACGGTGGCGAAGGTTTCGATGGAATAGGTCATTCTAACAGTCCTCCCTGCCGTCATCCTCGGGCTTGACCCGAAGATCGGACGCGGCGGCAGGAAAGACTCCACACGTCATCGCACTAGCTCGCGGAACACCCGGTCCTCGGGTCAAGCCCGAGGATGACGGAGTGATTTTGATCAGATCACGCATCTGTCGTGTTCCAGTCGCGGCCGGTTCGCATCATCAGCATGTCGGCGCTGTCGGGGCCCCAGGTTCCGGCGACATATTCGTCGGGTTTCAGGCCGGATTCGGCCCAGGCTTCGGACACCTCGTCCACCCATTTCCAGGCCTGTTCCGCCTCGTCGCGGCGCACGAACAGAGTGGAATCGCCGGCCATCGCATCCAGCAGCAGACGCTCATAGGCGATGCGGCGGCGCGGCGGGGCGTCGCCCTTGCCATCGACACCCCACGACAGGCTCATCTTGATCGGCTGAAGCTGCATCCGCCGGTCCAGGCCGGGGCGCTTGTTCATCACGGTCAGGGAGATGTCTTCCTCGGGCTGCAGCTCGATGATCATGCGGTTGGCCTTGACCTCTCCGCGATCGTCGCTGTCGAAGATCGAGTGGGGCACCGGCTTGAACTGGATGACGATCTCGGTGCGCTTCTCGGGCAGGCGCTTGCCGGTCCGCATGAAGAAGGGCACGCCGGCCCAGCGCCAGTTGTCGATGTCGGCGCGGATGGCGACGAAGGTTTCGGTGTCCGAATCTTCGCCCCGCTCCTCGTCATAGCCCTTGGCCGGCTTGCCCTCGCTGGTCCCGGCGACATACTGGCCGCGCACGGTGACGCGCTCGGCCTCGTCGGGGGTGATGGGGCGCAGGGAGCGCAGCACCTTGACCTTCTCGTTGCGCACGGAGTCGGGGTCCAGGTCGCTGGGCGGCTCCATCGCCACCAGGCACAGCAGTTGCAGCATATGGTTCTGCAGCATGTCCCGCAGCGCGCCGTATTCGTCGTAATAGGGCCAGCGGTCGCCGACGCCCACCGTCTCGCCGATGGTGATCTGGACGTGGTCGATCGACAGATTGTTCCACAGCGGCTCGAAGATGGTGTTGCCGAACCGCAGGGCGATCAGGTTCTGAACCGTCTCCTTGCCCAGATAGTGGTCGATGCGGAACACCTGCTTCTCGCTGAAGGCATGGGCCACGGCGTCGTCGATTTCCAGGAAGGATTTCAGGTCGCGCCCGACCGGCTTTTCCAGAACGATGCGGCAGTTCTTCTCGGCCAGACCGGCCGCCTTCATCGCGGTGACGATGCGGGCGTAGAGCGAGGGCGACACGGCCAGGAAGGACGTGACCGCGCCGTCGCCGACCTTGTCCTTCAACGGCTTCAGGCTGTCGGGCGAGGTGGCGTCCACGGCCAGATAGTCCAGCCGCGCCTTCATCCGCGCCCAGCTGTCCTCGTCCCAGGCCTTGTCGGCCTCGGCCTTGGTCTTCACCGCGTCGTGGACCTTGGCGACATAGTCGGCGGCGCTCTCGTCCGAACGCGCGGCGCCGATGATCTTCAGCCCCTCGGGCAGCAGGCCGTCGTGTTCCAGGAAATACAGCGACGGCAGCAGCATGCGCATCGCCAGATCGCCGCCGCCGCCGAACAGAATAAGAGCCGCCATGGAAATTTCCCTTCAGCGATCCCGCTTTGTGGGACCGACGCCGTTAAGGTGCAGGTTGGCCTTTGCCCGCTTCGGCGCGCGAGGCCAACACATCCAGCACGTCCTGAAACACCATGTTACGGGCATGGAGAAGAACGAGCAGGTGATAGATCAAATCCGCGGCCTCGCAGGCGAGTTCCTCGTCAGGGCCGGCGACCCCGGCCAAGGCCGTCTCCACCCCCTCTTCGCCGACCTTCTGGGCGATGCGTTTGGGGCCTTCGGCGATCAGCCGGGCGGTCCAGCTTTCGGACGGATCGGCGGCGGCGCGGCGGGCGATGGTCTGTTCCAGACGGGCGATGCGGCCCAGGCCCGGCGCGTCGGCGTCGCCGAAACAGCTGGTGCGGTGCAGGTGGCAGGCGTCGCCGACAGGCCGCACGCCTAGAACCAGGGCGTCGCTGTCGCAGTCGGCGGTCAGGGAGACGACATGCAGCCGGTCGCCCGAGGTCTCGCCCTTCCTCCACCGCCCGCCGCGCGAGCGTGAGAAGAAGGTGGCCTCGCCCGACTGGATCGTCTCATCCAGGGCGGCGCGATCCATATAGGCCAGGGTCAGCACCTGAAGGGTGGCGGCGTCCTGCACCACCACGGGAACGAGGCCGTTCCCTTTTTCGAAGTCGATGGTGTCGGGGTCGATCATTTTTTTCCGCTCATCCCCGCGAATGCGGGGACCCAGTTCTTTTGTCTGACGGGTGTTGGATGGAGGTCCGTGGTGGATCGGCGACGATGATCGCCCAAAGCGCTGGGTCCCCGCATTCGCGGGGATGAGCGGAGATTTGGCGTCATATCCGCATCTCCTGCCCTTCGCCGGCGAGATACCGCTTCAGGTCAGGAATGGCGATGGCGCCGGTGTGGAAGACGCTGGCGGCCAGGGCGCCCGACACGTCCGCCTGGTCGAACACGTCGCGGAAATGCTCCGGCGCGCCGGCCCCGCCCGAGGCGATCAGGGGGATGGTCAGCCGCTCGCGGGCCGCCGCCAGCTGCGCGATGTCATAGCCCTTTCGCACCCCGTCCTGATCGATGCAGTTCAGCACGATCTCGCCGGCGCCCAGGGCCTGGGCCTCGTCCAGCCAGTCCAGCGTCCGCTTGCCCGCATGGCGGCGCGCATCGGGATCGCCGGTGTATTTGTGGACGACCCATTCGCCGTCTTCCAGACGACTGTCGACGCCGACGACGACGCACTGCGATCCCAGCCGTTCGGCCATTTCCGCGATCAGTTCGGGCCGCTCCAGCGCGGGCGAGTTGATCGACACCTTGTCCGCCCCGTGGTCCAGACAGCGCGCCGCCTGCTCCACGCTGCGGATGCCGCCCGCGACGCAGAAGGGAATGTCCAGCAGCCGGGCGATGTCCCTGATCCAGCCGTAGTCCAGCGTCCGCCCCTCGGGGCTGGCCGTGATGTCGTAGAAGACCAGTTCGTCGGCGCCTTCGTCCCGATAGCGCGCGGCCAGTTCGGCCGCGTCGCCCATGTCGGCATGGCCCACGAACTTCACGCCCTTGACGACCCGGCCGTCCTTCACGTCGAGGCAGGGGATGATCCGGCGGGCGGTCATGGGACCGCCCTCTCGCCTGGGAACGGGGCGGTCATGCGGCGGCCGCGATGGCTTCGGGCAGGGTGAAGCGGTTTTCGTAGAGGGCGCGGCCGACGATGGCTCCGTGGCAGCCCAGGGCCTTGATCGCCCGGATGTCCTCCAGCGAAGACACCCCGCCCGAGGCCTGAAGCACCAAGTCGGGGCGACGGCGGCGGATTTCGGCCAGAAGCTGCAGATTGGGTCCGGTCAGGGCGCCATCCCGGCCGACGTCCGTGACCAATATGTGTTTCGCCGTCCCCTCGGGATAGCGGTCCAGCGCGTCCCACAGGGTCACGCCCGACGACTGGGTCCAGCCCTTCAGGGCGGGAACGGGCGCGCCGTCCTCGATCTTGACGTCCAGGGCCAGGGTGATGTGCTCGACGCCATAACCCTTGAGCCAGGCCGCCACATCGTTGGGCTGGGTCACGGCGAGCGAGCCGACGACCACGCGCGACACGCCCGCATCCAGCAGCTTGGCGACGTCGTTGGCGCCGCGAACCCCGCCGCCCGACTGGATGTTGACGTCGATGGCCTGGGTCAGTTCGCCGATCAGGCCGTGCTGACGCGCCTCGCCCGCCTCGGCGCCGTCCAGGTCGACGATGTGAATCCACTGCGCCCCCTCCGCCGCGAAGGCGGTCAGTCGGGCGGCCGGCTGTTCGTCATACCGCGTCACCTGGTCGAACTTGCCGTGCATCAGGCGCACGCAGACGCCGTCCTTCAGGTCGATGGCGGGATAGATCAGCATGGGGTCGGTTTCCGGTCGTCATCCTCGGGCTCGACCCGAGGATCAGGTGTGGGGCGGCCCATGCGCATCCGTCGTCGCATGAGCGATAGAAGGTCCGATCCTCGGGTCGAGCCCGAGGATGACGGGGCGGGGAGAGCGGCGCGGCTCACACCGCAAGCTCCAGGAAATTCTTGAGGATGGTCGCCCCGGCCTCGGCCGAGCGTTCGGGGTGGAACTGGCAGCCCCAGCGGTTGGCGGATCGCACCATGGCTGGAACCGGCCCGCCATAGTCGGCGCGGGCCAGGGTGGCGGGTCCGTTCGGGCAGACGAAGCCGTGGACGAAATAGGCGTAGGCGCCGTCGGCGACGCCCTCCAGCAGCGGATCGTCGCGGTCGCGCGTCAGACGGCTCCAGCCCATGTGCGGCACGGGCAGGGGCGCGTCCGGCTCAAGCCGCCGCACCGTACCGGGGATGAGGCCCAGCATCTCGACATCCTCCCCCTCGTCGCTGCGCTCGAAAAGCAGTTGCTGGCCCAGACAGACGCCCAGCAGGGGGCGTTCGAAGGCGCGCAAGGGCTCGATCAGGTTCAACGCCGCCAGCCGCGACATGGCGTAGCCCGCCGCCCCGACGCCGGGCAGGACGACCCGCTCGGCCTCTGCGATCACAGCCGGTTCGGCGGTCAGGCGCACGGTCGCGCCCAGCCGCTCCAGCGCGAACTGGACCGAGGCGATATTGCCCGCGCCATAGCTGATGACGGCGACCTCGGTCACAGCACCCCCTTGGTCGAAGGCACCGCGTCGCCCTCGATGCGGATGGCCTGGCGCAGGGCGCGGCCGAAGGCCTTGTAGACGGCCTCGGTCTTGTGGTGGTCGTCCTGGCCCGTGACGGTGATGTGGACGGCGGCACCCATGGCTTCGGCCAGCGAGCGGAAGACGTGGGCCGTCAGGTCGGTGCGGTAGTCGCCGATATAGGGTGTCTCGAACGTCCCTTCGAACAGCGGATAGGGGCGGCCCGACAGGTCGATGGAGACGGTCGCATTGGCCTCGTCCATCGGCAGAACGAAGCCGTAACGCGCGATGCCTTTCCGCTCGCCCAACGCCTTTTTCAGCGCCTGACCGAGCGCGATGGCGCTGTCCTCGATGGTGTGGTGCGGGTCGGTGTGCAGGTCGCCTTCGCATTGCAGACGCAGCGAGAAGCCGCCGTGGGCCGCGATCTGCTCCAACATGTGATCGAAGAAGCCGACGCCGGTTTCGATCTTCACCGGGCCGGGCGCGTCCAGATCGACGGCGCAGACGATGCGCGTCTCCTTGGTGTCGCGCACGGCCTGACCGACGCGCGGCGCGCGGCGCCTGGCGGGCGTCAGGCCGAAGGCGGCCAGCAGCCGGTCATTGACCTCGGGCTTGATGGAGATGGGCAGGCGCAGCCGCTCGCCCGACAGGTCGGCCTCGACGCCATAGGCTTTCAGACCGGCCAGGACGGCGGCGGGGTCTTCCGGCCGCGTCAGGACGATGGGACCGACGCCGGGTTCGACGGGCGTCAGACGGCCCAGCTCGCGGGCGACCCGCTCGCGCTCGCGCCGGACGGCGGCGATGCGTTCCGCCGTCTCGATCATCCGCGACGGGTCCAGCGCCTGCTGCGCCAGCCGCACCAGCGGTTCGGGCAGGGCGTAGGGTTCCAGCACCGAGGCCAGCCGGGCCAGCGTCCGGGGCTGGGCGATGGCCGTCCCGACCCGCGCGCCCGCCAGCCCATAGGCCAGCGACAGGCTGCGCAGCACGATCAGGTTCGGCTGGTCCTTGACGACCGTGACGGCCGATTTGCTGTCGGAAAACTCGATCAGTCCCTCGTCCACGACCAGCAGGGCGGGGGCGACGCGGGCGGCCATTTCCGCGACCGCCTCGGGCGAACCCAAGGCACGGACGACGACGACGGCGGGATCGCCCTTCGCCGGATAGATGGCGCTCAGACTGTCATAGGGTTCGGCCTGGGGCGCCTGGACCGAACCGCCGTCGCGGGCGGCGAGGCGCCAGGCCAGCTCCAGCCCGTGGGTCAGGCCGCGCACCGGCAGGACCTGATCGACGGGCGTGGCGTAGATGGCGGCCATGCGGGCGGCCAGCGCCGGGGCGTCGCCCGGATAGCGGTCCAGACCTTCGCCGCCGGAGACCAGCGGGGAATAGGGGGCGGGCAGGGTCATCGGCGGCCTTTGTCGGGGAGGCTCGGGGTGAGGCGTGCTAGTGAGCAAGGCGTGAGCTTGAGAGCGTCGAAATCAGCACAGTCCCGCTCACCTCTTTGCTCACCAGCACTCTTCACTGAAACCGTTCTAAAGTCCCTCATCCTTCGCTCCTCAGATCGGCGGCGCGGGCGTGGGCTTCTAGGCCTTCCATCCGGGCCAGACGGGCGGCGATGGGGGCCAGGGCGCGGGCGCCGGCCTCGGTGACGAGTTGCACCGACATGGTGGTCATGAAGCTGGCGGTGGTGACGCCGCCCAGCGTCCTGGCCCCGCCGTCGGTCGGCAGGACGTGGCTGGGGCCGGCGGCGTAGTCTCCCAGCGTCTCGGCGGCGAACCGGCCGACGAAGACGGCTCCGGCGGCGTTGATGGACTCCACCAGCGGTTCGGGATCGTCGATCTGGATCGCCAGGTGTTCGGGGCCATACAGATTGGCGACTTCGGCGGCGGCGTCCAGGTCACGGACCAGGATGGCGCGGGCTTCCTGCAGCGACGCGCGAGCGATGGCTTCGCGCGGCAGGGTGGCGACCTGAACCTCGACCTCGGTCAGGATGTAGTCGATGGTGGCGCGGCTGGTGGAGACCAGCAGAACCTGCGCGTCCGCATCGTGTTCGGCCTGGCTCAGCAGGTCGGCGGCGACGATCTCGGGCGCGGCGTCGCGGTCGACGATGACCATCAGCTCCGACGGCCCGGCGGGCATGTCGACGGCGGGGCCGCCCGGCAGGGCGGACGCCTGCTTCTTGGCCTCGGCCACATAGGCGTTGCCGGGTCCGAACAGCTTGTCGCAGGCCGGGATGATCCCGTCCTCAAGTTCGACGCCGAAGGTCAGGGCGGCGATGGCCTGCGCCCCGCCCATCAGCCAGAGGGCGTCCAGACCGGCCTCGGCGGCGGCCAGGATCATGGCGGGGTGGACGCCGCCCTCCTTGTCCGGCGGTGTGACGGCGATCCGTTCGCCCACGCCCGCGACCCCGGCCGGGATGGCCAGCATCAGCAGGGACGAGAACAGCGGCGCCGTGCCGCCCGGAACATACAGGCCCGCCGAGGCGATGGGCCGCCACGCCAGTTTGGAGCGCACGCCGGGCGTGGTCTCGACGAAGGGGGTGTCTTCCGGCCGGGTCGCCTGGTGGAAGACGCGGATGTTGTCGGCCGCCATCCGCAGGGCGCGCACGTCGCCAGGGGGCAGGGCGTTGCGGGCGTCCGCCACCGTCTGTTCGGTGATGGCGATGCGGCGCGGCGGGGCCTTGTCCAGCTTGAGGCACCAGTCGGTCACGGCCGCGCCGCCGCGCACCCGCACGTCGTCCAGAATGGTGCGGACCACCTCGGTCACGTCGCCGGCGGTGCGTCGGGACGGGCGGGCGAGCGCCGCCGTCTTTCCAGCGGCGTCGAGCGACGACCAGTCGATGCGTTTGAACAGGTCGCCCATCACATCATCTTCTCGATGGGCAGGACCAGAATGGCCGAGGCGCCGGCGGCCTTCAGCTTCTCCAGCGTCTCCCAGAAAACGGCCTCCTGGCAGACGGCGTGGACCGCCACCGCGTCGTCGCGGCCCGACAGGGGCATGACGGTGGGCGAACCGGCGCCGGGCAGGATGGCGGTGATCTGGTCCAGCGCGGCGCGCGGCGCGTTCAGCATGACGTATTTGGCGCCTTGCGAGGACACCACGCCCGCCATCCGTTCGATGATGCTGTCCAGCAGGGGCTGCAGGCCGGGTTCGGGCGCGGTCGGCGACTGGATCAGCACGGCCTGGCTTTCCAGAACCGTATCCTTGGCGCCCAGGCCATTGGCCTCCAGCGTCGCGCCGGTCGAGACCAGATCGCAGATGGCGGCGGCCAGTTTCAGCCGGGGCGCGACCTCGACGGCGCCGCGCATGACGACGATGTCGGCCTGAACCCCGCGCTCGTCCAGGAACCTGCGCAGGATCTTGGGATAGGAGGTCGCGATGCGCAGGCCCTCCAGCGAGGCCGGGCCGTCATAGGCCAGGCTCGGCGGCGTCGCGAGTTTCAGCGTGCAGCGGCCGAAGCCCAGCGGCATGACGATGGAGGCGTTCGGCCCCCCGTTGCGGCCTTCCTCCAGCACGTTCTCGCCGACGATTCCCAGATCGCAGACCCCGTCCGCCACGAAGGTCGGAATGTCGTCGTCGCGCACGCGCAGCAGGTCGATGGGATAGTTTTCGACCCGATACAGCAGGTCGTTGTGGCCCTTGACCCATTTCAGGCCCGCGTCCCGGATCAGGTCCAGGCTGCGGTCGGCCAGACGGCCGGATTTCTGGACGGCGATGCGGAGCCGGCCCTGGACAGTGCTCATGTTCGGATTCTCAGTCTTTCAGCCGGTCCAGGGCGATGCGGTATCCCTGATGCGGCATGTCTTTCAGATAGCGGGCGACGCGGACGACGGTGGTGGGGCTGGCATGGGCCTCGGCCGCGATCTCGCGATAGGACTTGCCCCCGGCGTCCAGCAGACGCGCGACCTGCCACCGCTCGGTGAAGGCGCGCAGTTCGGCGGGCGTACAGAGATCGGCCAGAAAGGCGTCGATCTCCTCGCGCGTCTGCATCGACAGCAGGGCGTCATGAAGGGCGGCGCGGGTGGGCGGGGTCGTCATGCGTGTTCCATTATGGTGTAACGATGGAACGGTCAAGGGGGAGAGGAGTGTTAGTGAGCGAAGTGTGAGCGTGGCGCGGTCGAAATCCAAGCTCACCTCTTGCTCACCAGCACTTCTCACTCATCCGCCACTCGCCACTCGCCACTCGCCACTCGCCACTCGCCGCTCTAAATGCGTCCCATGACCAAGGTTCTCATCATCGGCGCGGGACACGCGGGCGGCTCCGTCGCGGCCTTTCTTCGGCAGTATGGCCATGAGGGGCCGATCGTTCTGGCGGGCGAAGAGGATGCGCCGCCGTATCAGCGGCCGCCCCTGTCCAAGGCGTGGCTGAAGGGCGAAGCCGACCTGGAGGCCCTGCTGCTGCGGCCTCTGAGCTTCTACGCCGAGCAGAACATCGACTTCCGGCCTTCCTCCGTCGCCGTGTCCATCGACCCGGAGGCCAAAACCGTCGCCTTCCGCGATGGGGCCAGCGAGACCTATGACGTGCTGGTGCTGGCGACCGGATCGACGGCGCGCAAACTGCCGGTTCCGGGCGGCGACCATCCCGATCTGCTGGAGTTGCGGACGCTGAAGGACGCCGAGCGGCTGAAGGCCGCTCTGGGGCCGGGGCGGCGTCTGGCGGTGGTCGGCGGCGGCTATGTCGGGCTGGAGGCGGCGGCGTCCGCCCGCGCGCTGGGGGCCGAGGCCATCGTCATCGAGCGGGCGCCGCGCGTGCTGGCGCGGGTGGCGTCTGAAACGCTTTCGGCCTTCTTCACCGAACAGCATCGGGCGCGGAGCGTCGAGATTCTGACGGGGGCCGAGGTGGTCGCCGTGACGCGCGACGGCGTGACCCTGGCCGACGGAACCGTGGTTCGGGCCGATGCGGTGCTGGTCGGGGTCGGCGCCCTGGCCTGCGACGGCCTGCCCCGTTCGGCGGGCCTGCGGTGCGACGGCGGAGTGGTGGTGGACGATCAGGCGCGGACCAGCGATCCCGCCGTCTTCGCCGTCGGTGACATGACGCGCCGCCCGATCCCGGTCCACGGCGGGGTGCATCACCGGCTGGAGAGCGTGCCCAACGCCCTCGAACAGGCCAAACAGGCGGCCGCCGCCATCGTCGGTCGGCCCGGGCCGGCGCCCGAGGTTCCGTGGTTCTGGTCGGACCAGTACGACTACAAGCTGCAGATCGCGGGTCTGCCGTTCGCGGCGGATCGTCAGGTGGTGCGTGGCGACCCGGCCGCCGGAAGCTTTGCGGTGTTCCATCTGGCCGGCGACCGCATGGTCTGCGTCGAAGCAGTCAATGCGCCGCCGGAGTTCATGGCCGGCAAACAACTGATCGCTAGGGCGACGCCGGTGGACGCGGACAAGCTGGCGGACATGGCGGTGTCGATGAAGGCGGTTGCGGCCTGATCGTCTCCTCCCGCGAAGCGCGGAGGAGGCGTCGTCGCCGCAGTGCAACAAAACTGTTGCGCTTTCCGTTCCGAGGCCCTCACTCTGTGGTTTCTTCTCGGCGGGGCGGATGACGAAAGCGTTCGACGAAATGAGCGGCGGCGGGTCAGGTGCGATCCGCGACAGCTACAAGACCCTGGCGGCCTGGCTTGAAAACGCGCCGGCCGACCTATTGCAGGCGCGCTCGCGTCAGGCGGAACTTTTCTTCCGCCGGATGGGCGTCACCTTCGCCGTCTATGGCGACGAGGAATCCAACGAACGTCTGATCCCCTTCGACGTGGTGCCGCGCATCATCGGCGCCGACGAATGGGGCGGGCTGGAAAAGGGGTTGAAGCAGCGCGTCACCGCGATCAACGCCTTTCTGAAGGATATCTATGGCGCGCAGGAATGCATCAGGGCGGGCATCGTCCCGGCCGACCTGATCCTGACCAATCCGCACTATCGGCCCGAGATGCAGGGCCGTCGTCCGCCGGGCGACGTCTGGTGCCATATCTCGGGCGTCGATCTGGTCCGCACGGGCGAGGACGGCTTCTACGTTCTGGAAGACAACTGCCGCACCCCGTCCGGCGTCTCCTACATGCTGGAGAACCGCGAGATGATGATGCGGCTGTTCCCCGACCTGTTCGCGGAACACGCTGTGCGGCCGGTCGAAATCTACACTGACATGCTGTTGCGCTCGCTGCAGGCGTCCGCACCGGCCGGGGCGGGGGCCGATCCGACCATCGTCGTGCTGACGCCCGGCCCGTTCAACTCGGCCTATTATGAACACAGCTTCCTGGCCGACAAGCTGGGGGTGGAGCTGGTCCAGGGCACCGACCTGTTCGTCAACGACGACACGGTCTTCATGCGCACGACCGAGGGGCCGAAGCGGGTGGACGTCATCTATCGCCGCATCGACGACGACTTCATCGACCCCCTGACCTTCATGCCCAACTCCACCATCGGGGTGCCGGGGCTGATGTCGGCCTATTTCGCGGGCCGGGTGACGCTGGCCAATGCGGTCGGGACGGGCGTGGCGGACGACAAGGCCGTCTATACCTATATGCCCGAGATCATTCGCTTCTTCACCGGCGAAGACGCCATATTGAAGAACGTCCCGACCTGGCGATGCCGCGAACCGGACGCGCTGAAGGCGGTGCTGGATCGGTTGCCGGAACTGGTGGTCAAGGAGGTGGGCGGATCGGGCGGCTACGGCATGCTGGTCGGGCCGACCTCGACCAAGGCCGAGATCGAGGATTTCAGGGCCAAGCTGATCGCCGACCCCGACGACTTCATCGCCCAGCCGACGCTGAGCCTATCGACGGCGCCCACGCTGAACGGCGGAGCCCTGTCGCCGCGCCACGTCGATTTGCGGCCCTTCGTCCTGTCCAGCCCGGCGGGCGTGCGCGTCGCGCCCGGCGGGCTGACGCGGGTGGCGCTGAAGGAAGGGTCGCTGGTGGTCAACTCCAGCCAGGGCGGCGGAACCAAGGATACCTGGGTGCTGGACAACTGATGCTTTCACGCACCGCAGACAGCCTCTACTGGACCGGCCGCTATATGGAGCGGGCGGACTTTCTCGCGCGCATTCTGGAGGCGGCGATCCGTCTCGCCGCCCTGCCGGCCAAGGATCAGGCCGCGGTCACGGCCTGGGCCGGCGCCATCGCCTCGTCGGGGGTGAAGTCCAGTTTCGACGCGACCGGCCGCACGGTGTCGGAGAAGTCGGTGCGGGAATATCTCGCCTTCGGCTCGGACAATTCGACCTCGATCAAGGCCTGCATCACCAAGGCCAGGACCAATGCGCGCTCGGTGCGCACCGCCCTGACCATCGAGCTGTGGGAGGCGATCAACGGCGCCTGGAACGGGCTGAACGAACTGGGCGAGCCGACAAAGCGCGACGACTTCACCAACTTCCTCGACTTCGTGAAATCGACGTCCCTGGCGGTCGAGGGGGCCTCGTCGCGGACGATGTTGCGCAACGACGCCTACTGGTTCCTGCGCCTGGGCATGGCGATCGAGCGGGCCGACAACACCGCTCGCCTGCTGGACGTCAAATACCATCTGCTGCTGCCGCCCGGCGAACGGGTCGGAGGACAACTGGACTATTTCCAGTGGACGACCCTGCTGCGCGAGGTTTCGGCCCTGACCGCCTATCGCTGGGTTTACCGCGAGAGCGTGCGTCCGTGGCTGGTTGCGGACCTTCTGGTGCTGAACCGCCAGATGCCGCGTTCGCTGGCCTCGTGCCAGGGGATGATCGTCAGCTATCTGGAGCGGCTGGCGACCGATTACGGGCGGCGCGGCCCGGCGCAGCGGCTGGCCTCCAACCGCCTCAGCCAGTTCAACGAGGCCAAGATTGAGGACATCTTCCAATCCGGCCTGCACGAATACATCCAGAACTTCCTGAACGAGAACAACGCCCTGGCCGGCGCCATCCACGAACAATATCTGGTCTGACCATGCGGATACGGATCGACCATTCCACCCGCTACGCCTATGCGCGCCCCGCGCGGTTCATCGTGCAGATGCTGCGACTGACGCCCAAGTCGTGCGAGAGCCAGCAGGTGCGCGACTGGCGCATCGAAACCGATGTGGACGCCCGGCTGCGCCGCAGCGAGGACGCCTTCGGCAACATCGTCCACAGCCTCTATACCGAGCGGCCCACCGACGCCCTGACCATCCGCGTCACCGGCGAGGTCGCCACCGTCGACACCGGCGGGGTGGTGAAGGGCCAGGCCGAACGCCTGTCGCCGTTGGTCTATCTGCGCGAAACCCCGATGACCAAGGCGGACGCCGGCATCGTCGATTTTGCTCGTGCGATCCCCGAAGGCGCGACGCTGAACCGGATGCATCGCCTGATGAGCGCGCTGAAGGAGGCGGTGGCTTTCGAGGTGGGATCGACCTCGGCCAACCACACCGCCGCCGAGGCCTTCGCTCAACGGCGCGGCGTCTGTCAGGACCATTCGCAGATCTTCATCGCGGCGGCGCGGCAGATGGGGGTGCCGGCGCGCTACGTCTCGGGCCATCTCAGCCGTCAGGACGGACGGCACGATCAGGACGCCGCCCACGCCTGGGCCGAGGCCTGGGTCGAAAACCTGGGCTGGGTCGGTTTCGATCCGGCCAACGGCGTCTGTCCGACCGAACACTATGTCCGCGTCGCCGTGGGGCTGGACGCGCGCGGGGCCACGCCGATCCGGGGCGCGAGCTACGGCGGCGGTCAGGAGAGCCTGACGGTCGCCCTGAATGTGCGGCCGGTGCAACAGAGCCAGCAACAACTGCAATCCAGCGGATGGCCCCGATAGGCATGATGCACGAATCTGTTAGCGTCGGGGGATTCGCAACGCGGGGAGCGAATAGAGCGAAGTGACCTATTGCGTAGGCATGTTGGTGGACGAGGGGTTGGCGATGATCGCCGACACGCGCACCAATGCGGGCGTGGACAACATCTCGTCCTATCGAAAACTGCACCTGCTCCAGTCTCCGGGCGAACGGATGCTGGCGGTGGCGACGGCGGGCAATCTGTCGGTGACGCAGACGGCGCTGGCCATGGTCGCGGCCGGGATCAAGCTGCCGGACTCGGCCGCACCCGAAACCCTTCAGACGGTGCCGACCCTGTTTCGCGCGGCGCAGCTGCTGGGCCATGCGATGGCCAGCGTGCGCGCCAGCATCAATACCCCGCCGACGCCGGCCGCCGACGCCCTAAACGTCTCGGCGTCCATGCTGCTGGGCGGTCAGATCGCGGGCGGCAAGATGGGCCTGTATCTGATCTATGGTCAGGGCAATTTCATCGAATGCGGGCCGGACACCCCCTATCTGCAGATCGGCGAGCTGAAATACGGCAAGCCCATCCTGGACCGCGCCCTGCGTAGCGCGACGCCGCTGTCGGAGGCGGTGAAGCTGGGGCTGATCTCGTTCGATTCCACCATCCGCTCCAATGTCGCGGTCGGGCCGCCCCTGGATATGGTCGTCATTCCACGCGACCGCCTGACCGGCGTCGCGCGGCGCATCGAGGCCGAAGACCCCTATTTCCGCGATCTGGCACGTCGCTGGTCGGAAGCCATGGCCTCGGCGCACAAGGCCATTCCCGATCCGACCTGGTTGAATGCGGGCATGGAGACGGCCCCGGCGCCGAAGGCGATGTCCGCCGTCGGTTGATATTGCGATTTGCTCGCATTTCTTCTTGTGCGACAAAATGAAGCTGGTTATTGCGACCGCATCGCAAAATCAGACCAAAAGGTCGCAACAAAATGTCCGACTCCCGCGCCGCCTCCCTTCGTGCGCTTTTGTTCGCCTCTAGCGCCGCCGGAATGCTGGTCGCCGCACCGGCCTTCGCCGCCGACGCCGCGGAGGATGTGATCACCACGGCTGACCAGCAACAGCCCGCCAACCTGGGCACGATCGACGTCAACGGCCAGGTCAAGAAGCCGGCGCCCGTCAGTCCCGAGTTCGTCGCGCCGCTGGTCGATACGCCGCGCGCCATCACCGTCATTCCCCAGGCCATTATCGAACAGACCGCCGCCTCGTCGCTGCAGGATCTCTTGTCCAATTCGCCGGGCATCACCTTCGGCGCGGGCGAGGGCGGCCAGCCGCTGGCCGACCGGCCGTTCATTCGCGGCCAGTCCTCGGGCAACAACATCTTCGTGGACGGTCTGCGCGACACCGGCGGCCAGCAGCGTGAAGTCTTTAATCTGGAGCAGGTCGAGGTCATCAAGGGGCCGGACGCCGTCTATTCGGGGCGCGGATCTGGCGGCGGCAGCATCAATCTGGCGTCGAAATCGCCCAAGCTGAACGTCTTCAACAACATCTCGGCCGGCGTCGGGACGGACGATTATCTGCGCGGTACGATCGACAGCAATCTGCCGCTGGGCGAAACCGCCGCCCTGCGCATCAATCTGATGGGCGCCCGGGGCGACGTGCCGGGCCGCGACGCTGTCGATTACGACAAATGGGGACTGGGTCTCAGCCTGGGCGCGGGGCTGGGCACGCCGTCGTCGATGGTTTTCAGCTACTACCACCTGACCAGCGACCAGATGCCGGACTACGGCATTCCGCTGTTCACCAAGATCCAGAACCGCACGACCGACAGCGGCGTTCTGGACGTGCCCTACAGCAGCTTCTACGGCCTCAAGGCGCGCGACTACATGACCAATAAGGTGGATACGTTCACCTTCAAGGCCGAATACCGTCTCAGCGACTTCGCCACGGTGCGCAACGTCAGCCGCTATTCCGAGACGCTGAACGACTACATCGTCACCAACCCCGGCGACGGCGGCTATGTCGGTCGCGCGGCCGATGGGACCTACTGGATGAAGCGCGGGACCAAGACGCGCTGGAATCCGGTCACGACCCTGGCCAATGTGACGGACGTCTATGGCCAGTTCGCCACGGGCGGGATCAAGCACAGCTACGACGTCGGCGTGGAGCTGTCGCGAGAGCGGAACCGCAATGCGACCTATTCGGCCTACACCACCTCGGGCGCCGCCTGTCCCACCGGCCTGACGACGGTGGTCGGTTCGCCGCCGACCGCGAACGGAGCCTCGGGCGTGGGCGACTGCACCCCGGTCTATAATCCCAATCCCGACGACGCCTGGACCGGCGTGATCAATCGCGGTCCGACCAGTTCGAACACGACCGAGGCCGTCGGCGTCTATGTCAACGACAGCATCGCCCTGACCGAGCGTCTGCTTCTGAATCTGGGCGTCCGCTGGGACCAGTATTCGGTTAAGGGCGTGAACGCCGTGCTGGGCTCGCCGTCCTCCACTGCGGGCGTGTGGAATGTCGCCGGCTACGTCCCCGTGCCGAAACGCACCTGGGAGTTCACCAACTATCAGGTCGGTCTGGTCTATAAGCCGACGCAGAGCAGCAGCGTCTATGCGTCCTGGTCCACCGCCTCGACGCCGCCGACCATCTCGGCGGGCGACCAGAACGCCTCGGGCGGAACGGGCACGGTCGACGGCGTGGCCAATACGGTGCTGGACCCGGAGGACACCGAAAGCTTCGAGATCGGCGCCAAGGCCAATGTGTTCCACGACCGCCTGGCCCTGTCGGCGGCGGCCTTCCACCTGACGCGCAAGAATGCGCTGATCCTGGTCCAGCCGAACATCTTCCGTCAGGAGGGCGAGGTCGAGGTCAAGGGTGTCGAGCTGGGCGTGTCGGGCAACATCACCCCGAACTGGACCGTGTTCGGCGGCTATACCTATATGGACTCCGAGCTGACCAGGGCGGCCAGGGTCTTCACCGCCGCCACGCCGCCGGTGGAAATCGTCAATCCGCTGCAAGGGCTGCCGCTGGCCAATACGCCCAAGAACAGCGCCAGCCTGTTCACCACCTATCGCCTGACGCCCAGGCTGACGGTCGGGGGCGGGGTCTATTACACCTCCAAGTCCTTCGGCGGGAACCAGGGCGGGGCCGGCGGCGGGAACAATCGCATCTATGCGCCGTCGTGGACGCGGCTGGACCTGTTAGCTGCCTATGACGTGACCGACCGCGCGACGCTGCAGCTGAACGTCAAGAACGCCACGGACGAGGACTACATCATCCGCACCAACGGCGTTCACCACGCCGATGTGGCGGCGGGACGTCAGGCCATCCTGGCCCTGAACCTGCGCTTCTAAAGACCGCTTCCCCCGGTCTATCCTGGCGGCCCCGTCCTTCCGGCGGGGTCGCCTTTCCTTTTCAGCGAGACCGCCTGTGCTGCTCCAGATTCCCGAAGTCTTCTCGAAGGCGGAAGTGAAGGCGTTGCGCGAACGGCTGGACGCGGGGCCGTGGGCCGACGGCAATATGACCTCGGGCCATCAGTCGGCGACGGCCAAGCGCAACCGGCAACTGCCCGAGGACTGCGAGGCGGCGAGGGAGGTTTCGGCTCTAATTGTCCAGGCGCTGAACGCCAATCCGATGTTCGTCGCCGCCGCCCTGCCGCACACGATCTTTCCCCCCCTGTTCAATCGCTACGAGGGCGGGGGCGAGTTCGGCCTGCACGTCGACAACGCCATTCGCCAGGCGCGGGGCGGGGGCGCCATGCGTATCCGCAGCGACCTGTCGGCCACCCTGTTCCTGTCCGAACCCGAGGATTACGACGGCGGCGAACTGATCATCGAGGAGATGTACGGATCGCAGTCGATCAAACTGCCGGCGGGGGACATGGTCCTCTATCCGTCCAAGAGCCTGCACCGGGTCATGCCGGTGACGCGCGGCGCGCGGGTGTCGTCCTTCATGTGGATGCAGAGCCTGATCCGCGACGACGGCGACCGCGAGATGCTGTTCCGCCTGGACGTGGCGACCCAGCGCGTCGCCACCGAGAAGGGGCCGAAGGATCAGGCGGTGATCGAACTTACCGGCGTCTATCACAATCTGCTGCGGCGCTGGGCCGAGGTCTGACGGTTCTTGTGTCGCGCGCCTGTCGAACGCTATTGCAACCCGTTCGCAACAATGGCAGAGCGGGCGCGTGACCGAACTCGCCGCACAGCGTCAGGCCAAACCCGAAGCCAAGGGGCCGAAACCCAGGGCGGCGCTGAACGGCGCGCGCGCCTTCTGGCTGAAGCAACTGCACAGCTGGCACTGGATTTCGGCGGCGGTCAGCCTGGTGGGTATGATCCTGTTCGCCGTCACCGGCATCACCCTAAACCACGCGGCCTCCATCCCTGGCACGCCGGTGACGGTCGAACAGACCAAAACCCTGCCGGCCCCGCTGCTGCAACGGCTGAAGACCTTTCCCGAGGAGACGACCCAGCCGGTTCCCGACGCCGTGGCGCGCTGGGCCTCCGAGGCGTTCAAGGTCGAGATCGCCGGCAAGCCGACCGAGACCACGCCGGAAGAGGTCTATGTCGCCCTGGCCATGCCCGGCGGCGACGGCTGGATCACCATCGACCGTTCGACGGGCCAGACGCTGCATGAAAAGACCACGCGCGGCTGGATCGCCTACCTCAACGACCTGCACAAGGGCCGCAACGCGGGTGTGGTCTGGTTCTGGTTCATCGACGTGTTCGCGGCGGCCTGCGTCATCTTCGCCGTCACGGGCCTGGGCCTGATGGTCCTGCACGCCAAGGGCCGCCCCTCCACCTGGCCGCTGGCGGCGTTGGGTCTGTTGATCCCCGTCGTCATCGCCCTAATCTTCATCCATTGACGAGTTTTCCGATGCGCCTTCTCCCCGTCGTCATCACCACGGTCGGTCTCGCCGCGGCGGCCGCGCCCGCCATGGCCGCCGATCTGACCGTCTCGGTCGAGATTCCCCGGCTGAACACCGCCTCCTATCACCGCCCCTATGTCGCCGTGTGGATCGAGAAGCCGGATCAGTCGACTGAACGGACCCTGGCCGTCTGGTATCAGCAGACCCGCAACAACGAGGGCGACGGCAAGGACTGGCTGAAGGATCTGCGCACCTGGTGGCGCAAGGGCGGACGCGCCATGACCCTGCCCGCCGACGGCGTGTCGGGCGCCACGCGCGCGCCGGGCCGCCAGACCATCACCGTGCCCGCCGCACGTTTAGCCGGCCTGCAGCCGGGCCAATACAACATCGTCGTCGAGGCGGCCCGCGAACTGGGCGGCCGCGAGGTCGTGCGCGTGCCCTTCCGCTGGGGCGCGGCCAACACCAGCGCCGGGACCGGCGCATCCGAACTGGGCGCCGTGCGCGTCGCCGTCTCTCGCTGAGGATCACGACCATGAAGAAGACGATCGCCCTTCTGACGCTCGCCGCCGCCCTGGCGGCGCCGATGGCGGCCCAGGCGCACCGCGCCTGGATGGCGCCGACCGCCACCATCCTGTCGGGGACCGACGCCTGGGTCGGGTTCGACGCCGGCATGTCCAACAAGGTGTTCGATCCCGACCACGCCGCCATGCGGATGACGGGCCTGACCATCACCGCGCCGGACGGCTCGGCGGTCCAGCCCGAACACGCCATGCAGGGCCAATATCGCTCGACCTTCGACGCCCATCTGACGCAGAACGGCACCTATAAAATCGCCAACGTCATGAGCGGGGTCATGGCCAGCTACAAGCTGAACGGCGAGCAGAAGCGCTGGCGCGGGACCGCCGCCGAATATCCCGCCGCCCTGCCGGCGGGCGCGACCGACGTTCAGGCGACCCGCACCGCCAGCCGCATCGAGACCTTCGTCACCCTGAACAATCCGACCGACACCGTCTTCAAGACGACCGGCGAGGGGCTGGAGCTGGCGCCCGTGACCCATCCCAACGACCTGGTCGCGGGCGAGACGGCGACGTTCAAACTGCTGAACAACGGCCAGCCGGCCTCGGGCCTGGACGTCACCGTGGCGCGCGGCGGCGTCCGTTATCGCGACAATCCCGAGGAAATGACCGTGAAGACCGACGCGGACGGCGCCTTCACCATCACCTGGCCGGCGGCCGGCATGTACTGGCTGAATGCCTCGGTCCGCACCGAAGGGCAGGGGCAAACGCTCGGTTCCAGCGCCAACTATGTGGCGGCCGTGGAAGTCCTGCCCTAAGCGAGCGGGATGTCCGACACGCCCCTCTCGCGCGGCTCGCGCGCCGCTCCCTCCGCCGTCGTCATCGGCGACCCCGCTCCGCTCGCGGACCGGGCCGACAATCGCGTCCTGATCCCCGTGATCGAGGGCGCGCCGCCGCGTCCGCCCAGCGACCTGATCCGCTCGCTGGACGGCCAGACGATGGGCACGACCTGGAGCGCGCGCGTCATCGCCCCGCCCGGCGTGGGCGAGGCGACCGTTCGCGAGGCCATCGAGGAAGAACTGGCAGCCGTCGTCGCCCTGTTCAGCCCGTGGGAGCCGTCCAGCGAGATCAGCCGCTTCAACACCGCCCCGGCCGGCGTGTGGGCGGTGTCGCAACCGTTCTGGGACTTGCTGGACGCGGCGATGACCCTGGGCGACGAGACGAACGGCGCGGTCGATCCGACCCTGGGCGCCCTGGTCGATCTGTGGGGCTTCGGGCCGCCGGGACCACGCCCGGCCCTGCTGCCGCTTCCACCCGAAGAAGAAATCGCGGCGGCCCTGGCCGTATCCGGCTGGCAGAAATTGCGGCTGAACCCCGATGCGCGCGGCGTGATGCAGATGGGCGGGATGAAGCTGGACTTCTCCGGCATCGCCAAGGGGCATGCGGTGGACCGGGTGTCCGACCGGCTGACGGCCCTGGGCGCGACCTCGCACCTGATCGAGATCGGCGGCGAGCTGAAGGGGCGCGGCGTCAAGCCGGACGCCCAGCCCTGGTGGGTCGAGATCGAGCGTGTCGAGAACAGTCCCGCGCCCCGCACCGTGGCGGCCCTGTTCGACCTGGCGGTGGCGACCAGCGGCGACTACCGCCGCGCCTTCGTCCATGACGGCCGGCTGTATCCCCACACCCTGGACGGTTCGACCGGCCGTCCGGTCCGCAACGCCCTGAGTTCGGTCACGGTGATCCACGCCTCGGCGATGATGGCCGACGCCTACGCCACGGCCCTGACCGTCATGGGACCGTTCGAGGGGCCGGAATACGCCGAGGCCCTGGGCCTGGCCGCCCACTTCGTCGAGCGCAGCGAACGCGGGCCGATCGAGCGGATGACGCCGGCCTTCGCCGCCATGATGGACGATCCCGACGGAGACCGGCCGGGGTGACGGCCGATCCGCAGCGCTGGCTGTGGGCGGTCGGGGCGGTTGTGCTTTGGCTGGTCCTGATCGCCGTCAAGGTCTGGCGCGAACGCCGCGCGGCCGCCCTGGTCCGCGCCCGATCCGAGGCCATGGCCGGCGCGGGAGACGGCAAGCCCGTTCTGGTCGCCTTCGCCAGCCAGACGGGGTTCGCCGAGGAACTGGCCTGGATGACGGCGCGGGCCCTTTTGGGCGACGGCGGCGTGGGCGCGCGGGTGTTGTCCTTCGCCGATCTGGACCTTGAGACATTGAAGGCGGCGGATCGGGCCTTGCTGATCGTCTCAACGACGGGCGAGGGCGACCCGCCCGACAACGCCGCCCGCTTTGTCAGGAAGACGATGGCGGCCCCCGGTGATCTGGCCGGCGTGCGGTTCGGCGTGCTGGCCTTGGGCGACCGCAGCTATGACCAGTTCTGCGGCTTCGGCCATGCGGTGGACGGCTGGCTGCGGCGCTCGGGCGCCGAACCCCTGTTCGATACGGTCGAGGTCGACAATGGCGAGGCCGGCGCCCTCCGCCACTGGCAGCATCAGTTGAACCAGATCACCGGCCACGTCGCCGTCCCAGATTGGACCCCGCCCGCCTACGCCCCCTGGCGGCTGGTCGAGCGCACCCTGGTCAATCCGGGCAGTCCGGGCGGCGAGGCCTGGCGTCTGGCGTTCGAACCCGTGGACCCTGTGCCCGACTGGTCGGCCGGCGACATCGCCGAGGTCGGCCTGCCCGAACGGGACGGCGTGACGCCTGGCTCGCGCGAATATTCCATCGCCTCCCTGCCGTCGGATGGGCGGGTCGAGTTTCTGATCCGCCTGATGCGCCGCCCCGACGGAACGCCCGGCCTGGCTTCGGGCTGGCTGACCCAAGGATTGGCGCTCGGCGACCGGATCGGGATGCGGCTGAGGACGAACCGCAGCTTCCACGGCCCGGCGGATGCGACGCCGATGATCCTGATCGGCAACGGCACGGGCCTCGCGGGTCTGCGCGCGCATCTGAAGGCGCGAACGGCGGCGGGCGGCGGGGCTTGGTTGTTGTTCGGCGAACGGACTCAGGCCCACGACGCCTTCTTCGACGCCGAGCTTCAAGCCTGGCTGGCGTCGGGCGTGTTGCGACGGCTGGACCGATGCTTCTCGCGTGATGCAGGCGACGGCCGCTATGTTCAGGATCTGGTCGCGGCCGCGGCCGACGACCTGCGCGACTGGATCGCGCGCGGGGCCGCGATCTATGTCTGCGGCAGTCTGGAAGGCATGTCCCAGGGCGTTCACGCGGCGCTGGAGCAGGCGCTGGGCGCGGACGTGGTTCTGACGATGCTGGAAGACGGCCGCTATCGGCGCGACGTGTACTGAGCCTTTCCGCTCATTCCGACCTTCGGGGGATGAGCGGTTATTTCTGTAGCCGCGCCAGCAGTTCCGCCGCGAAGGTCGACAGGGTGTCGTCGCGCGCGCCCATGACGATGATCCGGTCGCCCGGCTTGGCGATCTCCACGATCCGGTCGCCGCAGTCGGCGCGCGTCGGCAGGGCCTCGGCCTGACGGCCGGCGGCGCGGACGCCGGAGGCGATGTCCTCGGACCCCACGCTGCGGTCGGTGGTGCCGCCGTAATAGACCGGCTCGGGCATCAGCAGCAGGTCGTCGGGGCGCATCAGTCCGGCGAAACCGTCGATGAACTCGGACTTCATCAGCTTCAACGGGCCGAACCCGTGCGGCTGGAACAGGATCAGCAGCCGCCCGTCGAAGGCGTGCAGCGTCTTCAGGGTGGCGGCGATCTTGTCGGGGTTATGGGCGAAGTCGTCGATGACGGTGATGTCGCCGGCGGTTCCCACCACCTCCATGCGGCGACGGATGCCGGCGAAGGTCTCCAGCGCCCTGACCGCCTCGCCCGTCGGCACGCCCAGCGCGCGGGTCGCGCCCAGCGCCGCCAGGGCGTTGGCGACATTGTGGGCGCCGGGCACGTTCAGCACCACGTCGTGTTCGCTCCATCCCTCGATCAGGCGGAACGTCATGCCTGTCGGCAGGGGCTGCAGGTCGTGGGCGGACAGGTCGGCCTTCTCCTCGCCCAGGCCGAAGGTGATCGCCTTTCCGGCTGGAAGAGACTGGGCCAGGGCCGCCGTCTCGGGGTTGTCCAGGTTCAGCACCGCCGTCGTCGCCCGCGCGGTGAAGCCGCCGAACAGGTCGCGCAGCTCCTCCATCGACTTGTGGTCCAGCGAGATGTTGGACACGACCGCCACGGTCGGATCGTAGCGGGCGATGGAGCCGTCGCTCTCGTCCACCTCGGACACGAACAGGTCCGTTCCGCCGATCAGGGCGCTGGCGAACGGATGGTCGGCGTCGGCGAAGTTCTTCATCACCGCCCCGTTCATCACCGTGGGATTTCGACCCGTCTGGTGCAGAATCCAGGCGATCATGCCGGTTATGGTGGACTTGCCGCTGGTGCCGGCGACCCCCACCGAGGTCGGGGCGGCGTTGAACAGCTCGCTCAGCAATTCGGGGCGGGTCTTGATTGTCGCGCCGGCGCGTCGGGCCGCGCCGATGTCGGGCACCGTGTCTTCGATGGCGCCGGTGGCGATCACGGTCTGGTGGGGGCGGGTGACGCCTGACCCGTCCTGGGGATGCAGGACGACGCCGTGGGCGCGCAGCCAGTCGAACTTTTCGGGCGTGCGGCCCTGATCCAGGGCGCGGTCGGAGCCTTCGATGGCGTTTCCGCGCGCCTGCACGATCATGGCCAGGGGCAGCATCCCCGATCCGCCGATGCCGCAGAAGAAATAGGAGGCGTCTTGGTTCATGCCCCCTTAGAACAGGGGATCGGGCCGGTCCGCCAGTGGGGATCGCAAAAACGACGAAGAAGGCGGGCGTGACCACCAAGAGCTTCAAGATCGGCGTCGTCTGCGCCAGTTCGCGCTTCTCGCGGAAGCGCGCCGACCAGATCGACGCCTGGATGGCCGAACACCATCCCGACCGCAACGTCTCGGTGGTGTTCCACCCCGCCTGTTTCCTGAAGCACGGCCATTTCGCCGGGGACGACCGGGCGCGGGCCGAGGCGTTCGTGGCCTTCGCCAACGATCCGCGCATCGACGCCATCTGGTTCGCGCGCGGCGGCTATGGGTCGTGCCGCATCGCCGAGGCGGTGATCCCGCGCCTGGACGCCGTGGCGCGCAAGAAACGCTACATGGGCTATTCCGACGCGGGCAGCCTGCTGGCGGGGATGTACAAGGCCGGGTTCGAACATCTGGCGCATGGGCCGATGGCGTCGGACGCGGTTCGGCACGATGAAACGGCGCGCGGCGCCCTGGCCTGGCTGACCACCGGCCGCACCGACTGGATCGAGCCGTCTCTGGCCGTCGATCCGCGCCCCGCTGTCGCCTTCAACCTGACCATCGTCGACCAGCTTGTCGGCACGGCGCTGGAGCCGGATCTGACCGATCACGTCCTGATGCTGGAGGAGGTTGCGGAGGCCGCCTATCGGATCGACCGGATGATGTTTCACTTGACGGGCCAGGCGTCGATCCGTCGCGTGGCCGGGATTCGCCTGGGACGGGTTTCGGACGTCACGCCAAACGATCCCGATTTTGGTCAGACCCCGGAGGAAATCGTTCGATACTGGTGTCTCAGGTCGGGCATTCCTTTCCTCGGACAGGCCGATATCGGGCACGACGGCGCCAACAAGGTCGTGCCTTTTGGCCGCCGTTGAACGAAATTGGTCGCGGCGGAAAAGACACAGTCTCGCCTTGATTTGCAGCCCGACCTTGGCCGCCCTCTCGACAGACCGCCGGTCCTTCCGTCAGATGCAGGTCCGCGAGGCGTTAGGACTTCGTTAGCCAAGGCGTTGGGGGACGCTGCGGTTTACGCCTTCTGCGATGCGGCGGTTCGTTCGGATATCGGGGGATGCCTGGACGAACCGCCTGATCGCCCCGATATCGGTTGAACAGTTGCGACCGATATTGGCGTTGGCAAATCTTATCCTCGATATTACCCACAGCGCGAATCAGGATCGGGGAAACTGGCGATAGGGCTAGTTTTCGACATTCACTTTCGCGCTAAGCGAAGGCTTGTGCTCGTGTGCGCTTTGACGACCGTTTCATCGATGAACTGAAGGCTCGCCTTCGCCCGTCCGACGTCATCGGGCGGACGGTGAAGCTTAAGCGTCAGGGGCGGGAATACGCCGGGCTGTCACCTTTCTCGAAGGAGAAGTCGCCCTCCTTCTTCGTCAATGACGACAAGGGTTTCTTCCACGATTTCTCGTCCGGCAAGCACGGCGACATCATCTCCTTCCTGCAGGAGACGGAGCGGCTGAGCTTCGTCGAGGCCGTGCAGCGTCTGGCGGGCGAGGCGGGGATGCAGCTTCCCGCCGAAGACCCCAAGGAGGCCGAGCGCGAGCAGAAGCGGGCGGGTCTGTCGGACTGGATGGACCTGGCCCAGAAATGGTTCGCCGCCAACCTGCGCCGCACGCCGGGCAAGGCGGCGCGCGAATACCTCGAAAAACGCGGCCTGCCCGAGGATCAGTGGGAGCGGTTCGGCCTGGGCTATGCGCCCAACGACCGCGAGGGTCTGAAACAGGCGCTGGTGCAGCGCGGGGCGCGGCCGGCCGATCTGGTCGAGGCGGGCCTGCTGATCTCGCCCGAAAGCGGCGGTCAGCCCTATGATCGGTTCCGCGACCGGCTGATGTTCCCGATCTTGGACGCGCGCGGGCGGATCGTCAGCTTCGGCGGCCGGGCCATGAACCCCGACGACCGGGCCAAATATCTGAACGGCCCGGAGAGCCCGCTATTTCACAAGGGGGCGACACTCTACGGCCTGCCCGAGGCGCGGCGGATTCTTGGCGCGGAATCCAAGAACGATCAGGCCATTATCGTGGTCGAAGGCTATATGGACGTCATCGCCTGCCAGCGCGCGGGCCTGCCGGCCGTGGCGCCGATGGGCACGGCCCTGACCGAAGAGCAGATGGAGCGTCTGTGGCGGGTCTCGCACGAGCCGGTCCTGTGCTTCGACGGCGATGCGGCGGGGCTGCGCGCCGCCTATCGCGCCATCGAACGGTCGCTGCCGTTGCTTAAGGCGGGGCGGTCGTTCCGGTTCTCGTTGCTGAGCGGCGGTCAGGACCCGGACGACATCCTGCGCGACAAGGGGGCGCCGGCCCTGCGCCAGGCCCTGTCCGAGACGCACGGTTTCGCCGAAGTCCTGTTCCGCCGGGAACAGGAACTGGAGCCGCTGGACACGCCGGAACGCAAGGCCGGTTTCAAGGCGCGCCTGCGCAACACCGCCTCGGCCATTCAGGACAGGGACCTGGCCGAACAGTATCGTCGCGATCTGTTCGAACGGTTCGACGCCCTGTTCCCGCGCAGCCCGCAACGCGCCCCCTGGACGCCGGGGCAGGGCAAGGGCCGGTTCGGCCCGCCGCCGAAACTGGGCCAGACCGCCGAGGGCGCCCAGGCGATGCAGTCGCTGTTTCGCGCCATCGAGCCCGTGCCCGCCGCCCTGGCCCACGGCGCCATCGATGACCCCGAGCGGATGGACGACCATCTGGAGGAAATTTCGGCCCACGGGTTCGGCGACAAGGGGCTGGACGGGCTGGCGCAGGAGCTGGTTCGCCTACGTCTGTCGGGACGATCCCTTGACTCCGCCGCCCTGCGACGCCATCTGGCGCAATCGGGTCATGATGCCTTAGTGCGCGAGGTCGAGAAGGCGGCGGCGAAGTCCGGCGCGCCATTCCTGGCCGCAAATGCGCCCCTCGCCGAGGCAAGGGTCCGATGGTCGCAGGCGTTCGACGCTTCGACGCGGGTCGCCGCGTTGGAGGACGCCTTGTCCCAGGCGCGTGGCGTGCCTGGGCAGGATGAGGCGTTCCGCCGGCTGAAGGCCGAGCGGGATGCGCTTCGCCGTGCGATCAAAGCCGGGACGATTTGGGAAGACAGCGCGGGCGCGTAACCTTACGCCTCGCCAGGCATTGTATTTTTCGCCGGGGCGGATTGATCACCCCCTCCGGCCGGAGACAGACTGACTATGAACGCACAGACCGAGACGCAGGACGCCGAGGTTTCGACCGACGGGCCCCTGCTCGATCTGACCGACGCCGGCGTCAAGAAGTTCATCAAACAGGCCAAGGCGCGCGGCTATGTGACGATGGACGAGCTGAACAAGGTCATGCCGTCCGAAGAGGTGTCGGGCGACGCCATCGAAGACACCCTGGCCATGCTGTCCGAAATGGGCGTCAACGTCGTCCAGGACGAGGAAGAGGCCGCCGAGGGCAAGGAAGGCACCGACGTCGCCGCCGCCGCCGGCACCGCCGTCGCCGAAACGCCCGCCAAGGCCGCCTATGACCGCACCGACGACCCGGTGCGCATGTATCTGCGCGAAATGGGCTCGGTCGAACTGCTGAGCCGCGAGGGTGAAATCGCCATCGCCAAGCGGATCGAGGCCGGCCGCGACGCCATGATCTCGGGCCTGTGCGAAAGCGCCCTGACGTTCGAGGCCATCATGGTCTGGCGCGACGAACTTGAGAACAACCGCATCCTGTTGCGCGAGGTCATCGACCTGGACGCGACCTACGGCGTGCTGAACCCGTCCTCCGTCCCCGGCGCCGAACAGCCCGAGGGCGAGGAAGAAGAGGCCGAGGACAAGCCGGCGGCCGAAGAGAAGCCAGAGTCCGATGACGAGGACGACGATGACTTCGACGATGGCGGCGGCATGTCGATCTCGGCGCTGGAGGCCGAGCTGCGCGACGGGGTGATGGAGGTTCTGAACCTGATCGCCGCCGACTTCGGCGCCTTCCGCCAGCTGCAGGACAAGCTGGTGCAGGCGCGGCTGAAGGGCGAGGTGCTGAGCGCCAAGGACGAGAAGGCCTATCAGGCGCTGACGCTGTCCATCTCGGATCGTCTGAAGACGATGAAGCTGAACAACAACCGCATCGAGGCGCTGGTCGAGCAGCTTTACGCCATCAACAAGCGGCTGATCGGTCTGGAAGGGCGTCTGCTGCGTCTGGCCGACAGCTACGGCATTTCGCGGCCCGAGTTCCTGAAGGCCTATTTCGGCGCCGAACTGGACCCGACCTGGACGGATCGGATCAAGGAACAGGGCGTGCGCTGGACCAAGTTCAGCGACAACGAAGCCAGCCAGATCGCCACCATCCGGGGCGATGTCGCCGCCGTGGCGCTGGAAGCCGGCCTGCCGATCGACGACTATCGCCGCATCGTCCAGACGGTGCAGAAGGGCGAGCGCGAAGCCCGTCAGGCCAAGAAGGAGATGGTCGAGGCCAATCTGCGTCTGGTGATCTCCATCGCCAAGAAATACACCAACCGCGGCCTGCAGTTCCTGGACCTGATCCAGGAGGGCAACATCGGCCTGATGAAGGCGGTCGACAAGTTCGAGTATCGTCGCGGCTACAAGTTCTCGACCTACGCCACCTGGTGGATCAGGCAGGCGATCACCCGCTCCATCGCCGACCAGGCGCGCACCATCCGCATCCCGGTCCACATGATCGAGACGATCAACAAGATCGTCCGCACCAGCCGCCAGATGCTGCACGAGATCGGCCGCGAGCCGACCCCGGAAGAACTGGCTGAAAAACTGGCCATGCCGCTGGAAAAGGTGCGCAAGGTCCTGAAGATCGCCAAGGAGCCGATCTCGCTCGAAACCCCCATCGGGGATGAGGAAGACAGTCACCTGGGCGATTTCATCGAGGACAAGAACGCCGTCCTGCCCATCGACGCCGCCATCCAGTCGAACCTGCGCGAGACCACGACGCGGGTTCTGGCGTCGCTGACGCCGCGCGAGGAGCGGGTTCTGCGGATGCGTTTCGGCATCGGCATGAACACCGACCACACGCTGGAAGAGGTCGGCCAGCAGTTCAGCGTCACCCGCGAACGCATCCGCCAGATCGAGGCCAAGGCGCTGCGCAAGCTGAAACACCCCAGCCGGTCCCGCAAACTGCGGTCCTTCCTGGACAGCTGAAGACGATCAGGGGCGGCGCCGAAAGGGCCGCCCTTTTTCGTTGCCAACCGCATGGCTCGAAAGCACGTCAATCTGGGCGTGGCGCCCGCCAAGGCCGACCTGCCGCAAAAGGTCTGCGCCGCCTGCGGCCTGCCGTTCGTCTGGCGCAGGAAGTGGGCGCGGGACTGGGATCGGGTGCGGTTCTGTTCGGATCGATGCCGGACAAAGGGGGCGTCGGGCGAGGGCCGGGAGGCGTGAGACTCAAGAGAGAATTGGACGACGGATTTTGTGGGATTACGGCGATGGCGACGACGGCCTGCGACCGATTTTGACGACTCGGGCGACCAGGATGTCGTCATGGAACACTATCGTCTGAGAAAATATCGCGGGCCCGAGGTCTGGAAACGGGTGCGCGAGGCCTATGAGGCCGGCGAAAGCGGCAAGTCGGTGGCGCGTCGGTTCGACGTGGGCCTGGCCAATCTGAGGAAGAAGTCGCGCCGCGAGGGGTGGAGCCGTAAGGACACCGCCGCGCGCCTGGATCGCGAACTGGAGCCGGCGCGGCCGGACCCGACGCCGACCGATGCCGCCCCGGCGCCGCCGGTCGATCCCCGCAAGGCGGTGGAGGAGGCGATGCAGCGCGCCGGCGGACTGCTGGTCCAGGGGCGCGGAGGTGAGGCCCAGGTTCTGGTGCGCTCGGCCGAGGCGTTGGCGCGGCTGGCGGATCGCGCCGAACCGGCCAGAGCCGCCGAGGCCGATGACGAGGCGCGCTCCGAGGACGATCTGGCCCGATTGATCGCCCAGCGCGACGCCGACATCATCGCGGAGGCGACCCGACTGGCGCATGCGATGCTGATGGACCAGCCGATGGGCGAATCCGGGCGATACGGCGCCTTTCTCTATCACTGGCGGGCGCGCCATCTGGGGCCGGAGGCGACGGCGTCCGACTTCGCCTATGCGGTCGACGGGGGCTGGGCGCCCAACTATTTCGACGCGGAGGGCCGGTTGAGGCCGCTGCCCGAGCCGATCACGCCGCTGGGGATGATGGTGGCCCAGCACTTGAGGCGCGCGCCGAATTTCGACGCCATCCCCGGCTGGCGTCACCCCTATACGATGGATCTGGATTACGCGGGGCCGATCAATGACTGGCCGCCTTCGGATGGCCCCGGAATCGATTAGGATGGCGAAATGTCATCGCCCCTGTTCCCGCGTCGATTCGGCCGTGCGGCCGCCTCGGTCGCCCTGGTCGCCGGCCTGATCCTGAGCGGCTGCGTGCGACGGCCGCCCGAGCCGTTGCGGCCGCCCTCGCCCTATCCGTCGCGCACCGAGGCGCCCCTGGTCGGGGGGCTGGTCGACCGGGCCATCGACGGCGGCACCCAGGCGCTGGTGGTGCGCGAGGGGAGCGATCTGGGCCGGTGTCTGGCCGAGTTGAACGCCGCGCGGGTGCGGTTCAGCCCCGTGCCGGATCGTCAGAACACCGCCAGCTGCGGCCTGCGTCAGGGCGGAGTGCTGGGCGCCGACCTGGGTACTGTGGCGCGGATGGCGCCGGGCGAGGTGGAGATGACCTGCCAGACCGCGCTGGCGCTGAGCATCTGGCGCAGGCAGTCGCTGGAGCCGGCGGCGCGCGAAATCCTGGGCTCGGACGTGGTCCAGATCGACCACATGGGCGCCTATGCCTGTCGCAATGTGAACAACGGCGTGGGGTCCAACCGGATCAGCGCCCATGCCCAGGCGGCGGCGCTGGATTTCGCCGGGGTGCGGTTGCGGGACGGGCGGCGCATCACCGTGACCAAGGACTGGAGCGGCGACACGGCCGAGGCCCGCTTCCTGCGCCGCATCCGCGACGACGCCTGCCGCATCTTCGGCACGACCCTGAGCCCCGACTACAACGCCGTCCACCACGACCACCTGCATCTGGAGGCGACCGACACGCGGTTCTGTCGGTAGAGCAACCGGCGCTGAGTTGATGTGCAAGGCGTTCATCACAACGGGCACGACGAAGTCACAGCGGACACGACGGAACCGAACACGCATCGGCTCGCAACTTCGTGTGCGGGCCGTCGATCGTTCGGTAGCCTCGCCCTCGCAGGCCATCAAGCCTTTGCCGAATCGGCAAGGCTCCGTCGTGTTCTCCGTGGCCTCGCTGTGATCGCTGTGATGAACATTATTCTGGACTGCGCTGATGAGTTGGCCCGTCCAAATCAGCCGCTGAACATCCTAGCCGAAAGCGGACAAGCGCAACGGTTTCGCCTGAGGCGGATTACGCCCCCATGCGCGGTGAACTGAAGACCTATCGGGCGAAGCGGCGGTTCGGGGAGACGCCCGAGCCGAAGGGGGCCAAGGGCGGGCGGTCGAAAGGCGGGCTGCGCTATCTGATTCAGCGTCATGCGGCGACGCGGCTGCATTATGATTTCCGCATCGAGGCGGACGGGGTGCTGAAATCCTGGGCCGTGACCAAGGCGCCGTCGCGCGACACGGCGGTCAAGCGGCTGGCGGTCGAGGTCGAGGATCATCCGCTGGACTATGGGGCGTTCGAGGGGACGATCCCCGACGGCAACTATGGCGCCGGCACGGTGCAGATGTGGGACGTCGGGACGTGGGAGCCGCAGGAGCCGGACCTGGAGGCGGCCTGGGCCAGGGGGCAGATCAAGATGATCCTGCACGGCGAGCGGCTGAAGGGAAAATGGGCGCTGATCCGGCTGAAGAACGACCGGGGCAAGCCGTCCAAACGGAACAACTGGCTGCTGCTGAAGGAGAAGGACGATTTCGCCGTGGCGGGCGAGGGGGATGCGCTGGCCGAAATCGACGCCTCGGTGACGACGGGGCGGTCGCTGGCCGAGATCGCGGATGGAACAAAGGCATGGACGGCGTCCCGGCCGACGGGTCGCAAGGGGCCGGCCAAGCCCAGGCCGTCCAAGGCGGCGGCGAAGGCGAAGAAGCCGCCGGCCTTCGCGCCGATCCAGCTGTGCAAGGTCGCGGACCATCCGCCGGGCGGGGCGGGATGGGCGCACGAGATCAAGTTCGACGGCTATCGCCTCCAGATCGGCGTCGGCGGTGGGCGGGCGGTGTTGCGGACGCGAAAAGGGCTGGACTGGAGCGACAGGTTCCCGGACCTGACGGCGGAGGCCGCGACCTGGCCCGATGCGGTGATCGACGGCGAACTGTGCGCGCTGGACGACGATCACAGACCGGATTTCGGGGCGTTGCAGGCCGCGATCTCGGACGAGAAGACTGGCGGCCTGGTCTATTTCGCCTTCGACCTGTTGTTCGAGGGGGCGGAGGATTTGCGAAAACTGCCGCTGTCGCATCGCAAGGCGCGGTTGCAGGCCTATGTGGACCGGATCGGCAAGGGGCGGGGCGGGCGGCTGCGCTATGTCGAACATTTCGCCTCGACCGGGCAGGCGGTGCTGGAGAGCGCCTGCCGAATGGATCTGGAAGGGGTGATCTCCAAGAAGCTGGAGGCGCCCTATCACGCCGGGCGGTCGTCCACCTGGCTGAAGTCCAAATGCCGGGGGCGCGACGAGGTGGTGATCGGCGGCTGGTCGTCGGAGGGCGGGACGCGGTTCCGCTCTCTGCTGGTCGGGGTGAAGGGCAGGGGCGGCCTGCGCTATCTGGGCCGGGTGGGGACCGGCTATGGCGAGGCGGTCGTGAAGACGCTGGTTCCGGCGCTGAAGGGTGCGGCGGCGGACAGGTCGCCCTTTGTCGGGGCGGGCGTGCCCAAGACGGCCAAGGACATCCACTGGGTCCGGCCGGTGCTGGTCGCCGAGGTCGAGCATGGCGGATACACCGAGGCTGGATCGCTGCGGCAGGCGGCGTTCAAGGGCTTGCGCGACGACAAGGCGGCCGCCGAGGTCACCGAGGCGCCGCAACCGCCCGCCGACATGGGCGACGCGAAGAAAACCACGACCACGGTGCGACCGGCTGGAAAGCCCGGCAAAGTGGTTGTGGCGGGGGTGACGATCTCCAGCCCTGACAAGGTGCTGTGGCCCGGTAGCGGCGACCGGCCGGCGATCACCAAGGCCGATCTGGCGCGCTATTACGAGGCGGCGGCCGAGCGCCTTCTGGCCCATGTGGCGGATCGGCCGACCTCGATCATCCGCGCGCCCGAGGGGATCGGCGGCGAGACCTTCTTCCAGCGGCACGCCATGGCCGGGTCGAACCCGCGCCTGAAGTTGATCGACGTCAAGGCGCGCACCCCCTATGTCGCCGCCGTCGATGTCGGCGGCCTGGTCGCCATCGCCCAGTCGGGCGGGCTGGAGCTGCATCCCTGGGGCTGCGCGCCCGGCCGGCCGGAAACGCCGGAGCAGATCACCTTCGACCTCGATCCCGACGCGGGGCTGGACTTCGGCGACGTGATCGCGGCGGCCAGGGGGGTGAAGACAAGGCTGGAGGCGCTGGGGCTGCCGGCCTTCGTCAAGACGACGGGCGGCAAGGGGCTGCACGTCGTGGTCCCGATCAAGAGCGACGCCCGATCCCGCGTGACCTGGGACCAGAACAAGGCCTTCGCCAAGGCCGTGGCCGACGCCATGCGCGCCGAGGCGCCGGATCGTTTCACCACGACCCTGGCCAAGAAGGCGCGGGGCGGAAAGATCTTCATCGACTATCTGCGGAACGGCCGCATGGCCACGGCGGTCGCCCCCTGGTCGCCCCGCGCCCGACCGGGGGCGGGGATCGCCTTTCCGCTGTCGTGGGGTCAGGTGAAGGCGGGACTGGACCCGGCGGCGTTCAACCTGTGGACCTATGAGGCCCTGTTGAAGAAGCCCGATCCGTGGGCGGATTTCCGGGCGTCAGCGGTCAGTCTCAAATCGGCGTTGAAAAAGATGGGAGTCCCCTGACCCCGCTCATCCCGGCGAAAGCCGGGACCCAGAGCTTTCGCATCGCCGGTGCGTGGGATGACCGCTGACCTCTGGTCTCATGCGATTAATCGCCCAAAGAACTGGGTCCCGGCTTTCGCCGGGATGAGCGGGTGTAAATACGTCAGGCCACCTTCTTCTTGGCCGTCGCCTTTTTGGCCGAGGTCTTCTTGGGCGCCGCCTTCCTGGCCGGCTTCTTCGCCCCCGTCGCCGAGCCCTTCAGGCTGTTTCGGAGCGCCGCCATCAGGTCGATGACGTTGGTGTCGTCGGGTTCAGCGACGTCGATCACGCCCTTGCCGCCCCTGGACTTGGCCTTGATCATGGCGCGCAGGGCGTCGTCGTAGCCGTCCTTGAAGTCGGTCGGGTCGAAGTCCGCCTCCTTCTGGCCGATGATTCGCGCGGCGATCTCGACCATGTCGGGATCGGCCTTTACGGTCGGAATGTCGTCGAAATAGTCGTCGGAGGCGCGCACCTCGTCATGGGCGCGCAGGGTGTAGGCGATCAGTCCCTTGCCCCGGACCTCCAGCGCCAGCTGGCGCTCCTTGCCGCGCAGGACCAGCCGGCCCAGCGCCACCTTGCCCTGTTTCTTCATGGCGTCGCGGATGACGGCGAAGGCCTCGACGCCCGCGCCCTTTTCGGGGACGACGAAGAAGGGATCGTCCCAGTACAGCCGGTCGATGTCCGCCTCGTCCACGAACTTGTCGATCGAGATGGTCTTGGTGCTTTCCAGCTTCACCTTGTCGAAGTCGGCGTCGTCGAACAGGACGTATTCGTCCTTTGACACCTCATAGCCGCGCACCAGGTCGCTGCGCTCGACCGGGCCGGCGTCCGGGTCGGTCGGGACCATGCGGATGCGGTTGTTGGTGTCGGGATTGATCAGGTGAAACCGCACGTCGTTCGTGCTGGTCGTCGCCGTGTAGAGGGCCACCGGGCATGTGACCAGCGACAGCTTCAGATGTCCTTGCCAGGTGGGGCGGGCGGCCATGTCGTCGTCTCCTCGATCCCTGACAATGCGCCAGGGCGATTTGCGTTCGGACAGGGCCGCCCGATCGTCAGGCCTTGCCCTCGAAGGCGACGCTGAAACCGCCCCACATCATCCGCTTGCCGTCGAAGGGCATGTCCATGTCGGCAAAGCCGGGATCGTCCTGCATCCCGGCGAAACAGGCGTCGGCGGTCGCGCGGTCGGGCCATGTCACCCAAGAGAAGACCACGACTTCGCCCGGTTCCAGCTTCACGGCCATGGGAAAGCTGGTCAGCTTGCCGTCGGGCACGTCCTCGCCCCAGGTCTCGGTCTGGGACAGGGCGCCGTATTTCTGGAACAGGGGCCAGGACGCCTGGGCGGACTTGACGTAGCGCGCCTTGTCTTCGGATCTCACGGGGGTCAGGAAGCCGGTCACATAGGTCATCGGTCGTCTCCTTGGGGCAGGGTCAAAGGTCGGCGACGGCGCGGTCCAGGGCCGCGATGTCGATCTTGGTCATGGTCATCATCGCCGTCATGGCGGCCGCCGCGCGGGCGGGATCGGCGTCGGTGTCGGTGGTCAGGTCCAGCAGGCGGCGGGGCGTGATCTGCCACGACAAGCCCCAGCGGTCCTTCAGCCAGCCGCAGGCGTTTTCGCGCCCGCCGTCGGCGATCAGGGCGTCCCACAGCCGGTCCGTCTCGGCCTGGTCCTCGGTCATCACCATGAAGGAGACGGCCTCTGTGAAGTGGAAGGCCGATCCGCCGTTCAGGGCCACATACTCGCGGCCCGCCAGGACGAACTGGACCGTCAGGACCGAGCCGGCGGGGCCGGAGGGCGTGTCGACCGGCGAGCGGTTGACGGCGGTGACGCGGCTGTCGGGCAGCAGGCCGACATAGAAGGCGGTCGCCGCCTCGGCCTCGCCGTCGAACCACAGGCAGGGAACGATCTTGTCGGCCATCACGAGACGCTCGCGTCGGCGGCGAAGGCTTCGGGGCCGGCGGCGACGGCGGCGGGGTCCATCCACATGACTTCCCAGATATGGCCGTCCGGGTCCGCATAGCTCCGGCCGTACATGAAGCCATAGTCCTGGGTCGGGTTGGGATCGACCTCGCCGCCCGCGCCCCCGGCCTGGGCGACCACGGCGTCGACCGCCGCGCGGCTGTCCTGCGACAGGCACAGCAGAACCTGGGCCGAGGCGTGGGCGTCGGGGATCTGGCGGTCGGTGAAGCTGCGCCATTTGTCGTGGGTCAGCAGCATGACGTGGATGACGTCCGACACGACCATGCAGGCGGCGGTGTCGTCGCTGAACATGGGGTTCCGGGTGGCCCCGACGGCCTCGTAGAAGACGATGGACCGGGGCAGGTCCGCGACGGGCAGATTGATGAAGATCATCTGGGGCACGGCGTTTCCTTGTCCTTGTTGTTTGCGAAACCTGACCCCGATGATTACGATAGTCAACCATGGAGTTAGAAAAGATAACTGCTAAGGCCGGGCGCCGGTATCATGACGCCTGCGGGGCGGCGCACGGCCTTGATCTGATCGGCGAGCGATGGGCGCTGCTGGTCATCCGCGAACTGATGATGGGGCCGCGCCGGTTCGGCGACCTGAAGAAGGACCTGCACGGTCTGTCGGCCAATGTGCTGACCCAGCGGCTGGAGGGGCTGGAGACGTCGGGCGTCCTGCGGCGGCGGAAGCTGCCGCCGCCCGCGTCGGTTCAGGTCTATGAGCTGACGGACTGGGGCTATGAGATCAAGCCGGTCTTCATGGTGCTGGGTCGCTGGGCCGCGCGCTCGCCGCTGCACGACCCGACCCTGCCGATCAGCGCGGTGTCGATCATGCAGTCGTTCGAGACGATGTTCGATCCGGCCCTGGCGGGCGATGCGGTCATGACCCTGGGCTTCGTCTTCGGTGACGAGCCGTTCGTGGTGCGGATCGCGGACGGGGAGATCACGACGGCGCGCGGGATGACGGAGGACGCTGAAGTCGTTCTGACGACCCAGCCGCCGCTGGTCGCGGCCTGCGTCTATGGCAAGGTTCCGCCTGTCGCCTTCGAGGCCGACGGACTGATGACGATTGCGGGCGACCGGGCCGTGTTCGACCGGTTCGTCGGCTTCTTCAACCTGCCGGAGAAGGCCGGGTGATTTCGCAGCCCAAGCGCGCGCAATAACGGGCGCGGACCTTGATGGCGACCGCCTCAGGGTCGAAGAGGTCGAGCGACGACTTCATCATCTGCTCGGGGTCAGGCGGCGTCTTGGAAACGGGCGGGCGGCCTTGAGACATCGCCTGCAGATCGGCCTCTGCTATGTTGCGCGCCAAAAGCGTCGCGAAAATTCGCCGTGTCTCTGTCGCCGATGGGGATTCTTGTCGGAACCACGACTCGATCAGCGCCCGCCGATCCTCGGGCGCTTCGATCTCGGGCATGAAGGGGTCCGGCATCTGGGCCAATAACTGCTGAGCCAGGCTGTCGGCGGCGGCCATAGCGGCCGGTGTCGGCGTCGGCCCCCGCCACGGCGTCGTCTGCGAACGGCGCGGGCGCTCGGTCTCAAAAGGAATGGCGACGCGAAAACGACTTGGCTGGGCCCGACCATTCCTGGTCGCAGGGTTCAGAGTTCCGCGGCGCACGATCTCCAAAGCGCGGTCTCCGAAACCCAGTCCTTCCGGTGATTCAGACCTTACTCTGCAGTTCTCGGGATGACCGCTCACGCTCGCGGTGCATTCGAGAATTACAAGGCCATCTATGCCCAGAAGAACCGCCAGACTTGGAAAGTCGTCCCCAGACGCCGCAGGCGAGACCTTCCATGATGGGGGGATGCGCTGCGCCAAGCTGGGCGAGGCGAAGGTGATCGAGGCCAGGCACGCTGCAACCGCCCACACCACACGCATGAAGACCTCCGACTGCTTCCCTTGGCGTGTTTGACGCTTAAGGCTTCAGGCCAGGATGTCCAGCAGGGTTCCGGTCATGTCGTCGGCGGTGCGCAGGACGGCGGCGTTGGCCTTGAAGGCGGTCCTGGCCTCGATCCGATCGACGACGTCTTCGGCGGGATTGTCCAGCGGCGCCTGGGCAGTGCGGCGCGCGCTGGCGTCGAAACGCAGCCGGGCGTCGGCCATTCCGGCGGCGGCGATGGAAAGGGCCTGCATGGGCGGGCTCCGGGCAAGGTTCGGTCGTTCGCCAAAGTGCGTCTTTCGGGTCAACATCGCCTGAAGGAACAGGGTGAACGGCGTTTTCCGCCCCGCTTCAGCCTTTATCCGTGTATAGAGCGTCACCATTCGCCCGGCCTGAGGTCTGACCTCGGCCGGGCGCGGTCGTTTCGGCGTCCGCCCTTGTCCGTTTGCCCAGGTTTCCCATGCCCTTTCCCGCCGTCCACCCCGCGCTCGACCGCGCCCTGATCAACAAGGGCTATGCCGAACCCACTCCGGTTCAGGCCGCCGTGCTGGAAAGCGAACACGCGGACCGCGACCTGCTGGTCTCGGCCCAGACCGGATCGGGCAAGACGGTGGCCTTCGGCCTGGCCGCCGCCCCGACCCTGCTCGGCGACAAGCCGATCTTCGGCCCCGGCGGCGCGCCCCTGTGCCTGGCCATCGCCCCGACGCGCGAACTGGCCATGCAGGTCGCGGCCGAACTGCAATGGCTGTACGCCGACTCGGGCGCCAAGATCGCCACCTGCGTCGGCGGCATGGATGCGCGCCGTGAAGCGCGCGCCCTGGGCTTCGGCGTCCACATCGTCGTCGGCACGCCGGGCCGCCTGAAGGACCACATCGACCGGGGCAATCTGGACCTGTCCGAGCTGAAGGTCGCCGTCCTGGACGAGGCGGACGAGATGCTGGACATGGGCTTCCGCGAGGATCTGGAGTTCATTCTGGACCAGGCCCCGGCCGAACGCCGCACCCTGCTGTTCTCGGCGACCATCGCGCGCGACATCGCCACCCTGGCCAAACGCTACCAGAAGGACGCCGTCCGCATCGACGCGACGGACAAGACGCGCCAGCACGCCGACATCGAATACCGCGCCTATCGCATCGCCCCCAACGAGATCGAACATGCGGTGGTCAACACCCTGCGCTGGTTCGAGGCGCCGCGCGCCATGGTCTTCTGCTCGACGCGCGACAGCGTGCGTCACCTGCAGTCGTCGTTGCTGGAGCGGGGCTTCTCGACCGTCAGCCTGTCGGGCGAAATGGGCCAGCGCGAGCGGACCGATGCGTTGCAGTCGCTGCGTGACGGCCGCGCCCGCGTCTGCGTGGCCACCGACGTCGCCGCGCGCGGGCTGGACCTGCCGGACCTGGGTCTGGTCATCCACGCCGAACTGCCGATGAACCGCGCCGGCCTGCTGCACCGTTCGGGCCGCACGGGCCGCGCGGGCAAGAAGGGCGTGTCGGTCATGCTGGTGCCGCACTCGCGCCGTCGCAAGGCCGAGCGGCTGATGGGCGATGCGGGCGTCGAGGCCATCTGGTCCGGCGCCCCGACCTTCGACGAGATCCGCAAGGCCGACGAAGGCCGTCTGCTGTCGCCGGAATTCTTCGAGGCCGAGGTGTCCGACGAGGACATGATCGTCGCCAAGCGGATGATCGCCGAGCGCACGCCCGAAGAGATCGCCGCCGCCCTGGTGCGCCTGCTGAAGAAGGAACAGCCCGCGCCGGAAGAACTGTCCGATCCCGGCGCCGATCGCGGCCCGGCCAAGCGCGAGCGCACGACGCGGGGCGACGACGGCGTGGCGGCGACGCCCTGGCCGGGCGAACGCCTGGGCGCCGACGAGGTGGTCTGGTTCCGCCTGGACGTGGGTCGCACCAGGAACGCCGACCCCAAATGGCTGATCCCGCTGATTTGCCGCATCGGCGGCGTCTCCAAGCCCCAGATCGGCGCGATCCGCACCTTTCCCGAGGAGACCCGGTTCGAGATCGCCAAGACCCACGAAAAGGCCTTCCGCGAAGCCATCGCCGCCTCCAAGGACGAGGTCCGCATCACCCCGTCCGAAGCCCCTACGCCGGGCTCGATGAAGGCCAGTCGTTTCGCCGGCAAGCCGCGCGAGGACGGCGACCGCCCGTTCAAGAAGACCCCCTACAAGCGCGCCGACGGCGGCGAGGGCGACGCCCGCCCGCCGTTCAAGAAGAAGCCCTGGGCGCCCAAGGCCGACGCGGGCAAGCCCGCCGGCGACAAGCCCTTCGCCAAGAAGCCGTTCAAGGCCAAGCCCGGCTTCAAGAAGGACGGCTTCAAGGGCAAGCCGAAGGGCTGATCTCATCCTCCCTCGTGAAACGGGGGAGGATCAGCGCTCTTGCCACCCGCGAAATCCGGGCGCACGCTGCGTCCATGAACACGCCGTCCGCGCCCGAGGGACGATACGCCTCGTTCGAGGCCTTCTATCCCCATTACATCCACGAGCATTCCAACAGGACGTGCCGGCGCATCCATGTCGTCGGCACCGGACTGGTGATCGCCGCCTTCGTCGCCTTCGTCGCGACGCGGAACCCGTGGTGGCTGCTGGCCATGCCGCTGGTCGGCTACGGCTTCGCCTGGGTGGGTCATTTCGTCTTCGAGAAGAACCGTCCGGCGACGTTCAAATATCCGCTCTGGAGCCTGATGGGCGATTTCCGCCTGTTCTTCGAGACGATCTCTGGCCGCCGCAGGTTCTGACGCCCGGCTTCGATTTGAAGCTGCAGCGTTACCTGAAAGCCATTAGGGTGTCGTTCACGGCGGTCTGCCGTTGCTGGAGGGAGCCTCAATGAAATCCATCGCCTTCGTCGCCGCCGCTGCGGTCCTGCTGGCCCCCGGCGTCAGCCTGGCCCAGAAAAGCGGCGCCAAGCCCGACTTCACGCTTGAGCCCAACTACGGCTCTGTGCGGCTGGAGAGCGGCTTCACGCCCGACCCGTGGACCAAGTCGATCCTGGCGGGCGGCTCCATCCCCGCCTCGGCCGCCAAGTCCGATTGCGAGGGCAAGGTCAGCGCCGCGCCCGATCTGCAGCTGAACTACACCGCCGGCGATCTGAACCTGACGATCAAGGCCGTGGCGTCCGAGGACACCACCCTGCTGATCAACACGCCCAGCGGCCGCTGGTACTGCGACGACGACAGCGGCGGCGAACTGAACCCCCTGGTGACGATCAACGAGCCCGAAAGCGGCCGTTACGACATCTGGCTGGGCACCTATAACGACAACATGGTCCAGTCGACGCTGAACATCAGCGAACTGGGCGGATCGGACAGCGTCTCGGGCGCCACGCCGGACATCAATTTGACGCCCAACTACGGCACCGCCAATCTGAAGGGCGGCTTCACGCCCGATCCGTGGACCAAGTCGATCATGGCCGGCGGTTCGGTGCCCGCCTCGGGCGCCAAGGCCGGTTGCCAGGGTTCGGTCAGCGCCGCGCCGGACATCCAGATCTTCTTCGAACCGGGCGAGGGCGACCTGACCTTCCGCGTGCGGGCTTCCGAGGATACGACCCTGTTGGTCAATACGCCGAACGGCCGCTTCTATTGCGATGACGACAGCGCCGGGCAGTTGGACCCCAAGGTCACGATCACCAACCCCCAGGCCGGCCGCTACGACATCTGGGTCGGCACCTATAACGACAGCATGGTCCAATCCACGCTGGAAGTGTCCGAGCTGGACTGACGCCAGCCAGGCGCCCAGACGCGAAAACGCCGGCTGACCGAACGGTCAGCCGGCGTTTTTCATTCGGCCGGGCTTCAGTTGGAGGCGTTGGTCCAGGCCGGGGGGCAGCCGTCGAAATCGCCGGCGTCCACGATGGTCAGGGTGCGCATGTTCAGCCGCTGCGCCTGGGTCATCGACCCGCGGCCGTTGCCGGTGAACAGGTCGATCTTCTGGCCCTTGATCGCGCCGCCTGTGTCGGAGGCGTACCAGTAGCCGTCGTGGATCGTGCCGTCGGCCAGACGCATGCCCACCGTCTCGCGGATGAACAGCTTGGTGCGGCGGGGAATGACGCGGGGATCGACCGCGACGGTGCGCATGGCGATCGGACGACAGCCCAGGGAATCGTTGCCCGTCGCCCCGCCGCCGCCGGCGTGATAGAGCCGGGCCGAGGCGCGCCAGTCGGGATCGCTGGCCATCAATTCGGTCTGTTCGGCGTTCAACGCCGTCTCTGGGGCTTCGGAACCGATCGTTTCGGCAGGGGTTTCGGCCCTGACCTGATCCGCCGCGACTGCGACATTGTAGGGGACGGGCCCGCTCGTCATCGACGACAGGGCGGCCCAAAACATGGCGAGAGCAGCGGACGCGCCGATCATAGGCTTGGCTCAGGAGACACCGGCTCCCAACGCCGCCGGCGCGCGTCTTGTCGCGTTAACTTGTGGCGAGAAAGCGGCAAACCGGCGCTATGCGCGTCGCGTTACGATTTGTTTCTTAGTTAACTATTGGAAATAAATAGATATTCTCGACAAGTTGAGACGGCCTGTCGCGCCGTCCCAACCCGCGCCGGGACGCTTAGAATCGGAAATTAAGGCCGGCCTGGACGACCGGCAGGACCTTGTATTTGTCGGCCTCGTCCTGAATTTCGCGCTCCTCGTCGTCCAGACGCGCGCGCAGGACCGGATCGTTCGACAGGGTTCCGCCCCGCGCATCCAGATCGACCTTGGGCTTATCCCCGAACGCGGCGCCCGCCAGCACCCGGAACCCCAACCGCCCGTTCAGGGCGAAGGTGTTGTCATAGCCGACGCCGACGAAGGGCGCGGTCTTGGCCAAGTCGATCCGTCCGGTCAGGGTTCCGACCTGGGCGGGAGTGAAGACGGCGCCGCCGACGTTCACATTGCTGGTCGGCGTGGCGTCCAGATCGATCCGGCGCGCGCCGAAATAGGCCCCGCCCGACACCAGAAACCCGTTCTCGAACGGATGCAGATCGACGAAGGCGCCCGGCGACTTGAAGTCGATTTTGGCGTCGTAATCGATGCCCTTGTAGCTCTGGTCGCGATCCCAGTTCAGCACGTCGTAACCGCCGCGCAGCACCAGTTTGGGGCTGAGCGCCCATTGCGCCTGAAGCCCCGCGCCCGGCGTTCCGATCTGGGCGCCGACGGCGAACCGGCCTCCATCATGAGCTTGGGCCTGCACCGCGCACGGGATCAGGCAGGCGGCGAGGGCCAGCGGGGCCAGGCGAAGACGAAGGGACATGACGCGGTTCCGGGACACAAGGGGCAGGGGATGATCCGCCCACCCTGACGACCGCGTTTGAAGATTGGGTTACGCCGCCTGGCCTTCGGGTTGATCGCGCCGCGCCTCGGCCTCGCGCACCGCCTCGACGGCGCGGTCCAGAACCTCCAGCCCCGCGCCCGGCCGGATCGCCTCGACCGTCAGGATGCGCCGGAAGGCCCGCGCGCCCGGCCGCCCATGCATCAGCCCCAGCATATGGCGCGTCATCGCCGACAGGGCGACGCCCTCGGCCAGGCGCGCGGCCATATAGGGTCGGTAACGCTCTACCGCCGCGAAGGCGTCGACATCGGCGACGGCCTCTCCATACAGCCGCCGATCCGCCTGACCCAGGATGGCCGGCTCGTGATAGGCCGCGCGGCCCAGCATGACGCCGTCCAGCCGCACGCCGTCCTCCTCGGCCAGCAGCGCCTCGGCCGCGTCCAGCGAGGCGATCCCGCCGTTGATCGAGATGTTCAGATGCGGCCGCTCGCGCTTCAGCCGGCGCACCAGCCCATAGTCCAGCGGCGGCACGTCGCGGTTCTCCTTGGGCGACAGACCCTTCAGCCAAGCCTTGCGCGCATGGACGATGAAGACCTCGATTCCGACGGCGGCGCAGGCGTCCACCGTGGCGAACAGGCTGACCTCCGGGTCCTGGTCGTCCACCCCGATGCGGCATTTGACGGTGGCCGGCACGGTCACGGCCTCGCGTATCGCGGCCATGCAGTCCGCGACCAGGGCTGGCTCGCGCATCAGACACGCCCCGAACCGGCCCGACTGAACCCGATCGGACGGGCAGCCGACGTTCAGATTGATCTCGTCATAGCCGAACGCCTCGCCGATCCGCGCCGCCTCGGCCAGCTGCGCCGGATCGGACCCGCCGATCTGCAGCGCCACGGGATGCTCCACCCCGTCGAACCCCAGCAACCGCTCGCGATCCCCATTCACCACCGCCGGCGCCGTCACCATCTCCGTATAAAGCAACGCCCGCCCCGTCAGCGCCCGATGAAACGCCCGGCAGTGCCGATCGGTCCAGTCCATCATCGGGGCGATGGACAGTTTGCGTGCGCGATTTAAAGGCATGTGTTTGGTGACATCAGGGGTTTGGAAGGCGGCGTGTTCACTCGATTTTACGCCGTGTTGCGACATGTATTCCGGCTTTTCGACATCTCAACGCACATAGAGCGCATACGAATGGCGCGCCTATTCGAAGCTCCCGTCCGGGACATGGGGGTCCAGGTCAGAAGGAAGGGGCGCTATATAGGCGAGACCTTCCTCAAACGCGATGACGCGCGTCGCTGGGCTGCCGAAACCGAAGGCCGGATTGATCGTGGAGATGTGCCGACGCGCGAGCGCGCTGCTCCTCTGCGGACGTTTGGCGAGCTGGTCGATTTGCACATCGACGATACGAAATCCGTCGGAAGGGCGCCTCGGCGTTCGAAAGCCGCAGGCGCAGCGAAATGTCCAGCTGATGTGGCTGATGAGGCGGTAAGCGCAACTCCGGAACCAGGTCACGCTCCATCAGGCTTGGGGGGGGGCGGCTTTGGCCGTCAGGTGTCGGAGCGCTTCATGGAACGTCCATAAAGTCTCGGCCAAGGCTCAACAGCAGGGTGAGACATCTCGCGGCGAAGACGCCGGCGTTTCATGCCGGCGGGGAGCCTGCCCATGCGTTTCGGTCCTATCGCCCTGGTGGCGGGTTTGTGTTTGCTGACGGGGTTCGCACAACCCGCCCGCGCCGCCTCGATCGACGGCTATTCCGTCGGCAATCTCAACATCCGGTCTGGACCGAGCGTCCGGTTTCCCCCCGTCGGCGTGCTGGGCGCTGGAACGGTCATGACCGTTCACGGCTGCGTATCGCATTACAGGTGGTGCGATGTCAGCGCATCCGGCGTTCGCGGATGGGCGCCGGGGGGCCAGATTCAGATCGTCGACGAGGAACGCGGCGTCTATCTGCCCTCACGCGCCGGGGCGATGCAGATTCCGCTGATCACCTTCCAGATCGAAAGCTATTGGCGCGATCACTATCGCGATTACGATTTCTACGGCGACTATGACGACTGGGACCACTATCAGTGGGAAGACGATGGCCCTCCGCCGGGGTGGCATGACGCATGGGATGACTAGGCGCCCGATCCGATCCGGGGGCGGACTGCGACTGCTGCCGGAGCAGGGCATGGCGGTCGGACGGGTGTTGCGGTTCCCGTCTCCCGTTTCCGCCTGCGAACTCGAAACTGCGACATCCGACCATGCATGACATCGACGACTTCGCCGACTATGAGGCTTCGGCGCTGAAGCACACGCCCTGGCGGCGTGTGCTGGCTTTGTTCGGGCCACATCGCAAGGCCTTGCTGATCGTCCTCGGCCTGATCGTCGTCGCCGGCGCGGCGGGGGCGATGACGCCCTTCATGATGCGGGGCATCATCGACGACGCCCTGCCGGCCAGGGACAGCGGACTGCTGATCTGGCTATGCGCCGGGCTCGCGGGCGTCGCCGTACTGTCCGCCATCGCCGGGGTCTTGCAGGCCTATGTCTCGACCCATATCGGCCAGCGCATCATGCATGAACTGCGGGTGACGCTTTACGAGCACCTGCATTCGCTGTCGCTTTCGTTCTTCGCCACGGCGCGCACGGGCGAAGTCCAGTCGCGCATGTCGAGCGACATCGCCGGTCTGCAGTCGCTGTTCACCAACACGGCGGCCGAGGTGGCCCGCAATGTCACCGTGGTCCTGACGACGGTCGTGGCCATGTTCCTGCTGGACTGGCGTCTGGCGCTGGCGTCGCTGGCCTTCATGCCGGTCCTGCTGTGGCTGAACAACCGGGTGGCGGGGTTGCGCGAACGCATCACCTTCCAGCAGCAGGAGCGGATCGCCGACATGTCGGCCACCGTCACCGAGTCCCTGTCGGCCGGCGGTTTCATCCTGGCCCGCACCATGGGGCGCGCGCGCTATCTGCTGCAAATCTTCCGTCAGACCTCGTCCGATGTCGCGCAGCTCGAACTGAAATCCCACACGGCCGGTCAGTGGGAAATCGCCATCATCATGTTCGCGCTCGACATCCTTCCGGCGCTGACCTTCCTCGTCGGCGGGTTGATGCTGGCCCATGGTCTGGGCGTGTCGATCGGCACACTGGTGGCCCTGATCGCGCTTCAGGAACAGTTGCTCTGGCCCACGCTGCAGCTGTTCGAGTCTCGGGTGGAGCTGCGCAAGGCGCGCGCCCTGCTGACCCGCGTGTTCGGCTATCTGGACACCAAGCCGACATTGATCGAACCTGCCCAGCCCGTCAGCATCGACCTGGACGCCGTGCGCGGCGAGATCGTCTTCGAGGACGTCAGCTTCGCCTATCCCGCATCGGATCGCCTGACGCTGGATCACATCAACCTGCGCATCAAGGCCGGCACGCACACCGCCATCGTCGGCAGCACGGGATCGGGCAAGAGTACGCTCGGCTATCTCGTCGCGCGCCTCTATGATCCGGACAGGGGGCGTGTGACGCTGGATGGCGTCGATCTGAAGGATTTCAGCTTCGAAACCCTCTCTCATATCCTCGGCGTGGTGACGCAGGACCCGTTCCTTCTCAACGCCAGCATCGAAGAAAACCTGCGCTTCGCCAAACCCGAGGCGTCTTCGGACGAAATCGAACAGGCGCTGGCCCTGGCGCAATTGTCTGAAAAGGTGGCCGGCCTGCCCAAGGGGCTGCAAACCGAAGTGGGCGAGCGCGGATACCAGTTTTCCGGCGGGGAACGGCAGCGGCTGTCGCTGGCGCGCACCATCCTGCGCAATCCGCGCGTGCTGCTGCTGGACGAAGCCACAAGCGCGCTCGATCCCCAGACCGAAAGCGCGCTGTCCGCAGCCCTGGCCGCCAATCACAATCGCACCGTGATCTCGATCGCCCATCGCCTGTCGACGGTGCGCCACGCCGACCAGATCGTCGTGCTCGAAGGCGGACGGATCGTCGAAATGGGCGACCACGACGCGCTCATGGCCGCGAATGGCCGCTATCGTCGGCTGGCCACGATCGGCTGACGGCCGGGGGACGAGCGTTCGACCAAGATCGCGTTTCGCGGCCGGATCGGCCTAAGGAAATCCAACTTCGTTTCATGAATCGCCGTCCCTACGCCGGGCGCGGGGCGGATCGACTGCCCGATCAGGGCGTCGCGGAAACCGCTCTCGGCATCGTCGGCGACCACATGGGCGAGCGCCCGATCGCTCCAATTGAGCGCGCCAGCAGGCGGCATCCGCGTCATCGGGCTTTGGTCCCAATAGGGCCTTGCTGCGTCCACAAATCCTACACCTGCCGTCGACGGAGGTTGCACCGATCCATCGGAAGGAAGCGGCGACTTCAATGGAGATGTGCCTTGAGCATCAATGTGCAGGAACTTCTGGAGCAGGAAGCGCGCTACTGCTCCTTCGGCGACACGGTTCACTATGTCGACCCGCCCAAGATATTCACCGGCTGCGACGGCAGCTATATGTTCGACAATGACGGCACCGCCTTCCTGGACCTCCAGATGTGGTATTCGGCCGTCAATTTCGGCTATAAGAACAAGCGTCTCGACGACACCCTGATCCGGCAGATTCACGAGCTGCCGCAGGTCGCCAGCCAGTATCTGCACCCCACCAAGATCGAACTGGCCAAGTTCATCGCCGAGGACGCGCAGAAGAAATGGGGCCTGCCGGGCCGGGTCCATTTCAACGTCGGCGGGGCCCAGGCCATCGACGACTCGCTGAAGGTCGTGCGGAACGCCAGCAACGGCAAGACGCTGATGTTCGCCTTCGAGGGCGGCTATCACGGCCGCACGCTCGGCGCGTCCAGCATCACGTCCAGCTATCGCTATCGCCGCCGCTTCGGCCACTTCAGCGACCGCGCCCAGTTCATTCCCTTCCCCTATCCGTTCCGCCGCCCGCGCGGCATGACGGCCGAGGAGTACGCCGACGCCATCGTGCGTGACTTCGCCCGCAAGTTCGAGAACGAGTATCACGCCGTGTGGGACCCCAAGACGAACCAGTGCGAATATGCGGCCTTCTATGTCGAGCCGATCCAGGGCACGGGAGGCTATGTCGTGCCGCCGGCCAACTTCTTCACCGGCCTGAAGTCGGTGCTGGACCAGCACGGCGTCCTGATGGTGGTCGATGAAATCCAGATGGGTTTCTGGCGCACGGGTACGCTGTGGTCGGTCGAGAACTTCGGCGTGACGCCGGATGTCCTGGTCTTCGGCAAGGCGCTGACGAACGGTCTGAATCCGCTGTCGGGCATCTGGGCGCGCGAGGAACTGATCAATCCGACGACCTTCCCGCCGGGCTCGACCCACTCGACCTTCGCCTCCAACCCCCTGGGCACGGCGGTCGGTCTGGAAGTGCTGAAGATGACACACGAGGTCGATTTCGGGCGTCAGGTGCGCGAAGCAGGCGCCTACTTCCTGGAAGGGCTGCGCGATCTGCAGTCGCGTCACAAGGAGATCGGCGACGTCGACGGCCTGGGCCTGGCGCTGCGCGCCGAAATCTGCACCGAGGACGGCTTCACGCCGAACCGCGAACTGCTGGACAAGATGGTGGACATCGGTCTGGCCGGCGGTCTGGACTATCAGGGCGAAAGGCGCGGCCTGGTTCTGGACGTGGGCGGCTACTACAAGAACGTCATCACTTTCGCGCCGTCGCTGATGATCTCGCGTTCCGAGATCGATGAGGCCATGGTGCTGCTGGAACAACTGCTGAACCGCGCCAAGGCGACGTGAGGGCCGCGCCGATGCGCTGGCGCAATCTGCTGGAGCCGAAAACCCTGATCGACCGGTGGGCGGCCTGTCCGCCGGAAGGGTTTTCGGTCATCGGCGATGCGCCGGCGCCGGCGTTTCTGGCGCCGTTCGACCTGTTGACCACGGCGGACGCCGACTTTGTCGCGCGGCTGTCGCGATGGCCGGGTTTCCGCGCATGGCGGCGTTTCCTGCGCCTGCGCACGACCTTCGTCGGGACCACGGTGACGGAATATGCGCCCGTGCCGGAGACCGGGGCGGGCGACGCGCAGGCGGCGGCGGACCTGGCCGTGGCCCTGCGTGAGCGTCTGGGACGCGGCGCCGCCCTGACCATACTGAAGGATTTGCCGCAGGCCTCGCCCCTGTTGTCGGACCAAGACAACGCCTTCGCCGATGAATTGGCGCGGGCGTGCGAAGCGCGGGACTTCATCCCGCTGGCTGGGCAGGCGCTGGCCTATGTGCCGATCGATTTCACGGATGTCGATGACTACCTCGCCCGGCTGAAGCGCCGGGACGCCAAATATATCCGCAAGAAACTGGCCGCGCGCGCCGGGCTGACGGTCAGCGTGGTGCGCACCGGCGACGCCTGTTTCGACGACGCGACCGTCCGCCGATATTATGCGATGTACGAACAGGTCTATGACCAGAGCGAGATCCATTTCGACAAGCTGGCATACAGGTTCTTCTTCAACATCCTGACCGATGCCGCGCAGAACGGCGTGGTGTTCGAGTATCGCAATCAGGACGGCGCCTTCATCGGCTGGAACCTGTGTTTCGAGCATCAGGGTATGCTGATCGATAAATACATCGGCTTCACCTATCCGCAGGCGCGCGAGGCGAATCTGTATTTCGTCAGCTGGTTCGTGAATCTGGAATATGCGCTGGAACGTGGGCTGAACCACTATGTCGCCGGGTGGACGGACCCGGAGGTCAAGGCTCTGCTGGGCGCGCGCTTCACCTTCACACGGCATCTGGTCTTCATTCGCAACCCCTTGCTGAGGGCCTTGGGGCGTCGCGTGGCCGGGTCGTTCGAGAGCGACAGGACGTGGAGCGACAGGGCCGGGACCGCATCGACCGGGAGCGTCAAGCCATGAGGCCGCCCCTGGTGCTGGATATGGACGGCTCGGTCCTGCCTCTGCCGGGCGAATATCGTCCGCCGTTGCCGTGGGCGTGGAGCGAGACCCTGCGCTTCGGCTGCGGGGCGAAGACGTTCCGTCGCGCGAGCGCCGTCCTGACGAGGCTGATCCCACCCTATCAGGCGCATGGGCCCGTGCTGATGGGCAGCGGGGACTTTCACCATCTCAGCTGGCCCCTGATCTTGCGGTGTCTGGAGCAGACCGAGACGCCGGTGCGCGTCGTTGTGCTGGACAACCATCCCGACAGCATGGCCTTTCCGTGGGGCGTCCATTGCGGATCGTGGATCGGCCGCATGGCGATGGACCCGCGCGTGTCCGAGGTTCATGTCGTCGGCGTGACGTCCGAAGACCTGGGCGGCGCCCATGCGTGGGAGCATGATCTTCGTGCGGTCAAGGCCGGCAAGGCGACCTATTGGAGCGCGGGCGTCGATGTGGGCTGGGCGCATCGTCGCGGCCTTGGCGAACGGTTCCGGTCCTTTGCCGACACGGGCGCGCTGACGGCGGCCTTCAGCCGCTATCTGGGTGATGATCCGGCGCCGACCTATCTGAGCATCGACAAGGACGTCTTCGCCCCCGACGTGGTCCGCACCAACTGGGATCAGGGCCGGATGACGGCAGGGCAGGGGCTGGACATCGTGGCGGCCCTGAACGGTCGTCTGGTCGGGGCCGACATCACGGGCGAGGTGTCGCTGCACCGCTATCGCACCTGGTGGAAGCGCTGGCTGAGCCGGATGGACGGTCAGACGGAGGAACCGTCCGCCGAGATCGTGGCCCGCTGGCAGCGGGAGAACCACACTTTCAATCTGGAACTGGTCCAGGCGCTTCAGGCCGCCTGGCGCGCCTAGGCGCCATCACAAGAAACATCCTGGGGGGACGCACGACATGCTGGATGGACTGATGCTGAAGCTGGTGAAGCGGGTCTTCACCCCCTTGGTCCAGCGTGGCGATCTTGAGATCGTCATGCCGGACGGAGCCGTGTTGCGGCTGGGCGACGGCGGGACGCCCAGCGTGCGGGTGCGTTTCAAGGATCGCCGGGCGATCCTGAACCTGCTGCGCGATCCCGACCTGAACATGGGCGAGATGTTCATGCAGCAGCGACTGATTGTCGAACGCGGCACGGTCTATGATTTTCTAGAGCTGGTTCTGCGTGACGACCGCGAGGTGGCGGTGGGCGCCACGGTGCGGTTTCTGGACACCGTGCGGTCGGCGCTGCGTCCCGTGCTTCAAAGCAACAAGCGGCGGAAATCGCGTCGCAACGTGGCCCATCACTACGACCTCGACGACCGGCTCTATCGGCTGTTTCTGGACGAGGACCGCCAGTATTCCTGCGCCTATTTCGAGACGGGCGACGAGACCCTGGAAGAGGCCCAACTGGCCAAGAAACGCCATATCGCGGCCAAGCTGCTGATCGAGCCTGGCCAGCGCGTGCTGGACATCGGCTGCGGCTGGGGCGGTATGGCGCTCTATCTGGCCGAGGTGGCGGGCGCCGGTCAGGCCGTCGGCGTGACCCTGTCGACCGAGCAACAGGCGGCGGCGACGGCGCGGGCGGCGAAATCGCCGCGTGGCGGCGATGTGGAGTTCCGGCTGCAGGACTATCGCGACGTGCCCGGCCCGTTCGACCGCATCGTCTCGGTCGGGATGTTCGAACACGTCGGCATCGTCAACTTCGACGCCTTCTTCAACCAGTGCCGCGACCTGTTGACCGAGGACGGCGTCATGCTGCTGCACTTCATCGGCAACAGCGACGTGCCGGACTTCAACAATCCCTGGCTGGAGCGGTATATCTTCCCCGGCGGCAGCCTGCCCTCCCTGTCCGAGTTCACGCCGGCGATCGAACGGTCGGGCCTGATCGTCACCGACATCGAGGTCGTTCGTCTGCATTACGCCCAGACGCTGCGGATCTGGCGCGAGCGTTTCATGGCGCGGCGCGACGAGGCCAAGGCGCTGTACGACGAGCGGTTCTGCCTGATGTGGGAGTTCTATCTGGCCATGTCCGAGACGGCCTTCCGCTATCAGGAGATCGCGGTGTTTCAGGTCCAGCTGGCGCGCCGACAGGAGGCTGTGCCCCTGACGCGCAACTATATCGCCGAGTGCGAGGCGGAGCTGAAGCGCAGGGAACAGGCGCGGGCTTAGCCCCGCGTTCAGATCGCGCGGCGCAGCATCTCGCAGACCCGCGCGAACTCCGCATCGCCCAGCCATGAACTGTTGCTGATCGCCAGCAGCCGCCCGGCCCAGCTCCGCGCGTTCGGCAGGGCGTCCGGCGCGCAGGCGGGCACGACCGAGGCGTAGCGCCGATAGTCCGGCAGGGCGCGAAGGAAGGGCGGGCTGAGGCCCAGCCCCTTGTCCCATCCTTGCGCCAGAACGGCGTCGCGCGTCGCCTGATCTGGCAGGCGCAACATCAGGATCGGCCAGACGCCGCGCGCGCCGGGCGCGCTGTCCCGGACCACATCCACGCCGGAAATCTGCGCCAGCGTCTCCAGGCGCGACGACGCCTGCGCCTCGGCGGCGGCCAGAAACTCCGGCAGGCGTTTCAGGGCCATGGCGCCGACCTTCTTGCGCCATCGCCCCGGCCGATGAAGGGGAATCCGGTCGGGAAAATCATCGCCCGCCGCGGCGCTCCAGTCACCCCGCGCCAGCGCCTGACGCAGCGGCGCGCCATAGCTCCATCGCAGGGCGCCCGGCCGATAGAGAAGGGCGTAGCCGATCAGTTCGGCGATGCGCCGGGCCTCCATCGTCCGGCTGTCGGGGATCAGACGGCGGCTGGTGTCCTGAAGAGCGCGGCGAAGCGGCGCATCGCGCGCGGTCAGGACGCCGCCCTCGTAGATGCTGAGCCCCTTGCCCACGGCCAGGCTGTAGAAGCCGATGTCGCCCAGCAGGCCCACCGAGGCGGCGCCGAGGCGCGCGCCTAGCGCCTGCGCGGCGTCCTCGATCACCCAGGCGCCGACGCGGTGCGCGGCCGCCAGAGCGGGGCGGATGTCGCTGACCCGCCCGCCCAGATGGGTCGGGACGACGGCCAGGGTGCGCGCGCCGCAAAGCCCGTCCAGCGCCTGGGGCGCCATGTCCAGACTGTCGGGGCCGAGATCGGCCAGCTTCAGTTTCAGACCACAGGCCGCGACCGCCTGGGCGACCAGCGGGCAGGTGTAGGCCGGGACCACCACCTCGTCCCTGTCGGGCGCGCGGTCGGCCAGGGTGCGCAGGGCGACGATGAAGGCCGCCGTGCCGGAGCATTCGATCTGGACCGAGGGCGCGCCCAGAAACGCCGTCAGATCGGTCTCAAGTCCCGCGTTCCTGTCGGGGAACAGGTCCCGGCCCAGCAGGGGCAGGCCAGCCGTGGGCGGCGCGAAACCCGCCGCCCTAGCCAAGGGGTTCAGGCTCCGCCTCGCGGCTGAGCCGGCCTTCACCGACCGCCAGGCAGACGATGCCGCCGAGGATCAGCGCCGTGCCTATAAGCTGGGGCCAGCCGATGACCTCGCGGAACAGCACGGCCGACAGGGCCAGAACGGACACGATCTCAAGGTGAGATGCGGCGAAGGCTGGGCCGACCGGCGCCCGCTTCAACAGGGTCATCCAAGTGAAGAAGGCCCCGACATAGCCCGCCATGGCGCCATAGATCCACGGCTGGCCGAACACCCTGGCCAGCCAGGACGGTGAGAATTCCAGCGGCAGGGCGCTGCTTCCCGCCTGTTTGAAACAGAGCTGGGCCAGGGTGTCGAACGCCATCAGCGAGAGAAAGCCGATGATATAGAAGGCCTTGGAAGACGACTTCATCACTTCAGCCCCACGACCGCCACCCCGAGGGAAATCAGCGTCACGCCGATGATCCGCAGGGGCGTCAGCTTTTCACGGAACAACAGGCGCCCCAGCAGCAGGATGACCACGATGTTGATCGAGCCCAGCAGGACCCCGTCGGACAGGGGCACGAGCGACAGGAAGGCCAGCCAGATCACAAACTCCGCCACATAGCTGCTGACGCCGATCCATATCCACGGGCGGCGGGCCATGTAGAGCCAGCGCGCCAGACCGTCGCCCGCGCGCGGGTCGGAGGCGGCGGCCTTGAACGCCAGCTGACCGGCGCAGTCGACGACGATGTTGGCCGTCCACAGCCCCACGACCAGCGCGCTCACGCGGCGGCCTCCATCGTCTCAGGCTGGCCGGCGATCCGCTTGGCGAAGTCGGTGACACAGGCGATGACGCGGCGACGCTCCCGGTCGATCGTGACCATGTGATAGCTGTCGTCCAGCACCACCAGCTCGACCGGCGCCTTGTGGACGCGGTTCTGGATGTCCTGAGCGTTGGACAGGGCGGCGACGTCGTCGTGGCGCGCGTGAACGACCAGACAGGGGACGTCGATCAGGGACAGACGGCGCCGCACATGGCGCGCCAGCGCCTGAAGCTCGCCGATGGACCACCAGGGATTGCCGGGCAGGCCCGCCTGGGAACTGTCGCCCGACTGCATCTGGGCCACGATGCGGGCGCGGATCGCCTCGTCCTTGATGCCGTAGGGCGGCATTTCAAAGAAGACGCGCTTCGCCCCGATCCCCAGGGCGCGGCACAGCGGCAGCAGGAAGGAAAACCGCGTGTAGAAGGGCATGCTCCAGCCGTCGTGGCGGAAGGTGGTGGACAGGGCGACCACGCCCGCCAGTTTCGGCGCGCCATCCTCAGCCAGCCCCAGGGCCAGAAGCGCGCCCATCGACAGACCCACGGCGATGATCCGGTCGGTGTCGGCCGCCAGAAGACGCGCGCCTTCCTGCACGCTGTTCATCCAGTCGCGCCAGCCCGTCGCCAGCAGGTCGTCGACGTCGCCGCAGTGGCCGGCCAGTTGCAGGGCATAGACGGTGAACCCCTCCTTCTGCAGGCCGCGCGCAATCAAGCGCATCTCGTTGGGCGTTCCGGTCAGGCCATGGATCAGCAGCACGCCGACGCGCGCGTTCGCACCCTGGCCGGGCAGAAGATAGGCATGGTCTTTCAACACAGAGGTCGCGGGCGGCGTCATACGGCGTCCTGAAGCGAGGGACGGCTCAGGATTTCCGGCAGCAGGGCCAGGGCGTCGGTGAAGTCGTCTATGGGGGCGTGGGGAATGGCGTTGGCGCGGCAATGGTCGATCAGCCGGCGCTTCGCCAGGACGAAATCCGCCTTGCCCGACACGCAGAAGTCCGAGGTGCTGTCGCCGATGTAGAGGATGCGGTTCGCCGTGCGCCGCGCCTCGGCCAGCCGGGCGCATTTGCAGTTGGCGCTGTCCTTGACGCAGGCCGCGGAACTCCATGGCGTGTTCAGCCGCCAGCGGTTGGCCGAAACCTGTTCCATCTGATTGGCCATGATGGGCAGGGGCCCCAGGTCCAGCGGGGCCAGGATGCGTTCGATGGCCAGATCCAGACCATCGCTGACAATGCTGATGGGCACGCCGAACCCTTGCGCCGCCCGAACGAAGGCGGGGAAGGCCGGGTCCACCTGAATGGCGGACAAGGCTTGGTCAAAGGCCTGATCGGTCATGTCCAGCAGGGCGATCTGGCCGGTCATACAGGCCTTGGAGCCGATCCGCCCCTGTTCCCAGGCGTTCTCAAGGTCCGTCCAGCCGGGACGGCCGAAGGCGTGAAGCAGGCTGTCGGTCGCATCGCGGTCGCTGATGGTGCCGTCGAAATCGCAGTGGATGGCCCATTCGCTGCGAGACGGGCTGAGGCTGTAGCGGCGATTAGTCATTGAAGTTGACCCGGACGGTTTGGCCGACGCGCACGTCGGGGCGGGTGTCGAATTCGAGCAGGCCTTCGACGATGCGGCTGGGGCCGCGTTCGACGTCGTCGCCCTGTCGGGCGTGACTGTAGATGGGGCTGAGGTAGGTCAGATGCGCGGCGGGCAGCAGCTTGCCGCCCAAAGGTGTCGGATCAATGGTCACGCTCGCCTTCATGCCGGGACGCACGCGGCCGATGAAGCTCTCGTTGACTTCGGCGCGGACGATCAGCGGGCGATCCGGCAGCAGGGTCATCAGGGGCGCGCCCTGCGACAACCGCTCACCGGCCGGCGCGACGATGCGAAGGACGACGCCGTCCGCGGGTGCGATCACCTGGGTCTTCTTCAGGCGGTTGCGCGCCTGGTTCAGACGTTGCTGGAAGACCGCGATGTCGGCGGCGGCGGCGGCGGCTTCGGCCTGGGCGTCGGCCAGCGACAGTTGCACGTCGGCCAGAGCCTGGGCGGAGACGGCGCCCGCCCTTTCGGCCCGCTGGTTTCGATCAAGGGTTTCGCCGAGGGCGCGGACCTTGAGCTGCGCGGCCTGCTGGCGTTGACGCGACTGATCGGCCTGGGCTTCGATCAGGCGGGTCTCGTCTGTCAGCGCGCCGTCGTCGAAGCGGGCCAGCACGTCGCCCTTGCGCACGGTCTGGCCTTCGGCGACCTCCAGCGCGCGCAGTTCGCCTTCCAGCGGCGCGGTGACGGCGACCAGTCCGCCCTGCACCTCGATGCGGCCGCGCGCCACCGCGTGCATCGGCGCGGCCTCGGCGCGCGCTTCAGGCTTCTGGCAGGCCGACAGGGCGGGGAGACCGACAATCGCCAGCGCAGCGGCGACGGCGGAAAGGCGAGGGGCGGGCGGCAGGGGCGTGGCTCTCATCACCGAGCTTCCGAATAGGGGTGTGGGGTGGAGGAGGGGGCAGGGCGCACATCGCTGTGGATGACGCCGTCCTCCATGGTCAGCAGGCGGTCGGCGAAGCGGATCAGGCGCGGATCGTGGCTGACGCAGACGACGGTCGCGCCCCGGCGACGGGCGATCTGGCGCAGCATCTCGCTGACCCGCTGGCCGTTCTCGGCGTCAAGGGCGCTGGTGGGTTCGTCGGCGAACAGCAGGGCGGGCGACTTGGCGATGGCGCGGGCGATGGCGACCCTCTGTTTTTCGCCGCCGGACAGTTGCGCCGGGCGCATATGCAGGCGGTGGCCCAGCCCCACCTCCTTCAACGCACCTAGGGCCAGGGCCTCGCTCTGGCGGCGGTCCATGCCCAGATAGCCCAGCGGAAGCTGCACCTGCTCCACGGCGGTCAGGGCGGGGAACAGGTTGAAGCCCTGGAACACAAAGCCGGTATGTTGCAGGCGGAAGGCCTCCAGTCGGCTGCGTCCGAGACGATCCAGTCGCTCGTCCAGCGCCGTGACGGAACCGCCGTCCGGCTTCTGCAGGCCGGACAGCAGGGACAGCAGCGTGCTCTTGCCGCAGCCCGACGGGCCGGAGATCAGGGTCATCTCGCCGGGATGCAGGTTCAGATCCAGATGGGTCAGAACCCGCGTCTGCACCGCGCCGGTGGTGAAGCCTTTCGCCAGTCCGGCGGCGATCACGGTCGGGGCGGGCTTCAGGATATGCATGCAATCGGCCATGGCCTTATCTCAGCAACATGGCGGGATCGGTTCGCAGCATGGTCCGCACCGCCGCCAGACTGGCCAGCATGGCCATGGCGAAGATCAACAGGCCGCAGCCGGCGGCGACAGGCAGGCTCATGGCCACCGGCACGTCCTGTCCGGCCGCCAGCATCAGCAGGGGCGTGCTGATCAGGGCCGCCAGCACCAGGCCGACCCCGCCGATCCAGGCGCTCTGTTCAAGCACCACGCGGGTCAGCGGCCAGCGACCGACGCCCAGGGCGCTGAGGGCCGCATACTCCCGGCGCGAGGCGGAGATGGTTCCGGCCAGCGACTGGCTGGTCACAACGGCGCCGACCAGGCTGACGATGACGGCCATGAACAGGACGGCGATGCCCGCCCCGGTGTCCAGCAGCCAGTAGTTCTGCGAGCGGGCGGCGAAGGCGTCGGCGGTCCAGGCCTCATAGGGAGAAAAGGCGGCCCGGTCCTGCATCAACCGCTGGCGCACGACGCCTGGCGCGACGCCGTCCTTCACCCGCGCCAGATAATAGGTGTCCCCGGACGTCGCCGAACCGCCGATCTCGCGGGCGGTCTCCAGCGACGACAGGACGTTGACGCCGCCCAGGCCGCGCATGCCCTTTATGACGCCGACGACGCGCACCGGGCGTTTGTTGATCCAGGCCAGACCGCCTTCGGCGACATGAAGCGTGGACAGGTCCGCGCTGTCGACCACGACCGCGCCCGGCTCGCGCAGCCGCTGACGCAGGGCGTCCGGCAGCCGTTCAGAAAAGGCCATGGCGCCCTTTTCGACCGAGAGGCCGGATAGATAGATCGAGATCGCCCCGCCTTCGCCCGACGCCGAATGCCAGTCGGCGTCCACCCAGCGCCAGGGCTCGACCGCCGAGACGGCCTCATCGGCCCGCAGCCGCATCTCGATGTCCGAGCCCAGCGGGCGGCCATAGTTGAAGCTTTGCGAACCGGGATAGCCGACCCAGACATCGGCCGAGGACGCCTTGATGTAGATGGCGGCGCTGCTGAAGATGCCCAGGACCAGGGCGGCCTGCACGATCAGCAGCAAGCCGGCGAACGTCACCGCCAGAACGACGGGCACGAAACGAACCCACTCGTGGATCAGGGTCTTGCGGGCCAGGGAGATCATGGCGTCGCCCCTTCCGCTGGCAGCGGGCCGCCCGCCGACCTGAAGAGACGGATCAGGGCCGTTATGCTGTCCAGCCTGGCGTCGGCCAGGGCCGAGCGGGCCTCCAGCAGTTCGGTCTGCGGCTGGATCATGTCCAGATCGCTGGCCAGGCCCAGGTCGTGTCGAACGGTCCAGGCGTCCAGGGATCGGCGCAGGGTTTTGACCGTCTCGCGACGCGCCTTGACGATGGCCTTTTGCTGCTCAAGGGCGCTGAAGCCGGTCTGAACCTCGCCGGCGGCCTCGATGACCGCCTGGTGGTAAAGCGCCAGGGCGCTGGACAGGGCGTGGTCCTCGCTGTTGACCAAAGCGCGGCGGCGGCCCCAGTCCCACAGCGGAATGTCGATCGTCGGCCCGATCACCGGCATCAGCCCGCCGGGGGAGGGCGCCGAGGACAGGCTTTGCGTGTAGCTGATCGATCCGGTCAACGACAGGCTGGGATAGAGGGCGGCCCTGGCGATCCTGACGCGGGCGGCGGCTTCCAGCACCTCGGCTTCCGCCGCCATCACATCGGGGCGACGACGCAGATCGTCGGCCTGCAACTCGGCCGGAAAACGCACGGCCGCGAAATGACCCGCAGTCTGGTCGTCGGCGGCGGAAGCAGGCCGACTGAGCAGGGCGTCCATCGTCCGTGACGCGCTCTCGACCTGATGTTGCAGGCGCGTCTGTTCGATGCGGCGGCGATTTTCCTCGACTGACGCCGCGCGGAGTTCGCGCGCGTCGGCCAATCCTGTGTCCAGCCGCGTCCGAACCAGGTCGAGGGCGCGCAGGGACAGGTCGTGAGACTGTCGCGCCAGCCCCAGCCGCATCTGCGCCTCGTGACGCTCGTAGTAGGCCTGAATGAGCGAGGTCGCGATCATCAGGCGCGCCGCGCGCAGCTGGGCGGCCTGGGCGGCTGTCCGGGCCTCGGCTTCCTGATTGCGCGCGGCGTTGGCGCCGAAGAAGTCCACCTCCCACCGCGTGCCGAGGCCCAGCTGGTAATAGCCGTCGCTGGTGGCGACATCCTGCAACGGCGCCCCCAGCAGGTCCAGGCCGGGGCGTTCGGCGTTGCGGGTTCGGCCCTGGAGGGCCTGCGCCTGTTGCAGCCGCTGCCGGGCGCTCTCGATCGTCAGATTGCGGTCCAGGGCCTCGGTCAGCAGGACCATCAGGTCGGGGTCGTCGAACGCCTCGCGCCAGTCTTCGGCGACCCAGTCCCGAGCCTGGACGTCGCCCGTCCGGCTGTCTCCGGCGACGGCGGTCGGCGAAACCGGGGCGGCGGCTTCGCCGGCCCGGGCGACCGCGCCGCCCGATGCGGCAAGCAGCATCGCGCCTGACGCACCCAACAGAAGTCGTCGTTTGGGCCGGGGCAAGGACAGTCCTTATGGAGCAAGGGGGCGGGGAACTGTCGAAGCCCTTACCCATCGCGTGTTGCGGCTTTGCGGACGGAATGTGGAGGCCATGTCGCGCCCGCGCGTTTGACGAGGCCGACGACCGCCGCGTCAATCGGCGAGCGGCAACTCGAATTCCGCCCGGAGTCCGCCGGATTCGGAGCGTCCCAGGAGGGCGTATCCGCCATGTGCTTCGGCGATATATTTCACGACGGTCAGGCCCAGGCCGGACCCCTTCGCGTCGGAGCGCGCGCTGCGGAAGGGATCGAACATCTGGGGCGCGATGTCATGGGGGATTCCCGGACCCGAATCCGCGACGCTGATGACGGCGAAGCCGGCGTTTTCCTCGATGGAGACCCGGACGACGCCGGGAGCGGCATGGACGCGCACGTTTTCGAGCAGGGCGTTGAGAGCCTGCCGGATGCGGGTGCTGTCCCCGAACACCCGAACGGGTCTGCTCTCCCATTCGATCGTGAAGCCCAGTTTGCTGAGCAGCGGCTCGTACAGGCTTCTGAGCGGCTGGATGACCTGATCCAGCGCCAGCCTTTCCGTCTTCAGCGACATGCGGCCGCTTTCGTACAGGCTGATGACGCGCAAATCCTCGACGATCCGGGTCAGGCCCTCCAGCTGAAACTTCATCAGCGCCATCCACTCGTCGTCCAGATCGAAGACCTGGTCGGCGACGCCTTCCATCATGCCGTTCATGATGGTCAGGGGCGTTCTGAGTTCATGGGCGATGGCGGCGTTCCACTGGATGGATTCGTTGGTGGACTGCTGCAGGTGGGCCGCCAGGGTGTTGAAGTCGGATATGAGCTGGGAGATCTCGCCGAGGCTTCCGTCCTTGTACGCCACGCGGGCCGACAGGTCGCCGGCCGTCAGGTGTCGCGCCACCAGCGCGACCTCGGACAGCGGGGCGGCGATCCGCTTTGACAGGATGCGCGCCGCGACGAGCGAGACGATCAGGCCCAGCATCACCGACAGCAACAAGGCCGCCAGATCGATGAAGTTGAGATAACTCTCCAGATACTCGTTACGGGGATCGACGAACACAAAGTAGAAGCCGCCCCAGACCACGAAGGACGACAGCAGGCCGCTGATCGCGACCGTCGCCATATAGAAGGAGAACTTGCGTCGGAGACTGGGCGAGTGCTGGATCATCGCGCGTTCAGACGATAGCCCACGCCGCGGACGCCCTTGAGCGCCTTCTCCATCCCGGCGGCGGTCAGCTTGCGGCGCAGCTTGCTGATGTGGCTGTCGACGGTGCGGTCCAGCGCGTCCTCGTTCGGCAGACAGGCGTCGGCCAGCTCTCCGCGCGAGAAGACGCGCATCGGGTGGCGGGCCATGAATTCCAGAATGCGGAACTCGGTCAGTGTGGTGTCGATGTGGTTGATCTGGTCGCCGGTTCGAACGGTCGCGATATAGCTCTCCGGGTCGATCTCCAGCGCGTCGACGCGGATCAGACGATCCGGCGCCATGCCGGAGGTGCGTCTCAATATGGCCTGGACGCGGGCGACCACCTCGACGGCGCTGAAAGGCTTGACCACATAGTCGTCCGCGCCGGTTCGCAGGGCCTGAAGCTTGTCCACGTCCTGATCCAGGGCGGTCATGATGAGAACCGGCGTATCGCCGCGACGACGCAGTTCGGACAGCACGCCCCAGCCGTTGATGCGCGGCAGCATGACGTCCAGCAACACCACGTCCGGCTTCAGGGACGCATGAAGATCAAGACCGACCTGACCATCGTAGGCGCGTGCGGTGCGAAATCCTTCGCGCACCAAGTAACGATCCAGAATTTCCGCGATCGCGACTTCATCTTCGACGATGAGGGCCAGAGGGGTCATGTGCCTGGGGTTCAAGATCTCGTGCTTACGAGATCAATCTCACATGGGCCCGATCCATGGCCAAGACCGAGATAGGCCCGTCCACCATGGGTCCATCAAACCTTCACACTCGCGCATGATTTCTTTCGGTGTCCTGCAACCTCTTGTGAATGAGCATGGACATTTCGACTTCTGGAGCACCCGCACTCGGCGGTTTCAGGCCTTCTAGACGGCATCCCTGTTCTCCGAAGGGATTGGACAAGTCAGATCATAGGCGAGTGATAGACGGCCCTGATCCCGGCCCTGATACTCGCCGCCCTAGCCTACGCCGTCTTCGCCCTGGGGGCCTTCGGGATCGAAAGCCTCCAGCGCCGCCGGCCGCTGCGAGTCGCAAGGCCGGATCGGCGAAGGCCAGGGCGAAAAGGCCGGCTCCGCCTACCGTCTGCCGAACGGCAATCTGATCTATGTGCCGGAGTAGGGCCGATATCAGCTACACTCAGGCGCATGGTACGGCGACTACAGAGGTGTGAGGCCACACGTGTCGCGGCTTGCCGGTGGCGCTCTCCGGCTCCAGGGCGATCACTCAAGAGCGTTGCAGACCTTCTTGCAACGCTCGTAGCGGAGAAGGGGCGGCGCTTATCCTAAGGCGATCCGGGTCCGCACTTGATGTTTGATGGGGCGTCGATGCGCACGCTCTCGGCCGATCAGCGCGCTCCTATCGCCTGCGCTACCTGTGGTGCATGGGTCAGTTGCGGATTGTGGCCTGCATCTGGAATGACGACTCGTTCGACGCTAGCCGCTGTCGGCCATCGGGGCGGATCGTTTTCTCCATTGACGATCTTGATGGGCATGAGGCGGCTGCTGGCCAGAACGGCAAGCTGGTGGCGCAGCCTGCGGCGGTCGGCTTCATCGCCGACGCGGCGCAGATGTTCTGCAAGTCGTTTGATCGCGCCTGGCCGACGCAGATGGGCGGCGTCCTGACCCAGGCTTTGCAATCGCCGCCCCACGGCCAGTCGCAGGACGGAGGCCGCCAGAAAAGGATGGCGCAGGAAAAAGGCCGGTCTGTCGCCCAGGAAATAGGGGGAGATCAGGACCAGCCCCGAAATCTTGTCGGGATGTCGCGCCGCGAAATCGACCGCCAGCGCGCAGGCGTAGGAATGGGCGACGAGTTTGATGGGACGGGTGAAATGCGACGACAGGGAGTCGAGCCAGTCCGCTTCATCCAGACCGCGATCAAGTTGGCTGCGTCCCTGGCCAGGCAGGTCTGGAGCCAGCGCCTCGACATCGAGATGAGCGCGCACGGCTCGCCATGAGCGGGATGTCAGGGGCAGGCCGTGCAGAAGCACGATTTGCGCGTCAGCGCCGCCTTCCACGAACGTCGCTGCGCCCGCCAGGTTTTCAAAGCCGCCGCGGTGATCTGGATGGGCGCTGAACTCCGTCGCAATAAGATAGTCGAGGGTTCGCCCGAGCGCCGGCTGCAGCCTGGGGCGTTCGAGGCCCACGGCGGCGGCGGCCCGATCGGCGGTTTCGGTCTCGAAGTCGAAGGACGTCAGAAAGGACAGGGGTTCCGCCGACACGCCCATCACCCGTCCAAGCCCGGCCTTGAGCGCGAACCTGACGATGCCGACCGGCACATGTCGGCGCGGCGCGCGTAGGCCCATATGCTTTGCGACCATGCCGACAAACGCACCGAAGCGTGGCGTGTCCGGGCAGATCAGCGTGTATTCCGCTAGACTTTGCGTATCTCGGCCGGGCGCCCTCGCCATGAATCGGGCGACATAGTCCACGGGAACATGGGGGACCCAGTCCGTCGGCCTGCCGGGTATTGCGGATAAGGCGCCCCGCCAGAGTTGGTCGACGATCTCTGCAAAGCCGGTGATCTGTCTGAGTTCGCCCGATCCGCTATGGCCTATCACGGCCCCCGGGTTGATGACGGTCAGATCGACATTTCGTACACCGGCTTGTGCGCGGACCACAAAGTCGCCTTCGATCTTGGAGGCCTCATAAGGGCCCAGTCGGCGATAGAGTTTCGTCCACTCCCGCTCGGTGGGGGCTGGGTCGCGACGAAGTCCCAGATGGTCGAGCCTCTTCTGCGATGCGACCAGATATCCCGAAACATGAACGAGACGCGGCCGACCGGGCAGGGCGGCGGCGAAGTCGACCACGCGCGCGGCCCCGACGACATTCACCGCAGCCGCTTCGGGTCGCGTCATTCCCCAGGCGTAGCGACCGCTCAGATTGTAAACGAGGCGAACCGCGGTCAGCGTTTCGATGAAGCGATCGCCCAGGCCGAGACGATCCAGGGTCAGATCCCCTTCGACGTAAACGATTTTGCTCGCATCGCCGCCGTGATCTTCGATCCAGGACGAAAACTCCGCCTGCCGCCCCTGGGCGTTCCGCAGCACCAGGGCGACGGCCGTGTCGGCGGCCGTCAGTTCGACCACAAGCCAGCGCCCGATTTCTCCCGTTCCCCCGAAGACGACAACGCTGGGATCAGGCATCGTCGGCCTCCCGGAGGGCGTCTTCCGCCAATGCCGCTTGCAGAGCCACAGCGGCATGAAAGGGCGCCAGAGAGCGTTGGGCGCGAGCCATGATCAGGGCGCCTTCGACGCCGGCGAGCCCGGTCTGGGCGAGTGCGCGGGCGCGCGCCTCGGGAACACGGGTGCGCATCAGGTGTGAGGCCAGGGTGACAGTCCAGCTGTCAAACGCCTGGGCGCAGGCGCGCTGCAAATCCGGCGTCTTTTCTCCTATGGTCGCCGCGACGGCGGTGACGGGGCATCCTTTCTGGAAGTCCGATCCCTGCAGGACATCGCCGAAGGCCCGGGCGGCGAATTCGACCACTTCTCCAGGCGACGTCGCCCCTCGGCAACTGGCGTCAAGCTGATCCCGGATGACGGCTGCGGCAAGATCAACGGCGGCGGCGGCCAGCTGCTCCTTGCCGTTCGGAAAATGAAAATACAGGGAACCGCGAGGCGCCTCTGCCGCCGCGACAATGTCGTTCAGGCCTGTGCCGGTGTAGCCGTGTGTCTGGAGTTTATCGACCATGGCCAGGAGCAGTCGCTGCCTGGTCTTTTCACCCTTGTTCGTCATGCGCGTCCTTTCTAATAAAATTAATATATAGACCGATCGGTATATTCAAGGGTGTTTTTGGCGTGGAGCTTGCGTAGAGGTCTGCATGCCACGACGGCGTCGCCGCTGGGGACGTAGAGATTGCGATCCGCTCCGACAGAAATTCGTGGTGACCATCCGAGCCATTTGCGTAGCCAGTCAGACTGGCCGTGAGAGCATGATCGTCCGCGACAATCCATCTTCTTGCTTCTGAGAACCAATCGCATTAACAGCGAAGCGGATTTCAGGGATTTGTCATGCGCCGTCGTTTGCTTCTCGCCACCGTCTTCGTCCTTGGCCCGGTTCCGGCGCTGGCTCAGGTTCAGCCGCCGGCGGCGGTGGAGGATGTGGTGGTCACGGCCTCGACGCGGGCGCAGCGGGTAGTGGAGGCGCCGGCGTCGATTTCGGTGGTGACGGCCGAAACCCTGGCCAATCGGCCGAATGCGGACCTGACCGATGCGCTGCGGGACGTGGAGGGGGTGTCGGTCAGCGGCGGATCGAACAATCAGGACATCTATATTCGCGGCCTGCCGGGCAGCTACACCCTGGTTCTGGTGGACGGAAAGCGTCAGTCCACGCGCGACAGCCGGGTCAACGGCAACGCCGGCTTCGAACAGAGCTTCACCCCGCCGTCGGGCGCCATCGAACGGATCGAGGTGGTGCGCGGGCCGATGTCGTCGCTGTACGGATCGGACGCCATCGGCGGCGTGATCAACATCATCACCAGGAAGGTTTCCAAGCGCTGGGGCGGCTCCATCGGCGGCGACTACATCGCCCAGGAAAAGGGCGCGTCCGGCGACTGGCGTCAGGCCCAGGGGTATCTGGCCGGGCCGCTGGTGGACGGCGTGCTGGGCACCCAGGTCTGGGGCCGCACCTACAGGCGCGACGAGGATCGCATCCCGGGCGGCGTCAACGGCGGCGAGGACTGGAACCTGACCGGGCGTCTGGCCTGGACGCCAAACGCCGATCACGAGGTGCTGCTGCAGGTCGACCGCACCGACGTCCGGCGCGAGAACACGGCCGGCGCGACCCTGGCCGCCACGGCGGCGTCGAACTACAACACCAATGAGCGGACGGCCGCGTCCCTGGGCTGGAACGGACGGTGGGACTGGGGAACCAGCGCGCTGTCGGTGCTGCGCGAACAGACCCAGCGCAAGACCTTCACTCGCCGGTCGGGGGACTTCACCCAGGACGCCCGCGCGCCGGAACTGACCAACACCGTCTATGACGCCCTGTTCAACATCCCGCTGGAGGGATCGCCGCTGGGCGATCACCAACTGGTCGTGGGCGGTCAGTATGTCGAGAACAGGCTGGTCGACCTGAACCCCGGCGTCAGCGCCAGCCAGCCCGGAACCTTCACCGTCTGGCAGCGCGCCCTGTTCGTCGAGGACGAGTGGCGGTTGAACGACCGTCTGGCCCTGACCGGCGGACTGCGGTTCGACGATCACGAACGCTATGGCTCGCACTGGAGCCCGCGTCTGTACGCCGTGTGGACGCCCGCCGAGGCCTGGACGATCAAGGGCGGGGTCTCCACCGGCTTCCGCGCGCCGGAACTGCGCCAGGTGGCCCAGGGCTATGCCTACACCACGGGCGGGGCCAGTTGCTCGGTCGGGCCGAACGGGACGTGCGGCGTCATTCTGGGCGATCCGAACATCGCGCCGGAAACCAGCACCAACTATGAGATCAGCGTGCTGTGGAACCCGTCCACGACCCTGTCGGCCAGCGCGACGGTCTTCCGCACCGCCTTCAAGGACAAGATCGACAGCGCCATGGTCTATAATCAGGACGGGTCCATCGCGCGGTGGAGCGAGAACCCCAACTATCGCCTCTACTATTGGTACAATCTTCAGGACGCCGATCTGCAGGGCGTGGAGCTGTCGGGACGCTGGCGGCCCATCGACCGGCTGGGGCTGAAGGCGGGCTATACCTATACCGACTCCGAACAGAAGTCGGGGACCTACAAGGGTCTGCCGCTGTCGCGCACGCCCGAACATATGGCCAATCTGCGCGCCGATTACGACGCCAGCGAGCGGCTGAACTTGTGGGGGGCGGTCAACTATCACGGGGCGGAGCTGAACGCGGGCCTGCGCGTGGGGACGAACGGCCAGCCGGTCCTGAACGGCGCGACCCAGGTCGGGCGGCGCTATCCCGGCTACACCACCGTCGACATCGGCGCGAACTGGCGCGTGACCCCGGCCGTCAGCCTGAAGGCGGGCGTCTATAATCTGGGCGACGAGGCGATCAACGTCGCCGATTACGACTTCCAGGGCGATGGGCGTCGCGGGTGGATCGGCGTGAACTACAGCTTCTGATGCGCCGCGCCCTGCTCATCGCCGTCTGCGGTCTGGCGGTTCTGGCCGCCGCCCCCGCCCTGGCCCAGCCGGCGGCGGCCGCGCGCGTGGACCGGACCATCGCCGATGTCGGTTCGGCCTTCTATCGGTTCGAGCGGCTGTCGGTGACATCCGAGGACGGGGCGCGGGTCTATCGCATCTGGGTCGCGATCCCGAAAAAGGCCGCGCCCGCCGCCGGCTATCCGGTCGCCTGGCTGCTGGACGGCGACGCCGCCCTGGCCCGGATCGACGAGACGCTGCTGGCGCGGCTGGACGCGGGCGATCCGCCGGTCATCGTGACCCTTGGTTATCAGGGCGACCGGCAGTTCGACGTTCTGGCGCGCGCCTTCGACTATACGCCGCGCCCGGCCGAGGGGCCGGCCCTCGATCCGGCGGGGCGGCCGGGCGGCGGGGCCGACGCCTTCCTGACCCTGGTGCAGGACCGGATCGCGCCCGAGGTCGCCCGCCGCGTCGCGGTCGATCCGGCGCGCAGCCTGATCTGGGGCCACTCCTATGGCGGACTGTGCGTGCTGCACGCGGCCCTGACGCGGCCCGACGCCTATCACGCCTTCGTCGCGGCCAGCCCGTCGTTGTGGTGGGGCTATGGCGCGGTGCTGAACGACGTGGCGCCCTTCCTGGCGCGAGCTTCGCGGCCGGACATGGCCCTGACCCTGCTGGTCGGAGAGGACGAGGTTCGGGGTCGGTCGTCGCGGCCGCACGTCCATCCGATGTGGACCTCCGTTCCCGCCGGCGCGACGCACGATCTGGCGGCGCGGCTGGCCGGCGCCGGGGTCGATGTCCGCTATGGCCAGCTGCCGGGTCAGGGGCATGGCGCCATGCTGGCCGCCTCGCTGATCCCGACCCTTCTGTCCCTGGCCGGCGTCGCCCCGACGCCTGGAGAGCCCCTGTCATGAGCGCCTCGATCCTCCCCCCGCCGTCGCGCCGATCCACGCTGCTGGGTCTGGGCGGCCTGTCGCTGCTGGCGGCCTGTGGTCCCGAGCGGAAGGCGGCGACCGGGTCGGGGCTGAAGGACCTGCGCGACCGGCCGGTCCAGCCCCTGTCGCCGGGCCAGAAGATCAGCATCGACGACGGCCGCTATCTGACCGCCCTGGCCCTGATCCATCCCGATCCCGTCTCGCTGCTGGCGGCCTGGAGCGGCGACGTGAACCGGATCAGCCCGGACATGTACAAGACCTATGTCGAGAAATTCCCGGCCCTGGCGACCCTGCCCAAGATCCCCCGCTCGGGCGAGCCGTTCAATCTGGAGGCCGTGCTGGCCGCGCGCCCGTCGACGGCGGTGGTGTCGATGGAGTCCGGCCCCAGCGACGAACAGGCGGCCCAGTTGCAGTCGGCGGGCGTGCCGGTCGCCTTCATCGACTTCTTCAACCACCCGTTCGAAAACCAGAGCCGCAGCCTGGCCCTGCTGGGCGCCCTGATCGGACGGGGCCAGCAGGCCGCCGCCTTCAACGCCTTCAAGAAGGCCCGGCTGGACGCGATCTCGGCCAGGGTGGCGACCGTGCCGATGGACCGGCGGCCGACGGTCTTCCTGGAACCCCACGCCATGATCACGCCGGACTGCTGCAACTCTCCGGGGCGGGGCAATGTCGGCGACTACATCGCCTTCGTCGGCGGTCGCAACATCGGCGCTGATGTCCTGACCGCGCCGACCGGCAAGCTGAACCTGGAATATGTGATCCAGCGCGACCCCGACGTCTATATCGCCACCGGCGGCCCGCATCTGGCCAAGGCCGGCGGCTTCGTCGTCGGGCCGGACTTCACCCCCGAACAGTCGCAGGCGGGCCTGCGCCGCGTCGCGGGGCGGCCGGGGATTTCGACCCTGAAGGCGGTGCGTCAGGGGCGGGCCCACGGCCTGTCGCATCAGCTGATCAACTCGCCAATCGACATCGTCGCCACCGAGGTTCTGGCCAAGTGGATTCATCCCGAATTGTTCGGCGACCTGAACCCGCGCGCGACCCTGGACCAGATCAATCACCAGTTCCTGGCCGTGCCCTATCGCGGCGACTACTGGGCCGATTTGACGCCCGCCTGATTTATTCCCCGAAAGACCGAAGAAGAAGGACTATGCCGATGACTTCCGTTCGTTTCGCCGCCCCCGCCCTGGCCTACGCGGCCGCCGCCCTCTTGGCCGGCGTCGCCGCGCCCGTCCTGGCCCATACGGCCGCTGCGTCTCAGCCCGCCGCCGCCGGCGCGCCCGGCATCGTCAAGTCGGTGAAGGTGGAGCCGGGCGGCCTGTACGAGATCGTCTTCAACCCGGCCGACAGCGACATTCTGATCGCCGCCGTCGGTCCCCGCGGCGAGGCGCGCGGCGCCGTCGCCCGCCTGAACGCCGACCTGACGCCGGGCCAGTCCATCGACGTTTCGGCCAATCCGCTCTATGGCCTGGGCTTCAACAGCCGCACCCAGACCCTGTACGGCACGGCGACCCGCTCCGGCTCGGTCGGGGTCGTGGATGTCAGGACCGGCCGGCTGGTCGCCACCATCAAGGACGGGGACGACGATTCCGCCCATGTCCGCGAGGTCATCGTCGATGAGGCGCGCAACAAGGCCTATGTCACCGTCGTCGGCGGCGAGGCGAACGACGCCAGCCGCCCGAACCAGATCTGGGTCGTCGACGGCGCGACCAACACCCTCGAACGCAAAATCGACGCGCCCGTCGGCGGCCTGACCGGCGCCGCTCTGGACGCCGCCGCCAACCGCCTGTTCGTCACGGGCATGAGTTCGAACGACGTCGGCGTCATCGACCTGAACACCGGCCGGGCGGTCGGAACCTGGCCGACCGGCAGCGAAAAGCCCACGAACGTCGCCTTCGACGCGCGCGGAAACCGCCTGTTCGTGGCCAGCCAGGGCACCGGCGACCTGACCGTCATGAACGCCGCCGACGGGGCGGTGATCAGGAAGGTGCCGACCGGAGAGGGCGCGCTCGGCGTCGCCTATAATCCCGGCGTCGATCAGGTCTATGTCGCCAACCGTCAGGCGGGCACGGTGACGGTGGTGAACGGCGCCGACTACGCCGTGCTGGCCAACCTCCAGACCGGCACCTTCCCCCAGACCATCGCTGTCGATCCGGCGACCAACGCCGTCTATGTGACCAACAAGGCGCGGGGCCTGCCGCGCAACGCCCCGGCCGGCACGCCCGTCCCGGTCGATCCGGCCGGCGACACCGTCACCCTGATCCGGCCCTGAGGATGAGCGGGGCGGCGGTTTCGCCTTCGCTGGACTGGAACGGCGACAACGGGCGGCGCTGGGTCGAGAACCAGGACCGGCTGGACCGGATGCTGGCGGCCTATGGCGAGGCCCTGGCGCGCGTCGCCGCCCCGGCCGTGGGCGACCATGTGCTGGATGTCGGCTGCGGGGCGGGGGCCACGACCTTCGACATGGCCGCCCGCGTCGGTTCGTCCGGCCGGGTCGTGGGTCTGGACATCTCGGCGCCCCTGATCGGCCGCGCGCTGGACCTCGCCGCCGAGCGAACGGCGAAGACGGACGGGGCGGTCGAGTTCCGTCTCGCGGACGCCGCCCTGGCCGAGTTCGCGCCGGACTTCGACCGGATCGTCTCGCGCTTCGGCGTGATGTTCTTCGACGATCCGGTCGCGGCCTTCGCCAATCTGCGTCGCGCACTGAAGCCGGACGGGCGGCTGGTCTTCGTCTGCTGGCGCGGCGCGGCCGAGAACGACTGGACCCGCCTGCCGATGAGCGCGATCCGCCATCTGGCGTCCGTCCCGCCGCCCGACCCGGAGGCGCCCGGCCCGTTCTCGTTCGGTGACCGTGAGCGCGTCCGGCGGATACTGGAGAGGGCCGGCTATGCCGACATCGACATTCGCCCCTTCGACAGCCCTGTGCCGTTCGGCGCGGGCGACACGGCCGACGCGGCCCTGGACGATGCGGTCGATCACGCGATCCGCGTCGGGCCGCTGGAGCGGGCGTTGCGGGGCGTTTCGGAAACGGTGCGCGCCCAGGCTCTGGCGGCGGTGCGGCTGGCCTTCGCCGGCAAGCTGCGCCCCGACGGCGTCTGGATCGACGGCGCGGCCTGGATCGTCAGCGCGCGTCCGGCCTAAAGCACCTCGTCCACCATCACCTGAATCTGGCCGCGCGCGCAGGGTTCGACGCGGGCGCGCACCTGCCAGACATCGGCCAGGACGGCGGGGGTGACGGCCTGGGCCGGCGAACCCTCGATACGCACCTGTCCGTCGGACAGCACCACGATCCGATCCGACACGCGGGCGGCGGCCTGCAGGTCGTGCAGCACCATCATCACCACGGCCCGATGGTCGCGGGCGTAGTCGCGGGCCAGGCGGAACACCTCCAGCTGGTGCCGCAGGTCCAGCGCGCTGGTCGGTTCGTCCAGCAGGAGGACGCGCGGTTCGCGCACCATGGCCTGGGCCAGGCCCGCGATCTGGCGCTGCCCGCCCGACAGCCGGTCCAGCCGCTTCAGCGCCAGATCGACCGCCCCGACCCGCTCCAGCGCCGCCAGGGCGCGCACCTCGGCCGCGTGCGACCCGGCGGCGGACGGCGAGGCCTCCAGCGCCGCGATCACCGTCTCCAGCACCGTCAGGGCCACGTCCTGAGGCAGGGTCTGGGGCATGTAGGCGATATGACGCGCCCGCTCGGCGATGGACATCCGGTTCAGGTCCAGCCCGTCAAGCAGGATCTGGCCTGAGGCCGGCGTCAGGCCCGCAACGGCCCGCATCAGCGTGGTCTTGCCCGCCCCGTTCGGCCCGATCAGCGACACGACCTGTCCCGCCGCCAGCGGCTGCAAGGCCACGTCCGACAGGATGGCGCGCTCGCCGTAACGGGCGGTCAGATGTTCGATGACCAGGCTCATCCCCGCGCCCCGCTGCGGAAGATCAGGATCAGGAAGGCCGGCACCCCGATCACCGCCGTCACCACCCCGACCGGCAAAAGCGCGCCGGGAACCAGCACCTTGGACGCCGCCGAAGCCAGGGACATCAGCAAGGCCCCGCTCAGGACGCTGGCGGGCAGGTAAAGCCGATGATCCTCGCCCACCAGCAGCCGGGCGATATGCGGCCCGACCAGACCGACGAAGCCGACCACGCCGACGAAGGCGACGGCGGCGGCCGACAGCAGGCTGGCGCGCAACAGGGACAGGAACCTCAACCGCCCCACATCGACCCCGGCGCTGAGGGCGCGATCCTCGCCCAGCCGCAACGCCGTCAGGGCGCGCGCCGCCGCCCAGGAGAAGGGCAGGGTCAGGGCCAGGACCGCCGCCAGCACGGCGACCGACCGCCAGCTGGCGCGCGACAGCGACCCCATGGTCCAGAACACCAGCTGTTGCAGCGCCTCCTGCGAGGCGACGAACTGAACCAGGGCGGTCAGGGCGTTGAAGGCGAAGACCAGGGCGATGCCGAACAGGACGATGCTCTGCACCCCGCCGCGCCGCGCCCGCGCGAGGGCCTGCAGCAGCAGCACCGATCCGAAGGCGAAGACGAAGGCGTTCAACGCCACCACCCCGTCCGCCGGCACGAAGGGCAGGCCCAGCCCCAGCACGATGGCCAGCGACGCCCCGAATGAGGCGGCCGACGACACCCCCAGCGTGAAGGGGCTGGCCAGGGGATTGTTCAGCACCGTCTGCATCTCGGCCCCCGACAAGGCCAGCGCCGCCCCGACCAGGATCGCGGTCAGGGCGTAGGGCAGGCGGATCTGCCAGATGATGGCCGCCTCGGACGGACTGAGCCGGTCGGGGCGCAGGACGCCGGCGACGATCCGCCAAGGGGACAGGCCGGACGGCCCGGTCGCCGCATCCAGACACAGCGCCGCCACGCAGGCGACCGCCAGACCCGCCAGCAGCCCCCAACGGCGCAGGCGCAGACGCCGGTGCTGGTTCAGGACGTTACGCGCGGCGTCGGAGGAGGGAAGGGAAATATCCATGATCAGATTGCGTCGCATTACAACATGATGCGCGCATGGGCTAGGATCGGATCATGACCGACCCCGATCCCGCCGACTGGACGCCCTGGACCGCGCCGCACTGGCGCGTCCGCGCGCTGACGGGGCCGGAAGGGCGGCGCATGGACCTGATGCTGGCGACGCCGGAGGGCGAGCCGCCGCCGGGCGGCTGGCCCCTGTTGCTGGCGCTGGACGGCGGCCGGTTCTTCGCGGCCCTGGCCGGCGCCGCTGCGGCCCTGTCGCACCGGACGGAAAAGACCGGGATCGCGCCGATGGTCGTCGCCGCCCTGGCCCATCGGCCGGAGGAGGGGGCGGTGGAGGATCAACGCGCCCACGACTTCACCCGTCGGCCCTGCGCCGATCCCGGCTGGGCGCGACCGTCAGGCGGCGGGGAGGCTATGCACCGCTGGATCGCGGATCGGGTCTTGCCGATGCTGGCCGAGGCCGCGCCCGTGGATGTGGCGCGCGCCACACTGTTCGGCCATTCGCTGGGCGGACTGTTCGTGCTGGAGACGCTTCAGGCCGAGCCGAGCCTGTTCGCCCGCTGGATCGCCGTCAGCCCGTCCCTGTGGTGGTCGACGCCGTCGCCGGACATCGTCTCGCCCGCCGTGCTGATCGGCTGCGGCGAGGCGGAAACCGCACGCGACATGCGCGACCGCATCGCCGCCTGGGCCGGCGCCAGGCCTGATGGCGCGATCTTCAGACAGGCGCCCGCCGCCGACCACGGCTCGGCCCCCTTCGCCCTGATCCCCGACATCCTGCGCCACGCCGGCGGCGCAGGGACGTGAGCGGCGTCAGCCCTCGCGACGCCAGGCCGCGACGAAGGCCTGGGCGTTGCGGCCGGTCTGTTCGGCGCTCTGGCCCGGCTTGAACACCGCCGAACCGATGCCGAAGCCCGAGGCGCCGGCGACCCGCCATCCGTCCATGCTGTCGGGATCGACCCCGCCCACGGCATAGACGCGCGTCGCGGCCGGCAGGATGGCGCGCACGGCCTTCAGGCCCTTGGGCCCGGCGACCTCGGCGGGGAACAGTTTCAGCGCATCGGCCCCGGCGTCCAGCGCCACGAAGGCCTCCGAAGGCGTGAAGAAGCCCGGCAGGGACAGCAGGCCCAGCGCCTTGGTCTGGCGGATCACCTCGGCGTCGGTGTTGGGCGAAATGACCAGCTGGCCGCCCGCCTCGGCCACCTGTCGCGCGGCCTCGGCGCTCAGGACCGTGCCGGCGCCGATCAGGGCGCGGCCGTCCAGCGCGGCGCGCAGCCGACGAATGCTCTCCAGCGGCTGGGGCGAGTTCAGCGGCACTTCCAGACAGGTGAAGCCGGCGGCGACGATGGCCTCGCCCACCTCCACCGCCTCGTCGGGCGTCAGACCGCGCAGAATGGCGATCAGCGGCAGGGCGTCCAGACTTTCGATGGCGACGGGGATCATGCGGATGCGGCCTCGTGAATGCGCCACAGGCCCCGGGCCGTGGCGGCGGCGCCGTCCGCCGTGCGGACGTCGGAAAAACCACCCAGGGCGAGGGCGGCGGCGTAGCGGCGGCACAGGGCCTCGGCGCCGATCAGGACGACGGGACGCGCCGCCATGTCGGATTGGGCGGCGATCTCGGCCCCGATCAGCAGGCCGGACAGATAGTCCGCCGCCGCCGTCGCCGGCAGCCGACCCGCCAGGCTCTCGATCCTGACGGAAAACAGGGCGGCGGTGATCGCCGGATCGGCCAGGGCGCGCTGCACCCCGTCCGAAAAGGCGTCGTCGTCGACGCCCGGTTCGTCCATGCCGACGCCCAGGATGGTGCCCTTGCGGATGGCCGCGAACAATTCGCCGGTCATGAAGGTGCGGAAATCGACGATCCACCCGGCCTGGGTCTCGATCCATTTGCTGTGGGTGCCGGGGGCGACCACCACGGCGTCGGCGGGCGCGTCCAGACCCATGACTTGGGTTTCCTCGCCCCGCATCACGTCATGCAGCCGCCCGTCGCGACAGGCGGCGACACCGGGGACCAGGGCGACGAAGGGCGCGTCGTCGGGCCGTTCGACCGCGCGGGCCAGTTCCGCGATCCCGGCGGGACAGGGGGCATAGGCCATCTCGCGCCACTTGCCGCGCGCCCCGGCCATGCCGCCGACCATGACCGGCAGGCCGTCGGTCAGCCAGCCGCCCGCGACCTGTTCCAGCACGGGGCGGAACTGATCGGGCGACAGGCCGCCGGCGCCGCGCGGATCGAACCGGCTGTCCAGCACCGCGCCGCCCTCGGCGATCCGCATGACGCGCAGATTGCTGGTGCCCCAGTCGACCCCGATCAGACGGGCTTGGCCGCTCACCTCACCACCAGATCGTATAGACGACGATCAGGAAGGCGACGACGCCAACCGCGGCCAGGTTGAAGCCCAGCGAGGTCTTGTAGCTGATCTGGTCCAGCTTGATCTTCATCGCGTCGGGCTTGGCCGGGACCAGCAGGGACACGATCACCGCCGCGATCAGCGAGACGACGAAGACGACGCCGACCCGGTTCATGAACGGGAAGATGAACTGGCCCGTCTCCTGCAGCCACCAGAAGACGGCCGACAGCACGACCGAACCGATGGCGGCGGTCAGGGCGCCCGCTTCCGACGCGCGCTTCCAGAACAAGCCCAGCATGAAGATGACCACGATGCCGGGGGTGAAGAAGCCGGTGAACTCCTGGATGAACTGGAACGCCTGATCGAAGCCGCCCAGCAGCGGGCGGGCGGTCAGGATGCCGATGATGACGGCGGCGACGGCGGCGATGCGGCCGACCGTGACCAGCTGATGCTCGGGCGTGTCCTTCCTGATCTTGGCGTAGAGGTCCAGGGTGAAGATGGTCGAGATCGAGTTCACCTTGGACGCCAGCGAGGCGATGATGGCGGCGATCAGGGCGGCGAAGACCAGCCCCTTCAGACCCACCGGCAGCAGGTTCATCATCGTCGGATAGGCCTGGTCCGGCGCCGACAGGTTCGGGGCCAGGATCAGGGCGGCCATGCCCGGCAGCACCACGATCACCGGCATCAGCAGCTTCAGATAGGCGGCGAAGGCGATGCCCTTCTGCGCTTCCGGCAGCGACTTGGCGGCCAGGGCGCGCTGGATGATGTACTGGTTGAAGCCCCAGTAGCTGATGTTCATGACCCACAGGCCGCCCAGCAGGACGGCGATGCCCGGCAGTTCCTGATAGTGGGGATTGTCCTTGGACAGGATCATGTCGAACTTGTCCGGGAACTGGGTGATCAGAGTGTGGAAGCCCGCGACCGCCCCGCCCGCGCCGCCGATGGTCGACAGGGCGATGAAACCGATGATCAGGCCGCCGCAGACCAGCAGGGCCACCTGCACGATGTCGGTCAGTGCTACGGCCTTCAGCCCGCCCCACAGCTGATAGGCCAGGGCGAAGACGCCGATGGCGATGATGGCGTAGTCCTGGTTGAAGCCGGTCACGGTGTGGACGGCGATGGCGCCCAGCCACAGGATCGAGGTCACGTTGACGAAGACATAGAGCAGCAGCCAGAAGACCGCCATCACGTTCCTGATCGTCGGGCCGTAACGCTGCTGCAGGAACTGCGGCATGGTCACGATCTCGTTGCGCAGGAAGATCGGCAGGAAGAACTTGCCCACGATCAAGAGGGTCAGAGCCGCCATCCATTCATAGGAGGCGATCCCCAGGCCGATCACATAGCCCGAGCCGCTCATGCCGATGATCTGTTCGGCCGAGATGTTGGCGGCGATCAGCGACGCGCCGATGGCCCACCACGGCAGGCTCCTGGACGCCATGAAATAGTCGGTCGAGGTCTTCTGATGCCCCGCCTTGCTTCGCGACACCCACTGGGCCAGACCGAAGATGAAGACGGCGTAGATGGCCAGGATCGCCAGATCGAGTCCTGCGAGCGACATGGTTTGCTTCCCCCTTGGCGGCCCGGGTTCCGGGCGCGGCGCATAGCCTAGGTCAGCCGCTGCCTTGCCGCAATGTGATTTTTATATGTGCGGGCAGCTTTTATCCGCGATAATGTCGTCCGCGAGTGTCGCTGTCAGCGGCCGTTTCCCGAGACAGGATTTCCATGACCGACACGGACCTCGCCGACGACCGCAAATATCGCGCCCCCGCCCTGGAAAAGGGTCTGGACGTGCTGGAGCTTCTGTCCGCCCAGGGCGAGCCCATGACCCCGTCCCAGATGTCGGCGACCCTGGGCCGCTCGGTCAGCGAACTGTTCCGCATGATCCAGGTGCTGGAGTTTCGCGGCTATATCGAACAGTCGTCGGACGGCTATCGGCTGACCAACCGCCTGTTCACCCTGGGCATGACCCAGGCCCCGATCAAGTCGCTGGTGGACGCCGCCCTGCCGGCGATGCGGGATTTGGCGTCCGGCACGATGCAGTCCTGTCACCTGGTCGTGCCGTCCGGCGATCAGATCGTGGTGATCGCCCGGATTGAGAGCCCCGGCGACCTCGGCTATTCGGTGCGGATCGGCTATCGGCGCAGCATCCTGCACGCGACCTCGGGCCTGATGTTCTACGCCCGCGCCAACGCCCGCACCCGCGCCCAACTGCACGAAACCCTGGTCGGCCTGTCGGATCGGCGGACGGTCGAGGCCTTCGCCCAGCGGGCGCATGAGATGACCCAGGGCGACCACGTCGAACGGGCCAGCGATTTCGTGAAGGGCGTCACCGATCTGGTCGCGCCGATCATGGGGGCGGACGGCGTCATCGCCACCCTGATCACCCCCTTCATCGAACAGGCGGCGGCCTCCTGCGCCAAGGACGAGGCGGCGGCCAGGCTGGTTCGGGCGTCGGTCATCATCTCCGAACAGATGGGCGCCGTGTCCCAAGCCTAGGACGAACGCCGACCGTCGGCAGAGTTTTTTGTTGACGGCAACGACTTTCATTTGTGAAAAAGACCTCCATCTGCGAAAGACGATCCGTCAGCGTCGGGAGGCGCGTTCCGCCATGGCCGCCATCTATACCGATCTGAAGGATCGCACCGTCGTCGTCACCGGCGGCGCCGGGGGCATAGGCGAGGGCATCGTCCGCGCCTTCCACGCCCAGGGCGCGCGGGTCGGATTCCTCGACATCGACACCGAACGCGGCGCGCGGCTTCAGGGCGAACTGGGTCAGGGGGCTCTGTTCGTCACCTGCGACCTGACCGACATTCCGGCTCTGAAGGCCGCGATCCAGACCGTGCGCGACGCCTTCGGTCCCATCGACGTTCTGGTCAACAACGCCGCCCACGACGAACGCCACGCGACGCTGGACGTGACCGAGGACTATTGGGACGGCCGCATGGCCGTGAATCTGAAGCACCAGTTCTTCGCCGCCCAGGCCGTGCTGCCGGACATGCAGGCGGCGGGCAAGGGCGCCATCGTCAACCTGGGCTCGACATCCTGGATCATCGGCCAGGGCGGGATGCCGGCCTATACGGCCTGCAAGTCGGCGGTGATCGGCCTGACCCGTTCGCTGGCGCGCGACTTCGGTCCGTTCGGGGTGCGGGTGAACGCCGTCGCGCCCGGCTGGATCATGACCGAGCGCCAGCTGGAGCTGTGGGTCACGCCCGAGACCGAAAAAGACATCTACGCCAACCAGTGCCTGAAACGCCGCCTCGTGCCCGACGACATCGCCCGCGTCGTCGTCTTCATGTGTTCGGACGAGGCCGGGGCCATCACCAATCAACACTATGTCGTCGACGGCGGCTGGACCTGAAATGACCGACACTTCCCAGACCAAGAAGCCGCTGCGCAGCCGCGCCTGGTTCGATAATCCCGAAAACCCGGACATGACGGCGCTCTATTTGGAGCGTTATTTGAACTATGGGCTGACGCGAAAGGAGCTTCAGTCCGGCAAGCCGATCATCGGCATCGCCCAGACCGGCTCGGACCTGTCGCCGTGCAACCGCCACCACCTGGTCCTGGCCGAGCGCGTCCGCGAGGGCATCCGCGAGGCGGGCGGCATCGCCATGGAGTTCCCGGTCCATCCGATCCAGGAAACCGGCAAGCGGCCGACGGCCGGTCTGGACCGCAACCTGGCCTATCTGGGTCTGGTCGAGAGCCTCTACGGCTATCCGCTGGACGGCGTCGTCCTGACCATCGGCTGCGACAAGACCACGCCCGCCTGCCTGATGGCCGCGGCCACCGTGGACATCCCCGCCATCGCCCTGTCGGTCGGCCCCATGCTGAACGGCTGGCACAAGGGCGAGCGCACCGGCTCGGGCACCATCATCTGGAAGGCGCGTCAGATGATGGCGGCCGGAGAGATCGACTACGACGGCTTCATCGAACTGGTCGCCTCGTCCGCCCCGTCGGTCGGCTATTGCAACACCATGGGCACGGCGACGACGATGAATTCGCTGGCCGAGGCGCTGGGCATGTCGCTGCCCGGCTCGGCGGCCATTCCCGCCCCCTATCGCGAGCGCGCGCAGGTCGCCTATGAGACCGGCCTGCGGATCGTGGATATGGTGCGCGAGGATCTGAAGCCCTCGGACATCCTGACCAGGGAGGCGTTCCACAACGCCATCGTCGTCAACTCCGCCATCGGCGGCTCGACCAATGCGCCCATCCACCTGACGGCCCTGGCCCGCCACGCCCATGTCGACGTGCCGTTGCAGGACTGGCAGACCGAGGGGCTGCACGTTCCTCTGCTGGTCAACCTCCAGCCGGCGGGCGACTATCTGGGCGAGGACTATTTCCACGCGGGCGGCGTGCCGGCCGTCGTCTCCGAACTGATGAAACAGGGGCTGATCCGCGAGGGCGCCCTGACCGTCACCGGCAAGACCATGGGCGAGAACTGCAGGGACGCCGAGATCGTCCTGCCCGACGTCATCAAGACCTTCGACGCGCCGATGAAGACCGACGCCGGATTCGTCGTCTTCACAGGCAATCTGTTCAACTCGGCCATCATGAAGCTGAGCGTGATCTCTGAAGAGTTCCGCCAACGCTATCTGTCCAACCCCGACGACCCGAACGCCTTCGAAGGCCCCGCCGTCGTCTTCGACGGACCCGAGGACTATCACCACCGCATCGACGACGAGAGCCTGGGGATCACCGAACGAACCCTGTTGTTCATGCGCGGCGCCGGCCCCATCGGCTATCCGGGCGCGGCCGAGGTCGTGAACATGCGGCCGCCCGCCTATCTGATCAAAAAGGGCGTCAGCGCCCTGGCCTGCATCGGCGACGGGCGCCAGTCGGGCACCTCCGGTTCTCCCTCGATTCTGAACGCCTCGCCCGAAGCGGCGGCGGGCGGCAATATCGCCCTGCTGAAGACCGGCGACCGGGTCCGTATCGACCTGAACACCGGCCGCGCCGACATCCTGATTTCCGATCAGGAACTGGCCGAGCGTCGCCAGGCCTTCGAGGCCGTCGGCGGCTATGCCTATCCCGCCTCCCAGACCCCGTGGCAGGAGATGCAGCGCGCCGTCGTCGGCCAGCTCGAAACCGGCGCCGTTCTGGAACCCGCCGTCAAATACCACCGCATCGTCGACACTGTGGGCCTGCCCCGCGACAACCACTGAACGGACGTCCCGGCGTCATTCCGGGGCGTCCGCAGGACGTCCCCGGGACCAGCGGCCCGCCGACGATCAGGATGCGTTCCGGCGGGGCGGGATCATCGGGCGTAGCCGGTGAAGTGGTGGGAGTGGTCGGGCAGGCTGGCGACGGCGCGCGCGATCAATTGGGAAAACTGGGTCGCCTGTCGCTCCACCGCCTCCAGCGGTTCGATCTCGACCAGCGGCGACAGGCGTTTGGGCCACACGCCCGATCCGGTGAAGACGGCGGTCCAGCTGTCCTCGCGGAAAGACTCGTCCTCCAACAGGGCGATCTCGCCGCGCGCGCGGAAGAGGTCGATCTTGGCCGCCAGCGTATCGGGCGGCGGCGTGCGGCGGCAGCGGTCCCACATCGCCCCTTCGCGACCGGCCAGATGATAGTGCAGCACGATGAAGTCGCGGATGCGCTCGAACTCCTGGGCGGAACGGCGATTATATTCGCGGATCAGGGCGGGATCGAACGTCCGGTCGGGAAACAGCTCCAGCAACCGCCCTATGCCCGTCTGGATCAGGTTGATGCTGGTCGATTCCAGGGGCTCGACGAAGCCGGACGCTAGGCCCAGCGCGACCACATTGCCCTTCCACGCCTCGCGCCGCCGGCCGGTGACGAAACGCAGCCGGTTCGGTTCGGCCAGCGGCGCGGACTCGATCTGCCCCAGCAGGTCGTCCAGCGCCGTCTGATCGTCGACATGATCGCTGCAATAGACATAGCCGTTGCCCACGCGATGCTGCAGCGGGATGCGCCATTGCCAGCCGGCGTCGCGCGCGCGGGCGGTGGTCAGCGGCTCCGGCGCGCGCGTGGAGGCGCAGGGCAGGGCGACGGCGCGGTCGCACGGCAGCCATCGGGTCCAGTCCTCGTATCCCGCCTGCATCGTCTGTTCGATCAGCAGGCCGCGGAAGCCCGAGCAGTCGATGAACAGATCGGCCGCGACCTCGCCGCCGTCCTGCATTCTCAACGCCCGGACCAGACCGTTTTCGCCGTCGCGATCCACGCCCTCGATCCGTCCCTCGCGTCTCTGCACGCCCAGGGCTTCGGCCAGCGTCCTCAGACGCCTGGCGAACAGGCCGGCGTCGAACTGATAGGCGTAGCTGTAGTGAGACAGCACCGACCGGCTGTCGTCCACCGGCGGCGCGAACTTGCAGGCGCGGGCCATGGCGGTCGGCATCGACCAAGCGTCCAGGTTTTCGATCCGCCCCTCCGCCTTCAGCCGAAACAGATACTGTCGCCAGGGCGGGCCGGCGATGACCGGGCCATAGTCGCCGAATCCGTGGAAATACTCCGACCCCGGCCCGCTCCAGTCCTTGAAGGCGATGCCCAGCTTGGCGGTCGCGGCGGTCGAGCGGATGAAGTCGTCTTCGCTCAGGCCCAGCGACTCCACGAACTGGCGGATCGGCGGAATCGTCGCCTCGCCGACGCCGACCGTGCCGATGGCCTCCGATTCGATCAGGGTGATCTGGACCTTCAGTCCGCCCGGCCGATGAAAGGCGCGGGCCAGGGCGGCGGCGGCCATCCAGCCGGCCGTGCCCCCGCCCACAATGGCCACATGGCGCACATCGTCCGCACGCTGATCCATCTCATCGCCTCCCCGGGTCGACGTTTTCGCCGGTCATGTCGTTTCGCACACTAACGAAATCCAGCGCTTCCGCCATTTGTGGTAGCGCTATCAGAAAATGCTTTTCAGTGGGTGAAAACTTGTGCATCCTTCAAAGGTGGTCGCGCTAACATGGATTGAGCGGTCGCATTGGGAGAGGGATGTCGCCCCCCAAGTCGCCGGTTGAGCGGCGGGCGCGACCAGCAGGAAGGTCCAGAGACTGATGTCTCGTCAAAATCACGTTCGTCGTATCGCTCTGCTGTGCGGAGCCTCCTTGATTACGGTCGCGGCGACGCTGCCGACGGGCGCGCTCGCCCAATCGCAGACCCCGGCCGCGTCCGACGGCGCGACGACGGTCGATGAGGTCGTCGTCACCGGCATTCGCGCCCAGCTGCGCTCGGCCCAGGCGATCAAGAAGAACTCCGAGGTCATCGTGGACTCGGTGACGGCGGTCGACATCGGCGCCCTGCCGGACCGTTCGGTGTCCGAGGCGCTGCAGCGCATCCCCGGCGTCACGCTTCAGCGCACCAACGCCGCGCGCGACCCCGCGCGTCTGGCGGCCGAAGGCGGCGGCGTCTTCATTCGCGGCCTGTCCTGGGTGCGTTCCGAAACCAACGGCCGCGACATCTTCTCCGCCTCGAACGGGCGGGGGCTCAGCTTCGAGGACGTTTCGGCCGACCTTCTGGCGGGTGTGGACGTCTATAAGAACGTCGCCGCCAACATGATCGAGGGCGGCATCGCCGGCACGACCAATCTTCGCACCCGTGTCCCGTTCGACAACTCCAAGCCCCTCCTGGCCGTCAACACCGACTACAACTACGGCGACCTGTCCGAAAAAGGCTTCTGGTCCGGCAGCGTGCTGGCGACGGATCGCTGGCAGACGGGCATCGGCGAGATCGGCCTCCTGGCCAACGTCAGTGTCTCCAACGTCGGCAACCGCACCAACTCCATCTCGGTCGACCGCTACGATCCCGTCACCCTGGACGCCACCAACGCCAGCACCGACGGATCGGGCAAGGCGGGCCAGACGGTGTTCGTGCCGAAATATCTGGGCTGGCGCACCATCGACTGGGAGCAGAAGCGCACGGCCGTCGCCCTGGCCGCGCAATGGCGGCCCAACGACCAGTGGCTGTTCACCCTGCAGGGTCTGGCCTCGCAGGCCGACGCCTATAACGTCGAATATGCGCTGGGCACCGACAGTATCGTCACGCCCAACTCCAGCTACAAATACAACGACCAGAACGTCTTCCTCAGCGGCGCCATCCCGTCGGCGAACTGGAGCACCGACACCCGCGTCGGCGACGACACCAAGAAGACCAGCGATGTGGCGCTGAACTTCCAGTACACGCCGGGCAACAACTGGTCCGTCTCGGGCGACCTGCAGTATGTGAAGTCCAGCGCCAAAATCTATTCGATGACGGCCTTCACCCAGCTGCGGGACCGTCCGAACCTGGCGATCACCATCGACGGGGATCTGCCCACCGTCACCTCGACCGGCGGCACGCCCGAGGACAAGTCCGCCTATTGGTGGGCGGCGGCGATGGATCACATCGAAAACAACGAGGCCGACGAACTGGCCGGTCGCCTGGACGCTCGCTACGACTTCGACCAGAGCGCGCCCTTCTTCAAGTCGGTGGCCTTCGGGGTGCGCGGCACCGAGAAGAACTACACCAACCGTCAGACCGGCTATAACTGGGGCGCGCTGTCCAACCAATACTGGATGGGTAACGCCAATCCGGTCTATCTCACCGACACAGGCTTTAGCGGAGGAGCCCAGGATTCCCGTCTTCCAGAGTCCTCTTTCCTGTATCGCTTCGACAACTTCTTCCGCGGCGACACGAATGTTCCCGGGGTCGCCTGGTTCCCGACGGCCGACCTCCTGAACCAGGGCACGGCCCACGCCTACAGCATTCTCAAGAACACCGAGAATGGCAGCTGCTGCGCCTGGGCCCCGCTCAGCGACGATTACGACAGCTATCGTCTGGGCGGCGGCAACGGCGGCATCACCGAACTGACCGAAAAGACCCAGGCCGCCTATGTCTATGCCCGGTTCGGCAACGACACGGCCTTCTTCGGTCGCGCCTTCGACGGCAACATCGGCCTGCGCGCGGTCGAGACCAAGACCAGCTCCAACACCGTCACCACCCTGCCGTCGATCACCGGCTCCTGCCCGCCGGCGAACAACCCCAACGCAAACTGCACGGCCTTCAACCAGGCGCGTCAATTCGTGAATGGCGGTTCGCTGGACGGCCAGCCGGTCGAGAGCAGCTACACCAACTGGCTGCCCAGCCTGAACCTGCGCGGCTTCGTCAGGGACGACCTGCAACTGCGCGTCGCGGTGTCGCGCGCCATGGTCCGGCCGGAGATGTATCAGCTCCAGCCCTTCACCAACCTGTCGATCAACTTCCAGCCCGACGGCTATACGCTGAACCCGACGACGCCCTTCACCGCCGTCGGCGGCAACCCGGCCCTGCGGCCGATCACGGCGACCAACTTCGACGCCAGCCTGGAGTGGTATTTCGCCCCGACCGGAAGCCTGACGTTCGCGGCCTTCCACAAGGACATCAAGGACTACATCTTCACCGGCACCGAGACCCAGTCGATCACCAACGGCGGCGTCACCTACGACTTCCTGGTCACACGCTACACCAATGGGTCGAAGGGCAAGGTTGATGGCTTCGAAGTGGCTTATTCCCAGTTCTTCGACTTCCTGCCCGGCGCCCTCAGCGGCCTGGGCGTGCAGGGCAACTTCACCTACATCAGCTCTGACGGCGGCAAGAACACCAGCCAGAACATCCTCGACACCACCCAGAACGGCGCCGCATCCGACAGCACCCTGCCGCTCGAAGGCATGTCGCGCACCAGCTACAACGCCGCCATCATGTACGAGAAATACGGCATCTCGGCGCGGCTGGCCTATAACTGGCGCGAGGAATATCTGCTGACCACCTCGGCCGCCAACATCAATGCCCCCGTCTGGGCCAGCGATTACGGCCAACTGGACGGATCGGTCTTCTACAATATCACCCCGGACCTGAAGATCGGGGTTCAATCGACCAACATCCTGAACGAACGGACGGTGCTGAAAGTGGGCAGCGAGACCCGCAAACCGCCGTACAACTGGGTTGACACCGACCGCCGGATCGCCGTGGTGCTGCGCGCCGCCTTCTGATCCGGTTCGGCTTGCGGGGCGTCGGCTGACCGTCGGCGCCCCGTCTCTATTCGCATCGATCGGCGTTGGGAGGCGACGATGGGCATTTTCGCAACCAGGATGACCGCGATCCTGACGGCGGCGACCCTGCTGGGCCTCGCCTCGCCGACGCTGGCCCAGACGCGCGCCCAGACGCGGGTTGCGTCGCCCATCCCCGAACTGGTCGAACGGAACGGGCGTCACGCCCTGATGGTGGACGGCGCGCCTTTCACCATCCTGGGCGCCCAGGTCAATAATTCGAGCAACTATCCCGCCCCTCTGGCCCAGGCCTGGCCGGCCGTCCGCCATGTCGGCGCCAACACGGTTCAGGTTCCCATCGCCTGGGAGCAGATCGAGCCGGAGGAGGGGCGGTTCGACTTTTCCTTCGTCGATCATCTGGTCGCGGAGGCGCGGCGCAACGACGTGCGGCTGGTCATCCTGTGGTTCGCCACCTGGAAGAACACCTCGCCGAAATACGCCCCGGCCTGGGTCAAGCTGAACCCGACGCGCTTCCCGCACCTGATCCAGAAGGACGGGACGGAATCCTACGCCATGTCCCCCTATGGGGCCGAGACTCTGGCCGCCGACGCCCGCGCCTTCGCCGCCCTGATGCGCCACATCCGCCAGATCGACGAGCGCCAGCGCACCGTCATCATGGTCCAGCCCGAAAACGAGGTCGGCACCTACGGCGCGGTGCGCGACTATTCCCCCGCCGCCCAGGCCGCCTTCGACGGTCCCGTGCCCCAGGCTCTGCTGCAGCGAACGGGCAAGGCGCCGGGAAGCTGGTCGGCCGTCTTCGGCGACGAGGCGGAAGAGTTCTTCCACGCCTGGTCCATCGCCACCTATGTCAACACGGTCGCCGAGGCGGGGCGGCGCGAATATCCGCTGCCCCTGTATGTCAACGCCGCCTTGCCGGACCCGCATGAACGCACCGCCCCGACCAGCTATGCGTCGGGCGGCCCGGTCTGGCCCGTCTTCGATGTCTGGAAGGCCGCCGCCCCCGCCATCGCCATGCTCAGCCCCGACATCTACAATCGCGACAGCCGCACCTACGAAGGTCATCTGGATCGCTATGCGCGACCGGACAACGCCCTGTTCGTCGCCGAAACCGGCAATGATGTTCCCTACGCCCGCTATCTGTTTTCGGTTCTGGGCCGGGGCGGGATCGGCTTTTCGCCTTTCGGGATCGACTACACCGGCTACGCCAACTATCCGCTGGGCGCCAAGGCCGTGGACGAGGCGGCGCTGACGCCCTTCCGCGACGTCTATCGGTTGATCACGCCGTGGCAGCGGGTCTGGGCGCGGGCCGCCTTCGACGGCAAGGTCTGGGGCGTGTCCGAGCCGGACGACCGCGCCTCCCAGACGCTGGACCTGGGCGACTGGACCGCCACGGTCGGCTATCGCCGTTGGCAGTTCGGCCAGCCCGACTGGACCTGGCTCGGCCCCCTCGACGACGTTCCCGGCACGGAAAAGCCGGGCGGCGGCGCCCTGATCGCCGAGATCGCGCCGGGCGAGTTCATCGTCACGGCCCGTCGCGCCCGCATCGACTTCGCGCCCAAGCCGTCCGCCGACGGCCGGCGCCGGATGGTCGTCCGCTATGAGGAAGGCCATTTCGATCCTGACGGACACTGGGCTTTCGAGCGGATCTGGAACGGCGACCAGACCGACTATGGCCTGAACTTCACCGACCGGCCGCAGTTGCTGCGCGTCGTCACCGCCACCTACTGAACCCTGCAAGAGTAAAGCGAGCGCCCGCCATGATCCCGACCCTCGCCCGCCGCCTGTTCCTGGTCGCCCTGCTGACCGCCCCCCTGGCGGCCTGCGCCGGCGCACCCGGCCTGATGAACGGCGCCTCGGCCGGCGCCCTCCAGCAGGCCGCGTTCGAGCGCACCGCCAGCGGCGTCGTCGTCACCCCCGCCGAGGGCGCCGCGCGCCGCGTCCGGCTGGAGGTCTATGGCCCCGAGACCATCCGCGTCACCGCGACCGAAAATGCGAACCTGGACCTGCCCGCCAGCCTGATGGTCACGGCCCAGCCCTCGACCACCACCCCGTTCCAGGTCGAGATACAAGGCGACCTCGTGGTGCTGAAGACCGCCGAGGCGACGGCCGAAGTCTCGCGTCAGACCGGCGCCGTCCGCTTCCTGGACCAGAACGGCCAGGAGGTGCTGAAGGAGCGGGCGGGCAGCCGCCAGCTGAACGCCGTCACCGTCGAGGACCAGAAGGGCGACCATCGCTTCCTGGCCACGCGCCAGGTCTGGGAAAGCCCGGCGGACGAGGCCTTCTACGGCCTGGGCCAGCACCAGCAGGGGGTGATGAACTACAAGGGCCGCGACGTTCAGCTGGCCCAGCACAACATCGATGTCGGCATTCCGCTGGTCGTGTCCAGCCGCAACTACGGCGTCCTGTGGGACAACAATTCGATCACCCGTTTCGGCGACCCGCGCCCCTACGGCATGATCGGCGACCAGTTCATCGTGCGAGACGCTACGGGCCGGTTCGGCGGGCTGACGGCCAGCTACTACCAGAACGACCAGCTCAAGGTTCAGCGCCAGGAAACCGAGGTGAACTACGAGTTCATCCGCGAATGGTCGCGCTGGCCCGAGGGCTTCAAGTCGCAACCGGGCCAGCCGGTCCAGACCGGCGACATGGGCAAGCCCGGACAGGCGGGCGTCAAGGTCGTCTGGGAAGGCACGCTGGAGACCGCGACCCCCGGCCTGCATAAGTTCCGCCTCTATTCCTCCGGCTATGCGAAGGTCTGGATCGACGGTCAGCTGGTCGAGGATAACTGGCGCCAGAACTGGAACCCCTTCGACCACGACTTCCAGGTCCAGATGGCGGCGGACAAGCGCGTGCCGATCAGGATCGAGTGGACCCCCGAAGACGGCTACATCTCCCTGCGCCACCAGGACCCGCTGCCCGCCGCCGACCAGGGCGCGCTCAGCCTGGCGTCAGAGGTCGGCACGGCCATCGACTACTACTATATCGGCGGTCAGAATCTGGACGGCGTCATCGCCAACTATCGCGGCCTGACCGGCAAGTCGGTCATGCTGCCCCGCTGGGCCTACGGCTTCTGGCAGAGCCGCCAGCGCTACAACACCCAGGACGAGGTGACGGGCGTGGTGCGTCGCTATCGCGAGCTGGGCCTGCCGATCGACAACGTGGTTCAGGACTGGTTCTACTGGCCCGAGAACGCCTGGGGCTCGCACCAGTTCGACCCCGCGCGCTTCCCGAACCCGACCCGGATGGTCAAGGACGTTCACGACATGAACGCCAACATCATCATCTCGGTCTGGCCGAAATTCTATCCGACCACCGACCACTACAAGCAGCTGGACGCCATCGGCGGCATGTACACCCGGAACGTCGATGTCGGCGCGCGCGACTGGGTCGGCCCCGGCTACGCCAACAGCTTCTACGACCCCTATCTGCCCGCCGCCCGCGACCTGTACTGGAAGCAGATGTCCGACAGCTTCAAGGGCATGGGCTTCGACGGCTGGTGGCTGGATTCGGTCGAGCCGGACATGCACTCCAACCTGGACATTCCCGAGCGGACCCTGCGGATGGGGCCGACGGCGATCGGGCCGGGCGCCTATGTCTTCAACTCCTATCCGCTGGTCAACGCCGAGAACGTCTATAAGAACTTCCGGCGCGAGAAGGGCGACGAACGCACCTACATCCTGACCCGCTCGGCCTGGGGCGGCCTGCAACGCACCGGCTCGACCCTGTGGTCCGGCGACGTGGTGGCGCGCTGGGACAATCTGAAGGATCAGATCTCGGCCGGGGTGAACACCGGCCTGTCGGGCCTGGCCAACTGGACCCACGACATCGGCGGCTTCGCGGTGGAAAGCCGCTACTCCAACCCCGCCGGCATGAAGCCCGAGGACAAGGCCGAGTGGGACGAGCTGAACCTGCGCTGGTTCCAGTTCGGGGCTTGGTCGCCCATCTTCCGCTCGCACGGCGAGTTTCCGCTGCGCGAGGTCTATAATCTGGCCCAGCCCGGCACGTCGCTCTACGACGCCTACGCCGAACAGATGCGGACCCGCTACCGGCTGATGCCCTACATCTACAGCCTGGCGGGCGAAGTCTATCAGCACGACGGCACCATCATGCGCGGTCTGGTCATGGACTTCCCGTCCGACCTGAAGGCGCGCGACATCAACGACCAGTATATGTTCGGTCACGCCCTGCTGGTCGCGCCGGTGACGGAATACAAGGCGCGCAATCGCTCGGTCTATTTCCCGCAAGGCGCCGACTGGTACGACATGCTGACGGGCCAGAAATACGCCGGCGGTCGCTCGGCCGTTGTCGCGGCGCCGGAAGCCAAGATCCCCGTCTTCGTCCGCGCCGGCTCCATCCTGCCCACCGGCCCGGCGATCCAATATACGGCCGAGAAGCTGGACGGCCCCCTGACCCTGATCGTCTATACCGGCGCGAACGGCTCCTTCTCGCTCTACGAGGATCAGGGGACGACCTACGCCTATGAGCGCGGCGAGTTTTCCAACATCCCCATGACCTGGAACGATGCGACCGGCGTCCTGACCATCGGCGCGCGCACCGGCGCCTATCCGACCATGCCGGCGAACCGCACGATCAATGTGCGCTTCGTCAGCGGGCCGGGCGCCGATGTCGGAAACTTCGACGCAGCTCCGGCCCGGACGATCCAGTACAGCGGACAGGCCGTGGAGGTGCGCCGCTAGAGACCGCGCGAGGATCGACATCTGACATGATGTCGATGCTCAACTCGTTGTCGTGGAACGCCTTTTCAGAAAGATCGGGTCGTCTTCCATACAGGACGCCGAGCGGCCTTATAATCGCGGCTCGGTCTTTGACACTGCAACCCGCAATCCTCGCGAAGTTGGACTCGTTGGACCGTTTTTTTCGTCGGACGGTCCAGGTCGGCGGCGAAATTGCACTTTCTTGCACTTTGCACTCGTTTTCGGAGTGCAGTGCAATTTCGGACCCTCCGCTGCGGCGGACAGATTTGGAGGCGCGGATGCGCTCGTTCCTGCTCGCCGCCGTCGCCACGGCCGTCCTTGCGACAGCCGTTCCTGCATTGGCGCAGGCGCCTTCCGCGCCGCTGCTGGACTCCATGTTCCAGGACCACGCCGTCCTGCAACGCGGGCGCCCGATCACGGTCTGGGGCAGGGCGGCGCCCGGCGCCCCCGTCTCGGTCAGTCTCGGTCAGACCCAGGTCCAGGCCACCGCCGGCCCCGACGGCGCCTGGCGCGCCAGCTTGCCGACCCTGACCGCCGGCGGTCCCTATGTCCTGACAGCCCGTTCTGGCGACACGACCCAGAGCGTGTCGGACGTCATGGTCGGCGACGTCTGGCTGTGTTCGGGCCAGTCGAACATGGAGTTCGCCGTCCGCCAGGCGACCAACGCCGACACCGAGATCGCCGGCGCCAACGACCCCAACCTGCGTCTGTTCCTGGTCGGCCGGTCCAGCCTGTCGGCGCCGGCCGCCGCGCCGCGCGCGGTCGGTCAGTGGCGCACGACCAGCCCGGCCAGCGTGCGCGACTTCTCGGCCGCCTGCTATTTCATGGGCCGTGATCTGCGCCGCACGGAAGGCGTCCCGGTCGGCCTGATCGCCGCCTCCTGGGGCGGGTCGATCATCGAGGACTGGCTCAGCCGCGAGGCCATCCAGACCCTGGGCGGTCACGATCAGGCGCTGAACGCGCTGGACGCCTACGCCCGCGATCCGGCCCAGGGCGACGCCATCTGGCGCCGCGTCACGCAGGACTGGTGGGCCGCCAACGACCCCGGCACGAAACAGGGCTGGAACCTGCCGCGCACCCCCGACGCGGACTGGGCGCCGATCCCGGCCGAGGGCTTCTGGGAATCCACCGTGCCGGGTCTTGAGACCTTCGACGGCGTCGTCTGGCTGCGAAACACCGTCCAACTGACCGCCGCCCAGGCGCGACAGGCCGCGATGCTGGAACTGGGGCCGGTGGACGACGCCGACGTCACCTGGGTCAACGGCCGCTATGTCGGCGGCCAGCAGGGCTGGGACACGCCGCGCAAATACGCGGTTCCGGCCGGCGCGCTGAAGCCCGGCGCGAATCTGATCGCGGTGGGGGTTCTGGACACCAACGGCGGCGGCGGCGCGTGGGGGCCGGCGGCGAACAAGCGGCTGGTGCTGGCGGACGGGACGATCATCCCCCTGTCCTCGGGCTGGCGCCACCGGGTGGCGGCGCCCCTGTCGGCCCTGCCCAATCCCCCGCGCACCCCCTGGATCGGCGGCAGCGGCACGACGACCCTCTACAACGGCATGATCGCCCCTCTGGGCGCCTACGCCCTGAAGGGCATGGCTTGGTATCAGGGCGAATCCAACATCGGCGATCCCGCCGGCTATCGCCGTCTGCTGCCCGCCCTGTTCGCCGACTGGCGCCGCCGGTTCGACAGCCCCGACATGCGCGCGTTGGTGGTCCAGCTGGCCAACTTCGGTCCCGCCGCGACCCAGCCGACCAACTCCGCCTGGGCGGCCCTGCGCGAGAGCCAGAGGGCGGTCGTCGACGCCGATCCGCTGGCGGGCCTCGCCGTCGCCATCGACATCGGCGACCGCTACGACATCCACCCGACCAACAAGCTGGAGGTCGGACGCCGTCTGGCGCTGGAGGCCCGCCGTCTGGACGGCCAGACCCAGCCCGTCTCGCCCCAGCCGGTCGCCGTGACCCGCGCCGCCGACGGCGTCCATGTCCGCTATTCCGCCTCGGCCAGACTGGTCGCCCATGGCTCGAACCGGCCCGTCGGGTTCGAACTGTGCGGCGCCGCTGACGCCTGCCGCTTCGTGGATGCGACGCTTGCGGGCGACGAGGTGGTGCTGGCCTCGGCCGCGGCGACGGACCTCAAGGTCCGCTTCTGCTGGGCCGACAGCCCCGTCTGCAACCTCTACGGTCCCGCCGGTCTGCCCGCCGTCCCGTTCGAGGCCGAAATCCGATAGGCCTCAGACCAGACCCGCGCCTCTCAGCCTCAGGGCCGGCGCGGTGGTCACGGGGCGCTCGGCGGGCAGATCGACCGCCAGCCCTTCGGCCGTCTGGCGGAAGGGCAGGGCGCCCCCGCCCAGCAGTTCGACCGCCTCGACCCGGCCCGCCTGCGGGGTCAGCGCCCGCACGACGATCCGTCCGTCCTCGGGCCATTCCAGCGCGAAGGCGTAGAGTGTTTGGTCCTTTGTGGTGAAGCGGATGTCCCGGCCGGTCCAGGGCCGCGCGGCGCCTTCGCCATGCATTCCGGCCGCCACCGTGGTCGGCCCCTCGCCATGGGTGCGCCAGGGCCGGGTGTCGAAGATCGCCTCGCCGTTCACCCGCATCCAGGCGGCGATGTCGGTCAGAATCCTTCGCTCGTCGCTGTCGATGGAGCCGTCGCCCCGCTGCGGGATGTTCAGCATCAGATTGCCGTTCTTGGACACCACATCGACCAGCCGCTGCACCACGCCGTTCGCCGGCACATAGCTGTGGTCGACGAAGCGGGCGCGGTTGTAATGCCAGTCGCCGATGCAGGTGTCCGTCTGCCACGGCTCGGGCCGCAAGCTGTCCGAGAAGCCGCGCTCGACCGTCTCGGTGATCCCCTTGCGCTGGCGCGCGTCCAGCCGCTTGCCATTGACGACCGGCAGTTCCCCGCGCCACGCCAGCGAAGCGTTGTAGAACTCGGCCGCCGCCTCCAGCCCGTATCGCCCCAGCGGCAGGCCGTAGTTGTCGAAATAGACCATGTCGGGCCGATATTTGGTGATCAGGTCGCGCTGGCGCAGAACCCACGATCGCACGAAGGCCGGGTTGTTCGGGGGCGGCGTCTCGATCCACTGGCCGTCGCGCGCATCGTGCCAGGCGTTCATCTCGGCGATGGCGCCGATCCCCTCGGGCGGGGCGAAAGTCGGGCCGGTGTAGAGTTCCTGCGGGTCCAGCCCGTTCCACCATTTTCCGGCGCCGTCCGCCCGGGTCAGCCTCGCGGCGTCGTAGCGAACGCCCTTCATCGTCCCTTCGGCGTCATAGCCATAGGCCGTCTGCCACCAGTGCCAGGCATGGGCCGAATGGTTGGACACCGCGAACCGCAGTCCCCTGGCCCTGACCGCCTTTTCCCACGTCCCCACGATGTCGCGCCTGGGGCCGACCCGCATCACGTTCCAGTCGTGATGGGCGCTGTCGAACAGGTCCAGATTGTCGTGATGGTTGGCCATCGACATGATGTAGCGGGCGCCGGCCGCCTGATAGAGGTCCAGCAGGCCCTCGGGGTCCCACCGATCGCCCTTGAACCGGTCGATGAACTCCATGAAGCCGAACCGGCTGGGATGGCCGTAGGTCGCGACGTGGTGGTCGTGGACGGGATTGCCCTGAATATACATCTGGCGGCCGTACCAGTCACCGAACTCCGGCACGCACTGAGGCCCCCAGTGCGACCAGATGCCGAACTTGGCGTCGCGGAACCAGTCGGGCGTCTCGTAACCCGCGATCAGACTGTCCCAGGTCGGCTTGAACGGCCCGGCGGTCTGCGGCTCTGACATCGTGGCGCAGGCCGCCGACGCCATCAGCGGCGCCGCCCCGCCTGCGCGTATCAGGTCGCGACGCGACAGGGTCATGCCGGCTCTCCATAGACGACGCCGCGCCCGTCCGTCGCCACATAGACCCGGCCGAACTGGCGCGGATCGCCGGCGATGGCCCGGAAGCGTCGTCCGTATTCGTGCCGACCGTCGTTGACGCGCACCCAGGACCGGCCCCGGTCGTCCGACCGAAAGACGCCGCGCACGTCGCCCCTGGTCCCGATGGCGAACAGGGTGGGATAGGTCGAACCGGCCGGCGCCTTGCCGAAATCCAGCATCTCGACCGACAGGCCGCCATCGACCCGCGCGAACCTTCGGCCGCCGTCGCGACTGTTGTAGAGGCCGTTTCGCGACACGAACCACAGATCGCCTTCATGGCCCGGCGTGGCCTTCAGCGGGAAGGCGATCTCGCGCCACAGCGGCCGGTCGAGCGTCGTGTCGGGCAGGCCCCGCGAAGCCACGGCGGCGAAACGCTCGCCCCCGTCGACGCTGACGAACCAGCCGCCGCTGCGGAAATCCAGGGCGTAGAACAGCATCGGGTCCTGGCGATCCGCCACGGGACGCGACAGCGGCGGCAGGCCCGCGCAGGGTCGCCAGCTGACGCCCCGATCCCGCGACCATATCACCTGCGGCGTGACCAGCACGAAGGTCGCGCCGTCCGCCGACACGGTGATCGGCGCATCGCGATAAAGGTCCATGCGCGGATTGTCCGGCGGGGTCGCCGTCTCGCCGGACGCGGGGCGCGGCCGCCCCAGCGGTTTCCAGCTCAGCCCCGCATCGTCGGACCAGGCCAGGGTCGAACCGTCGTGCCCCTCCGATCCGACGCCCTCGTGCGGGGTTCCGCTGCGCACCACGATGTCCGGCGCCCGGCCCGCATAGTCGATCTGGTTGGTGTTGGCGAAGACGGGCGTGGTGAACTGCAGGCGGGGCGAGCGATCCATGTCTTCATGCGCGAAGCCGGAGATGTCGCCGAAGCCGGTCAGCAGGCGCGGCCCCTTCGGCGGGCTGATCAGGGTGATGACGGCGGTCTGTTCGATGCCCGCGACCCAGGGCTTCCAGTCCGTGGGCCGGCCCTGATCGGCGGCCGACAGGTTGCGGGTTTCATAGACCGTCGCCCCGGTGGCGTAGATCAGCCGGTCGCCGTCGAACGGGTCCAGCGCCAGGGCCGCGATCCACCAGCCGAAATCCGGCCGGGCATTGCCCCAGTTCAGATAGGGCGTGGCGCTGACGTCGTGGCGGGCGGCTTCGCGCAGACTGGTCCAGGTCCGGCCGTCGTCGAGGCTGCGCCAGAGGGTGTCGCCGGGCCGCCAGCGGTTCAGCGTCGAGACCATGATCACGCCCGGCCGCCTGCGATCCAGCGCCACGCCCATGAAGCCGCCCAGAGGTCGGGGCGGGGTGATGTCGCGCCAGTCTCCGGTGTCGGCGTCCAGTCGCCAGACGGCGCCGTCCGTGACCCCGTTCGGGCCGACGCCCAGGGTGCAGGTGACGTAAAGAACGCCCCTGTCGTCCAGTTCGGCCTTGGCCGCCGAAAGCTCCGCGCGCGGCCCGCCCTCGACCGGTCGCCAGCTCTCGCCGGCGTCGTCGGAGCGATAGAGGGCGTGTTCGTGCGGATCGGCGACCCCGACGAACAGGGTCTTTGACGCCTGTCCCCGCCGTCCGCTTCGCGGGTCGAACACGACGAAGCTGAGCCCGCCGTGCGTGGTCCAGCCGACAGGCGTCCCCAGTCCCTTCAGCGGAAAGGCCTCGACCCTGTCCCAGGTCGCGCCGCCGTCGCGCGACCGCTGCAGCCCGTCGTGACGCGATCCGAAATAGAGGATGCGGTTGTCGTTGGGATCGACCGCCAGCCGCTCGCCCAGGCCGCGACCGTCCTCGTTGCCGCCCATGCGGAAGGGAACCTCGGTCCTGATCCAGGTCCGTCCCCGGTCGTTCGACCGCAGCATGGCGCCCGGATCGCCCCGGTTCACGCCGACGGCGGCATGGACCACATCGGCGTCGACGGGATCGGCGGCGATGCTCTCGATTCCGAAGTCGCCCGAAAGGGGGCTGGCGTCCATCAAGGGCGACCAGCGGGCCTCTCCGGCGTCGAACCGATAGGCCCCGCCCATGTCCGACCGGGCATAGACCAGTCCCCGCTCCACCCGGCTGAAGACGATGCCGGGTATGAACCCCCCGCCGCCGACCGCGACATTGCGCCAGCGATAGGGGGCATCGCCCCCTGTTCCCGCCCGCGTCTCGTTCGCCAACCCCGCCATCGCCAGGGCCAGCGGAGCGACCGCACGTCGCGTCACGCCTGTCGTCATTTCGTCGCTTCTCCCTCTATCGGAAGCGTTGATCGCCTCTCGATGTTAGCGCTAACGCAAAACTGTTGACACGGTTGTCACGGGTGCATCAAGTTGCGTCTGTAAAAATCAAGGCGTCGATCAACGATGCTGCGGGAGCAACCTCGGGTACAGCGGATTCGCCGCTTCCGGCCGTCGTGCGACGCCTTGATCTTTGCGCCCCTGAGCGAAACCTTCCGGCGCGACGTCGTTTCGCGCCGGACTTTTCGCTCATCGACATTCGCCGACGCAACAGACGGAACCGACATGACCCTGGGCTTTCAAACCGCACGCCGCAGCGCCGTGTCCGTCATGGCCTTGAGCCTCGCCCTGGCCGGCGGGGCCTGTGCATCCACCGCCTCCCGGCCCGTACCGGTTCATGCGGTATCGGCGGAGGCTTCGATCGTGACGGCGTCTTCTCGGGCGCATCCGGGGTTGTGGCCTCATGCGGCGTCTCCGGCGGCGATGACGGATGCGGCGACGGAGGCGTTCGTCACCGAGCTGATGGGTCGGATGACGCTGGAGGAGAAGGTCGGTCAGACGATCCAGGCCGACATCGGCTCGATCAAGCCCGAGGACCTCTTGACCTATCCGCTGGGGTCGATCCTGGCGGGCGGCAACTCCTCGCC
>NZ_BDMM01000007.1 GCF_002157625.1 Brevundimonas sp. SH203
CCCCTTCACCAAACCGGCGATTCGATTGAAGCGCGGAAACTAATCAAACCAACCCAGGAAAGCAAGAAGTTTCTCAACCCCCGCTCCCCTCAAAACCCCGGAGAACCAGCCCCCAAGGCCCCGAAAGACCAGCCCGTTCCCGAGCGAGGCAGCCCTATACGGGGACACATTTTCCGCAGCAAGTAGAATCTGGAAACGAAGCGAAGTTTCTCGCGGAGTCGGAATCGGCGAACGGCGCCCGATACCTTCTGACGCCCTCTAGGATCAGGCCCCGCCTAGCCTGGACATCAGTTCGGGGTCTTTCTCGGCTCGCGCGACCTCGGCGTCGAAAGCCTGACGCGCCTGGTCTTCGTCGTCGAACACGGCGGGCGCTTCGGTTCTCAGACTCACGACGGCGAACCCGTCGTTGCGCTGTTCGAGTGTCACGCCGCTGCGGGCGTGAAGGATTCGCGTTTGCGAGGGATCGGTCATCGGTCGTCTCCAGATTTCGAAGACAACGCGCCGTGAACCGGATTCGTCCCTTCGATCAGGCGTGGGAGAGCCTTTGTTCAATCCGGGCGAGGAGCGCGGCGTCGTCCAGACCATCCAAGGCGATCATCTTGAGCCGGGACTGGCCGCCCCGCGCCAGGGCGACGGTCGATTTCGGAAGACCGAGGCTCTTGGCCAGAAACCGGACCAGGGCGTCATTGGCCTCTCTGTCGACGGGCCGCGCGCGGACGCGGACCTTCAGCACCGGGCGACCGGACGCATCCACGTCCCATCCGTCGATCCGGTCCATCGCGGCGCCGGGCTGCAGCTTCACGGCCAATGTCGCCATCACGGCCCTTCCAGAATGGCGAAAGGGCGCGACGTCGGCTTCGACATCGCGCCCTTGCCGTATTTGATCGCCCAGGCGTCAGCCCAGTGCGGCCAGCAGTTCGGGCACGGCGGTCTTGTAGTCGGCGACCAGACCATAGTCGGCGACCTGGAAGATCGGGGCGTCCGGGTCCTTGTTGATGGCCACGATGGTCTTGGAATCCTTCATGCCCGCCAGGTGCTGGATGGCGCCCGAGATGCCCACGGCGACATAGAGCTGGGGCGCGACCACCTTGCCGGTCTGGCCGACCTGATAGTCGTTGGGCGCATAGCCGGCGTCCACTGCCGCGCGCGAGGCGCCGATGGCGGCGCCCAGCTTGTCGGCCAGCGGTTCCATGACGGCATGGAACTCCTCCGCCGAACCCAGGGCCCGTCCGCCCGAAACGATGATCTTGGCGGCGCCCAGTTCGGGGCGGTCCGACTTGACCATTTCCTCCGAGACGAAGGCGGTCCTGGGCGCATCGGCGCCGGCGACGGACTCAACCGGGGCCGAACCGCCCTCTGCGGCGGCGTTGAAGGCCGTCGGACGAACCGTGATGACCTTCTTGGCGTCGGACGACTGCACCGTCTCCAGCGCATTGCCCGCATAGATGGGCCGCACGAAGGTGTCGGCGGACACGACCTCGACAATGTCGGAGATCGGGGCGACGTCCAGTTTGGCGGCGATGCGCGGCGCGAAATTCTTGCCGTCGGTCGAGGCCGGGGTCAGGATCGCGTCATAGTCAGCGGCCAGCGGCGCGACGGTCGCCTCGACCGCCTCGGCCAGGCCGTGGCCCAGACCGGCGCTTTCGGCCAAAAGCACCTTGCGGACGCCCGCGATCCTGGCGGCGCTGTCGGCGGCGGCCTGCGCCCCCTGCCCCACGACCAGAACGTCCACGTCGGACGACAGGCCGAGCGCGGCGGTCACGGTCTTGTTGGTGGTGTCGCGAACGGTCGAACCGTCGTGATCGGCGATGACGAGGACAGCCATATTACAGCGCTCCCGCGGACTTGAGCTTGGAAACCAGTTCGGCGGCGTCGGCGACCTTGACCCCGGCGGACCGCTTGGGCGGTTCCGTGACCTTCACGACCTTCAGACGATCAGCGACATCGACGCCGTAGTCGCCGACCGCCTTGACCGCGATCTCCTTCTTCTTGGCCTTCATGATGTTGGGCAGCGACGCATAGCGCGGCGTGTTCAGCCGCAGATCGACCGTCACCACGGCGGGCAGTTCAGCCGCGACCGTCTGAAGGCCGCCATCCACTTCGCGCGTCACCGTGGCCTTGCCGCCGTCGATGACCAGCTTGCCGGCGAAGGTCGCCTGGGGCCAGTCCAGCAGGGCGGCCAGCATCTGACCCACCGCATTATTGTCGCCGTCGATGGACTGTTTGCCCATCAGGACCAGGTCCGGCTTCTCCTCGTCGACCACCGCCTTCAGCAGTTTGGCGACGGCCAGCGGCTCAAGATCCGCATCCGACTGGATCAGCAGGCCGCGATCCGCGCCCATGGCCAGGGCCGTGCGGATCGTCTCCTGGGCCTGGGTCACGCCGATGGAGACGACCACGATCTCGGTCGCCGTGCCGGCCGCGTGATGCTCCTTGCCTTCCTTCAGACGAACCGCCTCTTCGACCGCGATCTCGTCGAACGGGTTCATGCTCATCTTGACGTTGGCCAGATCGACGCCCGACTGATCCGCCTTGACGCGGGCCTTGACGTTATAGTCGATCACCCGTTTGACGGGGACGAGTACCTTCATGGGTCTATCCGTGAAATCGCCTGAATGCAGGGGCAAGGACATGGAGCGGTCGCGAAGGCCTGTCAATGTAACGTGGCGTCAAGCTGCGGCTGCGATTTCACCTAACGGACCACCAGATGAAGCGTTTCCTGACCTTTCCCCGCCTGGCGATGATTTTCTTCGGCCTGTTCGGGCTCGCCATCGTCGGGATCTTCGTGCTGCAGGACTATTGGGTCGCACCGGGCAAACGGTGCGAGGCGGCGGGCAAGTGGTACGACATGGAAAGCCGCATCTGCGCCCAGCCCATCTCCATCGCCCAGATCACCGGCCGTCCCAACGGCATGTCGCGCGAGGAGGCCTCGGCCGAGAAGAACCGCGAACTGGTCCGCATCGAACATGAGCTGGCCGCCGAAAGCCGCGCTCGCGCCGCCGAGGCCCAGCGTCAGAAGGCGGCCCTGGCGGCCGCGCGACCGGCGGCCTGAGGACGACGCCTAGCGAGTCGCACCCGGCTTCCATTTGACGTCGCCGGCGCCGTTGGCGTTGGCGCGCCGGGCGGCGACGAACAGATGGTCGGACAGCCGGTTCAGATAGCGGATAGCCGCGCCGTTCACCGCCTCCCCGGCCTCGACCAGACGCACCGCCTCACGCTCGGCCCGGCGACAGACGGTTCGGGCCATGTGCAGATGCGCCGACAGGGGCGCGCCGCCGGGCAGGATGAAGCTGTCGAGCGCCTTGAGGCTCTCGTTCATCCAGTCGATCTCCTGCTCCAACCGCTCGACCTGGCTGTCGATGATCCGCAGCGCCTCCCACGCCGGGGGCGGATCGAGCGGCGTGGCCAGGTCGGCGCCCAGGTCGAACAACTCGTTCTGGATGCGGCCCAGCATGGCGTCGATCCGGTCGTTCTGGCCGCTGTTCAACCGCGCGATGCCGATCACGGCGTTCAGTTCGTCCACCGCCCCATAGGCTTCGACCCGGGCGTCGGTCTTGGAGACGGGCGCGCCCGAGGCCAGTCGCGTCTGACCGCCGTCGCCGGTCCGGGTGTAGATCTTGTTCAGCGTCACCATGATCAGCCGCCCCGCGTCGCCTTCCACATCATGCCGATCACCAGCAGCAGCACCGCCACCGCCTGCAGGCCGACGCGCAGCCGCATCAGCCGATTGGAATGGCTCAGCGCATAGTCTCCGCCGCGAAACAGCGAATAGAGCCCCAGCCCCAGGGTGACGGTCACGGCGACGATGGCGGCGACGATCAGAAGGTCGAAAATCTGCATGACGTCGTTCTAGACCCGGATCGCGACCGGGCGCCAGCGTCGGGCGCCGGAGCGTCATCCGCATACGGCGCAGCTTGCGACGGATCGGCGCACCCCCCTTGGACGACGATTGCGAATGATGTTGAGAGGCGCTCGCAATTAATTGGGGCTGCTTCACATGACGATTTCGACCCGCTCACGCCTGCTGGCCGGCGCCTCCCTCGCCTTCGGCCTGACGGCCAACGCCGCCTGGGCCCAGAGCGCGCCGCAGCCCGTCGCCGGCCAGACCGCCGAGCTGGGCGAGATCGTCGTCACCGCCTCGGGCTTCGAACAGCGGATCACCCAGGCCCCCGCCTCCATCAGCGTGATCCCGCGCGCCGAGATCGAGGAGGTGCGCGCCGTCTCCATCGCCGAGATCCTGAACAATGTCGAAGGTGTCGACACCGGCGCCGCTGTCGGCAAGTCGGGCGGCCAGACCATCAATATTCGCGGCATGGGATCGGACTACACCCTGGTCCTGATCGACGGTCGCCGCCAGAACACGGCCGGCAGCGTCACCCCCAACGGATTCGGCGAGACCGCCACCAGCTTCCTGCCCCCGGTGTCGGCCATCGACCGGGTCGAGGTGGTGCGCGGCCCCGTCTCGACCCTGTACGGCTCCGACGCCATGGGCGGGGTGGTCAACATCATCACCCGCAAGATCGGCGACAGCTGGCATGGGTCGGCGACGGCCCACTACACCCTTCAGGGCGACGAGGAGTTCGGCGACATTCGCGGCGGCGACATCTATTTGGCCGGGCCGCTTGTGGCCGATCGCGTCGGCGTCTCGATCCGGGCCTCGCGCTCGGAGCGGGAGCAGTCCCGACTGACCTATGAGACCGTCGCGGGCGTCCAGACCCCGGTGTCCGGCTTCGGCCGCAGCGCCACCGCCAACCAGATCTGGTCGGCCGGCGGGCGGGTGGCCTTCAACCTGCATCCCGACCATGATCTGTGGATCGATGGCGACGTGACGCGCCAGTGGTACGACAACTCCAAGGGCCAGATGGGCACCGCCACCACCGCCGGCGGCTATGACAAATTCCTGGAGTTCAATCGCGACCAGATCGCCGTGGCCCACAACTGGCGCCTGCCGTTCGGCGTGCTGGAATCCAACTATTCGGTCGCCAGAACCGAGACCCGCGGCCGGATCATTCCGAACGGCGTCGCCGGGGCCGGCGGGGCCCGCAGTCTGGAGAGCGAGAACCGCATCTTCGACACCAAGCTGTTCTCCCAATGGCGTAACAACACCTTCACCGTCGGCGGCCAGCACTGGGACGCCGAAATGACCGACGGCGTGGTGTCCGGCGCCTTCAGCCACACCCAGTGGGCCGTCTTCGCCGAGGACGAGTGGCGTTTCACCGACAGCCTGGCCCTGACGCTGGGCGCGCGCCACGACGACCACTCGACCTTCGGCTCGCACTTCAGCCCGCGCGCCTATCTGGTGTGGAACCCCAACGCGGTCTGGACCGTGAAGGGCGGCGTCAGCCAGGGCTTCAAGACACCGCGTCTGGAACAGCTGGCCTCGGGCATCAACGGCTTCGGCGCCCAGGGCCGCCTGCCCCTTCTGGGCAGCCCCGGTCTGATGCCGGAAACCTCGACCTCGACCGAGTTCGCTGTGCTGTATGACGACCACAGCCGCCTGCGGGCCGGAATCACCGTCTTCCACAATCAGTTCGACGACAAGATCGCCAGCGGCGTGCCGATCGCCAACTGCCTGTTCGGCCTGACCCAGGCCCAGTTCGCCGCCGGCGGCTACAACAAGTCCGGCTGCTACGACGTGGGCTTCTACACCGCCTATATCGCCGGGGTTCCCACCTTCGGCCAGAGCGTGAACATCGATGAGGCGGTGACGAAGGGGATCGAGGCCACGGCCCGCTTCCGCTTCGACGACGCCTGGACGCTTCAGGGCAACTACACCTTCACCAACAGCGAACAGAAGTCCGGCGCGGCGGCAGGTCGGCCCTTGACCGACACGCCCGAGCATATGGTGAACGCCAATCTGCGCTGGGTCGCCAACGACCGGCTGAACCTGTGGCTGCGCGGCGAATATCGGTCGTCGCGTTACCGGGGCGTGGGCGACGCCCAGACCGCGCTCGGCGACTACAAGGCCTACAGCCTGTTCCACCTCGGCGGCGCCTATCGGATCGACGACAATCTGACGGTGAACGCCGTGGTCTATAATGTCTTCGACAAGGACTTCGTCAGCCTGCTGCCCTACGGCAGCCCCGTGGCCTATGCGCCGGAATTCGCCAACAATCAGGAGCCGCGCCGCCTCTGGGTTTCGGTCACGGCCGCCTTCTGAGGCGGCCTAAGCCATTTGGTGACGATTTCGCGTCTAGGCTGATCGCATGACCGATCGCGCCGTTCGCAGCCTGGAACATCTGAAGAGCTCGGCCTCCACGGCGCGGGTGCTGAACCTGCTGCGGGTCTGGGAAGAGAACGGCGACAGCGGCCCGGACGGCGCCGTGCGCAATCCAGAATGGGCCAGCTTCCCCATCTTCCGCACCACCGCGCTGAACCGCGCCCTGATCATCAAACACCGGCTGCGCCGCAACGAGACGGACCTGTTCACCGGCCGCCGCCAGGTCGTCACCAAGATCGTCATCCCCATCGACGAGGCGGACCTGAAGACCGGCGGCCGCTATGTCTTCGTCAATCAGATCGGCTTCGAGCGGATGATGATGGAGGCGTTCGGGGTGCCCGCCAGCCATCCCGACATCGCGACCCTGCGTCTGATCGACAAATTGCCGTCGCTCGATCCCTTCCTGCTGCGCGAACAGCTTCGACGCGGCGGGCTGGACCCGGCCTCATGCTATTTCTCGATCAGCGAAAGCGATCTTCAGCGGATGCTGGCCTTCGTGCGCAGCGAGATCGAACCCCTGGTCACGCTCAGCCTTGGGGCGGATACGATTGCGATCAACGCCGATTCGGCCGGACGGATGGCGGCCAAGATCCTGTCCAACACGCCCGGCGACCAGCTGGACGCCCTGCGCCTGACCCTGCGTCTGGCCCCGGAACAGTACCAGGAGGGGGTCTTCTGCTGGAAAGGCTTCCTCTATTACAAATGGACGCTGGCCGCGCTTCTGCACGACGTCGCCACCGTCGCCGAGGCTGTTCGCACCATTCGACCCGTGGGCAAGATCGACCGTCCCGCCAAGGAATATCTGGCGCGCAGCCGCGACGTGCTGCGCGGCCGGATCATCAAGACCTGCGACGAGGTCAGCCGAACCCTGCGCGTCTATGACGACGCCTACGCCAAGCTGACGCTTGAAGGACAGCCCACCGCCTTCCGCGACTTCCTGCTGGATGCGCCGTCGATGTTCGCCAAGCTGGGCGACCAGCTGGGGGCAGTCCAGCACATCGTCAGCTACTGGCGCTTCCGCTTCGGTCCCAACGCCTCGCCGGTCAATGTCGAGGAGCTGATGGACATCTTCATGGACTTCGAAACCGGCCTCCTGGGCCGCGGCGAACTCCCCGACGACATCGGCATGGCCGCCGCCTGACGGCGCCGCACACTCGCTTTAAGGTATATAGACTCTCCCGCAGGTTGCTGATTAGCTCGGGCTGTCAGAATTGGGGGAAGCCTTGGACATTCAAACGAAACTCGCCGAACTTCAGAAGCGGACGATGGAACACCGCGAGGTGTTGCTGACCGAAGAAGCCGCCAAGACGGCGCTCGTCATGCCGTTCATCCAGGCACTTGGCTACGACGTGTTCAATCCGTCCGAGGTCATCCCGGAATACACCGCCGATGTCGGCACCAAGAGGGGCGAGAAGGTCGACTACGCCATCTGCGACGGCGGCAAGGTCCGCATTCTGGTCGAATGCAAACCCAGCAACGTGGCGCTGAATCTCAACCATGCCAGCCAGTTGTTCCGCTACTTCTCCGTCACGGATGCGCGGCTCGCCATCCTGACCAATGGCGTCGTCTATCAGTTCTATTCGGATGTCGAAGCCACCAACAAGATGGACGACAAGCCGTTTTTCACCTTCAGCATGGATGCGTTGAAGCCGACCGACGGGCGTACCGTCGAGAAGTTCACCAAACTCTCGTTCGACATCGACAAGATCGTCCAGGAAGCGGGGCTGCTCAAGCTCCAGTCCCTGCTCCGCAAGGAGCTGGAAAACGAGATGGCCGAGCCTTCGGAAGAATTCGTGCGGATGATGGCCGCTCGCGTTCACGATGGCCGCGTCACGGCTCAGGTGCGCGAAAACTTCGGCAAGATGGTCGTCGCGACCTTCTCGTCGATCATCCGCGACAAGGTCAACGAACGCCTGTCCACCGCCCTGAACGCCACGGGCCCCTCCATGGTCGATCAGGAAGAGGCGCCCCCCAGCGACCCTGAAATGATCGTGACCACCGCTGAGGAAGTGTCAGGCTTCCACATCGTCCAGGCGATCGCCTCGAAACTGGTGAAGCCCAATCGCATCGTCATGCGAGACGCCCAGTCCTATTGCGCGATCCTGCTGGACGACAACAACCGCAAGACCATCGCCCGACTGCACTTCAACGGCGTCACCAAGAAATATGTCGGCACCTTCGCCGAGAAGGGCGAAACTCGACATCTCATCGGCGACCTGACGGACATCTACCAACTGTCGGATCAGATCGAGGCGCGGATCAAAGAGTTGGAAGGCGCCACGCCGACCTGACCTCCGATCAGTGGGCCTCGTCCCAGTTGGCGGCGGCGCGGGCCTCGACCACCAACGGCACGGTCAGTGCGACGGCCGGTTCGGCGGCGTTTTCCATGATGCGGCGGATCACGGGAATGGCGCGTTCGGCCTCGGCTTCCGGGGTCTCGAACACCAGTTCGTCGTGGACCTGCAGCAGCATGCGCGTTGACAGTCCGGCCTCGGTCAGGGCGTTCGGCATGCGGATCATGGCGCGGCGGATGATGTCGGCGGCCGCGCCCTGGATCGGGGCGTTGATGGCCGCGCGTTCGCCGAACTGACGCTCGGCGCCCGACTTGGACAGGATGGCGGGGATGTGGATGCGACGGCCGAAGACGGTCGAGACGAAGCCCGTCTGGCGCACCTCGGCCTTGGTCCGGTCCATATAGTCGCGGATGCCGGGGAAGCGTTCGAAATAGGTCTTGATATAGGCCCCCGCCTCGCCCTGATCGATGCCCAGCTGGTTGGCCAGGCCGAAGGCGGAAATGCCATAGACGATGCCGAAGTTGATGGCCTTGGCCCGACGGCGCGTCTCGGCCGGCATCCCCTCGACCGGCACGCCGAACATTTCGCTGGCGGTCGCGGCGTGAATGTCCAGCCCCGCCTTGAAGGCGCGTTTCAACTCGGCGATGTCGCCGATATGGGCCAGAAGCCGCAGCTCGATCTGGCTGTAGTCGGCGCTGATCAGCACATGGCCCGGCGCGGCGATGAAGGCCTGACGGATTTCGCGGCCCGTCTCGGTGCGGATCGGAATGTTCTGAAGGTTCGGATCGCTGGACGCCAGACGCCCGGTCGAGGCGGCCGCCAGCTGATAGCTGGTGTGGACCCGGTCGGTCTTCGGATCGGCGGCGGCGATCAGGGCGTCGGTGTAGGTGCCCTTCAGCTTGGACAGCTGGCGCCAGTCCAGGATGGTGCGCGGCAAGTCGTGGCTCAGCGCCAGCTCCTCCAGCACGCTGGCGTCGGTGCCCCACTGGCCGCTGGCGGTCTTCTTGCCGCCCGGCAGGTTCAGCTCGCCGAACAGGATTTCGCCGATCTGACGCGGCGAGCCGATGTTGAAGGGCCGGCCGGCGATCCGTTCGGCCTCGGCCTCCAGCTCTGCCATCCGCAGGCCGAACTCGCTGGACAGCCGTTTCAGCCGGTCGGGATCGATGCGGACGCCCGCCGTCTCCATCTCGGCCAGAACCGTCGGCATCCCGCGCTCCAGCGTCTCATAGACCGTGGACAGGCCCTCGCGCGCCAGACGCGGCTTCAGGATGCGCCACAGGCGCAGCGTCACATCGGCGTCCTCGGCGGCGTATTCCGAGGCGGGTCGCAAGGCCACGTGCTTGAACGACTTCTGGCTCTTGCCCGTCCCCGCCACCGACTTGAACGGGATGGGGTCGTGGCCGAGGTGCAGCCGCGCCAGCTCGTCCATGCCGTGTCCGTGCAGACCGCCCTCCAGCACATAGGAGATCAGCATGGTGTCGTCATAGGGCGCCACGCGGATGCCCCGGCGCGCCATCACGGCGATGTCGTATTTGGCGTTCTGCAACACCTTCAGGACCGACGGGTTCTCCAGCAGGGTCTTCAGCCTGGCCAGGGTCGGCGGCTTGTCCAGCTGATGGATCGGCTCGCGCGCCTCGCCCGGTTCGCCGAACAGGCCGCCGTCATTGGCCTGCGGCTCATGCTCGTGGGTCAGGGGGATGTAGCAGGCTTCGTTCGGCCCGACCGCCAGCGATACGCCGCACAGACCCGCATGGGTCGCCGACAGGGCGTCCGTCTCGGTGTCGAAACCGACCACACCGACCTCGGTCGCGCGAGCGATCCAGCGATCCAGCGCCTCCTCGGTCTGGACGCATTCATAGGTCGAGTGGTCGAAGGTCTGGACCTCGGCCGGGCCGTCCACGACCTGGCCATAACGCGGCGTGGCGACCGGGGCGGACAGGTTGGGCGCGCGCTTGGGCGCAAAGGCCGAGACCTCGCTGGGCCCGGCCTTGCCGTCGCCGACCCGGCGTTGCAGCGACCGGAACTCCATCGCCTCAAGAAAGGCCGACAGGGTCGCGGGATCGGGGTCGCGCACCGCAAAGTCGTCGATGGCCTCGGGCGCGGGCGCATCGCAGGTCAGACGCACCAGTTCGCGTGACAAACGGATCTGGTCGGCGAAGTCGATCAGGGTCTGGCGACGCTTGGGCTGTTTGATCTCGCCGGCATTCGCCAGCAGGGTGTCCAGATCGCCGTATTCGTCCAGCAGCTGAGCCGCCGTCTTCGGCCCAATGCCCGGGGCGCCCGGCACATTGTCGACGCTGTCGCCGATCAGGGCCTGCAGATCGACCATCTTCTCGGGCCCGACGCCGAACTTCTCGAACACCTCCGGCTCGGCCAGACGCCGGTCCTTCATCGGGTCCCACATCACGACGCCGCCGCCGATCAGCTGCATCAGGTCCTTATCGGACGACACGATCACCGCCTCGCCGCCCCTATCCCGCGCCTTGCAGGCGTAGGTGGCGATCAGGTCGTCGGCCTCGTATCCGGGCAGTTCGACGCAATGGACCCCGAACGCCGCCGTCGCCTCGCGCACCAGCGGGAACTGAGGCACCAGATCTTCGGGCGGCGGCGGACGGTGGGCCTTGTACTGATCGTACAGGGTGTTGCGGAACGTCTTTTCCGAGTGGTCGAAGATGGCCACCAGATGGGTGGGGCCGTCCGCGCCCTTCATGTCCTTCAGCAGCTTCCACAACATGTTGCAGTAGCCCTGGACCGCCCCCACCGGCAGGCCGTCCGACTTGCGCGTCAAGGGCGGCAGGGCGTGATAGGCGCGGAAGATATAGGCCGAGGCGTCGATCATCCACAGCCGCAGCGCCGGGCCGTCCTGCGTCATCTGGCGTTCGGTTTCTGTCGGCTCGGGCGCGGTCGTCTCGGTCATGGCTGGAACATAGGGCTCCGAAGCCCCCGCGTCAGCGTCAGAATTCGGTCCAGCTCGATCCGGGGTCGCGTTGACCCGGCTGGGCCTGCTGCTGGCCCCAGGACACGACCATGAAGGCCTTGTGGCTGCGGATGCGATAGGTGCCGATCATCGGCGTGACGGCGCCCAGCGGCGCCCCTGTCTTGGCCTCGTAGAGAAAGCCCGAGAATTCGGCGACGCCGACCCGGTCGCGGTGGCTGTACACCGACAGCTCCGGCAGGGAGACGACGTTGAAGGTCTCGTTGATCGGAATACGCATTTCGGGAATGCCGAAGACGCGCCGCATCTGCTCCAGCGACAGGGCGCCGGCGCGAATCTCGAACACGGCGTTGGCCTCGTCCTTGGTGCGGGCCAGGCTGAACCCGGCGTCGGACAGGGCGCCACGAATGGCGCTGACGGCGTAGCGCGTGCCCTCGCCCTGGAAATAGGCGTCGTCCACGAACACCGAGGCCCCCAGCGGCAGGGGCAGGACCAGACCCTCGATGGCCCGGTCCGACGCACGCGCCAGCAGCAACTGTTCGGTCGCCGTGCGCCCGATGTTGCTCTCGGTGGTCGAGGCGCAGGCCGACAGCGCCAACGCCACGGCCGACAGCGATGCGACCCGCCGCAGACCCATCACCAGACCCCGGTGTTGGGCATGGACGCCCAGGGCTCGGCCGGCGCCAGGGGCTCGCCGTCCTGCAGCAGTTCGATGGAGATGCCGTCGGGCGAGCGGACGAAGGCCATATTGCCGTCGCGCGGCGGGCGGTTGATCGTCACCCCGCCGTCCATCAACCGCCGGCAGGCGGCGTAGATGTCATCGACCTTATAGGCCAGATGGCCGAAGTTCCGGCCGCCGTCATACGTTTGCGGGTCCCAGTTGAAGGTCAGTTCGACCTCGGGACAGCGTTCCGCCGCCGACTGCGCCAGGTTCTTTGGCGCGGCGAGGAAGATCAGGGTGAACCGGCCGGCCTCGTTCTCGGTGCGGCGCACCTCCTGCAGGCCCAGCAGGTCGCAGTAGAAACGCAGAGAGGCGTCGATGTCCGTCACCCGGACCATGGTATGCAGATAACGCAAGGGTCGGGTCTCCATCCAGAACAGGCGTTCAGGCGATCCTATAGACCCTGACCGCCCGACCTCGCGACTGAACTGAGGTTACGGCCTTTAGTGCGCCTCGGCCGCGCGGGCCGCCGGACTCAGATATTCGTTCTCGTCGTGCGGATGGGCCGACAGGACGAAGCGGCGGTCGCAATAGCCGCATTCGATGAAATCGTCCTCGCCCATGTCCATATAGACCAGCGGGTGGCCCAGGGCGCCGCCGCCGCCGTCGCAGGCCACGCGCTTGGTCGAAACGACGATCTCTTCGGGCGGCGGGATGATGGCGTCGGCGTGGCGCGGGGGCATGGCGGGGTCCGATGTGGAAGACTTGCGGGCTTCCTAGGCGGCCCCGCCCCCAAGGTCAAACCTCGGACGCCGCCGTCGGACGACGACCCAGCAGGCGGTTCAGCATCGCCTTGCGCTTCTTGAACAGCGTCAGACCCAGGCAGGCCGCGCCGACCCACAGACCGATTTCGCCGATCAGCAACAAACCCGCGCCGGCGACGGCCGCATGGGTCATGTCGATCTGATCGGTCTTGCCGGCCAACAGCACAAGGCCGCCGCCGATATAGCCGATGGCGCACACGGTCATGGCGGCGAAACCGATCAGACGGGTGCGGGTCAGGGGCGTCCTGGAATTCTGAACGACAGTCATGGCGATCTCCATCAAGTTAGGTTGTCTTTATGACAAGTACGCTAGACACAAAGAATATGATCGTCAAGTGTCATTGACACAAGGACAGGCGAACTTGTCGTTCCTTCCATTTGGACAGGTTGGCGAAGGCGGCCGCGCGCCCTACCTATGCCGCTCGCCGTCCCGCCCGAGTGAATAGCCGATCATGTCCGAGACCCTCGCCCTGCCCGACAACGCCATCGCGGTGCGCGGGCTGAAAAAGACCTATGCCGGGTCCAAGAAGGCGCCGCCCAAGACGGCCCTGCGCGGCGTCGATCTGGTCATTCCGCGCGGCTCGGTCTTCGGCCTGCTCGGCCCCAACGGCGCCGGAAAATCTACCCTGATCAACATTCTGGCCGGGGTGGTGAAGAAGTCCGAAGGCTCCGTGACCATCTGGGGCCGCGACATCGACAAGGAGCCGCGCGACGCCGCCGCCGCCCTGGGCGTCGTGCCGCAGGAGATCGTCGCCGACGTCTTCTTCACCCCGCGCGAATCGCTGGAGGTCCAGGCCGGCTTCTATGGCGTGCCCAGGGACGAGCGGCGATCCGACGAACTGCTGGCGGCCCTGGGCCTGTCGGACAAGGCCAACGCCTATGTCCGCGCCCTGTCCGGCGGCATGAAACGTCGCCTGATGGTGGCCAAGGCGCTGGTCCACAATCCGCCCATCCTGATCCTGGACGAGCCGACGGCGGGGGTGGACGTCGAACTGCGCCGCCAGCTGTGGGCCTATGTCCGCCGCATCAACGAAGAGGGCGTGACCATCGTCCTGACCACCCACTATCTGGAAGAGGCGCAGGAGCTTTGCGACACCATCGCCATCGTCAACCGGGGCGAGGTGGTGGCCTGCGAACCGACGCCGCAACTGCTGCGCCGTCTGGACAGCCGCAACGTCGTCGTGACGCCCGAGACGCCCCAGGCGACGCCGCCGGTTCTGGCGGGCTTCGAGGTCACGGCCCGGCCGGGCGGCGCCTTCGCCGTCGCCTATAAGAAGGGGCAGTCGTCGGTGGAGCAGGTCATCAACGCCGTCCGCACCGCCGGCGTCACCATCGCCGACATCACCACCGAGGACCCGGATCTGGAGGACGTCTTCCTGGCCCTGACCTATGGCGACACGTCGCGCGTCGATCCGACAAAGGACTGAGCGACCACCCATCGTAGAGCGTCACCCTTAGGGCTTGGCCCTAGGACCGGAGGTGAAGTGGGCTGTGCGCCCCCGCTGAAGCACAGCGGCGGATGGCTCGATCCCCGGATCAAGCCCGAGGATGACGGGGATGGTGCAAGCCCCCTCACTGCGCCTCGGACAGAAACGCGAAGATCGCCGCCTGCGCTTCCGGCTCGTCCAGCATAGGGGCATGGCCGACGCCGGGAACCTCCACATAGGCCATCGACGAGGCGGCCTTGCGCATTCTGTCGGCGATGTCGGCGCTCAGCAGATCGGAGTTTCCGCCCCGCACGAGCAGGGTCGGCTTCTGGGCCAGGCGCAGGAAATCCGGCCAGAGGTCTGGAACCAGCGCCCTGGCCCCCGCCGCCCGGATCGGCACGGCGATGTCGGGGTCATAGTTCAGGCCGATCGCACCATCCGGCTGCTGGCGGAAGATGCGGCGGGCGAACCCGTCCCAGTCGGCGTCCGAATAGTGGGGAAAGGCCACGCCGTTGATCCGCCGGGCGTAGGCGGCGGCGTCCGCCCAGGTCGCGATCTCGACCGGCTGACCGCTGTAGCTGGCGATCCGCGCCAGACCTTCCGGCGCCACCTCCGGGCCGATGTCGTTCAGGATGGCCGCGACCACCGCCTTGGGCCGCATCGCCGTCAGCGCCATGGTGATCAGCCCGCCCATGGAGGTGCCGACGAAGACCGCCCGCGCGATCCCCGCCTGATCCATCAGGGCCAGGACGTCGCGCGCATAGACGTCCGGCGTATAGGTCATCGGATCGGGCGCCCAGTCCGACAGGCCGCGCCCCCGCACGTCCACGGCCAGCACCCGCCGTCCGCCCTGCGCCATCAGCGGCGCGATGGCCTCGAAGTCCGCGCTGTTTCGCGTCAGCCCATGGATGGCGATGATCGGCTTCCGCGCCGGGCCGGGACCGGCCGCATAGTCGCGGGCGAACAGATGAAGGCCGTCCGGCGAGGCCCAGCGCCGCTCGACGAACGGTTTGGGATCAGGCGATGGCGAACCCGGCATGGGCGATCTCCTCCAGCGTTTTCGCCAGAGTAATTCACCGGACGAGGAAATGCGACGCCTTACAGGCCGACCGTCTCGCGCACGAAGTCGTCCAGATCGCCGCCCGCGAACAGAAAGCCCTTCACCCCCGCGCGTCGCCCCGCCTCGATGTCGGTGGGCTGGTCGCCGATGATGAAGCTGCGGGCGGGGTCCAGATGGTGCTCGGCGATGGCGCGCGTCAGCATTCCGGGATTGGGCTTGCGATCCGGGTGATCGGCATGGCGATAGCGCGCCTCGACCGCATCGGCGTGAAAGGGGCAGGCATAGACGGCGTCGATGACGGCGCCCTGTTCGGCCAGGGTCTCCACCAACAGGGCGTTGAAGGCGTGCATCCGATCTTCGCTGAACAGGCCCCGCGCCACGCCCGACTGATTGGTGACGATGACGGTGCGATAGCCCGCCTGGTTCATCCGACGCACCGCCGCCGCCACGCCGGGCGTCAGCTTCAGATCCTCGGGCCGATGCGGATAGCCGCAGTCCTCGATCAGGACGCCGTCGCGATCCAGAAAGGCGGCGGGGGTTCCGGTCATAGGTCCAGTCTCAGCAGTTCGGAAAAGGCGGTCATCAGGTGATAGAGGCTGGAGGCCGGCGCCGCGCGGTCGTTGGATCGCCCGTCCGCCTCATAGCTGTCGACCCACAGACCCGGCACGTCGGTCGCCAGATGGGTGTCCAGAATGCGGTCGATCAACCCCGCCACGCCTTCGTCCCTGAAGCTCAGGCCCGTCCGCACCGCCTCGGTCTGGGCCCACAGACGCCGGCCGCCGTCCAAGGGCGCGCCGGACGGATCGATCTCGCGGATCAGGAAGCCGTCGCGGCGGCCTTGCCTCACCGCGCGGCGATGCAGCGTCTCGGCGGTCGCTTCGGCGTCGGGGTCCAGCGATCCGGCCTGACGCAGCAGCCAGGCCCATTCCTCCAGATGGCCCGGCTCGATCACCCGGCCATTCTGCGGATCGAGCCGCCAGTCGGCGCCGAAATATTCGCGGATCGCCCCATCGACCATGAAATGGCGCCGACACAGATCCAGCGAGACGCCCGCCGCCGCCGCGAACGCCGGGTCGGGGGCCGTCGCCTGCCAGGCCAGCATGGCCTCCAGCATATGCATATGCGGGTTCTGGCGGCGCGGCAGGCGCGGCGGCAGGGCCTCATGCCATCCGTCGTGCGGCGCGGCCATCCGCGCCTCGATCGCCGCCAGGGTCTGAAGCGCCAGGGGCCGGGCGCGCGGATCGCCCAGCACCCGATGCGCGGCGGCCAGAGCGAACATCACGAAGGCCACGTCATACAGATCGGGCGCCGCGTCGATCACCGCGCCCTCGTCGTCCGTCGCGCCGATCCACAGGCCGTCATCGCGCCGGCCCGTGGCGATCAGACAATCCAGCCCCGCCTGGGCCACGCCGCGCCCCGCCTGCCAGCCCAAGGCGGCGGCTTCGCAAAACACATAGACCTGACGCGCCTGGACGCGGGTGCGCCGGCGCTGGCCCAGGACCGGCCGCCCGTCGAAGTCCAGCTGTTCGAAAAAGCGGCCTTTGGCGTCGACGCCGCGTTCGACCCACAACGGCAAGGCATGGTCGAACAGCCAGTTGGAAACCCTGGTCTGAGCGGCGGCGAGGGCGATCATGGGGCTGGCTTAGAGCATCAGCCCGGCCCCCGCCAAGCGAAAGCGACCGTTGCAAAGGGCAACGCGATGTGACGCCCCGCGATTTGGCCCCCGCGTCCGATCTTGCTAGGACGGCGCGACATCGGCGGCCCGCAGAGGCCCGGCCGCGCGGCCCCGATCCTGTTATGGAGAGAGCGACCCCATGATCCCCTTCATCGACCTTCAGGCCCAGCGCCTGCGTCTCGCCGGCAAGATCGAGGCCGCCGTTCAGGACGCCGTCGTCGGCGGCGCCTGGGTCATGGGCCCGCAGGTGCGTCAGTTCGAGGCCGACCTCGCCGCCTTCGGCCGGGCCAAACACGCCCTGGGCTGCGCCAACGGCACGGACGCCCTGGCCCTGCCGCTGATGGCCTGGGGCGTGGGACGCGGCGACGCGGTCTTCGTGCCCAGCTTCACCTTCGCCGCCACCGCCGAGGTCGTGCCCTGGTTTGACGCCGAGCCGGTGTTCGTCGATGTGGACGCCGACACCTACAACATGGACCCGGCCGCGCTGGAGCGCGCCATCGAAGGGATCAAGGCCGAGGGCCGTCTGACGCCGCGCGTGGTCATCGCCGTCGACCTGTTCGGCCAGCCCGCCGACTATCCGGCGATCAAGGCCATTTGCGACAAACACGGGCTGAAGCTGATCTCGGATTCGGCGCAAGGCTTCGGCTGCACCATCGCGGGCGAACATCCGCTGAAATGGGCCGACGTCACCACCACCAGCTTCTTCCCCGCCAAGCCGCTGGGCTGCTACGGCGACGGCGGGGCGGTGCTGACCAATGACGACGAACTGGCCCAGCTGATGGATTCCATCCGCGTCCACGGCAAGGCCGTCGCCGTGGACCTGAAGGACCGCGCCTTCGACCACGACCCCAAATATCTGAACATGCGGATCGGTCTGAACAGCCGTCTGGACACGATCCAGGCCGCCGTCCTGATCGAAAAGCTGAAGGTCTTCGCCCAGGAGATCGAATGGCGGAACGCCGCCGCCGCCCGCTACAACGAAGCCTTGCGCCCCCACGTCGCCAAGGTCCCGGACGTGCCGACCGGAAACATCTCCAACTGGGCGCAATATACGATCGAACACCCGAACCGCGACGGTCTGGCCGCGCACCTGAAGGAACAGGGCGTGCCCACGGCGGTCTATTATCCGATCCCGCTGCACCTCCAGCCCGCCTATGAACACTATCCGCGCGGCGCGGGCGGCCTGCCCGTGACCGAGCGGCTAAAGGACGTGGTCGTCAGCCTGCCGATGCATTCGGACCTGGACGCCGCGACCCAGGACCGCATCGTCGCCGCCGTCGCTTCGTTCAAAGGCTGAACGTCGAAGCTATTTCTTTCGTCATCCTAGGCCTTGTGCCTAGGATCCATAAAGTCGGACCTACGACCCGTCGCACCGGACCACACCGGGAGTATGGATCCTCGCCACAAGGGCGAGGATGACGGGAAGAGAGAAGCAATAAGGGTCGTCCTCATGCCAACCACCGCCCCCCTCAAGATCGGCGTCGCCGGCGCCGGCGTCATGGGCCGCAACCATGCGCGCGTCGCCTCGGAAATGCGCGAGTTCGACCTGACGACCATCTTCGATCCCGACGCCGTGACGGCTGAGGGCGTCGCCGCCGCCTATGAGGCGTCGGCGGTCACGACGGCCCAGGCCTTCGTCGATGCGGGTCTGGACGCCGCCGTCGTCGCCACGCCCAACCGCTTCCACGCCGAGGTGGGGGTGGCCCTGCTGGAGAAGGGCGTCCATGTCCTGGTCGAAAAGCCCATCGCCGCTACGGTCGCCGACGCCGAGCGCATGATCGACGCGGCCCGCGCCAACGACCGCGTCCTGATGGTCGGCCAGGTCGAACGGTTCAATCCGGCGGTCGAGACGGTCAAGCGCGCGGTCGCGGACGACGAGATCATCTCCATCCAGATCACCCGCGTCGGTCCCTTCCCGCCCCGCATGGGCGAGGTCGGGGTGGTCATCGACCTCGCCGTCCACGACATCGACATCATCCGCCACCTGACCGGCTCGGAAATCACCGAGGTCCAGCCCCAGCTGGCCCGCACCCGCGCCGACCGCGAGGATACGGCCCTGCTGCAGTTCCGTCTGGACAATGGCGTGATCGCCCACATCACCACCAACTGGGTCACGCCCTACAAGACCCGCACCCTTCAGGTCGCCACCAAGACCAAGTTCATCGTCGCCGACCTGATCACGCGCCAGGTGACGGAATATTTCGGCCAGCAGCCGGACGGCTCCTATTCGACGCGGATGCTGAACGCCTGGCCCGCCGAACCGCTGAAGAAGGAACTGGAAGCCTTCGCCCGCGCCATCAACACGGGCGAGACGGCGGCTGTGACCGGCGAGGACGGTCTGCGAAACCTGGAGGTCGCCCTGCGCTGCCTGGGCGAGGCCTGATCGACGCCAGCCCCGTTATCGCCGCAAAACCTGAGGAAGAGACACCTATGCGCCGTCTGAACGCCCTTTCTCTCGGTCTTGCCGCCGCCCTCGCCATGGCGGCGCCGGCCCATGCGGACACCCGGTTTCTGTCCTACAACGCCTCGGATCGCATCACCCAGGCCCTGACCAAGGGGGTTACCCTGGAGGTGCGGCGCGGCCTGTTCGGCGCGGTGCAGGTGGAGCGGCTGTTTTCCACCACCGCGCGCGGCACGGCCGGCTTTACGCGCGGCGGCCCCGATGCGGCGCGGCGCGTCCTGCCCGACGGCGCGACCGAGAGCGACATCTATTCCGTGGATCAGGACGGCGACGGCCGGGGCCTGGCCCGCGCCCTGTGTCCCGGGGCCGACGAGGTCTGGCTGATCATGAGCCGCGTGCGCGCGCCCCGCCCCCTGACCATGCAGGCCGTGGGCCGGTGGTCCGACGGCGCCTATCGGCACTGCGTCACCCTCAGCTACGACTGGCGCGGCGAATGGGCCACCGCGCCCGCCTCTCCCGCCATCACGAACTGATCCCGACCCCAAGGCGATTCGTCCGCCGCCGGACTGTTTCATAATGAACACGCGCAAGCGGACATTATGGGTGTTTGACTTTTATATTCGACAGTGACACTTTCGGCACAGGAACGGCGGCGGCCGTTCTACCGCCACGGAAGATATCCCCCTCCCCGGCGGCGAGAGAGACGAACCTCCCAGAGCCCGGCCCGTCACGGCCGGGCTTTTTTTAACCGCCGCGCCTGCTAGACGGGGGCATGACCCTTCGCCTCGCCACCTGGAACATCAACTCCGTCCGCCTGCGCATCGATCAGGTCGCCCGTTTCGTCGCCGAACGCGCGCCCGACGTCCTGATGCTGCAGGAAATCAAATGCACCACGGACCAGTTCCCCCGCGCCGCCTTCGAAGAGATGGGCCTGCCGCATCTGCGGGTGGCGGGTCAGAAGGGCTGGCACGGCGTGGCCATCGCCAGCCGCCTGCCGCTTGAGGACAGCGACACCTTCCAGGTCTGCAAGCTGGGCCACGCGCGCTGCGTCTCGGCCAGCGTCGCCGGAATCGACGTGCAGAACTTCTACATCCCGGCGGGCGGCGACATCCCCGACCGGGCGCTGAACCCCAAGTTCGATCACAAGATGGACTTCTATGAACAGTTGACCGGCATCGTCGCCAAACAGGACAAGGCGCGGCCGCTGGTGATGGCCGGCGACTTCAACATCGCTCCGGGCGAAGGCGATGTGTGGAACCACCGCTATATGTCCAAGATCGTCAGCCATACGCCGATCGAGGTCGAGACCCTGAACCGGCTTCAGGAGACCGGCGGTTTCGCCGACGTGCTGCGCGACCGTTTCCCCGAGCCGCAGAAGCTCGCCAGCTGGTGGAGCTATCGCGCCGCCGACTTCCGCAAGTCCAATCGCGGCCTGCGCCTGGACCACGTCTGGACCTCGCCCGGCCTGACGCCCGCCGTGGTCAGGGACACGGCCCGCATCCACGACGACGTGCGTGAATGGGAACGCCCCAGCGACCACGCCCCCGTGACCGTGGACCTGGACGTCTGATCCTCAATAGACGGCGACCGGCCTGATCGCCCTCACGGCGGCGGCGGCGCCACCGACCCTCCCGGCCGCGCGGGCCAGGCGCGTCACCGCCTCGTCCAGCTCGGCTTCGGGCAGGGTATAGGGCAGACGCAGTCGGCGCTCGAAGGCGCCGTCGACGCCGAAGCGGGGACCGGCGGCGAGGCGCAGGCCTTCGACCTCGGCCTGGATGGTCAGGGCGGAACTGATCGGCCCGGGCAGCCGCGCCCATAAGGACAGCCCTCCGGCTGGATGCGGACACGTCCAATCCGGCAAGCGTTCGGCCAGACGGGCGCGCAGGTGATCGCGGCGCGCGCGCAGCAGGGGCCGGCGCGCGGCCAGGGCCTTGCCGCCGTCGTTCAACAGCTCGACCGCCGCGAGCTGCTCCAGGATCGGCACGCCCAGGTCGAAGCTGGCGCGGCTCTGGGCCAGTCGTTGGATCACGGCCCGGTCGGCGCGGACCCAGCCGATTCGCAGTCCGCCCCAGACGCTCTTGGACATCGAACCCAGCCGCACCATGCGCGGCGCATCGACGGCGGAAGCGCTCAAGGCCGGCGGCCCGCTCAGCGTCAGATCGACCAGGGTCTCGTCCAGCACCAGCAAGGTCTCCGACCCCTTCAGGCCCGCCAGCAGCCGCGTCCGATCCGACGCCCGCATCATTCGCCCCGTTGGATTGTTGTGGTCCAGCACCAGATAGGCCATCGCCGCCCCGCTGCTGCGACAGGCCGAGACCAGACCCTCGACATCCCAGCCCTCCTCGCCTTCGACGTCCGGCAGGGCCACAGGCACGGCGCGGCCGCCCGCGGCCAGAATGGCGTCGATGGCCTGGGGATAGGTCGGGTGGTCGAACACCACCGGTCTGCCCACCCGCACCGTCAGCCGCAGCAGATGGACCAGGCCGTTGTGCGCGCCGTGGGTGATCAGGATCTGGCCCGGCGAGGTCGGCAGGCCACGCCGCCGATAGCCGGCCGCCACCGCCTCGCGCAGTTCCTCCAGGCCCGCCGTCTCGTAACCGTGGCCCGGCAGGTTCGCCGGCAGTCGCTCCAGCGCCCGGACATAGGCGGCGTGGACATTGGGATCGGCCGGCAGGACGGCGGACGTCAGATCGATCAGGCCCGGCCAGTCGCCCCGATCCTCGATGCCCCCTTTGCGCGGTCCCGGCCCGGCGGGAAGGCGGGTGCGAGCCGCCGCCCCCTGACCGCCCGACAGGAAGCCTTCGTCGCGCAATCGCCCATAGGCGGCCGATACGGTGGTGCGGCTCAGGCTCAACGCCTGCGCCAGTTCGCGCTCGCCCGGCAACCGCGCCGCCAGCGGCAGACGACCGTCCAGAATCAGCAGCCGGAGCGCGCCCGCCAGCTGGCGATAGGCCGCGCCGGCGCCCGGCGCACGCCAGGCGCCGAGATGGCGGGTCAATGAGACAAGACCGATGGAACGGGGCGACATGACGCCAGCTTGGCACAACTGGCCCTTTTTTACATAGCCAGTTTCAGGCAAGTCCCGATCATGACCCGTCGCCTGACCCAGCTATTCGCCGGCCTTGTTCTCTACGGCCTCTCCATTGCGATGATCGTGCGCGCCGATCTGGGGCTGGACCCGTGGGACGTGCTGAACCAGGGCGTGTTCGAACGGTTCGCCCATCCGGCCGGGATCAGCTTCGGTCTGGTCGTCAATCTGATCGGCCTGGCCGTGCTGTTGCTTTGGATACCCCTGCGCCAGAAGCCGGGCGTCGGCACGGTGGCCAATGTTCTTGTCATCGGGACGGTCGCGAACGTCGGACTGGATCTTATCCCGTCCGGCCTGGGCCTGCCGTTGCGAACAGGCCTGCTCGTCCTTGGGATCGTCCTGAACGGCGTGGCCAGCGGCGCCTATATCGGTGCAGGTCTGGGGCCCGGTCCGCGCGACGGCCTGATGACCGGCATCGTCGCCCGCACCGGCTGGCCGGTGAAATGGGTTCGGACCAGTATCGAACTGACCGTCATCGCCGTGGGATGGCTGCTGGGCGGCTCGGTCGGTCTGGGCACGGTGCTGTACGCCGTGACCATCGGCCCCTTGGTCCACGTCTTCCTGCCGATGTTCGCGATCCGCCCGAAGACGGCCGACTGAGCCTTACGGCTGAAGCCGATAGCCGCCCGCGTCGGTCAGCAGCAGACGGGCATGACCCGGCTCCGGCTCGATCTTCTGACGCAGGCGATAGATGTGGGTTTCCAGCGTGTGGGTCGTGACCCCGGCGTTGTAGCCCCAGACCTCGGTCAGCAGTTCTTCGCGCGACACCGGCTTGGCCCCGGCGCGATAGAGGTATTTCAGGATGTTGGTTTCCTTCTCGGTCAACCGCACCTTCTTGCCCTTAGCGTCCATCAACACCTTGGCGGCGGGCCGGAACTCATACGGGCCGATGGTGAAGACCGCGTCCTCGGACTGTTCGTGGCTACGCAGATGGGCGCGGATGCGCGCCAGCAGAACGGCGAACCGGAAGGGCTTGGTCACATAGTCGTTGGCGCCCGCGTCCAGTCCGAGGATGGCGTCCGCGTCCGCCGATTGCGCCGTCAACATGATGACGGGCGTGGACACCCCGTCCTTCCTCAACAGGCGACAGGCCTCGCGCCCGTCCATATCGGGCAGATCGACGTCCAGCAGGATCAGGTCGGCGCGGATCTCGCGCCCCATCCGCACCCCGTCCGTCGCGGTCGAAGCCTGCTGGGTGCGAAACTCCTCATGCAGGTTCAACTGCTCGGCCAGGGCCTCGCGCAGGTCGTCGTCGTCGTCGATGATCAGGATGGTCTTGGGCGTAGGCATGGGACTGACAATGGCGAGGCTTGGCCCCCGCGCCAAGGCTTGGGGGCGTGAATATTCACATCGGGTTACGGGCTAGAGGCCCTTTAGGGCCGATTTCGTTCCCCGAACAGCGCCGTTCCGACCCGCACATGGGTCGCGCCGCACCGGATCGCGGTCTCGTAATCGCCGCTCATCCCCATCGACAGCACCGACAGACCGTTGCGCTCGGCCAAGCCGCGCAGCATCGCGAAATGCGGTTCCGCGTCCTTATCCGCGGGGGGAATGCACATCAGCCCCTCCACTGTCAGCCCATAAGTTTCCCGCGCCGCCGCGATCAGGGCGTCGGCGGCATCGGGAAGCACGCCGGCCTTCTGAGGTTCGGCCCCCGTATTGACCTGGACCAGCAGACGCGGCGATCGGCCGCGTTTCTCGGCCGCCTCGGCCAGGGCCCAGGCCAGCTTCTCGCGGTCCAGGGTCTCGATCACATCGAAAAGGGCTGCCGCGTCCTCGACCTTGTTGGTCTGCAGCGGCCCGATCAGCCGCAGTTCCAGGCCCGGCAGACCGGCGATGCGGTCGGTCCAGCGGCCTTGCGCCTCCTGCACCCGGTTTTCGCCGAACACGCGCTGGCCGGTGGCCAGTATGGTGTCGATGGCTTCCGGTTCCTGCGTCTTGGACACGGCGGTCAGGACGACATCGGCGGGATCGCGCCCGGCCGCCCGGCAGGCGGCGTCGATGCGGGCGCGGACCTCGGCCACCCGTTCGGCGATGGACGGCGAGGCGGAAGCGGGAGAAGAAGGGGTCATGATCCTGCCAGCCGGTTACAGCGACGATGCGCGCACGCTCTGGAACGTCGCGACCGCTCTAAACCGCGCCGCCGCCGCTGTCAGCCCGGCCGCCGTCGGTCTGCCGCCCCTGCTGTTCTTCACCGATCCCGCCCGCACCCCCAGGCCGTGGGCGACGGCGGTCCGGCTGCCGGCCGGTTCGGCGGTGATCTATCGCGCCTTCGGGGCGACGGACGCGGTCGAGACCGGACGGAAACTTCGCGAGGCGACGACGAAGGCCGGGGTTCGGCTTCTGGTCGGGCTGGACGTCCATCTGGCGCAAGCGGTGTCGGCCGACGGCCTGCATCTGCCCGAACGATCGGCGGACCAGGCGCCGGTGCTGCGCGCGGCCCGCCCCGACTGGCTGCTGACCGCCGCCTGGCATGGCGAGGCGGCGCCGCCGACAGGTCTGGACGCCCTGGTGCTGTCGCCTGTTTTCCCCGCCGGCGGGGCCTCGGCGTCGAAGCCGGCCCTGGGCGTGGACGGGTTCGCCACGCACGCGGCGCAGGCGAACGCGCCGGTCTATGCGCTGGGCGGGATCGAGGCGAAAAACGCGGGACGGATCGTCGGCGCCTGCGGTCTGGCGGGCGTCGATGCGATCCGGCGGGCCTTCGGCGAGCCGCCGAAGATCAGAATTTGAAGATGGTTTCCAGACGCACGCGCGGCTGGGCGCGACCGTTGGTTTCGGCCGCACGGGCCGGATCGGCCTCGGGCGTCGCCACGGCGGCGGCGGCGCCGACGCGCAGACGGTCGTTAAGGCGATAATAGGCGCCCGCCTCGACATCGCCCCAGTCGGTTTCGCGTCCGACCGGCTGGTTCAGGTTGAAATCCAGACCCCAGCGGCCCCGGTCGTTCAGGCGAAGGCCACGACGTTGCGGTGTCGTAGAATTGCGCTGGGCGCTCTGGGCTTCCGACAGCGAGACCGTGTTGGACGCGCTCTGAGCGAGCGCGGACGTCGAGACGGCAAGCGCCATCGTCGCCATCACCACAGCCAGGAAACCACCGAACCGCATAACCAAATCCTTCGAACCCCGCCGAAAGGCGACGTTTCCACCCCGGACCGACCTTATATAGTCGTGAACCCGGCGATTAGACACCGGGCGTCGGCCCGGTCAACGGAATGACCGCTCGATAACAAGGTTCCCCTTCATTGTTGTCGGCGTATGTGTCTCAAGCGTCACGGGATTTGGCCGGCTTCGGGCCGAATGACGTCGCTTTGTCGCAAACGTGGGCCGCATAGGACTGCGCCGGCCGCGACTTCGCCTTGTCATCGCCCCTTTTCACCGTGTTATAGAGCCGTGCAGTCGGCGTTTCATCGCGTCGCGCGCCCGTGCGAGCGAGGGCTCCCACGTCCCTGAGTTTACGGAGACTTCTCTTGATGAGCCTCAACAAGGCCCTGGTTCGCAACGTCGCGGTCGTGCTGGTGTCTGGCGTGGCCCTGGGCGCGTCGCTTTCGGCCTGCTCCAGCCTTCCCTTCGTCGGTGGCAAGAAGTCCGCGCCCAAGACGAATGTCCAGCAGGGCATCGGGGTCAACGCCTATCTGTGGCGCGCCTCGCTCGATACCCTCAGCTTCATGCCGCTGCTGACCGCCGATCCGTGGGGCGGCGTGATCAACTACGACTGGTACATCAACCCCCAGACGCCGAACGAACGCTTCAAGGCGACCGTCTTCATCCTGGACACTCGTCTGCGCGCCGACGCGCTGAACGTCACGGTGACCAAGGAAATGAAGGGCGCCGACGGTCAATGGACCGCCGCCCCGGTCGCCGCCCAGACCGAGGCCGATCTGGAAAACGCCATCCTGACCAAGGCGCGCCAGCTGAACCTGTCCAACGCGGGCTGAGGCCCGCCTTGGTTCTTTGTCGGCGCCAACGCCTTTCGGGCTGTTTGAACGCCGACTAGTCTAGTTTCGTCGGACCTGCTGGGAACGCCGAAACGCATTACTTCTTGGGCGCTGTCGTCCTTCGGGCTAGTTCAGTCGGGAGGGCGTCAGCGCCCTTTTCGACTTTCAGGACGACCGTGGCCCGTTACGAACCCAAGACCGCCGAACCCCGCCAGCAGGCCCGTTGGGCCGAGGCCTCCGCCTTCGTCACCAGGGACACCGGCCGGCCGAAATACTATGTGCTGGAGATGTTCCCCTATCCGTCGGGCGCCATCCACATGGGCCACGCCCGCAACTATGTGATGGGCGACGTGGTGGCGCGATCCAAGCGCGCCCAGGGGTTCGACGTTCTGCACCCGATGGGCTGGGACGCCTTCGGCATGCCGGCCGAGAATGCGGCGATGGAACGCGGCATCCATCCCAAGGGCTGGACCTATTCCAACATCGCCACCATGCGCGAGCAACTGAAGCTTCTGGGTCTGTCGCTGGACTGGTCGCGCGAGTTCGCCACCTGCGACCCGGAATATTACGGCAAGCAGCAGGCCTGGTTCCTGGAGCTGTATCGGCGCGGCCTGGTCTATCGCAAGGACGGCGTCGTCAACTGGGATCCGGTCGATAACACCGTCCTGGCCAATGAGCAGGTCATCGACGGGCGGGGCTGGCGCTCGGGAGCGTTGGTCGAGAAGCGCAAGCTGAACCAGTGGTTCCTGCGGATCACCGACTATGCCGACGACCTGATCGAGGGTCTCAAGACCCTGGACCGCTGGCCCGAAAAGGTCCGGCTGATGCAGGAGAACTGGATCGGCAAGTCCAAGGGCGCGACCCTGTGGTGGACCATCGCCGAGGCGCCGGCCTTCCTGCCCGCCTCGCCCGAGGGCGAACCGAACCATGCCCGCGACCCCATCGAGGTCTATACGACCCGCCCCGACACCCTGTTCGGCGCCAGCTTCCTGGCCCTGGCCCCCGACCACCCGCTGACCAAGGCCATCGCCGAACATCGGCCGGACGTCGCCGACTTCATCAAGGCCTGCGCCCAGACCGGGACCAGCGAGGCCGAGATCGAAAAGGCCGAGAAACTGGGCGTCGATCTGGGCGTCCGCGTCCGCCACCCGTTCGACCCGGACAAGACCCTGCCCGTCTGGGCGGCCAACTTCGTGCTGTCGACCTATGGCTCGGGCGCCATCTTCGGCTGCCCCGCCCACGACCAGCGCGATCTGGATTTCGCCCGCAAATACGATCTGCCGGTGACGCCCGTGGTCAAGCCGGACGACGCCGAAACGGTCGAGATCGGGAGCGAGGCCTATGTCGGTCCCGGCCGCATCTTCAACTCCGGCTTCCTAGACGGGATGGACGTGGAGGCCGCCAAGGCCGCCGCCATCGCCAGGGTCGAGGCCGCAGGCCAGGGCCGGGCCGAAACCATCTATCGCCTGCGCGACTGGGGCGTGTCGCGCCAGCGCTACTGGGGCTGCCCCATCCCGATCATCCACTGCGCGTCCTGCGGCCCGGTGGAGGTTCCGGCCGACCAGCTTCCGGTCGAACTGCCGGACGACGTGACCTTCGACGTGCCCGGCAACCCGCTGGCGCGTCACGCGACCTGGAAGCACGTCAAATGCCCGTCGTGCGGCGCGGACGCCACGCGCGAGACCGACACCCTCGACACCTTCGTCGATTCCAGCTGGTATTTCGCCCGTTTCACCGACCCGACTGCCGAGGCGCCGATCGACAAGGCCGCCGCCGACCGCTGGCTGGCGGTCGATCAATATATCGGCGGCGTCGAACACGCGGTGCTGCACCTGCTCTACGCCCGCTTCATCACCCGCGCCCTGTCCGACGCCGGCATGTTGTCGGTGAAGGAGCCGTTCGCCGGTCTGTTCACACAAGGCATGGTCGTCCACGAGACCTATCGCCGCGCCGACGGCGGCTGGGTCGAGCCGACCGACATCGAGCTCAAGAACGACAATGGCGTGCGTTCGGCCCGCCAACTGTCGACCGGCGAGACCTTGATCATCGGCGACATCGAAAAGATGTCCAAGTCCAAGAAGAACGTCGTCGCCCCGGCCGAAATCCTGGAAAGCCACAGCGTGGACGCCGGCCGTCTGTTCGTCCTGTCCGACAGCCCGCCCGAGCGCGACGTGCAATGGACCCCCGGCGGCGTCGAGGGCGCCAGCCGCTTCGTCCAGCGCGCCTGGTCGCTTTTCGACGCCTATGACGCGGCCTTCGCCGGCGAGGACAAGGCCAACGCCGATCTGCTGCGCGAGACGCACAAGGCCATCAAGGCCGTGTCCGAAGGCGTCGAGGGCTTCCGCTTCAACTCCGCCATCGCCAAGCTCTACGCCTTCGTCGCCGCCATCCGCGACGCGGGCCAGGCGGGCGGTGACGCCAAACGTCAGGCCCTGTCGGCCCTGGCCCGTCTGATCGCGCCCTTCACCCCGCACCTGGCCGAGGAATGCTGGACCCGGCTGGGCGAGGACGGCATGGTTCTGGACGCGCCGTGGCCCGTGTGGGACGCTGCGCTGGCGGCCGACGACGAGGTGGTCCTGCCCATCCAGATCAACGGCAAGCGTCGCGCGGAAATCCGCGTGCCGCGCGGCATGGAGCCCGCCGAGGTCGAGGCGCTGGTTCTGGCCGACGACACCGTCAAGGCGCGTCTGGAGGGTCTGAGCGTGAAGAAGATCGTCGTGGTCAAGGACCGCATCGTCAATCTGGTGGCCGGCTGATGCGCGTCGCGGCCGCTCTCGCTGTCCTGGCGTCGCTGGCCCTGTCGGCCTGCGGCTTCACGCCCCTGTACGCCGGACCGGCCGTGGGGTCGTCGCTGCGCCGCATCGCCGTCACCACGCAGGACGACCGGCTGGGCTACCGGCTGCGCGAGCAGCTGGAGGACGCCCTGGCCTGGGACCGCGCCGCCACGCCGCTGTATCGCCTGACTACCCAGGTCGAGCAGAAGCGTCGTCCCCTGGGCCGACGCATCGACGACACCGCGACCCGATACGAACTGACGGTCAAGGCGACCTGGACCCTGACCCCGGCCGCCGGCGGCGCGCCCGTCACCGGCACGGAGACGGTCACGACCACCTACGCCGCCGCCGACCAGCCCTATGCCGCCATCGCCGCCCAGCAGGACGGCGAAGAGCGCGCCGCGTCGGAGCTGGCCCGCCTGATCCGGCTCGACCTCATGCAGGCGTTGTCCAAGTGATCCTCCCCCGCACAGCGGGGGAGGGGGACCACGGAGTGGTAGAGGGGGCGACCCCAAACTCGGTGTGCGCCCTCGCCCCCTCCACCACCTGCGGCGGTCCCCCTCCCCCGTTTCGCTGCGCTTCTCGGGGGAGGATCGATTGATCCTGGCCAAACGCCCAGAGATCGAACGCTTCCTGAAGGCGCCCGATCCGGCGATCCGAGCTGCGGTGATCCACGGCAAGGACCGATCCGGGGTGGCGGAGCGGGCGGAAACGCTGTGCAAGACCGTCACGCCGGACCTGAACGACCCCTTCAACGTCACCGTTCTGACCGACAGCGACATCGACAGCGATGAAACCCGGCTGGAAGAGGCCCTGACGGCCATGTCCCTGATGGGCGGCCGTCGTCTGGTGCGTATTCGTCTGTCGGCCCTGAAGCCCGGCGTGGACAAGGCCGTCGCCGCCGCGCTGAAGATCCATGCCCAGGGCGGCTACAATCCCGACGCCATGCTGGTGGTCGAGGCCGATCAGCTGGGCCGCGAATCGGCGCTGCGCAAGACGGCGGAAAAGGAAGACGGCGCGGTCGGCATCGTCTGCTACGAGGACGAAACCGGCGACGTGGCCCGGATGGTGCGCGAGGCTTTAGCCGCCGACAAGGTCGGCCTGACATCGGACGCCCTGGATCGTTTCGTCGCCCGACTGCCCCGCGAACGCGGCCTGATGCGTCAGGAGATCGAGCGTCTGGCCCTTTTCATCGGCCCCGGTTCCGGCCGGACGCTGGATACGGACGCTCTGGAGCAGCATCTGGGGGTCGAGCCGGACGCCTCCCTGTCCGAAGCCGCGCTCCAGGCCTTCGGCGCCCGCCCCGCCCCCGCTCAGTCGGGCCTGAGACGCGCCTTCGCCGAGGGCGAATCCTCGGTCATGGCCGTGCGGTTCGCCGCCATGCACCTCGGAAAACTACGTCGAATCAATATCTTGCAAGCCAATGGCGCGAACGCCAAGGAGGCCGCAAAGGCCGCCGGCGTCTTCTGGAAGCAGGAGGCGGAAATGCTGCGTCAGGCCAGGTCCTGGCGGCTGGAGGCGTTGGACGAGGTCATGGACAGCATCAACACCGCCGATGTCGCCACCAAGACGACCGGAATGCCCGACCAGCTGATCGCCGAACGCCTGTTGCTGGAGATCGCGAGCCGCGCCCGACGGCTGGGGCTTTAGCCGCGCTTCGAGGCGCGGCGGAAGGCGGGCTTGGCCATGGCGACATTGCGCGCCGCAACGGTCTTTTCCTCCGCCTTTGCGCCGACCTGGCCGTTGAAGCCATGCCCCGCCTTGGCCTTCTTGGCGGCGAGCGCCTGTTTCAGCTTTTCGGCGGCGGTGGGCGTGTTCTGATCGGTCATGCGCCCACCCTATCACATCCCGCCTCTCAACCCCGCATCAGGCGTCGGCACAGGTCGTCCAGCTGCTCCAGCGTGCCGTAACGGATCGTCAGCTCGCCCTTGCCGTCCCGGTCGGTCAGCTGGACGTTCAGCCCCAGGGCGTCGGCCAAATCCTGCTGCAGGGCGACGACATCCGCCGATCCGCCGCCGCTGGTCTTGCTCCCACCCGACCGGGCCTTTGGCGCCTTGGGCCCCTCCAGCGCGCGGCGGGCCAATGCCTCGGTCTCGCGCACGCTGAGACCGTCGACGAAGGCGATATCGGCCAGCTGCCCCGGATCGGGCGTGTTGATCAGCGCCCGCGCATGGCCCGCCGACAGCTTGCCTTCGCGCACATAGAACAGCACCCGTTCCGGCAGCTGCAGCAGGCGCATGGTGTTGGCCACATGGCTGCGACTCTTGCCGACCACGCCGGCGACCGCATCCTGGGTCCGACCGAACCGCTCCATCAGCACGCGATAGGCTTCGGCCTCTTCCAGGGGGTTCAGATCGGCGCGCTGCACGTTCTCGACGATGGCGACCTCGAACACTTCCACGTCGTCCATCTCGTGGACCACGATCGGCACTTCGGTCAGGCGCGCGGCCTGCGACGCGCGCCAGCGCCGCTCGCCGGCGATGATCTGCCAGACGCCCTCCTCGCCCGGCTGGGTCCGCACCAGGATCGGCTGAAGCACGCCCTTGTCGCGGATCGAGGCGGTCAGCTCTTCCAGGTCTTCCTGACGGAAAACTTTTCTCGGCTGGTCCGGGTTGGGTTTCAGGCTTTCGATCGGCGCGCGCCGCACGCCGGCGGGCGTCGGCGCATCGGCGGCGACCGGCGCCTCCGCATTCTCGCCCATCAACGCCGACAGGCCGCGGCCCAGACCTCTGTGTCGTTCAGCCAAGATACTGCTTCCGTTTCTTCTTCTAGGGTTCAGGCGGCCAGTTTCAGCCGTTGGCGCTCACGCTTCACGACCTCGCGCGCCAGACGCAGATAGGCCTGGCTGCCGGCGCATTTCAGGTCATAGATCAGGGCCGGTTTGCCGAAAGACGGCGCCTCGGCCACACGCACGTTGCGCGGTATGACGCTCTCATAGACCTTGTCGCCGAAATGAGCGCGGACATCGTTGGCCACCTGGCCCGACAGGGCGCTGCGGCGATCGAACATGGTCAGGACCAGACCCTGGATTTCCAGCGACGGGTTCAAACTGTGTTTGACCATGTCGATGGTCCGCATCAGCTGGCTCAGTCCCTCCAGCGCGAAGAATTCGCACTGCAGCGGCACCAGCACCGCATCCGCCGCCGCCATGGCGTTCAGCGTCAGCAGGTTCAGGGACGGCGGGCAGTCGATCAGCACATAGTCATACGCGGTAGGGCCGTTATCATGTGCTCTCAGCGCATCGCGCAGTCGATAGGACCGACGATCCGCCTGACTCAGTTCGATTTCGACGCCCGACATATCCGCATCCGCCGGCACGATCCAAAGCCCCGGAACCGTGGTCTGCACCGCCGCATCGTCGATGGACCGCTGATCCACGACCACATCGTATATAGTCACGCGCCGTGTTTCACGTGGAACACCCAGTCCGGTGGAGGCATTGCCCTGCGGGTCCATGTCCACGATCAGGACGCGCTCGCCGATAGCCGCCAAAGCCGTGCCGAGGTTGATGGCCGTCGTGGTCTTGCCCACGCCGCCCTTCTGGTTGGAGACGGCCAGGACCCGTGCGGGCTGTTTGCTACGACCTGTTGCGGGCACGTCGAACACTCCGAATTGTCACGATGCGGCCGCGCGGGTCGCTCTGCGACGGGGCCAGTTCGGCTTCGAAATGCCAGGATTTCCGCGCTTCGATCAACTCGGATTCGGCCTTCTCCCCCTTGAGGAACAGACCTTGTGCACCCCTTTCAAAGTAGGGCTGTGCATAACCCAGCAACTTGTCCATCGGCGCAACGGCGCGCGCCGTCACGATGTCGCATGTCACGGCCTGCGCCTCCGCCCGACCATTGATGACCGTCGCCGGCAGGTCGAGCCCATCGACGATCTCCTGCAGAAAACGGCACCGTTTCCCCAGCGAATCGATCAGCCACACATGGGCGTCCGGTCGCCCCTTCGACAGGATCGCCAGCACCACGCCCGGAAATCCGGCCCCCGCCCCCAGATCGGCCCAGGTCAGGGCCTCCGGCGCCCTTTGCATCAGTTGGGCGCTATCCCAGGCGTGGCGGTTCCAGAAATCCGGCAGACTGTCTGGCCCGACCAGGTTCATCACGGCATTGGCCTCCCCCAGCCGAAGGCGAAACGCCTCCAGATCGGAGAGTTGATCCGGCGTCGCGCCGGCCCACGCCTGAAAGGCGGCCCTTTGTTCGTCCAGCATCAGGCGGCGATCGTTTCGCGCGGACCGCGCTTCACATGGGCCAGCAACGCGGTTAGCGCGCCCGGCGTCATCCCCTCGATCCGACCCGCTTGCCCGAGGGTCAGGGGCCTGATCCGCGCCAGCTTCTCGCGCACCTCATTGGACAGCCCACCGATGCTTTCGTAGTCCAGGTCTATCGGCAGCTTCAGCGCCTCCTCGGTTTTGAGCGCCTTGGCGTCCAGAGACTGCCGATCCAGATAGTTGGCGTAACCGGCGTCGATCACAACCTGCTCCCGGACGTCCTCCGACCAAGCGGCGATCTCCGCGATGGCAGGGAGGAACTGATCGAGCGTCACGTCCGGAAAGGCGAGCAGTTCGCGCATGGACCGACGCCGACCGTCGGCGTTCACGGCGATTCCCAAGGCGCCCGCTTCCTTGGGTGTAAACAGCGTTTCACGTGAAACAGTCTGGGCCTTGGCCAACTGCTTCGCCTTGCGCTGGAACCGCTCGCGACGGGCCTCTCCGACGATGCCGATCTCGATCCCCAGCGGCGTGAGCCTCTGATCGGCATTGTCCGCCCGCAGGGTCAGTCTGTATTCCGCCCGGCTGGTGAACATCCGATACGGCTCTGTCACGCCGCGTGTAACCAGATCGTCGATCATCACTCCGATATAGGCTTGGTCGCGGCCCAGGATCACAGGCCCCTCGCCCGCCGCCGCACGGGCAGCGTTCAGTCCCGCCATCAGCCCCTGCGCCGCCGCCTCTTCGTAGCCTGTCGTGCCATTGATCTGGCCTGCCAGATACAGGCCCGGCCGTTTCTTGGCCTCCAGCGCCGGCGTCAGTTCGCGCGGATCAACATAGTCGTATTCAATGGCGTAGCCGTAGCGAAACACCTCCACGGCCTCCAAGCCCGGGATGGTGCGCAGAAAGGCCAGCTGGGTCGGTTCCGACACCGAGGTCGATATGCCGTTCGGATAGACAGTCGGATCGTCCAGACCTTCCGGTTCGAGGAAGATCTGGTGGCTCGTCTTGTCCGCGAACCGCACCACCTTGTCCTCGATGGAGGGGCAATAGCGCGGCCCCCGCCCCGACAGCCGCCCACCATAGACGGCGCTTTCGCCCAGATTTTCGGCGATGATGCGGTGGGTCTCTTCCGTCGTATGGGTCACGCCGCACGCGATCTGTGGTACGGTGATGGCTTCGGTCATGAAGGAGAAGGCGGACGGCGCCGCGTCCGCCTGCTGCATCTCCAGCCGGTCCCAGGCGATGGTCCGGCCGTCCAGCCGCGCCGGCGTGCCCGTCTTCAATCGTCCCATCGTCAAGTCGGCCGCGTGAAGATCGGCCGCCAGACCTGTGGACGGGTCTTCTCCATGACGCCCTGCGGGAATGCGCGCATCGCCGCGATGGATGACGCCGTTCAGGAAGGTGCCGGTCGTCAGAACCACGGCGCCGGCTCGGATCGTTTCTCCGGCCCCGGTCGTCACGCCCACGACCTTTTCGCCATCCAGCAGCAACCGCTCGGCGGTTCCGGCCATCAGCGTCAGGTTCGGCGTCGACGCCAACTCCGCCTGCATCGCCTCGCGATAGAGGCGGCGGTCGATCTGGCTGCGCGGCCCCCGCACAGCCGCGCCCTTGGAACGATTCAGCAGACGGAACTGAATGCCTGAGACATCGGCTAACCGCCCCATGACGCCGTCCAGGGCGTCGATTTCGCGCACGAGGTGCCCCTTGCCCAGACCGCCGATGGCGGGGTTGCAGGACATTTCGCCGATGGTTTCCAGCTTCTGCGTCAGCAGGATCGTGCGAGCGCCCGCGCGCGCCGAGGCTGCGGCGGCCTCGCAGCCGGCATGGCCTCCGCCGATGACGACGACGTCGCAGACGATTTCGTTGGGATCGATCATCCGCGCCACATAGGCCAAATCAGGTGTTTTCGCCAGTGACAGCAAACCGATGTCGGCCTCTGTTTCACGTGAAACATCGGTATGGCTAAGGCGTCACTTGCCGATGCAGAAGGTCGAAAAGACCTGTCCCAGTATGTCCTCTACACCGATGCCGCCGGTCACGCGCGCCAGGGCCTCCGCCGCACGTCGCAGATCGTCGCCCGCCATTTCCGGCGAAACATCCAGCATAGCCTTGCCGGCCTCAACGGCGGAAAGCGCCTCGACCAGACGCAGACGGTGGCGTTCCCGCGTCACGGCGGGAAAGTCCGCCCCCGCCAGATCCTTCGCCAGCCGGGCGGCGATCCAGTCGTGCAGCGCGCCGAGCCCCTCCCCGGTCGTGGTGCTGATGTGCAGGACTTCATGGTCGCTGCCGAGGTCTTGCTTGCCGAGATCACGCTTGGTCGCAACGATCAGATCACCCGGTTGAGCGTAGTCCGCGGCCGTTCCCTCGGCATCACCCGGCGCCCGAACCCAAAGGCGAAGGTCGGCCTGGGCCGCGCGGGCGCGGGCGCGACGCACCCCCTCGGCCTCGACAGGATCGTCGCTGTCTCGCAAGCCCGCCGTATCGGACAGGGTGACGGCATAGCCGCCGATCACCAGTTCGGCGTCCAGAACGTCGCGCGTCGTGCCCGCGATGGGGGTTACGATGGCGGCTTCACGCGCGATCAGGGCATTGAACAACGAAGACTTGCCGGCGTTGGTTTCGCCGATCAGGACGATGCGATAGCCGTCCCTGACCCGCTCTCCGCGCCGTCCCGTGTCGATGGCGCGGCGCAAGTCGGCGATCAGCCGGTCCAGCACCGGACCCGCCGTCCGCGCCAGATTGTCAGGCACCTCCTCGTCGGGGAAGTCGATCTCGGCCTCGACCAGGGCCAGGGCGTGAAGCAGATCGCGGCGGAAACCGGCGTAGGTTTCGCTCAACCGGCCATCCAGTTGACCCAGCGCCTGTTTCGCCTGAGCGGCCGTCTCGGCGTCGATCAGGTCAGCGACGGCCTCGGCCTGGGCCAGGTCCATACGGCCGTTCTGGAAGGCGCGGCGCGTGAACTCGCCGGGCTCGGCCGGTCGAACGCCGAGCGCGATCAGGGCTCGGCTGGCGGCCTCCACCACCGCGCGTCCGCCGTGAAGATGCAGTTCGGCCGAATCTTCGCCTGTATAGGAATGCGGGGCGACGAACCGCAGGACCAGCGCCTGGTCGATATGTGCGCCGTCGTGGTTTAGACTGCGAACCGACGCCATGCGCGGCTTCAGCCCATGGGCGCCCAAAGCCGTCAGGGTCGGCTCCACCTGTGGTCCCGACAGACGGATCACGGCGATGGCTCCGCGACCAGGCGGGGTCGCGAGGGCGAAGATGGTGTCGCTCAAGACGCGCGTTTCATTTCACGGCCGCTTCCATCAGCCGGCGGAACTGATCCTGCGCCTGGAGGCCGAAGCTGGTCCAGGTCTTCATCAGTTCCTCGGGCTGCATGGCGGCGACATTGTCCTGCATCCGCTTCTGCATCTCGGCGACCATGGCGTCGTTCAGAGGCGTGACGTCAGGCAGACCCAGAAACGCCCGCGCCTCGGCGGGTGTGCAATCGACCTCGACATTGATCTTCATCGGCCTCAGCTCCGTTTCACGTGAAACAGAACGCCCGACGGCGAGCGCCGTCTCAGGTGTTCATCGACTGGAAGAAGTCGGAATTGTTCTTCGACTGGCGCAGTTTGTCGAGCAGGAATTCGATCGCGTCCTGCGGCCCCATGGGGTTCAGGATGCGACGCAGCACATAGGTCTTGGCCAGCTGATCCTTGGGCGTGATCAGGTCTTCCTTGCGGGTGCCGGACTTCAGCACGTCGATGGCGGGGAAGATTCGCTTGTCGGCGACCTTGCGGTCCAGCACGATTTCCGAGTTGCCGGTGCCCTTGAACTCTTCGAAGATCACCTCGTCCATGCGGCTGCCGGTGTCGATCAGGGCCGTGGCGATGATGGTCAGCGAACCGCCCTGCTCCACATTGCGCGCGGCGCCGAAGAAGCGTTTGGGCCGCTGCAGGGCGTTGGCGTCGACGCCGCCGGTCAGCACCTTGCCCGACGACGGGACGGTGGCGTTATAGGCCCGGCCCAGACGGGTGATGGAGTCCAGCAGGATCACCACGTCCTTCTTGTGCTCGACCAGACGCTTGGCCTTTTCGATCACCATTTCGGCGACCGCGACGTGGCGGGTGGCGGGCTCGTCGAAGGTGGAGGCCACGACCTCGCCCTTCACTGTGCGCTGCATGTCCGTCACTTCTTCCGGGCGTTCGTCGATCAGAAGGACGATCAGGAAGACCTCGGGGTGGTTCTTCTCGATCGACTTGGCGATGTTCTGCAGCATCACCGTCTTGCCGACGCGCGGCGGCGCCACGATCAGGCAGCGCTGGCCTTTGCCCAGGGGCGCGACGATGTCGATGACGCGCCCCGAGCGGTCCTTCAGGGTCGGGTCCTGGATTTCCATGTGCAGCCGCTCCTCGGGATAGAGGGGCGTCAGGTTGTCGAACAGGACCTTGGTCTTGACCAGTTCCGGGTCTTCCAGATTGATCGTGTCGACCTTCAGCAGGGCGAAGTAGCGCTCACCCTCGCGCGGGCCGCGCACGGCGCCATGGACGGTGTCGCCCGAGCGCAAGCCGAAGCGGCGGATCTGCGAGGGCGAGACATAGATATCGTCCGGCCCCGGAAGATAGTTGGCGTCGGGGCTGCGCAGGAAGCCGAACCCGTCTGGCAGGATTTCCAGCACGCCGTCGGCGATGATCTCGACCTCTTCGTCCGACAGCGCCTTTAGGATGGCGAACAGCAGATCCTGTTTGCGCAGATTGGAGGCGTTCTCGACTTCCAGCTGTTCGGCGAAGGCGACCAGGTCGGCCGGTGTCTTCTCGTTCAGTTCCGCCAGGGTGATGCGGCCGTTGGCGACGACGGGTTCGCCGTCGTCCTCTTCCTCGGCCGTGGTGTCGACGCCGGAGTCGGCGCCCGCCGCCTCGCCCGCTTCATGTGCGGCGCCGTGATGGGTCGGGGTTTGGGCCTCAACGCCTTCGTTTTCGGGAGTATCAGGATTTGTGTCGCGGACGTCGGTCATGATGCAGGCTCGCGGGCGCACGCAGACGAACGCTGCGGCGTCGGGTCTCTGGGAATGTCTGGCCTTTCGGCCGGAGGAGGGCGCGACGGAGTCCCGCTGGTCGAACCGGCAGGCGTCGCGAGGAAGAGAGGGACCGCCGACGCCAGGGTCGAACGGTTCGCCGCCAGCGGAACCACAGCCGGCGGCCCAGGTCAAGCGAAGCCGCCTAGCCGAACCGCCATTCGGTCGTCACCGACAGCACCATGACGATGGCCAGGACGAACGGAACCTCATTGGTCATGCGCCAGAACTTGCCGGAATATTTCGACGTGCCGGCGGCGATCTTCTTTCTCTGCACGGCCAGGAAGCCGTGCCAGCCGCTGAGCAGGAAAACGCCGACCAGTTTCGTCACCATCCACGGCTCGGCCAGAAAGGCCGCGCCGCGCGCCGAGACGTCGATATGGATCAGCCACAGGCCAAACCCCCAGGCCAGGATCATCGCCGGATTGATGATGATACGCAGAAGCCGCGTCTGCCACAGCCGCAACAACCCCTGCATTTCGCTGCGCAGCGGTTCCGGCTTGGCGTTCTGCTCCACGTCGTAGGCGTAGAGGCGCGGCAGAAACAGCATCCCGGCCATCCAGGCGATGACCGCCAGAATGTGCAGGCCGCGCGCCAGATCATACAGGTTCATGCCGCGTGTCTCCCGTTACGATGCGGACAGGCCTTCCAGTCCGCCTTGCAGCCTTGGCCGTGCGGCGCGACGCCGGTTCGGTTCAAGGCCCCCAAGGCCGCATCGGCCAGGGTGTCGATGAACAGAGGCTCGATCCCGACGGCCGGGGCGCGCAGATAGGGCTGGACACCCTTCTGATGGGCCAGTTCGGCGTATTCGATGTCCAGCTCGACCAGGGTTTCGATATGTTCGGAGACGAAGGCGATAGGGGTGACGACCACCCCGACCCCGTCGTCGGCCGCGCTCTGGATCGCCTCGGGCGTCGACGGCCCCAGCCATTTCATCGGTCCGACCCGGCTCTGATAGCAGAGGGCGTGGTCGATGGGGCCGCGCCGGGCCTCGATCTCGGCGACCACGGCGGCGACGGTTGTTTCGACCTGCTCCTGATAGGGGTCGCCCTTGCCGTTGATCAGCTTTTCAGGAATGCCGTGGGCGGAGAACAGCACCCGCACCGACGCCTCGCCCGCCTCGTCCAGCTTCCGTTCGATGGCCTGGGCCTGGGCGGCGATCCAGCCGGCGGCCCTAGGATAACAGCAGACGGCCCGGCTGACGCCCGATCCGGCATAGGTCGCGGTCCAGAGCTGCAGCGACGACTGGGTCGTGGTCGTCGAATACTGCGGATAGAGGGGCAGCAGCACCACCTCGTCCGGGCCGAACACGGCGACGTCGGCGGCCGTTTCCTCGGTCAAAGGGTTCCAGTAGCGCATGGCGATGAAGACCCGAACCTCGTCGCCCGGCATCCGGTCGGCTATCACGGCCTGAAGCGCCTGGGCCTGGGCCTGGGTTTCGGGCAACAGCGGCGATCCCCCGCCCATCAGCCGATAGTTGGCCTGGGCGGCGGTCTCCCGGCGGCTGGAGATCAGCCGGGCCAACGGCGTTCTCACCAGGCCGGGCAGGCCGATGATGGCCGGGTCGTTGAACAGGTTGAACAGAAAGGGCTTGACCGAGGCCTGATCGTCCGGCCCGCCCAGATTGAACAGGACGACGGCGATCCGGCGTCCCTTCAGACCCGCCCCCTCCCGCGCGTCGGTCATTGGGCGCCGATCCGTTTCAGCACCCGTTCGACATGGTCGATCGGCACATCCGGCAGGATGCCGTGACCCAGGTTGAAGATCCACGGCCCCTGCCCCCAGGCCTCCATCAGCTGATCCACGCGGCGGTCCAGCAGATCGCCGCCCGCACGCAGCAGAAGAGGATCGAGCGCGCCCTGGATCGGCTTGATCGCCTGCACCCGTTTGCCGACCTCCAGAGGACAGGCGGTGTCCAGCGCCACGGCGTCGACCTCGACCTCTTCCGCATACCGCTCCGCCAGCGCCGCAGAGCCGCGTGGGAAGCCGATCAGGGGCACGTCGACCCCCAGCTCCCGCGTGCGCCGGACCAGCGCCTGGTGAGGCTTCAGAACCAGCCGTTCGAACAGGTCGTCGGGAAGCCCCTCGGCCCAGCTCTCGAAGATCTTCAGCACCTGGGCGCCCGCGTCGGCCTGCATCTTCAGATACCGGGCCGTGGCCTCGACCAGAACCTCCAGCGTCTCGTCCACCCGTTTCGGATCGGCATAGGCATAGGTGCGGGCCTGGGCGCGCTCGCCCTTGCCGATGGTGCGGTGTTCGCCGTCCAGCATATAGGTGGCGACCGTCCAGGGGGCGCCCGCGAAGCCGATCAGGGCGCGTTCCGGCTCCAGCGCCGCGCGCACGATCGACAGGGTCTGGCCCACGGCCGATAGATGCTCGCCCGCGCCGGGCGCCAGTTCCGCCATCCGGCCGGGGATCGGCATTTCGCCCAGGCGCGGCCCCTCCCCCGTCTCGAACCAGACGTCCTGACCCAGGGCGCGCGGGATCAACAGGATGTCGGCGAAGACGATGGCGGCGTCGAAGCCGAACCGGCGCATCGGCTGAAGTGTCGCCTCCGCCGCCATCTCGGGGTTCAGGCAGAAGGCGATGAAGTCCGACGCCTCGGCCCTCAGCCGACGGTATTCCGGCAGATACCGCCCGGCCTGACGCATGAACCAGACGGGCGGACGCTCCAGCGTCTCCCCGCGAAGAGCCCGGATCATCCGGGGCGTATCCGGGCGGATCTGATCGTCGGTTCGGTTCGGATCGGTCATGCGGGACGATTAAGGTCACAGCCCCCCGCTCTCAATCCCTAATCAAAATAAGAATTAAAAGATTCGAAGTGGCAGGTAGGGCGGTGGAATGACGGGGATGACTCGCGCCGTGGCGGCGGAACAAAAGCGGATATCCCCGGCCCGACTATCGTTAACGGGGATCGTCGTCGGGCCTTTCCCGGCGGTGGACAATCCCTAACGAAACCTTAACGGCAAAGGCTTTGCGGGGCTTTGCGCCTGTGAATGCGGTTAAGCGACGTTAACCTTCCATTAGGATTTTCCACAGCGAAGGCGAAACGGGTTTTCCGCCTTGGGATGAACCGGCCGCCTTCGGATGATGCGATCCACCTTCATCCCCGCTCGCGGCGCGAACGCGGAGCGGCTAAGACAGACGGCGCCCCGGCGATCCCCCGCCGTCCCCGAACTTTCAACAGGGAGACCGACCGTATGAGCCCTGCCCGACCGCCCGGCGTCCGGCCGTCCAATCCCGGTCGTCTGGCCACCTATTTCCACGTCCATCTGGTGTCGGATTCCACCGGCGAGACGCTGAACGCCATGGCCAAGGCGGTCACGGCCCGTTTCGACGGCGTCATCCCCATCGAACACATCTACGCCCTGGTCCGTTCGGACAAACAGATGGAGCGGGTGCTGCAGGAGGTCGCCTCGGCCCCCGGCGTGGTTCTCCACACCCTGGTCGATCGCGATCTGCGCGAACAGCTGGAAGAGGGGTGTCGTCGGCTGGACATGCCCCAGATCGGCGCGCTCGATCCGCTGGTGGGGGCCATGTCGCGCTATCTCGGCGCGGCCCTGTCCACCCGGGTCGGCGCCCAGCACGCCCTAGACCACGACTATTTCAACAGGATCGCGGCGCTGGACTTCGCCATGGCGTATGACGACGGCCAGGGCTCGTTGGAGCAGCTGGAGGGGGCCGACGTGGTGCTGTGCGGCGTCAGCCGGACGTCCAAGACCCCGACCTGCATCTATCTGGCCCACCGGGGCATCCGCGCCGCCAACGTCCCCCTGGTGCCGGGACAGGAGGACGGCGAGCGGCTGACGCAGCTGAAGAACCCGCTGGTCATCGGCCTGACCGTCTCGCCGGATCGCCTGGTCCAGATCCGGCGCAACCGGATCGACAATCTGAACGCCAATCCGTCCTCCGCCTATACCGATCAGGAGGCGGTGCGCGACGAGACGATCAAGGCGCGGCGGGCCTTCGAACGGCGCGGCTGGCCCACCATCGACGTCAGCCGACGTTCGGTCGAGGAAACGGCGGCCGCCATCACCAATCTGCTCAGCGAGCATCGCAACCACAAGATCGGAACCACCTGGTGAGCGACGCCCTGATTTTGGCCTCCAAGAGCGCGGCGCGTCGGGCCATGCTGGAAAACGCCGGGGTTGCCTTCGACGTGCGGGTCGCCGGCGTGGACGAGGACGCGATCAAGGCCGCCTCCGGCGATCTGGACCCCGCCGCCCTGGCGGTACGTCTGGCTGAGGCCAAGGCCCTGGCCGTGTCGCGCGACGACGAAGACGCCTGGGTTCTGGGGTCGGACCAGACCCTGGCCTTCGACGGCGGCTTGGTGTCCAAGGCCCGGTCGCTGGACGAGGCACGCGAGCGGCTGAAGGCCATGCGCGGCCGCTCGCACCAGCTTCATTCCGGCGCCGCCCTGGCGAACAAGGGCCAGATCGTCTGGTCCGGCGTCGATACGGTCGAGATGCGGATGCGCGACTTTTCCGACGCCTTCCTGGATGCCTATCTGGCGGCCGAGGGCGAGGCCCTGTTGGCTTGCGTCGGTTCCTATCGGCTGGAGGGACTGGGCGCCCAGTTGTTCGCGGCGGTGGACGGCGACTATTTCACCGTTCTGGGCCTGCCGTTGTGGCCGGTTCTGGCGGAGCTGCGCCGGGCCGGGGTGCTGGACCGATGACCGTCCAGGCCGGGGTCGCCGGCTGGCCCATCGCCCATTCGCTCAGCCCCCTGATCCACACGACCTGGATCGCGGCGGCGGGTCTGGACGCCGCCTATGTCGCCCATGGGCCGGAGACGCCCGATCAGTTCGCGGCCCTGCTGGATCAGGGGCGTTCGGGCCGGCTGCGTGGGCTGAACGTCACCGCCCCCTATAAGGAACAGGCCTTCGCCGCTGCGGATCGCGTGTCCGACGCCGCCCGTCTGGCGGGGTCGGCCAATCTCTTGGTGTTCGAGGACGGGCGCGTCGCGGCCGACAGCACCGACGGTCATGGGCTGATGAACGCTCTTGCGGAACAGGCGCCGGCGCTTCGTGTCGAGGGCCAGCCGGTGGTGATCGTGGGCGCGGGCGGGGCGGCGCGCGCGGCGGCGGGCGCCCTGGCGGCGGCCGGGGCCGGAGTCCGCATCCTCAATCGCTCGCGCGACCGGGCCGAACGGCTGGCCGCCGATATCGGCGCGGGCGTGACGGTAGTCGAGGCGCAGGGCGCCTTTATTGACGCCGTCCTGGTGGTCAATGCGCTCAGCGTCCGGCCCGATCTCGACGTCGCGCGGCTGGAGGCGGACACGGTGGTCATGGACATGACCTATCGCCCGCTGGAGACGCCGCTGCTGGCCGCCGCACGGGCGCGAGGCTTGGTCGGGGTCGATGGTCTGGCCATGCTGATCGGTCAGGCGCGGCCGTCGTTCGAGGCGATCTTCGGCTGTGCGGTTCCCGAGACCGACGTGCGCCGGCGGGTGCTGAACCATCTGGGAGAGGCGGGGTGATCCTGATCGGTCTGACGGGCTCCATCGGCATGGGCAAGTCGACGACCACGGCCATGTTCGCCGACCGGGGCGCCGTGGTCTGGAACGCCGACGAAACGGTGCATCGGCTTTACGCCCCCGGCGGCGCGGCGGTCGATCTGGTCGGCGCCGCCTTCCCCGGCGTGGTGGCGGACGGCGCGGTGGACCGGGTGCGTTTAGCCGAGGCGCTGGGGCGCGACGAGACCGCCTTTCGCCGGCTGGAGGCCATCGTCCATCCGCTGGTCGCGGCGGGCCGCGTCGAGGATCTGGAGGCGGCGCGGGCGGCGGGCGTGCGTCTGGCCGTTCTGGATATTCCCCTGCTGTTCGAAACCGGCGGCGACGCCGGGGTGGATGCGGTGGTGGTGGTCTCGGCCGATCCCGCCATTCAGGCCGAGCGGGTGCTGGCCCGTCCCGGCATGACGCGCGAACGGTTCGAGGCCATTCTGGCGCGCCAGCTGCCCGATGCGGAAAAGCGCGCGCGCGCCGACTTCGTCATCGACACCGGCCGGGGTCTGGACGCCGCCCGAGCCCAGGTCGGCGCCGTGGTCGACACGGTGCTGAACCCGGCGTGGATATCTCCGCGTCGCGCTCTTTCGCCGGACGCCGAACGCCGCCATTAAGGGCGTATGGCGCGCGAGATCGTTCTGGACACCGAAACCACCGGCTTCGACCCCAAGACGGGCGACCGGCTGATCGAGGTCGGCTGTATAGAGATTCAGGACCTGCTGCCGACGGGCCGCACCTTCCACCGCTTCGTCAATCCCGAGCGGCTGATCCCGCCCGACGCCATCCGCGTCCATGGCATCACCGACGAAAAGGTGAAGGATGCGCCCAAGTTCGCCGAGATCGCCGACGACCTGATCGAATTCATCGGCGACGCGCCGATGATCGCCCACAATGCGGCCTTCGACCGGAACTTCATCGATTTCGAATACAATCGCTGCGGCCGGCCGATCACGGGCGAGGCGCGCTGGATCGACACGCTGAAACTGGCCCAGAGCCGGTTTCCGGGCATGCCCAATTCGCTGGACGCCCTGTGCAAACGCTTCAAGGTGTCGCTGGTCGAGCGCACCCTGCACGGCGCCCTGATCGACGCCCGCCTGCTGGCCGAGGTGTATCTGGAGCTGCGTGGCGGCAAGGAACGGGTGCTGGACCTGTCGTCGGGTCCGGTCGGCCGGGGCCAGGGCGGGACGGTCCAGATCGCCGCCTACGGTCCTCGCCCTCGCCCCCTCGCCCCGCGCTCCACGCCCGAGGAACAGGCCGTCCACCTCGCCTTCCTGGCCAAGATGCTGAAGGACCGCACGCTGTGGGACGCCTACGGCCTGCCCGCCCAGAACGACGCGGCCTAGATAGTTCGGTATCGCTCAGTCAAAATGCGCTCAAGTCGTGAGCGACCGAGTCGCGAACGTATCGCCCCAGCATAAATCTTGGGTTCAGGCCTGCCTGAACCCAAGCACATCCTGCATGTCGTAGAGGCCGGGCCGACGGGTGCGGACCCAGGCGGCGGCGGCGACGGCGCCGCGCGCGAACAGCGAACGGTCGATGGCCGAATGGCTGAGGGTCAGGACCTCGTCCTCAGAGGCGAACAAAACGGTGTGTTCGCCCACGATGCCGCCGGCGCGGATCGAGGAGAAGCCGATCTTGCCCGTCTCCCGCTCGCCCTGCACCCCGTCGTAGGGGGCGGTGCGCAGATCGGCCAGATCGGTGAACCGCCCCTCGGCCGCCGCCTCGCCCAGCATCAGGGCGGTGCCGGACGGGGAATCCACCTTGCGGCGATGGTGGGCCTCGGTGATCTCGATGTCCCAGTCGCGGGCGTCCAGACGCTGGGCCGCATGTTGGACCAGGCCGATCAGGATGTTCACGCCCAGGGAGAAGTTGCCGCTCTTGACGATGGCGACCATCTCGGAAGCCTTCAGCAGGGCGGCCTCCTGCTCGGGCGTGAAGCCGGTCGAGCCGATGACCAGGGCCGGGCCGTTTTCCACCGCCGCCTTTTCGGCCAGGGAGACCGAGGCGTCCGGCGTCGAGAAGTCGATGATCACGTCGCACAGCGACAGGTCGGCGGTCTCCCCCCAGTCGAACCGGGCGGCGACCACCACGTCCTCGCGCGCATCCAGCACCTGGGACACCGCGCGGCCCATCCGGCCGCGATAGCCGGAGATGCCGGCGTGGAAGATTGCGCTCAAGCCGCGTTTTCTTTCGACCCGTCCGCGTCCTGATTGCCCAGGATGTCGGCCCAGAAACGCTTCGCCTTTCCGGCGAAGCTGGAATTGCGGGGGTTTTGCCCTTCCCCGAACGACAGGGCAAGCTCTTCCAACAACTCACGCTGGCGCGCGGTCAGATCGGTGGGCGTCTCGACGAACAGTTCGACCACCAGATCGCCGCGGTTGCGGCCGTTCAGATGGGGCATCCCCTTGCCCTTGATCCGCACGGTCTTGCCGGTCTGGGCGCCGGCGGGCACGGCGACGGAGGCCTTGCACTTGCCGTCGCAGGCCGAGGACACCAGGCAGGGGGCGTCGATCTCTCCGCCCAGGGCCGCCACCGTCATCGGCACCGGCACCGTGACCAACAGGTCCAGATTGTCGCGTTCGAACAGGTCGTGCGGCGTCACCGAGATGAAGACATACAGGTCGCCGCGCGGGCCGCCGCGCTGTCCCGCATCGCCCTCGCCCGACAGGCGGATGCGCGATCCGTCGTCCACGCCGGCGGGGATCTTCAGGTTCAGGGTGCGCGTCTTGCGCACCTGGCCGTGACCGTGGCAGGTGGTGCAGGGATCGGCGATCATCTGGCCCTGGCCGTGGCAGCGGGGGCAGGTGCGTTCGACCTGGAAGAATCCGTTCGCCTGGCGCACCCGGCCCGCGCCGTTGCAGGTGGTGCAGGTGACGGGCTTGGTTCCCGGCTTGGCCCCCGACCCCTCGCAGGTGTCGCAGGTCAGGGTGGCGGGGATGTCCAGCGCGACCTCCTCGCCCTTGTAGGCCTGCTCCAGCGTGATCTCCAGGTCGTAGCGCAGGTCCGATCCGCGACGCGGCCCGCCCTGCTGGCCCCGGCCCTGACGCCCGCCGAAGGCGTCGCCGAACGCATCGCCGAAGACTTGGGAGAAGATGTCGTTGATGTCGGAGAAGCCCTGCTGGCCCTGGCCGAACGGGTTTCCGCCGCCGCCGCCGCCATTGACGCCCGCATGGCCAAAGCGATCATAGGCCGCGCGCTTGTTGTCGTCCGACAGGACCGAATAGGCCTCGGAGATCTCCTTGAACTGGGCCACCGAATCCTCGGAACCACCGTTGCGGTCGGGGTGGTGGATCATGGCCAGCTTGCGGTAGGCGGCCTTCAGGCCGGGCGCGTCGATCGTGCGTTCGACGCCCAGAATCTCGTAATAGTCACGCGCCATCGGGCGTTCGTCCTCATACTTCCCCTGCCGGCTCCTTTTCGCCTCTGCGGGCGACGGCGGAACTCCGGTGTCCCGGCTGACATGGGGGCCGGGACGAATGATGCAAGTTTCATGAAAAGACCCCGCCTATCGCAAGACAAGCGGGGCCTTATCATTTCAGCGACCTGTGGCGGATCAGGCGCTCTTCTTGTCGTCGCCGTCCGTGTCCGAGACTTCCTCGAACTCGGCGTCGACCACGCCGTCGTCGGCCGGCTGGCCCTCGGCGGCGGCGTCGCCCTGCTGCTGGGCGTACATCGCTTCACCCAGCTTCATCGAGGCCTGGACCAGGGTGTTGGTCTTGGCGCGGATGTCTTCCGGGTCCGTTCCGTCGCGGGCTGCCTTCAGATCGGCCAGGCCGGTCTCGATGGCCGTCTTCTCGTCCGCGCCGACCTTGTCGCCGTGTTCGGCCAAGGCCTTTTCGGTCGAGTGGATCAGGCTGTCGGCGGCGTTCTGCGCCTCGACCAGGTCCTTCTTGGCCTTGTCGGTGGCGGCGTTGGCCTCGGCTTCCTTGACCATCTTGTCGATGTCGGCGTCCGACAGGCCGCCGTTCGCCTGGATGCGGATCGACTGCTCCTTGTTGGTCGCCTTGTCCTTGGCCGAGACGTTGACGATGCCGTTGGCGTCGATGTCGAAGGCGACCTCGATCTGGGGCATGCCGCGCGGCGCGGGGGGAATGCCCATCAGGTCGAACTGACCCAGCATCTTGTTGTCGGCCGCCATCGGACGCTCGCCCTGGAAGACCCGGATCGTCACGGCCGACTGGTTGTCGTCGGCGGTCGAGAAGGTCTGGCTCTTCTTGGTCGGGATGGTCGTGTTGCGTTCGATCAGGGGCGTGAAGACGCCGCCCAGGGTTTCGATGCCCAGGGTCAGGGGCGTCACGTCCAGCAGCAGCACGTCCTTGACGTCGCCTTGCAGAACGCCGGCCTGGACGGCGGCGCCCAGGGCCACGACCTCATCGGGGTTCACGCCCTTGTGCGGTTCCTTGCCGAAGAAAGCCTTCACGGCTTCCACGACCTTGGGCATGCGGGTCATGCCGCCGACCAGGACGACTTCGTCGATGTCCGAAGCCTTCAGGCCGGCGTCGGCCAGGGCCTTCTTGCACGGCTCGATCGTGCGCTGGACCAGATCCTCGACCAGGCTTTCCAGCTTGGCGCGCGTCAGCTTGATGTTCAGGTGCAGCGGACCCGAGGCGTTCATGGTGATGAACGGCAGATTGACCTCGTACTGGGTCGTGGTCGACAGCTCCTTCTTGGCCTTTTCGGCCTCTTCCTTCAGGCGCTGCAGGGCCAGCTTGTCCTGACGCAGATCGACCGACTGCTCCTTCTTGAACTCGTCGGCCAGATAGTCGACCAGACGCAGGTCGAAGTCCTCGCCGCCCAGGAAGGTGTCGCCGTTGGTGGACTTCACCTCGAACACGCCGTCGCCGATCTCCAGGATCGAGACGTCGAAGGTGCCGCCGCCCAGGTCATAGACGGCGATCTTCTGACCGTCGTTCTTCTCCAGCCCGTAGGCCAGGGCCGCCGCGGTCGGCTCGTTGATGATGCGCAGCACTTCCAGGCCGGCGATCTTGCCGGCGTCCTTGGTGGCCTGGCGCTGGCTGTCGTTGAAATAGGCCGGCACTGTGATGACCGCCTGCGTGACCTTGTCGCCCAGATAGGCCTCGGCCGATTCCTTCATCTTCTGCAGGATGAAGGCCGAGATCTGCTGGGGGGAATAGTCCTTGCCGAAGGCGCGCACCCAGGCGTCCCCGTTCGGGCCCTTGACGATCTCATAGGGCACCATGCCCTTGTCCTTGGCGACCACCGGATCATCGAAGCTGCGGCCGATCAGGCGCTTGATCGCGAAGAAGGTGTTGGACGGGTTGGTCACGGCCTGGCGCTTGGCGGGTTGGCCCACCAGCACTTCGGCGCCGTCCTGGATCGCCACGACCGACGGGGTCGTGCGGTTGCCTTCGGCGTTCTCGATGACCTTGGGGATCTTGCCGTCCATGGCGGCCACGCAGGAGTTGGTGGTGCCGAGGTCGATGCCGATAATCTTGGCCATTGGCGTTCTTTGTCTCTCTCGTTCAGCGGGCGATGCGGCGGCCTTCGACGAAGCGCCGCGCGTGACCGCCCCCGGTTGGGTTGGCGTTGCAGAAGCCGGATAGCCCCAGTTTTCGCGGGGTTTCTCCGAAGCTGGCCCCGATATGGGAAAATCCACCGGCCCCGCAAGGGCGATGTGCGATTCCTTAGATTCGAAGAACGCTGAAATTTCGGGATGGCAGGGTGTTGTTCGTAGGGCATAAGGTCGGGACGGCGAGGTTCAGAGAGGCGTCGTCGAGGGAAGGGAAAACGTCATGACCAAGCTGATGCTGAAAACCGCTGTCGCCCTGGCCGTTCTGGCGGGCGCCGGAACCGCCGTCGCCGCGCCGCCGTCTGCGCCCGCGACCCAGCCTGCGGCGACGCAATCGCGCGACGGCCATGATCGCCACGTCACCATCAAGAACCGGACGGGCTGGACCATGCTGCGCTTCTACGCCTCGGATTCACGCACCGACGACTGGGAAGAGGACATCCTGGGCGAAGACGTGCTGGAGGACGGTCAGAACGTCCGCATCAATATCGATGACGGTTCGGGCGCCTGCGTCTATGACTTCAAGGCCGAATTCACCAACGGCCAGGAGCTGACGCGGTCACGCATCAATGTCTGTGAGATCAGCGACTACACCTACACCCGCTGAGGTCGACACCGCCGTCGAAGGCTTTCGGCTGTGGCCTGGCGCACTCGATGCGGCGGGTCAGGCGGCGCTGGTCGCCGAGGTGTTCGCGCGGCTGCGGGACGCGCCCCCCTATCGGCCTGTCACGCCGGGCGGGCGGCCGTTCTCGGTCGAAATGAGCAATTTCGGGCCGCTGGGCTGGGTGTCGGACCGGGCGGGCTATCGCTATCAGGCGACGCATCCCGGGACGGGCCATTCCTGGCCTGCGATCCCGGACGCGCTGCTGGATCTGTGGCGCGACACGGTGGACTGGCCCGAACCGCCCGACGCCTGTCTGGTCAATCTGTATCGCGACGGGGCCAGGATGGGCCTGCATCAGGATCGTGACGAAGCCGATCTCGGCGCGCCGGTCCTGTCGGTGTCGCTGGGCGACGCGGCCGTTTTCCGCATCGGCCCGGCCGAGGGCGGTCGCACGACCAGTCTCAGGCTGAACAGCGGCGACGTCTGCGCCCTGACGGGGCCGGCCCGCCTGGCGCGGCACGGGGTCGATCGCGTGCTGGCGGGCTCGTCGCGCCTGATCCCCGGCGGCGGGCGCCTGAACCTGACGCTGCGACGCGCTGGCCTCAATCCAGATTGATCTTTTCGCCGCCGGGTCCGCCCAGCCGCCAATAGCCGGCCGCCTTCATCGCCTTGGGCGAGAAACCGAGCGCCAGGATGCGGGCGCGCAGGGCCTTGGCCACGTCCGCCTCGGCGGCGATCCAGACATAGGCGTCGGCTGTATCGACCCCGGCCAGGGCCGTTTCGACCGCTGACAGCAGGGTATCGGCCCGGCCGCGCGGGGCGCCGTCGCGCGTCGCCCAGGTCACGGCGACCTCGGCCCGGCTGTCCAGGTCCAGACGCGACGCCGCATCGGCGACCTCGATCACCGCATGGGCGCGCACGCCCGCAGGCAACTCCTCCAGCCGGCGGGTGATGGCCGGGATCGCCGTCTCGTCGCCGATCAGCACATGGTCCGCGAAGTCGGTGGGCACGACGAAGGAGCCGCGCGGCCCGCCGATGCCCAGGAGCGAGCCGACCCGCGCCGCCATGGCCCATTCGGTCGCGGGTCCGCCGTGGCCGGTGGCGAAGTCCAGCGTCAGCCGGTTCGTCGCCGGGTCATGGGCGCGGGGCGTATAGTCGCGGGCGACCGGACGCGGTTCGGGAAAGATCGGCCCGTCCGGCCCCGCCACGGGCAGGATCGGCGTCTGCCCCTCGGCGGCGGGAAAGATCTTCACATGATCGTCGAACCCCAGGGAGACGAAGCCCGCCAGATCCGGTCCCTCCAGCACGATGCGCCGCAGATCGGGCGTCAGCTCCTGGATGGAGACGACGCTCAGGGTGCGGAATTTCAGATCGTGCCGCACCCGGCGCGTGAGGCGCGGGGCGTCGCTCATGCCTTTTCCACCTTGTCGGCGGCCTCGGCCAGGATGGCGGCGATGGCCTGGACCTGGGCCTCGGTCAGGGCGGTCTCACCCGTCAGCCGGGCGTGGATGGCGTGGCGCAGACGGCCGATGGCGTCGTGGATGACGGCGGGTCGCATGGCGCGGGCGGCGAACTTGTCCATCGTCGCCTCGGCCGCCTTCAGCACCTCTTCGTTTTCGGCCAGCATGGCGCGGCCGGCGCCGGTGATGGCGTACAGCTTCTTGCCGCCCTGGGCCTCGGACTCTAGCGCGCCCATTTCTTCCAGCAGGGTCAGGCTGGGATAGATGACGCCGGGGCTGGGCGAATAGGCGCCGCCCAGTTTGGTTTCGACCGCCTTGATCAGTTCGTAGCCGTGGCTGGGCTTTTCGGCGATCAGCGACAGCAGCACCCAGCGCAGCGTGCCGTGGTCGAACAGACGCCCGCCGCCGCGCCGGCCATGGCCGTGACCGCGTCCGCGCGCCTCGCGCCCTTCCCAGCCCGGGCCGAAGTCGGCGCGGTGCGGACCGCGCATCCCCCGCCCGAAGCCGTGACCGAAGGCGAAGCCGCCATGACGGCCGTGTTCGCCGCCGCAGTTATCGCGGCGTCCTCTGAAGATCCCCATGGATCGCATGATCGATTCCTTTTCGATATATCTAATAACTAGGGTTTAGATATATCTGAATATCGAAATGCGCAAGGGGGCTGGTTTTCGCCTTCAAGCTGCGGCGTAAAGCGGGGATGGACGATCTGAAGCGCCGCTGGGCCCGCCTCGAACCGCATGTGATTGTCGTGGGGCCGGACGACGACGCGCCGCGCCCGGCGGTCCTGCTGTTCCACGGCTGCGGCGGCCTGCGCGATCACCTGCCGCGCTATGCCGAGGTCGCCCGGGCGGCGGGCTGGCGCGCCTTCATCATCGATTCCTATGGACCGCGCGGCTGGGGGCGGGCCTTCACCCTGACGGCGGTCTGCACCGGCCTGTCGTTCCGGGGCTACGACCGCGCCGGCGACGTTCTGGCCGCCATCCAGGGCGTGTCGGCCCGGCCCGATGTCGATGCGAGCCGACTGGCCCTGGGCGGCTGGAGCCATGGCGGCTGGTCGATCATGGAGATGATGAGCGCCGCGCCCGCCCCGGGCGCCATGGGGGTGTCGAACCCCGGCGACGCCGACCTGTCGGGCGTGCGCGCCGTCTGGCTGATGTATCCCTATGTCGGGCCATTCGCCTTCAACCGGATGAAGCCGTGGCGGCATTGTCCGAAGGTTCTGGCCGTGACCTGCAAGCGGGATCACCTGACCACGGTGCGCAACGCCGAGCGGGTCAATGCGATGATCGGCGACTGCGGCGCCCAGGTCGAAAGCTGGATCGCCGCCGGGACCCACGCCTTCGACGAGCCCACCAACAACGGGCCGATGCGTCATGACCCGGAACTGACCCAAGAAGCCCTGCGTCGTTTCCGCGCCTTCCTGATCGACGCCGTCCCGACCGTCTGAAAAGAATCCTCGCCCGCCGCCTTGACGCGCGACCTATCACGTAACAATTGAAGTTGCATGAAAAGGGATTCCCGCCTCTCCAACATTCTCCACGCCCTGCTGCACATGGCGGAGCATCAGACCCGAACGGGCGCGCCCATGACCTCCGATCAGTTGGCCGTCTGTCTGTCGACCAATCCGGTGGTGGTGCGCCGGACCATGGCCGGCCTGCGTGAACAGGGGCTGGTCGTTTCCGAAAAAGGCCACGGCGGCGGCTGGCGACTGGCGCGGCCGCTGGATCGGGTCAGCCTGGGCCAGGTCAATGCGGCTTTGGGCGAACCCGGCCTGATCCCCGAGGCCCCGCCGGTCGAGGCCGAGGGCTGTCTGGTCGAGGCGGCGGTCAACGACGCCCTGGGCGAAACCTACGCCGCCGCCCGCGCCCTGCTGGTCGCCCGGCTGAATGAAATCACCCTGGCCGATCTGGCGGCGGACTTCTCGCGCCGCCTGGCCGAACACCCGAACAGAGACCTGCTCCATGTCCGCAGTCCAAAGTCCTGACCTCATGCCTCACGACGCCCTGATCATCGGCGGCTCCTACGCCGGCCTGTCCGCCGCCCTGCAGCTGGTCCGGGCGCGCCGACGGGTGCTGGTCATAGACGACGGCCGGCCGCGCAATCGTTTCGCCGCCCGCGCCCATGGCGTCCTGGCCAACGACGGCAGGCCCGGCGCCGAGATAGCCGCCGCCGCCCACGCCCAGGTCGCGGCCTATCCCACCGCCGCCTTCCGCAGGACCGAGGCCGTGGCCGTCGAACGGATCGACGGCGGCTTCCAGGTCGCCTTCGCCGACGGAACCCGGACCACCGGGCGGCGGCTGTTGCTGTCGCATGGAGTGGAGGACGTGCCGGCCGATATTCCGGGGGTCAAGGAACGCTGGGGCCGCACCGCCCTGCATTGTCCGTGGTGCCACGGTTATGAGATCGGAGGCGGTCCCGTCGGCGTGCTGGGCTGGGGCGATCATGCCGCGGCCTATGCCTCGACCGTCGCCGAATGGGGTCAGGCGACGCTGTTCCTGGGCCCGGACACGGTCCTGTCGCCCGAGGACGTCCGCCTGCTGCATCGACGTGGAGTGACTATCGAGACCACGCCCATCGCCCGGCTGGAGGGCGAGGCCCAGACCCTGACCGGCGTGCGTCTGGCCGACGGCCGGTTCGTGGTGCTGAAGGCCCTGTTCGTCGGCGCCAATGTGCGTATCGCCAGCCCCTTCGCGGAACATCTGGGATGCGAGATGACCGACACCCCCGTAGGGCGCGTGATCAAGGTGGACGCCCAGCAGCAGACGACCCAGCCCGGCGTCTTCGCCGCCGGCGACCTGGCCCGGGCCGCCTCAAACATCACCCTGGCGACTTCGGACGGCATGACCGCCGCCCACGCCCTATTCCGCTCGCTGATCGAGGAGGAGACGGCCGCCGCCTAACCGATCGTCGCCTCGACCGTGATGGCGGCCCGCACCGAATAGGCCATCTCGCAATGGTCGTGGGCCTGGTGGTGCAGGGCGTCGATCTCGGCCTGGTCCGGTTCGCGGCCGCTGAAGCTGGTGAAGGGGCGCAGCGTCACCTCGGCCAGATAGCGGCGGCCGTTCTCATCCTTGCCCATCCTGCCGGACGCCTCGTCGGCATAGGTGTCGACGACCAGACCCGCATTGGCGGCGAAGGCCAGGAACCACAGCATATGACAGCTGGACAGAGAGGCGATCATCGCCTCCTCCGGGTCGACGGCCGAGGCGTCGGACATCGGCAGGGGCACGCTGGATGGCGCCGACGATCCCGGCACCACGGCCCCGCCGTCGAAGGCCCAGGTGTGGGCGCGGCTGTAACGCTTGTCCAGGAAGGGCTGATCGCCGCGTTCCCAGACGATCCTGGCCTCATAGACGCCCATGTCGCGCTCCTCCGTCAGTCCGCCAGAACCGTATAGGTCATCCGCGCCCGAACCTCGAACCCCAGCGAACCATAAAAGGCGATGGTCGCCGCGTGGTCGGCGAAGGCGTGCAGGAAGACGGTCTCTCCGCTGGCCAGAATCTCGGCGGCGACCGCGCGCGACAGGGCCGCGGCCAGACCCCGACCGCGGTGGTCGGGATGGGTGCAGACCCCGCTCAGTTCGGTAAAGCCGTCCACCCGCAGGCGCCGCCCGGCCATGGCGATCAGCTGCCCGTCCTGTTTCACCCCGATGAATGGCCCCAGTTTGCGGGTCGCCGACCGGAAGGGACCGGGCCGGGTCAGGGTCGCCAGCGCCAGCATGGCCGGCGCATCGGCCTCGGTCAGGGTCTCATAGCTTATCGACGGCCCGCCCGCCGTCAGGGCGCTCGCGGTCATCTGCACCAGAGGAATACGGCCGACGACACCGATCCCGTCCGGCAGGACGTCGGCGATGGGGCTGCCTTCGACCTCGATCAGACCTGCGCCGGGATGTGTTCGGGCGAGGTCGCCCAGCGCCGCGAGACTGTCGGGCGAACCGTCGGCGCAGGCCATGAAGACCCCGACCTCGGGGTCGATGCGAACCGCCCGGGGGCTGGAGTCCGGCGTTGCGAACGATGACAGTCGGGTGGTCAGCGCGTTCCAGACGGCGCGGTCGAGAGGATGGTTCATGCGCGCTGATCTAGGCGTTCACAGCGCCGGGCGGAACGGTCCGCCTGGACGCCGCGTCCGAAAATCGCCAGCGATTCAGGGGCGCCAGAAGCCGACGATCTTCTTGACCTCGTCGACCACCGGATCGGCGACCTCGGCGGCGCGACGGGCGCCGTCCGCCAGCACGCGGTCGATCTCGGCCGGGTCATCCAGCAGGCGTCGCATTTCCGCCGTGACGGGCGCCAGGGACGACACCGCCAGATCGGCCAGCGCCGGCTTGAAGGCGCCGAAGCCCTGGCCGCCGAACTCGGCGATGACCTGTTCGCGCGTCTGGCCCGACAGGGCGGCGTAGATGGCGACCAGGTTCCGGGCCTCCGCGCGGTCGTTCAGGCCGTCCAGGGTTTCCGGCAGCGGCTCGGGATCGGTCTTGGCCTTCCTGATCTTGGACGCGATGGTGTCCGCGTCGTCGGTCAGGTTGATGCGGCTGTTGTCCGACGGATCGGACTTGGACATCTTGGCCGCCCCGTCGCGCAGGGACATGACGCGCGTCGCCGGGCCCTGGATGACGGGCTCGGGCACGGGGAAGAAGCCGGGAACGCCGAAGTCGTTGTTGAACTTGGCGGCGATGTCGCGGGTCAGCTCCAGATGCTGTTTCTGGTCCTCGCCGACCGGAACCTCGGTCGCCTTGTAGAGCAGGATGTCCGCCGCCTGCAGCACCGGATAGGTGTAGAGGCCGACCGAGGCCCTTTCCTTATGCTTGCCCGACTTCTCCTTGAACTGGGTCATCCGGTCCAGCCAGCCGAGGCGGGCGACGCAGTTGAAGACCCAGGCCAGTTCGGCGTGGGCGCGCACCGACGACTGGGGGAAGATGATCGATTTCGCCGGATCGAGCCCGGAGGCCAGATAGGCGGCGGCGATCTCGCGCGTCTGGGCGGCCAGCTTGGCCGGGTCCTGCCACACGGTGATGGCGTGCATGTCGGCGACGAAGACGAAGACAGGCGCGCCCTGGTCCTGAAGCTCGACGAAACGCTTCAGCGCGCCGAGGTAGTTGCCCAGGTGCAGGGCGCCGGAGGCCTGGATGCCGGACAGGATGCGGCGCGGGCCGTCATAGGCCGGAGCGGCGGTCGGCGGGGTTTGATCGGTCATGAAATCGGGTCTCGAAAGGTCGAAAGGCAGGCGTGGCGACGGGTGCGGCGGTTCAGCCGCGCCATCGCCGGTCGGAAGTCGGGCCCGAGATCGTCATGGCCTCGCGCTTATCGGTTCTCCGCCGGTCAGTCCAGACCGGACGCCATGCCGCCGCCGGGCTCGCGACGAAGGGTCGCCTTCAGCTCCGACAGGGTGACGGCGCGGAAGGCCATCAGGCAGGCGCCGTAAAGCCCGGCCCCCGCGCCGCACACCGCCAGCACCGCGATCTCCTTGGCCAGGAAGATGCGGCTGAGCTGCGGATAGAAGACGCCGGCGGCGAACAGCAGGGCGGCCATCATGGCGCTGGCGGCGACGACGCGGGCGAAGCGCGACAGGAAGGCGGGCGACGGCCGCCAGCTGTTCTCGCGGATCAGCACCCCGCCCAAGAGGCCGACGTTGATCCAGGCCGAGGTGCTGGTGGCGATGGCCAGGCCCAGCACGCCGTCCCAACCCTGCGCGCGAAACCAGAAGAACAGGGCCGACCCCAGAACGACGGTCACGATCACGCTGGCGACGGCGAAGATCATCGGCCGCCGCGTATCCTGGCGCGCGAAGAAGGGCGGGGTCAGCACCTTGGCCAGGACGAAGGCCGGCACGCCCCAGGCGAACTGGCGCAATACGTCGGCGGTGCGGCTGGCGTCGGCCGAGGTGAAGGCCCCGCGCGTCACCGTCGCGTCGATGATGAAGAAGGGAATGACGAACAGGGCCACCGCCGCCGGCAGGGTGAAGGCCATGGCCAGGTTGATCCCGTCGTCCAGCGTCTTCTGCCCGCCTTCATGGTCGCCGGAAACGAAGGCCTTGGTCAGGCGCGGCACCAAAGCCAGGCCGATGGCCACCCCGACCAGACCCAGCGGCAGCTGGTACAGACGGTCGGCGTTATACAGCACCGAGCGCGCGCCCTCGTCCGAGCCGGTCAGGAACTGCGACACCAGAGAGTTGATCTGAAGCGCCCCGCCGGCCAGGGCGCCCGGTACGGCCAGGGCCAGGGTGTGGCGCACATTGGGCGTGATCCGGGGCAGGCCGATCTTCAGCCGCACGCCCAGCCGCCGCACGCCCCACCACAACAAGCCCGCCTGGATCAGGCCGGAAATCGTCACCGCCGCCGTCACCATCATCAGCACCGTCTCCTGCGGAATCGGCAGGACCAGCGGCGGCATCAGGGCGGCCAGGGTGCAGAGGTTCAGGAACACCGGCACGGCGGCGGACAGGGCGAACCGGCCGCCGGTGTTCAGCACGCCGGACAGCAGCGAGGCCACGGTCATGCAGGCCAGATAGGGCATGGCCAGCTGGGTCGCCGTCACCGCCGCGCGCAGCACCTCGGGCTGGCCCTGATAGGCGGACAGCAGCCATGGCATGATCCACGGCATGATCACCTGAAGCAGGATGCAGAAGCCCGCGACCACCGCCAGCATGAAGCTGAGCGCCTCGGACGCCGTCACCGCCGCCGCGTCCTCACCCTCACGCGCGCGCACCCCGCCATAAACCGGCACAAACGCCTGAGCGAAGGCGCCCTCGGCGAACAGACGCCGGAACATATTGGGCAGCATCAACGCCGTGGTGAAGGCGTCCATCATCGGCCCCTGGCCGAACCGCGCCGCCAGCGCCATGTCGCGCACGAAGCCGAGAATTCGGCTGCCCAGCGTCAGGCTGGACTGGACCAGGGTGTTGCGGGCGAGGCTCATGCGGACATTCGACAGAGAGCGGAAGATCGATTTCGCTTAGCGCGCTTGCTCGCCCGGCGATACGGGCTTGCGCGCCCGCCGGCCCAGTTCGGACACGTCACGGGCGCTGGCCCGGGCCGAGCGCACCTTGCGACCCGCCGGCGCGGGCGCGCGGCTGTCCAGCACGGCCTCCAGCGCCGTGCGCAGCTCGGCGATCCGCTGTTCGGACGTCAGTTTCCGTCCCTTGCGGTCCACGACATAGAAGCTGTCCACCGCCCGCTCGCCATAGCTGGCCACATGGGCCGAGCGGATGCCGAGGCCCTCGTCGTTGAACACGCGCGACAGGTCGGCCAACAGGCCGGGTCGGTCGGCGCACGACACCTCGATCACCGTGGCCGCCTCGCTGGCGTGGTGGTCGACCATGACCACGGGCCGGACCTCGAAGGCGGCCTTTCGGGCGTTTCCGGCGGGCTGGGGCGCCTGGCCGATCCGGCCTTCCCCGCGCGCGGCCTTCTCCAGCGCCTCGACCAGGGTCTTCAGCCGACGCGGCTCGGCCTGACCATAGGGGGCGCCCGCCCCGTCCTGAACGCGGAAGACGTCCAGCACCACTCCGTCCTCGGTCGCCACCCGCGCATCGGTGACGTCGGCGCCCAGGGCCGCCATGGTCTGGGCCAGGTCGGCGAAAAGGCCGGGCCGGTCGGCGGCGGCGATGGAGATTTCGGTGGTCTGGACCGCCAGTCCCTGAACCGGCGCCGTCGGGGACGCCTGCGCCGCCGCCCCGGTTTCGCGCGCGCGCCGGACCAGGGCCGGATGGGCCGCCAACGGGTCTTCGCGTGCCACGTCCTCACCCCGGAACAGGGCGGCGACCTGATTGTAGAGGGTCCGCATCAGCTGACCCTTCCAGCCGTTCCACACGCCCGGCCCCACGGCCCGGATGTCGGCGACGGTCAGGACCAGCAGCATCCGCAGCCGCTCGGGATCGCCGACCAGTTCGGCGAAGGCGCGAATGGTCGCCGGGTCCGACAAATCTCGCTTCTGGGCGTAATCGCTGAGCGTCAGATGGCTGCGCACCAGCCAGACGACCAGTTCGATCCGGCGCGGATCGACGCCCAGCCGTTCGCAGGCCCGGCGCGCGGCGATGGCCCCGTCCTCCAGCTGCCCCCGCTCGCCACCCTTGCCTACGTCGTGCAACAGCATCCCCAGCATCAGGGCCTCCATGTCCGAGATCAGCTGCACGATCTCGGTGGCCAGCGGGTGGTCGTCTTTCAGCTTGCCGCGCGCGATGTCGTTGATGACGCCGATGGCCTGCAGCGTATGCTCGTCCACCGTATAGGCGTGGTACATGTTGAACTGGGTCTGGCCGACGATCCGGCCCCATTCGGGCAGGAACCGTCCCAGCAACCCCGTCTCGTTCATGATGGTCAGCACGCGATAGGGCCGCTGCCCGTGGGCCAGCACGTCCAGAAAGGCGCGCGTCGCCGCCGGATCGCGCCTCAGCCGGGGCGTCACCAGCGACAGCGACCGCGTCACCGCCGAAAAGGCGTCGGGGTGCAGGTCCAGATCCTGTTTGTCGGCGGCGACGAACAGGGTCAGCAGCTTGACCGGATCGGCGGCGAACACCTCCGGCCCCTCGACCGACAGCCGCCCCTGGTCGATCCAGAATCCGTCGATGTCCAGCTTGCGCCGCGCCGGGCGGAACGGGGTCATCAGGCGCGACAGCCCCTGCGCCGTCTTCTGATGCCGCGCCTCCAGCTTGGCCGACATGGCGCGGGTCAGGGCGCCGACGTCGCGCGCCACCAGGAAGTAGCGCCGCATGAACCGCTCCACCGCCGGTTCGTCGCCCCGCCCGCGCCAGCCCATGCGCCGCGCCACCTCGGGCTGCATGTCGAAGGTCAGCTTCTCCTCGGCCCGCCCCGCGATCAGGTGCAGATGGATGCGCACCCGCCACAGGAAGTCGAAGGCCTCGTCCGAGGTGCGCCGTTCGCGCGGGGTGAACAGCTCGTCCATCACCGTCGCGCCCAGCCGGCTTTCCGGGGCCAGGGACCGGGCGATCCAGTACAGGGTGTTCAGGTCGCGCAGCCCTCCCTTGCCGTCCTTGACGTTGGGTTCGACCTTGTAGCGGGTCGAACCGGCCTTCTCGTGCCGCACGGCCCGTTCTTCCAGCTTGGCGGCGATGAAGGGGCGCGGGTCGGACTTGGACACCATGTCGCGAAACCGGCCGATCATCAGTTCGGCCAGGCGCTGATCGCCGGCCAGCGGTCGCGCCTCCAACAACGTGGTCCGCACCGTCATGTCGGTGCGCGACAGGCTGAGACATTCCTCGACCGAGCGCACCGACGGCCCGACCTTCGCCCCCAGGTCCCACAGGACGTAGAGGACGAATTCGATCACGCTCTCGCCGCGCGGCGTCGCCTTGGCGGGGCGCAGGAACAGCAGGTCCAGGTCCGAGAAGGGCGCCAGGACGCCCCGCCCATAGCCGCCCACCGCCACCAGCGACAGCCGTTCGCTCTCGACCGGCGAAACAGGAAACAGGGTCTCGGTCGCCACCCGCCACAGGGCCGTCAGCATGTCGTCGGCGGCCGCGGCGTACAGGCGGGCGACCTCGCGCCCCTTCGACCCGGCGTCCAGCTTGCGCTCGGCGCGGGTGCGGGCGGCCTCATAGGCTTCGCGCAGAACGAAAGAGACCGCCGCGCGCGGATCGTGCGCGGCGGCGGCCTCGTCTAGTCGGTCGTCCAGGCTGGGCGAAGCGGGGGTCATGTCGCCGGTATAGGCCTCAAACCCTCGTCGCGTCAGTCGGCGATTATTCCGGGCGGACGCGCTTCTTGCGGAACGAGGGGTTCAGCACCTGCTTGCGCAGACGGATGGACTTGGGCGTGACCTCGACCAGCTCGTCGTCGTCGATATAGGCGATGGCCTGTTCCAGCGACATCTGGCGCGGCGGGGTCAGGCGAACGGCCTCGTCCTTGCCGGCGGCGCGGACGTTGGTCAGCTGCTTGCCCTTGATCGGGTTGACGTCCAGGTCGTCCCAGCGGGCGTTCTCGCCGATGATCATGCCCTGATAGGTCTTTTCCCCGGCGCCGACGAACATGACGCCGCGATCTTCCAGGTTCCACAGGGCGAAGGCCGCCGTGTCGCCGTCCGAGTTCGAGATCAGCACGCCCTTCAGACGGCCGGCGATGGCGCCCTTGTGCGGCTCATAGTGGCTGAACACGCGGTTCAGCACGCCCGAACCGCGCGTATCGGTCAGGAACTCGCCCCGATAGCCGATCAGGGCGCGCGACGGCGCCTTCAGGCTGATGCGGGTCTTGCCGGCGCCCGACGGGCCCATGTCGGCCAGCTCGGCCTTGCGGGCCGACAGCTTTTCGATGACCACGCCGGTGAACTCGTCGTCCACGTCGATCATGACGTCTTCGATCGGCTCCAGCTTCTCGCCGTTCTCGCCTTCCTTGAACACGACGCGCGGACGCGAGATCGAAACCTCGAAGCCTTCGCGACGCATGTTCTCGATCAGAACGCCCAGCTGCAGTTCGCCGCGGCCAGCGACCTCATAGGCGTCGCCGCCTTCGGTCGTGGTCACGCGAATGGCGACGTTGGCCTCGGCTTCCTTCAGCAGGCGGTCGCGGATGACGCGCGACTGGACCTTGTCGCCTTCACGGCCGGCCAGGGGGCTGTCGTTGACCGAGACGGTCATGGAGATGGTCGGCGGATCGATCGGCTGGGCGTCCAGCGGCTCGGTCACTTCCATGGCGCACAGGGTGTCGGCGACGGTCGCCTTGGACATGCCGGCGATGGCGACGATGTCGCCCGCTTCCGAACCCTCGTCCAGCGGCTGGCGCTTCAGGCCGCGGAAGGCCAGCACCTTGGTGATGCGGCCGCGTTCGATTTCCTTGCCTTCGCGGTCCAGGGCATGGATCGCCATGCCGGGAACGGCCTTGCCGCTCTCGATCCGGCCGGTCAGCAGGCGGCCCAGGAACGGGTCGCTTTCGATCAGCACGTCCAGCATGCGGAACGGCTTGTCCTTGTTGGCCTGGACGGCGGGCGGCGGCACGTGGTCGACGATCAGGTCGAACAGCGGGGCCAGGTTGTCGTTGGGCTGGTTCAGGTCCAGCGTCGCCCAGCCGTTGCGGCCCGAGGCGTAGATGTGCGGGAAGTCCAGCTGCTCGTCCGTCGCGCCGATGGCGGCGAACAGGTCGAAGGTCTCGTTGTGGACGCGGTCCGGGTCGGCGTGGGCGCGGTCGACCTTGTTGATGCACAGGATCGGGCGCAGGCCCATCTTCAGCGCCTTGGTCAGCACGAACTTGGTCTGGGGCATGACGCCCTCTTCGGCGTCGACCAGGATGACGCAGCCGTCCACCATGCCCAGGATGCGCTCGACCTCGCCGCCGAAGTCGGCGTGGCCGGGGGTGTCGATGATGTTGATGCGCGTCTCGCCCGCCTTGCCGTTCCACAGCACCGAGGTGCATTTGGCCAGGATGGTGATGCCGCGTTCCTTCTCCTGATCGTTGGAGTCCATGGCGCGCTCGGTCGTCGCCTCATTGGCTCGGAACACGCCGGACTGGGCCAGAAGTTGGTCCACCAGGGTGGTCTTGCCATGGTCGACGTGGGCGATGATGGCGACGTTGCGCAGGTTCATGAAGGGCTCGGCCGGACTGTGTTCGGTCGCGGAGAATCCGCGCCGCTGCAAGGGATGCAGGCATTGGGGGGAGAAAGTTTCGCGGGCCTCATACAGGCATGTGGACAGAAACACCAGAGCGGGCGTCGGCGGCGATGATCGCGCCTTACCGATATTTCATCCGCCCCGCCGCATCCGAAGCCGTCGAACGGCTCCTCTTTCGAGCAACGGCCTGACCCCAGGGCCTGTCCTCGGATTGGAGAAGACGATGAGTTTGATGTTCGCCGCCGCCCTCGCCGGCGCCTTGTTCGCCGGCGAGGCCCCGGACATGCATGTCGATGCGCGGGGCCTGAACATGGCCCGGCCGGGAGAGGCCCTGATCCTGGCCGGACGGATTCGGGTCGCCAGTCGCGACTGGTGCGCGCTCCATCGCGCCGTCCTGACGCCCGACAGCCTCGGCGATCCTCGCGTCTGCGAGCGCGAGATGCGACGCCGGGCCTATGTCGCCCTGCCCCGGCCTCAACGTGGCGATTTCGTGCGGGCGGGCGGCCAGACTGCGCTCAATCGCCCCTAGAGCGCCCGCAGCATATAGCGGGCGTCGGGGCCGTAGCTGGCCAGTTTGGCCGCCATGGCCTCGGCCGGCTGTTCGACGAAGCCGTGGCGCGACCAGAAGCCGACCGCGTCGTTGACCGCGACCAGGGCGATGGCGGGCCAGTCGTCCTCGACGGCCTGTGCGGCCAGCCGCTCCACGATCGCGCCGGTCACGCCCCCGCCCCGCGCCTCGGGATGCAGGGCCAGGTCGTGCAGATAGATCAGGGTCGCCTCGGCCGGCAGTCCCTCGACCACCGTGTTCAGCGGCGGGGCGCTATCGGTCTTCCACGGATAGGCGATCAGATAGCCGCGCGCCGACCCATCCCCATCCGCCAGAACGAAACATCCGCGCGGATACAGGGCCAGCCGGTTCTCGAAACAGGCCCGGTCCTCGAAATGATTGGGAAACGACAGGCGCGCCACCGCCGTCACCGCTTCGATGTCGTCCGGCCGCATGGGCCGCCATTCCAGGGTCATCAGTTCACCTTCGACGGGTCGGGCGGCGCATCGGGCAGGGCCGAGACCGGAACGCCGTCGTCCTTCAGCTTCTTGACGTCGGCGGGCGTGGCCTCGCCGTAGATTTCCCGCTTTTCGGATCGGCCTTCGTGGATGTCGCGCGCCTCTCGGGCGAAGGCGTCGCCGACGTAATCGAAGTTGGCCTCGACATGGGCGCGCACCTCGCGGGCCGCCGCCATCATCAGGGTCTGCATCTTGCGCATGGCCTCGGGCGCGGCCGGATCGGGCGTCGCGTTCGCGCGCTTCGTTCCGCTGACGGAGGGCGCCATGACCGCCTTGTCGACCCCGCGCGAACCGCAGAACGGACATTCGACCAGGCCCCGCGCCGCCTGGTCGTCATAATCGGACGACGAGCCGAACCAGGCCTCGAACCCGTGGTCTTGGTCGCATTTCAGGGCGTATCGGATCATGAACGGATCAGGCGGGCGGCAGGAAGTCGCGGTCGTGGGTCAGGGCGGGTATGGCGGCGCGGGCGCGCGTCACCGCCTCCATGTCCAGTTTCGCCCGCACGATGCAAGGGTCGTCGTGATCGGCCTTGGCGATCACCTCGCCCCACGGCCCGACGACGGTGGAGCGGCCCCAGGTGCGCCGCCCGTCCTCGTGCAGCCCGCCCTGCGCCGGAGCCAGGACGAAGGCGCCGGTCTCGATGGCGCGGGCGCGCAGCAGCGTCTCCCAATGGGCCTCGCCGGTTGGGGCGGTGAAGGCGGCGGGAACCGCGATCATCGACGCCCCCGCCTTCGCCAACTGGCGGTGCAGATGGGGAAAACGGATGTCGTAGCAGATGGTCAGCCCCAGACGGCCCCAGGGCGTATCGGCGACCGCCGCCGCGTCGCCCGGCCGCACCGAAGCGCTTTCGCGGTATCGCTCGCCGTTCGGCAGATCGACGTCGAAGACGTGCAGCTTGTCATACCGCGCCGTGATCGCGCCCGACGGATCGACCAGCAGCGACCGATTGGCCGCCCGACCATCCCCGGTATGGCCTGACCGCACGATGGCCGATCCGATCAGCAGCCAGACGCCCAGCTCCGCCGCCAGCTGACGCAGGCCCAGAACCGCAGCGTCCTGATCCTCGTCGGTCAGGGCGGCGTCGCGGCGGCCGCGCCTCTGCTCCAGCAGATTGGTCCCCTCGGGCGTCAGGACGAAGCGCGCCCCACCCGACGCCGCCTCGCGGATCAGGGCGTCGACATGGGCCAGTCCCGCCGCCGCCGTCGCCGGGGTGCGGGTCTGGATCAGGGCGATGTCGAGCCCGCCGCTCACGCGATCAGGCCGCCAGCAGCGCGTCGAGCTTGCCCTCGCGATCCAGGGCGTGGATGTCGTCGGACCCGCCGACGTGCCGGCCGCCGATGAAGATCTGCGGGAAGGTCATGCGCCCGCCCGACTTCTCGACCATCTCGGCCTTTTTGGCGGGATCGTTGGAGGCCACGATCTCGGTATAGTCCGCGCCCTTCTTCTTCAGCAGCGACATGGCGCTGAAGCAGTAGGGGCAGCCGGGCTTGGTGTAGATGACGACGTCGGCCAAATCAGTTCTCCGAAGCTTGGGCCCTCCCGTGCGGCAGGCCGCCGCCGAGAAGCGCGATGGGGTTACATAACGATTTCGCGGGCGTTTCGCACCCGGGCCACGACCGCCAGGTCCACGGCCCGCGCGCCGGCGTCCAGCAGGGCGCGGGCGCAGGCCTCTCCGGTCGCGCCCGTGGTCAACACATCGTCGATCAGAAGGATGCGCCGCCCCCGGATGCGTCGCCGCCCCGCGTCGGTGACGGCGAAGGCCTTCTTGACGTTCAGACGCCGTCCGCGCTGGCTCTTGCCGCCCTGGCTGGTCGTATGGGTGGTGCGGATCAGGGCGTCGGGCAGATAGTCGCGGTTGGCGTGACGGGCCAGCGGCCGGGCGATCTCGGCCGCCTGGTTGAAGCGCCGCGACAACAGACGAAGCGGATGCAGCGGCACGGGCGCGACCGCATCCGCCGCCTCGACCAGATCGGCGGCGGCGCGTCCGATCCACTGCGCGAACAGCGGCGCGAACTGCTGCTGGTCCCCATGTTTGAACCGCAGGATCAGCCCGCGCGACGCTTCGTCGTACAGACAGGCCGCCCGCGCCCGTTCGAAGGCGTAGGGCCGGGCGATACAGGCCGCGCAACGATCCTCGGCGAAGGCGCCGCCGTCGTATTCGAACGCCGCCCCGCAGCCGTTGCAGACCGGCGCCTCCAGAAACCTGATCCGGCTCCAGGCGTCCGGCGTCAGGCCGGCTGCGGCCGTCGCCTCGCGGCTGTCGTGCGCCATCGGCGGCAGGATCAGGTCGGCCAGACCACGCCCCGCGCCGCGCAACTGTCGCCCCGCCCCTTCCCAGGCGCGTCGCCAACCCCCATCCTGTGCGTCCATGACCGCCCCTCAATCCCCTTCCGAAGGCCCCCCGCGCATCTTCGATCCGTTGCGGCGTCAGGCGCGGCTGGCGCGGTCCGCCGCCCGGTTCGCCCAGGCCGACTTCCTGCACGCCCGCGCCGCCGCCAACGCCGCCGAGAGCCTGGAAGCCATATTGCGCGACTTTCCCGTCGCGGTCGATCTGTCCGCCCATTCAGGCGTGTTCGAACGCGCGGTCAGGACCAGCGACGCCGCCGCGCGCCTGGGGCCGGTCGTGACGCCGCTGTCCCCGGCCCAGCGCGCGGCCCCCGGCGCCGAGGCCCTGCCGCTGGCGGACGGCTCGGCCGATCTGATCGTCTCCCTGCTGACGCTGCATTGCGCCAACGACCTGCCGGGCGCCCTGGCCCAGATCCGGCGTGCGCTGAAGCCCGACGGTCTTTTCATCGGCGCCCTGTTCGGCGCGGGCACGCTGAAGGAGCTTCGCGGGGTTCTGACCGAGGCGGAACTGGCCGAGCGCGGCGGCGCCCAGGCGCGGGTTTCGCCCTTCGCCGACGGCTATGACGGGGCGGCCCTGCTGCAACGGGCCGGTTTCGCCCTGCCCGTATCGGACGTGGATCGGTTCACGGTGCGCTATTCCGACCTGTTCGCCCTGATCCGCGACCTGCGCGCCATGGGCGAGACGAATGTGCTGCAGGGGACGATGCGCCCGCTGAACCGCCGCATCGTCGCCCGCGCGGCGGCCCTCTACGCCGAACGCCACGGGCTGGAGGACGGGCGCATTCCCGCGACGTTCGAGATCATTCACCTGGCGGGCTGGAAACCGCACGAAAGCCAGCAGAAGCCCCTGCCGCGCGGCTCGGCCAAGACGCGGCTGGCCGATGCGCTCGGCGTTCGCGAGCTGACGGGCGAGGAGCCGGACTAGCCGATCGTGGCCTTGATGGCGGTGCTGATCTTGTCCGCGGTTGCGGCCAGGCCGCCGTTATGGCTGTTCGCCATGGCGCCCACGGAGCCCACGATGGCCAGGAAGATCAGGGCGCAGATCAGGCCGTATTCGATGGCGGTGGCGCCGCTCTCGTCGCGCAGGAACCGGCCGGTAAGACGTCGCATGGCCGGCCTCCCTGGTCGGCGGTGGTTACAGCAGGTCGCGCAACCAGGCGACCAGAGGTTCGTCCGCCGGCGGCATGGGATAGTCCGAAAGCTTGTCCGGCTTCACCCAGGCCAGGCCGTCGTGTTCACGCGCCGTGACCACCCCGTCCCACCGTCGGCACAGATACAATGGCATCAACAGGTGAAACGAATCGTAAGCGTGGCTGGCGAAAACGAACGGCGACAGACAGTTTTCGCTGACGTCGACGCCCAGCTCTTCCTTCAACTCGCGGATCAGGGCCTGTTCGGGCCGTTCTCCCGCCTCGACCTTGCCGCCCGGAAACTCCCACAGGCCCGCCAGTTTCTTGCCCTCGGGACGTTTGGCGATCAGAACCCGCCCGTCCACGTCGATCATGGCGACGGCGACGACAAGCACGGTGGGCAGAGGTTCTGTCATTGTTGGCCGAGGTAGCGGAATTGGGAAAGCTGCACGTCGTCGTCTGTAACCGCGTAGTTGACGCGCACCCGTCGATCAAAGGTGAACTGATATATTCGTCCATCATGGCTGCGGCCCATGAAGGGAAAATCGGCGAAGGCCTCGCAGCGCTGTCGGATGTCCTCGACGAAGTCATACGCCGCCTGTGGAGAGTCCGAAGCGATCAGGTCGTAGATCGCCTCAAGATCGAACTCCGCGCTCGGCAGCCAGACGAGTTTGCGGCTCACGCCTTCGCGTCGCGCTTCAACCGCGCCTCGTGCCGGGCCAGAAGATTCAGGCGCACCTGTTCCGATGTCAGGGCCGGCCGGGGGTCGGCAAGCGCGCGGTCATGCTGAAGCCGTAGCCATTCCAAAGCGTCTTCGGACGGATGTTCGCTGTCCAGATCCGCATTCAATGCGTTGCTGACGAACGGCGGAAGCTCGTCGGCATAGCGGTTCAAGAGTTTCGGCCTGGCGCTCATGACCTCATCCTAACATGAAATCAGCTGCGATAGTCCCCGTTGATCTCGATATAGCCCTTGGTCAGGTCGCAGGTCCAAACCGTCGCCGACGCCCGGCCCGAGCCCACGTCGACGGTGATGTCGATTTCGGGGTTCTTCATATAGGCGGTCATCTTGGCCTCGTCGTAGGTCGGGGACGGGGCGCCGTCGACGGCGGCTTCGTGCGGGCCGAACCAGATGGCCAGATGGTCGCGATCCACCGGCTCTTCGGTCTTGCCGACGGCCATGACCACCCGGCCCCAGTTGGCGTCCTGACCGGCGATGGCGGTCTTGACCAGGGGGCTGTCGGCGATCGACTTGGCCAGCTTGCGGGCCGAGGCGGGGCTGGCGGCGCCGTCCACCGTCACCTTGACGAACTTGGTCGCGCCCTCGCCGTCGCGCACCAGCTGGTGCGCCAGGTCCAGCATCACCTTGTCCAGCGCGGCGGAGAAGCTCTTCAGCCGCCGGTCGCCGACCCGGCCGATGCGCGGCGCGCCCGACGTGCCGGTGGCGAACAGCAGGGCCGTGTCGTTGGTCGAGGTGTCGCCGTCCACGGTCACGCTGTTGAAGGTGGTGCGGACGTGCAGGCCCAGCAGCGCCTGCAGCACATTGGGATGGATGTCGGCGTCGGTGACGATGAAGGCCAGCATGGTGGCCATGTCCGGGGCGATCATGCCCGATCCCTTGGCGATCCCGGCGATGCGGACCTTGTAGCCCTCGATCTCGGCCTCGGCGTAGGCGCCCTTGGGGAAGGTGTCGGTGGTCATGATGCCGCGACCGGCCCTGGCCCAGGCGTCGGAATCCATGCCCTGTTCGATCTCGGGCAGTTTGGCGATGATCTTCTTTTCGTCCAGCACCACGCCGATCACCCCGGTCGAGGCCAGCATGACGTCGCGCTGGCGGCAGCCGAAGCGTTTGGCGACCTCGGAGGCCGTGCGCCGCGCCGCATCGGCGCCGGCCTTCCCCGTGAAGGCGTTGGCGCAGCCGGCGTTGACCACCAGGGCGCGCACGTCCTTGCCGCCCTCGGCCGAGCCCAGCTGCTTCTTGCACCAGTCGACCGGCGCCGAGCCGATCTTGTGGCGGGTGAAGACCCCGGCGCAGCTGGTGCCGCGCGCGAAGCGGAACACCACCAGATCGTCGCGCTCGTGCTTGTAGAAGCCCGCTCGGGCGGTGGCGATCTCGACCCCGCCGATGGGGGGAATGGTCGGGAAGGGCACGGCCAGAGGCGAGATCGCCAGGCCGGGCTTTCCGGCGGCCGCCGGCGTGGGCGTCGTCGCCGTCGGCTCCGATCCCGGCGTGCGCGTCGCGCGCTTCAGCGCCGTTGCGAACGGGTCCAGCGCCTTTTCCAGCGCGTGTTCGATCTTCTGGCCGGTCGTGGAGGGGGTCTTGGTCATGGTCGTGCGGCCGGTTGAGAGGGTTGGGCGGGCGGCGTCGGCGGGGCGGGCAATCGGACATCGACCTTGGACTTGCCGCGCAACTGCTCCAGCAGCTGGCGCACGCCCTCGTAGGTCAGATAGCGCACGATCTGCGGCCGGGCCTGCTCCAGGGTGGGCGGCGTCTCCTTGCGCCGGTCCTCGACCCGCAGCACCGCCCATCCGCCCTCGGTCTGGAACGGCCCGACCAGGGCGCCCGCGGGCTTGTCGCGCAGGGCGTCGGCATAGGCCTGGGGCATCACGTCCGGCGTCGAATAGCCCAGATCGCCGCCCGAGAAGCGCGTCGCCTCGTCGATGGAGCGTTCCATGGCCACCGCCTCGAACCCGGCGCCCTGGCCCAATATGCCGATCACGGCCTCGGCTTCGGGCCGGGTGCGCGACAGGATCAGCCGCACCCGGATCTCCTCGGCGGTCTTCGCCAGCCGCAGCTGCTCGTTATAAAGGGTCTGCACCGCCTGGTCGGACACGGCCTTGTCCACCACGCTCTCCACCAGCATGTCGCCCAGGATGCGTTCGCGCGTCGCCTCCAGCCGGCGCTGGGCCAGGGGCGAGGAATCCAGCCGTCGCCGTTGCGCCTCGCCCGCCAGCAGCTTCTGGTCGATCACCTCGTCCAGCACCCGGCGGAACAGGTCCGAGGTGATGTCCAGCGGCTCGCCCTCGCCGATCAACCCCTGCGCCACCGCCTCGCGCTTGACGTCCGAGGCCCAGATGGTCCGGTCCTGCACCGTCGCCACCGCCCGGTCGCCGGGTTCGGGCGGGCGGTCGCCCCCGCCGCGCGAACAGGCCGCCGTCGTCAGGCCGGCGGCCAGAAGCACCGCCAGAAGCGTGGTTTTTCGTGGGTTTGAGGGTCGCCGGAATGGGTTCAAGGGGGCGCTCCGTCGCAGGCGGCCGAAAGCCCCTCGCGTTGACAGGGGTTAGGCCGGTGCTTAAGTCCGCCCTGCGCCCAAGTCGAGGGGTTTTGATCGTCTGCGCGGCCCTTCGCGCGCGCCCGTTTCCGGCGCACCGGGGCCGTCATCGGTCCAGACCTCTCTCGCGGCGTCCCTATCGCCGCCCTCACGGGATTTCAGAGCCGCTCAGCTCGCAGACGCTCGACCGCTACCGGACCCATCATGCTCGGCTTCGCCAAGAAATTTTTCGGCTCTTCCAACGACCGCAAGGTCAAGTCCTTCCAGGACCACGCCCAGCGCATCAATGCGCTGGAGCCAAAGTTCGCCGCCCTGTCCGACGACGAACTGCGGATGATGACCGACGCCTTCAAGGACCGACTGGCCAACGGCGACACGCTGGAGAAAATCCTGCCCGAAGCCTTCGCTGTGGTGCGCGAGGCCTCCAAGCGCGTGCTGGGCCAACGTCAGTACGACGTGCAGCTGGCCGGCGGCATGATCCTGAACGAAGGCGGCATCGCCGAGATGCGGACGGGCGAGGGCAAGACCCTGGTCGCCGTGGCCCCCGTCTATCTGAACGCCCTGACCGGCAAGGGCGTGCACGTCATCACCGTCAACGACTATCTGGCCCGCCGCGACGCCGAGACGATGGGCAAGGTCTATCGCTTCCTGGGCCTGGAGGTCGGGGTCATCGTCAACGGCCTGAGCCAGGGTCAACGCCAACAGGCCTATAACGCCGACGTCACCTACGGCACCAACAACGAATTCGGTTTCGACTATCTGCGTGACAACCTGGTCTATGACCGGCGCGAGATGGTGCAGCGTCCGCACAACTTCGCCATCGTCGACGAGGTCGACTCCATCCTGATCGACGAGGCGCGCACGCCCCTGATCATCTCTGGTCCGACCGAGGACCGCTCCGACCTCTACAAGGTGCTGGACGCCCTGATCAAAGACCTGATCCGGGACAAGGACACCTATGAGCTGGACGAGAAGCAGAAACAGGTCCTGCTGACCGAACTGGGTTCGGAACGGATGGAGGAGGCGCTGGAGGCGGGTGGCCATTTCGCCGTCGACACCACCGGCCTCTATGACGCCGCCAACATCAGCCTGGTCCACCACGCCAACCAGGCCCTGCGCGCCAACACCCTGTATCAGCGCGACAAGGACTATATCATCAAGGGCGGCGAGATCGTCCTGATCGACGAATTCACCGGCCGGATGATGACCGGACGCCGCCTGTCCGAAGGTCTGCACCAGGCCATTGAGGCCAAGGAGGACGTCAAGATACAGCCCGAGAACCAGACCCTGGCCTCGGTGACGATCCAGAACTACTTCCGCCTCTACGAAAAGCTGTCGGGCATGACCGGCACGGCGGCGACCGAGGCCCAGGAGTTCGGCGACATCTACAAGATGGACGTGCTGGAGGTGCCGACCAACCGCCCGATCCAGCGCAAGGACTTCGACGACGAGGTCTACCGCACCCACGACGAGAAGAACCAGGCGATCGCCCGCCAGATCGCCGAATGCCATCTGGCGGGCCAGCCGATCCTGGTCGGCACCGTGTCCATCGAACGGTCGGAACAGCTGTCGGAGCTGCTGAACCGCTATGAGCACAAGGTCGAGGTCTCGCGCACGCTGAAGCGGGAGTATGCGGGCAAGACAAAGGAAGCCGAGAAGATCGGCGACGCCGCCTATGACATCACCTACGAGACCAGGCTGCGCGGCATTCCGCACAGCGTCCTGAACGCGCGCCAGCACGAACAGGAAGCCTATATCGTCGCCGACGCCGGCCTGCCCGGCGCCGTGACCATCGCCACCAACATGGCCGGCCGCGGCACCGACATTCAACTCGGGGGCAACCTCGAAATGAAGATGCAGAAGTGGCTGCTGGAGCAGCGCAACATGGCGGTCGAAGTCTCCCACGAGATGGAGATGGCCAAGGAAGCCGAGTTCAAGGCCGAGATCGCCGTCCAGAAGAAGATCGCTCTGGAGGCCGGCGGCCTGTTCGTCCTGGGCACCGAGCGCCACGAGAGCCGCCGCATCGACAACCAGCTGCGCGGCCGCACCGGCCGTCAGGGCGACCCCGGCGTGTCGAAATTCTACCTGTCCTGCGAGGACGATCTGCTGCGCATCTTCGCCGGCGACCGTCTGGACTCGATCATGAAGACCTTTGGGGTCGCCGAGGGCGAGGCCATCACCCACCCCTGGCTGAACCGCGCCATCGAAACCGCCCAGAAGCGCGTCGAGACCCGCAACTACGACATCCGCAAGAACCTGCTGAAATACGACGACGTCGTGAACGACCAGCGCAAGGCCGTGTTCGAGCAGCGTCAGGAGTTCATGGACTCCGAGGACCTGTCCGAGCTGGTGGGTGACTTCCGCCGCGACGTGGTCTCCGACCTGGTCGAGCGCTACATGCCGCCCAAGGCCTATGCCGAACAGTGGGACATCGACGGTCTGGACGAGCGGGTCCGCTCGACCCTGGGCCTTGAGCTGCCGCTGCACGACTGGGCCGCCGAGGAAGGCGTGTCGAACGAGGAGATCGAGGAACGGCTGCTGGAAGCCGCCGACGCCCGCGCCGCCGAACGTCTGGACATGATCGGCGCCGAACAGACGCGCGGTCTGGAAAAGCAGTTCATGCTGCAAATGATCGACATGCAGTGGCGCGAACACCTGGTTCACCTGGACCATCTGCGCGGCGTCATCGGCCTGCGCGGCTATGGCCAGCGCGACCCGCTGCAGGAGTACAAGACCGAAGCCTTCTCCCTGTTCGAGAGCCTGCTCTACGACCTGCGCCACAATGTCACCCGCTGGCTGATGACGGTGGAGTTCCGCTTCCAGGCCCCGCCCGAACTGCCCGAGTTTCAGGAAATCCACCTGAACCCCGGCACCGGCGAGAATGAGATGGCCAATCCCTCGGCCCAGAACCCGGAACAGACGCTGATCGGCGACGACCGCGCCAGACTGCCGGTCGAGATGCTGCCGCCCGGCTGGGAAATGACCGGCCGCAACTCGCCCTGCCCCTGCGGTTCCGGCCGCAAGTTCAAACACTGCCACGGCGCTCTCGTTTAAGAGGCGCGCTACGCGCGGCGCTATCGCTCGCCGCGCAGCGGCTCGCTGCTTGAGCGCGGGGTGAGATGTCCTAAAGAAGAGGGATGGCCTATAAATCCCTCTTCTCCCGCGCCCTGTCGGCGGCGCCGGATCGGCTGCATTTCGCGGCGCACAGCCATCACCTTTGGCCTGACGCCAGTTTTGAGGCCCAGCAGCAGGCGTGGCTCGACGCCAACCGGCACGCGGATCACAAATGGGATCTGGTGTTCGGCCAGGTGATCCCAGAGGCTCAGGCGCAGGTCGCCGCCGAGCTGAACCTGCCGTCGCCCGACACCGTCGTCTTCTCCTCCAACACCCATGACTTCCTGCTGCGCCTGTTCTCGGGCGTGGAGCGGTCGCCGGTGCGGATGCTGTCCACCGACGGCGAGTTCCATTCCTTCCGGCGTCAGGCGGATCGGTGGGAAGAGGTCGGGGCGGCGGTGGTGACGCGCGTGCCCCTGGCGCCCTTCGACACCTTCGCCGAGCGTTTCGTCGCCCAGGCCCGGGCCGGTGGCTACGACTGGATCGTGGTCAGCCAGGTCTTCTTCCGCACCGGCGGCCTGTTCGACCGGATCGGCGATTTAGCCGACCTGGCCCGGCCCGAAGGGCCTTGGGTTCTGGTCGACGGCTATCACGGCTTCATGGCGACCCCGACCGACCTGTCGGCCTTGGCGGACCGGGTCTTCTATGTCGCAGGCGGCTATAAATACGCCATGGCGGGCGAGGGCGCCTGTTTCCTGCACGCCCCGCCCGGCTTTTGCCCCCGGCCCGTCGTCACGGGCTGGTTCGCGGAGTTCGGCGATCTGAGCGGGCCGCCCGGCGGGGTTCAGTATCGCAGCGACGGCGGCCGGTTCTGGGGCGCGACCTTCGATTGTTCGGCCCTGTATCGTTTCAATGCGACGCGGCGGATACTGGGCGAGCAGGGGCTGGACACCGCCGCCGTCGCCGCCCACGCCCGCGATCTGGCCGCCCGGTTCCAGTCGGCGGTGATCGAAGGGCGCGCAGGTCCGCTGGCGGAGGCTGAAATCCTCAATCCCGTCGAGGGCCTCGCGCCCCGCGCCCGTTTCCTGGCGCTGCGCCACCCCGACGCCCCCGCCTGGTGCGCCGGATTGAGGCGGGCGGGCGTCGTCACCGATGTCCGCGACGACGTGATCCGTTTCGGCTTCGGCCTGTATCAGGACGCCGAGGACGTGGATCGGCTGATCGCCGCCTCGGCCGCCCTCTGATCAATAAAAGGTGGTGTCTTCCTGCTGGCTGGGCGCGGGCGCCGCGCGCGAAGGGGGCCGCGTGGACGGGGATGCGGGCCGTGTGGGCGCCGGGCTCGGGTTCTGGACCTGGGCGGGCGGCGCGGCGGGCGATCCGTTCGGCGGCGCAGTCACCGGCGGAATGGTCGGCAGGTCGGGATAGGGCATGGCCGGCGCTCCGCCCTCCGGCGCGGCCGGGTCTTCGTCGAGCGCGGTTGCCGCATCCATCGGCGCGCCCAGCCGATCTGGCGCCCCGACATCGTCGCGGATGAAGGCCCAGGCCCGGCTGTCGGCGCAGCCGCAGGCCTTCAGAAACCCGTCCCGGTCGCGCCACAGGATCAGCGGATAGCTGATCTTCACGCCCGAGGCCCGCAGCATCCGGCTCAGCTGTTCGTCGAACCGCCGTCCGCCCTCGATCACCGCCGAGCGCGCCAGATTGCCGTCCGCCTGGGGCAGTCCGGCGGCGGTCCAGCTTCGGGACGGGGTGGCCATCCAGCGTTCGTAGAGCGGCCAGTCCCGGCTCAGCCAAAGTTCCGCGACCGTGGCCCGTTCGGCGGCGGTGGATCGCGACGCCCCCTCCGCATCGGGCCGGGCGAACAGGATGAAGCGCGTCTCCACCCCGGCGGCCTTCAGCTTGGGCGCCTCGTCGCGCAGATAGCGACGACCCGACGCGCTGTCGCGATAGGTGACGATGTAGAGCGGCTGGCCGCCGCTGCCGTCCGACACCCACGACGCCTCGTCCAGCAGCCGTTGCACCTCGGCGGCGTCGCGGCTGATCGTGACCGGCTGGAACCGGGAGTAGAAGTTCCAATAGGCCCAATAGCCCGCGCCGGCGAGCAGCAGGCCGATTACGGCCGCGACGATGGACCCCAGGATAAATCGACGCATAGGGACGTGATGCTCCAGCTTCGCCATTAGAACACGATCAACGCCCGACGCCGAAATCCGTTGTCGGCGCCGCAGCCTGTTTCGACACGTCGCGCGCCTGGACGAAAATGTCGCGAAAAATCACGCGACCGCGCCCTTGAACGGCGAAACGGCCTTCCCATCTCCCTTCTCGAAGCTGCGGGACACCCCCCTCCGTACCGCAGCCAAGCGAGATCGGCGCCCTCCCCTCCCCTCCAGGCGCCGCTCGCGCAGGCCGCCGGACTCCCCCAGTCCGGCGGCTTTCTGCTTTGTGGCGCTGCACAATAATTCCAAGCTGATCACTGATCATTACAATGATCGGTCGCCAGGGGCTTCCCGCGCGACCGGTCCTGGCCTAGTCAGCAGTTGTGGCGCCACGTCGCGCCGCGCCTCCAGCGGCCCCGCCGCGTTGTTCGAGACTGCTCGTCCATGACCGCCCCCGATCTGCGCCAACCCGTCGTCCAGCCGATCACCGAAGCCGCGCTGGAGGCGGCCTTCGCCCGGATCGTGGGAACCGGGCCGGGCGCGACGGAGAAGGTCTATCTGGCCCAGGCCTACGAGGACTACGCCGCCGACGAGACGCCGGAACTGGGCGGCGAGGATTTGGCCGCCCTGCTGGCCGCCTCCTGGACGGCCGCCAAGGCCTACGGCGCCGATGTCGCCGCCCCGGCCGTCACCGTCGGCCCGATGCACGGCGTGGACGGCGCGGCGCTGGACTACGATCTGGTCCGCATCATCCAGCCCGACGCCCCCTTCCTGGTCGACAGCGTCATGGGCGCCCTGGCCGAGGCCGCCGTTTCGGTGCGCGCCCTGTTCCACCCGGTGATCGAGATGGACGGCCGCCGTCTGTCGATCATCATGCTGGTCATCGACAGCGTGCCGCAGGAGCGTCGCGACGTTCTGGGCGAGGGCCTGGCCCAGAGCCTGGCCGACGTCCACGCCGCCGTCGCCGACCATGAGGCCATGACCGGCCTGATGCGCCAGGCGGTCCAGCGTCTGGAGGCCGATCCGCCGTCCGCCGTCGATCCGGCGGTTCTGGCCGAAAACATCGCCTTCCTGAAATGGCTGAAGAGCGATCATTTCGTCTTCCTGGGCGCGCGCGACTACGACTATCCGCGCACCGCCGGCGGCGACTACGAGGCCGAGGCTCCGCTGAGCCAGTCGGGTCAGGGCCTCGGCATCCTGTCCGATCCCGAGCGCACCGTGCTGCGCCGCGCGTCCGAGCCCGCGGTCCTGACGCATCAGATGCGCCGCCAGCTGGACCTGTCCGAGCCGGTCACGGTGGCCAAGGCCAACGCCCGCTCGCGCGTCCATCGCCGCGCCTATATGGATTACGTCGGGGTCAAGCGGTACGGGCCGGACGGCAAGGCGACGGGCGAGACCCGTTTCGTCGGCCTGTTCACGTCCGAGGCCTACGACCAGCTGGCGACCGAGGTGCCGCTGCTGCGTCGCAAGGTGGCCAACGCCCTGGCCCGCGCGGACAAGGCGCCGGGCAGCCACAACGAAAAACGCCTGAAGAACATTCTGGAGAACTACCCCCGCGACGAGCTGTTCCAGATCAGCGAGGACGAGCTTCTGTCCATCGCCCTGGGCATCCTGCACCTCTACGACCGCCCGCGCATCCGCCTGTTCTCGCGTCAGGACCCGTTCGACCGCTTCGTCTCGGTCCTGTGCTTCATCCCGCGCGAGAAGTTCGACGCGGCCGTGCGCGAGCGGATCGGCCAGATCGTCGCCCGCGCCTGGGGCGGCCGCATCTCGGCCTGGTATCCGCAACTGTCCGACGCGCCCCTGGTGCGGGTCCACTACATCATCGGCGTGACGCCGGGCGAACACCCGATCCCCGATCCCGTCCAGCTTGAGGCCGACGTCGCCGAGGCCGGGCGCGGCTGGGTCGACCGCTTCGAGGCTGGCCTGCGCCGCTCGGGCGTGGAAGAGGTTTCGGTCGGGCCGATCAGCGCCAAATGGGCGCGGGCCTTCGGCGCCGGCTATCGCGACCGCTACGACGCCGACGAGGCGGCGCTAGACCTGCAATTCATGACCCGGCTGAACGACACCGGCGCGCCGGGCGAGGGCGAGCCGGTCGCCGTGCGCGCCTTCCGCACCCCGGACGACAGCCGCCTGCAGTTCCGCTTCAAGCTCTATCGTCGCGGCTCGGCCGTGCCCCTGTCCGACGTCCTGCCGATCCTGGCCGACATGGGGCTGAAGACGCTGGAGGAATACGGCAACGCCATCCGTCCGCTGGGCGACACCGAAATCCACATCCATGAATTCCTGATGGAGGACCCGCGCGGCGAGCCGCTGGTCTTCGACGATGTGAGGGGGCCGTTCGAGGATGCCTTCGCCGCCGTCTGGACCGGCCGCAACGAAAGCGACGGCTTCAACCGGCTGGTGGTCGAACTGGGCGTCGAATGGCGCGAGGCGGCCCTGATCCGCACCCTGGCCCACTATCGCCAGCAGACGGGCCTCGATCCGTCCCAGACGGTGCAGGAAGAGGCCCTGCGCGAATATCCCGACGTGGCCCGCGCCCTGCTGTCGCTGTTCAAGGCCAAATTCGAACCGGCCGCCGGCGGATCGGCCGACGACCGCGCCGCCGCCGTCGCCGAGTTGGAGGGCAGGATCACGGCCCTGCTTCAGGACGTGAAAAGCCTGGATCACGACCGGGCGCTGCGTCGCATCGCCGCCCTGATCGGCGCGATCAAGCGCACCAACTATTTCCAGCGCGACGCCGAGGGCCAGCCCAAGCCTCACATCGCGATCAAGATCGCCTCGCGCGAGCTGGACGACCTGCCCCTGCCCAAGCCCTATCGCGAAATCTTCGTCTGGGCGCCGCACGTCGAGGGCGTCCACCTGCGCTTCGGCCCGGTCGCGCGCGGCGGCCTGCGCTGGTCCGACCGTCGCGACGACTTCCGCACCGAGGTCCTGGGTCTGGTGAAGGCCCAGCAGGTCAAGAACGCCGTCATCGTGCCGGTCGGCTCCAAGGGCGGCTTCTATCCCAAGCAGCTGCCGCGCACGACCGACCGCGAGGCGATCCAGGGCGAGGCCATCCGCGCCTATCGCACCTTCCTGTCCGGCCTGCTGGACATCACCGACAACATCGCCGCCGACGGCTCGGTCGTCCATCCGGCCGATGTGATCGCCTGGGAAGGCGACGACCCCTATCTGGTCGTGGCCGCCGACAAGGGCACGGCCACCTTTTCCGACATCGCCAACGGCGTCTCGGCCGCCTACGGCTTCTGGCTGGGCGACGCCTTCGCCTCGGGCGGCTCGGTCGGCTACGACCACAAGGCCATGGGCATCACCGCGCGCGGCGCCTGGGAGGCGGTCAAACGCCACTTCCGCGAGATGGGCAAGGACATCCAGACCGAGCCCTTCACCATGGTCGGCGTGGGCGACATGTCCGGCGACGTCTTCGGCAACGGCGCCCTGTTGTCCCAGGCAACGCGCCTGGTCGCCGCCTTCGACCACCGCGACATCTTCATCGATCCGAACCCGGATCATGTGACCGGATGGGCCGAACGCAAGCGGCTGTTCGACCTGCCGCGCTCGTCCTGGCAGGACTATGACAAGGCCCTGATCTCGGAAGGCGGCGGCGTCTTCTCCCGCTCGGCCAAGTCGATCCAGCTGACGCCCCAGATCAAGGCGGCGCTGGACATCGCCGACGATCAGATGGACCCGGTCAGCCTGATCCGCGCCATCCTGAAGGCCCCGGCCGAGCTGCTGTACCTCGGCGGCATCGGGACCTATGTGAAATCGCCCGCCGAGACCGACGCCCAAGTCGGCGACAAGGGCACCGACGCCCTGCGGATCAACGGCGACGAGCTGCGGGTCAAGGTGGTGGGCGAGGGCGCCAACCTGGGCTTCACCCAGGCGGGCCGCATCGTGTTCGGCCAGAACGGCGGCCGCATCAACACCGACGCCATCGACAACTCCGCCGGGGTCGACACCTCCGACCACGAGGTCAACATCAAGATCCTGGTCGGTTCGGCCGTGACCAACGGCGTCCTGCCGGTGGACGAGCGCACGCCGCTTCTGGCCTCCATGACCGACGAGGTGGGCCTGAAGGTGCTGGCCCACAACTACGACCAGACCCTGGCCCTGACCCTGCAGCAGGCCGAAGGGTCCGGCGCGCTCGACGCCCAGCAGCGGTTCATGCAGGCGCTGTCGGCGCGCGGAAAGCTGGACCGCAAGGTCGAGGGCCTGCCCAACGACGTCCGCGTCAAGGAGATGATGGCGGGCGACATCGCCCTGACCCGGCCCGAGCTGGCGGTCCTGACCGCCTACGCCAAGCTGGAGCTGTCCGACGACATCGTGGCCTCGAACGCGCCCGAGGACCCCTTCTTCGAACAGATTCTGGTCCGCTACTTCCCCGACGCCCTGGCCCGGTTCGAGCCGGAGATGAAGAGCCACCGGCTGCGGCGCGAGATCATCGCCACCGTCATGGCCAACGAAGTGGTCAATATGTGCGGCCCGACCTTCCCCGACCGCCTGCGCGGCTCGGCGGAATGCGACACCACCGCCCTGATCATCGCCTTCGAGGCCGCGCGCCGCGTCTTCCGTCTGGACGAGGCCTGGGACGCCGTCTCGGGTCTGGACCTGAAGATTTCGGCCAAGGCCCAGGTCGCCCTCTATCGCGAGATCGCCATGGTCCTGCGTCGCCAGACCTTCTGGATGGCCCGCCGCGCCAAGGCCGGCGTGTCGGTCCAGGGCCTGATCGACCGTTATCGCCCCATCGCCGACGCCCTTCAGGCCGAGGGTGCGCCGGTGCTGTCGCGGTTCGAACAGGGGCGGCTGGACGCGCGGGTCAAGACCTTCGCCGACCTGGGCGCGCCCGAGGATCTGGTGCGCAGCATCGCCATCATGCGTCCGCTGGTCGCCGCCTCCGACATCGGCGATCTGGCGCAGGAGACGGGCTGGCCGGTCGCGGCCATGGCGCGCCTGTATCACCAGGTCGGGGCCGCCTTCGACTTCGACCGCCTGCGCGCCGCCGCCGGCTCCATTCCGTCCGCGGATCATTTCGACCGTCTGGCCGTCCGTCGTCTGATCGAGGATCTGATGAACGAACAGGCGGCCCTGACCCGCGCCGTCGCCGGGGCCTCCGATCCGTCGGTGGGCGTCAGCGAGGATGCGGCCGAGGGCGCCGTGGACGCCTGGATCGGCTCCAAACAGGCGGCGGTGGAGGGCGTGCGCGCCTCGGTGGATGAGATCGAACAGTCCGGTTCGGGCTGGACCTTCGCCAAACTGACCATCGCCAACGCCACGATCCGCGACCTGGCCTCGGCCGCGACGCGCGTCTGATGCACGACTGAGACCGAGGCGGCTTGACGGACTGTCCGTTCAGCCGCCTCTTCTCGTCCGACATCAGGTTGAGGGGCCCGCCATGCCGAGAAAATTCCTCGTCGTCGTTGACGACAGTCCCGAGTTCGCGTCCGCCCTGCGCTTCGCCTCGCGCCGGGCCAGATCGACGGGCGGGCGCGTGGTCATGCTGCGCGTCCTGCCGTCCGACAGCGACGCCCACTGGTCGGGCGCCCGCGAGGAGATCGCCCGCCAGCAGCGCGAGGAGGCGGAAGGCCTGCTCAATCGACTCGGTGAAGAGGCGATGGCCCGATCCGGCGCCGCCCCTGTCTTTCTGATCGAGACCGGCGACGCCCAGGGCGCCATCAAGAAGGTCGTCGCCGCCGACCCGGACATCAAGATTTTGGTTTTGGCGGCGGGAACCGGCTCGCGCGGGCCTGGCCCCCTGGTGTCCGCCATCATCAAGAACGGCGCCCAGGTCGGCGGGCGCAAACTGCCCGTCACCATCGTTCCCGGCGAACTGACCGAGGACGAGATCGAGGACCTGGCCTAGGCGCTCGGCGAAAGGGGAGGGGCCTTAGCCCTTCGGAACCAGCCGCCACATCCGCAAGGGATGGCGCACGGTTCCCGCCTCGGCCCCGGCGGCGTCGCCCCGGCCCATATAGAGATCGGCCCGCACCGGCCCGCGAATGGCCGATCCGGTGTCCAGCGCCATCGCAAGTCCGCGATAGCTGGCGCTGGCCCCGCGCAGATTGCCGCCGTCCGCCTCCAGCCAGACCAGTTCGCCATAGCGCCAGTGCGCGGGATCGACCGCGATGGCCCGTCGCTCGGTCAGGGGCACGCCCGCCGCCCCGGCCGGATGGCCGTCATCGTCCGGGTCCAGACGGAAGAAGATGTAGCGCGGGTTCAGCGCCATCACGGCTTGGGCCTCATACCCCCTGTGACTGGCCAGCCAGCCCCGGATGGCGTCGCCCGATGTGCCGTTCTGCGGCAGCAGCCCCTGCTGGGCCATCGGCCGGGCGATGCCGACGAAGGGCTTGCCGTTGTCGGCGGCGTAGGCGGCGCGTCCCCGCGTTCCGTCCTCGAAGGTCAGATAGCCCGAGCCCTGGATCTGCAGGAAGAACAGGTCCTCGGCCCGCATCCAGGCCAGGGCCTGATCGGGCCGGGCGGCGGATTCGATATAGGCCCGGTCCCCCGCCGCGCGCGGATTGGCGGGCTTGGGCAGGACGGGGGCCGAAAACTCGGCGTCCGGCTGGCGGCGCGCCGGATACTCGGGCGCGAAATAGGAGGTCAGCAGGCCGGGCCGCCCATCGGCGGTGGCGGCCGGAACGGCGCTGAAACTGGCTTCGAAGAAGGCGCGGGCGTCCGACGGCGTGACCGTCATGGTCGTCGCCATGGCTTTGGCGCGGGCGCAGACGCGGCGGGCCGCGTCGTCGCGCGCCGCCCCGCACCCGTCCACATAGGCCCGGAACGCCGCCAGATGATCCTCGTCGTTCCAGCCGGGCAGGACGGCGGGGCTCAGGGCGTTGGACGGCGCGGGCGGCGGCGCAACGGGCGTCGGCGAGGGCGTATAGGCGACGGGGCCGCCGGGAAGGGCGCCGTTCGGCGGCCGCTGCGGCGTCGTGGGGCCGGACGAACAGGCCGCCAGAACCATCATCCCCGCCAGGCTCAGCGGTCCGGCGCCCAGCCTTGCGACAGCAGGCCGCCCCAGGCGGGCCATCAGGCGTTGGCCGGCTCGACGCGCGCCAGGACCCAGTTGGGATCGGCCGCGCCCAGGGTGCGTTCGAACGTCCAGTGTTCGGCGGTGCGGCGTTCCTCGACCAGCGGCTCGCCCGTCTCGGAATCGGCCGTCTCGCCCGTGGCCTTGGTCACGCGGCTGCGCAACTCGGCCAGGAAGCGCACCTTGGCCACGGCCTTGTCGCCCTCGGCCGCCGCCCCTTCCAGGTCGGCGCGCGGCGGGAACAGAAACTCCACCGACTCCGTTTCGCCGCGCGTCTCGCGCGCCGCGATGCCCGCCTCGAACGAGGCCATGACATTGGGCTTCAGCAGGGGCGCCAGCGCCGCCCGGTCGCCCGAGGCGTAGCCGCGCACGATGGTCTCATAGGCCTGACGCGCGCCGTCCAGGAACCGCGCGGGGTCGAAAGCCGGATCGCGCGCCTTCAGGGTGGCGATGGAGGCCAGGGTCGCGGGATCGATGGCGGGCGCCGGCGCCGCGGTCTCGTTCGGCGTCGGCCCGGCCACGGGGGTCTTGGCGTCTTCCTGCGGCTGACGCCCCACGCGCTTGCCCAGCACATTGTAGAGCTGGAACAGGACGATGGCCGCGATCACGGCGAAGACGACGATCTGGAACTGGACCGGCAGGTTCAAGGCGGAAAATCCTGTAACGGGGCGACGGGCGCGCCGGACGGCTGTCTGGCGTGATTAGGGTGTCATATAGGGCGAGGCAAGGCGCACCGCGCCCCCAATCGCGCGCGCGACATTGCGGCCAAGCGTCCCGGCATGGTAGTCGCGGCGCCTCATTCCGGCCTCATCGGCCTCAGATCGCTCAGAAGACCGCCTCATGACCGACGCCGCTCCTCCCGCCGAACAGCCCCAGCAAGGCGAGACCCAGCAGGGCCAGCCCGCCGGCCCCGGCTTCCGCATCCTGGCCCAGTACGTCCGCGACTTCTCGTTCGAGAATCCCCGCGCGCCGGAATCCCTGCGCATCGACGGCAAGCCCGCCATCGACCTGGGCGTCGAAATGGCCGCCCAAGGTCGCCCGGACGGCCTGTTCGAGCTGGACCTGAAGCTGTCGGTCAAGGCGACCCACGAGAACCAGCCCGTCTTCCACGTCGAACTGGTCTATGGCGGTCTGTTCCAGCTGGCCAATGTCCAGGAGCAGGACATCGAGCCGCTGCTGCTGATCGAATGCCCGCGCTATCTGTTCCCGTTCGCGCGCGAGATCATCTCGGGCGCCACGGCCGACGGCGGCTTCTATCCCCCGTTCCAGCTGGACCCCATCGACTTCGCCGCCATCTATATCGCGCGCCAGCAGCAGATCGCCCAGCAGCCGGTCGAAACCGGCCAGGCCTGAGCCGGCCATGTCCGCCCCTGCGCGACCGGGGCGCGACCATGTGACTCCCGCCGGCGAGGACATCGCCGGCGGCATCGGCCTGCGCATCGCGGCGGCGGGCTGTTTCTCCATCATGGCGGCGCTGCTGAAACTGGCGTCTCTGGACGGCGTGATCGCGCCCGAGATGCTGTTCTACCGGGCCTTCTTCGGCCTGCCGGTGGTGCTGGTCTGGGTGCTGACCCAGCCGGGCGGCCTTTCGGGCCTGACCACGCGCCGCCCCCTGGCCCATGTCGGCCGCAGCGCCCTGGGCATCGTCTCGATCCTGTGCGTGTTCCAGACCCTGACGCTGTTGCCTTTGGCCGACGCCACGACGCTCAGCTTCACCGCCCCCATCTTCGCCACCATCCTGTCCTTCCTGATCCTGAAGGAGGCCGTCGGGCCGCGTCGCTGGGCCGCCGTGGCCGTGGGCTTCGTCGGGGTGGTCATCGTCATGCGGCCGGGCGCGGATCACGCCGTGCCGGTCGTGGGGATCGCCTTCGGCCTGATGGCGGCCCTGTTGACGGCGGGCGTGACCATCACCCTGCGTCAGCTGCGCGACACCGAACATGTCGCCGCCATCGTCTTCTGGTTCTTCGTCGGCTCGTCGATCGTGGGGGCGATCCTGCTGCCCTTCGTCGGCCATTGGCGCTCGCCCCAGACCCTCGTCCTGCTGGTCGGATCGGGGATCGTCGGGGGGCTGGCCCAGCTGTTCATGACCGCCTCGCTGCAAAAGGCGCCGGTCGCCGTCGTCGCGCCCTTCGACTATCTCCAGATCGTGGGCGCGGTCGTCTTCGGCTGGTGGCTGATGTCCACGACGCCGACGCTCAGCACCTTGGCCGGGGCCGCCCTGATCGCCTCCAGCGGCCTCTACACCGCCTGGCGCGAACACGTCCGCCGCCAGGAACGCCTGATCCAGCCGACCGCGCCGCCGGTCTAGAGGCGCAGCCCGAAACGCGGGCCTATCCAGGTCATCAGTCCGTAAAGCGCGATGGTCAGGGCGCATCCTGCCGCCAAGGCCACCCAGAACGGAACCCCATGACGCAGCATCACCGGGATCACCAAAAACATCGGCAGGGACGGCAGGACATACCAGAAGGTCGCCTGGGCGTGGTCCGCCATATTCTCCACGTCGGGCCGGTCCCGCCACAGCCAGATCATGCCCAGCACGGACACCAGCGGCAGCGACGCCACCAGCGCCCCCACGCCGGGATAGCGTTTGGCCAGGGTGGACACGGCGGCGATCAACAGGCCCGAGATCGCGGCCTTCAGCACGAAATAGATCACTGTCGGTCGATCCCACGCATGGTCGGCAGAGCGCCTATCGCCCGGTCGAGCCGAACCCGCCCGCGCCGCGCGCCGTCTCGTCCAGCGCCTCGACCTCGATCCAGTCGGCGCGCTCGTGACGGGCGATCACCAGCTGGGCGATCCGCTCGCCCCGGCGGATGACGAAGGGTTCGGCGCCGATATTGGCCAGGATCACGCCGCACTCGCCGCGATAGTCGCTGTCGATGGTGCCGGGCGCATTGGGGCAGATGATCCCGTGCTTCAGCGCCAGACCCGACCGCGCCCGCACCTGGGCCTCGTAGCCCAGCGGCAGGGCGATCTTCAGACCCGTCGGCACCAGGGCGCGCTGGCCGGGCGCCAGGGTCATGGGCTGGTCCTCCGGCACGGCGGCGCGCAGGTCCATCCCCGCCGATCCGGCCGTCTCATAGGCCGGCAGGGGCAGGCCCTCCGAATGCGGCAGGCGCAGGATCTGGATGGCGGTCGGTCGGGTCATTGGGCGGCCTTGAAATGATCGGCGATGCGGGCGGCGACGGCGCGGGCGATGGCGGTCTTGGACTGGCGCGGCCAGCTTTCCGTCCCCTCCGCCGTCACCAGCAGAACGGCGTTGCCGTCCGAGCCGAAGACGTCGTCGGACACGTCGTTGCCGATGATCCAGTCGCAACCCTTCCTCGACAGCTTGGCGCGCGCATTGGCCTCCAGCTCGGTCGTCTCGGCGGCGAAACCGATCACCAGACGGGGGCGGTTCGGACCCGGCGCGGCGACGCCCGCCAGGATGTCGGGGTTTTCGATCAGGGCCAGGGTCGGCGGCCCGCCCGGCCCCTTCTTGATCTTGCCGCCCGCGATGATGTCCACGCGCCAGTCGGCGACGGCCGCCGACAGCACGGCGATGTCGGCGGGCAGGGCGTCCTGCGTCGCCGACTGCATCTCCAGCGCGCTCTCGACGTCGATGCGCGTCACGCCCGTCGGCGCGGCCAGGGCGGTCGGCCCCGACACCAGCGTCACCTCGGCGCCCAGTTCGGCCAGGGCGGCGGCGATGGCGTAGCCCTGTTTGCCGCTGGAGCGGTTGGTCAGGCCCCGCACCGGGTCGATCGACTCGAACGTCGGCCCCGCCGTCACCACCGCCTTGCGCCCCGCCAGCGGGTGTCCGGCCGCGCCGGCCAGCAGGCCCGATATGGCCTCCAGTATGGCGGCGGGCTCGGCCATCCGGCCCGGCCCGAACTCGCCGCAGGCCATCTCGCCGCTGTCCGGCCCGACGACCGCGACGCCGTGGAAGCCGGGGAAGGTTTTCAGCCGTTCGACATTGGCCTGGACCGCCGGATGCTCCCACATCCGCACGTTCATCGCCGGCGCCAGCAGCACCCGCTTGTCGGTGGCGATCAGGGCGGTGGAGGCCAGGTCGTCGGCCAGACCGTTCGCGGCCTTGGCGATCAGGCCCGCCGTCGCCGGGGCCACGACCACCAGATCGGCCCAGCGCGACAGCTCGATATGACCCATGGAGGTTTCGTCGTCGGGGTGGAACAGGCCCGACCGCACCGGATGGCCCGACAGCGCGGCCAGCGACAGGGGGGTGACGAACTCGGCCCCCGCCTCGGTCAGGATCACCCGTGTCTGTCCGCCCGCCCTGGCGATCAGCCTGACCAACTCCAGCGCCTTATAGGCCGCGATGCCGCCGCCGACGATCAGCAGGATCTTGCGATGGGTGAGGGGGCGGCTGTCCATGACCCTGATCTAGCGACCCTGCATGACGCCGTCGAGACGCACGACAAGAACATTGCGCGAACAGTGAAGTTGTGCTTTCGTCGCGTCACGCGGGTATCTTGAGGGGTTGGGGAATGAAGACGACGATAAGGGGGGCGGCCGTGCTGGCCATGGGCGGGCTGCTGCTGGCCGTGGGGGCGTGCGATCGATCCTCGGCGGTCGAGACGCGAGACCGCACGACCGAGGCCAGGCCGATGGCCCTGGCGGACACGGCCGGGCCGGTCGAGGAGACCGTTTCCGCACCCGAGGCCAAACCCGTCCTGACCGCCAACCGGCGCGAGACGGTCGACGCCAAGATCAGCCGTCTCTACGACCGCAATGGCGCCGACTTCGGCGCGCGCTCGGCCGAGGATTATCTGGCCAAGGTCACGGCCTTCACCACCAAGACGCCGCGCGACGTGGAGACGGTCAAACGCCCGAACGGCGACACCCTGATCTATCAGGCCTCCACCAACACCTTCGCCGTGGTGGCCCGCAACGGCACGCCGCGCACCATGTTCAAGCCGAGGGAGGGCGCCGCCTATTGGGCCGAGCAGAAGACGGCGGCCCCCACCTTCGGCCGGCGGCGACAATCGACGGGGGCGGCCGGCTGATATAGAGGGCGGGGTTCGACTGACGCACCGGACCCCCTCTGATGGCCGACAAAGCTCCGCTGAAGACCGCGCTGATCTATGATTTCGACGGCACCCTGGCCCGTGGAAACATGCAGGAGGTCAGTTTCATCCCCTCGGTGGGCATGGACATCGGCGCCTTCTGGGGCGAGGCCGAGCGCCTGACCAAGGACGCCGACGGCGACGGCATCCTGATGTATATGCAGCTGATGCTGCACCACGCGCGTCAGAACGGCGCGCCGGTCACGCGCGAGACCCTGCGCGACCACGGGCGCGAGGTCGCCCTGTTCGAGGGGCTGAAGGACCTCAGCTGGTTCGACCGCATCAACGCCTTCGGCGCACGGTACGGGTTGGAGATCGAACACTACATCATCTCCGCCGGTCTGGAGGAGATGATCGACGGCACGCCGATCCGCCCCGCCCTGACCCACGTCTTCGCCTCCCACTACGTCTATGACGACAAGGACGAGGCCGCCTGGCCGGCGGTGGGCGTCAACTACACCACCAAGACCCAGTATCTGTTCCGCATCAACAAGGGCGTGAAGAACCACTGGGAACACGAACGCATCAACCACTTCATCCCCGACGACGAACGCCCGGTGCCGTTCGACCGGATGATCTTCATCGGCGACGGCGACACCGACGTTCCCACCATGAAGATGATGCACACCAAGGGCGGCTTCTCCATCGCCGTCTATGATCCGCGCTCGAGCGAGAAGGATCAGAAGAAGGTCTATTCCCTGATCTCGGAGGACCGGGTGAACTTCGTCGCCGCCGCCGACTATCGCGAGGGTTCGGCGCTGGATCTGATCGTCAAGGGTCTGGTCGGCCGCATCGCCATCAACGCCGGATGCATGCCGGCCGGCCTCTAACGTCCGCCGGCCCTCAGCCAGGCATCGCGCGCCGGAACCAGACGCGCCGGGGTCACGCCGCGCAGGGACTTGGCCCCGGTCTGGCGCAATCCCGCCTCCTGTCCGCGCTGCCACACCACCTCGGCCGGATAGGCCACGGCTTGGGCGACATCGACCACGACCACCTCGCGCGGCAGGGCCGATCCGCGATCCATCCGCACCCGCACCCCGCCGTCCGACAGGTCCACGATCAGGCAGGCGACCTCGATGTCCATGCCGCACACCACCCCGCGCGCATTGACGGCGCGGCGTGGCGAGGCGCGACGGTCTTCGCCGGGCGGCTTCATCGCCGTCCTGGGTTTGAACAGGCTCATGGGTGTTCAACGTCCGAAACGGCCGCGACGATCCCGCGATGCGCGTTCAGCCTCACCGTGAAGTCGGGCGCGATCCCGCCGTCCAGCATATGTCGGGTCAGCCGCTCATAGTGCTGGACGAACCGCCCAAGCTGGTCGCGGCGCGCGCCCGACACCGGCTGGCCCGTCAGTTCCGCCTCCTGCTCGCAGCGCCAGTCAAGCACCACGTCGAAACCCGGCGCCTTCAGAAAGATCAGGGCGTCCAGCCGCCCCGTGACCCCGCCATAGTCCCGCGCCAGGGCCGCATTCACCGCCCGTCGCCACACGCCGTCGGGGTCTGTCTCCCGCTCCAGCCCATTGACGGGTTTCGCCAGCGCCGCCGGCGCCTGCGGCATGGCGCCCAGGCACCAGCCCTCCAGAACCACGGCGCGGGGCCGCCCCGTCACAACGGGCCAGACCGCCTCGGCCACCCGGTCGTCGGCCATCTTGTCGAACCGGGGCAGGGGCGTCCGGTCGTCCGGCCCGCCCGTCGTCAACCGATTCAGCACCGCGTGTAGAAGCGCCAGGTCATGCGTGCCCGGCGGGCCGCGCGTGGCGAACAGGGGATGGACCGCGCGCGCCATCTCCGCCCGTTCCGCCTTGGTCAGATAGACGTCGTCCAGCGACAGGGTCGCGGCTCCGAACCGTTCGGCCAGCCCGCGCGCCAGGGTCGATTTGCCCGACCCCTGACAGCCGGCCAAGCCGATGATCGGCACGGCGCCCTTTACGCCGCCCCGCATGATCCGATGGTCGATCCAGCCGCCGATCGTCTCGACCAGGGCGGCGGCGCTCATTTCAGTGCTGGTTTTCCGGCAGACGCACGATCAGGCCGTCCAGGGCGTCCGACACCCGGATCTGGCACGACAGCCGGCTGTTCGGCTCGACCTCTTCGGCGAAGTCCAGCATGGATTCCTCCATGGCGCTGGGCTTGCCCGTCGCCTCGCGCCAGGCCTCGTCGACATAGACGTGGCAGGTGGCGCAGGCGCAGGCCCCGCCGCAGTCGGCGTCGATGCCGGGCACATTGTTGCGGATCGCGCCTTCCATGACGCTGAGGCCGTTTTTGACCTCGACCGCGTGTTCGGTCCCGTCGTGTTCGATGTAGGTGATCTTGGCCATGGCCCGCTCTTACCCGAGGGCGCGCCGGAGGCAAGGGCCTCCGGCGTCCGATCCGTCAGGCCGCCTTCTTGCGGCTGGGGGCGACCATCAGCTTCTTGGTCTCGGCGATGGCCTTGGCCGGGTTCAGACCCTTGGGGCAGACCTGGGCGCAGTTCATGATCGTATGGCAGCGATACAGTTTGAACGGGTCTTCCAGGTCGTCGAGACGCTTCTGGGTCGCGTCGTCGCGGCTGTCGGCGATCCAGCGATAGGATTGCAGCAGCGCCGCCGGGCCGAGATACTCTTCCTGGTTCCACCAGTAGCTGGGGCACGAGGTCGAGCAGCAGGCGCAGAGGATGCACTCGTACAGGCCGTCCAGCTTCTCGCGCTCGGCCGGGGTCTGCAGACGTTCCTTCTCGGGGTCCGGCTCGTCCGACTGCAGATAGGGCTGGATCGAGTCGTACTGGGCGTAGAACAGGCTCAGGTCCGTCACCAGATCCTTGACCACCGGCTGGTGGGGCAGGGGGGCGATGGTGATGTTATGCGAGCTGCACTCGTCCCAGCCCTTGGTGCAGGCCAAGGCGTTGCGCCCGTCGATGTTCATCGAGCAGGAGCCGCAGATGCCTTCGCGGCAGGACCGCCGGAACGACAGGGTCGGGTCGATGGTGTTCTTGATGTGGATCAGGGCGTCCAGCAGCATCGGGCCGTGGTCGCCGGTCGGCACCTCATAGACGTCCCAGCGCGGGTCCGCATCGACCTCGGGGTCGTAGCGATAGACCTTGTAGGTCTTGACGTCCTTGGCGCCCGGGGCGGCCTTGTGGACCTTGCCGGTCGTGGGCTTGGAGCCTCTGGGGAGAGTGAGCTGGACCATCTTAGTAAACCCGCGCCTTCGGCTCGATATAGGCGATGTCGTCCGACATGGTGTAGTTGTGGACCGGACGATAGTCGATCTGGACGCCTTCGCCCGGACGCTTCCAGGCCAGGGTGTGCTTCATCCAGTTCACGTCGTCGCGGTCGGGATAGTCCTCGCGGGCGTGGGCGCCGCGCGATTCCGTCCGGTTCAGACCGCCCTCGATCGTCACCATCGCCTGGGCGATCAGGTTGTCGTACTCCAGCGTCTCCATCAGATCCGTGTTCCAGATCAGGCCGCGGTCGGTGGTCTTGATGTCCGCGCCGGCTGCCTCGATGGCGCGCAGCTTGTCCACGCCCTGCTGCAGGGTCTCGCCGGTGCGGAACACCGCCGCATCGGCCTGCATGGCGCGCTGCATCGACAGGCGCAGCTCGGCGGTCGGGGTCGAACCGTCGGCGTAGCGGAAGCGGTCCAGGCGGGCCATGTGGGCGTCGGTCTGGGCCTTGGAGGCCGACGGCACGGCGGAGGCCTTGTCCACCACTTCGCCGCAGCGCAGGCCGACGGCGCGGCCGAACACCACCAGGTCGGTCAGGGAGTTGGAGCCCAGGCGGTTGGCGCCGTGCACCGAGACGCAGGCCGCTTCGCCCACGGCCATCAGGCCCGGAACCACGCTGTCGGGGTTGCCGTCACGCAGCGTCAGGACTTCGCCGTGATAGTTCGTCGGGATGCCGCCCATATTGTAGTGGACGGTCGGCAGGACCGGGATCGGCTCCTTGGTCACGTCCACGCCGGCGAAGATCTTGGCGCTTTCGGAAATGCCCGGCAGGCGCTGGTGCAGAATCTTCGGGTCCAGATGGTCCAGGTGCAGGAAGATGTGGTCCTTGTTCGGACCCACGCCGCGGCCTTCACGGATTTCGATGGTCATGGAGCGGCTGACCATGTCGCGCGGCGCCAGATCCTTCACGGTCGGCGCATAGCGCTCCATGAAGCGCTCGCCTTCCAAGTTGGTCAGATAACCGCCCTCGCCGCGCGCGCCCTCGGTGATCAGGCAGCCTGCGCCATAGATGCCGGTCGGGTGGAACTGGACGAACTCCATGTCCTGCAGCGGCAGGCCGGCGCGCAGCACCATGGCGTTGCCGTCGCCGGTGCAGGTGTGGGCCGAGGTGGCGCTGAAATAGGCGCGGCCGTATCCGCCGGTCGCCAGCACCACCATCTTGGCGCGGAACTGGTGAAGCTGGCCGTTGTCGAGTTGCAGCGCGGTGACGCCGGTGCAGGCGCCGTCCTGCATGATCAGGTCCAGCGCGAAATATTCGATGAAGAACTTCACCTCGCGACGGACCGACTGGCCGTACAGGGTGTGCAGGATGGCGTGGCCGGTGCGGTCGGCGGCGGCGCAGGTGCGCTGCACCGGGCCTTCGCCGAAGTTGCGGGTCATGCCGCCGAAGGCGCGCTGATAGATCTTGCCTTCGTCGGTGCGCGAGAAGGGCACGCCCCAGTGTTCCAGCTCATAGACCGCCTTGGGGGCGTTCCTGACCAGATATTCGATAGAATCCTGGTCGCCCAGCCAGTCCGACCCCTTGACGGTGTCGTACATATGCCATTGCCAGCTGTCCTCGCCCATATTGCCGAGGCTGGCGGAGATGCCGCCCTGCGCCGCCACGGTGTGGCTCCGTGTGGGGAACACCTTGGTCACGCAGGCGACCTTCAGCCCCTGCTGCGCGGCGCCCAGCGCGGCGCGCAGGCCCGAGCCTCCGGCGCCGACGACGACGACGTCGTATTCGTGATCGATCAGTTCGTAAGCAGCCATCGGTCTATTCAGGCTCCGAAGCCGGCGGGCAGCGGCGCCGAGCCCAGCGCCAGCCGCACGATGAAGAAGACGCTGGCGGCGGCCAGCACGACGAAGACGATGTTCATGAGGACGACCAGCAGGCCGCGCGTCCCCGCGTTCGGCACATAGTCCTCCAGCACGACCTTCCAGGCCAGGCTGAGGTAGCCGAAGAAGACCACCGCCGTAATCGCCATCAGGCCCGCGTTCAGCGGATTGGCGAACCAGGCCATGACGGCGTCGTAACCGGCGCCCGCCAGAGTAAAGCCGGTCGAGGCGACCCACAGGCCCAGCGGCAGCAGCGCCACCAGCAGAACCCGCTCTGTCAGCCATTCGCCGGCGCCGTGGCGCTCGGAAACCTTGACGTTGTTCCTGAACTTCGTGACGCCGCTCACAGCGAAACCCTCCCCGCAGCGAACAGGACGATCCAGAACAGCACGGCCAGCGGGACCGGCGCCCAGACGGCGATGTTGGACAACAGATTGGCCGACTTCAGCGTCAGCCCGTTTCCGGTGTCGTTATAGGTGTGACGCGCGCCGTTCAGGATGAAGGAGAACAGCACCGCCGTCAGGCCGAAGCCGACCAGCAGACCCAGCGGCGATCCCGCCAGCATCAGGAAGCAGTCGTAATGCTCGGGTCCGAACGCCAGGGCGCCCAGCCAGCCCACGACGAACAGCACGCCGACGGTCGCGGCGATGATGGTGGCGCGGAACAGGATGGAGGCGGCCATGGTCACGTGCCAGCGCCAGACGCTCATATGGGGCGACAGGGGCGTGACGTGACCGTTCGGTTGGGTGACGAAACGACCCGTTCGGTCGTTTGCGGCGCCACCCGGCGTCGGGCTGGGCTGGGTCATGCGAATGGTTCTCAAAAGCGAATGAATTCAATCGCCGTGTGCGGTTGCGAAGGCTTTTGTGACCCCGTGGGGCCGGTGTCAACGCACGGCGGGCCAGAAGCGGCGATTGTTACGCGCCCAAGCCTTGCCGTTCGGCCGAATCACGTTTTCGCGCAATGACCTGCCCGCTCTAGGCGAGCGGTCGCGCGATTTGGCAGGATGGGCCGATGTTGCTGTCCGTCCTTCTCGCTGCGACGTCTATCTCGTCGGCCCCGCAAACGGCGTCGCCCGAAGCGACCGCCCTTCTGGACGCCACGCCGGAGACCTATCAGGCCCCGGTGGTCCGTCCGTTCGAACCCCCGTCCGACTTCGGCCGGGAAGAGGCCCAGGGCGACGCGAGCGCCGATCGGCTTCGCAGACCCCTGACCCAGCCGGTCGCGGTCGAGGCCTATGTCGGCAGCTATGAGTTCAGCCCCGGCGACGGCGAGATCGCCTACGACCAGGGCGTGACCCAGGCCGAGATCGACGCGGATCGCCGCGCAGGTCCGCTGGACGGGCGCTGGCGCGTCGCCGCCCCGGACGGCCAGCCGCTTTTGTCCCTGTCCCTGACCGACCGGGGCGAGGGGCGGCGGATCGAGGGCGCCTGGCGTCGTCTGGATGCGCGGGCCGCCTCGACGCCCGGCGGAGCGGCGGGCCCGGCCGGTTTCGACGGCGCCGCAGCCGTCGTGCCCCTGGCGGGCGGCGAACTGCATCTGCGCGCCGCCGCCCACGGCTGGAGCGGCGAACTGGTCCAGAACGGCCGCGCCCGGCCCGTCACCGTCGCCCGGCCCGGCTGAGTCTGGCCACCCTCCATCCGCCACCCTATATGTGACGAATGAGCCAGATCGCCCCGCGCCCCGTCCTTCGTCTGCATGCCGCCGTTCGCGACGACATCGGCGACCTGATCACGCGCCGCCCGGTGCCCGGTCCCGGCCTGGACCAGGTCGATCCCTTCCTGTTTTTGAACCACCACGGGCCCCAGACCTATGCGCCCGGCAATGCGGGCCTGCCGTTCGGCCCCCACCCGCACCGGGGGTTCGAGACCGTGACCTTCATCCTGGACGGCGAACTGGCGCACAACGATTCCGGCGGCGGCGAGAGCATCATCGCGGCGGGCGGCGTCCAGTGGATGACTGCCGGCTCGGGCCTGATCCACGCCGAACTGTCGCCCGCCGCCTTCAAGCGTGACGGCGGGCCGATGGAAATCCTGCAGCTGTGGGTCAACCTGCCGTCCCGGCTGAAGATGACGAAGCCGGACTACATCGGCCTGCAGAAGGCCGACATTCCGACCTTCGTCACCGAGGGCGGCGTCACGGTCGAGCCGGTCTCCGGCGAATGGCTGGGCGTGACCGCGCCGATCCAGTCCCTGATCGACATCCATCTGGCCGTCGTCCGCCTGCCCGCCGGCGCGACCTTCCAGACGCCCGTGGCGACCGGTCGCAACGTCTTCCTCTATGTTGTGAAGGGCGATGTCTCCGTCGCCGGAACCGCCGTACCGCACTGGAATCTGGCCGCCCTGGGCGACGGTGACGCGGTTCAGATCACGGCCGCCACGGACGCCGTCGTCCTGCTGGGCCACGCCGAGCCCCTCGGCGAGCTGGTCTTCAGCCACGGCCCCTTCGTCATGAACACCCGCGAAGAGATCATCCAGGCCATCCAGGACTATCAGTCCGGCAAGTTCGGCCCGCCGCCGAGGGTGTGAAGAGACATCGTGGTTCTCTGGCCCGCCCCCGCCGCGCGGGGATGATGCGTTCCCCGACAAAACCCTATATGACGCCGGTTCCTTTGCGACCGCCGAGCCGAAGACCTGCCCATGCCCAGCCTGAACGAGATCCGCGCCACCTATCTGAACTATTTCGCGGCCGACGGTCACGAGAAGGTGCATTCGGCTCCGCTGGTGCCGCAGAACGACCCGTCCCTGCTCTTCGTCAACGCGGGCATGGTGCCGTTCAAGGACTATTTCACCGGCGCCGCCAAGCCGCCCTATCCGCGCGCGACCAGCTCCCAGAAATGCGTGCGCGCAGGGGGCAAGCACAACGATCTGGACAACGTCGGCTACACCGCCCGCCACCTGACCTTCTTCGAGATGCTGGGGAACTTCTCCTTCGGCGACTATTTCAAGGAACACGCCATTGAGAAGGCGTGGAACCTGGTCACGCAGGACTTCGGCCTGGACGCCGAACGCCTGTTGGTCACGGTCTATATCGACGACGACGAGGCCGCCGCGATCTGGAAGAAGGTCACGGGCTTCGGCGACGACAAGATCATCCGCATCGCCGGCTCGGACAACTTCTGGGCCATGGGCGACAGCGGCCCCTGCGGCCCCTGCACCGAAATCTTCTGGGACCATGGCGACAAGATCGCCGGCGGCCCCCCCGGTTCGCCCGACGAGGACGGCGACCGCTACGTCGAGATCTGGAACAACGTCTTCATGCAGTTCGAGAAGGAGAACGACCAGATCGTTCGCAACCTTCCCAAGCCCAGCGTGGACACCGGCATGGGCCTGGAGCGGATGACCACCGTCCTCCAGGGCGTGCATTCGGTGTTCGAGACGGACCTGTTCAAGACCCTGATCGCCGCCTCCGAAGACGCCACCTCGACCAGGTCCGAGGGCGAGCGCGCCGCCAGCCACCGGGTCATCGCCGACCACCTGCGTTCGTCGTCCTTCCTGATCGCCGACGGCGTCACCCCGTCGAACGAGGGCCGGGGCTACGTCCTGCGCCGGATCATGCGCCGCGCCATGCGCCACGCTCACCTGCTCGGCGCCGCCGACCCGCTGATGCACCGTCTGGTGCCGACGCTGGTGGCGGAAATGGGCGACGCCTATCCCGAACTGGCTCGCGCCCAGCCCTTCATCGAGGACACGCTGAAGCAGGAGGAGATCCGCTTCCGCACCACGCTGGGTCGGGGCATGACCCTGTTCGACACGGCGGTTCAGGGCTTCAAGCCCGGCGACATGCTGGACGGCCAGACCGCCTTCACCCTGTCCGACACCTATGGCTTCCCGCTGGACCTGACGCAGGACGAGGCCCGCCGTCGCGGCTTCTCGGTCAATGTCGACGGCTTCGAGGCCGCCATGGCCGAACAGCGCCAGCGGTCGCGCGAGAACTGGAAGGGCTCGGGCCAGTCGGCCAACGCCGGCGAATGGCTGGCCGTGCGCGACCGTATGGGACCGACCGTCTTCACCGGCTATGACGCGGTCGAAGGCTCGGGCGAGGTTCTGGCCCTGATGAACGGCGGGGCCCCCGTCGAGGCGGCCGAGGCCGGCGACATCGTCGAGGTTCTGTTCGACACGACCCCCTTCTACGCCGAGAGCGGCGGCCAGACCGGCGACCAGGGTGTGCTTGAGTGGCCGGGCGGCGAGGCCGAGGTGCTGGACGTCAAGAAACACGCCGGCGACCTGCACGTCCTGTCGGTCCAGATCACGGCCGGCAAGCTGGAGATGGGCGCCCGCGTCGCCCAGTCGGTCGATGCCGACAAGCGCACCACGACCCGCGCCAACCACTCCGCCGCCCACCTGCTGCACACCGCCTTGAAGAATGTGCTGGGCCCGCAGGTCGCCCAGAAGGGCCAGTTGGTGGACGCCGAGCGCGCCCGCTTCGACTTCAGCCATTCGGCCCCCGTCACCGAGGACGAGCTGGCCGCCATCGAGGCCGAGGTCAACGCCGTGATCCGCCAGAACGTCCCGGCGGAGACGAAGCTGATGGCCCCCGCTGACGCCATCGAAGCCGGCGCCATCGCCCTGTTCGGCGAGAAATACGGCGACGAGGTCCGCGTCCTGACGCTGGGCCGTTCGCTGGTCCCAGAAGCGGCTCTTGGCAACGCCCCCTATTCGGTCGAACTGTGCGGCGGCACCCACGTCGCCCGCACCGGCGACATCGGCCTGTTCAAGGTGGTCCAGGAAACCGGCGTCGCCGCCGGCGTCCGCCGCATCGAGGCCCTGACCGGCGAGGCCGCTCGCCTCTATCTGGAAGGTCAGGCCAGGGTCGCCCGCAACCTGGCCCGCGACTTCAAGATCCAGCCGCTGGACGTCCCGGCCCGCGTCGAGACCCTGCAAGGGTCGGTCAGGACGCTGGAGAAACAGGTCGCCGAGCTGAAGAAGCAGCTGGCCCTGGGCGGCGGCTCGGGCGCGTCCTCCGCGCCCGAGGAGATCAATGGCGTCAAGCTGATCGCCCGCGTTCTGGACGGGGTGGACGGCAAGGGTCTGCGCGGCGTGGCTGAGGACTTCCGTAAACAGGTCGGCACGGGCGTCGTCGCCCTGATCGGCGTGACGGACGGCAAGGCCGCCGTCACCGTCGCCGTGACCTCGGACCTGACCGGCCGCGTCAACGCCGCCGACCTGGCCCGCGCCGCCGTTCTGGCGATGGGCGGTCAGGGCGCGGGCGGCAAGCCCGACTTCGCCCAGGGCGGCGCCCCCGACGGCGCCAGGGCCGAGGACGGTCTGGCGGCCGTGCGCACGGTCCTGGCCTGAAACGATGACGCCCTTCTCTTCGGCGGGAGAGGGGCGCCCATCCTATCGGCGACGACGAAACCCTTTCGATTCAGCGGTTTGGAGGCCGGTAGCGACCATCTGCCTATCGCCGCGCCGACTGCGCCTATAATGGCCGGTCGGAAAGGGAGGGCGTCGCGGTTGCTCGTCGGATCGAAATTGCACCGTGTTGCACTTTGCACCTTTTTCGGGGTGCAGTGCAATTTCGCCGCCGCTCACATCATCGGATCGGGCGTCAGGTCCACCCCGGCCAGTTTCCAGCTGAACGGCCCGCGCCGCTCCAGGATCAGCACCAGCTCGTCGTCGGGCCGGTCGTCGCGCGTCAGGGTCACGGCGAAGCGGTTCAGCCCGCGATAGGCCCAGGACTGGCGCACCTTGTCCTTGGGCGCGGCGGGGGTGTCGTCGGCGGGCACCGGCCGTTCCGGCTCCGGCGTCTCGGCCGACCGGACCAGGGCGGCGACCCCCTGCGGCGTGACGAAGTTGTCGACCGCCCCCTGCACCAGCGACGGCGCCAACAGCATTCCCAGCGCCGCCAGTCCCCGGTCGCCCTTGGCCCGTTCGCGGATTTCCAGCCGCGCGCGGGCGTTCAGCTCGCTTTTCAGACTGGCGCGGAAGGCGGGAAAATCGACCTGCCGCTCCAGCGCCGCCGCATCCCCGGCGCGCGCCGCCCGAACGATGGCCTGCGCCGCCATGAAGGGCGAGACGAACAGGGCGACGGCCAGGGCGACGATCCCGGCGATGACGAGGCCGACGACGATCTTGCGGGTCATGATCCCTCCTTGGGCAAACGGATGGCGGGGCGGTTCATGGTCGGTCCTGCGGCGCGACCAGCGGCGCCGTCCCCTCGGGCAGGCCGATATGCACCAGCTTCCACTCGAAAGGTCCGCGCCGCTCGAAGGTGAACAGGGTGCGCGATCCGCCCTGGTCGGCGACCGCCATCCGCACCCGGTTGACGCTCCAATAGGCCGGGCGCGGCCAGGGCTTCTCGACCCGGGTTCCGGGCGTCGCGGCGGCCTGGGTCCGCTGGTTGGCGTAGCGACCCTCGCCCCGCAACAGGGCCGAAAGGGCCGCCGGCGTCAGATAGGCGTTCACGTCCGGCTGCGGCTGCAGCGGATTCTGCTGTTCCCACTGTCGCCGGAAGGCGCCGATGGGGTCTTCGAGGAAGGACGGCGCGGGCGCCAGGGCCTCGGGCCGGCCGACCAGCTGCGGCCGCAACGCCTGCCGCACGGCGCCGAAGTCGATCAGCCGCGACAGCCCCGCCACGTCGCTGGCCTCGGCCGCCGACCGAATGGCGAAGAAGGCCACCGCCGGCGCGGCGAAGAAGGCCAGCACCACAGCGACGACCGCCGCCAGCACCAGATTTCCGAACAGCCGCTTCACGAACGCATCCTCATTATCGCCGATCATGCACGCCCTGGCCCTTCGCACAACGAAAAGCCCCGCCGGATCGCTCCGGCGGGGCCTTCATTCTTGTAATCCTCCCCGGCGAAGCGGGGGAGAATCTGGCGGCTCAGCCGACGTCCGGCAGGGCGGCGCGCAGGTTTTCGGCGACCTTGTCCAGGAAGCCTTCGGTAGTCAGCCAGCCCTGTTGGTCGCCGACCAGCAGCGCCAGGTCCTTGGTCATCGAGCCGCTTTCGACGGTGTCCACGACCACCTTCTCCAGGGTGTCCGCGAACTGGTCCAGGGCGGTGTTGCCGTCCAGCTTGGCGCGGTGCTTGAAGCCGCGCGTCCAGGCGAAGATCGAGGCGATGGAGTTGGTCGAGGTGGCCTCGCCCTTCTGGTGCTGGCGATAGTGACGGGTCACGGTGCCGTGGGCGGCTTCCGTTTCCAGCACCTTGCCGTCCGGCGTCATCAGCACCGAGGTCATCAGGCCCAGCGAGCCGAACCCTTGCGCCACCACGTCTGACTGCACGTCGCCGTCGTAGTTCTTGCACGCCCAGACGAAGCCGCCCGACCACTTCATCGCCGCCGCGACCATGTCGTCGATCAGACGGTGTTCATAGGTCAGGCCGCGCGCCTTGAACTCGGCGGCGTAATGTTCGTCGAACACTTCCTGGAACAGATCCTTGAAGCGGCCGTCATAGGCTTTCAGGATGGTGTTCTTGGTCGACAGATAGACCGGATAGTTGCGCTGCAGCCCATAGGCGAAGCTGGCGTGGGCGAACTCGCGGATCGAGGCGTCCTGGTTGTACATGGCCATGGCCACGCCGGCGCCCGGCGCCTTGTAAACCTCGTGTTCGATCGTTTCGCCGTCCTCGCCGACGAACTTGATCGTCAGGGTGCCGGGGCCGGGCATCAGGAAGTCGGTGGCCTTGTACTGGTCGCCGAAGGCGTGGCGGCCCACGACGATGGGCTGGGTCCAGCCCGGCACCAGACGCGGCACGTTCGAGCAGATGATCGGCTCGCGGAAGACCACGCCGCCCAGGATGTTGCGGATGGTGCCGTTCGGCGACTTCCACATCTTCTTCAGGCCGAACTCCTTCACCCGGGCCTCGTCCGGGGTGATGGTGGCGCATTTGACGCCGACGCCGTGCTTCTGGATCGCGTGGGCGGCGTCGATCGTCACCTGGTCGTCGGTGGCGTCGCGATGCTCCATGCCCAGGTCGTAGTAGTCCAGCTTCAGATCCAGGAACGGGAAGACCAGCTTGTCCTTGATCATCTGCCAGATGATGCGGGTCATTTCGTCGCCGTCGATGTCGACGATGGGGTTTTCGACCTTGATCTTGGCCATGCGCGTGTCCGCCTATGAGCTTTGGGGAAGGAATATCGTGGCGGCGGTATAGCGGGGCCGCGCGTTCACGCAAACCCCGGCCCGCCGTTAACCCTGCCCGGAAAAAGCCGTCCGCCGTCAAGCTGAACCCGATGCGCCCCTTCGGATTCCGTCAGACCTCGAAACGACGACGGACGACCGAATGACGGATGAGGAACGCGATCTGGTCCGCCAATGGATCGCCGTCTTCCGCGAGCCGCCGCCGGTGGTCGATGCGGAACTGATGCGCAGGCTGATCGCTGAACGACAAGCGACGCAGCAGGAAACGCGACCATGTCAGACAAGACGTTCAAGCCCGGCGACAAGGTGAAGTGGGACCACAGCCAGGGCGCGACGACCGGCAAGGTGGTCAGGAAGGTCACGTCCGAAACCCATATCAAGGGCCACAAGGTTGCGGCGTCGAAGGATAGGCCGGAATATATCGTCGAGAGCGCCAAGACCGGCGCACGCGCGGCGCACAGGCCGTCGGAGTTGAAGAAGGCATGATCCATCCGCGCCTGATGGCGGCCGTCGCCGCGTCCGCCCTTGCTTTTGCCGTGGCCGCCTGTGGCGACAGGGACGCCGCCAGGAAGACCGACGCTCCCCGGCCGGCCGCCGCCGCGACCACGGCGTCCGTCGCAGCCGCCCCCGTGCTTCAGATCGCCAGCGAGACGAAGCAGTTCCGCGACTGGAGCGCCACCTGCGGCAACGACGGAACCTGCTGGGCCTTCGGCTTCGCCTCGGGCGGCGACGGCGGCTGGCTCCGCATCACGCTCGCCCCCGGCCCGGACGCCAGACCTCATATCCTGTTCGGCTATTGGCCCGACGGCGATGCGAAGGGGCCGCCCCGGATCGGCCTGACCATCGACGGCCGGGATTTCGCCGCCGCGCTGAACGCCGCAAGCGAGGCGGACGCGCCCATCGGCGAGATTGTTTCAGATGCCCGCCCGATCATCGACCTGTTGGCCCAGGGCAAGGTCGCCACCATCCGCGGCGCCTCCGCCCAGGACATTTCCTTGAACGGCGCGGCGGCCGCCCTGTTGTGGATCGACGAGAAACAGGGTCGCCTCGATACGCCCACGGCCCTGATGCGGCGCGGCGACAAGCCGGCCTCTACCGTGCCGGCCGCCCCCCAGCTGCCCGTGGTCGCCGCCGGGCCCGCCGTCGATCAGACCGGCTTCGGCGATGAGAACCAGACCGTGCCCGCCGCCCTCCGTTCCCGCACCGAGGTCGGAAACTGCCTGAAGGAATCGGTCGTGCCGGACGTCAGCGACATGGTCATGTCCGCCCGGCTGGACGCCCGCACCGAACTGTGGGCCGTGCCCTGCGGCTCGGGCGCCTATAACGTCACCCACTACTGGTATCTGACCGGCCCCGGCGGCCGCGATCCGCGCCCCGCCGCCCTGATCGGGACCGCCGGCCCGGGGGCGGACCCGACCTCGCCTGACAACGCCACCGTCAACGGTGGATACGATCCCGGGAGCCGCACCCTGTCCGCCTTCGCCAAGGGGCGCGGCATCGGCGACTGCGGCGCGGCCCAGACCTGGACCTGGACGGGCCAGCGCTTCGTCCTGACGCGCGAAAGCACCATGGGCGAATGCGCCGGCGTGCCGGCCGACCTGTGGCCCGTCGCCTGGCGCACGCGGTAAGGCCGCCGCCGATCAGGCTTGGGCGGCGACCCAGCCGTTGACGATCCGCTCCAGCACCGACAGCGGCACGCCGCCGGCGGCCAGGGCCGTGTCGTGGAAGCCCTTGATGTCGAACTTCGGCCCCAGGGTCGTCTTGGCCTTTTCACGCAGGCGGACCCATTCGTTGTGCCCGACCTTGTAGGCGCAGGCCTGGCCCGGCCAGCCGCAATAGCGTTCGACCTCGGACGTCGCCGCGCCCTCCTGATCGCCATAGGCCTCCATCATGTAGCGGATGCCCTCTTCGCGGCTCCAGCCCTTGGAATGGATGCCGGTATCGACCACCAAGCGCGCGGCGCGGAACATCAGCGATTGCAGGTAGCCGATCTGACCCACCGGATCGTTCTCATAGGCGCCCAGTTCGTCGGCCAGCTGTTCGGCGTATAGCCCCCAGCCCTCGACATAGCTGGAGAAGCCCAGCAGGTTCATCAGCAGCGGCGCGGACTCGCTCTCTTGCTGGAGGCTGATCTGCAGATGGTGGCCCGGCGTCGCCTCGTGATAGGTCAGGGTCGGCAGGGTCCAGGACGGCCATTCCGCCGTGTCCTTCAGATTGATCCAGTAGATGCCGGGCCGCGTCCCATCCAGGCTGGGCGAGTTGTAATAGCCCATCGGCGCGCCGGCCTCGATCTCGGGCGGGACGCGCTTGATCTCGACCTTGGCCTTGGGCAGTCGGCCGAAGGCGTTGGGCAGGCGGGCCTGCATGTCGGCCATCTGGGCGTTCAGCTTGGCGATCAGCTCGGCCTTGCCCGCGTCAGTGTTGGCGTAGACGTACTTCGGGTCGTCCCCCAGGGCCTTGATCCGCTCGGCGACCGAACCCTGCGTCAACCCTTGCGCCTTCAGCAGCCCATCGGCGCGCGCGGTGAGATCGGCCATCTGTTCCACGCCGGTGCGGTGGATTTCGTCGGCGGTCAGCCGGGTCGTGGTGATGTAGCGCAGGCTGTTGGCGTAATACTGCTCGCCCTGCGGCAGGCGGCGCACCGAGGCTTCGTGCACGGCGTTCGGCTGGGCCGCCTTCAGGACGGCGTTCTGGGCGGCCAGGGCCGGATAGACCCGCTCGGTCACAAGCCGTTCGACCTGGGCGCCCCAGTCGCCGGTCAGGCCCTTGGCGCGGGCGCGGTCCACGACCGATTGGGTCAGGGGCGAGGTCGCCGCCGGGGTCGCCAGGACGCCGTCCTGCTGGCGGATCGCCTTGGCCAGGATGAAGTCGGGCGGCACGACGCCGAGCGCATAGTCTTCCTTCAGTCGATCCGTCTCGGCCAGCAGCACGTCGGCGAAGGCGTTGACGCGCGCCACATAGGCGTCGGCGTCGGCGGCCGTCTCGATGGTGTGCTGATTGGCCAGGAAGTCGGGCGTGGACTGATAGGCGCCGCCCTGCTGACTGACCCGGTACGGATTGGGCCAGCCGCCCTGGCCATAAGGAATGGCGTAGGTGGCGATGACCCCGTCCAGATTGTCCTTGATGCTGTCGTAATAGTTCAGATTGCGGGGCGACAGGGCGCGGCGGTCGATCCGGGCCAGGTCGGCGGCCTGCTGGCGGATGAAGGCCCGCTGGCTCTCCTCCTCGGCCTGGGTGGGGGCGGTCAGCTGCGACTTGGCGGCGGCGCGCGCCCCCTTGTCCAGGCCGAACATGGTCACGACCTCGGGCGCGCGGTCCAGCGTGCCCTCGAACGCCTTGTCCATGAAGGTCTTGAAGGCGCCGTCCGTCCCCCCGGCGGCGTCGCCGTCCTGCGGGCGGGCCACGGCGGCGCCCCCGACGGCGCAAAGTCCCGCGCCCAGGGCGGCGGACTGAAGAAGGCGGCGACGATCCAGCATGACGTTCTCCCCACGGACGATGCGGCAATGGAGACCGCACGGCCGGGCGCGGCAAGTGAAATCGCCGCAAGGGTCGCCCGGCCCGCGAAGAAAAAGGCCCGGCGGATCGCTCCGCCGGGCCTCGCTCTCGTCTCGGGTTCGACGTCGCCTAGTCGCGACGACGACGGCCGCGATCGCCGCCGCGGTCGCCGTCACGCTTGGGACGGCCGCCGGTGTCTTCCGACAGGGGGGCTTCGCCGCGTTCGGCGCGTTCGGCGTTGATCTTGTCGGTGATGTCCTCGCCGGTTTCCTGATCGACGACCTTCATCGACAGCTTGGTCTTGCCGCGATCGTCGAAGCCCAGGAACTTGACCTTGACCTCCTGGCCTTCCGACAGGACGTCGGCCGGGTTGGCGACGCGTTCCAGAGCGATCTGGGACACATGGACCAGGCCGTCCTTGGCGCCGAAGAAGTTCACGAAGGCGCCGAAGTCGACGACCTTCACGACCTTGCCGGTGTAGATGGTTCCGACTTCCGGTTCCGAGGCGATGGACTGAATCCAGGCCTTGGCGGCGTCGATCTTCTCCTGGTCGTTGGCGGCGACCTTGATGGTGCCGTCGTCGCCGATGTCGATCTTGGCGCCGGTCTTCTCGACGATCTCGCGGATCACCTTGCCGCCCGAACCGATCACTTCACGGATCTTGTCGACCGCGATCTTGATGGTTTCGATCTTGGGCGCGTGTTCGCCCAGTTCGGTGCGCGGCGCGTCCATAGCCTTGGACATCTCGTCCAGGATGTGCAGGCGACCGGCCGAGGCCTGCGTCAGGGCCTGCTCCATGATCTCCTTGGTGATGCCGGCGACCTTGATGTCCATCTGCAGGCTGGTGATGCCCTGCGACGTGCCGGCGACCTTGAAGTCCATGTCGCCCAGGTGATCTTCGTCGCCCAGGATGTCCGACAGGATGGCGAACTCGCCCGACGGCTCCAGGATCAGACCCATGGCGATGCCCGAGACCGGACGGACCAGCGGCACGCCGGCGTCCATCAGGGCCAGCGACGAACCGCAGACCGTGGCCATCGAGGACGAGCCGTTCGACTCGGTGATCTCCGACACCAGACGGATGGTGTAGGGGAAGTCTTCCTTGGTCGGCAGCATCGGACGGATCGCGCGCCAGGCCAGCTTGCCGTGACCGATCTCGCGACGGCCGGGCGAACCCATGCGGCCCGCTTCACCCACCGAATAGGGGGGGAAGTTGTAGTGCAGCAGGAAGCTTTCCTTGTAGGTGCCCTGCAGGCTGTCGATGTACTGCTCGTCCTCGCCGGTGCCGAGCGTGGCGACGACCAGGGCCTGGGTTTCGCCGCGCGTGAACAGGGCCGAACCGTGGGTGCGCGGCAGGACGCCGACTTCCGACACGATGGCGCGGACCTTGTCCAGGGCGCGACCGTCGACGCGGTGGGCGTTCTCGATGATGTCGCGACGCAGGACCTCGGCTTCGCATTCCTTGAAGGCGGCCGAGAACTTGGAGCCGTCGACGCCGTCGGGGTTCTCGTCGGTCTTCACCAGCTTGGCGGCGGCGGTCTTCTTGGCCGCGTCGACGCCCGAGCGACGCTCGTACTTGCCGGCGTGGGTGTAGGCGGTCTTGATGTCCTCGCCGACCAGCGACTTGATCGAGGCGACCACGTCGGAGTGGTCTTCGGCCTGGAAGTCGAACGGCTCCTTGGCGGCGTGTTCGGCCAGATCGATGATGGCGTCGATGACCGGCTGCATGCCCGCGTGCGCGAACATCAGGGCCTCAAGCATCTTCTCTTCCGACAGCTCCTTGGCTTCGGATTCGACCATCATCAGGGCGTCCTGCGTGCCGGCGACCACCAGGTCGAGGTCCGAGGTCGGCACCTGGTCGATGGTCGGGTTCAGCACCAGCTCGCCGTCGATCAGGCCGACGCGCGCCGCGCCGATCGGGCCCATGAAGGGCACGCCCGAAATGGTCAGGGCGGCCGAGGCGGCGACCATGCCCAGAACGTCGGGGTCGTTCTCCATGTCGTGCTGCAGCACGGTGACGACGACCTGGGTCTCGTTCTTGAAGCCCTTGACGAACAGCGGGCGGATCGGACGGTCGATCAGGCGGGAAACCAGCGTCTCCTTCTCCGACGGACGGCCTTCACGCTTGAAGTAGCCGCCCGGAATCTTGCCGGCGGCGAAGGTCTTTTCCTGGTAGTTGACGGTCAGGGGGAAGAAATCCAGGCCCGGCTTGGGGGCGCGGCCATAGACGACGGTGGCCAGAACCACGGTCTCGCCGTAGGTCGCCAGCACGGCGCCGTCGGCCTGGCGGGCGATGCGGCCCGTCTCCAGGGTCAGCGGGCGTCCGGCCCAGTCGATCGTCTTGCGTTTGATGTCGAACATATTTCGTCTTTCGTATCCCGGACGGCGTATTCCGTGCGGGGTCCCATCATGGGGTGGAGCGCGGGGCGTTCAGTCCCGAGGTCCGTGGGGCGCCGCGCCATCGCGAACGACCCGGTCGAGGACCGCCTGGCCCTCGCGTCTGCGCCTTAGGTCCGAGGCGCGCGGTCGTCTCTAGTCGCACAACGAGGCGCGGACGTGACCGCCCGCGCCTCGAAAGCGTTATTCAAACTCGTCCGGCGCCTTAGCGGCGCAGGCCCAGCTTGGCGATGAGCGCCTGGTAGCGGCCGGCGTCGACCTTGTTCAGGTGGTCGAGCAGGCGGCGACGTTGCGACACCATCTTCAGAAGGCCACGACGCGAGTGGTTGTCCTTCTTGTGGGTCTTGAAGTGTTCGGTCAGGTTGGCGATGCGTTCCGACAGGATCGCGACCTGAACCTCGGCCGAGCCGGTGTCGCCGGCGGAGCGGGCGTTATCGGCGATGATCTCGTGCTTGCGTTCAGCAGTAACCGACATCGAAAGTCTCCCTTGGTGGCCTACCGCGCGTCGCGCTGCATGAGGCCGGGTTGGAGTCCCCTGATCAGGCGATCAGGAAAGATTGAAAACGCGGTCGGGTTCTAACCGGCCGGCCCGCAACTGACACAGCGCGACGAGGGTCTGGCCCTGAAAGGCTGAAACCGTGCGCGAACCGCCTGAAAGACGATCCTTGAGGGTTTCCACCTGACGGGGGAGCAGAACGATCGGGCGTCCCTGCCGAAGCGAGAAGGCGTCCTGTTCCGTCACGGCCAGCTCCGGGATGTCGTCCAGGGCGGTCGCGACGGCAAGCAAGCCTTCCGAGGCGGCGCCCCTATGCACCATTTCCTCCAGAGAATCCAGAGTGACGGCGTTTTCCGTGCTGAACGGGCCGACGCGCTCGCGCCTGAGGGCGCTGACATGGCCCTCGGCGCCCAGCACCGCCGCCAGATCGCGCGCCAGCGACCGCACATAGACGCCCTTGCCGGTGCGGATGACGATTTCGACATGGTCGGCGTCCGGGGCGTCCGAGACCTCGGCCGAATGGATGGTCACGCGCCGCGACGGCAGCTCGAACGCCACCCCGTCGCGCGCCAGGTCATAGGCGCGGGCGCCGTCCACCTTGATGGCCGAGAAACGTGGCGGCGTCTGGTCGATCTCGCCGACGAAGGCGGGCAGGGCCGCCTTCACCTGATCCACGTCGGGCCGCACGTCGGAGCGGCCGATGATCTCGCCCTCGCGGTCCACGCTGTCGGTCGAGACGCCCCAGTTGATCGTGAAGCGATAGACCTTCTGCGCCTCCATCATCATCGGCACGGTCTTGGTCGCCTCGCCCAGCGCAATGGGCAGGATGCCGCTGGCCAGCGGGTCCAGCGTCCCGGCGTGACCGGCCTTCTGGGCGTTGAACAGGCGACGGATGCGGCTGACCGCCTCGGTCGATCCCATCTCGAACGGCTTGTCCAGACAGACCCAGCCGTCGATGACCTCGCCCTTCTTCTTGCGGGCCATTATTCTTGGCCTACCGTGCTTCGCACTACTTGAGGCCCGAACGCCCGGCCGGTAGCGCGTCGCGCTGTTTGAGGCCGGAGGATCATTGATCGCCCTCGTCTTCGTCGCGGCGTTCCAGGTCGGCGCGGACGCGAGGGTCGTCGAACAGGCGGTCCATATGGGTCGCGGCGTCGAAGCTTTCATCGTGGCGGAAACGCAGGTCGGGCGTGAACTTCATGTCCAGCCGGCGACCCAGCTGACCGCGCAGGAATTTGGCGTGGGCGTTCAGCGCCTTGATGATCTCGCTCTCGTGGCCGGCGGTGGGCGCGGTCTCCACCCCGGCGCCCAGCGGCTCGACGAAACAGGTGGCGTGCTTCAGGTCGGGCGACAGGCGCACCTCGGTCACGGTGACGGAGACGCCGACCAGGGCCTCGTCGTGGATGTCCTCCTCGCGCAGGATGTCGACCAGGGCGTGACGGATCAGCTCGCCGGCGCGCAGCTGACGCTGGCTGGGTCCTGCCGGGCCGGAGGCGTTGCGGGTATGTTGCTTGTGGGCCATCGGCCTCTCCTTCGTGTTCGCCTGCTGGGTCGTCATCCCCGGCTCGACCGGGGATCGGACCCGGCCGGATAGGCGAAAGTCGGGCGGTCTAGTCCTGCCCCGGGCGCATGTCCAGTTTTCGCGCCCCTTCCGACGCCCGCGCGGCCCGCATCACCTCGACCGAGGTGATCGACCGGACCGGCCGGATCGCCACGCCCGCGGCGTTCAGCACCTGAGCGGTCCAGTGGTTGCACAGATGCAGGATCGAAAAGGTCTCGCGGCTGGCGAAGAAGCGGGCGTCGTCGCCGGGCCGGGCGGCGACGATGCGGGCCGCGCCGTGGGAAAGCGCCAGCGACCGCTCCACCCGGGCGGCCAGCCGGTCGAACTGCGCCTGCGTCAGCGTCAGCCGCGCGCTGTCCTCGCCATGGCTCAGTCGGGGATCGACCGCCGCCGGGTCCAGCATGACGACCGAGGCGTTGCCCGGCCGGAAGAAGGCGCGGGCGCCGTCCGGCAGACGATCCGAAATCGGGCTCTGGTCCACATAGAAACGCGCGTCGCCCCAGCCGATCAGAATCCAGTCGCCCGGCCCCAGCCCCGCCGCCGCCTGGGCCAGGGGGCCGCCGCGCCGCATCAGGGCCGCGCGCGGCACGGCCAAGTCGGTGTGAAACCCGTTGTCCAGCACCTGGACGACCACCGCATCACGCGGGGCGCCCGTCTCCGCCATGCCCGGCCGGGTCCAGGTCCACAGGGCGGCGGCCGCGCCGATCAGGGCCGCCAGGATCAGCGCGCGGATCACCGGCCGAAGTCCCGCACGGCGCACAGCCGATCCTGGGCCGCCAAGGCGCCGGGCGGCGGTCCTTGGCGCACGGGCATCAGCAGAAAGCCGTCTCGCCGCATCGCCAGCGCCAGCCAGCCCACGGCCTGACCGGCGCACAGCCGGCTGTCCTCGTCGGCCAGAACCCGGCGGATTTCGATCTGGGCGGCGGCGGGCGCACCCATGGCCTCGGCGAAGGTGCGCGCCCCGTCGGCCTTCTGGTCGGCGCCCACCAGACGGTGCGGCGTGGTGGTCAGACGTCCCGCCCCCTCGACCGTCAGGCCGCCGCCTGCGACCTGGACCGCCAGCGGCGTGCGCGCGTCCGAACCCGTCGAGACATACCGCCCGGAAACCACCGGATCGCCGATCACCACCTGCCCCTTGGCCAGGGGTCCGGCGGACGCCGACTGCGGCTCGATCAGCCGGTTCAGCGCAGGCTCGACGACCAGGGCGCCCAGCAGGAACAGGGCGAACGCCGCGACGCCCGCCGCCACGGTCCACTTCAACGATGGGACGCCGGACGGCGGGACGGTCGCGCTCATGACCGACAGCCTTAAGGGAACAGGGGTTGAGGAATGGTCACTCGACCCCGTCCCGCGTCGTCATGCGATCAGTTGCGGCCGGGGCGGCGCGTCGGATCGCTGAGCTGGAACAGGCGCGCCGACAGGTTCGACGCCGGTTGCAGCGAGGTCAGCTGAGTTCGGGTGCGCGCCCCTTGCGGATCGGTGATGGTCCATTCATGCAGCCGCACGGGATTGCCGGCGAAGGCCAGCACCACCTGACCGTCGTTCGGCCGGTTGGCGTCGCGGGCGGTGATGGCGAAGGCGCCGGACGCCATGCGCGTCACCCGCTCGATGCGGACGCCCTGATCCAGTCGGACGTTGCGCGCCAGGAAGGTGGACAGGGGCGTGCGCCCCAGCGGCACCTGCTGGAAGGTGTTCAGGCGAGGGTCGTAGCGTTTGACATTATAGCCGTCCGACACGACCAGCAGCCCGGCCGGGTCGGTGTATTCGAACCGCATCTTGCCCGGCCGCTGCAGATAGAAGCGGCCCTGGCGCGTCTGGCCGTTCGGGCCGGTCTCGGTGAACGTCCCCTGCGCCGAGGTCAGGGCCTGCAGATAGCCCTGCGCCTGCTGCACCACCGCCCGGTCGTCGGCCGACAGGTTCGACTGGGCCTGGGCCGCGTCGAAGGCGCCCAGGGCGATCAGGCCGCTGGTCAGGCCCGCGCCCAGCAGCAGGCCGCGGCGGTTCAGGTCGGATGTGGCCACAGCCACGGTCTTGGCGCGCGAGGTCATTGAAGTCCGTCTCCCGTTCGGGATGGTTGTCGATCCTGCCGTCTTGCCCGGTCGGCTTGGCGTCGGAATGACGCGAGCCTGACCATATTCCGGCGCTGCGATGAAGCCCTGTTCATCGAAATGCTGAAGCTTGGACGCGATGGCGGGTCAGACAACGGCTCTGAGGCGCAGCCGTTCCTTCGACCCGGATCACACCATCGGCGGCGGGCCGGCCAGGACGTCGCGCTTGCCGGCGTGGTTGGCGGGGCTGACCACGCCTTCCTGCTCCATCCGCTCGATCAGGGAGGCGGCGCGGTTATAGCCGATCTGGAGGCGACGCTGGACATAGCTGGTCGAGGCCTTGCGGTCGCGCGTGACCACGGCGACGGCGCGGTCGTAAAGGTCGTCGCCCGATCCGCCGTTCCCGCCCTCGTCATAACCCCCGTCGGCGTCGCCGTCCGGCTCGTCGGTGATCAGGTCCAGATAGTCGGGCTCGGCCTGGGCCTTCAGGTGTTTGCAGACGTCCTCGACCTCCTTGTCATCCACGAACGGGCCGTGCAGGCGGGTGATGCGGCCGCCGCCGGCCATGTAGAGCATGTCGCCCTGGCCCAGCAGTTGCTCGCCGCCCTGTTCGCCCAGGATGGTGCGGCTGTCGATCTTGGACGTGACCTGGAAGGAGATGCGGGTCGGGAAGTTGGCCTTGATGGTGCCGGTGATGACGTCCACCGACGGGCGCTGGGTCGCCATGATCAGGTGGATGCCCGCCGCGCGCGCCATCTGGGCCAAACGCTGGACGGCGCCTTCCACATCCTTGCCCGCGACCAGCATCAGGTCGGCCATTTCGTCCATGACCACGACCAGGAAGGGCAGGGGCTCGGGCCGGATCTTCTCGGACTCGTAAACCGGGCGGCCCTGGTCGTCGAAGCCGGTCTGGACCGTGCGCTCGAAATGCTCGCCCTTGGCCTGAGCCTCGCGGGCGCGCTCGTTGTAGCTGGCGATGTTGCGCACCCCCAGCTTGGACATCCGGCGATAGCGGTCCTCCATCTCGCGCACGGTCCATTTCAGCGCGACGACGGCCTTCTTGGGATCGGTCACGACGGGCGCCAGCAGGTGCGGAATGCCGTCATAGACCGACAGCTCCAGCATCTTGGGGTCGATCATGATGAAGCGGCATTCGGCCGGGCTGTGGCGATACAGGATCGACAGGATCATGGCGTTGACCCCCACCGACTTGCCCGAGCCGGTGGTGCCCGCGATCAACAGGTGCGGCATCCGCGCCAGGTCGGCGACATAGGGTTCGCCGCCGATGGTCTCGCCCAGCGCCAGGGGCAGCAGATGCCCCTTCTTGTCGTATTCGGCGCTGGCCAGCAGGTCGCGCAGATAGACGGTCTCGCGCTTGGCGTTGGGCAGTTCGATGCCGATGGCGTTCCTGCCCTGAACCACGCTGATGCGGCAGGCGCGGGCGGACATGGAGCGGGCGATGTCGTCGGCCAGGGCCACGACGCGGCCATGCTTCACGCCGGGCGCGGGGACCAGTTCGTACAGGGTGACGACCGGGCCGGGCCTGATCTGGTCGATCACGCCGCGCACGCCGAACTCCTGCAGTACGCCTTCCAGCATCTTGGCGTTCTGCTTCAGCGAATCCTCGTCGACCGAGGCTGTGCGCTGGCCGGGCTTGCTCAATATCCCCAGCGGCGGCAGGTCGAAATCGCCCTCGGGCCGAGTGAAGTCGAAGGCCTGCTGGTCCAGGTCGTCCTTCCTGACCTTGGGGGCCTTGACCGCCGCGACGCGCGGTTCGACCGCGCGGGCCGCCGCGCCGCGCGCGGCGCTGGGCGGCGGGGGCGTGGCCTCGTCCTCCCATGGCGGCAGGTCGTCATAGGCGGTCTGCGGCTCCAGATCGGCCGGCGCCTCCATATCCACGGACGGCTCGATGGACGTTGGGGCGTTCTGAACCGGCGCGGGGCGCGGCGCGCGCGCCCTGGGCGGGGCCTTTTCGCGCGCGGCCTGGGCAGGCGCGCGGGGCGCCGGCGCCTTCAACGACCGTCCCCAATGCAGGGCGTCCAGGAAATCCATGGCCCGGAGCCCGATGGCGAAACCGACCAGCCACAGGCCAGCGATCAGGAAGATCAGGCCCGCGAAGATGCGCGCGCCGGGGATGTGCAGGGCGCCGATGGCCTTGGCCGTCAGCCCGGTCAGGCCGTCGCCCCACAGACCGCCCAGCCCCGCCGCCAACGGCCAGGCCGCCGGCGACGCCAGGGCCGCCAGGGCCGCGGACAGGGCCAGCACCCCGCCGGTCGCGGCCAAGGCTTTCAGCGGCGTGGGCTTCAGCCGCTGCTGGAGCGCGTCGCCGACCGCCCGCGCGAGGCCGAAGGCGACCAGCAGAAGCGCGGCCGGCCAGGCGGCCAGACCCAGCGACTGCATGAACAGGTCTGCGAACAGGGCGCCGTTGGCCCCCAACCAGTTGGTGGTCGGCAGGGTGGAGGCCGCGTTCAGACTGGCGTCCGCCGGATTCCAAGACAGCAGGGCGATCAGCAGCAGGGTCGCCAGCAGGGCCTGCAGCACCCCTCTGAATCGCACCACGAACGGCGCGTCCCACAGGATGCGGGCGCTGATCCAGGCCTGACGGCCGACGGCGAGGGCGGTGGACATGAAGGGGCGAACCTTCCGGGCGGCTGACGTTCGGCCGCCCTTGTCGCACCCGCAGGGTTAAAGGGCTGTTAGTGATAACTGCTAAGGGCGCCCTGATTTCATTGGTTTTTTTCTAGGGACCGTATCCGACTTCGTGAATAAGCATCGGGTCAAGTCGGATGCGTTCGGGCCACGCCGCGCCCTGTATCTAGGGCGGATCGGAGGGCAAAACGCCCCGGCGTCATTATGCACCGGGGCGTCTGTCCGCGCAGGCGAGGCGAGGGAAAGGACTGAAACCCCGCCGTCTGCCGGCGAAGGGCTTAGCTGAAGGCCAAGGCGGCCGTGGTCACGTCGCCGGCGACGGGCACGGTCAAGACCTTCAGCACGCGATAGGCCGTCTCGGCCGCCGCCACGACCTGGATGCGGTCGCCCACCTTCAGTTCGCCGCGCACGTCGTTGAAGTAGCCGTTGGCGACGACGGTCGCGACGCTGTCGGCGCCGCATTCGGCATGGAACAGCTGACGGGTGGCCAGCGCCGGCGAGGGCGGGGGTTTCAGATTGGCGACCTTGGAAAACTGGGTTTTGACGAGGGCCATGAGACGATCTCCTGTTGAGGCGGATCGCCGACGCCGACGATCATGGCCACAGGTTAGGGCGGCCCGCGCCGCCGCAACGCGAACGCCTCAACCCGCCGGACACGCCTCGCCGGTATGGAACTGGATCAGGCGGCTGACCTGGTCGAACAGGTCGCCGCGGCTTTTCGCCAGGCGGCGGATGCCGGCCCGCCAGTCAGAGGGGATCGAGGCCGCGCCGTCGGTCGGCAGGCCGGGCACGGCGGCGGGACAGCGCAGCAGCTCGGCCGGCGGCGTCTCGCGCACCGTGCGCACCACGACCTCGGGCGGCGGCGCGACGGCGGGCGGCCTAGCGCAGGCCGGCAAGGTCGTTGACAGCAGCAGCCCAGTCGCCGCCAACACGATCATCTTTGACTGCCGCATCGGCCGCCTCCATTCGGGTGAGGGCGTCGGTCGCCCGTTTGGCATAGACGGCCGCCAGGGCCGCATCCGCCGCTTGCTTGCCTTCGCGGCGCTCGATGTCAGCCAGCATGGCGTCGATCGATCCGACTTGGGCCTTGTCTCGGAACTCGACCAGGGCGGCGACGCGGCCGTTGCACCGCTTGCCCCAGTCCTTTTGTTTCGAGCCTTCAGGCTGGAACGGCTCGCCGGCCGTGGCGCAGATCTCGCGCGCCTGGGTCAGCAGCAGGTCGCGATCATCCTTGGCTTTCTCCATCCAGAAATAGAGCGACGCCGCCCCCGCCAGCACCACCAGCAGGGTCAGGAACTTGCGATAGGTGTGGAACAGGGCGAGAGCGGCGGCCATTATTAGGCGGCCTCGGCCAAGCGCTTACGCAGAGCGAAGCCTTCGAACGCCCACAGCTTGCGGATCGCCTGTCCGCGCGCAAACTTCCGGCCAAGCTCGGCGTTGAAGTTTGCTGGCGAGGCGCGGGCGCTTTCACCTGTGACCGTGAACCCGGACTTAGTGACCAAGACGCAGAGCGTCAGGCACGCCAGGGCGTCCTCCGTCGTATCGCCATGCGCATCGCCTTGCGACGTGGTCACGGCCTCGTTGGCGCGGATGTAGTGTTCGCTTGCGATGGAGCCTTCCAGATCATCGAGTGTAACGCGTGGTGCGACCGCGACCTTGGCGGCTTCGGCGTCGGAGACCTTGAGAGTGTCGTCCATGTCGTATTCCTCAGACTGTGCCGGGAGAGCGCCCGGCTCGCATCCCGCCAGTCGGCGGCGATCAGGGAAACCTTTTCCGGTCCAGTTCGAAGTGCGGGCCGTCCTTCAGCGTCTTCCAGTCGCCGCCCCACACGATGGGCGATCCCCGTTCGAGGGCGGCTTGCTTGAAGGCGGCGGCGATCCGGCCATAGAGCGGCCAGTCCCAGCGCACCGAACCGCCGACCAGGGCGACGACGTCCACGGCGTGGCCGGTCAGGTGGCGGCTGTTCATCGTCTGCGTCGCCTTGGCGGCGAACAGCTCCTTTTGGCGCGTGACGCTGCGCAGACCCTCGGTGATCTTGAAGTCCACCGGCGTCAGCTGGATCGCCCGTTCGACGATGGCGATCAGCTCGGGATGCACGCCGACCAGACGCGCGCGGCTGGCCTTTGACAGGTTGAACGCCATGTCAGCCTTCTCCTTCAGTGTTCGGGGGAACCGGCGCGGCGCCGCGACGCGGAACCCAGCTGCCGAGATTGGAAAAGGCCGCCTTCAGCCCACCCGCCGCACCGGCGATGAAGGCCTCGCGCAGGGGTTTGTAGGCCTTGAAGGCCAGCGTCCCGACGACGAAGCCGACGGCGTTGATCAGGGGCAGGGGCCAGTGGAACACATGGCCGGCGGCCGGGACCAGGAAGGCGGCGAAGGTCACGCCGACCGTCCATTGCGCCAGGCGGTCGCGCCAGCCCAGACCGGGTTCCCACATCTGCCCGATGGCCGCGCCCACGGCGCCGGGAATGAACGGCTCCAGCCAGTGACGCAGGCCGTCCAGAAGCTCGATCAGGGCGGGTTTCCAGTGCATCAGCGCAGCGCTTCAATACGGTTCATGCCGCTTAGATTGCGCTGCAACTGGACCCGGCAACGCGCTTCGCGAGCAGGCCTAAAACGAAACCTACCAGGATGCCGGAACCGCCATCCAGGCCCCATAAGACGACGCCGGGTTCTGGGATGGTGTCAGGTTGTTTCTGAAGTCACCACCCCAAACGAACACCTTCGCCGCCACAGTCGGGGACTCCGTCGAAATCCCGTATTCCTGGGTGGTGTAGCCCTCACGACGGCTGACGATATTGGAAATATAGATGTTGGTCGTGGTCGAGGCGCTGGCAAAGCCGGCCTTGCGGTAGGCGACACCTGCCTGACCGTTGTCCTTCAGGTTTGCACCCATAACCTGAAGAACCCTAAGGGTGGCGGTCGGGGCGACAAACACCCCGTCGAGTGCGCTATTCTGGATGATCAAGCCCGACATCAACAGGTTGCTGCCGGCTGGAGACGTACCCTGAATGATGACGCCACAGGCATTTTGGGTCGCCGGGATATTATCGAAGTTACGACCGCCCGGCACCATGCCGTTCCACTCGCAGAACGTGTCGAACATCTGGTTGTTTGCGCCGCAGTTCGCCCAGTCGAACCCATGCCCGTTATCGAACGACGAATAGCAGTGATACATATTGATGTCGTTCCAGGCCGTCCCGGCTTCGCCAGCCAACCGCCACCCGCCCAGACCGTTTCTGAACGCGCCGCAGTTGATGGCGACAGGTCCGGTCTGAAGGTTGGTCGAACCGAACGCATAGAGTTGATAGCCATAGCCGTTGTTCATTTGGCTGATGACGTTGGTCATCTTCCACTGAAGCGCAGGCTCGGCCCCAGTCGATGTGACTTCGCCCCGGATCCCGTGACGATAGTTGAACTGGGATATGACATTCGAAAGCTCAGAGTTGGCCGTCGAGAGGAGAAGGATGCCGTCATAGTGATTTTGAGTGATCACATCCTTGATGACCCCGAAACCCCCGTTCAGCGTCTGGATGCCAACGCCCCCATCCGCAGGAACGGCAGACCTATCGACTGTGAAGTTGCTCAGTTCGACAGGCGCCACAGTGATCAGTACGGTTGCGGAGTTCGTTGTCGAGCCGACAAGCCTCGACCCCCACTTACTGATCCCTCGGACTACAATCGTTCGACTGATGTTTACTGTTGCAACCTTGTAATCCTTATCCTGAAGAACGACCTTGCGAACACGAGGGTGCGCAATCGCCGCATTGATTGCAGCGGTGTCGTCCGTCACGCCGTCGCCCTTTGCACCGAACATTTCGGGCGTGACGGCCGCTTCGGCGATCTCCCACCATTGCCCATCCGCCGTCTGAAGCTGCCCCGAGGCGGCGCGCGTATAGAGCGCGCCGCCCCGATCTCCGGCGGTCGAAAAGCCCGCCGTGCGCAAATAGGTTTGGGGGGCCGGGACGCGGCCGGCTTGCGCCGCCGTGCGGGTTTGAAAATCCGCAATCTGAAGGTTCTCTCGCGCCTTCAGCACATCCGCCAGATCGGCCAGGTTGTGGCTCTTGTCCAGCTTGTTCAGAATGCTGGGCGCCGTGGGAGACGCGCTCGCCAGGTCGAGGATCTGCGTCAAGGCTGACTGAACAGCGACATGAACCATCTCGGCGAGGCTCGCCGCCGCTGCGGCCCCGGCGATGTCGGCGTCGAAGCTTTCCAGGCTGCGGGAAAGATCTGGATGGCCGGCCGCGTCGAAGGCCAGCACGCTTCCGGCGCGGCGCTGGACGCGCGGCAACTCGAACCCGGCCTCGCCCACCGGCGCGGCGACTGATCGATCCAGATCGCGCCGGATCTCCTGCAACTGCCCCTGAAACTCTTCGGCGTCGCCTTCCAGCGTCGGGGTCCGGACAGCCCCATTCGGGGTGTGCGCCCGCAGACGCGACGCTGGCAGGCGAGAATAGACCCAGACGCGATCACCGGCTTGAGCGGCCGCCGTCAGACGCGCCGTGAAGGCTTCCCCGTTGACATCGACGGGCGCAACATCGGGCGCCGAAAGGATCGTTGACGCCTCGCCGCGCTCGCACCGGATACGCAGTCCGGCTGCATCGATCAGAGGAAAGTCCGCCGGGAAGTCGGTCTGACCGGCGGCGGCGATGAAGGGACCGGCGATCCGGTCGTTTTCGGGCAATGCGGCCATGATCCGACTGTGCGGCGGCGCCGAGACCTGCAACGCGGTTCGGCGCTACTCCGGGCGCCCGCCCATGTTCGCCAGATCCGGCGCGCGTTCGGGGAAGTTCGATCCCTGCGGCCAGAATTGGCCCTGGCCGGTTTCCTTCTCCATCCGCCGCGCCCGGCGACGAAAGGCGTCCTCGGCTTCGGGGTCCACGGCGCGCTGCAGATTGTCGGCGACCAGACGGCTGAAGGCGGCGCGGCTCCACCACAGGCTGGACAGGGGATTGTAGTTCGAGACGAACCGCGCGCCCTCGCGGCCGATGTGCGCATCCGCCACGGCCTCGTCCAGCGGCTTGCCCGGCTCGCCGGGCTTGCCCGTCATCGCCCCCGCGATCTCCAGCGCATTGCCGCCGGTCAGGCCCCAGGCGTCGCTGGCCAGCTGACCGACCGGGCCGAACGCGGCCACCGGCGCCGTCTTTCCGTTTCGCGCTTGGGCGGCATAGAAGAAGTCGCCCGCCATCCCCAGGCCGCCGCCCTGCGCCAGGGCCGCGCCCCAGAATTTGGGATCGTCCATCGGCCGGGGGTCGTTCCCCTTGGCCATCTCACGCAGCTGGATGTTGATCGCCCCGCCCACGGTCATGAAGGCCACGGCCCCGGCCGCCATGCCCGCCAGGTTCATGAAGGCGTTGCCCCCCTGCGCCCGCGCCTGGAGCGCCATCTCCTGGGCGTACAGGCTGGTCAGTGTGGCGGTGAACCCCTTGAACATCGACGTGGACCGCTGCAACTCGCCCCAGAAACTGCCCGGTCGCGCGGTGATCCACATGGCCCGCGTCTCCAGCGTCGTCTCTGGCGACACCAGGCGGGTTTCCATGTCAATCGCCTCTGACAGCCGCAGCGCCAACTCGGGGTGGGCGATGTCGTCGGGCTTCAGGAAGGTCGCGCCCGTGCGCGGCTCGAACACCGGCGCCGCGCGCATGATGGTCCAGTCCGCCTCGGTGAAGCCCTGCGCGTCCATCCAGCGCGCTAGCGCCTGTTCCTTCACGTCGCCGCGCGCCAGATCCGCCAAGCTCTTGACCTTGGCGTCGTGCAGCGCGCCCATCAGCTCGAACCGGAACGACCGTTTGCGCGCCGCCACCAGGCCGGTCAGCCCCTGCAGGCGGATCACCGCCGCAGGCAACCTTCGCGAGAAGGCGTTCAGCTTGCCTTCCGCCTTGGCCCCCACGGTCATCAGACGCAGATTGTCGTGGCTCCCCCGCACGAAACCGTCCGTGGCCTGTTCGATGATGAAGCCGGTCCGCCGCGCGATGGCCCGCTCGGCCGGGTCCGCCAGCAGACGCATCAGCTCGCCCATGTCGCCGTTGCGCGAGAGGCCGGTGAACCTGCGCGCCATCCGGCCGAAAGTAACGCCCGAGCTGATCTCGCCCAAAACCGCGCTTCCCAACATGGACGCGGTCAACACGGCGCGCACGCCGCCCCCCACGTTCGACAGGGTGGTGTTAACCGGCATGCTCAGATCGCCGTTGAAATGAGCCATCATCCGCTCGGCCTCCAGGACCATGCCCTCGGCGCGGTCGCGGGCGCCCACGACGCCGTTCATCTCTTCCAGGGCGCCCTCGCGCCGCGCGAAGGCCGCCAGCCATTCGAACTGGTGACGCGGGTTCGGCCCCAAGATCTGCATCTGGGCCACGTCGCGCGCCATATCGTCCAGGTGGCCCATCATCGCCTGGAACGGATCGCCCTCGCCGAACTGGCGCTGATAGGTCATCCAGTCGTCGGCCGACCGAAAGGCCAGGAACCGCTGCTCGGCGCGCTGCGTCGCCAACGCCCCTTTGCCGATCCGCTCGCCGGGGCCGCCCTTGTTGGCCCCGCCGCTGGCGATGGTCTCCCACACCTCGCCGAGAACCGCCGCCAACCGCTTGTCGGTGAACGGTTGTTTGGTCACGCTGTCGATCATCTTGGCCCGGTCCAGCAGGGGCGTGATCGCCGCGACCCACTGATCCCTGCCCACCCGCCGCACCGCGACCGGATCGTGCATCTGCGGCAGGCCCCAGCCGTCCAGCTTGCCGATGGCCCCGCCGGCGGCGTTGAACATATGCCGCGCCGTCTCGGCCGTGCCGTCCCACGCTTGGGCCAGGGCCTTGGCCGCCTTGTCGCCGGTGTCCTCGCCGAACGCCTCGCGCACCACATTGTCCATGTGGGCGCGGCCGGGCGCATCGAAGCCCGTTTTGGTTTCGAACTTCTCGATCAGGTCCGCCATCATCGCGTCGAACTTGCCACGCACCGCCCGGTATCGTCCCTCGACGCTGGCGCCCGGCGCGCCCGACAGGCCCGGCCGGTTCTCCACCAGCCGCTTCAGCGCCATGGCCGCGACCGCCCCCTTGGAATAGGGCTTGCCCTTCTCCGGCGGCGTCCCGCCCTGGACCCAGCCGCCCTTCGGCGGCTTGCCCGATCCGTCGCCGCCGCCCAGGACGACGACGCCGCTATAGCCGCGCCGCTCCTTCAGCCCCGCAATCGTCTCCAGCGCCGCGCGCCGCGTCCGCACCGACAACTGGCGACGACGCCGCGCCTCGATGGCCTCGGCCTCCAGCTTGCGCATGGCGGCCTCGCCCGCCGCCCGGTCGGCGTCCACCGGCCCCAGCGTCTCCGACGCGACCGAATAGGCGTCCTCATAGGCCGCGCTGGCCAGGTCCGCCGTCTCCTTGTCGATCTCGCCCTTGGCCAGAGCCTCGACGATACAGCCCCGAAACTCGGCCATCAGTCAGGCTCCGACTTCAGCCAATCGATTTTCGCCCGCAGCGCGCGGGCCGTCGCCCTGTATCGAGCCGCCGATGCCCGCAGCGCGCGGGCCTTCGCCCCGTATCGAGCCGCCAGCGCTCGGGAGAAAATCTCTGCTGCGTAGTGGGGCAGAACGCAGGCCCACGCCCACGCGAACGAAACCGCGATGAAAGCCGCGCTCGACCAAACGATCACACGCCCTACGGCGCTAACGTATTCAAACATATCCATCGTCATCATCCTTGACCAGGCGCACAGCGCCGCAACACATCGGCCGCCTGCTGGGCGCGCGGCGGTTCATCCAGATCGTCGAACAGGCCGGGCGGCGGCTTATCTTCGAATGCTGGGTGGATCGCAGTTTTCGGCGGGTCGGCGCCAAGCTGCACGTCATCGGCTGACCGGAACGAGATATTGAGATAGTCCGCGTCCGGCCGTCCTGGCTGTTCTCTGACAAAGGAGCCGCGCCAACCTTGCTCGTCCCAAAGCTTCGGGTTTTCCCAAAGCCTCCACGCGCCGTGTCGGACGGCCTCTAGGTCCATATCGCTCAGCGCGCCTTCGGTTCGCTCATAGAACGCGATCACCTGATTGATGTGGTCCTCGTTGCGGAAGTCCCCGAGACCGACAGTCGAGACCCGCCCCTCGTAAACCTCGCCATCAACAGTTGCGTATTGCTCCGCCAGTTTGCGGTCGGTTGTCACGGAAACGACGGGGTCGTAATCGAACCCCGGTTGGGCGCTGGGCTCCAAGCGAGTGAGCCCCCTCGTCGGCGAGCCATGATAGACAACCAATTCCTGGGCGGTTGGAGAGCCTGCCATTTCCAAAGCGGCGTCTTCCGGCTTCGGCGCGATCTGGGATTTCTGCCCGACGCCCGCCGGTTCATCGAACAATCCGGCCGCCTCCAGCGCCTGGGCCGACGGCGGCGCGGGGTCGATCATCTCGGCCCGCACCGCGTCCAGGGCCTCGCCCGCCGCCACGGCCGCGCGGATGCGCGCCGTCAGCCCCTTTGCCGCATCTGCCGGCGTCGTCTCGCCCTTGGTCACGGCGGCGGCCGCCTCGGCGAAGGCTTCGCCCATCTCGCCGGAGCGTAGCGCCAGCCGCGACACCAGCTCGGACGCCGCCCGGTCCACCGCCAGCCGCCGCTCGTTGTCCGACCGCGCCAGGATGTTGCCGCCGGCCTCGATGGCCTCCGCATTGCGCACCAGCGCGGCGTTCAGCTTCTCGTCCCGACGCAGCGCGCCCATGACCGCCTCGCGGATGCGGCCGCGCGCGATCACCGTGCTTTCGCGCGGCAGGCCGCCGAACAGATCCATCTGCCGCCCCTCGGACTTGATGAAGTCGTCCAGCAGCCCTTCCTGCACCAGCGCCCGCGCGCCCTCGGCCGACCTCGGCTCGCCGCGCCGGATCAGCTCGACCAGATCGCCGTGCAGTTCGGGCCGGTCCGCCGCCTGTTCGCCGATCACGGCGGCGTAGCGTTCGGGGATCACCTTGTTGACGACGGCGCGAAACCCCTCGTCGGACAGGCTGGCCAGCTGGCGCGCCTGGTGGATGAACTCGCCGGTGATCGGCAGGCTGCGATCCCGCATCGCGCCGGGCGCCTCGCGGAACAGCTTGGCCGCGTCCATGATCGCGCCGGACCCTTCGCGGATGTTCTTCAGCGCCGCGACCACGCGCACCTCGCGGTCGGTCCAGCCGTCGCGCGCCCGGAACAGATAGCCGTCCAGCTGGGCGTCTTCCCACCCCTGTTCCGCCAGCCGGCGCGCCAGGCCCCGGCGCTGGTGGCCGTCCGCGACGATCATCCGCCCGTCCAGATCCTCGAACAGGATCGCCTTGCCCGACGCCGTGGCGTCCCAGCGCTCGACGCCCTTCAGCCGGTTCGTCACCCCGTCGGCGTCGCCCTCGGCCTTGTATTGGAACCGGGCGGCGTCCGCCTCGACCGTCATCGGATCGAACCGGCCCGCATAGATGGTCCGGCCCCGATAGTCGGCGGCCTGCAATTCAGGTTGCGATGGCCTGACACCGCCTGACACCCCCGGATCGCCTGATTTGGGTTGCGAATGCCTGACAGGCCCTGACACCCTGTCCGTTCCGGTCGATCCGAACAGATCGTCCAGCCCTTGCTCCGGCTGGACGCGGGGCAGGGGACCGCCCGTCGCCAGCGCCTCTCGGGCCGCGTCGAAGTCGTCGGCGGTCCCGATGGCCGCCTCGTCGTCCAGCAGCCGATCCAGCGCCTCGCCCACGCCGCGCGCCTCGGAGTTGCCCGCCCGCACCAGGCGCGCCCGCGCGGCTCTCAGCGCGGCGCCGCCGCCGGCCGCCAGGGCTTCGAAGCCTGCGCCGCCCGCCGCGCCGAAGCCGATGTCCAGCACGGCCTCGCCGGGCGTATAGGCGGGGCCGCCATACTGGGCGTCCTCGATCCTCTGCCCTACATCCAGGGCGGCGGCCCCTGCGCCGGCGCCCGCCTGCGCCGCCATCCGGATCAGCAGGGACTTGCCGGCGCCCCAGCCGCCGGTCGCGACCGCGACCCCCAGCTGGGCCGGATCGCTCAGCATCGCCCCGGCCGTCTGTCCCACGAAGGACGCCGCCCCGCCGGTCCAGCCGGTCGAGGCGTCGTCGGCGCGGCGTCGAATGCCGGTCAGCGCCTGGTCCAGCGACTGGCGCACCATCGCCTCGGTCGGCAGGGCGTCCAGAACGCCGGGGTTCTCGCGCCTCAGCCGGTCGATCTCGGCCTCATAGGCGTCGTCCCGCAAGGAACCGGGCCGCCCCAGGATGCGGGCGTTCCAGTCGTCGACGGGGATCACCCGGTCCATGAACCGCTTCAGCCCGTCGCGATCCGCCGTCGGTTCGCCGTTCAGCGTGTCCGACAACGGCAGACGCCGCCCCAGCAGGCGCTCGGCCTCGCGGTGCCGGTCCCACATCAGGGCGTTGTAGCTTTCCTCCCGCGCGCCCGCGCGCCGGGTCTGGCCCGCATCGATCATGTTGCGGTTCACCGTGTCCCAGAACGGAACCGGGGCGGCGATGGCCGGGGCGACGTCGTCGGTCTGGCGCGGCTGGTCGCGCCGCACGCTGCGAAAACGAATGCTCATCGGCGCGGCCGGATCAGGTCGGGCATGACGCGGCGCAGGGCCGCGTGACGCTCGTCGGTGTCGATGTCGAACTCCCACGGCCGCCCCTGGCGGTTCGGCACGGGCCGCCCGGTGCGCGGATTGATCAGCCGATATTGGCCGTCCGGCTGGGCCTGCAGCTGCATCCGCGCCAGGCCGCTGACCGGGATCGGCTGGCCGTTGTCGAACACCGGCCCCCAGTTGCCTGCCACGGCCGCGCGCGACACCCACGTCAGCACCTCGTCCATGGCGTCCTGGCGCACCCACGACGGCAACAGGGTCTGCGCCCCGTTCACATCGACCGCGCCGCCATAGAATTTGCCGTTGTAAGGGTTCCGCCCCAGCGCGCTCTGCACATAGTGATCCGCCGGCCGCTGCTGACCGCGCGCCGCATCCGCCGCCGCCGCCGCCCGCGCCGTCGCCAGCACCGGCCCCGCCAGATCGGGCATGGTGCGATAGGCGCCGGCCACGCCGCGCTGCGCGTCCTCCAGACCTTCGCCCGTCTCGAACCTGGGCGCAGGCGCGCCCTCGGCCATCAGCCGCCGCCCTTCGGTCGCCAGGGCCGCGAAGCTGCGCGCCCCGGCGTCCAGAGCCAGTGACGCCATGTGCAGATCGGCCGAGGCCTGCCCCGGATTGCGCCCCAGCTGCCCCAGCAGTTCGCGCGCCCCGTCCTCGCCCAGCGCCTGGGCGGCGGCCGTCGTGAAGGTCATGATCGACGCCGGATCGGACTGGAACCGCGCCTTGTAAAAAGCTTCTTCATCGTCGCTGAGGATCGCGGGCGGGATGCCTTTCCATTCGCGCGCCAACTGCTGACCCGTCGCACGGCGTGATCGCAGCCAGTCGCCCCAACCGGCTACGTCGCCGTTGAACACCGCGTTCGGATCGTATTCGGCGATGGGCGCCAGCGCGGCTCGGCGGCCGTTTCCACGCGCGAACCCGATAGGGTCGCTGGAAAAGCCTTCTAGCGCTCGAACCCGCGCGCTTTGCTGTTGCAGGTAGCCACGCACCTGACCTTGCCGCCTCAACCAGCCCGGCAGAAATCGCCCATATCTATCTGGGTTCTCGGAGGCTAAACGACGGAATCGCGCTTCTTCGAGTTGCAGGAAACGCTCGGGATCATCTCCGGCCTGCGCCAGCAGGCGCTGCGCCGTCTGCACCCCGCCAACGGTCGCGGCAGCACTCGCAACGGTTCGCATCGCTGGCGACAGATGGGCGAAGGGCTGCACGTAGTCGCGTTGGATCACGCCGCGGGCGACACCCCGATCCATCTGCGTCCGACCCGCCCACTCCGCAGGATGGCTCTTCTCGGTGATCCCGTATTGGGACCGGCCGCGGCCATTGTCGTCAGCGATAAAGCCTGACCCCTCCAGCACGTCGATAATGAAGTCGGCGGTGTCGCCTATGCTGGCGACGCCGCTGGCCGTCGCCGCCGCACGCAGACTGGCGGGCGTCGCCTCGAACCCGTTCTGCAGCGCGAAATCCACCTGCGCGATCAGGCCCGGATCGCCAGAGGCGGCGGCGGCGGCCCGCAACTCGCCCGGATCGACATCGTCGCCATATTCCCCGGCCTTCAGCAGCTGGCGGGTCCGCTCGGCCATCTGGGTCTGCGCCGCGCTCTCGCCGGTCCGCGCCCGCGACACCTCGGCGTCCAGCCGGTTCGTCAACTGGCCGAAGTCCTGGGCGTCCAGTCCGGCGAACATGGCGTCGCCGCTCTGCCAGCGTTCTTGGACCTGACCGAGGAAGGCGGCCTTGGCCGCCGCCGTCGGCGCCCGATCCATCGCCGCCGAAAGCCAGGCCATGCGCGCCTGGGCCTGCGCCGCGTTGAAATCGCTCGCCAGCTTCTCGACCGAGACGACGCCGGCGCGGGTCGGATCGGCCGGGAAGTCCACGCCGCCGACGCTGAAGGCTTCGCGCGGGCCGTATTGCGCCAACCCTTGCGCGAACTGCGTCAGCGACTGCCCGACCAGCTGCGCCCCTGCGGTGTCGAACCCGGCGGAGGCGATAGCCTGACCCAGCGCCGTGCCGGCCGTCGCCGAGGTGGACAGATAGGCGCCGCGAACCGTCTGCTGGCGCTTCTCCTCCTGCGCGCCGCGCACCCGCCCCAGGGCCTGCACGTCCTGAAGCGTGCGGAAGCGACCGAAGGCCAGATCGGTTTCGGCGTCGCCCGTCGGCGCGAAGGCCGCGACCATGCCCTCGTGCGCGCGACCGAACGCGACCTCGCTGTCGGGATTGGCGATCTCGATCTTGCCCAGTTCCTCGACATAGGCGGCCTGGCGATCCGCCAGATGCTGGCCCCGGAGCGCGGCGTTATAGGCCTGGTCATCCACCCCCTGTCCTGGACGTAGGGCGGCGGTGACGCCGAAATCCTTTTCCAGCCCGATCATCCGGGCCGCATCGGCCTCGCCTTCGCGGGTCCAGGCCGTTTCCGCCATCTTGCGCACGCGCTGGCCGAACCCCTGGGCCGCCTCGGCTATGGCCGCCGCGCCGCCAGCGCCGGGCGCGCCGACCGCGCCGCCGACCAGGCCTTGGCTGACGCCGCGACCGAAGTCGCCGGCGGGAAAGGTCGAGCGCGCCATCAGACGAACGCCGAGGCGATGTCGAGGCCCAGCTTGACCGTCGAGCCGAACCTCTGGTTCTTGGCGCCCTGACGGAAGGCCAGTTCACGCACCCGTCTCAATTTGGCGTTCGTGTCCGCTCCGTTGCGGATCAGGCGGCGTTCCCGATCCGCATCGGCGCCGGCCGCATTCCGCGCCGCCACGACCGAACCCGACGACAGGTCGATCCCCATCGCCGATGTCGCCGCCAGCTGCTCGCCGACCAGGGCGTTGTATTCCGCATCGATGGCGTTCACCCGCTGCGCCGCCTGGATGTATTCCTGACGGCCGGCCATCGCCTCGTCGCGGCCCTGCTGATCCAGCCCCGCCGCCTGCTGGCGCGCCCCGGCGTATTCGCTCAGCGACGACAGGATGGACACACCCCGGCTCATCCCGCCCAGCGTCTTGCCGCTCAGGCCGCCGCCGGGCGTCGCTTGCCCGCCCTTCGTGGTGGTGAAGCTGGCCGCCGCCTGGGCCGCCGTCTTCCTGGTGAACGCCATCACCGCCTGCATCGCCGTCTCCTGTCTCTTCAGGATTGGACGTCTCCGACCACCTCGCGGATCTCCAACGGCCCCGGACGACGCTGCTCCCAGGCGATCTGGGCGTCGTCTTGGAAGCCGGGAACCGGATAAAGCCGCGTCCAACCCTCGAACGCATCTTCGCCGGGGCCATGGTCCAGCAACGCGCCCTGTCGGCCGTGGCCGCCCCTGCGTTTCAGGGGGACGGGCCAGAGCCGCTTGCCCGCCATCCCGGCATGAAGATTGGCGGTCGGCCCCAGTCGGAAGGCGATCTCGCCGGTGCGGGCGTGCATCGACGGCGCCGCGCGCGGGTCGCGCTCAAGCACGATCGGCAAGGTGCAGCCGCGCGGCGTGAACAGCAGACCGACCTCTGCGCTACGCAGGGCAGGATAGGGGAGGACCGCCTTTGCGCCGGAAACCACGACGTCGCCGGCGTCCCCGCCATCGACATAGGCCACGACGGTTCGCCCCTCCAGATGCTGCAGTCCGGTCACGACGGCGCACGGCCCCTCGACCAGCACCGAGGCGTCCAGCATCCGCCCTTCGTCAAGGCGCTCCAGTCGATGGCTTTCGACCCCGCCCGACTGGCGGCGGGTGCAGACATACAGGTCGCCGGCCATCTCGCCGCCCGCCTCCGTGAAAGCCCCGTCCGTGGTCCAGGGCGCGAACCCCAGGACCTCCTGAGACAACAGGGCGGTCATGGCGACCCCGCCGCCATCCGCACGGATGAACAGGCCGAGGTTCGGCAGGTCGGTGCTGCGATGACGCCGCATCCCCCCGGCGACGATCTTTCCGTTATCGCCGGCCATCAGGTGCGAGGCGAAGGACGACAGTGGATCGACGATATACTTTTCCTCGTCGGCCGCGCTGTAGAGCGTGCGCGAGATCGTCTGGCCTCCGGCTTGGACGAAGACGGCGTTGCTGTCCATTTCGAGGATCGGCGTGCCGGGCTCCAGCCCCGCCTTCGACGAGGGCGGAAAGGGCGCGGGCGGCACGATGGGGATGGCCGGGCAGAAGAACTCCTGCGACTGGCTGAACACCTGAAGGTGGCGACCGGGGAACAGCGCCATGATGTCGGTGCTTTCGTCGGTGTCCAGATCGACGTCTATGCCCTTGTCGGCCGTCGCCGCACCCGTGGTCTGGAAGTCGAAGAAGAAGCCCAGCCGCGACGACAACAGGGTCTGGGTCCGCGACTTCAGCCCGCCCATCCAGAGCCGCGATCCGAAGAAGACCCCGACGGCGGGCCAGCCCCTGGCGTCGCTGATGACCGGCTCCCCGCCGGCCTTGCCCTGAACCAGGGTGGCGACCCGAACCCGCCCCTTCTCCGATTGCAGGGTGGTCGGGGCCATCTCGCCCAGATCGTCGGCCCGGTTCGCGCCGATGAAGGTCACATGCAGCGTGGCCCCCGAGGGCGCGGCGACGCTGACGCCGCCGGCGCCCACGTTCGACAGGCTCTGCAACGCCGCCGCGACCGAAGCCGCGAGCGTGGCGCCCGACGCGCTGTAGGCGATGCTGGACGTGGTTTCGCCTTCCAGCGTGATGTTGAAGGTGTCGCCGCCTTCGTAGTCGACGAAGGTCAGCGTCTGGACCTCGTTCACCCCGCCGGCGCGCTGGCCGGTATAGTCGAAGATCGGGACGTTCTTCAGAGGCTGGACACGGCTGTCCCATTCCGTGTGACCACCCTGTCGCGCGAACCGATAGGGCGCGACATCGACATGAAAACCGATCAGGGTGTCGCGGGACTGGGTGCGGCGGACCTGCGTCGTCGTCTCATGACTGTACGGCGACGGGATGGAGGCCACGCGAACGCCGCGTCGATACACTTCGACATTGCCGTCGGTAGCGATCAGGCCGTAACGCTGCTCACCGGCGTCGAAGTCGAAGGTCCAGCGCTTGTGGGCGGAGAGCGTCGCGGTTTCCCGAAACGCCCTCAGGCCACTCAATCGGAAAACCCCCGCCAGATCCTCGGCGGTCTTCTTGATCACCCGCCAGCGCCGCGCCGTGATCGCTTGCCCCGGCGGACTGGCGAGACGTCGGGTGCGCAGGATGGCGCCGACATCGCATTCGGCCACAGTGACCCAGCCGCCGTCCGCCGCCTGATATTGCAAGGCCACCGCCTTTGCAGCTGTCGCAGGCAAGGTCATGGGATTTGATACTCTGGACGGCTGGGTTTCCACGGATATTGCGGAGGCGTCGGATCGGGCAGGTCGCCGGGATCGCCCCCGCCGGTTCCGGCCTCGACGAGCGCGAAATCGACCAGGTCGATCATGCCGACCATCGCGGGCGCGCCGAAGTCGATCTCCAGCAGGACGTGCGGATCGGCCGCGCCGATGACCGAGGTCGTGACCATTCCGGTTCCCGCGACCAGGGCGGCCACGTCTCCGCCATTGGGCGCCGACAGCATGGCTGCTGTGATCGGTACGGCTTCCAGGCGATTGCGGATCATGTCCAGATGCGCCAGACCCGGCCTCCGGACGATGGGGCCCTGGGGCAGCGGCAGCATGTTCTCGCACAGGGCCAGCGACGAGGCGTAGGCCTTCAGGTCGCGCCGCCCCAGAAAGCGGGGTCCGATCTCACCGCCGGTGAAGTTGGACTGCCGGTGAACCTCGCCCATCAGCCGTACCCAATGCCGAACCGGTCGAAGGCCGAGAAGCCGCCGCCGTAGCGGACGCCCACCAAAGGCCCGGCATCGACGCCGCCGACGCTGTTCAAGGTCCGCTGCGGCGCCTGTCGGCTGTCCTCGTTTCGGGCCTGGGCGTAGAGGCCGCCCTCGCCGTTCTCGCCGGGCAGGCCCCAGGCTGTCTGTTCCAGGCGGCGGGCCAGGACGCCGTTCTGGCAATGATCAGCCAGCTTGGCCGCGAAGGCCGTCACCAGCAGTTCCTTGAACCAGGTCGGCCAGGCCGTCACCGGCTTGGCGGCCGTATATTCGGCGAACAGGGGCGCGTCGTCGGCCCAATAGAAGCCGTCCACCAGCAGCACATAGGGCGTCAGCCGGGCGGCCTGGGGATCGGCGGCGTCGCGAAAGGCGTGAACTGCGCCGATCAGATCGGCCGGGGCGGCGAACTTGCAAGCCATGACGCCGGTGTCGCCCGGCTGCAAGGCCAGGCGCGCCAGCGGCCGCACCATGTTCAGGAAGGTCCAGCGGTATTTCCCCATCAGCACGTCGCGGGTGTGCGGATAGTGGTCGGCGCAAAAGACGCCCAGCGGGCTATCTTCGCCGAAACTGTCGATGCGGTCTCCGGACACCCGGTCGATGGCCAGGTTGCAGATGTCGAGGTCGGTCTGGCTCACGGCGCGATCCTAGAATGACGGCCCGTGTCCTGCATCCAGGACACGGGCCGAGACGGGGAGAGGGCTTAGGCGACCGTCTTGGTCGGCGTCGCCACGCGGTGCAGGGCGAAGTCCAGCTTGCCCTTGATGCGGATGACGCCCTTGGGTTGGGTGACGCCCGAGGCGGTCTGGAACCAGCGGCCGATCAGGTCGCCGAGGCGCGACCCCATCCGTTCGTTGATCTCGACGTCGTCGTCGTTGGTGGCGTGCATCACCGCCGACTTGGCGTGGATGAAGACATCGACGCCGGTCGCACCGGCCGACGCCCAGCCTTGACCGGCGGGGCCGTTGCCCGGCAGGCGTTCATAGGTGCGCCAGTCGATGCGGTCCCACACGCGATTGGTCTTGACGTCCATCTTGTGCAGGATCGGATCGAGTTGCTGCTGCACGTTGATCTTGAACGGCGTGATGATCGAGACCTTCTCGCCCTCAAACATCTCGTTGGTCCCCAGTTCGACGATGGCGTTCGCGACCTGCTCCAGATCGATTTCGGTCGTGTAGGAGCCAAGGGTCGTGATCGTCTCGATATCGCCCTTGGTGTTCCTGACGCCGTTGTTCGCCACGTCGGCCAGACATTCGATGTGCTGGCGATCCTTGGCGCGGTTCACCGCCTTGACGGCGGCCTGGGCGAAAGCGCCGGCCATCGGGATCGTCATCTTGGTCTTGTCGGGATCCCAGATGCCGAAGGTGACGAACTCGGGCTCGGCGGCGATCTTCACCCAGTCGATCGGCACGCCGTTCATCGCCAGCTCTTGCAGTCGGCTCGACTTGGTGGTCTCGGCTTGACCGAAGCGCGGGAAGTGGACCTCGTTGCCGATGAAGGTGCCGCCCTCCTCGGACAGGCCGTCCAGCATCCGCTTGGTCTGCTGGGCGCGGATGATGAATTCTTCCTTGAACTTCGGAATGAATGCGGCGTCGATATTGAAGGACATGGCAGGCGCTCCATAGGGGCCGACTGAAGCGCCGGCAGGTTGACCCTGCCGACGCTACGGCCGCGTCCGATCCCGCAACGCGGTCAGCGATGCGCGTCCGCAAACAGCTTTTCGGTCGCCCTTCTGAAGTCCTTGTCGGTCTCATATCGAGGATCGACACGCTGCTCGCGCCATTTCGCCAGGGCCTCATCCTTGGCCGTCGGGCCGCCTTTGTCCGGCGCCACGATCTCCCCGGCCGGTCCCGCCAGTTTGCGGAAGAACTCGACCAACTTCACGCCGTTGGCGGTGGGCGACAGGCTCATCAGCTCCTGATGCATCCCGTCGTCGAAACCCTCGCCGCGCGCCTTCAGCGCATCGGCGAAGATTTCGACCTCGCGGCGCCGTCCGGCCGCGTTCTCGCCCAGGGCCGCCATTTCGACGGCCGGATCGAACCCCGTGTCGAACAGTCCGGCCTTGGCCATCTCGGCCGCCGTTTTCAGGAAGTCGTCGACGGCGCCCTGGGTCATGCCGCTCTTGGCGGCGATTTCCGTCAGGCCCTTGATGATCGGATCGTCAGCCTCCGACAGGCCCAGCGCCGCCTTGGCGTCGTCGTCGATGTTGACGCCATAGGCCGAAGCCTCCGCGTGAACGACGGCGCGGGCCGCCTCGGCCTCGGCCTTCGCCACCTCGGCGATCTGTTCCGGCGTCTTCTCAGCCTCGGAAGGCGATTTCGCCTGCTCGGTCGAAGCCTGTGTCGGATCCTGCTGGGCGGTCGTGGCCGCCGCCTGTTCGGGCGTCGGGTTCGCCCCATCCGAAGACAGGGACGGGTCGGTCTGTTCGATGGCGTCGGTCATGGTCGGTCCTTTCGGTGAGTTTGACGTGGGTGTCATGCAGGTGGATCAGGGCGGCGAAGACGCCGTTCTCCCCGGCACGACGTTGGGCGTAGTCATGGCTGGCGGACCCATGCAGCGCCGGGTTCAAGGCCGGGCGCAGGACCGTCGTCTTGGCCAGCAGCTCGATCAGCGCCGGGCCGTCCGGCCCCGTGAAGACGCGGTGAACCAGGGCGGCGTCCGCCCGATAGTCGTCGCCGACAGCGTCGTCGGGTTCCACGATCTGCGACCGGACCCACGCAAGGGTGGCGAGTACGAGCGGGCTCATGCGGCGAGGTTCGGCATTTCAGGGGGCGCGCCCTGGGTCTGGATCATCGGCGGCGCCTGACCTTCGGCGGCGGCGTCGCCGACCGCGTTCAACAGCTTGTCGCGATCTTCTTTGGCGCGGGGCAACCAGGCCGGCGCCCCCATTAACGGCGCGAACTTGGCGATGTCCTCGACATTGACGGTCGCGGTCAGCAGCTCGTCGCCGCCGATGGCCTTGACCAGCTCCATGAACCGGGTGCCGCGCTCGACGTCTTCCAGGTTCTGCTGCTGGGCCAGCGGCGAGGTGACGCGCACCTTCAGGATCAGGTGGTCGATCCGCAGTTCGTCGAAGTCGATGCCCGGAACCTTCTTCTTGTCCAGCACGTCCAGCACGCGGCTGATCACGGCCGGGATATATTCGTGATTCATGCGCCCGAACGCCGATCCGGTATCGAAGGCGAATTCCCGCATCCGTTCGACGATCTCGGTCGGCGAGCGCACTGAGGCGCTTTCGGGCGGCAACTGCCGCGCCATCAGGTTCTGGGCGATGTTCTGCCGCATGTCCGACAGGGACAGCTGCGCCAGGTCCACGCTGCCGTTCATCGCCAGCGGCTGGATCGACGACCCCAGCGGCCCGCCGGTCCTCGCCACGCGGATCAGGGCGTGCGGCGCGACCCGCAGCGTATCGGGGTTCACGACGCCGTCATGCGCCACCATCAACGGCGGCGCCAGGGCATAGGCCGCCGCCTTCAGCACCATCTCTACGACCTTGTTGGCGGTCATGATGTCCGGCAGGGTCAGCATCAGCGGACCCAGCCCCCACGGATTTCCGGGCGTCGTCCACCAGCGGAAGACGATCCAGGGATTGGTGCGGTTCTCCGTCTCGAGGATCTTGGCCGAGGCGTCCTTGCCGCCCTCGACGCAGATCACGTCGAACCGCCAGCGACCGATGGACAGGTCGAAATAGCTGGCCTGGACGATCTCGACCTCTTCCGTCTTGCCCTCGGCGATCAGTTTGCGCACTCGTTCGGGCCAGGCCGTCGCCTTGGGCCACAACACCGCCAGCTGATCGGCCGGATATTTGCGACGCCAATAGACGTTATCGACACGGCCCGACGCGCCCTCCTCAATGGCGAGGGCCCAGGGCGGCACGGCATTCCAGCGGATCAGCTCGTTGTCGTCGCCTTCCTGCGCCAGCAAGGCGCCCGTCCCGATGGACAGGTCGGAATAGGCTTCGTGGCTGGCCTTGGCGAAACCGGAGGCGTCCAGCGCGGCATGAACGACCGTCGTCGCCAGCTCCAGCCGGCGGTTGACCGCCTCCACCTGATCCTCCGGGATCAGCGGTCCGCCTTCCAGCTTGGTCCAGCGCGAGAAGGGCGGGGTCAGATCGCGTTGCAGCCGCGACCCGAAACGGTGGACGCCGGTCGGACCGGAGCTGTCGAACAACTGTTCGAACGCCGTGCGCCCGCGCCCATGCTCGACGCGCCAGGGCATGGCGAACTGCATGGCCCGGTCGATGTAATGCTTGACCTCGCTGCGCTTTCGCAGCGCCGCCTGCTCGCGGGCGAGGATCTTGCTGACGCTCCAGCCGGCCATGCGTTCAGCCGCCCATCGTGGCGGCGAGGGTGTTGGCGCCCTGGAAGGTCAGCATCCGACGTCCGGCCCCGCGCAGCAGCCGCCCGGAGGCCGCCTTTTCGGCCTTGATCCGCTGGCTTTCCTCCTCGGTTTCGCGCGCGGTGAGGGCCTGGGCCTTTTCGGCGTCGATCTGCGCCCACTTCTGTTCGCGGGTGCGGCCTCCGAAGAAGCTCTTAACGCGCTGGGCCATCGCTGACTGCTCCGGGATAGATGCGACTGAACACGGCGACGGGGCCTAGGCGCGTCGCCTCTTCCCCGATCCGTTCGAAGCCCAATCCTGCCGCCATGCGCGCGCCCGCAACGCGGTCGCTCCAGTCGCCCGATGTCGTCGCCGCCCGCACATAGATGCGGACCTCCAGCGGCCCGACCGCCCCCGCCACCGCCGACAGCGCGTCCGCGATGCAGGACAGCGCCCGGCGCAGATGCGGCCGAAACCCCGGCCCCGTCGCCAGCCAGGCTTCTGCATGATCCGCCTCGGGCCACAGCCCCATCACGCAGACCATCACGCCGGCGTCGTCCCGCACCGTCAGGCTCACGCCCGCCGCCACCTGGGCCGCCATCTCCCCGAACCGTTGGCGCGTGAACCGCCCCCGCTGACCCGCATCCGTCAGCGCCTCCAGCATGTCGAACGCCGACGCCTCGCTGACGATCAACCCCACGGCGACCAGTCCGAGCTGTAGCTGCCTTGCCCGCCGACCTGTGCGGGCTGGGGAGAGGTGGGCGCCCAGACACCGCCGGACGTCTGCGCCCAGCCGCCCGGCACGCCGGCCGGCGCGGTCATGGTAGATTTTGGCTTGAACTGATCGTAGGCCCTATTTCCCGAGGTCAGTGCGGCGCGGCCGATGCTCCCCAGGTCGCCATAGCCGTCCGCCTCGACCGCGTGGGAGCTGGCGGACTTCTGGGGCTTCAGCCGCTTGCCTGGCTGTTTGGGATCGTGCGCTTCCCACTTGTAGTCGCCGCCATAACCCTTGCGCAGCATCCGGCAGGACGGATTGATCAGCTTCTGCGGCAGGCCGTCGACGGGGTTCAGCGACAGCATCAGGCTCCGCGTCGCATCAAACCGCAGCTGCAACTCGTTCGACGGCGCAGGCTGGATCGGGATGTTCAGATGCTGGCTGACGGTCTCCATGAAGGAGAACTCGCCCATCTCGCGGTCGGCGCCGTAGAAGGCGGCGGGGTCGCCATAGCCGATGCTGACATGCTGGCGCGCGAACCGCGTGGACAGCAGATCGCGGATCGCCTCGGCGAACCGCTTCGGTCCGACGCCGTGCATCAGCTTGCGCCGGCGCGGGTCGCTCGGGTCGTAGATCACCACTTCGGCATAGGTGATCCGCCGGCCGCTCGGCGTCACGCCCTTGATTGTGCAGGCCGGCGTGCCGCCCCCGTCGAGGCCCAGGAACAGGTGATCGCCCGGTCGAGGCTCCAGTTCCTCCGCCAGGAACAGGATGTCGAGATTGGCCTCCGGGAAGACCGGCTCGCCCGAGATCGACGCGCCCCAGAGGTTGCGGATCATGCGCCGCACATACCAGGACGGCTGGCCTGCCGCCGCGCGGATGTAATATTGCGGATCGAGGTTCTGGAGGTTTTCCGCCGCCGGATTGGTCACGAAGGGCGGACCGCCGGGCAACAGGCCGCCGGGCTGGTCGAAGAACTCGAAGTCGTCGCGGACATGATGCTCGGCCTCCTCGACGCATTTCGTGTAGAGGGGGTGGTCCGTGTCGGGCTTGTTGAACGTGCCCCAGACCCCGCGGCTGACGCGAAACTCCGTCCGCCCGCCACGCATGACGCGACCGCCCAGGAAGCTGAACGCCTCGATCGGCACGAGGTCGGCCTCGTCCACCCCGGCCCCGTGCAGCTCCCAGCCGCGACAGACCGCCTCGACCGTGTTGGTCCCCAGCGCCCGCATCTCGACGCGCAGCTTGCACAGCCCCATGCCCGGCGTGCCGTCCGTGAACGGCGCATGGAACTCCAGATCGTGAGACGCCGGCCGGTCGTCGGATCCGGTGAACTTGCCGAAGTCGCGAGGCACCCACTGATGCCAGGTCGGGATCAGCGTGGCGTACAGATTGCGATAGGTGTCGCGAAGCACGCCGACCTTGGCTTCGCGGACGCCCTGATTGTTCAGCTTCTGCGTCATCGCCGTGAAGAAGGGTTCGGCGACAAATGCAGCTGTGGTCTTGGCGGATCCGATCGGACCTGCCATCAGTCGGGTGAAGGCGGTTGATTCGTGGAACCGACGCACCGTCGGCCCGGAGGGCACATAGACCCTGGGATCGAAAACCGTCTCCCCCACCCTGAAACCTCCCGCGCGTCACCCCGACCCTGGGGCTATCGATGGGAGGTTCGCCGCCTTCGAATTCCGGCAACGCCAATCAGTGCGGGACCGCTTGCCCATAAGGGGTTGGTGGAGGCGTTTTCCGGGGGCGTCCTAGATCGCGGACACGTCAAAGATAACTTCTAGTTATCCAAATTATCAAGCCTATTTAGGACGTTGTGTCTTCGTCCGACTGCCTCCGTCCGACTTGGCCTAGTCGAACGCTCATCCCACCGCCCAAATCCTGACCGGCATCGACCCCGCGCGCGGGAACGGAGACGCCTGTTCCGCCGAAGTTCATCGCCGCGAAGCTGACGTTGAGCGTCGGACCGCTCTCGCCTTCGCCGCCCGCCGTGATCTTCGGCGCGACGTAGGGCGTGGCGACCTCGGCCATGCGCATCTGGAGCTTGAACAGGTCGAGCAGCACGTCGTTCGAATAGTAGTCGAGCTTCACCTCGACCTCGACCTCGACGATGCCGCCCGCGACCTCGCGCTTTTCCTTCACCGTCTTGGTCGCCTTTTGCAGGCCCAGGCGCTCGGCCAGCTGGATCGTCGTCATGGAATAGGCCTCCATGATGACGGACAGCGGGTGACGGTGCTGGCCCAGCAGCCAAGACGTGACCGCCTCGGTGCGCCGGTTCTTCGATCCTTTCGGCCGTCCGCGCCGAACGACCGAGGGCAGGGCGGCCGACAACGGCGACGGCGCGTCCAGCGCGCCGGTGTCCTGCACGTCGAGATCTTCGAATAGGCCCGCCTGGACAACCTCGGCCATGTCCGCGCCCGCCGCCAAGGCCTCACCTACCGCCGCACCCACGCCGCCGCTCATATCACCCTCTTTGTTTATTCGATCCGAGGGTGACGCCGCCGCCCGATCCGCAACGCGGCGGGTCGGAGACTTGATCGAGACAGGATCGGAGACTTCTAAGTGTCTCTATTGTTTATGATAATCACTACATGTCCCCAATGTCTCCGATGTCTCGGGGTCGCGTCGTCATACGATGGATCGCCACGGCTCAACGCCGGTCGCAGTCGGTCAGGCGCGCGCGTCATGTGAAACGACCGAGACATCGGAGACATTGGGGACACGCCTGAAAACCATCGACCAAACAGACACTTAGATGTCCCGGTCATTGTCTCTACCCCCCGACCCACGGTCGGAGACAAGAGCGCCAGATGGCGGCGAACGCCCTGTTATCGCTCAGGTTCGCGTCCGCGCCAAGGGTCGGGGATGAAGAATGTTGACGCGCTGCTCGGGCTGTCCTAGATAGAGGGCGTGACAGGGCGTCGGTCCGACGCTCAACGTCTCTGGCATTGGGCCGGGGGCACATCTGGGATGGACCCGATGACCGTAGCAGCCGTGCTAGAGCGCGAGACCGCGCACCTTCCTCAACGTGATCGCGACCTGATCGCCCGACGCCTCATCGTCGCCATCGAACTGGTCAGACACACGCCCCGCGCCACCGAGCGCCCCCTGACCGACAAGTTGCAATCCTTCGGCGACTGCCCGCGCTGGATCTGCGCACTGGTCGCTCGCACCGCGTTCGAGGCTCTGCGCCCGATGGCGGTGGCGGCATGACCCGCTTTGCCCTGATGGCGGATCGCGACGACGGAGAGGTCGGCGTCGTCTGCACTGCGTTCCAGGACTTCACCCCGGACCTGGCCTTCTGGTCGCGATCCTACCCGGGCTGCTGGGTGCTGGCGGACATCGACGTCGATGCCGACACGGCGACGATCATCGCACAGGCCCGCGCTCTCCGCGTTGCTGCCTGACGCCTCCGGTTAACCCTTTTGCTCCGGCGAGAGGGTTTTCCTGAACCGTCAGGTTCTACGCTTCGGCATTGGGTCGGGGCGTCCGCTGGTCAAAAGAGGACCGCCATGACTGCCGAATTGAACACCGTCGTCAAACTTCCCCTGTCGCAGACCTACATCGCCGGCGAGAACGTCCGCGCCGAAACGGCCCATGACGCTGACAAGATCGCCCTGCTGGCCGGATCGATCCGCCACTTCGGGCGTCTGCTGGAGCCGCTGAAAGCCTACATCGATGCCGACGGCCGCGCCGCCGTCTGGGACGGCGGCCGCCGCTGGACCGCCCTGAAACTGATCGAGGCCGAAGCCGATGGGGTCGGGGCCGTCATCGTCGAGGCCGTGGACGTCTTCGTGACGTCGCAAGAGGACGCCTCGGCCGCATCGCTGGCCACCTTCGTCCGCGAGGATCAACACCCGGCAGACGAATTCCTCGCCTATAACGCCAAGTTCGACGAGGGCATGTCGGCCGAGCAGATCGCCGCCGCCTTCGCCGTCTCGCCAAAAACCGTGACCCAGCTGCTGCGTTTCCGCACCCTGTCGCCGCGCGTTCTGGAAGCTTTCCGCTCCGGCCGGTTCGACCTCGATGTCGCCTACGCCTTCACTCTGACCACGGACCACGACAAGCAACACGCCCTGCTGGACGCCCAGCCCGGCGACAAGCCGTTCTACGCCCATCACATCAAGAGCGCCCTGACCAAGGGCGCCGTCACCGCAAACCACAAGTGGGCGCGCTTTATCGGCCGGGACGCCTATGCGGCGGCGGGCGGAACCTTCGTCCAGGACCTGTTCTCGCACCATCAGGCAGACGAACAATGGTCGGACGGCGACCTCGTCCATGAACTGGCGCAAGGCAAGCTGCGCGAGATGGAGAACGGCTTTTTGGCCGAGGGATGGTCTAAGATGATCGTTGCCGAATACAGCTGGGGTTGGCAGGACGGCTATGAGGTCATGAAGCCGGAAGGCGAGGGCAAGAAGAACAAGCCCAAGCCCTTCACGGCCGAGCAGATGGCCCAGGGCATCGTCTTCCTCGTCCCGCAGCACGGCGCCGATTTCGAGGTCAAGAAGGGCTATCGCAAACTCGGAAAGAAGGTGGACGTCAATGCGCCGCTCCCGCTGGCGAAGCGTGAACCCGCCCTCTACGGCTGGGGCCACAAGGGCCACCACGTCATGACCCAGGTCGCGACCGAGGCGACCCGCGTCGCGCTCGTCTACCAACCCGACGTGGCGATGATCGCAATGGCGACCCAGCTGGCCTGGGCGACCCTGCGCAAGGATCGCTGGGGCCGTCCAGAGCGCGACGGCCTCCCCAGCCGTCTCCTGCCCGAAACCCGGCATGGCAAGACGCCAGAGGTCAAGGTGAAGGGGCAGGACTTGGTCGGCGAGGAAGTCGATGCGTGGTCGAAACGCCTACCCGAAGGTCGTGTCGCCTTCTGCGACGCCATAGCAGCCCTGACGGTCGAAGAGCGCCAGTCGCTTATGGCCCTGTGCTTCGCTCTGACGCTGGATGCGGACGAGGAGAAGATCGAAAGCCGCAATGCTGATCGCTGGACCCATTTGGGCTGGATGGCCAACAAGGCGGGCGTCGTCATCGAACAGGCGTGGACCCCTGACTGGAACTTCATCAACGGCGGGTCTAAGGACGCCCTGCTGGACGTCATCGCCACCGTCGGAAACTCGTCGCCGGGGGCTGGGGCGAAAAAGGCTGATCTGTCCGACATCGTGGCGCACAACGCCCGCGAACTCGGCTGGCGTCCGCAGCTGCTGGCGACATTCACCGAAGTCGCCGCGCCCGAACCGGTCTCGGCCGAAGCGGACGACGATGCCGTCGACCAGGACGAAGACCGCGATGCGGCTGACGAGGCCGAATACCTCGGCTGGATCGAGGCGGCGTTGATCGAGACGCATGGCCTCGCAGACGTGGACGCCAAGGCCGTGGCTTTACGGGCTCTGATCGACGAACGCGCTCAAGCGAACGGCGCGGAGGTTGGAGACGAACACTACAACTGGACCCGAGCTGACGCCGCGATGTCCGCTACCGACTACCTGACGGCCAATCCCACGGCCTCGGCCGACGACGAAGACTGACCCCAGGGGCGGGGACGGCTTGGCCGCCCCCGCCTTCCTGCCCTATGGATACGCCCCATGACTGATTTGACGCCCGATCTCGTATGCCGCGCCGGCGCCGCCTTGTTCGGGCGCGAGTGGCAGGCCCCGCTCGCCGCCCTGCTGAACGTCAACGACCGCACCATCCGCCGCATCGCCAGCGCCGCTCGTCAGGGTCAGCCCTACACCATCAACCAGAACTGGCGGGCCGAATTGGCGACGGCCCTGTCGCGCGCCTCGCTCGACCACGAGCTGAAGGCGCGCGAAGCCTCTGAGGTCGCCGCGATCCTTCGCGACGATGCGGCCTAGGCCGCTTCGGGCAGGGCCTCTTCCTTCTCCGGGTCCACGTCGAAGATCGGCGTCAGCACCCCGTTCAGCGTCACCTTGGCGTCCAGCCGGATCAGGGTGCATTTGACCCGCCCCAGCTGGGGCACATTGTCCACGCGATAGACGCCCTGGTCGGTTTCGGCGTCCCACTTGTCGCCGCCGCGCAGCGACGTGGTCCACAGGCCCTCGCCGCCGTTGGCGCGCCAGTCGGAGTTGTTGAACATCGCCGACAGCTGCTGGTGTGTCGCGGGCACGGCCAGCCACAGATGGCCTTTCTTGCGATCCCTGACCAGCGCCAGGCCCGCCCGGTTCAGACGGCGCTGCTCCTTGCGCTTGTCGTCCTCGCCGACGTTGTTGATGTAATCGCGGATCACCTCGGCCACGGTCGGCGATCCGACCGTGCGCCAGATGTCCGGCTGCGCCGCCAGAATGTGCCGCAGCACCCGCAGCCAGGTCGGGTCCGAGCTTTCGTATTCATACAGCTCCTTGCGCTCCAGACCGGCGACCCAGCTATCGACCGTGTCCGACGCCGGCACGTCGTCGAACAGCAGCAGGTCCGCCGCCGCCAGCAGCGTCCCGAACTGTTTGGCCCCGCGCTGATTGTGGTCGATCCGCTGCATCCCGTCCTCATAGGCGCGCAGCGTGTCGGTCCAGCGGTGCCAGCCCTCGGCGATCCGCCCGGCGATCTGCTGGCCCATCCGCTCCATGTCCGCGTCGGTGAACTCCGCCATCCGTCCCCCGGCCTTCAGCGGGCCGAGCCGAAGGAAGGCCAGGCGCTGCATGTCCTGCGACCGCATCGACGGCGGCACGATGGCCGAGAAGGCGAAACAGCCGCGCAGGGTGAATTCCGAGGCGTTGTGATCCTTGCCGCCGCGATAGGTGGTCCCGCCCGACGCCGCCACGCGGGCCAGCTTCATCACGTCGGTCCCCTGGCTGTTGTTCATGTCGGCCTCGATCTCGTCGAAGCTGACCCCGATGGCGTCGTGGTTCACGATCTGGCGCAGGGCGGCGGGCGTCGCATCGACCGTCGAGGCCAGGCGCGGCCCCATCAGCTTCTTCAGTCGCTCCTGCACCGACGATTTGCCGGACCCCGCATCGCCGGTCATGAAGATCATCGGTCGCCAGTCCAGCGCCGCACCCATGATCGCGCACGCGACCCAGCCCAGCAGCAGCCGCGCGTCCAGCTCTCCGCGCGCCCAGTTCCAGCTTCTCAGGTCATCGAACACGACCCGCGCCGCCTTGGCGCCGCCCGGCAGGGGGCGGGGAACGGGCGGTCGGCCGGGATAGACGTGCTTGCCGATCATGCCGGGCTTGTGCGTCGTCCGCCCGTCCGGCCCGTCGATCCACACCTCGTCGCCCAGGTGCTGGATCAGTTCGCCGTTCGGCCCTTTCCAGCAGCCCAGGCCGCGCACCTTCTCGCGCGCGTCGAACACGCCCTGGGCGTTGCAGGCCGAGAACAGGGCGATCTGGGCGTAGTTGGCCTTGAACCCGGTCCACAGGCCGTTGGCGCTGATCGCCGGGAACTCCCGCAACAGCCAGTCGATGGCCGGCCCCGCGAACAGGGCCTGAATGTGCGCCTGCCCGAACTTGCCGTCTTCATAGTTCACCAGCTGACCGCCCGGCGTCAGGAAGAAGAACACCTTCCCGTCGCGCCCCAGACAGGTGACGGGGCAGTCGTCCCCGACCGGCCCCAGCGTGGCCCAATACAGCAGGCCCTCATGATTGATCTTCTGAAAGCGGATGCTGCGATAGCGGCGGGCCGGGGTGTCGTCGCCAGCGCCGTCGCCACCGCCGCCGTCATCGTCGCCGGCGTCGTCATCGTCATCATCGCGGTCTTTGGTGCGTCCGGGAGGCGCGCCCCAATCATCCTGAAACTCTGGCGCATGCAAAATCGCGTCACGCCCGCCCTTCAGCTTGGCGTCGATCTCGGCCTTGACCCGTCGATACTCGGCCATCGCTTCAGGCGAGCCGGGCGGAAAGCTCTTTGGCGCATCCGTCGTCATCGGACGTATCCGATCTGGACTTCGCCATAGAGACGCTTGCTCTCGCGCATGACGTGGCGCTCGAACCGCGCCTGCTTGTGCTGGGCAAAGGCCCGCATGTCTTCGCCGCGCGCCATCGCGCGCACCGCCTCGATGGCCGTGTAGTTGTAAGGCGCGCTCGCGTACAAGCGCCTGACGCCGCGCGGCAAGGCATCCCATTCGGCCCAGCTATGCGCGAGGTCGAACTCCCCGCCCCAGCCGCCGCCGCTCTGTCCTCTGGTTTTCACTCTAAGCCCCGCAACAGATCGTTGAAGTCCTTGCCGACCGGGCTTCTCGCCACCCGAACCGGCTTGCCCGTGTCCTTCAGCCGCGCGACGGCGCGGGCCAGCTGGCCCATCGCCGTCGGCGTGGTCCAGTCGTTGTCGGCCGCGACGATGATCTCGCTGGCGCATGCCGGCGGCTCATAGGACATCATGCCCGACAGGCTTCCGGCCGCATGCACCCGATATTCCGGCGTCATCAGGGCGATGGACAGGCCGTCCTCGACGCCCTCGCAGACGACCAGAGGCCCGGACTTGCCGCGCTTCTCCGCATCGCCTTCGCTCAACGCGCCGTCGCCGCGCCACAGGCGGATCGCCGCCCCATGGCTGGACGGCCACATCTTGCGCGGTGGATCGAGCGGCGCCTTCTCGCCCGGCCGGGTCGGGTCGATCCAGATGCGGTGGATGCAGGCGAACGTCCCGTCCGCCCGCGTCATGGCGGACACCAGGGCCGGGCCGGTGTGGTCGGGCGTCTCGCCCCTGGGATCCTTCCACGTCTCGGCCGGGCTGAACCGGATCGCGCGCGGCAACCGCCCCAGCTGGGCCAGGTCGATCCCGCGCGCCTCCAGATACCGCGCGCCGTCGCAGCCGGGGATGACCGTCCCATCCGACGCCCTGGATGTAGGGCGCAAGGCATCGGCGTTGATCCAGACCGCCTCGGCGATGCCGCGATTGCGCTTGGCGTCCGCCTCGGCCTTCTTCTTGGCCTCCTGTGCGCGGACCCTCGCCGCCTCCACCGAGGCCTTCCACGCCGCCCGGTCGAAATCGCCGCCGGCGAGGCCATAGCGGTCGCGCGCCCAGCGGATGCCCTCCAGCCGCGCGGCATGGGTGCGCATGTCGGGCTGGGCCGTCAGCAGACAGCCGACCAGCCCCAGGGCGTCGCCCTCCTTGCCCGTCTCCCAGCATTTCCACCGCCCCGGCTTCTGGCTGACATCGACGTCCAGCTTGGGCGCCTTCTTCAGCGTCCAGGGCGAATGGCATCGCAGCCAGCCGGTGCTGCGCCGGAACTTCAGCCCCAAGGCCGCGCACACGCTCTCGATCTCGTCGGCCAGCCGCGTGGACAGCTCGGCCGGGGTCACGCCGTCCTTGCTCAATAACCCGCCCTCACATTGATCCGTCGCACCAGGCGGCGGGCGTTCTGTCGCGCATGATCCAGCGACTGGCCGTCGCTGCGCGGCGTGCCCGGCACCACCAGGCGATAGGCGCTGCCGTCCGGCCCCCAGACTTGAAGGATCAGATGCTTGCCGCCCATGATGACGGCTGACGCCAGACCCCACGGCGCCAGCTCCTCGCGCATGATCGCAAGCTGCTGGCGCTGGATCTTCTTCAGATGCAGGCAGGCCATGGCTCAGGCCTCGCCCGCGAGCGCGCGCACGGCCGCCGCATTCCGCGACGACAGGGTCCATCCTGCCCCCCAGGTCAGGTCGATCCCGCCGGTGCGCGTACCGAACACATCTGGCAGCCGCCCGTCCTGGGCGCGGACCCTCAGGCTGGCGCGCGCCTTGCAGATCAGAACAGCTGCAAGTCTGGCTTGGCACTCTTCAACAGGCTTCACCGACCCGCGTCGCGAAGCGCGGAGAACGCCATCGCGGCTCACAATCCTGTCCGGCCTGTCCGCCAAGGCCATCAGCGCCAGCACGCCGCCGATGCTCAAGCCGCGATAGGCCTGGCGCCATCGCGCTAACCGATCTTCATCGGCGTCCACCCGCCCGTTGTCCCGGTCATAGTCTTCCCAGGCCCGGAGCTCCTCGCGCGCCTCCGCCAATTCGCGGGCCAGCGCATCGCATCGCGCGCATCCCATCATGCCTCTCCCGCCAACTGTGCGATGAACCGGCGCTCAGCCGCCCACAGGGCCGGGTCCGCCGCCTTGGCGCGCCGTTCACGGCCGCGCTCGATGACCTTGCCGTCCTCGGCGTCCTCGTCGCCCTCGCGGGCGCGCAGATACCGTTCGGCGGCGTTGTCCACGGCCTGTCGGGTCAGGCCGAACAGGCCCGCCACCGTCTCGGCGTTGACCCGGCCGACCACGACGGCCAGCGACATCGCATAGGACCGGGCCGACTGCGCCGGGGTCGGGGCGCCGCCCGCACCGCCGCGCGGGGCGTTCATCACCATTCCCAGCGTCAGGCCGCGCTCGCCCGCCGCGAACCGCACGGCCGCCGTGATCAGCCCCAGGTCCAGCAGGTCCATGGTGCGCCCGTCCGGGCGATCCACGTCGCGCGCCGACTTCACCGTCGCCCGACCGACCAGATCGTTGCGGATCGCGAACTTGGCCCGCGCGCGCTCCATCCACCCACGCTCCTGTTCGGCCTTCAGCCAGTCCGCCAGGTCCGGCCGGATTTCGACCGGCGCCAATCCCGTCACGCGCGCCACCTCGAACACCCGGTCGCGGGGCACGCGCGGCCATCCGCTCACCGACTGCGGCGCGATGCTCAGCTTTCGCGCCAGCGCCCGCACCCCGCGCGCCGCCTTCAGCGCGCGCATCAGGCCCGGTTCGCGGTTCCCGATGGTGTCCAGTCCCCCGGCCATGACGTCAGCCCCCGATGTCGCGGCGCTGCATCCACGGATGCTCGGGCAGGTCCGGCGCGGCCTGGACGGGCGGCGGCGGCGCGACGGCCGAAACCGGCTCGCTCGGCGGCGAGACATGGCCGAACAGACGCCGGATCATCATCCCCAGCTTGACCAGGGCGTCGCCCGCCAGCTGCTGATCCACCCCGCCGGGGCTGGTCGCGAACGCCACACAGCCCCAGCGGAACGACAGACACAGGCTCATGGCCGCCGGCGCGGTGGAGGGCGGCGTGGCGCTGACCATCCGCCCGGCCGCGATCTTCAACCGCTCGCGCCGCATCGCCGTCGGGTCCGCCACGGCCGCCATCGCGGCGTTCGCCAGCCCCAGCCAGCGCTCGCGGTTCATGTCCACGACGCGGCCGGTCATGCCGCCCACCCGACGACGGGCAGACACAGGAAAGGCAGCCGCAGTCCAAGCCGGGCGACGCGCAACGCCCTGTCGTTGGCGTTGTCCTGAGCCGTGCCGCCGACGAGGTGTGCAGGATTGCAGCAGACCCGATTGTGGCAACGGTGCCGGACGAGGCGACCCTCCGCCTTTCGCTCCCAACGCCCTGTGGCGAGATAATAGGCGACCTGATGCGCGCCCGCGCCACGCCAGCGCCCATCCATCTTGACGCGCGTCTGACCATAACCGTTTGTCATCCGCGCGCCGCGCCAAGGCCAGCACGCTGCCAGGCCGCCCGAACGATCAACTCGACCCCGCCATGACGGCGCGATCTCGATGTGTTGAACCGACGTCATGCTGCGCCCCGCGCTTCAATCAGGTCGGTCGCCGGAAGATCGACACCCATCTGTCGCGCAAGGTCCAGAACGGTCGCCAGATGACGCGACGGTATGCGTCCACCGCCGCTCGTCTCCCATTTCCAGACGGCGTTCGTGGTCAGGTCGCAGGCATAGGCGATCCTCTTTGCGGACAGCAGACGCATGGCGCGCCCGGCGGGTGTTTCGATTTTCAGCGTGGCCATATTGTGGAAAATCCATATGGACGTTATTTCCACGTCTATGCCTCAAGTGCTTCGGCAAGTTCGTCAACGACGTGGAGTGGAATTCTTTTCCACAATCCACAGCATGGAACTGTCCGACATACCTGACCGCCTGCGCTTGATGCGCCGCAGCCAAGCCGATCTGGCGCGAACGCTAGACCTTGATCCGTCGTCGCTGACGAAAACGATCAAGGGCGTCCGCCGCGTCCAGCCAGCCGAGGCCATCGAGATCGAGAAATTCTTCGGCGAAAAGCTGTCGATCAGCGTAACGGAGACAGCGCCGCAGACCCCGCGCCGCAAGGCGACGCCAACGAAAATCCCGGTCTATGGCTATGCGGCGGCCGGGCAGGGCGAGCGGATCGCCTACGCCGACAGCCATATCATTGACTACCTCGATCCGCCGCCCTTCTGGCGGGGCGGCGACGACCTGGCCTATGTGCGCCTGGTCGGGGAAAGCATGGAGCCCCGCTACTTCTCGGGCGAGATAGTCGCGGTGCGCCTAAACCTTCCGCCCGCCAAAGGATCGGACTGCCTGATCGAGTTCACGGACGGCACGGCCAAGATCAAGACCTATCAGGGCCAGAGAGACGGGCGGGTGTTTGCGTCCCAATACAATCCCGACCAGAGCCTCAGCTATGAAGCCGCGACAGTTGCGGCGCTGCATAGCGTGTGGAAGCCGGGGATGATCTAAATCGCCAGTAAGGCGAAGACTGTTGCGGCGATGGCCAAGACGACCGCCAAAGCCAGATGCAGCCACCTGGTCGGCAGGTAGTCGTCTATTTCGACAGACCCGTCGCTAACGGCTCGCATCCATACAGCGGCACCAAGATTGAAGCTGGCGAACCATCCCGCGCCGAGCGCCAGCAAGCCCCAGAACTGGAAAGCGAAGTATGCAGCGAGCACCAACGCTGCATAGCAAATCCAAGGAGCGACAGCACAGATCGTAAGCTTCCAAAAAGGCAATCCTGATAGCGCTGCCGCGTAATAGAGCGGGCCAATTCGGCGAGCCACCGCGTTGCCGGAGGCATCATACGCCAACACCAAGAGCGCTGCGAACCAACACACTATCGCGATCCAGATCATAAGCGCCACCGTAGGCTGTGAGGCGGCGGGGCGATATTGAAACAGTGTCCATGATCTATGGATATTGACATGGAAGAGAAATCATCCATCCATATCTTCCACACTTTCCACGTGAGGAGGGCCGGATGGCCGACGACAGCGCATTCGACGGCGGCGGAGACGTTCTGAACGCCACGGCCCAGGGCCGGCTTCGCACCATCATCGAGCGCGTCGAACGCCTCGAAGAGGACAAGGCCGCGATCACCCAGGACATCGCCGAGGTTTACGCCGAGGCCAAGGGCGAGGGTTACGACGTCAAGATCCTGCGCAAGGTCGTGTCCCTGCGCAAACAGGACAAGGCCAAACGTCAGGAAGCCGACGCCATCCTGGACCTCTACCTCTCCGCCCTGGGAGAGATCTGATGCCCGGCGGCTTCAACTTCGAGGGCATCCAGGCCCCGCCGCTTCCGCCGGCCCGCATCGATCTGACCGAGGCGGACATGGACGACTGGCGCGACGCCGTGGTTCACGGGACCGGACCGCTCGGCTGCTATGTGCCGAAGTTCGACGAGGACGGCCCCTACGACGGCGTTCAGGTCGAGGGCGTCTGGATCGATGAAATGGATCTCCTGCCGCTGGAATGCGCCGGGAAGGGCAAGAACGCCATCCCGGCCGTGGTCATGGCCGCGCTGCGCCACAAAGCCACGCCCTGCATCCCGGACAGCGCGCCGTCGCCGGTGATCGACTGGATGCACCGCCCGCCGCCGCCGCTCGCCATCCGCCTGGTCCGCGCCGTCGCCGTCCTGGCGGTCATGGCCCTGGCCGCCTGGGTCATTCTGTCGTGACCCTGGTCGTCGCCCGCCCGGCGCACGGCCGCCCCCTGTCCGACGAAGAGGTGTCCGACGCCTGTCGCGACGCGGGCCTGCCGGGCTGGCGCTGCGTGATCCGCCAGGGTGAGACGGCCGATTTCATCGCCGCCCTGCGCAGCCCCGACTACTGCGTCGTGCGCCGCACCGGCCGGATGGTCGTGCGCTACGGCCGCGACGCCCCCGACGCCTTCGCCCGCGCGGTCCACGCCGCGCTCAACCCTTCCACCACCCGCCACTGATCGGAGATCCGACGTGACCACCAAGTCCAAGCGCACCCACCCCCTCGACCGCGACGGCGACGGCGCCCCCGGCGGCTCCCTGCCCGGCAACCAGACCGCCCCGATGGCCGACGCCGCCGGCGACGACCTGGCCAACGCCCGCACCACGCCCGGCGACGGTGCCGAAAAGCTGGAAGCCATCGAGCGCGAAGTGGACCAGGCCAACGCCGCTGCTCGGGACGCGGCCGGCTGGACCCGCGACGACGCCCGGTTAACGGGCAAACTGACGGACATCGGCGCCCGTTGCTCCGATCTTTCGGTCGAGGCCGTCGTAGAGAGCTGGACGGATCAGGAAGCCTTCACCGTCGAAACCTTCGCCGACGCCATGCTCGCGCCTGGCCGACATCGGAACGCCGAGGGCGAAGAGGTCACGGCCGAGGGCGCGTCGATCCCGCTGCCTGACGTTCTTGGCGAATGGGAAGTCCACTTCGAGCCGGACGGTCACGGCGACACCTTCGACGCCGAACAGGTGGCGGCGGCGGCCGAGGCTCAACCGACCGAAACCAAGATCATCGTCTGCGTCCCGTGGCGGGCGGACATCACGCCCGAACAGGTGCGCGCGCAACTGGACGAGCGCGCCAAGACGGCCTGGGGAGACAGGCCCTATACGGTCACGGCTTCCGGCTCCAAGATGTCCGCCGTCCTGACGGACGAGGAACTGACGGCGCGGACAGGTCTGGCTGAAGACCTGCTGACTATCGCGACCCCCAAGGGTTCCGTCTCGGTGAGGCGCGAGGACGCGCGGCGCCTGGTCGACAACCGCTTCCTCTACAAGTCCGCGCACGGCTATTCGTCGAACACCCACCCGCCCTACATCGACGCCGCCTCGGCCGAGGCGTTGGTGTCGGCCGGGCTGGCCGAATGGGATCCCGACGCCGGCTCGCACGGCGGCGTCCGGGTCACGTCCGAGGCCCGCTCGATCCTGAACCGCGCCTCGGCCGCCTTCTGATGGCTCGGCTGCTGCTCCTGGCCCATGCGGTCATCCTCGCCCTGACGGGCCGGGAGCGGCTGCTGTGATCGCACCCGACGTCCTCGATCTGCGCGGCGTCGCCCAGGTCCTGGGCGTCACCTACGACTGGCTTCAGCGCCACTGGCGCACCGAGCCGGGCTTCCCCCCGCCGTTCAAGGGCGCGGGCAAGGGCCAGCGGCCGCTCTGGGCGCGGGCCGTCATCCTCGAATACCGCCTCGGCCGTCGCTGGGCGGCCGAGGCTCCGGCCCAGGTCGCCCCCTCGGCCGCCTTCGCCGTCGCCAACGACCTCGTCCACCACGCGCGCCAGCCCGACGTTGACGCCCTTCTCGCCGCCGCCGGCGGCTGACGCTTCAAACTTGTAAACGGAGAAAGACCATGACCTACCAGGTGCCCGCCGACGTGGCGGATAGCGTGATTTCGGCGGCCCGCGACGGCCGCATCATCCAGGGCGCCTGGCGGCGCAAATCCGCAGGCAAGGATATGGTCTGCGCCTTGGCGGCGTTCGGGACCGACATCAACAGCCCGGCCGATTGTCCGGCCGACTATATGCCGCGATGGCTGGCCGAGCTGATACCCGGGCTTGACGACGGCATCGCCGCCGACCGCGTCGTCGATTTCACCATCGGCCTGGCCGAGCGGTCCGCGCGATGGAAGGTTCTGGACGCGGCGGCGTGGGATCGTGTCAGGACCGGGTTCCTGATCCACTGCGTCGAAGCGGCGGTCGCCGCGGCTGAAAAATCCCAGCCGGAGCCGCGGCGCGCCTATTGGGACCAGGTGCATGACGCCTGTGGAATGGTCGTCTCGGCCCTCCGCAGCGGCGACGCGAAGGCTCTGTCGACTGCGGCGGAGGCGGCGGCGAGGGCGGCGGCGGAGGCGGCGGAGGCGGCGGAGGCGAGGGCGGCGTGGGCGGCGGCGGCGTGGGCGGCGGCGGAGGCGGCGGAGGCGGCGAGGGCGGCGGCGGCGGCGAGGGCGGCGAGGGCGGCGTGGGCGGCGGCGGCGGCGGCGGAGGCGGCGGAGGCGAGATGGAGCCAGGTCGAAACCCTCTTTGCACTTCTAGATGCTGAAATCGCCCAAGCGACGAGCCTCGCCTGAGAGAGCAGCACCGCGCGGCGGGGCTCGTGGCCTTTGGTCTCGCACCCGCCGCGCGGTGCTTTCCCTGAACTTCTGGAAATATCATGACCGATCTGTTTGGCGAAGGCGCCTCCATGAAGACCATCTCTCTTTGGCAGCCGTGGGCGTCGCTCATGGCCGCCGGGGTCAAGCGCCACGAAACCCGGCACTGGGCCACCTCATACCGCGGGCCTATCGCCATTCACGCCGCGAGGACGCTCGATCTGGCCGGCGCGCCGGATCTTCTGTGCGAAGCCGTCAGCGGACGCTTCTGGCCCAAGGAAATGCCGCGCGGTGTCGTGGTGGCCGTCGGCTATCTCGCCGCCTGCGATCCGGCCGAGAAGGTCGCCGATCATCTGACGCCTGCGGACCGCGCGGCAGGAAACTTCGACCGGGGCCGTTTCGCCTGGAGGATCGAAGACATCCGACGTGTTCTTGACCCGATCCCGTTGGTGGGCCGCCAAAGGTTGTTCAACTGGTCGGCGGGCGGTGCGCTGGACGGCAATCTTGGGCCGATGCTGGATCACGGCGTGCAGTGTCGCCGTTTCGGCTGGGCCTGACCTCTGCTAGCAATCCATCATGAAGACGCCCGCCGCACCGTCCAACCTCCGCAACGGCCTGAAATGGCGTGACGGCCGACCCTATTGGGAGCCGTCGCCGGCGAACCGCGCCTGCGGCTTCAAGGGCATGGTGCTGAAGACGGCGGCGGGCGAATGGATGGAGCGCGGCGCGGCGACGACGGCGGCCGACGCGCGCACCCTGTGGGCCAAGATCGTGCGCGAGGCCATGCAGGACACCGACGCCGGCGGCGCTGCGCGCATCAAGCTCCGCGCCGCCCTGGACCGCCTGCCGACCTTCGCCGCCGATCCGCACGCCCGCTCCCTGGTCGCGGACCTGATCGAGCGCGGCCGCGCCGTGCTGGAGGATCGCGAACCCGGCTTGACCGCCGCGACTTCGCGCGGCGACCGCACCGTCGATGCGATGATCGAAGGCTTCTTCAATGACGCCGAGGCGCTGAACCGCATCGCCCGGTCCAGCCAGCGCCAGTATCGGATTCAGTCGCGCAAACTGTCGGCCCGCTTCGGCCGGGATCGCGTGGATGCCCTGACGCGGCCCCAGCTGCGCGCCTGGTATCTGGAGCTGCAGAAGTCCGTCTCGACCACGACGGCCAACGCCGCGATCGGCGTCGCCGGCGCCCTGTTCCGCTGGGCCATGTGGCAAGACCCCGCCTGGATCGACGCCAGCCCCTGCACCAACCTCGGTCTCGACCAGGCCGAAGGCCGTCTCGTCTTCTGGACGTTCGAGGAGGAGCAGCCCTTCACCGCATGGTGCGACGCCAACGGCTATTCGGACGTGGCCGACTGTGTCGTCACCGGCCTGTGGACCGCCGCCAGTCCCGTGGACATCTGCGCCGCCACCGTCGGCGATCTTTCGAAATCCGTCTGGCGCTACATGCGCGCCAAGACGAAGCGCAAGAAGCAGGAGGCCGTGCCCGGCATCACCGACCCGGTGCGCCAGCGCGTCGCCCGCCGCCGCGCCGAACTGGCCAAGAGCCTGGTTCTCAATCCCGACGCCATGCTGTTCCTGTGGAACCACGGACTGAACCGGCCCCACACTTCGACCTCGATCCGCGACCGCTTCACCGAGGCGCGCGCGGCGGCGATCGCCAGTGGCGCGGTGCCGGCGACGCTCGCCGACAAGAAGCTCCAGGACATGCGCGACACCTGCGTCACGCGCCTGTTCGCGTCCGACCCCAACATCGACCGCATCATGCCCTGGACGGGGCACAGCCGAAAATCCGGTGAGCGGATCCTGCGCCAGCACTATCTCTCCCTGCTGGACGAAGGCGCCATCGAAAGCGCCGAGCGCCTGTCCGGCTACGCTGAACGCTCCGGTTTCAAGGTCGCCGTCTAGAACGCGCCGCGAACGCAAGTCGGACATCCGACTTTCGCAAAGTCGGATGAACGCCCCAAAGTCGGACGATGGTCAGGCCAACACATGGGTTGAGCCGCACAGGTAAAGTGAAACTGTAATAGGGCTGTTTACCAGCTTGGCCTTGCGCGGGCGTTTCGCCCTCTGGACCTTTGGACCGCGCGGGGCGACAAGCCTGTCATGGCTGACATCGAACGCTACGACATCGTCATCGCCGGCGCGGGCCTGACCGGAGCGGCCTTCGCCCTGGCGGCGGCGCAGGGCGGGCTGAAGGTGGTGATGATCGACCCCCAGCCGTTCGACGCCCAGCTGGCGCCGACCTTCGACGGCCGGTCGACCGCCATCGCCTTTTCGACCTTCCGTATGCTGGACGCCCTGGGACTGGGTGAGGCGCTGCGGCCCCACGCCTGTCGCATGGATCATATTCTGGTGACGGACGGCCGCCGTCCGGGCGCCGCCAGCCGCCCCGCCCTGCCCGCCTTCCTGCGCTTCGACGCCGAGGAGATCGGCGGCCGGACGGGCGGCGAGCCGCTGGGATACATGGTCGAGAACCGCCGCATCCGCGCCGCTCTGGCCGAGGCGGTGACGGCGGCCGGGATCGCGGTCCGGGCGCCGGCGTCCGTCGCGACGGTCGTGACCGATGCGGGCAGGGCGACGGTGACGCTGGCGGACGGGGCGGTCCTGACCGCGCCCCTGGTGGTCGGGGCCGAGGGACGCGGCTCCGTCGTGCGCCGCGCGGCGGGCATCGAGACCGTCGGCTGGGGCTATGGCCAGAGCGGGGTGGTGGCCACGGTTCGGCTGGGCCGCGACCACGGCAATGTCGCCCACGAATATTTCCTGCCGGGCGGCCCCTTCGCCATCCTGCCCCTGACCGACCAGCGCGCCAGCCTAGTCTGGACCGAGACGACGCGGCGGGGCGAGGCCCTGCGCTCCGCCTCGGACGACGCCTTCCACGCCCATCTGATGCGGCGGTTCGGCGAATTCCTGGACGGGGCGACGGTCGAGGGGCCGCGCTTCGTCTATCCGCTGTCGCTCAGTCTGGCCGAGAAACTGGTCGCGCCGCGCATCGCCCTGATCGGCGATGCGGCCCACGGCGTTCACCCGGTCGCGGGTCAGGGGCTGAACATGGGGCTGAAGGACGCCGCCGCCTTAGCCGAGGTGCTGGCCGAGGCCGCGCGTCTGGGCGAGGACATCGGCGCCGAGACGGTGCTGGACCGCTACGCCCGCTGGCGCCGGTTCGACAATGCGGCCCTGGCGGCGGGATTCGACGCCTTCGTGCGGCTGTTCTCCAACGACATCGCGCCGATCCGTCTGGCGCGCGACCTGGGGATGGCGGCGGTCAACCGCATCGGCCCCCTGCGCCGCGCCTTCATGCAGGAGGCGGGCGGCGCCACGGGGGACTTGCCGAGGTTGTTGAGGGGCGAGGCGGTCTAATAACCTCTCCCTCCCCGTTCCGGGGAGGGTGGCCGAGCGAAGCGAGGTCGGGTGGGGACGGCAAGGCGACGTCCCACGATCTCTCTTGTTTCAGGCAAGCGCGACCCTGCCGGGCCGCCCCCACCCCGTCGCTTGCGCGACGACCCTCCCCGGAGCGGGGAGGGAGAGGTCTGGGCGTTAGTTCAGCTGCAGCCTCACTCGTTCGAAGGTGGTGAAGCGTCGCGCCTCCTCCGGGCCGTTCAGGCCCCGAGCGCGCGACAGGGCCTCAAGAGAGCCGGCCAGCGCCCCCTGCTTCTCGCGCGCCGAGGCCACGTCCAGCCAGGGGCGGTGGTCCTCGGGGTCCAGAAGGGCGCGGCGCAGGGCCGAGCGTTCGGCCGCCTGATAGTCGCGGTCGCGAATGGCCCGGCTGAACAGCACGTTCTGCAGTCGGATCAGCGACTGCCGATCCGTCACCGGCGCCATCAGTATGTCCAGCCGGTCCGCCACGTGCGGCGTCAGCCCGGCTCTAAGCGCACGGCGGGTCAGTTCGCTGGGCAGGATCAGCCGCCCCTGGCTGAAGGGGTCCAGCGCCACCGGCCCCTCCGCCGTCTCGACGCGCACCATGAAATGGCCGGGAAAGTCCACGCCCGCCGCCGCCACGCCCGCATGACGCGCCGCGTGCAGATAGAAGACGGCCAGGGCGGCGGACAGGCCGCGCCGCCGCTCCGCCACCTCGATGATGTCGGTGTTGGCCGGGTGGTCGTAATGGATCAGGTCGCCGTTCAGACGCAGGTCCGCGCACAGGGTCTCGGACAGGGCGTCGTCGGGGCTTTCGCCGCCCAGCCGCTCCTTCAACCGCACGCAGGCGTTTCGGGCCAGGGCGCGGGTCGGCTCGGCATCGCGCAAGGGGTGGTCGTGGATGGCGCAGGCGATCGCGGCCTCCAGCAGGGGGAAGGCCTCGTCGTCGGCCTCGCCGGCCGCCGTCAGGATACGCTCGGCCTCCTCGCGCGTCATGCCGTCCTTCAACCGCCGCGTTCGACGCCGCGAAGATGACGCGGAAACCGCCACGGAGCCAGCGCCACCATATCAATTCTCAAATCCAGACCTTGCAGGGCCGGTCGATTGCGCCGGATCGCCTCGCCCGCCATGATCAGCCGGTCGAACTGGGCGGGCTTCAGCGCCAGCCGCGCCGCCTGCAGAGTCGCGCGCTGCTTCACCTCCACCACCGCCAGCACAGGGCCGCGACAGGCCAGCAGATCGATCTCGCCGGCCCGGCTCTTCAGGCGAAACCCCAGGATGCGATAGCCGCGCAGCATCAGCCAGAAGGCCGCGACCCATTCGGCCGCATGGCCCGCCCGGAACGCCGTTCCGCCCTTCGCCTGGCGCCATGCCGCCTTGGGGCGAGGGACCGGCGCGGGGCGGGTCAGCCGCTTCACTTGGCCTTCAGCTCCAGCGCCCGGCGATACAGGGTCTTGCGGTTCAGCCCCAGCGCCTTGGCGACCTCGGAGGCGGCGTCGCCGGTGGACAGGGTCTTCAGGGCGTCGATCAGGGCGGCGTCCGCGTCGGCCTCGGTCGCCTGAACCGCCTCGCCGGGGCCGATCACCACGACGATCTCGCCCTTGGGCGCATCCAGGCGCGGGTCGACGGCCAGCTGCTCCAGGGGACCGCGCAAGCATTCCTCGTAGAGCTTGGTCAGCTCGCGCGCCACGGCGGCCGGACGCGGCCCCAGCACGGCGGCCATGTCGGTCAGGCTGTCCTTCAGGCGCGGGCCGCTTTCGAAGAAGACCAGGGTCTGGCGCTGGCCCCTCAGGTCCTCCAGCGCGGCGCGGCGGCCCGCTGTTTTGGGCGGCAGGAAGCCGGCGAACAGCACCCGGTCGGCTGGCAGGCCGGCGATGCACAGGGCGGCCAGAAGGCTGGAGGCGCCGGGGATCGGATGGACGGGCAGACCCTCGGCGATGACCGCACGGGCGACGACGAAGCCGGGGTCGCTGACCAACGGCGTGCCCGCATCCGACACCAGGGCCACGACTTGCCCCTCACGCAGCCGTTCGATCGCCTGGTCGGCGGCGCGGCCGGACGCATGGTCGTCGCACCGTTCCAGCTTCGCCTTTAGCCCATAGGCGCTCAGCAGTTTAGCGGTGACGCGGGTGTCCTCGGCCAGCACCAGATCGGCGGCGGCCAGCACGTCCAGCGCCCTCAGCGTCATGTCGCGCAGGTTCCCGATCGGGGTGGCGACCAGATAGAGGCCCGGCTCCACCCGCCGGGGCGGCGGGGCGGCGGGGGGAAAGGGTGCGGGTTCGCTCAACGCTCGACCACGGCCGCCGGCGGGCGCGGCGCCGAGGTCAGGCCCGATCCCTGGAAGGCGGGGCCGGCGTCATAGGCGGCGAAGGTGGCGGCGGTGATGATCTCGGAAACCGAGGCGCCCAGGGACACGATCTGCACCGGCTTCTCCAGACCGACCAGCAGCGGGCCGATCACGGTCGCTCCGCCCAGGGCCTGGACCAGCTTGGTCGAGATGGCGGCCGAATGGATGGCGGGCATGACCAGGACGTTGGCCGGCTTGGTCAGGCGGTTGAAGGCGTAGGCGGGATGGCCCTTGGGATCGAGCGCGACCTCGGGCGGCATTTCGCCCTCGTATTCGAAATCGACGCCCTTCTTGTCCAGGATGCGGATGGCCTCGCGCACCTTCTCGGCGCGGTCGCCGGGCGGGTTGCCGAAGGTGGAGTAGCTGAGGAAGCCCACACGCGGATTGCGGCCCAGCTTCCTGACCGTCTCGGCCGCCTTGATGGCGATGTCGGCCAGCTCCTCGGCGTTGGGCAGTTCGTGGATGGTGGTGTCGGCGACGAACAGGGTGCGGCCCTTGGCCAGCAGGATCGACAGGCCGATCAGGGTGTCGTCCACGTCCAGCACGCGCTGGACCTCCTTCAACGCCATGTTGAAGTTGCGGGTCACGCCCGCGACCATGGCGTCGGCCCGGCCCTTGGCGACCAGGGTGGCGGCGAAATAGTTGCGGTCCTGATTGATCATCCGCTGCACGTCGCGGCGCAGATAGCCCCGACGCTGCAGTTTCTCGTACAGCCAGTCGGTGTCCTCGGCGTTGTTGGGCGAGACGCGGGCGTTGGTGATCTCGATGCCTAGGTCGTCGAAGTTCAGGCCCGCCTCGGCGGCGTTCTGGCGGATCAGATCCTCGCGTCCGACCAGGATCGGCGTGCCCAGTTCGGCCTGTTTGAAGCCCCAGGCGGCGCGGATGACGGCCGGTTCCTCGCCCTCGGCGAAGACCACGCGCTTGTCCGGCCCGCCGCGCACGGCCGAGTTGATCTTCTGCATCAGGGCGGCGGACGGATCGACGCGCGAGCGCAGGGCGTTGCGATAGACGTCCATGTCGTCGATCTGGACACGGGCCACGCCGGTATCCATCGCCGCCTGGGCGATGAAGGGCGGGATGTACCAGATCAGGCGCGGATCGAACGGGGTCGGGATGATGTAGTCCGGCCCGAACTTCAGCTTGCGCCCGCGATAGGCGGCGGCCACCTCGTCCGGCACGTCCTCGCGCGCCAGCGCGGCCAGGGCCTGGGCGCAGGCGACCTTCATCTCGTGGTTCACCCGGCGCGCCCGCACATCCAGCGCGCCCCGGAACAGATAGGGGAAGGCCAGGACGTTGTTGACCTGGTTCACATAGTCCGAGCGGCCGGTGGCGATGATGGCGTCCGAGCGCACCGACTGCACGTCCTCGGGCGTGATCTCGGGGTCGGGGTTGGCCATGGCGAAGATGATCGGATTGGGGGCCATCGAGGCCACCATCGCCTTGGTGATCGCGCCCTTGGCCGACAGGCCCAGCACCACGTCGGCGCCGACCATGGCCTCGGCCAGGGTGCGGAACGGGGTGTCGGTCGCATGGGCGGCCTTCCACTGGTCCATGCCGTGTTCGCGACCCTTATAGACCACGCCGTCGCGGTCGCAGATCACGGTGTTCTCGGCCTTGACGCCCGCCGCCTTCATCAGGGCGATGGAGGACAGGCCCGCCGCGCCGGCGCCGGCCAACACCACCTTGACCTCGTCCAGCTTCTTGCCGGCGATGTGGACCGCATTGATCAGGCCGGCGGTCGAGATGATGGCCGTGCCGTGCTGGTCGTCATGGAAGACGGGAATGTCCAGCAGGTCCTGAAGCTCGCTCTCGATCACGAAACATTCCGGGGACTTGATGTCCTCCAGATTGATGCCGCCCCAGGTATCGCCGATGTTCTTGACCACGGTGACGAACTCTTCCGGGTCGGTGGTCTTGACCTCGACGTCGAAGCTGTCGACGTCGGCGAACCGTTTGAACAGGACCGACTTGCCCTCCATCACCGGCTTGGAGGCCATGTGTCCGAGGTTGCCCAGGCCCAGGATGGCGGTGCCGTTCGAGATCACGGCGACCAGATTGCCCTTGGCGGTGTAGTCGTAGGCCTTGTCCGCATCCTCGGCGATGGCCAGGACCGGCACGGCCACGCCGGGCGAATAGGCCAGCGACAGGTCGCGCTGGGTCGCCATCGGCTTGGTCGGCGCCATGGAAATCTTGCCCGGCGTCGGGATGCGGTGGAAGTCCAGCGCTTCTTCGTCGGAGAAGGTCTGTTTTTCGGTCTGGTCGGGCATGGGCTTCAGGCGTTTCCGGCGCGTCGTTCTGGTTGGCTTCGCCTGTCCTAAAGCGCGCGACGGGGCGGGACAACCGGCCAGGCCTTATCGTTCGCCATCCCGTCATCACGGGCGACGCGACCGAGGCCGGCGCGGCGGCGCTTCGACGGTGTGCGAAAAAGGTGATGGAGGCGCGCCCGTCCGTGCGGATTTCCGCAAAGGGCGCGGGGTTTCAGATCGCCAGGACGCCCGTGCGCTCGATCTCGACCGGGCCGGTCATCAGGACGTGATCGGTCTCGGCGTCCCAGTCGATGACCAGTTCGCCGCCGTCCACGACCACGGTGGCCTTGCGCTCGGTCAGGCCCCGACGCGCCGTGGCGACCAGGGCCGCGCAGGCGCCGGTGCCGCACGCCCTGGTCAGGCCAGCGCCCCGCTCCCACACCCGCAGGCGCACATGGTCGCGGTCCAGCACGTTTGCGAAGCCGACGTTGACCCCTTGCGGAAACAGCGGGTGATGCTCGACCAGAGAGCCGGAGCCGGTGACGAAGGCGTCGTCCTGGCGGTCGGTGAAGAAAACCACGTGCGGATTGCCCATCGAGACGGCGCCCGGCGTATGCAGGACCGGATCGTCGATGGGGCCGACCTGAAGCTCTATCCCGCGCGTGTCCATCTCTTCGGCCAGCGGCACCTGGGTCCAGTCCAGCCGGGGGCGTCCCATGTCCACCGTCACCTTGTGATCGCCGGCGCGGGTCGCCACGGTCGGGCCGCCCGCCGTGTCGATGACCGCCCGGTCGGCGCCGCTGGCCTGCATCAGCAGCCAGCCGACGCAGCGCAGGGCGTTGCCGCAGGTTTCGACCATCGAGCCGTCGGCGTTCCACACCCGCATGAAGGCGTCGGCGTCTTCGGCCGGTTCGATGGCGATCAGCTGGTCGAATCCCTCGCCCGTCTCACGGTCGCCGAGCGCGCGAATCTGGTCCTCGGTCGGAGCGAAAGGCTGTTCCAGCGCATTGACGACGACGAAGTCGTTGCCGGCGCCGTTCATCTTGACGAAAGGACGGGTCATGCAGGCCATATAGGCGCAATCCCTGCGTCCCGGAAACCAGAGTGTCCCAGACCCAAACCGATCCCAAGGACGACGGCCTGCGTCTGCGCGCCCGGCTGCGCTACCTCTATCACGGCTCCCAGCCGCCGGCGGTGCGGTTCCGCCTGACGGTGATCGCGGTCGATCTGGTCATCATCGGCTTCTTCCTGGCCGCCCCGATCCTGAAGAACATGGGCTGGGCCTTCTATGCGGTCGACTATCTGATCGCGGCGGTGCTGGCGACGGACCTGGCGGCGCGGGCCTACGCCTATGCGGACATCAAGGACTGGCTGAAGCGGCCCATCGTCTGGGTCGACCTGTTCGTCCTGGCGACCCTGTTGTTCCCGGCCTGGCTGTTCAACCTGGGCTTCCTGCGGATGCTGCGGCTGTGGACCCTGCTGAACTCGGACTTCTTCTGGCGCACGGTGGGGCGCCGGTTCGACGATACGCGGGTGGAGGCCATCGCCCGCGCCCTGGCCAATCTGGTCACATTCGTCTTCGTGGCGACCGGCTTTGTCTATGCGACCTTCCGGGGGCATGACGGGATTTCGGGCTATGTCGATGCGCTCTATTTCACCGTGGCGACCCTGACCACGACCGGGTTCGGCGACGTGACCCTGCCGGGGCCTTGGGGGCGGCTGTTGTCCATCGCCGTCATGCTGGTGGGGATCACCCTGTTCCTGCGGCTGGCCCAGGCCCTGATCAAGCCGCACAAGGTCCGTTATCCGTGCGAGGCCTGCGGTCTGCAGACCCACGATCCCGACGCCGTCCACTGCAAGGCTTGCGGAAATCTGCTGTGCATTCCCGACGAGGATTGAGGCGGTGTGACAAATCGGTCCGGCCGTCCGACTTGCCGATGGATGCGCCGTCGCTAAGGTGCCGGCTTCGTTTTCGGGGACCGCCCAACCAATGATCCGTTCGTCCGCCGCCGCGCTCGCGGCCCTTCTCGCCTCCACCAGCTTGACCTCGGCAGCCATGGCCCAGACCGCGTCCCCGACTTCCGCCCCCGCGCCCGCGGGCGGCTTCGCCTCCAGCGAGGCGACCGACCCCTATGTCTGGCTGGAGGATGTGGACGGCGAGCGCGCCATGGCCTGGGTGCGCGAGCATAACGCCCGCTCGCTGGGCGTGCTGCAGGGCGATCCCCGCTACGAGGCCCTGCATCAGGAAGCCCTGGCCATCGTCCAGGCCCAGGACCGCATTCCCGCGCCCGGCTTCACCCATGATGGCCAGATCGACAACTTCTGGCAGGACGCCCAGCACGTTCGCGGCCTGTGGCGCCGCACGACGCTGGACAGCTATCGCACCGCGACGCCGGAATGGCGGACGATCCTGGACGTGGACGCCCTGGCCGCCGCCGAGGGCCAGAACTGGGTCTATAAGGGCTCGACCTGCCTGCAGCCCGAGGAACGCTACTGCCTGATCAGCCTGTCGAACGGCGGCAAGGATGCGGTGACGCTGCGCGAGTTCGACAGCGTCGAGGGCAAATTCGTCGAGGGCGGCATCGTCCTGCCCGAATCCAAGGGCGGCGCCTCCTGGATCGACAAGGACACGCTGCTGGTTTCGCGCGACTTCGGCCCCGGCACCCTGACCAACTCGGGCTATCCAATGGTGGTCAAGCGGATGAAGCGCGGCCAGAGCCTGGACCAGGCCGAGACCCTGTTCACCGGCCAGCCGACCGACGTGGCCGTGTCCGGCTATACGCTGCGCGACGCGGACGGCGTGGTGAAGGCGGTCCTGATCAACCGTTCGGTGGACTTCTATTCGTCCGAGACCTGGCGCGTGACAGACGACGGCGCCCTGACCCAGCTGCAACTGCCGCCCAAGTCCGACATCAGCGGCCTGGTCGACGGGCGGCTTCTGGTGTCGCTGAAGCAGGACTGGACCGCGCCCTCGGGTCAGGACTTCAAGACCGGCGACCTGATCGCCTGGCCGCTGGAGGCCTGGCTGGCCGATCCCAAGACCCCGGCCCAGCTGGTGCTGCGCCCGACCGAGCGTCAGGCCATCGAGGGCGTCAACGTCACCCGCAACCGCCTGGTCGTGGCCCTCTACGACAATGTGCGCGGGTCGTTGCGGGTCTATACGCCGGGCGACGGAGAATGGGCGTACACGACTCTGGACCTGCCCCAGAACGTCTCGGTCGGCGTCGGCTCGGCGTCGGAAAGGGACGACAAGGTCTTCGTCAGCGTCACCGGCTATCTGAACCCGTCCAGCCTGTGGCTGGCCGATGCGGCGACCGGCGCGGTCGATCAGGTCAAGTCCATGCCGGCCAAGTTCGACGCGACGGGCATGACGGTCGACCAGCACGAGGCCCGATCCGCCGACGGGACGATGATCCCCTATTTCGTGGTGCATAAGGCGGACATGCCGCTGAACGGCTCCAACCCCACGCTGCTCTATGGCTACGGCGGGTTCGAAAGCTCGCTGCTGCCCGGCTATTCGGCGACGGTCGGGAAGCTGTGGCTGGAGCGTGGCGGGGTCTATGTGGTGGCCAATACGCGCGGCGGCGGCGAGTTCGGCCCCCGCTGGCACGAAGCGGCCCTGCAACAGAACCGCCAGCGCGCGCACGAGGATTTCCAGGCCGTGGCCCTGGACCTGATCGCGCGCGACGTCACCAGCCAGCCGAAACTCGGCATCATGGGCGGCTCGCAGGGCGGGCTGTTCATGGGGGCGATGCTGACCCAGCGTCCGGACCTGATCAACGCCGCCGTCATCCAGGTGCCCCTGTTCGACATGCTGCGCTTCCACAAGCTGCTGGCGGGCGCCTCCTGGATCGGCGAATACGGCGACCCGGACATCCCCGAACAGCGCGCCTGGATCGAGCAGTATTCGCCCTATCAGAACCTGCGCCCGGGCCAGCCCTACCCCGAGGTCTTCATCCACACCTCGACCAAGGACGACCGGGTCCATCCGGGTCATGCCAGAAAGGCGGCCGCGCGGCTGGAGGAACTGGGCTATCCGGTGCTGTTCTACGAGAACACCGACGGCGGCCATGCGGCGGGGGCGAACCTGCGAGAGACCGCCCGGCGGCTGGCGCTGGAATACACCTATCTGTCGCGCCGTCTGATGGACACGCCGGCGCAGCAGTAAGTCCAAAGTCCGCTCATCCCCGCGAAGGCGGGGACCCAGTGCTTTCGCAAGGTTCGGCGGCTGGGATCGCGTTCAGTAAGAGACGGGCGACGCCGAACGCCCAAAGGTCTGGGTCCCCGCCTTCGCGGGGATGAGCGGAGAGTCTAAGCCATGCGTCACCTGATCCTGTCCGCCGCCATCCCGGCGCTTCTGATGGGCGCTTGCGCGACCGCTCAGGCGCAACAGCATGCCGAATATTCGGACCCGCCAGTCATGATCCCCCGTGAAGCGCCGCCCCACTTCCCGCGCGACCTGACCCCGGCCGGGGTCGCCGCCGCCGACGATCATCTGGCGCTGGAGCAGGTGGACGGCGCCGAGGCCATGGCCTTCGTCGCGGCGGAAAATCGGAAGTCGCTGGCCACCCTGACCGGCGATCCGCGCTACGAGACCTTCCGGGCCGAGGCCGAGGCCATACTGACGGCCACCGACCGCATCCCCAGCCCCTCCTTCCTGGGGGACGGGATCGCCAACTTCTGGCAGGACGCGGCCAATCCCAAGGGCGTGTGGCGGCGCACGACACTGGCCAGCTATCGCACCGCCACGCCCCGGTGGGAGACGCTGCTGGACATCGACGCCCTGTCGAAGGCCGAGGGCAAGGACTGGGTGTTCAAGGGCGCCGACTGCCTGGCGCCCGACGACGCGCGCTGCCTGATCATGCTGTCGGACGGCGGCAAGGACGCGGTGGTGGTGCGCGAATTCGACATCCCGACCAAGCGGTTCGTGGACAGCGGCTTCAACCTGCCGGAGGGCAAGCACCGGATCGAATGGCTGGACCGCGACACGCTTCTGGTCGCCACCGACTTCGGCGCCGGAACCCTGACGGAGTCCGGCTATCCCTTCATCGTCAAGACGCTGAAGCGCGGCCAGACCCTGGCCCAGGCGACCGAGGTTTATCGCGGCGAGCAGTCCGACGGCGGCTATGGCGTCAGCCCGACCGTCTATCGCGACAGGGACGGCAAGGTCACCGCCGTCATCATCACCCGCCCGCTGGACACCTTCCGGTCGGAGACGTGGATACTGGCGAACGACGGTAAGGCGCAAAAGCTGAACCTGCCTGAGCGGGTCGGGGTCCACGGCGTCATCGACGGCCGATTGGTCTTCTCCCCGGACCAGGCCTGGCGCTTCGATGGTCAGGACTACAGGGCCGGATCGTTGCTGGCCCTGCCGCTCGGCGTGCTGGGAGACCCCCGACTGGATATCGCCATTGGCCGCGACTCCGCCGTCATCTTTCAACCGACCCCGCGTCAGGCCTTGCAGGACGTGGCGGTGCTTTCCGACACGGTCGTCGCCGCCGTGACCGACAATGTGGCGGGCGCCCTGATGCGTTTTCGCACCGAAGGCGCCGGTTGGGCGGCCGCACCGATCGCCGTGCCTGCCAACCTCGCCGTCGGCCTGGGCGATTCCTCAAAGTCGCGCGGCGTGGTGTTCGTCTCGACCCAGGGCTTCCTGGTCCCGCCGACGCTCAGCCTGGCCGCCGCCAACGCCGCGACCCTGACGACGCTGAAATCCGCCCCGGCCAAGTTCGACGCCTCGCGCGACGTGACCGAACAGTATGAGGCGACCTCCACCGACGGGACCAAGATTCCCTATTTCATCACCCGCCCGCGCGATATGAAGCTGGACGGGTCGAACCCGACCATCATGCTGGGCTACGGCGGTTTCCAGGTCAGCCTGAACCCGGCCTACAAGCCCGAGATGGGCAAGCTGTGGCTGGAGCGAGGCGGGGTCTTCGTTCAGGCCAATATCCGGGGCGGCGGCGAGTTCGGTCCCGACTGGCACCAGGCCGCATTGAAAGAGAACCGTCAGCGCGCCTTCGACGACTTCGCCGCCGTGGCCCGCGATCTGGAGCAGCGCGGCGTCACTAGTCCGCGCCGCCTGGGCATATACGGCCGGTCGAACGGCGGGGTGCTGACCTCGGTGTCGATCACCCAGCACCCGGAACTGTTCAATGCGGCGGTGATCGAAAGCCCGCTGGTGGACATGCTGCGCTATCAGGAGCTTCCGGCCGGCGCCTCCTGGATCGGCGAATACGGCGATCCGCGCATCCCCGCCGACGCCGCCTTCATCGCCCGCTATTCCGCCTATCAGCAGCTGCGCCCCGGCGCCGCCTATCCGCGCGTCTATCTGACCACCAACACCCGCGACGACCGCGTCCACCCCGGCCATGCGCGCAAGTTCGCCGCGCGTCTGGGCGACCTGGGCTATGACCACCTCTATTACGAGGACACGGCGGGCGGTCACTCCAACGACGCCGATCCGGTCGCCAACGCCCGCCGCTGGGCCCGCCACTATGTCTATCTGTCGCAACAGCTGATGGATTGAGGCGGGTTCACGCACTTATGAGGCGATCCGCCCGACCGCGCCGTCTAAGAATGGGGCCATGAAAGCTGCGGGCTGGGTCATTGCGGGCACGGTGATTGCGGGCGTCCTCGTGTCGGTGGGCGCTTCCGCCCAGCCGATGCGCGCGCGTCCCGTCGCCCCCCTCCGTCATGCCGTCGGCAATGCGCCGCCCGTGGTGATCGAACTGTTCACCGCCCAAGGCTGCGGCGGCTGTCTGGACGCCAATGCGGCGGTCGAGCGGGCGGCGAACGACCGGGGCGTGATCGCCCTGACCTATGGCGTCGACTACTGGGACTATCTGGGCTGGACCGACACCTTCGCCCAGCCCAAATTCTCGGAGCGTCAGCGCGCCTATCGGTCCGCGCTTCGCCTGCGCGGCGTCTCGACGCCGGAAGTGGTCATCGACGGCCGCCGCCAGATGTCGGGCGCCCACGCCGCCCAGCTGGAGGCCGCCATCGTCGAAGAGGCCGGCCGCCTGAACTGGCCGCCCCAGATCGAGTTCCGCGAGACCGGCGACCGGGTCGGCGTCGGCTCGGGCCGTGCGCCTGTCGGCGGCGCCGAGGTCATCGCCGTCACCTATACGCCCGGTCCCCAGGTGGTTCAGGTCCGCACGGGCGAGAACCAGGGCCAGGCCGTGCGTCACATCAATGTGGTGCGCGACATCAAACGTCTGGGCGACTGGCGCGGCCGCCCGGTGCTGTTCCCCCTGCCCCGCGCCGCCGAGGGCCAGGCCGTCGTCGTCCTGGTCCAGGCCAAGAGCGACCGCCAGATCATCGGCGCGGCGACGCAGGATTGAGACCCGTCAGGTCTTGTTGATGGTCACGCCGCCGTCGACCGTCAGGCGCCCGCCTTCTTCGCAAAGCCCCAGGCCGCGTCGCTGAGCGGACCGACCTGGGCGGCCATGGTTTTGGCGTGGGCGCTGGCGGCGGTGCCGTCGCGGACCCGGCCGGCGATGCCCTGGCAGATGGCGGCCAGACGGAACAGATTGTAGGCGTAGAGCCAGTCCAGATTAGCGGGCCGCATCCCCGTGGCGGCGGCGTAGCGTTCGACCGTCTCCTCGACCGAGGGAATGCCCAGGGCCTCCAGATCGGCCCCGGCGAGGCCGTTACGCAGGCTGGCCGGAATGGCCCAGGCGATCAGCAGATAGGAGAAGTCGGCCATCGGATCGCCCAGGGTCGACAGCTCCCAGTCCAGCACGGCCCGGACCTCGGCGGGGTCGGGCGCCAGGATCATATTGTCCAGACGGAAGTCCCCGTGGACGATCCGGCTCGGCCCCTCGGGCGGCAGGCTGTCCGGCAGGAAGGCGATCAGCCGGTCCATCGCCGCGACGGGCTCGATCTCGGAGGCGCGGTACTGTTTGGTCCAGCGCCCGACCTGACGCGCGAAATAGTTTCCGGCCTTGCCATAGTCCCCCAGACCGATGGCGACGGGGTCGAAGGCGTGCAGTCGCGCCAGGGTGTCGGTCTGGGCCTCATAGATGGCGCGCCGTTCGGGCGGCGTCAGGCCGGGCAGTTTCAGATCCCAGAAAATCCGCCCCTCGACCTTGTCCATCACATAGAAGATCGAGCCGATCACGCCCTCGTCCAGGCACAGGGCATGGGGCCTGGCCACCGGAAACCCCTGGGCGGCGAGGGCGGAAATGACCTGATACTCGCGATCCACCGCATGGGCGCTGGGCAAGAGGACGCCGGGTGGCTTGCGCCGCAGCACATAGGCGGCGGTCGGGGTGGTCAGCTCATAGGTCGGGTTGGACTGTCCGCCCTTGAACTGGCGCACGGTCAGGGGACCGGCGTAGCCGGCGACGTGTTCCGTCATCCAGGCGTCCAGCGCGGCCTCGTCCAGCCGGTAGCGGGCGTCGACCTCGCGCGTGCCGGAAAAGGCGCCTTGAGCATCCAGGTCGGAGGCGGGGGCGTCGGGAGAGGAGGCGTCGGTCATGGGCGGCCCGGTCCGTGTCTTTTGGCGTTTCCGTATCGCCGCCCGGGTCTCAGGCCCGGTTCGGCGCGGCGATGATGGCGGCCTTCACCGCGCGACGCCAGCCGGAAAGCAGCCGTTCGCGCTCGTCCCGGCCCATGCGCGGGGTCCAGCGCGCGGGCGCCTCGGCCGGTCGCGCCTCCAGATCGGGGACAAGGCCGACGCCCAGGGCGGCCAGTCGCGCGGCGCCCAGGGCGGTCATCTCCTGAAAAGCGGGCCGTTCAACCTCGACCTCGCAGATGTCGGCGACGAACTGCATGGCGAAACTGTTGGCGGTGACGCCGCCGTCCACTTTCAGCTTTTTCAGAGGCGGGGCGCCGTCCTCGGCGAGCGCGTCCAGCAGGTCGCGCGTCTGATAGGCCAGGGCCTCCAGCGCCGCGCGGACGAAATGGGCCGGGCCGGAATCGCGTGTCAGGCCGACGACGGTCCCGCGCGCCTCCGGCTCCCACCACGGCGCCCCCAGGCCGGTGAAGCCCGGCACCAGATAGACGCCGCCGTTGTCGGGCAGGTCCTGCGCCATCGCTTCGGACTGGCGCGACTCCGAGATCATGCCGACCCCGTCCCTCAGCCACTGGATCGCCGACCCGGCCGAAAAGATGGAGCCTTCCAGCGCATAGGCGGTCCGTCCGCCGGCCCGATAGCCCAGCGTGCCCAACAGTCGGCGGGTCGAGGCGACGGGCGTGTCTCCGACATTGGCGACCAGGAAGGCGCCGGTGCCATAGGTGATCTTGGCGTCGCCCGGCGTCAGGGCGCCGTGGCCGACCAGGGCCGCCTGCTGGTCGCCCGCCGATCCGGCGATGGGCAGGGAGCGGCCGAACAGGGCCGGATCGCTCTCGCCGGTCACGCCCGCGCAGGGGACGATGTCGGGCAGGGCCGCGCGCGGCACGTCGAACAGGGCGCACAGGTCGTCGCGCCACTGGACCGCCTCCAGGTCCATCAGGGCGGTGCGCGCGGCGTTGGTGGCGTCGGTCGCATGGACCCGGCCTCCGGTCAGTTTCCAGATCAGCCAGGCGTCGATGGTGCCCAGCTTGATCTCGCCCCGCGCCGCCCGCTCTCGCGCCCCCGGAACGGCGTCCAGCAGCCAGGCGAACTTGGTCGCCGAGAAATAGGGGTCGAGGATCAGGCCGGTCGCCGCCTGCACGTCCGGCTCATGCCCCTGGGCCGTCAGGCGCGCGGTGACGTCGGCGGTGCGGCGGTCCTGCCAGACGATGGCGCGGTGCAACGGCTCGCCCGTCTCGGCGTCCCAGATCACCGCCGTCTCGCGCTGGTTGGTGATGCCGATGGCGTCGAAGCGGGCGACGCCGCCGGCCTTGCGAACCACCTCGCGGCAGGTCTGAAGGGTCGCGGTCCAGATTTCGGCGGCGTCATGCTCCACCCAGCCGGATCGCGGGAAATGCTGGGCCAGTTCGATCTGGCTGACGGCGACCGGACGCAGATCGCCCGCCTCGCCCGACGCGGCGTCCCCCCCGATCTCGAAGGCGATCGCCCGCGTCGAGGTCGTTCCCTGGTCGATGGCGAGGATCAGGCTCATGAATTTTCTCCCTGCGGCGTCTTGGGCGGCGCCGACGTTGCGGTTTATGGGACCATATGACCACGCACAGTCCCAGCTATGAAGGCGTTCTGGACGCCGCCCGCCAGATCGACGGCGTCGCCGTTCGCACGCCCCTGATCGAGAGTCCCGCCCTGAACGCCGTCGTCGGGGGACGGGTGCTGATGAAGGCCGAGACGGTGCAGCGCGCCGGGGCCTTCAAGTTTCGCGGGGCCTATAACCGCGTCAGCCGCCTGACCTCCGAGGAGAAGCGGCGCGGCGTGGTGGCCTTTTCGTCCGGCAACCACGCCCAGGGCGTCGCCGCGGCCGCGGCCCTGGTCGGCGCGCCGGCCCTCATCGTCATGCCGTCGGACTCGCCCCAGGTGAAGGTCGACGGGGTGATCGCCTTCGGCGGCGAGGTGCGGATGTACGATCGCTGGACCGAAAGCCGCGAAGCCATCGGCGCGGCCATCGCCGCCGAACGCGGGGCCGTGCTGGTCCCTCCGTTCGACGACCCCTTCGTCATCGAGGGCCAGGGCACGGTCGCCCTGGAGGTTCTGGACCAGGCGGATGCGCCGCTGGACCAGCTGCTCTGCGGCGCATCGGGCGGCGGGCTGATGGCGGGGATCAATCTGGTGATGGCCGAACGCAGCCCGGCGACCTCGATCGTCGTGGTGGAGCCCGAAGCCTTCGACGACACCGCCCGGTCGCTGGCCGCCGGCGAGCGCGTCGGCCATCCGCAGGGGACGCCGTCGATCTGCGACGCCCTGATGGCGCCGATGCCGGGCGAACTGACCTGGCCGATCAACCGGCGCCTGGCCGGCGCCGTCGCCGTGTCGGACGCCGAGGTCGCCGAGGCGATGCGTTTCGCCTTCCGTCATCTGAAGCTGGTGATCGAGCCGGGCGGCGCGGTGTCCCTGGCCGCCCTTCTGACCGGCAAGGTTGAGACGAAAGGGCGCACGACCGCCATCGTCCTGTCCGGCGGGAACGTCGATCCGGCCCTCTACGCCCGGATCATCGAAGACCGTTTCGTCGCCTGAGGGCTTTCCATCGCTCCGACGGTGGGCCAACCTCCCGCGAGGCGAACAAGGGAGCGAGGACACGATGACCCAGACGGGCGAACTCCAGGGACTGATCGGCCAGGAAGTCGGGCTGTCGAAATGGTTCGAGGTCGATCAGGCCCGGATCGACGCCTTCGCCGACTGCACCGAGGACCATCAATTCATCCACGTCGATCCCGAGGCGGCGAAGGCGACGCCCTTCGGCGGAACCATCGCCCACGGCTTCCTGACGCTGAGCCTGGCCTCGGCCATGAGCTATGACGCGGTCGCGCCCCTGGATGGGGTGAGGATGGGCGTCAACTACGGCTTCGACAAGCTCCGCTTCCTGGCCCCCGTGCGCGCCGGTTCGCGCATTCGCGGCCGGTTCAAGCTCCTGTCCGCCGAGGACAAGGGCGGCGGTCGCTGGCTGCTGAAGCACGAACTGACCGTCGAGATCGAGGGCGAGGACAAGCCGGCCCTGATCGCCGAATGGCTGGGGATGCAGGTGGTCGCCGCCTAGAGACAGGTCTGGGGCGGCCCGGTTGCGCGTTCAGGTTGGGCTATGGTTCCGGTCTGGATTGTGACGTCGGAGCGGCCACAAATGAGCCGGTTGCTCTCGATTCGGTAAATTCACCTGTAGCATCAAGGCCACGATGGACGGCCAAGCCCGCCAACATGTCACCTTTTCGCCTCGACCTTTTATGGCAAGGCTGTTATGTCCCGCCTCAGGCGGTAATCCCGCCCCCTATTAACAAAGGCGGAGGGATACCCCCTTATGCGTATGAAGACTTTCGTGCTGGCTTCCAGCGCAGCGGCCGCCCTGGCCCTGTCCGCTGGCGCCGCATCGGCGGAACCCAATGGTTGGTACGGCGCCATCGACGCCGGCTACCACATGATGGACGACATCAACGCCGAGTCGTCGACGACGGGCGCCAACTGGAACTATGAAGTGAACAACGGCT
>NZ_BDMM01000008.1 GCF_002157625.1 Brevundimonas sp. SH203
CGACCGCTTGCCGCGGGATGGAGCAGCCCGGTAGCTCGTCAGGCTCATAACCTGAAGGTCGTAGGTTCAAATCCTACTCCCGCACCCAAGATCTAGCCCGCATGGCCAAAGCCAGGCGGGCTTTTCTTTGTGCGCACAGCACATCGGACACTCCCCCGCCTATCCCTCGCTCGCCAGGGCCGAGGCCGCGACCGCCTTCAGCGTCAGGCCCGGCGACGGCTGGAAAATGAGGTCATCCCTTCCGAAATACGTCTGCTGGTTGGTCGCGCACCAGTCCGTCGTGACGATGCGGATCGGACCACGCTCGGGAGCCGCGCCGAAGGCATAGAGGAAATCCCCCGTCAAAGCGCCCAGCGGCAAAGGACGATCCTGATTGGCCCGGGCCATGAATGTGCCGAAATCAGCTCGCGAAACCTCCGCCGTCAGAAGCCTGCCCTCGAAGCGGACGATGGAATCAAAGACGTAGCGGCTGACACGGCCGGCAGGAGCGGCGTTGCCCAAGGTGGTGTGGCCGATGAAGCCGGCGTGCGCGCCTGTCGCTCTCGCCATGCCGGCGGCGATCGCTCGGCCCGTATCGCCCAACGACAGGGCGCGACGGCCGGTCCACAGCACCGCCTGTTCCTCGGGCGTGAGCTGTTCGGTCAGGGTGCGGGCGGTCAAGGTCGCCAGTGCGGGCGAGGCGGCGCTCTGCGTCGAAACGGGATGAGACGCGGCCGTCACGCCGCCGTCGGCCGCGAATTCCGCAACCGTATAGGCGCTGGTGAAGGAGCCCGTATGCACATAGGCGCTGGACCCCCGCTGGTGCTGGAACAGCAGATGATCATGACCACCCACCATCAGCGCCCCGGACGGCAACATCGGAAGCATGTCTTGATCGGCAACGACACCTGCATGGCTCATCACCATAACCTTGTCCGCGCCCGACAAACTGTCCGACAGGTGCGCGCGCGCCCAGTCCGCAGCCGCCGGGATCGACAACTGATCGCGCGACGCCTTGGGATAGGTGTTCATCGAATTGGTGGCCATGCCGACGACCCGCAGACGATGCGCGCCGAACGGCAGCGTCGCGACGGATGGGGCGTAGCCGACGCCGGTGCGGGTGTCGGTGATGGTGCTGACGACGTGCAGGCCCAGCGTCTTCATACGGGCCACCACATCGGCCAGATCGGGCGTCAGGTCGTTGTCGTGATTGCCCAGGTTGACGACGGTCGGCGCCAGGCCGGGCAGGGCGGCCAGAAACGCCCAGTCCACCACGCCGCTGGAGCGTTGGGCGACGACATTACCCTGTTCGAAGATGTCGCCGTTGACGGCGATCACATGGGGCGCGGGGTGCGACCGGATTTCGTGTTCGAAGGCCGCCAGCAGATGAGCGGTGCGCTCATAGGCGGAATGCAGATCCGACACGGCCAGCACCCGGCCGACGACCGCCTGAGGCTTCATGGCCGCCAAACCTGGCGACACGGCTGCGGCGGCGGCGAACTGAAGAAGCCGACGACGGGAAGGCGCGATGAGAGGCATGGAGGCTCCAGCCGATGTCCGGGAAGGCGCGGAGCTACGCTCACGCAAGGACCGAGTTTCGCATTCCAGGAGATGCGGCGCAATGCGAGGCGTCTGCGGGAGAGCGGATTGTCACAGGGGTGTGGCCGCGTCGTCAAAGGTTCAAGAAATAGGGGGCGGTCGCCACTAGCGATCCGCCCGGCGAGGCCTTACGGCCTCGCGCGACAAATCCTCCCCCTGTCGCCAAAGGAATCTTTTTCATGCTTCGCCAAGCCCTTCTGGCCGCCACCGTCAGCGGCGTCGCCCTGCTGAGCGCCGGCGCCGTTTCAGCGCAGACCACCCAGGCCGCCCAGGCCGTTCCCGCCGCGGAACCGGCCGGCGTCGACGACATCGTGGTCACGGCCCAACGTCGCAGCGAGAACATCCGCGACGTGCCCTTCGCCGTCACGGCGCTGAGCACCGAGACCCTGCAGGAGGTTTCGGCCGGCGGCGCCGACATCCTGTCGCTGTCGGGCCGCGTGCCCAGCCTGCAGGTCGAAAGCTCGAACGGCCGCTATGCCCCGCGCTTCTATATTCGCGGCCTGGGCAATGTGGACTTCGACTTCACCGCCTCGCAGCCGGTGTCGGTCGTGCTGGACAATGTGGTTCTGGAAAGCGTCTATCTGAAGGGCTTCCCCCTGTTCGACGTGCAGCAGCTGGAAGTGCTGCGCGGGCCGCAGGGCACGCTGTTCGGCCGCAACACCCCGGCCGGCGTGGTCAAGATCGACACCGTCAAACCGTCGGACGAGTTCACCGGCTTCGGCTCGCTGACCTATGGCAACCTGGGTTCGACGCGCGCCGAGGCGGCCGTCACCCTGCCGGCTTCGGACACGCTTCAGGTGCGCGGCGCCATTCTGTGGAACCACCGCGACGACTGGGTGAACAACGCCTACAACCCCTCGTTCGCCAATCCCGACAAGGATGATCTGGGCGGTTTCGACGATCTGGCCGCGCGCGTCCACGTCGCCTGGACCCCGACCGACCGCCTGTCGACCCTGCTGACGTTGCAGGCCCGCGACTATGACGGCACGGGCACGATGAACCGCGCCAACGCCCTGACCAAGGGCTCCAATAAGCTGAACGACAATTTCGACCGCGACACCGTCTATTACGACGGCGGCCGCAACAACTTCCAGAAGCAGAAGACCACGTCCCAGTCGCTGCAGGTCGCCTATGACTTCGGCCCCGCGACCCTGACCGGCATCGTCGGTTCGTATCAGGGCTGGTCGCAGGGCGACGGCGATATCGACGGCGGCGTGGCCTCGGCCCCGACGACGGCTTCCTACAAAACGCCGTTCAACGCCGAGACCGGCACCCTGTCCAGCGATCTGCTGCAGAACACCTATGAACTGCGTCTGGCCTCGAACGGCGACGGCCGCGTGGGTTGGCAGGTCGGCGCCTTCTATTGGGACGAGCGCTTCAACCTGGTCAGCGGCACGTTCAACGGCGTGGGCGATCCGCTGCCGACGCGGGCGACCGACATCGTGCAGAAGTCCGATTCCTGGTCGGTGTTCGGCCAAGGAAGCTACAAGGTGACGGATGCCTTCAAGGTGACGGCGGGCGTCCGCTACACCGACGACAACCGCCACTACAACGGCCAGATCGTGCTGGGGAACGGCGCGGGCGGTACGGGTTCCGTCTCGGTCGGCGATCAGCAGGTCAGCTGGGACGTCAGCGCCGTCTATCAGGTCAACGACGACTTGAACCTGTTCGCCCGCGTGGCCAAGGGCTATCGTGGCCCGTCGATCCAGGGGCGCAACCTGCCGGTCCTGACCACGGCGAACTCCGAAACCGTCATGTCCTACGAAACCGGCCTGAAGGCGCGGATGATGGACGGCCGCGCGCGCTTCAACGCCACCGCCTATGCCTATGAAGTCAGCGACATGCAGTTCACCGCCATCGGCGGCGCGGACAACTCCAACCGTCTGATCAACGCCAAGAAGGGCGAGGGTTATGGCCTGGAGCTGGACGGCGATGTCTATCTGGGCGCGGGCTTCAGCCTGGCGGCCGGCGGTGCGTGGAACCACACCGAGATCAAGGACAAGGATTTGCTGGTCGCGGTTTGCGGCTCCAACTGCACCGTCACCGATCCCATCGTCATGGTGGGCACGACCCGTCGCGCCGCCATCAACGGCAACCCCTTCCCGCAGGCGCCGGAATACACCGCCAATCTGACGCTGAACTACGTCAGGCCTCTGGGCGCCGACACCGAACTGTTCGCCTCGACCGACTGGGTCATGCAGAAGAACTTCAACCTCTTCCTCTATGAATCGGTCGAATTCATGCAGAAGACGCACTTCGAAGGCGGGCTGCGCGCAGGCTGGCGCGATGTCTCGCGCGGCATCGAGGCGGCGGCCTACGTCCGTAACCTGACGGACGAGGAAAATGTGATCGGGGCCATCGACTTCAACAACCTGACCGCCTTCGTCAACGAGCCGCGCACCTATGGCGTGCAACTGACCAAGCGGTTCTGAGGTCGAACCAACCGCAATGTCCAAGGAAGGCCGCCCTGTTCGCAGGGCGGCTTTTCTTTGTGGGGGCTATTGCAGCGCCCATCTCAGCGTAAGGCCGATGGTGCGGGGGCGAAGCGGAGTGACGGCCTTGGCGTCGGGCAGGCGGAACGGGTCGCTGTAGGCGAAGGTGTTGGCGCGGGTGTCGAACAGATTGTCCACGAAGACCGTGGCGACCCAGGGCGCGGCCTCGACGCCCATGGACAGCCGCCCGGTGGCGTAGTCGCCCATGCGATGCTGCTGGCGACCGTCGAAGGTCAGGCGGGACGCGCCGACGTAGGAGACGCCGCCGTCCGCGATCAGTTGCAGTCGGTCCCCCAAGGGGCGGCGGTAGGTGAACCCGAGATTGGCCGAGGCCTTGGGCACGCCGGGCAGGGCCGCGCCGCGCTGGGTTTCGAACCGGCTGGCGGGGTCGGTGATGCGGGGATCGGCGATCAGGCCGTTGGCGAAGATCTCAAGCCCGTCCGTGGGGCGCCAGTTGGCCTCGGCCTCGAACCCGACATCGGCGCCGTCGCCGACATTGACCACATAGGCCAGGCCGCTGGGCAGGAACTGGTCGCTCTGCACATCGCGCCAGCGGGCGGCATAGACGGCGGCGCGCACGCGGGCGCGGCCGTCGGCGGAACGGACCTTGGCGTTCAGCTCCAGGTTCCACAGCGAGTCCGGGCGATACTGGCGGGCGGGGGAATCCGCCAGGCCGCTGAAGTCCTGGCCGATGACGCCGGCGGTGTTGAAGCCCCCCGCGCGCCGGCCGTGGCTGAGCTGGGCCGACAGGTTCAGCCGGTCGCTGGGCTGCCAGGCCAGGGCGATCTTCGGCGTCAGGCCGGACGAGGAGCCCTGGCCATCGAAGTTCCGCACCCGTGTTCGCTGACGCACCGTGGAGGTGGTGTCGTAGTCCAGCGTGTAATAACGGGCGCCTGCGGTCAGGGTCAGGGTCGGCGTCAGGTTCCAGGCCGTCTCGCCATAGACGGCGGCCTCTTTCAGGGTGTCGCGACGGGTTTCGGCGTAGAGACGCAGCGGTTCGGCGCGCAGGATCGAAAGGACGGGATTGGTGCGTGTCGTGCTGGTCGAGGCCAGGGCGCCGACCAGCCAGCGCCAGCGTCCGACATCGGGCGAGGTCAGCACCGCCTCGCCCACGACCAGATCGATGTCCTTGTTTTCGTCCAGCGCTCCGACCGAGGCCGAGGACCCGAAGCGTCGCAGGGCGCTGGAGGCGTCGTAGCGGCTCTTGAAACGATGTTCGACAACGGCGAGCGAAGCGTCCAGGCGGCCCCAGTCACCCCGTCCTTCGAGCGAGAGCGAGGCTTGGTCGAAACGGTTCTGATGCGGCTCACGCACCAGATTGGCGCGGCGCAGGGGGCCGCTGCCGCGATAGATGTAGTGGGTGTCCTCGGTCATGATCGACTGGTGGACGAGGCCCGCGCGCGCGGTCCATCCCGGCGCCAGGGCCAGGGCGCCCGACAGGCGACCGCCGCGCCGCGTGCCGTCGTTGACGCGGCGCAGGTTCAGTTCGACGTTGTTGATATAGCCGCTGAAGCTTTCGCCATAGACGGCCGCGCGGATCGCCGCCCGTTCGCCTGCCAGCGGCAGATTGGCGACGACGTTGTAGTCGGTGTTGGTCCCGCCGCCGTGGGTGTTCGAGCGGGTCAGGGCGACGGCCAGATCCTCGCGCCCGAATTCGGGCCGGCGGGTGACGATGCGCACGACGCCGCCGATGGGGCCGGTGCCGTAAAGCGTGCCTTGCGGGCCGCGCAGCACCTCGACACGATCGACGTCGATCAGCTTCAGGTCCGGGTCGGGCGCGCTGTAGGTGATGGGCGTCAGATCGAGATAGAGGCCGACCGTCGATTGGGTCAGGCCGGTGAAGACCCCGTCGGAGATGCCGCGCAGAAGGATCTTGTTCCGGCCGGGGCCGAGGTTCGTCACCGTCATGCCCGAGACCAGATTGTCCAGGCCCTGCATTCCCGTCACGCCGGCCCGGCCGATGCGGTCGCCGGTCACGGCCGTCATGGCCGAGGAGGAGCGCTGGATCAGTTCGGGGCGGCGAGGGGCGGTGACGACCACCTCGCTGACCTGAACCGCCTCGGTCGACGGCGCCGGTCTGGAGGTCGTGCGGGATGGCGTCGAGGGCGGCATCGGAGAGACGCGCGGCGCGGGGCTGATGATCACCGCGCCGTCGGGTCGGATCAGATAGCGGCAGCCCGAACCGGCCAGGATGCGATCCAAGGCGGCGTCCAGCGTCATGCGGCCACGCAGGACAGGGCTGGTTCCCGTGCAGGCGGTCACGGACCCGCCCAGCGACACGCGCGCTTCTAGCGCCAGATCGAGAAGGGCGTGATCCACCGGCTGGCGCGGCACATAGAGGTCCAGGACGTGCGGTTGTGCGGCCCAGGCCGGGGTGGCGAGGGCGGCGGTCGCGACGAGCGCGAAGCTGACGTTCAGGGCGGCGGCGCGTGACCGGGACAGGTCGAGGGGTTCAGGCCGCCCGGCCTCAGCCGGCCTCACGCGCATCGACGTGGACAGCGTTCGTCGAGGCGTCGATCCGAATAGGAAGGAAGTCCTGCAGTTGCTGCAACATCACGGCCTCGTCGCCAATACGCAGGGCGCCGGTGAAGCGCAGCGCCCGAGCCGATGTCGATAGCACAACAGGTTTGTCGAGATAACGCGAAAGATCGTCCGCGACTTCGCCCAACGGGCGATCACGATAGACCAGCACGCCCTGACGCCAGGCCGAGGCGCGATCCGGCGCGACGGCGGCCAGGGCCGGCGTTTGATGAGCGATCTGCGTCAGGGCCTGTCCGGCGATCAGGCGCACGCGCGGCGCCTTGGCCGGGGTGACGGCGACCACGCCGCGTTCGACCGCCACGGCGAAGTCGTCGCCGTGGTTCAGCACATTGAAGGCGGTGCCCAGAACCTCGATCTGGTGATCGCCGGCGGCGATCACGAACGGGTGGGCGGGATCATGTGCGACATCGAAGGCAGCCTCGCCCTCGGCCAGTGATACCGCGCGACGATCGCCGTCGAAACGCACGTCCAGGCGCGAATGGCGGTTCAGATAGACGTGCGACCCGTCCTCCAAAGCCACCGTCAGCGGCGCGTCGGCGGTGGCATAGGTCTGGCCGTTCGGCGCCATCCAATGCCAGAGGCCGACGGCCAGGGTGATGCTGGCGGCGACACCCAGGCCAGGCGCCAGCCAGAACCGGCGGCCATGGGCGCGGCGATGACGAGCCTCGGTCAAGTCGATCACCGGCGTCGGTTCGGGCGCGAAGGCGGTGGTCGCATCCAGGGCGTCCAGATCGACCCACAGGCGCTCGACGGCGTCATAGGCCAGGGCGTGAGCGGGCGACGCCTCCAGCCAGGACTGGAAGTCGAGCCAGACGTCGTCGCCGGCCGCTTCGTCGCGCAGGGCGACGAACCAGTGGAGCGCCTTTTCGTCGATGTCGGTGTTCGCCGTCATGCCGTTCCAGACGGGATCGACGTGGAGAGACGCCATCCCTGAAGCTTAGACGTCACGGCGAATGCGCCGCCTCCACAGTTTCGTTCGGCGACGGGCGAAAGAACGATCATGCCCGCACCTTTCGCGCCAGGACGCGCAGGGCGTCCATCATGTGTTTCTCGACCGAACTGCGTGAAATATCCAGCTGGCTGGCGATGTCGGCGTAGCTGACGCCATCGAACTTGTGCAGGCGGAAGATGGCGCGGGTCTTGGGCGGCAGGGTGTCCAGCGCGGCGACCAGCCTGGCCAACCGTTGGCGAGACGCCACAACGGCCTCGGCGGACGGGGCGTCGTCCAGATCCTCGACCGCGCCCGTCTGATGGTTGATCTGACGCCAGGCGCTGTCGCGCGCGGCGGCGCGCTGGCCCGAGCGCCATCGGTCCAGCATCAGGTTGGAGGTCAGGCGAAACAAAAAGGCACGCGGATTGTCGACCGGCGTGTCGGCGGGCAGAGTCGAAACCTTCAGATAGAGATCCTGCAACAGATCATCGACATCGCCCGAGGCGCCGCCTAACCGCGCGCGGCAGAAGCGGGCCAGATCCGGCCGCTGCTCCAGATAGGCGGCGATCAGCGGATGCGCAGGGGGCGCGGTCAAACAGGCGAAATCCTCTGACACGTCCCTGAAAGGAACTCCAAACCTCCATGCCGCGCCGATTTTCATGAGGCAAGAGCAGAGCGGCGACGTCTTTGGATCGAAGGCGTCGCCGCAAACGGCGAACGGGGTTTTGATGCGCGCGTATCCAGCACAGTCCAGGACGACGACGCGGATTCTTCCGGTCGGCTAGGGCGGCGTCATGTTCGATATCTGGCGTTCCGGCTTCATCCGCCGCCCCCTGTCCAGCGTCATCGACCAGCCTCCGGCCGCCGATGAGGTGACGTGGCTGCCCGATTGCGGCCCCTACGCCTATGTCGCCGACCCGTTCGGTATGACCCGCGACGGCGTGCTGACCGTCTTCGTCGAGGCGTTCGATTATCACGTGCGGCGCGGCGAAATTCATTATCGCCAGTACGACGCCGAGGACCGGCTGATCGGGCAGGGGGTGGCGCTGGCCGAGCCCTGGCACCTGTCCTATCCGACCCTGATCGAGGACGGCGGCGACCTCTATATGCTGCCCGAAGGCTACAAGAGCGGCGGGTTGATCCTCTATCGCTGCGCGCGTTTCCCCGACCGATGGGAGCCGGCGGCGCGTCTGGGCGATCAGGCCGCCATCGATGCGACCGTCGTGCGTCACGACGGCCTGTGGTGGATGTTCCACGCCCTGGCGGGGCCGGACGACCGGGCGATGCGTGAGATGCATCTGGCCTGGGCCGAAAACCTGACGGGGCCGTGGACCGCCCATTCCGCCAATCCGGTGATCCGCGGCCTGGACGGCTCGCGGCCGGGCGGCACGGCCTTCGTTCACGACGGGGCGCTTCATCTGCCGGTGCAGGACTGCACGGCGACCTATGGGGCGGCCATCAATCTGCTGCGGATCGAGACCCTGACGCCGGACGCCTTTTCGGCGGTCGCGGTCAAACGGTTCGAGCCGGGCGACCTGCTGGCCGGGTTCGGCGACGGGCTGCACACCTTGTCCGGTCATGGCGACGTGACCTTCATCGACGTGAAGGGCATCCGCCATTCGGCCGCAGAGCCGTGGCTGAAAGCCGGGTTCAAGGCGCGGCGTCTGCTGGGGCTGAACGGGCCGCGCGGGCATCGTGCGACCGGGCCGGCCGTTCATGCAAAACTCTTTGCGACCGACGTCGGGCGCTAGGAAGATTGAGGCCATGCGAATCGCCGTCGTTCTGCCGCGTGGCTCCACCTATTGCCCGGACAAGGCCAATTCGATGGAGACAGTGGTCCGCACCCTGTCGGCGCACAGCCGTCTGCAGAAGGGCGTAACCCTGATCGCGGATGCGGGCGCCGTCGCGCCCACAGATGTCAGTGTGCTGACCGTGCCGGCGGGGCTGGGTCGTAAGGCGCGCAATGCGGCGGTGGCCGACATCCTGCGGACCCTGTCGCCCGACATCATAGAATATCATCAGCAGTTGAAGTCGTCTTCGGAACTGGCGCGTCAATTTCCGAACGCGATTAACGTCCTGTATCGCCACACCCGCATCAAGCCGGCCCGCAATCCGATCGGGGCCTGGCGTTACGGCCGTCGCCTGGCGCGGTTCGATCGTCTGGTGTTTGTCAGCCAGGCGGCGGGACAGGAGTTTGCGGCAGACTATCCGGCTCTGGCGGAGCGGGTTGCGGCGGTGTGCAATCCCATCGCCGTCGACGACTGGCGCGCGCCGCCGCAGGACCGCGAGAAGCTGATCCTGTTTTCGGGACGGGCCATGCATGACAAGGGTCTGGACCTGTTCTGCACCGCCTTGGCCCAGACGCTGGACCGTCATCCCGACTGGCGCGGGGCGCTGATGCTGGGGGACTGGGACAAGCATCAGCACTGGGCCGAGCCGCACGTGGCGGCCCTGGCCCGGTTCGGCGAGCGGGTGGAAATCCACAAGTCGGCGTCGCTAGCCGAGGTGAAGTCGGTCACGCGGCGGGCCGCCATCGCCGTGGTTCCCTCGCGGGTGCGCGAGGCGCTGGGCCTGTCGGCGCTGGAGGCCCATGCGGCGGGCGCGGCCCTGATCTCCTCTGGTCGGGGCGGACTGCGCGAGGCCAGCGGCGATCACGCCCTCTATGTCGAGGTCGAGGACGCCGCGCCCTTGGCCGCCGCGCTCGAACGGCTGGTGAGCCATCCGGCCGAACGGCTGGCGCTGGCGGCGGGCGGGCAGGACTATGTGGCGCGGGTGCATTCCCCGGCGGCGCGGGCGGCCGAACTGGACGATCTGCGTCAAGCGCTGGCGGATCGGGCGACGACCAGGCCGCGGGACTAGATTCGGATCAGGCTGTCATAGACGTGGGTGACGGTGTCGAAACCGACCCGCGTCGGGCGATCGCCCAACGACGCGGGGGCGAAATGGGCGGCGGTCAGGCCGGCCGCGACCGGATCTTCGATCTTGTCGGTGTTCCAACCCAGAAGCAGGCGACCGCCGGGTCGTAGAATGGCGGCCAGGGCGGCCAGGGCGCGTTGCTGCTGTTCCGGGGTGTCCACGCCGTAGCCCATGACGCCGTTGCAGATGACGGCGTCGAACGTCAGGTCCGAAAACAGAGCGTCGGCCTGGCAGATGTCGCCAGTGCGATGACGCCCCGGTCGGCCCCAGCGCGCCGCGCCCGCGTCGATGTCGGTGGTCCAGACTTCGCCGCCCAGCGCCTCAAGTGCGGCATAGTCGTCCAGCGTATATTCGCGACAGCCCACCCACAGGATGCGCCCGCCCTCGGCGGCCAGGGCGGGGACATAGCTGTCGGCCATCACCTGACGGTCGGGCAGGCTGCGGATTCGCGTCGCCTTGGCGGATCGCCGCGCGTGCGCCGCGCCTTCGCCCAGCACCAAGGCCATGAAGGCCGCAATAATGCCCATCGTTCATCCCCCGTATTCCCCGCGATATTTCTACCGAGACGCGCTCAGTCTGCCAATCATCGATCGTTTAGGGGCGGCCGGTCGTTTGGTCGCACGGGCTTTCGCCTCAGATCGCCAACGCCTATCGACAGAGCGCTGTAGGATGCTCCTGATGCGCCCCGATCACGGCGGGATTTGCGCCGATGGGGCGCGCGCCTTAGGCTCGGAGGGAACGCGAGGCCTGATGTTGGAAGTCCGATCCCTGTCGAACGAGTGCCTGCAACGGCGTCAGAGCGCGGTGTGCGACACCTGCGGCGCGCGGCCGTTCAGCGTCTGCGCCAGCCTGAAACCCGAGGATATGGCGGTTCTGGACGCCATCGCCGAACAGCTGTCGCTGCAGGCCGATGCGGTTCTGGTGCGCGAAGGCGATCCGGCGAACAGCGTGTTCAACATCACCTCCGGTTCGGTGCGGCTGTACAAGTTGCTAGCCGACGGGCGGCGTCAGATCATCGGCTTCCTGTTCGCCGGCGACTTCATCGGTTTGGCGGCGGGCGAAGACTACGGGTTTTCGGCCGAGGCGATCGAGCCGACGACGGCCTGCCGGTTCCGCAAGACCGACTATCAGGCGGCGGTTCGGTCTCGCCCGGCGCTGGAGGCGGCGCTGCTGGATCGGGCGATGCACGAACTGGCGGCGGCGCAGAAACAGATGCTGCTTTTGGGGCGCAAGACGGCCCGGGAGCGGCTGGCCTCCTTCCTGCTGGACCTGCCGGGGCGCGATCCCATGCGGCCGTCGCGCGACAACCGGGTGCGCCTGCCCATGACGCGGGCGGAAATGGCCGACTATCTGGGCCTGACCATCGAGACGGTCAGCCGCGAACTGACCAAGCTGAAGAACGCCCAGGTCATTCAGGCCCTGTCGCTGCACGAGATCGAGGTGGAACGCCCTGATCGTCTGCAGGAATTGGCCGACGGCGAGGTCTAGGCGGCGTTCCGTTTCGCGCACGCCAGTCTGACGCGGCCGTCCGTTTCCAGGCCGTCGATGTGGATCGTGCTGGGGCACAGGGCCATCGGCGGGACGCGGTGGCTGATCAGGATCAGGCCCTGGGCGCGTTCGGCCAGCCGCGCTTCGAGCGCCGTCAGCACATGGGCCTCTGTCGCGGCGTCCAGCCCCTCGGTCGGTTCGTCCAGCACCAGCCAGGGCGCGTCGCGCAGATAGGCGCGGGCGAGGTTCAGGCGGCGGCGCTCTCCGCCCGACAGCCGTTCTCCGTTCGATCCGACGGTGGCGTCCAGACCCAGGGGTTCGGCCCGGATGCGCTGGCCTAGTCCGGCGTCGTCCAGAGCGCGCCACATGGCCGTCTCATCGGCCGCTCCCGCCAGGGCCAGGTTTTCGCGCACCGATCCGTCCAGCAGCCGCACGTCCTGGGCGGCGTAGGCGAACAGGGCGCGGCGGTCGCGGGGCGCGATGTCGGCGATGTCGACGCCGCCGATTTGCAGTTCGCCGCCTAGCGCGGGTCGCAGACCGATCAGCCGCTCGACAAGCGTGGTCTTGCCGACGCCGGACGGGCCGGTCAGACCGAACCGCTGGGGCGGCGACAGCGGGTCGCCCGCACCGATCAAGGCGATGGCGTCGGCCAGAGGCGCGAGGCCTTGGCCTGGGTTTTCGGTGGGCAGGATCGCATCCAGTCGCGACAGGGCCTGTGCGGCGCCGCCGTTCTGATGCAGGGCGGCGACCAGCCCGCCGGCGGCCTCGATTCCCATGATGGCGGCGAGCGCGGCCAGGGCCGTCATCGACAGGGCGGCGCCGGCGCTGGCGGGCACGACCAGGGCGACGGCGAGGACGGTCGCGACGGCCTGCCAGGCGGTCATCCAGCCGGCGGCCTGGGTCAGGGCGATCTGGGCCCGGTCGTGATCGGCTGCCGCCGTCGCCGCCTGTTCGGCGGCCCAGCCCTCCAGCCCATAGGCCTTCAACTCGGGCGTGACGGCTTCCAAGGCGGCCAGACGATCCTTCAGCACGCCCACCGCGACCTGGGCCGCGCGTCCCGCCGGTTCGGCCAGGCGGCGCGCGATCAAAATCCCGCCGATGCAGGCGACGGCCATGGCTGCGAACAGAGCCAGGCCGGCCCAGGGTGTCGCCAGACTGGCCAGGATGATGGCGGCGGCGGCCCCGGCGCCCAGGCTGACGGGGACGGAGCGGCGCACGAACAGGGTCTGAACCGCGTCCACGTCCTGCACCAGGCGGGCCGACATTTCCCCGGACGACAGGCTCAGCGCCGCTTCGGGAGGCCCGTCGGCGATGGCGCGAAACAGCTGGGGACGCAGGCGGGCCAGGGCCTTCAGCGCCGCTTCGTGCCCCGCCACCCGTTCGACGTATCGCCCGCCGGTGCGCAGGATGGCCAACAGGCGGATGATGGCGCTGGGCATCATATAGTTGAAGCTCTGGGCCGCCGCCGCGCCCGCCGCTCCGGCGAAGGCGGCCCCGGTGATGAACCAGCCCGACAGGCCCAGCAGGCAGACGGCCGAAACCGTGACAACCGCCCCGGCGGCGGCGGCCAGCCGCAACCGCGCGCGTTGCTCCAGCGTCTGGGCCGCGATCAACTGCCCGATCCGCATCCGCCGGCTCATAGCTGCACCACACGGTCGGCCAGGGTCGCGACGGCGGGGGAGTGGGTCGCGATCAGGGTGGTGCGGCCGCGCGCGGCCTTGGCGATGACGGCGATCATGGCCTGTTCCGAGGCGGGGTCCAGATTGGCGGTCGGTTCGTCGAGCAGCAGGATGGGCGCGCGTTTCAACAGGGCGCGGGCCAGACCCAGCCGTCGCCGCTCGCCGCCTGACAGGCCGCCGCCGCGTTCGTCGATAAGGCGATCCAGATCGCCCGACAGGCCGGCGGTGCGCGCCGCCATCGCCACCCGGCCGGGGCAACTGGCGGGATCGGCCAGGGCGATGTTGCGGGCCAGATCGCCCGGCACGACGATGGGTTGTTGGCTGGCCCAGGCGATGCGCCCGGCGACATCGCCGTCCAGGCTCAGTCTGGCCGCGCCGATCTCGACCTCGCCTTCGGTCAGGGGCGCCAGACCGAGCAACAGATGCAGCAGGCTGGACTTGCCTGCGCCGCTGGCGCCCATCAGGGCGACGATCTGTCCGGGAGCGATGTCCAGGTCAAAGTGTCGAACGACCGGCGCGCGGCCGTCGTAGGCGATGGCGACGTCGCGGAAACGGATGGCGGGGGCCAGATCGCCCAGCGCGGCATGCGACCGCCGTATCGACGGCGGCGTGACCAGCGAGGGGGCGGCGGCCTCTGCGGCCTGGCGGTCGTGATAGGCGGCGGCCAGACGGCGCAGCGGCTGATAGACCTCGGGCGCCAGGGCCAGGACGAAGAAGGCGCGCGGCAGGTCCAGCGCCTCCGGCACGGGGAAGGGCAGCAGTCGCAGCAGGTTGAAGCCGCAATAGACGGCGATCAGGGCCACCGACAGGGCCGAGAAGAACTCCAGCACGCCGGACGACAGGAAGGCGATCCGCATGACCCGCGCGGTGCGGCGCTCCAGCTCGTCGGCCGCCCTGGCGATCCGGTCGGTGGTCTGCGCTGTGGCGTCGAAGGCCAGGATGGCGGGCAGGGTGCGGACGCGGTCGACGAACAGGCCCGACAGCCGCTCCAGCGCCTGGAATTGACGCCGGCTTTCGCCCGCCGCCGCCGTCCCGGCCAGGGCCATGCCGACGATGAAGGGAAACAGGGTGAACAGAAGCACGCCCGCCGCGACCGGGCTGGCCACGGCCGCCGCCGCGATCAACAGCAGGGGCGACAGGCCGGCGGCTATACGCAGGGGCGCGAACCGGGCGAAATAGCCGTCCAGCGCGCCGACGCCCTCGACCAGGGCGGTCAGGCGGTCGTTGGAGCGCACGCCCCGTCCGAACAGATCGGCCAGCAGCCGGCCGCGCACCTCGACCTTGACCGCCCGGCCCAGCCGCGCGCCGACGACGACGGCGACCTGACCGATCAGGGCGCGCGCGATCAGGCTGAGGACCGCCAGGGTCAGCCAGGGCGCGGCGGCGGCGAAACCGGCGTCGAAATTGGAAATGGCCAGGGCCAGACCAGCGGCGAAGCCGATGGCGGGGGCGACATCCGCCACGGTCAACAACCCGGCGATCGTCGCCAGCCTGCGCCAGGGCCGGCCGGCGGCCTTCAGCCAGGCGGCCGGTGCGACGGCATCGGGCGATAGGGCGGTCATCGGCGAACTCCAGCACGTCCGGGCGCGCGACGCCTTTGGACAAAACGCCGTTGGGCGGAATGTCCAAGGACGAAGCGTCCAATAGATCGAGGGTCTGGCGGCGGCTTTGATCGAGATCAAGGCGACCAGCCGGGCGTGCTTCTAGGGCCATCCAAACGCCGGCGTCCGGACTGGCGTGACGGAGCAATGCCATGATCGACCTCGCGGTCGTCGACCTGTCCCGGCTGCAGTTCGCGCTGACAGCCCTTTATCACTTCCTATTCGTGCCCTTGACGCTGGGGCTGTCGTTCATGCTGGTCATCATGGAGTCTATCTATGTGATGACCCGTCGGCCGATCTGGCGGACCATCACACGCTTCTGGGGCGTGCTGTTCGGCATCAACTTCGCCCTGGGCGTCGCGACCGGCATCACCATGGAGTTCCAGTTCGGCATGAACTGGAGCTACTACAGCCACTATGTCGGCGACATCTTCGGCGCGCCGCTGGCCATCGAAGGGCTGATGGCCTTCTTCCTGGAGGCCACCTTCGTCGGGCTGATGTTCTTCGGCTGGGACAAGCTGAAGCCGCACGCCCACCTGTTCGTCACCTTCATGGTCGCTCTGGGCACCAATCTGTCGGCCCTGTGGATTCTGATCGCCAACGGCTGGATGCAGAACCCGGTGGGCGCCGCCTTCAATCCCGACACCATGCGGATGGAGGTCACGGACTTCATGGCCGTGCTGTTCAACCCGGTGGCCCAGGCCAAATTTGTCCACACCGTCAGCGCGGGCTATGTCTGCGCCTCGGTCTTCGTGCTGGGCGTCTCGGCCTTCTATCTGCTGCGCGGCAAGCACGTCGGTTTCGCCAAGCGGTCGATGACCGTGGCCTCGGCCTTCGGTCTGGCGGCGTCGCTGTCCGCCGTCGTGCTGGGCGACCAGTCCGGCTATGCCCTGACCGATAACCAGAAGATGAAGCTCGCCGCCCTTGAGGCCATGTGGCACACCGAGCCGGCGCCGGCGGGCCTGACCCTGATCGGCATTCCTTCGATGAAGGACCGCGAGACCCGCTTCGGCGTGCATGTGCCGTGGGTGATGGGTCTGATCGCCACCCGCACCATCGACAAGCCGGTCGAGGGCATCTTCGAACTGGTCGCCACGGCCGAGGATCGCATCGAATCCGGCGTCGTCGCCTATGACGCCCTGCAGAAGGTCAAGGCCAACCCGGCCGATCCCGTCGCGCGCGGCGTGTTCGAGACTCATCGCCGCGACCTGGGCTATGGGCTGCTGCTGAAACGCCATGTCGCCGATCCGCGTCAGGCGACGCCCGAACTGATCAAGCAAACGGCCTGGGAAACGGTTCCGAACGTGCCGGCCCTGTTCTGGAGCTTCCGCATCATGGCGGGCGTCGGAATGTTCCTGATCGCCATGTTCGCCACCGCCTTCGTGCTTTGCACCCTGCGTAAGCACCATACGAAGTGGTTCCTGCGCCTTGCTGTCCTGGCCATTCCGCTGCCGTGGATCGCCATCGAGTTCGGCTGGATTCTGGCCGAGTTCGGTCGCCAGCCCTGGGCGGTGGAAGGCGTGCTGCCCACCTTCCTGGGCGCCTCGTCCCTGACCGTGCCGCAGCTGTGGGCCACCATCGTCGGCTTCACCGTGTTGTATGGCGCGCTGGCGGTGGTCGAGGTGCGGCTGATGCTGTTCGCCATCAAGAAAGGGCCGTTCCACGAACAGGAGACGTTCGGCGAACCCAATCCCGAAGCGCCGGCCGAGCGCGTTCCCGCGCCCGCCGTGGCCTGACCCAAGACCTTAGGACATCCGACAATGGATCTTCCCCTCGACTTCGCCACGCTTCGCCTGATCTGGTGGGGGCTGCTGGGCGTGCTTCTGATCGCCTTCGCCCTGACCGACGGTTTCGACCTGGGCGTCGGCGCCCTTCTGCCCTTCGTCGCCAAGACCGACGAGGAGCGCCGTATGGTGATCAACACCGTCGGCGCCACCTGGGAAGGCAACCAGGTGTGGTTCATCCTGGGCGGCGGCGCCATCTTCGCCGCCTGGCCCTTCGTCTACGCCGTCAGCTTTTCGGGCTTCTACCTGGCCATGTTCCTGGTGCTGTCCGCGCTGATCCTGCGGCCCGTGTCGTTCAAATATCGGTCCAAGCGGACGTCGCCGCAGTGGCGGTCGTTCTGGGACTGGTGCCTGTTCATCGGCGGCTTCGTGCCGGCCCTGGTGTTCGGGGTGGCGGTGGGCAACGTCCTGCTGGGCGCGCCCTTCCATCTGGATGGCGACCTACGGTCCTTCTACGACGGCAGCCTGCTGGGCCTGTTCACCCCCTTCAGCCTGATCGCCGGCCTGTTGTCGGTGGCCATGCTGGTCCTGCACGGCGCGGCCTGGCTGTCGGTCAAGGCCGAGCAGGGGCCGGTGCTGGATCGCGCCCGTCGCTTCGGCACGATCGCGGGCGTCGCCGCCCTGGTGTTGTTCGCCGTCGGGGGGCTGTATGTCGCCTTCGGCGGCCTGGGCTACCGGATCACCGGCGCGCTGGACGTCAACGGTTTCTCCAACCCGCTGCGCACGGCGGTCGAGGCCGCGCCCGGCGCCTGGCTGGACAACTATGGCCGCTATCCCTGGATGCTGATCGCGCCGGTTCTGGGTTTCGCGGGCGCCGTGACGGCGCTGATCGGAATGTGGCGGCGTTCGGCGGCGCTGGCGTTCGGCGGTTCGTCGCTGTCCGCCGTGGGCATCATCTCCACCGTCGGCCTGTCGATGTTCCCCTTCATCCTGCCCAGCTCGGTCAATCCGCAGTCGAGCCTGACGGTGTGGAACGCCTCCTCCAGCCATTTGACCTTGTTCATCATGCTGCTCTGCACGGTGGTCTTCCTGCCGCTGATCCTGATCTACACGGCCTGGGTCTATCGCGTGCTGTGGGGCCGGACGTCGACCGCCGCCCTCAAGACCAACCCCGACCTGTACTGAGCCTTAGGAGATCTGAACCATGTGGTATTTTTCCTGGATACTGGGGCTGGGTCTGGCCGTCGGCTTCGGCGTTCTGAACGGCCTGTGGCACGAGTTCCACCTGTTCGACGAAGGCGACGCCGGCCTGTCCACGCCGGACGCATCGAAAGAGGGCGATGTCCCTCTCTAGTCCGGTCGTCGAACCGTCGGCGGCGTCCTGCGCCGATCTGATCGCGCGTTACGACGCCAATGCGCCGCGCTACACCTCCTATCCGACGGCGGCGCAGTTCACGCCCGCCATCGGGGCCGGGCAGTGGGGCGACTGGCTGGCCCGCGCGCCGCTGGATCAGGCGGTGTCGCTGTATCTGCACATCCCCTTCTGCAAGCGACTGTGCTGGTATTGCGGGTGCAACACCCGGGCGATGAACCGCGAGAGCGTCATCGCCAGCTATGTCGATCTGCTGCTTCGCGAGGCCGATCTGGTGCTGGAGCGGATCGGCGGGCCGGTGCGGGTCGGCTCGATCCATCTCGGCGGGGGCACGCCCAATATGCTGGCGCCCGCCGATCTGGAGCGGCTGTTCGCCGGTCTGGCGGCCCGGTTCGACCTGGGCGACTGTTTCGAGATCGCCGCCGAACTGGACCCCGAAGTCCTGACGCCGGAATGGGTCGAGGCGGCGGGCCGGATCGGCCTGACCCGCGCCAGCCTGGGGGTTCAGGATCTGTCGCCGGACGTGCAGGCGGCCGTCAATCGACCCGAACGGTTCGAGACCATCCGCTGGGCCGCGGAAGCCTTGCGGGCGCAGGGCCTCGTTTCGCTGAACCTGGACCTGATGTACGGCCTGCCGCGCCAGACGGCGGAACATGTCGTCACCACCCTGGGGCTCGTCACCACCCTGCGGCCCGAGCGGATCGCCCTGTTCGGCTATGCCCATGTGCCGTGGATGAAGCCGCATCAGAAGCTGATCAAGGACGACGAACTGCCCGGCCCCTCGCTGCGCTTCCTGCAGAGCCAGGCGGCGTCGCGGTATCTGACCCGCAAGGGCTGGACGTCGATCGGCCTGGATCATTTCGCCCTGCCGCACGACGGCCTGGCGGCGGCGCAACGCGCGGGCCGGCTGCGTCGCAACTTCCAGGGCTACACGACCGACCAGGCCCCGGTTCTGATCGGACTGGGCGTCTCGTCGATCAGCCGCACGCCCGACAGCTATGTCCAGAACCTGTCGGTGGAGCGGGAATGGCGGGCCGCCGTGTCTGCGGGCCATCTGCCGACGGCGCGGGGCGTGGTCCTGAGCCGGCACGATGTCTTCGTGGGCGCGATCATCGAGCGGCTGATGTGCGACTTCGCCGTCGATGTCGCCGAGGTCGCCGCGCGGCATGACTGCGCGGTCGACAGCGTCGCCGGCGCCTGGACCCTGCTGGAGCGGTTCGCCAGGGACGGATTGATCGAGGTCGAGGGGCAAAGGCTCGTCGTGACGGACCTGGGACGGCCGTTCGTTCGCGCCGTCTGCGCCGCCTTCGATCCGGCCGCCGTCGCAGTCGCCAACCGGCACGCGCGCGTGGTTTGAGGGCCGCATCGGCGCACATCGTGCGCGCGGTTGGGGATTTTGTCCGCATCCGAGGCAAAAACCGCCCTTTCGCGCTGGTGCGGGCGGTCGCAGGCGCGCTAATCGCTTGGGCGGCCGATTTCTAGGCCGCGACCCCGAACGACGAGTCAGTCATGTCCGAAGAATTCTACCGCATGAAGCGGTTGCCGCCCTATGTCATCGCCGAGACCAATGCGATGCGAGCGGCCGCACGCGCAGCGGGCGAGGACGTGATCGACCTGGGCATGGGCAACCCGGACCTGCCGCCGCCCCAGCACGTGATCGACAAGCTGATCGAGGTGGCCCGCAAGCCCGACGCCCACGGCTATTCGCAGTCCAAGGGCATTCCCGGCCTGCGCCGGGCCCAGGCCAACTATTACGGCCGCCGTTTCGGCGTGGACGTCGATCCCGAGACCGAGGTGATCGTCACCATGGGCTCGAAGGAAGGTCTGGCCAGTCTGGCCACCGCCATCACCGAGCCGGGCGACGTGATCCTGGCGCCCAATCCGTCCTATCCGATCCACACCTTCGGCTTCATCATCGCCGGCGCCGCGATCCGCAGCGTGCCGACCACGCCGGACGAACACTATTTCGAGGCGCTGGAGCGGGCCATGGCCTTCACCGTGCCGCGCCCGAAGGTTCTGGTGATGAACTATCCGTCGAACCCGACGGCCGAGACGGTCGATCTGGCCTTCTATGAACGGGTCGTGGACTTCGCCAAGGCCAACGACCTGTGGATCATCAGCGATCTGGCCTATTCGGAACTGTATTACGACGGCAAGCCGACCGTCTCGATCCTGCAGGTGCCGGGGGCCAAGGATGTGGCGATCGAGTTCACGTCGCTGTCCAAGACCTATAGCATGGCGGGCTGGCGGATGGGGTTCGCGGTCGGCAACAAGAAACTGATTTCGGCCATGACGCGGGTGAAATCCTATCTCGACTACGGCGCCTTCACCCCGATCCAGGCGGCGGCCTGCGCGGCGCTGAACGGGCCGCAGGACATCGTGGAGCAGAACCGCCAGCTCTATCACCGTCGTCGCGACGTGCTGATCGACAGCTTCGGTCGCGCGGGGTGGGACATTCCCAAGCCCGCCGCCTCCATGTTCGCCTGGGCGCCGCTGCCGCCGGCGCTGAAGCATCTGGGCAGTCTGGAGTTCTCCAAACAACTTCTGACCCACGCCAAGGTCGCGGTGGCCGCCGGCGTCGGCTATGGCGAGAACGGCGAGGGCTTCGTCCGCATCGCCATGGTGGAGAACGAGCAGCGCATCCGTCAGGCCGCGCGCAATGTGAAGGCCTATCTGAAATCGCAGGGCGTCAATGTGCCGCCCAGCCGTGAAGACTGAGCCGAGATGCCTTCTGGATTGATCGCGCTGCTGGACGACGTGGCCGGCATCGCCAAGCTGGCGGCCGCGTCGCTGGACGATGTGGGCGCCGCCGCCGGCAAGGCCTCGACCAAGGCGGCCGGGGTGGTGGTGGACGATGCGGCGGTGACGCCGCGCTATGTCACCGGCCTGTCGCCCAGTCGGGAACTGCCGATCATCGGCAAGATCGCCCTGGGGTCGTTCCGCAACAAGCTGATCATCATCCTGCCGGCCGCGCTGCTGCTCAGCGCCTTTGCGCCCTGGGCCATCACGCCGATCCTGATGCTAGGCGGAACCTATCTGTGTTTCGAGGGCGCCGAGAAACTGCTGGAGGCCTTTGGTCACGGCGGCCATGACGAGGCGGCGGTCCAGACGGGCGACGCCGCCGCCCTGGAGAAGACGACCGTGTCCGGCGCGGTGCGAACCGACCTGATCCTGTCGGCCGAAATCATGGCCATCGCCCTGGCCGACGTGTCCGCCCAGCCGATCCTGACCCAGGCGGCGGTGCTGGTGGTGGTGGGCGTGGTCATGACCATCGCCGTCTATGGTGTGGTCGGCCTGATCGTGAAGATGGACGACATCGGACTGGTGCTGGCGCGCCGCGACAACGCCGGGGTGCGCGGTCTGGGGCGCGGTCTGGTCAAGGGCATGCCGGTGGTGATGAGCGCGCTTTCGGCGATCGGCACGGCGGCCATGTTGTGGGTCGGCGGCGGCATTCTGGTCCACGGCTCGCATACGCTGGGTCTGCACTGGCCGGCCGTGCCGCTGGAGCATCTGTCCCATGCTGTAGCCGCTGCGACGGGGCCGCTGGGCGCCGTGACGGGCTGGCTGACGACGGCCGTGGCCTCGGCGGTCGTGGGTCTGGTCGTCGGGGGGCTGGTCGTGCTGGTCGTGCATCAGATCGGTCGCCTGCGCGGCAAGGAATCGCATTAGGGCCAAGCCTGTCCCGGCGCCTGTCACGCAGATGCAATCCGCAGCCGCTAGAGGCCGCCTGCCTGTCGTTGGAGTGTCCTGTCATGTCGTCGATCAAGCCCTGGACCAAGTCCGTGTCGCGTAGCGCCGCCCTGGCGGTGCTGGCCGCCGTGTCGATGGCGGGCGTCGCTCAGGCGCAGGTCGCCACGACCCAGAGCCCTGCGTCCCAGGCCTCGGCTGCGGCCCTGGCGCCGCCCAAACTGATCGTGACCATCGTGGTGGACCAGTTCAGCGCCAATCTGTTCGATCAATATCGCGGGCGTTTCTCCGGCGGTCTGCGCCGCATGGCCGATCAGGGCCTGGTGTCGATCAACGGCTATCAGAGCCACGGCCTGACCGAGACCTGCCCCGGCCATTCCACCATCCTGACCGGGATGCATCCGGTCGAAACGGGCATTCCCGCCAACGACTGGATCGACGCCAAGACGGGCAAGGAGGTCTATTGCCTGGCCTCGACCCGCAACCATCTGGCCCATGGTCGCGACGACACCGACAACGGCCCGGTCGGCACCGAGCAGCTTCAGGCCACGACGGTCGGCGACTGGCTGAAGGCCGTCAGCCCCCAGAGCAAGGTGTTCGGCGTTTCGGGCAAGGATCGCGGGGCCATCAATCTGGCGGGCCATCAGGGCCAGGCCTTCTGGTTCACAGACGGTTTCGGCCTGACCACCTATGTCGAGCCGGGTCAGACGGCGGAGGGGCGACTGGCGCCCGTCGCCGGTTTCAACCGCGCCTTCAACGCCTGGCTGGCCGCCAATCCCGTGACCTGGGACTATCGGAACGGCGAGTGCCGCGCCCTGGCCGGCGACTGGACCATCCGGGGCCAGACCTTCCATTCGCAACTGCCGCCGGCCAGACTGGCGTTCGACAACACGCCGTTGCTGGACGAACAGACGCTGAAGGCCGCCGAATATCTGCTGGACACGCAGAAGCTGGGGCAGGGCGCTGCGACGGACATGCTGGGCGTCAGCCTGTCGGCGACCGACCGCATCGGCCACGCCTATGGCACCCAGGGGCCGGAAATGTGCGAGCAGATGCACCGTCTGGACGCGGCGCTGGGCGACTTCCTGGATAAATTGGCCCAGGCGCCGGGCGGCGCCCTTGTGGTGCTGACGGCCGATCACGGCGGGTCGGACTTCGTCGAGCGACTGCACGCCCACGGCTATCCGCACGCGCGCCGGCTGGATACGGATGCGATCCAGTCGGTCAATACGGCGCTGAAGACCCGTTTCAACCTGCCGGTCGATCCTTTGCAGGCAGGCGGCAGCGGTCTGATGGTCGCCGACGCCGAGCATAAATCTCTCCCCGATCCCTTGCGCACCCAGATCGCCGAGGCGGCGGTCGAGATGTTGCGCCAACTGCCCGACGTCGCCTTCGCCGAGACGCGGGACCGGCTGCTGGCCGAACCGATCCCCGACAGCCGTCAGCCTGAGATGATGACTCTGCGCGAGCGGATGCGCCTGTCGACGGTGGCCGAACGCTCGCCCGACATCCAGTTCGCCTTGGCCCAGAACGTCAACGGCGGCGGTCGCGTCGGCGGGACGATCGGCGGCCATGGCACCCCGTTCGAATTCGACCGCCGCGTGCCGATCATCTTCTGGTGGCCCGGCGCGCACGGCGAGGAACGCTTCCTGCCCATCCGCACGGTCGACATCGCCCCGACCCTGGCGCACCTGATCGGCGTTCCGGCCCCCCAGGTCGAGGGTCGCTGCATCGACCTGAACGGGTTCGCCGTCGCGGATTGCCCGGCGACGGCGCAGACGCCTGCGCGGTAAACTTCTGTGACGAGGCCGTAAACTCGTGTTTCCCGAGGGGAAGGCGGTCTTACGCCGGGCGCGTTTCGTGGGCAGTAAGGGGCGAATCCGCCCCTGAAGGCCAATAGGAAACGTCCATGAACCGAGCCCGCCGCGCCCGCATCGTCGCGACCCTGGGGCCTGCAAGTCGCGCGCCCAGCACCGTCAAGGCGTTGGCGCAGGCCGGGGTCGATGTCTTTCGCCTGAACTTCAGCCACGGCTCGCATGAGGATCACGCCGCCGCCCTGAAGGCCGTGCGCGGGGCCGAGATGGCGCTGCAACGTCCGCTGGGCGTGCTGGCGGACTTGCAGGGGCCGAAGCTGCGGCTGGGACGGTTCAAGGACGTCGAAATTTTGGTCAGGCCGGGCCACACCATGCGCTTCGACCTGGACCCGACGCCGGGCGACGAGACGCGGGTGCAGATGCCGCATCCTGAAATCTTCAAGGCCCTGCGTCCCGGCATGCTGCTGCTGCTGGATGACGGCCGGGTGCGTCTGCGCGTCGGCGAACGCACCGACGACTGGGCCGATGTGACGGTCGAAAGCGGCTCGAAACTGTCCGATCGCAAGGGGGTGGCGGTGCCGGAGGCGGTGATCCCGGTCTCGGCCCTGACGCCCAAGGACCGCGAGGATCTGGCCTTCGCCCTGCGGATGGGCGTGGACTGGGTGGCGCTCAGTTTCGTTCAGAAGCCCGAGGACATGGCCGAGCTGAAGCGGATCGTGAACGGTCAGGCCGCCTGTCTGGCCAAGATCGAAAAGCCGGCGGCCCTGGCCGATCTGGAAGCCATTCTGGATTATTGCGACGGGGTCATGGTGGCGCGCGGCGATCTGGGCGTCGAACTGGACCCCGAAGACGTGCCGGTGGCGCAAAAGCAGATCGTGCGCGCGGCCCGCAATCGCGGCGTGCCGGTGATCGTGGCGACCCAGATGCTGGAATCCATGACCAGCGCCCCGGCCCCGACCCGCGCCGAGGCGACCGACGTGGCCAACGCCGTCTATGAAGGCGCCGACGCCCTGATGCTGTCGGCCGAGACGGCGTCGGGCGACTATCCGCTGGAATCCGTCGGCATCATGAGCCGCATCATCGAACGGGTCGAACGCGATCCTATGTGGCCCAGCCTGATGGGCGCCGAACACGCGGGCATGGACGAGCATGACGTGGACGCCCTGGTCGGGGCGGCGGCCATGGCGGCCGGCGCCCCCTCGACAGGCTGTCTGGTGGTGTTCACCACCCTGGGCGGCACGGCGCGGCGGATGGCGCGCGAACGGCCGCTGAAGCCGATCCTGGTGCTGACGCCCAATCCGAACACCGCGCGCCGTCTGGCCCTGGTCTGGGGGCTGGAGCCGCGTCTGGGCGATCAGCCGGACTCGCTGGAGGCCGTCACCGACGATGCGGTGAACAGCGCCGTCCGATACGGCCTGGCCGAGCCGGGCCAGCGCATCTTGATCCTGGCGGGCACGCCGTTCGGCGCGCCGGGCGCGGCCAATCTGCTGCGTCTGGCCCATGCGCCGGCGGCCACGTCCAAGGGGCGCAAGAAGGGCTAAAGCGCGACCTCGCGCCCTTCCGCCGCGCTGCGCAGGCCCGCGTCGATGATCCGCATCGTCGTCAGGGCCTGATCGGCGGGGACGGGGGGTGGACCCTCGCCCCGAATCGCGTCGCGCAGGACGGCGTAGAAGGCCGGATAGTCGCCGCGCTCGGGCGTCGGGGTGGTGTGGATCGGCCGGTCGTAGATCACCTGGGTCAGAACGCCGGGCGACGGGTCCAGGCCCCAGTCGGGGTCGCCGGGGCGCAGGCCGGCCTTGGACTGCCCCTCCTGAGCGTCCAGCCCGTGTTTGACGAAGCTGCCGCCGTCCCCATGCACGACGTAGCGCAGGCGGGAGTCCGCCGTCAGATGCCCCATGTTCAGGATCACCCGCAGCCGGTCGTAGCGCAGCAGGACGTGGGCGTAGTCGATGGCTGTCGCGCCCCGCCGCTGGGCCTGAAGGTCGGCATAGACGCCCAGCGGCGCCCCGAACAACTGCACCGCCTGGTCGATCAGATGCGGCCCCAGGTCGGCCCAGACGCCGCCGTCGCGAGTGTCCTTCCAGCGGTCGGAAACGGTCGGGCGAAAGCGGTCGAAATGGCTTTCGAACACGGCGACCTCGCCAAGCGCGCCCTCGGCGATCAGGCGGCGCAGGGTCAGGAAGTCGGCGTCCCAGCGGCGGTTCTGGAACACGCTGAACACGCCGGGCGATGCAGCCGCGACGGCGGCGACCGCCTCGGCTTCGGCCAGAGTGGCGGCGAAGGGCTTGTCCACCACCACCGACTTGCCGGCCTTCAGCGCGGCGATGGACTGTTCGGCGTGCAGGGCGTCGGGCGTGGCGACGACGATCAGGCCGATGTCGTCGCGCGACAGGGCCGTGTCCAGATCGGGCAGGACCGCGACATCCGGCAGGTCGGCGTGGACCGCATCGGGCCGCGACGACACGACGGCGCGCAGGACCAGCCCCGGCGTCGCGGCAATCAGCGGGGCGTGAAAGGTCTGGCCTGCCAGGCCGTAGCCCACGATGGCGACGCCGATCGGATCGTTCGCACTCATGACACGATCAATAGCGATCCGGGCGCGGCCCATCCAGCACATAGGGCACCACGCCGCGCTCGTTTTCCGGCACGTGCAGGGTGCGGTCGATGGGCGGGAAGGCCCTCTGAGTGCAGTCGGTGCGCTCGCAGATGCGGCAGCTGACGCCGATGCGCGCGGCGGGGCCGTTCAAGTCCAGACCCGCCGCATAGACCAGCGACGCGGCGTGTTCGACCTCGCACCCCAGCGACAGGGCGTAGCGGCGGTCGCCCGCCAGATAGGAGCCGCTGGGCTTGGACACCGAACGGGCGATGGAGATGTAGCGCGATCCATCGGGCATTTCCGCCAGCTGAACGCCGATCCGGTCGGGCGCGGCGAAGGCCTCATGCACGTTCCACAACGGGCAGGCGCCGCCGAAGCGGGCGAACTGGAACCGGGTAGCGCTGTGTCGTTTGGTTATGTTCCCGGCCATGTCGACGCGGGCGAAATAGAAGGGCACACCGCGCCAGCCGGGCTTCTGCAGGGTCGAAAGACGGTGGCAGACCTGTTCGAAACTGACCTGGAACCGGGTGCGCAGCCGGTCGATGTCGTGCTTCTCCCCCCGCGCCGCCTCCAGGAAGGCGCGATAGGGCAGAAGCAGCGCGCCGGCCGCATAGTTGGCCAGGCCGACGCGGGCCACGGCGCGCGCGGCGTCGGTGCGGAAGGCGGCCTGATCCAGTTCAGCCTCGATCTGATCGCGGAAGGACAGCAGGGCCAACTGGTGCGCCAGTTGGAACGAGCGGCTGGCCCCCGGCTGCCAGGCGTCCAGCGTCAGGACGCGGCTGGTCGGATCGTAACGGCGCAGGGCCTCCTGTCCGGCCACATAGACGACCCGCACCCCATGCGCCTCGGCCAGCGCCGTCTCCAGCGCCCGTTCGATCTGGACCTCCTTCGGCAGGGCGCCGGCCAGGGCCTCGGCCGCAGTATCGAGGGCGTCGATGTAGTTGTCGCGATAGTGGAAGAAGTCGCGCACCTCTTCATAGGGCAGCAGGGCGACGCTGGCGCCGTGTTCGTCCCGGCCCAGGGTGTCGTCCAGCGCCTTCACCCGCTCGTCCAGACGGCGGAAGGTCTGGTGCAGGGCCAGGAACTGGCGGGCCAGGCGCGGGGTGTTGGCCACGGCCTGTTTCAGCTCGGCGGCGGTGGGCGGCTCGGCCTGCCCGGCGATGTCGGTGGTGGCCTCGCGCAGGTCGGCGATCAGGCGCGCGTCGCCCTCCAGATCGAAAAGGCTGGCGTCCACATGGAAGGCGCGCGTCAGGGCGATCAGAACCCGCGCGGTCGCCGGGCGCTGGTTGGTTTCGATCTGCGACAGATAGGACGGCGACAGGCCCAGCCGCTCGGCGCAGGCCTCCAGCGTCCAGCCGCGCGCCTCGCGCAGCTTGCGCAGCTTGGCCCCAAGGAAAAGCTTCTCAGCCATTCGCAACTTTGCAAATCATCTCGTCATCCTTTGCAACCCCGCGCAGCTCCACACTTTTTGCAAAGTTGCGTTTGCCTATTTGCGATGAAGGCGCCACGCCTTGCTCGAACGAGAGGCGAAGATCCACCATGAGCCAAGCCATCCTTGAAGAATTGGAGCGCCGTCGCGCCGCCGCGAAACAGGGCGGCGGGGAAAAGCGTATCGCCGCCCAGCACGCCAAGGGCAAGCTGACCGCGCGCGAACGCATCGACGTGCTGCTGGACGAGGGCTCCTTCGAAGAGACCGACATGTTCGTGGAGCATCGCAGCCACGACTTCGGCATGCAGGACCAGCGCATCCCCGGCGACGGCGTGGTGACGGGGCGCGGGACCATCGGCGGGCGGCTGGTCTATGTCTTCTCCAAGGACTTCACGGTGTTCGGCGGTTCTCTGTCGGGCGCCCATGCGGCCAAGATCGTTAAGCTGCAGAAGATGGCCCTGACGACCGGCGCCCCGATCGTCGGCCTGTTCGACGCAGGCGGCGCGCGGATTCAGGAAGGGGTGGAAAGTCTAGCGGGTTACGCCGACATCTTCCTGCAGAATACCCTGGCCTCAGGCGTCATTCCCCAGATCAGCGTGATCATGGGACCGTGTGCGGGGGGCGACGTCTATTCGCCCGCCATCACCGACTTCATCTTCATGGTGAAGGACACCTCCTACATGTACGTGACCGGCCCCGACGTGGTGAAGACCGTCACCAACGAGGTGGTCAGCCACGAGGACCTGGGCGGCGCCCGCGTCCACGCCGGCAAGTCGGGCGTGGCGGACGGGGCGTTCGAGAACGATCTGGAAGCCCTGTCGGAGGTGCGCCGCCTGATCGGCTTCCTGCCGCTGTCAAACCGCGAAAAGCCGCCGGTGCGCGAATCCTATGACGAGCCGGATCGCGACGAGCCGTCGCTGGACACATTGATCCCGGCCAATCCGAACCAGCCCTATGACATGAAGGAACTGATCCTGAAGACGGTCGACGAGGCCGATTTCTTCGAGATCGGCGCCGACTTCGCCAAAAACATCATCACCGGCTTCGGCCGGCTGGACGGCCAGACGGTCGGGATCGTCGCCAACCAGCCCCAGGTGCTGGCGGGCGTGCTGGACATCGACAGTTCAAGGAAGGCCGCGCGTTTCGTGCGCTTCTGCGACGCCTTCGACATTCCGCTGGTGACGCTGGTGGACGTGCCGGGCTTCATGCCGGGGACCAAGCAGGAATACGGCGCCCTGATCAAACACGGGGCCAAGCTGCTGTTCGCCTATGCTGAGGCGACGGTGCCGAAACTGACCCTGATCACGCGCAAGGCCTATGGCGGCGCCTATGACGTGATGAGCTCCAAACACCTGCGCGGCGACGTCAACTACGCCTGGCCCACCGCCGAGATCGCGGTCATGGGCGCCAAGGGCGCGGTCGAGATCATCTTCCGCAAGGAGGCCGGCGATCCCGAGGCGCTGGCCGCGCGCGAGGCCGAATACAAGGACCGTTTCGCCAATCCGTTCGTGGCGGCGGGCCTGGGCTACATCGACGACGTCATCATGCCGCACGGGACCAGGCGGCGGCTGGTGAAGGCGCTGCGGACGCTGAAAAACAAGGCCCAGGAGAACCCCTGGAAGAAGCACGACAACATTCCGCTGTGAGGATGGCTTCCTTGGCTTCACTTCTTTCGTCATCCTCGCCCTTGTGGCGAGGATCCATACGCTCGGTATGGGCCGGTGCGCGCCGACCCCGAATGAGTCTATGGATTCTAGGCACAAGGCCTAGGATGACGGGCTTTGAGAGGGGAGATTTACGCCTCCGGCGGCGTCCAGTCGCGGTAAGCTTGGGGATCGGGCGCAACCTCAATGTCGTTGCAGGTCAACCCATCGAACAGATCGTCCCAGTCCGGGTTCGTTCGTTCGATCAGGTTGGCCTTCCAATCGCGCGGCCAGCGTTTCAGCGACTTCTCGCGTTGGATCGCGCCGACGATAGTGTCGTGAAATTCGTACCAGACCAGCCGTTTCAGGCCGTACCGTTTGGTGAAGCCGTCGATGAGGCCTTCACGATGCTGGACGACGCGGGCGACCAACTGAGCACTGACGCCAATGTAGAGCGTTCCATGCTTGCGGTTGCTCATCATGTAGCAGCCGATCTGGTTGTCGATACCGACCACTTCCAACCCCTCGACCTTCATCCTCGGGCCTGTCCCGAGAATCCATACTCTCCGCCGCCCGCTAGTGCGCACCGGCCTCGCTCGTGCGCATGGATCCTAGGCACAAGGCCTAGGATGACGACAGTGAAGGACTGACCATGTTCTCCAAAATCCTCATCGCCAACCGGGGCGAGATCGCGGTTCGGATCATCAAGACCTGCCGCAAGATGGGCATCCAGACGGTGCAGGTCTATTCGGAGGCCGACGCCGGGTCGTTGGCGGTCGAGATGGCCGACGAGGCGGTGCTGATCGGGCCCGCGCCGGCGGCGCAGTCCTATCTGCTGGCGGACAAGATCGTCGAGGCGGTGCGCCAGACGGGGGCGCAGGCCGTGCATCCGGGCTTCGGCTTCCTGTCCGAGAACGCCGGGTTCGCGCGGCGGCTGAGGGACGAGGGGATCGCCTTCATCGGCCCGAACCCCGAGGCCATCGAGGCCATGGGCGACAAGATCAGCTCCAAGAAGCTGGCGGCCGAGGCGGGGGTCTCGACCGTGCCGGGCCATATGGGCCTGATCGAGACGCCGGACGAGGCGGTCAGGATCGCTCGCGAAATCGGCTATCCGGTCATGATCAAGGCCTCGGCGGGCGGCGGCGGCAAGGGCATCCGCGTCGCCCATTCGGACGCCGACATGGCCGAAGGTTTTGCGGCGGTGAAGGCCGAGGCGCTGAACGCCTTCGGCGACGACCGGGTCTTCCTTGAGAAGTTCATCGTCGATCCGCGCCACATTGAGATTCAGGTGCTGGGCGACAAGCACGGCCACGTCGTCCATCTGTTCGAACGCGAATGTTCGATCCAGCGTCGCAACCAGAAGGTCATCGAAGAGGCGCCGTCGCCCCTGCTGGACGAAGCCACCCGCGCCGCCATGGGGGCGCAGGCCGTCGCCTTGGCCAAGGCGGTGAACTATGACAGCGCCGGGACGGTCGAGTTCGTCGCGGGGCAGGACAAGAGCTTCTACTTCCTGGAGATGAACACCCGACTGCAGGTCGAGCATCCGGTGACGGAACTGATCACCGGCGTCGATCTGGTCGAACAGATGATCCGTTCGGCCTGGGGCGAGAAACTGGCCTTCGAACAGAAGGACCTGAAGATCGACGGCTGGGCCATCGAGAGCCGCATCTACGCCGAAGACCCCTATCGCGGCTTCCTGCCCTCGATCGGGCGGCTGGTCCGCTATGAGCAGCCGGAGGAGGGCGAGCATTTCGGCGCCGACGGCCCCTATGTGGTCCGAAACGATTCCGGCGTCCGCGAGGGCGATGAGATCAGCATGTTCTACGACCCCATGATCGCCAAACTGTGCGCCTGGGGCGAGACGCGGGCCGACGCGGTCGAGGGCATGGCCCGCGCGCTGGAGGACACCCATCTGGCGGGGCTGGGCCACAATGTGCCCTTCCTGGCGGCGGTGATGGATCAGGACCGCTTCAAGTCGGGCGAACTGTCGACCAGCTATATCAAGGACGAGTTCCCGGACGGCTTCCACGGCCTGCGCCCGACCCAGGCGCAGGAGCGCATCCTGATCGCCTCGGCCCTGGCCATGCACGAGGTGATCGCCGAACAGGACGGCGACCCGTCCGAGCGCACCGACTGGATCGTCATGATCGACAAGACGCCCCACGGCGTCAGCCTGTCCTATGACGAGGACGAAGAGATGATCCTGACCCTGACGGGCGGGGGCGACATCCGCCTGTCGGACATCGACTGGCGGCCGGGTCTGGCCCAGTTCAAGGCCGATCTGGACGGCGAGGCGTTCACCGCCGAGGTCAAGCGCGTCGCCGACGGCTTCGACATCCGTCACCGTGCGGCCCGGGCGCGGGTGCGGGTGCTGCGTCCCCATGTCGCCGAACTGTACGCCCGCCTGCCGGAAAAGGCCGTGGCGGACACCTCCAAACTGGTGCTGTCGCCGATGCCGGGTCTGGTGGTGTCGATCCCGGTGACGGTCGGTCAGGAGGTCAAGACCGGCGAGACCGTGGCCATCATCGAGGCCATGAAGATGCAGAACATCCTGAAGGCCGAACGCGACGGCGTGGTGAAGGCCGTCGGCGCCAAGGACGGCGACCCCGTGGCGGCGGACGACGTGCTGGTGGAGTTCGGGTGATGCGGGCGTTTTCCACTTCCGTCATCCTCGGGCTTGACCCGAGGATCGGATGGTCCGCCGCCTGTGCGGCGCCTTGGGACGCAGGGTCTGTCCGGCGCCCGGTCCTCGGGTCAAGCCCGAGGATGACGGTGTGTGCGGGGAAGAGGACGATATGACCTTTCCCATCCCCACCCCGCTGGAATGGCGCGAATCCGCCCAGAAGGCGCTGAAGGACCGGCCGCTGGAATCGCTGCTGCATCTGGATGCGGACCAGTTGGTGACGCGGCCGCTGTATGCCGGGGCGACCGAGGTGCAGCCGATCAATGCGCCGCGCCCGTCGGACGCCGAGGGGCGGGCCTGGGACCTGCGCACCCTGATCGAGGGCGACGACGCGGAGGCGGTGAACGCCGCCGTCCTGACCGACCTTCAGGAGGGGGCGGCCTCGGTGCTGCTCGGCGGAGGGGTGCTGGCGGACGCGGCGACGCTGGAGCGGGCGCTGGACGGCGTGGCGCTGGAGCTGGCGCCGGTGGCGCTGGACGCCGGGTTCGCGGGCGTCGAGGCGGCGGAGGCTCTGGCGGCCGTGGCCAAGGGTTCGCCGCGCGCCATGCTGCGGCTGCATATGGACCCCATCTCGGCCTTCGCCGAGGCGGGCGGATCGCCGCGTCCGGTCGAGGATCATCTGGCCGAGGCGGCGCAGGCGGCCGTGCGTCATGCGGGCGTCTATCCCGACGCCAGCCTGTTCCTGGCCAGCGGGCGCGCAGCGCATGAGGCGGGCGGATCGGCGGCGCAGGAACTGGCCTTCGCGGCGTCCAGCGCGGTCGCCTATGTGAAGGCGGCGGTCGAGGCGGGTCTGTCGGTTCAGGCGGCGCTGAAGGGCGTGGTGGTCGGCCTGTCGGTCGATCAGGAGTATTTCGACGCCCTGGCCAAGGTCCGGGCCATGCGTCTGATCTGGGCCAGTCTGTCGCGCGCGTTCGGCGCCGAGACGCCGGCGGTGATCGAGGCGCGGTCGTCGCGGCGGATGCTGTCGGCGCGCGATCCCTGGCCCAATCTGCTGCGTCTGACGGCGGCGGGGTTCGCGGGCGCGGTCGGCGGGGCGGACGTGGTGGTGCTGGACAGCTTCACCCGCGCCGCCGGTCGACCCGACGCCTTTGCGCGCCGGCAGGCCCGCAACACCCAGTTGGTTCTGATGGAGGAAGCCAACCTGGGCCGGGTCGATGATCCGGCGGCGGGCAGCTGGTATCTGGACGCACGGACGCACGATCTGGCGCTGGCGGGCTGGACCGAGTTCCAGATCATAGAGGCCGAGGGCGGCGTCATCGCGGCCTTGCAGGGCGGGGTGATCCAGCCGCGTATCGCCCGTGCGCGCGCCGTGCGTGAAGCGGCGCTGAAGAACGGCGCGGCCCAGATCATCGGCGTGACCAAATATGTGGACGCCGACGTGCGTCCGGCGCCGGTCGTGGGAGCGGTTAAAGCGAGCCCCTCGGTGACGCCGGTCTGCGAACCCCTGGCGCCCATCCGCTTCGCCGAAGCCTTCGAGGAGGCGGCCCAATGAGTTTCCCTGACTTCAGCAAGATTGGTCTGGATTTCGGCGCGACCGGGCGGGGGCCTGTGCGCGACCCGTGGAGGACGCCCGAGGGTCTGACGGTCGAGACCGCCTATGACCCGCAGGCGTTGGAGGGGCTGGATCAGCTTCACGGCCTGCCGGGGTTCGCCCCCTTCGTGCGCGGGCCGTATCCGACCATGTATGCGGGCAATCCGTGGACGATCCGCCAGTATGCGGGCTTCTCGACCGCCGAGGAGTCCAACGCCTTCTATCGTCGTAACTTGGCGGCGGGGCAGAAGGGCCTGTCCATCGCCTTCGATCTGGCGACGCACCGGGGCTATGACTCGGATCACCCGCGGGTGAAGGGCGACGTCGGCATGGCGGGCGTGGCCATCGACAGCATCTATGACATGCGCACCCTGTTCGACGGCATTCCACTGGATCAGATGTCGGTGTCGATGACGATGAACGGGGCGGTGCTGCCGATCCTGGCCCTGTACGTCGTCGCGGCGGAAGAACAGGGCGTCCCGCACGCCAAGCTGACCGGGACCATTCAGAACGACATTCTGAAGGAGTTCATGGTCAGGAACACCTATATCTATCCGCCCGAACCCTCGATGCGGATCATCGCCGACATCTTCGCCTGGACGGCGCAGGAGACGCCCAAGTTCAACAGCATCTCCATCTCCGGCTATCATATGCAGGAGGCGGGGGCGTCGGCGGACATCGAACTGGCCTACACCCTGTCGGACGGGATCGAATATCTGAGGGCTGGCACGGCGGCGGGCATGGCGATCGACCGTTTCGCGCCGCGCCTCAGCTTCTTCTGGGCCATCGGCATGAACTATTTCATGGAGGTGGCCAAGATGCGGGCGGGCCGCCTGCTGTGGGCCGAGGCGGTGCGAAAGGAAGGCGGCGTCGATCCCAAGTCGTTGTCCCTGCGCGCGCACTGTCAGACCTCGGGCTGGAGCCTGGCCGCGCAGGATGTGTTCAACAACGTCAGCCGCACCATGGTCGAGGCCATGGCGGCGGCGGGCGGTCAGACGCAGAGCCTGCACACCAATGCGCTGGACGAGGCGCTGGCCCTGCCGACCGACTTCTCGGCCCGGATCGCGCGCAACACCCAGATCCTGCTGCAGCAGGAGACGGGGCTGACCAAGGTCATCGACCCTTGGGGCGGCTCCTACTACGTCGAGCGTCTGACCCACGAACTGGCCGAACGGGCGCGCGCCCATATGGCCGAGGTCGAGGCCTTGGGCGGAATGGCCAAGGCCATCGAGGCGGGCATTCCCAAGCTGCGGATCGAGGAGTCGGCCGCCAAGACCCAGGCGCGGATCGACACCGGCCAGCAGACGGTGGTCGGGGTGAACAAATATCTGAACCCCGTCGCCGACGATATTCCCATGCTGAAGGTCGACAACGCCGCCGTTCTGGCTGCCCAGATCGACAAGCTGAAGCGGCTCCGGGCCGAACGGGACCAGACGGCGACGGACGCGGCGCTGGAGGCCCTGACCAACGGCGCGCGGGGCAAGGCGAACCTGCTGGAACTGGCGGTGCAGGCCGCGCGGGCCAAGGCGACGGTGGGCGAGATTTCGGACGCGCTGGAGGCCGCCTTCGGGCGTCATGTGGCGACGGTCCAGACGGTCTCGGGGGTTTACGCCAAGGAGGCGGGACGCGATCCGCGCTTCGCCCGCGCTCGCGACATGGTGGCGACCTTTGTGGAGAACGACGGCGGCCCGCCGCGCATCCTGATCGCCAAACTGGGTCAGGACGGGCACGATCGGGGCCAGAAGGTCGTGGCGACAGGCTATGGCGATCTGGGCTTCGATGTGACGGCGGGCAGCCTGTTCCAGACCCCGTCCGAGGCCGCGCGCGAGGCGGTGGACAAGGGCGTCCATGCGGTCGGCGCCTCGTCGCTGGCGGCCGGGCATTTGACGCTGGTGCCGGAACTGAAGGCCGAGCTTGAGAAGCTGGGTCGGCCGGACATCATGATCGTGGTCGGCGGCGTCATTCCGCCGTCCGACGTGCAGCCCCTGCTGGATATGGGCGCGGCCGCCGTCTATCAGCCCGGCTCGGCCATCGCGGACACGGCCGTCGACCTGATCGAAAAGCTGAACCAGCGCCTGGGCTACGCCCAGCCCGCGCCCAACAAGGACAGACCATGATCGGCGCCCTGAACCATGTCGGCGTGGCGACGCCGTCCATCGCGGACTCGATCCGGCTGTATCGCGACGTGCTGGGCGCGACCAAGATCGGCGAGCCGTTCGATCTGCCCGCGCAAGGGGTGAAGGTCTGTTTCGTCGATACGCCGACGGCCCAGATCGAACTGATCGAACCCTATGACGAAAGCAGCCCGATCACCGGATTCCTGGCCAAGAACCCCAAGGGCGGGCAGCACCACGTCTGTTTCGAGGTCGCCGACATCCATGCCGCCATCGCCGAGATGCGGGCCAAGGGGGTGACGATCCTGGGCACGGGCGAGCCACGCATCGGGGCGCACGGGACGCCGGTGGTCTTCCTGCATCCGCGTGACATGGGCGGTGTTCTGATCGAGTTGATGGAGACGCCCAAAGAAACGCATTGAGCCGCGATGATCGAAGCGGAGCCTTTCGGCGGCGACGCCGTTTAGGGCCAAAGGGGAGAGCCTGATCATGCTGCATCGACTGACCGTCTGCGTCGCCATCACCGCCCTGATCGGGGTCAGCGCCTGTCAGCAGGCTTCACCGGACCAGCCCGCGCCGTCCAGCGATGGGCAGGCGCAGGCGCCGTCCGAGGCGCTGGCCGTCCGCTACGCCTGCGGCAGCGGCGTGACCATCGAGGCGCGCTATCCCAACAAGACCTCGGCCCAGATGACCTACAAGGGTCAGGACTATGTGTTGCGCAACGTCCAGGCGGCCAGCGGGGCGCGCTACATCGGCTCGGGCGTGGAATGGTGGACCACCAGCCGCGACGGGCGCGAGGTGGCGACGCTGAGCCTGCTGTCGCCCAACGAAGAAGTCGCTGTCTCGGTGCTGGAGCAGTGTGCGCGTCCCCTGACGGCGCCGGCGCCTGATCTGACAACCGGGATCACGCCGCCGCAGCCGAAGCCTGATCTGAAACCGATACCTGCGCAGGGCGGCGTGCTGCCTGCGTCCGCACCCTGCAAGGGGCCGCAACTGAAGATGGCGGTGGAAGATGGGGATGCGGGGGCGGGCAACCGGGTGCGGAACTTCAGCCTGCAGAATGTGGGGACCAACGCCTGCACCCTGACCGGCTATCCGGGGGTGAACCTGCTGGACGGCCGCGGACAGGCGGTGAACTCGGTGCGGGCGGACCAGAGCCCCGGCAGCTATTTCCGTCAGGGACAGGCGCCGACGCCGGTCGATCTGGCGCCTCAGGCCAAGGCCTATTTCGAGGTGGCGTGGAACGTGATCCCGAACGAGGCGGCGGGCCAGAAGACCTGTCCGAACGTGGCGACCGTGCGGGCCACGGCGCCGGGCGACACCGCCGCGATCAGCCAGAGCTTCGCCTTCCAGCCCTGCGGCGGCAAGATTCGCGTCAGCCCGATCCGCAGTGCGTCAGCCCTCCAACCTGCGACCTGATTGAAGGTGGAAACGTGCGCGATTTGCGCGTAGGGCGGATGGCATGACCCAGACCTTCTATGATCGCGTCGCCAGCGAATTGTCAGACATCGACGCACAGGGCCTGACCAAGCCCGAACGGGTGATCGCCTCGCGTCAGGGACCGGTGATCCAGGTCGCCGGGCGCGACGTGCTGAACTTCTGCGCCAACAACTATCTTGGCCTGGCGGGCGATGAGCGCGTGGCTCAGGCCGGGATGGCGGCGCAGGCGAAATGGGGGGCGGGCACGGCCTCGGTGCGCTTCATCTGCGGCACGCTGGAAATCCACAAGGAACTGGAAGCGGCCATCGCGGCCTATCTGGGTTTCGAAGACGCCATCCTGTTCGCCGCCGCCTTCGACGCCAACGGCGGCGTCTTCGAGCCGCTGTTCGGCGAGAATGACGCCATTGTCTCCGACAGCCTGAACCACGCATCAATCATTGACGGCGTGCGGCTGTGCAAGGCCAAACGCTATCGGTTCGCCAACTCCGACATGGATGAACTGGAGACCCGCCTGAAGGAGGCGCGTGACGCCGGGGCGCGGGAGATCATCATCGCCACCGACGGCGCCTTCTCGATGGACGGCTATATCGCCAAGCTGAATGAAATCCGTGCCTTGGCGGACAAATATAATGCTTTGATCATGGTCGATGACTGCCATGCGACGGGTTTCCTGGGGCCGAAGGGACGAGGCTCGTTCGCGCATCACGGGGTCGAGGTGGACTTTGTCACCGGCACCTTCGGCAAGGCGCTGGGCGGGGCCATGGGCGGCTTTATCTGCGCCAAGAAGTCGGTGGTCGAACTGCTGAAGCAACGGGCGCGGCCCTATCTGTTCTCCAACGCCCTGGCGCCCGCCGTGTGCGGATCGAGCCTTGAGGCCATCCGCATCGCGCAAGGCGATGAGGGCGACGCCCTGCGCACCCGCCTGTCGGCCAACGCCCATCGCTATCGCGGGGCCATGGCGGATGCGGGGTTCACCTTGCTGGAGGGCGAGCATCCGATCATTCCGGTCATGCTGGGCGACGCCAGGCTGGCGCAGGATTTCGCGGCGCGGGCGCTGGAACTGGGCGTCTATGTGATCGGGTTTTCCTTCCCTGTGGTGCCGCGCGGTCAGGCCCGCATCCGCACCCAGATGTCGGCGGCCCATACGTTCGAACAGATCGACCAGACGGTCGCGGCCTTCACCAAGGCGGGCCGGGAGCTGGGCGTCATCTAGCCGTTTTTGGCGGTCATCTTCGGGTTTGTCCCTAGGAGCCATCGCTCCGTCGCGCGATGGCCGTTTGTCAGCGACGGGAAAATACAGGGCGAGGAGGCGTGGGGCCTCAGCCATAGGCCCTCGGGATAAACCCGAGGGTGACGAACAACGAGGAACGCCGTCATGACCGAGACGATGAAAGCCCTGGCCAAGACCGGCCCTGTGCAGGGGCTGGAGCTGATCGATGCGCCGATCCCCGTGGCGGGGCCGGAAGACGTGCTGATCAAGGTGCATCGCACCGCCGTCTGCGGCACCGACATCCACATCTGGAACTGGGACGAATGGTCCCAGAAGAACGTCCCGACCCCGATGATCACCGGCCACGAATTCGCCGGCGAGATCGTCGCCATCGGCAAGGAGGTGGATCGCCGCCTGAAGGTCGGCCAGCGCGTCTCGGCCGAGGGCCACGTCATCGACCTGAACTCCGAGGCCGCCCGCGCCGGTCACTTCCACCTGGACCCAGCGACCATGGGCATCGGCGTGAACCGTCAGGGGGCCTTCGCCGAATATGTGGTGGCCCCGGCCTTCAACGTCATCGAACTGCCTGAGGACGTGCCCTATGAGATCGGCTCGATCCTGGACCCGTTCGGCAATGCGGTTCACACCGCGCAACAGTTCGACCTGCTGGGCGAGGACGTTCTGGTCACGGGCGCCGGTCCCATCGGCATGATGGCCGCCGCCGTGGCGCGTCATGCGGGGGCGCGGACGGTGGTCCTGACCGACATCAACGACTTCCGGCTCGATCTGGCGCAGAAGGTCGCCCCCGGCATTCGTGCGGTGAACACGACCAAGGAAGACCTGAAGGACGTCATGCACGAGCTGGGCCTTAAGGTCGGCTTCGACGTGGCGCTGGAGATGTCGGGCTCGCCCGTCGCCTTCAAGCAATGCGTGGACACCCTGATCATGGGCGGCGGCATGGCCATGCTGGGCATTCCGGCCAAGCCGATGGAGACGGACTGGGGCGCGATCATCCTGAAGGCCCTGACCATCAAGGGCGTCTATGGCCGCGAAATGTTCACCACCTGGCGCAAGATGCTGGGCCTGCTGAAGGCCGGTCTGGACCTCAGCCCCCTGATCACCCACCGCCTCGGCTACGCCGACTATCGCGAAGGCTTCGAGGCGATGAAGTCGGGTCAGTCGGGCAAGGTGGTGCTGGACTGGAACAAGGCCGCCTGAGACGACAGGCGCTGATCAGGCCGAGAGGTGTTTGATCAGCGCCTTTTCGAACCCCTTCGTCTCCGATCCGGGCAGGGTCTTGGCGATCTCGCCGCTTTCGAACAGGGCGAAGACCTTGGGGTGGACGTAGGAGGCGCGGCACACGGTCGGGGTGTTGCCCAGGAGGCCCGCGACGGCCTTGACGCAGACGGTGATCTTTCGCCTGGCGTCGGTGGGCGAGGTCGCCGCCTCCATGTCGCGCAGCGCCCGCGCGGCCGAGACGGTGCCCGCCCAGGTACGGAAATCCTTGGCCGAAAACTGATCGCCCATCGCGTCGCGGATGTAGGCGTTCACGTCATCGGAATCGACCGGACACAGCGTGCCGTCCGCCGAACGGTATTTGAACAGCTGCTGGCCGGGCAGACCCTCCAGTTCACGCACGACGCGGGCCAGACGGCGGTCCTTGACGCTGACGCTATGATCCTTGCCGCTCTTGCCGCGAAACTCGAACGTCAAGGCCGCCCCATCCACGTCCAGATGGCGCTTGTGCAGGGTTGTCAGCCCATAGCTGCGGTTCTGCTTGGCGTAGATGGAGTTGCCGACCCGGATCAGGGTGATCTCCAACAGGCGGACGGCGGTGGCCAGCACCTTGTCGCGACACACGCCGCGCAGGGCCAGATCATGCTCAACCTTGTCGCGCAGTCTCGGCAGGGCGCGCGAAAAGGCGGGCAGTTTGTCGAACTTGTTCTCGGACCGGGCCGCGCTCCAGTCGTTGTGATAGCGATACTGTTTCCTGCCCTTCACGTCGCGGCCGGTCGCCTGGATATGGCCGTTGGCCTTGGGACAGATCCAGACGTCGGTCCAGGCGGGCGGTATGGCTAGGGCGCGGATGCGGGCCAGAGTTTTGGCGTCGGTCACCGTCTGGCCCCTGGCGTCCTTGTACGACCAACCCTTGCCGGAGCGGCGGCGGGTCAGGCCGGCGAACTCGTCGCTGCAATAGCTGAGGCCCTTAGGGACTTCGGCGGCGATGTCGAAGGCGTGCGATCCGTCGGCCATGCGCCGCATTTCCTTTTGCTCGGCATTTCAGCCGTGTGCTGACAAGCGACGAACGCGACGCCGAGGCGGCGAGTTCCGCTTGACCCGTGAGGCCGGGCGGGGGACGAGGCGGCATGAACTATCGCCACAGCTTTCACGCCGGAAACTTCGCCGATCTGGTCAAACACGCCCTGGTGCTGTGGCTGGTGAAGGAGGTCCGGCCGTCCGTAGTTTTGGACACCCACGCCGGGGCGGGGCTTTACGACCTGTCGGGCGATGCGGCGCGGTCGAAGGAGGCCGAGGCCGGGGTGGCGCGGTTGATGAGCGCCGAGGGGCGTCCGCCGCTGATCGATGCCCTGGCGGAGCGGGTGGCGGGGTTCAACCCGGACGGCGGGGTGCGGTTCTATCCGGGATCGCCGCTGTTGATCGCGGACGCGCTGGAACAGGGCGGCCGCTATGTCGGGTTCGAGCTGAACCCGCCAGTGCGCCAGATGCTGAGCGAGGCGCTTCAGGGCCGTGCGAACGCCGAGGCGCGCGAGGGCGACGGCTATGCTCTGGCGGTTGCGGAGGCGGCCAAGGCGCGCGGGCCGCTGGTGCTGATCGACCCGCCGTTCGAAAAGCCCGACGACTATGCGCGCGCGGCCGAAACGGCGATCGCGGTAGTGCGGCGCGATCCGAAGGCGACGGTGGCCATCTGGACGCCGTTGAAGGATCTGGAAACCTTCGACGCCTTCATTCGACGTTTGCAGGGGCGGGCGGGGCCGACGCTGGTCGCAGAGGCGCGGCTCAGGCCCCTGACCAATCCGATGAAGATGAACGGCTGCGCCATGGTGGTGGTCAATCCGCCGCAAGGGGGCGAGGCGGCGGCGGACGAAATCTGCGGCTGGGCGGCCAGGGCTCTGGGCGACGCCGGCGGGCGGGCAGAGGTCTGGACCTTCTGATGCGACGCCTTAGGGTGACGCCATGACCCGCATCGCCATTCTGGAAACCGGCCATCCGCCCGATCATCTGAAGGACGACTTCGATGATTATCCCGCGCGGTTCCGGGCCTTGCTGGGCGAGGGCGTGCCGACGACGCGGTTCAATGTGCAGGCGGGCCATCTGCCGGACGATGCCGCCGCGTTTCAGGGAGCCATCGTCACCGGATCGGCGGCGGGCGTCTATGACGACCTGCCGTGGATTCCGCAGCTGATCGACTGGTTGAGGGCGGCGCGGGGCCGGACGCGGCTGGTGGGCATCTGCTTCGGCCATCAGGTGCTGGCCCATGCGTTCGGCGGCGCGGTGGAGAAGTCGCACAAGGGCTGGGGCGTGGGGCTGCACCGCTATGACGTGCGAGCGGCCGAGCCGTGGATGCATCCACGCGCGCGAACCATCGCCATTCCCGTTTCGCATCAGGATCAGGTGATCGCGATTTCGGAAGATGCGCGCGTGATCGCCTCCAGCGGCTTCACCCCCTATGCCGGCCTGGCCTGGGGCGAGGACGCCATTTCGTTCCAGTGCCACCCGGAGTTCCAGCCGGAGTATGCCGCGGCCCTGATCGAGGGACGACGCGGGACGCGCATCCCGCATCCGGTGGCGGACGAGGCGATCGATAGTCTGAAACGGCCCAACGACCGGGCGGTGCTGACCGCGTGGATCAGGGCCTTCCTGCTGCTCACCCCGCCCCCGGTCGAGGATCAGGGCAGCGGAATCTAGAGGCCCAGCAGGCGGATGAGCGCGAGCGCCAGCAGCACCAACGCGCTGAGGGACAGGACGACGGCGGCGACGACCCGGCCGCCGGCGCGGGCCACGGCCCGGATGTCCGTCTGCAGGCCCAGGGCGGCCATCGCCACGACGGTCAGCAAGCCCGACGCCGCCGCCATCGGCGACAGCAGGCCTTGCGGGATCAGGTCCAGCGAACGCAGGGCGATCATGACCAGGAAGCCGACGATGAACCAGGGCAGCAGCCGCGTCAGGCCCGGCCGTGGGGCGCCGGGCGCGCGGTCGCGGAAGATCAGCGACAGGGCCAGGATCACCGGCCCCAGCATCAGCACCCGCACCAGCTTGACCACCGTGCCGGTCTGGGTCGCGAGCGCGCCGAACGGGGAGGCGGCGGCCAGCACCTGAGGCACGGCATAGACGGTCAGCCCGGCCAGGGCGCCGTATTGAAGGCCGTTCAGATGGATCAGGCCGCCCAGCAGCGGCAGGGCCAGAACCACGATCACGCCGAACACGGCGGTGAAGGCGATGGAGGCCGCCACCTCTTCGCCGTCGGCGTCGATGACGGGAGCCACGGCGGCGATGGCCGAGTTGCCGCAGATGGCGTTGCCGCAGGCGACCAGCAGGGCCATGCGCGGGTTCAGACCCAGAGCGCGGCCGACCCCGAAACCGACGACGATTCCGAAGACGACCAGAAGTAGGATTCCGACGACGACGGATACGCCCAGCGACGACAGGGTCGCGGCGCTGACCGAGGCGCCCAGAAGCACCACCGCGATCTCCAGCAGCATCTTGGCCGAGAAGTCGATCCCGGCCTTGAACCGCACGTCGGGGGTCCAGGCGGTGCGGACGGCGGCGCCCAGCAGGATGGCCAGCACCAGCGGTTCCAGCCAGACATGACCGATCACGTCGCGCTCGATGCTGGTCAGGCCGATGGCCGCCAGCGTCACCAGCAGGCACAGCATGAGGCCCGGACCCCGCGACCGACCGAACGCCTTCAACGTCGCCAGATGGGGCGCGACGAGGGGGGCGGGCAGGGCGACGGACTTCATCTGGATGGGATGCGCCCCTTCTCGACGGCGGTCCAACGGATAGTTATGGTCGTTTCAATCCGATTTGGAGATCAATCGTGACCCTGGAACGTCTGCGTATCTTCGTCGCGGTGGCGGAACGCGACCATGTGACGGCGGCGGCGCGGGCGCTGAATCTGACGCAGTCGGCCGTTTCGAACGCCATCGCCGCGCTGGAGGGGGAACATGACGTGCGCCTGTTCGACCGGGTTGGGCGCGGGATCGTGCTGAACGAGACGGGTCGCGCCTTCCTGCCCGAGGCCAAGGCGGTGCTGGCGCGGGCGCAGGCGGCGGAGGCGGCGCTGGCGGACATGAGCGCGCTGCGGCGCGGGCGTCTGGCGGTGTTCGCCAGCCAGACCATCGCCAGCTATTGGCTGCCGCGCCGGCTGGTGGATTTTCACGCGGCCTATCCGGGCGTCGAACTGGCGGTTGAGATCGGCAATACGCGCGAGGCGGCGCAGGCCGTGTTGAGCGGCGCCGCCGAGATCGGACTGGTCGAAGGGGCGGTTGACGCGCCGGCCCTGTCGCAGACGCAGGTGGGGTCGGATCGGCTGGCCGTGCTGGTGACGCCGGACCATCCCTGGGCGACGCGGCGGGCGCTTGAGGCGCGGGACCTGACGGGTCAGCCGTGGGTGCTGCGCGAAGTCGGGTCGGGCACCCGTTCGACGCTGGAGGCGGCGGTGCGGGACGCGGGCGTCGATCCGGCCGAACTGTCCGTGACCATGACCCTGCCGTCCAACGAGGCGGTTCTGGCGGCGGCCGAGGCCGGGGCGGGGGCCACGGCCCTGTCGGAAAGCGTGGCCTATGCGTCGGTCGCGGCCGGGCGACTGGCGACGGCGCCCTTCACCCTGCCCGAACGGCCGTTCCGCCTGTTACGACACAGGGAACGCTATCGCAGCCGTGCGGGGGACGTGTTCGTGGAGGCGATGAGTTAAACTCCTCGGGTCAAGCCCGAGGATGACGGAAATGATTGTGGCTGGACCTAAGGCCACTTCACCATGGGCGGCATGGAGGACAGGATGGACTCGACGTTTCCGCCGGTCTTCAGACCGAACATGGTGCCGCGGTCGTAGAGCAGGTTGAACTCCACATAGCGGCCGCGTCGAACCAGCTGTTCCTCGCGCTCCTCCGCCGTCCAAGGCTCGGCCATGCGGGCGGCGACGATGCGGGGATAGACGTCCAGGAAGGCCAGGCCGATGTCGCGCGTGAAGGCGAAGTCGCGGTCGTAATCGCCGCTGTCGTGATGGTCGTAAAAGACGCCGCCGGTGCCGCGCGGCTCCTGGCGATGCGGCAGGTAGAAATACTGGTCGCACCAGGCCTTGTATCTGGCGTGCCAGTCCGGGTCGTGGGCGTCGCAGGCGGCCTTCATCGCGGCGTGGAAGGCCAGGGTGTCGGGATGGTCCTGACGTCGATCCGCCATCAGAACCGGCGTCAGGTCGCCGCCGCCGCCGAACCAGCTCTTGGTCGTGGCGATGAAGCGGGTGTTCATGTGAACCGCCGGCACGCGCGGGCTGACCGGATGGCAGATCAGGCTGATCCCGGTGGCGAAGAAGCGCGGATCGACGTCGGCGCCCGGCACGTTCTTGGCGTAGTCGGCGGGGAAGGCGCCGTGGACGGTCGAGACGTGGACCCCGACCTTCTCCAACAGCCGCCCATGCATCATGCCCATGACGCCGCCCCCGCCTTCGGGCCTTTCCCAGGCGGTGCGAACGAACCGGCCGGGTTCGCCGGGGAACAGATCGGCGGGGGCCGCATCCTCCAGCGCCTCGAAAGCGGCGTGAATGCGGTCGCGCAGGTGTTCGAACCAGGCGCGGGTCTCGACCTTCTTCAGGTCGAGCGGATCGGAGAAGACGGCGTCGCTCATGGGCCGCTTGAACCACGTCGCGCCCGCGCCGTCATCCGAAGAGGTTGCCAGCGGCCATCTGCTCACGGCTAATGGCCGCTCGCCGTTCTTCAGGAAAAGACACCATGCTGCGTCGCGCCGCCCTTCTTCTCGCCGTCTCCGTCGTGGCTTTGAGTGGGGCCATGAGCGGGGCAGCCCAGGCGCAAAGCGCCGCCAGCGAGGCGCGGGTCATGCAGCTCCTGAAGACCACGCCCCTGATCGACGGCCACAACGACCTGCCGTGGGCGCTGCGCCAGCAGTATGGAAACGACGTCCATGCGGTCGATCTGACGACGAACCTGTCGGCGTCCACCCGGCTGCACACCGACATCGCCCGGCTGCGGGCCGGCGGCGTGGGCGGTCAGTTCTGGTCCGTCTATGTGCCCGCCAGCCTGACCCCGCTGGAGGCGGTGGAGGAGACGTTCGAACAGATCGACACGGCCAAGCGCATCATCGGCGCCTATCCCGAGACCTTCGGCCTGGCGACCACGGCGGACCAGGTCGAGGCGGTGTTCAAGTCGGGCCGGATCGCCAGCCTGATCGGGATGGAGGGCGGCTACTCCATCGACGATTCCCTGGCCCTGTTGCGCGAATTCTATGGGGCCGGCGCGCGCTACATGACCCTGACCCACTCCAAGACCACGACCTGGGCCGACAGCGCGACGGACGCGCCGAAATGGGGCGGGCTCAGCCCGTTCGGGGAAGCGGTGGTCAAGGAGATGAATCGGCTGGGCATGATGGTCGACCTGAGCCACGTCTCCGAGGAGACGATGCTGGACGCCATGCGCGTGTCGGATGCGCCGGTGATCTTCTCGCACTCCTCGGCGCGGGCGGTGACGGATCATCCGCGAAACGTGCCGGATCGGGTGCTGCGGATGATGCCCGACGACGGCGGGATCGTGATGATCAACTTGGCGCCCGGCTTCGTGTCCGAGCGGGTGCGGGCCTGGAACGGCGCGCGGGCGGGCGAGGAGGCGCGGCTGAAGACGCTGAATCCCGGCGATCCCGGCGCGGTGGAGAGGGGGTTGAAGACGTGGGAGGCCGCCCATCCGACGCCCCAGGCCACGCTGGCGGACGTCGTGGCCCATATTCAGCACGTGCGGACGGTCGCGGGCGTCGATCACATCGGCCTGGGCGCCGATTTCGACGGCATCGGCAGCCTGCCGGAAGGCATGGGCGGCGTGGACGCCTATCCCCGCATCCTGGCCGCCCTGATGGACGCGGGCTGGACCGAGGCCGACATCCGCAAGATCGCCGGCGAGAATCTGCTGCGCGTCATGCGGGCGGTGGAGGCGGTCGCGGCGTCGAAGGCGAACGAACGGCCGTCACTGGCGCGGCCGGCGACGCCCGCTCAGGGCTGACCGACGCCGCCGGTCTGGCGCAGACCTTCCCACAGGGCGATGCCCGCCGTGACGGACAGATTCAGCGACCGGGCCTGCGGGCGCAGCGGCACGACGACGCGGGCGTCGGCGGCGGCGTGGACATGATCCGGCGCGCCCGCGCTCTCCTTGCCGAACAGCAGGATGTCGTCCGGCCGGAAAACGAAGTCGGGCAGGGGCGTGGCGCCCCTGGTGGTCAGCAGAATCAGCCGTCCGGCCGGGCGGTCGGCCTGAAACGCCTCCCAGTCCGCGTGCCGGGTCATGTGCGACAGAGGGCCGTAATCCAGGGCGGCGCGCTTCATCGCCCGGTCGTCGAATCGGAAGCCCGTCGGCTCGATCACATGCAGATCGACCCCGAAACAGGCCGAAAGCCGGATGCAGGCGCCGACGTTCTGAGGAATGTCCGGTTGAAAAAGGGCGAGACGCATTCTAAGCCCGTTGATACGCGCGACGAGGGGGTTTGTCGCGGTCTATTTGCGAGCGTTTCGCAAGAAACGTCAGCAGCTTGCGTCAGAGGGGCGCAGGTCAAGGGCCGTCGGGGAATCCTGCGTCGTTTGTTGGTTTGGCGCCGCGGCTGAGGAAGCCTCAAGAGCTTCTGTCGCGGCGATCGGGAGGTGGAAACTTGGCCGAATCGGTCGTGCATACCCAAGACGCTGGCAATCCCGAGAGCGGCGATCCCAATCGTCGCGACTTCATCTATATCGCGGCGGGCGCCGCGGCGGTCGGCGCGGGCGCGATGATCGCCTGGCCGCTGATCAACCAGATGAACCCGGCCGCCGACACCCTGGCCCTGGCCTCGATCGAGTTCGACCTGACCAAGGTTCAGGAAGGCCAGCAGGTCGTCATCAAATGGCAGGGCAAGCCGGTGTTCGTGCGTTACCGCACCCCGGCCGAGCTGCAGAAGGTCATCGCCGACGACCATGCGCCCGACCTGAAACAGCCCCAGACGGACGCCGAGCGCACCAAGCCGGGGCATGAGAAATATCTGGTCGTCATCGGTTCCTGCACCCACCTGGGCTGTGTGCCGACATTCGGCGCGGGCGATTACGGCGGGTGGTTCTGCCCCTGCCACGGCTCGCACTACGACGCCTCCGGCCGCATCAGAAAGGGGCCCGCGCCCCTGAACCTGGTGGTGCCGGACTACGACTATCTGTCCGACACCCGCGTCAAGATCGGCTGAGGACAAGGGGGGATCATGAGCGACCACGAGAGCACCTACGTCCCGAAGACGGGCGTCGAGAAATGGCTGGACAGCCGTCTGCCCATCATTCGCTTCGGCGCGGACTATATGTCCCTGCCGACGCCCAGAAACCTGAACTACTGGTGGACCTTCGGCGGCATCCTGGCCCTGTGCCTGGTGACGCAGATCGTCACCGGCATCGTTCTGGCCATGCACTATACGCCCAACGTCGACCTGGCCTTCGCCTCGGTCGAGCGCATCATGCGCGACGTGAACGGCGGCTGGCTGATCCGTTACGTCCACGCCAACGGCGCGTCGATGTTCTTCATCGCCGTCTATCTGCACATGCTGCGGGGCCTCTACTACGGCTCGTACAAGGCGCCGCGCGAGATGATCTGGATCATCGGCTGCGTGATCTTCTTCCTGATGATCGCCACCGCCTTCCTGGGCTACGTCCTGCCGTGGGGCCAGATGTCCTTCTGGGGCGCCGAGGTCATCACCAATCTGATCGGGGCCATCCCCGGCGTGGGCGAGCCGATCCTGATCTGGCTGCGCGGCGGCCCGGCGATCGACAATGCGACGCTGAACCGCTTCTTCTCGCTGCACTATCTGCTGCCGTTCGCCATTCTGGGCTGCGTGGTGCTGCACCTGTGGGCGCTGCACGCGGCGGGTCAGAACAACCCCGTCGGCATTCTGATCCCCAAGGATCGTCAGGCAAAGGACACGCTGCCCTTCCACCCGTATTTCACGGTCAAGGACGGGTTCGCCATCATCCTGTTCCTGATCCTGTTCGCGATCTTCGTCTTCTATCAGCCGAACGCCCTGGGCCACGCGGACAACTACATCCCCGCCAACCCGCTGCAGACGCCGGCGCACATCGTGCCCGAATGGTACATGCTGCCCTTCTACGCCATCCTGCGCGCCATCCCGGACAAGTTCGGCGGCGTGGTGGCGATGTTCAGCGCCATCGGCGTGCTGTTCGTCCTGCCCTGGCTGGATACGTCCAAGGTGCGCTCCATGCGCTATCGCCCGACGATGCGGACCTTCTTCATCATCTTCCTGGTGGTGGGCGTGGGCCTGGGCTGGTGTGGCGGACAACTGCCGGACGCCCACGTGATCGGCTCGTTCAAGACCTTCACCCTCTTCGACGGCGACCTGAACAGCTATCTGTGGCTGACGCGCCTGTTCACCCTCTACTACTTCGTCTTCTTCCTGGTGATCATGCCGCTGGTCGGACTGAAGGAGCAACCGCTGCCGATCCCGGCGACGATTTCCGAGCCGGTGCTGACCGGCGTGGGCGCCGTCGAGCATAAGGGGTGAGGGGTATGACGATCGGAACCAAGACCATGTCGTTCAAGACGATCATCGCCTCGGCCGCCGTCGCGCTGGGCCTGCTGGGCGCCGCCGCGCCCGCCTTGGCCTCGGGGGCCGCGTCCCACCCGCGCTCGGGCGGTTTCAGCTTCGAGGGGCCGTTCGGGACCTATGACCAGGGCCAGCTGCAACGCGGCTACAAGGTCTATCACGAGGTCTGCTCGGCCTGTCACAGCATGAACCTGATGCACTATCGGAACCTGGGCGACCGTCATGGGCCGTTCTGGAATCCGAAGTATCCGAACCCGAACGACAACCCCGTCGTGAAGGCTCTGGCCAAGGAAGTGCAGGTCGGCGACATCGACAGCGAGACCGGCGAGCCGATCCAGCGCGACGCCACGCCGGCCGACAAGTTCCGCAGCCCCTATCCGAACGCCACGGCGGCGGCGGCGGGCAACGGCGGCGCCGCGCCGCCCGACCTGTCGGTGATGGCCAAGGCCCGTCACGACGGCGCCAACTACATCTATTCGTTGCTGTCGGGGTATCGGAACCCGCCGGCCGGCCTGACTATCCGCGACGGCCAGCACTACAACCCCTATATGGCGGGCGACCTGACGCCGTTCTGGAACGGCGACCACAAGCACGTTCCGCCCGGCGGCTTCATCGCCATGCCGCCGCCGCTGAAGGACGGCCTCGTCACCTATGACGACGGGTCGCCCCAGACGGTGGATCAATACGCCAAAGACGTGGCCGCCTTTATCGCCTGGACGTCCGAACCGAAGATGGTGGAGCGCAAACAGGCCGGCTTCGGCGTGCTGATCTATCTGCTGATCTTCGCGGGCGTCACCTACGCCGCCTACCGCCGCATCTGGAAGGGCGTCGCCCACTAAGACGAACGTCAGAGTGAAAATCCTTAGCCCGCCGAAGTTCGCTTCGGCGGGCTTTTCGTTTGTGACGATTGGTCCGCGACACGGAATCGACACGATGGGTTCGGCCGCCTAGGGTCCGGCATCGTTTTCGGCTGTGGGGCCTATCCATCATGCGTCTTGTCTCTTCGTTCGCCGCCGTTCTGTTGGCGGGCGCCGCCCTGTCGGCCTGCGCCACGGCGCCCGATCCGGGGGCGGTCCACACCGTTCCGGCCTTCGATGCGGCGCGCATCTCGCAGGACATCAAGACGTTGTCGGACGACAGCTTCGAAGGGCGCGGCATCGCCACCCCGGCGGAAGAGAAAGTCATCCGTTATCTGAGCGAAGGTTACGCCGCCGCCGGCTTCCAGCCGGGCGGGCCGAACGGCCAATGGACGCAGGACGTGATCCTGAACCGCTTCGTCCAGTCCAACGTCCACGCCTCGCTGAAACTGGGCGACTGGACCCTGCCGATGACGCAGGGGCGAGAGGTGGCGATCTCCACCCGCCGCCCGGCCGAACACGTCAGCCTGAAGGACGCACCGCTGGTCTTCGTCGGCTATGGCATCAATGCGCCCGAGCGCCAGTGGAACGACTTCAAGGGCCAGGATCTGCGCGGCAAGATCCTGGTCGTGCTGGTCAATGAAGCGGACTTCGAGGAGCCGGCGCTGAACACCTTCGGCGGCAAGGCCATGACCTATTACGGTCGCTGGACCTACAAATACGAAGAGGCGGCCAGACAAGGCGCGGCGGGCGTGCTGATCGTCCATGAGACGGCCCCGGCCTCCTATGGCTGGCAGACGGTGGCCAACTCGTGGGGCGTGCCGCAGTTCGACATCCTGCGCCAGAACGCGGCGGCCGAGCGCGTGCCGATGGAGGGCTGGATTCAGCGCGACGTGGCGGTCGATCTGTTCCGCCGTGCGGGTCTGGATTTCGAGGCGCTGAAGGTTCAGGCGCGCAGCCGCGATTTCCAGCCCGTCGCCCTGACCGGCGCTTCCTTCTCGACCGAGTTCGACGTGGCGACCAACCAGGTCACAAGTCACAACATCATCGCCCGCCTGCCGGGAACGACCCACCCGGACGAGACGGTCCTCTACACCGCCCACTGGGATCATATCGGCATGGGCGAGCCGGACGCGACCGGCGACCGCATCTTCAACGGTGCCGTCGACAACGCCTCGGGCACGGCGGGCCTGCTGGAACTGGCGCGGATGTTCGGCGGCGCGCCGCGCACCGAACGCTCCATCGTCATGATCAGCTTCACCGGCGAGGAAAGCGGCCTGTTGGGCTCGGAATACTATGCGGTGAACCCGGTCTATCCGCTGGCCCGGACGGTCGGCGGCTTCAATATGGATTCGATGAACGTCTATGGCCGCGTCAGGGGACTGGGCGTCACGGGCTATGGTCAGTCGGACTTCGACGAGCGGCTGGCGACGGCGATTCAGCCGCAGGGGCGCACCCTGGTTCCCGATCATGAGAATGCGGCCGGCACCTATTACCGTTCGGACCACTTCCCCCTGGCCAAGCGCGGCGTGCCGATGGCCTATGCCGGCAGCCGAGGCGATTTCCGCGATGCGCCGGTCGCAGAGCGCGAGGCGGCGCGTTCCGAATACGGGGCCAAACGCTATCACCAGGCGGCGGACGAATGGTCGCCGGACTGGGACTATCGCGGCATGATCGAGGATCTGACGGTCTTCTACGACGTCGGTCGCGCCCTGGCCGACAGCCGCGACTGGCCGCAGTGGAAGTCGGGTTCGGAGTTCGCGCCGGTTCGCGCGACGACGGCGTCACAGCGCCGCTGATTTAAATTGCACCATCCAGACGGGGCGGGGAGGCGTCTCCGCCCCGTTCGTCGTGTTCGCATCGAGTAAGCCCCATGATTCTTCGCCGCTCATCCGTCGTCGCCTTCGCCGCCCTGGCCTTGGCTGCCTGCGCCACCACGCCGGTCCAGCCCCCCAGACAGCCGGCGGACGCCTTCGCCATCGCCTCGGCCGCCACGCCGCGGTTCAGCGCCCAGCGCCTGTCGGATGACATCAAATATCTGGCGTCGGACGAGATGGAGGGGCGGTTCCCCGGTCTGGTCGGCGAACGGCTGACCCTGGCCTATCTGCAGGCCCAGTATGAGGCGATGGGGCTTGAGCCGGGCGGGCGTGACGGCTCGTGGCTGCAGCCGGTCGAACTGGTGCGGTTCACGCCGCAGCGGGCGCCGACGGCGGCCTGGACGGGGGCGGATGGAGCGCGCCACGTCCTGACCTCGGGAACCGACATCACCCTGCGGGCGGGGGCGGCCGATCCCGTGGTGGCGATCACCGGCGCGCCGCTGGTCTTCGTCGGCTACGGCATCTCCGCCCCGACCTGGGACGACTATGGCGCGGCGGACCTGACCGGCAAGGTCGCGGTCGTGTTGCGGGGCCAGCCGGACAGCATGGGGGCGGACCCCAACTTCTATGGCTCGACCACGCACAAGATGCAGGAGGCGCTGAGGCGCGGCGCCGTGGGCGTCATCACCCTGCAGGATCAGGACAACCGCTGGCGTCGGGCCGTGGGCGGGGCGACCTGGCCGCAGATGACGATCAAGGGCGCCCAGGACGCGCGCTTCACCGGGGCGATCAACCTGGCGACGGCGACGGCCATCGGCGGCCCGGCGCTGGAGGCGGCCTTGGCCAAGGCCAAGACCGGCGCGCTGGGCGGCGCGGTCGATCTGGGCGCGCGTCTGGACGTGGACATCGCGGAAACCACCGAGGTCATCCACTCCAACAACCTGCTGGCCAAGATCCCCGGCACGGAGCGGCCGGACGAATATGTCTTCTATTCCGCCCACTGGGACCACATCGGCAAGGCCAGGACGCCCAACGCCGAGGGCGACGACATTTTCAACGGCGCCTGGGACAATGCGTCGGGCACCGCCGGGCTGATCGAGATGGCGCGGGCGTTCAAGGCGGGACCGGCGCCGAAACGCACCGTGGTCTTCCTGCACGTCACGGCCGAGGAGCAGGGGCTGCTGGGGTCGGAAGCCTATGCCGCCGATCCGGTCTATCCGCTGGCCAGGACGGCGGCCGACATCAACATCGACATGCTGCCCTTCACGCCCGCGACGCGGGACGTGGCCGTGTTCGGCGTCGGCAAGTCGGAGCTGGAGGACATCTTGGGCCGGTTCGCCGCGGTGCAGGGACGGGTCGTGACCGGCGACGGCTATCCCGAGGAAGGCTTCTACTACCGTTCGGACCACTTCAACTTCGCCGCCGGCGGGGTGCCGGCCCTGATGCCGTGGACGGGGCGCGATTTCGTCGAGGGCGGGATCGAGACGGGCAAGCCCTATTACGAGGGGCAGATGGACCGCTACTATCACAAGCTGACGGACGAATGGCGGGCCGACTATGACTTCACGGCGGCCCTGCAGAACCTGGACCTGCTGTATCGTCTGGGGCTGACGGTCGCCGACAGCGCGTCCTGGCCGGCGTGGAAGCCGACGGCGGAATTCAACGCCATCCGCGACCGCACGGCCGATCAGCGGCGCTAGGCGTCAGGCCGCGCCGAACGGATAGGGGCTGACCGACTTGGACCAGTCATCGACCGCCAGGGGGCGGTCGATGGGGGCGGCGGCGCGCTCGGCGCAGGGGTGGCGGTGACACAGGCGGCAGGCGGGGCCAATGGGCGTCACGTCCGGGCTGTCGAGGTCCAGGCCTCGCGCATAGGCCAGGCGATGGGCGTGACGCAGTTCGCAGCCCAGACCCACGGCCAGGTCATGGCTCTCGCCATAGCCGTCGTGCCCCTGGCGCTCGACCGTGCGGGCGAAGGTGAACCAGCGATTGCCGTCCGGCGTCTCGATGATCTGGGTGACGATGCGGCCCGGCGTGCGGAAGGCCGAGTGCAGACGCCAGCGCGGGCAGGCGCCGCCGAAACGCGAGAAGGGGAAGGCCCCGGCCGCATAGCGTTTGGAGATATTGCCCGCCTGGTCGACCCGCATCAGGAAGAACGGCACGCCCCGCGCGGTCGGGCGCGACAGGGTGGTCAGCCGGTGCGCCGCCTGCTCGTAGCTGACGCCGAACCGGGCCTGGAGACGGGCCAGATCGTAGCCGCCGTCCTCGGCCGCGCGCTGGAAGGCGGCGTAGGGCATCAGGACGGCGGCGGCCAGGGTGTTGGTCAGGGCGACCTTCAACAGGGCGCGTGTGGCGGCGTCAGGCGCTGAGGACGCCTCGACCATCTGATGCAGGGCCGGGCCGTGTTCGGCCAGGGCCAGTTGATAGGCGATGGCGAAGGCGCGGGACGACGGCCCCAGGGTGTCCGACAGCAGCAGGCGGCGGCGGTGCAGGTCGTATCGGCGTGTCCACTCCACCATGACCTCGGCCGGCAGGGTGCGGACGCCCAGATCATGGCGGGCCGCCAGTCGCTGGCGTGCGGCGGGTTCGAACCCGTCGGCGTGGACGGGCGCCTCGGCCGTCAGGGCGTCGGCCAGCGCCTCGCCCATCTGGTCCAGTTCGGGGAAGTGATTGCCGCGCGACTGGATGTATTCGCGCACCCAGTCGGCCGGGCTGGATTCGACCAGACCCTCGCCGGTCTCGGCGGCGGCGCGGGCCCTGGCGCGGCCGTCGTCGAACGCCTGATAGAGACGCAACAGGGCGTCGGCGACGCCGGGGGCCTCTTCCAGCAGCTGCACCAACTCATGCCGGGGGGCGGACAGGCCCTTGAATAACGGGTCGGTCAGGATTTCGGCCAGGCGCGCTTCGTCGGCCGCGCCCGCCTGGTTCAGGCTGCGCAAATCGACGTCATAGGTGTCGGCCAGACGCAGTAGAAGCTGGGCCGACACGGGGCGCTGGTTGCGCTCTATGTGGTTGAGATAGCTGGGGGAAACGCCGAGGTCCGCCGCCATCGCCGTCTGGGTCAGCGACAGGTCGCGGCGCAACCGCTTAAGGCGCGCGCCAAGGAACAGTTTGCGATCGACCGCCGTATCCATATCGACAGGGTGTCATGATGTGACTGGCTGTGTAAAGTCACGTTGTGACATAGTGACTCCTATATCGGCGCTGGCGCTGTGTCATTCGTGACTTAGGCGTGTTCTTGTCTGCGGGACGGCGGCTGCGGCCGCGCCCTTCGCAGAGACGAGTTCGACCATGACCACCTTCGCCGATCTGGTTCCTTCGCCCGCCGGCCGCTTCGACGGCATCGAGCGCCCCTATACGCCGCAAGACGTCCTGCGCCTGCGCGGCTCGGTGCCCGTCACCCATACGCTGGCCGAACGTGGCGCGAACAGGCTGTGGGAGCTGCTGCATACTGAGCCCTTCATCAACGCCCTGGGCGCCGTCACTGGCAATCAGGCGATGCAGATGGTCCGTGCGGGTCTGAAGGCCATCTATCTGTCGGGCTGGCAGGTCGCGGCGGACGCCAATACGGCGGGCGCCATGTACCCCGACCAGTCGCTGTACCCGGCCAACGCCGCGCCGGAACTGTGCCGTCGCATCAACCGCACCCTACAGCGCGCCGATCAGATCGAGCACGCCGAGGGCGGGGCCAAGCGCGACTGGTTCGCCCCCATCGTCGCCGACGCCGAGGCCGGTTTCGGCGGGCCGCTGAACAGCTTCGAGATCATGAAGGCCTTCATCGAGGCGGGCGCCGCAGGCGTCCACTTCGAGGATCAGCTGGCGTCGGAGAAGAAGTGCGGACACCTGGGCGGCAAGGTCCTGATCCCGACCCAGGCGCATGAGCGCAATCTGGTCGCCGCGCGTCTGGCCGCCGACGTCATGGGCACCCCGACCCTCACGGTCGCCCGCACCGACGCCGAGTCGGCCCAACTGATCACCTCGGACATCGACGAGCGCGACCAGCCCTTCATCGACCGCGAGAACCGCACGCCCGAAGGGTTCTTCCGCCTGAAGGAAGGCACGGGTCTGGACCACTGCATCGCGCGGGGCCTGTCCTACGCCAACATCGCCGACCTGTTGTGGTGGGAGACCAGCCACCCGGATCTGGACGACGCCAGGAAGTTCGCCGAGGCGATCCAGAAGAAGCATCCGGGCAAGCTGATGGCCTACAACTGCTCGCCGTCGTTCAACTGGGAGGCCAAGCTGGACAAGGCCACCATCGCCAAGTTCCAGCGCGAACTGGGCGCCATGGGCTACAAGTTCCAGTTCGTGACCCTGGCCGGCTTCCACGCCCTGAACAACGCGATGTTCGAGCTGGCGGACGGCTATCGCGACAACGGCATGGCGGCCTATTCGGAGCTGCAGCAGCGCGAGTTCGCCAACGAGGCGCGCGGCTACACCGCCACCCGTCACCAGCGCGAAGTCGGCACCGGCTATTTCGATCAGGTCGCCACGGTCATCTCCAACGGCACGTCGTCCACGACCGCGCTGAAGGACTCGACCGAGACCGCCCAGTTCACCCACGCGGCTTAACCCAGGAAAGGAACCGCACCGATGGAACCTCTGACCCGAACCGAAGCCATCATCGACTTCTGCCTGGCGCCTTTGGCGCTCGACACCGGCACGGAAGCCGAGCGGGAGGTGCGCCGTCGCATGACGCACGTTCTGCGGACCTATCAGGCCAAGACCGCCGCACCTGTCGCCGTGGACTTCTCGTCCATGCCGTCGCAGGTCATCAACGAGGCGGCGCACGGCTACGAATAGATCGTCGCCAACAAAGAAGGCCCGCTCCGATCGCTCGGGGCGGGCCTTTCGTCGTTCTGGACCGGAAGGACCTAGCGGGTGGTCGGGCCGGTGTTCAGCGATTGAGTGGTGGTGACGGCCGGTGTGGCGGCCGGGGCGGGCGTCTGAGCCGGAGCGACAGCCGCGACCGGGGTGCGGGCGGGGGCGCCGGTTTCCTGCGGATCGCCGACGATGATGGTGGTGATCTGGGTGGCCTCGGTGGTGCAGGTGGCCAGATCGCGCGTCACATGACGGCCCAGGCAGAAGATGTCCTCATAGCTGGGGCGCGAGGCGGCCAGGCACTGGAACAGCATCAGCTTGGACATGTTCAGGCAGAATTCGCTGTTCGGCTCGTGCGTCAGGGCCTCGGTGTTGACCCGCGCCTCGTCGCCGCCGGCGCCCAGGGCGCCCAGGGCTGCGATGGCCAGCGAACGCACGACGGCGGGGGTGTAGGGCGGACCCTTGCGCGATGTTTCCAGCCCCAGGCCGGTTCCGCTGTTGGCGGCGGCGAACAGACGGGCCGATTCCTCGGCCGAGGGCAGCATATTGACCTCGGACAGGTGTTTGGCGCCCTCCAGCCGGACCTCACGGTTGGCGATCGGCGTAACGGCCCAGCGGCGGCGCGGATCGCTGCGGCCCTGGATCGTATAGGCGTCTTGTTCGATGCCCTCGGCGATGGCGCGCATAGCCACGGAATCCTTGCCGATGGTGCTGGCGATCAGGCCGGCGGCGGCGTCGGCGCCAGGCAGGGTGGCGGCATAGGCCGGGTCGGCGACGATCTGGGCCACCATCTGCTGGCGCTGGGTCGGGTCGATGGCGAACTGGCGCACCCCGGCGACGAACTCGGGCGACTGCATGGCGATGATGGCGCCATAGGCGATCAGGCCGCGCGACAGCTGTTCGGCGTCATAGGACGCGCCCTTGCGGATCGCCGCCTGGATCGATTCCGCATCGGGGAAGCCGCCCGGCTGGATGGTGCGGGCCTCGCGCAGGAAGGCCACGTAGATGGAGGCGGCCTCGGCCACGCCCTGGTTCAGCGACACGGGGGGCGGCTGGCGGGCGGCCAGTTCGGCCGCGAGGCGCTGAGCCTCCAGCTCGGCCTTGGACGGTCCGCTCTCGCAGCTGGCGAGTATCATGGCGGCGACGAGGGCGACGGCGGAGACGCCGCGGCGCAGGGGGGCCGATTTCATTGGAACATCCTCAAGGCGATCACGCGCGCAAAAGCGCCAACACTATGGGCGCTTATAAGGCGTTCCGTATGGTTACCCGAGGGTTAATCGAACAGTTTGGAGACCGATTCCTCGTTCGCGATCCGACGGATAGCTTCACCGATCAGCGGAGCCACGGAAACCGCGCGGATTTTCGGGCAGTTCAAAACTTCGTGGGGTTGTTCGATAGAGTTGGTGATCACCAGCTCCTTCAGCGGGCCGTCGGTGATGCGCTGGACCGCCGGGCCGGACAGGACGCCGTGGCTGATGTAGGCCGACACCTCGGTCGCGCCCTGGGCGATCAGAGCCTTGGCGGCGTTGACCAGGGTGCCGCCCGAATCGACGATGTCGTCGAACAGGATGCAGCGGCGACCCTGGACATCGCCGATGATGTTCATGACCTCGCTCTCGCCCGCCTTGGGGCGGCGCTTGTCGACGATGGCCAGGTCGGCGTCCAGACGGCTGGCCAGGGCGCGGGCGCGCACCACGCCGCCCACGTCGGGCGAGACGATCATCAGGTCGTCGCCGCGGGCGTAGTTTTCCTTGATGTCCTGGGCCAGGACGGGCGTGGCGACCAGATTGTCGGTCGGAATGTCGAAGAAGCCCTGAATCTGGCCCGCATGCAGATCCATGGTCAGCACCCGGTCGGCGCCGGCGCGGGTGATCAGATTGGCCACCAGCTTGGCCGAGATCGGGGTGCGGCCGCCGGTCTTCCGATCCTGACGGGCGTAGCCGAAATAGGGCATGACGGCCGTGATCCGCCGCGCCGAGGCCCGGACCAGGGCGTCGGTGATGATCAGCAGCTCCATCAGGTTGTCGTTGGCCGGATAGGAGGTCGACTGCAGGATGAAGACATCCTCGCCCCGTACATTTTCCTCGATGACGGCGAAGACCTCGTTGTCGGCGAAACGCTTGACCTGGGCCTTGGTCAGGGGGGCGTCCAGGTGGTCGGCGATGGCCTGCGACAATGCGCGGTTGGAGTTGCCAGAGAGCAGCTTCATCGGCCGGTCATCCTTTCGCCGTCATCCGCCCCCCATGAACGGCGGTCGGTTGGCGCGCTCTTTACCAGCGGAGCCGGGCAGGGCAAGTCATATGCGGAGATTTCCTCGGCATGGCGCCGCTCGGTCTCGGGTGCTAGAGATCGCCGCCTTGGTTTCCGACGGAAGCGGTCCTATGACCGTGTCCTTCACACGTCATGGGGTCGTCCTTGTCCGTTTCTAAGTTCCGTTCCGGCATGGTGCTGATGGCCGCGGCGCTCGCCGCCGTGACGATTTCCGGCTGCTCCGGCACAAAACGCCCCAAGCTCGCCTATGAAGAACGCCCGGTCGAGGCGCTCTACAACACCGGCTATGATCGCTTGCAGCAGCGGCGCTGGTCCGACGCGGTGGACTATTTCCAGGAAGTCGAACGTCAACATCCCTATTCGGACTGGGCGCGTCGTTCGATCCTGATGCAGATCTACGCCTACTATCAGAACAACAACTACGCCGACGCCATCGCGGCGGCGGATCGGTTCATCCAACTGTTCCCCGGCAATCCGTCGGCGGCCTACGCCTTCTACATGAAGGCGGTCTGCAACTTCGAACAGATCACCGATGTCGGTCGCGACCAGGGCTACGCCACCGCCGCCCTGGCCGGTCTGAAGGACGTGGCTCGCCGCTATCCCGGCACGCCCTACGCCTCGGACGCGGCCGTCAAGATCGACATGGTCAACGACCAGCTGGCCGGCAAGGAAATGAACATCGGCCGCTACTATCAGCGCGCCAACCAGCCGCTGGCCGCCCTGAACCGCTACAAGGCCGTCATCGCCAACCCCGACTATCAGCGCACCTCGCACACGCCGGAAGCCCTGTATCGTCTGGTCGAGGTGAACCTGCAGCTCGGGCTGAAGGAAGAGGCGACGCGCAACGGCGCCGTCCTGGGCTACAACTATCCCGGCAGCCCCTGGTATTCCGAGGCCTACGCCCTGCTGACCGAAAACGGCCAGACGCCGGAGAAGGCGCCCGAGGCCAAGCGCGAAGGCTGGCTGAAGCGTCTCATTCCCGGCTGAGGCATCTTCGCCTTTCTGGTCGCAATTCCTGATTTGTTCCTGAGCGGGCCGCGTTAGAATGACGGCGATGTCGAATCGCGTGCGCCCATGCTGACCGCCCTGTCCATTCGCGACGTTGTCCTGGTGGACGCGCTGGATCTCGACGTCGCGTCGGGGCTGACCGTGCTGACCGGCGAGACGGGGGCGGGCAAGTCGATCATTCTGGACGCGCTTGGCCTGGCGCTGGGTGGGCGTGGCGATGCGGGATTGGTGCGGCATGGCGCAAAGCAGGCGGTGGCGACGGCGGTGTTCTCGGCGCCTGACGATCCCGATCTGCTGGCCCTGATCGCCGACAAGGGTTTCGACGTCCAGCCGGGCGAGGATCTGATCCTGCGCCGGGTTCTGGGCGCGGACGGCCGCAGCCGCGCCTATGTCAACGACCAGCGTGCCGGGGTGACGGCCGTGCGCGAGATCGGCGCAGCCCTGGTCGAGGTTCATGGCCAGCACGAGACGGTGGGCCTGCTGGACTGGCGCACCCATCGCGGGGCGCTGGACGCCTATGGCGGGCTACAGCCGCAGCTGTCGGCGGTGGCCGCCGCATCGACCAGGCTGAAGGCCGCAGAGGCCAAGCTGGCCGAACTGCAGGCCCAGGCCGCCGACGCCGCCGCGCGTCTGGAAGAGATCAGCCTGAACTTGGCCGAACTGGACGCCTTGGACCCGCGCGCCGATGAGGAGACGGAACTGGCCGGCGAACGGGCGCTGCTGGGCGCGGCGGAAAAGGCCATCGCCGACCTGGCCGACGCCCGCACGCAGCTGGGCGGCGACAAGCTGAGCCAGAAGCTGGGGGCGGCCCTTCGCGCCGTCGAACACGCGCGCCAGCGGGCCGGACAGGCGGGGGCCGAGGGGGATCATCCGGTCGTTCTGAAACTGTCCGCCGCCGTGGAGGCCATCGATCGCACCATGGTCGAGGCGGCCGAAGCCATCGCCGCCGTGGACGCCGCCGCCGACGCCTTCGACTATGAGCCGGGGCGTCTGGACAAGGCGGAGGAGCGGCTGTTCGCCCTGCGTGCGGCGGCGCGAAAGCTGAACACCAGCGTCGACGCCCTGCCGAGCCTGCGTATCCGTCTGCGCGAACAACTGCGTCTGATCGAGGACGGCGAGGAGGCGCTGACCAATGCGGGCCGCGAGGCCGCGCAGGCGGCCGAAGCCTATGATCTGGCCGCCGAATTCCTGACCTCGGCGCGCGAGGCGGCGGCTGATCGGCTGACCGCCGCCGTCATGGGCGAACTGACGCCGCTGAAGCTGGAGCGGGCGCGGTTCCGCGTGGCGCTGGAGCGGATCGAGGGACGGCGCGGGCCGGAGGGGCTGGAAACCGTGCGGTTCCAGATCGCCACCAACGCCGGAACCGATTTCGGCCCGCTGGACGCCATCGCCTCGGGTGGCGAACTGGCGCGCTTCGCCCTGGCCATGAAGGCGGCTTTGGCCAGCCGCGAGGACATGCGCCAGCCGGTGATGATCTTCGACGAGGTGGATCAGGGGGTGGGCGGCGCAGTGGCCGAGGCCGTCGGATCGCGCCTGAAACGGCTGTCGACCGGCGCCCAGGTTCTGGTCGTGACCCACAGCCCCCAGGTCGCCGCGCGCGGTCACGCCCACTGGAAGGTCAAGAAGGCCGATGCGCCTTCCGAAACCGGCGTCATGACCACCACCACCGTCGTCGCCCTGAATGATGAAGACCGCCAGGAGGAGATCGCCCGGATGCTGTCCGGCGCCGCCATCACCGACGAGGCCCGCGCAGCGGCGCGGGCGCTGATCGGCTGATCGCCGGGTTCAGGCTCCGAGAATCCAGCCTTCTTCCTGCTCGACCTTCTCTATCAGTTCGGGCGTGGCGGTCTTGGGCGGCGCGAAGGCCTTGGCCAGGTCGTCGGCGTCGTCCATGCGGGCCAGGGCCTCGGCGGTGGTGCGAACCTGGGCCTGGTCCTTGAACTCGCCGGGTTCCAGCTTGGTGTCGAACATCGAGGGCCAGACCTCCACCATCAGGGCGGACAGCGGCTCGACGTCGTCGGGCGTCAGTTCGCGCCAGCCCGTGCCGAACGGCCAGACGGCGCCGGACGGCCCCAGGCTTTCCAGCAGGCGACGCACGGCGGGGATGCCGACCAGGGTCTGGCCGCCGACGGCGCCCGCGCCATGCATCTGCCACACGCTCTTGGGCTGAAGCCGGCCCTTGCGAACCGCGTCCTCGGTGGCGCGGAACTCGGGGATGTCGGCGCCCGATCCTGCCGGCGGCTTGGTCGTGGTCAGCCAACGCTGGGCCTGTTTGGCCGGAGCGCCCCAGAAGGGCCAGGCCTCGTCGGTCATTAGCCGGTTCATCTTGGCCGCCACCTGATAGCGGTTGTTGGTGTTGTCGGCCTTGTCCACGATGTTGCCGGCGATGAATTTCCACATCGCCTGCCAGGGCGCGCCGTCCAGCTTCAGGCGCGCGGCTGTGCCGGCCGGGTAGCCGAAGTTGAAGTCCAGCCCGACCAGGACGCGGTCGCCGCGCTTCCTGTGATCGGCCAGGATGGAGGCCAGCAGGGCCTCGCCCTCGGCGCGCGTGGCGACGTTGTGCGTCTCGGTATAGAGGCGGAAGCGCACGTCGCGCTTGGCCACGCCGATCCACAGCGACGTATCGCCCAGCTTCTTCGTTTCGGCGGCGGTCCAGTCGGCGACGACATAGGCGTCGAAAAGGCGGGCCAAGGCGGCCTCCTCAGGTCAAAGGCGTGTCGGGATATGAGCGGGGGCTTCTACCGCCCCCCGGCGACAATCGCAAAGGGGCCGATTGTCCTGTCAGCCCTTCAGCAGGGCTTCCAGGTGCGACAGCCAGCGCCGGCCCAGCCGCAGGGCCTCGCCCGGCGAGCCGGTCTGGACGGGCAGGGCGGCGTCCCACAGGGCCAGCTCGAACTCGGGATGGCGGGCGTCTGCGAACATCAGGCGCAGCACCACCTGTTCGGCGTCGGGGGCCAGGACGTCCAGCGACTTGCGCGCCTCGCCGCGCCGGATGCGGGCCACGACGTGGCCGTCGACGATGATCTCGCCGCCCTCGACCTCCTCGAAGGCGTAGGCCAGACCGTGGGCGCCGTTGGCCCACAGAACCACCACCTGTTCCACGTCGAAGTTCAGGGCGCAGGCGCGGCCTTCGCCCGGCGACAGGGCCTCCACCTCAGGCGCGGCGCCCAGGGCCTTCAACATGGCGCGGCGCAGGCGGCGTTGCGGCTCCATCCACCACGACAGCGCCAGAGCCAAGGTCGTCAGCAGGGCCGCCGCCAGGGCGATCAGCAGAACCACCCGAAAGACGTCGGCCATGGCGTCAGACCTCCCCGTCCCTGGACAGATCGATCTCGACCACCACGGGCACATGGTCGCTGGGTTTTTCCATGTCGCGGGCGTCGCGGTGGGTCTCAATCCCCCGGAACCGATCCGCCGCCTGGGGCGACAGCAGGGCGAAGTCGATGCGGATGCCGTGGTCCCGCTGCCAGGCGCCGGCCTGATAGTCCCAGAAGGTGTAGGTTCCGGCCGGTTCTCCGCCGATCTCGTGCGCGTCGGCCAGACCCAGGTTCTTCAGCGCGCGAAAGGCTTGGCGGCTCTGGGGCTGGAACAGGGCGTCGTCAGTCCAGGCGGCGGGGGTCTTGGCGTCCTCGGCCTCGGGGATGACGTTATAGTCGCCGCACAGGGCCAGCGGTTCCTCGAACGCAAGCAGGTCGCGGGCGTGGCGGTTCAGGCGGTCGAACCACGCCAGCTTGTAGGCGAACTTCTCGGTCCCAACGGGATTGCCGTTCGGCAGATAGATCGCGCTGACCCGGATCGGGCGAGGCGCTTCGATCAGGGCCTCGATATAGCGGGCCTGTTCGTCCGTCTCGTCGCCCGGAAGGCCGCGCCGGACATCCGACATCGGGTATTTCGACAGCAGGGCGACGCCGTTGTAGCTCTTTTGCCCGTGCGTCTCGACATTGTAGCCCAGGCTCTCGAAGGCCTCGCGCGGGAACTTCTCGTCCACGCATTTGATCTCCTGGAAACAGGCGACATCGGGGGCGGCCTGTTCCAGCCACGCCAGAACGGTGGGCAGGCGGGCGTTGACGGAGTTCACGTTCCAGGTGGCGATGCGCATGAGGCCAAGGCTAGGCTGCGTCTCGCCTTCGGAAAAGACCGTCGTTCAAAAGAAAAAGGCCGCCGGATCGCCCGGCGGCCTCTCCTGTCGGTATCGAGCCGTCGCTTAAGGGCGACCGCCGGCGGGGGCGGGCGCCGCATCGGCCGGGGCCGTGGTCAGTTTGCAGCCGCCGCCGATCTGTTGCGCGGTGGCGCACGGATAGATCTGCTGCACGACGTTTTCGGCGTTCAGACGGGCGATCACGCCGTCGGCGCCGTCGCACTTGGCCTCATAGAAGACGCCGTTGGCGTTCTGGCCCATCAGGCGAGCTTCGGTCACGTTGCAGGCAGCGGCGGGCGAGGCGGCCAGCAGGGTCTTCACATAGCCGGCGTTCTCGGCGGTCGTGGTGAAGTCGCACTTTCCGCTTTCGGCCAGAACCTGGATGCAGGGGGTCTTGCTCCAAGCGCCGGCTTTTTGCTTGATCCAATAGCCGGCGGCGTCCGAGCAGCCGATCTCATAGATGATGGCGCCGTCACCGGACTGGCCCAGTATCTTGGCCTGGTCGACGGTGCAGGGCACGCCGGCCTGTTTGGCGTAATCGCGCAGGAACTTCTGCGTGTCGGTGTTGGCGGCGATGGTGCATTGGGGGCCGACGTCCGCCGCCGGATCGGCGGCGCGGCGCTGCTCGGCGGTGTGCGCCAGGATGATGCAGCTGGACGCCTCGGGCGGGGTCTTGGTTTCCACCATATAGCCCGGGGCGGCGCCGCAGGCGACTTCATAGACGCTGGTTCCAGTCGTCGTCTTGCCCAGCAACTTGGCCTCGCTGACCTGGCAGCCGGTCGCGGTCTGGCTCATCTGCTCCTGAGCGGCGGCCAGAATCTGTTCGGCGGTCGGCGCGGCGGGCGCACGTTCGCGACGTTGGCGGCCGCCTGCGGCGCGCGAGGCCGAGCCGGCGGTGACGGCGGGTTCCTGCGCGTTCGAACGCGCGGGCTGCTGCGCCATGGCGGGCGCGGCGACCGCGGCGCTGAACAGAAGCGCCGCGACGGCGGCGAAAAGGCGGGATTTCATCGAGGAACACCTGGGTTCTGAAAAACTGGCAGACTTCGTGACCGCCTATTGGGTCAGGGTCAAGGCGGGTGGACGCACCGTGCCGGTCCAGATTACAACAGGCGCGTTGCGATAGGAGACGGACTTGGCGGACGATGGGGCTGCGGTTGTGGCGAGAGACGCGCGGGGGCTGTCCTATCCGTTCGATGGGATTCCGGCGCCGGGCGAGGCGGTGGAGGTCGCGCGCGGCGTGCTGTGGTTGCGGTTCGCGCTGCCGTTTCAACTGGATCATGTGAACGCCTATGCGCTGCGGGACGGCGAGGGCTGGGTGGTCGTCGACACTGGGCTGCGGACTCCCGACGCCGTCGCCGCGTGGAAGGCGGCGCTGGCGGGGCCGTTGGAGGGGCGACCGATCACGCGGCTGATCTGCACCCATATGCATCCCGACCATATCGGTATGGCGGGATGGCTGTGCGAGCGGTCGGGCGCACCGCTTTGGATGTCGCGGCTGGAATATGTGACGGCCCGGATGCTGATGGCCGAGGAGGTCGGAGACGCGCCCGAGGACGGCGCACGGTTCTTTCGCGCCGCGGGCTGGACGGAGGATCAGATCGCGCAATGGCGCGCCGACTACGGCGGGTTCGGCAAGGGCGTCGCGCGGATGCCGCGCAGCTACGGCCGCCTGTCAGAGGGCGATGCGGTCAGGATCGGCGACGACGACTGGACGGTGGTGATCGGGTCGGGACATAGCCCCGAACACGTCTGCCTGTGGCGACGGTCGGACGATGTCTTCCTGGCCGGGGATCAGATCCTGCCGCGCATATCGTCCAATGTCTCGGTCTGGCCGACCGAGCCGCTGGCGGACCCGCTGGGCGACTGGATGGCGTCGCTGGATCGGCTGAGGAGCCTGTTGCCGGAGGGCGCCTTGATCCTGCCCGCCCATGGCGAACCCTTCTACGGCGTTCATGCGCGGCTGGAGGCGCTGAAACGCGGTCACGAGACGGCGTTGAAACGGCTTGAGCGGACGTTGCGTCAACCGTCTAGGGTGGTCGACGGCTTTCCGGCCGTGTTCGGTCGGGTGGTCGGCGACGGCGTTCTGGGCATGGCGACCGGCGAGGCCCAGGCGCATCTGAACTATCTGGAAAGACGCGGCCGCGCCCGGCGGACGCGCGACGAGAACAGCGTCGATTGGTGGATCGCTGTCGAACAGGACGAGGAAACGACGTGAGCGAACATATCCGCACCTATCTGGTCGACGGCGTCCTGACCCTGACGCTGGACCGTGCAGACAAGAAGAACGCCATCACCCAGGCCATGTATTCGGCTTTGGCCGAGGCGACAGAACGGGCGCGCGCCGACGACGCCGTGCGGGTGCTGCTGCTGCGGGCGGAGGGCGACAGTTTCTCGGCCGGCAACGACATCGGCGACTTCATCGCCCTGGGCTCCGCCGCCGCCTCGACGGGCGACATGCCGGTGTTTCGGTTCCTGAAGGCGCTGGCCGATCTGGACAAGCCGGCGGTGGCGGCGGTGAAGGGGCGCGCGGTGGGCATCGGCCTGACCATGCTGCTGCACTGCGACCTGGTGGTGGTGGCCGAGGACGCGCTGCTGTCCGTGCCGTTCGTCAATCTGGCCCTGGCGCCCGAGGCGGCGTCCAGCCTGTTGCTGCCGGCCACGATCGGTCATCAGCGCGCCTTCGAACTGTTCGCCCTGGGCGAGCCGCTGGACGGCCGGACGGCCCTGGCCTGGGGCCTCGCCAACCGCGCGGTTCCCGCCGATCAGGTCGAGGCGACGGCGGCCGATTTGGCGGCGCGGGTTGCGGCGCGCGCGCCCAACTCGATCCGCAAAACCAAGCGGCTGATGCGCGACGCCGAGGGGCTGTGGGCCCTGATGCAGCGCGAGGGCGAGGCCTTCGGTTCGCAGATGAAAAGCCCCGAGGCGATGGAGGCCTTCATGGCCTTCACCCAGAAACGGGCGCCCGACTTCTCCAGGATCGGCTGACCGTCACAAGACCGCGCCTTGATTTGGCGCGGCTTTGCTTCTAGCTGCGCGCGCCCATGTCGCACGCCCTGTCCATTCCCCCGGCCGTCAGCCGGATCGAAGCCGAAACCCCGGCCGACGCCGAAGGCGTGGACGCCCTGGTCATGGCCGCCTTCGGGCCGGGTCGGTTCGCCAAGACGGCCGAACGCCTGCGCGAGGGATCGGCGCCGTCCGCCGGCTTCGTGGCGCATCTGGAGGGGCGGGTGATCGGGTCGGTTCAACTGTGGCCCGTGACGGTCGGGGAAACACCGGCCCTGTTCCTCGGCCCCATCGCGGTGGACGCCGGTCGTCGCAGCGATGGTCTGGGGGCTGAACTGGTTTCCGCCTGCCTGAACCATGCGCGAACCCTGGCGGGGCAGGTCGGCGGGGTGCTGCTGGTCGGGGACCGGGCCTATTTCGAGCGGTTCGGCTTCGTCCCCGCGTCGGACGTGGTTCTGCCGGGGCCGGTGGATCGTCGGCGCGTCCTGTGGCTGGCGACCGGCGTTCCCGGCGTATCGGGAATGGTCGCCATCGCCCGATAGGCTTTTGCGCTGGATCAAGGCGCGTCCCGGCGACCGCGCGCATCACGCCCCCGACGCCAAGGAGCGGTCGCATCAGGCGGCCTGGACGTCGGGGATAACCGAAGTGAAAGCCTATAAGTTCGCCATCATGGCCGCCGTCGCCGCAGCCGCCGTCAGCACGCCGGTCCTGGCCCAGAACGCCGCCGGTTCGAGCGCAGACGCCTGGACCACGCCGCGGGCCGGCGACTGGATCGTCAATGGTCGCGTGACCGATGTCTTCTCCAGGGCCGACGACGCCATCACCACCGCCGCCGGCGCCGACAGCGGCCTGCACGTCGATGTGGGCGACAGCGTCATGCCGACCCTGGGCTTCACCTATTTCCTGACCGACCATCTGGCGGTCGAGGCCATTCTGGGCGCGACCCAGCATGAGATTCGCGCCCAGGGCGGCGCCACCGACGTCGCGGTTCACGAAACCTGGGTCCTGCCGCCGGTCGTGACCCTGCAATACCGCCCGCTGACCGAAGGCCGGTTCAGCCCCTATGTCGGGGCCGGCGTGAACTACATGGTCTTCTTCAACGGCAAGGATAAAAACAACTTCAAGGTCAAGCTGGACGACGGCTTCGGCTATGCCCTGCAGGCGGGCGCCGACATCGGCGTCAAAGGGCCGTGGAGCCTGAACGTCGACGTCAAGAAGGTCTGGTTCAACACCGACGCCGACATCAACGACGGCGCGCTCAAGAGCGACGTGAACCTGGACCCCTGGGTCGTGTCCTTTGGCTTCGGCCGCAAATTCTGATCCGTCGACCTCGAGGACCACAGGCGCGCTGGACAGGTGACGAACCGATCCGGCGCGCCTAAGTCTGTCGTATGGCGGACGAGGCATCAAAGACCGGGCTGAACGCCCTGGCCCAGGCGGCGAAACAGGCTCCGGAACGGGGCATCCCGCCGGTTCATCTGTGGAACCCCGAACATTGCGGCGAAATCGACATCGTCATCCGGCGCGACGGCGTGTGGATGCACGAGGGATCGCCCATAGGCCGCAAGGAACTGGTGCGGCTGTTCTCGACCGTCCTGCGCAAGGGCCCTGACGGCTATCATCTGGTCACGCCGGTCGAGAAGATGAAGATCCGGGTCGAGGATCTGCCGTTCCGCGCGGTGGCGCTGGTGCGCGAGGGCGACGACCTGATCTTCACCACCGATGTCGGCGACGAGGCGCGGGCCGGTCCCGACAATCCCATTGTGGTCGAGACCGATCCCGTGACGGGCGAACCGGCGCCCCGCGTCCATGTTCGTCGCGATCTGTGGGCGCGGATCGCGCGTCCGGTCTTCTATGAGTTGGTCGAGATGGCCGAGGAGGCGGACGGCCGGCTGGTCGTCCGCTCGGGCGGTCAGGTTTTCTCGCTGGGAGCCGTGGCATGAGCCTGGAGACGCTGAAGGCGCGTCTGATCCAGAAACTGGCGCCCATCGACAGCTGGCGGCCGGGGGTGAAGCCGGACCGATCCGACTATGACCTGAACCCCGGCAGCGCGCGGGCGGCGGGAGAACTGCGGCCGGCGGCGGTGCTGATCCCCGTGGTGGCCCGGCCCGAGGGCGCGACGGTCCTGCTGACACGCCGGGCGGACACGCTGGCGCGGCACACCGGCCAGATCGCCTTTCCCGGCGGACGGCTGGACCCCGGTGAGAACGCCGTCCAGGCCGCGCTTCGCGAGGCGGACGAGGAGGTGGCCCTGAACCCGTCCGCCGTTCAGGTTCTGGGTTTGTCCGACGCCTATGAGACGGGAACCGGCTTTCTGGTGACGCCGGTGATCGGCTGGCTGGACGCCGCGCCGGCCGTGACGCCTTCGCCGGACGAGGTGGCCGAGGTGTTCGAGACGCCTTGGGATTTCCTGATGGATGCGGCCAACCATCGGCGCGACTTCTATGATCTGGATGAGGGGCTCAGGCGCTGGTTCTGGGCCATGCCGTGGGGCGAGCGCTACATCTGGGGCGTGACGGCGGGCATTCTGAAAGGGCTGCACGCCCGGCTGTACGGCGACGAGGCCCAGCCGGTCGCCGCCGCCGACGAGGATGCGGCGTGACGGTCTCCATGCGCGGTCAGCCGTGGCTGGAGGCGTCGGCCACCCGTGCGGTGATGGCGGCGCTGGAGACGGAGGGCGGGTCGGGCTGCGCGCGCTTCGTCGGCGGCTGCGTCAGGAACAGTCTGCTGGATCAGCCCGTCGACGACATCGACATCGCCACGACCCTGACGCCCGACCGGACGATGGCGGCGCTGAAGGCCGCCGGTCTCAAGGCCGTGCCGACCGGGGTGGAGCATGGCACGGTGACGGTGGTGTCGGAACGCCGCCCCTATGAAATTACCACCCTGCGCCGCGACGTGGAGACCGACGGACGCCGCGCCGTGGTCGCCTTCACCCAGGACTGGGCCGAGGATGCGGCGCGGCGCGATTTCCGCCTGAACGCCCTTTACGCCGATGCTGACGGTCAGGTGTTCGATCCGACGGGCGGGGGGCTGGCGGATGCGGCGGCGGGGCGGATCGTCTTCGTCGGCGAGGCCGAGACGCGCATCCGCGAGGATTATCTGCGCATCCTGCGCTTCTTCCGTTTTTACGCCTGGTACGGGCGGGGCGCGCCGGACGCCGCCGGGCTGGCGGCCTGCGCGGCGCTGAAGGCCGCGATGGACCAGCTGTCGGCGGAGCGTGTGTCCAAGGAGCTGCTGAAGCTTTTGGCCGCACCCGATCCGCAAGCGGCGGTTCAGGCGATGGTGCAGGCGGGGGTGCTGGTTCAGGTGCTGCCGTCCGTTCAGCCGCTGACCCTGTTTCAGGCCATGTGCGACGTGACGCCCGATCCGGTCCTGCGGCTGTCGGCCCTGCTGCCGGCCGAGGCGTCGGCGGCGGCGGGCGTGGCGGGGGCGTTGCGCCTGTCGAACGTGCAGAGGGATCGGTTGACGGCGGCGGTAGCGGACGGTCCCGTCGTCGCGCCGGACATGGACGTGGCTCATGCGCGGGCGGCGCTGTATCGGCTGGGGCGCGGCGCCTTCGAAGACCGGCTGGCGCGGGCCGAGGCGGCGGGCGGGGGCGACGGCGCGGCCCTGCGTCGGCTTGCGGCGGATTGGACGCCGCCGAAACCGCCGGTCAACGGACGCGATCTGTCGCGGCTGGGCGTCCCGCCGGGACCGGAGACGGGCCGGTTGCTGAAGGCGTTCGAGGACGGCTGGATCGCCGACGACTTTCCCGTGGACGGGCACGAGGACCGGCTGAAACGCCTTATTGCGCCGCGCGGGAGAACTCGGTGATCACCGGCTGGTGGTCCGAGCCGGTGGGCAGGCCCAGGCGGCGGGTGATCAGGGCCAGGTCGGGCGAGCGATAGACCTGGTCGATGGTGATGCCGGCGAAGGCGGGGGCCTGGCTGGGCCAGGTGCCGGGCCAGCCTGGCGCGGGGATCAGGTTCATGTCCGCCTGAATCTGTCGCCCGATCCGGGCGGTGGAGACGCTGTTGAAATCGCCGGCCGCGAGGACGGGATTGTCAGGCGCGGCCAGGCGACGCTCGGTCAGGGCCATGACCTGGGTGATCTGACCCCACTGATACTGATAGGGCCAGGGCCGGGTCAGATGCACGGCGAAGACGTTGATCGGCCCGATGGGCGTCTTCACCACGGCCCCGGCCGCGCTGAGGCCGTCCGGTCTGTCGGGCAGGCGCTGGATGATCGGATAGCGCGAGGCGACGATGGACTGGGCATGATCGCCCGGTCCGCGCATCCGCCCGACGGCGGTGCGGTTGGGATAGCCGGCTAAAAGCTCGTCCAGACGGGCCGCCGGGGCGTCGCCCACCTCGACCAGCACCAGTATGTCGGCGTCGGCCGTGACGATGGAGCGGCGCATGGCCTCGACGTCGGTGTTGAAAACCCAAAGATTGGCCGAATACAGCCGCACGATGGGCTGGTTCGGAGCGGGTGTCCCGCGCGCCGGCGCCCACTGGGGCCAGACCGCGACGGCCAGAACCAGACAGGCCGCCGCGCCGACGCCGGCGGCGGGCCACAGCCGCAGCAACAGACACACAGCCGTCGCCGCCACGGCCGCCAGCAGGGCGGGCGCGGTGAACTGCGCCAGGATGTCGACCCACCGATGGCCGACGCCGCTCAGCGCCGCGATCCCGAACACCGCCAGCCCCGCCAGGGCGGCGCCGGCCAGCACATTCACCGTCAGCTTGAACAGGGTCATCGGCGTGCCGACCTTTCGGAATGAACAAGGGCGCATCGTCCCGCGTTAAGGCGACGCTTTGGAGGGCGATATGGCCGCACGGTCAATCCGCGATATCGAAAACATCTGGTCCAATGTCGAGGGCGTCAAGAAGCTGTCGGACCGGGTCATCGGCATCGGCCCGTTCGGCATGGGTCTGGATGCGCTGCTGACCTGGGTGCCGGTGGTGGGCACCGCCTATACGGTCGGCACCGGCGGCTGGCTGATGCTGCAGGCCGTGCGGGCCAAGGCGACGCCGGCGACCCTGGCGCGGATGGGCGCCTATATGGCTTTCGACGCCGCGACGGGAACGGTGCCCATCGCGGGCGATCTGGTGGACACCTTCTTCCCCGGCCAGTTGATGGCGGCGCGCGCCCTCCAGAAACACATCGAAAGCACTCACTGGGTCGAGGATTCGGAGACCAACGCCCGCGCCAGCGGCGACCACGACCGCCATGAAGCCAGGTTGCAGGCCGAAAAGGGTCTGAAGCGGATCGTCTATCTGCACGACTGAAATAGGATGGCTGGAGGCGCCGCTCCATCCTATTGGCCGCGCTGAAGTCGCTTGAAAACAATCGGTTGTCGGGCGTCAGCGACCATCTTCCGGCCTGAGGGCGCGACGCCGCCAGACTGATCTCCGACGACAACGGAGATTTCGATGAGCGACGACTTCAGCGCGCGTCTGGCCCTGCCTTATCTGGCGGCGGGGCAGATGCAGAAACATGTGACCCTGAACACGGCCCTGACCCGGCTGGACGCCCTGTTGCAGACGGCGGTGGTCAGCCGAACGACGGCGGTTCAGCCCGGCGATCCTGCGGACGGCGATCTCTACATTCTGCCGGCCGATGCTCAAGGCTCGGCGTGGGCCGGGCGAGGCGAGGGCGCCCTGATGCGGTTCGAGGCCGGCGGCTGGGCCGTCGTGCCCACGCCCCCCGGCCTGATCGCCGTGCTGCGGGACGAGGCCGTGGTCGTGATCCGCGACGCGACGGGCTGGAGGTCGCTGGGCGGCTGGCTGGGCGAGGCGCAGGGTCTGAGGCGACTGGGGCTGGGGACCACGGCTACCGCGGCCAATCCCCTTTCGGCCAGGCTGAACGCGGCCCTGTTCACCGCCCGAGCCGTCGAGGAGGGCGGCGACGGCGACCTGCGGCTGACGTTCAACAAACAGGCGGCCGGCGACGTGCTGTCGCTGTTGTTCCAGAGCGGATATGTCGCCCGCGCCGAACTGGGCCTGATCGGCGACGACGATCTGGGGCTGAAGACCTGCGACGACACGGGCGTCTGGCGCTCGGTGTTTCGCGTGGATCGCGCCACGGGTCGCGCGGCCTTCGATCAGGGCGTCATGCGGCGCGAGACGGTCCTGATGACCGCCGACGGCGACTATTCGCCGCCGATCTGGGCGCGATGGATCGAGGCGGTGTGCATCGGCGGCGGCGGGGCGGGCGGCGCCGGTCTGGCGGGACCGGCCGGAACCCCGCGCTTCGGCGGCGGTGGCGGCGGCGCGGGCGGCCTGAGCCAGGGCGGTTGGGCGGTCGAGGAACTGGACGGCCCCCTGTCGATCAAGGTCGGCGCGGGCGGCCTGACGGGGGCGGGCGGCGAAAGCCGGATCGCGGCGGGCGGCGTCGTCCTGTTGCGCGCCTCGGGCGGATCGGCGGGTTCGACGGGCGCAAGCGGCGGGGCGGCCGGCGGCTCCGGCGGCCTGGGTCTGCGCCCCGCGAACGGGGGCGGCGCCTCCTCGATCACGGCGTCGGGCGAAACGGGCGGCGAGAGCCTGTGTCCCGATGGGCCGGGCGGCGGAGGCGGCGGGGGCGGACTGAGCGCCAGCGACATCGCCCGATCGGGCGGCGGCGGCGGCGCCGGCGGCTGG
>NZ_BDMM01000009.1 GCF_002157625.1 Brevundimonas sp. SH203
CGACCGCTTGCCGCGGGATGGAGCAGCCCGGTAGCTCGTCAGGCTCATAACCTGAAGGTCGTAGGTTCAAATCCTACTCCCGCACCCAAGATCTAGCCCGCATGGCCAAAGCCAGGCGGGCTTTTCTGTGTGCGCACAGCACATCGGACACTCCCCCGACTATCCCTCGCTCGCCAGGGCCGAGGCCGCGACCGACTTCAGCGTCAGGCCGGGCGACGGCTGGAAAATGAGGTCATCCCTTCCGAAATACTTCTGCTGGTTCGTCGCACACCAGTCCGTCGTGACGATGCGGATCGGACCACGCTCGGGAGCCGCGCCGAAGGCGTAGAGGAAATCCCCCGTCAAAGCGTCCAGCGGCAAAGGACGATCCTGATTGGCCCGGGCCATGAAGGCGGCGAAATCAGCTCGCGAAACCTCCGCCGTCAGCAGCCTGCCCTCGAAACGGACGATGGAATCAAAGACGTAGCGGCTGACACGGCCGGCAGGAGCGGCGTTTCATATCTCGACCCTGAGCGAAGCGCGCAGGCTGCGGGGTGCGCCGGGGAATATCCATAGGGCGCTGTACGAACTGGCGGCGTATCGTTCGTCCAACAGGTTGTCGATCTCGATGCGGGCCGTGACCTGTGGCGTCAGGCCGTAATCCAGCGCCGCCTTGGCCTTCCAGTAGGCGGGCAGGCGCACCGGGTTCAGGGTCAGGGCGCCGGCCCGGTCGCCGACGTAGGCCGCGCCGGTCATGAACGACCAGGTCGTGCCATGCGTGGTGGGGAAGCGACCGATCACGAACACCGAACCTGAATGTTCCGGCACGTTCAGCACGGCGTCAGTGGCGAAGGCGCTGTCGTCGGCCTTGGCGTCGGTCCAGCCATAGTTGGCGACCACCTGCCAAGCGTCGTCGATCTTCAGCGCGCCGTCCAGTTCGATCCCGCGCGTCGTCAGCTTGCCGACCGGAGCCAGGAAGTTCGGATCGAGGGGATCGGTCGTCAGGATATTCGACTTGCGAATGTCGAAGACGGTGGCGGCCAGGTCCAGTCCGTCCCAGGCCCCGGCCAGACCGATCTCATAGCCTTTTCCGTCTTCCGGCGCGAAGCCGGAGCCGTCGCGACCCGTGCCGGAGTTCAGCACGAAGGATTGGCCGTAGCTGGCATGGGCGGTCAGGTTGTCCGTCAGGCGATAACGGGCGGCGAAGCGGTATTTCAGAGGCGTGTCGCTGGCCTCGCCGACGGCGCCGGTGCGATTGTTGCGGATGGTCTGGTCGTAGTCGTCGAACCGCAACCCGGCCAGCAGGCTCAAGCGGTCGTTCACCTCCCACAGATCCTGGGCGTAGAGGGTGACGACGTCGCGCGTCTCCAGATTGTCGGTGAAGGGCAGGGGTGTGGGCGGCGTCACCGCGCCATAGACGGGATCGAAGACATTGATCGGATAGGGCTTGGCCGCATTCGGATTGATGCGCAGCCATTTCTCCCCATAGGTCAGCTGATAGGCCTTCACCCCGACACCGAGGTTGTGAACGCCTAGCCCCGTTTCGACCACGCCGTTCAGCTCCAGCCGGGCCGACAGATCCTCGACCGTGAAGTCGCGTCCGCGACGCTGGCGCCACAGCTGGTCGCCGACTAGGCGCGACTGATCGCTGGACAGCCCCTTCAGCGAGCCGCCGCGCCAGGCGACGCCGCCGTTCAGGCTCCAATCGTCGTTGATGCGGTATTCGCCGGTGATCTGGCGCCGCTCGTTGCGGAAGCGGGTCACGCCGTCGCCGGGCTCGCCGTAATAGTTCGAGGGCGGCAGGAACAGGGCGTCGCCGTTGATGGCGGGCATTCCCCGGTCGAACAGGGTCGTGAAGGTGGTGAACTCCCCCACATAGGTCAGGCGCAGGTCGTCATTGGGTCGCCAGGTCAGAGAGGGGGCGACCACGGTGCGGTTCAGGCCGACGTAATCCCGCCAACCGCTTGAGGTCTCGCCCGCGACGACCAGCCGCCCGGCAAGGGTGTCGCTGATGGGGCCGGTCAGGTCCAGTTCACCACGACGCAGGCCGAACGATCCCACAGCGGCGGTGAAGGCGGCGGCGGTCGCAAAGCGCGGCGTCTTGGAGACGATATTGACCCGTCCCGCCGGATCGATGTCGCCGAAAAGGGCGCCTGACGGGCCCTTAAGCACCTCGATCCGCTCGGACGTCGCCGGATCGCGGGGCGGAGCCATGCCCCGATTGGCCAGGAAGCCATCGACATAATATTCCGCGCCCCCGTCAGGCGTGCCCAGGAAGCCGCGAATGGCGAAGTTGTCCATGACGCCGCCGCGATTGTTCTGCTGGCTGACGCTGCTGATCAGTTCCAGCGCATTGGCCAGGCGCGTCGCGCCAACGGCCTTGATGAGATCGTTTTCGATGGCGCGGCTGGATGGCGACATGGCCTCGGTGATCGGTCCTGCGCCCAGGGTCAGGTCGCGCGGCGCCGAGCGACGGCCCAGAACCACGATTTCGCCGACGGTCGCAGGCTCGACCGCTTCGACAGCGATGGGGACGGGGGCGTTGGCGGCGACCAGCAGGCACGCGCCGGCGCAGCTCAGGAGGAAGGACAAGGAAGGCTCCATTTGAAATGTTATACTGTATCGGCTATCCGCTTCCGCCTGATGATGTCAACCGCTGCACCGCTTGTTCCCGCCTCCGCTTCTTCGATCGCTGCTCCGAGTCGGGCGGTCGGCCGTATCCGATCCATCGACGCCCTGCGCGGGCTGGTCATCCTGCTGATGCTGGTCGATCACGCGCGGGAGTTCTTCTTCATTCACGCCCAGGTCTCGGACCCGATGGATGTGGAGACGACCTCGCCGGCCCTGTTCTTCACCCGACTGTCGGCCCATCTGTGCGCGCCGGTTTTCGTGGCGCTGACGGGGTTGGGGGCTTGGCTATACGGAAACAAACAGGCGGGCGGCGGAAATGGAGCCAACGCGGCATCGGCGTTTCTGCTGAAACGGGGGCTGTTTCTGGTCGTGGTGGAGCTGACTGTGGTCAACTTCGCCTGGACATTTTCGATCGCGCCGGAGCTGATCTATCTCCAGGTCATCTGGGCCATCGGCCTGTCGATGATCGCGCTGGCGGCGCTGGTGCATCTGCCTCGCCCGGTGCTGATCGTCGTGGGGCTGGCCATCGTGCTGGGCCACAATCTGCTGGACCCCATCAGCATCGCGGCCGGTCAGCCGGGACATGTGATCTGGGCCATGTTGCATGATCGCGGCTTCATCGATCTGCCGTGGGGCGGCCAGGCGCGGACCTCTTATCCGCTGCTACCGTGGATCGGGGTGGCCGCGTTGGGCTACGCCATCGGGCCTTGGTTCGCAGGCGAGCAGAGGAGGCGACTGAGGCGCCTGGTGCTGACGGGCATGAGCGCCTTGGCCCTGTTCATCATACTGCGCGCGATCAATTTATATGGCGATGCGCCTTGGGCCGTGCAGGCGACGCCGATCCAGACGGCGATGAGCGTGCTGAACCTGACCAAATATCCGCCGTCGGCCGACTTTCTGCTGCTGACGCTTGGTGTCGGGGCGCTGATCCTGGCGGGGCTGGAGACGGCGCAGGGTCGGCTGGTCGGGATGCTGGCCGTGTTCGGCGGGGCGCCGCTGTTCTTCTATCTGATCCACCTCTATGGGCTGCATCTGCTGAACCTGGCGGTCCTTGTGCTGTTCGGGGCCAATCAGGGCGACGGCTTCGCCGTGCCCGGCGTGGGCGGAGTGTGGTTGCTGGCGGCCCTGGTCGCCGTGCCGTGCTGGTTCGCCTGCCAGTGGTTCGGCGGGGTCAAGCGACGCAGTTCGCAGTGGTGGATGAAATATCTCTGATGTGGGCCTGGACTCGACCTCCCGCGCCAGCGGTCTGAAGGCCCCTCTAGCGCGATGCTCAGCGCTCAATGAAAATCCCGTGATCCTGGCAGAATGCGGACGTCGCGCGGGTGACGGTGCGGCGGGTGTCGGGGTGTCTGGGGATGGGCGACGACATCGGCGCGGGCGAGTTGGACGGTGGTGTCGTGATCCTGGGACAGGCGGGACAGTTCGTTAGAGCGGTCGATGACGCGGCGGGCGACCAGGTGGACGACGCCTTCGGGGCTTTTCTCAACCACGCCCTCGACCGCCATCAGCCGGGCGGCCATGACCTCGCGGCGGAACTGTTCGAACACCTGCGCCCATAGGACGACATTGATGATGCCGGTCTCGTCTTCCAGGGTGACGAAGATGGCGTTGCCCTTGCCCGGCCGTTGACGCACCAGAACCACGCCGGCGACCCGCACCAGAGCGCCGCCGCGTCGAGCTTCGGTCTGGGCGCAGGTCAGTAGGCCTTCGGCGTCGAAGATGGGGCGCAGGATGGCCATGGGATGCGCCTTCAGCGACAGGCGCAGGGTCTGATAGTCGGCGGCGACATGCTCGCCCAACGCCATGGTCGGCAGGCGGGCGTCGGGTTCGGCGCCCAGCTCGCGGGCATCTGCGGCGGCGAACAACGGCAGCGGCGCGTCGTCGGGCAGGCGGCGCACCGCCCACAGAGCCTCGCGTCGATCCAGCCCCAGCGAGCGGAAGGCGTCGGCGTCCGCCAGCTTGCGCAGGGCGGCGCGCCGGGCCAGAGTCTCGACGTCGGACAGGGGCGTGGCGCGGGCGGCGGCGAGCGCCTCTGCCCAGTCTTCGCGGAAGCCGTCGACCTGGCGCAGGCCGATCCGCAACGCCGGAGCCCTCGTCGAACCTTCCAGACTGTTGTCCCAGTGGCTGTAAGAGACATCGACCGGCCGCACCTCGACGCCGTGTTCGCGGGCGTCGCGCACGATCTGGGCCGGGGCGTAGAAGCCCATCGGCTGACTGTTCATCAGGGCGCAGGCGAAGGCCGCCTTGCACAGCATATCGTAAACGGCGGGATCGTCGCGCGGGATGGTATGCAGCGCCCAATCTTCGTTCGCATGAGCGCGGATCAGGTCGAACGCCTTGCGGATGCAGGCAAGCATGCCGATCGCCAGTACGTCGACCTTCATCAGGCGCAGTTCGTCGATGTCGTCCTTGTCCCATTCGATGAAGGTGCGGTGGGCCATGGCCGCGTTGCCGATGGGGACCAACTCGTCCAGCCGATCCTGGGTCAGGACAAAGCCGCCGATGTGCTGGGACAGGTGGGGGGGGCGAAAGCCTTGACCGCTACGGCGTCGGCCCGCGTCGCGCAGTGACAGGGCGTGCCGCCCGGTCCACAGCACAGTTTCGCTTCTCGGGCGTGAGTTGTTCCGGTCAGGGGCCGGGCGGTCAAGTCGCCAGCGCGGGCGAGGCGGCGCTTTGCGTCGAACCCGGATGAGACGCGGCCGTCACGGCCCCGTCGGCTGCGAACGCCGAGACCGCTAGTGCTGGACCCCTGTTGGTGCTGAAACTGAAGATGGTCGTGACCACCCACCATCAGCGAGCCCGCCAGCGAGCCCGCCGGCAGAACGGCAGGATCTCTCGATCCTGCGACTACGCCAGAGTGATGTTATTTCGTTGGCGTCGAAGCTGACGCAGGGTTGAGGCGGTCTGACCGCCTCAACCCTTGTCTTGATCAGAAGCGATAGGCCACGCCGACGCGCAGGTTGCGGCCGGGGAGGGGGGCGATGTCCTTGAGGAAGGAGGCGTGTTCACGGGCTTCCTCGTTGGTCAGGTTGCGCGCCTCGGCGAACAGGGTGACGTTCTGCTGGGTGAAGGGACGCACGGCCAGCGAGGCGTTGACCAGCGTATAATCGTTGGTCGGCAATTCGAACTCGTTGGCAACGCGGTCCTGTTCGCCCACGTGCCGCACCTCGGCGCTGGCGTCGAAGCGGGTGGAGGTCCAGGCCAGGCGGCCGGTGACTGAATATGGCGGGATGCGCGCGGCCGGGCCGAAGTCGGTCTGGGCGTGGACGTAGTCCGCCGATCCCTCCAGCGACAGCTTGCGATCGCCGTCCTGCCACAGGGCGTAGGCGCCCTCCAGTTCGAAGCCGTAGAATTTGGCGTTGGTCTGGACGAAGCGATAGACGGGGAAGGTCTCGTTCTCCTCCTCGAACAGGAATTGCTCGCCGGTCGGCCGTTCGTCGATGAAGCCGTCGTACCAGGAATGATAAACGTGCAGGTCGCCCGTGAACCGGCCGCGATCATAGTGGGCGGTGCCCTCCAGCGTCGTGACCTTTTCGCTGTTCAGGTTCAGGTCGCCGGTCTCATAGGCGGCGGTGGCGATGTGAACGCCATTGGCGAACAGCTCGACCTCGCTGGGCGCGCGCTCGTTGTGGGCCAGGCTGAGACCCAGGAACAGGCCGGCGGCGGGGCGCAGGAAGGCGGCGGCGGATGCGGACCAGTTGTCGAAGGTGCGGTTCACCTCGCTGGTCCCGCCGATCGGCGTGCCCGACAGCTCGCGCCGATCATAGCGCAAGCCGCCTTCGAAGCCGTGGTTGCCCAGGTCCAGACGCTGGACCGTGTAGAGGCCCACCTCGTCGATATCGACGGTGGGCACGAAGGCCTCCTCGCCTATGGCCTGGAAGTTTCGCGACAGGGCCTGGACGCCCAGGGCGCCGTTCCAGCCGCCGCGCTGGCGTTGAACCAGGTCGGCGCGCGCCTCCCAGCCGTCGGAGTTGAAGACGGTGCCGGGCTCGCCCACGGCCTCGAACTCGGTGTGGGTGTAGTCGGCATGGCCGTAGGAGCCCCGGATCGCCGAGAAGGGACCGTCGTCGAACCGATATTCGCCTCGCGCGTCCCACCGCTTCTGGTTCAGCTTGATGAAGACGGATTCTTCGGCGACCGTGCCGTACTCGCTGTCTGTGTCCTTGTAGGAGACGCCGGCGAAGCCCTTGTCGCCGATGTAGGCGCCGCCGACGCCCCAGGTCTGCAGGTCGGTATAGCTGTTGGGCTGTTTGTCGCCGTCGCCCCGCGCGACGCCCTCGGCGGCCGCGCGCCGCGCCGAGATGGCGGGGGCGGGAATCTCATAGTCGTCGGTTTTGCGCTTCACCCCATCGACGTTGAAGGCGAAATTGCCCGATCCGACCGTGACGCGGCCGAAGACGCTGCGGCCGTCGTCGACGCTGGAGGCCTGGGTCGAGACCACGCCCTTGACGCCGCCCTCGGGAATGGCGGTCGGAATCCGGTCGTCCAGCACATTGACCACGCCGCCGATGGCCGATCCGCCATAGACCAGGGTGGCGGGGCCGCGGATGATCTCGATGCGGTTGGCCTCGGCGGGGTCGGCCGCCACGGCATGGTCGGGCGACACCGAACTGGCGTCGATCAGGCCGATGCCGTTGGTCAGCACCTGGACGCGCGGCCCGCTCAGGCCCCGGATGACCGGACGGCTGGCGCCCGGCGCAAAGTCTGTGGAGCGCACGCCCGGGCGCCCGTTCAGCATGTCGCCCAGGGACGCGGCCGGGGCGGTGGCCAGCGTCTGCTCGTCCACGACGTCGGTGGCGATGACCGCCGCCCTCTGGCTGACGCCATAGGGAACGCCGGTGACGATGACGTCGTCGACCGTCGCCGGCGTATTCGGTGTCGATTGCGCGGCGGCGGCGCCGGCCAGCACGGTTGAGCCGGCCGCAGCCAGAAGCAGCGAACGCAGGGCGGGGGAGGAACGCATGTCGGGAGACCTTCGAGGGGAGAAGGATGTGTGTTATGAGATAACGTCACATGCGGTCAAGTCGATCTTGATCGTCTCGCCTCGCGTGGAACCCCAAACCACGGCGGCTTTACGGCTGCTCGGCTTTTGCAGAAGTTCGAATGGAGAAAGATGGCGCACCCGACACGGGGAAAACCTGGGTCCGCAGACGTTCGCCAGGGTCCGCCCTTGTCTTTGTATTTCAACAAGATTTGGGATAATTTGTTCGCTCACGTTTCGCTCCGTTCGGCGCAATCCGCGTCAGCTGTTGGGGTGAATGTTGGGGTGGATTTTGTGTCGTATGAAGACCCGTTCGTTCTCCTGCCGGGCGATCAACAAGCTTTCGGCCCGTAGGGTCGCCACCTTGAACACGCCGGGTCGTCATAGCGACGGCAACAACCTCTATCTGGTGATCGATCCCAGCGGGGCTAGACGTTGGGTCTTCATCTATCGTGCGAAGCGATCCGGTGTTCCTGGGGCTGGCAAGCTGCGGGAAATGGGTCTGGGCTCGATCAAGGGCGTCGATCTCAAACGCGCCCGCGAACTGGCCGTCGAAGCCCATGCCCTTTTGGCGGCAGGCGTGGATCCGATTTCGGCGCGGCGATCGGTCAGGGCGATCCCCACCTTCGGTGAAGCGGCGGATAGCTGGATGGCGGATAAGGCGGGCGAGCTCCGCTCGCCCAAAAGCCTCGAACGCTGGAAGCGGGCGCTGACCGTGCATGCGGCCGCCCTGCGGGACATCCAGGTCGATGGCGTGACGACCGAGGACGTGTTGGCGGTTCTAAAGCCGATTTGGTCGGTGAAGGCCGAAACGGCGAAAATGGCCCGAGGCTACATCGAGCAGGTGCTGAACGCCGCCAAGGCTCAGGGCTGGCGCACCGGGGAGAACCCGGCGCGATGGACGGGCCACATGGATCAACTGTTGCCGAAGGTTTCCCGCCTACAGCGCGGTCATCACAAGGCGATGGCGTTTGAGGCCATCCCTGCGCTGATGGCGGACCTTCGTGAGCGGGAAGCCACCGCCGCGAGAACCTTGGAATTCCTTATCCTGACCGCTGGCCGTTCAGGTGAGGTGCGTGAAGCTGTCTGGTCGGAAATCGATCTGGTTGCGCAGACCTGGACTATTCCCGCCGAGCGAATGAAGGCGGGCAGGCCGCATCGTGTGCCGTTGTCGAAGGCCGCCGTCGCTGTGTTGGAGGCGATGCTGGCGCACAAGGCCGGTGACGACAGCTTCGTCTTCCCCGGTCAGAAGGCGAACCGGCCCCTATCCAACATGGCGTTCAAGAAGCTAATGGGGCGGTTGGACATCGAGGATGTCACGACGCACGGTTTCCGCAGCGCCTTTCGTGACTGGGCGGGCGACCAGACCGATTACCCTCGTGAACTCGCCGAGCAGGCTTTGGCCCACAGCATCGGCGATCAGGCCGAGCAGGCCTATCGGCGCGGCGACGCCCTGGAACGCCGTCGCGCCATGATGGAGGATTGGGCGAAGCACTGCGGCCGAGGCCGCGTATCGAACGATTAATAGCCTGAGGCGCTCGAACCATCGGCTATGTAGCGGCCATAACGCATCGGCTCGTCGTAGGCCCAGGTGATCTCGATCATGTCTTTGGAGATCAGTTGGACCTCGGCCGAATCCGTCACCCAAGACCCGACCTCGCCATCCATGCTGGTGTATCGAGACCTCACCGTGAGTTTGTTGCCGTCGAGCGTCCACGTCCCATCGACGCCTTCGGCTGTATAGACGCCCCCGCTCTCGAAACTCATGCCGAAGCAGTGACGGCAGGCTTCGTATTCCGGCAACCAGCTGCCTTCCAGGTCCGCAGGTCGCAGGGTGGCAGGGCTTACTGGCGAGTTTTCGAGTTGGGGTGTTGACGACGGCGCGGTGACGGTCGGGTCGTGTTGCTGGGCGTGGCCGTCAAACGGCTGAGAAGCGGCTGGCGGTTCGTCTCTTGAAATGGTGGTCCAAAACCAAACGCCTCCTGCCGCGAAGACCGTCAGCCCGGCGAGCCCGATCCACCAGATGGTCCGGCGCACTGGACGCGATTGTTCGCGGCCCTCGTTCCAAGCCGCCTTCATTCGCTTGGATACGGGACCGGTGTTCGTCGTCTGAAGGACCATAGCGGCTTCAGCCTCGCCCTTCGGCGCCCGCGAGATAAACGTGAGGCCGCGCCAGGCTCCGACGAAGAACCAGATCGAAAATAGCCCGAGGGCTATGACGGCCAGATTGACCCAAATCCCCTGGTTCCAAGGCAGGCCCGCGCCGAACATCACCACCGAGGCCGCCATGACGAACAACAGGACGGCGGCGATGCGGTTACGTCGGCGAGACAGCCAATATCCGACGAGACCCACGATCAGGCATCCCAACAACGCCCCTGCCACCACCACGGCTGTCGGTAGTGGCTCTGGCGCCATCAAACCTAGGCTAGGGCTGAGGCTTTCCCGGATTTTGGGTATGGCGCTGAGGGCGTTCGCGGCGATCAAGGATGCGACCCCGGCCCAAGCCTTTCTGACCAGAAAGGCGGCATAGGCTGCATCGGGAATCGACCGGATCGGGGCTAGCAGGTCGTTGTCATCTGGCGCGACGGCGTTCACTGCGGTCGCCGCTACGTCCGGCATGGCTGCTGGCGATTGCGGAGGTTCTGACGATCTCGGCTCGTCACCGCCCAACAGTCTCGCCTTCTCCAGAGCGAACTCGGCGTCTGTCAGCACCCCATCTTGATGCAGCCGAGCCAGACGTTCGAGGCTGTCGATCCGACCGTTCATTGGGCGTACTCCAACGTCAAAGGGACGCCTTGCGGAACGCGTCCGTTGTAGTGCGACAATCCCATCTCATGCGGGTACCAGAGTTCCCGCTTAAGGGCATCAGGGCTCTCTTCCATTCCATCCACGTCGACTAGCATCGGCTCGTAATAGCCTTTGCAGTAGACCTCGGTTTTCACTGGCGAAGTCGTGGGCGCAAATAGCACCGAAACCTGCTTGACGTCCCCGTTGAGAGGGTTGGTCGTGTCGCTGCGAAAGATGACCTTCCTGTCCGCTACAGGCTCCCAGGAGATCGCCGAGGTCGCACCGATCATCGGCTTGACCCACTCCGGCGCATAAAGAACGCCGTTGCCTAACGCTGTCGAAACGCACGCTTCAGCAATCTCTGCCGGAGGGTCTTTCGATGCTCCGTCTGCGCAGCCCGACAGCGGCGTCAGCAGGCACAAAGCCGCGCCTAACATAAGTCTTCTCATGTCCCCTCCCACGACGAATAACAATTATAGTTGTTACCGCGACCCGGCCGATAACGCCACGCTCGGCGAATGGATATTCGCGCGCTGGTGGGCCGAAACGTCCGCCGCGCGCGGATTTTAAAGAGCCTGACTCAAGAGGAGTTGGCCGAACGCGCTGAGACCAGCCAGTTCTATGTGTCTTCGCTTGAGGCGGGCCGTAGGAATCCGACCGTCGAGATGGTGGTGACGTTGGCGGCGGCTCTGGGCATGGACTATCTCGACCTGCTGCGGCCTGACAGTGAGGCCATATCGATAGGCGACGATTGAAGCAGTCCCTCCGCCAAGGCGGCCAGCGCCCTGGCGTTCGGCGGCAAGGGCGAAAATGATCGCGGACCATACATCGCACCCAAGAGCATCCCGGCCAAAACAAAGGCGGATGGTTCGGCACGGGCCGCCTTCAGGGCGCGAGCAGCGACCGGCCAGCGAGACTCCCGAAGGCTTACGGCGCGAGCCTGCGCGATAGCGGACGCCAGACTGCCCCGGCACTCCTTGGGCAGACTTCCGCCTCCGGCCGCCCAGGCGACGCAATCGTCACCGCCAATCCAGGTGATCGGCTCGAAAACTATCCGCCTTCCGTAGCCAAGGAGCGCACGGCCGATGAAGCGACCCGTGACCTCCAGAGCTTCGACATCGGCTGGTGTCTGCTGAAAGGCCAGGCCAAGCGAATGCAGGTCACGTTGAGCGCTTCGGCTTCGCCCCATCGTTCGCAGGCAGACCGGGGCCACTGCGACGATGAAAGTTTGCGATGCCTTCGGCATCGAAACCTCCATCGATCGCAGAGATCCCCGGTCCTGCCCGTGGAGCCCGGTGTCGTCCGACCTGAGTCTAGAGATCAGGTCATTGGCGACGAAGCGCCGGTGCTTCAGACAGCTTTGGGCCGCATGCACCAGCACTGCCTGAGGATTCAGGCATTCGCTGGAGCGATGCTGGCGGAGGCTCCACGCCGCTGATGCGCCTGCGCTGGCGCCGAGCATCAACCCTTCGGCTCGTCGCCTGGCGTCAGGTTCCGGGCGCGGCGCAGGACGCATGGCCACGGTTCAGATCAAGGCTTGGATCGGGCCAAAGTCGACATAGCGTGCCGTCAGCGCCCGCGCCTGATCGGGCGCACCCGCCAAAGCCAGGGCGGCGATGGCGTCTTCCAGCGGCAGATTGAGGAACTCGGCCTTGCCCAAGCCAGCGGGGGCGAGGTGCTGTTGATAGCGGCCGACAGCCCGTTGCACCTGATCGTTCAAGCGCGGCGCGATCACGACCACCTTGCCCGCATCGAACAGGCCGGCGTCGATGATCGATTGCGCCAGCATGTGGAGCCGCCACATCTGCTGGATGGGATTGCGGCGCAGGGCAGGGTCGTCGGGATCGATGAAGAGTTCACTGGCCACGGAAAGGTCGTCGTACCGGGCGCGCATGCGCGGCTCGGGTTCGTTGGCCGCCTCGGAGTATTTGACCTCGATGGCGATAAAGACCTTGCGGCCGTCGTCCAGCCGCAGGGCGATAAAGGCGTCGAACGCCGTGGCGTCGTCAGTGAAGGTAGGGTCGCCCCGCCCCGGCGAGTGCTCGAAGGTCACGGCGCAAACCTGACCTGCGTATTCCGGCGCGATCTCGCGCACGAAGGCCTCGGCTAGGGTCCGGTCGAGCTTGAGCGGTCCCAGGAGATTCAACGCCAGCGGCGCGGAGGACAGCAGATTTTCATAGAGGCGACGTTCCTCAAACATCGCGCCGGGTTCCCGGTAAGCCAGTTCCCGGCGCGCGAGCCGATGAACCTCCGGCGTCAGAAAGTTCGCGCCTGCCGCCCCGTCACAGACCCCGACCAGATGACCCATGCTGCGCTTGCGTCCCGAGGTGGTCGTGTAGCTCCCCCGCGTCCACCCGGCGCGTTCTCGGTGCAGCGCTTGAAGCAACCGGGCGCAGGCCCGGAAGCGGGTGTCGTAGCTGGTGTGAACCTTGTGCGCTTTCAGCAGCGCCTCCGGCACGAGGGGCAGCCGGTCGTAGGTCTCGATGTCCATGATGATCCTTCCTGTGGGATCATCCGGTTCACGAAGGCTGTGGCTTAGTGACCTTCAGCGACCAGCGGCGAACGTCCGCGAAGTGATAATCATGTGGTCAGTCGGCATATATGTAGGGCCGGTGATTTCCACGGTCCGTTTGAGTGGAGACTGCCGATGTTGAATCGGGCCGATTTCGACGACGCCGCATCTTATGCGCGGACCATGTTTGCGGGCGGGTTTGACGTCCAGGACAAATGGGGGCGGCAACGATACGCCCTCGGTGATGATGACCGCAGCCGTGCACTGGCGGTCTCTGTGCCCGCTCCGGTCCAGCGCCGGACCTGTATTTCGGAGTATCTGACCACCAAGGAATTCTGGAAGCGGTATCATTCCGTCGCGGTGGCGAACTTCACCGGGTCGGTGCTGAGTTGGATGCTGACGGTGTCGTGGGATTCAGTGGGCCTTTCCGGCGACGCTGCTTGGTCCGCCCATAAGGCCTTTATGGAACTGATGCGGAAGTGGCGGCGGGAACGCGATCTGCCGGAGACCTGGATTTGGGTGCGTGAAAATGGTCCCAAGTTGGGCGATCACAGCCATATCCTTATAAGCCTGGAGCGATGGCATGAGGCTGACTTCCTCTCATGGGCCATGCGTGCGGTTAAAACCGTGACGGGCATCGCGCCCCTGACAAAGGCAGAAGGCCAGCCGATCCAGACGGTGCACCTGTCCCGAGGCAGCGTTCGCCGCCACTCCGATATTCAGGCCCAGTGGCAGTTGTTCCAATATATGTCCAAAGGCCTGAACCCCGACGAACCATCGCCGATATGGGATCGCGAGAAGGGCAACATTCTGGCTGCCAATTTGATCAATCGGCGTTGCGAAAAGGCTGGATCGGTCGTTGGCCAGCGGTCGGGATCGTCGCGGGCGCTGAGCGCTCAGCGCGGCATTGAGGTTTCGCGCGATCCGAACTGGCCCTCTGCGCTTACGGCTGACGGAAGGCCCTTTTACGATGATCGCTACCTGGCCGCTGGTCGGCTGGAACGGGACTTGGCGGCGTTGAAAATTCGATTGTGAGGTGTCGGCCTCGGCTATCAAAAACGGAGGCCTTGCGTCCAGAACTGGAAGTCGACCGACGTTATCGCCTTGACAAAGATCAGAAAATCAGGCCCAAAAGTTCCTAGGGCATCCACCCGCGCCCCGACCCTAATTTCCAATGGTTCTCCCGGCGCAAATCGGGGAAATCAGAAGGCAGGGAGCGCTGATGCGGTGGGGAGTGGCTGATCAGCCGCAGTTCAGTCCGTGTGTAGATGAAGCGCAGGGGCAGACCAGACAGGGAGTAACCGATCCGCCTCCGCGAAAATCGCACATGGTCAAGCAGTTCACAATTCGAGTGTGCGGTCAGTGGTCGAGCGAATGGCGTCCTGCGGCATCGACTCCATCCCCAGCGGGAGCGTCTGTTCGCCAAGAAGGTCGCACATGGCCTGTTCGAGTGCGGCAAGGCCTTTGACCTTCACGCTGGGCGCATCATCCGGCCGCACGGTGCCGGTGCTGGGATAATAGCTCAGGCTTCGCCATTTCAGTTGATGGGCGGAAACCCGATAGGGGCGATAACCGTGGCGAACGAACCAGTCGATGGCTTCGGACATCTCCGGACTGTCAGAGGCCGTCCGAACTGGCCCGTGCTTGCTGGCGCGCTTCACGACAGGGCTTCCTTGCCGGTCGCTTCGTCCAGCAGCCGATCCAGCCAACGCTCCGCCTCGGCGGTCGGTACGAGACGACGGCGGCCGAGCGTCACCGTCTGAAGACGGCCTGCTTCGATTTCCTCGTAAACCTTGGTGCGCCCAACCCCGGCCCAGGCGCAGAACGCCTGAACCGACATGAGGGCGGGCTGGGTGGTGTGCATCTCGACGCTCCAAACGCGATGGGGCGGCGATATGGAGTCGAAGGTGGATGCGATGCAGCCTGTAACCGTCAGAGGTCGATTGAACATAACCCCAAGTAGCTAAGCCCGGATTGCCCATTTGACCTCTCCCGGCCATTATCAGGCCTTCAGCGGCTGAATCGTTCGCCGATACCAATGCATTTGGTCCCGCTAAGCGATGGCCAAGGGGGCTAGCTAAGCGATGGAGAAACAACCCTTTAGGGTAAGCACCGGCCTCAAAGACCTGATTGGCCGCGATTTGATCGTAGACGATTATGTCGCGGTTTTCGAACTGGTCAAAAATTCGTTTGACGCTCACGCGAGCCACGTCCGCATCGTCTTCGAAGATGACCGTGTGATTATTGCGGATGACGGCAAGGGGATGACCCGCGACGACATTCTTCGGAAATGGCTGTTCGTGGCTTACTCGGCAAAGCGTGAGGGCACAGAGGACGACGATTATCGCGACAAGATTGGAGACCGGACCGGGCCATTTGCAGGTGCAAAAGGCGTTGGTCGGTTTTCCTGCGACAGGCTGGGCTCGACCCTCCGACTTAGCTCAAAATCCTCCGCAGAGCGGGTTCAGATCCTGGACATTGACTGGTTGCTTTACGAAGGCGACCCCAAGCGTGAATTCGGCGATGTGCTCGTCAACCTGTTCGAGACAGAAGAATTTGACCCTGCCCTGGCAAAGCCACGAGGTGAGACGGGCACAGTCCTCGAAATCCGAAAACTTCGATCAGAGTGGGATCGGACCAAGCTACAGGGCCTGAAGCGTGAGCTAACGAAGCTTATCGATCCATTTTCCGAGGGTGTGCCGAAATTTCAGATCGAGATCGTCGCGCCGTCTCAGTTGGCAGCGGATGCTGAGGATGCCGCTTTCAATGCTCAGCGACGGGATGACCAACAGGCGCGATTGGAGGTCAACGGACGCATCGAAAACCCGATCATTGATGTCGTTGCAGAGCGCACTACGTCGATCAAAGTGAGACTTGTAGACGATGGAACATTCCTGGAGACGACGCTCACCGACCGAGGTGATGTGGTCTACAAGATTCGAGAGCCTAGCCCCTACGACGGATTGGCCGCCACAGACCTAAATGCGGACATCTACTTCCTGAACCACAGCGCCAAGATGGTTTTTAAGTACCGTATGGGTCTACCGTCGGTGCAGTTCGGATCGATCTTTCTGTTCCGAAATGGGTTCCGCGTCTTTCCAATCGGTGCCGAAGATGACGACTTCTTTGGGTTAAATCGAAGAAAGCAGCAGGGGCAGCGCCGCTTTCTTGGGGGGCGCGACCTAATCGGTCGCGTACAGATCAAGGGCGTCGCCGGCTTTGACGAGGCTACTAGCCGAAATCAGGGGCTGATCCGAACGCCACAGGTAGATGAACTCATCGAGTGCATCCGGGACAAATGCGTCCGTCGTCTCGAACGGTATGTGGTCGATATCTCGTGGAAGGACAAGCTGGATAAGGAGGCCGACGACACCGCGCGAATGCGCCTGGATGAAAGTAGCGCGAGAGTTTCCCAGCTTGTTGCTCGACTCGCTGCCACTGAGGGTGTCGAACTTCTCTCCTACAGTCCCGATCTCGTTCGAATAGTCGATGAAAAATCGGAAGCCTTCGAAGGGTCATTGAAGGCTTTGGAGCTTCTGGCAGACGAAGTTGGCGATCCCGACCTTTCAGCGCGCGTCAGCGATGCCAAGGCGCGGTTGAAGATTCTTCAAGCCGCAGAAGCTGAGGCGAGGGAGGCCGAGCGGAGAGCCGAGGCTAGAGCAGTAGCGGCCGAAAAGGCCGCCGCTGTTGCTCAGGTTCAATACCAAGAAGAGCGAGCGAGAAGCGCATTTCTCGTCGCAGCTGGTTCACTCGATCAGGACACGATCCTCAACCTTCACCACCAGATCATCATGCAGGCATCTGACGTGCATCACGGCGTAAAGCGGATGATGGGCAAATTGCGTTCTGGTGCCGAGGTGAAGCGGGAAGACTGGATAGATTTCTTGGAGAAGGTGTCCTTCAGAAACAGCCAGATTTTGACTGCGGCTCGGTTTGCCACAAAGGGCGGCTATCAACAGCAGGCTTCTGACGTAAAAGCGGATTTGGCCGTTTATGTACGCGACTATATCGAAACAGTCTCGTCGCTCTGGGCTCCGCAAGGCCTGACCATTCACGTCGAAGGTGACGACAAGCCGTTCTCTAAGAAATTCCGTCCGATAGAAATCGGAATCGTCATCGACAATCTTGTTACCAATGCGGCCAAGGCCAGGGCGTCGAATGTTGCATTTTTCATAAACGTCACACGCGGTGCCAGCCCGGAGCTTATCCTCACGGTCGCTGATGACGGAGATGGGTGGGCAAAGAAATCTGATCTGATCGAGCGTGTTTTCGAGAAAGGCGTGACCACCACCGACGGGTCGGGACTTGGACTCTATCATGTGCGTCAGATCGTCGAGAGCCTCGGGGGAGCAATAGAGGCTCATAAGGATGCCTTCTCCGATGATTTGGATGGCGCCCATCTCACCGTCAGGGTGCCGTCATGAAGCTCGAATTTCGACTTCTGGTAGTAGATGACAACCCTAGCAGCGTTGACGAAGCGGCGAGCGAACTAGCCGACTACCTGAGCGCCAAGGGGTTTTCGTTCACTCGCACAAACGCAGAGGATCTCAGCGATCAGGGCCTTCGAAAATTTGCCAAGCGGTCAGGGCGAGATTTCGATCTCGTGATCGTCGATTATCATCTCGGTGAGGGCGTAAACGGTGCTGTGGCTGCAGGCACAATACGGAATCAACTCCCATTCACTGACATCATTTTCTATTCGTCTAACAATCCGAAAGAACTGCTGGAAGAACTGGCCAAGGAGGAGGTCGCGGGCGTTTTCGTCTCGATCAGAACAGGGCTTGGCGATGCCCTCCGGGGCATCGCGGACACGATCATTTCGAAAGCCATCGACCTAAATCATATGCGGGGGATCGCGATGTCGGAAGTCGCGGAGATGGATGTAATGATGGAGGATTTGCTGACGCGCGTTTTCGCCTCTGGTGACGAACGATTCCAGCCTAAGGCACAACGAACGTTGGACAAGCTGCTTGATAGCAGCCGACACAAAGTAGACGTGGTGGAGCCGATGGCGCGAAACGGTCTGATCCTGGACGCCATCTCGAACGCCGATATTTTTGGATCGGCGCACAAATATATGGCTGTGTGCAGGGTTGCGAAGGCGCTGGACGTAAAACCCAGTGAAGCCCTGGATTATCTGAAATCGTATGAGACGGATGTGATCAGAAACCGCAACACCTTAGCCCACGCCAAGGAGGAGCGGGACGAAGATGGCCAAGTGACACTGCGGTCAATCAAGAAGGGCGAGAATCCGACCGTCATCGACGATGAATGGATGGTCCAGTTCAGGGGTAAGCTCAGGGATCATCGCAGTGCGCTCGGTGTCGTCTGCCAATCCCTGGACGCCTATCTCCAGGGGCGTGCCGCAGGCTAGGCGATAAAGTATCGAGCCAACCTGCTCGGCCAAGATTGGAGGCACCGCGTTTGCCACTTGGGTGAACCTAGGCACCTGGACGCGACGAAGGTGTCCTCCGGTCGTGTACTTCCCGTGGAATTGGAACCAATCAGGGAAAGTCTGAAGTCGCGCGTTTTCCCTGACGGTGAGTGTCCGTGGCTCCGAATAATGAAGCAGATCATCTGGCAAGCTCGTTATCGTCGGCGAGGCTGCGAGGGGATCAAGCACTCTGATCGCCATCTTTTTCAAAGAGTATTTTTTTCGTGTTTCGGCAGAGATCGTCGTATTCAGACGGCCCTCTTCCCCTGCCGCTTTGATGATCGCTGCGAAGCGCGTTTCGATATCTGGCCGGTGACGCGCTAGCCGGGTGTCTGATGGATCCCCCGTGAAGTCGTCGCGCATTGCCCTCTGGAAGTCCGTCCTTGGTCCTTTGTAAGAGATTGCACGAAAACCAGGCGAGTCAGGACACGGTTTCGTTCCACTGAAAGCCACTTCGAGATCGCTGAGCGCGTCCCGAGCGGACGGTGACTTAGTCAACCCTTTCGCGTTTAGAAACTGGTCGCGGCCGTTAGACAAGGCATCAAAAACGCTAGAAACCTCGGATGGAGCAATGTCACCAATCCGGCCGCCTATTAGGAAGAACCTCTGGCGCGCCTGCGGGACACCATACTCGCTGACCCGGATCATTTTCTGCTGTGTATGATACTCTTTGCCCAGGCGCTCTTTGAGAGACTCGGCGAAGTTTGTGATCTCACCGCTTGCGGCGTTGCCAAAGTCGGACTGGAAGCCTCTGACGTTCTCAATCAAAACGATCCGGGGCTTAATTAGGCTCACAAGGTCCAGATAGGCTTCAAAAAGCCGGTTGCGCGGGTCCTCCGCTTTTCGGCGCCCTGCATGGGAAAAGCCTTGGCAAGGCGGACCGCCAGCGAGCAGGTCTATCGTTCCCGAAAGGGCCGACAACTGATCCTTCTTTTGGCTCAGTAACTCTTGAATGTCCCAAGCTTTGCGCTCGATACTTTGAGGCCAGGAGTAAGAAAGTTCCCCGCCGTCGGGGAAGTTCTTGGTGAGTGTGGAGAAGGCGAAGGCATCCTTCTCGATGGCAAAGATGCCATGCCATCCGGCGCGTTTCAGTCCAAGGCTTAGGCCACCACACCCGGCGAAGGCATCTACGAATGTTGGGCGGCGCGCTGATCCTGCCGAATCGAGCTCGGTGTCGTCGAGCAAAACAGATCTATGTTGTTCGCTCACGACCATCCCCCAACCGTAAATCGAAACTCTACCGAAGACCAGGCTCTCTGACCAGTTGGGGCAACTATTGGGGCGGAGTGTGAGGGAGGTTTAATAAAATCAATCAAATCAGATGGTTGATTGAGAAGTATGGCGCACCCGACAGGATTCGAACCTGTGACCTCTGCCTTCGGAGGGCAGCACTCTATCCAGCTGAGCTACGGGTGCGTGCGCGGCGTGACGCCGGAGAGGGCCGCTTACAGCATGGCGCGGGCGGCCTCAATCCTGAATAAGCGTTTGGCGGCTTATTGCGCCGTCATGCCGCCATCGATCTTGAATTCGGAGCCGGTGACGAACTTGGACTCGTCCGACGCCAGATAGAGAACGCAATAGGCGACGTCGTCGGGTTCGCCGATCCGCTTCAGCGGAATGCCGCGCGCCAGCCGTTCGTGGGCCTTGTTCTGGTCGCCGCCGGCCATGGCGATGAAGGGGTCCAGGATCGGGGTCTTGATGAAGACCGGGTGGACCGAGTTGCAGCGCACGTTCCAGTCGGCCTTGGCCGCCTCCAGCGCCAGGGTCTTGGTGTACATCCAGACGGCGGCCTTGGTGGCGTTGTAGGCGCCCATGCCGGGGGCGGCGGCCAGGCCCGCGATGGACGAGATGTTGATGATGGACGCCGGGGCCGAGGCGCGCAGGTGCGGCATGGCGTGTTTGGCGCCTAGCATGATCGAGCGCAGATTGATCTCGTACTGACGCTGCCAGTTGTCGACGGTGTCCTGTTCGACGAAGGCCAAGGGGCCGCCGACGCCGGCGTTGTTGACCAGGACCGACAGTCCGCCCAGGTCCGCGACGGCGGCGGCGATCACACCTTCCCAGTCGGCCTCGCTGGCCACGTCATGGGCGTAGGCGAAGGCGGCGCCGGCGATCTCCTGATTGATCCGCGCGGCCAGGGCCTCGGCGCGCGGGCCGTCGATGTCGGTCACGGCGACGCGGGCGCCTTCGCGCGCTATCATCAGGGCCATGGCCTCGCCCAGGCCGCCGGCGGCGCCGGTGATCAGGACGGTCTTACCGGCGACGCGGCCGGGGCGGGAGGGGGCGGGCGTGGTCATCAGTCGTGGTCCTTGCCGGGCGTCAGGTCGCGGGTGATGGAGTCGATGAACTGGGCCAGCTGGACGTCCTTGTCCGTCACCCCGTCGGCGTCGTGGGTCGTCAGCAGGATTTCGACGCGGTTATAGACGTTGGACCATTCGGGATGGTGGCCCATGACCTCCGCCTGCCTCGCCACGCGCGTCATGAAGGCGAAGGCGGCGTTGAAGTCGGGGAACAGCACGGTCTTGACGATGGCGTCGCGTCCGTCCCCGCCCGGCGTCCAGCCCTGAAGCCTGGCGCAAGCCGCCTCGGCGCCGATATTGCCGTTCATTCCGCCTCTCCCAGCACGATCTCTGTCGGTTCCTGTCTGGCGTAGGGCGCCCGCAGGCGTGCGGCAAGCGCCGGGAACATCTGGCCAAGCTTGGGCGTTGAGTTTCCAGATCAAGCGTGGCCGTTCGCTGTCGCCTTTTCCGGCGCGGCGGATGCGGTCATGGACAGTTGGCAGGAGACGACGATGGACAATCTGTGGATCGCCGCCCTGGACGCGGCCGACCGCAAGCGGATCGAACCCCATCTGAAGCGGGACGAGATCGCGCGCGGCCAGATGCTGTACGACGCAGGCGAGGCCGTGGACCGGGTGTGGTTCCCGATCAAGGGCGTGGTGTCGCTGATGACCGTCCTGCCCGACGACAAGATGGTCGAGACCGCCGCCATCGGGCGCGAGGGCCTGATCGGCGTGACATGCGGCCCCTTGAACGCCCGCGCCGCCAGCCGCGCCATCTCCCAGCGCGACGGCCTGGCCGCCTATTGCTCGGCCGAGGTGTTCGGCGAGGCGCTGGACAAGAGCGAGAGCCTGCGTCTGGCCCTGTCGCGCTTCACCGAAGGGCTTATGGCCCAGGTGCAGCAGGCCGCCGCCTGCAACGCCCAGCACCGGCTGGACGAGCGGCTGGCGCGCTGGCTGCTGACGCTGCATGACCGGGCCGAGGACGACCGTTTCGACCTGACCCAGGCCGACATCGCCGGAATGCTGGGCGTGCGCCGCGCCACCGTGTCCGAAGTCGGTTCGGTGCTGGAGGGCAAGTCGCTGATCCAGCGCGGGCGCGGCTGGGTCAAGGTTCTGGACCGCGACGGTCTGGAGGCGGCCTCGTGCGGGTGTTACGGCCTGATGCGCGACGTGATGAAGGATCTGGAGCTTCCTCAGCCGCAAGCCGCCTGATCGCCGTTCTGATCGGGTGACGGCGGCGCGGCGACGCGCTAGACGATGCGGATGACCGACGCCTCCTCCCACGGCCCGCATTCGTCGGGCGATCGTTCCTCCTTCGGCTTTCGCGATGTGGACGCGCGCGAGAAGGTGAAGATGGTGCGCGGGGTCTTCGATTCCGTCGCCTCCAACTACGACGTGATGAACGACCTGATGAGCGTGGGCGTCCACCGCATCTGGAAGGACATTGCCGCCGCCAAGCTGAACCCTCGTCCTGGCGAGACCATTCTGGACGTGGCGGGCGGCACCGGCGACATGGCCCGGCGCTATTCGAAGATGGCCCGCGCGGCGCAGGAGCGGCGCGGCGGCGACGACGCCAATGTCATCGTTCTGGACTACAACGCCGAAATGATCCTGGCGGGCGTCCACAAGGGCGGCGAGCCGGAGATGAGCTGGTCGGTCGGCGACGCCATGAACCTGCCGCTGCCGGACGCCTCGGTCGACGCCTATTCGATCAGTTTCGGCATCAGGAACGTGGCCCATATCGACAAGGCCCTGGCCGAGGCGCGGCGCGTGCTGAAGCCCGGCGGCCGGTTTTTGTGCCTGGAGTTCTCGCGTCCCACGACCACGCCGATCCGCAAGGTCTATGACGCCTGGTCCTTCCACGCCATTCCGCGCATCGGCGGCTGGGTCGCAAAGGATCGCGACAGCTATCAGTATCTGGTCGAGAGCATCCGCCGCTTCCCCGACCAGCAGACGTTCAAGGGTATGATCGAGGACGCCGGGTTCCGCCGCGTGTCCGTGACCAATCTGTCGGGCGGGATCGCCGCCATCCACCACGGGTGGGCGATCTGACCAGCCGGATCTATCGCACGGCCCCACCGCCGCCCGCGACCGTGGCGGTGCAGCACCCGGTCGCCGCCTTCCTGCGGCTGGTGGGGTGGCTGTGGGTGCTGGCGCGCCATGACGCCCTGATCCCGCGCGAGGTCACGCCGCTCCTGCCCGCCTGGACCCGGCCCTTCGCGCGGTTCGTGCAGTTGTTTTCCGGTCGCGCGGGCCGTCAGGGTCGCCCTGGTCAGCGCTTGGGCAAGGCGTTCGAGCATCTGGGGCCGGTGGCGATCAAACTGGGTCAGGTGCTGGCGACGCGCGCCGACATCTTCGGGCTGGAGTTCGCCCGCGATCTGGGCCGGCTGAAGGACGCCCTGCCGCCCTTCCCGCTGGACGAGGCCCGGCGCGAGATCGAACGGTCGTTGGGTCGCCCGGTCGAAAGCCTGTTCACCGACCTGGGACCGGCGGTCGCCGCCGCCTCCCTGGCCCAGGCGCACCGCGCGACGCTCGCCGACGGGCGGGCCGTGGCGGTCAAGGTGCTGCGGCCGGGCGTGGAGCGCCGCGTGGCCAACGGTCTGGAGTCTATGCGTCTGGGCGCGGCCTTGGTGTGGAAGCTGGTTCCGATGTCACGCCGACTGGAGCCGCAGGCCTTCGTCGAGACCATCGCCAATTCGCTGGATCTTGAGCTGGACATGCGGCTGGAAGCCGCCGCCGCCAGCGAGATGGCCGAGGTCATGGCCAAGGACGGCTATATGTCCGCCCCCGCCGTGATCTGGGACGGGGTGGGCAAGCGGGTGCTGACGCTGGAGTGGGCGCAAGGCGTGCCCATGACCGATCCGGCCCTGCTGGAGCTGCCCGGCATCGACAAGGATCAGCTGGCCGACAATGTCGTGCGCGCCTTCCTGGTCCAGGCGCTGGACCACGGCGCCTTTCACGCCGATCTGCACGAGGGTAATCTGTTCGCCAGCGCCCCGGCCCATCTGACGGCCATCGACTTCGGCATCGTCGGGCGGCTGGGTCCGGCCGAGCGGCGCTATCTGGCCGAAATCCTGTGGGGCTTCATCAGCCGCGACTACGACCGGATTTCGCGCGTTCATTTCGAAGCCGGCTACGTGCCGCCGCACCATTCGGTGGAGACCTTCGCCCAGGCCCTGCGCGCCGTCGGCGAGCCGGTGATCGGCCGTGCCGCCAGCCAGGTGTCGATGGGCCGGCTGCTGGGCCAGTTGTTCGAGATCACCGCCCTGTTCGACATGCGGCTGCGGCCCGAACTGATCCTGCTGCAGAAGACCATGGTGTCGGTAGAGGGGGTGGCGCGTCGACTGCAGCCCGATCACGACCTGTGGAAGGCGGCCCAGCCGGTGGTCGAACGCTGGATCAGGCGCGAACTGGGGCCCCAGGCCCAGGCCCGCGACGCCCTGAACGAGATGATCGCGGCGGCCCGCGCCATCTCGCGCCTGGTTCAGGAGCCGCCGCGTCCGACCACGGTGGTCATGGAAAAGTCGGGAACTCCGGCTTGGCTGACGGCTTCCGTCACCGTCGCGGTCATCGCGGCCCTGACGGCCCTGGGCCTTTCGCTCTGGCCCTATCTGACCTGACCGGAGGCCTTTCATGGCGACGATCCTGACCAAGACCCTGCTGGGCGCCGCCCTGATCCTGACGCCCGCGCCGGCCCTGGCCCAGGCGGCCGCCGCCTCGGTGCCCAACGCCTTCGACCGTCCCGCCCAGACACAGACCCAGACGCAGGCGACGCCCGCACGGCCCGCGCCGGCCGCGCCTGCCGCCGCGACCCCGGCCGCCGCGCCCGACATCGCAAGGGCGGAAGAGGCCCTGCGCGGCGTGATCGCCGATGTGCAGGGTTCAGGCTTCGACTATGCCGACTTCACGCCCAATCTGGCGACGCAGATCCGTCAGCAGGCCGCCCAGGTCACGACGTTGATCAAGGGCTTCGGCGCGGTGAAGACCGTCGAATACAAGCGCCAGGAAGGCGAGGCCCAGCTGTTCAAGGTCACGTTCGACAATCAGGCGACCGAATGGATGATCGGCTTCGACGCCGACGACAAGATCGCCGCGCTCCTGTTCCGCCCCGCCGAAAGCTGAGCCTCAGGCCTCCGTCGCGGGCGGCGCGTCGTCGTCCGGGATGGGGCCGGTCTGGTGATACAGACGCGCCGCCGCATAGCAGGGCGCCACGGTGCAGGTCTTCATGATCAGGCGGGCGGTATAGGTTCCATTCGCCGCCGGCCGAATGTTTATGACCGGCGCGGAGTCCGGCAGGGTGTCGCGTTCGACGATCTTTCCGGCCGGATCGAGCAGCTCCATGTCCATGTCGGAACATTCGGAATCGCATTCGGCGATGAAGCGATAGGTCTCGCCGCGCTTCAGACCCACGGTCCAGGCGTGAACCTGGGTGGGTTGCAGGGCGACGACGATGTCCTGTCCCCCCGGCACGGGCGAAAAGCCCTTGGCCAGCTCCTTGGCGGCTTCGTTCAGATAGTTGCGGGCCACGCCCTCAATCTCGCGCCGGTCCTTTTCGGAGAGAGAGACCTGGGGCGTCGCGGCGATGATGGCCTTGTCCTGCTCCGACGGAGCGGGAACCGCCGCTGCGGCCGGCGCCGGATCGGGACCGCCCTTCTTGCGGATCTCGTACTGGTCGCAGGCGCCCAGCGCCGTCGTCGCCAGCATCATCCCCGCCGTCATCGCTCGAAATCGCCGCATCCGCGCCTCGCTCAACCGTTGCTGTATCGTGTGAACGAGGACGGACACGGGATGTTCCGGCGCCTCAGTCGTCGTGACGTGGTTTGCCCCGGCCGGACTTGATCGAGGATCGCGTGGTCTTGGCCTTCAGCCGCCGCTCCTTGGAGGCCTTGGTGGGGCGGGTGGGCACGCGAAAGACTGGCCGGATCGAGGCGGCGTCCACCATGTCCTGAAGCCGGGCGATGGCGTCGGCGCGATTGCGTTCCTGGGTGCGGAACCGCACGGCGTTGATCAATATGACCCCCTCCTGCGTCAGCCGACTGCCCGCCAGCTTCATCAGCCGCGCCTTGACCGGCTCGGTCAGGGAGGGAGAGTTCCTGACGTCGAACCGCATCTGGACGGCGGTGGCCACCTTGTTGACGTTCTGTCCGCCCGGCCCGCCCGCGCGGTAGAAGTGGAACGCCAGTTCGTCCTCGGGAATGACGGTGGTCATGGCCGGCTCGGGGGCGCCGCCTTGCGCGCCTTGACCACGGCCTGATCCAGCGCCTGCAGGAAGCGCGAACGGTCGGCGGCCGAGAACGGCGGCGGGCCGGACGTCGCCACCCCCATCGAGCGCAGATGCTCGCCCACCATCCGCCCCGCCAGGGCCGAACCGATGGAGTCCGCCGTAAACGGCTGGCCGTTGGACTTCAGCGCCTGGGCGCCCGACTTCAGGCAGCGGTCGGCCAGAGGAATGTCGGCGGTGATCACCACGTCGCCCACGGCCGCGCGCTCGGCGATCCAGTCGTCGGCGATGTCCGGCCCGGCGTCCACCACCACCTGTTCGATCAGCGCCTCGCGCGGGACCTGCATCCAGGTGTTGGAGACGACATAGGTCTTCAGCCCATAGCGCCGGGCGACGCGATACACCTCTTCCTTCACGGGGCAGGCGTCGGCGTCGATGTAGAGCGCAGTGGGCATGGGCCTGACCTAGCGCGGACGCGGCCAATGAAAAAGGGCGGGACCGTGCGGCCCCGCCCTTTCCGTTCAGACCGAAGCGGTGGTCAGTTGCGATAGGCCGGCGGCATCGGCGTCTGCTGGCGGTAACGGTCGCGCAGCAGCAGCGGGCGGCTGGTCAGCGGCTGTTCGACGCCGTTGACGAAGAGGACCGAGGGCTGGCTCAGCGGCTCCAGCGGATCGCCGGACCAGACCACCACGTCGCCCGCCGCGCCCGGCGCGATCTGGCCGAACTGTCCCGCCATGCCGAAGATTTTGGCGGGATTGACCGTCAGGGCGGCGATGGCGGCCTGATAGGGCAGGCCGTGCGACACCGCATTGCCGGCGTTGTAGCGGGCGTCGCGGGCGCGGTGGGTCGACCCCTCGTTGCCCTTGATGGCGATCAGCACGCCGGCCGCGTTCAGGGCCGCCGCATTCTCCATCCGCGCCGCCCGCATCTCGAAGTCCGAGGGCAGGTTGTCGATGGGGTTCAGCAGCACGGGCACGCCGGCCGCGGCGATGTCGCCCGCCACCAGCCAGCCCTCTTCGGCGCCGTCCAGGATCAGCTTGATCCCCTCTTCGCGCGCCAGACGCAGCACCTGCTGGATGTCCGACGCCCGGTGGACGGTGACGATCAGCGGCAGGCTTCCGTTCGCGACCGGGATCAGGGCCTCCAGATCCGCGCGCGACAGGCTGAGATTGCGCAGGGCCGCGCGGTCGTAGGCGGCCTTGTTGCGGGCATAGAGGCGGACCTCGTCCATCGTCTCCTTGAACAGGACGAACTGGGCGCCGCGCGCGCCGCCGGCGACCGCCGCGCCCGCCTCGCCGAAGGGGGCGACCATGGCCACGCGCGGCTTGACCAGAATGTCGGCCTCGCCGCCCGCCAGATTGGGGCCCAGGTTGATGATGGCGGCCTGACCGGCGAACAGGCCGGGCGTCTGATAGCCGCCGTCCCCGGCGCCGGCCGTCTCGTCCTCATGGACATGACCGCCCGACGAGCCGGGATGCTGGGGCACGACAACGGCGCGGGTGATGCCGCCCAGCCGCGCGACCGGCAGGGTGAAGGACCAGGGGTCCAGCCCGTAGGAGATGTCGAAGGCGGCGCTGAGCGTATTGGCGCTGTTCCTCAGTTCGTTGGTGCCGCGCACCGATCCGACTTCGGTGCCGGCCAGGCCCGAATCCACGGCGACGAAGCCGGGGGCCACGGTCTTGCCCGCCGCATCGATGACGCGCGCACCGGCGGGGGCGCCGCCTGAGCCGACCGAGACGATCTTGCCGTCACGGATGACGACCGTGCCGCTCTCGATCACCGAGGTTCCGGTCAGGATGCGGCCGCCGACGATGGCGACGGTTTCCTGGGCATGCGCAGGGACGGAGAGAGACAGGGCCGCGACGGCGCCGGCGAGAATGTGTGATAGGCGCATCAGCGGGCTCCTTCCCTGACGTTGGCGGCGGTCAGACCATAGCCGGGCTGGCCCAGTTCGAAGTCGCTGGTCGGCTGATAGGCCGGGTCGGCGCGGTCGAAGGCCAGGGCGCCGTCGATGAAGACCTGATCGGCGCGGGCGTAGATCGAGAAGGGATCGGCGCTCCAGATCACCACGTCGGCGCGCAGGCCCGGCGTCAGCGACCCGGTCTGGTCGGCGATGCCGATGGCCTTGGCGGCATTGGAGGTGAACCAGCCGATGGCGTGTTCTTCCGAAATGTTCAGCCCGGCGCGGCGACCGGCCGACAGGGCGGCGGCGGCCTCCTGATTCAGGCGTTGGGTCAGAAGGGCGTCGTCGGAGTGGATGACGGCGCACGATCCCGCCTGCGCGTCGACCAGGGCGGCGTTCTCCTCGATGGCGTCCAGAGCTTCCATCTTGAAGCCCCACCAGCCGGTCCACATGGCCGCGCAGATGCCCTGCTGGGCCAGTTGCGGCGCCAATTTGTAGGCCTCGGTCGCATGGTGGAAGGTGGCGATGTGGTAGCCGAACTCCTTGGCCATATCCATCATCAGCGCCATCTCGTCGGCGCGGTAGCAGTGGTTCTGGATCAGGATCGAGCCGTCCAGAACGCCCGCCAGGGTCTCGTTCTGCAGATTGCGGGTCGGGGCCGTTCCCTCGCCGGTTTCATGCCACTTGTCCCACTTGGCCTTGTATTCGCGCGCGGCGATGAAGGCGGCGCGATAGCCGGCCATATTGCCCATGCCGGTCGCCGGGCTCTGGTTGCGGCTGCCATAGACGCGCGACGGGTTCTCGCCGCAGGCCATCTTGACCGTATAGGGGGCGGCCGGGAACTTCATGCCCTGCATGGTGATCGAGGGCACATTGCGGAGGGTGACGCCGCGCCCGCCGAACAGATTGGCCGAGCCGGGCAGGATGTGCAGGGTCGTGACGCCGCCGGTGCGGGCGGTGTTGAAGCCGGGGTCCTGGGGCCAGATCGAATGTTCGGCCCAGACCTGGGCGGTGTTCGGGCTGGTCGCCTCGTTGCCGTCGCTCATGCCCTGCACGCCGGGCGACGGATAGACGCCCAGGTGGCTGTGAACGTCGATGACGCCGGGGGTGACGTAGCGGCCGCGCGCGTCCACGACCTTGTAGCCCGCAGGGACGGGGGTGGCGGCGTCGCCGACGGCGGCGATCCTGCCGTCCGTGACCACGACCACGCCGTTGTCGATCTTGCGATCCGTACCGGTCAGGACGGTGGCGCCGACCACGGCGAAGTTCTCGCGCGGCAGCGGCCGATAGGTCGAGGGATAGGGGTCCAGCGTCGTCGCCGGGTCCAGACCCGCATCCAGGGTGCGATCCCGCGTCGGCTTGGCGGCCGCAGTCTGGTCCGACGGCTGGCCCGTGGTGGCGCAGGCCGACAGGCCCAGCACCGCGCACGTCATGACCGCGAGGCTGGCGCCCCGCAGAGAATGTCCGATCATCGTTTCCCCTTTTCCCGATGACGCGACAGCCCGACGCGTCTTGCGACTGTCATAGAAGGGTGTTCGGCCCGGAGCGTCAAAAGGTTTTCGGCCTTCGCCGGACGCCTTGCCTAGACGCTCGGCGCCGCGACGGCTAACGGCAGGCGCATGAGCTCCGATGACCGTCCAGAGGACGACAACCCCCACCTCGACCGCCCGCTGCGGTCGTTCGGCCGCATCAAGGCCCGCCCGATCAAGCCGCGCCAGGCGGCCCTGATGGACACCCTCTTGCCGGCCATCGCCGTGCCCGATCCCAGGGCGGGGCCGCTGGACCCCAGGGCGATGATGTCCGAGGCGAAAGAAGTCTGGCTGGAAATCGGTTTCGGCGGCGGCGAACATATGGCGGCCCAGGCGGCCCGTCGGCCCGACGCCCTGGTCATCGGCTGCGAACCCTTCCTGAACGGCGTGGCCTCGGCCCTGCGCCACGTCGAGGAAGGCGATCTGAAGAATGTCCGCATCCACGCCGACGACGCGCGCGACGTGGTGGACGCCCTGCCGGACGCCTCGGTCGACCGGGTGCTGATCCTGTTTCCCGACCCGTGGCACAAGGCGCGTCACAACAAGCGGCGCCTGCTGCAGGACGAGACGGCCCAGGCCTTCGCCCGCATCCTGAAACCCGGCGGAACCCTGCGCTTCGTCACCGATTGGCTGGACTACGCCGAATGGGCGCTGGAGCGGCTGGACCGCACGCCGGGGCTGGAGCGGATCGGTGCAGCGGATCAGGACTGGTTCGTCCCGCCCGCCGACCACGTCGTCACCCGCTACGAGGAAAAGAAGCTGGGCGACACCACGCCGGTCTTCCTTGAATTCCGGCGCGTCGATTAGCAGCTAAGGCGCCGTTCCAACCGGACCTGGTCTCCATGGCTTTTTCGATCTACGACGCCTCCGCGCCCATCTTCGTGCGCACGCTGAACAACCTGTCGGCCCTGCTCGACAAGGCGATTGCGCAGGGGTTTGATGAGGCGGCGTTGATGGAGGCGCGGCTGGCGCCGGACATGAACCCGTTTCCCGCCCAGGTTCGCACGGCGGCCTTTTCCGCGCGGGCCTGCGTCGCGCGTCTGACTGGCCAGGACTGGCCCCGGACGGATGACTCCGAAGCGTCGTTCGCGGAGTTGAAGGCCACCATCGCCCTGTCCATCGCCTATATTGAAAGCGTGCCGCGCCAAGCCTTCGATGACGCGGAGGGGCGCGAAGTGGTGCTGAAATTCCCCGGCGGTCAGCAGGAGTTCAACGGCGCGGACTATCTGACCGGCTTTGCCCTGCCGAACTTCTTTTTCCACGTCACCACGACCTACGCCCTGCTGCGCGCGGCAGGCGTCGAGATCGGCAAGCGCGACTATCTGGGCCCCGCTGACGTCTCGTTTGACCGCAGGGGGCTGACAACCCCTTTCGGTTAGCCTATATGGCGCTCCACATCGTTAGACCGGCGTCCAACGGCGTCGTTCCAAGCGGCGGCCCGGACGGACCGCCGCTTTTGTTTTGGATATTCGTCGCTTGCGCGCAAAGACCGCCCAGGACCGCCAGCTGCTGGAGCTGATCGACCCCATCGCCGAAAGCCTCGGCCTGGAGGTCGTGCGCGTGCGCCTGATGTCCGGCGCCAAGCGCCAGCGCCTGCAGATCATGGCCGAGCGCCCGTCCGACCACGATATTTCGGTCGAACAATGCGCCAAGCTGAGCCGCGCGGTGTCCGAGGTGTTCGACGCCGCCGACCCCATCTCCGGCGAATATCTGCTGGAGGTTTCATCGCCTGGCATCGACCGGCCCCTGACCCGCCCCATCGACTTCGACCTGTTCGAAGGCGAGGAGGCGCGTCTGGAGACCGACCGCATGATCGAGGGCCGCAAGCGGTTCAAGGGCGTGCTGGCCGGCTATGAGGACGGCAATGTCCTGATCGACCTGGACGGCGAGGACGACACCGCCCTGATCCCCTTCGACTGGCTGGCCGACGCCAAGCTGGTGCTGACCGACGCCCTGATGAAACGGGGCGCCGCCATTCGCGCCGCACGCGGCGAACCTGAAGACGACGGCCTGCCCGAGGGCGCGCCGGACGAAGCAACAACCGACACCACGACCCCTTCTGAGGACAACGCCTGATGGCCGTCACCGGTATTTCCGCCAACCGCCTCGAACTGCTGCAGATCGCCGATGCGGTCGCCCGCGAGAAGAACATCGACCGCGAGATCGTGATCGAGGCCATCGAGGAGGCGATCCAGAAGGGCGCCAAGTCGCGTTACGGCGCCCACCACGACATTCGCGCCAAGATCGACCACAAGACCGGCGAACTGGCCCTGACCCGTCACGTCACCATCGTCGCCGACGACTGGATGCCGGAAGACGAGCTGGAAGAGTTCAACGACAGCGCCATGGTGCGCCTGAAGGACGCCTCCAAGCGCGATCCCGAGGCCGAGGTCGGCAAGGAATACGTCGAGAACCTGCCGCCGTTCGAGTTCGGCCGCGTCCAGACCCAGATGGCCCGTCAGGTCGTGACCGGAAAGGTCCGCGAGGCCGAACGCGCCAACCAGTACGAAGAGTTCAAGGATCGCGTCGGCGAGATCGTCAACGGCACGGTCAAGCGCGTCGAATACGGCAACACCATCGTCGACCTGGGCCGGGGCGAAGGCGTCATGCGCCGCGACCAGTCCATCCCGCGCGAAGTGTTCAACATCGGCGACCGCATCCGCACCTACATCTACGACGTCCGGCCCGAGGCCAAGGGCCCGCAGGTCATGCTGTCGCGCGCCCACCCGGGCTTCATGGCCAAGCTGTTCGCCCAGGAAGTGCCGGAAGTTTACGACGGCGTGATCGAAATCCGCGCCGCTGCGCGTGACAGCGGCTCGCGCGCTAAGATGGCCGTCCTGTCGAACGACAGCTCCATCGACCCCGTCGGCGCCTGCGTCGGCATGCGCGGCTCGCGCGTTCAGGCGGTCGTCGCCGAGCTGCAGGGCGAGAAGATCGACATCATCCAGTGGAACCCGGACGAGCCGACCTTCATCGTCAACGCCCTGGCGCCCGCCGAAGTCTCCAAGGTCGTGCTGGACGAGGAAGCCGGCCGCGTCGAAGTGGTCGTGCCGGACGAGCAACTGTCGCTGGCCATCGGCCGTCGCGGCCAGAACGTGCGCCTGGCCAGCCAGCTGACCGGCTGGCAGATCGACATCATCACCGAGGCGCAGGACAGCGAACGCCGTCAGCGCGAGTTCACCGAACGCACCGCCCTGTTCCAGGAAGCCCTGGACGTTGACGAAGTCATCGCCCAGCTGCTGGTGACGGAAGGCTTCGCCACGGTGGAAGACCTGGCCTATGTCGACGCCTATGAAGTCTCCGAGATCGAGGGCTTCGACGAGGAGACCGCCGAGGAGCTGCAGACCCGCGCCCGTGAATTCCTGGACAAGAAGGCCGCTGAGCTGGACGCCAAGCGCGTCGCCCTGGGCGTCGAGGACGCGGTTCTGGACGTGCCGGGCGTGACCCTGGCCATGGCCGTCGCCCTGGGCGAAGGCGGCGTCAAGACGGTCGAGGATCTGGCCGACCTGGCCACCGACGAGATCCGCGGCGGTTACGAGGTCAGGAACGGCGAACGGGTGAAGGTCCCCGGCGTTCTGGAAAGCTTCAACCTGGCCCAGGAAGACGCCGAGCTGCTGATCCTGCAGGCCCGCGTCGCCGCCGGCTGGATCGACGCCTCGGAACTGCCCCAGCCCGAGCCGGAAGAATATGAGGAAGACGGCGAATACGCCGAGGGCGAATACGACCCCGACCAGGTCTTCGGCGACGCGCCGGAAGCCGAAGCCGACACGGCCGCCGAGGACGATGCGTCGTCCGACGCCGACCAGTCGCGCGACGCATGATGAAGGACCTGACCGTACATGAGCTTGCGCGACGCGACGATCGATAGGGAACGCCGGGACCTCGTTTCTCACGAGGTCATGGATGAATCTCGTCTGATCCGTTTCGTCGCCGGGCCTGACGGCCAGGTGGTTCCCGACCTGGGCAGGAAACTGCCCGGGCGCGGCCTGTGGGTCGAAGCCAGCCGCGCCTCGGTGGAGGCGGCGGTCAAAAAGAACGGCTTCACCCGCGCGGCCAAGACCCGCCTGAACGCCCCTGCCGACCTGGCCGATACGGTCGAGCGGCTGCTGGCGCGGCGTTGCTTGGACCAGCTGGGTCTTGCCCGGCGCGAAGGCGTGCTTATATCCGGCTTCGAAAAATCCGCCGCCAGCCTGCGCTCTGGCAAGGTCGCCTGGGTGGTCGAGGCCGCCGACGGGGCTGCCGATGGGCGCGGAAAACTGCTGGCCCTGGCCCGTCATCAGACCGCCAAGGTGTGCGGCGCCTTCACGGCGGACGATTTGAGTTTGGCCCTTGGGCTGGAAAATGCGATACACGCCGTCCTGCTTGCGGGCGGACGGGCCGATCGCTGGACCATCGAGGTCGAACGACTGGCTGGATTTCGGCCGCTTCGCCCTTCTCACTGGGAGGTTTCCGGTGGCGAGGACGGATCGGCGGGAGCGCTCCCCCCAGGGGCGAGCTGAGGATTTTGGCGGCCGAGGGCCTGTCTCCCAGGACGGAGACGGGCTCACGGTCGTTCATGGGTATTGGATGACGACGGCGGGATTTTCCGCCCCGAGTAAAGCGACCGGATGAGCGACGAAAACGACAAGACCAACCAGGGCCAAGGCGCGGGACAAGGCAATGCGGGGGGCACGCCCTCCCAGTCGGGGCCGCGCGCCCCGCTGAGCCTGAAGCCGCGCGCCGCGGGCTCGGTTTCGACGGGAACGGTGAAACAGAGCTTCAGTCACGGCCGCTCCAAGACGGTGGTGGTCGAGACCAAGCGTCGCGCCGGCGCCGGCGGTCCGCAACGTCCGCAGGGCTTCGATGTCGCGCGCCCGCAGGCCTCGGCCCAGGCGCCGCGTCCGCAGGGGCCGCGTCCGTCGCAACCCGCCGGCGGCGCCTTGTCGGCCGAGGAGCAGGAAGCGCGTCGTCGCGCCATCGCCCTGGCCACCCAGGCCAACGCCGCCAAGGCAGCCGCCGACGCCGCCGCCAAGGCCGCCGCCGACGCCGCCGCGCGTGAACAGGCCGCCGCCACCGAACGCGCTGCACAGGCCGCGCGCGACGAGGCCGCCGCCGCCAAGGCCGCCGCCGAGGCCGCCC
>NZ_BDMM01000010.1 GCF_002157625.1 Brevundimonas sp. SH203
CCGAGATCGCCGGCGCCCTGACCGCCGGCGCCGGCCCGGGCGGAGGCGGCGGCCGGGGTTCCGGCGCGGGAGCGGGCGTCGGCGGGCCGGGCGGGACCGGAACGGGGCGCGGCGGCGGGTCGTGCGACATGGTGCGCTGGGTCCAGGACGCGGTGCGCGACGACGTCGCCGTGCGCCGCGCCGTCATCGACGCCGCCCAGTCGATGAACGCCTCGGGCCGCGCCATTCTGGTTTGGAACGGCGACTGGCTGCAAAGCCGAAACCAGTCCGGCAAGGGTCTGGCCGGGGTGCGCCAGGCCATCGCCCTGGAAGTCGCCTTCGCCCCCGCCGAGTGCAAGGCCCAGCGAATGACCGGGCTGGCGGTGCTGAAGCTGGAAGACCGCCCCGGCGGCGCGCAACTGGCGCTGGGCAAGGGCAGCTGGCGGTGGTCGGACCTGCTGGGGGCGGGTTAGGCGCCTCTCGGGCCGAACAGGATGATCCCCGCGCCGATCAGGCAGACCGCGCCGCCCAGCACGTCCCACCGATCCGGCGTGGTCTTTTCGACCAGCGCCATCCAGACCAGGGAGGCGCAGATATAGACCCCGCCATAGGCCGCGAAGGCGCGGCCCGCCGCATCGCTGGGAACCAGGGTCAAGAGCCAGGCGAAGGCGATCAGGCAGGCGACGCCGGGCGCCAGCCAAAGCGGCGACCGATCCAACTTCAGCCAGGCCCAGAAGGCGAAACAACCGCCGATCTCCGCCAGCGCGGCGAGGGGGTAGATCAGGATGGGTTTCATGGGCTGACGCCATACCAGTCGGCGGCCAGATCGAGCCATTGAGGATTTGCGGCTTCAATCCGCGCCAGCTTCCACGACCGCCGCCATTTCTTCAGCGCCTTCTCACGCACGATCGCCTCGATCATGTTCCCGTGCTGCTCGTACCAGACCATGGTCTTGCAACCGTGTTCCGAGGCAAAGCCCGGCGTGACGCCTGTGCGATGCTGCCAAACACGCTGCAACAGATCGCTGGTGACGCCGGTGTAGATCGTGCCGTTGCGAAAGTTCGCCATGATGTACACGGCGATGACGGCGTCCTCTCTCATAACCGAACTTGAGCACGCAAATCTGCGCTGCACAACGACCGTCATTCCGGGGCTTCGCGCAGCGAAGAACCCGGAAGCCAGGGCCGCACAAACCAGCGTGGGACCGTCCTGGGCTCCGGGTTCCGCTGCGCGGCCCCGGAGTGACGCCTATTCTTCCTTCGCCGCCCGTTCGGCCGCCAGCTTGGCCAGGACACGGCCGCGACCGCGCGACAGGGCGTGGATGGCGCCGCGCATGGTGGCGACCTCTTGCTCGGAGAAGGCGGCGCGGCCCAGCATGACGCGCAGGTTCTGGCTCATGGAGCGCTTCTTCTCGGGCGGATAGAAGAAGCCGCCGTTCTCCAGCTCATCCTCCAGATGTTCGTACATCCCGATCAGGAGGTCGTTCGAGGCGGGCGGCTCGGCCTCGCGGAAGCGCGGCGGCGGGGCGTCAAGAACCAGGGTGCGCCATTCATAGGCGTTGATCGCCACGGCCTGGGCCAGATTCAGCGAATGGTGTTTGGGGTCGATGGGGATGGTGACGATGCCGGCGCACAGGGCGATGTCGGTCGTCTCCAGCCCCGCGCGCTCGCCGCCGAACAGCAGGCCGGTCTTCAGGCCGGAAGCGGTGTCGTCATAGAGGACACGGCTGGCTTCGCGCGGGGTGCGGACAGGCTGGCGCGTCTCGCGCGGGCGGGCGGTGGTGGCGAAGACGGTGTTCAGGTCGGCGATGGCCTCGGCGACGGACGGGAACACCCGCACGCCCTCCAGCACCCAGTCGGCGCCGGACGCGGTGGCCCAGGCCCGCTCCTGGGGCCAGCCGTCGCGGGGGCTGACCAAGCGCAGGTCTGACAGGCCGAAATTGGCCATCACCCGCGCCACGGCGCCGATGTTCTCGGCCATCTGCGACTTGTCGAGGATGACGGCGGGGGGGATCAGGTCGGACATTCGATGCACATACTCTTTCCGCTCATCCCGGCGAAAGCCGGGACCCAGTGCTTTCACATCGACAACGCCGCCGTGGTGCGTCGGACGAAGGGTCGAGCGCCGATTTCAAATGTCGGCGCGCCCAAAGATCTGGGTCCCGGCTTTCGCCGGGATGAGTGGATTCAAACGAAGATCAGTCCTCGCCCACCATGGCGATCCAGGGATCGGCGGTTCCGGCCTCGACCTCGGCGACCTTGACGGCGGGCCAGCCGATGGAGGCGCTGGCCGAGGCGGTCCAGGCGGTGACGATGAAGTCGCGCAGTTCGCCCGCCCCCGCCGCCAGACGTTCGTTGACGAAGGCCGCGCCGCGCGGGTCGGCGTCCTTGAAGCCGCCGGCCTTTTCCAGACGGTAGAAGGGGATCACCGTGCCCAGCGTCGTCTTCAGATAGGCGACGGTGCGCGCCTTGGGGTCGAAGCCATCCAGGTTGGCGGCCGGCATGGCGGCCTCGACAGCGTCCAGACGCGCGACGCGGTTGGTGAACTCGCCCTCGAACAGGGCGTGGGTCTGACGCGAATTGGTGAAGCCTTCCGGGTTCGGGAAGTCGCCCCAGCCATTGTAGTGAATGCTGGTGTGATGCGGTTGCGAGCCGTCGCCGACATAGTGGCCCATCACCCCGATGTCGCGCAGGATCAGGGCCTCGCGGCGGAGGCGGTCGGCGCGATACCAGGCTTGGCGCTCCATGTTCGTCTCGCGTTTTTCGGCGGCGTTCAGCACGCGCCAATAGGCGAAGTCGCGGCCCAGCTGCTGCCAGCCGTCGATCATGGCGTAGGGCAGATAGCCGGCGTCGTTGACGTCCAGACCGGCCTTGGTCAGGGCGGCGTCATATTCGGATTTCAGGCGCGGCAGGTCGTCGATGCTCATGCCGCGCTGGTCGAAGACATGGCCTTGGTCGTCCAGATCGACGAAGTGGGCGGTGTCGCGCTCGCGGTCGTGCGGCTGGCCGGCGCCCTTCCAGCGGTCGGGCTCGCGCGCCAGTTCGCCGACGTCGGCGACGGCGCCGGGGGTGCGCAGGAAGGCGGGCAGGTCGTCCGGCAAGGCGCGCATGGCCGCCACGCCGATCAGACGGTGGCCGGTGTTGCCCCAGGCGGTGACGGTGACGGCCGGCGCGGCGACCGCGACGAGGGCCAGGGCGGCGATGGCGAGACGTTTCATGGGGCGACCTCGGAAGGTGAGACGGTGCGCTCTAAGAGCATGATCGGAGGTGAGTGAATAGTGTTCGTGAGCAAGGGGTGAGCGGCTGGCCTGACGCTGGTGCGAACGCTCACTCCTCGCTCACGAACACTATTCACGCGACATCTTTTCAGTCGCCCACCGGTTCGCGCTCGACCGGCGCGGGCGGCCCCGCCTCGTCGTCGTTCAGCAGGCGGCCTTCGCGGCGGGGTTTGATATAGGGGGCGGGTTGCGGCGTCGGGATATTGCCGCGCATCAGCGGGAGGCCGGCCTTCAGCCCCCCGGTCAGTTGCAGGTCCAGCCGGGCCTCGTCGCGGCGGCGCACGTCGCCGATGGTTTCGGCCGCCTCCTGCTCGTCCAGACCCAGTTCGACCAGGGCGCGCTCGCCGAACTTGAGGGCGGATTCGAAGGTCTCGCGGATCTGATAGTCGACCCCGGCGTGGATCAGCCGCATCGAATGGCCCCGGTCGAAGGCGCGGGCCATGATCCTGGTGGTCGGGAACTCGGACTTGACCAGTTCGACGATGCGGTCGGCGGCCTCGGGCTTGTCGACGCAGACCAGGACGATCTCGGCCTCTTCCGCGCCGGACGCCCTGAGCGTATGCAGCTGGGTGCCGTCGCCGTAATAGACCTTGAACCCGAACTGGGAGGCGGCCTGGATCATCTCGACGTCGTTCTCGATGATCGACACGTCCACGTCGCGGGCCAGCAGGGGCTGGGACACCACCTGGGCGAACCGGCCGAAGCCGATGATCAGCACTTGGCCGCGCAGGTCCTTGGCGAAGTCCACGCCGTCGGCGTCCTCGGCCGACAGGGTCGGCTTGGGCAGAAGGCGCGCGATCAGGATGGAGGTCAGGGGCGTCAGGGCCATCGACAGGATGACCACCGCCGACATCATCGCCCCGATCCGGGCGTCGAACAGGCCGGCGGCGACGGCGGCGCCGTAAAGGACGAAGGCGAACTCGCCCCCTTGCGCGAACAGGCCCGCGCGCTCGACCGCCTCGTGATGGGAGGCCTTGAACAGGCGGGCGACCATGTAAATGCCCACGCCCTTGACCAGCATGAAGGCGATGACGCCGCCGATCACCAGGCGCCAGTCGGCGATCACCACCGAAACGTCCAGCGACATGCCGACGCTGAGGAAGAATAGGCCCAGAAGGATGGCGCGGAACGGCTCAACGTCCGCCTCCAGCTGATGGCGGAAGGTCGATTCCGACAGCAGAACTCCGGCCAGGAAGGCGCCCATGGCCATGGACAGGCCGCCCAGAGACATGGCCCAGGCGGCGCCGACCACGACCAACAGGGCGGCGGCCGTCATCACCTCGCGCCCGCCATAGCGCGCCAGAAGGCGGAAGATCGGATTGACCGCATAGCGGCCCGCCAGCAGCACCCCGCCGACCGCCGCGACGGCAAAGCCGACGGTCTGCCACAGGGGCGGGGCGTGTTCGGCGGCGCGGCCGGTCAGGGAGGCCAGGACGGCGACGATGGCCAGAAGCGGCACGATGGCCAGGTCTTCCAACAGCAGGATGGACACCGCCCGCTGGCCCGGCCCGCCGGCGATCTCTCCCCGCTCCTCCAGCATCTGCATGATGACGGCGGTGGACGACAGGACGAAGCCCATGGCCCCGACGAAGGCGACCGAGGGCGAAAAGCCCGCCAGCATGGCCGTGCCCGTCAGGATCAGGCCGCAGAACAGAACCTGGGCCGCGCCCAGGCCGAAGATCTCCTTCCGCAGGCCCCACAGGCGCTTGGGCCGCATCTCCAGCCCGATGATGAACAGGAAGATGACCACGCCGAACTCGGCGACGTGCAGGATGGTCTGGGGCTCGCGAAACAGTTTCAGGCCGAAGGGGCCTATGGCCAGACCCGCCGCCAGATAGCCCAGCACGGACCCCAGGCCGATGCGCTTGAACACCGGCACCGCCAGCACCCCCGCCGCCAGCAGCGCCGCCGCCGCGCCCAGATCCAGTCCCGCAGTCGCCTCGGCCATCGCATCCCCCATCAAGCTTGGCCCCTATTGTGAGGGGCGTCGCGCCTTATTGCGAGAGGACGCAAAAGACACGGTCGAAGATCGTCGTGCGGCGGGCGCCGTCACCCGCCACAGTTTCGCCCCAGGACGACCCGCGACTGGCGGCAGGGAAACAACCGGAGGAAGCCATGTCACGCCTCATCAGGGTCGCGGCCCTGTCCGTACTGAGCCTGTCGTTCGCCACGCCGCCGGTCGCCTTGCCGACGGTCGCCCAGGCCAAGCCGATGGACGGCGAGCCGACGCAGGCGGCGTGCCTGCCGCTGGGGTTCAACATCGATCCGCCCCTGTTCCAGCCGGCCGCCGCCCCGCCCTTGCAGCGCAACCTGCCGCCGCCCGTGAACCTAACGCCGACGAAGAAGGAGGATCGCCTCGCCTACGCCGGGCCTCCGGCCCCGCCAGCCCCGCCGCCGCCTCCTCCGCCGCCGCCCCCGCCCCCGCCCCCGCCCCCGTCGATGACGGGCAATATCGCCGTCACGGGGTCTCGGGTTTCGCCCATCATGCCGGCGCCCGCGCGGCCGCTCGCGCCGGCCGACACCGAACGCTATCCCGATGCGACGCCCAATCCGGTGAAGCGGACCAGCGACCAGCCGGTCTCGACCTTCTCCATCGACGTGGACACGGCCTCCTATTCGAACGTGCGGCGCTTCATCGACGAGGGCCGGGCGCCGCCAAGGGACGCCGTGCGGGTCGAGGAGATGATCAACGCCTTCGACTACGACTACGCCCGGCCGACGTCGCAGAGCCGGCCGTTCGCCGTCACCACGGCGATCGTGGCCTCGCCCTGGGCGCCCCAAGGCCAAAGAGGGGGTCGTCAGGTCGTCCATATCGGCCTGCAAGGCTATGAGTTGCCCGCCGATCAGCGGCGTCCGCTGAACCTGACCTTCCTGGTCGATGTGTCCGGGTCGATGCGCAGCCCCGACAAGCTGGACCTGGCCAAGAAGGCGATGAACCTGGCCATCGACCGGCTGCGGCCCCAGGACACGCTGGCCGTCACCTATTACGCCGAGGGCGCGGGCACGACGCTGCAGCCGACCCCGGGCGATCAGAAGCTGAAGATGCGCTGCGCCGTGGCCAGCCTGCGCGCCTCGGGCGGCACGGCCGGGGCGACCGGCATGACCAACGCCTATGATCAGGCCCAGGCCAGCTTCGCCCGCGACAAGGTCAACCGCATCCTGATGTTCACCGACGGCGACTTCAACGTCGGCGTCACCGACGACAAGCGGCTGGAGGACTATGTCGCCGACAAGCGGGGCACGGGCATCTATCTGTCGGTCTATGGTTTCGGGCGCGGCAACTATCAGGACGCGCGGATGCAGACCATCGCCCAGGCGGGCAACGGCGTCGCGGCCTATGTCGGCGATCTGAGGGACGCGCGGCGGCTGTTCGGCCCCGCCTTCGACAAGGGCGCCTTCCCCATCGCCGACGACGTGAAGATCCAGGTCGAGTTCAATCCCGCCCGCGTCGCCGAATGGCGTCTGATCGGATACGAGACCCGGCTGCTGAACGAACAGGATTTCAACAACGATCAGGTGGATGCGGGCGAGGTCGGATCGGGCGCCAGCGTCACGGCCCTGTACGAGATCACCCCCGTCGGCGGCCCGACGCAAATCCCCGAGCGCCGCTATCCCGACAATCGGATCGGTGTCGGCGGCGGCGATCCGAACGGCGAGATCGGCTTCGTCCAGGTGCGCTACAAACAGCCGGGCCAGAGCCGGTCGGAGCTGATCCAGCAGCCCCTGACCAATCGCGCGTCCGGCCCCGTCGGCGCCCAGCCGCCCGAGGCCACGCGGTGGGCCCTGGCCGTCGCCGCCTTCGGCCAGAAGCTGAGGGGCGATCCGTGGATGGCCGGCGACTATGGCTGGGACCGGATCGTGGAACAGGCGCAAGGGGCCAGGGGCGACGATCCCTATGGCGACCGGGCCGAGTTCGTCCAGTTGGTGCGAGCGGCCGCGACCCTGCCGCCGCAGCGAACGCCATGACGGGAACGCCCTGACCGGAACCGCCACGCTCGCAGCGGGTTTTCAGCGCAACCTTCACCTCAAAGGACACCTGCCATGAAGATTCGCGACGTGATGACCAGGGACGTTCATTTGGCCCGCCCCGGCGACACCATTCAGGACGTCGCCAGCCGCATGGCCAGGGGCGGTTTCGGCTTCGTGCCCGTGGCGGACGGCGACCGGCTGATCGGCACGATCACCGATCGCGACATCGTCGTGCGCGCCCTGGCGACCGGCGCCGCCCCGTCGGCGACGGTGGTGGAGTTCATCACCCGCGACGCCCAGACCGTGTTGGACACCGACGACCTGAAGGTCGTGCTGGACCTGATGGGATCGAAACAGATTCGCCGCGCCCCGGTGGTGGACAAGAACGGCCGCGTCGTCGGCGTCGTCTCGCTGGGCGACCTGTCGACGCGGGTTAAGGAGAAATACGCCGGCGAGACGCTGGAAAGCATCTCGCGTTAAGGCCTGCGTAACCGCGCCCCGACACCGGGCGTCAACGATCGTCAGTCATCCTGGCCGACAGTCTCGGAGAATGGCATGGCGCGCGCGCAGTTCCAGAAGGGTCAGAAGGTCTGGGTCGACTGCGTCGGCGCCTGGGCCTTCGTCGAACAGGTCCAGCCCGTCTGGGCCAAAGGGTTCGACGAGCCCGTGCGCGTCACCTATGACGTCGGACTGGGGCGCGAGTTCACGGCCGGCGAACTGATGCTGGCCGCCGAAGATCCCGGCGCGGATCAGGGCGGCGAACATTGGCGCATCCTGCGCGCCCGCAACAAGTGGCAGCAGCCCGAGGACTGCCTGCACCACCCCCAGCCCGGCACCTATCCGGTGGTGGTGACGGACCGGGCCGACTGGGGCGGCTGGCGCGTGCCGGGCGCCGAATATGACCGCGATCCTGGGCAGATCGAACGTCAGGCGCGGCTGATCGCCTGCGCGCCGCAACTGATGCAGCTGGCGCAGGGGCTGGTGGAGCTGGTGTCGGAAAGCCCGGAGGATGCGCCGCCCGCCGTACTGGAGCTGGCGCGACAGGCGCGCGATCTGCTGCACGGCGTGAACCGGGTGCTGGAGGCGGCGCCCCAACGCCTGCCCGCCCCCGCCGTCCCGGCCTAAAATCCCGCGAAAAGACCCACCGGAAGGGTCGACACGAATCCGCGACGCAGCCTAGATTCCCGTCTCGGCTGGATTGGACGGGAGGGGCGGCTTGCGCGACGCGGAGCGGCGGGAACATGGGCGAGGGCGGCGCGCGACCGACCGCGCCCCTGGCGCGCCCGCCTGGCTGCGCATCGGCGTGCTGGTCGCGGCCCTGCTCTCGACCGGCTATGTGCTTCTGGCGTCTCGTGAAATCACCCGGCCGTCGCGCGATGCGGATCGGCTGACGGCCGAGAACCTGATGCTGAACGCGCGGCTGGGCGCCAGTCGCATCGAGGTTCTGACGCGCGTGGCCGACGCCGGCCTGGCTGCCGGAACCGCCGTCGCCGCCAGCGGCCGCCCCGCCGCCGAGGTGATCGAGGCCGCGCGCCGCGCCGCGCCGGACGTGGGCTTCACCCTGATCGGTTCGGGCGAGACGGCGCTGGCCGGCGCGGGCGACGGCGAGATGCCGGCCGGATCGGTCGCGACCCCCGCCGGTCGTCTGGAGGCGCGCATCGCGCCGCCGGCGGAGGCGATCAGGGGGCTGCGGGTCGTGTCGCCCGCCGGGGTGGTCCTGGCCTCCGCGCGCGCCGCCGAGGTCGGCCAGCCGATCCGCGCCCTGATCGGCGCCGACGTCGCCGCCCTGAATCAACTGACCACGCCCGCCGCCGTGTCCATCGCCGGAGAGGACCGGCTGGCGGCGACGGCGCGGGCCGGGGCGCAGGGCCCCTATGTCGTGGTGGTGGCGAACGATGCGGCGACGGGCTTCATGGACGACGCCTGGCTGATCGGGGCGCCGTTGCTGCTGGGGCTGGCGGTCGTGATCCTGTTCACCGTCCATGGCCTGCGTCGCAATCGCCAGCATCGCCAGCGGATCGCCACCGAAAAGCGGTTCCGCATCGCCGTGGAGGCCGCGCGCTGCGGCGTGTGGGAATGGGACCTGGCCAAAAACGAGGTGTCCCTGTCCGACTATATGGCCACCCTGCTGGGCTTCCCGCGCGGAGGGATGGCGTCGGCGGAAGAGGTGATCGCTCGCGTCCACCCGCGCTTTCACGAGGATTTCCGCCACGCCCTGCGTCAGGCGGCGGCCTATGGCGCGTTCGAGATCACCTTCCCCGTGCCGGGCGCGGACGGGCGCGCGCGCTGGATCGACGCGCGAGGCCAGGCGCGCGGCCCACGCGGCGAAGCGGGCTTTTCGGCCATATTGGGCGTGGCGCTGGACATCACTGAGGCCCGCCGCGCCCGGGCCGCCGCCCAGGCCGCCGAGAGCCGGCTGCGCGACGGGGTGGAGAGCATTTCCGACGCCTTCGTCCTGTTCGACCGTCAGGGGCGGCTGATCCTGTGGAACCAGGCGTTCGAGGACGCCTTCGGCTTCGACCACGGCGTGGTGCGGCGCGGCGCCCTGAAGGACGAACTGAACCGCATCGCTGGCCTGGCCATCAAGGCCGAACATCCGCCGGCGGGCGGCCGGGCGGGTCTGCGCGAGGTCGAGCTGCACGACGGGCGCTGGCTTCAGCTGTCCGAACGGTTCACCTCGGAAGGCGGCTCGGTCGTCACCGCCGCCGACATCACCGCCATCAAGCGCGAGGAGGCCGAGCGCCGCCGCGCCGCCGACGACCTTCGCGCCACGGTCGACCAGCTGGAGTCCAGCCAGGAGAAGCTGTCGCTGCTGGCCCGCAAATACGAGGTCGCCATGACCCGGGCCGAGGCCGCCAACCAGGCCAAGTCCGAGTTCCTGGCCAATATGAGCCACGAGCTGCGCACGCCGCTGAACGCCATCAACGGCTTTTCCGAAATCATGGCCAGCGAACTGTTCGGGCCGCTGAACGAGAAATACAAGGGTTACGCCGCCGACATCCTGAGGTCGGGCCAGCATCTGCTCAGCCTGATCAACGATGTGCTGGACATGGCCAAGATCGAGGCCGGCAAGATGACCCTGCACTATGAGCCGGTGTCGTTGCAGGAGGTGTGCGAGGACGCCGTGCGCCTGATGCGCGGCAAGGTTCAGGAGGCCGGGCTGAAGATCGCCGTCGAGGCCGGCGACCTGCCCGACATCGAGGCCGACCACCGGGGCGTCAAACAGGTGATGCTGAACCTGATCTCCAACGCCGTGAAGTTCACGCCCGAGGGCGGCGCCATCGTCGTGTCGCTGAAACCCTTCGTCGGAGCGGCGGGCGAGGACCGCGTCCGCGTCGCCTGCGCCGACACCGGCATAGGCATCGCGCCGCAGGACCTGATCCGCCTGGCCCGCCCGTTCGAACAGGTCGAGGGCCAGCACTCCAAGACCACTCAGGGCACCGGCCTGGGCCTGGCCTTGACCAAGTCCCTGATCGAGATGCACGGCGGCCAGTTGAGCATGGAAAGCCAGCCGGGCGTCGGCACGGTGGTCAGCTTCGACCTGCCGGTGAAGCGCCCCGACCAGACGGTCCAACCGATCCGGGCGGCGTTCGCGGCTTAAGGGCATGATTGTTTTCGCCCCGCCGCCTCCCACGACGTTGCCTGACGACACCCAATGCTGGTAGTCTTCTTCAGTCGAAAATAGAGCAGCAGGTCGGTAGCTCCTGCGCCCGCTAGCGGGTCTTCACAGCCACGGCGTCAACCCGATTCAGATCGGGAAGGCGCAGGCTATTCGCGGCGCCCTCTCAGCTGAATTTCAGAAGAGAGAATATCCATATGCCCCGTGCGATCACTGTGACGAAGGTCGTTCATGCTCTGGCCGGCACCATCGCTTTGCTGACGATCTTCGTATTTTGGATCTCAACAGCTGTCACTGAACTATTCGCCTCTTCCTCGACCATCGCAGAACTCAAGATGGTGATCCCGTGGGGGTTCCTTTGGTTGGTCCCTGCTTTGGCGATCACAGGCGGATCGGGCCTTCAAATGGCCAAAGGCCGCCGGTCACGCATCATCGCATCTAAGAAGAGACGAATGCCGATTGTCGCGGGCGTCAGGCTTCTGATTCTCATTCCGGCCGCCTTGTTTCTCAGCGTCAAAGCGCACAGCGGGGCGTTCGACGCCGCATTTTATGCGGTGCAGGCGATCGAACTTATCGCAGGCGCCTCAAACATCCTGCTTCTCGCAGCCAGCTTGAAAGATGGCCTGAAGATATCGGGTCGGTTTCAGCGTTTTGTAAAACAGGACGGTGCTTCGCCCGGATAGCTTCCTACACCAACTCCACGCCCATCGCGGTCGCTTCGCCGCCGCCGATGCACAGGGCGGCCATGCCCTTGGTCTTGCCGTGGGCTTTCAGGGCGGACAGAAGGGTGGTCAGGACGCGGGCGCCGGAGGCGCCGAGCGGGTGGCCGAGCGCGCAGGCGCCGCCGTTGACGTTCATGCGGTCGTGGGGGATGCCCAGTTCCTGCATGGCGATCATCGGCACGATGGCGAAGGCCTCGTTGACCTCCCACAGATCGACGTCGTCGGCGCTCCAGCCCGCCTTCTTCAGCGCCTTTTGCAAAGCAAAGACCGGGGCGGTGGTGAACAGGTGCGGTTCCTGGGCGTGGGCGGCCTGGCTGACCACGCGGGCGATCGGCGTCAGGCCCAGCGCCTCGGCCGTCGACTGGCGCATCATGACAAGGGCGGCGGCGCCGTCTGAGATCGAGGCGGCCGAGGCGGCGGTGATGGTGCCGTCGGCGCCGAAGGCGGGGCGCAGGCTGGGGATCTTGGACGGGTCGGACTTGGTCGGCTGTTCGTCGCGGTCTACCGTCACCGCCCCTTTGCGGGTCTTGACCTCGACCGGCGCGATCTCGGCGGCGAAATCGCCCGCGTCCTGGGCGCGTTTGGCCCGGCCGGCGCTTTCGATGGCGTAGGCGTCCTGCTGTTCGCGCGTGAACTGATAGGCCTTGGCCGTGTCCTCGGCGAACTGGCCCATCAGCTTGCCGGGGGTGTAGGCGTCCTCCAGCCCGTCCAGATACATGCTGTCGGAAATGACGTCGTGGCCGATGCGGGCACCGCCCCGGTGCTTCTGCATCAGATAGGGGGCGTTGGTCATGGACTCCATGCCGCCCGCCACGATCACGTCGGCGGAACCGGCGGCCAGGGCGTCGTGCGCCATCATCGCCGCCTGCATGCCCGAGCCGCACATCTTGTTGATGGTGGTCGCCTCGGCCGAGACGGGCAGACCCGCCCCCATGCCCGCCTGACGCGCCGGCGCCTGGCCCAGACCCGCCGGCAGGACGCAGCCCATGATGATCTGCTCGACCTTGGCCGCGTCCAGACCGGCCCGCTCCAGCGCCGCCTTCACCGCCACGGCGCCCAGGTCGGTGGATTTGGCGTCCGACAGCGCCCCCTGGAAGCCGCCCATCGGGGTGCGGGCGTAGGAGACAATGACGACGGGATCGGCGGACATGGTGCGGCTTCCTCTATTTCGAGCGACAGATAGCGGTCAGGTCGGGTCAGGAAAAGTGCAGTCGCCGATACTTGCCGCGGAAATAGAGCAGAGGGTCGCGGCGCGGCTCGAACCGGGCGCGGGTGACGCGGCCGATGAAGACCAGATGGTCGCCGGCCTCCACGATCTGGTCGGTGGCGCATTCGAAACTGGCCAGGGCGCCCGACAGGATGGGCGCGCCGGTGTCCCAGGTCTCCCACGCCACGTCCTGGAAACGGTCGCCCGCGCCGGCGAAGACGCCCGACATCGGCTGCTGGCCGATGTGCAGGACATTGATAGCGAAATGGGCCGCCTGACGGAACCGCTCCACATTGGCCGACGACCGGGACAGGCAGAACAGGATCAGCGGCGGGTCCAGCGACACCGAGGAGAAGGAGTTGGCGGTCAGGCCGACGGGCCGGCCCGCCTCGTCCAGCGTCGTCACCACCGTCACGCCGGTCGCGAAACAGCCCAGGGCGTCGCGCAAGGTGCGGGGGTCGGACCCGGCGTGATAATGCAGCGCCTCGCGCGGCGCGCAACGCTCAAGGAAACCCAGCACGAGGGCGTTCTCCGCCTCGGCCGGATCGGCCCCGTCCTGACGGGTCACGATCTGGACCGGCAGGTCCAGCGCCGCCGGATCGAAGGGCGGCTGGACGGCCGCCTCGGCGGTCGAGATCACCAGACAGCTGGCCAGGGCCGCGCCCGTGACCTGAAGCGCCGGGATCACGGCGGGCAAGCTGGCCTGGGCGCAGATCAGGGCGGGCCGGGACGGCAGGTCGGTCAGAAGGCGCCGCAACTCGCCGGACGCATCGTCGGACGTGTCGAAGGCGGCGGCGATCAAGACATGGCGGCCGGCCTCGACCAGCGCCCGAACCGCGCGCCGCCAGTCGCCGAACAGGGCCTGGGGCCGACCGAGCAGCAGCACGATCGGATCTTCGGGATCGCCCCAGCTTTCGACGTCCTGGCCCCCGATGCGGGGCGGCGATTGGGTCATGGCGTCAGACGGGTCCGGTCAGGCGATTTCGACCTGTCATAGGGGAAAGGGGCCGGTCGAAGCTAGCCGGATGGGGCGTGCGGCGGCAACCAAGCGCGGCGATCGTCGTTCTTTCGGCTCGAAACCCGAACCACGAAGGCTTCTGACCATGACCACGCCCCGCACCGCCCCGACCCGCCTGATGCTGGCGGGCGCCACCGCCCTCGCCCTGACGATGACCGCCGGCGTCGCCTCGGCCCAGACCCCGACCAATCAGGATCGGCTGGGCGCAGTGGTGGGCGCCCTGTTCGGCGACCGGCTGGGCCTGTCGGCCATGGATCAGGCCTGGCTGCGCGGCGGTCGCCCCCTGCGCGACGGCCAGACCCAGTTCACCGGCCGCGTCGATGCCGGGGTGCGCGCCGGGTCGGTGTCCGCCTCGGCCGCGACGCGGTTGAGGGCCGACTACACCGCCCTGGTCGATCTGGAGAACCGCTACGCCGCCGACGGTATTTCGGCTCAGGAGCGCGCCGATCTGAACGCGCGCTATAACGCCCTGACCCAGACGCTGGAATCCGGCGCGACCGGCTATGGCGAGACCAATACGGTGGCGGAAGGCCGCGCCGCCTTCGACGCGCGCGTGGACGCCGCCGTGTCCGCGCGCCGCATCACCCGCACCGAGGCCACGCGCCTGAAGTCCGACTATCAGGCGCTGATCCAGGTCGAGAACCGCTACAAGGCCGACGGCTCGATCAATGCGACAGAGCGGGCCGATCTGGATGCGCGTCTGGATGCGCTGGACCTGCGTGTCAGCGACGGCCCGGCGGGCCAGACCCCGACGACCGCCCTGCCCGCCCGCACCCGTCTGGCCAATCTGGAGACCAGCGTGACGACGGCGGAACGCGCCGGCGCGGTGACCCGCGCGGACGCGGCCGACATCCGCGTGGAACTGGGCGACCTGACGCGGCTGGAGGCCGCATACAGCCGTGCCAATCCCTCGTCGGACGATTCGGCCTATCTGACGCGCCGCATCGGCGAACTGGAAAACCGCGTTCGCCGCTAGGTCGACATCGCCGCTCCGGGCTCAACGACAGCCCGGAGCGGCGGAGACTATTCGTCCAACGCCGTGGCGCGCACCTGCAGAGTCAGGGATTGGGTTTCCCCCGGCGCCAGGGTGACGAGGCCGTGGTCCTCGTCGGACGGCGCATTGTGGGCGTCGGGACGGTGGGTGACGGGTTCGACGCAGACGAAGTCGGCGCCGGTCGGGGCATAGACCTGGACCCACCGCGCCCCGGCGTCCGATGTCACGACGACCTTCTGACCGCCGCCGGTCAAAAGGGCGGTTCCGGCCCATCCGGCGTAAGCGTGATCCACAAACGGGGCCGTGTTCACGGCGACACCCTGCGACCAGTCGGTCACAGCGTCGGGCGCGGCCAGATGCGCGGGAATGCAGCGGTCATCCGTCGCCCACACCCCTGTCGCATCCAGCGTCAGCACGGCGTCCTGCGGGCGGTGGAAATAGGGGTGAAGACCCAGGCCGCTTGGCATCGGCGCGTCCCCGGCGTTCGTCACGGACAGGGCGATCCGCAAGCCGTCGGCCGACAGCGACACCGACTGGGTCGCACGCCACGGCCAGGGCCAGCCCTCGGCGTCGCCCGGCCAGTCCAGCGTCATCTCGACCGCCTTCGACGACTGCTGCGTCACCGTCCACGGCAGAAGCCAGCCGTCGCCATGCAGGGCGTGCGGGGCGAACCTGTCCAGCGTCTTCAACCGCACCGACCGCCCGCTGAAGACGAACCGCCCATCGGCGATCCGGTTGGCGTAGGGGACCAGCGGAAAACAGGCGGTCTCCAGAATGTCGCCGGCGCCCTCGGGCGTCCGGCGAAACACCGGCGTCCCGCGCCAATCCAGGCTCAGCACCGCGCCGCCCAGCCCAGGCTCGACGGCGGCGCGCCAGTCGCCGGCCTCCAGAGCGATCACAGCCTGATCCGATTCGGCGCCAGACCCGGCGCCTCGACACGAACGCGATACAGCCCGCCCAGCGTCGGCTGCTCGGCCCGCTTGTCCGCGTTCCCCAGCCAGGCGGTCGTCATATAGAGGTCGCGCAGGTCCGGCCCGCCGAAGGCGGCCTTGGTCACGGTCTGGACCGGCGTTTCGATCCTGCTCATCGGCGTTCCGTCGGGCGCGAAACGGGCCACGCCCCAGCCGTTGAACAGACCGACGTGAAGCACCCCGTCGGCATCCATGCTGGGACCGTCGGCATAGCCGTCCTCGGTCACGGCGAAGACCCGGCGGTTGGAGATCACGCCGTCCGCGTGGTCGAAGGCCAGCACCGTCTTCTTCAGCGTGTCGTGGTGATACAGGGTGCGCCCGTCGGGGCTGAGGCAGGGGCCGTTGGTGACGCCGTAGCCGTCGTCGTGACGGGTCAGTTCGCCCCGGAACCAGCGATAGAGGGCGCCGGTCTGGAGCTGTTCGCTGTCGTCCATCGAACCGAACCACAGCGACCCGTCCGGCGCGACGAAGCCGTCGTTGAGCCGGTTCTGCGGCCGGTCTTCCTCCACCGGATGAAAGCGCGAGAAATCGCCCTCGTCGGGATGGAAGCGATACAGCCCGCCCCGCACACCGCAGACCAGCGACCCGTCCTCGGCCGGCAGGGCGAACCCGATCTGGTCGGGCGCGTCCCAGGACCGCTTTTCATCGGTCGCCGGGGTGTAGCGATGCAGTTTGCGACCCTTGATGTCGACGAACCACAGGGCCTGACGCGCCGCGTCCCACACCGGCCCTTCGCCCAGTTCCGCCTGAATGTCCCAGATGAGTTCAGGCGTGTTCATGGTCAGCTCGCGGAATAGGAGGTCTTGATCTGGGTATAGAATTCCACGGCCGCGAATCCCTGCTCCCGCGCGCCGTAGGACGACCTCTTAGAACCCCCGAACGGCACATGATAGTCCACGCCGGCGGTGGCCAGATTGACCATGGTCATGCCCGCGCGGGCGTTGCGCTGGAAGTCGCGCGCGTATTTCAGCGACTGGGTGACGATGCCCGCCGACAGGCCGAACTCGACGCCGTTGGCGACGGCGAGCGCCTCCTCGTAGCTGGCGACGCGGATGGTCGAGGCGACGGGGCCGAAGACTTCCTCGTTGTTGATGCGGGCGTCGGCGGCGGTGTCGGCGATCAGCGTCGGCTGCACATACCAACCGGGCGCGTCGAGGCTCAGGCGGTCGCCGCCGGTGACGATGCGGCCGCCGGCGTCGCGGGCGATGTCGATATATTTGTAGGAGACCTCGCGCTGGGCCTCCGTCACCGCCGGGCCCATCTGGGTGTTGGCGTCCAGCGCATGGCCGACGCGGAGCGCCGCGACCTTCTCCCCCAGGGCGGCGACGAAGCGGTCGTGTATGCCGTCCTGAACGATCAGGCGGCTGGAGGCGGTGCAGCGCTGGCCGGTGGCGAAGAAACTGCCGTCCAGGGCGACGTTCACCGCCCGGTCGAGATCGGCGTCGTCTAAAACGATCAGCGGGTTCTTGCCGCCCATCTCCAGTTGGACCCGCGCCTGGCGCTTCGCCGCGCCCTCGGCCACGCCGGCGCCCACGGCCTGCGAGCCGGTGAACGAAACGCCGTCGACGCCCGGATGGGCGACGATGGCCCGACCCACGTCGCCGTCGCCGATGACCATATTGACCACGCCCTTGGGCAGGCCCGCCTCGTGCAGTACGGCGATCAGGGCCTCGGCCGTCGCGGGGGTCGGGCCGGCGGGCTTGATGACGACCGTATTGCCGAAGGCGATGGCGGGCGCGATCTTCCAGGCCGGGATGGCGATGGGGAAGTTCCAGGGGGTGATCAGGCCGAAGACGCCCACCGCCTGACGATAGGTCTGGATCTCCACGCCCGGCCGGGTCGAGGCTAAGTTCTGGCCGTGAACGCGCAGGGCCTCGCCGGCGAAATACTTCAGGATGCGGGCGGCGCGCATCGTCTCGCCGATGCCCTCGGGCAGGGTCTTGCCCTCTTCGCGCGATAGCAGGCGACCGATCTCGGCGGCGCGCGCCATGATCAGCGACCCGGCCTTGTCCAGCACGTCGAAGCGGACTTCCGGCGAGGCGTCGGACCAGGCGGGGAAGGCGGCGCGGGCGGCGGCCACGGCCTGATCGACCTCGGCGGCGCCGCCCCTGGGCGTGCGCGCCACGACCTCGCGCGTGTCCGACGGGTTCAGGCTTTCGCCCGAGAGAGCGCCGGACACCTTCTCGCCGCCGATCCAGTGGGAAAGTTCGAGAGTGTCAGTCATGGCGTGTCCTTTTCGAAGTCTGACGAGCGGCGGGGGAGCGCCGCCCGTCTCGGGGGAGATAGGGTTTTGGGCCGGCGGATCAGCCGGTCATGTCTTCCAGTTCGCGGCCGCGCGTTTCCTTCACCCAGGCCTGGACTAGGAAGAAGGAGATCAGGGCGCTGACGGCGTAGAAGCCGTAGGTGACGATCAGGCCCAGGGTCGCGGCCATCCACGGGAAGCTGACCGAGATGGCGAAGTTGGCGATCCACTGGGCGAAACCGGCGACGGCCAGGGCCGAGCCCCGCATCTGGTTGGGGAACATCTCGCCCAGCATGACCCACATGACCGGACCCCAGCTGAAGTTGAAGAAGACCACATAGGCGTTGGCGGCGATCAGGGCGATCAGGCCGGTATTGTCGTCCAGATGCAGCGAGCCGTCGATCAGGGCGGCCTTGGAGAAGCACCAGGCGACGGTCGCCAAGGTCACGAACATCCCGGCCGAGCCGATCAGCAGCAGGGGTTTGCGCCCGATCCTGTCGATGACCGAAATGGCCGCCAGACAGGCCGCGATCGACAGCACGCCGGACAGAATGTTGATCTGCAGCGCGTCGTTCTCGGAGAAGCCGACCGACTGCCACAGCACCGCGCCGTAGTAGAAGACGATGTTGATGCCGACCAGTTGCTGGAACACGGCCAGGATCAGCCCGGCCCAGACGATGGGGCGCACCTTCTTGGTCGCCGGGTCCAGCAGGTCGGCGAACTTGGGCTTGTGATCCGCCGCCAGGGAGGCGCGGATTTCCTGAACCTTGCGCGCGCCGGTTCCTGCGCCGAACAGTTTGGACAGCACGGCCTCGGCCTGGGCGTCCTTCTTCTTGACCACCAGGAAGCGCGGGCTTTCGGGGATGACCAGCAGGGCGACCAGATAGACGGCCGCCGGGATCACCTGCAGCCAGAACATCCAGCGCCAGGCCGGAAAGCCCAGCCAGAATTCGGCGGTCGATCCGCCGGCCGTGCGGGCCAGCGCATAGTTGGCCACGAAGGCGCCCGTCAGGCCCGTGATGATCATGATCTGCTGCACCGAGGACAGCCGGCCGCGAATCGAGGCCGGGGTCACTTCGGAAATATAGGCGGGCGACAGGACCGAGGCCGCGCCGACGCCCAGACCGCCAATGAAGCGGGCGATGATGAAGTGGGCCGAGGTGTCGGCCGCGCCGGCCCAGAAGGCCGAGACGATGAACAGGCCGGCGGCGATCTGCATCACCGTGCGACGGCCGATGGCGTCCGCCAGCCGTCCTGCGATGAAGGCGCCGACCGCGCAGCCCAGCAGAATGGCGCCGACGTTGAAGCCCGTGCCCAGGGCCGACAGGTTGAAAGCCGCCTCCAACCCGTCCTGGGTGCCGTTGATGACCCCGGAATCATAGCCGAACATGAAGCCGCCGATGGTGGCCACCGCCACGATCAGGGCGATGAAGGCCATATTGACCCGATCGCCGCCCGCAATATCGGGGCCTGAGCCCCCCGTTGGTCCCGCCATCTTGATCGTTCCTCCCATAAGGCCCGTCTGACGCGGGCGTAAAAGTCGAACCGCCCTAACGCCAGCCGGCGTCCACGAAATAGGAATGCCCCGTGATCAGCCGCGCGTCGTCGGACGCCAGGAACAGGGCCAGGGCCGCCACATCGGCCGGCTGTAGCCGGTCCTTCAGGCATTGCGCCGCGACGATCTCGGCCTCGCCCTCGGGCGTGTACCACTGCATCTGACGCGGCGTCTGGACATTGCCGGGAACGATACAGACGACGCGCACGCCGTCGCCGCCCAGTTCACGCGCCAGGGCGCGGGTCATGCCTTCGATGCCGGCCTTGGCCGTTTCGTAGAGCGACAGGTCGGGCAACCCCAGGTGCCAGCTGATCGACCCCAGATTGACGATCACCCCCCTGCCCCGCGCGCGCATTCCGGCGGCGACCGCCTGGGCCGCGAAATAGAGGTGGCGCAGGTTCACATTGATCCGGTCGTCCCAATAGTCGGGCGTGACCTGGGCCAGCGTGTGCCGGTCGTCGTTTGCGGCGTTGTTGATCAGCACATCGACCGGCCCGTGGTCGGCGACCAATTGCGAGAGACAGGACTGGAGTCCGGCGACATCCATCAGGTCGCAGGGATGGAAGACGGGCGCGGGCGACAGATGGGCCAGCGCCGCCTCCAGCTCGCGGGATTCCGTTTCGGCGATGTCCAGAAACACGACGCGGGCGCCCTGGCGCGCAAAGGCCTCGGTGAAGCCGGCGCCGATGCCCGAGCCGCCGCCCGTGACGACCACCAGCCGGTTCTTCAGCGAAGGATAGGTCGCGCCGCTCATGTCGCGGCTCCCAGCAGGCCGCGACCGGCCAGATTGCGCATCAGCTCCAGAACACCGAACCGCCAGGGCGGCGCCTGATCGCAGGTCGCCACCCTGTTCTCCAGCACGCCCAGCCGCTCCGACGAGACGCGAACGCGGTCGCCGATCCGGTGGGTGAAGCCCTTGCCCGGCGCATCGCGGTCGTCGATGGGCGCGAACATGGTGCCGAGATAGAGGGCGAAACCGTCGGGATACTGGTGCGCGCTCAGCGTCTGGCGCACCAGCTCCTCGGGATCGCGGCTGATCAGGGACATGGAGCTTTCGCCGGTCATGACGAAGCCGTCGTCCCCCTCGACTTCCAGCCGGACGGTCGCCGAGCGCACGTCGTCCATGCCGAAGCCGTCGTCGAACAGGCGGATGAAGGGGCCGACCGAGGCCGAGGCGTTGTTGTCCTTGGCCTTGCCCAGCAGCAGGGCCGAGCGTCCCTCGATGTCACGCAGATTGACGTCGTTGCCCAGGGCGGCGCCGACCGGGCGACCGGCGGGGTCGCAGACGATCACCACCTCCGGCTCGGGATTGTTCCAGGCCGAGTCCGCCCGAACGCCCACTTCGGCGCCCCAGCCGACCGAGGCCAGGACCGGCGCCTTGGTGAAGATTTCGGCATAGGGGCCGATGGCGACCTCCAGATACTGGGACCACAGGCCCTCGGCGATCAGTTGGGCCTTGACGGCCTCGGCCGCGTCCGAACCGGGACGCAGGTCCGTCAGTTCGCCGCCGATCCGGTCCAGAATGGAGCGCCGCACGGCGTTGGCGGCGTCGGCGTCGCCGCGCGCCCGTTCCTCGATCACCCGCTCCAGCGCCGAGACGGCGAAGGTGACGCCCGACGCCTTGACGCACTGCAGATCCAGCGGCGACAGAAGGGTCAGATCGCCCGCGTCCGGCGCCCAGGCCGACGCTGCGGTCAAGGCGTCCAGCGGCCCCAGATCGACGCCGGCGTGGTCCAGATCGTCCATCGCAGCGGCCTGGGCCGTCGTCGCGACGTGACGGGAAAGATCGTAAAGCCGCCCGCCGCGCGCCAGCACGGGCGAGGGGCCGTCCGCCGTCATCACGCGGCCGAGCAGGCGCGCCTCGCGCCAGTCCGACGGCAGGCATTCAGTCAGATACACAAGCGATTCCTCCCCACGCTCTACGACGTGGTAGCGCTAACATCATCGACAAGACGACGGATGTCAATCGCGCGGCGCAGCTGTGCTTTCGCGAACGATGAAGCCGTGGGCGACAGGCTCGTCCGGCGCCTCGCCGCGCCCGAGGATGACGGCCGCCGTGCGGGCCATTTCGGCGACCGGCTGGCGGATGGTGGTCAGGGTCGGCCAGACGCTGGCGGCGAGGTAGGTGTCGTCGAAACCCGCCACCGAAATGTCGCCGGGCGTGGACAGACCCGACGCATGAACGGCCGCCAGCACGCCGGCGGCCATGTCGTCGTTGCTGGCGAAAACGGCCGTCGGACGCTGCGGCAGGTCCATCAGCCGCCGCCCCGCCTCGAAGCCCGAGCGATAGGTGAAGTCCCCCGGCTGGACCAGCAGGCTCGCGCCCTCGACCGCATCGACGGCGTCCTGGGCGCCCTGGCGGCGATCCGCGCTGGCGCTCTGGTCCAGCCGCCCCTCGACGAAGCCGATCCGGCGATGGCCGAGATCCAGCAGGTGCCGCGTCATCTCCTCGGCCGCCGCACGGTCGTCCACGCGCAGGGAAATCAGATCGTCGCGGTGGACCGGCGCGGCCAGAACCACAGCCTTCATGCCGCTGCGGGCGATGGCGTCCAGGGTGGCGTCGGATTCACCCAGGGGGGGCGGCACGATGACGCCATGCGCTCCGCCGGCCGCGAGACGGCGCACCGCCTCGCGCTCCTCGTCCGGCGCGCCCGCCCGCGAGGGTTCGATCAGCAGCAGCAGCCCGACCGAGCGCGCCCCGTCCAGGGCGCCCGACAACACCTCGGCCAGATAGGCGTTGGAGGGGTTGGCGTAGAGCAGGCCGATACGCCCCCCGCCGGCCCGCGCCAGGATGCGCGCGGCGGGATCGGGCACATAGCCGGTCTGGCGGATGACGGCCTCGACCTTTTCGCGCGTGGCGTCGCGGACCCGTGCGTCGCCGTTGACGACGCGCGAGACGGTCATCGGCGACACCCCGGCCAGGCGCGCGATGTCGCCCATGGTGTGGTTGCGGTTCCGATTCGTCTGGGCGGTCACAAGCATCACAGCAGCACGGCCGGGCGGGCGCGTCCAGCATCGGACGCCTCGCCCCCTAATCGCAATCCCATATCTCGACGACCGACCGGGAGCGCCGATCTCACTTCACGGCCGGACAGATAGCGTCGCCTTCGTTTGAAGCGAGTCGGATATTTTCGACGGTGGCGGCGAAGGGTCCGGCGGCGCGCAGGCCCCAGGGCTGGTCGACGGCGGCGAGGTCGGCGCCGCGGTCGCGCAGGC
>NZ_BDMM01000011.1 GCF_002157625.1 Brevundimonas sp. SH203
CTTTCGGGGCCTTGGGGGCTGGTTCTCCGGGGTTTTGAGGGGAGCGGGGGTTGAGAAACTTCTTGCTTTCCTGGGTTGGTTTGATTAGTTTCCGCGCTTCAATCGAATCGCCGGTTTGGTGAAGGGGCAAGCCTCTTGGTTTTCTCCGGCGGTTTTTTGCGGTTTGAAGGGTTCGCTCTTCGGGTTTGCGAAATCTCTGAAAAGAGCGGTTGACACGGGGTTCGCGGTTCTCTAAATCGCCGCCTCCGCCGACGACGAGGCGCTAAACAAGTCGGGCCGCTGAGGCGGTTCTGGTCTTTGACATTGTTGATATGGAAAGAGAAACGCAGGCGGCGGTGTTCTTGCGATGACCTTCGAGGTCATCATACGACACTGACTATCTGCGGTCTTTTTGAAAAGATACCATGCGTCGATCTTTGGATCGATGACGTGGGAACTCGTCAATAAAATACGTAGAACTAATGCCAAGGACGACTTCGGTCGATCCGATGCTTAGGTCAGAAGTCAACTCAACCTGAGAGTTTGATCCTGGCTCAGAGCGAACGCTGGCGGCAGGCCTAACACATGCAAGTCGAACGAACTCTTCGGAGTTAGTGGCGGACGGGTGAGTAACACGTGGGAACGTGCCTTTAGGTTCGGAATAACTCAGGGAAACTTGTGCTAATACCGAATGTGCCCTTCGGGGGAAAGATTTATCGCCTTTAGAGCGGCCCGCGTCTGATTAGCTAGTTGGTGAGGTAATGGCTCACCAAGGCGACGATCAGTAGCTGGTCTGAGAGGATGATCAGCCACATTGGGACTGAGACACGGCCCAAACTCCTACGGGAGGCAGCAGTGGGGAATCTTGCGCAATGGGCGAAAGCCTGACGCAGCCATGCCGCGTGAATGATGAAGGTCTTAGGATTGTAAAATTCTTTCACCGGGGACGATAATGACGGTACCCGGAGAAGAAGCCCCGGCTAACTTCGTGCCAGCAGCCGCGGTAATACGAAGGGGGCTAGCGTTGCTCGGAATTACTGGGCGTAAAGGGAGCGTAGGCGGACATTTAAGTCAGGGGTGAAATCCCGGGGCTCAACCTCGGAATTGCCTTTGATACTGGGTGTCTTGAGTATGAGAGAGGTGTGTGGAACTCCGAGTGTAGAGGTGAAATTCGTAGATATTCGGAAGAACACCAGTGGCGAAGGCGACACACTGGCTCATTACTGACGCTGAGGCTCGAAAGCGTGGGGAGCAAACAGGATTAGATACCCTGGTAGTCCACGCCGTAAACGATGATTGCTAGTTGTCGGGATGCATGCATTTCGGTGACGCAGCTAACGCATTAAGCAATCCGCCTGGGGAGTACGGTCGCAAGATTAAAACTCAAAGGAATTGACGGGGGCCCGCACAAGCGGTGGAGCATGTGGTTTAATTCGAAGCAACGCGCAGAACCTTACCACCTTTTGACATGCCTGGACCGCCACGGAGACGTGGCTTTCCCTTCGGGGACTAGGACACAGGTGCTGCATGGCTGTCGTCAGCTCGTGTCGTGAGATGTTGGGTTAAGTCCCGCAACGAGCGCAACCCTCGCCATTAGTTGCCATCATTCAGTTGGGAACTCTAATGGGACTGCCGGTGCTAAGCCGGAGGAAGGTGGGGATGACGTCAAGTCCTCATGGCCCTTACAGGGTGGGCTACACACGTGCTACAATGGCGACTACAGAGGGTTAATCCTTAAAAGTCGTCTCAGTTCGGATTGTCCTCTGCAACTCGAGGGCATGAAGTTGGAATCGCTAGTAATCGCGGATCAGCATGCCGCGGTGAATACGTTCCCGGGCCTTGTACACACCGCCCGTCACACCATGGGAGTTGGTTCTACCCGAAGGCGCTGCGCTGACCGCAAGGAGGCAGGCGACCACGGTAGGGTCAGCGACTGGGGTGAAGTCGTAACAAGGTAGCCGTAGGGGAACCTGCGGCTGGATCACCTCCTTTCTAAGGATGCTTCTCCAGGCCGTCTCTCACGAGACTGTCTATTGAGGCTCCAATAAACGGCGGAACGCCGCCGTCTCCGTTTCTCTTTCCACTTTCGTCATCGACGCCTCGGCCATACGGGCCGTTAAGTTGGTGACGCGATCGCGAGCCTGGGCTTCACCGCCTGGCTGTCGCTGCCATAGGCCCGTAGCTCAGGTGGTTAGAGCGTACGCCTGATAAGCGTAAGGTCGGCAGTTCGAGTCTGCCCGGGCCTACCAGGACTTCTGGTTCGCTGGGGGTTCTCAGCCTCAAGACGGCATCGCCGACAGCTCTCCTGGGCTTCGCACCGTTCTCTGGAACGGGGCCATAGCTCAGTTGGTAGAGCGCCTGCTTTGCAAGCAGGATGTCGTCGGTTCGACTCCGTCTGGCTCCACCAGGCCGCACCCGCGGCTCTGGATTTGACCCGAGGCTCCGCTTTGAAAGCGGTGGCGCACCCCGCCAAGGCTCGCAGATCGCATCAGGAATTGCCCGTTGGCGCTCGCCAACTGGCATTGAAATCGTGAAGGAAGAACTAGACCGGCTCCCCTGAGCTTTTAGGTCGTGTTCGAGAAGAAGACATTGTCTGACAAAAATCAGGCTTGGTCCCCCGGCAACTTTCCAGTCGGGCGGAATACACCAAGCATGAGTTTTGCTGAGAAACGATCAAACGTTGAAGGGCTTCTGACGGATGCCTTGGCGTAGAGAGGCGATGAAGGACGTGGCAAGCTGCGATAAGAACCGGGGAGGCGCTAGCACCCTTTGATCCGGTTATTTCCGAATGGGGAAACCCACCTTTACAGTCTTCCAACTCTGTTTCTTCGGAAGCAGCGATTGGCGGATTGTTGAAAGGTATAATGAGCTGAATACATAGGCTTCATTAAGCGAACCCGGGGAACTGAAACATCTCAGTACCCGGAGGAAAGGACATCAACCGAGACTCCCGTAGTAGTGGCGAGCGAACCGGGACCAGGCCAGTGCTCTTGTGAAATAAAGACGAACGATCTGGAAAGGTCGGCCATAGTGGGTGAAAGCCCCGTAGTCATCAAACAGCAAGAGACTCGAGTAGGGCGGGACACGTGAAATCCTGTCTGAACATGGGGGGACCACCCTCCAAGCCTAAGTACTCCTCTACGACCGATAGTGAACAAGTACCGTGAGGGAAAGGTGAAAAGCACCCCGACAAGGGGAGTGAAACAGATCCTGAAATCGGAAGCCTACAAGCAGTCGGAGCCGCCAAGCGCGGTGACGGCGTACCTTTTGTATAATGGGTCAGCGACTTCATGTGTCGAGCAAGCTTAAGCCGTTAGGTGTAGGCGCAGCGAAAGCGAGTCTGAATAGGGCGCTAAGTTCGACGTATGACGACCCGAAACCAGGTGATCTATCCATGAGCAGGTTGAAGGTTGGGTAACACCAACTGGAGGACCGAACCCGTGAATGTTGAAAAATTCTGGGATGACTTGTGGATAGGGGTGAAAGGCCAATCAAACCTGGACATAGCTGGTTCTCCGCGAAATCTATTTAGGTAGAGCGTCCGACGAATTCCTTGGGGGGTAGAGCACTGGATGGTTGCGGGCTGCGCGAGCGGTACCAATACTAACCAAACTCCGAATACCCAAGAGAACTATCGGGCAGACACACGGCGGGTGCTAACGTCCGTCGTGAAAAGGGAAACAACCCTAACCATCATCTAAGGCCCCCAAGTACTGGCTAAGTGGGAAACGATGTGGGATTGCTTTGACAATCAGGAGGTTGGCTTAGAAGCAGCCATCCTTTAAAGAAAGCGTAACAGCTCACTGATCAAGCGATCCTGCGCGGAAAATGTAACGGGGCTCAAGCCAGTCGCCGAAGATATGGGTGTGCACTTTGTGCATGCGGTAGCGGAGCGTTCCGTAGGCCGGTGAAGGTCAGGCGTGAGCCTGGCTGGAGGTATCGGAAGTGAGAATGCTGACATGAGTAACGATAAGAGTGTGAGAGACACTCTCGCCGAAAGACCAAGGGTTCCTGCGTAAAGCTAATCTGCGCAGGGTTAGTCGGCCCCTAAGGCGAGGCTGAAAAGCGTAGTCGATGGGAAGCAGGTAAATATTCCTGCACCAGCTGGAAGTGACGGATGGCTTAACTCGTACCCACTTATTGGATTGTGTGTGCGGGGGCGTTGTCCCAGGAAATAACTCCAGCAGAGACCGTACCCGAAACCGACACAGGTGGTCAGGTAGAGCATACCAAGGCGTTTGAGAGAACTATGCTGAAGGAACTCGGCAAATTGCACGCGTAACTTCGGAATAAGCGTGACTCACCTTGCGCAAGCAGGACTGAGTGGCACAAGCCAGGGGGTAGCGACTGTTTAGCAAAAACACAGGGCTCTGCGAAGCAGCAATGCGACGTATAGGGTCTGACGCCTGCCCGGTGCCTGAAGGTTAAAGGGAGATGTGAAAGCGTCGAACTGAAGCCCAGGTAAACGGCGGCCGTAACTATAACGGTCCTAAGGTAGCGAAATTCCTTGTCGGGTAAGTTCCGACCTGCACGAATGGCGTAACGACTTCCCCACTGTCTCCAGCATAGGCTCAGTGAAATTGAATTCCCCGTGAAGATGCGGGGTTCCCGCGGTCAGACGGAAAGACCCTATGAACCTTTACTATAGCTTCGCCTTGGCGTTAGCGACCGTATGTGTAGGATAGGTGGGAGACTATGAAACCGGGGCGCCAGCTCTGGTGGAGTCGTCCTTGAAATACCACCCTTACTGTCGTTGACGTCTAACCGAGGGCCGTTATCCGGTCCCGGGACATGGCGTGGTGGGTAGTTTGACTGGGGCGGTCGCCTCCCAAAGTGTAACGGAGGCGCGCGATGGTGAGCTCAGAGCGGTCGGAAATCGCTCGTCGAGTGCAATGGCATAAGCTCGCCTGACTGCGAGACTGACAAGTCGAGCAGAGACGAAAGTCGGCCATAGTGATCCGGTGGTCCCGAGTGGAAGGGCCATCGCTCAACGGATAAAAGGTACTCTAGGGATAACAGGCTGATTTTGCCCAAGAGTCCATATCGACGGCAAAGTTTGGCACCTCGATGTCGGCTCATCACATCCTGGGGCTGGAGCAGGTCCCAAGGGTATGGCTGTTCGCCATTTAAAGTGGTACGTGAGCTGGGTTCAGAACGTCGTGAGACAGTTTGGTCCCTATCTGCCGTGGGTGTTCGAAGCTTGAGAGGATCTGTCCCTAGTACGAGAGGACCGGGATGGACATACCTCTGGTGTACCTGTCATGGCGCCAGCTGTGCAGCAGGGTAGCTAAGTATGGAATAGATAACCGCTGAAAGCATCTAAGCGGGAAACTAACCTCAAAACAAGGCTTCGCTGAGGATCGTGGAAGACTACCACGTTGATAGGCCAGGTGTGGAAGCGCGGCGACGCGTGAAGCTTACTGGTACTAATAATCCGATCGGTTTGATCGTTTCTCAGCAAAACTCATTCGATGATTGTTCCATGACCCGAGCAATCTCTGACAATGTCTTCTTCTCATGTGTGCTTGGTTGACCTGGTGACTATGTCGGAGGTTCCCCACCCGATCCCATTCCGAACTCGGTCGTTAAGCCCTCCAGAGCCAATGGTACTTCGTCTCAAGGCGCGGGAGAGTAGGTCGTCGCCGGGTCTACCAAGCACACATGAGTATAAACTCGAACACTTCTTCCTTCACAAACGACCGCTTGCCGCGGGATGGAGCAGCCCGGTAGCTCGTCAGGCTCATAACCTGAAGGTCGTAGGTTCAAATCCTACTCCCGCACCCAAGATCTAGCCCGCATGGCCAAAGCCAGGCGGGCTTTTCT
>NZ_BDMM01000012.1 GCF_002157625.1 Brevundimonas sp. SH203
GGACAGATAGCGTCGCCTTCGTTTGAAGCGAGTCGGATATTTTCGACGGTGGCGGCGAAGGGTCCGGCGGCGCGCAGGCCCCAGGGCTGGTCGACGGCGGCGAGGTCGGCGCCGCGGTCGCGCAGGCAGGACAGGCGGACCTTCATCGTGCGCCATTCGCCCAGCGGCGCGGCCTTGAACAGGTCGGTGACGTCGACCTGGCCCTGGCCCAGGGTCAGCATGACCGGCGCGGTCGGGGCCGCGTCGACGCGGTAGCGGAAGGCGATGGCCATTTCGCCGTTGGCCTGGCGCACCAGATCGACCGGCTGGGCCGCGATCATCGCCATGCCGCCGGCCGACGAGAAGGTCAGGGCCCGCGCCGATTCCTGGCCCGCCCCGTCGGCGGAGCGCACCGAGACGCCGCCGCGCGGGCTGGCCCCGGCCTTCTCGGCCCCCAGCCGGAACTCCCCGCCCGCGTCGCGCAGCATCAGCGACCAGGGGGCGATGAAGCGACCGTCGACGAAGTAGCGGTCCAGGCTGCCGCCCGCGCCGGCCACGCCGCTGTCCTCGGACAGGACGCCGACGCGCGCGGGCCGGGCGTAGGTCAGGCCGTAGCCATAGGCGAACTGGGGGTCATAGCCCGGCTGGCCCACGTTCAGCGGCTCGCCCTTGGCGGTCTTTGGCCAGCTGAAGGACAGGGTTCCATGGAAGTCGTCGCGCGGCTTGCCGGCCGGATCGCCGATCAGCACGTCGGCGATCCCGCCGCCCTCGGTGCCCGGCAGCCAGGCGGCGACGAAGGCGTCGGAGGCGTTGATCTCCGGGTTGGTCCACATCGGACGGCCCGACAGGAAGACCGAGACGGTCGGGACGCCCGCCGCCTTCAGGCGTTTCAACGTCTCCAGCGGTTCGGTCGGCAGGAAGTCCAGCGTGTCCACGTCGCCCTGGAACTCGGCATAGGGGGTCTCGCCGAAGACGACGATGGCGACGTCGGGCTTCTGGGTGAAGGAGCCGTCGGCGCTGAGGGTCGCCTGGCCGCCGCCGGCCGCGACGGCCTCGCGGATGCCGCTCCAGATCGACTGGCCGTTGGGGAAGTCGGCGTTGGTGTTGCCCGTGCCCTGCCACGTCAGGGTCCAGCCGCCCGAGGCCTGGCCGATGTCGTCGGCGTGGCCCGCGACCAGCACCCGCGCGCCCGACCGGATCGGCAGGACCGAGCCTTCGTTCTTCAGCAGCACCAGCGACTTGCGCACCGCCTCGCGCGCCAGGGCGCGGTGGGCGGGCGAGCCCAGTTCGTTCACATGGCCCTCGACCGGGCGGCTGTCATTGAACAGGCCGGTCTTGACCTTGACCCGCAGGATGCGGCGCACCGCCTCGTCCAGACGCGCCATCGGGATCTCGCCCGACTTCACCTGGGCCAGGGTCGAGGCGTAGAGCGGCTTCCAGCTGTCGGGCGCCATGAACATGTCGATGCCGGCGTTGAAGGCCAGGGCGCAGCTTTCGTTCGAACAGCCCGGCAGCTGGCCGTGGGCGTTCCAGTCCGACACCACGAAGCCGTCGAAGCCCAGCGGGCCGCGCAGCACGTCGGTCAGGATGGTCTCGTTGCCCGAATGCTTGACCCCGTTCCAGCTGGAGAAGCTGGCCATGATCGACAGCACGCCCGCGTCGATGGCCTGGGGATAGCCGGACAGGTGGGTGCGGATCATCTCCTGTTCGGTTCCGGCGAAGTCGCCCTGGTCCTTGCCGCCCGTGGTGCCGCCGTCGGCTAAGAAGTGTTTGGCCGAGCCGGCGATATGGCCGGCGGTCAGCGGATGGTCGGCCGACAGCCGACCCTGCAGGCCCAGGGTCATCGGCCCGGCGTAGCTCTGCGCCACCTCCGGGTTCTCGGCATAGCCTTCGTAGGCGCGGCCCCAGCGGTCGTCCTGGGGCACGGCCAGGGTCGGGCCGAAGGTCCAGTCGGCGCCCGTCACCGCCACCTCCAGCGCCGTCGCCTCGCCGATGCGGCGGATCAGGTCGGGATCGCGCGCGGCGCCCAGGCCGATGTTGTGCGGGAAGATGGTCGCGCCGACGATGTTGTTGTGCCCATGCACGGCGTCGATGCCGTAGATCAGCGGCACCTTCGCCCCCGGTCGCTGGGCCGCCGCCGCGCGGAAGGCCCGGGCCAGTTCGACCCATTTGTCGGCCGAGGCCCGCTCGTCCCCGCCCGGCGAGGAGTTGCCGCCCGCCAGGATCGACCCCAGCGGATAGGTCAAGAGGTCCTCGGGCTTGATCGAGCCGATGTCGGCCTGGATCGTCTGACCGACCTTCTCCTCCAGCGTCATCCGACCCATCA
>NZ_BDMM01000013.1 GCF_002157625.1 Brevundimonas sp. SH203
TCCAGACCGGCCGGCCTTGGGGACTTAGAAGTTGATGTCGATGGTCGCGCGGCGGTTGAGCGGTTCACGCACGCCGTCGGCGGTGGGCTTGGCCAGGTTGGTCTCGCCCTTGCCGTCCAGGGCGATCACGCCGCCGTTGACGCCTTGAGCCACCAGGGCGTCCGCGACGGTGCGCGAACGACGGTTGGACAGACCCAGGTTATAGGCGGCCGAACCCGAGGTGTCGGTGTAGCCGACGATCAGGACGCGCGTCGGGGCGCCCGACTTGGCGTAGTTGGCGGCCTGCGTCACCACCGAACGGGCTTCCGCCGTCAGGTCCGAGCGATCCCAGTCGAAGTAGACCACGAACTGGCGCGCGACCGGCTTCACCGGAGCCGGCGGAGGCGGCGGCGGGGGAGGCGGCGGGGGAGGCGGCGGCGGGGGCGGAGGAGGCGGCGGCGGCGGCGGCGCGTCTTCTGCGCCGAAGCTGTAGCGCAGACCCAGGGTCACGGTGTGCGACTGGTCGTAGTCGCCGTCCCAGGTGCCGAACGCCGTGCCACCGGCCGAGACCGAATCCCACGAGGCGTCGCCCGTCAGATAGCGGTAGGTCAGATCGATGTTGGCGCGGTCGCCGATGGCCCAGGCCAGACCCGCGATCGCCTGAGCGGCGAACTTGGTCGAGTCGTCGTCGATGGTCATGGTGGCGGCGCGGTTGGCGCGCAGGGCGCCGATCGCGTCGGCCTTGACGCGGTTCACGCCGGCGCCCAGACCCACGAACGGACGGATGCCCCAGGCTTCGTAACCGAAGTCATAGATGACGTTGGCCATCAGGGTGGTCGACTCGATGTCGCCTTCCGGCGAGAAGCAGCCGCCCGTCGCCGGGGTCAGGTTGCACAGGCCTTGCGTGCCGGAGACGGCGCGGACCTTGCCGATGTCGCCCGAGCGGTAGCCGCCTTCGAGTTCGACGCGCCAGTTGGGGTTGAAGCGATAGCCCAGGCGCGCAAAGGCGGCCCAGCCGTTGTTCACTTCATAGTTCCAGTTGGCGCCCGTCGTCGACGACTCGGCGTTGATGTCGTCCATCATGTGGTAGCCGGCGTCGATGGCGCCGTACCAACCATTGGGTTCCGCCGATGCGGCGCC
>NZ_BDMM01000014.1 GCF_002157625.1 Brevundimonas sp. SH203
GATCCGTTAGCTATCGTTCGCGAGAAAGTTAGTAGACACACAGGACCCAGGCGTGCAAGTCAATTTCAGCTGACTACACCGATTCTGGTTAAAAGAGCCTATGGCCACCCTTATTTTAGAGAAAAAAAACCACACCTCTAATGTGTTGGGCACTAGAAAAAGCTAACTACCTAGTCCGTTTCTGGACGACTTCATTGGGAATAACATACCCCCCACTGTGATTAAGACTGGCACTGTCCTAATGCTTTCTTCAATAGGTTTGGCTCATGTGTGATTCCCTCTGGCAAACTTATAGAGGACAAGCAGAATAAACCAATTCAAGGTCGTTGTAGCTGAAGGCCTGGCCTGCCTGACAGTTAATTATGAGCATGTCTTGCCCTTCATGGTGGATATTCACAGCTGAAAGTGGTATTGGCATTTTTTTCTGAGGACACAACGAGGAAATCTGATAAATACGGCCACCTGAAGTCTAGCTCGGAGTTAACAATTTACCACGTTTAGAGCGGCCGCGATATCCTGCAGA
>NZ_BDMM01000015.1 GCF_002157625.1 Brevundimonas sp. SH203
GTACTGGATGCATCTGCAGGATATCGCGGCCGCAGAAGACCTAAGCTAGCGTTTAGAGTGCAATTTTGTCAGCAGCCATACTCTAAGCCCTGTTTTTAAGTACCCAGGAAGCCAGAATAGTCTTGAGAAGGGAGGAAATTGCTGGGCAGCATTATGAGCATTATCAACACTTTTTTTCATGGAGGAAGTAAGTACAGGCAAAGCCAGATGAATTACGTTTAGAGCTGTGGAGGTCATTAAGACCCTGAATAATTGCTTTGATGGACCCATGCTGCCACAAAAAAAGATATAGGGGGCTGCCTTTATCCATGACATATAGCCACATCGGAGACATTTAATGATGCAATTTGAGCCCTGTGCCGAAGCTCAGTACCATATTACATGCCTCAAAGTGGTATCCAACCGTTAACTACAAATTAGAAACGTATACGGATCCCCCGGGCCATACT
>NZ_BDMM01000016.1 GCF_002157625.1 Brevundimonas sp. SH203
GGGCCAGATCGCGGACTTCGGCCAGATCGCGGGGTAGGGGAGAACCCCTCCGTCTCTCCGCTACGCTCCGAGCCACCTCCCCATGGAACGGGGAGCAGGCAGGTTTCGTCGCATCGTCCCCTCCCCACGAGTGGGGAGGAGATTATCGCCCACCCGTTTGCGACCCACTCAAGGGAGTGGATTATGGCGATGCTCAGCGGTTTGTCCTAAACATCCGCGTTCGAGCCTGCACCGGACCCGCCTT